>NZ_ML142849.1:0-304 GCF_004138495.1 Phytoactinopolyspora endophytica
CAGCAACGCGAACGTCTCGGGCAGCTCACACGTCAGGGCGCGGGCCCGGCCGAGCTGGGTGGCCGCCGAGGCCGGGGACACCTTGCGCGCCCGCCCGACCATGTCGGGTACGTCCCGCCCGGCCCGCGACGCCTTGACCCCCTGGGCGAGGTTCGCCGCGCGCCGGGAATCGGCGAGCCTGCAGATCTGGGTCAACTGCGCGGCGTGTGCGGCGGCCTGCAGCCGCTCCAGGATGGTGATCCGGTCGACGTACTCGGTCTCGTCCGCGGCAGGGAGGTCGGCCAGCTGGTCAATCACACCAGCC
>NZ_ML142849.1:377-3387 GCF_004138495.1 Phytoactinopolyspora endophytica
GGGCAGCTAGACGTCGGTGACGAGTCCCAGCGCAACGGGAGCCATGCTCATGACGATCGAAACTATCGCTGTTCACGATGCTCGACGAGTCCTTGGCGATCCTGGCTGCGGCCTGGTCCGGCGAGCCGGTGCGCCACCGCGGAGAGCACTACACCGTCGACGATATCGAGTTCCTGCCCCGACCGGTGCAAGAGCCCGGCGTGCCGGTGTGGGCCGCCGGGTTCCCTGGCAATATCAAGCCGATCCGTCGCGCCGCCGGGCTCGACGGCTTCTTCCCGGCCCATCTCGAGCACCCGGACCAACTCGCCGAGGTCGTCGCCACCATCACTGACCTCCGAATAGGCAAGACCGGCTCGTACGACATCGTCATCTGCCTGCCCGTCGACGCCGACCCCCTGCCGTACGCAGCAGCAGGTGCGACCTGGTGGCTGCCGGAGTTCCCGCCCGGCGTTTCACTCGACACGGTACGAGGCATACTCCGCGACGGCCCAGCGGATCCGGAGGTTAGCTAGCTCGTCCCCAGGCGGTAAGGCAAATGATCTCGTCGGCGATATCGACGACGGCGCGCCCGGCCGTGTTGACCCTGTGTACCCACGGCGGCGCTCCAGCCTCTAACCGCTGTGCCATGTGATCGCTGCGCTGAACGTGCCACGCGAGCGCCGTTCCGATCTCCCGCTGTGAGAGCCGCTCGCGAGCTGTGTCGTCGTCGGCGCATAACAACACGGCCGTCGCTGACGGCTTGTCCCCCATGGCCTCGACCAGGTCATCCGTGACCAGCACGCTGACGGTGTTGGTGTAGACGAGGTGGCGATATCCGAGAGATCGATAGTTGTTCCACATCGCGGCGAGGTTCTTCTCAGCGAGCTGGTGCTCCCATGGCGGCGGATGGGCCATATCGAGGTTGTCACCTTCGATGAACGCATGTGCGACGTCGCGCCTGGTCAGCTGTTCGTGGACCTCAGCGCCGACAGTGGACTTGCCGACGCCTGATCGGCCTCCGATGAACAAGACACTGCTCTGGGAATCCACGCGGGCTATTCAGGCCGAAGGACGCAGGTGTAGGCGCCGAACACCGACGCGCCGTACTCCACGTCCACGATGTCGAAGCCTGCCACGTCGAGCATCGGCTCGAGCAGCCAGCGGAACGTGCTGTATTCGGTTTGGATGTGCTCGAGATAGTCATCGGCGGTATATCCACGAGTGGGATCGTCCATGGCTGCCGCGAACCAACCACCGAACACCTGATCGGCTTCGTTCGGTTGGAAGTCGTAGATCAGGTCACGGAGCCGCAGCACTCCCCCTGGCCTCAACATATCGGCGATCCGAGTCAGCGCGACCGCCTTCCAGAAGTCCGGCAGGTGGTGCAACGCATGACGGGTGTACACGGCGTCGATGGGTTGCCCGGAATGCTCATACGTGAGAAAGCCCGCCTCAACGCATTGGAGGTTCGACAAACTCTGGTCGGCCGCGCGTTTTGAGACGTGTGTCAGCATGACCGGCGAAACGTCGATCGCCACTACGCGTCCGAAGACCTTTGCAGCGGGCAGCGCGAACTGGCCCGTTCCCGTCCCGATATCGAGAACGGTCGCACTCTCCCCCACTCCGTGGCTTCGAAGAATGTCCAGGTCGGCGGCGGCGTCCGGATATCCCTGCTTACGGTCGTAACCCGCCACGAAATCGGCGTCGAGGTGCTCTGGCCCCGCGTACGCACGCTCGTCAATCATCCATCGCTCGGTCACACCTGAATCTCATCACCGCGCAAGGCGACGCCGCCATCGATTTTCGGTGCTCGCCGGTTCAGGCCACAAAGGCCAGGGCTTCCCGCATGTTGTGTTCGGCGATCCCGGCCATGAACTCGCGGTCCGGGAAGTCGCCATCGAGAAGCCGCAGCGGACCGGCGACGAGCGACAGCCGCATGGCGAGTGTGTAGAGAGCCAGACGCTGTTCGTCCAAGCCGCTTCTATGCAGCCAGCGATAATGCTCGCCGAAACGAAGCCGCATGAAGACGTGCTCCCACTCGACATCGAAGAACATCAGCCCCTCTATGTCGATCATGACCGGTTGCTTGTGCCGGTCCACGAGGACGTGGTCGGGTCCGAGCTCGCCATGGATGAGTCCATACTCGCAGCGTGGACGCACGGCGGCCGTCATCATGCGAAGAGCGTCGTCCAAACGATCATGAGCGGTCGCGACCCGGATGTCGCGTGACGCGGCTTCGGCGAGATCCCCCAGCGCGCGGTCCAGAACGACCTGTTCACACGAGCGGCGGTCCGAGACAGTCTGGTTGTTGAATAGTGCAACTTTGCCGAACCGCGGCGCGCGATGCCCTTGCATCACAGTGAGCGCGTCGCCCAGTCGTTCCAGGGTCGTCTCCATGGCGTGGGCATCGTTCTGGAGCAGCGCCTCGAGGTTCTCGCCAGGCACGTCCTCGACCACCGCGATATCCGCCGGGTAGTAGTCCCCGCTCCGGTCCGCGAGATAGATCCGCGGTGTGCGGATTCCGAGAACGTCCAGCTGCTTGTGAGAGGCCTCGAACAGATCGATGCCGGAGGCGTCCGAGAACGGGTTCGCAGCGCTCTCGCTGTCGTCGACCTGTGCGGCGGGCCAGTAATTCTCGGAGGTGTCCCAGAGGTACACGATCGCCGTGAGATCGTCGTCGAACGTGAGGCGGTACACACCCTTCTTGCTGCCACCTCGCAGCCGTGCGACGCCGACCAGGTCACATCCGGTCCCGAGGGCGGCACGCGCCACCCCGGTCAGGTCGTCACGCGTGACGACTTTCCGGTCCACGCTCATGCTGTGCCTTCCCCTGCGCCGTCGCCGGCAACGCCCACTACGCCACGAATGGATCGCCCGAGTCGGCCACCAAGGGCCGTCCGGCCTCGGCCCATGACTCCATGCCGCCGGAGACGTTCACGGCGTCCCGGCCGATGCTGTTGAGCCAGGCCGCGACCTGGGCAGACCGGCCTCCGACCTTGCACACGACGTACAGCGGTTCGTCTTCCGGAAT
>NZ_ML142849.1:3431-9198 GCF_004138495.1 Phytoactinopolyspora endophytica
CGTCGAGCCTGCCCGGCAGCTCACTCATCGGCACATGTACAGCGTGCGGAGCGTGTCCTGCTTGCCACTCCGGATCTTCCCGCACGTCAACCAGCCGGGCGTCTTCGGGTACAACACTCACATCGACTTCAGGTGCGTTCATACGCACCAGTCTCGCAGCACGCCGGACACGTACGACGGGCGGCTCAGGTGCCGCCGACCTGGTCGAACTCGGCCTGTGTGGCAAGTATGCCGTGTGCGTTGTCGCGGAGCCAGTAGAACAGCGTGGACAGCGGTTCACTGGTCCCGCGCCCCAGCGGCGTCAACCCGTACGACACCCGAGGTGGCGTCGACGGCTCCACCGTCCGCCAGACCAGGCCGTCCCGGACGAGCGTACGCAGCGTCTGCGACAGCATCTTCTCGCTGATCCCCTCGATCCGCTCCCGCAGCTCGTAGAACCGCAGGTCGCTCCCCCGCAACGCCAGTAGAACCCACACTCCCCACCGGCTTGTCACATGGTCAAGCACGTGACGAGCCGGACAGTCGGTGTGAAACACGTCACTGTCCGCGAACGACGACCACTCCGTGACCTGAACCCCGTTCTCCACGTCTTGAGCTTACCCGAAGGTATGTCCTTTCCATGAGTAAGTTTCCTGCCTAGCTTGGGTGGCACGACGCAATTCGGCAGTCGTTCAACTGATAAAACGGGAGCAAGATCGTGATTGTTGTCACCGGAGCGACGGGAAACGTCGGACGGTCGCTTGTGCGAACACTCAAACATGGCGGGACGGAGATAACGGCTGTCTCACGCGGGGCGTCCGGTGCACACAACGTCCCCGATGGCGTCCGGCACCAGCCGGCAGACCTGTCCGACCCTCAGAGCCTGAAGGCCCCGTTCGATGGGGCGGAGGCGCTGTTCCTCCTCGTGGCCGGCGAGATGCCGCGAGAGATCATCGACGTCGCCCAGGCCAGCGGGATCCAGCGGCTCGTTCTGTTGTCCTCTCAGGGCGCTGGGACACGGCCGGAGGCTTACCACCACCCACGATCGTTCGAGGACGCCGTGCGCGGCTCGGGTCTGGACTGGACGATTCTCCGATCCGGCGGGCTCAACTCCAACGCGTTCGCCTGGGCCGAGGCCGTGCGCGCGCGGCGAACCGTCATCGCGCCGTTCGGCGACGTCGCGCTACCCACCATCGACCCGGCCGACATCGCAGACGCCGCCGCAACGATCTTGCGCGACGGCCGCCACTCCGGCCTGACCTACGACCTCACCGGACCAGAGCCGATCACGCCGCGGCAGCGGGCCAGCGCGATCGGCGCGGCGTTAGGAACGCCAGTACGATTCATCGAACAAGACCGCGACGAGGCACGCGCCGAGATGCTGCGGTTCATGCCCGAGCGGGTCGTTGACGGCACCCTGTCCATTCTGGGCGATCCGCTGCCCGGGGAGCAGAGGGTGGGCACCGGCGTCGAGCGGATCCTGGGACGTGCACCGAGGACCTTCGCTGACTGGGCAGTCCGCAACGTCGCAGCCTTCACCAACGCTGCGGCGGCAGAGTCACAAGGTGGGCGCGCGTGAAGAAGTCGCCGTCGCACCTCACCGCCGCGGCAGAGGCGTTTCTGGCTGAACCGCATCTCGCGACTCTGACCACGTTCCGGCCCGACGGCTCACCGCACGTCGCACCGGTGCGCTTCACGTGGGACGGTCATGCCCGCCTGGCACGTGTCATGTCCGTGGGCTCGCGCCGGAAGGCCACGAACGTCGAGGCGCATCCGGACCGCCAGATAGCGCTCTGCCAGGTTGTGGGTTTCCGGTGGATCACTCTCGAAGGGACCGCCATGGTGTTCAACGATCGCTCGCGTATCGCCGAAGGTACCCGGCGTTACGCCCAGCGTTACTCAAGCTCGCCTCCCACCCCGTCTGGGCTGGTGGTGATCGAGATCGCCGTCGACCGTGTGATGGAGCTCAACAACTGATCCGCTGGAAACCACCTCCGGCTTTTGACCCCACTCCCCTCGGCCACCTCACACGGCAAGGCCAGACGAGAAGACCAACGCGAACACGAGAGGTAACACGTCCATGCCCACAGCACACGTACATGACTCGACGATCTTCTACCGCGAGTCCGGTGCCGGCATACCGCTGGTGTTCCTGCACGGCAACCCGACGTCGTCGCACTTGTGGCGGCATGTCATGCCCGCCGTCGGCGATCCCGGCCGGCGGCTCGCGCCCGATCTCATCGGGATGGGTGACTCAGGTAAACCGGATATCGAATACACATTCGATGACCACACACATTATCTGGATGCATGGTTCGACCAGCTCGGGCTCGACGACGTCGTGCTGATCGGTCACGACTGGGGTGGCGCGCTCGCCTTCGACTGGGCCGCGCGTCATCCCGGGCGAGTCCGGGGCGTCGCGTTCACCGAGACGATCGTCAAGCCGATGGAGTGGGAGGAGTTTCCAGAGGCCGGCCAAGAGATCTTCCGTTCCATCAAGACGCCTGGCGTCGGCGAGACGATGATCCTCGACCAGAACGCCTTCATTGAGCAACTCTTGCCGGGGAGCGTCGCCGCTCCCTTGAGCGACGACGATCTCGCGATCTACCGCAAGCCCTTCCCGACTCGTGACAGCCGTCGCCCGCTGCTGCAATGGCCCCGTGCGATGCCGCTGGGCGGCGAACCGGCCGACGTCGTCGCCAGGATCGCCGCCTACGACAAATGGCTCGCGACCAGCGACGACGTGCCTAAGCTCCTGCTGACCTTCCAACCCGGAGCCGGAACGATGATGGGACCGGAGACGATCGCCTGGTGTGCCGCGAACGTGGCCCGCCTAGAGATCGCCGAGCACGCGCTCGTCGCCGGCCATCACACGCCAGAGGACCAGCCAGCGGCGGTGGCGACGTCCGTCGCGGCCTGGGCGGACCGGCACGGCTTGCGACACGAGTAGCCCTTTCCCGATTGCAGGTGACAGGTGTGCCGGCGAACGAGAAGACCGCGAGGTGGTTGGATGGGAGCGTGACTGATAACTCTGCGACCAAGCAGATCGGGATCGTGCTGTTTCCCGACGTCGAAGAGCTCGATGCGGTCGGCCCGTGGGAGGTTCTGTCCTTCTGGACCCATCGGTTCCCGGAGGACGGCTACGCGGTCTCCTGCCTGTCGAAGGACGGCGGCCCGGTGGCGTGTGCCAAAGGGCTGACCATCCAGGCGCACCACTCGTTCGACGACGCCCCACCCCTCGAGGTGGTCGTCTTTCCCGGTGGCCGAGGCGCTCGGCCGCTCCTGAACGACGACACGTACCTGGACTGGGTCCGCCGCCAGCGGACGACGGCGACCATCATGACCAGTGTCTGCACCGGATCGCTCGTATACGCGGCGGCAGGGCTGCTGAAGGGGCGCCCGGCGACCAGCCATTGGGGATCGCTGGATCGGCTCGCCGAGATCGACGCCACTGTCGACGTCCGCCGCGACGAGCGATTCGTCGACGACGGCGACGTCGTCACCTCGGCGGGCGTCTCCGCAGGCATCGACATGGCACTCCACCTCGTCGCGCGCCTGGCCGGTGTCGACCGAGCGCGCGAGGTCCGGCGCGGTATCCAGTACGACCCGGAGCCGCCCGTCTGATCGACCGGCGTCCCCGCGATCGGAGCTCGTACTGTGCCTGGCGAACCTGTCGGCGACATCGTGGGTCGCCTGCGTGCCGCGGGGTGCGTCTACGCCGAGCAGGAGGCGGAGCTGCTCATCTCGGCGGCGGGAGGGGCAGCCGGAGGAGCAGCCGAACTTGCCCGGATGGTCGAGCGGCGAATCGCGGGACTGCCCCTCGAGCATGTCCTCGGATGGGCAGAGTTCTGTGGCATCCGCGTCGCCGTCGAACCGGGCGTCTTCGTACCCCGGCGGCGCACCGAACTGATGGTCGACCAGGCCGCCGAGCTGCTCGGCGCGGTCGAGAGCGGCGGCGAGGCGATCGTAGCCGACCTGTGCTGCGGCTCCGGAGCGATCGGGATGGTGCTCGCAACCCGGATGGACCGCCTCGAGCTTCATGCCGCCGACCTCGATCCGGCTGCGGTCCGATGTGCCCGTCGCAACATCGCCGACGTCGGCGGCCGCGTATACGAAGGTGACCTGTTCGAGCCTCTCCCCGATCGCCTGCGTGGCCGCATCGACGTCCTCATCGCCAACACGCCATACGTGCCTACCGAGAAGATCGCACTGATGCCTGCCGAAGCCCGCCTGCACGAGCCGCGGGTCGCTCTTGACGGCGGCGCCGACGGGCTCGATGCCCAGCGGAGGGTGGCCGCGGCTGCGCCGTACTGGCTCACGCCAGGTGGCCATGTGCTGGTCGAGACGGGCGAGGATCAGGCCGTGGTGGCCGTCGACATGTTCGGTCGCAACGGGCTGCTGACGCGCGTCGTCGGTTCCGACGAGCTCGGCGCCACTGTCGTCATCGGAAGACTTCCACTCGATGGATCCAGGTGAGCATCGCTCGGACGGACATGTCATCTCGGGATAGCCGAGTCACGAACCCGGTGCGGCGGGGTAAACGCCGCGATAACTCCACAGCCAAACGTCCAGACCATCTTGCGAACGCCGCCTGCCGAGGCGCAGGCTGGGTATGAGGTGGCTACGGATCGCGAGCGCAGAGATGCTCAACGACTTCCAGGAGGGTGACGTGCAAGCACACACAGGAGACCATCTGGTCATCGAAGGGGCCAAGGTCGGGCTCGGACGCCGTGACGGCGAGATCCTCGAGACCCACGGCCCTCAGGGCGAGCCGCCGTTCTTGGTCCGCTGGACCGACAGCGGCTCCGAGGCGCTCGTCTACCCCGGACCGGATGCCCACATCCAGCCCGCGGAGAGTGAGAGGTCGAACTGACACTCGTGCCGCTAGCGGTCATCACTCAGGCTGAGGATCCATAAACCGGGTGAATTGCGGCGAGTCGCTCCCGCACCCCGCTCGTGATCGTTTACGATCATTGGACCGGACACGTGCTCGGTGCTGGGGAGACACATGAAGCCAACGGGTCCCATATTGATCGGCCTGGTCATCGGGATGATCGCATTCAGTATGAGCAACAACAGCTCGGCTGACGAGGAGGACGCGGCCAGACGCTCGGATGACTCTGCCTCGAGCGACGATTCGGGTGATGGCGGCGGATCCGGCGCAGGTGACGAAGACGGCGACGACGCAGACGAGGACGAGGCCGGCGATGAGGCGGAGGACAGCGGCGGTGACCGCGAATTCCCCGACACCGGCGGTGCTGACGTGCCCGAGTTGCCCGAGAGTTCGAGCGGCGCTGCCCCGGTCACCTTGACGTTCGACGACGGCCCGCATGCTACCTATACGGCACAGATCCTGGACATGCTCGCCGCGCACGAGGCCACGGCGGTGTTCTGCATCGTCGGAGAACAGGCCCGCAACCAGCCCGAACTCGTGCGACGCATCGTCGACGAGGGGCATGCGCTGTGCAACCACTCGTACAGCCATGACGCCGAGCTCAGCACACGACCGGTCGACGTCATCGAGAAAGAGATCACCGACACGTCTGACGCGATCGCCGAGGCGGCCCCCGACGCACCGGTTCGGTTCTTCCGGCAACCCGCGATGTACGTCACGCCCGAGGTCGCCCCGACAGCCAGGGACCACGGGATGACGATCCTCGACTGGACCCTCGACACCCGCGACTGGAAGCGACCGGACGCCTCGACGATCGTTGAGCGGGTGCTCGATGACGTGCAGCCTGGTGATGTCATTCTCCTGCACGACGGTGGCGGGGACCGCACCAACACC
>NZ_ML142849.1:9225-9644 GCF_004138495.1 Phytoactinopolyspora endophytica
CGCTCGCCCAGATCCTGGTGGCGCTGAAGGCGGCCGGTTACGAGACCGTCATCCCGACGGCCTGAGACATCAGGCGCCGCCGCTCACCGTGACGACCTGCCCGGTGACGCCCGTGTTGGCGGCGGAGCCGAGGTACATGACAGGCCCCGCGACTTCGGAGGCATCCAGCAGCCGTCCGATCGGTGCCTGCGCACTGAACATGTGCCCGTACTCGTCGGCCATCTCGGCATTGGTGTCGGTCCGGGTGAACCCCGGCATGACCACGTTCGACAGAATGTCGCCGTCCTTGCCGAGGCTGAACGCGGCCGAGCGGCTGAACCCGTGCAACGCGGCCTTGGCCGCCCCGTAGTACTCCCCGCCGGCCATCCCGTCGGTGGCGATGCTCGATGAGATATGCACCAAACGGCCCCACCTGCTCT
>NZ_ML142849.1:9680-26208 GCF_004138495.1 Phytoactinopolyspora endophytica
GATCGGCGCCACCGCACGGCTGAGCCGCAGCGCTCCCTCGGTGTTCAGCCTGAGCACCTTCAACCAGCCGGCGTCCGGCACGGTCTCGAACGGACGATCCGGCTCCGGTGCGTCGTCGCCCCAATGCACCGCGTTGTTGACCAGCACGTCCACGCGTCCGGTCCACTCCCGCGCCGACTCGACGAGCGACGTGGCGGCATCCTCGTCGTCCATCTGGTACTGGACGACGAGCGCACGTTCGCCGATCTCCTTGGCGACCTGCTCGGCCTCGTGGCGTGCGCGGTGATACGTGACGACGACGTTCGCTCCCTCTGCCCCGAACCCTCGTGCGATGTGGCGGCCGATCCCTCCGGATGCCCCCGTCACGATGACGGTGCGTCCGCTGAGTCCTAGATCCATCTCTGCTCCTTGTGCTGGGTGTGTTCATTCCAGCCGCGTGCGTGCCGCGGCGTCGGGTCCCAACACTGCCCGCGGGACGGCGAATGAGGGAGTCCGTGTTGAGGCTGGCCCCGGCAGGGCCAGCCTCAACACGGACTCCGCGGGTAGTCTGAGGTCGTGGCTGATGACAACGAGCTTGCGACCGACAACGAGCTCGGGGCATTTCTGCGCGCCCGCCGCGAGTCCATCACTCCGGCCGACGCCGGGATCCCGGCAGGACGCAGGCGTCGGACGCCAGGACTGCGGCGTTCAGAGCTTGCGATGCTGGCAGGGATCAGCGTGGAATACCTCACGCGGCTCGAGCAGGGCCGCGACCGCAATCCGTCTCCCCAGGTGATCGGCGCGCTGGCGGACGCGCTGCAGCTCACTCGCGGTGAGCGGCTCCTGCTCCGCCTGGCTATCAAGGCGATGGGCGGGAACGCGCTGTGCCCGGCCGGGGATCCACCAGACTCGGTCCGTCCCACCGTGCAGGCGCTACTCGACCGGCTGGAACCTACGCCGGGGGTCCTGCTCAACTGGCTCGGCGACATCATCGCCTACACGGCCGGTTATGAACGGCTGGCCAAGCCGCTCGGACTGTTGGATGGCGAGTCGCCTAACCTGCTCCGGTACATCTTCACCGATGACCGCGCCGAGGACGCCTTCCCTCGCTGGACCCAGTTCGCCGACCAGCACGTGGCCGCCTTGAAGGCCAACACCACCATCGGTGATCCGTACGCCACCGAGTTCGCCACCATTCTGGCCGCCGAGGCCGGTGCGCGGTTCACCGACCGGTTCGCGGCGGTCACCGCGGTGCCCGAGCCCTACGGCACGGTCGATATCTCCCACGCCGTCGCGGGAGAGCTCTCACTCGTCTACGAGACGCTCGACCTGGCCGACTCCAGCGGCCTGCAACTCTTGGTGTACCTCCCGGCGGACGAGGCGACGTCGGCGGCGCTCGACCACCTGAACGGCAGGCACCCCGGAGCCCTACGCGCGGTCAGCGGTTGAGGCCCGGGGCGCCGATCAGGTGGATCAGGCCGGCAGTATCTCGGCCGGTATATCGGTGGGTGTCTCGTCCTGCTGCTCGAACTGGGTGCGGTAGAGCTCCTCGTACCGTCCACCCACCTCCAGCAGCTCCCGGTGCGTCCCGCGTTCGATGACCCGGCCCTCGTCGATGACGAGAATCTGGTCCGCCGCTCTGATCGTGGACAGCCGGTGTGCGATGACGACGGCGGTCCTGCCGATCAGCGCCTCGGTGAGCGCTGCCTGCACGGCCGCCTCGGAGGTCGAGTCGAGGTGCGCGGTGGCCTCGTCCAGGATCACCACGCGTGGCTGCGCCAGCAGGATCCGTGCGATGGTCAGCCGCTGACGCTCACCGCCGGAAAGACGGTAGCCGCGCTCCCCCACAATCGTGTCGAGCCCAGCGGGCAACGACGCGATGAGGTCATCGATCCGGGCTCGGCGCAGCGCCTCCCAGATCTCCTCCTCGGTAGCCGCCGGGCGCGCCAGCAGAAGGTTGGCCCGGACGCTGTCGTGGAACAGGTGGCCGTCCTGAGTCACCATGCCGACCGTCTGGCGCAGCGAGTCCGCCTTCAGATCGCGGACGTCCACGTCGGCCACCCGGACCGAACCGCTGTCGACGTCGTACAACCGCGGTATCAGCTGGGCGATGGTGGACTTTCCAGCCCCTGATGAACCGACCAACGCCACGATCTGTCCGGGCTCGGCCCGGAACGACACCCCGTGCAGGATCTCCTGCCCGCCCCGGACGTCGAGCTGGGCGACCTCCTCGAGCGATGCCAGAGAGACCTTGTCCGCGGTCGGGTAGGCGAAGCGAACGTCGTCGAACTCGACCGATGCGGGGGTGTCGGGCACGGGACGAGCCTGCGGCGACTCGGCGATCAGCGGCTTGAGGTCCAGAACCTCAAACACCCGGGAGAAGCTCACCAGGGCGCTCATAACCTCGACCCGGGCGCTGGCCAAGGCCGTCAAGGGCGCATAGAGACGGGTCAGCAGCAGCGCGAGCGAGACCACGGCGCCGGCGTCCAACTGGTCGCGGAGCGCATAGAAGCCGCCCAGCCCGTAGACGAGGGCCAACGCCAGCGCACCCACGAAGGTGAGCGCCGTGATGAAGATCCACTGGACCATCGCGGTCTTCACCCCGATGTCGCGCACCCGCCGAGCCCGGTCGGCGAACTCGGAAAGCTCCACGTCCGGGCGGGCGAACAGCTTGACCAGAGTGGCGCCTGGAGCCGAGAACCGCTCGGTCATCTGCGTGCTCATGGTCGCGTTGTGGTTGGCGGCCTCGCGCTCCAGCTTGGCCAACCTGGTGCCCATGCGCTGGGCGGGCACGACGAACACCGGTAGAAGGAGAAGCGTCAGGACAGTGATCTGCCAGGACAGGCTCAGCATGACGATGAGCGCGAGCACAAGCATGACGATGTTGCTGACGACCCGGGACAGGACGTCGCTGAACGCGCGCTGTGCCCCGATGACGTCGTTGTTCAACCGGCTGACCAGTGCGCCGGTGCGGGTCCGGGTGAAGAACGCGATCGGCATCTTCTGCACATGGTCGAAGACCGAGGTGCGAAGGTCGAGGATGAGACCTTCACCGATCCGGGAGGACAGCCATCGCTCGGCGATGCCGAACCCGGCCTCGGCGATCGCGATCGCGGCGATGATCAGCGCCAGGACCACCACCACGTTGGTCGACCCGGCGCCGGTGATCTCGTCGATCACACGCCCGGCCAGCAGCGGCGTGGCCACCGCCAGGCCCGCGCTGATCGCGCTCAGCACCAGGAACCATCCCAGCTGGCGCCGGTGTGGCTGGGCGAACGTGGCGATACGTTTCAACGTCGCCTTACGGAATGGTCGCCGGTCTTCCTGGGCGTGCATTGCGTGGTACAGCGACTCCCACGCGGTCACTTCCATGCTCATATCAAGCCTCACTTTCCTGATGCTTCAACCACGTCGGTGCGGTACTTCTTCCAGCAATGGCACGCCTTTGCGGGGCGCGTACGCCTTGAGTAAGGACACTAGAACCTGAACCATTCTTTAGGTCAAGTCCGACGACGGGCATGTGGTGATCGCCGCTTACCGTCATAGACCGGCGGCAGGTGCCGAAGTCATCGCCCGCTCGACAAGTGGTGCCGCACCACCGCGGGTGCGCGATGCGGCGGGCGGCTACAGGCCGAGGTAGGCGTCGGTGATCGACTGGCCCCATACAGCTGCGATGAGGGCGGCCAGGAGCATCGCCGGACCGAATGGAATGGCGGTCCGGCGGCCGGCGCGTCCTGCGACGAGCAGTGCGAGCCCGGCGACGGCGCCGATGACGAACGCGCCGAAGATGCCGAAGACCACCACCGGCCAGCTGATCCAGCCGAGCACCAGCCCGATCACGGCAGCCAGCTTGACGTCACCGAGCCCCAGGTCGGAAGGGCGCAGGACAGCGAGCAACAGAAAGACGACGAGGCTCACCGCTGCAGCGGCCCACGCCCGGCCGTAGGCGCTCCAGTCGCCTCCGGCCGCCGCAGCCACGCCGAGCGCCACCGCGGCGCCGGCGAACGCGGGGATGGTCAACCAGTCCGGAAGCCGATGTTCCCGGATATCGATGTAGACCATCGCCGCTCCGAGTGCGGCCACGAGGAGAAAGGCGCCGAGCGCGCCTCCCAGGTCGGCGCGTGCCACCGCGAGCAAAGACCACGCCCCGGCGGTTCCCGCGGCAAGTACCACGGGAAGTCCCGTCATGGCGGCGAGCTCCCGATACGACGCCGGTCGCGGTTCGCCCTCGGCCGGCTCACGATCGGGGATCTGCGCGATCACCCGTGGTAACGCCGCGCCGACCGCCAGGCCGAGCAGGGCCAGAAGCGCGATCACCGTGCTGTGCGGGCTGCCAGCGCCTGCTCCGCTGCATCGCGGAGCACGGCGACAGGGACGCTCTGCCCGGTCATCAACTCGATCTGACCGAGCGCTTGATGTACCAGCAGATCCAGACCGCTGACGACCGGCCCGCCGGCCTTCGCCCAATGTGCCGCCAGCACGGTGGGCCAGGGATCGTAGATCACATCGAACAGACAGCGGTCGGCGGCGCGGACCGCCAGGGCCTCAGCGAGCGGATCGAGCGCACCGGCCGGAGCTGTGTTCACCGTCAGATCCGCGGCCCCACAGCCTGGCATGATCTCCCATCGCGCGTGCTCGGCCCGCAGACCGAAGGAGTCCCCCACCGAGCGCGCCGGCCGCGATCGTTCAGCCGAACGCGCATGCACGTGCACCTCAGCGGCGCGCATCTGGGCGACCGCGGCCAGCACGCTCGCGGCCGTCGCTCCCCCGCCCCAGACACACACCGTCGACGGCGATGTCACGCCGCGTTCCTGGAGCGCACCCACGAGCCCGGGGACGTCGGTGTTCTCCGCCGACAGCCTCCCGTCGTCCGCCCTGATCAGGGTATTCGCCGCGCCTACGGTCCGGGCCAGCTCCGTGACCTCATCGGCGACATCGAAGACGACCCGTTTCAGTGGCATGGTCAGGGACAGGCCGCGCCAGCTTCCGTCGAGACCGGCGACGAAGCCTGCCAGGCCGTCTTCGTCCACCTCATGGGACGTGTACTGCCAATCGAGTTCTAGCTCGCGGTACGCGGCCCGGTGGATCACCGGGGACAGCGAGTGCGCGATCGGCGATCCCAGAACCGCACACCTGCGCGCCGGGTCAGCAGGCATCGCTCTCCCGGCAGTACGTCTGCAGCTCTTCGACGTTCGCTTGGTGTTCCTCCTGCGTGGCCGCGAAGTTCGTCTCTCCCGTCTCCAGGTTCACCGTGACGAAATAGCAGTTGCCCTCGTCCGAGGGGTTGATCGCCGCCTCGAGCGCGGCCGCGCCAGGGGAGGCGATCGGCCCCGGCGGGAGGCCGGATACCTGGTACGTGTTGTACGGGGAGTCGATCTGACGCATCTCGTCGGACGTGAACACACTGGTGTAGTCGTCGGCCGCGAAATGCACCGTGGAGTCCATCTGCAGCCGTCGTTCCTGGACGCCGTTGGCTGCGCATTCGCCAGAGATGCGGTTGTAGATCACATCGGCCACCCGGGCCATGTCCTCCTCGGCCCGGACCTCGCGCTGGATGATGCTGGCGACGGTCACGATCTCCCGAACCGTCATGTCCATCTCTTCGGTGGCGGCCGTGAGACCGGCTTCGCCCTCGGCCTGCTCGAACCGGCCGACCATGTCCTGCAGCAGCGATTGCGCGCTGATGTCCTGTCCCAGGTCATACGTGGCCGGGAAGAGGAAACCCTCGGGTTCGTCGTTGGCGTAGGCAGGAAGTTCGATCTCCTCGAGAGCCTCCTCGAACTCCTCTACCTCGAACTCGGTCTCGTCGGCGAGACGATCGAGCGTCTGCCGGATCCGGTACCCCTCGGGCACGGTCACTCGTTCGACTGAGGCACCACCGCCGACCAGCGCTGTCACCGCATCCTCGGCACTCATCCGCTCGGCCAGTGTGTACGTTCCCGGCTGGATGACCCCGCCGTCGGCCTCCGCGGCCTGAACGAAGGCCTCTCGACTCGCGACGACGTCCGCCTCTACCAGGACATCGCCCATTCCGCGGAGGGTGGAGTTCTCTTCGATGGTGACCGACACTTCACCCTGCCCGGGCCCTTCGTAGTCTTCTGGATCGCCGAACATGTCGGAGAGCGATCCCATGACAGCGCTTCCGCCGTAGTAGAGCCCGGCCATCAGGCCGCCGATCACGCCAAGGGAGAGGATGACCGCGATGAACGAGCCGAACCGCCGCCTCTTGCGCCGTTTGCGCCGATGCCCGCCCCGGCGCGGGCGTGGAGTCGTCTCAGCCTCGAAGGCCGGAATACCCGCGTGGCTCATCAGCTCCGTGTCACAACCTCTCCAGGGGGCACTCCGCTTGCGCGCTCCGCGTCGAGCGCATCTTGCAAGATCATCATTGCAGCCGCCTGGTCGACCGACTTGCGCCCCTTGCGAGCGGACACCCCGCTCGCCCGCATCGCTCGCATTGCCCCTGACGTTGTCAACCGTTCGTCAACCAGACGGACAGGACATGGTTCCACATATTGGGTCAATTTGGCAGCAAACGCCCGGACTTCCTTGGCCGCGGGCCCTTCCTGACCGCTCAGGCTCCGCGGGAAGCCCATCACGACCTCGATCACCTCCCGCTCTTTCACGAGCTCGGCCAACCGTTCGACGTCACCGTCTCCGCGCTGGACATTCTCGACCGGGGTCGCGAGCATCCCGGCCGGGTCAGACACGGCGATGCCGATACGGACTCGGCCGACGTCCACGCCTAGCCTGATACCAAGACGCATACTTGGCAACCCTGGTCGTCAGGAGCCGCGCGTGATGGTCTCGCCGACGAGATGCTCGACGCGGCCCAACGCCTCGGTGACCTTGGACGGATCGGAGCCGCCGCCCTGCGCGACGTCGTCCTTGCCGCCGCCGCCTCCACCGAGTGTCTGAGCGGCCGTCTTCACCAGCTCGCCTGCTTTCAGACCCCGGTTCCTGGCTTCCTGGTTGGTCGCGATGACGACGGTCGGACGACCGTTGTCCCCCACCGCGGTCACCGCCACCGTGGCCGGCTGCTGTTCGCCCAGCTTGCCCCGGACGTCGAGCACCAGGTTGCGCAGGTCCTCCGTGGAGCTTCCGGCCGGCGCCTCGTACGCCACGAAGCGGACCCCGAGGACATCCTTGGCCGACCCAGTGAGCTCGGCCGCCTTCGTGCCGAGGGCCGCCCGCTGCAGCTGCGCCAGCTTCTTCTCCGCTTCACGGACCTGCGCGACCAGTCGCGAGATCCGTTCCGGAAGCTGCTCCGGCTGCACGTTCAGCGTGTCGGCCAGCTGGCTCACCAAAGTGCGTTCCTTGGCCAGATAGCGGAATCCCTCGATGCCGACGAACGCCTCAACCCGCCTGGACCCGGCCCCGACGGAACTCTCCCCGGTGAGCGTGACCAGTCCGATCTGAGACGAACGGGCCACGTGCGTGCCACCGCAGAGTTCGCGTGACCACTCGCCGCCCATCTCGACGACCCGGACATCCTCGTCGTAGGTCTCGCCGAACAGTGCCAGCGCTCCGATCTCCTTCGCCCTCTCCAGCGGCATGTACGTTGCCGAGACCGGCAGGTTCCGGCGGATACCGAGGTTAGCTGCCTCCTCCACCTCGCTGCGGGTCTCCGGTCCCAGGGCCTGCCCCCAGGCGAAATCCAGCCGCAGGTAGCCGGGCTTGTTGTACGAGCCGCTCTGCAGCGCCTGCGGGCCGAGGACCTCACGCAGCGCGGCGTGGACCACGTGCGTGCCCGAGTGCGCCTGGCAGGCGCCGATGCGCCATTCCGGATCCACCTGGGCCAGCACGTCTTGACCGCTGACCAGCTCGCCACTGCGCACCCGTACCCGGTGCACGATCAGGCCCTTGATCGGGCGCTGGACGTCGAGGACCTCGAGTTCGGACCCGTCGGCGGTGATGATCCCCGCGTCGCTGTCCTGACCACCGGATTCGGCATAGAACGGAGTACGGTCCAGCACCAGCTCGACGGTGTCGCCCTCCTGCGCGACCAGGACCGCCACACCGTCCCGCACGAGGCCACGCACGCGTGTGTCGGTGCTGAGCTCCTCGTAGCCGGTGAACGGCGTCACGCCGGCGTCACGCAGCTCGCGGTAGGCACTCATGTCGGCGTGGCCGACCTTCTTCGACTTCGCATCGGCCTTCGCGCGCTCGCGCTGCTCGGTCATGAGCCGCCGGAACTCGTCGGCGTCGACGGAGAGCCCTTTTTCGGCGGCCATCTCCAGGGTGATGTCGATCGGAAAGCCGTAGGTGTCGTGCAGCTTGAACGCGGTGTCGCCGGCAAGCGTCGGCCGTCCGGCCTGCTTGGTCTCGTCCGCGGCGAGGTCGAAGATCTGGGTGCCGGTCCGCAACGTCTTGCGGAACGCGTCCTCCTCGGCGTAAGCGACACTCGAGATCCGGGTGAAGTCAGTCTCCAGCTCCGGATACGCGGACTTCATCGCGTCCCGGCTCACCGGGAGCAGCTCCGGCAGCGTACGGTCGTCGACGCCGAGCAGTCGCATCGCCCGTACGCTGCGGCGCAGCAGGCGTCGCAGGACGTAGCCACGGCCCTCGTTCGACGGCGTGACACCGTCGCCGATGAGCATCAGCGAGCTGCGGATATGGTCACCGACGACGCGCATCCGGACGTCGTCCTCATGATTCGCGCCATAACGCTTGCCGGACAGCTCCGAGGCTTGCTTGATGACCGGGAACACCTGGTCGATCTCGTACATGTTGTCGACGCCCTGCAGCAGGTAGGAGACCCGCTCCATGCCCATGCCGGTGTCGATGTTCTTGGCCGGCAGGTCGCCGAGGATCTCGAAGTCGTTCTTGCCCGGCCCGGTGCTGACACCGCGCTCGTACTGCATGAAGACGAGATTCCAGATCTCCAGGAACCGGTCGCCGCCCTTGTCCACGGCCGGACCGCCGTCGGGACCGTACTCAGGGCCACGGTCGTAGAAGATCTCCGAGGACGGGCCGGCTGGGCCGGGCTGCCCCGTGGACCAGTAGTTCTCTTCGTCGTGCAGACCCATGCGCTGGATCCGCTCCTCGGGCACGCCCGCGACCTTCTTCCAGACCTCGAAGGCCTCGTCGTCGGTGTGGAAGACCGAGATCCACAACCGGTCCGGGTCGAACCCGTATCCGCCGTCGTCCTGGCTGCCGGTCACAAGCTCCCAGGCGAGCTCCACGGCGCCTTCTTTGAAGTAGTCGCCGAACGAGAAGTTCCCGTTCATCTGGAAGAACGTGCCGTGCCTGGTCGTCTTGCCGACTTCCTCGATGTCCGAGGTCCGGATGCATTTCTGCACGCTGGTGGCCCGTGGATACGGTGCCGCCTGCTGGCCGGTGAGGTACGGGATGAACGGCACCATGCCGGCGATGGTGAACAGCACCGAGGGATCGGGGGAAATCAGCGACGCGCTCGGAACGACCGTGTGTCCGTTCCGTTCGAAATGGTCCAGGAAGCGTCGCCGAATCTCGGCGGTTTCCATGATCAGAAGGTGCCTCTCCGCTGGTTGTGATGTAGGAGGTCCTCAACGGCGGTCAGATTCGGCTCACCGTCGGCCTCAGTTCCATTGTCCGTGATTCCAAGCGCTTCGCGAAGTTCGCCGTCCCGTTCCGCCATCCCGGCCTTCACCTCGGCGGTGAACTCCCGGATCGAATGCGACACAGAGTTCATCGCGCCGGACAGCCGATCCGCGGCGCCCTCGGGGGTGAGGCTGTCCGCCGCCTTGGTCAGCTTCCGGACGACGAGGACACCGGCTGTCGCACCGAGTGCGATCCAGAACAGCCGCCTCACCGCCGGTCTCCCTTACGCCGCGTCATGGCACGACGCACGCCGTAGGTGAACGCCGCAACCCGGACCATGGGCCCACCTAGAGTCGCCGCGAACAGCGAGGACATGGCAGCCGCGTTGGTGGTGACGGTCTGAGCGTTCGCCGTGATGGCGTCGACGCGCTGCAGTTGAGCGTTCGTCGATGCGAGCAGCTCATTGGTCTCGTCCACAGTTGTCGCGGTCTTCGAGACGTGCTCAAGACGGATGTCACGAACCGTCTGGGTCAACTCGTCGACGGTCTTGCCGACCTTCAAGATCGGCAGCGCGCAGATGGCGACGAGCGCGACGAAAGCCACGGCCGCGATCAGCCCGGCAACCTCGCCTACGGACATGGATATGCCGCCCTTCCATGCGGATAGTTCTTCTGATCTGTCGAAGTCTCAGCCTGACCCTACCGCGATGACGGTCGTGTCGCGGCCCGACTTCTATCATGCTCCTGTCGTGGCAAGACTCGGCAACCGGTTGCCGAACCTGGTCCCGTCGTGCGTCGATACTCTGTGGATTGCGACGGCACCCACGGCCGGAGTCCCACACACCCTACACAGCTCGGAGAGTCATGAAGATCAGCCACGCAGACGTGTTCGTCACCAGCCCAGGCCGCAACTTCGTCACGCTGAAGATTACGACTGACGACGGCGTGGTGGGATACGGCGACGCCACCCTCAACGGGCGCGAACTGGCCGTAGCGTCGTACCTGCGTGACCACGTCACGTCATTGCTCATCGGACGTGACCCGCACCGGATCGAGGACACGTGGCAGTACCTCTACCGCGGTGCGTACTGGCGGCGCGGTCCGGTGACGATGGCCGCGATCGCCGCCGTCGACGTCGCACTGTGGGACATCAAGGCGAAGGTGGCGGGACTGCCGCTGTACCAGCTGCTGGGCGGCGCCAGCCGCACCGGTGCGCTGGCCTATGGCCACGCCAGCGGGTTCGACCTGGAGGCGCTCTTCGACTCGATCCGTGAGCACCTGGAACTGGGCTACCGGGCGATCCGGATCCAGACGGGCGTCCCGGGCCTGGACTCGGTCTACGGGGTGGCGGCGAGTACGAAGATCGGCGAACGTTACGACTACGAGCCCGCCCAGCGCTCGGCCGCGCCCAGTGAGGAGCAGTGGGACACCCGGGCCTACCTGCGTCACGTGCCCACCGTGTTCGAAGCTGTACGGAACGAGTTCGGTCCCGAGCTGCCGCTCCTGCACGACGGCCACCACCGGATGACCCCCATCCAGGCCGCGAAGCTCGGTAAGGCGCTGGAGCCGTACGACCTGTTCTGGCTGGAGGACTGCACGCCGGCAGAGAACCAGGAGGCGTTGCGCCTGGTCCGGCAGCACACCACCACTCCCCTGGCGATCGGCGAGATCTTCAACACCGCCTTCGACTACCAGACGTTGATCACCGAGCAGCTGATCGACTACGTCCGCTCGGCCGTCACGCACACCGGCGGGATCACCGCGATGAAGAAGCTGTTCGACTTCGCGGCGCTGTACCAGATCAAGTCGGGCATCCACGGACCGACGGACATCTCCCCGGTCGGTCAGGCCGCGGCTCTTCACCTGGACCTGGCCATCCACAACTTCGGCATCCAGGAGTACATGCGGCACTCGCCGGAGACGCTCGAGGTCTTCAAGACCAGTTATTCGTTCACCGACGGGCTACTCCATCCGGGCGAGACGCCAGGCCTCGGCGTGGAGTACGACGAGCAGCTTGCCGAGAAGTTCCCGTACGACCCGGCCTACCTACCGGTCAACCGACTCCTGGACGGCACCGTTCACGACTGGTAGGAGCCGGTTGCAGTAATGGGGCAAGCCGCTCTCGCTCGTCCCCAGGTACCTCCGTGGGAAGATCCGCATCGAGTGGTCCGCATGCGCCGGCTGGCTCGTCCCACGAGGCAGTGCTGTCCGCTCAGCGTGATAAGACACGAGTCCACCCAGGGAGGCTTCCGATGCAAGACACAGCAATATGGCCCTTTCTCGGCATCACCCTCAGTCTCGTGGCGCTATCGATCAACATGACACGACATTTCTTCAAAGCCCAGGTAGAGAGGATCATTGATTCTCAAAAGAGCCGGTTTCAGGCCCTCGAACATCGGCTCAGCGTCATGGAGAGCAGGTTGGCCAGTCTCGAGAGTCGTGTTGACGACCAAGATCGACTACCTTGATCGAGACGTCAAGACGCGGTTCGAGCGGTTCACTCGCCCCGAATGATCGTGCGGAGGCGGGTGTAACGCTCGGCGTAGTCGCGCTCCGCGCCACGCGTTCCCGGCTCGTAGTACTGCTTGTCGGCGACGGAATCGGGTGCGTACTGCTGCTCGACGACGCCGCGTGGATCGTCGTGCGCATACGAGTACGACGTCCCGTGGCCGATCTTCTTCGAGCCGGAGTAGTGCGCATCGCGCAGGTGCGGGGGCACGGCACCGGCCAGGCCCGCACGGACGTCGCTCGACGCCGCCCCGATCGCTTTCACGACGCTGTTCGACTTCGGGGCGAGCGCGAGCGCGATGACCGCATGAGCCAGTGTGATCTGCGCCTCCGGCCAGCCGATCAGCTGCACGGCCTGAGCTGCCGCGACAGCCGTCTGCAGCGCCGACGGATCCGCCAGGCCGATGTCCTCACTGGCCAGGATCACCAGCCGCCGGGCCAGGAAGCGCGGGTCCTCCCCCGCCTCGGCCATCCGGGCCAGGTAGTGCAGGCCGGCATCGGCATCGCTCCCGCGGATCGACTTGATCAGAGCGCTCGCGACGTCATAGTGCTGATCGCCGTCCCGGTCGTAGCGGACGGCGGCCCGGTCGACCGCCTGCTCGGCTACCTGGAGCGTGATGGTCGCATCGTCCGATCCCGTGGCGGCACCGGCGGCGGCCTCCAGATAGGTCAAGGCACGACGGGCGTCTCCACCGGAGAGACGGACGAGATGCTCCCGAGCATCGTCGTCGATCTTGACCGTCCCACCAAGTCCGCGCTCGTCGGTCAACGCCCGGTCGAAAACCTCCTCGATACCTTCCTGGCCCAACGGCTCCAGCGTCAGCAGCAGCGACCGCGACAGCAACGGGCTGATCAGCGCGAAGAAGGGATTCTCCGTGGTGGCCGCGACCAGCGACACCCAGCGGTTCTCCACGCCGGGTAGCAGGGCGTCCTGCTGTGTCTTGGAGAACCGGTGCACCTCGTCGACAAAGAGCACCGTGCCCGTGCCGGTACGCACCAGTTCACGGCGGGCGCGCTCCATGACCTCACGAACGTCCTTGACCCCCGCCGTCACCGCGGACAGCTCGACGAAGGTGCGCTGGGTAGCGCGGCTGACCACGTACGCCAGCGTGGTCTTGCCGGTACCCGGAGGCCCCCACAGCACGAGGGCCATGGGGTGGTCCTCCTCGACCAGCCGGCGCAGCGGGGTTCCGGGACCGAGTAAGTGGTCCTGACCGACCACCTCGTCCAAGGCACGCGGACGCATCCGTACCGCAAGGGGTTGACCCGCATAGGACTCGTCCGCTCCCGCCAGCGATCCGCCAGTGGTCGTGGCAGCCGGCGCCGCTCCAAAGAGTCCTTCTTGTTCCATACCGCGAGCCTATGATGCGCCGGGTCCATGCGCAGACTCGGCGCCTGCACTCTGGTCGCCGACAGGTGGCGGTCGCTAACCCCTGATTGCGGCCACGGCTTCCACATGAATGGCGGGACCAAAGGCCAAAATGGCCAATTCGGCACATTTTGGCCGCTAATCCCATATTGCGGACGCTTCTATCGATTCGACAGGCGCAGACACAGAAAGCGGCGGCGTGGGCATCTCCATTATAAGAGCCACGCCGCCGCCATTTGGGGGGCCTTGCTTCGTTATTCACCATGACACGGCAGCAAGTGCGCTGTCAAGACCTCTCATAAATGATCTTGTCTTAGCCAAATACCACCAGCAAGGTGACCGTCAAGCGTCCCTGCCGGGCCAGGGCGCTCAAGGTCGTCATCAGCGCCGTCGCCGATACGCCGCACGCAACTCACGACTCCTCGCGTCCAAGGTCCGCCCATCTACGCTGCTGCGCCGGCGTATCGCGAGGTGCGCCGAGTCCACCGACGGCTCAGGGCTGAAGCTGCGCCGTGGAATCCGCCTGACGATGCTGATCTGGTATCTCAGCTGCCACCACGCGATCTCGTAGTCCCGGGGCTGGTCAGCGGTCACCCGTTTGGCGAATCCCCACTCGACGACCAGATCGGCCGCCTCCAGCGACGTCTCTGCCGGCGTCAGGAGCCGGCGCAACAGGCTGGTGGAGATGGCGTACGGGATGTTCGCCACCACCGCGTACTGGCGTCGCGGCAGAGGTGCCTCACGTGCGTCCACCTGCACGATCCGCACATTGTCGGAGAGCTCGAAACGTCGTTCGAGCCGGCGCACGAAAGAGGGATTGCGTTCGATCGCGATGACCCGGGCGCCGGTATCCGCGATGGCGGAAGTCAAAACCCCCGTTCCGGCGCCGAACTCCAATACGAGGTCTTCGGTCCCCGGTGAGGCGGACCGGATAAGTCGACGCACCACGGCGTGGTCACGAAGGATATGAATTCCGGATCGATTGTCGGAGAAGAATCTACTGTTTGCGCGCGAAGGCATGATTCACCACAGGCATCTCGTATGCGAAGGGGCGGTCCATCGAGTACCGGACCTGCTCACCGCTGTAGTCAGATAGACAAGAGAGACCGGCATACGCCGGCTACCGAGACTGGCTGAGGTGCGAGTGTGGGTAGCGGGCTATGCCGTCGCGCAGCGACGCAGCCGGCAGGAGGCTGTGCCGTTGATCAGTGTGATTGCTGCCATGTCGCTTACCTTACCGTAGGTCGATCCGGTCCCCGTCCCACCGGTGGCGTGCCCATCGATCGTGTGTCACCAGGACGACCGGTAGACGGGAACCGGTCACGGCCTCCTCCAGCTCCTCGACCAGGCCGAGCGAAAGGTGGTTCGTCGGTTCGTCGAGAAGCAGCACCTGCGGTCGCACGGTCAGTAGCCGGGCAAGCGCCAGACGGCGTTGCTGGCCCACGGAGAGCCGGCCCACCGGAGTGTGGAGCTCGGAGCCGGCGAGCAGGCCGAGCCTGGCCAACTCGGATTGGTACTCCGAGGCGGGCCCTTCGCGACCGGCGGCGAACACCGCCAGGGCCGACAGGCCCGGATCCGGGAACGTGCCACTCTGCGGCAGCCACCCGATCCGCAGCCCGCGGGCGTGCATCACGCGTCCCTGAGCAGGCTCAAGCGCGCCTGCGAGGACCGCCATCATCGACGACTTGCCGCTGCCGTTCGGACCGGTGACCATCAGCCTGGTGTCGGCCGCGATGTCGAGCGCGGGCAAGGTGACCCGGCCGGGCACCGCCGCGTCCCGGGCCGAGATCAGGATGCCGTCCCCAGGCACGTCGCCCATCGAGGCGCGCAGCGTCAGCGGTCGAGGAGGCTTCGGAACCGGATTCGCCTCCAGCTCTTTCAAGCGGTTCTCCGCATCGCGCACCCGCCGCGCCACCGCCGCGTCGACCTTCTGCCCGAAGAAGTGCGGCTGGAACTTGTCGTTGTCACGCCGTGCCCGGTTGGTGTGGCCGACCTGGCGGGCTCCCGTACGGACCGCCGCCCGGGCCTGGTCGACGTCGTCATTCCACCGCTGGTGCTCGTGCTCCCAACGGAGCCGGGCCGCGGCTTTGCTCCGCAGGTAGTCGCTGTAGGTTCCGGCATATCGTGACGGTCCCAGGGCCGGCTTCCCGTCCGGTGCGGTATGCAGTGCGGGATCAAGGTCGAGGATCGAGGTGCACACGGCGTCGAGGAAGGCACGGTCGTGTGAAGCCGCGATGACCACGCCGTGGTGGTCGCGCAATGTGTCTTCCAAGTACCGCACCGCGTCGTCGTCGAGATGGTTGGTGGGCTCGTCCAGCAGGAGCACGTCCGGCGCACGGACGAGAGCCAGGGCCAGCGCGAGCCGGGCCTGCTGCCCACCGGAGAGTTCCTCGACAGGGCGCTCCAGCGCCACCTCGCCCAGCCCCAGTCCGGCGATGGCGCGTGCCGCGCGTGCGTCGGCGGACCATCCGTCGCGCCGCTCATACTCGGCCATCAGCTCCCCGTACTCGTCGAGGGCTGCGGTGTCGCCGTCGCTCATCCGGCCCTCAAGGGTGCGCATCCGCGCCTCGAGTGCCCGGAACTCCGCCAGTGCGGCGTCCACGGCGTCCTTGACGGTTCCTGGTGGCAGGTCGGGCTCCTGGCTGAGATAGCCGAGGCTGCCGTGGCGGAACACGGCGCCCGTGTCGGGTTCCTCGGCCTCGGCCAGCAGGCGCAGCAAGGTGGACTTGCCGGCGCCGTTCTCCCCCACCAGCCCGAGCCGCTCACCGGCGCCCGCGTCGAGGCTCACGTCGTCGAAGACGACGCGACCGGCGTAGGAGATGGAAAGTGAACGTGCGGAGAGCTGAGACATCTGACGACCTCGAGAGAATGCTCGAGCGACGCCCGCCGGGCCGACGTGGCCTCTGGACGCGGGCCGAAGAAGGAGTCAGATCCGCATAACGGTCTCGAGCATAGCAGGGAGCATCATGACGAACACTGCGCCTGCGAGCGGCGTGTGGCACGTTCAGGGCCGCAGCGGGATGACGTCGAGGTCGGCGGGGACGCAGAAGTGGCCGGAGAAGAGGTGCCCGTCGCGTTCCCACACCTCGCGCGGCGTGTGGCCGGGCGCGAGGTGATGCAGCCCGAGCCGGCGCACGCCTGCCTTCTCCGCGAT
>NZ_ML142849.1:26271-46196 GCF_004138495.1 Phytoactinopolyspora endophytica
GCTTCTCGTGGCGACGTGTGCGCCGCGTAGTGGTGGTCACGGGTAGCCTTCGCCGAGGCGTCCCGCTGCTCCTCATACCGGCGTTCGACCCAGTCGAAGTCGACCGCCTCGTGCAGCAGCACGTCGGCGCCGGTAGCGAGGCGGACCACGTTGTCGGTGCGCGCCGTATCGCCCGAGACCACGACCGAGCCGCCCTCGGTGTCGAAGCGGTAGCCGAAAGCCGGAGCCATCGGTGCGTGCTGCACCAGCGTCGCGCTCACGCGCACGGCGTCGTCCTCGTACACGGGGAAGGGCGCCATATCGGGTGCCGGGTGGTCATTCGGGTGGAAGCCCGCGTCCGGTGGGATGACGATGTCCCGCGCATGGAACCAGTCGCGCGGCGTCGGACGCAGCGAGTCGTAGAGCCGGTCGTTGATGTCCGTCGCGTACGCCCGCATCAGCAACTCGAACATCCGCGCCGTGCCTGGGGTCGGCTCGTCAGGGAACGCCGGCGTCAGCCCTCCCGGCGCCCGCGAGGACAGTGGGGGCAGTACTTGACGGTCACCGGGGCCCACGATCTCCACCGTGTGCGTCGGGTCGGCGGGCATCCGCATGATGCCGAACAGGGCGAGGCTGCCGAGGTCGACGACATGGTCGGAGTGCATATGGGTGACGAAGATGGCCCGGACGCTGGCCATCGACAGGCCCGCGCCGATCAGCTGCCGTCCCACGCCTGTGCCCGCGTCGACGATGTACGTCCGCTCCCCCACGACCACGGCGGTGGAGATCCCGGTGCGGCGATGATGTCCGGGCCACCAGACCGGACCGCCGGCGGTGCCCAGTGTGACGACGTACGGGCGGTCGGCCGTCATGCGCGCACCATCCCGATGTCCCGGGTGACGGCGTGTTTCGCCTCCTGGATGAGACCGAAGACCTCGGCTCGCAGCTTTCCGTATCGGGGAAGGTTCTTGGTCGTCACCTGGTCCCTTTCGTCGGGTAGATCCACCGGGATGTCCCGCGCGACCTTCGCAGGGGTACCGGAGAGGACCACGACGCGGTGCGCCATATACACCGCCTCGTCGATGTCGTGCGTCACGAACAGCACGGTCATGCCGAGACGCCGGCTCATGCCGAGCACCAGGTCCTCGAGATCGATGCGGGTCTGCGCGTCGACAGCGGCGAACGGCTCGTCCATGAGCAGCACATCGGGCTGATAGGCCAGCCCGCGCGCGATCGCCGCACGCTGCTGCATCCCGCCGGACATCTCCCACGGGTAGACACTGCCCTTGCCCTCGAGGCCGACGTTCGACAGCGCCTCCGTGATGATGTCCGGCCGTTCCTTCGCCGGGAACCGCGCCTTCTGCAGCGGCAGCTCGATGTTCTTCGCGACCGTGAGCCAGGGCAGCAGGCTGCGCGAGTAGTCCTGGAAGATCACCGCGAGCTTCGCCGGCGGTTCTGTGACCTCCTCGCCCTCGAAGAGAGTGCGCCCCGTCGTCGGTGAGGTCAGCCCGGCGATGCACTTGAGAAGGGTGGTCTTCCCGGCACCTGACGGGCCGACGACGCAGACGAACTCGCCGCGATCGACCGTGAACTCGACGCCGTCCAGAATCCGTGCGGAGACCGCGCCTGTCGAATACGTCTTACCGACGTTCTGGAGGTCGAGGATGTGCTGTTCGCCCATGATGCCGTCCGCCTTCGTTCTCGTCTTGTCGGTCACGACGCCCCCGTCGCCTGCCGCATCCGGATCTGCCACCGCAGCACTCGTCTCTCGATCCGCAGGAAGATCAACGTCAGCAGGTAGCCGATGATGCCGAGCAGGATCGTGCCCACCCAGGTCTGGGTCACCATGAACAGTTGCTGCGACTCGAGCACGTAGTAACCGAGGCCATGGGTGGCGCCGACCATCTCGCTGACGACGATCAGGATGATCGCGATCTGGAGGCTGATGCGGTACCCGGCGAATATCTGCGGTCCCGCATTCGGCAGGATCACGTAGGTGATGACCTGCCGCCGGGTCAGGCGGTAGGAACGGACCATCTCGCGCAGCTGGGTGTCCACGCTGCGCACCCCGTCGATGGTGTTCAGCAGGATCGGCCAGATCGCGCCCAGCACGATGAGCGAGATGTTCATTCCGGCGCCGATCCCGAGAATGCCGAGCACGATCGGGATGAGTGCGGGAGACGGAAGCGACCGGAAGAACGTCAGCACCGGTGCGAACAGGGCCCGCACGACCGGGGACATTCCGAGCAGGACGCCCAGTGCGGTGCCGAGCAGGACGGAGACTCCGAAGCCGATCGTGAAGTTAGCCAGACTTGGCAGCAGGTCATCGCGCCAGCGCGGGCCGAGGATCCACTCGTCCACGAGGGTGGTGAGGATTTCCTGCAGCGGCGGGAAGTAGAGCGCTTCGCTCCCCGCGCTGAGTGTCCACCACAGCACGACGAGCGTGACAGGCAGCCAGGCGCGCAACAGAACCAGGCGCCATCCGCGCAGAGTGGTCTTCGCCGTCATGCGTTCCTCCTCTCACGCTGCGAGGGATGCCAGAACAGCAGCGGGCCCGAGAGCGCGGCCACCGCGCCACTGAATGCGAGACCGAGCAGTCCGGAGACCAGCAGCAGAGCGAAGGCCTGGTCGACGACGCCGTTGAGCTGTGCCAGCGCGAGCAGAGAGCCCAGCCCTGACATTCCGACGATGTACTCGGTGACGATGGCGATGATCAGGGCGATCGTCACCGAGATCCGCAGCCCTGTGAGTGTGAAGGGCAGCACGCTCGGGATCGTGATCCGGTGGATGCGCTGCCAGAACCCGAACCGGTAGACGCGCGCCATCTCGAGCGCCAGACCGGGGATCTCGCGCAGACCGTAGACGAGTTGGGTGAGCATCGGCCAGAGGGAGCCGAACACGATGAGGAACAGCTTGACGCCGTCGGTGGGGCCCCAGAGCAGAAGAGCCAGCGGGATGAGCGCCACGCCTGGGATCGGCTTCAGGAACTCGATGAGAAACCAGGTGGAATGCTCGACGATCCGGCTGGCGTGGATGGCCATCGCGGCGGGAACGGCGATGAGCAGGATCACGACCATGCCGATGACGGTGATCGACACCGTCGCCCAGACCGCGCCCCAGAAGTCGCCGGTGGTGACCAGCCGCCCGAGCGCGCCGGCCACGTCCGTGGGGGCGGGGACGACCCGCTCGGAGACGAGGCCCGTCACACTGGCGACCTGCCACAGCAGGACGAGGCCGATGAGGCCGACCGCGCCCAATGTCAGCTCCGCCTGTCGCGACAGGGTCCCGCTAGCGCGTCGGTTCACAACCACCTGACTCATGAGGCCTGCTCCATTGCTCGGCTGATGTCCGGCCCTTCAACGGTGGTCCATCCGAGCTATTGCGGCAAGGCGCAATCGCCACTACCCGCTATATAGTCCGTGTATGGAGCTACGGCAGCTGCGCTACTTCAGCGTCGTCGCGCGCATGGGCTCTTTCTCCCGTGCCGCCGCCGAGCTGTACATGACCCAACCACCGTTGAGCGCCGCGATCGCCCAGCTGGAGTCGGATCTCGGCAGCCGGCTGCTCACGCGCACGTCGCGCGGTGTCACGCTGACCGCGACCGGCGCCGAGGTGCTCCGGCTCGCCGAGCGTGCGCTGGCGCAGGAACGAGAGCTGCGCAGGCGGATCGCGGCGATCGAGAGCGGCCGCTCGGGCACGCTGGAGATCAGCTGTACCCCGACTCTGAGCGGCGCGTTCCTCCCCAAGATGCTCCGAGAGCTCACGAGCGACAGTGCCGACCTCGACGTCTCCGTGCACGAGGCCGATCCGCTCACGGTCATCGAAGCAGTGATCGCTCAGAAGACGGATGCCGGGCTGGTGGCGACGTCCTCGACCGAGGACATTCGTACCCTGTACCACGAGAGCATCGCCGTCGACTTCATCACCATGCTCGAGATGATCGCGGTGCTGCCTCCGTCGTACGAGCGGGGCGACGATCCCATCCCGCTCTCCGACATCGCCCACCTGGACTTCGCGGTTCCCGGGAGGTCGATGCGGGACGGCATCCGTGTCGGTCTCCTCTACGCGTTCGAGCGCGCGGGCCTGCCGCTTCCCCGGATCCGGGACGTACCGAGCATGCAGGAGGCCATCCCCCTGATCACCGCCGGGCTCTACGTCGCGATCATGCCGGAGAGCGTCCGGAGTCTGATCCACCCCGACCGCGTGGTGCTCCGGCGCATCGCCGACGGTCCCCGCCCGCTCGAAGCGTCGGCCGTCTATCGCGCCGATCGACGGGAACTACCGACGATCCGTCGCTTTCGTGACGCCGCGCTCGCCGTCGCGGGTGAACCCGACGAGGGCGGCGTCAGGCGGAGTTGAGAGGTATCAGGGCTCCCAGATGGAGGCGCTGCCGTCGAACGGCTGCTCGATCATGTCCGCCTCGTACATGGCGTCGCCGATCGCCTGCATCTCGTCGCCGGTCAGAACACCGTTGAATCCCGGCTGCGCGACTTGCTCGGCGATCTCGGGATCCATCTCGGCCTCCGACACGAGGAGCTCGACGACAAGGTCGGGATCCTCCGCGGCCACCTGGTTGGCTTCGATCATCGCGTCCCTGACCCGGCCTGCGACCTCGGCGTTCTCGGCGAGGTAGCTCTGCGAGGACAGCAGGACGACGTAGGGCGCGTCAGGCTCCATGATCTCGTAGCCCGGTTCGCGGTAGGCGGAGAAGATCGCCTCATGTCCGTCAGCGAGGGCCATCCCGGTGAACGGCTCGGCGAGCACGGCCGCGTCGAGTTCACCGGACTCTAGCGCCGCGATCTGTTCGTTCATCGGCATCACGACCCACTCGATGGCCTCTGGATCGCCACCGGCGCGTAGATAGGACGCCAGCATTGCGGCATGAGGGCCAGATCCGACGGCATTGGTGCCGATCGTGTGCCCGGCCATGTCGACGACGTCATCGATGCCGCTGTCGGTGCGCACCACGAGCTGGTTCCCCTCGGCCCGGGGATCCTCGACCGTGGCGCTCGTCCCAGCCACGGCTAGCAGCGGCATACCCTGGTCGATGGCTTTGACCACCGGGGCGGTCGCCGCGGTGGCGAAGTTGATCTGCCCGTTCAGGAGCGACGGCGCCGCGGCGGCGAAATTCTGCACTGCCTCCAGCTCGACCTCAAGTCCGTGGTCGGCGAAGATGCCTTCCGATTGCGCTACGTAGATCGGCACCGTGCTGGTGGTGACGACCACGCCCATCGTCACCGGCGTCAGCTCGCCCGGGGACGAGCCCTCGTTCTCGTCGCCCTCCGTGGGAGAGCATGCCGCCAGTGTCAACGCCGCGGCGGCGACGCCCGCGGTGACTGCTGTTCGCCTCATGACCCGACCTTCCTGCGCGGCGGCGCCGTGTCGGCTCTGACAGCATCGCGCACCGTCGCACGTGGGCTCCCATGATTGTGCGGTACAGCCCATATGTGAACGCCTCATGTCGCTATCGCGGCCATACACAGACCCTATGGATCCGCCGTTCGACCATCCCTGCTTCGTGCCGTTCCGGGACCGAAGCAGAGGTCAAGAACCTCGTCCACCCGCAGGGAAGGCTTTCAGCGCACTGAGGCGTGCGCTCAGCCACCCGGCGACCGCACGGGTCCCGATGCCGATGGCACTCTCGTCGGCGCTGAACTGCGGCGCGTGTGGCAGACCGAGCTGTCCAGTGGATTCGTTCGAGACGCCGAGATAGAACATCGCCCCCGGGATCCGGTCGAGGAACAGCGCGAAGTCGTCACCGTTGTACGGATAGAACCCGTGCAGGACGGTGATGTTCTCCTGGCCCAGTACGGATCCGAAGTACTCGCCGGCCTGTTCGCTCAGATTCGCGTCGCACACCATCGCCGGAAACGGCTCACCCCAGAATGCGACGCGCTCCGCCATGTCCGCGCCGCACACCTTCGTGACAATGTCCACGCTGTGCTGGCGCAATTCCGGGTAGCGTTCCTCCGGCCAGGCCCGGAACATCGCGCTCACCCGCGCGCCGTCGTCGGGTGTGGACTCGATCCATGACCAGGCGACGACGAACCGTGCGAACGGCCCACCGGGCTCCGTGATCGCTGTCAGCACGTCCTGGTCCAGCTCATGGATGGGCGGCAGCGTGGCCAGCTCGAGCACCGCGGCGCGGATCTCGTGTGCCCGTGCGACCGCGTCCGGACCGGTGATGTCGACGTGGAAACCGTCCTGCCCCGGCTGGCCCACGCCCGGCGACACGCAGATGTTGCCGACCGGCGTCGGTCCGCAGTGGATCGCATAGATCTCAGCGGGTGGCATGTCGTCCAGTACGCCGTCGGCGATCATCGCCCGGGCACCGGTGAGGGTCTCCTCCGCCGGCTGGAACAGGAAGGCGATGCTGCCCTGGAGCCGGTCTCGCAGTGTTCCCAGTGTCTCCGCGACGCCGACGGCGATAGCCGTATGGATATCGTGCCCGCACAGGTGCGCCGCACCCGCGACCCGGGAGCGGATGTCGCTGTCGAACAACTCGTCGTCGCGCACTGCGTCCATGTCCGCCCGGTAGGCGATGACCGGGCCCGGCTCGGTTCCGTGCAACACTGCGACGACGCCATGGCCACCGACGCCCGTACGGACGTCCAGACCGGCGCCGCGCAGCCGTCCGGCGACGAGCGCCGCGGTCTCACCCTCGTCGCCGGCCAGCTCCGGATAGCGATGGATCGCCCGGCGCAGCTGCACCAGTTCCGAGTAGACCGCCGAGGTAGCGATGTCGATGAGACGCTGATCGACGGTTGGTCCCATGCGCCTACGCTATCCCCCGCGCACGGCCCACGGGACCGCCGAAAAACGAACTTGCGGGATCAGCCTTCGTCGGGCGTGGCGTCGATCCCGGCCTCCTTGCGCTGCTGCGCCGTGATGGGCGCCGGAGCGGCAGTGAGCGGGTCGTAACCGCCGCCGGTCTTCGGGAAGGCGATCACGTCGCGGATCGAGTCCGCGCCCGCCAAGAGCGCGACGATCCGGTCCCAGCCGAACGCGATGCCGCCATGCGGGGGCGCACCGTACTTGAAGGCGTCGAGCAGAAACCCGAACTTCTCCTGTGCTTCCTCCGGGGAGAGCCCCATGATGTCGAAGACGCGCTGCTGCACGTCGCGGCGGTGGATACGGATCGACCCGCCCGCGATCTCGTTGCCGTTGCAGACCAGGTCGTACGCGTACGCGAGCGCGTTACCCGGGTCGGAGTCGAAAGTGTCCAGCCATTCCGGCTTCGGTGAGGTGAACGCGTGGTGCACTGCCGTCCAGGCACCCGTCCCCACGGCGACATCGTCGGTCTCGGAGCTCGCCTCGAACAGCGGCGCGTCGACCACCCACACGAAGGACCAGGCGTCCTCGTCGATCAGCTTCGCCCGCTGGCCGATCTCCAGACGGGCGGCGCCCAGCAGCGACTGCGACGACTTGCGTGGGCCGGCGCCGAAGAAGATCGCGTCGCCCTCGGCGGCGCCCACCAGCGACGGCAGGCCGGCCTTCTCCTCGTCGGAGAGGTTCTTCGCCACCGGGCCGGACAGCTCACCGTCCGCGCCGACCAGCACGTAGGCCAGGCCCTTCGCCCCGCGCGCCTTAGCCCAGTCCTGCCAGCCGTCGAGCTCCTTGCGAGTCTGCGACGCGCCACCGGGAAACACCACGGCGCCCACGTACGGCGCTTGGAAGACACGGAAGGTGGTGTCCGCGAAATGCTCGGTCACCTCGGTGATCTTCTGCCCGAACCGCAGGTCCGGCTTGTCACTGCCGTACTGGTCGAACGCCTCGCGATAGGTCATCCGCGGCAGCGGCGTAGCGATCTCGACGTCGACGAGCTGCCACAGGGCGGTGATGATCCGCTCGGTCAGTTCGATCACGTCGTCCTGCTCGACGAAGCTCATCTCGACATCGAGCTGAGTGAACTCCGGCTGCCGGTCCGCACGGAAGTCTTCATCGCGGTAGCACCGCGCGATCTGGAAGTACCGCTCCAGCCCGGACACCATGAGCAACTGCTTGAACAGCTGCGGCGACTGTGGCAACGCGTACCACGAGCCCGGCCGCAGCCGGGCCGGAACCACGAAGTCCCGCGCACCCTCGGGGGTGGAGCGGGTCATGGTGGGCGTCTCGACCTCGACGAAGCGTTCCCCGAGCAGGACCTCGCGCGCCACCCGGTTCACCTCGCTGCGCAGCCGGATGGCCGCGGCCGGACCGCTGCGGCGCAGGTCCAGGTAGCGATGCTTCAGCCGAACCTCTTCACCCACGGACGAGCCGGCCGAGGGGTCGTCGATCTGGAACGGCAGCGGCTCGGACTCGCTGAGCACCTCCACATCGGCGGCGATGACCTCGATCTCACCGGTCGGCAGGGCCGGGTTCTCGTTGCCGGCGGGACGTGCGGCGACGTCACCGGTCACCTTGATGCAGAACTCGTTGCGCAGCCCATGCGCGACGGCCTCGTCACGGACCACTACCTGCGCGACGCCCGATGCGTCCCGCAGATCCAGGAACGCGACTCCCCCATGATCGCGCCGCCGGGCGACCCACCCGGTAAGCGTGACGGTCTGGCCGGCGTGGTCGGCACGGAGTGTGCCGGCCTCATGGGTACGGAGCACGTGAAGGATCCTCTCGGGGTAGGTCGGTCGGGCCGGCGCATGCGATATTGCACGGCGTGCCTGCGCCGCCTGCGATCTTACGCAAGCCGCGCCGCTGGACGCGACTCACTTCCGACCTCCCATGATCATCAACGGGTGGACACACGAGGACGCGGCCACCCGTTGATGATCGTCGGGGTTAGGAGGAGGCCGCTAAACGCGGTCTTCCTCTTCTGGTCCCCGTCCGCGACGTCGCTCCTTCAGCGTCATGCCCTCCGGACTGTTCAGGTACTCGCGAGTCTCCCGGGCGACGAGGCCGGCCAGGATCAGCAAGCCGATCAGGTTGGGCAGGGCCATCAGGCCGTTCATCACGTCGGAGAAGGTCCACACCGTCTCGAGTTCGGTCACTGCACCGACGTAGACGACGAGAACGAAGACGGCTCGGTACGGCATAACCCCGACGCGTCCCACCAGCCGCTCCACGTTGCGCTCGCCGTAGTAGGACCATCCGAGCAGGGTGGAGAAGGCGAAGAACGCCACGCTGACCGCGACCACGTGGTCGCCCCAGTCACCCGGCAGTCCGGTCTCGAAGGCCAGCGAGGTCATCGGGGCGCCGTCCTCGCCGCTTTGCCACGCACCGGTGACGATGATTACCAGGCCGGTGAAGGTCACGACGACGATGGTGTCGATGAACGTCTGCGTCATCGACACCAGTGCCTGCCGTACCGGGTGCGTGGACTTCGCCGCCGCGGCCGCGATGCCGCCGGTGCCCAGGCCCGACTCGTTGGAGAAGATGCCGCGCGCGACGCCGTACCGTAGGGCGAACAAGAACCCCGCTCCAAGGAAGCCGCCGACCGCGGAGGTCCCCGTGAACGCGTCGGTGAAGATCAGCTCGATCGCGTCGGGCAGCTCACCGACGTTCGCCAGCAGCACCCAGGTGCCGGCGAGCAGATAGACCACGATCATCAGCGGGACGAAAGCCGCGGTCACCTTGCCGATCATCTTGATCCCGCCGATGATGACGGCGCCCGCGCAGATGGTCAGGATCAGGCCGGTCACCCACGTCGGCACGTTCCACGATCCGTCGGCCGTGCTCGCGACCGTGTTCGCCTGGGTCATGTTCCCGATGCCGAAGCTGGCCAGGATGGCGAAGACCGCGAACGTCACACCAAGGATCGGCCCCAACCGGCCCCTGATCCCGTGCGTCAAGTAGGACTGCGGGCCGCCGCTCTGCTCACCTGCCGCGTCGGTGTGCCGGAACTTCACGCCCAGGAACGCTTCACAGTACTTGGTAGCCATACCGACCAGGCCGGTGATCCACATCCAGAACAGCGCGCCCGGCCCACCGAGATATATGGCACCGGCGACACCGGCGATGTTGCCCACACCTACCGTCGCTGCCAGAGCCGTCGTCAGTGCTTCATAGTGGGTGACATCGCCCTCACCACCGGGCTCTTTGCGTTTGAGCAGCCCCAGACGCAGCGCGCGCCCCAAGGTGCGGAACTGGATGGCGCTCATCCGCCATGTCAGGTACAGACCAGTTCCCAGCAACAGTGGAATGAGGATGCCGAAGAAGTCGTAACCTCCCCATGTCTCCCCACCCCAGACCAAGCCGGATGCCCGGCTCAGAAAGTCATTCACGTCGTCCATATCGAGGCTCCTTCAGTGCTCGAGTCCGGGACATACTGCCGTGCCGGACGTCGGCTTGACTAGCCCTAGGCAACTCGGTCACATGACCGTTACATTTCTGTTCGCCGGGCATAGGAGCACAAGGGCCGCGACTGCGGCCAGGCGCAGACATGACTTCCGATCCGCGAAGCCGGGCCTCGGGTCATTCCAACGACGCGAGCCTGTCTCTGGCCTGGGAAATGACGTCACCAAGCGGGATCGCCAGCTGTTCGCCCGACTCGAGGTCCTTCATCTGAGCGACGTTCTCGGCCAGGTCCCGCTCCCCCAGGACTATGGCGATTCGGGCACCGCTGCGATCCGCGGCCTTCATCGCCCCTTTGAGGCCACGGCCGCCGACGGCGATGTCCGCCCGCACACCCTCGCGGCGCAATGCGGTCACGACTCCGAACAGCCGCTGCGCCGCATCGTCGCCGAGCGGGACGGCGAACACGTCGACGCCGGTACGGCCGGGTAGCGTCAGTCCTTCGGCTTCCATGGCCAGCAGAGTCCGATCCGCGCCGAGCGCCCATCCGACGCCGGGTAGTCGCGGTCCGCCGATGAGCTCGGAGAGCCCGTCGTACCGGCCTCCGCCCCCGACCGCCGACTGTGCGGCACCGATGCCGGAGTGAACGAACTCGAAAAGGGTGCGGGTGTAATAGTCCAGGCCGCGCACCAGCCGCGGGTCGTCGTCGAACGGCACTCCGGCGTCGGACAGCAGAGCGCGGACGGTGTCGTGGTGGGCACGGTCGGAGTCGGACAGGAACTCGCTCATCAGGGGCGCCTCGGCCAGTGCGGCCTGAACCTCCGGCCGCTTGTCGTCGAGTACCCGGAGCGGGTTGATCTCCACCCGCTTCGCCGTGTCCTCGTCCAGGTCCAGCCGGCGCAGGTACTCCTGCAGCGCCGCCCGGTAAGCCGGCCGTGATTCGTCGGAGCCGAGCGAATTCACGACGACGCGCACGCCGGTGAGACCGAGTGCGCGGTAGGCGTCCATCGCCAGCACGATCAGCTCGGCGTCGATCGCTGGGTCCTCTGCGCCCAGCACCTCCGCGCCCACCTGCGAGAAATGCCGGTAGCGGCCCTTCTGGGGCCGTTCGTACCGGTAGTACGAACCGGAGTACCAGAGTTTGACCGGCAGCGCCCCACGGTGCAGTCCGTTCTCCAGCGCGGCACGGAGCACCGGTGCGGTGCCCTCCGGACGCAACGTGACGTCGTCACCACCGCGGGTGGTGAAGGTGTACATCTCCTTCGTCACGATGTCGGTCGACTCGCCGACCCCGCGGGCGAACAGCGCCGTCTCCTCGAATGACGGCGTCTCGATGTAGCCGTACCCCGCGTGCCGCAACGGCTCCGTCATGGCGTCACGCACGGCCAGGATCGCCTCGCCGCGTGGAGGAACGAAGTCGAACGTGCCCTTCGGGGCACGGAATACCGGTTGGTTCACAGGATCCTTCTCACGAGTGTCGTTGTCACAGGTCGCGCAGGAACGGATTCACCGCGCGCTGGTTGCCGAGCGTGTCGCTGTCGCCGTGACCCGGCAGCACGTTCATCGCGTCGGGTAGCCCGCCGTCGTGCTCCGGCGTGGCCAGCCATTCGAGCGTCTGATCCATCAGGCCCGAGTCTCCGCCCGGCAGGTCCGTGCGGCCGATCGTGCCGACGAACAGCACGTCGCCGGTGAACAGCAGCGACGACGGCCCGACGTGACGGTCGTCGTCCGGGGCCGGAACCGAGTACAGCACCGACCCCTCGGTATGGCCCGGCGCGTGCATCACCCGAACCGGCACACCGGCCGGTTCGATCTCCTCGCCTCCGCTGAGCGGGCGGACGTCGGACGGCCGCGACCACGCATCGGCGAATGCCGTCAGCGCCGGAGCCAGGTCCGGGCCCAACGTTCCGATCGGGTCGTCCAGCCGGTACTCGTCTGCCTGGTGGATGTAGACCGGTATGTCCCAACGGCGGCAGAGCTCGGCCAGCCCGAATGTGTGATCGACGTGTCCGTGGGTCGCCAACGCGGCCGCAGGCCGGAGACCATGGCTGGTCAGAATGCTGTCAAGTTCCTCGTCCACGCCGATGCCCGGATCGATGACCAGGCACTGGTCACCGCCGTCAGGAGCGACGATGTAACAGTTGGTGCCCAGCACAGGGCTGGCGAACGACAGAAGCTGCACCCGGCGAGATTACCGCCCGCGTCCCGATTGCCGCGAACTCGTTATCTTCTCTCCGGCGTATCCTGCCTAGACTGTCCCTTCGCAGCACCCTCATACTGTTCCTATGCCTTCACCCGACCCCGGATGAGGACCCGCCGTGACGCAGAACCCCGGTAGCCCGGAGCAAGAACCGCTCCAGGCGGCCACCGCTGACGATCCGACCGACGCACAGCCAGCACCAGAGCCAGCAGAGTCTGCCCCCGAGACCGTCGCGTCCAACGAATGGGGCCGGGTCGACGCGACTGGCGAGGTGTTCGTCCGAACGTCAGAGGGTGAACGATCCGTCGGCTCATGGCAGGTCGGCCAGCCGGAGCAGGCGCTGGCCTTCTTCGGGCGGAAGTTCGACGACCTCGCAGTCCAGGTGGATTTGCTGGAGCAGCGCCTGTCGTCAGGCGCGGCACCGCCCGATGAGACCGCGGCCGGCGTCGCGAAACTGCGTGAGGCCTTGACGGATGCCAAGGCGGTCGGTGACCTTGATGCGCTCTCGCGACGGCTGGACGCCGTCGAAGCCCACGTGTCGGAACGCCGGGCGGAGCGCAAAGCGGCACGGGCCAAGGCCCAGGAGGAGGCACAGGCCCGCAAGGAAGCGATCGCGGCCGCGGCTGAGGAGATCGCTGAGGGCAATGACTGGCGCGCCGGCGCCGATCGGCTCCGCGCCCTGCTGGACGAGTGGAAGTCGCTGGCACGGCTCAACCGCGCCACCGACGACGCGCTCTGGCGCCGCTTCTCCACGGCCCGCACCCACTACACGCGGCGACGCAAGGCCCACTTCGCCGAGCAGGCCGAGCGGCGCGATGCGGCGCGGGTGATCAAAGAACGGATTCTCGCCGAGGCGGAAGAACTGGCGACGTCCACCGACTGGGGACCGACCTCGCGTAGGTATCGCGACCTGATGGCGCAGTGGAAGGAGGCGGGTCCCGCCCCACGGAATGTGGAGGACACGCTCTGGAAGAGGTTCCGCGCCGCGCAGGACACGTTCTTCGACGCACGCTCCGCCGAGCAGGCGCAGCGCAACGATGAAGAGAACGCCAACCTGCAGGCGAAGGAGGCGCTGCTCACCGAGGCGGAAGCGCTGCTACCGGTCCAGGACTGGAAGGCCGCGAGAGCCGAGCTCCGTTCGATCCAGGAACGATGGGAGGAGATCGGCTACGTCCCGCGCGACGCCAGGCGTTCGGTCGAAGGGCGGCTGCGGCGCGTCGAGGATGCCATCCGCGATGCCGAACAGGCCGACTGGAAGCGCAGCAACCCGGAAGCCTACGCACGCGCACAAGACACGGTCGACCAGTTGCAGAGTCTGATCGCGGACTTGGAGCAGAAGGTCGAGAAGGCGCGCGCGTCCGGCAACGAGCGCAAGCTCCGCGAAGCCGAAGAGGCCTTGGAAGCACGCAAAGCCTGGCTGGACCAAGCTATCCAAGCCCGCGACGAGTTCGCGCGCTGAGCCGCCTCACGTCCGTCCCCGCCCCACCTCGTCGATGCCGACCTCCGCGCCGAACGCCGAGTTGATACCCGGACATGCCGACGTCGTGATCGTGGGCGGCGGCGTGATGGGGACGAGTATCGCCTTCCACCTCGCCGAAGCCGGGGTGAGTGACGTCGTCGTGCTCGAACGGGACGAACTCGGCAGCGGCAGTTCCGGCAAGCCGATCGGCGGTGTGCGCGCCCAGTTCTCCGATCCACTCAACATCGAGCTCGGTGCCCGGAGCCTGCGGGCCTACCAGGACTTCGCACGACGCCCCGGCCAGGACATCAAGCTGGACAACGTCGGCTACCTGTTCCTGCTCACCACCTCCGAACAGGTCGCCGCGTTCCGCGACAGCGTCGCCGTGCAGAACGAGCTCGGCGTGCCGAGCCGGCTGATCAGCGCGGACGAGGCCCGGCAGCTGTGCCCGTACGTGACCACAGACGGACTGCTGGCCGCCGCCTTCTCCCCCGACGACGGCCATGCCCGGCCCGCCCTCGTCATCGAGGGCTACGCCCAGGCAGCGGCCAAAGCCGGTGTGCGCATCATGACCCACTCCACGGTGACCGCCATGGACACCCGTCATGACCGGATCACCGCCGTGCACACCTCCCGCGGCACGATCACGTGCTCGGCCGTGGTGTGCGCCGCAGGTGCGTGGTCCGCACGCATCGGCGAGATGGCGGGCGTCGACCTTCCGGTGCTCCCGTTCCGCCGCCAGATCGCCTTGACCGTGCCGCTGCGGCCTTCGCCTCCACGTGTCCCGTTCACCATCGACTTCGACTCATCGGGGTACTTCCACAACAGCGACGACGGCCTGCTCTTCGGCCTGGCCGACCCTCGCGAGACGGCCGGGTTCGACACGGAATGGACTGCCGACTGGCTGGAGCCGTTCCGCGCCGCGATGCTCCGGCGCGCCCCGGACCTGGCCGACATGGCCGTTGCCACCGGGTGGGCCGGTCTCTACGAGGTCACGCCGGATCACAATGCCTTGATCGGCCGTGCCTCGTCCCCGGAGAACTTCGTGTACGCCACTGGGTTCTCCGGGCACGGCTTCCTGCAGGCGCCCGCTGTCGGGGAGATCGTGCGTGACCTCTATCTCGGCCGCACGCCGCCCGTCGACGTCACCCCACTCAGCTGCGAGCGGTTCAGTGCCGGGAACACCATCCGGCCCGAGGGGCACGTCGTGTAGACGCGCGCCTAGCCCAGGGCACGTCCGGTCGTGTCAGACCGGCACGCCGAAGTTGCTTCGGAACAGGCCCGATGGGTCGCGGTCGGCCTTGATGCGGCGGAGCCGGTCGATCGAGGCCGGCGGCAGGGCATCGGCGAGGGTCTCCGCCGGGTTGAGAAAGGTCACCGGTTTGCGGCCGCTGACCGGGAGCGCGGTGGCGAGTGAGTGCTGCTTGACGGTGATCGCGTCGGCGGCGCCCGGATCCGTTGGCACGCCTAACATGTAGACCGCGTACGGTTCGGTCAGCGGTCCGTGCGGGCTGTCACTAGGCTGTGCCAGCGCCCCGCCGAGGTGCCGGATCTGAACCATCATCAGCGGCGAGATCGGCTCATCGAGCAGTGTGGCGACCGCGTCGTCGTCCAGCCCGGTGAGTAGCTCGGCGCGAGACTGCCCGGCACCGGGTTCGGTGGGTTCGCCGGTGATGCTGCCCAGTTCCGCCACGGACATGGGCCGGCGGGTGTCCGCCAAGGGGCCTGGAAGCCGGTCGAGGCCGGCCAGCAACGCCCGGGCGGCTGCCTCGTCGCCGAGGTAGGTGGAGTCGATCGCGATCATCGGTTCCGCACCCGGGAAGTGCAGCAGTTCCAGCCAGGCGGTGAGCTCGGCCGGCGCGTGACGGGTGATCTCCCGGTACGCGTCGACGACAGCCCGAGCGTGATCCCTGTGCCACAGCATCCGACCGCCGAACAACGCCGGCGCCTCGTGCAAGGCGAGCTCGAGTCCGGTGACTGTGGCGTAGTCACCTCCGCCTCCGCGCAGCGCCCAGAACAGCTCCGGGTCCGACCCGGCGTTCACTCGCTGTGGCCGGCCGTCAGCGTCGACGATGTCGAACGCGGTGACACTGTCGGCGACCCAGCCGTAGGCTCGGCCGAACCAGCTCAGCCCGCCTCCGAGGACGACTCCGGTCACGCTGACCACGGGCGAGCTTCCCGGCAATCCCGTCAGCCCGTGCTCGGCGGCGGCCTCCTGGAGGCTGCCGGAGCGCACGCCGGCGCCGATCCGGGCCCGTCGCGCGGCCGCGTCGATCTCGATCCGATCGAGGCGGCCGGTGCGGAGCAGGATGGCGCCTTCGGTCCTGCCGGTGGCGCCGTGGCCGCTGGGTTGGGTCGAGATGCCCACCTTCGCGGCGGATGCGTACCGGACCAGTTCCGCCACATCGGCCTCATCCGCAGCCTGCACCACCGCCACGGCCGGCTGTTCGACGGCCAGGTTCCACGGCCGGCGGACGTCGTCGAAGTCTGTGTCACCGGGCAACCACACCCGGCCACGCACGGCATCGCGAAGCCCTCGGTGCCGGTCTGGGGACACGGACATCGCGGAGTGGAGAGTCATGAGGTGCTCCTTCGTCGAGAGATAAGCTGACCGGGCAAGAGACGTGGACACCGCGCAGCGAGCAGCCCGTTGTGTCCACGCGCTCGTCCCGGACCGGTTGTGTGCTTCACCTAGGACGTCGGACCGGCCGGCCGAAACGTGACAAGATCCGTCGAAGACGGCGAGAAGTGAAGGAACACATCAACGATGTCCCTGTCCCGGACCGCGCGATCCGATCGCGACCTCGCCGCTGCGTTCGCCGCCCAGCGGCCCCAGCTGCGGGGCATCGCTTACCGCATGCTCGGCTCGTACTGGGATGCCGACGACGCCGTCCAGGAAGCATGGCTGCGGCTCCAGCGAGCGAAGACCGAGGAGATCGACAATCTCGAAGCTTGGCTCACCGTGGTCATCTCGCGCGTCAGCGTCGACCTGCTACGTACCAGGGGATCCCGTCACGAGGACATCAAGGCCGAGCTCCCCGACGACGAACCGGTCCCTTCGACGTCGGGACCGGAGACATCGGCTCTGCGCGCCGACGACGTGGGAGCGGCGATGCTCATCGTCCTGGACACGCTCGGCCCGCTCGAACGCCTCGCATTCGTCCTCCACGACGTCTTCGGCCTATCCTTCGACGACATAGCCCCGATCGTCGAACGCACACCGGCCGCCGCTCGCCAGCTCGCCTCCCGTGCCAGGCGCCGGATCCGTTCCGTTGATGTCCCCGCTGAGCGCACCCGCCAACGCGAAGCTGTCAGCGCGTTTCTCAAAGCCTCCCGTACGGGTGATTTCGGCGCCTTGCTCCAGCTCCTCGATCCGGAGGTCGAGCTGCACGCCGACGCCGACGTGATCGCCACCGCAACTCCGCACGCCGACGATGGTGCGCCGCTGCTGCAAGCCCACGTCCGTGGAGCCGACGCCGTCGCACGTGTGTTCGCCGGCCGCGCCGAGCAGACCCAGGTCGCCCTGATCGACGGCTTCCCTGGCGCCACCTACGCACCGGATGGCACGCCGCAGGCCGTCTACGCCGTCCATCTCCACGACGACCGGATCACCCGCATCGACGTCATCGGCAACGCCACGCACCTCGCCGATCTCGCCATTGTTCTGGAATGATGCGCTACCGCGGCGGGTCCGCTATGAGGGGGTCGGCCGGCTCAGTTGGACACTGCTGGCACGCCGCTGGTCAGCCGGTAGGCGTCGAACACGCCCTCGACGCCGCGAACCGCCTTGAGCACGTGACCGAGGTGCTTCGGATCTGCCATCTCGAAGGTGAACCGGCTTTTGGCGATGCGGTCGGTTCCCGTCGCAACCGTGGCAGAGAGAATGTTGACGTGCTGGTCTGACAGGACCCGCGTCACGTCGGAGAGAAGTCGCGCCCGGTCGAGCGCCTCGACCTGGATGGCGACCAGGAACATGCTGTTCGCGGTGGGAGCCCATTCGACTTCCACCATCCTGCCCTCTTGCTTGCGCAGGGAGTCGACGTTGGCGCAGTCGACACGGTGCACGGAGACTCCCGCGCCTCGGGTGACGAACCCGACGATCTCGTCGCCTGGGACTGGCGTACAACATCGGGAGAGCTTGACCCACACGTCGGTGACACCCTTGACGACGACGCCGGGGTCACCGGCGGCACGCCGCCGTGGCCGGTCCGGGCTGGCTGCCTCGGCCGCGTCCTCGGAGGTGCCCTCTTCGCCGCCGAGGATGTACACAAGCTTCTGCACGACGCTCTGTGCGGAGACGTGTCCCTCCCCCACGGCCGCATACAGTGCCGAGATGTCGCCGTAGCGAAGATCATCGGCGACCGCGGTGAGAGCCTCTTGACTCAGCATCCGTTGCAGCGGCAGATCCTGCTTGCGCATGGCCCGGGCGATGGCGTCCTTGCCGTGCTCGATCGCCTCTTCCCGGCGCTCCTTGGAGAACCACTGCTTGATCTTGTTCCGGGCCCGCGCGCTGGTGACGAAGGTGAGCCAGTCCCGGCTGGGTCCCGCGCCCTGCGCCTTGGACCTGAAGACCTCGACCACGTCGCCGTTGTCGAGCTTGGACTCCAGGGGGACCAACCTGCCGTTGACACGTGCACCGATGGTCCGGTGCCCGACCTCGGTGTGCACGGCGTAGGCGAAGTCGATCGGTGTGGCCTCGGCGGGAAGGGCGACGACATCGCCCTTCGGCGTGAAGACGTAGACCTCATTGGATTCCATCTCGAAGCGGAGCGACTCGAGGAACTCGCCGGGATCCTCGGTCTCCTTCTGCCAGTCCAGGAGCTGGCGCAGCCACGCCATGTCATTCGAGCCGTTGCCGTCCACCGTGCCGATGGTCGTCTCGGTGTCACGGCCCGCGTTGCTCTCTTCCTTGTACTTCCAGTGCGCCGCGATGCCGTACTCGGCGCGGCGGTGCATGGCGAACGTCCGGATCTGCAACTCCACCGGCTTGCCGTGCGGGCCGATCACCGTGGTGTGCAGCGACTGGTACATGTTGAACTTCGGCATCGCGATGTAGTCCTTGAACCGCCCCGGTACCGGGTTCCACCGGGCGTGCACGATGCCGAGCACGGCGTAGCAGTCGCGGACGGATTCCACCAGAACGCGGATGCCGACGAGGTCGTAGATGTCGGTGAACTCGCGTCCACGGACGATCATCTTCTGGTAGATCGAGTAGTAGTGCTTGGGCCGGCCGCTGACCGAGGCCTTCAGCTTCGCTCCGCGCAGGTCGCCCTGGACCTGGTCGATCACCGACACCAGATAGTCGTCACGGGACGGCGCCCGTTCCGCGACCAGGCGGACGATCTCGTCGTACACCTTCGGATGCAACGTGGCGAACGAGAGGTCTTCGAGCTCCCACTTGATGGTGTTCATCCCCAGGCGATGCGCCAGCGGGGCGTAGATCTCGATGGTCTCGCGTGCCTTACGACGCGCGGACTCCTTCGGCACGTACCGCCAGGTGCGCGCGTTGTGCAAACGGTCGGCCAGCTTGATGACCAGCACCCGGATGTCCTTGGCCATCGCGATGACCATCTTGCGGACCGTCTCGGCCTGCGCCGCCTGACCGTACTTGACCTTGTCCAGCTTGGTCACGCCGTCGACCAGCATGGCGATCTCGTCGCCGAAGTCCTCGCGGAGCTGCTCGAGTTTGTAGTCGGTGTCCTCGACGGTGTCGTGCAGCAGTGCCGCGGCGAGAGTCGGCGGCGTCATACCGAGTTCGGCGAGGATGGTGGTCACCGCGAGTGGGTGGGTGATGTACGGATCGCCGCTCTTGCGCTTCTGGCCGCTGTGTGCCTCTTGGGCGACGTGGTACGCGCGCTCGATGACGCTCAGGTCGGCTTTGGGGTGGACCGCCTTGATGGTGCGGAAGAGCGGCTCCAGGGCAGGCTCAGATTGTTGACGCTGCGATGTCAGGCGGGCGAGCCGCGCTCGCACCCGCACCGGCGCCAACGCCCCTGTGGAAGCGGTTTGGTCAGCCACAGCACCCACTTTCGTCTACGAAGAGACAACACTGCGTCTCTA
>NZ_ML142849.1:46226-48349 GCF_004138495.1 Phytoactinopolyspora endophytica
GACAACACAGTGTAGGCGCCCAATGTTTCCTCAGCGAACTAGACGTCCTATTCCCAGGCTAGTCCACCGGTCTACATGGATCCACGACGACGCGCTACAGCGAAAGCAGGGTACTTACCTCGACGTCAGGCAACTTGTCACGGCCGTGCAGAAATCCGAGCTCCATCAGCACGCTCACACCGGCCACGTCCGCACCGGCCGCACGCACCAGGTCGACGGTGGCTCGCACCGTGCCGCCGGTGGCAAGCACGTCGTCGATGATCAGCACCCGCTCGCCGGGAGTGAACGCGTCCCGGTGGACCTCGATCGTCGCTTGGCCGTACTCGAGGTCATAGCTGGCGGCCGACGTGTCGGACGGTAGCTTGCCTTCTTTCCGGACCGGCACGAACCCCGCGCCCAGCCGATATGCGACCGGCGCGCCGAGGATGAATCCGCGCGCCTCGATGCCAACCACCGCGTCCACCGGGCCGCCCGCGCCACTGGCGAGCAGCTCGATGGTCCTGGCGAGCGCCGTGGGCTCGCGCAGAAGCGGTGTGATGTCCTTGAAGGCGATGCCCGGCTCGGGCCAGTCAGGTACGTCCCGGATGTGCGAGAGCAAGAGCTGATGATCGGCGGAGCTGATCATCGATGCGGGTGCATCGCTCATCTTCAGCGCGACTCGGCGTCGTTCGCCGAGTTCTGCGCCTTCTCGTCGGCGCCGCTCTCCGCATCGTCCAGCTCCGCGGAGACGTCGGAGTCCTCATCGTCGAGCGACGCAGCGTCATCGGGGTCGTCTCCGGTCGCGGGGCTGTCGATCACCCGCGCGATGGCGCGACGCACGTAGCGGTTGGTGACGCCTGGCGAAACCTCGAGCTCGACCTCGCCTTCTTCATCATCGATGGCAGCCACCGTGGCGATCAGCCCAGCACTGGTCATTACTGTGCTGCCCACGGCAAGCGACTGCTGCATCTCCGCCATCTGCCGTTTCTGCCGCTGCTGCGGCCGGATGAGGAGGAAGTAGAAGACTGCGATGAGCAGAAGAGGGAGCAGCAGCAAGTCCATGACTGACGAGCTTCCTTCGGTTAGGGGGTATTAAATGGGACGTTCGCGCGATTCTAGTCGCCGTTCGCCCCAAGTGTAGAACTCGGGCCTGCCTCACTGCGAGCAACGCGCCCCGTCATTCTTCCTCGGCCACGCTGAACAGGTCCGGCTCGCGGTCCGCGAAGGGTGCGCGCTGCGGCACGGCAAGCCCGAGGTGGGACCATGCCGCGGGGGTCGCGACCCGGCCGCGGGGTGTGCGGGCCAGCAGTCCGGCTCGCACCAGGAACGGCTCGGCGACCTCCTCGACGGTCTCCCGTTCCTCCGCCACAGCCACGGCCAGTGTCCCGAGGCCCACCGGTCCACCGCCGAAGTTCTTGCACAGCGCCATCAACACCGCTCGGTCCAGCCGGTCGAGACCGATCTCGTCGACCTCGAACACCTCGAGGGCGGCCCGCGCGATGTCGCCGGTCACCACCGAGTCGGCGCGGACCTCAGCGAAGTCCCGCACACGGCGGAGCAGACGGTTGGAGATACGTGGCGTCCCCCTGGACCGCCCGGCGATCTCTCGCGCGCCGTCCTCACGCAGATCCACCGAGAGCAGGCCCGCCGATCGGTACAGCACCTGTTCGAGCTCCTTCGGCTCGTAGAGCTCCAGGTGGCCGGTGAACCCGAACCGGTCACGCAGCGGCCCGGGAAGCAGTCCCGTGCGCGTGGTCGCGCCCACCAACGTGAACGGGGGCAGCTCGAGCGGGATGGCGGTGGCTCCGGGGCCCTTGCCGACGACGACGTCGACCCGGAAGTCTTCCATCGCCGTGTACAGCAGCTCCTCCGCGGGCCGCGCCGTGCGGTGGATCTCGTCGAAGAAGAGTACTTCGCCCTCGCTGACCGAGGAGAGGATGGCGGCGAGGTCCCCCGCGTGCTGGATGGCCGGACCGCTCGTGATCCGCAATGGCACACCCATCTCGGTGGCCACGATCATCGCCAGCGTCGTCTTGCCCAGTCCCGGAGGGCCGGACAGCAGGACGTGGTCGGCGGTGCGGCCGCGTCCGCGAGCGGCGTCGAGCACCAGCGAGAGCTGCTCACGCAGCCGTTCCTGCCCGATG
>NZ_ML142849.1:48377-48812 GCF_004138495.1 Phytoactinopolyspora endophytica
CGGTGAGCGTCCGAGGCCGCAACGCGGCCTCCACCGCGCGCTCGTCGGCGTCCGCGCCGCCGCCCACCAGCCGCGTGTCGGGGGACTCCGGCTCATCGAACATGCTCATCGGCGCAACCTATCGCAGCGGATCACTTCGCCAGCGTACGCAGCGCCGCTTTGAGCAGCGACGGCACGTCCGCGGCGTGGCCGTTCTCCGCCGCCGTCGGTGCGACCTGGTCGACCGCCGCGTCGGCGTCGCGAGCCGACCAACCGAGCCCCAGCAGCGCCGTGCGCACCTGATCCTGCCAGCCGCCGGCGGGCGACACGGAGGCCGTGCCGGCGCCGGCGGCAGCACCGGCCGCGGCGCCGAGCTTGTCTTTGAGCTCGATGACGATGCGCTGGGCGCCCTTCTTGCCGATCCCGGGAACCTTGGTCAGCGCGGTCAGATCCTCC
>NZ_ML142849.1:49196-76755 GCF_004138495.1 Phytoactinopolyspora endophytica
GCGGTGGTCGACGGGGTGCATTGCAGCGCCAGCCCGACGCCGCCGACGTCGAGTACGGCCTCGGTCGGGCGGATGCCCGCCACCTGCCCACGTACGAACGTGATCAACTACCTCACCCCATTCATCGCCGTCGCCAGCCGATTCGCCGCTCCACCTCGCCAGACCTGGCAGATCGCCAGGGCCAGCGCGTCAGAGGCGTCCGCTGGGCTCGGCTTGCTCTCCAGCCGTAGCAGGCGCATCACCATGAACGCGACCTGGTCCTTGTCCGCCCGTCCGTTACCGCTCACGGCGGCTTTCACCTCGCTGGGCGTATGCATCGCCACGGTCAGTCCGCGACGCGCGGCCACGAGCGCCGCGACCCCGCTCGCCTGAGCAGTACCCATCACAGTCCGGACGTTGTGCTGGCTGAAGACGCGCTCCACGGCGATCGAGTCGGGACGGTACTCGGCTATCCACTCGTCCAGCTTCGCCTCGATCGCCAGCAGCCGCTCCCCCAGCGGAAGGTCTGACGGCGTCCGGACGACGTTGACGTCCACCAGGCGGAGCGGGCGGCCGGGCGCACCGTCCACGACTCCCATGCCACACCTGGTCAGCCCCGGGTCAACGCCGAGAACACGCATACAGCTGGCACTCCCTCGAGGTCGCGCGGACATCGGCCCCACCGATCAGGCCATCGGGAACGGGGACCTGCCGGACGCCCGCCGAACACTAGTTCGGCTTCATACAGTACCTCCCCGCGATGTCGCGCCACCGGCCGCCACGCCGCGCGACCCTGCAGCGGCGTACCGCCGGCTCATTAACTCGATTGCCGGGTGATCGGCCGGCCCTGATAATCGCCTCATGAGTGACCTCGTGATTCGTAGCGCAGTGGCCGAGGACGTGGTCTTTCTGGAAGACATGCTCGTGGAGGCCGCGAATTGGCCGAGCCACCTGGACCGCAGCAGAGCGGACACCTTGTCGGACCCGGCCATCGCGCACTACATCGATGGCTGGCCGCACAGGACGGACGTCGGGGTGGTGGCCGACGACGATGATCAGCCGGTCGGCGCGGCATGGCTGCGCTTCTTCACTGAGTCTGACCCCGGCTACGGCTTCGTTCGCGAGGACATTCCAGAGCTGGCCGTCGGCGTCGTCGCGCACCGGCGTGGTCAGGGTGTGGGCCGCATGCTGTTGCGTGCGCTCGCCGACGCGGCGCGACAGAGCGGCGATATCGAGCACATCAGCCTGAGCGTGGAACACGGCAACGAGGCAGGCGCCGCACTGTACCGCTCGGAAGGCTACCGAGTGATCGAGAGCCGTGGACATGCCGACACCATGCTGCTGGACCTGTGGGAGCCGGGAGACGCTGCGGCCCGGATCGCCGGCGATAGCCACTAGGCCTCCGTGGTTCCGGGCGCGTCGTCTGCAGGCGGCCGGGACTGCCCTGTCTCAGCGCACGGTGGAACGTGCGACGCGGAACCCGACGTCGTCGATCTGGAAGGTGGGGTGGCTACGGCGTCGCACCGACGCCCGGCAGCTCCAGTGCTCGTCGAACCACCCGCCGCCGCGTAGCACCCGGTACGTGCCGTAGACCTCGGCGTCGTAGAGATCCCAGCACCACTCCCACACGTTGCCCAGCGTGTCGTACAGGCCCCACGTGTTGGCCCGTTTGCCACCGACATCGTGAATCCGCTCATGCGAGTTGCGGCGATACCACGCGATCTCGTCGAGTGGCCCGTACCGCGCGCCTGTCGTGCCGGCACGACAGGCGTGTTCCCACTCGGCTTCGGTCGGCAACCGGTAGCCGTCAGCGGACGCGTCCCACTCGATGTCCGCAGGGTTCTCTGTGTCTGCGGGGTTCTCAGCGTCAGCATGCAGGAGGTACGTCGGCTCCAGCCCTTCTCGCCGGGACAGGGCGTTGCAGAACCGGGCTGCATCCCACCAGGAGACGCCTTCCACCGGCAATCGGTTGCCGACCGCGGTGCTCGGCCGCTCATCGGTGACCTCTGCGAACAGCGCCTGGGTGATCGGAAACGCGCCGAGCTGGTAGGGCGCAAGCTCAACCGCCCAGCTGCGCTGCGTGCGCCGGTCCGACAGCGTCACCTGCCCGGCCGGCACGTCGATCATCTCGTTTTCCGCGCGCACATCCACAAGAAGCCGATCTTACCCGCTGGGACGCGACCGTCTGATCAGCGTGTTCAACGTCGTGCGCTGAACCGTGCTCGTTCGGACCGCTCTGAGCGGCCCAGGTTCACACGACCGGTCGCGCGACGGGGTTCGGCAGTGAGCCAACCGAGGGCGCAGGCGTAAGTGAGACGAGATGTCTCAGTTTGGCAAGGCTTACCACACTTGGCTATGGTAAGGCTCACCTTAATGCTGTGGGCTGGATATGTGGCCTCGTCAGCCGTATCGGCGAACTCATGACCGATCGGCATCGGTGGATCGAGAAAGCGGAACGAGCTTCATCTCGCAAGCGTGGGAAGCCCCACGGATACGGACATGATGCGGAGGGACCGCGATGCGGGCCAGAAGTGCGAACAGAACCGCCCGAGGCTTGGTGGGGACGCTGGTCCTGCTCCCCGTTCTGGCCGCCTGCGGCTCCGACGATGCCGACCTGACGGTCTACTCGGGGCGCGGCGAGTCGCTCGTGGGCCCGATCATCGAGCAGTTCGAAGAGGACAGCGAGTTGACCGTCGACGTCCGCTACGGCAACACAGCGGAGATGGCGGCTCAGATCCTCGACGAGGGCTCCAACACCCCGGCGGACGTCTTCCTCGCGCAGGACGCGGGCGCGCTCGGCGAGGTCTCAGCGGCCGGCATCTTCGCACCCCTCCCCGCGGAGCTTCTCGACATGGTCGACGCCGCCTACAGCTCGGCCGACGGCGACTGGGTGGGTCTCTCCGGCCGCTCGCGCACCGTCGTCTACAACACCGACCGGCTCGGCGAGGACGACCTCCCGGAGACGATCGCCGAGTTCACCGACCCCGGATGGGAGGGTCGGATCGGCTGGGCGCCGTCCAACGCCAGCTTCCAGGCGTTCGTCACCGCGATGCGCGTCCTCGAAGGCGAGGACACCACCAGGGCATGGCTCGAGGACATGCGGGACAACGGCACCCAGGTCTATGACAACAACATCGCCATCCTCGACGCCGTCGCGAACGGCGAGGTCGACGCGGGCCTGGTCAACCATTACTACCTGTACCCCCGATTGGAGGAGGAACCGGACCTTCCCGCTGCCAACAAGTTCTACGCCGATGGCGACATCGGCGCGCTGGTGAACGTCGCCGGAGCGGGCATCCTCGCCGAGTCCGAGAACGCCGACGCGGCCACCGAGTTCGTCGAGTTCCTGCTCAGCGACACCGGCCAGACATACTTCGCCGAGGAGACCTCGGAGTTCCCGCTTGTCGAAGGGGTCGCGCAACCCGACGGCATGCCCTCGTTGGAGTCCCTCACACCGCCGTCGCTCGACCTCGCCCAGCTGGAGGATCTCAGCGGGACGCTGGATCTCCTGCAACAGACCGGGGTTCTGTAACGTGCGAGCCGGCGGTTCGCCGTCCAGACGCCCGTTGCCCGGGCGTCTCACACCAAGACGTCTCACACCAAGCCGCCTCCTGGCCGGGGCAGCCATGGCGGTTGCCGCGCTCGCGGTGCTGCCCGCCGTCTACCTCGTCGTCCGCGCGGCCGACGGCGGAGGTGCGGCCGCGTGGGACGTCCTCAGACATGCGCGCACACTCGAGGTGCTGCTGAACACCGCGGGTCTGACGGCTGCGGTCACCTGCGGCGCGGTCGCGCTCGGCGCTCCCCTGGCCTGGCTCACCATCCGAACCGATATCCCGCTCCGCGGCCTGGTGACCGTGCTGCTCGCACTACCGCTGGCGTTGCCGTCGTACATCGCCGCCTACGCCTACGTGTCCTTCCTCTCCCCGCGCGGCGTCCTACAGGGATGGCTCGAGCCGCTCGGCGTGGAACGGCTGCCGTCGATCTACGGCTTCTGGGGCGCCTGGGCCGTGCTGACCGTCATCTCCTACCCGTACGTCTTCTTGACTGTCCGGGCGGCGCTGCGCCGGATCGATCCCAGCGCCGAGGAGGCGAGCCGCACGCTCGGTCAGTCCGCGATCGGCACCTTCCGGCGGGTGCTCATCCCGGCGCTGCGCCCGGCTCTGGCCTCCGGTGGACTGCTCGTGGCGCTGTATACGCTCAGCGACTTCGGTGCGGTGTCGATGCTCCGGTTCGACGCCTTCACCCGGGTCATCTATGTCCGATACGGGTTGATCGACCGTTCCGCGGCCGCGGTACTTGCCCTGCTCCTGGTCGCGCTCGCGCTGGTGGTGCTGATCACCGAGATGAGGACCCGGCAGACGGCCACCGGACACCTGCACGCAGGCTCACGACGGGCTCGCCCGATATCGCTGGGCCGGTGGCGCTGGCCTGCGCTCACCGCCGCGTTCGGGGTCTTCGTCGCCGGTGCGGTACTGCCCGTCGGGGTCATGGTGCTGTGGCTGGTGCGCGGGATCCGAGGGGGTGACGCGTTCGGGCCTCTCGGCGAGCTGGTGGCGAACAGCATGCAGGCGTCCGCGCTGGGTGCGCTGGCGGCGATCGTCGCGGCGTGGCCGGTGGCGATCCTGACCGCGCGCCACCAGAGCAACGCGACCCGGTTCTTGGAGCCGGTCACGTGGATCGGCTACGCACTCCCCGGCGTGGTGGTCGCCCTGGGACTCGTCTCGTTCGGCGCGCGGCACGTCCCGGATCTCTACCAGACCATGGCCATGCTGGTGGCCGCATACGTCGTGATGTTCCTACCACTTGCCGCCGGGCCGATCAAGACCTCCGTCCAGCAGGTCAACCCCGCCTGGGAGGAAGCCTCACGCACACTTGGGCACGGAGCGCGGAGCACCTTCCGCCGGGTGGTCGTGCCGCTCTCCCGGCCCGGCGTGATGACCGCCGCGGCGCTGGTCTTCCTGACCGTCATGAAAGAGCTGCCCGCCACCCTCATGCTGGCGCCGACCGGATTCTCCACCCTGGCCACGCAGGTCTGGAGCGCCACGTCCGACAACTTCTACGGCCGCGCCGCCGCTCCGGCACTGACGCTGGTGATCCTGGCGAGCATCCCCACCGCTGTCTTGGCGTTGCGGGACGAGGCCCGGCCTCGTCGACGTCCCCGCGCCTCCGGCGACCGGTCAGGCTCGCAGGGCCCGGCAGACGGTCCCGGCCGGACAGGCAGGCCCCCGGCGCCCACCGGCGAACGTCCGAACGTGCCGCCGGTACCGGCCGGCATCTCGGCCAGCGGCCCGGCGGCTTCCCCGACGACGGCCCGGGCCGCCACCGCGGGAGGCCGGAGATGACCATATCGATGCCGCCCCTGAACGGCTCCACGACGGCGCCGCGCGTTCCGTTCGTCCAGGACCTCGCCGTCCACGGCGACCGGCTCGCCGTCGTCACTGCCGATGGCGAGCTCTCCTACACTCAGCTGGCCGAGCGCGTCCAGGCGTGCGCTGAACGGCTCGGCACCGCCAGGCGGCTCGTGCTGATCGCGGGCGTCAACCGTCTCGATTCGCTCGTCACCTACCTCGCGGCGCTGTCTGCCGGGCATGTGGCGCTGCTGGCGACGCCGGCGCACGCTGCCTCCGTCGCCGCCCGGTATGACCCCGACGTCGTCGCCGGCGAGACCGGCAGCGAGTCCGGCGGTGAGTCCGGCAGCGAGGCCGGTCGCATCTGGAGGCTCGACGAGCGCCGCCGGACGTCCATGCACGACATGCACCCAGACCTTGCCCTGCTGATGAGCACGTCCGGCTCCACCGGCTCGCCCAAGCTGGTCCGGCTGTCGCACGAGAACGTGCGCTCCAATGCCGAGTCCATCGCCACCTACCTCGGCATCCGCGGCACAGACCGGGCGGCGACGGCGTTGCCCATGCACTACTGCTACGGACTGTCGGTGATCAACAGCCACCTCGCCCGCGGCGCCGGCATCATCCTCACCGATCTCTCCGTCGTCGACGGCTGCTTCTGGGAACTGTTCCGCCAGAACCGAGGCACGACGTTCCCCGGCGTACCGCATACCTTCGATCTGCTCGACCGGGTCGGCTTCGCGGACATGGACCTGCCCCATCTGCGCTACCTCACCCAGGCCGGTGGCCGGCTTTCCGCGGACCGAGTGCGCTACTACGCCGAGCTCGGCCGTGAGCGTGGATGGGACCTGTTCGTCATGTACGGGCAGACCGAGGCCACCGCGCGCATGGCCTATCTCCCGCCCGACTTGGCCGCCGCACATCCAGACACCATCGGCGTTCCCATCCCGGGCGGCTCGTTCACCCTCCGCCCACTCCCCGACGGCGATGGGCCGGAGCCGGCCGAGCTCGTCTACGAAGGCCCCAACGTCATGCTCGGCTATGCCCAGACGCCGGCCGATCTGAGCCTGCCTCGCACCGTCACCTCACTGCGTACCGGTGACCTAGCCCGCCGGACGGACGCCGGCCTCTATCAGATCCTCGGGCGACGCGGCAGGTTCGTGAAACTCGCCGGTCTCCGCGTGGACCTGCAGCACGTCGAGACGTTGCTGGCCGACCGGGGCGTCGCTGCCTGCTGTGCCGGGCGGGACGGTGAGCTGGCTATCGCGGTCGAAGGTGACCACGACCCATCACAGCTGGCCAGGCATGTGGCGGACGTGTGCACGCTTCCACCTCGGTCGGTCCGGGTATGCCTGGTCGAGCGCATCCCACGACTGGCCAGCGGCAAGCCAGACTACGAGGCCGTCCTCGCCCTGCCGGGCTCCACGACCGCCGTTCCGGCCGTCCCCGCCACTGATCCAGGCGATCCGGCACGCCCCGCCACCACGGTTTCCACCGAGCCCGCCGACGCTGCCGCCCTCCGCGACCTGTACGCCAGGGTGCTGCACCGGCCGGATGCCACCGAGGGCTGCACGTTCGTCAGCTTGGGTGGCGACTCGCTGTCCTACGTGGAGATGTCGATTCGGCTCGAGGAAGCGTTGGGGCATCTCCCCTCGGGTTGGCACACGACGCCGATCCGTGACCTCGCACCCCGGCCGCGGCGACGCCTGTTCGCAGGGCGCTCGGTCGACACCAGCGTGTTGCTGCGGGCGGCGGCCATCGTCGCCGTCGTCGGCACCCATGCGGGCCTGTTCACCGTCCTCGGCGGCGCGCACGCGCTGCTCGCCGTCGCCGGGTTCAACTTTGCCCGGTTCCGGTTGGGAAGCCGCGCGGGTAGGGGCGCCGGTGAGGCGAGCTTCGCGCGGTTGCCAAGCTCCGCCGACCGCCGGCGACGTCTCCACCAGCAGCTGGCCAGCATCGCACGTATCGCCGTGCCCAGCATGCTCTGGATCGCCCTTGCCACCGTGCTGACCGGCCAGTACGGCGTGGTCAACGTCTTCCTGCTGAACGGCTTCCTCGGATCCGACACCTGGACCAGCGATTGGCACTTCTGGTTCGTCGAGATTCTGGTCTACATCTTGGTGGGCCTGGCGATCCTGATGGCCATCCCACCGGTCGACCGGCTCGAGCGGCGGTTCCCGTTCGGCTTCGCCGTGGTGCTCGTGGCTTTCGGCATGCTGACGCGCTTCGAACTGGTCGAGCTCTCAGTTCCGTATATGCTGCCGGCCTTCTGGCTCTTCGCGCTGGGCTGGGCAGCGGCGCGAGCCGCCACCGTCTCACAGCGCCTGCTCCTCACCGCCGTGACCGTGGCCAGTGTTCCCGGATTCTTCGACAACTTCCCTCGTGAAGCTGTCATGATCGGCGCGATCGTGCTACTTCTGTGGACAACCCACATCCCCTGTCCGGCGATGCTCAGCCGTATCGCCGGAGTGCTGGCCAGCGCCTCTCTGTACATCTACCTGGTGCACTGGCAGGTGTACCCGCACCTGGTCGCCGCCCACCCTGGCCTCGCCGTGTTCGCCTCGCTCATCGCGGGGATCGTGCTCTGGCGCCTGACCACCCACGCCATGCGTTTCGCGGCCGGCGTGCAGGCGTGGATCCCATACCCGTCTCGACCATCTCGGGGTCCTGACGGCGGCGGTAAGATGGCGCCGTGACCGAAGAAGCCAACACCAGCGGTGACCAGCCGCGCGAGACCGGGCAGCCGTCCAGTGAGGACATCCGCAAGTACCTCGAACAGCTCCGTCCGGTACCCGCCGACCAGGTGCTTGCCGAGACACTGTCCAGCACCCTGACGGCCGCCCAGGCGAAGCTGGGCCGGTACGACGCCCGGCTGCTGATCGACACAGCAGGTTTGATCTTCACCCATGCCCGCGGTTACCTGAACGACGAGGCCGCCAAGCAATTCGAGCAGGTACTCAACCAGCTGCGCATGGCCCAGGTACAGGCCGAACAGCGATCGGCGGGTCAGCAGGAAGAGAACGACCTTCCGCAGCCACCGGCACCGCCGGCCGGCTCAGGCGTCCCGCAGGCTCCGGCTGCGGCCCCTCCACGTCAGCAGGCTTCCCCGGCGTCCAAGCTCTGGGTCCCCGGCCGTCCCTGAGGCACGTCAGGCATGTTGACCTGCTTATGACCGGCCTACATGGTGTGGCGTCTGTAAGCGACTGGTTCCGGCCCCTGGTAGCTGACCGTCACGCGCGTCCCCCGATTCGCCACCGGCGCGCCCGGGCTGCGGACACGCAACAGCTCACCGGTCCGCGTACGCACCAAGGTCACGGTGTCGTGGCCATAGAACTCGACCAGTTCGACGTGCGCTTCACCCCGGGTATCCGGCGTGAGCAGGAGCGACTCCGGCCGGACGAGCACGTCGACAGCTTCCGGTCGAGGCTCGGACCTTGCCTCGAGCGCGTCTGCGGGCATGACACAAGACACCGGGAACCGCCCTAAGACCGTCGCCACGAACGTCCCCGACAGGCTGCCCTCAACCAGGTTCGCGTCGCCGACGAACTCGGCCACCCAGCGATCGGCCGGGCATGCGTACACGGCCGTCGGTGGTCCGTGCTGCACGATCCGCCCGTCCCGGATCACCGCCACGTCATCGCCCAGAACGAACGCTTCTTCCTGGTCGTGGGTCACGAAGATCGTGGTGATGCCGAGCTCGGCGAGCAGCTGGTGCATTTCGGTGCGGACTCGCGTGCGCAGCGCTGCGTCGAGGTTGGAGAACGGTTCGTCGAGGAGCAGCACTGCTGGCTGCGGCGCGATCGCCCTGGCCAGCGCGATGCGCTGCTGCTGTCCACCGGAGAGGGTCTCAGGTGATCGACCGGCCAGGTCAGCGAGCCCGACCATCGCCAGTGCGTCGGCCACCCGGCTCTCGGCTTCATCCCTGGGCAGCTTCCGCAGGCCATAGGCGACGTTTGCGGCGACGGTCAGATGCGGGAACAACGCCCAGTCCTGGAACACCATGCCGACCCGGCGACGCTCCGGCGCGACCCGCTCGGTCTCGCTGAAGAGCATCCGGCCCCCGGCGGCGACCGTTCCGCTGTCGGGTTCCTCGAGTCCAGCGATGATCCGCAGCAGCGTTGTCTTGCCGCAGCCGCTCGGCCCAAGCAACGCCAGCGTGCCCCCTGGCTCCACCGAGAGCGAGACGCCATGCAGCACGTGGACGTCACCGAAAGACTTGGTGACGTCTGCCACCTGGACGTCCGCGGTGACCACGGGCCCGGTCGAGCTCAGCTGACCGCTGCCATGATCTCGTCGGAGACGTCGAAGTTCGCGTAGACGTTCTGGACGTCGTCGCTGTCCTCGAGCGTCTCCATCAGCCGGAAGATCTTCTTCGCCCCGTCCTCGTCGAGGGGAACCGTGACCGAAGGCACGAACGACGACTCAGCGGATTCATAGTCCAGGCCCGCGGTCTGGATGGCCGTGCGCACATCAACGAGCTCGCTGGCTTCGCTGCGGATCTCGAACGACTCGCCGAGGTCCTCGACCTCTTCGGCTCCGGCGTCGAGCACCACTTCGAGAAGGTCGTCCTCGCTGATCGTCTTGTCGCCCTGCTGCTGCGGAACGACGACGACGCCTTTCCGGTCGAACAGGTACGACACGGAGCCGGCGTCGGCCATGGTTCCGCCGTTACGAGTCATAGCGATCCTGACCTCGGACGCCGCCCGGTTCCGGTTGTCGGTCAGGCACTCGACCAGAACGGCGACGCCGTTCGGGCCGTAGCCCTCGTACATGATGGTCTGATACTCGGCCGCGCCTGCTTCGGCTCCCGAACCACGCTTCACCGCGCGCTCGATATTGTCATTCGGCACGGACGACTTCTTCGCCTTCTGGATGGCGTCGTAGAGCGTGGGGTTGGCCGCCGGGTCTCCCCCGCCGGTGCGGGCCGCCACCTCGATGTTCTTGGTCAGCTTGGCGAAAAGCTTGCCACGCTTGGCATCGATGGCAGCCTTCTTGTGCTTCGTGGTCGCCCACTTGGAGTGGCCGGACATCGGCTAGGCCTCCTTGATGATCTTCAGAAACAGCGCGTGAATTCGTGAGTCGGCGGTGAGCTCCGGGTGGAACGACGTGGCGAGTAGCCCTCCAGCTCGTACCGCGACGATTGTACCGGCCGAACCGCTCGGCTCCGGGGAGACCGCAGCACCGGCAGCCGTATTCGCCGCTGTGCTGCCAGCGCTGGACTTCACCCGCGCGAGGACCTCGACCTGACCACCAACATGCTCGACCCATGGCGCACGGATGAAGACGGCGGTCAGCGGCGGGTCTCCGACGGCGGGAAAGTCGAGCTCCGCCTCGAACGAGTCGACCTGGCGGCCGAACGCGTTCCGGCGCACGGTGATGTCGAGGCCACCGATGGTCTCCTGGCCTTCTGCGCCGTCCTCGACGCGGTCAGCCAGCATGATCATCCCAGCGCACGATCCAAAGGCCGGCAGTCCGGTGTGCACTCGCTTACGCAATGGCTCGAGCAACCCGAAGGAACGCGCCAGCCGCCACATGGTGGTCGACTCGCCGCCAGGTATGACCAGGCCGTCCACCGAGTCCAACTCGTCGGCCGTCCGCACGGCGACAGTCGTCGCCCCCAGCGATTCCAAGATGCGCCGGTGTTCCCGCACATCCCCCTGCAGGGCCAGGACTCCGACCGTCGGTCCGTTCGCCATCTCTATGCTCGTGCTCCGATCCCCCGGAGACGTCGTCTCCGTCGTTCAGGTTGTCAGCCGGCCGCTCTTCGAGAGCGACCGCTTTCAACGTTAGCCGGTTCACCGGCAGATCGGAGCATCGGCGGCTCTCGGCACGCTGCTGCCATGACCGCCGACCATCGCTGGGGTGATAGCCACAGCGATCGACGGCACTCTTCGGGCAGGGCTGAAGGGTGCCGCCGGCTCAATCCAATCTCCGGTACACGCCGTCCCAGCCGCAGGCACCAAGCTCTCTCGTCAGGACGGGCAGTTCCGGTGGATAGACCGTCACGCCGGCTGCCGCCAGCTCGTCGACGTCCCACCAGCGCATCTCGGACACGGAGGCACGCTCCACATGGGTCCAGCCGTCCTCGCTGATCTCATGGAAACCGGCCAGCCGGGCGAAGTACAGCACCTCGTCCTGTCGGCACGGCCGTCCAAAGTACGGGAACGATGCGCTGCGCTCGGCGACCGGTCCGATCAGGTCGTCCGGGTCCACCCGAAGTCCGCTCTCCTCGAGGAGCTCGCGTGCGGCCGCAGTACGTGGGTCCTCGTCCGTCTCGAGCCCGCCGCCCGGGGTGAACCACCAGCTCCGGGCAGGGTCATCGACGTCGAAGCCACGGAGCAGCAGAGCCCTCCCTGCGCCGTCGAGCAGAATCACTCGTGCGGCCTGCCGCGTCCAGACGCCATCAGACTCTTCGTTCCATTCTCTGAAGACGTCATCCAAGGCAGGCGGGCCAGCAGGCCGCACTGGCTCGGAGTCACCCGGAGTATGTGGCTGCATTCGTTTCATTCGCGTCCACACTACTCCGGACCTGAGGACTCGATCCGGCAGCCCCGACGCCAGGTCTGCCCGCGCGAGGGTGATCAGATGCCTGTGCGCATATGGGTCCGTTGGCCTTGCTGTCCGAAGAGGATGAGTAGCTCGAGGGGGCGCGGCCCGATGTTGGCGATCGCGTGCGGGGTACGGGTGTCGAACTCGGCGGCCTCACCGGCGCTCATCTCGAAGTCCTTATCTGCCAGCGCGATCCGCAGCGTCCCGCTGAGGACGTAGATCCACTCGTGCCCCTCGTGGACCTGCTGGTCGAGCTTCTCCGGGACCGACGGCTGAGCCGGGATCACCTGCTTGAACGCGTTGAGGCCACCCGCATCGCGGGACAAGGGGACCCACACCACGCCCTTGCGGGTGACCGGCCGTGGATGGATGCGGGGGTCGCCGGTCGCCGGCGCACCGACCAGGTCGTCCAGGGGCATCCGGTATGCCCGGGCGAGCGGGAACAGCACTTCGAGCGTCGGACGGCGCTGCCCGGACTCGATGCGGGAGAGGGTGCTGACCGACATGCCCGTCAGCTCGGCGACCTGACTCAGCGTGGACCGCCGCTGCTTGCGGATGGCGCGCAGGCGCGGCCCGACGGCATCCAGGACTACATCGAGGTCATCGGCCATGCGCCCATTGTGGCACGCAGGCGTTTGCGGTTCTGGCAAATCCGGGATCGATCGTGGCAACCGCCGGTTGAGACTCATCGACGCCAGGCACCAGCCCGGCGCCACTGAGAAGAGAAAGGACCGGAATGTCTACCCCTGCAGTCAGGGAGGTGGATCGCCCCAGAGCCGGGCGACCACGATTCCCCTACGCACCCGTCATCGTGCTCACCCTCATGCAGGTGACGCTGGTGATCGACAACAGCGTCGTGAACGTCGCACTGCCCGAGATCCAGAACGCGCTCGGCTTCTCCGCGGCGGGGTTGTCGTGGGTGGTGACGTCCTACGCGCTGGTCTTCGGCGGGCTGGTCCTCGTGAGCGGCCGGGTGGGATCGATTATCGGTCCGCGGCGAGCGCTCCTGATCGGTATAGCGATCTTCGTCGTGGCCTCTACCCTGGGCGGACTGGCCGTCACACCGGAGATGCTGATCGCGGCGCGCGTCCTGCAGGGCGTCGGCGCAGCTCTCGCGGCGCCCAGCACGCTGGTGCTGCTGATGGCGATCACCGAGCCGGGGGTACAACGCGCCCGGGCGATGTCGCTGTTCGTGCTGTCGATCGGGCTGGGCGCCGGGCTCGGCCTGTTCCTGGGCGGCGCACTGACGTCCGCCCTGGGCTGGGAGTGGGTGATGTTCGTCAACGTGCCGATCGGCGCGACGGTGTTCTTCGGCGTCCGGGCTCTGATCACCGAGACGCAGCGGCACTCGGGGCGGCTCGACCTCGGCGGGGCCGCGGCCTCCACTATCGGGATGTCGGCTCTGGTCTACGGTCTGACGGCGGCCGCCGAGCAGGGCTGGGGCAGCGCGACGGTGATCGGGTCGTTCGTTCTGGCCGCCGTCGGTCTGGTGGCGCTCGTCCTGACGGAGCGGCGCCACTCCGCGCCGGTCGTCCCGCCCGCGTTCTTCACGCGGATGTCCAGTGCCGCCCCGCTGCTGGCGATGATGCTGATCCCCGCCGGTCAGTTCGGGTTCCTGTACTTCGCGGCCCTCTACACCCAGGATGTTCTGGGGTTCAGCCCGCTGCAGACCGGTCTGTCCGTGCTTCCCTTCACGGCCGGCATGCTGACCACGAACTTCACTGTCAGCCGGCTGGTGACCCGTTACGGGGAGCGTGCGGTCGGTTCGGTCGGCATGGTCGGTCTCCTGATCGGTCTGGTGTGGATGTCACGTCTGACCCCCGACAGTGGCTACCTCAGCGGGCTTCTCGGGCCGTTCCTGCTGCTGGGTCTGGGTGCTGGCCTCACTGTCGCGCCGCTCACCGCGGTGATCATGCACAACGCACCGCGCGAGCACGTCGGGGCCGCCTCCAGCCTGAACCAGGCGATGCAACAGCTGGGCGGGGCCGTGGGCCTCGCCGTGCTGTCGACAGTCTTCGCCAACACCGCGGCCACTGCCGGCGCAGCGACGGGCATCTCTACCGCGCTCACCGTCGCCACCATCTTCCCCCTCGCCGGCCTGCTGCTGTTCGCGGTCTGGGCGCGGCGCGTCATCGCCCCCTGAACACCTCACGGTGCTCGAACCAACAATCCGAACCCTTGGAGAACACGATGAAGAACACCCTTTCCGAGACCTACCGCACTGAGTGGAAGGCCTGGCGGTCGGGCTGGGAGCAGTGGCTCACCGCGCCCAACGGCTGGCTGTCCGCCGTGGCCGTGAACTGGCTTGACGACACCCCGCGCCGGTTCGACGGGACCCCGGGCCTGTGGTGGCAGGACAACGACACCCTGATGGTCGACCCCGATGGCACCACCATGACGTTCGACGGAACCGAGTTCACCCAGGCCCGCGCTCTGCGGCTGGCCCAAGGGCCTGACGACCAGCGGGTGAGCGCAGGCGACCTCGAGATCGGGATCACCTACCGCGAGGGCTACCACATCAACACCTACGACCCGAGCGCTCGCGCGCTGCGCGAGTTCAGTGGCGTGGCCGTCTACGAGCCCGACCCCGACTGGATCATCACGGGCCGGTTCGAGGCGTACAGCACCGACCAGTCGGTCGCGCTGGGGACGGTGGGCTGGCGCGAGCACAACTACCTCTCACCCGGAGTGGTGCACTTCGAGCACGACGGCACCCCGTACGAGCTGCAGGTCATCGTCGGGGGCGGACACCGCACCACGGTCTTCGCCGACACGACCAGCGGCGACACGACCTACCCTGCGGGCCGGTCCCTCGACATCCCGGAACCGGCCGACGACGGCACCGTCACGCTCGACTTCAACCGCGCGCTGAACCTGCCGTGCGCGTTCGGCGACTTCTTCCCGGTCTGCCCCACCCCGCCATCGGGCAACCGCTACCCGTTCCGAATCGAGGCGGGCGAGAAGATCCTGGCCGCTGAGTCCTGATCCCTACGGCATCCGGCGGCGGCACATCACGCCCACGACAGACGGAGAGGCTCCGCAGAAACGATGTCCGCGGAGCCTCTCCGTCAAGCGCAGGAGCAGGCTGTCACCAGCCGCGCTCGGCCAGGCGATGCGGTTCGGGCATGTCTTCGACGTTGATGCCGACCATCGCCTCGCCCAGGCCCCTCGAGACCTTCGCGATGACGTCGGGGTCGTCGTAGAAGGTGGTCGCCTTGACGATGGCCTCAGCCCGCTTGGCCGGGTCACCGGACTTGAAGATCCCCGAACCGACGAACACGCCTTCGGCGCCCAGCTGCATCATCATCGCGGCATCCGCCGGGGTGGCGATCCCTCCGGCCGTGAACAGCACCACCGGAAGCTTCCCGAGCTCGGCCACTTCCCTGACCAGCTCGTAGGGTGCCTGCAGCTCCTTGGCGGCGACGAAGAGCTCGTCCTTCGGCAGCGACTGCAGACGCCGGATCTCGTACCGGATCTGGCGCATGTGCGTGGTGGCGTTGGAGACGTCCCCGGTCCCGGCCTCGCCCTTGGACCGGATCATCGCGGCGCCCTCGGTGAGCCGCCGCAGCGCCTCGCCCAGGTTAGTGGCGCCGCACACGAACGGGACAGTGAACTGCCACTTGTCGATGTGGTTGGCATAGTCAGCCGGTGTGAGCACCTCGGACTCGTCGACGTAGTCGACGCCGAGGCTCTGCAACACCTGCGCTTCGACGAAGTGCCCGATCCGGGCCTTGGCCATGACCGGCACGGAGACGGCGCTGACGATGCCGTCGATCAGGTCTGGGTCGCTCATCCGGGCGAGGCCGCCCTGTGCCCGGATGTCGGCGGGCACGCGCTCGAGTGCCATGACGGCGACCGCGCCGGCGTCCTCGGCGATCTTGGCCTGGTCCGGTGTGACGACGTCCATAATCACGCCGCCCTTGAGCATCTCCGCCATGCCGCGCTTCACGCGTGCGGTTCCGGTCTCCGGAGCCACCGGGGCGGACGACTGCGACGTTGGCTGTGCCTGGTCGGACACGCTGATCAAACCTCTTCTGTGTGCGGAAGGCATACTCTGCGCTGACACGACCATCTTACGTCCTCGTTCCAGCGCCGCACCCGAAGGCACCGGAGGCGGTCGCGTGAGCTAGAGGCGGATGCCGAGCAGCGTGTCGACCGTGTCCCGAACCAGCCCCGGCGCCGACGCGTCGTCTCCCGCACCGGCCAGGGTCTGCTCCGTCCACTGATCCACCACCCGCAGTGCGGCGGGCGTGTCGAGATCGTCCGCGAGCCGGCCGCGCACGTCGGCGAGAACCCGTATGGCATCCGGACCTGCCGGACGCCGGACCGCTTGGCGCCACCGGTCGAGCTGCTGGCCGGCCGCGTCCAGCGACGAGTCGATCCACTCGCGACACGAACGGTAGTGCTCCGCGTACAGCGCCAACCGGACTGCGCTCGGGTCCGTGTCACCTCGGCGGAGGGTGGCTGCGAACACGAGGTTCCCGAGCGACTTGGACATCTTCTCTCCGTCGTACGCCATCATCCCGGCGTGCACGTAGCTCTGAGCGAACGGTGGCCGGCCGGTGGCCACGTGCGCCTCGGACGCGCACATCTCGTGATGCGGGAAGATCAGGTCATTGCCGCCGCCCTGTACGTCGAACCCCGCACCCAGGTGTTCGAGGGCGATCGCGGTGCACTCGATGTGCCAGCCAGGCCGTCCGGCGCCATACGGACTCGGCCAAGCCGGCTCACCCGGGCGCTCCCGCCGCCACAACAGACAGTCCAGCGGGTCCTGCTTCCCGGCACGGTCGGGGTCACCGCCACGTTCGGCGAACAGCGCGCGCATGGCGGCGTCGTCGAGGTGCGAGATCGAGCCGAACGCCGGGTCGCTGCGGACCGAGAAGTACAGGTCGCCGTCGACGTCGTAGACGGCGGACGAATCCTTGAGCTGCCCGATCAGGTCAGTGATCTGCGCGATCGCATCTGAGGCGGCGATGAAACGATCCGGCGGGAGAACCCGCAACCACGCCATGTCCGCGCGGAACAGGTCAGTCTGCTCGGCCGCCAACTCGGCCCAGTGCTGGCCGTTCTGTTCCGCTCGCTCCAGCAGCGGATCATCGATGTCCGTGACGTTCTGCACGTACCGCACCTGGTGACCGGAATCCCGCCAGGTCCGGTTCAGCACATCGAAAGCGACATAGGTGGCCGCATGTCCCAGATGAGTCGCGTCGTACGGGGTGATGCCACACACGTACAACGAAGCGGTCGGTCCCCGCGCGGCCGCCCGAGACAACCCCGATGCCGTGTCGTGGAGTCGGACCGGATCGCCGCTGCCGGGTAATGGCCGATAATCGTCAGCTGCCCAGGCGTCCATGTGATTGACCATAAACGCTCAGAACACCGGCCACGGCACCGGCATCCGGCCGGTGGGTTCCGGAAGCGTCCCCGCCTGCAGCAACGCAGAGATGCGGTCGTCGAGGGCGGCGATCTCGGTCGGATCGAGCAACGTTTCGAGCTGCATCCCCAATGCGCCCGCGCATGCCTGCCGCAGCCGCTCCAGATCCGCTCGCTCGGAATCCGTCAGCGGCTGACCGGCCCAGCCCCACAGGACGGTGCGCAGTTTCGGCTCGTCATGGAATGACACACCGTGGTCAACACCGACGATCGCCGCCGTGTTCCCGGCGACGCGTGGATCCGCACACAGCAGGTGGCCGCCCTTGCGGTCCGCGTTGTTCACCACCGCGTCGAACAACGCCAGCCTGCGCAGGCCAGGGTCGTCGGCGTGGACGAGAACCACCGGGTCACCGTTCTCGTCGACCGCGGTGAGGATGGGAAACCATCCGTCCGGGATCTCATCTTCAGACACCACGTCCACCCACGTCGACGGCCGGTCCACGCGGAGGGCCGCGTCGCTCTCGGGCTGTTCCAGCCAGGCCTGGCACATCCCCGGGCCGAGCGGACCGTCGTCGCGCAGGACCGTCGGCGGGACCACATGCCATCCCACCGCCTCGGAGACCAGATAGGCGGCGACCTCACGGGCGGCGAGTGTGCCGTCCGGAAAGTCCCACAGCGGCCGTTCACCGGAGATGGGCTTGTACACGCACCGGACCTGCCGGTCGCCATGCTCGACTCGACCGACCAGTGTGACGTTGGATGCCACCACGAGCCGGCCGTCGATGCTCAGCTCACCGTGCGTGAGCAGCCCGAGCAGGTCCACGATTGCGAGCAGCTCTCTTCAGTCTCGGCGGCGGTAGCCGTTCTGGCGTGGACAGACGTGCCCCTCAGGCTCGAGGGCAAGGCCGCACAACGGGCACGGCGGCCGCCCCGCAGCGACGAGCGCATGCGCACGCTTGGCGAACGCCCGCGCCTCGGCACCGGTCAGCTTGACCAGGAAGACGTCACGACCGGAGTCCTCGGGGTTCTCCGGAGGCTCGTCGTCCTCCCCGTCGTCATCGTCGTCCGTGCCGGGCTCGGTCGCGGCGTACGCGGTGATCACCACACGCTCGATCTCACCCTCCCAAGCCAGGGTCAGCGTGCCCACCCGGAACTCCTCGACGATCGGTTGTTCGAGGGGCGCCAGGTCATCCGCGTCCTCCGGTGCCGTCGCGGGGATCGCAGCCTGGCCGTCCGTGCGGCGCAGGATCTCGTCCAGCATGGCGTCCACCCGCTCGGCCAGGACGGCCACTTGCTCCTTCTCCACGACCACGCTCGCCAGCTGATGCTCGTCGCGCGCCTGCAGGAAGAACGTCCGTTCACCTGGTTCGCCCACGGTGCCGGCGACGAAGCGGTCCGGCGAGTCGAATCGGAACACCTGAACTGCCACGCGAATACCCTATCCCGCTCCTCCGCCTACCATCGCATCGCTCGTGGGAGGTCGTCTCCGGGCGCGTCGTTTCGGAGCCAGCGGCGCCAGGTCATGTCCGGTGTCATTCAGCCGCAGGACGAACGGGCGCCGCTCGGTGTAGGAGATCGCGGTGACCGAAGCGGGATCGGCGACGACCCGCTGAAACTGGTCGAGATGCATGCCAAGCGCGTCCGCGACCACCGACTTGATGATGTCCCCGTGCGATATCGCGGCCCAGACGGCCGTGGGCCCTGCCTCTTCGAGCACCCGCGCGTCGTGCTCCCGCACAGCGGCGACGGCACGAGCCTGCATCTCTCGCAGCGACTCGCCGCCTGGGAAGATCGCGCCCGAAGGGTGCTCTTGGACCACTTTCCACAACTTGAGCCGCCGCAGTTCAGACAGCGAACGGCCGGTCCAGTCGCCGTAGTCGCACTCCTGGAGCCGCTCATCGAGCATGTCGATCTCGCCCAGCTGCCGTGCCGTCTGCACACAGCGTTCCAACGGGCTGCTCACCACGCGGGACAGCGGCACGGCGCGCACCCGTTCCGCCAGGCGGCGAACCTGCTCCACGCCGGTCTCATCCATCTCGATGCCGGGGGTCCGTCCGGCCAGTACTCCGGACGCATTGGACGACGTGCGTCCATGACGTATCAGTAAGACGACAGGCACGTCCCGAAGCGTATCCCGTGGCCGCCGCCTTGCCATCAACGCACCTTTCTGTACCATTGGCGTGGTTTGTTCCGCAGTGTGCGGCGTTTCGGGTCGCATGTCTCGCCGGGATGAGCTAGGCATGACGAGGACACGAAACCGCGTCCGAAGGACCGGCGCTGCGGCCCACAAGGTTCAACGCACCGGCACGAAGGGAGTAGTAACAGGTTTATGCAGCGCCCCCGACGCGACGTCTATGCAGTGGCCGCGGCGTGTACCGGGCTTGTCCTAGCGACAGCCGGCATGTCCGCCCACGCCGAGCCCACCTCGCCCGCTGCCAGTGCATTCGTGCCCACGAGCGCGACTCCGCCGGCCGACGAGGGAGAACCCTCCGACGAGCCCGAAGACGAGGCATCGGATCTGCCGTCCGACGCCCCGACGTCTCCTCCGGCCGAGTCGCCGGACGATCCGGGTGATCTCGACCGTCGCGACCCGAGCGAGGCGTACGACGAGGCCCTCGCCGACGCGCAGACGGCCGCCGTGGCCGAGGCGCAGCGGCTCTTGCAGGAGGTTCTTGGCGAGGTCGACGACGCCGGTGACAGGCTTGAGCAGGCCACCGCCGACGCAGAGGCCGCCCGCGAAGCCGAGGAAGAGGCCCGGCGACAGATCAAGGTCGCCGAAGAGTCGATCGAGCGCACGCAGCGCGAGATGGAGGAGACCGAGACCAGCGCCGAAGGTGCCAAGGCAACTCTCGGAAGCGTCGCTCGCGAGGCCTATCAGAACAACGGCCTCACTACTGTCGGCGTCGTGCTGGGCGCGGAGTCGCCCGAAGAGCTGAGCGACCGTTACCTCGACATGCGGACCCTGCTGGAAGCCAGCGACAACGCACTCGGCCGGCTGGCGACGGACCAGGCCGACCTGCGCAACGCGGCCTCCAACCTCGAAGGGCAGCGCAAAGAGAAGGAGCGGCTGGCCGAACAGGCCGCGGAGAGCCTGGCAGACGCAGAGGCGGCCGAGACCGCTGCCGAGGAAGCCCAGGCCGAGCATGAGGAGAAGCAGGCTCAGGTCGAGGAAGCTCTCGACCTGGCCGAGGACGCCCGGCTCGAGGACTACGAGCTGTACATGGAGCAGATGGACGAATCCACTGCTATCACCGAGTACCTCAACAACCTGCCCGACCCCAGCCCCGAACCCGCGCCAGACGGCGACGGCTCCAGCGACGACTCCGGCGGAGGCTCCGACGACGGAGGCTCGGGCACGGGCAACGGCACCGGATCCTTCACGCTTCCGGCCAACGGGTCCGTCACATCCGAGTACGGCTCTCGCCTACACCCGATCCTCGGCTACGTGAAGATGCACACCGGTATCGACTTCAGCGGCAGCGACAGCAACATCTACGCCGCTGACTCGGGCACCGTCGTCGAGGCCACGTTCAACACCGCCTACGGCAACATGGTCATCGTCGATCACGGGATGATGAACGGGCAGCGCGTCACCACGCTCTACGCCCACCAGTCGGGTCTGAGCGTCTCTGCCGGTCAGCGGGTCGAGAAGGGTGAGGTCATCGGCCAGATCGGTTCGACCGGATACTCCACCGGGCCACACCTGCACTTCGAGGTCCGCCTGGACGGCCAGCACACCAACCCCCGCTCGTACCTCCCCTTGTAAGCACGAGCGAGCCGGGCAAGCCTTTATAGGATCCAGCCCCGAGATGGAGATCGCCTCACGCCCGTTGAACGGACGTGAGGCGATCTGTTCCCAGCCGCAGGCGCGCAGACCGACCGAGCGAGGGTGAGAGATTTCCGTCCATGGTGTGGTGGGCATCGGGCGGCTCGCGTACGAAACGCCGGCGATCAGCGAAACTTAGAGTCGCGAGCCGAACCGCTGGGCAAGGACGGAAATCTCTCTCCCTCGCCTTGAGCGCGACTCGCGTACGTGCGGGAATCGGGCCCAAAACGACCCTCAATCCACGTGCACGATCTCCACGCTCTCGGCGAAATGGCATGCCGATGGGTGACCCTGTCCCCGATCGGTCAGCGCCGGGTCCTCGTCAACGCAGATCTGCTGCGCCTTCCAGCAGCGCGTCCGGAAACGGCAGCCGGACGGCGGGTTTGCCGGCGACGGCACGTCGCCGGTCAGCACGATCCGCTCCTTGGCGCCGCGCAGCGCGGGCTCGTGCACGGGCACAGCCGACAGCAGCGCCTGCGTGTAGGGATGCGCCGGCCGGTCATACACGTCGGCGTGGCTGCCGGACTCCACGATGCGACCGAGATACATGACGGCCACACGATCGCTGAGGTGGCGCACGACCGAGAGGTCGTGCGCGATGAACAGGTAGGACAGTCCAAGCTCGTCCTGTAGATCCTCCAGCAGGTTCATCACCTGCGCCTGGACCGAGACGTCGAGGGCCGAGACGGGCTCGTCACACACCAGCACACTCGGGCGCAGCGCCAGCGCGCGCGCCACACCGATGCGCTGGCGCTGCCCGCCGGAGAACTGGTGCGGGTAGCGGTTCACATAGTCCGGGTTCAGGCCGACCAGATCGAGCAGCTCGCGCACCCGGCGGGACCGCTCCTTCTTCGGGACCACGTCCGGGTGGATCTCCCACGCCTCGGCGACGATGTTGCCGACCGTCATCCGCGGGTTGAGCGACGCATACGGATCCTGGAAGACGATCTGCACCTGGCGGCGGTAACGGCGCAGCTCCCGCCGGCCCATGCCGGCGACGTCCTTGCCCTCGAAGATGATCTGCCCGGACGTCGGTTTAGTCAGGCCCATCATCAGCTTGGACACCGTGGACTTTCCGCATCCGGACTCCCCCACCAGGCCCATCGTCTCGCCGGGATAGAGCTCCAGGCTCACACCGTCCACGGCCTGGACCTGGCCGACGGTCCGTCTGAAGACGATTCCGCTGGTCAATGGGAAGTGCTTGACCAGGTCTTTGATCACTAGGATGGGCTCGCGGGAATCACTCACCGTAAAGCTCCTCGCTGTAGTGACAGCCGCTCTTGCGGCCGGGCCGAACCTCACGCAGGTCCGGGACCTCAACGGCACAGTCCCGGCCAGGCGCGGCTGCCGAGCCGACCCTCGCGTGTGGGCAACGAGGGTGGAAGGAGCAGCCTGCCGGTATCGCCGCCAGGTTCGGCGGCTGCCCCGTGATCGGGTTCAGGCGCGTGCCCTTCGATTCGGCCTGTGGGACCGAGCTCATTAGGCCCGCCGTATAGGGATGCGTGGGCGACGTGAAGACCTCGTCGATCGTTCCGGACTCGACGATCTTGCCCGCATACATCACGGCGACGCGGTCGGCGACCTCGTTGACCACGCCGAGGTCATGCGTGATGAGGATGAGCCCCATGCCGGTGTCCGCCTGCAAGTCGCTGAGGAGCTCCATGATCTGGGCCTGGACCGTGACGTCCAGCGCCGTGGTGGGCTCGTCGGCGATCAGGATCTCCGGATCCAGCGCCAGCGCCATGGCGATCATGACGCGCTGCCGCATCCCGCCGGAGAACTGGTGCGGGTAGTCGTTCACCCGCTCCCGCGCGGCCGGGATACCGACGCGCTCCATGAGCTCGATCGCCTTCGCCTTGGCCTCCCGACGGGATGCGCCCTGATGAGCCCGGTGCATCTCGCCGATCTGGTGCCCGACGCTGAACACAGGGTTCAGCGACGACAGGGCGTCCTGGAACACCATGGCGATACCGGGTCCCCGCAGAATCCGCTGCTTGTGCGAGGACATCTTCAGGATGTCCTCGCCGTGGAAGCGGATCGACCCACTGGTGATGAAACCCGGCGGAGTGTCCAGGATGCCCATGACCGCCTGGACGCTGACGCTCTTCCCGGAGCCGGATTCTCCGAGGATGGCCAGGGTCTCGCCCTTGTTGACGGAATAGGTGATGCCGTTGACGGCACTCACGGTGCCGTACGTCGTCCGGAACTCGACGTGCAAGTCGTCGACCTCCAGAACGGGCACGCCGACGGAACCGGCGAACTGGGGCGTGGTCAATGTTTCAGACATCAGCGCAACTTCGGGTCGAGGGCATCACGCAGGGCGTCTCCCATCAGGATGAAAGACAGAACAGTCAGGGACAGGAACAGGCTTGGGAAGAAGACCAGGAACGAGGAGTCACGGAACCGGTTGAGGCCCGAGTTGATCTGTAGTCCCCACGAGACCTCGGGCAGCTGCAGCCCGATCCCCAAGAATGACAACGTCGCTTCCGCGGCGATGATCAAGCCGACGGTGATCGTGGCGTAGACAAGGACCGGCGCCACAGCATTGGGCAGGATGTGCCGGGTGAGTATCCGCCATGTCGACGCGCCCAGGGCTCGCGCGGCTTGCACGTAGTCAGCGTCTTTCACTGAGACGACTGTCGAGCGGACCAGTCGCATCGCCGTCATCCACCCGAAGACCATGAGCGCGAGCGACACCTCCGGAACTCCGCGGTTACTCAGCGTGGACAACAAGAGGAACGCGCCCAGAATCAAAGGCACGCCATAGAAGACGTCCGTCACCCGGGCCAGCACCGCGTCGAGCCAACCGCCGTAATAGCCCGCCAACGCGCCGACGACCACACCGATGGTCAGGATGCCGAGCACCGTGAAGAACCCCACGGCCATCGAGACTCGCGCGCCGTGGACCACGTTGGCGAAGTAGTCCCGGCCTTGTATGTCGTATCCGAACCACGCCTCACCGCTGGGCCCCTCGGCGGACCGGGAAAGATCGGCGACGTTGGGATCCGCGTTCGTGAACAGCTGCGGCACGACGGCCATGACGGCGAACACAAGGAACAAGGCCGCGCCGGAGAGGAACAGCGGGCTGCGCCGCAGCTGCCGCCATGCGTCGGACCAAAGGCTGGCTTGGCGGAGCTCGCCTCCCGCTTGGGCCACCGTCGTCTCGGTCGCCTTCTGGTCTTGCGGCGAGCCCGACTCAATGACGGTCTGCGTCCCGCCCAGATCGTCTTCTACGTCCCTGGGCTGCTGGTCAGTCATAGCGGATCCTTGGATCTATCACGGCGTAAAGGATATCGACCACCAAGTTGAACAGAATGTAGAAGAACACGAAGATCGTCACGATCCCGACGACCACGAAACCCTCTTGCCGCAGGACCGAGTCGAACACGGCTCGGCCCAGCCCTGGGAGATTGAACACCGTCTCCGTCACGATCGCGCCGGCCATCAGGTTGGCAAGGTCCGCACCGATGAAGGTGACCACCGGAATCATACTGTTGCGCATGGTGTGCTTGCCCACGACGACGGAGGGCTTGAGGCCCTTCGCCCGGGCTGTGCGCACGTAGTCCTGCCGCAGGTTCTCCGCGAGACTCGTACGGGTCAGACGTGCGACATACGCGAGCGAGAGCGATGCGAGCACAAGCCCGGGCAGAATATAGCTGCGGAACCCGTCGCTGAGCCCTGCGATCGGGAACCATCCCAGCCGCAGCCCGAACGCGTACTGGGCGACGAAGCCGAGCACGAACACGGGAATCGACACGACGACCGTCGTCGACACCAGCACCAGGTTGTCCATGTACGAACCACGACGGACACCGGCGAGCACACCGGCGGTCAGGCCGATGATGATCTCGAAGACGATCGCTGTCAGCGCCAGGCGCACCGTCGTCGGGAGCCGCTGAGTGATCGTGTCGATAACCGGCCGGCCGGCGAAGTCAGTACCCAGATCACCTTGAAGGAGCCCGAGCATGTACTTGCCGTACTGGATCAGCAACGGGTCGTCGAGGTTGTACTCGTCCCGGATGGCGGCGAGTGCCGCCGGTGTCAGCGGGCGGTCTCCGGCCAGCGCCCGGACCGGGTCACCGGGTAGGGCGTAGACCATCCAGAAGATCAGAAACGATGCACCGATAAGTACCGGGATGGTCATCAATGCCCGACGCGCGATGTAGCGGGCCATGCCCCTCCTTACGACTGAGCGCTATGGCTGAGTGCTCTGTGATCTCACAGGTAGCGTTGGGGTGCACCCCAATAGGCACACCCCAACGCTACCGGTCAGTGATCCTCTGAGGTCACTGGTTCACAGTCACGCCCGCCAGATCGATGCGGGAGAAGGGGTCGATCACGATGTTGTCGACGTTCTCGGTGTGTACGGCCTGGTTCACGCCGTAGAACAGCGGCGTGGCAGGCATGTCCTGGCACAGCACGTCTTCGGCCTGCTGGTACAGCGCCGTCGCCTCTTCGGGGTCACCGGCGACGTCACCCTGGTTGATCAGGTCGTCGAACTCCGAGCTGTCATAGAACACGTCGTTCGTACCGCTGGGCGGGGTAGCAGTCGACTTGAACAGCGGCCCGAGGAAGTTCTCGAGGCTCGGGTAGTCCAAGACCCAGCCATGCCGGAACGGACCGGTCATCTGCTGCTGCTCGCGCAGGTCCAGCAACTCCGCGAAGTCGATGCTCTCCAGGCTGTAGTTGGCGATCCCCAGGTTGTCGCGCAGCTGGATCCCGATGGCCTCGACCCATTCGTCGTGCCCGGCACCGGAGTTGAACCACAGGTCGATCGGCTCGGACCGGTCGAATGCGCCGTCTGCTTCCGCCTCGTCGAGCAGATCGTTGGCTCGATCAGGATCGAACGTGGCGAACTCGCAGGCGTCCTCGCGGTAGCCGTCGACCACGGGCGAGGCGAATGATTGCGCAGGGGTGCGAGAACCCAGGAAGATCGACTCCGTCAGCGCTTCTCGGTCGATGCCGAGCGACAGGGCCTGCCGCACGCGCTCGTCCTGGAGGCTCTCGAGGTACATCGGGAACCCGAGCATCGTGACGTCGCCGCGCGGGTATTCGACCCACCGGTCACCGAACTCGTCAGCGCCGCTGCCCAGCGCACTCTGCGGGAGCGTGTCGGAGAGGTCGAGGTTGCCCGCCTGGACGTCCGTGTAGGCGGTGTTCTCGTCGGCGTACACGCGGAACTCGATCTGGTCCGCGTTGCCGGGGTTGTCGCCGGCGTACTCCTCGTACCTCTCGATCTCCATGCCCTGCCCCGGCTGGTACGGCCCGGTCGCCGCGTACGGGCCATTGCCGATGGGCTGCTCGCCGAACCCGTCCTCGTCTTCGAAGAACGCCTCCGGCAGCGGGAAGAACGCGGTGTAACCCGTGGTCAGTGGCCAGATGGCGAAAGGCTCCGAGAGCGTGACCTCGAAGGTCAGGTCGTCGATGACATTCAGGCCGGACATCTCCTCGGACTCCGGCTCCTCGTTGACGATGACCTCACCCTCCTCGGTGAGCTCGACGTCACCCTGAAGGTCCTCGAAACCCTCGATGTTGGCGAAGAAGTAGGAGTTGTTCGCGGCGTTAGGGCCGTATGCCGTCCAGTTCCATGCGTCCACGTACGATTGCGCGGTCACCGGAGTGCCGTCGTGGAAGGTCCAGCCGTCCTTCAGGGTGACGGTGTAAGTCTGAGCGTCACCCGAGTCCTCGATCGACTCAGCGACACCTGTGAACTCCATCTCGTACGTCTCATTGTTGTACTTGATCAGCCCGGTCCAGAGGGTGTCGACGATCTGGCCACCCTCTGTCTCGTTCGTCTTGCCCGGAATCAGCGGGTTCTGTGGTTCGCTGATATAGGTGCTGAACGCGCCGCCAGTCGGCTCGCCGGTGTCACCGTCGCCGTTGTCGCCGCTGCCGCTATCGCTGCTGTCCTCATCGTCGTCGCCACCGCAAGCGGCAAGCGCGAGCGCCAAGGCGGTGATAGCCGCCAGGCTCGCTTTTCGCGCAGAGTTACGCATTGGGTAAACCAACCCTCCATGATTGTGTCATTTTCCGCCACCCTGGCCCACATTTCTAAGCTGCTGGATCATCTTCGGCAAGCTCACAGCGATAGTAGCGTCATTCCGCAACCAACTTGTGACTCGTTTCCGATGACCAGGCCACAAAACATCACGAGTTCTCATCGTACAGTCGTAAATCGTCCGGCATCCGGACGTTTGCGATCTCATGTTGTGACTTCGGCCGCCGCGCCCGACGTCCCATCCGGCCACTACGCGAACTCGCTCAGAGTCCCTGTAGCCAACAGGATCAGGGTCAGCCCGCCGAGGGCGATCCGGTACAGCACGAACGGCGCATACGAGCGCCGCGTCAACCAGCGCATCAGCCACGCGATCACGGCGTATCCGGCGAAGAACGCGACCGCCGTCGCGAGCAACGTCGGCCCCATTCCGTAGGCCGACCCCTCCTCCATCGCGGACGGCCACTCATAGAAGCCGGCGCCCATCACGGC
>NZ_ML142849.1:76860-78040 GCF_004138495.1 Phytoactinopolyspora endophytica
TTCTTGCGCCCAACCCGGTCGGAAATGCCGAGGATGACCCCCAGCACCACGAGCGTGGTGCCGACGATCCACAGCGAGCGGAAGTCGTGTTCGATGACGTCCTTGAACGTGATTCCACAGACGACGATCGGTATGGTGCCGAGGATCACATACCAGCCCATCCGGGCGTCGGCCGGATCATAAACACCTGCGCCGCCTGCACCATTGCCGGCCCGGCCCCTACGATGCCTCGGCCCGCCGTCCGCACCGGCAGCACCGGTGTCGCTCCCCTGGTTGCCGGCGACCGCGCCCGCCATCGCCGGTTCCACGGCTGTACCGCGCCGGAACACCGAGAACGACCACGCACGGATGATCCGCCCGATGTCTTTCGCGAAGTACAGAATGACGGCGGTCTCGGTGCCGATCTGTGTCACTGCCGTGAACGCGGCTCCAGGGTCCTCCCAGCCGAACAGCTCCGGATAGATCCGCAGGTGGCCGCTGGACGAGATCGGGAGGAACTCGGTGAGCCCCTGCAGCACACCGAGGACGACGGCCTGGAACCATTCCATGCGTGAAGTGCTCCTTACGGGTGGCGCGGATACGGCGTGTGGACGGCCGCACCGCACTACTTTAACCGGCCCCGTTTGCACAGCTACCGGAGGTAAAACCCGGTACTCTCGCCGTGTGGAACTGCGACGACTGGGAAGAAGTGGACTCCGTGTCTCGCGCTACGCGCTGGGCACCTTGAGCTGGGGCCGGGACACCGACGAGCACGAGGCCCGCGAACAGCTCGAGACGTTCGTCGACAACGGGGGCACGCTGATCGATACCGCCGCCTCCTACGGCGAAGGAGCCAGCGAGCAGGTCCTCGGCCGCCTCCTCGACAAGACTGTACCCAGGTCCGATGTGGTCATCGCCACCAAGGCCGGCCGCTCGGGACCATTCGGACAGGATGTCGACGACGTGTCCCGGAAGATGCTCCTCGACCAGCTCGATGATTCTCTGGACCGGCTGGACGTCGACTATGTCGACCTCTGGCAGGTGCACACATGGCATGACGACACGCCGCTTGAGGAGACGCTCAGCGCTCTCGACTACGCCGTCGCCACGGGGCGGGCTCGCTACGTCGGCGTGTCCAACTACGCCGGCTGGCAGACCGCCTGGGCGGCGGTCCACCAGGCGAGCGACACCGGCCGCACAC
>NZ_ML142849.1:78062-78821 GCF_004138495.1 Phytoactinopolyspora endophytica
GATCTCCACGCAGGTGGAGTACTCACTCGTCCAGCGCGGCGTCGAACGCGAGGTCGTGCCGGCCGCACGGCAGTTCGGCTTGGGTCTGCTTCCCTGGTCTCCCCTGGGCCGCGGGGTGCTGACCGGGAAGTACCGTCGCGGCACCCCGGCCGATTCACGCGCCGCCGCGGCACACATGGCCGGCTTCGTCGACGAGTACTTCAACGGACGCTCCCGGCAGGTCGTCGAGGCCGTCTGCACCGCCGCCGACGGCCTGGGCGTTCAGCCGTTGGAGGTGGCACTGGCGTGGGTGCGCGACCGTCCAGGTGTCACGGCGCCTCTGCTCGGGGCCCGCACCACGAACCAGCTGCGAGCACAGCTGGCGTCCGAGCAACTCGAGCTGCCGGACGAGATCCGTACCGCGTTGGACGAAGTCTCCGCCTAGTTCCGGGCTCCCGGCCGGCCCGGCGAGCGCTGGGGCACTAGTTCCGGACCTGCCCGTCCGTGTCGAGCTCCAGCACCAGCTCGTCGCCGTACTCCCGCCGTTCCGTGCGCTCGAGGTTGTAGTCAGCGTCGAGAACCGGGAATACGTACACGGGGACCATCGTCACCCGGGCACCGTCGCGGAGCCGCTCGACATCGACCTCCAGGTGCCCGTAGTGCTTGCCGCCCTCGACCAGCTGGAGGGCGCCGTCCACCAGCTCCCAGTGCTCCGGCTCGTCCTGGTCTGCAGTCCATTCGCTGTACGGGTTGTACTCCAGCAGAGGGTCATCCAACGAC
>NZ_ML142849.1:78880-82098 GCF_004138495.1 Phytoactinopolyspora endophytica
ATCGCGGCGCTCGCCGCGCAATCCGTCCCCGGCCACCCCGACGTCGTAGTAGTGCACACCCACGCCGTCGTCGTCGGAATCGACGAAGCTCCGCTCGAACATCTCACTATGGCCGGACAACACGGCGGCGACCCCGTACTGCTCGAACAGGGAGTGGTACTGCCGCATCGGCGTACCGCCCTGCCCGCTGGTCAGCTCGTGGTACATCGGTAAGCCGTGCTCGCCGCTGCTGTAGGCCGAGTGGTGGAACTGCACGAAGACGACCTGGCCCTGGCTACGGGCGTCCGCCAGCTGCTGCTCCGCCCAGTCCCACTGGACGCTTCCCTGGTTGAAGTCGGACAGGTCCGTGCCGCCGGCCGCCTCGTACTGCCCGCGGGTGTAGTTGTTCTGCGTATCGGTGCCCGGCCCGCGGTACTCCTGGCCGGTCGCCTTCTCGTCGTCGGGATAGTCGTCCGGGGAATCGTCCGGCTCACCGTTGGAGCTGTCCAACGTGATCACCGTGACCGGCCCGTAGTCGACGCGGTAGTAGTTGTCCCGGTGCGCCGCCGTGCCGTTGTCCGGGGAATCGAAGTACGCGTGGTACTTCTCCCGGCCTCGCACCACCGGAGAACGATCCTCCGGTGTGCCGTAGCCGCCGTTCAACGCCCCGTAGTTCTCCCAGTTCCCCAGGGCGGGGAGGATCGGCCGGGACGACAGGCCGCTGCTCAGCTCCCCCGCGTTGTGCCGGAAGAACTCGTCCCAGCCCGGCTGGTACCCGCCACCCTGAACGAGATCCCCTGGCATCATCACGAAGTCCGGGTCGCGGTCCTCGATCACCTCGAGGTTGCGCCGATAGCCCTCGTCCTCGGTCAACATGTAACGCAACGTGCGGACCTGCGACAGCACCGTGGTGCCGAACGTCTGGTCCCACACGCCTCCCTCGTCCGCGACCGGCCGGTCCACCCCGTCGTCGGCCAGCGCACCTGGGGCCCATTCGCGCCGCTGGACCCGGCCTCGCGGCTCCGTCTCCGCGTCGGACAGTGCGACGAACCGGACGTCCTTCCAGCGGTCGGCGCTCGGTGCCGTCGTGAAGCTCGCGCGGTGCCTCGCCGACCCCACCGTCACGGTATAGACATAGTGCCTGCCCGGTCGCAGGCCGGTCACATCGACGGTGTGCTTGTAGTTCTCCCCGTCATGCAGCCAGGACCCGGGCTCCAGCCCGTCGATCTCCTGGGTGAGTTCAGCTTCGGTGTACTCGAGCGCCGTCTCGTGAGCAGGCTCCGTGACGTATTCGGCACCGCCGCGCAGGCCGGGTCCGCGGACGACGAGCTCGCCGGGATCGGGGGTGGAGGTGAACCAGGTGATCGTCATGGCGTCGGATGCCGGGTTCTGCAGGTACGGGTTGACCCTGAACTCGGTCTCCGATTCCGGGCTGGCCCCCGCCGGCAGCGTCGCCACCAGCACTGTCATCACAGATCCGAGTAACAGTGGCCGGATCCTCCGCAACGACTGACCCATACCTGCGCGCTCCTCGTGGTCGACGGACGCCGGTCGGACCACCGGTCGTGGACTCACACTTTCACCCGTTTCCCACCTACAGGTCAACGGTGGGAGAACGATCCGCCAAGAGTGAGCGTCCGCCGTGGCCGTCGTCGACGTCAGCGCTCCTCGTCGACCTCCACGACCTCGTCGAGCCGGTAGATGAGCATATCGTCGTCGATCACACCGAACGGCTCGTTGACGAGCGTCTCCGTGTCACCCTCGGCAAGTTCCTGAACCCATACCGTTCCCCCACGAGGTTGCAGGCCAGAGCCCTCCGCACGCAGGTCGAGCCCGTCCACCCCGTACGCGTGCAGCAGCTGGTACAGGGCACGACCGGCATGGGTGACGTCGGCGACGGCAGCCTCTTCCGGATCGGCCGGGTAGATCTCACCGTAGGCCTCCCTTCCGGCACGCAAAAGCTCGCCGGCCTCCGAGATGTCGTAGTCGCGGCGGACGAACACACCGACAGCGGCGGGCTCGGCATCGCTGTCCTCGTACTCGATGTCGACGTGCGGGCCTTCCGGGAACTCCCACGGTGTGACCTCGTCGCGCAACTCGAACAGCAGGTCGTCATACTGTGCGGCGGCGTGCCGCAGTGCGGTGTACGCGGCCTGGACGGCCACGTCCGCTTCACCGGAGCGCGCCAGGCACGCCTCCATGTGGTTCTCTAGCGCATCGGTCAGGTTGTCGAGCGCAGCCTGCAAGCGGGCACGGTCCTGGGGAACAGTGGTCACAGTCCCCGACCGTACATGCTCTTGTTCAATGGGCGTGGCAGGATATGTAGATGGAACACGCAGTGGCCGCGAGCGAGAGCTCCAGGTTCGCTCGTGCCACCGAGTACGAGTTCCGCCAGCTCTTTCTGCCGCGTAGCACCTCCCGATCGGCAACTCGCCGGCTCCTCACCGAACAGGCCGAGTACGGCCGGTGGGAGCTCGCCAGGCTGCGACGCTACGCCGACGGAACATGCAAGGTGACGCTTCGCCGCAAGATCCTTCGGGTGCGCCGCACCCTGTGACCGTACGGGCGATGGACGCCTCACGGCAGGATGCGGTTCAGGCGAGATCGAGGAACCGGTCGAGCACCCGGGCGCCGAACCTCAGGCTCTGAGTGGGAACACGCTCGTCGACCCCGTGGAACATGCCGGCGAAGTCGAGTTCCGGCGGCAGCCTCAGCGGCGCGAATCCGAAGCACCGGATCCCCAGCGTGCTGAACGACTTGGCATCGGTACCTCCGGAGAGGCAGTACGGCACGGTCCGCGCGCCCGGGTCCTCGGCCTGCAGCGCGGTGCTCATCGCGTCCACCAGGGATCCGCTGAACTCCGTCTCCACGGCGATGTCATGCACGAGGTAGTCACGCTTCACCCGCGGCCCCAGGACCTCGTCCAGCGTCGCCTCGAACTCCTGCTCGTATCCGGGAAGGAACCGCCCGTCCACCCTGGCCTCGGCCCTTCCAGGGATCACGTTGTGCTTGTAGCCGGCCTGGAGCATGGTCGGATTGGTGGTGTTGCGGACCGTGGCCCCGACGATGCGCCCGATGTTGCCGAGCGTCTTCAGCAGCGTGTCGGGATCCTCCGGGTCGAGCTCGACGCCGAGCGCCTCCCCCGCGGCGTCGAGGAACGCCCGTACCGCGGGCGTGATCCGTACCGGCCACTCGTGCCGGCCCAGCCTCGCGACCGCCTCGGCCAGCTCGGTGACGGC
>NZ_ML142849.1:82138-102640 GCF_004138495.1 Phytoactinopolyspora endophytica
ATGCGAAAGCATCGATCCGTGGCCCGCTGTGCCGTCCACGGTCAGCCGCATCCAGGCGATCCCCTTCTGCGCCGTCTCGATCAAGTAGAGCCGCAGGTCGTCCCGGACGGTGAGGCTGAACCCGCCGACTTCGCCGATTGCCTCTGTCACGCCGTCGAACAGCTCCGCGTGGTGGTCCACGGCCCAGTGCGCACCGAGCTTGCCGCCGGCCTCCTCGTCGGCCAGGAACGCGAGTACGACGGGCCGGCCCGGGAGCCGTCCCGCGCGTACCCGGTCGCGGATCACCGACAGGACCATCGCGTCCATGTCCTTCATATCGACCGCGCCCCGGCCCCATACACAGCCATCGGCGATCTCGCCGGAGAACGGATCATGCGTCCAGTCGGCGGCGTTGGCCGGGACCACATCCAGGTGTCCGTGGATCAGCAGCGCGTCGGTCCGGGACGGATCCGCTCCGTCGATCCGTGTCACCACCGAAGTCCTACCGGGCTCGGACTCGAAGACCGTGGTGTCCAGCCCGATCTCGTCCAGCTGCTCCGCCACGTATTCCGCGGCGCTCCGTTCGCCCGGGCCGCTACCGTCGCCGAAGTTGCTGGTGTCGATCCGGATCAGGTCACGGCAGAGATCGACGACCTCGGCATCGGGTCGAGCGTGCGTAGCGGCGGTGGTCGAAGGCGTCATGGACAATAGCTTAGGACCATGTGGCTTCCTCGCTCTGGACGCCCGGCAGGATCGCTGTATTATCTATGCCACTACGCTATTTATGACGCTGTTTGTGACGTTACGTACCCAAAGCCGTGACCGACGCCGACGTAAGCCATTCGCTGAGAATTCTCAAGCCCACTCTAGACACTCGTTCTTAAGCCCACACTAGACACTTGACCTGCTTGTTTAGCGAATCCCGTTCGGCTATGCTCGGCGCTATGCCGCGGCACGGACATTCACCATCTTCCAACTCCGGAATCGAAACTGAACACTAAGGAACTCGTAGAAGGAATTGAAACCGTGACAATTCAAGACTTCGATCCCGACGTCCGCGGATCCCAGTACGTGTACCAGAGGCTCGCCGACCACATCGAGGCGCGTGTGCGGGCTCGCCAGATCGAGTCCGGCTCCCGGCTACCTGCCGAGCGCGAGCTCGCCCATGAGTATCGCGTCTCGGTCGGCACCGCCCGCCGGGCCACGAAGGAGTTGCGCGAGCGCCGGCTCGTGATCACCGTCCCGGCGAAAGGCAACTTCGTGACCAGCTCGATCCCCGAGCCGCGCCAAGGGGAATGAGGGCCGAGGCACGCCGTGGCGTCTCAGCCTGCCGTGTCCCTCTCGTGGGGCGGTTCGCATGTCACACACCTATGTGTTGATGCGGTGAACCGCCTCACGGGAGCGCGGCGACCAGCTCTTCGACGGGCACACGGCGGCCGGTGTAGAACGGCACCTCTTCACGCACATGCCGCCGCGTCGCCGACCCGCGCAGGTGCCGCATAAGGTCGACGATGCGATGCAGCTCGTCAGCTTCGAAGGCCAGCATCCATTCGTAGTCACCGAGCGCGAACGAGGAGACGGTGTTGGCTCGCACGTCCGGATAGTCCCGGGCCATCTGGCCGTGTTCGGCCAGCATCGCACGCCGCTCTTCGTCGGGCAGCAGATACCACTCGTAGGAGCGGACGAACGGATAAACGCACACGTACGCCCTCGCCTCCTCCTCGGCCAGGAACGCAGGCACGTGGCTCTTGTTGAACTCCGCCGGCCGGTGCAGCGCGGCCTGCGACCAGACCGGTTCCAGCTGTGCGCCCAGACCGGTCCGCCGCAGGCGGTGGTAAGCCGTCTGGAGTTCGTCCATCGAGGGTCCGTGCCACCAGATCATGAAGTCCGCGTCGGCGCGCAGCCCGCCGACGTCATACATGCCCCTGACCACGACATCCTTGCCGGCCAGCTCGTCGAAGAGACTGGTGACTCCGGCCGTCATCGGGGCGCGGTCGGCGTCACCCAGCGGCCCCCGCATCCGGAACACCGACCACATGGTGTATCGGATGACATTGTTCAGATCACGGGCCTTGGGACGGGAAGACTGCTCGCTCATGGCTCGATCCTGGCATGCCCACCGGCCGGGTCCGCAGGCGCCTGTGCCGTGGTGATCCGGACTGCGGCCTGCCGGGCTGCCGCGACGCATGCAGCGATGCCGACGCCGTCGTAGATCGCCCCGCACACTGCCAGACCGGGTAGCCGCGAGACGGCGTCCCGGACGCGTGCCATGCGGCCGAGGTGCCCGACTGCGAACTGCGGCAGACCTCCGCCCCATCGGGTGACCCTCGCGTCGATCGGCCGGCCCGTCATGCCGACCGCCGTGCCCAGGTCGCCCAGGACAGCGTCTACGAGCTCGTCGTCGGACCGTTGCAGCTGCTCGGCGTCCCGGTGCCTGCCGATGGAGGCTCTCAGCAGCACAAGATCACCGGCGCTTTCTCCCAGCCACGGCCATTTCACCGACGAGTACGTCACGGCCTTGATCGTCCGGCCGTCAATCGGCGGCACGAGGAAACCCGACGACGACGCCGGCTCCGGGAAAGACTCCGCGGGCATGGCAAGCGTCACGACGGCCATGCTCGCTGTCTCGATCGCAGCGAGCTCCATCGCCGCCGCATCACAGACGTCACCCAGCAGCCGTGCCGCCGACGACGACGGTACCGCCAGGATCACCGCATCCGCCTCGATGACCTCGGGCGCCGGAACGGGACCGGTGACCAGCCGCCAGATTCCCCCGGAACGCTCCAGCTCGCGCACGACGACGCCGGTCCGGATCTTGGCGCCTGAGGCCTGTGCCACCGCGGCCGGTAGCCGCCCGATGCCCCCGGCGAGACCGGCGAACGCCGGAGCGGACGGTCCGGTCGGCGCTTGCTGAAGCGAGCGCACAGCGGCCGTCAACGTCGGGTGCTCACGCGCCGCGGAACCCAGCGCGGGCACGGTCGCGTCCAGGGACAACTCGTCGGCGTGACCGGCGTACACGCCGCCCAGCAGCGGCTCCACCAGCCGGTCCACGACGGCGCGTCCGAGCCGGCCGGCCACCAGGTGGCCGATCGAGACATCGTCGTGCAGCGGCATCGGCGTCGAGCCGTCCGCACCGCTCCGATCGCGATCAGCGGCCGCGCGCACCTCGTCCTCGGCGAGTAGACCCGCCAGCGACGACGGGTCGGAGGGCACCCCCATGACCGTCCCCGTAGGCATCGGATGGATGGCGTCCCTGCTCCACACTCCCGCGCTGACCGGCGCCGGATGCACGATGTCTTCGCCGAGCCCGACGGCGCGGGCCAGCTCCACCGCCTCCGGACGCCTCGCCAGCAAGGACTCGGCCCCTTCATCGACCGGCAGGCCGGCGACTTCGGACACGCGAAGGTGCCCGCCGACCTCGTCCCGTTGTTCGAACACCGTGATCTCGGCGTCGTCGCCCAGCGCGTCCCGCAGGAACCAGGCCGCGGCCAGGCCGCTGATACCTCCACCGACCACCGCGATGTGCGGGCGGCCCGGCCCCGCCGTACGGCCCGACCAGACGGACTCGGCCGCCATCGGTTCCTCCGAAACCACGATCGTCACCAGCTTTCCACTGTCTTGTGGCTTAAGTGTGACCGCCGGAGCGCAACCGTTCCTGTCCGGGCCCGCGTCCGATCATCGAACGGATCGGGCCCGGTTCGCAGGACAGCACGCGCACGGCGACAACGTCACCACCGTGCCGACCATGGAAGGACAGCCATGAAACGACGGACTGTAGTAGCTTACGCGGCCGTGGCAACGCTCCTCACGCTCACGGCTTGCGGAGGTTCGGACAACGACAGCGGCGAAAGCGCAGCCGCAGACGCCCCCGCACAGAACCGTGCCGAGGAGGACTCCGGCGGCGAAGAGTCCCGCGACGAGGCGTCCGGCGAAGCCGGTGACTCAGACGAGTCGGCGGACTCCTCGGGGGGCGTGATCACCCAGATCCAGGACGAGGCGCTGAACCGGAACATCATCTACACCATCGACTTACAGATCGGCGTCGCCGACGCCGCGCAGGCATCCGGTGAGGCCGCGTCTCTCGCCCGCACCGCCGGCGGCTTCGTCGCGCGGGAGAACACCACCGAGCGCACGTCCACGCTCACCTTGCGTATCCCCACCGACGAGTACGCCGACGCGGTCGAGGACCTGCAGGAGCTCGGCGAGGTCGTCCACCGTGACACCGAGACGGAGGATGTCACCCAGGACGTCGTCGACACCGAGTCACGGATCAGCTCGCAGCGGCAGAGCATCGCACGCATCCGGGAACTGCTCGGCGAAGCGACTGACCTCAGCGATGTCATCGACATCGAATCCGAGCTGGCCCGCCGGGAGGCGGACCTGGACGCGCTGCTGAGCCGCCAGGAACGGCTGTCGGATCTGACGTCGCTGGCGACGGTCAACGTCACGTTCTCCGAGAATGACGACGAAGAGGAAGAGGAGGACGAAGAAGCGTTCGGCTTCATTCGCGGCTTAAGTGGGGGCTGGGATGCATTCACCACCACGCTGTCGGTAGGCGCAGGCGTGATAGCCGCGACGCTGCCCTTCCTCGTTCTGCTCGCCCTCATCGCAGTGCCCACGTGGATCTGGTTCCGGCGCCGTCGCCCGCAATCGCCGGCCGCTCGCACGGCTACGCCCACGGGTACGCCCGACGTCCCCCCGTCGGCATAATTCGCGCGCATGGAGTCGATCGCAGGCCCGCCCTGCACAGAAGGAGGCGGGGATGGAGAAATTCTGCGATCGATCTTCGGACGGCGGCAGATCAACGCAACCAGCTGGCTCAAGCCCCCCGCCGGCCGCGTGAGAGTGAGCAGAAATTCTCCCTCCCCACCGGCCTTTCAGCTTGGGGCGCTCTGGATGCGCTGGGAGGACGCGCCCGGCGTTCAGGAGGCGACGCGTTGAACGCGCTCGACGACGCGGGCCAGGACGTCCGGATCGGTGGAGGGCAGCACGCCGTGACCGAGGTTGAATACGTGCCCCGGGGCGGCGCGCCCTTCCCCCACGATCCGGTCCACGTCCGCCTCGATGACGGTCCAGTCCGCAAGCAGCAGCGCCGGATCGAGGTTGCCCTGCAGCGACGCCCCCGGCACCCGGCGTGCCGCCTCGTCGAGCGGGAGCCGCCAGTCGACCCCGACGACCTCTGCGCCGGCCTCGGCTATCAAAGGCAGGAACTCCGATGTCCCCACCCCGAAGTGGATCCGTGGCACATCGGTGACCTCGGCCAGCACGGCAGCACTGTGCGGCAGGACGTAGCGTTCATACTCGGACCTGGACAGCGCTCCGGCCCACGAGTCGAACAGCTGGACCACATCGGCCCCGGCGTCGATCTGGACCCGCAGGAACGTGGCGGTGATCTGGGCGACGCGGGCGAGCAGCTCGTTCCAGGTGTCGGGCTCACTGTGCATCAGCGCCTTGGTCCGCTCATAGTGCCGTGAAGGCCCGCCTTCCACGAGGTAGGACGCGAGCGTGAACGGCGCTCCGGCGAAGCCGATCAGCGGCGTGCCCCCGAGTTCACCGACCAGTCCCTGCACCGACTCGGTCACGAAGGCGACGTCGTCCGGTGTGAGCGGAGGCAACCGGTCCAGGTCGGACCGGCCACGCACCGGCTCCGCGACGACAGGTCCCACCCCGGGCTTGATCTCGACGTCCACGCCCGCGGCACGCAGCGGGACGACGATGTCGGAGAAGAAGATGGCCGCGTCGACGCCGTAGCGGCGCACCGGTTGCATCGTGATCTCTACCACCATGTCCGGCCGGCGGCACGACTCGAGCATCGGCACGCCTTCTCGGACCTTCCGGTACTCGGGCAGCGACCTGCCTGCTTGACGCATGAACCACACGGGTGGACGCTCAGTTCGCTCCCCGCGGCACGCGCGGACCAGAAGGCTATCGTTCACATCTCAATCGTGGCATGCCGGGCGCGCCTCGCTGACAGCGGGCGCATTCGGGCCTAACCTGCGATATGTGGCGAGCAGCAGTGAGCGGCTCCAACCGGAGACACCGGCCGCCTTCCTCAGGGCGGTCGAGACGTTGCGCTCTGCCCAGTTCCGCGCCGAGGTGCAGCTGGAAGAGCCCCCCGCGCCGAAACGGCTGGCGACGTACACGTTCGCGCTCAGCGCGGATGTCATCGTCGACGACGAGCACGACCCAGACCCCGATCCAGTAGCCACAGGACGGCTCGTCCTCCTCCACGAGCCCGATGGCCACGAGGCATGGCACGGAGACTTCCGGCTGGTGACCTACATCCGGGCCAGTCTCGAACCGGAGATGGGCGCGGACCCCCTGTTGCTCGCGGTCGCCTGGACGTGGCTGACCGATGCTCTCGAGGCTCGCTCCGCGCCCTACACCGCTGCCAGCGGAACCGTGACCCGGGTCAACTCCGAGGGGTTCGGCGGCATGGCCGACGAGCCGCCGACCTGCGAGGTCGAGATCCGTGCGTCGTGGACTCCGCAGGTCTCCGAGACCAGCTCGGGGCGCGCCGTCGTCCAGGAGCCCGATCTCGAACCGCACGCCCTCGCCTGGGGAGACGGCCTCACTATGGCAGCCGGTCTGCTGCCTCTGCCCGCGGGTGTTGTGGCCATGCCGGCACTACGACCGAAGCAACGGCGCCGGTGACCGAAGAGACCCCCGTCCTTCTCACTGAGCCACGGGACGGGCTGCCAGACGTCATCGAGGACGACGATGCGCTACAGACCGCGCTGGAGGCGGTCGCCGCCGGTCATGGCCCGGTCGCGATCGACGCGGAACGAGCCTCGGGCTACCGCTACGGCCACCGGGCTTACCTGGTGCAGTTGCGACGAGCCGGGGCGGGCACGTTCCTGATCGATCCACTGGGTGTGCCGGACCTCACCGCCCTGGGTGAGGCGATCGGCGATGCCGAATGGGTGCTGCACGCCGCCAGCCAGGACCTCCCGTGCCTCAGCGACATCGGTATGTGGCCGGCGGCGCTCTTCGACACCGAGCTGGCTGGACGTCTGCTCGGCCTGCCGCGCGTCGGGCTGGGACCATTGGTCGAGAGTGTCCTCGGGTTCCACCTGGAGAAGGGACACTCGGCGGCGGACTGGTCGACCCGGCCGTTACCCGAGGCGTGGTTGCGATACGCGGCACTCGATGTCGAGCTGCTGATCGAGCTGAGGGACGCGCTCGAGGCGCAGCTGCGCGACAGCGGCAAGCTGGAGTGGGCTCAGGAGGATTTCGCCGCGATCGTGGCCGCGCCGCCGCCCGAACCCCGCGCCGACCCGTGGCGTCGCACGTCGGGCGTGCACCGGGTACGGGACCGCCGCGGTCTCGCTGTGGTTCGCCAGCTCTGGCTCGAGCGGGACGACCTCGCCCGGATCCGAGACATCTCCCCCGGCCGGATACTTCCCGACGCGGCCATCGTCGATGCGGCGCTGTCCCAGCCGGCCACCGCGGCCGACCTGGCCAAGCTGCCGGTCTTCAAGGGGCGTGCCCAGCGGCGTGAGCTCAACAGGTGGTTCGGCGCGATCGCTGCCGCGCGGGCGCTCGAGAAGGAGGACCTGCCGCCCCAGACAGCCCGCTACGACGGACCGCCGCCCGCGCGCAGCTGGGCCTCACGGGAACCGGAGGCCGCCGCGCGCCTCGCCGCGGCTCGGAACGCGCTGAGCGAGATCGCCGAACAGCACAGTCTGCCCGTCGAGAACCTGCTCACGCCCGATACCCTCCGCCGGGTGGTCTGGAACCCGCCGGAGCCGCCCACAGTGGAGACCGTCGCCGCGGCCTTCCGGGAGCGAGGAGCACGCGAGTGGCAGATCAGGCTGACCGCCCGGGCTGTCGCGGAAGCCCTGACCGCACCCTGATCTCCAGCAGCGCGGTTCTCCAGCAGCGTGGCGCGATCAATGCCCGCCGTCGGTCCGGGAGAAACGTTCCCGTGCCACCGTCCAGGCGTACCGGTCGAAGCGCCCGTCGTCGCGAATCGCCTCGACGGCGTCGTAGGCCATCAACAATGCCTGGTGAACGTTGTCGAAGACGAACAGGCCCTGCCGGCCCAGCGTGACGATCCGTCGGATCATCCTCGCCCACGCGTCGACCTCCGCCAGGTCCTCCTCGTAGCCGAGCCGGTAGATGGGGTACACCTGTCCGAGCCGGCGGGTCTCCACGTGGACACGGTTCACGCTGGGCAGACCGGTCAGGCCCAATGTCTCGTCCACCAGGTCCGCCAGCGACTCGTCGTCCAGGCCCCACACTTCATCGGTCATAGAGCACGGAATCTCGGCACAGAGCACCGAGTGGTCGTCCGGGTCGCCGGGGTTGTCGCGGTAGTTCGTCGGCTCGGATATCCGCAGCACCGGGGTCCGCGGGTCCGGAATGTCGTGTGAGTCGTACCGGCTCCACTGGCCACCCTCGTGCACGATGTAGACCAGCAACATGGCACGGTAGCGCAGCCGCGCGGCCGACTCGATGGAGGTCAGCGATGGCGCCGGCCGCGAGATGCGGGCCAGAACCGGCAGCGGCAGGGTGGAGAAGACCAGCCCGCCGGTGACCACGTCACCATCCTGGGTGCCGACCTCGACCTCGTCCTCGTAGACGCGGACCCGGTCGACCTCCGCCTCGAGCTTGATGTCGACGCCCGCGTCGGCCGCAGCATTCGCCAGGGCTTCGACCAGCTCGCCGAACCCGTTCCGGGGGTAGTAGTAGCCGCTCGCCGTCTGCTGTTGCTTCCGCCGCAACCTGCCCACCGCACGACCGGCGACCTTCCACGCGCTCAGCCGTGCCGACTGCCGGTACGCCTGCTCGGCGCTGATGCCGTCGCCCGGCATGCCCCACTGCTTCTCCGCCAACGGCCCATAGACGGTCTCATAGAGTGCGGGGCCGACACGGCTCTGAACCACGCTGGCGTAGCTCTCCTCGCTCCCGCGCCGGAACGACATCGTGGCGGAGTCTTTGGCGATGCGGGCCAGCAGCGACGGCGGTAGCCGCCGGGTCACCTCGTCGGCGCGCAACGGCAACGACAGCCACTGGTCACCCACCCGGATACGGCTGGACCGGCTTCGCAGCTGAAGATCTTCGCCCAACAGCGACTGCAGGTCGCCGAGCAGTGCCGGCGGAGTCGACCGGTCGAGCCGGTGCGAGCCCTGGTCACACCGGATCCCCGCCACCTCCACCGTGGCGGCCATACCGCCGACATGGTCCGCACGCTCGAGCAGGGTGACCTTGAAACCACGCTGCGCAGCGCGCCACGCGGCGACCAGGCCCGCCGGGCCGGCGCCGATGACGATGAGGTCGTGAGAAGTACCCATGGGGACCGCCAGCCTATCTCTCCATATCCCTTTCACGGCAGGGACACGCGGTCCTCTTGCGGCACGTGAAGAACCGTACGCGGCGAACGGCTCCAATATCCGGTTCCAGCATCGCAGGGCGAACGGTTCCAACATCGCAGGTAGTAGCCGCCCGACCGTCCAATTGTCACGATCATGGCGCTGATCAGGCTGACCCGGGCGCGAGGAATGTCGCGGAGGATCTAATGTTGTCGCCGTGAGCCGTGAGGACGGACGTTTGGTGATCGAGATCCGCGACGCGCTGCACGCTGCGGCGGACCCGGTTAAGGCTGAGCCCATGCGGGCGTATATGAAGTCCGAGATGCCGTTCCTTGGCGTCCAGAAGCCGGCCCGGGCTAGAGTTCTGCGCGCGGTTCTACGTACTCGTGCGCTGCCCGATCGAGACGCGTGGGAGTCGACGGTCAGGGCTCTGTGGGACGAGGCGACGTTCCGCGAGGAGCGCTACGCGGCCACCGATGTGGCTCAGGCACGTCCGTATGCCGAGTGGGCGCATGACCCGGCGGCGCTTCCGCTGTACGACCACCTCATCGTCACGGGCGCGTGGTGGGACCACGTCGACGACGTCGCGATCCGGCTGGTCGGCCGTGTGCTGCGGACCGACCCGGCAGCCGCGGCACCACTGGTACGGACCTGGTCGCGCGATCCGGACCGGTGGCGCCGGCGCACCTCGGTCATCTGCCAGGTCGGGGCCGGAGAAGAGACCGATGTCGAGCTCCTCCGCGAATGTGTGCTCGCCAATATCTACGACCCGGACTTCTTCCTGCGCAAGGGAATCGGCTGGGCGCTTCGTCAGTACGCCAAGCACGACCCGGCGTGGGTCCGCACCTTCGTGTCCATCCATTACGAGCAGCTCTCCCCTCTCTCCCGCCGGGAGGCTCTGCGCAACATCCTGGCCAACACCCCCATCACCACCAGCTGACTCCGCTCATGCCAGCGGCGAGAACGAACACTCGCCATGACACGGAAGCAGATCAACCCAGCGGGGACGAGGGATCTTCTGCGACCGATCTTCTTCCCGGCGGCAGACCAACGCAACCACCACACCAAACGGCCCGCCGGCCGCGTGAGAGCGAGCAGAAATCCCTCCTCCCCGCGGGACCCCAACCCACCATGGCGAGTATTGTTACTCGCGAGTAGCATGGCCCCAATACCACCGCCGTCTGCCCCACGCAGGAGGTTCCGTGTCCCCGTCCACCAGACACCTTCGTGACGCCGCGTTCATCGACGGCGTCCGCACCCCGTTCGGCAAAGCGGGCGGCATGTACGCCGAGACCCGGGCCGATGACCTCATCGTCAACTGCATCCGCGAACTCCTGCGCCGCCACCCGTCACTACCGCCCGAACGCATCGGCGACGTCGCCATCGCGGCCACGAACCAGATGGGCGACCAGGGCCTCACCATCGGGCGTTCCGCGGCGCTGCTGGCGGGTCTCCCCCGATCCGTTCCGGGGTACGCGATCGACCGCATGTGCGCAGGCGCGATGACCGCGGTCACCACCGCCGCCAGCGGCATCGCCTTCGGCGCCTACGACGCCGTGATCGCCGGCGGGGTGGAGCACATGGGCCGGCACCCCATGGGTGAGGGCATCGACCCGAACCCGCGCTTCCTCTCCGAGAAGCTGGTCGATCCATCCGCACTCGTCATGGGGAACACGGCGGAGAACCTGCATGACCGGTTCCCGCACCTCACCAAGGAACGGGCCGACGCCTTCGCCGCCGCCAGCCAGGCGAAGCTGGCCAAGGCCTACGCCGACGGCAAGGTCCAGCCCGATCTGGTGCCGGTGGCCACCCGTAGCCAGGAAGAGGGCTGGGGACTTGCCACCGTCGACGAGCCGCCCCGCCCGGACACCACGGTCGAAGGGCTGGCCGGGCTACGCACGCCTTTCCGTCCGCATGGACGGGTCACGGCGGGTAACGCCGCCGGACTCAACGACGGCGCGACAGCAGCGCTGTTGACCGACACCGGCACCGCCGCTGAGCTTGGCCTCGCGCCGAGGATGCTGCTCGTCTCCTACGCTTTCACCGGCGTGGAGCCCGAGGTGATGGGCGTCGGCCCCATCCCGGCTACTGAGCGCGCGCTGCGGCAGGCGGGCCTCACTATCGACGACATCGGCCTGATCGAGATCAACGAGGCGTTCGCGGTCCAGGTGCTCGCGTTCCTCGACCACTTCGGCCTTCCCGACGACGACCCGCGGGTCAACTCCTATGGCGGGGCCATTGCCGTGGGTCATCCCCTGGCGTCGTCCGGTGTCCGGCTGATGACACAGCTGGCCCGCCAGTTCGAGGAGCGTCCCGACGTCCGATACGGGATCAGCACGCTCTGCGTCGGCCTCGGCATGGGCGGCACCGTCGTCTGGGAGAACCCGCACCATACCGCCACTCGCACCGGTGACCAGAACATCGCAGACCAGCACGAGGAGGACGCTGCCTGATGACCACCACAGAGACCGGGCCTGGGCTCGCCTTTCCGGACGAGGTCGTCAGCCACGCTCACCTGCGCTTCGTCGAACTTCCCCTGAATGCCGGGAAGGCCGCGCTGATCACGCTCGACAACGGGCTGGACCACAAGAAGCCGAACACCCTGGGCCCGACGACGTTGCGGGGCCTCGAGCGGGCCATCGACGCCGCCTACGCGGAGCCAGGCGTCGTCGCTGTCGCCGTCACCGGCAAGCCGTTCATCCTCGCCGCGGGCGCCGACCTCAAGGGCATGGCGCTGCTTACCCACCGCGAACAGGCCATCGACGTGGCCAGGCTCGGCCACCGAGTGCTCGGGAAGCTGGGCGACGGCCCGGTTCCTACGTTCGGGCTGATCAACGGCATGGCGCTGGGCGGCGGCCTAGAGGTCGCGTTGAACTGCACCTACCGGACGGTGAGCAGAGCGGCCGCCGGACTGGCGCTGCCTGAGGTCTTCCTCGGCCTGATTCCCGGCTGGGGCGGCGCTTGGCTGCTGCCCAACACCGCCGGCCCCGAGACCGCGGTGAAGGTCATCATCGAGAACCCGCTGAACCAGAACCGGATGCTCTCCGGCCCTCAGCTGGAGAGCCTCGGCATCGCGGACGCGACGCTTGACGCCGCGGACTTCATCGAGCAGTCGTTGACCTGGGTGGCCAAGCTCATCCGTGGCGACGTCACCGTCGAGCGCGCGTCGATCGACCGCACCGAGGAGGCGTGGGAGGCAGCTGTCGCACGCGGGCGGGCCATCGCCGACGGCAAGGTGCACGGCGCCGCACCGGCGCCGTACCGTGCCCTCGAGTTGCTCTCCGCCGCGCGGACCTCCAGCAAGGCCGAGGGCTTCGCAGCCGAAGACGAAGCGCTCGCGGACCTGGTGATGTCCGAGGAGCTTCGGGCGGGCCTCTATGCCTTCGACCTCACACAGCGCCGCGCCAAGCGCCCGGCCGGGGCACCGGACAGGGAGCTGGCCCGGCCGGTCACAAAGGTCGGCGTCGTCGGCGCCGGGCTGATGGCCAGCCAGCTGGCGTTGCTCTTCCTGCGCAGGCTCGAAGTTCCGGTGGTCATGACTGACCTCGACCAGGAACGGGTGAACCGCGGCGTCGGCTACGTGCACGGCGAGGTGGACAAGCTGCTCGGTAAGGGCCGTCTCTCCGCTGACCATGCCAACCGTCTCAAGGGGCTGGTCAGCGGTTCGACTGACCAAGCCGTCTTCGCCGACGCCGACTTCGTCATCGAGGCGGTCTTCGAGGAGATGGACGTCAAGAAGCAGGTCCTGGGCCAGCTGGAGTCGGTCGTGTCCGCGGAGTGCGTCCTGGCGACCAACACGTCATCGCTCTCGGTCTCCGAGATGGCCTCGGCGCTGAAGGCTCCGGGGCGGGTCGTCGGATTCCACTTCTTCAACCCCGTCGCCGTACTCCCGCTTCTCGAGGTGGTCCGCGCGGAGCAGACCGACGACGCGACGCTGGCCACCGCGTTCGCCACCGCCAAAGAGCTGAAGAAGTCCGCGGTGCTGGTCAAAGACGCGCCCGCGTTCGTCGTCAACCGGATCCTGCTCCGCGTCACGGCCGAGGTCTTCAGGGCGGCCGACCGGGGAACCCCCCTTCAACTCGTCGACAACGCGCTGCTGAAGCTGGGTCTGCCGATGTCGCCGTTCGCCTTGCTGCAGCTGGTGGGTCCGGCCGTCGCGCTACACGTGCTGGAGTCACTGCATGCCGCGTTCCCTGACCGCTACCCGGTGTCGCAGAATCTGCGCCGCCTCGTCGAAGCCGGCAAGCCTGGCCTGTGGTCGTGGGACGAGCAGGGCAGGCCCTATCTCGATGACGACACCGCCGCGCTGATCGAGCAGGGTGACACCCAGCTGAGCGAGGATGAAGTGGTCGAGGCGGTTCTCTCCGCTACGGCCGAGGAGATCCGGTTCATGCTCGACGAGGGCGTGGTCGCGGAGCCACAGGACATCGACCTGTGCATGATCCTCGGCGCCGGCTGGCCGTTCCATATGGGTGGCGCCACACCGTATCTGGACCGTACGGGGATCGCCGAGAAGGTCACCGGCCGGCGTTTCCTGCCCAGAGGCGTCGCGAGCCTGCCCGCCTCGTAGGACGTTCGCGTATATCGCTCACACCCATGAGGTCATCGGTCTTCCGAGAGGCAGAAACAGCCCGCGATACGTGCAGCACGCATGCTTACGCTGCGTAGAACATGCGTCTGCTCGATGAAGAGCAGACGCATGTGAAAACGCGGGCTGCACACTCTCCGGGAGATCCTCATGGCAACCAATGGTCAGCTCTTCATCGGCGGCACATGGACCGCTGGAGCTGAAGGAACCACGTTCGACACGGTCGATCCCGCTACCGGCGAGATCCTCGGCACCGCGGTAGAGGCCACCGAAGCCGATGTCGATGCGGCCGTTGAGGCGGCTGACCGCGCGTTCTCCGACCCCACGTGGCGCGGGATGACTCCCGCGGCGCGCGGGCGGCTCCTGTGGCGCATCGCCGACCTGGTCGAGGAACACGCCGCGGAGCTGGGCGAACTTGAGAGCAAGGACCAGGGACAGGCGTTCGGGTTCGCCCAGGGCAGCATGTCCGGCGCTGCTGAGATGCTGCGCTACTACGCCGGCTGGTGCACCAAGATCACCGGCACCGTCTCACCCGTGTCGGTGCCCGGGATGCTGCACTACACGCGCCGCGAGCCCGTGGGCGTGTGCGCCCTGATCACCCCCTGGAACTTTCCTTTGGCGATCGCCGTATGGAAGCTGGCGCCTGCGCTGGCAACCGGCAACACTGTCATCCTCAAGCCGGCCGAGCAGACACCCCTGACCACGACTCGGCTGGTCGAGCTCTGTGCCGAGGCCGGCGTGCCCGACGGCGTGGTCAACCTGCTGACCGGTGGTCCCGACGTCGGTCGCCGGCTTGTCCAGCACGAGGGCGTCGACAAGGTGTCGTTCACGGGGTCGACCGAGGTGGGACGCGAGATCGTGCGGGACTCCGCCGGCAATCTCAAGCGCGTCAGCCTCGAGCTCGGCGGCAAGGCGCCCAGCATCGTCATGAAAGACGCCGACATCGATGCCGCTGTCACCGGCAACCTACTCGGCGGACTCGTCAACAGCGGGCAGGCGTGTGCCGCATACAGCCGGTTCTATGTGGACTCCAGCCGGGTCGAGGAGTTCACCGAGAAACTGGCGGGCGCCATGTCAGGGATGACGGTGGGCCCGGGTATGTCCCCGGACACGCAGCTCGGTCCGCTGGTGTCGTCCGAGCATCTTCAGAAGGTCGAGAGCTATGTCGAGCGGGGCATCGAGCAGGGTGCGCAGATCGTGGTCGGAGGTAGCCGGCCGGGTGGCGACCTCGCGTCCGGGTTCTTCTTCGAGCCGACCCTGTTCCGTGGCGTCGACCACTCGATGCAGATCGCCCGAGAGGAGATCTTCGGCCCGGTCTTGCCGATCATCGCCTATGACGACCCCTCCGACCTCGTCAGCCGCGCCAACGACACGCCATACGGCTTGGTCGCCTGCGTGTGGACGTCGGACGTCGCTCAGGGGCATCGGCTAGCCGCGGACATCCGCGCCGGCGAGGTCTTCGTCAACACCCTGCCGGCGCTCGATCCCGCGGCGCCATGGGGCGGGTTCAAGGCGAGCGGCTGGGGACGCGAGATGGCGGCCGACGCGTTGGATGCCTACACCGAGACGAAGGGTGTCTGGATCAACGTCGGAACGTAGTGACGGCGGGCCACCGCTCTGAGGTTTTCCCGGCACACCCGTTTCTGCCATCGGCTCTTCCGCATATCGGGAAGGTGCCTTGCTGGCGGGTTGCTTTCTGGCCAGAGTGCAGTTGCTGGCGATGCGTGGAAGCTCGCCCGGGCCCTTGCCTTCGGCCGCACCAACAGATCGGGAGCACATGTCTGACTCCGCTGTCCTGTCCGCACCCGTGGACCAGATCCGAACCCTTGAAGGGGCCACCTTCGGCCCGTCCTCCTGGCGAGAGATCGGCCAGAACGACATCGACGTCTTCGCACGCCTCACCGGCGACGACAACCCGATCCACGTCGATGCCGACGTCGCCGCGAAGTCTCCGTACGGCACGCGCATAGCCCACGGTCTGCTGACGCTCAGTGCGGTCGTGCCGATGTTGCGCGAGGTGTTCTCGGTGACGGGTGTGTCGATGGGCCTCAACTACGGCCTGAACCGGGTGCGTTTCCCCGCTGCCGTTCCGGCAGGTGCGCGGGTCCGCATCCACGGCCACGTCACCGAGGTGACCGAGGTCTCCGGCGGCTGGCAGGCCGTGCTCTCTGTGACGTACGAAGTCGAGGGCAACGAGAAGCCGGCGTGCGTGGCTGAGTTCGTCCTGAGGTTCTACGTATGAGGAGCGGAGCGCGACCAGACAACATGAGCGGCGACATCAGCTTGGCGGGCCGGGTCGCTATCGTCACCGGCGCCGGCCGGAGCCTCGGAAAGGCGTACGCGAAGGTTCTCGCCGGCTCTGGGGCAGCCGTCGTCGTCAACGACATCGACGCCGACGCCGCGCAGGACGTGGTCGCTCAGATCACCTCGGCAGGCGGCCGGGCCACCGCCGTCGTCGCCCCTGTCGGTCCCGCCGCGACCGCGGACGCCCTGGTGGAGGCCGCGCGCTCGACCTTCGGCCGGCTCGATGTCCTGGTGGCGAACGCGGGCGTCCTCCGTGACCGTGTGCTGTGGAAGATGTCCGACGAGGACTTCGACCTCGTGGTCGACACCCACTTGAAGGGCACCTTCACCTGCGGGCGTGCCGCCGCCGTCGCCATGCGCGAGCAGGGAGAGGGCGGGCGCATCATCGTCATCGGCTCCCCCGCAGGGCAGTTCGGCAGCCTCGGGCAGACGAACTACTCGGCGGTCAAAGCCGGCCTGGTCGCCATGGCACGGACGTGGTCGCTGGAGCTCGCGCGGTTCGGCATCACCGCGAACGCGGTCGTGCCGACGGCGCTGTCCCCGATGACGGCGACCATCCCGGCGTACGCCCAGCTCTATGAGGACTATCTCGCGGGAGCGCCGATCCCGCCGAAGTACCGCAAGGAGAACGCCCTCGGGACACCGGAGGACGTCGCGCCCCTGATCGTGTGGCTCGCCTCCGAACGTTCCGCCGACGTCACCGGGCAGGCTCTCGGCATCGGGGGTGACCGCCTCACCCTGTACGGCCATCCGCAGGTGCTGCGGACCGTCGACCACGACGACGGCTGGGCAGCGGATCAGATCGACCAGGCCTGGCGTGAGACGCTCGGAGAGCACGCTCAGCCGTCCGGACCGCCGCGCAAGGACGACGGGCACAAGGAAACCGCGCGATGAGACTCGGAAGGTATACCGACGTCTGGCAGGGAATCGCCCAGGCTTGCCCGGACCGGCTCGCGGTCGTCAGCCGGGACCGACGGCTGACCTATCGCGAGTTCACCGAGGAGGCCGCCGCCGTAGCCAGGTATCTCGAGCGCTGCGGGGTCCGCCCGGGTGACTCGGTCGCCGTCTACTGCTACAACCGGCCGGAGTTCCTGGTCGTGCTGCACGCGTGCCTGGCGACGGGTGTGGCGCCGGTTCCGGTCAACTTCCGGTACCGGGCGAGGGAGCTCCGTGGCCTCCTCCTCGACGCCGAGGCGCGTGTACTCGTCCACCCGGCTTCGCTCAGGGTCGTCGCGGCCGAGGCCGCCGCGGGACTCGACCGACCGCCGGCGTTGCTGCGGCTCGACGACGGGGAGGACCTCGTCCCACACACGGAACCAGCGCCCGCAGCGGTCGCGTACCGTGACGTCGTCGCTGAGCCGGGGACGCTTCCGCCGACCCCGCCGCCCGGCGGTGAGCTGCGGCTCTACACCGGTGGGACCACCGGGCTGCCGAAGGCCGTCGTCTGGGACGCCGACCACCTTCTGGACGGGAAGATCTTCTCGACCTACACCCTGGTCGGGCTCGACGCCCCGCGGTCGGTTGCCGAGGCCGTCACGATCGCCGCCGACCCGGCGACTCCCCGCGTGGCTGCCCTTCCGCTGGCCCCCTTCATGCACGGCACAGCGCTGTTCACCGCGCTCAACGCGCTCGTGCTCGGCGGCACCGTCATCATCCACGCCTCGCCGCGCCTGGACTCCGAAGAGGTGTTGCGGCTGATCCACGACGAAGGAGCCACGCGCCTCGTGCTGGCCGGTGAGGCCGTCGCGCTTCCGCTCGTGACGGCCGCCGAGCGGGCGGCCACCGGACTCGGACAGGTGCGGTCGGTGCTCAGCTCCGGCATGCGGCTCAGCGATGAGACGAAGCGCCGGTTACATGCGCTCACCGACCTGACCATCGTCGACCTGCTGGCCGCCACCGAGGGCGGGCCGTTCGCCACTGCCATCACCAGCGGTATCGACGACCTGCCCAGCCGGTTCCGGCTCATGCCCGAGGCAGCGGTCCTCGACGACGACGGCGTCGAGGTGCAGCACCGCGTCGGCGCGCTCGGGCGTCTCGCCTACCGGGGCGCGCTCCCGAAGGGCTACTTCCGGGACGAGGCGAAGACCCGCGCCGCCTTCCCCGAGATCGGCGGGCGGCGCTATGTGGTGCCGGGCGACTGGGCCCGCGTCCTCGACGCCGACGGGCACATCGAGCTCCTCGGGCGCGGCAGCGCGGTGGTGAACACCGGCGGGGAGAAGGTCTACCCGGCCGAGGTCGAACAAGCGCTGCTGGAGCACGCGGACGTCGACGACGTCGTGGTGTTCGGCGTTGCGGACCCCAGGTTCGGTGAGGCCGTCACAGCCGTCATCGTTCCCGCGGCCGGTGCGTCCATCGACCTGCAGGACCTCGCGGATTACCTCGACCAGCGCCTCGCCGGCTACAAGAAGCCCCGGCACGTCCTGCTGAGGGACTCGCTCGAACGCAGCCCGCACGGCAAGGTCGACCTCACCCGCCTCAAACAGGACGCGGCGGCGGAACTCGTGCAGGCGCGGACATGACCGCGTTCACTGCCACCGACCTGTTCGGTTTCGCCACCGAGCTGAGTGAGGTCGAGCGCACGAAGCTGCATGCGCTCGAAGTTCTGCTCGACGAGCGCGTGCGTCCCCATCTCGCCGACTGGTGGGAGCGTGCCGAGTGTCCGGTGCATCTGCGCGCTGAGCTCGCCCGTTTGCGGCTCGAGGACGATCCTGACCTGCTCCGTGAAGACGGCATGCTCAACCCGCACTACGTGGGCTTCCGCCATTTCATGATGGCGAGGTGCGACCTGTCGGTCGCCACCCTCTACGGGGGCCAGGTGGGCATGTTCCGCACGGTGGTGCGTGAGGGCGGCTCCGCCGAGCAGCGGGCCAGGCTCGACCCGCTCATCGTCTCCTTCGACCTGACCGGATGCTTCGCGCTGACCGAGCCGGACCACGGCTCCGACGTGGCTCGCGGACTCGAGACCAGTGCGACGCGCAGCGGGGACACGTGGCGGCTCACCGGCCACAAACGCTGGATCGGGAACGCGGCCCTGTCCGACGTGATCGTCGTCGTCGCGAAGGACACCGCCGACGGCACGGCCAAGGCCTTTCTGGTGCCGCGCGAGGCACCCGGGGTCACCATCAGCGACGTGGGCAGCAAGCTCAGTCTCCGGATGGTGCGCAACGCCGACATCCGGCTCAGCGACGTGAAGATCGACGAGTCGCAGCGGCTGCAGGGGATCGACTCCTTCGCCGATATCGCCGCGATCCTCGCCAGCCTGCGCCCCGTCGTGGCCTGGAACGCGGCGGGCATGCAGGCCGGCGCCTACGAGGCCGCCCTGAGCTATGCCCGTGAACGGCACCAGTTCGGCCGGCCTATCGCCGGCTACCAGCTCATCCAGGAGAAGCTCGCCCGGATGCTCGGGAACGCGACCGCGTCACTGGCGATGGCCGCCCGGCTCACCGAGCTGCGGAGCCGGCACCAGGGAGGCGACGAGCACTCGGCGCTGACGAAAGCGTGGGTGAGTGATCGGCTCCGTGAGACCGTCGCGCTCGCGCGGGATGTCTGCGGCGGTGAGGGCATCCGCATCGCGAACGATGTGGCGCGGTACTTCGCCGACGCCGAAGCCGTCTACACCTACGAAGGAACCCGAGAGATCAACAGTCTCATCGTCGGGCGTGCCGCGACCGGAATCAGTGCGTTCACCTGCTGAACGGGGTCCCGGCTCCCGCTACCCCGCCGCATTATCCTGGCGGCGGTCACCCCGGCCACCACGACAGAGGAGTGGACCACGAGTGAGGAGCGGACAATGACTGAACGGATCACGGTCGCCGAGGCTGTCGGCCGGACGATCGCCGCGCTGGGTGCGTCGCACATCTTCGGCGTCGTGGGCAGTGGCAACTTCCATGTGACGAACGCGTTGATCGATGCGGGTGTGCCGTTCACGGCTTCTCGCCACGAGATGGGCGCGGCGTGCATGGCTGATGCCTACAGCCGGGCCACCGGCGAGGTGTCGGTCATCAGCGTCCACCAGGGGTGCGGTCTGACGAACGCGCTCACGGGCATCGCCGAGGCCGCGAAGTGCCACACCCCGGTGCTCGTCCTCACCGGTGACACCGTCACCGGGAACGTGACGGACAACTTCTACATCGACCAGGACGCGGCCGTCGCCGCCGTCGGGGCGAAGCCGGCGCGGATCCATTCGGCGGCCTCGGCAGTGACGGACGCCGCCCATGCCTTCCACACCGCTCTGTCGGAACGGGCCACCGTGGTGCTGTCTATGCCGGTGGACATCCAGGACGAGCTAGTGGAGTTCGACGAGGCCGGCATCCCGCC
>NZ_ML142849.1:102690-104943 GCF_004138495.1 Phytoactinopolyspora endophytica
CGGTGCGGCTGCGCCCCGGACCGTCGTCGGAGTCGCTGGAGAAGCTGGTGGAGGTGCTCGGCACGGCCGAGCGTCCGGTGATCGTCGGTGGCCGCGGGGCGTGGGGCGCGGCAGACGAGTTGCGCCGGCTGGCGCAGGCCTGCGGCGCGCTGTTGGTCACCTCTGCCGCGGGGCGTGGCTTGTTCGTGGGTGATGAGTGGGCGTTGGACATCATGGGAGGTTTCGCGACCGAAGGAGCGGCCGAGCTCATCGCGGACGCTGACGTCCTGGTGGCCTTCGGCGCCGGACTGAACAAGTGGACCACCCGCGAAGGCAGCCTCGTGCGCGACACCACGGTCGTCCAGGTCGACGACCGCGACAGCGCGATCGGGTTCCACCGTCCGGTCGACATCGGCATCCTGGGCGATGCTGCCGTGGTCGCGGCGGCCGCTGCTGAGGTGGTGGCGAAGCGCTATCCCGACCGGGTCGGCTATCGCACCCCTGAGATCCACGAGCGGGTCCAGGCGGTGCGCTATTGGAAGGACCAGCCCTTCACCTCCCGGGCCGAACCGGGCCTGGTCGATCCGCAGGAGCTCATCAACGCCATCGACTCGATGCTGCCGATGGAACGCATCGTGGTGACCGACGGCGGCAACGTCAACTGCTACGCGGGTGCACACCTGCGTGTGCCGGACCAGCGCGGCTACTGCATCCCCCTGTCGTTCCAGTCCATCGGGCTCGGCTTGTCCTCGGCGATCGGCGCGGGCGTCGCCCAGCCCGAACGGATGCCCGTCCTCGGCACCGGCGACGGCGCGTTCCTGATGACCCTGGTCGAACTCGACACCGCCGTACGCCTGGGCCTGGGCATGGTCGTCATCGTCTTCAACGACGACGCCTACGGCGCCGAGGTCAACATCTTCCAGCACCAGAGCGACAAGCTCGACACCGTCCGCTTCCCCGACACCGACATCGCCGCCATCGCCCAGGGCTACGGTTGCGAAGCCATCACCGTACGCACTATCGGCGACCTCCACGCCGCCCAGACGTGGCTCGACGGACGACGAGACCGCCCGCTGGTGATCGACGCCAAGATCGCCAGGTTCCCCTCCTGGATGATGGCCCGTCACCACCACTAGCCCGGCGCGACACAGAATGTGTCATCCGTGACGGAACGTGCCGTCCGAGGCAGAACGTCAGTCCGGTTCCCGCGCCGACGGCTCCGCCTGTGGCTCCCGCGGTGGCTCCCCCTGTAGCTCCGGCTCCGGCTCCGGCTGCGCTCTGGGGCCCTTCCGGACCCGGATCCTGCGTTTCCCGCCCCCGTCGCGCGGCGCCTCGTCGTCGTCCTCATAGACCTCGGGAACATCCGCGCCCGGCATCGACACGTGGTGTTCCCCCTCGCCGACGGCGGACTCCTGTTCTCGTACCTTCCGCCGCCAGCCGATGACCGCCGCGGTGATCGCGCCGACGACCGGCACTGCCAGGAAGAGCCCCACCAGGCCGAACGCGACACCGGCGCCCGTGGTGAGCAGCAGCGTGATCAGCGGGTGGAAACTGACCGCACGCGACATCAGCAGCGGCGAGAGCACGTTCCCTTCGATCTGCTGAACCGCCAGGACGATCAGCAACGCCCAGACGGCGGTCCCCACGCCGCCCGAGACGAACGCCACGGTGACCGCGAACGCACCGGCCAGCGTGGCACCGACCAAGGGTACGTAGCCCATGATGAACGTCAGCGCGCCGATCGGGATCGCCAGGGTCACGTTGAGAATCGTCAGCCCGACGCCGATGAAGAAGCCGTCCACCAGACCTGTCAGGGTCGAGGCGTAAAACCAGTTGCCGGTGGTCTTCATGGCTGCTTTGAACGCCATGTGCGCAGGTGCCTGGTGTTCGGGACGCAGCGCTCTGACGAACTGCTCCCACAGCTTGTCGCCGCTGGTCAAGGCGAAGATGGTGAAGAAGATCGCGATCAGCAGCACGGTGGCGAAGTTGCCCACCAGGGTGATCCCCGTGGTTGCCGCCTGGCTGACTTCACCCAGCAGATTGCCGAGCTGATTCTGGATGTCGTCGAGCCACCCCTGGACCGTCTCGGTGTCCAGACCGAACGGGCCCTCGGCAAGCCATTCGTTCACCTCGTCGACCGAGCCGGTGACCGAGTCGACCATCTCGTCCCACGAGTTGATCAGCTCCGAGACGACGAAGACGATGATGCCGGCAAAGAAGCCCAAGAAGAGCAGTACCGACATCAGGGAGGCCAGCAGCGCCGGCACCTTGTGG
>NZ_ML142849.1:104968-107981 GCF_004138495.1 Phytoactinopolyspora endophytica
GGAGCCACTTCACCAGCGGCCAGAGCAACGAGACGATGGCAAAGCCGAGCACCGCCGCCATGACGATGAACTGGATCTGCAGAGCGAGATAGACGACTCCGGCGATGACCAGGCCGATACCCAAGATGCGCCAGGCGAGGATGCCCTCTCGCTCAAGCCAGCTGATATCCCTCTTGCCTTGCGGACCACCGTGCGAGTCGCGTTGCGAAGGAGACGTTCCCACGGGTCTACACCACGTCCTTTGCCAGTCTCCTAGACCGTCTTCTGATGCTGAGGCTCATGCTTCGCCGACGGCTCCAGCTCGGGCTCGGAGTCGAGCGCCGCCACCAGGCCGGCGACCTCTCGCGCCAGGCCTTGCCCGGTGAGACCGAGCTCGTCGAGGACCTCCGCGCGCTTGCCGTGAGTGACGAAACGTGGCGGGACACCGAAGTTGTGCACCGGGACGTCCACGCCCGAGTCACGCAACAGCTGCGCCAGGACGGAGCCGACGCCGCCAGTGCGAGAGCCATCCTCGATCGTGGCGACGAGGCGGTGCTCACGCGCCATCTCGATGAGCGCCGCATCCAGCGGCTTGACCCAGCGGGGATCCACCACAGTCACGCCCACGCCTTGGTCCTGCAGCCGTGCGGCGGCCTCGACGCCCGCCGCAGCCATGGCACCGACCGCAACCAGCAGGACGTCGCCCTCGGATACCGCCTGCTCGGGACGGAGCAGCACGTCGCAGGTACCGATGCGCTCGACGGCGTCGATCCTCGCCTCGGCCGGTTCCTTGCCCGGGAACCGGACGACGGTCGGGGCGTCGTGAACGTCGAGCGCCTCGTGGAACTGCTCCGTGAGCTGGGAGGCGTCCCGAGGAGCCGCCATCCGGAGCCCGGGCACCACCTGCAGAATCGACATGTCCCACATACCGTGGTGTGACGCGCCGTCGGGCCCGGTGATCCCGGCGCGGTCCAGAACGAACGTCACGCCTGCCCGGTGCAGAGCACAGTCCATCAGGACCTGATCGAACGCCCGGTTCAGGAACGTGGCGTAGATGGCGACGACCGGGTGCAGTCCGGTCATGGCCATCCCGGCGGCGGACGCGGCGGCGTGCTGCTCGGCGATGCCGACGTCGAAGCAGCGGTCGGGGAACGCCTTGGCGAACGGCTCCATTCCGGTGGGTCCGAGCATCGCGGCCGTGGTCGCCACCACGTTCTCGCGCTGCTGCCCGGCCTCGACCAGGGCGTCGGAGAACACGTGCGTAAGGGTACGTTTGGGCGTGGCCGACGGCTCCCCCGTGACCGGATCGAATGCGGCCGGGCTGTGCATGTGGTCGGCCTCGTCGCGGACGGCGGCCTCGTAGCCGTGCCCCTTCTGCGTGAGGCAGTGCACGATCACCGGACCGCCGAATCCCTTCGCCCTGACCAGCGCATGTTCCACCGCGGTGCGGTCGTGACCGTCCACCGGGCCGATGTACTTCAGACCCAGGTCCTCGAACATTCCCTGCGGCGACAGCAGGTCCTTGAGCCCCTTCTTCAGCCCGTGCAGCGCCTCGTAGGCAGTCGGGCCCACCAGCGGCGTCCGGTTCAGCGTACGTTTCACCAGGTCCAGCGCCTGCTCGTAGCGGGGGTCAGTGCGCAGGCCGGCTAGGTGGGTCGCCAGCCCTCCGACCGTCGGCGAGTACGACCGGCCGTTGTCGTTGACGACGATCACCAGCGATCTCCGGTCCGGACCGGCCTGCGGACCGCCGGCGATGTTGTTCAGCGCTTCCCACGCCATCCCCCCGGTCAACGCCCCGTCGCCCACGACCGCGACGACGCTCCTGTCCCGCTCCCCCCGCACGGCGAACGCCTTCGCCATGCCGTCGGCATGCGACAGCGCCGCCGACGCATGCGAGTTCTCGATCCAGTCGTGCGGGCTCTCCTGCTGGCTCGGATAGCCGGACAGACCATCCTTGGAACGGATCGTGCCGAACCGGTCGACCCGCCCGGTGAGCAGCTTGTGCACGTACGCCTGGTGGCCGACGTCGAACAGGATCGGGTCACGCGGAGACCTGAACACCCGGTGGACGGCGAGAGTCAGCTCGACTACCCCGAGGTTGGGGCCGAGATGGCCGCTGGTCCGCGAGATGGTCGTGATGATCACGTCGCGGATCTCCGCGGCGAGTGCATCCAGCTCCTCGGCGGAGAGGCCGTTCAGGTGTCGGGGCTCTCGCACGCGCTCGAGTACGCCCAAAGTGGCTCGCCTCCTTGTTCAGGCCGTCCCCACGAGTGTAGATGGCCGGACGGGCTCAGGTGTGCAACGGTAGTGGCTGTGAGGCAGTGGATCACTATGACACGACGTGGGGTGGGCGCGGGCATCGCCGCGCTCGGCGCCCTGACCGTCACGGCCAGCGTCTACACGGCTTGGTACGCAGGCGAAGGCCCTCGGGACTGGTCCCTGGAGCAACTGTTCCAGGCCAGCTCGGCCGGCACGGCCACCGCGTACTGGGGCTCCGTCGCCGCACCCATGGCGGTCGTCGGGATCCTCGGTATTCTCGGTGCCGTCCTGAGATTCCGGTTCATCCTGGGTCTCGGCTGGCTGCTCGGCGCCGCATCGCTGGTGCTGTGGGTCGTCATGCGCATCATCGAAGGCGACTGGGACTCCAGCGAGCTCGAGACCGGCGTGTGGTTCTGCATCTTCGGTCTTGTCGTCCTGCTGGCCGGCATCATCGTCATGGGACCGCGCGCCGAGGAGGTCGAGGCTCCGCTCTCGGTCTTCGAGGGTGACCCGCCTCAATAGCCACGAGACGGACGCGGCACCGGGGTCGCACACGGCTCGGCGGTGAGCCACGCGTGTGTGACTCACCGCCGAACCACGTGCATCAGAGCAGGCCGCGCAGCACGTACTGCATGATCCCGCCGTGCCGGTAGTAGTCAGCCTCACCGGGGGTGTCGATGCGCACGGGCGCGTCGAACTCGACGACCCCGGCGTCACCTCGCGCCGTGACGTGCACCGTCGACGGCGTCTCGCCGGAGTTCAGCGCCTCGATCCC
>NZ_ML142849.1:107994-116368 GCF_004138495.1 Phytoactinopolyspora endophytica
TCGAACGTCTCTTCGCCGGTCAGGCCCAGCGACTCAGCCGTCTCCCCCTCCGGGAACTGCAGCGGCAGCACGCCCATGCCGATCAGATTGGACCGGTGGATGCGCTCGAAGGACTCGGCGATGACCGCACGCACACCGAGCAGCGCGGTTCCCTTGGCGGCCCAGTCTCTCGAGGAGCCCGAGCCGTACTCCTTGCCGGCGAGCACCACCAACGGCATACCGGCCTCGGCGTAGCTCACCGAGGCGTCGTAGATCGATGTCACCGGAGCGTCGGCCGGCGAGGCGCCCTGGGTGAAGTCACGGGTGAAGCCGCCCTCTGTGCCCGGTGCGAGCTGGTTGCGCAGCCGGATGTTGGCGAACGTACCGCGGATCATCACCTCGTGGTTGCCACGCCGCGAGCCGTACGAGTTGAAGTCACGGCGTCCGATGCCGTGCGAGGACAGGTACTCCCCCGCCGGAGAGTCGGCCTTGATGGCACCGGCCGGGCTGATGTGGTCGGTGGTGACCGAGTCGCCGAGCTTAGCCAGCACGCGCGCCCCTGAGATGTCCGTCACCGGGCTCGGCGACTGCTGCATGCCCTCGAAGTACGGTGGCTTGCGTACATACGTCGAGTCCTCATCCCACTCGAAGATGCTGCCTTCCGGTGTCGGCAGCGCACGCCACTGATCGTCACCGGCGAAGACGTCCGCGTAGTCGCGGGTGAACATCTCGCTGGCGATCGCCGAATCGACGACCTCTTCGATCTCGGCCAGGGTGGGCCACAGGTCGCTCAGGTACACCGGCTCTCCCTGCGCGTCGGTGCCCAGCGGTTCGGTCGTGATGTCGATGTCCATCGAGCCGGCCAGCGCGTATGCGACCACCAGTGGCGGCGAGGCGAGGTAGTTCATCTTGACGTCGGGGTTGATGCGACCCTCGAAGTTCCGGTTGCCGGACAGCACCGACACGACGGAGAGATCGTTCTCGTTGACCGCGGCCGAGATGGAGTCGGCGAGTGGTCCCGAGTTGCCGATGCAGGTGGTGCAGCCGTATCCGACCAGGTGGAAGCCGAGCTTCTCCAGGTACGGCGTCAGTCCGGCCCGCTCGTAGTAGTCCATGACGACCTTCGATCCGGGCGCCAGCGTGGTCTTGACCCACGGCTTGCGGTTCAGGCCACGCTCGACCGCCTTCTTCGCGACCAGTGCCGCGCCCACCATCACAGCCGGATTCGACGTGTTGGTGCAGCTGGTGATCGCGGCGATGACGACCGCCCCATGGTCGATCTCGCACGTGGTGCCGTCGTCGAGGGTGACCTGGGTCGGCGCCGACGCCCGCCCCTGCGCTCCGCTGGCCGCCGACGCCACCGCGTGTGGTGCCTCGCCGCCGTTGCCCGGGTGCACCGCCACCGGATCGCTGGCCGGGAAGGTGTCCTCCACGGCGTCGTCCAGGCCGGTGTGCGGCTGCTCGTCGTGCTCGACGTAGTCGCGCAACGACGACCGGAAAGCCGTCCTGGCGTCGGTGAGCGAGACGCGGTCCTGCGGGCGCTTCGGACCCGCGATGGAGGGCACCACGCTGCCGAGATCGAGCTCCAGGTACTCCGAGTAGTCAGGCGTGGCGTCCGGGTCGTGCCAGATGCCCTGTTCTTTCGCATAGGCCTCGACCAGCGCGACCTGTTCCTCGGAACGCCCGGTCAGCTGCAGGTAGCGGACGGTCTCCTCGTCGATCGGGAACACCGCGATGGTGGAGCCGTACTCGGGGCTCATGTTGCCGATGGTGGCCCGGTTGGCCAGCGGGACGGCGGGCACGCCGGGGCCGTAGAACTCGACGAACTTGCCGACCACGCCGTGCTCGCGCAGCTTCTCGGTGATCGTCAGCACGAGGTCGGTGGCCGTCGCGCCGTCGGGCAGCTTGCCGGACAGCTTGAATCCGACGACCCGCGGGATCAGCATGCTCACCGGCTGGCCGAGCATGGCGGCTTCCGCCTCGATGCCCCCGACGCCCCAGCCGACGACGCCGAGGCCGTTGACCATGGTGGTGTGGCTGTCGGTGCCGACGAGGGTGTCCGGGTAGGCCACGCCGTCGCGCACCATCACGGTGCGGGCCAGGTGCTCGATGTTCACCTGGTGCACGATGCCGGTGCCGGGCGGGACGACCTTGAAGTCGTCGAACGCTCCCTGGCCCCAGCGCAGGAACTGGTAGCGCTCCTTGTTCCGGCCGTACTCGAGCTCGACGTTGCGCGCGAACGAGTCGGGCGCGCCGAAGACATCGGCGACGACCGAGTGGTCGATGACGAGTTCGGCCGGTGCGAGCGGGTTGATCCGGTTCGGGTCACCGCCGAGGGCGCTCATCGCCTCCCTCATGGTGGCCAGGTCGACCACGCACGGCACACCGGTGAAGTCCTGCATGACCACCCTGCCGGGCGTGAACTGGATCTCTGTACTCGGCTTCGAGCTGGCGTCCCAGTCGACCAGGGCGCGCACGTGGTCGGCGGTGATGTTGGCGCCGTCCTCGGTGCGCAGCAAGTTCTCGAGCAAGATCTTCAGGCTGTATGGGAGGCGGGTGACATCTCCCGCTGCAGCCAGGCGATAGATCTCATACGAGTCCGCGCCGACCTCGAGGGTGCCCTTGGCGCCGAAGCTGTTCTTGCTGGCCACGTCCAATCCCAACCTTTCGCTTCCATACGGTTCCAGGCCATCGTTGCGCACGCACGTGACGACCTGCCCATTAAGGCTGTCCTTACCCAGTCAGTCCATGGCCCATCCAGAAGTCCACGACCCGACCAGGAAATTTATCTTGAGTTCAAGATACATGACGTGAAGGTAGATCGCCAGCCTCCCCTCGAAGATCACTGGCCGTGTCTGTGCCGATCTGATTGGATGTCAGGGCCGTTGTCGACAGACATGTCAGGAGATCCGTCAGATGCATGGGCATCAAGGTCCGGTTCGACTCGCCGCGTTGGTCGCCGTCATCGCCACCGTCTCAGCCGGTTGCAGCTCAGACAGCTCCGTCCAGCAAGACGGCACCGCCGTCCAGAACGCGGACGAGGTCATCGAGCAAGCTGACACCATCTTCAACGATTTGGTGAAAGAGGACGTCGACGATGGAACCGCCACCGTCTCCGAGGACTCTCGCTGCTATTTCTTGCGCGTCGATGACGATGACAACGTGGACTCGAACGTGTACTGCGGGCCGGTCCGGACCTTGGGCGGCGACGACGATGAGGCCTGGTACGCGCTGCCCAGCGACGGCGTAGAAGACCCCGAGGAGGGGTTGCTCCTCCAGTTGCCGCCGACCGACGATGTCGCGCTCACGTCCGTCGCGGTCGACGACCTCGTCCGCCCGGACGACGAAGAACCCATCGACGTGTCGGCTGTCGAGGAGCCACAGGCTCCCGAGGCGCCCGTCTCGGACTTCGCTGCCCTGGCCGAGGCTGCCGACCTGGAACTGACAACTGAGTTCACCGACCTCGACGAGCCGTACAGGCTGGTGACCCCGTCGGCCACACTGACCGTCGAGGCCGTCGCCGAGCTCGACGTGATACCGACGAGAGTGGTCGGTCTCGCCCGCGGCTCCACCGACGTCCCCGACGACGACGGCGAAGACAGTGAGGACGGCGGATCTGTGTCCGCGCCGTTCTACCGTCCGGTGGATGGCCAGCAGGTGCAGGCGTGGCGCGTCACCATCGGTTCTCCGCCGGAGATCGGGCCGGAGGTGGACCGCTGGTCCGACGACGACGGTCGCGACGCCTCTACCGCTTATGCCCTAGGCGCAGGCTCGCAGCGTCTCAGTATCACCGGAGCACTCACCGAGGACGGCGGATCGGCCGAGATCGCATGCGAGCTTGTGCCGTGCGAGGAGCGGAATCAGACGCAGTACACACTCGTCGCATCCGGGACAGCGGACGCGCCGATGACTCTCGTCGCCACCGTCGACGGTACCGACCAGGTACTGGATCTCGACACGGGCGAGCTGACCGGCGACGTCTCACAGGTCGCGCACTCTCGCACGGACACCTTCCAGCAGGTCTCGACGACGTGGGGTACTGAGACCATCCACCTGGCAGATGAGGAGGAGATCTGTGGCTACTGCGACGCGCTCGACTACAACTTCGGCGGCGAGGTCCAGCGTGTCTACCTCTCCCCCTTCGCGGCCAAGAAGGGTTGGGCACCGGCCGGCCAGGCGTGGCTGATTATTCCCATCGCCAACGATCCTGCCAGTTTGACCGGTGATTACCTCGGCGGCGACACGTTCGCTGAAGCGAGCATCGACTTGACCACGTCATGGACCCTTGAGGTGGACGGTGAGAACCTCTCTCACGACCCTGACGCCGCGCTCGGCTACACGGCTGCCTTTCTCGTTGAAGACACCTTCACCGAGGGCACTTTCCGCTACGGCCCGGCAGGCAGCGTGTCGTACACCGACCCAGACCGCACAGAGCCGCTCGAAACGGAAGAACCTCTGACCCTGGACATCAGCTTCCCCTGATCGGCCAACGTCACGCACAGAGAAGGAACCGACGCGACCATGCACCATTCCTCGCACACCGCTGCCCTCGTGGCAGCCGTGGCCACCTCCGGTCTGCTGCTCGCCGCGTGCAGCAGCGACGAGGACAAGGCCGCCGGCGCGGCCGAGGACTTCTTCGCCGCGCTGAAAGAGGTCGATGCCGAGTGGGCCTGCGAGCTCAACCTCGGTGCAGACGGCGGGCCGCTCTCCGAGGAACATGACGACTGGCAGTCCTGCCTGGACGGTGTCGACAGGTGGGCCAGCAACACCGTCATGCCCGCGGACGGCGAGCTCCCGGACGTCTCGTTCGACTCGGCCGAGATCGACGGCGACACCGCGCGCGTCTCTGAGTCTCCTGCGGAATACTCCTTCATGTACCCGTTCGGACTGACGAAGGTCGACGGTGACTGGTACGTCGACGGCACCTGGTATCTCTGACTGCTCAGCGCAGGAACCACGGAGTGTCGCTGCGGGACACTTTCAAGATCAACCAAGTGGGGCAGGAGCTCGCCCGGAGGCTGGGGCCAGATCACCTGTTGGAAGCCACCCAGGCTCATGCCGCCAGATGCGACGATTGGCCCATGGCAGAGGCACATGCACACGACTGGACCGCACATTCGTCCTATACCGACCCGGGCCGGCATGCTGGCTTGCTAGAAGCCGTCCCGGCGGACATTACCGGGCTGTCGGCCGTCGCCCGTAACGTGATCATCCACTACCGAACGTCCGAAACGGACTTGCCGAAGGCGACTCGAGACGACGTCAACCTGCGCTGGCTCTCTGCCATCCTCGACACCGACCAGGCCCGGCACGGCATGCCATTGGCCGAGCCCCGCGCCGGAGTCAAACGGGTGCAGGGATGTTGCCGCGACCACACGCTGTTTTGTGTCGGAGCGCTTCGCCAACATGGCATTCCGGCGCGCTCGCTCGTCGGCTTCTCGCGCTATTCCGGCGACGACTACAATAATGATCATGTGATCGTGCAGCTATACGACGGCGTTGCAGCTCGTTGGATCCGGTTCGATCCAGAGATCGAGGCTCCGCTCGACCAGCTCCCCGATCCACAAGATATCGAGTCCGGGAAGAGCGCACCGTTCCGGACGGCCGCCGAAGTCTGGCAAGGCTATCGCTCTGGCGAGCTCGATCCCTCTCTCTTCGGCATCGGGCCCGGCTCGGCGATGGGCGGCCCATGGTTCATCCTGAACTATGTCTTGTTGCAACTGGCCCACCGCTACAGCGACGAGCTGCTGCTCTGGGACACTTGGGGCGCGATGAATCTGCCAGACGACGTCGAGGACCCAGAGGTGCTCAGGCTGGTCGACGAGATTGCCACGCAGCTCGTCGCAGCCGAAGCTGGCGACTCTACGGCCGACGACGTGTTGCTGACGCGCTACCGCAATGACGAGCGCTTAAATCCCGGCACGCGTATCACCCAGCACTCCCCGTTCGGAGAGCCATCTGTCACAGTCAACCTCCGTACGCGATGATTTGCCGGGGTGGCAAGGCGACTCTTCGCGCTTACGAATGATGACCGTGGTGGCCCGCCACAGTCGAACTCAGCGTAGGAACCACGGAGTGTCGCTGCGGGACCGTTCGTACCAGCCCAGCCACAGTGCTGGGCGGTGCTCCAGGACCGCGGCTTCGATCGCGCGATGGACTCCGTCGTCGACCGGCAGCATCAGCCGGTAGCGCTCATTCGGTAGATGCGGCTCCGGTGGCCGTTCCTCCCGGCGTCGCCGGTCCAGCTCCGCCCAGCGGCCGACTGGGCTGCTCACCTGCTCGAAGACGTCCAGCTGCGGCATGTGCATCTTCTTCCCGTTCTTGGTCGTCGCCATATGGTACGAGATCCCGACGCCGGCCAGCCCATTCCAGGAGAACTGCGCCAGATCGTGAGTCCCCCGCCAGGTGATGCCCGTACGATCGATCGTCAGCTCCGACCGCGTACCCAGACGGCCGCCGAACCGGCGCACGCTGATCACCAGCGCCAGGATCAGGACAAGAACGAAACCGCCCATTGAAACTGCCGGAATCCAGTCTTCGTCTCCCCGCAGCGATTCGACAAGGATCACCAGCGCGATCACGCCGAAGAACGCGATGCCCACTCCGAAGCAACCGATTCGGAACTTGGCGTGACCCCTGAGCTTCTCGGCCAGGTCGACGTCGAGGGATGTATCGCCCGGCTCTACCGGACTCGTGCCTGCCGGCTCTGCGCCACCAGGCTGTACGTTATCGGCCCTTGCATCATCAATAGTCGCCGTACCGGCGGATTCCGCTCCATGGGGCTCTGCCCCGTCCGGTACGGGACGTCGCGTGAACGGCGCCGACGGCGACGGCGGGCCGGTGCGTAGCTGGCCGGACTGACGCAGCGCCGCCTGGGCCCGCGTGCGGGGCGGGTGGAGGACGGCGCTCCACTCCCGCACGTTCGGCCGGCGCAGTCCGACTCCCACGATGAAGGCTCCTATGTACCCCCCGAGCGCCAGCCACCATCCCGCCTGCATCTTGCCGAACGGCCCAGCACCGTCGAACGTGTCCCGCATCATCACGGCTATGAGGCCGACGCCCACGATGAGCACACCAGGAATGACCGTCGCCAGGACGGCCACCGCCCGGATCGCGAACGGCCCACCGCGCCAGACCCGGTACAGCGTCGCGCCCCAGACCACCGTCCACAGCACCATGGCGGTGACCTGGGACGATGCGTCATCGAGCCCGTCACCGAATGAGTTCGCGATCGTCCAGCTCACAAAGCCAGCCCATAGCAGGCCGAGGTACGGAACCCCGATTGTGACCGCGGTCGGCCTACGCACGGTCGAATCACCATGATGTCCATTCACGAGCCATTAGTATCTCGTGCCGCTACACGGACCCTGAACATGACCGCCGACCATCCACCGATCAGGAAGATCGAACTCGGTAGCCAGCCCGTGTGGAGACCGAAGAGCCGCCCACCGATCGCACCGAACGGCTCCAGGCCGGCCGTGGCGTAGCCGAGCAGCGCGACCCATACGAACACAGCGGCGACCAGCATGCCGACGCCCGGCTCTGCTCCCGACGAGGCTTGCCGACTCCGGCTTCCACCGTGCTGTCGGCCATGGTCGATGGGCCACCACTTCTCCAGCCGAGCCATCGAGGCCACGATCGGTAACAGGACGAGCGCGAGCGCCGAGAGCCACAGCGGGCGGCTGAGCCACCATGACGTCGTGCCTGCCGCTGGCATGCCGATACGCAGCGCGAGCGTCAGCCCTACGACAGCGGCCAACACCGTCAGATGCCACAGGTAGACCGTCATCGCCCGGCCGCCCACCGCCACCACCGCTGCCCAGACTCCCGGCCGGGCGAGCCAACCGCTCAGTCGTCGTCGTGCCAGCACGACCAACGCCGTCTGTCCCACGGCGAGAAGCACCAGGCACACCGATGGTGGAGCCATGTTGGACATCTCCCCCGGCATCCCGATCATGCTCACCGGGTAAGGCCCTGCCGCCGTCACGACGGTCAGGACGACGACGGTACCGGCCACCACGGCCCACAACGCCGGAGTGGAGATGAGCCCCAGCCGCCCGTCGGCGTAGAGGAAGCCGAGTTGCTGGGCGAAGAGCCACACGAGCAGGTAGTTCGGATATGCCGCCTCCTCGGCTCCGGCCATGACGCGGACCAGGTCGACGGCCGTCGCGGCCGCGGCCAACGTGGTCAGAGCCGCCGCGGGTGACCGCTCGTGCCATGCCACCATCAACGGCGCCAACGCGGTCACCAGGAGGTAGACGACGAGGAACCACAGCGGTCTGCCGAGCAGCCTGGCGAGGAACTCGACATCGTCCGCCCGCATGCCGGCCACCCATGCCACTCCGAGGGCGAATTGGCTCACCACCGCGAAGACCAGTACCGGCCGCAACAACCG
>NZ_ML142849.1:116434-119534 GCF_004138495.1 Phytoactinopolyspora endophytica
CACCCGCCCACGCAGATACTCCCGGTAGCTCGCGCCGCGCGCCCTGGTACGACGCCATACCGTCACGTTCGCGTACCCGCCGGCGACGAAGAACAACGGGATCACCTGCAGCAGCCAGGTCACGGGGTGCAGCGCCGGAAGGACGCTCAAGGCGTTCGACGCGCTCACCCGTCCACCGATGAAGCTGACGTCCGCCATCATCCAGTGGCCTACGACTACCACGAGCAGGCTTGCCACCCGGACGAGATCGATCACGCGGTCACGGTCGGGCGGAGTCGCCGCCGTGATCCGCGCGGCCGCCCGGTCCCGCCCGGCCGCCCGGTCCCGTCCAGACACCGAAGTCCCGCCCCTCACCGAACGGTCCCGGTGTCGACCTTCTCGCCGTCCGCGGTCGCGACGACGGTGTCGCCGGGCACCGGTCGGGCTGAGGCTCGCCGATCTCGCCGCGCGACGCGGCGCACGATGGGCGGCGCCATGACCGCCGCGACCAGCAGCGCCGCCGATGCGATGTACGGACCGGAGCTCTCCAGCTCCGGGACCCCCTGTCCCTGCCGCCACGAGTTGACCTTGACCAGGCTCTCGCCGGTTCCGGCCAGTACCTGGCAGGGCTCGCCACCGTCGACGGTCTCGCAGTGCCGGTGCATCTCCTCGCCGAACATGTCATCGATGGCGATCCGCGCCCATGGTCCGAGCTCGCCGCCCTCTGCAGCGGCGTACCGGAGGAGGTCGTAGCCGTAGTCATGGGTCTTGCAGACCCGGTCGAAGCCGTACGTCGTCCCACCGAACGGCGTCGAGCAGTCACCGTCCGCAGCTGTCAGCCGGACCGACCCGTCGGGTCCGGTCAACGGCTCCGGGACATAGCCCATGACCTCGGCGAAGTCGGCAGGTACCGAGGCTTGGGCCTCGCCCTCTTCGATGCCGGTCAGCACCGCCACCGCCCGCGCGGCACCCGGGTGCTCCGGACCGTCCGAGGACGTCCTCGCCTGACCGGCACCGGTGAGAACGAACGACGCCAGCACCGCGGCCAGCACCCAGCCGATCCGAGACCACATGACACGCCCCTTTCCACGCCGCCCGCCGGGGTATCCGGCGGACACGAGGGACGCTAGGTGGCTGGACCTGCGGATTCGTCGGTCTGCGGAGCCGTCTGTGACCGCCCCCGCCGGTAGTTCCCGGCCGTCGTCGTCACTCCGCAGAGCCACACCGGTTGTCACTCCCGAGTACGACGTATGTTCGGCGTCTGATCGCTACGCTGAACGAGTGGCCGACGAGAGGGAGGTGTCCGGAAACGGCGTGGCAGGCGGGCCCGCCGCGTTGTCGCGCTTCAAGCCGCGCTTCTGGTGGCCATGGCTCGGGGCGCTCGCGCTCTTCGCGATGTCGCTGCAGTCTGTCGATGAGGTGCTCGACGTATCTGGCGTGCTGATCCCCGTTGTCGCTGCCGCGGCCGCGCTCCCGTTCGGCCTGATCGCCTCGCAGCCGCTGCTCGGCTGGGCGTTGTCGGCCGGCGGAGCGCTACTGGTCTCGCGCACGCTGGCCGTCACCGACGGCGATCCGTGGCCATGGCCCGCGGTCCATGGCCTCGTCCTGCTGGCGCTGCTGTTCGCGGTCGGGTTCATACCCCCCGCTCGCCTGCGACGCGGGTATCAGATCGCGATCATGCCGACCACGTGGCTCGCCACCGGCACCCTGTTCGCCGTCTCCGTTCCCGATGACATCCGCGCAGGCTGGACGGTCGGGCCGATCCTCCTCGGTATGGCCGGACTCATCGCCCACCTGGCCGGGATGGCTCCCAGGCGGACCGCACCCGCGGAGCCCGCGGTGCCGCTCGCTGCGCTGCCGGCCACCCTGTTGGCCGCGTTCCGTGAGGCGTTCATCGATTGGGGCCCTTCTCCGATGACCGGCCGTCCGGTCGCCGAGCGGTGGCTGAGCCGGTACAGCTGGTCCGGCCGGTTCCGGGACGCGGTGCCGTGGATCCTGGCTGTCGGCGTCTTCTGGATCGAGGTCGGCTCGATCCACGAGACGCTCGTGGTGCACGATGTGGCGTTGCCCTTCCTCTCCGCGCTGATAGCACTGCCGGTCGGGCTGGCACGACGCTATCCGCTGATCGGCTGGCGGCTCATCACGCTCACCGCCGTCGTCGTGGCCGTCATCGGCACTCCGAGTGAGGACGGCGCGGATCCCGGCACCTGGCCGGTCCCTATGCAATGGGTCTGGCTGATCTTGATGTTCCTGGTCACGGTCAGGCACGGCAGGTGGGTCGCGATATGGGTCTGGGCCGCCACGATAGCCGTCCTGTCCGCCGGCACCGGCGACGAGGCAGGGACCACCGCCATCACCATGCTGGTGGCCGCATCGGCGCTGGCCCTGATCGGGGACCTCCTGAGAACCCGCCGTATGGCCGGTCAGGAGGTGGAACGCCAGACCGAGCTGAGCGACCTGGAGAAGGCACGCCGTACCGTCCTGGAGGAACGCGCCCGCATCGCCCGCGACCTGCACGACGTCGTCGCTCACCATATGTCGATGGTGGTGGTGCAAGCCGAGACCGCGCCCTACCGGCTGCCCGACGTCTCGGACGCGGCAGCCGGAGAGTTCGCGTCGATCAGCGCCTCGGCCCGGCAGGCCCTCACCGAGATACGCAGCATGCTCGGCGTGCTGCGCAGTGACGGCCAGGACGTCCTGACGACGCCGCAGCCCGGCCTCGACCAGCTCGAAGAACTGGTCGCCGGTGCCCGCCGGTCCGGAGTGCCGGTCAGCTGGCACACGAGCGGAACGCCGCCCGAGGTGAGCACGGCAGCCGGCTTGTCCGTCTACCGGATCCTGCAGGAGTCGCTGGCGAACGCCGCACGGCACGCTCCCGGCGCGTCGGTGACCGTCGACGTCGGATACACCCCCGAGACTGTTGAACTGCGGATCGTGAACACCGCCCCGGCGGAGAAGGTGGCGCCGACGGGCGCGGGGCACGGGCTCATCGGCATGCGGGAGCGCGCCGCCGTCGTCGGTGGGTCGCTTGAGACCGGACCCCGCCCGGACGGCGGGTACGAGGTCCGCGCCGTCATCCCGCTGGACGCGGCCACCATCGGCTCGGCAGACATGGAGGATT
>NZ_ML142849.1:119644-121676 GCF_004138495.1 Phytoactinopolyspora endophytica
TGAACGCTGACCAGCCCACCCGGGTACTGATCGTGGACGATCAGGCGATGGTCCGGCAGGGCTTCGGTGCGCTGCTCAATGCCCAGACCGACATCGACGTGGTGGGCGACGCGGCCGACGGCGCCGCCGGTGTGGACGCCAGCCGCCGTCTGGAGCCCGACGTCGTCCTCATGGACGTACGGATGCCGGTGCTCGACGGCTTGGAGGCCACTCGCCGCATTCTCCGCGCGCCCGGCGCACGGCACCCACGGGTGGTGATGCTGACCACGTTCGACCTCGACGACTATGTCTACGAAGCGCTCCGTGCCGGTGCGAGCGGATTCCTGCTCAAAGATGCACCGGCAGACGATCTGGTGCGAGCCGTGCGGGTGGTCGCCGCCGGCGATGCCCTGCTGGCACCGTCGATCACCCGCACCCTCATCGCCGACTTCGCCCGTCGTCCGGCGGCCGATCGACCCCGCCCGGAGCGCCTGCGGGTCCTGACGACCCGGGAGACCGAGGTGCTCAAGCTGATCGCCTCGGGCATGTCCAACCGCGAGATCGCCGAGGCCCTCGTGCTCGCCGAACAGACCGTCAAGACCCACGTCGGGCGGATCCTCACCAAGCTCGACCTGCGCGACCGGGCCCAGGCCGTCGTGCTCGCCTACGAGAACGGGCTAGTCCAGCCCGGAGGATAGCCCTCACCGGGCCGTGGCGCGGAAATCTCCACCTGGCGTATGCGTACCGACGGCGTGCATCGTCTTAAGAAAGGTCCTGCCCGAATTCGGGCAGATTCTTGGCTGATACCTGTGTCACGCGGCATGGTTGATGTCTAAGACATCAACGTGGCCCGGCTTCTGTCGCCTGGGCACGGTGAAAGACGGTGGAGATGGGACTGATCGAGGTGGAACGGATCGCAGCACCCCGGGCCACACGGGTATCGGGCGGAGCCGGCCCGGTCGACGCAGATCTCGTCGACGCAGATCTCGTCGACCAGGTGGCCGCCACCACAGGGCTCCCGGCGGGGCAGGCTGAGAGGGTCGTCGCGGACGTCATCGCCTACTTCTCTCTCACGGTCGAGGAGTTCGTGCGCCGGCGCCACCACGAGCTCCAGCTCCACGGCGCACGCAACGACGCGATATTCGAGCGCATCCGCGCTGAGCTCGGGCACCGGCCCGTCCGGGCTCCCGACCTGTCCACCCGCCAGCTGCGCCGCATCGTCTACGGGTGAACGAGCAACGCGACGCACAAGAGACATGATCCAGTCGGACACGAGGCAACGGAGCGATATTCATGTGTGGAATCGTCGGATATGTGGGCACGAAGCCCGCGGCGCCCATCCTGATCGACGGGCTCGCCCGGCTGGAGTACCGGGGCTATGACTCGGCGGGTGTAGCCGCCCTCGGCCCCTCCGGCCTACGCGTACACCGCGACACTGGACGGGTCAGGGATCTCGAGGCGTCGCTGCCGAAACGGTTCGCGGGCAAGCTCGGCGTCGGACACACCCGCTGGGCCACCCACGGCGCACCCACGCCGGAGAACGCCCACCCGCACGTAAGCGAGGACGGCCGGGTGGCGGTCGTACACAACGGCATCATCGACAACGCCGCGGCCCTGCGTGCGATCCTCGAGTCCGACGGGGTCAAGCTCACCTCCGAGACCGACACCGAGATCCTCGCCCATCTCATCGCCCGGACCGTCTCGTCGCTGACCACCGGTGACGGAACAGGCGACGCGGACGGTCGCGCCGTCCCCCGCACCGGCAACGGAACCCTCGAGGACGCAGTGCTCACTGCACTCGACCAGGTGGAGGGGACGTACGGCATCGCGGTCGCCTCCGCTGACCATCCGGATCGGATCGTCGTCGCCCGCAATGGGAGCCCGATCATCCTGGGCGTCGGCGACCGGGAGATGCACGTCGCCAGCGACGCGGCCGCACTGGTCCGATACACCCGGCAGATCGTGCACCTCGACGACGGCGAGCTGGCCACCGTCCGCGCCGACGGCTACCAGACCTTCACCAGGCACGCCCGCACCACCAAGACCGCCATCA
>NZ_ML142849.1:121735-136613 GCF_004138495.1 Phytoactinopolyspora endophytica
CGTCGAGTGGACCGCCGACGACTACGACCCCGGCGAGCACGAGCACTTCATGCACAAGGAGATCCTCGAGCAGCCGGAGGCGGTCCAGCGATGCATCCGCGGGCGCCTCGATGAGCGGTTCGCCACGGCACATCTCGGCGGACTCGACATGGACGCTCGCGAGGCGCGGGAGTTCCGGCGGGTCAAGATCCTCGGCTGCGGCTCCGCCTACTACGCGGGCCAGCTCGGGGCACAGTTCATCGAGGAGGTCGCCCGGATGCCCGCGGACGCCGAGCCCGCCTCGGAGTTCCGCTACCGCAACCCGGTCATCGAGAAGGACACTCTGTACGTCGCCGTCAGCCAGTCCGGGGAGACGTTCGACACGCTCGTGGCGGTGCAGGAGCTCAAACGCAAAGGCGGCCGGGTGGTCGGCCTGGTCAACGTGGTCGGCTCCAGCATCGCGCGGGAGTGCGACGGCGGCATCTACCTGCATGCCGGTCCCGAGGTGGCGGTCGCCTCCACGAAAGCCCTGACCAACATGGGCGTGGCGTTCGCGTTACTCGGCATCCACCTGGGTCGCATCCGCGACCTCTCCCCCGCCGACGGCCGGCGGCTCGTCGAGGGGCTGCAACGGCTTCCCGAACAGATCGAGACGGTCCTGAAAGACGAAGAACGGCTGGCCTCGATCGCGCAACGTCTGGCCTCGGCGGAGAACCTGTTCTATATCGGCCGCACTCGCGGGTATCCGGTGGCTCGGGAGGGCGCGCAGAAACTCAAAGAGATCTCCTACCGGCACGCCGAGGCGTACCAGGCATCCGAGCTCAAGCACGGTCCACTGGCGCTGATCAGCCCCGAGGTACCGACCGTGGCGATCGTCCCGGACGACGAACTCGTAGAACGCAACATCGGCGCGCTCCACGAGATCGCCGCCCGGTCCGGCCCGCTGTATGTGGTGACCCATCCGCAGGTCGATCTCGGCGAGGTGCAGGCGGAGGTCATCACCGTGCCGAGGAACGAGACCGAGCTCGATCCGCTGCTGATGATGATCCCGCTACAGCTGCTCGCCTACCACGCCTCCCGCGCGCTCGGCCACGACGTGGACAAGCCTCGCAACCTGGCGAAGTCGGTCACGGTCGAGTGAGCCATGGGTGGCTCCGGGTTCACAACGACGTGACGTGCGGAGCCACCTCGGCAGCGACCAGCTCCAGGTGTTCGATATCGGAAAGGTCGAGCACCTGGAGATAGACGCGGCTCGCCCCGGCCTCGGCCAGCGCACCGATGCCGTCCACGACCTCCTGGACCGTCCCGGCCAGCCCGTTCCCGCGTATCTCGTCCGGCTCACGGCCGATGGCGGCCGCACGCCGGGAGAACTCCGTCTCATCCTTGCCGCAGGCGAGCACCATCGCCGCCGAATAGATCATGTCGTCCGGGTCCCGGTCGATCTCTTCGCACGCCTTGCGGACGTAGCCGAACCGGCTCGCGACCTCGGCCTTGGGAGGAAAGCCCAGGTTGAACTCGGTGGCGAACCGGGCCGCCAGGGCCGGTGTTCGCTTGACTCCATGGCCGCCGATGACCAGCGGCACCGGCGACTGTGCCGGCTTCGGCAGGGCCGGCGAGTCGGTGACCGTGTAGTGCTCGCCGGAGAAGTTGTACCGCTCCCCCAATGGCGTATTCCACAGGCCCGTGATCACCTCCAGCTGCTCGGCGAACAGGCCGAACCGCTTCGCGGGGAACGGCACACCGTATGCGGCGTGCTCCGCTTCGAACCAACCGGTGCCCAGACCGAACTCCACACGGCCGCCGGACATCTGGTCCACCTGCGCCACCTGGACAGCCAGCAGACCTGGATGCCTGAAGGTCGCCGAGGTCACCAGCGTCCCGAGCCGGATCCGCGACGTTTCGCGCGCCAGTCCAGCGAGCGTCACCCACGAGTCCGTGGGTCCGGGGAGCCCGTCCGAGTCGCCCATCGCCAGAAAGTGGTCGGAGCGGAAGAACGCGTCGAAGCCTAGCCGCTCCGTCGCCTGAGCTACCCGGTGCTGGTCGTCATAACTTGCGCCTTGCTGAGGTTCGGTGAATATCCGTAGCTGCATGTGTTCAAGCATTTCACGTGCGCTGGCGGCGGCAGGAACGATCCCCCGGTCGAGCCTCGTGGCCTCAAGTAACACTCAGAGCGCGCGTCGGACCCCTGTCCGTAACGTCAGGCCACGAAGCAGCCGTCGCCCTGTTCAGCCCCCGGAACTCGGCTGTAGCAGCGCGACACACTCGACGTGGTGTGTCATGGGGAACAGGTCGAACGCACGCAGCGAGGTCAGCTCGTATCCGTGCGACGCGAAGGCGGCGACGTCCCGCGCCAGCGCGGCCGGATCGCAGGCAACGTACCCGACGGCGCGCGGCGCGCGCTGCACGATCTCCGTGACGACAGTCAGCTTCGCGCCCGCCCTGGGCGGGTCCAGCACCACGATGTCGGCATCCAGCTGCCGATCGGGCGCTGCGGAGCGCTGTTCGGTGCGCCGGCCCCCGCGGCGATCACGCGGATTGCGCCGACTACCGGGGCCACGTCCGCGTCCGGCTCCCGCCCGGCCGTCGCGCTCCTCCCGCTCACGCGAGTCCCTGACCAGGACTCGCTCCACGTTTCCCGCGACGACCGCTGTGTTCGACAGATCGCGCAAGTTGTGCCGGGCGTCGTCGACCGCCCGCCGGTCGCTCTCGACGGCCGTGACCAGGCCATCAGCGCCCACCTGCTCCGCGAGGACGCCCGCGAACAGGCCGACTCCGCTGTAGAGATCCAGCGCACGTTCCCCGGGCTGAGGTGCGAGCGCTTCCAGCACCGCGCGCGCCAGCGTCTCCGCGGCGTCGGGGTGCACCTGCCAGAACCCGCTCCCGTTGACCCGCCACCGACGGCCGCCCGCCCGCTCGGTCACCTCAGCTGCGCCATGCACCGGTGTCAGGCCCCCGCGGTCCTGCGTGGTCGCGACCGCCACCTCGTCCGGCAGCGTCGGAAGGTCCACTTCGAGCTGCCCGGGCTCGGCGATCACCAGCCGGTCCCCCGACCCGGACACGATCGCCTCCACCGAATCGACGCCCGGCCATCGACGCGCCTCGACGCCGATCGACCGGACATCCGGATGGGCGATCAGGCACTCGTCGATCGGGACGACGTCATGGGACCGGTGCCGGCGCAGACCCGCGCGGTCCTCGGCGTCCACGGCGTAGGCCACACGGGTCCGCCAGCCGAGGCCGTCGTCGTCTGGAACCGCGCCGCTCGGCGGCTCCACCTCGACGTCCAAGGTCAGGCCGGCCAACCGAGCCAACTGCTCGGCCACCACGGACGCCTTCAGCCGACGCTGCGCGGGCAGGTCCACGTGCTGCCAGTCACAGCCGCCGCATCGTCCGGGACCGGCGTATGGGCACGGTGCCCTCACCCGGTCCGGGGACGGCACCAGCACCTCGACTGCGTCCGCCCGCCAGTAGCGTGCACCCTCGGTCCCTTCGGTGATCCGGGCGCGGACGCGCTCACCCGGCAGCGAATGCCGGACGAACACAGCCCGTCCCTCGTGCCGGGCGACGCAGAATCCTCCGTGCCCGACCCGTTCCACATCGACGACGATCTCCGTACCAACCGGCTCCACGTTTGACAGGCTCCAGACTTTGAGGCTCCACACCAGTACCCACAGGCGATATCTTAAGAAGATCGAGTGGGAGGGTTCAGCGTGCACATTGTGATCATGGGCTGCGGCCGGGTGGGTTCCACATTGGCCGGCAGCTTGGAAGCACGAGGCCATTCGGTGGCCATCGTCGACCGTAACCCAGATGCCTTCCGAAGGTTACGCCCGGGGTTCGAAGGCAGTACCGTCACCGGTGTCGGCTTCGACCGGGACGTGCTGCGTGAGGCAGGGATCAACGAAGCAGGAGCGTTCGCGGCCGTCAGCAGCGGTGACAACTCCAATGTCATCTCGGCCCGAGTCGCACGCGAGACGTTCGGCATCACCAATGTCGTCGCACGGATCTACGACCCTGGCCGGGCCGAGGTTTACGAGCGGCTCGGTATCCCCACGGTCGCCACCGTCCGGTGGGCGGCCGATCAGGTGTTGCGGCGCCTCCTCCCGGAAGAGCTCGAGACTGAATGGGTGGATCCGTCCGGCACGGTACGCCTGGCCGAGGTCCACATCGGGCAGAAATGGATCGGCTCGCCGGTCCGGGCCCTGGAACATGCGTCCGGCACCCGGATCGCGCTGATCAACCGCTACGGCCAAGGTCTGATCCCCACCGGGGACACGATCGTCGAGGAGGGCGACCGGGTGCACGCCGTCATCGCAGACACACACATACCTCAGGCTGTCAAGGTCTTCACCGGGAGACCCACGAGCGCGGGCTTACCCGCAGGAGCGGACGGATGATGCGCGTCGCCATCGCCGGCGCGGGCAACGTCGGCCGTTCCATCGCCACCGAGCTCCTCGACAACGGCCACGAGGTGCTACTCATCGATCGCGACCCGAAGGCGATCAAGGCCGCCACCGTACCCACCGCGGAATGGCTGCTCGCCGATGCCTGCGAGATGTCCACCCTTGAGGAAGCAGACCTGCACCGGTGCAACGTCGCGATCGCGGCCACCGGCGACGACAAGGTCAACCTCGTGGTGTCGCTGCTGGCCAAAACTGAGTTCGGGGTCGGACGCGTCGTCGCCCGGGTGAACCATCCGGACAACGAATGGCTCTTCACCGAAGGGTGGGGGGTGGACGTGTCGGTCTCGACGCCCAGGATCATGAGCGCCTTGGTGGAGGAGGCGGTCAGCGTAGGCGAGCTGGTCCGGCTGTTCACGTTCCGCCAGGGCGAGGCGAACCTCGTGGAGTTGACGCTACCCGCCCACGCACCGATCGCTGGGACCAAGGTAAGCGATGTGCGCTGGCCGGACGACACCTCGCTCGTGTCGATCATCCGCGGCAAGCACGTCCTCAGCCCGGTGCCTGATCTGGCGTTACAGGTCGGCGATGAACTGCTCTTCGTCGCCGCTCCAGAACGCGAGGCACAGCTCGAGGATCTGCTCTCACCGCACCACGGCTGATCGGCGTCACGAGCAGCTGATCGTGGCGGGCATGATCAGCTGCTCGACGAGTCCGGAGACTCCTCCGCCTCGCTCGTCACTGGCGTCTCACTCGTCACCGCCGCCTGGCGGGCTCGGTACGCGGGCCGGATGATGAGCCAGGAGAGATACGCGACGAGCAGGAACAGCGGCCAGCTCATCACCAGCCTGGTGCCGGCGAGCCATCCCAGCTGGTCCTCCCCAGCGAAGTACAGCGGCGCCTGCACCGCGAGCCGGAGCGCGAACATCCCGACCCACAAGGCGCTGGCCACGGTGTAGGCACGCAGCAACGCGGGATCCCGCCGCCACGATGTCCCCTGTCCGGTGGCTAGGCCGACGAAGACCCCGAGCAACGGCCATCGGACGACGATCGACACCAGGTACGCCGTTCCGTAGCCGACGTTGATCAGCAATCCCGGGAGGAACACGTCCTCGGGTTGGCCGGTGCGGTGTGACCAGAAGGCCGCTACGCCGAGCCCCAAGAACCCGGCGATCACGTTCTGCATGGGCTCGCGCCGGAACAGCCGGAAGATACCGAGCAACGCGCCGGCGCCCAAAGCGATCCACAGCGACAAGGTCAAGTTGCGGCCGCCCACCGAGTACACCAGCGTGAACAACGCCAACGGCAAGCCCGCGTCGAGAAACGCCGCAGGTGTCAGGGCATGTGAGGCCCGGAATTTGTCATCGCCGGCGAGCGACCCCAACCAGCTGGGACGCTGCCGTTCTCCGGTACCGGCCTCCGGTGGATCCGATCTGCTCACTGACCCGAACCCGTCCCATCCGCGGCTGGGTCGTCTGCCGGGATCTCGGCGGCATCGCCCTCGGCAACCGTGGCGGTCTCTGCGCCGGCACCGCTGCGTTCGGGCGGCTGTAGCGCGATGACCTCGCCCGGTGGCATAGGTGCGTCTCCGCGCACCACGACCACGTCACGCACCAGAGCCACCATCCTCTGAAACGCGGCCGCGTCGGTGATCGCCTTTCCCAGGAATGTCGCGCGCAGCATCCAGCGCGGACCGTCGATACCCGACACGCGCGACGGCTGCCGGCCCTCTTTGCCGTCCTTGGTCTTCACCGGCACCACCATGCGCACCTCGGTGCCGAACGGACCCGGGCCCTCCTGGGCGGTGCCGCCGCGACGCTGTGCGGTGGTGGCGATCTCCAGCCGCGTCTGCTCCCACATGCCCGAAGTACGCGGCGCCGCCACCGCTACCAGCTGAACGGCGGCGTCCTCGAGGCCGAGAATGGCACTGGTGCCGCGCCCAGAGCGCTTGTCGACCTGGAGCTGCAACTTCATCCCCTCGACGGCCCTGATCAGCAGCCCACCCAGGTCGATGCGGTTCCGTCGGGCCTCATCCAGGTCGAGCTCGGAGGAGTCGAACGGGCCATTCCGGCGATCGAAGACCTCAGTGTCGGCCGGGGCCGCTCGCTCGTCCTCTCCCGCGCCAGGCTCGGCGTCGGGCTGTTCCGGGGTGCTCTCCGCCTGGCCCGGCTCCTCCCGTGCCTCCTGGTCGTCCCGCCGTCGGCGTCGAAACACCACCTGTCTCCTTCACATATATCGTCACGCGTCCCACGAGCGGCCGTGCGGGCCCGGCGTTACCTGCCCGTCGAGCCGTAGCCGCCATCGCTGCGGGCCGACCCCGGCAGCCGCGTCACCTCATGGAACACAGCATGCTCAACCCGCTGGATCACCAGTTGCGCGATCCGGTCACCCCGCTCGAACACAGCGGACTCGCGGAGGTCATGGTTGACCAGCAAGACCTTTATCTCGCCACGATACCCCGCGTCGATCGTGCCGGGCGTGTTCACAATGCTCACTCCCAGGCGATGCGCGAGCCCGGATCGCGGATGGACGAACGCAGCATATCCGGCCGGTAGGGCGATAGCGATGCCCGTGCCGGCCAATGCGCGTTCGCCTGGAGCGATCGTGATCGCTTCGGTGGTGACGAGGTCCGCACCCGCGTCGCCCGGATGGGCATACGACGGCAGCGGCACGTCGTCGTCAAGGCGTGTCACCAAGACGTCGACGGCCGCTGCCGCCGGATCTGCCGCTGTCCGAGCCTGATGGCCCTCAGCTGGCGCAGTCACGGCAGGTTAACCGTCCGTTGTCCTCCTTGGCCAGCTGGCTCCGGTGGTGAACCAGGAAGCACTGGCTACAAGTGAACTCGTCCGCCTGCCTGGGCAGCACCCGCACTGCCAGTTCTTCGTTGGACAGGTCAGCACCAGGCAGCTCGAGGGCCTCGTTGAGCTCGGACTCGTCGATGTCGACGATGCCGGACGTCTTGTCCATCCGCCGGGTCTTCAGCTCCTCGATGGATTCCTCAGAGATGTCCTCCTCGGTCTTACGAGGTGCGTCGTAATCGGTCGCCATTCGACTGTCTCCTTGGTGGGGCGCATATGTGTTAACGGTCGCGGTCCGTGGCACCTGCTGGTACCACGTTCCGTCGTGCCCTTGGTAACGCATGAGAGCCCGTGGTTGTGCCCGGTCCGCGGCCGTGATTCTGCCTGATTTCTTACCCAAACTGCACATCGGCTCGCCGATGTGATGCAGATCATCCCTCCCAATGCGGCCAGGGTCACATCGATGCGCCTTTCGAGCCGGGACAGAAGTGACGAGTTCGAAGCCCGCGCAACCCACCCACGAGGCCTTTCCCGGCCCGCACCACATTGTCCAGCGCAGACCCCCCGTGGCGACAGCCCTGAGAACAACGAGACCGATCCGTGACCATCAGCCCCTTGACGTGAGGCGCAACAAGGGCGAAACATCGGAGTGTCGAAACGCTTCGACTAACCGCTTCGACACCGCCGGACCACGTGATGAGGAGACCCGATGGCCACCATGAACGACGTCGCCAAGCTGGCCGGCGTCTCGGTGAGCACGGTGTCCTATGCGCTCACCGGCGTCCGCCCCGTCGGCGATAAGACTCGGGCCCGCATCCAGGCCGCCATGGATGAGCTCGGCTACCAGCCCAACGCGATCGCCCGCAGCCTGGCCAGCCGCCGGACCCGCATTATCGCCCTGCTGTTCCCCGCGATCGAGCACGGGCTGTCCGGCGCCGCTCTTGAGTTCGTCACCGCAGCCGCCGAGGCCGCACGGGAGCAGGGTTACCACCTGGTGCTCTGGCCGATCGGGAACGACGAGGTCAGCGAGACGCGCGATCTGATACAGCAGCGGCTTGCCGACGGCGTCGTCGTGATGGAGGTCCGGCTCGAGGACCCCAGGGTAACGCTGCTCGGGCAGAGCACCACGCCCTTCACCCTCATCGGCCGCACTGCCGAGCCGGCAGGACTCGACCATGCGGATATCGATTTCGACGCCACCGTCGCGGGTGCCATCGACCACCTCGTCGAGCTGGGCCACCGAAGCATCGCGTTTCTGAGCCGTTCCTCGGCCAGCCGTGATTCGGGATACGGTCCCGCGGTCCGCACCGAGGAGGCCTTTGAGAAGTACATGACCGACCGGGACCTGCCCGTCGTCATCCGTCACTGCGAAGGCACGGCCGACGCCGGCCGGACCGCGCTCACGGAGCTCACGGTCGCCCACCCAGACCTGACCGCGTTGGTGACCATGAACGACCCAGCGACGTTCGGGGCCATGGCCGAACTGCTGGATCGCGGGCACCGGATACCCGATGACGTCTCCGTCCTGTCGATCGTCTCGTCGCCGAAGGTCGGCGCGCTGAGCCATCCCCGGCTGACGACGATGTGCGCCCCCGGCACCGAGCTAGGCCGGCTAGGCGTCACCTCGCTGATCGAACGGATCGAAGGCACCCAGGCAGCGCCGCTGCACGAGCTCATCCCATGTCGCCTGGACGTCCAGGCGACGACCGGCCCGGGCCCGTTCGCGTCCGGCCGCCTCGAACACCCTCAGGGCGGCACGTAGCCGCACAACGGAGCACACGATCTCACGAGAAGAGGCTCTGCACGACGGAGCAGCTCACCAAGCCCCGACACGAAGGAGTGATCGACCATGACCAGGTCCAGGACGACCCTGGCACGCGGCGCCGCTGATGCGACCCGCGTTCCGACCAGAAAGCTGCTCGCCGGCACCGCCATGCTCGCCGCCGGTGCGCTTCTGCTCGCCGCGTGCGGCGGAGACGACAGCGACGACACCACGGGATCCAGCGACAGCGACGACGACGCGCCGTCCGGCGAGGGCGAGACCATCACTCTGTGGCACTACGAGAGCGAGAACGGCGCCATGGGCATCGCCTGGGACGAGGCGATGCGGATCTTCGAGGAGGAGACGGGTGCCACCGTCGAGTTCGAGGAGAAGGCGTTCGAGCAGATCCGGCAGTCGGCGAACATGATCCTCAACACCGACGAGGCGCCGGACATCATGGAGTACAACAAGGGCAACGCGTCGGCCGGGCTGCTGGCCTCGCAGGGCCTGCTCACCGACATCACCGGTGCGGTGGAGGAGCACGGCTGGGACGAGATGCTCTCGGAGAGCCTGCAGACCACGGCGCGCTACGACGAGCAGGGGATCATGGGTTCCGGCTCGTGGTACGGCGTGCCGAACTACGGCGAGTTCGTCATGGTCTTCTACAACCAGGACCTGTTCGACGAGCACGGCGTCGAGATACCGGAGACCTACGACGACCTGATCAGCGCCATGGATACCTTCGTCGACGCGGATGTGACGCCGCTGGCGATGTCGGGGGCCGAGTACCCGGCCGGTCAGCTGTTCTACGAACTGGCGCTGACCCAAGCGGACCGGCAGTTCGTCAACGACTACCAGCTGTACGAGAACCCTGTCGACTTCAACGGGCCAGAGCTCACCCACGCCGCCGACACGTTCGCCGACTGGGTCGAGGCCGGCTACGTTCCCGGCGACTCGGCTGGTCTGACCGCAGAGGACATGGGCACGTCGTTCATCGCCGGCGACTACCCGATGCTGTTCTCCGGGTCCTGGTGGTACGGCCGATTCGTCGACGAGATCGACGGCTTCGACTGGGGCATCTTCGAGTTCCCCGGCTCGGAGCTACACCCGGGCTCCAGCGGGAACCTGTGGGTCGTCCCCACCGCGTCGGAGAACCCGGAGCTCGCCTACGAGTTCATCGAGATCACCATGCGCCCGGAGATCCAGGCGCTGCTCGGGAACAACGGCGGGGTGCCGGTCGCGGCCGACCCCGAGGATCTCGACGACGAGAAGAGCGCTGAGCTCATCACGCTGTTCAACGAGATCAACGAGGCCGACGGGCTCGCGTTCTACCCGGACTGGCCGGCTCCCGGCTTCTACGACGACCTCGCGTCGTCGGTCCAGCAGCTGATCAACGCCGATGCATCCCCGCAGGATGTCCTGGAACAGCTGCAGCTCGCTTATGACACCGGCGTCGACGACTTCCTCAACTGACGAAGTAGCAGGTGGTACGGCACATGGAGCCCCGCCGCGGTCGCGGTCCGGGCTCCATGTGCCGTACGCCTGAGTCCCCGACGACCATAATCCTCTTGAGAGCGTGCATATGACCGTCAACACAGCCCCGGACAAGGCGGCGACACGCAGCCGCCGGCCCGCCCGGAACGGCGCGGGCATCGGCGAGCGCAGCCCGGTGTACTGGCTCTACCTCATACCGGGCGGGCTACTGTTCACCGCCGTCATCGTCGTGCCGTTCGTGATGAACATCGGGTTGAGCTTCGCCGACTGGCCCGGCGTGGGCGAGATCAGCTGGACCGGCCTGGACAACTACAGCCGGCTGTTCTCCGACGACACGTTCTGGACGTCGTTCCGGAACTCGGTCGCGATGATCATCGCCATGGTCGTCGTGCCGACCGCCATCGGACTGGTGCTGGCGTCGGTGCTCTTCGACATCATCGGCAAGCGGTTCGGCGCCCGCACCGCCAGCACATTGCGGGCGATGTATTACCTGCCGCAGATCCTGCCGGTAGCGGTGGCGGGCATCGTCTGGGGCTGGATTCTCCGCCCGCAGAACGGTGCGCTGAACACGCTCCTGGAGTCGGTAGGGCTGGACGGCCTGGCGCAGAACTGGCTCGGGGACCCGAACACGGCCCTACCCAGCGTCATGGCCATCCTGGTCTGGGTGCAGATCGGGTATCCGGTGGTCATCTTCATGGCTGCCCTGCAGCGGGTCGATCCCGACCTTTACGAGGCGGCCGAGCTGGACGGCGCGGGCTGGTGGCGCAGATTCCGGGCCATCACCATCCCGCAGATCCGGCCCGAGATGTTCGTCGTCGCGCTGACCGCCACCATCGCGTCGATGAAGGTGTTCGGCCCGATCTTCGTGCTGACCGGCGGCGGCCCCGGTGACGCCACGAACGTGCCGTCGTATTTCGCTTACCAGCATTTCTTCGAGCGTGCCAACGTCGGATACGGCTCCGCGATCGCCACCATCCTGACCCTTATCATCATCGTGCTCAGCGTCATCTTCATCCGGTTCCAGGCACGCAGCGAGCGGAAGGACACCGGCCGATGACCACCACTCAAGCCGCTCCTCCGACCACGCCGAACAACGGCGCACTGCCGGCGCGGCGGGACCGGCACCATCGCGGTGCGGCACGCTGGATCGTGCTCGCTCTGCTGGTAGCCGGAGCACTGGCGATGCTCTTCCCGTTCGCCGTCATCGTGCTGAACGCGTTCAAGACGCCGGCGGACTACTCCAACTCAGGGCCGCTGTCACTTCCGACCTCGTTCTACCTCGACGGCATGATCGACTTCTGGAACCGGGTCAACTTCGGCCAGAAGCTGTGGAACTCGATCATGATCGCCGGGTCCGTGGCCATCCTCGCGGTGATCGTCTCCCTGTTCAATGCCTATGCGCTGGGAATCGGGCGGGTGAAGGGCCGGCTGAGCATCATCGTGCTGTTCCTGATCGCCAACATGCTCCCGCACGAGGCACTGATCTACCCGCTGTTCTACATCGCCAACCAGGTCGGCCTCTACAACACGCAGCTCGCCGTGATCATCATCTTCACGGTGATCCAGAGCGCGTTCGGCACCTACCTGCTCGCGTCGGTGTTCAGCACGTTCCCCAAGGAGATTCTGGAGGCCTCGGCGCTGGACGGCGCGTCGAAATGGCAGATCCTGTGGCGGGTGGTCTTCCCGATGAGCCGTCCGACGCTCTCGGTTCTGGTGGTCTTCTTCTTCATCTGGACGTGGAACGAGTTCTTCATCCCCCTGGTGTTCCTCATCTCCAACGACAAGCAGACCATTCCGGTGGCACTCGGCGTGCTGCAGGGCGATCGGCTCATGGACGCCACCACCACGAGTGCCGCGGCGTTGCTCGGTGTCATTCCGGCGATCATCTTCTTCCTGTTCTTCCAGCGGACGCTGTCCCGCGGAATCTCCGCCGGTGCCGTCAAATAGCGAGAAACCGAAAGGATCAACGCGTTGAAGTTCACCGATGGCTACTGGGGCATGCGCCCCGGAGTCGAGGCGCTGTACCCGGCCGAGGCATACGACGTCGAACCCGGCGACCGAAGCCTCACCGTCTACGCGCCGACCCAGCGCATCGCACACCGAGGGGACACCCTGAACCGGTCCATGGCGACGGTGCGGTTCTTCTCCCCCATGGCAGATGTGATCGGGGTCCGGATCACCCACCACGCGGGCGGGCTGGACAGACCGCCCCATTTCGAGCTTCCCGGCGCAGGCTCTCCGGATGTCACCGTCCGCGGCGATGACGACATCGCCGAGCTCACCAGCGGCGGGCTGAGCGTCCGGGTGCATCGGGGTGACACGTGGCGGGTGGACTTCGTCGCGGACCAGGCGTCGGATGAGCGGCTGCTCACCTCGTCGAGCGCCAAGGGGATGGGGTTCATGACCACCCCCGACGGCGCCCATCACGTCGTCGAGAAGCTCGAGCTCAACCCCGCCGACGCGGTATACGGGCTCGGCGAGCGTTTCGGCCCGCTGGTGAAGAACGGGCAGGTGGTCGATGTCTGGAACAACGACGGCGGCACCGCCAGCGAACAGGCATACAAGAACGTGCCGTTCTACCTGACCAACGCCGGCTACGGGGTCTTCGTCAACCATCCCGGCCCGGTGTCGTTCGAGGTCGCCTCGGAGCTTGTCTCCCGTACGCAGTTCAGCGTCGTGGGTCAGGAGCTCGAATACTTCATCATCCACGGTCCGACGCCGAAGGAGATCCTGCGCCGGTACACCGCTCTGACCGGCAGGCCCGCCCGGGTGCCGGCGTGGTCCTATGGGTTGTGGCTGTCCACCTCGTTCACCACCGACTATGACGAGGCGACGGTCACGTCTTTCGTGGACGGCATGGCGGAACACGACATTCCGCTCAGCGTCTTCCACTTCGACTGTTTCTGGATGCGCGAGTTCAACTGGTGCGACTTCGAGTGGGACCCGCGCACCTTCCCCGACCCGCCGGGGATGCTCAAGCGGCTGAAAGAGCGCGGCCTGAAGATCTGCGTGTGGATCAATCCGTACATCGCGCAGCGCTCACCTCTGTTCGCCGAGGGCAAGGCGAAGGGGTATCTGGTCCGCCGTCCGGACGGTTCGGTGTGGCAATGGGACATGTGGCAGGCCGGGATGGCGCTGGTGGACTTCACCAACCCCGAGGCTCGCGCCTGGTTCGCCTCCCATCTGCGCAGGCTCATGGAGATGGGCGTCGACGCGTTCAAGACGGACTTCGGTGAACGAGTCCCCACCGACGTCGTCTGGGACGACGGCGCCGACCCGTACCGGATGCACAACTACTACACCCACCTGTACAACCAGACCGTCTTCGACCTGCTCCGCGAGCATGAGGGCGAGGGCGGCGCCGTGGTCTTCGCCCGGTCCGCGACCGCCGGTGGTCAGCAGTTTCCCGTGCACTGGGGCGGCGACTGCGACTCGACATTCGCCTCGATGGCGGAAAGCCTGCGCGGAGGGTTGTCACTGGCCATGTCCGGCTTCGGGTACTGGAGCCATGACATCGGCGGCTTCGAGAACACTCCCGATCCCGCGGTGTTCAAACGGTGGTCCGCGTTCGGCCTGCTCTCGTCGCACAGCCGCCTTCATGGCTCGCGCTCGTACCGGGTGCCGTGGGCATTCGACGACGAGGCCGTCGACGTGCTCCGCGCGTTCACCAGGCTCAAGATGCGGCTGATGCCGTACCTGTCGGCGGTGGCACGCGAAGCATACGACGGCGGAATCCCGACGATGCGGCCGATGGCCCTGGAGTTCGCCGAGGATCGCGCCACCACCCACCTCGACCTGCAGTACATGCTCGGCGACCGGCTGCTCGTCGCACCGGTGATGTCCGCTTCGGACGAGGTCTCCTACTACGTGCCCGAGGGGACGTGGACGTCGCTGCTGGACGGCTCGACGGTCACGGGCCCACGCTGGGTGAGCGAGCGGCACGGCTTCGACAGCCTGCCCGTGCTGGTGCGGCCGGACACCGTGCTCCCGGTGGGGTCCGTGGACGACCGGCCGGACTATGACTACGCGGACGGACTCACCCTGCGCCTCTACGAGATCGCCGACGGGCACCACTCCGATCTTGTCATCCCTGACGCAGAAGGGTCGGGCCGGACGACGTTCTCCGTCGAACGCACGGGAGCGACCATCACCGTACGGGCAGAGTTCAGCGGCCGGGAACCAGCGTCCTGGCGCACCACCATTGCCGGCACCGACACGGTCGCCGAGGCGGCTCCCGGAACGTCGGAGCTGACCCTGACCGTCTGAGCCGCCACCGCCGGCGGTCCTCCACCGCCGGCGGAAGCTCAGCGTTGGCCACCACGGCACGAACCACCACGCCGCGTACCACGTCAGCGTTGGCCGCCACGGCCCGAGCCACACCCGTCTCGGCACCCACCGACCTGACGACCCCGGCCGGGCACATCCCTGGTACCTCGAAGCTGTCC
>NZ_ML142849.1:136690-137928 GCF_004138495.1 Phytoactinopolyspora endophytica
CCAATCCGGGACGCCCGGCCGGCGGCCGTGTGAAAGGCCGTGTTGGTTCAAGCAGCGCTTCCAGGGCCGTGCCAGCAGCCGTGCGACTCCCAGCCGCTTGTTCCGGACTGTGCCAACAGCCGTGCGACTCCCAGCCGCCCGAGACGTTCGTGTTCTCGGTTGTGCAAAGCCCGACCGGGTGAAGCGGCCGTCCATCACACAACCGATCACTCGACACTGCCGAGCTTGCAATCAGCAAGCAAAGTTCACACGACGACACCCACGACCTGGCTCAACCCCACGATGGAAGGTTCTCCGAAAAACGCTGGAGCGTTGTACACGCTATAGCGTGCTAAACCTTCCAGCGTTCTCGGCACAATCTTCCAGCGTTCTCGGCACACGGATATGCGCCGTGCACGTCAGCCCAATCGCCAGCCGGCGGACGGCGACGCGTCGGAGGTACGTACGACGGCGTAGCCGCCGGGGTCGAGAGTGAGGCCGCCGGTCGTCGCGGTCGAGGTGATGAGGTCCTCCCCCGGTCCGCTCAGCTCGACCTTCTGGTCACTGTGATTCAGGACGAAGACATAGTCGGCGGCAGCGCCGCGCCGCACGATCACCTCGGTGCCCGGCGGTGGCTGTACGCCCAGCGGTCGCCGCACGCCTGCGTCGTCGCACAGCCTCGCGACCATGGCCTGCAACGATGCGGGCTCCGGCATGGTCGACACGTAGTACGCCTGTCCCGATCCGTGCGTGCGGCGGGTGGCAGCCGGTGAGCCGGCGAGCAATCCGCCGACGTACGTGCTGGTGGCCTCCGCGCCCTCGAGCGTCATGTACTCCGACCACATGTCACCGATGGTGCCGTTCGACAGAGTCACGGTGTCGTCCGGGCCGAGGGGATGGAACTCTTCCACGCGGACGCCGAGCAGGGAGCGGAGCTGTCCCGGGTAGCCGCCGGAGACGACGTGCATGTTCTCGTCCGCGACGCCGGAGAAGGGCCACACGCACAGGCGGCCTCCTCCGTCGACATAGTCCTCGAGGTTCCTGACCGTCGTGTCGTCCATACCGAACATGCTCGGCACCAGTACCAGCTTGTACTGGTCGAGTGCGGCGTCCGGGGCGGCGAAGTCGACCGGGACACCCAGGTGCCACAGTGCGCGGTGTACGCCGCGCACCGTCTCGGAGTAGTTCAGCCGATCATTGGGCAGGTGCGGGGTCTCCAGCGCCCACCAACCGTCGGCGTGCCACATGACCGCGACGTC
>NZ_ML142849.1:137960-138322 GCF_004138495.1 Phytoactinopolyspora endophytica
CGCCACCACGGGTCCCTCCGTCGGCGGTTCGGCGACCTCCCCGATGTCCCGCAGGATCCGGCCGAGCTCGGCGAACCCCCGGTAGGTGCGGGAGTCGGCGCCGGCGTGCGGGACCATGCCGCCGTGCCAGGCCTCGGATCCGGCCGCGGGTGCCCGCCACTGAAAGAACAGCGCGCCCTGTGAGCCTCGGGCGATGTAGGAGAGCGAGTTGCGGATCACCCGGTTCGGATCCTTGTAGGGCCGAAAGCCCGGCATCGTCAAGCTGATGGTCCCCTGCTCCATCAGCAACCACGGGTCACCGTTCGACCATGACCGGGTCAGGTCCCCGGCGTAGGCGGCGTGGGTCTCGCCGTCCGGTCCCT
>NZ_ML142849.1:138362-139581 GCF_004138495.1 Phytoactinopolyspora endophytica
GTCGAGGTAGTGGTCGATCGAGACCAGGTCCAGGGACTCGGCCCAGCTCCACTGCTCGAGGTGGTTCCAGGTCGGCAGCATGAAGTTCGTGGTGACCGGCGCGGACGAGCCGCCGGCGCGGATGATGTCCCGCTGCTCGCGCATCGCCGCCAGCATCTCGTCGGACATGAACCGCCGGTAGTCCACGGCCTTGGTCGGGTTGTGCAGGTACTGGGTGGCCCTGGGCGGCGTGATGTCCTCCCAGGAGCGGTAGTTCTGGCTCCAGAACGCCGTGTACCAGGCACGGTTGAGCTCGTCCAGGGTGCCGTACCGCTCACGCAGCCAGCGACGGAACGTGGCGGCCGCATGCTCGCCCCAGTCGTACGTGCCGTACTCGTTGTGCACGTGCCAGGCGATGAGCCCGGGCTCATCGCCGTACCGGGCGACCAGCCGCTCGACGATGCGGCGGCAGGCCTCCCGGTAGGCCGGAGCGCTCACCGCGTATGTGTCGCGGCTGCCGTGAGTGAGCCGCGTTCCGTCGGGCCCGACCGGCAACGCGTCCGGATATGCCCGGGAGAACCACGGCGGCGGCGATGCGGTCGGAGTCGCCAGCACGATGCCGATCCCGGCGCCTTGCAACGTCGACACCACGCGATCCATCCACCCGAAGTCGTAGACGCCTTCCTCGGGCTCGAGCAGCGCCCACGAGAACACCCCGATCGTCGCCGCGTTCACCCCGGCACGCCGCATCAGCTCGACGTCCTCGGCCCACACCTCCTCGGGCCACTGTTCGGGGTTGTAGTCGCCGCCATACAGCAACCGGTCGGGACTGAACGTTCGCGCGGTATTGGGCACAGGTCGGGTCTTTCTCCGTCGGGGGGTTGGTGGAAAGGAGGCGTGCCAGGAGGTGGGAGGGAGAAATTCTTCTCATTCTCACGCGGCCGGCGGGCAGCTCAACCTGCTGGTTGCGTCAATCTGCCGCCGTCCGAAGATCAGTCGAAGAATTCTCCCTCCCACCTGCTGGCGGCCGGGTGAATCTGAGGGCCGATCAACGGTTTTGTGGGCCGATCCAGTGGCTGCGGTCCGGGGTCAGGGTCTCGAGCTCGTCGAACAGCGCGTCGGGTATCTCTTGAGTGGCCAGGCCGACGGACTCGCGCAGTTGCTCCGGGCGCGAGGCACCGACGATCGTGGACTGGATGCGGTGGTCACGCATACTCAGCTGAAGCGCCGCCGCGGCGAG
>NZ_ML142849.1:139599-142296 GCF_004138495.1 Phytoactinopolyspora endophytica
CGTGCCGGGCACATGCCGCTTCCATCATCTGGGCCGCCTCGACCAGGGCAGCAGCCGCGGGCCGGTAGGCATACTTCGCCTCGGCCGCCCCACGGGTGGACCGCGCCAGCAGCCCGCCGCCGAACGGAGCCGCGTTGAACACCCCCACTCCGAGCTCGTGACACTGCTCCAGCAGCGGTTCCGCGCTGCGATCCAGCAGCGTGAACCTGTTGTGCGTCACCACGTAGTCGAAATGGCCGGTTTCGACGAAGCGCTCCAGCAGGGCGATCGGACCGCCGGCGACGCCCAGCGGGCCCGCCACGCCCTCCTTGCGCAGCGCCAGCAACGCCTCCAGTGGACCACCGTCGGCGGTGGCCTCCTCGAACGTGATGCGCTCCGGGTCGTGCAGGCTCAGCAGCGGCAGCCGGTCCAGACCGAGGCGGTCCAGCGATTCCTGCGCGGAAGCTCGCACCCTCGTCCCGGAGAAGTCGCTGTCGCCAGGAATCGGATCCACCTTGGTCGCGACGAGCGGACGATCGGATCCCTCATGCCGGCGCCATGCCGCGCCGACTCGTCGCTCGCTCCGCCCTTGGTCGCCGTAGCCGTTGCTCGTGTCGATGGTCAGGCCGGTCCGGAATGCCTCGTCGAGCGTCGCCGCCGCGTCCTCGTCCGGCACCGTGGCATGTCCGAGCTTGGAGGTGCCCAGACACAGCCGGGTCACCTCCTGGCCGGCACGTCCCAGCACGACCCGATCCGTCGGCCGGGGTGTCTGCCCAGGTGTCTGTCCAGCTCCTTGTCCAGGTGTCATGGTCATTCCTCATGTCCTCCACTGATCAGGTCCATCCGCCAGAATCTCTGCGGGAACAGCCGCAACGCAACCAACGCAACGATCGACAGCGCGGCGCCCAGCATGGCCAGCACATACAGCACGGGCTGCCCGGAGCCGTTCGATAGCAGCGTGTACATTCCGACCGTCAAAGGGTACTTGTCCTGGTCGGACAGCATGATGAGTGGTCGGTGACGTCCAGGACCGCACCGGATGAGCGGAGGTAGCCGCGTGTTGGGAGTGCTCCCATCACATGGCAGGCTAGTATCACGGTCGCCGACATCGTCGTCACGCCTGCGGGCGCCGCGAACCGACCCCTGAGACGTATGAGGAGTACATGAACACGACTGCGAACCACGGCCGGGAGTTCCCTGAAGGCTTCACCTGGGGATCGGCGACAGCGTCGTACCAGATCGAGGGCGCGGCCCAGGAGGGTGGACGAGGACCCTCGATCTGGGACACCTTCTCACACACCCCGGGCAAGACCCTGAACGGCGATACCGGCGACATGGCCTGCGACCACTACCACCGTTGGGAGGAGGACCTCGGCCACATCGCCGACCTCGGCCTGGACGCGTACCGCTTCTCCATCGCGTGGCCCCGGGTACAGCCCGGCGGTCGCGGTCCGCTGAACCCGGAAGGCGTCTCTTTCTACTCTCGCCTAGTGGACGGCCTGCTCGAACGCGGCGTGAAACCAGTGGCCACCCTTTACCACTGGGACCTCCCACAGGAGCTGGAGGACGCCGGTGGCTGGCCGGCCCGCGACACCGCCTACCGATTCGCCGAATACGCCGAGCTGATGGCACGGGAGCTGGGCGATCGGATCGACACCTGGACCACGCTGAACGAGCCCTGGTGCTCGGCCTATCTGGGTTATGCGTCCGGCGTGCATGCGCCCGGCCGGACCGAACCCGCCGCCGCACTGGCGGCGGTCCACCATCTCAACCTCGCCCACGGGCTCGGTGGCCGCGCGATCCGCTCGGTACTTCCGGACGCCCGGGTGTCCATCACGCTCAACTTCCATGTGCCACGGCCGGTCGATCCGTCCAGCGAGGCGGACCACGACGCCGTGCGCCGGGTGGACGCGCTGGCCAACCGGGCGTTCCTGGGGCCGCTGCTGGATGGCGCCTTCCCGACGGATCTGCTGTCGGACACCGAAGAGGTCACCGACTGGTCGTTCGTCGAGGACGGCGACGCCGGGTTGATCCGGATCCCGATCGACGTCCTGGGGGTCAACTATTACTCGACCGCACTGGTCCGTCAGTGGGACGGCGTCAGCGATCGGGGCGCCGCCGACGGCCACGGCGACGCGGCCGGCTCCCCGTGGGTCGGTGCCGGTGACATCGAGTTCGTCCGGCCGCCCGGGCCGTACACGGCCATGGGCTGGAACATCGACCCGTCCGGGATGACCGAGGTGCTGATGCGGCTGCACCGGGAACATCCGGAGCTGCCGTTGATGGTGACCGAGAACGGTGCCGCGTTCGAGGACACCGTCTCCGAGGCCGGCGCGGTCCACGACGACCGCCGGGTCGCGTACCTGCACGATCACATCGACGCCGTGGGAGCCGCCGTCGACGGCGGGGCAGACGTGCGCGGCTACTTCGCCTGGTCACTGATGGACAACTTCGAGTGGTCGTACGGCTACGATCGCCGGTTCGGGATCATCCGCGTCGACTACAAGACCGGCGAGCGGACCTGGAAGGACTCGGCGCATTGGTACCGTGAGCTGGTCGCTCGCAATCAGCTCCCCGCGACCGACGGCGGCTGAGCCCGGCCCCGGCCGATGAGCCCTCCGGCACGCTCGCCCGGGGCGTGACCGGCGTTACAGTAGCGTTATGGGGACGTTATAGTAGGGCCAATGCCGTGGAACAGCACCACCGTCCTCCGGGCAC
>NZ_ML142849.1:142324-142707 GCF_004138495.1 Phytoactinopolyspora endophytica
TCCGAGTTCCGGATTCCCCTCGCTGGATCGCGTCGCCGGGCTGAGGCCGATGCCCGTAACATTCTGATCCGTCTCGACGCCGAGACACGTCGTGGTGCCGTCCAAGGCGCTGGTGAGGGGTCCCCTCGCGGTCGGACAGCGACCGGCGACACCGCCGCGGGGTCGTGGCGCTTTGTCCGCAAAGCCCTGGCTCGCCTCGAAGGAAGCGCGATCCGCCGACGACCCGGCAAGGCGCGCGCTGACGTGGACGCGCTCATGGCGGATCTCCGGCGGCTGGCCACCGAGACGGCGCCGGCGCGCGACGGCGGGGCGGGCGGTGATGAGCCGGTCCCCTACCGCGGCGCCTTGGCCGGCCTGGAATGGGCGCTGCTCGACGTCGCCGC
>NZ_ML142849.1:142747-143467 GCF_004138495.1 Phytoactinopolyspora endophytica
CGGCCGAGGTGCCGCTGGCCGAGGTGCTCGGTGGAACTCGGCGACCGCTGCGTACTGCCGCCGTCGTGCACACGACCGGGGCCCGGGGCAGCATGCGGCGACAGCTCGAACGAGCAACGGACGTCCCCGCGGTCAAGCTGACCGGTGTCGTCGGAGCGGACGCGTTGCTCGACGCCGCGGTGGTGGCCGCCGAACTGACGGGTGTCCGTATCCCCATCTGGTTGCAGCCATGGGCCGGGACCGGTTCCTTCCGGGGAGAGGAACGGCTGGATCCGGTCAAGCTCGCCGCCGCACTCGCCGACCGGATGGCGTCCGGAGAACTTCCACGTCATGTCGTGCTTCAGTTACCCGCCGGCGCGGAGAACCTCGACGAGCTCCTCGAGGCTCAGGCCGCCGTCGGCGCTCCCGGAGACGGCGCCGATCCGGGCTTGGTAGTGATGGCCGATGTCGGTTCCGCCACAGACGCTGTGCGGGCGGCGGACCGGGGCCTCGCCGCGGTCAATCTCGACCCGCAGCGCCTCGGAGGGCCACTCGGCGTTCTCGACCTCGCCCGCGAGCTGCCGGACCGGATGCGTCTGGCACTGTCCACCGTGTCGCACGTGTCCGACGTCGGCGCCCGCGCGTTCGCCGAGCTGGCGGCTGCGGTGTCGGATATCGACTATTGCGCTCTTGCCGGACGCAGGCGGCCGGGTCACGTGGTGATCGAGCCGGCCCTGAGCC
>NZ_ML142849.1:143477-150590 GCF_004138495.1 Phytoactinopolyspora endophytica
CAGGACGGCACCTTCTCGGCACCGACAGGTCCTGGGCTCGGAGGCCACCTCGTGCTGGTCCCAGCCGTGGAATTTCTGACCCGGCACCTTGACGGCCCCGGCACGCCGGCGCGTCCGATCACCTACGAGGGCCGCGCGGCGAACTCCTACGATGTCGAGCCACTGCTGCCGTTCGCGGCCCCGAGCGGCGAGATCAAGTTCGCCAGTCCCCTGATCGAGCGGGCCGCCCTGTGCCACGGTCTCAACACGGTCCGTCTCTCCCGCATGACCCTCCTCGTCGACCATCCCGACCTTGGCTCGCCACTGTGCTTCACGCCGAGCAAGTCCGCCTGGACCGGCGTGCCGAGTCACCGGCTCAGCATCGACAAGGAGCTGACCCGGGGCATGCTCGCTGACGCCGACGTGCCGGTACCGCAGGGACGCGCGTTCCAGCCCGGCCAGGTCGAGGAGGCCGTCCGGTACGCTTCCTCGCTCGGCACCCCGGCCGTCGTCAAGCCCCGTAACGGGATTCACGGAACGGGCGTCTCCACCGACCTGCGCACTGAGGCCGACGTCCGTGCCGCCATCGCGAACCTGGACACCACCGCGTTCGGCGATCGGCCGTTCATCGTCGAGACGTACATCCCCGGAGACGACTACCGGTTGCTCGTCGTCGGCGACCGCGTCGTCTCGGTCGTGCTGAAGAAGCCCGCCTCCGTGGTCGGCGACGGCGCGTCGACGGTCGCGGAGCTGGTGCTGGAGAAGAACCGCTGGCGGCTGGAGAACCCGCACACCCGCGGCTGCCTGCTCGCGTTCAACGATGAGGCTCAGTCCTGGCTGGGCCGACAGGCGCTGACCCCGCAGAGCGTGCCCGCGGACGGCCAGGCCGTGCGGCTGGGCAGCGCGGGGAACATCGCGGCCGGCGGCGACAGCATCGAGGTCCTCGACGAGACCCATCCCAGCCTGCTCGATCTAGCCGTGCGTGCCGTGCACGCCATACCCGGCCTCGATCACGCCGGCATCGACCTCATGGGCGACCACCACAGCGGCGCCGACGGACACCCGGCCGCGGTCATCGAAGTCAACGGCAACCCGGCGACCAGCTTCAACCACTTCCCGTTGGCCGGCACTCCTCGGGATGTCTCCACTGACCTCGTCCTGCGCAGCTGCACGTTGGCCGGATTCGACCCCGGTGGGCCCAGGCAGCGGCTCTCGGTGCGGATCGCTGTCGAGGGCCGGGTGCACAACGTCGGCTACCGCCAATGGTTCGCGCGCCGCGCGGAGACCCGGAACGTGAGCGGCTGGATCCGGAATCTGCCGGAGGGCGGCGTCGAGGCGGAGATAGCCGGGCCCGCCGGGGACGTCTGGGTGCTCGCCAGCAGCGCCGCCATCGGCCCTCAACGTGCCAGCGTGACGCGGGTGACCACCACGCACATCCCGGAGCAGCACAGTCCAGGACAATTCGAGATCCGCAAGTGAGCCACATATGAACGACATGTCTGAGAGCACGGCCGGCATCGAGCAGTTCATCGCCGACAACGTCCCCCGGCCCGCCCGCCTGACCTCCGCAGTCCTGGAGTTCGCCGCGATCCAGCGGGGCCTGGTGAGCCGGCGGCTGAACCGCAACATCCTGCTGGTGGACCTGCCCTCCGGCGACAAGATACCGTTCCGCGGCCTCAACGGCCCGGACAGCAGCGAGCCCGGGCAACAGATGTGCAGCTGGCCGGACGCGATGCGCGGCCTGTTGCAGACACGCGGTCTGCCGGTAGCGCCGTACTCGACGTTCGAGCCCACCCAGCGCAAACGGGCGTCCCGTTACGCGGAACGCATCGGGACGCCGGTGACGATCACGCCGGCCCGACGTGCCCCGGGGCCAGGCTCGACGGCGGCCGTAACGGGGTCATCGCAGTTCCGATCCGCCTGGCGGCGTGCCACGGACGCCTACGAGCGCAACTCCGGTGGACCGGTGCTGGTCGAACAGCATGTCCCCGGGCGGCGGTTCCACGTCCTCGTCGTCGACGATCGTGTCGTGGCAGTCACCTGGGTCGACGGCGCGGAGCACATCGGCATGCCCGTGCTCAGCCGTGACGACCCGACCCGCCCGGCCAGCGGGCGGCTCGTCGACGTCACCGAGCGGACACATCCGCGTCTGCAGCGCCTCGCGATCGACGCAGTGGCTGCCCTGCCCGGCCTGGCGTACGCCGGAGTCGACATCTTCGCGCCGGACATCGACGACGCGGCCGGGCAAGCCGTCGTCGCACACGTGGACGGCGCACCGCCACCACTGGCCATGTTCCCGACGGATGGTCCGGCTCGTGACATCGCGGGGGCCATCCTCGAGCACTACGTACGCAGTCCGCGGTGGAAAGCGGCCAGGGACACGGCGCACGTCCCGCCGCAGTCCACGGGGCAGCAGTCGAGCGGTTCGGCGGTCGAGCCCCTGCTCACGTGAGAGATAGCGCATGTCCGGCATGGGTATCGTGATCGAATGCTAGGCAGAAAGACAGCGGTAACGCGCGCCTCAGCAGTGCAGTTCCGGGTCCCCTCATCGCGTCGGCCCGGTAGCAGAGCACCGTACGTGCACAACACGATCGTCCGGCTGGACGCTCACGACGGTCGCCGTGACCTCCGGTCCATCGGTGAGTCGATGCCGTACCGCCTTCGTTGCGCCTCTGACACATCGGCGCCCGTGCAGAGCCTGGCGCGCTCCGCACTCGATGAGCTCGAAGGTGCCACCATCCGCCGCCGGCCCGCCCATGCCCTCACCGACGTCCGGGAGATCCTTGACCGGCTCGCCACGTTAGCTGCCGGCTCGTCCGATCCGACCGGCTCGGAACCCCCGTACACCGGAGTGCTGGCCGGTATCGACACCGCTCTGCTGGACCTGGCGGCACGGGCCGCCGATACCTCCATGGCGGCGCTGCTCGGTGGGCGCAGACGCCCGCTCGTGGTCTGTACGTCCGTGACTCACGTCGGCCGGGAGACAGCACTCGAGGTGACATCGCGCGTCGCCACGGTCACAGGTCACGCAGCGCCGACCCTGTTGTGTTTCGGCGAGTGGATCGGGCTGACCGGTGTCGCCAAGCTGATCGAACAGCTCGCGCAGCAGGTAGCCGCCGGCGCGCTGCCGCCCCACCTGGTTCTGCATGTGCCGGTCGACGCCGACCGCTCCGAGCTCAGCGAAGCGCAGCAACACGCCGACCGGCTGGTACCGCCGGCCGATGCGGGTCCGGGGATAGTCCTGATGCCGGACGCCGGCTGCACCGCCGATGCCCGCGACGTCGCCGACCGCGGCGTCCGTGCGGTCAACGTGAACCCGTTCCAGCTCGGTGGTGCACTATCGGCACTCGACGTGGCCGCAGCGCTCGGCGACGCGGCAAGCCGGCCGCGGATCGGCCTCGTTCCGCCCCGGTTCCTCTCGGACGTCGGCCTTCGTGCCACGGCCGAGCTCGCGGCCGCGCTACCCCACGTGGACTACTTCTCGCTCCCGGCGCCCGAAACCGGACAGGTACAGCTGGAGCCGGGCATCGAGCACGACAGACAGGGGCGGCTGCTGCCCGGCGGCGAGCCCGGGATCGGCGGCCATCCCGTACTCGCGCCGGCTGTCCAGCACCTCACCGGGCAGGTCGCAAGCTCGTCTGCGCGGTCCCGCCCTCCGACCTACGACGGTCTGCCGCTGAACGGGTTCGACATCGCCACCATCGCTCCGTTCTTCTCCGCCCGTGGCGTACTGATCTCGGCCAGTGCCCTGTTGGAACGCGCCGCACTGGTCCGCGGCCTCGACATCACCCGGTTCTCTCGCGGCCTGTTCTTCGCCGACCATCCGGCGCTGGACGCACCTGTGGTGTTCACCCCCAACAACACCGCCTGGTCCGCCGTGCCGCCGTACCGGTTGACCTCGGACAAGGATCTGACCCGCAAGATCTTGCTGGACAGCGGCGTGCCCGCTCCGCGTGGGGCGGCGTTCGACCACGACCAGGTCGAGCACGCCACCGCCTTCGCCGCTTCGCTCGGCACCCCCGTCGTGGTCAAGCCGAGAAAGGCCAGCCACGGCGAAGGGGTCTCTACCGACCTGCGTTCCGAGGCACACGTCCGGCACGCGATCGACTCTCTGGCGGCGTCCGGCTTCGGCGACCGTCCGTTCGTCGTCGAGGAGCACATCCCCGGCAACGACTACCGGTTCCTGGTCGTCGGCGACCGAGTGGTCTCCGTGGTCCTCAAACGCCCGGCTTCGGTGACCGGCGACGGCCGTTCCACCGTGGCCGATCTGGTACTGGAGAAGAACCGCTGGCGGTTGCGGAACCCACACACCCGCGGCTGCCCGCTCGCGTTCGGACCCGACACCATGGCCTGGCTCGCCCGCCATGAGCTGACGACGCAGAGCGTCCCGGCGGCCGGCCGGACCGTCCGGCTGGGCAGCGCCGGCAACATCGCGACCGGTGGAGAGAGTATCGAGGTGCTCGACCAGACCCATGCCAGCCTGCTGGATCTGGCCGTCCGAGCCGTCCATGTCTTCCCTGGGCTCGACCATGCGGGCATCGATCTGATGGGTGATCACCGGCTCGGCGTCGACGGGCACCCCACAGCGATCCTCGAGATCAACTCGATGCCCGCCACCAGCCTCAACCACTTCCCGCTGTTCGGCACACCTCGGGATGTGTCGAGCGACATCGTGCTTCGGGCCTGCGCCCTCGCGGGGTTCCACCCGGACCGCCCGCGCGACGAGCTGTCCGTACGCATGCTCGTGCGGGGCCGGGTCCAGCACGCGGAGTATCTGCGGTGGTTCGCCCGGCTGGCCGAGGAGCGCGATGTGGCCGGCCGTATCCGGCAGCTGCCCTCCGGCGGCGTCGAGGCGGTCATCTCGGGCCCAGCCCTGGACATCTGGGTACTGGTGAACTGCGCGATCGCCGGGCCACCACGCGCGCTGGTGAACCAGGTGTCGACGACGCACATCGACAGCGTCCGGCCAGTCGATCGATTCGAGGTGCACACGTGAGCACACCGAGCCTGCAGCAGTTCGTGTTCGACAACGTCCCTGGCCGATGCTCGCTGGCGTCGGCCACGATCGAACACGCGCTGCGTGTCCGCGGCCACGATGTCGACCGATACAACAAGACCATCGTCATGGTGCGGCTCGGTCCGGAGCTGATCGGCTTCGAGAACCTCAGCGGAACGGACTCCAGCCTGGTCGCGCGGTCGGTGCGCACGTACCAGGATGCCCTGCACGCGTTGCTCACCCGCGGCGGCGTGCCGACTCCCCGGTCGTCGACGTTCGCCTCCGACCAGCAACGCCTGGGGCTGGTCTTCGCGACCGAGGAGATCGGGTGGCCGGTGACGATCCGCCCGGCACGGATGGCCTACGGGAAGGGAGTCACCGCAGGGGTGGCCGGAGCCGCCGACTTCAGCGCCGCCTGGGCCAGAGCTGTCGAGGCTTATGACCGGCCATCTCACCGGCCACCTCACCGACCGACTCCCCGGCGATCGGTCCTGGTCGAGCAGACCGTGGCGGGTGAACGGTTGCATGCCTTCGTCGTGGGCGACCGGGTCGTCTCCGTGACGCATCTGACGCCGGCGCACGTCGTCGGTGACGGCACGTCGAGCGTCGCCGACCTGGTCGAGCGCAAGAACGCCGAGCGAGCCCGCAACCCGGTGCTGTGTCACCACCCGATTCCCGGTGCCGGCGACCGGCTGGATGTGCCGGCGGCCGGGGTACGGGTGGAGCTCGGCACCAGTGACGAGATCGTCGCCGGTGGCGATCTCGTCGACGCCACCGATCGGACGCCACCGGCCACCGCGGCGCTCGCGGTGCAGGCAGCCACGTCCATGCCCGGCATGGCACACGGAGCCGTGGACATCGTCGTGACCGGCACCGGGCCCGTCGTGACCCGCATCCACGGCGCACCACCACCGCTCGCATGCTTCCCGTCCGAGGGGATCCCGCGAGATGTCGCCGGAGCCGTCGTCGACTACTACACAGCCGCCCCGCGTTGGAAGGCGACCCGGAGCCTTCGTCACGGGTCAGCGCCCGACGACGAGCACCGGATCGAGCCGCTCTTCCAGGGCGTATAGCCGCCGCCGGCGGATCGCTGCAAAGCGGTAGGCGAATCCACACCCCGGCGGTAAGGTATCGACGTGCTCAGTACCGTCACGGTCGCACAGGCCACCGCGCTCGAGTTCCGCGTCCCATCGTCCCGAGGCGCCCGCTCCGACGGCTCCTACGCCCACAACGTCATCATCCGGCTTCGGGCCACCAGGGCTGGGGACTCACTGGAGGGCGTCGGCGAGGCCGCGCCACGCACCAGGATCGTCACCGGCGACACGCCCCGCGGGTCATGGCGCTTCCTCGACGCCGCGCTTCGGGAGCTGCGCGGCACCACCATCACGCCCGGGGTGGCGACGGCGCGCGCGGAGATCGGCAAGCTGATGGCCGATCTCGGGCTGCTCGCCGAGCGCACGCTGCGCACGACAGTGCCCGGAGCGCCCTACCGGGGTACTCTCGCCGGCGTCGAGTGCGCGCTACTTGACCTCGTCGGCAGATCCGGTAGTGCGCCACTGGCCGAGGTCCTCGGCGGCGCCCGCCGTCCGGTGCCCGTGGCTCAGGTGATCAGCGCCGCTCGCGGTGCCTCCCACGTCGAGCAGCGGGCTGCGCGTGACTCCGGCCAGGCAGTGATCAAGCTGACCGACATCAGTGATCATCGAGAGGCGCTCGACGTGGCGCTGGCAGCCGCTTCCGCCGCCGGTCGGCTCGCGCCGATCTGGCTCGAGCTGACCAGTGATCTGCCGCTGTCCGACGCGATCACTCTGGTCGAGTCGCTGTCCAGCCGAGTCGATCGGGGCGAGCTCCCAGCGCACCTCGTCCTGCAGCCGGCGAGCACGGGTGATCTCACGGGTCTGGTGAGACTGCAGGCTGCTGCGGATCGCCTGGTACCGACGACGCCCGAGGGCCCGGGCGTCGTCGTCATGGCGAGCCCTGCCTCGATCGACGACGCCCACGCAGCCGTCGACGGAGGCCTGCGCGGCATCGTTCTGGACCCGGCACGGCTCGGCGGTTACCTGTGCGCCCTCGACGTCGGCCAATGGCTGGAGCAGCGTGACGGTGACGTGCGCGTCGCGGTCTCCACGGTCCCGCACGTC
>NZ_ML142849.1:150616-157209 GCF_004138495.1 Phytoactinopolyspora endophytica
GTGAGTGTGGCCGCTGCCGCCGAACTGGCCGCAGCTCTCCCCCGGCTCGACTACTGCGCGCTGGAATCAAGCTGGGCCAAGGGGACCGTCACCATCGAGCCACCGCCCAGACGCGACGGCCGTCGCCGGCTCGAGCTCGGCGACGCACCCGGCATCGGTGGGGACATCGTGCTGTCCGGCGCGGTGCAGTACATGACCCGATATACCGACGGATCTCAAGCCCCACCGCCTCCTCCGACGTATGCGGGCTTGACGGCCAACACCTTCGACCTCGACACGCTGCTGCATTTCGAGAAGGCGAACGGCTCCGTCGACACCGCTAACCCGCTGCTGGACCGGGCGGCACTGGCCTACGGCCTCAACACGACCCGGCTGGGTCGCGGGGTCCTTTTCGCCGGACACCCCAAGCTCGCCGAGCCCATCGGATTCGCGAGCCGGCGCTCGAGCTGGACCGGCGTATCCACCCGTGCCGTCGTCGACAAGAAAGATCTCGCCAAGAAGATCCTGCATGCCGCCGGCGTCGCGGTGCCACAGGGCGACGTCTTCAATCCTGACCAATCCGAGCAGGCGGTACGGTACGCGCTCTCGCTGGGCGTGCCGGTCGTGGTCAAGCCGCGGGCGGGATCGCACGGCGCCGGGGTCACCACCGACCTCCGCGAGGAAGGCGACATCCGCAGTGCCATCGCCGCGCTCGCGTCGACCTCCTTCGCTCAGCGCGCGTTCGTCGTCGAGGAGTACGCGCCGGGTGAGGACTACCGGTTCCTCGTCGTGGGCGACCGCGTCGTCTCGGTGGTGCTGCGCCGGCCGGCTTCGGTGCACGGGGACGGGCGGTCATCCGTGCTCGAGCTGGTGATCCAGAAGAACCGGCACCGGCTGGAGAACCCACAGACGCACGGTTCACTCATCGAGCTCGGCCAGAACGCCGGGTACTGGCTGGACAGACAGGGCTTGACGCTGGACAGCGTGCCCGCGGAGGGCAGCCTGGTGAAGCTGGGCAGCGCGGGCAACATCGCCAACGGCGGGGACAGCGTCGAGGTCCTCGACGAGACTCATCCCAGCCTGCTCGACCTGGCCGTCCGGGCGACCCAGGCGATCCCAGGGCTGGACCATTCGGGGGTCGACCTCATCGGCGACCACCGGCTCAGTACCGACGAGCACCGCGCCGTCGTCATCGAAGTGAACTCCAACCCCGGCACCGACCTGAACCACTTCCCGATCTTCGGCACTCCGCGGGATGTGTCCACATCGCTGATCCTGCGCCAATGCGAGCTCGCCGGATACCGGCCCAGCCACGTCCTGGATCGGCTCAGCGTCCGCATCGACGTGTGGGGGCGGGTCCAGGGCGTCGGCTACCGGCGCTGGTTCGAGCGGCTGGCGAACGAACGTGGCGTCGTCGGATCGATCCGCAATCTCTCGTCCGGCCAGGTCGAGGCCCACATCGCGGGCGACTTGAACGACGTCTGGCTGCTCTCGTCGCTCGCGGTGACGGGACCGCCACGCGCGAAGCCGAACCGGGTCGTGACCACGCACGTGAGCGAGGTCAGTCCCATCGACCGATTCGAGGTGCGCTGATGGGCGGCGATCCGCAGGCTCTGCAACGATTCCTCTCGGAGAACGTGCCCGATCGCTGCACCCTCAGATCCGCGCTGATGGAGTTCGCCGCGCTTCAGCGTGGGCTCGGGGTCGAACGGTTCGATCAGAAGATCATCCTGGTCGGCTTCCCCGACTCCCTGGTGCCGTTCGTCGGCATGAGCGGCCCCGACACCACGAGGATGGGCCAGCTCGTGTGCGGGTTCCGGGATTCCCAGCGGCAGCTGTGGCAGGCTGCCGGTCTGTGCGTCGCGCCGCACGCTGTCTTCCTCCCCACGCAACCGAAGACCGCGGCGGCATACGCGACCGAGCTCGGATGGCCGGTCACGGTCCGGCCCGCCCGGCTGGAGGGCACCCGCGGCATCACCCGCGGCATCGACAACAGCAAGGAGTTCCGCGCCGCGTTCAGGCGCGCCGACAGAGCATACGGCGACGAGCCCGGCATGAACCTCGTGCTCGTCGAGCCAACCGCCGCCGGTGACCGGTTCGACTTCTACGTGGTGGGCGACCGCCTGGTCTCCGTCACCCACCGGCCCACGGCCGACGTGTATGTCGACGTCACCGATGCCACGCACCCGCGACTCGCCGGCGTGGCCGTCGACGCGGTCACAGCCATCCCAGGACTGGCTCACGCGCAGGTGACCATGGTCGCGCCGACGGTCAGCCCGGCAGACGACGCCGAGCCGCCGTACATCCTCGAAGACGTGGCCAGCGCGGTGACCCCATCCGGCCAGTTCCCCACTCAAGGGCAGCCACGCGACGTGGCGGGGGCGATCATCGACCATTACCTCACCGCGCCGCGCTGGAAGCTCCCGCACTCGGTTGCGCACCAGCCTCCTGCCGACGCGGGGCCGGCGCCCGGGTGGCTCGTGGTTCAGTGAATGCCGCACTCCGTCTTGGTCTTACCAGCCCAGCGGCCTGCCCGAGCGTCCTCCCCGTCGGCCACCGGACTGGTACACGGAGCGCACCCGATTGAGGTGTAGCCGAGCTGCTGGAGCGGGTTGACCAAGATCCCGTGCTCTTCGACGTAGGCGTCCACCTGCTCGTCGGACCAGTTGGCCAGTGGATTGACCTTGACCTTCTTGCGACGGGCGTCCCAGCCGACCACCGGGGCGACCGCACGGCCTGGGTTCTCCGCGCGTCGCATGCCGCTCCCCCACGCGGCGTACGGCCGCAGCGCCCGGTCCAGCGGAAAGACCTTGCGCATCGCACAGCACAGATCCGGATACGACTCGTAGAGCTTTCCGTAGCTCGCCTCGTGCTCCGGCACGGTCAGCGGGTGTCCGACCGTCTCCACCTGGATGTCGTACGCCGACGCGATCGCGTCACGGGTGCCCATCGTCTCGGCGAAGTGGTAGCCCGTGTCGAGGAAAAGGACCCTGATGCCCGGCACAGCCTGCGAAGCGACGTGGCACAGCACCCCATCCGCCATCGAGGCGGTGAGCACGAAGGCGTCGCCGAACGTCTCCTGCGCCCACCGAACCACATCGGTCGCCGAAGCATCCTCGAGCTCGTGCCCAGCGGCCGTGGCCATACTGTGCAGCTGCTCCGTCGGAATGCGGGTCATCTGCTTCCTCCATCCAGGTCCACGTGCTTAAGAATCAGGCCGAGCTTGCGGAGCGCGTCCGCGACGTCGGCGAGAGTCCGGTCGATGCGTTCGATCCAGAGCCGTCCCCGGGTATGGTCGAACACGATCTCCGAGACCGTCGCCGCCCCGATGGCCACCCGTAGGCCGCCCACCCACTCGCCGTCCTGCTGATAGATCTTCACCGGCTGTCCGAGCTGGAACGTACGGCCCAGGACCGCGTCGTCCGACGGCATCATGCCGCGAAGGTCCTGCGCCAGCAGCCGGTAGACGCGGCGACCCTGGCTCATGGTCAGCGGCTGACCGTCCGGTCTGATGGCGAGGAACGTGAAAATGGTCGGCAGATCGTCCAGTCCGCGGTGATCTGGGTCCGGGATAGTGGTGTACGGGCTCTCCACCAGCCTGATCTGCGACGTCCCTTCAAGGATCGCGCGTAGGCCCGACACCAGCAGCCGGAGCACCTCGTCCCGGATCTCCGGAGAGACGTTGTGGAACGAACGCATCTCCGCCAGGGCGGCCTCCCAACGGAGCAGGAGGCCGGCGTTCAGTCCGGGCCGAGCCACCGCATGCAGATCACTCAGTGACTCCGGGACATCCGCTCGCGTCAGGTAGTCCGCCATGCCGGATGGCAGCCGCCGCCCCACCGCGAGCCGGGACGCGATCGACGACGGCATGATCACCGCTCCGGAGAACGGCGGACCACCGAAGAACTTCGAGCCGGTCACGATGACCATGTTGCCGTCGCGGAGGTGCTGGACAGCAGTGTGCTGGTCGATACGCATCTGAGCGGCGTCAACGGCGACGTCCAGCCGATCGCCGTACCGTTCGCGCCAGCGCAGCACGGTCTCTCGGCGCGGCAGCCGGATACCGGTCTTCGACCCTTCCACGACGTGTACCAGCACGCGACATCGATCCGCGTGTGCCGCGATCGCTTCCTCCACGGCGGCTTCGACACGCTCCGGAGCGAGCATCTCGCCGTGCTCGTCCCGCAGGTCGACGATGGAGCTGCCGGTCATCGTGGAGTCGAACCCGGGAATGGTCTCTCCGGCTTGGCTCGGGCTTCCCGACGGCAGCCGGTCGCAGAAGTGCCGCCCGGCGGCCGCGTACGTGCTCCCGCTGCCGATCTCGTACTGGCCGACGACGACCGAATGCACAGGCTCGTCCGCGCTCAACGCCGCCAGCAACGTGACCAGTTCAGCATCGGTCCCGGACGGGGTGAACACGACCTCGGCGTCGTCGGAGACGCCGAGCGCCGCCAGCAGGGTCCTGCGCATCACGGCCGTGTGCTTGGCGACGTACCTGCCGAGCTCGTATCCGAGGGCCGCGTCGATCAGCAGCCGCCGGACCTTTGTCGCCGCGGCGAACCCGCGGGTGGTCGGCGACGATGCCGTGCAGGACCCGAGCAGGCTGGTCCACGGTGTCGGGCTCGGGGAGATCCCATAGGAGTTCACGCCGCCGTGCCAGTCGATCGTCTGCCGGGAGTCTCCCCCGCTCGCCAGCAGCACCTCGGTGGGCAGGGCGAACGGGAGCGCCCGAGCCGCCCGATCGATCTCACTGTCCGGGCATGCGTCCAGGCCGTCCCGTTCGGCGAGGAACTCCGCGATCCGCACCGCCATCGCTCGCGCCGTGCTGCCGTCCTCGAGCCGATCATGCAGGGCGAGCATGTCCTCCGCGCTGTCGGACAGCGGCGAGAATGCGCTGAATGCGGCCGGCTCACCACGAGCGGACAGGCTGGTCGTGCCGTAGCCGAGGGCGGTCGCGTGCGCCAAGATCCGGTGCGCCCAGTCGGGTGTGTGCACGCCCGCCGCGCCCTCGCCGAAGGCACCGATCATCGCTGCGGTCAACTCGATCGCCTCGCGCAGGATCAATGCCGATCCGGTGACGGTCGCCGCCCGGTCGGGGCGCAGCGTGACCGTCACGCCGTCAAGCACGAACGGCCGCGCCTGTGCGGGATCGATCCGGACCGACAGGCCGGCCAGCCGGGCGCCGATCTCGGGCAGCCCGCAGGCTTCGATCACCGGCCACGGGACCGGCGGTGTCTCGCCTGAACTTTCCAGGACGGCGGGGGCTAAGGATGCATCGGTCACGTGTCGTAACGGCCTTCCAACTGGTCGAGCACGGCCGTCGCCACGTCGGTCCCCGCTTCCAGGCGGGAGTTGACGCCGTACAGCGTCGCTCGATTGTCACCTATTCCCGCGGCCGGGGCGCCTTCGGCCGCCCAGCGCACGTCGTCGAGGAACTCCTCGACCACCGGCACATGCGTGGGGTTGACGATCAGGTGGATGCTGTCCGGATCCCGTTGCCGATCGATCCGCCAGTTCCGTGTCTCGAGCCGATCGGCCACCGCCATCATGTCCACGACGTCCGATCCGACGGCGAATACGCTGATCGGCGGTTCACCGACGACGTGCAGACCCGGAATCGACCGGATGCCTTCCTGCAACCTGTCCGTGGCCTCGAAGACCTCGGAGAAGATGGCACGGTATCCGGCCCTGCCCTCGAACCTGATAGCCGCCCACGAGCCGGCGATCGCCCCGCCGGGCCGGGTGCCGAGCAGCGTGGGTGAGGCCAGGATGCCGCCCGGCCAGTCCGTGTAGGCGGCGAACTGGTGCCGCCGCAGGCTCCGGTCCCGGTACAGGATGCTCGACGAGCCCTTCGGGCCGTACCCATACTTGTGCATGTCCGCCGTCATGGAGGTGACGCCAGGCACGTTGAAGTCGAACGGCGGCACCTTGCGCCCCAGCTCCCGGGCGAACGGCAGCGCGAAGCCGCCGATGGTGGCGTCGATGTGCAGGCCGATGCCGCGCTCACTCGTGCGGTCGGCGAGGTCCTCGATCGGATCCACGACGCCGTAAGGAAAACACGGTGCCGACGCGCAGGCCAGGATGGTCGAGTCGGTCATCGCGGCGGCGAACGCCGCCGGATCCGCGCGGAAGGTATGGTCCACCGGAACCGGCACCGGCCGCACACCCAGGAGGTCACCCGCCTTCAGGAACGCGGGATGCGCCGTGACCGGGACCAGCATCTCCGGATGGCTCACCTCCGGCCGCTCGGCGCGGGCCCGGTCCCGATATGCCTTGACAGCGAGGATGATGCTCTCGGTACCGCCGGAGGTCATGGTGCCACCGGCGAGCTGCGGGTCAGCACCGAGAAGGTCGAGCAGCATCCACACGACCTGCTTCTCCATGGTCGCGACGCTGGGGAACGCCGTCGGGCCCAACAGGTTCTCGGATGCGAACTCGCGGTAGGCATCGTGCACGACCTCGTCGTGCTCGTCTCCAGCCCAGTAGATCAGGCTCCAGATCCGGCCGCGGCGCCAGTCCACATCATCCGCACGCAATGCGCGCAGCCGGCCGCGAAGCTCGCCGGCCGTCAGCCCATGCTCAGGAAACGGAACGTACGGCTCGTCAGAGTCCGT
>NZ_ML142849.1:157248-163861 GCF_004138495.1 Phytoactinopolyspora endophytica
GCGGAGAACGTCATGGACAACGGCCCTCTTCCCTCAACACCCGCGCCGAACTCAGCGACGAGGCACCCGGCACCTGCAGAAACACCTTAATCTGTTCGTTACCTACGTTTGAACGATACCTGCATACACGACCACAGCCAAGCACCTGCCTGACACGTCCGTATGACGTAGCCTTGGCATCCCAATGCAGGAGACAGAACGAATGACATACTCCATCGATCCTGGTCGCGACGTCTATGCCAACCGGACCTTGAACCTGAGATCCGTCCGGGCCATCGGCTACGACATGGACTACACGCTGCTGCACTACCGCATCGATGAATGGGAGGGCGCGGCCTTCGAGCACGCGCGCCGGCTGCTCGCGGAGCGCGGCCTCCCCGTCGCGGACCTCACGTTCGAAGCGGACCGGTATCTGCAGGGCCTCGTGATCGACCTGGACCTGGGCAACCTCGTGAAGGCTACCCGGTTCGGGTACGTCATCCAGGCCCAGCACGGCACCCGCCAGCTGACCTTCGACGAGCTGCGCAATGCCTATGCCAACGTCTTCGTCGACCTGGGCGAACCGCGTTTCAGGTTCCTCAACACGATGTTCTCCATCTCGGAGGCTTCGCTGTACGCCCAGCTCGTGGACAAGCTCGACGCCGATGAGATCACCGGGCCGGTCGGCTACGACGAGCTCTACCGTATCGTCTCCGCGGCCCTTGACCAGTCACACGCGATCGGGACGCTCAAAGCCGAGATCGCGGCCGACCCCGATCGGTTCTGTGACCTCGACCCCGACACCGCGCAGACCCTGCTGGACCAGCGCATGGCGGGCAAACGGCTGCTCCTCATCACCAACAGCGAGTGGAGCTACACCCGCGCGATGATGAGCTACGCCTTCGATCGCCACGTCCCAAGCGGGTCGTGGCGAGACCTGTTCGACATCGTCGTGGTCGCAGCCGCGAAACCGCGTTTCTTCGCCGAGGACATCCAGGCGTTCCGTATGGTCGACACGGAACGCGGCCTGCTCCAGCCGCACCGCGGCCCGCTTCAGGTCGGGGACGTCTACCACGGCGCGTGCGCACGGCTGGTGGAGCAGAGCCTCGGCCTGGACGGGGCTCAGATCCTCTACGCGGGCGATCATCTCTTCGGAGACGTCCACGTCACCAAGTCTGTGCTGCGCTGGCGGACGGCCCTGATCATGCGTGAGCTCGAGGTTGACATCGCCGACGCCAACCGGTTCGCCAAGGACGAAGCCGAGTTGCGCAGGCTTATGGCAGACAAGATCACGCTCGAGGATCTCGTGGCCCAGGCTCGGCTTTCCGAGGTTCGCAGGAGCGCCGACGAGTCGGCGCCCGCGTGGGACGGGCCGTCGATCGGCCAGCTCCTGGAACAACTCCGTCAGCTCGACCAGCGCATCACCCCGCTCGCGAAAGGCGCCGCCGAGCTCGGAAATCCGACGTGGGGACCGATGATGCGTGCCGGGAATGACAAGAGCCTCTTCGCCAGGCAGGTCGAGCGGTACGCCGACGTGTACACCTCACGGGTGGCCAATTTCGGTCTCCGTACGCCATTCGCGTTCCTGCGCGCGGCACGGACGAGCCTTCCGCACGACCTCATCTCCTGGGATTCCAGCCAAGAATAACGGTGCGGCAACGGTGCGGTGAATTCTTTCCGTCTCACGCCACAACAGGATGGTCACCATGGCTGGAACAAAATAAGGTCCGCGTGCACCAGACGATTCGGTGCACGCGGACCTTATCCCCGTATGTAACTTTTGGACTCTGCCCCGCAGGCGGCTGCGGTCATGCATTCCCCCGTGCCACGCACTTGCGGCAGTACCTGCGGCTATCTACCGGATCCTTTTAAATAGGGACCTATGCGGACAATCTACCCAAGAAGGCTACCGATCACGTCAATGATCGTGTTGATGAGATCGGACAGCGTGTCGACGAGATACATGCTCTTCCCTCCGTTCGAGCATCTTCTGAAAGGTGGACTACCCAACCCCTAGCTTTACCGGTCCGGACGGGTCCGGTAGATCCATGGCTATGACTATAGCGATGACTCATTGCGACGTAAAGACTTTCGGTAAGTCTCCTCAAATAGACTCTGTGACTGCCACTTGACTATCGATGACAATTGATCCGCTCCCTGTCATCTCCGGCCCTGCCGCCAGTCACCGGACACCGCACGGTAATGTCATATCCGCTGGAGCCGACCGTTTGGGGGAACGATGCATCCGCGGACCCGACGCCTGCCCGTCATGCTGCTGAGCGCAGCCGTCGTGGCTGGATGCTCAACGGACGACGACGGCGACGCAGGCCCCACCGATGCGTCTCCCACCAGCTCCCCGACGACGCAGGCGGCACCCAGCGAGCCCGAACCGGTGGCGGAGTTCCCGAATACCCCGGCCGGGCAGCAGTCACGCTGGGTTCTCGACCAACTCGACGAGGAGTCCGGACCAGACGCGGACGAGGCAGCCGAACGCTTCAGCGACCTTTTCCTCGACGAGGTACCGGCGGAAGAGGTGGCGGCCACGTTCGACAGCCTCCGGACGCTGGGTCCGTTCACCCCGGTCTCGTATTCCGGAGAGTCGCATCAGGCCGTGGTCGACCTGATCGCTGCCGATGACACGTGCTACCAGCTCAGCGTCGGAATCGACGACGACGAGACGATCGGTGGACTGTACATGCAGCCCACCGCCGATGCGCCCGACGTGGCCAGCTGGGATGAGCTCGACGCGGCGCTCGCCGAGACCGGGGCCGAGATCGCCGTGTACGCCGCTCGCGACGACGACGGAGCATGGATGCCCGTGCACGAGAGCTCCGCGGACGCGTCCCGGCCGCTGGGCTCCATGTTCAAGCTCTACGTGCTCGGTGCCGTCCAGCGAGCGGTACTCGATGGGGAGGTCTCCTGGGACGACGAGGTCACCGTCACCTCGGAGCTGCGCAGCCTGCCGAGCGGCGAACTTCAGGACGCCGCCGACGGCACGGCCGTCACCGTGGCCGAGGCCGCGGAGAAGATGATCTCCATCAGCGACAACACAGCGACGGACATGCTCATCGACCTGGTCGGCCGCGAAGCCGTAGAGGCGGCTGTCACACAGATGGGACACCACGAACCGTCTCAGCTGCAGCCCTTCCTCACCACCAGCGAGTTCTTCCGCCTCGGCTGGACGGAACCCGAGCTCCCCGACATGTGGGCCGATTCCAACGTCGAGCAGAGACGGTCGTTGCTGGAGGATCTTCCTCCCGACATCTCCGCGGTCGACGTCGCCGCCGTGGGCACCGAGCCCCGGTGGCCGTCCGGGATCGAGTGGTTCGCCAGCGCCGAGGACATCGCCGCCGCTCACCGATCCTTGCAGCAGCTCGCCGCCCAGGACGAGACACAGACCCTGCGCGACCTCATGTCGGTCAACTCAGGCCTCGCGGTCGACGCGGACGACTGGCCCTACATCGCTTTCAAGGGCGGAAGCTCCGCCGGGGTGCTGGCGTACTCGTGGTATCTCGAGGACGCCGACGGAACCGGTCACGTGCTCGTGGTCCAGCTCAGCTCCGAGGATCCGGACATGATCGCGGACCAGGCGCATGTCGGCGCCGTCGTCCAGCAGGCATTCGACCTGCTCGCCGGCTCCCAGTGACCAAGGATCGGTAGCGACCAACGATCGCTAGCCGAGCGCGCCGACCAGCCGAGCCGTCGGGCCGCGCAAGGCGCCCGCCGTCCCCTCCGGCAGCGGGACGATCGAGGATGCGCCATAGTCAGAAGCGATGGATCTGAGCCGGGAGAAGATGTATTCGCTGTGCGAGTCGCCGGGGCTGGCGGCCGAGAGCTCCTCCGCGCGCATCACCCGCTCCACCACGTAACCCCTGCCGCGGAAGGGAGCGAAGTCCGCGCTGTCGATGACGAAGAGCGGCCGGAACGAACCGGTCATCATCTGGGCGTACTCGAACTCACGAGCCAGGCCCTCCGCCTCTCCCTCACCCAGCCCGGTGGCCACGATCACCACCACGGGGAGCTTGCGGGCACCGTCCTGCACGAAGTATCGGCCCGGGCGGAATCCCATCGACGTTCCGCCCGCGGAGGACCCGGCCTTCCCGGTGCCGGCCAGCCTCCGGGCGACCCGCATCGCCACGGGCGAGCGCCGCAGGAGCCTGCCCGCCACCCGCCTGGCCACCCGGTAACCGGGAACACGCGCCCGAATCGCCGCCGTCGTCGTGACATTACTCATCCGATAACCCCTCTCTCGGTCAGGAGTCTCTCGACCGACGCCATCGCATCGGCCGCACCATTGCCCGGATAGAGCTCCTCACATCGAGCCCGCATCCGCTCGATCGTGGCCGGTTCGAGCAGCCGGTCCATGGCCTTGTCGATGGCGGCGACGCTCACCTCATCGACGCTGACGCCCACCCCTGTCGCGTCCGCGTAATGTGCCCGCGCATGCTGGTCGTCGGTCACCTTGGTCTTCGGCACGAAGATCGTCGGGACACCCGCCAGGATCGACTCGTGGTACGCGTTGTAGCCACAGGCGACCACCGCGACGTCGAAGGCGGCCAGACTGCGGCAGAGCGGATAGACCGAGATCGACCGGAGCCCGGCATGGTCCTGTGTGGCCCGTGCGATGGGTGGGCGGGTGGCGTACACGTGCCAGCCGGGCCGCCGGTGCATGGCGGCGGCGATCGCCTCCAGGTCCGGTCCGAGGTCATGGGCGTTTCCGCCGCCCAAAGTCACCAGGACCGCCTTCTCGTGCGGGTCCATGCCCAGCTCGGCCCGTGCGTCCTCCCGGCTGAGCACGTCGGATCGATCCAGCAGGGTGACCGGCGCCACCCGGCGGGCGTCCACGCGTGAGACCGTAGGCCCCTGGTCGGCCGCTGCCGCGAACTCTCCGGGCTCGATGACCAGGTCGAACCATTCGGACTTCTCCAGCGGGTCGGTGCGATGCCCCTGCTTCCACATCGCCCGGCGCGACCACACGTACAGCAGGTCCGGGAAGAGCTCCCTCGCCTCCCCCAGCCCTCGGTACGGCCACGTGCCGTCGAACACCAGCGCCCGCGGCCGGTAGCGGCGCACCACGTCCGCGAACCGCCGGGCGAAGAATGGGTTCCACTCCCGGGCGTCGACGTCCAGGTCGTCCCGGGACGGGCAGTACTCCCAGTTGTAGTCGTACCGCGCCACGACAGGAACCGCGGATGACATGGAGAAGAAGAACGGCTCGATGCGGTCGCTCGCCCGGTTGGCCATCGCCAGCAACCGGGTGAGATGCCCCATACCGGTCCCATTGCTGCTGACGAAGAGGACACGGGCGCGCTCCACTTTTCGCCGCCGCGACGGGCGTGCCGCACCGCCCGTAGACGGAGGCCCGATCAGCGCGTCCAGCCGGTCGACATGCGCCGGGTAGCTGTGCCGGGCCGCGACGAGGTCCCGGCCGAGTTTGGACTGCGCCCTATACGCGGCGCGGTCCGCACAGAGCCGGGACACCACTTCGGCCACCCCCTGTGGCGGCGCATACAGGGCCGCTTCGCCGTACGTCTCCCGGAAGTGCTCTGGCAGGATCGCCACCGCGCCGGAAGCCAGCGCCTCCATGATGTTGCGCCCGAACGCCTCCACCCATCCCGGGTGGTGGTAGTAGACGAAGAAGTCGACGTCGGCCAGGAAGCCCGAAGGGTGGCGCGCGCCGAACGGTTCCACCAGCCAGTGCCGGGGAACCTTTCCCAGCACGGCCCGTGCCGGATCGGCGCCGCCCAGGACCCGCGTCCGCACGTCCGCCGAGTCCGGATAGGCGGCCAGGATATCCTCACCGCGGTTCGGCCACTTCGTCCAATGCGGCCGGCTGTGCCGGCCGATGACCGGTGTGTTCCGGGCACCGTCCCGAGGGGTGAACCACCCCTCCAGATCGATCAGGTTCCGCCAGTCGTCGCCGGCGAGCGGTACATCGCTCCGGTCGGCCAGCTGCCGACGTACGACCGGACCGATCGGCCGCCAGAGCGGGTCGTGGCCGAAACATCCGGCGAGCCGCTCGGTCGCGAGCCCGGGGTCGTACTGCGCTGTCCCCTCCGCGTCGAGAAGAGGATGGTTGGCGATCAGGCTGACGCCGTCGACCGTCACCGTACGCAGCGGCTCGACCAAGTCCTGGGCGACGGCCGGATGCCGGACGATCGCGTGCCGCGCGTGCACCGTGTCCCCCGGTAGGACGAGGGTGGCCAGCCCGTCGTCGATCAGGGTCGACAAGTGCGCCGATATACCGAGCGTCTTGCTCGTGAGCGAGCTGTTCACGTGCAGCAACGCCGTCCGGTACCCAGCTGCCGCATGCGCCCGGATCTCCTCGGCCATGCTGGCCGTCGTCCCGCCGGACAGCCGCAGGTCCGAAACCATCAGAACGTCGTGGTCGCTCACATCAGGAGTCAACACGGCTGAACAACCCACTCCATTACAGCCGCGTGCGCGTTGCGTTACCGAGCACGGAGAGTGCTTCGAGCTCGTCCCCCGGCCGGCCCGGCTCTGCCGTCCGGCTGTGTTCCCCGTCCGGGTCCAGCCTTCGGGACAGGTCGTCGATGGCGCTCTCCAACCGCCGGTTGTTCGCGGCGAGGATGCGGGCCAGCTGCTCGAAGTGTTCTTGTGGAACCTCGACCGA
>NZ_ML142849.1:163922-164151 GCF_004138495.1 Phytoactinopolyspora endophytica
CCGGAGCGTCCAGCAGGTCCCGGTCGTCGTCCAGCATTCCATAGACGCGCCGGCGGAACGTGTCGATCTTGACCGCCAGCCGGCGGTTCTCCCGATGCTGGATGACTGCCACGAACAGCACCAACCCGACGATGACGGCGGTTTGGCCGGCTACCGTCGCGCTCGAGTCGCCGGCTTCGGCGAGCAGCCATACCGTCGCGATCGCCGCCATCCCGCCGGCGGCCGCCGC
>NZ_ML142849.1:164232-164675 GCF_004138495.1 Phytoactinopolyspora endophytica
CGTCCGAATCTCATCGTCTGTCCGCTCCTCGTTTCAGCCCGTCATTTTCGTGAACGGCCATCTCGGCAGTGTCCCGCCCGGTTCGGCGAGGACCGTGTGCTGCGGGTCATAGATCTTGACCATCTCGATGATCCGCTGTTGCACGTAGGTGTCGTACGAGCCCTCGGTGGCGTCGTACGCCGCCCAGGTCGCCGGTTCGACAGCCGTCTCGTAGACGAAACCCCGCCGCCGGACCGCCGCGGCGTCCGGACAGTTCAGCAACAGGATCGGCTTGATGTACGGCCGGTCGACCTGCAGCCAGGCCAACCCGTCGGCCAGCGACTCCAGCTGCCCGGGGTCGTGATCCACGGCCACCACGAGCACCCGCACCGCGCCGTTGCGGGCTCGCAACGGCAGATAATGGCCGGACGGCATACTCCCACGAGCGTCGGAAAGCAGCTGCT
>NZ_ML142849.1:164700-179020 GCF_004138495.1 Phytoactinopolyspora endophytica
CCAGCCATCACCACCCCTCCCGCCGGGTCGCGATCGCCGAGACCACGCGGGCGGCCTCAGCGGCGCCGTTGCCCGGATGAGCGACGCTTGCCGAGGTCCGCATCCGCGTGGCGAGCGTGGGTGTGAGTAACGCGTCCAATGCCCCTTCGAAGTCGGGCGACCAGATGTCCTCGACGTGCAGGCCGAACCCACCCAGGCTCGCCGTCCGAGCCCGTAGCGCCTGGTCGTCGAGGCTGCCGGTCTCCCGGGCCATGAAGATGCACGGCGTGCCCGCCAGCACGATCTCGTGGAACGTGTTGTATCCCGTGGTGGAGACGGCCGCGTCGAACGCGTGCATGAATCGCGCGACCGGATAGATCGGCCGCATCACCAGACCCTCGATCGTCGGGAGACGATCGGCGTGCAGGACGTGCTCCGGGGCGAACAGTGTCACTCCCTCCAGACGCCGCGCCACCTGGTCCCGCACTCGCGTGATGAGTCGTACCAGTTCGTCCGTAGTGTCGGCGGAGAGGTTGAGCAGGATCGCGGGACCCTTCACCGGCAAGCCGAGCTCACGCCGGGCGTCGTCCCGGGCGAGCATCTCGTCCCGGTCCACCAGGTTGATCGGCCCCACGTAGTGCACCCGTTCGTGCGGCATCCTGGTGGTGGCGCCCCGGTCGAGCGCCGCCGCGAGGTCGAGCGGTTCCAGGATGTGATCGAACAGGTGGGAGTATTTCGCGCCGCCCGGGCGGCGGCCTGCTCGCCACAGCCCGCGGCGCACCCACATGGTCCGCAGACCGGGGATCTCCGCGGTGATGTCGAACAGGAGTGGCGGTGGGTTGACGTGGTCGACCACCACCAGGGACGGCCGCAGCCGCCGGAACAGCTCCACGAGCCGGATCCTCAGCAGCTCGCGCCATGCGAAGCGGTCGATCCCCAGCCGCTTCCACGAGGGGAAGTACTCCGTCGGGATGCCCGAGCCCGCCGCGATCCCGAAAGCCTCGGACATGGTCAGCATGAACGGCATGACATCGTCCGAACAGCGTTTCGCGATCGCCAGCATGCGAGAGATATGCCCGAGGCCGTGTCCGTTGTCGGTGAAGAAGACCACTCGCGGCCGATCGACGCCGCGCTCTGGGCCACCGCCGCGCGCATACGACCCGGACGAGGTGGGTCTCGATGTCGACGACGGCGGCCCGATGAGCCGTTCCACCCTGGCCACGTACGCGTCCGGCCCGAACCGGTCGCGGACTGTGGCCCACCCCGCCTCTCGCCGTTCCGCCAGTAGCGCCGGGTCGTCGGCCAGCCGCTTCACGATGCCCTGCACCTCGTCCGGCTCGGCGTACAGGGCCCCAGGCCCGAAGACGGCCTCCAGGTATTGCGGCAGGACGGCCACCGCGCCGGTGGCGATGGCCTCGAGCGGCGCCCGTCCGAACGCCTCCACCCATCGCGGGTTGTGAAAGTACGGGTAGACGTCCACATCCGCAAGGAAGCCGCGTGGGTGCCGAGCTCCGAAGCCCTCCACAGTCCAGTTCTCCGGCAGCCTGCCCAGCACGGCCGTCGCCGTCTTGCCGCCTCCCATCACGCGCACGTCGTATTCGTGCGACGAGGGATAGGCCGCCAAGATCTCCTCGGCCGTCGCCGGCCACTTCGCGCGATCATCCCGGGAATGCCGGCCGACCCGGAACGGCCGGCGTAACATGTGCTCCCTCGGCAGCCGCCATTCGTCGAGATCGACGATGTTGGCCCAGGTCTCGCCCGACAGTTCCAGCGAGGTCGTGAGCTTCAACAGCTCGCCCCGCACGACCTCGCTCAGCGGGATCCACTGCCAGCGCCGGCCGAACACATCCGCCAGCGTGCTGTCGACCTCGTCCGGGTCGTACGCCATCTTGGAGATCGAGGGGTCGACGTGGACGGCGTTGGCCACCAGGACGGCCCGCTCTGCGTGCAGCCGCACCGGGCCGGGCTGAGGCTCCAGGAAGAGTGACGGACCGCGCGCTATCGCCAGCCGGCACCGCACGCCGTCGTCGGGCCGAACCCATTCGGCCAGCCCTTCGTCGAGCAGTTCCCGGATGCTGAGGTCCACGACCCTAGCGCCCTTCGAGTTCGAAGCGAACGGCATCAAGCCGGTCGTGTAGCCGTGTCTGGCGTGCGCCCGGATCTCCTGCGCGAGCGACTTGTTCCCGCCGCCGACCAACCGAGGATCGGTCACCACGACGATGTCGTACGAACGCACTACCCCGCCACCTCCGGCATCCGCCAGAACCTCAGGACGGCCTGCTCCCCCACCACGACCGGTTCCCTCCGCAGGCCGGGCGTGGTCTGCAGCCAGCGGTCGACGATCTTCTGCTCGCTGCTACGGTCCGTGTCATCCAGGACGATCAACGCTCCATCCGCCAGCCGTTCACGGAGAATCGGCAACGCCGGGTATCTCGCGTGCGGTCCGGTCACCTTCGGCGGCCCGTCGACGATGAGCATGTCGATCCGTTCGATGTCGGCCAGACACTCCGGGTCGTACCAGGCGAACTCCTCGTCACCCAGCTCGAGGTTGGTCAGCGGCGCGTGGCGGACCTCGGTGCGCGTGGCGCTACCGTGCAGCGCCACCGCGGCCCGAGCGTGCTCGGCGAACTCCTCCAGGTGATCCACCGAGACGAGGCGTCCGGTGCCGACCGCGTCCAGCGCGTACCCGAGCCACACCGTCGAGGTTCCGCTCCCGAGCTCGACCACCACGCGCGGGCGGTTCCGCTCGATCAGCGAGTACAGGTTGAGCAGCCCGGTGGCGTCGAGCGCCCAGCGCCCGGACGACGGCATGGGCTGCCTCGGCGACACCTTGGAGAAGAGCTGGAACAGTGCTTCGACCTCTCGTGTCTGGTCTCGTACGACGGCGAACAGCTCCTTGCGGAAGCCGGAGCGGTATTGCCGCTGTTTGTCCGCCTCTTCCTCGAGGCGCGAGATCCCGTCTTCGACGGGTTGGATTCGCTCAGCCGAATCCCGGACCCGGTGCACCGTGTCGAGGAGCTCCGCATCACACGACTGGACGACATCAATGATTCGTGCAGCATTTTCCACGACATTCGACCGCGACGCCTCAGCTTCGCGTTTCTGTTGTGTAAAAAGTCCGTCGACACGCTTCACGACGATCGCCAACCGGCGCTCGACGATTCCTGAGCGCCTTCGCATGTCGAGCAGAATAAGCACGCCCGCGCAGGCCAGGATGCCCATTCCCGCGGCCGCGAATCGCCACTGTTCGACCGCCGACGCCGTGACTATGGCGATGCCGAGAACGACGCTCATCAACGAGGCGAGGTGCTGGCGACGCGTCCCTGAAAACACGATGTCCACCCATCATTATCGATGCCGCCGAACAATAGCACTCCTTTGCGCCCGGACAACATCGACGTGTTGTCCGGTTTCGCCAGAATCCCATGGGGTGCTCGCCGGGTCTCGGTTATTTAACGTCCTCGTAGCATTTTCCCCGACAATCTGAAACATTCAGATCCCCCGGACACAGACTCGTCGAACCTGCCCTGGACACCCGTCGCCGCACCGTTACACTCGGATGGATGCCAGTCCCTACATTCTTGGTTATCGGTGCCATGAAATCGGGCACATCGAGCCTGCACGACTATCTAGGCCAGCATCCGGACGTCTTCACGACACGACGCAAGGAGCTGGACTTCTTCTGCCGTAAGTATCAGCGTGGACTACCGTGGTACGAGACGCAGTTTCGGTCGTCCGATGATTCCAAAGCCGTCGGCGAGTCAAGCCCCAACTATCTCAAAGCGCATATCTGGCCGAAGACCGCGGCCCGCATACATCAGGTGATACCGGACGCACGCCTCATCTGCGTGCTGCGCAACCCTATCGATCGGACACTCTCCAACTATCTGCACGACGTTCGACGGGGCCGCGAAAAGGGATCGTTCTCCCGGCAGATAGCCACGGAAAGTAAAATCTTGATGACGTCACGCTATGCGTGGCAACTTGAACGTTATCTGGAATTCTTCGATCCCACTCAGATCACGCTGGCAGGGACCGAGGATCTCGCCCGCGAGCCCGAGCGGGTCCTTTCCCGCCTGTTCCGGTTCATCGGAGTGGACGATGGCATCGCCATTGACACGTCGCAGCGGTCCAACGTCACAGCCGCACGGCTCGCGGCCTCGGGACGGACCGTCCCGGATGACCCCGCTCTCGTCGTCGATGACAACGGCGTCTCGTTGACCGACCCGATGCGCGCCCAGCTCGCCGAGATCTTCGCACCTGACCTGGCCCGGCTCTACGAGCTCTGGCCGGACGCGCCCCGCTGGGACCTCGCCTAGGAACGTCCCGCCACACCACAGACCCACACACAGGAGGACCGATTATGAAGTTCGACGACGTAGAAGAGGTCATCGCCGGCGTCCAGTACATGAAGACGCATCAGGGGCGGCTGGTATACGACTTCCTGGTCGAGAACAAGCTGGGCCGGATTCTCGAGCTCGGCTTCGCTCACGGCAAGTCGACATGTTACTTCGCCGCGGCGGCCGACGAGATCGGCGGCGACTCCCACGTGCTCACCTTTGATCGGGACTCGGCACGTCGTCGCTCGCCCAACATCCACGAGCTGCTCGAGCGGACCGGCCTCTCCGACCGGGCCACACCCGTCTACGCCGAGACCTCCTACACCTGGGAGCTGATGAAGCTACTCGACCAGGACCCTCAGCCCACGTTCGACTTCGCTTACATCGACGGTGGACATACCTGGGACGTCAGCGGCTTCGCGTTCTTCCTCGTCGACCTGTTGCTCGAGCCGGGTGGCTGGGTGCTGTTCGACGACTTGGACTGGACGCTCGGCGGTTCCAAGCACATGCGCAAGCAGCCCTGGGTGAAGGAGCTCCCCGAAGAGCAGCGCAGCACTCCCCAGGTCCGCAAGGTGTTCGAGCTCCTCGTCAAACCTCATCCCGGCTACGTCGAGGTCGAGGAGCACGACGGCTGGGGGTGGGCCCGCAAGCGCCCTGCCAACGCTCAGAGCAATCCCGTGCAGACCCCGCGGCGCGGACTGCTGAGCGTGCTCAAGCCATCCATGTAGAGGGCGCCTCGTGCCCTGGCTGAGTCGGACGGCGACGCTGAGGGCAGATTGGACTCCTTGCCCACCATGGTTGTGAGGATGGAAAGGGCTCACTGCCTGACCGGGTTACCGCCATCAGTTTGTTTCGACCTCAGTTGAGGGCTTGCGGAGAGCGGATCGTCCCGCGGCCTGCGCTCGATACCGCCCCGGCGTAGTGCCGAACTCCCGTTGGAAGGCGTGTGAGAGTGCGTACGGGCTGCCGTAGCCCACTCGGCCGGCGATGGTGGCCAGGGTTTCCTGGGTGTCGCGGAGCAGGGTGGCGGTGAGGATCACGCGCCACCAGGTGAGGTAGGCCATCGGAGGGCGGCCGACCAGGGTGGTGAACCGGCGCGCAAGGGTGGGACGGGAGACGCTGGCCTCTGCGGCCAGGCGGTCGTTGCTCCACGGCGCGGCCGGTTTCGAGTGGAGCGCCCGCAGGGCGGCGGCCGTCACCGGGTCGCCCAGTGCGCTGGGCCAGGCTCCGCTGGGGGTCTCGGTCATCCAGGAGCGGATCATGTAGACGAGGAGGAGGTCGAGCAGGTTCGGGAGCGCCACGCAGGAGCCGGGCCGCATCTCGTCCAGCTCACCGGCGAGCAGATCGATCGCGGCACGGAGTTCGAGGTGGCTGCCTACTCGGCTGGGCAGGTGGACGACCTCAGGCAGCTCTGCCATCAGCGGGTGCATGCGGCTGCAGTCGAGCCAGTACTTGCCGCAGAGCATCTCCGTCTCGTCGCGATCAGGCCGGGCTCGCGGCTCTGCCTCCACAAGCCATTGGTCGAACGGCACCGCCCTCTCCTCCGCGACCGCCGCATCGACGGGGGAATCGGCGATCACATGGCCTGTGCCATGAGGCAGCAGCACCGCGTCACCCACGCCGAGAGGTATTGGGGCGCCGCCGTCGGTCAGCAGCCAGCAGTTGCCCTTCAAGACGACGTAGAAGCCCGCGCCGTCATACGGGTCCAGCCGCGCGCACCAGCTCCCGCTCGTCCGTACCCGGTGGGACCACGGGTGCCCGAGGTGCACGGCAGAGATCGCATCGCTCACCACATCCATCCAGCCAGGATACCTTCCGTATGAAGTATGAGACGGATTCGTATCTTATTGAGCTGGACGCGCATTGAGAGGATCGTTGGCCTTTCCTAAGGTCGATCACGTGACGAACGAGAATGAGAGTGTGCAGAGCATGGTGCTGGGGGATGTCGAGGTCATCCGGGCCCTTGAGTGGCACGAACCGTTCCTGCCAACCTCCGGCATGTTCCCGGGAGCTGGCGCCGATGTGTGGAAGGACAACGAGGATTGGCTGGCACCGGACCATTGGGAGCCGGACAGCGACTTGGCGGTGCTTGCTCTGCAGAGCTGGGTGCTGCGCAGCGCAGGGCGGACCGTCCTGGTCGACACCGGAGCGGGTAACGGGCGCGAGCGACCGGGCATGGGGCCGTTCCACCACTCTCGGAGTGATTTCCTCGGCCTCCTGGCGAGAGCCGGTGTTCGCCCGCAGGATGTCGACGTCGTCGTCAACACTCACCTCCACGTCGATCACGTCGGCTGGAACACAGTCAGCGCGGACGGGCGGTGGGCACCGACGTTCCCCAACGCCGAATACCTCATTCCGGCCGCCGACGACTTCCATTACGGTCCGGACAACGCGTACGGGAACGGCGCGCATGAGGCCGACCGCCTGATCTACGAAGACAGCATCGCGCCCATCCACCAGGCCGGACAGGCCGTGCTGTGGGACAGCCTCCACCGCATCGACGAACACCTCACCCTGGAGTCCGCACCCGGTCACACTCCCGGCTCATCCGTGCTGCGACTCGCATCCGGGAGCGACCGGGCGGTCTTCGTCGGAGATCTGCTGCACAGCCCGGTGCAGATCCTGCACCCCTGCTGCAACAGCAACGCCTGCCTAGCCCCGGAACAAGCGGTGGCCAGTCGCCGTCGGATTCTCGGGCGGGCGGCTGATGAACGGGAGCTGCTCGTCCCCGCGCACTTCGGTGGTGCGGGTGCCCTAGAAATCCGACGGGACAGTGATCGGTTCGCCCTCGGCCCATGGGCAACAGCCGGCCCGAAGAAGAGTGAGTCCGCCAATGAGTGACCCGTGGCTCCACCCCGCTCACCGCCCGCGAGCGCGAGGCCCTCAACGCCTCGGCGGACGGCGCGACCGGATTTACCTGGCGCAGCCTGCGGGAGTCCACGGGCTGAGCCAGGTGGATCCGGCATCCCGCACAGAACCACCCGCCCCGGGCCTGGAGGCTGTCCTTCATGACGCACACGTCGACTGACCGGCCCCCAGCAAGAGTGAGCAGGGCCCTCGTCCCGGTGCTCGCCTTCGTGGGCATCGTGGTCGCGGTGATGCAGACCCTGATCGTCCCGGTGATCAAGGACCTGCCGCAGCTGCTGGGCACCGAGCCGGACAACGCGACCTGGGTCATCACCTCGACCCTGCTCTCTGGCGCCGTCGCCACGCCGATCACGGGCCGTCTCGGCGACCTCTACGGCAAGCGCCGCATGCTGATCCTCAGCCTCACGGTAATGGTCGTCGGCGCGTTGGTCAGCGCCCTCACCAGCGACCTGCTCACGATGATCGCAGGCCGGACCCTCCAGGGCTTCGCAATGGGCGCGATACCCCTCGGCATCGGGCTGATGCGCGACATGCTCCCCCGCGAGAAGCTCGGCTCGGCGATGGCCCTGATGAGCTCCTCCATGGGCGTCGGCGGCAGCCTCGGCCTGCCCGCCGCGGCTCTCGCCGCCCAGCACACCGACTGGCACGTCCTCTTCTATGGCGCCGCCGGCCTCGGTGTCCTCTGCATCGCCCTCACCCTCCTCGTCGTCCCCGAGTCCCCGACCCGTACGCAGGGCACCTTCGACGTCCTCGGCGCGATCGGGCTGTCCGCCGGTCTCGTCCTCTTCCTGCTGCCGATCACCAAGGCCAGCGACTGGGGCTGGACCTCCGGCACCACCCTCGGACTGTTCGCCGCGGCGGCCGTTGTGCTCGTCCTTTGGGCCGTGATGGAGTTGCAACTCAAGGCACCGCTGGTGGACCTGCACACCACGGTCCGCCCTGCGGTGCTCTTCACGAACCTCGCCTCGATCATGGTCGGCGTCTCCTTTCTCGTAGTCTCACTGGTCCTTCCCCAACTGCTTCAGCTGTCGAAGGCCACCGGCTACGGCCTCGGCCAGTCGATGGTGGGCGCGGGCCTGCTCGTGGCGCCGCTCGGCCTGACCATGATGTTTACGGCCCCCGTCTACGCCCGGCTGTCCGCGAAGTACGGCCCCAAGGTCACCCTGATCCTTGGCATGGTGATCATCGCAATCGGCTACGGCACCGGCCTCGGCCTGATGAGCGCCCCCTGGCAGAGCCTCGTCATCGTGGTGATCCTGGGCGCGGGCATCGGCCTCGCCTACTCCTCCCTCCCCGCCCTGATCGTCGGCGCGGTCCCCGCCTCGGAGACGGGCGCGGCCAACGGCCTCAACACCCTGATGCGCTCGATCGGCGCCTCAGTCTCCAGCGCCGCCATCGGCATGGTCCTCGCGAACACCGCGCATCATGTGAACGGCGTCACCGTCCCGACAATGCACGGTTTCCGCGCCTCCTTCCTGATCGCGACCAGCGCGATGGCGATCGGCCTGCTAATAGCCCTCTTCCTGCCCCCAAGCCCGCCCGCCTCACCACCCACAGCGACAACTACCTGACAGACCCAAGCGGACGCGTCCGGAGGGGAGCCAGGGTCACGCTGTCCGTGCCCGGCCAGCATCTCCGCGACCGGCCTCGGCAGCCGGAGCAGCCGCGGCGCCAGCAAGGCGAGCGCTGCCCCGAGCGCAAGCTCCCACGCGCGCGTCGTCGTGACGAAATACGCACGTCCCGGGTCGACCACCGTGAGATGAATCGACCAGGCAAGAGACGACAACCCGATCAGCAGCACGCCGGCGAACAGAGCTCGTCTCGGCCGCCAGCGACGTGATCGCGCGAGCGCGAGCAGGCACAGGGCCAGCACCGGCCAGACGAGGTAGAACTGTTCTTCCACGGCCAACGACCAGAAGTGCTGCACCGGGCTCGGAGCAGACTCCGCCGCCAGATAGTCGACAGACTGGTCTGCCAGCCGCCAGTTCACCACATAGCTAGCGCTGGTGAGAATGTCCCATGAGATCGACGGCAGCCGGGTGACGGGCAGCACGACGACCGCTATCACGGCCACACCGGTCAACGTCGCCGCCGCGGCGGGAAGCAGCCTACGCGCCCGCCGCGCCCAAAACCGTCGGAGGCTCAGCCACCCCGTGGACTCGATGTTCGTGCTCCCGGTGTCAGGGTGGCGGCTCTGTGTGCTGGAGACCGCCGCACCCTCACCGAGCCCGCTTTACCACGGTGTTTCAGCGTGGTCGAGGTGATTACCTGCCGGGAATATGCCTGCGCCCGCGGCTACGGCCGGCCCAGGCCGCGGTAGGTCCAGCCGGCCGCCCGCCACGCGTCAGCATCCAGGCAATTCCGTCCATCGATGATGTTGTGGCTGTTCACGACGTTCGCCACTCGCTCCGGATCAAGCTCGCGGAACTCACGCCACTCCGTGAGGTGGAGGATCACGTCGGCACGCTGGCATGCGTCGAGCGCGGACGGCGCGTACTCCAGGGTGGGGAAGATCTTGCGCGCGTTGTCCATGCCCTTCGGGTCGTACACGGCCACGTGTGCGCCCTGCAGGTGCAGCCGTCCGGCCACGTTCAGCGCCGGCGAGTCACGCACGTCGTCGGAGTCCGGTTTGAACGCCGCGCCCAGCACGGCCACTCGCTTGCCGACCAGCTGATCGCCGATCATCTCGCGGGCGATCTCGGCCACCCGCTCCCGGCGACGCAGGTTGATCGCGTCGACCTCGCCCAGGAAGGTCAGTGCGTTCGACGCGCCCAGCTCGCCTGCCCTCGCCATGAACGCCCGGATGTCCTTGGGCAGGCAGCCGCCACCGAACCCGAGGCCCGCGTTGAGGAACTTCCGGCCGATGCGGTCGTCGTAGCCGATCGCATCGGCCAGCTCGGTCACATTGGCCCCGGTCACCTCGCAGATCTCGGCGATCGCGTTGATGAACGAGATCTTGGTCGCCAGGAACGCATTCGCCGACACCTTGACCAGTTCGGACGTGGCGAGATCGGTCACCACCACGGGGCTGCCGGCCGCGATCACGTCGGCGTAGACCTTCCGAAGCGCCCGCTCGGCATCGCTCCCTGCGACTCCGAACACCAGCCGATCCGGCCGGAGCGTGTCCTGGACGGCGAAACCCTCCCGGAGAAACTCCGGGTTCCACGCGAGCTGCACGTCGCCGCTGGCCGGCGCCAGCTTCGTCAGGCGGTTGGCGAGCCGCTGCGCCGTGCCGACCGGGACCGTCGACTTCCCGGCCACCAGGCATGGACCGCTCAGATGTGGCGCAAGCGCATCGACGGCCAGGTCGACATAGGTCATGTCGGCCGCCAGCCCGTCGGCTCGCTGCGGAGTTCCCACACAGAGGAAGTGAATCTCGGCATCCGCGGCCTCGGCATAATCCGTGGTGAAGCGGAGCAGGCCGGTCTTCGCATGCTTCTGGAGCAGTTCGTCGAGCCCGGGCTCGTAGATCGGGGCATGGCCCTCGTTGAGCGCTGTGACCTTTGCCTCGTCGACGTCGATCCCGACGACGCTATGGCCGAGCTCGGCCATTCCCACGGCATGGACAGCACCCAGGTAACCAGTGCCGATGACGGATATACGCACGCTGCAGGCCCTTTCTACGCTGAGCCGGTATGAATGAATGCATGATATGCAACGCGCCGGACGGTACACGCCACGCTTTGCATCCATGTTGCATCACTGACCGGCACGCTCAGAGCTACTGGCGCCCCGACCCCCTGATGGTCTCACGCCCGAGTATGGCGTTCCCAGATCTGTCCGACAAGATCATGGCCGAAACTGTGGTGGGGGGCTTCCTCCACAAGATGAAAACCCGTCTTGACATAGATGTGCCGAGCCGCGGACAGAACGTGGTTGGTCCACAGCATGATCGACGAGTATCCGGCACCGCGGGCGAAGGAGATGCATTCGTCCACCAGCCGCGTCCCCAGGCCTGTGCCACGCGCCGACGGCTCCACCAGCAGCAGCCGAAGCTGAGCCGTCTCGTCGTCCTTACGCGTGCAGAAGACGCAGCCCACTCGCGACCCGTCCATCTCGGCGATCCATCCGTTCTCCCGGCGCGGATCGTGGTGCTCGCCGTAGTCCGCGACGATGCGTGCGACCAGCGCTTCGAACGTCTGATCCCACCCGTACTCCTGTGCGTACAACGCGCCGTGCCGCTGAACCACCCAACCCAGGTCACCCGGCCGGAGCGGCCGGATGACCTGGGTACGCACCGGCTGTGTGGTGTCCGGCAGCGCCGGCTCACCGAGAAGGTCGCCGATGGTCTCGAACGCCGCGACGAGCCGCAGCTGGTCGGCATCGCCGAGCTTCGCCAGCAGCTTCTTCGCCTGTTGGTCTGAGCGCGCGTTCAGCGTGCTGAACGCGTCCTGCCCAGCGTCAGTCAACCGTGCGGTCTGTCGCCGGCCGTCGTCCGGGGACCGTTCCCGCTCGATCAGCCCGGCTTTCTCGAACCGTGCGAGCACCCGGCTCAGGTGGCCGGGGTCGATGCCCAGGACCGCCCGTAACCGGGATACCTCGCAGGTGCCGATCTTCGCCATCTCGAAAACGATCCGGGCTTCGGTGAGTGTGAACCGCGTCTGAAGAAGCCCTTGGTCCAACAGCCCCATCTGGCTGGTGAAGAAGCGGTTGAACCGTCGCACCGCCGCCACGTGGTCGGGCATGGGCCCGGGCGCCGTCGTCGTCATACTTGTCATCGTCAAGCATTTCTTTGTCACTGTCAACTAATGCAGGTTCGCACCTGCGGCAGCGACGACACCTGAGCCACTCCAGCTCAGCGCCGAGCCAGGGTTTCGACGAGGCGTGCGAAGCCGTCCTGGCCATGGCCGTCGTCGATGGCGCGGTCGGCGACCGCCTTGGCGGCCTCGATCACGCCGGCGTCGATCCCGCGCTGATGTGCGGCATGGACGATGTGCTCCATGCCGGCGGCGTTCGACGTGATCGTCGAGGCGTCGCCGGGGTACTTGCCCCGGTCGACGTCCGCGGCGAGCTCGGGGACGATGTCGGCGGCCAGGCCAACGATGCCCTGCATGAAGGGTGTGAGCTCACCGGCAGTCACCCCCTCCGCCTTGGCCAGCGCGAACGCGTGTATGACGCCACTCATGGCGGTCCAGAACGAGTCGAGCAGCGCCACGTCGTAAGTGGCCGCGCGACCGGGGTCGGCACCCACGTACGTCGCGGTGCCGCCGAGGCTCGCCAGCGTCGGCTGGTGCGCCTTGTATACGTCGTCGGGACCGCTGTAGAGGTAGACCGACTCCGGCCGCCCGATCGTCTCGATGGGCGTCATGATCGCGCCGTCGACGTAGTCGATGCCGTGATCCGCGGCCCAGGAGGCCATGTCGCGCGCTCGGTCGGGCGTGTCTGCCGTCACATTCACGAGGGTCTTGCCGCGAAGGTCCTCGGCGACGGGCTCCACGATCATCCGGGCGGCGTCGTAGTCGATCACGTTGACCAACACCAGCGGGCTCGCCCGCACCGCTTCGGCCGGAGTCTCCGCCTTGACGGCTCCCTTCGCCACCAGTGGGTCCGCTTTGCTCGACGTCCGGTTCCACACGGTTGTACGGTGCCCGTTCTCGACGAACGCCGTCGCCAGCGCGCTGCCCATCGGGCCCAGGCCCAGCACCGTCACGGCGCCTTCGGTCTGCTCGGTCATCTGTGAATCTCCCCTGCTCCGGAACTGCGTGATGTCTCTCGGCTGTGCGCCGAACGGCCGAGCACTTCGACCATCCGCGCGATCCCGTCATCGCCGTATCCCGAGCTCACGACACGGTCGGCCATGGTGACCGCCGTCCGCATGACGCTCGCGTCCAGGCCACTGCTCTGCGCGGCACGGATCACCCGCTCCATCTCGGCCACGCTCGACGCGACGGTCGGCTGGTCGGCCGGATACCGGCCGTCGTCGACGTCACGGGCGATGCCTGCTGCCGCCTCGCGCAGCACGTCGATGGCTCGCTGTGCGGACGGCAACAGCTCGGATGCGGACACACCGGACGCCCGCGCCATAGCGAACGCGTGCACGACCCCGGCCATCCCGGTCCAGAAGATGTCCAACAGCGCCGCTTCGTTCCGGTGGTCGTCCTGCCGGTCGGCGATCACCGGACAGGTCGCAGCGGTCGCGCCGGACCGCGTCAAGACATGGATATTCATCGTCGTTCGGCTCCCCTACGTGGAGCGTCGACGCCGGCCCTGATGCCGGCTGCCGCGCTCGTAGACGAGCCTCACACCGGCCACTGACGTTCTGCTGGCGTTCCGCTGACGATCGGCTGGGCTCAGCCGCTGGGTCGGCGCTGACCGGTCCGCGCTATTGGCGCGCCAACCGGCTCAGCCGTGCGTCGATGCCCTGCCGGCGCGCACGGGCGATCACCGACGACTGTGGATCAAGCCGGCCCTGTGCGCCAAGCCGGTAGAGCTGGATTCCCAAGGCGGTGACCCACATGCTCGCGACGACGGCGATCCCGCGCTGAAGGGCGCCCACCCATCCCACCAGGACCGGCGAGCTCATCAGAGTGAACAGCAGCAATGTCAGGATCCCGCTGACCGCGGACGGCAGATACATGTGCCGCCATCCTTCACTCCGATGGGCGCTGCGCGAGATCAGCAGCTGAGACGCGCCCGCGACGACGAACGTCACGGCGGCGACGACGTCGTGCACAGCGTGGTATCCGGAGATCTCCCCCATGCCTACCTTGATGGAGCAGGCCGGCAGCTGGACGCCACAGTCGTGGCGCATCACACCCGCGAGCAGGACGCCCAAACCGCTCAGCAGGACTCCGAGCGAACCCACCCGACCAAGGTTGTCGTTGAACGAGAAGATCAGCCCAGCCCCCAGGGACATGACACCGACCCCGAACATCACCAGGGCGAGGATCATGATCCACGGGTCGACCGCTCCGACCGCCGCCAGGGAACTGATGTAGTCGCTACGAGGGTTGTAGTGGTCTTGCAGACCTCCCGCGACCAGCCACCCGAGGGTGAAGATCAGCGCACCGCCGACCGATGCCACGGCCAGCCAGGTGAATATGTTCCGTCTGCGAGACCACTCGGCCACGAACGCCACCATCGAGAATCGCTCACCCCATTCATCAGGGTTCCGGCATTCCGAACCGGTTCCG
>NZ_ML142849.1:179032-180733 GCF_004138495.1 Phytoactinopolyspora endophytica
GTCGAGCACATCAGCAGCGAGGTACCCAACCAGGAGATCACGAAACTATAACATACCGATCACGTTGGCCGTTACCTGACAAGTGCGGCAAACCTTCGCGGCCGCCACCGCAACCGAGAGCGCGTCGACCGGATCATGCCCGAGGATCCTGCGGCGCGGCATCGAAGGACCCGAGCGTTGCACAACGCGTAACCCGTCGGTTACGCTTTGCGGGTGGAGAAGGTGGCCGCGGCTCTAGCCGATCCAGTACGGCGGCAGATCCTCGAGATGCTGCGAGAACAGCAACTGTCCGCGGGAGAGATCGCCGAGCGCTTCTCCATCAGCCGGCCCGCTGTCAGCCGCCATCTCCGCGTGCTCCGGGCGAGCGGTCTGGTCAGCGACCACCTGGTGGGGAGGCAACGCTTCTACGTGCTCGACGTGGAGAAGCTCGTCGAGCTCATGCAGTGGCTGACCCAGTTCGTCCAGCCCTCCGGCTGGGAGCACCGCCTCGACGCACTGGAGACAGAGGTCTACCGCACCCGCCGCGACCGACGCAGTCCCGCACAGCTTGACGACATTGAGGAGCACAGCGCATGACACCCACCCCGACCGGCGCGCTATTCCACACCGACGCTGGAACTGACCTGGTCCTCACCCGTACGTTTCGCGCCTCGGCAGACGATGTCTGGGCAAGCCTGACCGAGCCGCACCGTACAGCTCGCTGGTTCGGGCCCTGGGAGGGCGATGCCGGGCCTGGGAAGACCATCAAGGTGCAGATGGCGTTCGAAGAAGGGGCACAGTGGTCTGACATGCACATCGATGCGTGTGAGCCACCCAACCGGCTCACCGTCTCGGTGGCTGACGAGGCCGGCAGATGGCGGATGGAGCTGCTGCTGTCCGAGGCCGGCGGTTCGACGGAGCTCCGGCTCATCCACCACCTGGACTCGACCGACATGATCGGTGAGATCGGTCCGGGTTGGGAGTACTACCTCGACATGCTCGTCGCCGCACGCAACGACTCACCACAGGTGGACTTCGCCGACTACTACCCCGCCATGAAGCCCTACTTCGATAGGCTGGCTACGCCGCCCTCAGCGTGACGAGCGGCGCCGTAGCACGTAGTCCACGGCGGGATCGCCCAGCTGGTCCAGCCATTCCAGCAGCCCGGGGTAGGACGAGGGGTTGTGCGCCACAAGAGGACGCAACTCCGGCCGATGCGTCGCGATCTCGGCCAACACGTTGGGCGGTGTGTTGGGGTTGGCGGCCGTCTGGGCCGTGAAGACCGATGGGTCCGAGTGCTCGTCCTGGGGCGGCTGCGTTGACGCCGGCTCGTCGTTGCTCGCTTCCCAGATCGACTCGTCCGCCATGTGCGCACCGGTTTCCTCGGGAGGTGGCGGACCCGACTCATCCGGACCGTCAGATCGGGCGCCCGGCCGGCCGTGCCTGCGAGGTTCCTCGCCTCCTGCCGGGTACTCCGACAATCCCGGCGGGGCCGGTCCCCCGGCCAATGGCTCGTCGAGTTCTTCCTGCACCGACCGCGGTGCGGTCAGGGCCACAGCGCTGACGACGGCGAAGAGGAACCAGATGCTCAACGTCGCTGCGACATCGGTGGTGATGCTCGTCGAGCCCGACAAGCCCAAGACGGCGATCTCGACGATCACCACGAACACCAAGCCCACAGCCGCCCCCAGGGCCACGGAACGCCCCGCTCTCATGTCGCTC
>NZ_ML142849.1:180771-185309 GCF_004138495.1 Phytoactinopolyspora endophytica
GGCGTTGCGCCCAAAGGTGGCCAGCATCAGCACGATCAGCGACAGCACCAGCCCGGTGATGTACTGACCGCGCGCGTCCACGTCCTCCATCAGCCGCATCCCGGAGAGCAGAAGGGCCAGGACGGCGACGACCGTCACGGTCTGGAACAGACGTACGGGCAGCTTGACCCAGCGCACGGCCCCGGCGGGCGGCGAGGCCGACACAGACAGTCCAGCGGCGGCCGCGGCGGCGCCGAGCGCCGGCCAGAACAGGAACTGAGGGCCGGCCAGCCGTAACGACCAGGCCTCCCCGATGGTCTCGTCGGCGCCTTGCGCCCACATCGCCAGCAGCAGCCCGACGCCACCCAGGACGACGGCGACGTCCCGCCACGTGCTGTCGTTCCGCGCCAGCCCACGTACGGCGATCCACGGCACACCGGTGAAGATCACGACGTCCAGGACGAGGATCACGACCTCGCTCCAGGTGGACTCGTGGCCGAACTCGAACAGGTAAAACGCAGCGCTCAGCACGGCCAGCACCACGGCGATGCCGGCGATGACCACCGTGATGGCTCGCCACAGGGCGTGGTCGTCAGTGCCGCCTCGTTGTTCGGACGTGCGCCCCTGTGCCGCGAGAAGGACACCCGCGAGTCCGATGACCAGGCCCGTTCCGACACCCCCGCCGTCGTCGATCTCGCCGTTCGCCGAACCGCCGACGTAGGCGACCACCAGCGTCACCACGACGGCGATCAGGTACGGCGCGTTCGCCAACAGCCGGATCGACCGGATATGGGCAGGGGTCAGCGCCGACGGCAACACCGACGCCGCTTTCAAGTACGGCAACGCCAGCGAGAGGATCGACAGCAGAGTGACCGGGATGACGAAGCCATGACCCGTCGCCTGATGCTCCAAATCCCACGCCATGCCCAACGGCATGAGCAAGAGCAGCACGGCGAACGCGTCACGCGCATAATCACCGACCGGAATCACAAACAATCACGTACCCATGATCATCGCAGACATGCCGCGCGCCCCGCGGTAAGGCGGGTCAGGCTCAGGGGCACATGTATGAACGTTAGCCGTTGCCGGCGTGTTCGGCCAGCACCGCCTGGACGGCCTCGTCGCTGTCATCGTTCCAGCGCACATCGGCGACTACTCCGCCTAGGCTGCGACTTGCCGATGCCTCGTCACGGGGCGCGACTACGCGGAGGTGTTCGCCACCCAACGATGCCCGCTCCCCCGCCACGTTCAGGGCCTGAGCCATCGACGCATCGAGCGATCTGAGCCCGCTCAGGTCGACTACCACAGGGCCAAGCCGAACAAGCCCGCAGAGGTAGTTCTGTAACCGGGAGACGCTGAAGATGTCGACCTCACCGGATACCCGAACGATGAAACATCCGCTCTGTTGCCCTACCCGTAACTCGCACGCCGGGCTGCCGAACTCCGATCGGACAGCAGCACCCGAACTCCACCACACGCCCTGCATGCGGACCTCCTCCGTCCCCACGACCACCACGGACCCGCATAACTCCCCCGCTACGTTCCTATTACCGGCGTGGCCGGCGTGTCCACCACTTTTTCAATCCGCAACAACTTCGTGCTGTGCGCGTTCGCAACCACTGACATGGCCGCTGCTGCCGAAGGCAACAGCGGCCTTGTCAGGTCCGTGCTGACGCGTTGGCGCCGTATGAACCGTACTGAGCTCAGTTCTCGTCGAGCAGAGCGTCGTTCACCTGTAGTACGGGAACGGTGGGTATACGTAGCCCGGTGTCCAGAACGGCGGATACCCGTAGTAGTCGTACAGATCTTCGTAGTAGCTCGGTTCCTGGATCAGACTCGGATCGTACTCAGGCGCATCGGCCACATGACCCTGGTCCTTCCCGATATGCACGGCGTCGTCGTCGACGCTCTCGATCGCATCCACAGGGATGAGCCGCTTCTGCTCGCCGATGCCCAGGAACCCGCCGGCACCCACCAGAAGGAACCGGACTCGCCGCTCGTCGGGGTCGATGACGAGATCATCGACCTTCCCGATCTCTTGCGCTCCCCGGACCAGAACCTTGCGCCCACGGACATCGTCGGCTTCATCGGCAAGTGTGAGATCGGTGTCGTTGAGGTGCACCAGAATCGTTTGCGGGTCGGCTGTCATCATCAGACTCCTCGATAGACGGTGACACCCAGACTCTTTACCCCTCGTCTACGGTGGTTAACGGCAACGCCAGCGTCTGGCGGTAGATGCGGCACATGTAACCGGCGACCATCGCCTGCTTCCAGAAGAGGAAACCAAGCTTGCCGGCACATTCCGTGAAGGACGGTTGCGCGGATCGATGGACGCCAGCAGTTCGCGACCGGTCACGTCGAACGGGCGAACACTCCGATCGCGTCGTAGGCGATCCAGGAGCCGTCGTCCTTGAAGAGCTCGAGCGTGTTCTCGCCGGCGATGAAGAGCCCGGACGTCAAGGGATACTCGATGTACGAGGGCTTCAGCGGAGAACCGGGCACCGTGCTGTCGCCCTGGGTCGAGCCTTTGGTGGCGCCACCTTCGAAGACCAGCCGGTCGACTTCCGTGCCGTTGACGGTGAGAACGGCCGAACCGGGTATCGACGCGTGGCTGTCGATCAGCCACAGCGCAAGGTCGACGTCGTCGGAAGGTGCCGCCTCGAGCTCGAAACGCAGCCGGAACAGATGGTCGCGTCGCCCTGCCCACGAGTCGGCGGGTCCCGGCTGCAGGTAGCTCCACCCGGTGCCCACGTCGTCGGTGCCGTACCGGAAGTCCACGCCGTCCGGGAAGGTCGCGTTGTACTGGGCGTACCCGGCCGGGGACAGCGCGAGCTCCAAGCCCTTGCCGTCGAACTCGCCGACGACGGCCAGCGGCGAACCGGACACCGTCACGGACTCCCGGCTGCTGACGGTGACGGGATCCGACGGCCGGCTGCGCGTGCTGGCGGCATCCACGGTGACAACCCGGTACACCCAGCGCTCGGACGCACCGCCGAGGCCGCGGTGCTCGAAATGCGGATAGACGGTCTTAGTCAGCAACGTGTCCGGTTCCACCGCGACGTCATCGGCGTCGCGAGCGCCGTACACGGCGTAGTGATCGACGACGGTCTCCCATGGCACCGGCGTCCAGTCGAGGACGATGCCGGCCAGCTCACCTTCCCCCTGGAGCCCGGTGATAGGAGGCACGTTCGAGGCGCTGGTGGTCACACTCATCTCCTCATCCCTCCTTTTCCAGGCCGGGGCCGCCGGCCGGGGTCACGAACCTCGCGACGGTCTCCAATGGTGCGTCCGCGTCCGCCCTGATCCACTGCACGATCTTGAATTGAGAGGTCAACTCCTCCGGGGTCATCCGGCAGTGGACGTAGCCGCGTCTCCCGTCGTAGAGCTTCACGTACGGGTGCTGCGTCCAGTCCGGCGTGTATCCATCGGTCGGCGCGCCGTCTCCGTCCGAGGCGATCGACGAGCAGATCAGCTCCACCCCTACCGTCTCCGACGACGGATCGGCGAAATCCGCCTTCAGTTCGGCCGCGACGTGCCGGTGGATGTCGCCGGTGAGCACCACCGGGTTGCTCGACTGCTGCATGGCGCCGATGAGCCGCTGCCGCGCCGCCGGATACCCGTCCCACTGGTCGGTGCGGTCTTCGGTGATGGCCGTGACCGTGACGCCGTTCACGCACACGTTCCACGTCGCAGGCGAGCTGGTCAGCCCGTCGTACAGCCACTGTTCCTGGTCAGGGCCGAGCATCGTCCGCTGCTCGTCGTACTGGTCGTCGGTGTCCACGGGTGGAGCGTCCCGGTACTGGCGGGTGTCCAGGATGTTGAATCGGGCCAACGAGCCCGCATCGAAGCGACGGTACAGCGCCGCGTCGGGCCCGTCCGGCAGCGTGGACAGCGACAGCGGCAGGTTCTCGTAGAACGCTCGGTAGCCGACGGCGCGCAGATGGACGAAGTGCTCCGGGCTGACCCCGTACCGGGATCCGTCCGCACCGTAGTTGTTCTGCACCTCGTGGTCGTCCCACGTGACGATCCACGGTGCGAGCGCATGTACGGCTTGCAGGTGCGGGTCGGACTTGAACAGCGCGTAGCGCAGCCGGTACTGCTCCAGCGTCTCGATTTCGACGGCGTGCTCAGGGGTCACCGTGGCGCCCTGCCGCCAGAGGTTGGCGTCAGTGATCCCGTACTCGTAGATGTAGTCGCCGACGAAGAACACCGCGTCGAGCTCCTCGGCGGCCATGTGCCGGTACGCGCTGAAGTGGCCGTGGTACCAGGCCTGGCACGAGGCGGTCGCGAAGGCGAACGACTCGGCGAGCTCGCCGCGGGCCGGCAGCGTCTTGGTCCGTCCGACCGGGCTGACCTCGCTCCCGGCCTTGAATCGGTAGAAGTACTCCCGCCCGGGCTGCAGGCCGTCGACGTGCGGATGTACCGCATGCGCCAGCTCAGGTGAGGCCACAGCTGTCCCACGCCGCACCACGCGGCGGAAACGCTCGTCCGTCGACATCTCCCATTGCACGGGCACCGGCCGCGACGGCATCCCACCGTGGCCGTCGGGCGCCAGCGGT
>NZ_ML142849.1:185335-189432 GCF_004138495.1 Phytoactinopolyspora endophytica
GTGCGAGCCTGGTCCATAGCACCACGCTGCGAGACCCGGGCTCACCCGAGGCGATCCCCAGACCGAACACTCCCTCGGGCACCGGTGTGCGTTCGTCGGCGAATGCTTCGGGCGCTGAGATACCCAGCGCAATGGCGGCTGAGCTGACGCCACTGAGCTGAAGAAATGTTCGCCGGTCGAGCATCGGTGCTTTGCGTCGCTGCGTCATCGGCCTCCGATCGTCAGGCATTGCAGGCATATTGCCTGACACGTGTGGACAATGGGCGACGCCGAGGCAACATCTAGACCTTTGGTCTATGTCCGGACGAAGAAGAGCGCAAATGGATCACCAGTAGTACGTCGCTCGGGCAGTCAGATGTGCGCTCACTTCGCCGTGGCGTACACCACCTCGTGGACCGTCGCATTGCCGGTGAGCGCTTGCATGCCGATCACCCGTCCGGTGAAGCCGCCGGCGACCTCTGTCGACACGTACCTGCCGTCGAACGACGTCAGCGTGCGGTAGCCATCGTTCGACACGAAGCCGAGGACGATGTCGTCGGGCCCATCGGTCAGCGGCTCGCGCGCCTCGATGCACAGCGTGACGGAGCCATCGGCATCGAGCTCGGCGCTGGCCACGTCGGTCTCTACCGGGCCGATCCGCAGCCGCGCCCGGACCGAATCCCGGTCAACGTCGACCGAACACCAGTGCCGGGTGTCTAGCCGCAACGCCAGCCTGAAGGTGCCTCCGTCGAGAGCGACCTTCGCCGTGACCGACCACGTCTGATCTCGAGTGCGGAAGGCGAGCATCCCGGGTTCGCCCCTCTCGCTCGCATCAGCACTCAGGCGGATAGCCCCGGAGCTTTCGTGTGCCCTGAAAGCGTCCGGTGCGGCGTTGGGCGAGACCCAGCGCGGATGCAGCCGGGAAGACCGGAAGTCCTCGACGAAGGAGTGGTCGTACGGACGCGCGCTGAACCGGGACTCGTCGAAGACCGGCCATCCGTCCGTCCAGTCGACACCCGCGAGGAATGTCTCACGCCCGTTGACATGGAAATGCGGGGTGACGCCGCGCGGGCGGGTACCCAGATAGACGGCAGCCCATTCGCCGTCCGGGCGCTGCACGAGGTCCGCGTGTCCCACGTTCTGCACCGGGTGCCGCGTGCTGCGATGGCTGAAGATCGGATTGTGACCAGCGCCCTCGAACGGTCCTGTGATATCGCGTGATCGCGCCACGGACACGCAGTGACCCCGCTCCGTCCCGCCCTCGGCGATGACCAGGTACCACCACCCTCGCGCATGGTAGAGATGGGGAGCTTCCGGCCAGGCGAGACCGGTACCTGTCCACAACAGGCGCGGGGTCTCCAGCAGGACGCCCTTGTCAGGGTCGACGGCGGCCTGAGCGATACCCTTCGTCGCGGGATCGTTCGAGCACCAGGTCACGTAGCAGGTCCCGTCGGAGTCCCACGCGATGTCCGGATCGATTCCCGGCACGCCGTCGATGAACACCGGCTCCGACCACGGCCCTGTGGGGTCGGCAGCCGTGACGATCATGTGCCCTCGGCCGTGGGAGACGTCCGTCGTGATCAGCCAGAAGCGGTTGTCGTGATACCGCAACGTCGGGGCGAAGATGCCGCGGCTGTCGCCCGCTCCTGGCGGTAGCTGGCTCGGCCGGTCGAGGATGTTGCCGATCAGCTCCCAGGTGACGAGGTCGCGGCTGTGAAACAGCGGCACCCCGGGAAAGTACTCGAACGACGACGTGGCCAGGTAGTAGTCGTCGCCGGCGCGGCAGATAGTCGGATCGGGATGAAAACCGGCGATCACCGGCTGCAAACCCGTGCCGATGGCAAGGGCGCCACCCTCCGCTTGCTGTGAGCCTTTGTCGAGCGAGTCCGCGGATATAGTCATTTGATCCCTGTCATTGCGATTCCTTGGGTGAAGTAGCGCTGCAGCGCGACGAACAGCACGAGTACCGGTGTGATGACGAGCACCGATCCGGCGAGCAGAACCCCGTAGTTCGTGGCGTTCTGGCCTGTGGAGTAGAGCGAGAGCGCCACCGGGAGGGTGTACATGTCCTCGCTTTGGGCCACGACGAGTGGCCACAGGAAGTTGTTCCATGAGCTGAGGAAGGTCAGGATCGCCAGCGTCGCGAGAGGCGCACCGCACAGCGGCATCACGATTCCCGCGAATATGCGAACCTCACCCGCACCATCGATGCGAGCCGCCTCGATCAGCGAGTCCGGAATTCCCATGATGAACTGGCGCATCAAGAACACGCCGAGCGGGCTGGCAAGAAATGGCAGGATGAGAGCCGGATATGTGCTGACGAGGCCGAGCTTGCTGACCACGACGAACAGCGGCACGAAGGTGACCACGCCCGGAACCATGAGCGTCACCATGACCAGGACGAAGAGCACACGCTTCCCGGCGAACTCGATCTTGGCCAGTGCATAGCCGACCATCGAGCAGAACAACAGGTTTCCGAGCACGGTGAACACTGCCACTACGGCACTGTTGATGAAGAAGCGCTCGATCTGAAGGTCACCGAACCAGGCGGCGAAGTTGTCAAGCGTCGGCGACTCCGGCCACCACGTCGGCGGCCGCTGAAGCAGTTCGCTCTGCGTCTTGACCGATCCGACGACCATCCAGGCGAAAGGGGTGAACGTCGCGACGACCGCGATCGTCAGCACGACGTAGGTCAGAGTGCGTCCTGGGGCCGGCCTCCTTTTCCGAGGCCGGCGTGGCGTCGGATTCCCGGGCGTGCCCTGCCGGGGGCGGACGACATGAACATCAGGTGCAGCCACGGCCTAGTCCTTCGATCGGAAGGCTCGGAACTGGAAGATACTCAGTAGCGCGATCGCGACGAACAGCACATAACTCGCCGCCGAAGCTACGCCGTAGTTCCCGAAGCCGAACTGGTTGTAGGTGAAATAGCTGATGGACAGGGTCGAGTCCAGAGGACCTCCACGGGTCATGACGAACGGTTCCTCGAAGAACTGGAGAAAGCCGACTGAGAGCAGCACGGCTCCGAGGAGCAAGGTCGGGCGCAGAATCGGCAGCGTGACCCGGAAGAAACGTTGCCAGCTCGACGCCCCGTCGACCTGCGCCGCCTCCAGGACATCCTGCGGCACCTGCTGCAGGCCGGCGAGAAAGATGATCATGAGCGTGCCCATGTTCCGCCACACGGCCATGAGGATCATGGCCGGCATCGCCGACCTCGTGTCATTGAGCCAGTCCGGCCCCGATATCCCCACCCAGCTCAGCACCGTGTTGAGCAGGCCGTCCGGCTGGAGGATGAATCGCCACACGACAGCCACCGCGACGATGCTCGTCACCACTGGCGCATAGAACCCGACGCGGAAGGCTGTCCGGAACCGGGTGATCCCACTGTTCAGAGCCACGGCGAGCGCGAGCGCGACCACCATCGTCAGTGGAATGCCGACCGCCACGAAGTAGAACGTGTTGAACATCGATCGGACGAACTGACGGTTGCTGAACAGCTCCGCGTACTGGTCGAAGCCAACGAAGGTGATCGCCAGCGGACTGGAGATGTCCCGGTTGGTGAAGTCGGTGAACGACATCGACAGCGACGACACCAAGGGGAAAAGCATGAAGAAGGTGAACGTCAGAACGAACGGCAACGCGAACAGGTAGGCGACCATGGTCGCTCTGCGCCGTGTTCCGACCGGCCCGCGGCCACCGGAGCGGCGGTTGCCGGCTCCGGTGGCCACGGGCCTGGTGGCAGACACCATCAGTCGGAACCCGTTCCGAGCGACTCCGCGGTCGACTGCAACTCCGCCATGGCCTGCGCTGGGTCCTTCCCGCTGACGACGATCTCTTCGATGAGCGTGTCAGCGGCATCGGAGACCTGCGGCCAGGTCTCCAGCGCCGGCGCGCTCTTCACGCTCTGCAACTGCTCACCGAAGACGGACGCCTTGGGGTCGCCCGCTAGCGCATCGTCGGTCCACGCGCTCTCCTGGGACGGAAGGTCAGAAGTGGCCTCGAACCACGCGACCTGCGTGTCCGGCTGGGTGAGCCATTCGATGAGCTTCCATGCGGCATCCGCGTTCTCGGAGTTCTCGAAGACGACGAGGTTGGCACCCGCCGCGAATGACGTCGAGGTC
>NZ_ML142849.1:189471-193835 GCF_004138495.1 Phytoactinopolyspora endophytica
CTGCGCCGGGACCGGAGCGACGGCGAACTTGTCGGCGAAGCCCTCGCCACCAGCCTCCGTGAGCTGACCGATCTCCCATGGCCCGGTGATCATCATCGGCACGCTGCCGTCCACGAAGGCCGCTGCCGCGGCGCCCGCTGAATCGTCCGGCGTGTTGTCGGCGATGCCTTCTTCGAAGAAGCCGCTGATGTACTCCAGGGCCTCGACCGTCTCGGGGGTGTCGAGAGTCCACTCGGACTGGTCCGAATTCATGATCTCGGCACCGTTGGACCATGCGAACGGCAGCAGTCCCAGGAACGAGTTCCATCCGCCACTGGGCAGGGTCACCCCGTACTCCGCTCCGGCGTTCTCCTGCATCGCCCGGGCCAGTTCCTTGAAGCCGTCCCAGTCGGTCGGGAAGGTATCGAAACCCGCTTCCTCCATCATGTCGGTGCGGTAGAAGACGACACGTGTCTCGACATACCAGGGAACTCCATAGTGCGAGCCGTCCAGGTTCGTCGACTCGACGCTCGCGGGAAACATCCCCGACGTGTCGAGCTCATCGGGGGTCGGAAGCAGGGCATTGCCGAACGTGGGCATCCAGTCGGTGCCCAGCATGCCGATGTCCGGCGTCGTTCCGCCGGCAATGGCTGTCTGGTACTTGTTCTGTGCCGAGTCCCACGGCACCGCCGTGACATTCACGGTCACGTCGGGATTCTCGGCCTCGAACTCTTCGATGAACTCAGGGAGGGCTTCTCCCTCGGTGCCCTGGGCCCAGACGTCGATCGTGCCGGTCGCGGGACCGGAGGAGAGGTTCTCCGCGTCCTGCTGCTCCGCGTCGTCGTCGGAGCGCCCACATCCAGTGAGGATCAGCAGCGAGACCATCGCCGCGGAGATCGCTGTTCTTCGGACCATCGTTGCTCCTGTCGTCTTGTGGGTGCGACTGCGGTACCCAGCCAACTCCGAGAATCTAAGCGCATAACATCGCGCTTAGCAAGACGTATTCGGCAACGGGATGAGAGCCGTTCAGCCGCCGCCGCTCTCGGAGGGTGGGCATCCGCAGCTCTCCGCCAGCACGAACGCCGAGGTGAGAATCTCCTGCCCGGGACCTTCCTCGCGCGGTCCGTCCATGGCGTCGACGAGGACTCGCACCGCCGTGCGGCCGACGTCCTCCATCGGCTGCCTCACCGTCGTCAAACGAGGCGAGGACAGCCGGCCGGCCACGATGCCGTCGAACCCCGTGACCGCGACGTCAACCGGTACGTCGACGCCGGCGGCTCGGAGCGTGTCGATGGCCACCAGGGCTTCCTGGTCCGTGGCGCAGACGAACACCTCGGGCAGCGTATCCGGACGAAGGTGCCGGGTGACGGCAGAAATGGTCGTCGGGTCGTCACCCGGGTGGCTGGAAACCGGCGTCGAGACCGGCAGTCCCGCAGCGGACAGCGCCTCGGCGTATCCCTCGTAGCGGCCGACGAACTCGGCCGTGCCGAGCCCTCCCAAGTACACGAAACGGCGAAAGCCATGATGCCGGATCAGATGTTCGGTGAGCATGCGCATCCCTGAGCGGTTGTCGACCAGGACGGTGTGCGTCCCCTCCTGCCGAACCTCGCCACCCAGCTCAACGACCGGGATCCGCTTCGAGACCTGGACTATCGCAGCGGGCGGCGCCGAACCGGCGAACGCGATGAGTCCGTCCACCCGCCCCGCCACGTCGATCACCGCGGGCAAGTGCCCCGGGTTGTGCCCCGCGCCGAGCATCAGCGCATAGCCGCGTTGCCGGCACTCGAGCTGCACCCCGCGCTGAACCTCGTCCGCGTAGAGCGGGAACAGCCTCGCATTCGTGTCGGCGAACGCCTCAGGTGCACCTATCTCGGTACCGTCCGAGGCCGGAGGTTCCAGCAGATAATCGTAGGAGTACAACCCGATCGCACGGGTCCGCCCCTTCGCGAGACCGCGCGCGCTGGCGCTGGGCACATATCCGAGGGCGCCCGCCGCGGCGAGCACCGACTCGCGTGTCTCCTTCTTGACCCTGTCCGGTTGTGTGAAAGCGAACGAGACCGTCGCTATCGAGACCCCGGCGTGCGCAGCGACGTCGTAGACGGTGGGTCGACGTTTCATGCATCCCTCCGGGTCGTGACCCACGTCAGTCTAATCAGCGCCAGCGCCCGGCAACCCGGATAGGCGCGCATCGCTCAGTCGTCGACCCGAGTGGTGTAGGTGATCAGAAGCGTCGGGGTTCCTTCTGCGTGCGCTCTGACACCGCCACGCCCGCTGTCCACAAGGTCCACCGGCTCGGACAGCGTCATCGGCCCCGTCTGCACGAGCTCGTCGTAGATGGCCTCGATCGTCTCGAAGTACTCGTCGACCCTAGGGCTGAGCTCACTCCACCGCAGATGTTCCGGTAAATGCATGCCGAACCCGTCCCAGTAGGCATCGCTCTGCGAAGCACATCGATCCCAGGAGTCGTGCACCGTGACCGGCGGCGGCAGACTGCCTACCCGTTCGGACGTCGCGTCCGTCCCCAATGCCACGGTCACGTCGACGTCCGGCAGATCACCACCATCGTCGCCGGTATCCGGGACGGGCTTAACGTCAACGGCGACGGGCAGCTCCCAGCGGATCGACCGCATTGCCGGCAAGGTCTCGACGAAGGTCGGTACACATTTCACCGTGTGCCCCTTGAACGGGCCGACAGAGCCATACTCGCTCCCCCAGAACTGCACGGACTGCATCCGTTCGAGCGCCCACTCCCCGGTCGCGGTGTAGGTTCCGTCCTCATGCCGGAACACCACTCCGGTGATCACGCCGAACGGATATGGCCCGTCGTCGCTTCGGTCGCCTCCTTCGACGTAAAGCGGGCTTCCCTCCCACAGCATCTGAGGCGCCACCTGTGTGGGCACGACCTCCTCGGCATGACCGATCAACTCGCGAACCGGATGCGGTTCGTCGAAGCCGAGACCGATCTCGTAGGGATAGACGCCGATGACGTCGTCCTCGTACCCGTCTTCCAGCAAGCCGGTGCTGGCCAGCGCGGCGAGCACGCTGAGTCGTCCGTCGGGCAGCCGCCATTGTGGGAGCAGGCCCCGGATATCCGCCGGGGTAAGGTCAGGACGCTCCGATAAGATCACAGCGATCAACCCACTGACCAACGGCGTAGCCAGCGAACTCCCGTTGGCGATGCCGTATCCGTCGGCAACGTCCGCGTGCAGCAGCTGAACCCCGGGTGCGAGCAAATCGATGTCGGGCCTCTCCGGCGTGCACTCCCACACGGACTGATCCGGCGCGTACGCTCCGACGGAGATGACCGTGTCGTTCGACGCCGGGAGCCTCGCGTGGTTGACCTGCTCACCGGTGCCGCATGAATCGCCTGTCCCGTTGTTGCCGGCCGACGCCACCACGACGACTCCGTTCTGCTCGGCGTACGTCGTCGCCGCTTGGAACGCGGAGAGCGACGGGCAACTGGCAGGATCGGCAGAGGAACAGTTCGTATCGGCGGCCGAGACATTGATGACGTCGACACCGTGATCGACCGCCCAGATGATCGCCTCGACCATCTTCTCCGTACTGTTGTCCTCACCCAGCGCCACCGGCACTACGGTGGCGCCGGGCACTATGCCTGGAACCTGAGCGTCATGCTGGCCCACCAGCATGGACGACGTCGCCGTGGCATGCGCCTCCGCGAGCGAGACCGCTGTGCCGGACGGATCGCTCATATTCACGCCGTCCTCCACCGCACCGCGCAACGACGGATGCGAGGCGTCAGGGCCGCCCGATTCGACCACCGCGATGACCATCCCTGCGCCGCGTGGGTCGCCGGGGAGAAGGTCGAAGAACATGTCATCGACCTGCCAGGTCCCGGCCGTGCGTGACGGCGGGGTGTCACCAGCGCCGGTCGACGCCGTCACGCTGGTGTTCAATGAGGCCGAGATGATGCCCGATTCCGCCTCCCACGCCTCATCGATGATCCGCTCCGCCTCCTCCATCGAGTCAACTGGAACGGTCTCCACCTCCGGCCGGTCCCCTCCGTCGTCGGGGTCCCACCCATGGATCAACAGGACGTCGAGATTCTCGCCGTCGCCTTCGCTCTCTTGCCTTGGCCGAGGCAGATCGACATCGACGACGAACGGCTCCGAGAATGCACCGTCGTCCAGTACCGCGCTGACGGCGAGTTCGCTTCGTGCGCCGACCAGCCCTGTGTTCACCGACAGGCTGCAGCTGCCGGCACAGATGTCCGCAGGAACGTCCGTCGCCGCCCCACCGTCACCGACCCGGTAACCGACGGCACCGTCAACCGGTTGCCATTCGAGCCGAGCGGACCCGTCCACCACGTCTGCGGTCACAGCTGTCATCTCGATCGACGGATCGGGCTTACTGGGAACGTCGTT
>NZ_ML142849.1:193865-195404 GCF_004138495.1 Phytoactinopolyspora endophytica
CATCCGAGCTGCCGTCGCCGCCTGTGCACGCCACGACGACAAGCGCAGCGCTCAGGCATATCAGGACCGGCCGGGCGGCCAAAGCGTCTTGCCGTTGCACGGGTTCCCCTCACACAGTGGACAGGCCTGCTCGAGCGTATCCAGCAGGGACCCGAGAAAGATCATGGGATACCGGTGTCAGCCGCGCAAGGGGCGTGACGACGGGAACCGAGCTCGCGAGCAATCCCGTCAATCGTGGCAAGAACACGTGCGGCAATAGCCGCCCGAACATGTGGGTTCACACTCTTGACACCTCAGTCCGCCCGCGCGCACACTCTGACTACGTTGTCATAGCGTCCTTTCAGGACCATGAAGCAACGCGAGACCGGAGGTCCGCAATGCCGCAGCCGCGTCCCGTCGATGACGCCGCCACAGCTCAAGGTGGTCGCAGACCCGGAATGACGGATGTCGCCCGACTGGCGGGAGTCTCCCAGAAGACGGTCTCCCGCGTGATCAATGGCGAACGGTATGTGAGCGATAACATTCGACAGCGAGTGCTCCGGGCTGCCCAGCAGCTCGGCTACCGGCGCAACACCGCGGCACGAGCGCTCATCACTGGCAGATTCCGCCGGATCGGCTTTGTCTCACTCGGAACCGCGGATTACGGGCCGGCGTCGTTGCTCATCGCGCTGGAGCGTGCGACGCGTGCGGCCGGCTTCTCGTTCACCGTGGCGACCACCCTCGAGGGCGGACACGACAAGATCTCCGACGCCATCCGGTGGCTACTCGAGCAGGGCATCGACGGCATCGTCATATCCGAACCGGTCGACGAGGGTGAGAAGCTGGAGATCGATCCTGGCGTTCCCGTCCTCAGCTTCGGCAAGCTGCCTGGGCTGTCCGGCTCACACGTGGTGTTCGGTGGCGCGGACGGCGTCGCCGCGGCACGGACCGCCACCGAGCACCTGCTGGAACTCGGACACGACACGGTCTGGCACCTGGCCGGACCTCAGCGGTGGTGGGCGGCTCGGGATCGTCGCGAGGGATGGCGACGTGCCCTCGATGATGCGGGCGCGACTCCCCCACCCCTGGCCGAGGGTGACTGGTCCCCCGCGTCGGGCTACAAGGCCGGCACGGCACTGGCGAGTGACCCCAGTATGACCGCCGTCTTCGTCGCAAACGACGAAATGGCCATCGGTATGATCCGCGCGCTCAACGAGGCGGGCCGCGCGGTGCCGGACGACGTGAGCGTCATCGGTTTCGACGACATCCCGTCGGCGGCCTATCTGTCCCCTCCCCTCACCACGATGCGGCAGGACTTCGAGGCCGTGGCCGCCCACGGCCTCGACCTGCTGATCCAGCAGATCGAGGGCACGTCGGCCGAGCCGGACAGCAAGCCCTTGCGCACCGACTTCCCGGCCGACCTGATCGTCCGCCAGTCCGCGGCCGCACCATCCCACGACCGGCGCAATGACGCGCCATCCCGAAAGGAAGTGCAGTGATGACCACTGGACACAATGGACGTCCGGTAGCGCGATGGATCGCGGCCGGACTCGTGACCGC
>NZ_ML142849.1:195437-211859 GCF_004138495.1 Phytoactinopolyspora endophytica
GCGTGGCGGCATGCGGCGGAGACGACGACGGCGAGACGTCGGAAAGCGAAACGGAGAGCATCAGCCAAGCCGATATCGACGAGGCCATGCAGACTCCAACCGAGATCACCTTCTGGACGTGGGTTCCGGACATCGAAAAGGAGGTCGCCCTCTTCGAGGAGGCGTACCCGGAGATCAGCGTCAATGTCGTCAACGCGGGCCAGGGCGCCGATCACTACGCGAAGCTCCGCACTGCTCTGGAGGCCGGAGAGGGAGCACCCGATGTGGCGCAGATCGAGTTTCAGATGATTCCTACGTTCTCCATCACCGAGAACCTTCTCGACCTGCGGCCATACGGCGCGGAGGAGCTCGCAGACCAGTTCGTCGACTGGACCTGGGCGCAGGTCAGCGGTCAGAACGGCGAGGTGTGGGCCATCCCTCAGGACACCGGGCCGATGGGCATGCTGTACCGAGAGGACATCTTCGAAGAGCACGACATCGAGGTCCCGGAGACGTGGGATGACTTCGCGGAGGCGGCGCGGGAACTGAACGAAGCCGATCCCGATGTCTTCATCACGAACGTGGCCCCGAACCAGGGCGCGTGGTTCTCCGCGATGCTGTGGCAGGCCGGTGCCAACCCGTTCGCGGGATCCGAGGGTGAACGCTTCTCCGTCGACCTCAACAGTGAGCAGGCGCAGCAAGTGGCGTCCTACTGGGGAGACCTGGTCAGTGAGGGCGTCGTCTCCACGGACGCAGACTTCACAGACCAGTGGTACCAGGCGTTCAACCAGGACAAGTACGCCACCTGGCTCACGGCCGCGTGGGGACCGGTATTCCTTGCCTCGGCTGCCGAGTCCACCAGCGGGAACTGGCGCGCCGCACCGCTGCCCCAATGGGAGGAAGGCGAGCAGATTTCCGCCAACTGGGGTGGCTCGACGTCGGCGGTGATGAGCTCCGCCCAGAACCCCATCGTCGCGGCAGAGTTCGCCAAGTTCCTGAACGCCGACACCGAATCCGCCATGACCATGGCAACCGAACAGTTCCTGTTCCCACCGCTGACGTCGGTCCTCTCCGACCCGGAGTTCGCCGAGCAGGAGCTGGAGTTCTACGGTGGGCAGCGGGTCAACGAGGTGTTCGCCGAGATCAGCAACACCGTCACGAACGAGTTCCAGTGGTCGCCGTTCCAGGATCAGGTGTACGCCGACTTCACTGACACTGTCGGCAAGGCTTTTGCCGACCAGACAGATCCAGTCGCCGCGCTCGACGAGTGGCAGTCTCGCCTCACGTCGTACGCGGAGAACCAGGGCTTCACGGTCGAGTCGCCGTGACCCCTACCGCAACGCAGGCGCCGCCCGCCGGGACGATGGGCGGCCGCCTGCGTCAGCACCCGCACACGTCCCGGCATGCCTTCACGGGGTACCTGTTCGTCGCGCCGTTCATGATCGTCTTCGTCGCGATGCTCCTGGTGCCACTCGGATACGCGGCCTACCTCAGCCTGTTCCGCGAGCAACTCATCGGCGGCACGGTGTTCGTCGGCCTCGACAATTACGTCAGGGCTCTCTCCGACCAGCAGCTCCTGAGCGGGATCTTTCGCGTCGCACGGTTCTTCCTGATCCAGGTGCCGCTCATGCTGACCCTGGCACTGTGCTTCGCGCTCGCGCTGGACAGCGGGATGCTCCGCCTGACTCGGGTCGTCAGGCTCGGCATCTTCATCCCGTACGCCGTGCCCAGCGTCGTCGCAGCATTGATGTGGGGCTACCTGTACGGCCCCGATTTCGGGCCGTTCGCCCAGTTGGCCGAAGAGATCGGAACCGCGGTGCCGAGCTTCCTCGGCAGCAACCTGATGCTCTTCTCGCTGGCCAACGTCGTGTTCTGGGAGTTCACCGGATACAACATGATCATCCTGTATGCCGCGTTGCGGGCGGTCCCGTCGGAGCTGTACGAGGCAGCGGCCGTGGACGGCGCCGGCGCGTGGCGTACGGCATGGAGCGTGAAGATCCCGTCCATCCGACCCGCCCTGCTGCTGACACTGATCTTCTCGGTGATCGGCAGCTTCCAACTGTTCAATGAGCCCAACCTGCTGCAACAGCTGGCACCGAACGTGATCGACAACGCGTACACGCCGAACCTCTACGCTTACAACCTCGCGTTCGTCAGCCAGGAGCTCAACTACGCGGCCGCGGTGTCATTCATATTGGGCCTGGTCATCCTTGTGGCCTCGTACGCCTTCATGTACATCGCCACCCGCAGGAGCCGGTCATGAGCGCCATCACGACGACGTCTGCCGCCGCCACGAAGTCGCGGGCACCACTGGACCGGCGAAGCACGCCGTTGACGCTCGGGATGCTGGCGTTCCTGGTCTACTTCCTGCTGCCGCTGTTCTGGCTGTTCATCGCGTCGACCAAGACCACCGGCGACCTCTTCGCCAGCTTCGGTCTATGGTTCGCCGACGACTTCTCCCTCCTATCGAACATCGAGCGCACTCTCACCTACGACGACGGTGTGTTCGTCCGGTGGCTGCTGAACACGCTGCTCTACGCGGTTACCGCCGCCGGCGGAGGCGCCATGCTGGCCGCCCTCGGCGGATATGGCTTCGCCAAGTACCGGTTCGCCGGCAACCGCCCGCTGTTCATGCTGGTTCTCGGTGCCATCATGGTCCCGACGACGGCTCTGGCGATCCCGACGTACCTACTGTTCAGCAGGGTGGGATTGGTCAACACGCCGTGGGCGATCATCCTGCCGTCGCTGGTCAGCCCATTCGGGCTGTACCTGATGCGGATCTACGCCGAGAGCGCGGTGCCGGACAGCTTGATCGAGGCCGCACGCATTGATGGTGCCGGCGAATTCCGGATCTTCTTCCAGGTGGCACTGCGCATGCTGATGCCCGGGTTCGTCACCGTTCTGCTGTTCACGCTCGTCGCGACCTGGAACAACTACTTCCTGCCGCTGATCATGCTCAACAACCCGTCGCTATATCCGATCACCGTCGGTCTGGCCCGGTGGCAGGGGCAGGCCGCAGCCTCCGGAGGCGCCAGCGGAGACCTGGTCCCGCTGGTGGTGACCGGTTCGCTGCTGTCCATCGTCCCGCTGATCATCGCATTCCTGCTGCTGCAGCGGTACTGGCAGTCCGGTCTGCTGACCGGCGGGGTCAAACAGTGACAACAGACATCCCACCCGACAGACGAGAGAGAAGAGAATTGCAGATGGATCAATGGCCCGGCCACGTGCTGTTCGGGGCGGCGTACTATTACGAGTACCAGCCCTATGAGCGGCTCAAGACCGATCTCGACCTGATGGCCGAGGCCAGCTTCTCGGTCATCCGCGTCGGCGAGTCGGTGTGGAGCACGTGGGAACCGGAGAACGGCCGATTCGAGCTCGACTGGCTGCAGCCGGTTCTAGATGGTGCGCACGAGCGAGGCATCGGCGTGGTCCTGGGAACCCCGACCTACGCCGTACCGCCGTGGCTGGCCAGGCAGTATCCGGAGATCGCGGGCGAGCGGTCGACCGGGCAGCGGATACCGTGGGGCGCGCGGCAGGAGGTGGACTTCACCCATCCGGCGTTCCGGTTCCATGCCGAGCGGGTGATCCGGCGGATCGTCGCCCGTTACGCGGACCACCCGGCGATCCTCGGCTACCAAGTCGACAACGAGCCGGGAAACGAGCTGTTCCACAACCGCGGCGTCTTCGAACGGTTCGTCGACGACCTGCGGCACCAGTACGGGGACGTGGAGACGTTGAACCGGGAGTGGGGGCTGGTCTACTGGTCCCACCGGTTGTCCACCTGGAACGACCTGTGGGTGCCCGATGGCAACGCGCAACCGCAGTACGACCTTGCGTGGCGCCGGTTCCAGGCGCGGCAGACCACGGAGTTCATCGACTGGCAGGCGGACATCGCGCGGGAGTACGCCCGTCCCGGCCAGTTCGTGACCACCTGTCTGTCCTACGGACGCCCCGCACTGGACGACCACAAGCTGACCGCCTGGCTCGACATCACCGCGGGTAACCCGTACTACACGATGCAGGATGGACTTGAGATAACTGCTGGAGAGCCCGACCCGCAGGGATGGACCACCAACGGCACGTGGGCGTTGTACCTGTCCGCGGACCGCATGTACTCCTCACGCCAGGAACCGTTCCTGGTGACCGAGACGAACGCACAGGCCATCGGCGGGCCATCGACCAACAAGCCCGCATACGACGGTCAGTGGCGGCAGGCCGCATGGGCCCTGGTCTCCCGTGGCGCACGGATGATCGAGTACTGGCACTGGCACACCTTGCACTTCGGCACAGAGACCTACTGGGGCGGGATACTGCCGCACAGCGGGCGCCCGGGCCGTACCTACCGCGAGCTCGCCCGGCTCGGTGCCGAGCTGCGCACCGCCGGCGACTTGATCGGCCGCCTGACGCCGGACGCAGACGTGACGATGCTGTACTCGGCACCGAGCAAATGGGCTCTCCAGGCGCAGCCGGCCCTCTCCGGCGCCGACGGCGGGCCGGATCGCCAGTCGTACCAGTCGATCTTCGATCCGTTCTACCGTGGCGCCTTCGACGCCGGTCTCCAGGTGAACATCGTTCATGCCGGCCAGTTCCAGGACGACGATGCCGCGGCCTTCGCCCAACGGCACCCCGTGCTCGTCGTCCCTGGGCTGTACATCGCCGACGACGCGACCCTGGACCGGCTCGTTGCCTACGCCGGCGCCGGTGGACACTTGGTGCTCGGTCCACGGACCGGGTACGGAGACCATGAGGCCCGGGCCCGGAGGGAGGTTCAGCCGGCACGGCTCGCGGACGCGGCCGGTGTCTGGTACGACGAGTTCACGACGCTCACCGAGGACGTGACGGTACGCACAAGCCCGGGATCGGCACTCGCGCTGCCGGATGACGCGTTGGCCACCCGGTGGTCGGACGGCCTTCAGACCGAGGACTCCGAGATACTCGCCCAGTACGAGCATCCGCACTTCGGGCAGTTCGCCGCGGCCACGACACGCACGTACGGCAAGGGCCGGATCACCTATGTGGGCACCGTGCCGAATACCGCGTTCGCCGAGGCGATCTTCCGCTGGATTGACCACGACCACGCGGACGGCTGGCAGCAGTGCCAACGTCCGCTCACGGTGACGTCCGCCCACACCGACGACGGACGCACCGTACGTTTCGTACACAACTGGTCCTGGGACGAGGCGTCACTCCGCCTACCGAGCGCCGTCCGCGACGTGCTGAGCGGGACCGATCACGCGCACGGCGACGAGCTGCGGCTCGGCGCGTGGGACGTCCGCGTCCTGCTCGAGCGTGGCTGACGGGTGTCCCTGGCAGCCGCATTGGCCCGTCGCAAGAATCCGTTCGACACGCCGGCCGCCCACGGCAAGGATGGGCGCAATGGAACCCGCTGACTTCTACACCGGCATTGTCGCTGAGCTCTACGCGCCTCTACGAGCTTTCACACAGGATCCGGAACCCTATGTCCAGTTCATCCGGGACACTGGCGAACCGGCGCTGGAGCTGGGCTGCGGCGACGGTGACCCGTTGCTTGACCTGCGCAGGCGAGGGATCGACGTCGAGGGTGTCGACTCTTCGGCCGACATGCTCGAACGATGCCACCGCAGGGCCGACGAAGAGGGCCTCGACGTGGTCTTGCACCACCAGAAGATGGAATCGTTGGACCTCCCCCGACGCTACCGGGCGATCTTTCTCGCCGGGCCTACGTTCACCCTGCTTCCGGACGACGACAGCGCTGCGCAGGCACTAGAAGGTATCCGGGCACATCTCGAGCAGGGCGGCACGGCTCTCGTCCCGCTCTTCATTCCCCCGCCCACGCCTGCGGAACAACTCGGGCGGGTCCGAGAGAAGGCCGACGGAGACGGTGCAGCGCTGCGGGTGACTGCTCTATCCGAGGAACGGGACGAAGACCGGCGACTCCGGCGCACGACCCTGCGCTACGAGAGACATACGCCCGACGAACGGACCGCCGTCGACAGGCAGTGGGACTTGCATTGGCACACGCAAGACGGGTTCCGCGACCTGGCTCGCGCGGCGGGCCTGGTGACCACGGCCATACGCGATCCTGCCGGGCATCCTGCGGCGACAGACGCCACGGAGTTCACCTTCGAACTTGGCCGACGATGAACTCTGCTGACGGACCTCGTCAATCGATCCGGTGGAGATCATCGGCATAGTACCCACGCCGCTCGGCACGCCGCCGGATCACCTTGTCGGCGATGGAATGGCGCCTCACCGGGGCGAATGGCGCTAGCAGCAGCAGCAGACCGATGCCGGCCACGACCAACGGGATCATGACGACCAGGCCGCCCGTCGCGGCCAAGACCCGAGCGCCGGTTCCCGTCACGAAGACAGCGGCGTCTTCGCATGTGATCGTGGCGGTGCCGGTGTGGTCGGGATGTGCCAGCGCATCCCAGAACCAACGCCCTGTCCGCGGTTCGCCGGACCCTGGCGTCACGGTGCATTCGTTCAAGCGGGGGCTGTCCTCGTCGGGGTCGAAGGGCCGTACGATCACGCCGACTTCATCGGACTGCCACGTCGTTGCCCGATCCGGGCCCACTTCGTCGCCCTGCCCTCTGAAGTACAGGAACGCTGCGACCATGAGCGCGACGCAGACGAATCCGCCGAGAAACATCGTCCATGCGACGATCAACACCTTCGAGCGTCGCCGTGGCAAGCTCTGATTCATCATTCGTGTCCGCCCTCAATTTCCGATGGTCCGCTTCGAAGCATCGCACGCGCGACTACACACTCGCTGATCGCGCCGGCCGTTGGCGCGTGCTAGCGGGATACAGCGGACCTTTAAACTTGGCCGACAATGGACTCTCAATCCACGCCTGACATCGAGCCGTTCACATTGCCCGGGCAGTTCCGGCCATCCGGCGCGCCGCCCCATTACCAGGCCGGGCAGCACATCCTCTGGCGCGAATGGTGCCCCACCCGCAGGCACCGCGGCCCAGAGGTGGTTCGCCCTGTGACAGTTGTCCGTGACGACCCCAGTGGTCTGGTCGTATGGCTTTCCGCCGGCACTCCGGTCTTCCGCGCTGTGTTGTCCGACGGCCGCGACTTCCGCCAGACGCCGGTGAACGAACGGCATCGCCATGGACGAGCGTCCAAACGCGGCGCCTGGCACGGCAACGGAGTGCTGAAGATCGCCCCGACAGGCGTTCCATGGTCAGTCTGGGTGTTCTGGGACGAGGAGTGGAACCATCGCTGCTGGTACATCAATCTCGAAGACGCCCATCGGCGAGACGCCGCCGGCATCGTGACACGTGACCACGAGCTCGACGTCGTCGTCTGGCCCGACCGCACGACGGAGATCCAGGACGAAGACGATCTCGCCGCCTCGGTTGCAGCAGGTCGCTACACCGAGGCCGACGCCGCTCAATATGCCCGCGACGCGGAGGCCGCGGTGCAGGCCGTGCAGGAGTGGACTCCTCCCTTCTCCAGCGGCTGGGAGTCTTGGCGCCCTGATCCCGCGTGGCCTATCCCGCAGATGCCGGCTAGCCTCACCAGCGATTACTGACCTAGGTGAAATCTTCTTCCCAATACTCGTCGGCCCGGCGAGGATCGTCGGCGACACGGCCCAGCTCCGTCGTGCGCAACTCAACTCTGCGGATCTTGCCGGAGATCGTCTTCGGCAGCTCGCCGAACTCCAGCCGGCGGATCCGTTTGAACGGTGACAACCGTTCCCGGCAGAATCGCAGGATCGACTCGGCGGTCTCGGCTGTGGGCTTCTGACCTCCCGCCAGCACCACGTACGCCTTCGGGACCGCCAGCCGCACGGTGTCCGGAGACGGCACCACGGCCGCCTCGGCCACCGCCTCGTGTTCGATCAGCACACTCTCCAGCTCGAACGGGCTGATCCGGTAGTCCGACGCCTTGAACACGTCGTCGGCCCGTCCCACGTACGTCAGGTAGCCGTCGCCGTCACGGGAGGCCACGTCGCCCGTGCGGTAAAAGCCGTCGGAGCCCGCCTCACCCACGCCGGATTCGGCGTCTTGGTAGCCGGTCATCAATGCCAGCGGCCGCTCCGCCAGGTCCAAAGCGATCTCGCCCTCGTCGGCGGGATTGCCCTGCGGGTCGAGAAGGACGACCCGGTAGCCCGGCAACGGCCGTCCCATCGAACCCGGTTTGACCGAGATCCCCGGCGAGTTGCCGACCTGAGCCGTGGTCTCGGTCTGGCCGTAACCGTCTCGGATGGTCAGGCCCCACGCCCGGCGCACCTGTTCGATCACCTCCGGGTTGAGCGGCTCCCCCGCACCGACCACCTCCCTCAGTGCTACCTGCCAGCTGCCGAGATCCTGCTGGATCAGCATCCGCCACACCGTCGGAGGAGCACAGAAGGTCGTCACCTGGCACCGGACCAGCACATCCAGCAGCGCGGCGGCATCGAACCGGGCGAAGTTGAACACCAGGTTGGTCGCTTCGGCGTTCCACGGCGCGAAGAAGTTGCTCCAGGCGTGTTTGGCCCACCCTGGCGAACTGACGTTCAGGTGCACGTCGCCGGGCCGCAGCCCGATCCAGTACATCGTCGACAGGTGGCCCGCTGGATAACTCGCGTGAGTGTGTTCCACCAGCTTCGGCCGCGAAGTGGTCCCCGAGGTGAAGTAGAGGAACAGCGGGTCCGACGCCTTGGTCACGTCCGCCGGCTCGAACTCCGCCGGTCCGTCGTCGGCCTCTGCCAGCGGAATCCAGCCGTCGGCATTGCCACCGGCGACGAACCGCCGATACGTGCCGCCCAGTGCCTCGAACTTCGCCGTCTGCGCGGGATCCGTGACCACGTGCCTGACATCGCCCCGGTTCAGCCGATCGGCCAGGTCGTCGCCCGCCAGCAGTGTCGTCGCCGGGATGATCACCGCGCCGAGCTTGATCGAGGCCAGCATCACATCCCACAGTTCAGGGACGTTCCCCAGCATCACCAATACCCGGTCGCCGCGGCCCACCCCGTGGCCACGCAGGAATCCGGCGAGCCGATTCGAGCGCTGGACCATCTCGGCGTAGCTGCGCCTGACATCCACACCGGACTCGTCGACCACCCATAGCGCGGTGCGGTCCGGATGATCCGCCGCAACCCGGTCGAACCAGTCCAGCGCCCAGTTGAACTCGTCCAATACCGGCCATTGGAACTCTTCCACCGCCGCGTCGTGGTCGTCGCGGTGCTCGAAAAGAACGTCTCGAGCCGTCCGGAATGAATCGTGGGCATCCATTGGCCACCGTCCCTTCATGGGTCGAGGAGATGTTCCCCTCATCCTCACCCCGGGGAACGCACGTTGTCGCGGTCTACGGCTGGGAAGATCCGTTCCAGATGCCTAGATGAACCACCGAGCGATGCACGGACGGCTGCCGCTCGGACCTCGCGCTCGTACGCTGTTCGGTGTGTCACCGTTGACGATGGCACGACCGATGTCCTCCGGAGGGCACCATCGCATGAGACCGCCGCCGTCCACCTACCGCCTACAGCTCAGCGCGGACTTCGCGTTGGGCGACGCCGCCGCGGTACTGGATCACCTTCGGGACCTGGGCGTGGGCGCTGTCTACTGCTCACCGCTGCTGCAGTCCGCGCACGGTTCCAACCACGGGTACGACGTCGTCGACGTCACCCGGGTCGACGACGCGCGCGGAGGCGAGACCGGCTGGACGGCGCTCGTCGCCGCTGCCAGACAACGGAACCTGGGCGTGGTCGTCGATATCGTGCCCAATCACCTCGGCGTCGCGGACGCGACGCAGAACCCAGCCTGGTGGGACGTCCTCCGCCGAGGTCCGGACTCGGCATACGCGTCGTGGTTCGACATCGAATGGGCCCGCGGGCGCATCCTGCTGCCGGTGCTCGGCCCCGGCGCCGACCTCAAGGCAGACCTGACCGTCGAGAACGGCGAGCTCCGCTACGCCGACCTTCGCTTCCCCATCGCGCCGGGAACCGGGCCCGCATCCGGCGAGGGCGCATCCGACGTCCACGATCGCCAGCACTACGAACTGGTCGACGCGCGCCGGGCGGACACCGACCAGAACTACCGCCGGTTCTTCGCGGTGACGACGCTCGCCGGCGTGCGAGTCGAGGATCCCGACGTCGCGGCCGCCACCCACGCACGCATCATCCGATGGGTGGGCGACGATGCTGTCGCAGGCGTGCGCGTCGACCATCCCGACGGGCTGGCCGACCCTACCGGGTATCTGGCCTGGCTGCGCGACACGGCACCGGACGTGTGGCTGATCGTGGAGAAGATCCTTGAGCCCGGCGAAGATCTCCCGTTGGAGTGGCCGGCGGACGGCACCACCGGCTACGACGCGCTGGCCGAGGTCAGCCCGCTCTTCGTCGACCCAGCCGCCGAGCCTCGGCTCGACCGGTTGTACCGCGAGCTGACCAGCGACCCCCGCGACTTCGCGGCCCACGTCGAGGCAGGTAAGCGGCACGTCGCCACGACGATCCTGCGGGCGGAGTTCCGTCGGTTGGCCCGCCTCACGCCGGACGTCCATCAGGCGGTCGACGCGCTCACCGAACTCGCCATTGCGTTCGGTGTCTACCGCTCCTATCTGCCGATCGGTGCGGGACATCTGGCGGCCGCGGTCACCACCGCCCGTCGTCGACGGCCCGACCTCGATGACGCGATCACCGCGCTGGCGCCACGCCTCGCCGATCCATCGGACGAGCTGTGCGCACGCTTCCAGCAGACGTCCGGCGCGATCATGGCCAAGGGAGTGGAGGACACGGCGTACTACCGGTACAACCGGTTCGTGGCGCTCAATGAGGTGGGCGGCGATCCCGGTCGGTTCGGGCTCGGCCTCGACGCCTTCCACCAGGCGCAGGAACGCCGGCACGCCATCGCTCCGGACTCGATGACCACCCTGTCCACGCACGATACGAAACGCGGCGAGGACGTCCGTGCCCGGCTCGCGGTGCTGTCGGAGCTGCCCGAGGAGTGGGCGGCGCTCGTGCGGCTGCTGAACGGGCAGGCCCCGATGCCGAACGCCGCGTTCGGTTACCTGATGTGGCAGACCGTCGTCGGGGTCGGTTTCATCGACCGGGAACGGCTGCACGCCTACGCGGAGAAGGCGATGCGCGAGGCCGCCGACGGCACGAACTGGGCCGATCCCGACCCGTCGTTCGAACGCGTGGTTCACCACGCCGTGGACGCGCTCTACGACCGGCCGGACCTCCGGGCCGCGGTCACGGGCCTGCTGGAGCGGATCCGGTCGCACGGATGGAGCAACGCGCTCAGCCAGAAGCTGGTACAGCTCACCATGCCCGGCGTCCCGGACGTTTACCAGGGCACGGAAGGCTGGGAAGACTCACTCGTCGATCCGGACAACCGCCGGCCGGTGGACTTCGCGCAGCGGCATCGGCTTCTCGAGGTCGAGAGGCCGCCCGTCGACGTCACGGGTGCGGCCAAGGCGTGGGTCGTCTCCCGCGCCCTGCGGCTCCGCCGTGACCGGCCCGAGCTCTTCGGCCGCTACCGTCGGGTGCCGGTGGCGGGATCCGCCGCGGATCACGCCATCGCGTTCGACCGGGGCGGAGCGATCACCGTCGCGACCCGTCTCCCGGTCACACTGCACCGCCGGGGCGGCTGGGGCGATACGGCCGTCGAGTTGCCCCACGGCTTGGTGGACACGTTGACCGGGCGGCCCACGGGTGGCCGGACGTCACTCGGAGAGCTCCTGGACATCTATCCGGTCGCGCTGCTCGCGCCCGGTGCCGAAACCCCCGGACGGCGATCACCATGACCGAGTTCCACCTGTGGGCTCCGCGCGCGGAGCGAGTGCGGCTGCGTGTCGACGATGACAACGTGCCGATGACGCGCGGCGACGACGGGTGGTGGTCGGCCGACGCCGTCGCCACGGGAGGAACCGACTACGGCTACCTGCTCGACGATTCCGAAGACCTGGTGCCCGACCCCCGCTCCAGGTGGCAGCCCTACGGCATCCTTGGCGCCAGCCGGATCTACGACCATGGCCGCTTCTCCTGGACCGACCACGACTGGACCGGCCGCGATCTGACCGCCGCGGTGCTTTATGAGCTGCACATCGGCACGTTCAGCCCAGGCGGGACGTTCGACGGCGCGGTCGTGTTCCTCGACCATCTGGTCCAGCTGGGCGTCACCCACATCGAGGTGCTGCCGGTCAACGCCGTCAACGGAGTGTGGAACTGGGGCTACGACAGCGTCGGCTGGTACGCGGTGCATGAACCTCTCGGCGGGCCGGACGCGTTCAAACGGTTTGTCGACGCCTGCCACGCCCGGGGCCTCGCCGTGGTGCTCGACGTCGTCTACAACCACGTCGGCCCGGGTGCGGAGTTCCTGTCCGAGTTCGCCCCGTACCTGACCACCGGCCGAAGCACGTGGGGTGAGCTGATCAACCTCGCCGAGCGACCCGTGCGTCGCTTCATCATCGACAACGCCCTGATGTGGTTGCGCGATTACCACGTCGACGGTCTGCGCCTCGACGCGGTGCACGCGTTGGTCGATCCGCAGCGACCGCACGTGCTGGCGGAGCTGTCGGCGGAGGTCGAGCAACTGTCGGCCGAGGTCGGTCGGCCGCTTCCGCTGATTGCCGAGTCCGACCTCAACGACCCGGTCATGATCGAACCCCGTGCGGCCGGCGGCTACGGCATGGATGCGCAATGGGACGACGACGTCCACCACGCCCTGCACGCCCTGCTCACCGGCGAGCGCCAGGGCTACTACTGCGACTTCGGGTCGCTGGCTGTCTTCGCCAAGGTTTGCCACGCGGCCTTCCTACACGACGGCACGTATTCCACGTTCCGGGGCAGAGTCCATGGGCGCCCCATCGATGCTGAGCGCATCCCCGGCTTCCGGTTCGTCGCGTGCCTGCAGAACCACGACCAGGTGGGCAACCGCGCCGCCGGTGAACGGCTGCCCGAGCTGGCCTCCCCCGGCAAGATCCGGGTCGGTGCCGTGCTTCTGCTCAGCCTGCCCTTCACGCCGATGCTCTGGATGGGCGAGGAATGGGCGGCGTCTACCCGGTGGCCGTTCTTCACCTCACATCCCCAGCCGGAGCTGGCCGCGGCCACCGGGCCGGGCCGGATCGAGGAATTCGCCGAGCACGGCTGGGATGTGGAGGCGATGCCGGACCCGCAGGACCCAGCCACGTTCGCCGGCGCCAAGCTGGACTGGGGCGAACTCCACCAGGCCGGCCACGCCGACGTGCTCGAGCTGTACCGGCGACTGATCACGCTGCGCGCCGCCGAGCCAGAGCTGCGCGACAGCGATCTCACCGCGCTGGCCGTCGATTACGACGATGACCGCTCCTGGCTGGTATTGCACCGCGGCTCGCTGCAGATCGTGGCGAACCTGGCCGATCACTCACAGCGAGTCCCCCTGCTCGATCCATCCGACGCCGCGGAGATCCTCCTCGCGACCGGCGATGCGACCGTCGTGAGTGGCGGTCGCCTCGAGCTTGCCCCGGAATCCGCCGTCATCGTGCGGGTCTCCTGACGCCGCCATGTCGTGGCCGATCTCCACCCTTCGAAGATTCCCTCGGGCAAGGCGATTGCGCCCGTTCGCATACGGGTAGGCAAGACGCCGGAGAAGCCGGCGGCACGTTCTGCCGGCCCGACCTCCGAACGTGGCACCGACGTCGCTGGACTGGAGGGTGACATCGTCATGGCTAAGACCTCGACCACGGATCATTCCGCGACCAAGACCCGCTCGGTACTCGCCGCATGCGGGGCGAGCCTGTTGGCGCTTCCCCTGGCTGCCGCCGCCGTCGACAGCGGTGCGAAGGACGCGGCCGCTGCCGTCGCGCCGGCCGGCCAGAGCGAGACGGCGTCGTCGGCGCCGACCAAGAGCATCGGGTTCTACGTGGGCAAGAACCTCACCGAAGACGGCTCCGCGCTGCTGGGCGGATTCGGACACGAGCCGTCAAGTCACTGGCTGGAGATCGTGCCGCGCCGCGAGTTTCCCGATGGAGCGACGACGACGGTCGGCATCACCGATGAGGCCCGCATGCCCGGCGAGCTCATCGAGGTCCCGCAGGCTCAGGAGACCAACAAGTACATCACCTCGAACTACTCCGAGTTCGCCGGTTTCCCGGCGCCGCTGACGAACGGCGGGCTGAACGAGCACGGCGTCGCCGCACGCGACATCTGGTCCCCCAGCAGCGAACGGCTGCTGGAGTTCACCGACGACGTACAGCGCGGGCCGAACTACAGCGACCTCTCCCGCATCGCGATGGAACGCGCGAGCACCGCGCGTGAGGCGGTCGAGATCGTCGGGTCGCTGATCGACGAGTACGGCTACTCCAGCTACGGCGGCAACTCGCACCTGTTCGCCGACCAGGACGAGGGCTGGGTCCTCGTCAACTACGGCGGTAACCAGGGCTTGTGGGCGGCGGAGCGACTCGGCCCGGACGAGACCCGTGTCTCCTTCCCCGGCTATCTCAACCCGTTCCCGCTGGACTTCGAGGACCGTCCGGACGAGTTCCAGGCGTCGGGCAACTTCATCGACTTCGCCGTCGAGCAGGGCTGGTTCGATCCGGAAGAGAACGACGAGTTCGACCCGCAGGAGGTGTACGCCGGCTGGCAGCCGAACGATCGCGTGGTCACCGACACCCACCCGTGGGGCAACAACGTTCAAGGCGAGCTCGAGGAGGAGCTGGCCAAGGAACTCGCACCCGTGTCGCTGGAGGACATGATGGCCTACGTCCGTGACCCACGATGGTCGCACGACCGGTCCGGATACGGCCACGTGGCGCAGCTCTCCGACGTCGAGCATCCCGAACTGAACGCGCTGTGGACGGCGGTGACCGGCGCGATCACCACGCCGTACGTGCCCGTCTACATCGGAGCCGAGGACGTGCCGCCGGAGTTCAAGCAACACCGGTACATGACCAAGGGCGCGGCTGCGGAGTGGCTGGCAGCCGACTACGCGCCGCTGGAAGCGACGCGCTATGCCACCCGGACGTTCAAACGAGTCATGTACCACACGTGTGAGAATCCGCAGGCCTACCTGCGGCCGGTCACCGGCGAGATCGAGGAGTTCGAAGCGGACCTCCTGCATGAGCAGAAACGGATCGAGCGACGCGCGCAGGCGCGGCTGCGGTCGGGGCGGACGGACGCGGCCGCTGAGCTGCTCACCGACTACGTCCAGGAGCGGCTGCTCGACTCGCTCGAGCTCGGTGAGGACCTGGCGAACGCGGTCGAGGAGCGCACCAGCGACGAGTCAGGGATCCGGCTGCCGAGCGGGCGCGAGCTGCCGGGCGAGACATACCGTCCCGAAAGCCAGAGCATGAACCGCGGCGGCGGGCTGGAAGGCGACGGTAACAACATCGTGCACTGCTACCGCGAGGAGCTCGACGAGTATCCGCGCGAGCATGGCGCCTACGCCGACCAGGCAGGTGACCTGCTCGGCCGGCCAGGCAAACCGGGCGCCACGCTCGACGACGTCGATCCTGACGCGCTGCAGGACGCGATGCGGGAAGCCCGGGACGAGCACGATCCGGAGGAAGACTGGGACGCCTTCGTCGCCGCCGTGCTGGAAGAGATCGGCGATTGAGACCACGTCGGCCCGGCCGATGAGTATCGCGTAGTTCGACGGTCTACACAGTCGTTGGGCCAACCTACGCGAAGGAGGCCATCATGCCTGCCGAACCTGCCCTCATCGAACGAGTGGAACAGCCCTACGTGGGCATCACACGTGTCGTCACCATGGAGACTATGCCTGAGGTGGCTGACAGGCTGCCGGAGGTGTTCGGCTGGCTCGCGGCGCGCGGCATGGCCCCTGCCGGATCACCGTTCTTCAAATACAACCGCATCGACATGGCCACCGACCTCGAGGTGGAGGTCGGCGTGCCTGTCGACGCGGCCCAGAGCGGCGACGATGTGGTGGCCGCGGGGGTACTGCCCGCCGGCCGGTACGCCACCGTGACCCACATCGGTCATCCCGACAACCTCATGAGAGCGACAGGTGATCTCTTGGAGTGGGGCAACCAGCAGGGGCTGGAGTGGGACAGCTCGGACACGCCTGACGGCGAGGTCTGGCGTTGTCGCCTGGAGATTTACCACACTGACCCGGCGGAGGAGCCGGATATGAACAAGTGGGAGACCGACCTCGCGTTCAAGATCACTGATCGATGAGGTCAGCCACCTGCCGACAGCCGTAGCGGGTGTTCGTCGGGGGCGAACGGTTGATCACCACGAGATGGGTGATCTTGGTTGTGGGCGTGCAGGCATTCGAATAGCATGGACACATGTTCGATTCGGATGCCTGTAGCTCTGCCTCGCTGGGCGAGATGCCTAGTGGGGCGGCTCGTGGTGGGCGGGGTCGGTTTGAGCCGGACCCGGTGCGGGCGAGTGCGCACCGTGCCGCGCACCAGGCCGAGGTCGAGGCGTGTTGGGCGCGTCTCGTCGCCGCCGAGCAGACCGACTGGGAGACCACGTCTGTGGTGTTGCTGCAGGCCGGGGTGGACCCCAATGATCCGTTCGCGGTGGAT
>NZ_ML142849.1:211880-213381 GCF_004138495.1 Phytoactinopolyspora endophytica
GGCCGAGGCGTGGTCGGCCGACGAGGCTGCCCTGCTGTCGTTGCCCGGGTTCGTGGTCGGTGTGGATGAGCCGATGCCGGCGGACGCGCCCGGCTGGGTATCGGCGAACGTGCGGTTGTTGGACGACATGCCCGGCGACGCCGAGAGCGCGATCGCGGATCTGGGACCCGGAACGGAGCTTGTTCAGGCGTTACTCGGGACCTCGGTGTCGAAGATGAGCGCGGCGGAGCTGGGAGACGCCGTGGCCGGGTGGGAGCGGCTGGTCGCGTGGGCGCAGGCGACGCAGGCCACGGTGCTGGCCGAGCTCACCCACCGTCCGGACGTGTGCCCGGACAACCCGAACGGGTATGCCGCGTTGCATCCGGTGCCGGTCGCCGCGGGTGAGGTGTGCACGGTGTGGCCGTGGACCAAGCCGCAGGCCGAGCGGGTGGTCGCGCAGGGGGTGCAGCTGGTCGAGGACTTCCCCGCCATCCATGCCGCGTTCGCGGCCGGGAGGCTGGACCAGCGCCGGGTGAACATTCTGCTCATCGCGTTACGAGACCGCGATCCCGAGATTGCTCGCAAGCTTGAGGCGGCGGTGCTGCCGCACGTGCACAAGTGGACCTCAGTGAAGTTGTCGCAGGTGGTCAACCGGCTTTTGCACCAGCTGGACCCGCAGAAATCGAAGGAGAAGCGCCGCGAAGCGCGTCGAGACAGGCGGGTGTGGACCGAGCCGGCCAAGGACGGTATGGCCTGGCTGTATGCCTACCTGCCCGCGGAAGACGCCCAAGCGATCATGGCCACCCTCACCGCCAGCGCGGACACGCTGCGCCGCCAGGACGACGAGCGCGCAGCCGACCAGAGCGGGAACGACCAGAGTGGGAACCAGAGCGACGGCAGCGACGACCGACACGCCGCGGGCAAGGGCGGCGACGGCAGAGGCAGCGCCGACGGCGGAGACCACGCCAACGGCGACCGCGACGACGACCGCGACTGCGACGGCGGCAACGACCGCGACGGCGACGGCCGCAACAGCGGCGGCGACGGCAGCGGTGATGGTCCCGGGCGCCGGCGGACGCTGGATCAGGCCCGCGCGGACGCGCTGGCCGGGTTGGCGTGGGCGTCGTTGTTCACCGGCACCCTCGGCGGTGACGGCTGCGCCGAATGCGGCGCCACCGCCGGAGCGCCGCTGGCCAACGCGCACGGCCGGCCGGTCACCGTGAATGTCACCATCCCGCTGACCACCTGGATCGGCCTGGACGAGAACCCGGCCCACCTCGACGGCTACGGCCCGATCGATGCCGACACGGCGCGCGTGCTGGCTGCCGCCGGTGTGTGGCGCTGGGTTCTCACCGACCCCGTCGGCGGGCACGCCCTGGACTACGGACGTACCCGATACACACCACCCCAGGAGCTGGTCGACTTCATCCTGCTCCGAGACCGGGAGTGCATCATGCCCGGCTGCCACCAGCCCGCCTACCGATGCGAGATCGACCACCGGGTGCCCTACCCGCAAGGACCC
>NZ_ML142849.1:213447-216042 GCF_004138495.1 Phytoactinopolyspora endophytica
ACTGCTGTGCAAAACGTGTCACCTGCAGAAGCACCACGCCGGATGGACCATCGAACGGATCGGGCCCGGAGTGCAGCGCTTCACCAGCCCCACCGGTCGTCAACACCTCGTCCGGTTGCCGGGCATCGCACCACCGACACCCACGCACGACCCACCACCCGCCGAGGGACCAACCGAACCGGACCTCCCGCCGTTCTAGTGGTCCGCGGCCGTAGCTTCGCTAGCCGATGATCGTGACGTCGCCGAACATGACGTTGCGCGTCATCGGCCGGGCGAGGAACTCGTGCGGGAACCCGAGTTCGACCGCGCTCGCCTCTTCCAACCTGGCTCGCTGATCGTCGGTGAATCGCACATCGAGCGCGCCGAGGTTGTCCTCGAGCTGGGCCAGGGTGCGTGCGCCGACGATCGGCGACGTCACCGCCGGGTTCAGCATCGTCCATGCCAGCGCGACCTGAGAGGGCGTGTGCCCCGTCTCCCCCGCGATGCCCTTCACCACGTCGGCGATCGTGAGGCCGCGCTCAGTCAGCGCACCGCTGGCGGCCGCGACATTCTTACGGGTCCCCGCGGCGCCCGCCGTGCCGGTTCCGATGTCAAGATCGGCCCTGGTGTACTTGCCGGTCAGCACGCCACTTCCCAGCGGCGACCACGGGATGACACCGAGTCCCATATCGCGCGCCATCGGGATCAGGTCGCGCTCGACCGTCCGCTCGATCAGGCTGTACTCGATCTGCAGGGCCACCAGGGGCGACCAGCCACGCAGATCCGCGATCGCCTGCATCCGCGAGACCTGCCACGCCGGCGCATCCGAGATGCCGACGTACATGATCTTGCCGGCCGTGACCAGGTCGTCCATAGCGCGCAGGATCTCCTCGACCGGGGTCATGCCGTCCCAGGCGTGCAGGTACAGCAGGTCGATGTAGTCCGTACCGAGTCGCCGCAGGCTCGCCTCGACCGAGCGCACCATGTTCTTGCGGTGGTTTCCCCCAGAGTTGGGGTCATGCTCGCGCATCGTGCACGTGTACTTCGTCGCGAGAACCAGACGTTCACGCTTGTCGGCGGCGAACTGTCCGGTCAGCTGCTCGGACGTGCCGTTCGTGTATACGTTCGCCGTGTCGACAAAGTTGCCGCCGCGATCGACGTAGGCGTCGAAGATCCGCCGAGACTCGTCCTTGTCGGCGCCCCATCCCCAATCGTCTCCGAAGGTCATCGTCCCCAGCGCCAGCGGCGACACCCGCAGGCCCGAGCGACCCAGGAGTCGATAGCTGTCGAGAGAAACGGTTCCAGCCACAATGGCCTCCTGTCTTCGCAGCGGTGATGTCAAGGGCCGCGGGCCGCCTCCGCTGCTGGCTGGCCCGCTCGCTCAAGCTTCGCCGTCGTCCGGGCCAGCGGGAAGGGAAGGATCGTCCTGGGACTCGCAGTCCCAGGAAGCATCCGCCATAGAATCCTGGACGTGAGCACCACCATGGACATGAGCCAAGAGCTGGCGGCCTTCCTGCGTACCCGGCGGGAACGGCTCGCGCCGGCCGACGCGGAGCTGCCGTCCGGTCGTCGCGCACGCCGCACGCCAGGCCTGCGACGCGAAGAGGTGGCAGAGCTCGCGGGGGTCAGCGTCGACTACGTGACCCGTCTCGAGCAGGCCCGAGGCCTGCGCCCATCGTCTGAGGTCCTCGATGCGCTGGCCGGGGCGTTGCAGCTCAATGACGACGAGCGGGCCTACCTGTTCGACCTGGCGCAGCAGCGTCCTGTCGGCCAGCGCGCCACACGCGGCGAGGCGATCCCTGGACCACTCGGGAACATGGTGCACGACCTGTCACCGCTACCCGCCATGGTGCTCAACCACCGGCTGGACATCACTGCATGGAATCCGCAGATGTCCTTGCTGATGGGACTCGACCTCGACGCGATCCCCCAGCGGCGGCGGAACGCTCTGTGGCTGTGCATCCGGCACCCCACGATCCGCGACTTCTACATCGACCGCGAGCAGGTGATCCGCGAAGGCATCGCCGACCTGCGAGCCGCCTGGGCGACCAGGCCCGACGACGCCGAGCTCGCAGCCTTGATCAACGAGCTGAGAGCCGGCAACCCCGATTTCGCCCGGCTGTGGGACGAGCGCGACGTCCGAGTGAACGCGCACGGTCACAAGCGCCTGCTGCACCCAGCTGTCGGACCGATCTCGATCGAGTTCGACGTGCTCACACCGCTGCACGACCGGGATCAGCGCCTGGTCGTCTACCGGGGCGCCGACGCGGCCTCGCAGACTGCGCTGGACACCATCACCGGCAGCGCCCACCGGGACGGTTAGGGCCCGCCGCCACCGCCGCCGGATCCACCCCCGCCACCGTCACCGCCACCGCCGTCTCCGCCTCCAAACCCACCGGCGCCCCCAGCACCACCGCCACCATCGCCGAAGCCTCCGATGCCGCCGGCTCCGCCGTCGGAGCCGAACGCTCCTCCGGAGCCACCGTCGCCGAGCTCACCGGCGAGTGCGCCCACGCCTGCGAAGCCACACGCGGCGGCGAAATCACCCAGCTCCGGTAGATCCGGGTGATCGGCATCGATGACGTGCTCTCCCCTCTGGCCACGGCCGGTCCCGAT
>NZ_ML142849.1:216057-221039 GCF_004138495.1 Phytoactinopolyspora endophytica
AGATACGCAACATGCTCAGGCCGTAGAGAGCAACAAGTACCAGCGCGTCAGAGCGGCGCCGGGCCGCCCGCTCGCCTACCTTCGCACGGGCGGCAGCCACCACCGCGTCGCCCGCCAGAGTCCGCGCTCCGAGAGACCGACGGGTGACCCGATGCACGCTGAAGAGGCCCAGCCACGCGGCACAGTAGATCAGCGCGGCCACGCTCACCCAGACGGGCACGTCCGGAACCGCCAGGTACACGGCGGCGACGGCCGCTGCCAGCATCACCTCCGCGGTGACACCGAACAAGCGCAGCGTCTGTATGAACACCAGTGGTGTGCTCAGAAAGAGCGGTACGACGACATACAGAGGAACGCCGGCTTCGATCGAGCCGGCGGCCAGGAACATGACGGAGAAGAACGCCGCCGCAGCCAGTGGGAACACCATGAACGCCTGAACGCCGGAGGCGAACGAGCGCCAGCGTTCCAGCGGGCGAAGCCGCTTGACCGGAAGCAGCAGTCCCGCATCGCGCAGCCGATCCAGGGTGGCGGTCATCCACGCGTCTGCTCTGGTTGCCGCCGCCATCACCTCGACGGGGTACTTGAACCCGCGCGAGTTGACGACCTTGGTAGCGATGGCCACTGCAGCATTGTCTGGAACGGCATCGCTGCGGGCATCCGAGCCAGGCGTTGCCTCGAGCCGCGCCTGCCTGAGATAGCTCCGGCCGCGTCGACGTACGCGAAACAGCCCATCCAGGTAGAGCTTGGCCAGCACGACCTGGCCGAGCCGTTGCTTGCCACCCGTGAGCAACGCCAACTCGTACGGATCCAGCTGGTCAGAGTCCACCTGGTGCCGATGGTCATGCGCTGCATGGACCATGGTGCGTAGGCGTTGCGCCTTCGCCGCGGTGACCAGGTAGATCATCGCCAGCAAGGCGAAAAGGACACCAGTGGCAACGGCGACGACGACAACCATGAACCACTCCCCCCGCGCACGTGCATGCGCGAAGATCGACAACGTCCGCCCCACCTTAGCTTGGCGCCATCTGGCGAGCACCGGCACTGCGGCGCCACAACGTCGATCGCGAGTCTCTCCGTCGCTCTGAGGGGCCGATCGTTGACACGACCATGGCACTTGTGTCATGGTCTGGGCATTCCACAAGTGATATAGGTGAGGCGGCGTGGCGGCGAAGCTTGAGATGATCCTTCTGGGAGTACTCCTGCGCAAACCGAGCACCGGCTACGACCTGAAGAAGTTCATGGACGCCCAGGGTCGGTTCATGCGCTCAAACACCCAGATGAGCCAGGTCTACACATCACTCGGGAAGATGGAGAGCCGGGACTGGATACAGCACACGGTCGAACCGCGCCCGGGTGCCCAGGACGCCAAGCTGTACAGCGTGACGGTCGAGGGTGAGACCGTCTTCCTCGACTGGCTCACCGGACCTTACGTCGTGACCAGCCGGTTTCAGGACTCCGACCTGTTCACCCGGCTCAGTTTCGCGGGCTTTCTGGGCGTCGACGAGGTGCTCAGGCTGCTGGACACGGAGATCGAGGCGCGCCAGGCACAGGTCGCGCGGTACCGCCATCGCGATCGAAGCGTGCCCGTCGCGACGTCGTTGCCGTTCGACTCCGAACTGTCCGATCTGGTCGCGGAGTGGTCGCACCGGCATGGTGCCGCCGCCGTCGACGCTCACATCGCCGCCTGCATCGAGCTGCGCCACGAGCTCGCCGGCCGCGCCGTACAGAACCAGGGAGTGACCGGATGAGAGCCATCGTGTTGATGTTCGACAGCCTCAACCGGCACATGCTCGCGCCGTACGGGGACACGTTCGTCGACGCGCCGAACTTCGCCCGGCTGGCGGAACGCGCGGTGACGTTCGACAACTTCTACGCGGGGTCGATGCCGTGCATTCCGGCACGCCGGGAGATGCACACCGGGCGGTACAACTTCCTGCACCGCAGCTGGGGGCCGCTGGAGCCGTTCGACGATTCGGCGCCGCAGCTGCTGGGCGAGGCCGGGGTGCATACGCACCTTGTCTCCGATCACCCGCACTACTGGGAGGACGGAGGCGCGACCTACCACACCCGGTTCACCACCTGGGAGTTCATGCGCGGGCAGGAGGGCGATCCGTGGAAGGGCGTCGTCGAACCCGGCACGAGCGCGCCAGGGATACACCGGATGCGCCGCCAGGACCAGGTCAACCGCCGTTTCATGCGCACCGAGGCGGAACACTCGCAGACCCGCACCGTGGACGCCGGGTTGGAGTTCCTGGAGACCAATGTCGGCGCGGACCGCTGGATGTTGCAGATCGAGCTGTTCGACCCGCACGAGCCGTTCTTCAGCCACCAGCGGTACAAGGACCGGTACCCGCATGGGTATGACGGCCCGGAGTTCGACTGGCCCGAATACCGTAAGGTCACCGAGCCGAGCGATCAGGTCGAGCATGCCCGATCGGAGTACGCCGCCCTGGTGTCGATGTGCGACCACTCGCTGGGCCGGGTGCTGGACTTCATGGACGCCCACGACATGTGGGACGACACCATGCTGATCGTCAACACCGACCACGGCTTCTTGCTGGGTGAGCATGGCTGGTGGGCCAAGGGCGTGCAGCCGTGGTTCAACGAGCTGGTCCATCTGCCGTTCTTCGTATGGGATCCACGCTGCGGCGAGCGCGGCACACGGCGCACCGCGTTGACACAGACCATCGACATCGCCCCGACCATGCTCGGGTTCTTCGACGTGCGGCCCGCTCCGGACATGCAGGGCCAGGATCTGGCCCCGGTACTCGCCGGCGACGGGCCGTCGCACGACGGCGCGCTGTTCGGGGTACACGGCGGGCACGTGAACGTCACCGACGGCCGGTACGTATACATGCGCGCCTCGGACGACGAGCGCAACCTCCCGCTGGACGAGTACACCCTGATGCCGACCCACATGCGCACCCGGTTCGGTGTCGACGAGCTCGCCGGCTGGGAGCCGGCCGAGCCGTTCGGATTCACCAAGGGCGTACGGACCATGCGGATGCCGGCGACATCCCGGTGGATGAACCCATGGCGACACGGCACCCTGCTCTTCGACCTGGAATCCGACCCGGGACAGGAACGTCCGATCGTCGACGACGACGCAGAGTTGCGGATGCTACAGCTGCTCGCTCGCCTGATGAGGGAGAACGACGCCCCGGCCAGCCAGTTCCAGCGTCTCGGCATCCCCGCCGACGGTGAGATCACCAGGGCGCACCTGCACGCGTGCGCCCATCGTGAGCGCGCGGACGCGCTGGCCGAGCCGCTGCCGTCGAGCACCGACCTCGCCGCCCGCGATCTGCTCGAACGTCCCCTCACCGAGCTGCTGCGGGACCCGGCCGCCCGGGACGTCGTCGAGCGCCACGCTCCGGACCTCGTACACAGCGAGCTCCTCTCCGTGTCAGCCAGCGCGAACCTGCTGAACCTCGCCGCCCGCGCGGCGATTCCCGCCAGCACCCTGCACGCACTCGACGCCGGACTCGCGGCGCTCCTCTCGGCACGACGGTGAGACGACGGCGGTGTGGCTATCGGTGGGCGGTCACCAGCCACGCGGACGCATCCATGACCACGCCGCGCGGACCGGAGTACGGCAGGAAGGCCTCGACCAACGCTCCGGACACCGCAGCCCGGACGCTTTCGGGTTCCCCCTCGAGAAGCTGACGGCTCTCCGGCAGCGAGAGAACGAACTCTGCCGCGTCCGCGGAGTCACCGGCTACTCGTTGCGGCCGGACGACGGGCTCCAGCGTCACCTCGCTGAACCCGCCGGCCGCGACCATGCGACGCGCCCGGTCGCCGTCGGCAAAGGCGAACGGCCCGGGTGTATCGGGCTGGCCCAGGTCTGGCTGCCGGCCGATCAGCGGTACGACCGCCGCCAACGCGACGGCAAGCCACTCCGTCTCCAGCGGATGCCGCCAGCACACGAATGCCAGCCGCCCACCCGGTTTCAACGCGCGGCGCAGGTTGGCGAACGCGGCGGGTGGATCATCGAACAACATCGCCGCGAACCGGCTGATCACCGCGTCGTAGGCCTCCTGCTCGAACCGATGGATCTGGGCGTCGGCTTCCAGAAGAGTCACATTCGTCAGGCCTGCGATGTGTTGCCGCGCGTGCGCCAGCATCTGCATTGAGATGTCGATACCGTCGACGGTGCCGTCCGGCGCTACCCGCTCTGCCGCCTCGACCGTCGTCGCTCCCCAACCGCAGCCCACGTCCAGCACTCGTTCCCCGGGCTGGAGCGCGACCGCGTCGAACACGGCCGTGCCGAACGGGGCCATCATGGCCTCCCAGCGGTCGCCATGCTCGTCGTACTGACGCGGGCCATCGCCGGCCCAGTACTCGCGTTCGCCCTGATTGACGTCGCTATCCTGCGTCATCGTCATCCTCCCCCGTCCGCGCAAAATCTGCCTCGAGAATGCTCTTGAGCCGGGCGAGGTCTGCTTTGAAGCCGCGCCGGACACCACGTGCGACGAACGGCTCGACCAGCGGGGCGAACACGCCCCCGAACCGCCGGTCGGCCTCGCCCACCACGGTGGCCCGGCAGCCTTGTGGTGTGGGCTCGCAGATGCATGCCGTGTTCAGCGGGAAAGGCCCCTCCACGGTCCGGTGCGCCACCGCCCGGCCCGGCTGGTAGTCAGTCACCTCGTCGATGAACTCGACTGTCCGGCCGTTGACGTCCATCACCATGCGTCCGCGACGTCCGATGCTGACCGTCTCGGACGCGCCAGGGTCAACCGCGTCCAGCCATTCCGACTCCCGCACCGACACCATCCACTCGGAATCGTGTGACCGGGTGGCCAGGTAATGGAACACCTCGTCGGACGGCCGGTTGATCACTGTGCTCTCTTCGATCCTTCGCATGACCATCTCCATTTGCGGGTCCGCCGTCGTCTCGAACTCGGTATCGACGCTACGAGCCCGCACGTCATCGCCGCGTCGGGCGAACACCCCAACATGCCCGCAGCTCACGTGGGTGTATCCAC
>NZ_ML142849.1:221052-222798 GCF_004138495.1 Phytoactinopolyspora endophytica
CGAGACGCCGGCAACGGGTCGTCAGGCGGTGGCGGTGACCAGTCGATGCTGGAACGCATACGCCGTGGCAGCCGCTCGGGAGTTCACGCCCAGCTTGGCGTAGATGTTGCTCACGTGCCGGTCCACGGTCTTGTCTGCCAGCACCAGTTCGGCAGCGATGGCGTGGTTCGTCTTGCCGGACGCGAGCAGGCGCAACACCTGCACCTCGCGCGCGGTGAGTCCGTGGGTCGCTGCTGGACCGCTGCCGTGACGTATTGACGCATCCAGCCTGGCCAGATCGATGACCGCGCCGAGCTGGTCGAACACCCGCCTCGCCGAGTCCAGCTCGAGCGCCGCTGACTCGTCGTCACCCAGTGCGCTGCAGCCCCGTCCGATCAGCACCCGCACCTTGGCGGCCTCGTACGGCGCATCGAGATCCCGCCACAGCTGCCACGCCGATCGGAGCGCGATCAACCCATCCCGGATGTCGCCGGTGACGAGCCGGACGACGCCGCGGGCGCGGTCGGCCTCCGCTCGCAGCACGGGTGTGCCGAACTCCGCCGCGATGGTGGACAGCGCCTCGCAAGCGGCGGTGGCGGCGTCGACGTCACCGGTCACCAACGCGAGCTCGACCTGGGCAGACAACAGCGTGGCACGTCGCAACGGATCGGTGATCTCGGCCACGGACCGCTCCAATGCCGCCCTGGCCGCGCCGGTCCTTCCCTTGTCCAGCCACAGCAACGCTAGCCCTGGCTGCGGGTCGCGCCCCCACTCGCCGGCACGGCGGTACGCGTCCTCCGCCTCTTCTCGCGCGCCCTGGACTCGGTAGATCTCCCCGAGCCGGTACCAGGCCATGCCAACGGCGTGCTGGTCGATGGCATCGGCGAACCGCTCACATGCCCGCTTCGCTTCGGCAAGAGCTTCGGACCACTGCCCACGTAGTTGCATGATCTCGGCGCGATGGACGAGGCATTGCCCGCTGAAGGTGACCATGTCCGGCTGCCGGTCGCACCACGTCGTCAGCGCCACCGTCCACTCGTGGGCCCGGCGGAACTCGGCGATCTCCCGGCATGCGTCGATCATCGAGCAGTAGAGGTTGCCGGCGAGGTACGGCGGCAACTCGCCCGCCACTACGGCCACCATCGACTCGTCCAGCAACGCCATGCCTTCACGGACCCGCCCCTGCCGGAGCACGGCCCGTCCTTGCTCATGCAGCGCGAATGACAGCACTTCGACATCACCAGTCCGCTGGCCGATGTCCGCCATCCGGGCCGCGATGGCCTCCGAACCGGCGTGGTCGCTTTCGGCCGCGGTCTGGAACACCTGAGGGAGCAGCAGCAGGCCAGATTCGGCGTGTTCCCCCTGCTCCCGGTCCAGCAGCCGTGCGGCCCGAGCCAGCCAACCACCGGCTTGGGCGATGTCACCCTGGGAGAACAGGGTGAACCCCAGCCAGAACAGGCAACGCGCGGCGCGCGGTACCTTGCCCGCAGCCGCGTGTGCTTCGCTCGCGTGTTGGAGGGCATGCAGGCAAGCGGCCACCTTACCGGTCAGGTACGCGGCGGTAGCCAGCAGCTCGAGATCCGCTGCCGGCAGCGCTGTCGTCTCGTGCGCCCGCGACAGCGACTCGTAGGCCTGCTGCCAGGCGAGCCGTTCAGCGGCCGCGCGACCGCGCGCCAGCTCCCCGGCACCGTCGTCAGCGGCTGCCTCTGGTGTGCGCGGTACGTCCGCCACGTCATCACGTTATCGGCTGCTGCACGACCAGGCCAC
>NZ_ML142849.1:222808-231379 GCF_004138495.1 Phytoactinopolyspora endophytica
GGCAAATCCTGTTGTCATAGCGAGTGCGATCGACCCCGCGCTTGCATGGCTATGCGCATTGGTGCATACTTTTGCTCGTGTCTAAGGTCATCACCTCTGTGCCCGTCGGCGAACGCGTCGGCATCGCCTTCTCTGGAGGGCTCGACACGTCCGTCGCGGTCGCCTGGATGCGCGACAAGGGAACCGTGCCGTGCACCTACACGGCCGACCTCGGACAGTACGACGAGGCCGACATCGACTCGATTCCCGGGCGCGCGAAGCTGTACGGCGCTGAGATCTCCCGGCTGGTCGACTGCCGCACGGCACTCGTGGAGGAAGGACTGGCGGCACTGACGTGCGGGGCGTTCCACATCCGGTCCGCCGGCCGGCCGTACTTCAACACCACCCCGCTGGGCCGGGCGGTCACGGGCACGCTGCTGGTGCGAGCGATGCTGGAAGACGACGTTCAGATCTGGGGCGACGGCTCGACGTTCAAGGGCAACGACATCGAGCGGTTCTACCGCTACGGGCTCTTGGCCAACCCGAATCTGCGCATCTACAAGCCGTGGCTGGACCCGGCGTTCGTCGGCGAGCTCGGCGGCCGCAAGGAGATGAGCGCATGGCTGCTCGAGCATGGCCTGCCGTATCGGGACAGCGAGGAGAAGGCGTACTCGACGGACGCCAACATCTGGGGAGCCACCCACGAGGCCAAGACCCTGGAGCACCTCGACACCGGGGTCGAGACGGTTCAGCCGATCATGGGTGTGCGGTTCTGGGACCCAGAGGTGGAGATCGCGCCGGAAGACGTCACTATCGGCTTCGAACGCGGCCGGCCGGTGACGATCAACGGAACCCAGGTCGCCTCACCTGTCGAACTGGTCACGCTGGCCAACGCGATCGCGGGCCGGCACGGCCTGGGCATGTCCGACCAGATCGAGAACCGGATCATCGAGGCCAAGAGCAGGGGCATCTACGAGGCGCCCGGCATGGCCCTGCTGCACGCGGCGTACGAGCGGCTGGTCAACGCGATCCACAACGAAGACACGATCTCGACCTACCACGCTGAGGGTCGCCGGCTGGGCCGGTTGATGTATGAGGGCCGCTGGCTCGATCCACAGGCGCTGATGCTGCGCGAATCGCTGCAGCGCTGGGTCGGGATCGCCGTCACCGGAGAGGTCACCCTGCGGCTGCGGCGTGGCGAGGACTACTCGATCCTCGACACCAGAGGTCCGGCGCTCAGTTACCACCCGGACATGTTGTCCATGGAACGCACGGAGGACTCCTCGTTCGGTCCACTGGACCGGATCGGCCAGCTCACGATGCGCAACCTCGACATCGCCGACTCGCGCGCCCGCCTCGAGCAGTACGCCGACCTCGGCATGATCGGTGCCACTCACGCCGAGCTCATCGGCACGGGCGCGGCGCGAACCGAGTTGTTCGGCGAATTGCCCCAGGGTGGTGCCGAGGCGATCGCCTCCCGCGGCGAGGTGGACGCGGACGACGAAATCCTGGACCGCGCAGCCATGGAGTCCGGCACCGACTAGGACCAATGAGCGAAACGGCGCGTTACTCCCCGTCCGAGACCTTGACCTCGGCACGCACAGGAACCGCGCAGACCCCATCGATGCAGACGCCGGCCGTCGAGTCACTGTCCACGACGACCAGTCCACCCGAGAACGGGGCGGCGGGTTCCGGCTTGTTCACCAGGTCTGGCCTGCTCACCGCGTCGTGGTTATGGTCCGGCATGATCACAGTTCCTTCCGGGCGATGCGTTCGAGGACGTTGGTGAAGACGTCAGACGGCTGCGCGCCGGATACACCGACACGTCCGTCGAAGACGTAGAACGGCACGCCGTTGATCCCGAGGGAATGCGCCTGGGCGATGTCCGCGGCCACGTCGTCGGCGTACGCGCCGGACTCCAGCGCGTCCCGGGCCTTCTCCGGGTCCACCCCAATCTCGTCGGCGAGTGCCACCAGCTCACCGACACGCCCGACATGCCGGCCTTGTTCGAAATACGCCTTGAGCAGCCGCTCCTTCATGTCCACCTGTTTGCCGACGGTCTTGGCGTAGTGAAGCAGCTCGTGCGCCTTCAACGTCTTCGTGTGCTGAAGGGCCTCGTAGTCGAACGCCAGGCCTTCCTCAGCGGCCAGGCTCGTCATCTGCGTCAGCATCTGCTCGACCTGGTCGTTGGGCATACCTTTGTGCCGCGCCAAGAAGTCCACCTCGGAGCCCGCGAAGTCCACCGGTGTGTCCGGAGCGAGCTCGAACGAGTGAAACTCGATCGCCACCTCTCCGTGCCACGTGGACAGCGCCCGCTCCAGGCGACGCTTTCCCACATAGCACCAAGGACAGGCCACGTCGGACCAGACATCGATCTTGATCGCCGATTCAGCGGAAACACTCACATCCAGAGCCAACCCCGACCGCCTCTGCCCTATTCCGGGCCATGCCCCGCGTTAAGCGGCACTATCCCGTCGTAGCTCGCATCGGACACAATCGGGAGACATGCGAATCGGGGACATCGACGTGCTGCCGCTCTCGGACGGCACCTTCGTCGCCCGGCCCGAGTACTTCACCACACGCGTCCCGGAAACACCCGGCCATCCGTTCGACGCCGATGGCGTCGCTTGGTTGCCGATCGGCTGCTTTCTGATCCGAACCGGCGACCGTGTCATCCTCGTCGACGCCGGACTCGGACCCGTTCGACAGACGTTGCCGCACGACATGGAGCTGGTCGGTGGCCAGCTCCCCGTCGCGCTGCGCACGTCTGGTGTCAGCGCGGCCGACATCACTGATGTCATCTGCACGCATCTCCACGCCGACCACGTGGGATGGCTCTTCGACCGTGACGGGAATGCGACATTCCCGACAGCCAACATCTGGTTCGGCGCCGGGGACGGACACCACTTCGTCGACGGACCGGGTGAGATGTTCGATCACATCAGGCAGGGGTTCCGGAACGGATCGGTTGCTCTGCGCGCACTGGACCACGACCACGTCGTCACGGCCGGCGTCGAGATCGTCCGCACGCCCGGACACACGCCAGGTCATTGCGCGGTCATCATCTCCTCTGGCCTGGACCGTGCGATGCTCGTCGGCGATGCCATCACCTGCCCGGTCCAGCTCACCGAACCGACCTGGCGCTCGATGGGAGATGTCGATCCACCCCTGGCCGACCGTACCCGCGAAGAGCTCTGGCGGGAACTTGAGGACGAGCACACCATCGGGACCGGCGCACATTTCCCGGAACTGCAATTCGGCCGGGTGCTGACTGGACAGGGCCGCACGTGGTCCACCTGACCATGTCCGAGCGCCCGTCCGGGCCCTCGCTATGCGGGCACAGCCGTGACCGACGCGGTCGGTTCAGGAAGCCTTCGGAACAGGAGCCAGCTGACCGCTGGCATCGCGATCAGCGGCGCGAGCGCCACCTGGAGGGACGCTGCATCGGCGATGCTGCCGACGATCGGGCTGACGATGCCGCCGATGCTGACAGCCAGGCCGAGCGTGACCCCGCTGGCGGTGCCGACACGCGACGGGAGGTAATCCTGTCCAAGAGTGATCTGTAGCGAGAACGGCATATAGAGGCCGGCAGAGGTCAACGCCACGAACAGGTACAACGCCGGTCCGGGTATGAGCACTATCCCCGTGACGGCGACAACAGAGATCAGGTATGCGCGGCGCACGACGGTGACCCGGTCCCAGCGGTTGGCCAGTCTGCCTCCGAGCAGCGTGCCCGCCGCTCCACCCAGGTAAAGGATGAACAGCGCTGCGGCACCAGCCGTCGCACCGCCCGAGGTGCGCTCCTGAGCATAGAGCGAGATGAACGTGCTCAGGCCGATGAACACGATCGACCGGCAGACCACGGCAAATGAGAGTTTCGCGAACGATGCATTGTCGTTCGTGCCTACGTGGACAGCTGTGCTGGCACGGGTTCGTGTTTCCGTATCCAGTGCGCGCAACACGGGAAGGCACAGCACGCTGCCGGCGAGAGCCGGTACCAAGAGCAGAGGCGAGAGCCGAAGACCGCCGGTGGCGACGACGGCGGCGACCATGATGGGAGCGACGGCGAAGCCGATGTTTCCACCGAGGGAGAACCAGCCCATCGCAGTGTGACTCCCCCGGCTGGCAATCCGCGCGACGCGAGCAGACTCAGGATGATAGGCCGCGACGCCGATCCCGGATACGGCAACGAACGCCAACGTCAGGGGGTAGGAGCCGCTTATGCCGCTCAATGCGATCCCCAGCCCGCCGAGGATCGTGCTCGCGGGCAGCAGCCAGGGCAGCGCCCGCCTGTCGGTCAGCGCTCCGAACAGCGGCTGGACCAGCGAAGACAACAGCGACGCAGCAAGGACGATGCCCGAGGCCGCCGCGTATGTGTAGGCCCGCTCGGCGATGAAGAACGGGACGAGGGACGCCACAGAGCCCTGGTACACGTCCACGCACGCATGTCCGACTGACAGCAGGGTGATGGATCTGTTTCTCGGCACATCGCCATGTTCACCGGCAGACGCCGTGTCGCGCTTCCGATAAACTGTCGGACAATGACGGAGATCCGCCATCAACCTGTTGCGCCGACGCACGCTCGGCTACTGGAGCATGGCGGTGCTATCGATGCGCACCGTCACGATGATCACCAGATCGTCTACGCTTCCCGCGGGGTGCTGGCCATCACCACCGACGCGGGTTCGTGGGTGGCACCCGCCACCCACGCCATCTGGGTACCCGCTGGAACGGCACACGCCCACCAGGCCCATGGTGAGCTGGAACTCCACCTGGTCGGCCTCCCCGCCACCGACAATCCGCTGGGACTGGACGATCCCACGGTGCTGACCGTCAGTCCTCTGCTACGTGAGCTGATCCTCGCGTACACCCGCACCTCGAACGACGACACCCCGGAACGCGGGCGGTTAAGAGCGGTCCTGCTCGACCAGTTGAAGGCCTCGCCCCAGCAGCCCGTACATCTTCCGGCTCCCACCGACTCTCGGCTTAAGGCGCTCTGCGCGATCTTGCGTGCTGATCCGACCGACAACCGGACCCTCGCCGCACTTGGAAGGCAGGTCGGCGCAAGCGACCGCACCCTGGCCCGGCTTTTCAAGTCCGACCTCGGCATGACCTTCCCGCAGTGGCGCACCCAGCTGCGCCTGTATCGTGCTCTCGTCCTGCTGGCGGAGAACACGCCGGTGACCGCCGTCGCCCACACCTGCGGATGGGCATCTGCCAGTGCTTTCATCGACGTCTTCCACCGAGCTTTCGGGCACACACCAGGAACTCACCGCCAGGCGCGCCTGGAGCGCCGGCAGAACTCAGTTGCCGCCATGGGCTCGGCTCCTGAATGATGACGACGATGCGCACGAACACGATGCGTGCCGACGAGGTCGAGAGCGACGTCCCGCTGGTACGCCGGCTGCTGGCCGGACAGTTTCCTCAATGGGCAGAGCTGCCGATCGAACCTGTCGATTCGCACGGCACCGACCACGATATCTATCGCCTTGGCGAGCACCTGGCAGCCCGCCTGCCGCGCTCCTCCTGGGCCGCAGAGCACGTAGCGAAGGAAGCCGAGTGGCTGCCGAGACTCGCCCCGCACCTGCCGCTCGCGATTTCGGTGCCGATGGCGCACGGCCGCCCGGCCGACGGCTATCCGTTCGACTGGTCCGTGTGCACCTGGCTGGCCGGCAAGAACGCGAACGGCACGATCGCCGACCTGAACCAAGCGGCCGTAGACCTCGCGGCCTTCGTGAGAGCATTGCGCCGCGTCGACACGGCAGGTGCGCGCCCACGACCACCGCATAGCCGGGGCGGCCCGCTCATCGAGTGCGACGAGCGTGTGCGGCGATCGATCGCTGAGCTCGGCGACCGGATCGACGTCGACGCCACCCTGCAGAGCTGGGAGGAATCGCTCGACGCTCCGCCATGCGACGGCGACGAGGCCTGGGTGCACGGCGACTTGCTGTCGGGCAACCTGATCGTCGTCGACGGGCGCCTCACGGGCGTCATCGACTTCGGCAGTCTGACCGTCGGGGACCCAGCATGCGACCTGCAACCAGCGTGGCACGTCTTCGCGGGTGAGAGCCGGACGCGGTTCCGGACCGAGCTTGCGGCCGACCACGCCTCGTGGCTCCGCGGCCGGGGCTGGGCGCTCTACCAAGCCGTGACTGCGCTGGCGCACTTCTCGGCAGCGAATCCCGAGCTGAACCGCCAGGCTCTAAGCACGCTCGTGCGCATCCACGCCGACCGCTCGGAAGAATGACCCAGCAGCTGAGCCAGACGCCTGGAACACACCAATCCCGGTCAACAGAACGCTCCACACTTTGACGACGCCAGCCACGACGTGGTCAACCTCGCTCCAACGCCTTACCGATGTCAGGCTGCCGCCGTTGCCAGTACTTCTCGATCTCGTCGCGCCGCAGAGGCAGCGTCGGATCATCGGCCACGTCGTCAAGATAGCCGAGCCCGAGAACGATCGCGGCTACGGCTTGGCGAGGCACCCGTGGACGATACCGCTCGACGAAGAATCCCAACCCCGTCTCGACTTTGAATTCGGTCCGTTGCTCAATGGTCAGTAAGTCGAAGTAGTCCCGCAGCTCTCCACGGTCCGCGATGACCTTCAACTTCATCGCGAACAAGTCGCGCAGACCAGCGACCTCAACCCCACCGACCGACCCCTTCCGCCAGGCCTCACGAGTCGAAGCCGGAAGGAACGACTCCAAATCCTTGGGAAGCGAGCTCACCTTTTAACTCACCCCAGCTGCGGCGGCAAGATTACGTGCCAACGCGGCACGACGAGGACTGGCATGCCTCAGCTTCGCAACCGAAGCGAGCGCATCGGCCGGCAAATGCTGAACAGCCCATCCCCACGCCGCAACGTCATCAGCCATAAGCAGCCGCGACGCGATGTATCGGGCATCACGTTCAAGATCTAACGAGGACAGATCGGCGTTCCAGAAGAGGTAAGCAAACCTCTCCGGCATCTGCTCAACGTCCATCTTCTTGAGACGCACAATTCAACCCTCCTCTTACCTGCCATTATCCCATCCAGAAACTCGCCACGTCACGCGTGCCACACCCTAGCGCCGGTGTCGATCATGTCGGCACGCCACGATGCCAGGTAGCGAGCTGGCGACTTTCAGCGTGCTGGCCCGATGACTCGCCGGTGACAGCGTGCTAGAAAACAGGCATGGCAAAGGTGAGTCTGCGGCGGAAGGTGATCGCGGCAGCGGAGGACCTGCTCGAAGAGCAGCGGTATGTCTCGGCCGCAGATCTGCTCAGCGGGCTCGGCTGGGTCCATCCGGCCAACATCGAGCGATGGCGTACTGGCAAGATCAAGCATCTGCAGGACTTACTGCCCGTGCCACCTGAACGGCTGGCGGATGCTGTGGATCACCTCACTGAGTGGGCTCGCGAACGAGGCCTGCAACCACGCGAGGTCGAGTACATCGCGAGCACCCGCAGCCGCGAGCCGCTCACATTCATTGCGGGCGCCACCCCTGAAGACGAACGCGCCCTGCGAACCCACTGGTTTGCACCGGACTACTCGCCCGCCCAAGTCGAGAAGGTCGTCGACCGGCAGAGCAAGCCTCCGGACCTGGTGGTGGTAATCCCGACAAAGGAATGGGCCTGTGCATCATGCACCGCATCCGGCGACTTCCTCGTCATGGAGAACGACGAGCCGCTGTGCCTTGACTGTGCCGACATGGGACACCTGGAGTTCCTGCCGTCCGGCAATACTGCCCTCACGCGGCGCGCGAAGAAGGCAAGCCAGCTCTCGGCCGTCGTCATCCGCTGGGCACGAAGTCGCAAGCGTTACGAACGCCAGGGCATTCTCGTCGAGGAGAGCGCGCTTGCGCATGCCGAGGAGCAGTGCCTCGCCGACGCCGACCTGCGGGAGCGTCGGCGCGAACGAGATCGGGAACGCCGTCAGCACGAGGACGTCGAGTTCCAGGCACAGCTGGCGGCGGAGATCCTCCGGCTATACCCCGCGTGTCCTCCCGACCGGGCGGAGGCCATCGCACGGCATGCAGGCACGCGCGGCAGCGGCAGGGTCGGACGTTCCGCCGCGGGACGGACCTTCGACCAGCGTGCAGTCACCCTCGCCGTCGTGGCCTCGGTGCGCCACACCGACACGGACTACGACACGTTGCTGATGGCAGGCATGCCACGAGAGGACGCCCGCGACCGCGTAGCCACCGCCATCGACCACAAGCTGCACGAATGGCAGCAAACACCCGCGTAGAGCGCAGGGCGAAACCTGAGTTGTCACTGACCTTCAGGCCGTCGCGCATCGCATCCGTCCGGTTTACGGATCACTCTGGGTCCTGGGCGAGTTGGGAGGCTCGGACGTGGAGATATCTCTGCTCCGGGAGGCTGGCTGTCATCCTGGCCGCACGGAGGTAGTGCTCGCGGGCCTGATGTGGTTCCCCGGCCATCTCCAGCAAGTGGCCCTGAACAGCATGGAGGCGGTGTGAGCGGCTCGCCCACTCGTCGTCTGCGAGGGTGCCGACGAGCGCGAGCCCGGCGAGTGGCCCATGTACCATCGCCACGGCGACGGCGCGGCTGAGAGTGACCACGGGGCTAGGAGCGATGCGCTCGAGCGTG
>NZ_ML142849.1:231419-234024 GCF_004138495.1 Phytoactinopolyspora endophytica
ACAGCGCGAGGATCTGCGGCCAGTCGGTGGCGTCGGCGGTAGCCGCCTCGTCGTGAACTGCGGCGATAGCCGCTTGGAGCTGGTACTGACCGATCGGAAAGCGCCCCAGCGTGTCGGTGACCAGCCGCAGCCCTTCGCGCAAAGCCGCGCGATCCCACGTGGACCGGTCCTGCCTGTCCAGCGGCACGAGCGATCCGTCGGACTCCGTTCGGGCCGGCCGGCGGGCGTCGGTGAGCAGCATGAGCGCGAGCAGACCGGCTACCTCTCCGTCCGCTGGCAGCACGCGGTGCAGTAGCCGAGTGAGCCGGATCGCCTCAGTAGACAGGTCTACACGATGGAGTCTCTCCCCTGAGCTCGCCGTATATCCCTCGTTGAAGATCAGGTAGAGCACAGCCTGCACCGAACGGAGCCGCACGGGGAGATCCCCGGCCGGCGGCAGTTCGAACCGTGCTCCGGCCTCGGCAACGCGGCGCTTGGCCCGGGTGATGCGTTTGGCCATCGTCTGCTCCGGCACCAACAGCGCTCTGGCGATCTCCGTCGTCGTCAGTCCCCCGACCGCTCGTAGGGTCAACGCGATCTGGGCCGGTGGAGCGAGGACAGGATGACAGCACATGAAGAGAAGCGTGAGTGTGTCGTCGCCGTCGGGGGGTTGCTCGTCCGCCCCGGGAGCCACGAGCGGACCCGACGGCGGGCCGGCCGTGCTCTCCTCACGACGGCGGCGAGCGCTCTCGCTTCGCCACTCATCGATCAAGCTGCGCCGGGCGACCGTCAACAGCCAGGCCCGAGGGTGATTGGGGATGCCCTGATCACGCCATCGGGTGATGGCTGCCACCAGCGCCTCTTGCGTCGCGTCCTCGGCCGCATCGAACTGACCGTACTGCCGAGCGAGCGTGGCGAGGACCTGCGGCGCGAGTTCACGCAGCAGATCCTCAACCGGGTCGCGGGTGCCCGCCATCACGGCCAACCCCCTCATGGACGAGTCGTTCACATCGCCGACGGCTCGTCCATGATTTGCCGGACCTCCATGGGGAATTCGATGTACTGCACGACCTTGGAGGCGATCTCCAAAGCTCGCTCTTCACTGGCGTCGACGATCCAATAGCCGGCGAGAGACTCCTTCAGCTCAGCGAACGGACCGTCGGTCGCTACAGACTCGTGATCGACAAAACGCACCGTCTTCGCAGCGGCGGGAGCTGTGAGTTTCTGGCTGCCCACCAGCTCACCGGACTCACGGAGTTCCGAATCGAGGTCCACCAAGAGTCGGTGCATCCCTCCGATCCATTCGGGTGAACGGTTCTCCAGCGCTTCCCCGACTCCGCCGAACATCATGATCATGTACTTCATTCGGTCGTCTCCCTCGCGGTGTGTCCAGCCCTGATCGGCCTGGCCTCACCCAGTAGTCGGAGCCAGCGGCGAGTTCTGGACCGTGAAACGAACCCGGTGCGCGTCAGAGTAGCGCGGACGAGCAGATGTCACGGCACGGCAACCGCTTCGACAGCCGGCGTCCGGATCTTGCGCCGAGCTGTATCGAGGCTCACTCCCAAGGTCAGCAGCGCGGCGACGGCAACCATGACCAGGTAGATCACCGGGCCCACATCGGGTATGAGCGAGTCGGTACGGGCAGCGGCGTACGGGAGGATGGTGAACAGGCTGGCGATCGTGCCGAAGAACACGCCTGTGACGGTGAGTACGACACCCTCGAGGGCAACCGTTGCCAGGACCTGCCCGGGCGTGGCACCGGTGAGACGCTGCTGGCCGAACTCCCGGCTGCGGTAGACGGTGGCGGCGATCAGCGTATTGATGAGCAGGATGGCCGCGAACGCCACGATCATCCCGATGACGATGAAGTTCAGCGTCTCGATGTTGTTCTGCTCGTTGGTCTTGACCAAACCCTCGGCAGCCACGGCGTCGTTCTCGATGCTTTGCATGTAGAGGGTGCCGATGCCGATACCGGTGAACAGGATGATCGGCATGACGGCGCTGGCCATCTGCTTGGCACGCTGCCGCATGTTCTGCACGGTCAGGTAGCCGGCGACCCCGCCGAGGCGCTGTAGCGGGCCGGCCACCACGGCGATGACCATGCGGATCAGAGCCGGTGCCACAATCGCGAGTCCGATCGCGGCGAAGATGTCGGCAGACCCGGCCGTCTGCATCGACTCGTAACCCTGATCGACCGTCAGCACCATGGTGAGTACTGCCAGTTCGATGGCGACGGCGAACGCCACGCAGGCCGCCACAATGCGCTTCTTGCTCATCTTGGGCTTCTCGATCGCGGCGTCCATGAGGGATTCGGTGACGCCCATACGGGTGGCTCTCCGGGCGGCCAGGATCGCCGCGCCCGTGGCGGCGACAACGGTGATGCCGACGCCCATGGACACGGCGATGGACCCGAATGCGTAGGACACGCTCGAGGCGACCTGGTCGGTGGAGATCAGCGCGTCCAGCAGCCAACGGCCACCGAGCATGGCCGGGCCGACCGCCAGCAGCGTCGCGGCGACGGCGATGACGGCCGTCTCAACGATGATCATCCGGCGCACCTGCGCCGGTGTCGCGCCGACGCTCTTCAGCAAGGCCATCTCGGTGGCACGCTGCCGCACCGATAGGC
>NZ_ML142849.1:234092-235153 GCF_004138495.1 Phytoactinopolyspora endophytica
CGTGGACGCGACCGCGAACAGCACCAGGAGCAAACCCCAGCCGCCGACGATGGTGCCCATATTGAACAGCGTCTCCTCGCTGTCCGCGTCGACCCCGGCACCGGTCCCCGTGTCCAGCATGGAAGCGAACGTCATGATCATGGTGGCGCCCAGGAACAACGCCACGAAACTCGCGGCGAAGGCGCCGGTACGGTACCGCAATGAGCGCAGAGCCAGATTCAGCATGGTCACGCACCTGCCTTCGTAGCCGCGCCCGCGACCTCGTCTGCAAGGTGGGTCAAGCGCTCCGCGACCGCCTCGGCCGTCGGGCTGGCCATCTGGCCGACGATCCGGCCGTCGGCCAGGAAGATGACCGCGTCGGCGTAGGCGGCGGCGACCGGGTCGTGCGTGACCATAACGACGGTCTGTCGATACGTCCGCACTGCATCGGCCAGCAGGGTCAGGACGTCGCGGGCGCTCTTCGTGTCCAGGGCGCCCGTCGGTTCGTCGGCGAGGATCACGCTTGGGCCGGTTACCAGGGCGCGGGCGATCGCCACCCGCTGTGCCTGGCCGCCGGACAACTCGGCCGGCCGGTGGCCCAGCCGGTCACCCAGACCGACCAGGTCGAGGATGGCTGCGGCGGTGTCGCGGTCGGTTTTCCGCCCCGCCAGCTTCAGCGGCAGGGTGACGTTCTGCAGGACCGTCAAGGTCGGCAGTAGGTTGAACTGTTGGAAGACGAATCCGATGTGCTTGCGGCGGAACTTCGTCAGGGTCGCCTCGCTGCCTCCGGTCATCTCGGTGCCGTCGACGAACACCGTTCCCGAGGTGGGCTGGTCGAGGCCGGCGGCGCACTGCAGGAAGGTGCTCTTGCCCGACCCGGACGGTCCCATGACAGCGGTGAACGTCCCCGCAGGCAGCGTGAGCGAGACGTCGTCGAGTGCGGTCACCGAGTTGCCGGCCCCGCCGTAGACCTTGCGTACGGATGCCAGGCGCAGAGCTTCCCCGGGCGGTTTGGGATGTGGGTTCTTCGGTGTCGTGTTCGGTGTGGTGTCCATGTCGACCAGCATCCGGGCGGGCGCTGA
>NZ_ML142849.1:235240-245257 GCF_004138495.1 Phytoactinopolyspora endophytica
GCGCAACGCCCGCCCGGCGCCGAGCAGCTTCGCGGCCCGCTGCCCGTCGCCGCCGAGTAGCGCGACAGTCGCCAGCCCTTCGACGACGGTCGCCGCGATCGGGAGGTTGTCGTGCGCCAGCGGGCCGCGCAGTGCACCGCGGAACTGCGCCGCGGCCGTGTCGGCGTCGCCCTCTTCAGCCGCGATGTGACCCAGCCCTACCATGGCCAACGGCCGCGTCTCGGACTCGGCGTTGAACGTCTGTGACTCGCCAGCGGCCAGCGCCTCCCGGTAAAGGTCGCGGGCCTTGGCCAGGTGGCCGCTGAGCCGGGCTATGTCACCCAGGCCGCGATACACGGTAGTCATCTTCTCCGGCACGCCCGCTCGCCGCAGCAGTTCGGCGGCCCGTTCGTAGTCGAGTCGAGCACTGGCCAGATCACCGGCGTGCACCATGGCGTCGGCGCGGCGGCACAGCAGATCAGCCACGTCCTCGAGGGCGCCGACCTGCTCAACCAGTTCCAGTGCCTCATTGATCATGACGAGGGACATCTCCCGATCTCCTCGCCAGTTGGCCAGCATGGCCAGCGGGTCCAGGGTGTTCGCCATGCCCCAGCGGTCGCCGGTTGCGCGGAATCCGTCGAGCGCGGCCCGGAAGTCCCCCTCCGCTTGCGCCGTCTCCCCGTTGAACAAGTGCCGATAGCCCACGCCCAGCCGAGACAGGGCCCGGGGCCACTGGCCGGGGCCGACCTGCTTGTGGTGAGCGGCCATGTCCGACCTCCCGGGGCCACCGACAAGCGCCCATCCGACCATGGTGGCGGCATGCCGCAAGGGGCGGTCGATGCCGGCCATGAACGTCTCGGCCTCGTCGAGATACGCGCCCAGCCGCGACCCGAGCGCTCCACTCGGCGCGGCGTTGACCACGCACAGGACGTATTCCTCAGCCCATTGTGCGGGCGGGTTCTCGCCGAGCGCCTCGAGCAACGACACCGCTATGGGAGCGCCTTCTGCGCGCAGGCCCTGCAGATACCAGTACCAAGACAGCGCCGCCATCAGCCGCAGCGCTATTCCGATATCGCACCGCACCGCCCAGTGCAGGGCCGCATGGAGATTCGCGCGTTCGGCGGTCAACCGTGCCAGCCAGTCCAGCTGATCCGCACCCACCAGATAAGGTTCCGCGGTCTCCGACAGCTCGAGGAAGTACTCGGCGTAGGCCCTGCGCAGTCGGTCTTCCTCAGCCTCTTCGGCGAGTCGCTCGGCGGCGAACTCCCGGATGGTCTCCAGCATGCGATACCGACCGCCGGTGTGGTCGACGAGGGATTTGTCGGCCAAAGCCGCCAGCAGGTCATCCACCTCGTCATCCGGCAACTCGCATATCCGGGAGACCGCGGCCGCAGCGCCGCCTCCGACGAACACGGACAGCCGCCGCAGCAGCGTCCGCTCCCGCTCGCTGAGCAGTTCCCAGCTCCACTCGACCACCGCACGCAGCGTCTCGTGCCGAGGTTCAGCAGCACGGTTCCCTCGCGACAACAACCGGAACCGATCGCCCACCCGGGAGGAGATCTCCTCGACCGGCAGGGAACGCAGCCGCGCCGCGGCCAGCTCGATCGCCAGCGGCAGCCCGTCGAGGGCTTCGCAGATCCGCAGGACCGCGTCGGCGTTGACCCCGTCTACCTCGAAGCCTGGTTGAACAGCCGCGGCCCGCTCGGCGAACAGCTGCACAGCCGGGTAGCCGACGACGTCGGGTGCGGGCGTACCGGCCGGCGGGACCGTGAGCGGGGCAAGCGGAACCAGCGACTCACCGATGATGCCGAGCACCTCCCGGCTGGTGGCCAGCACCCGCAGATCAGGACAGGCGCCGAGCAGCCGCTGGGCCAACCGGGCGGCGTCGTCGATCACGTGCTCACAGTTGTCGAGAATGATCAGCATGCAGCGGTCGGCGAGTGCCGTGATCAGTCGTGCGATGGGGTCGGCCGCGGTCGTCGGCGACGTGGGAGTCAGCAGTCCGACGTCGCGCAGGCCGAGTGCGCTGATCACCGCCCGCGGCACGGCCGCCGCGTCGTCAAGGGCGGCGAGGTCCACGAAGCAGACCTCCCCCGGCATCCGGGTGGCCGCCTCGATGGCCAATCGGGTCTTCCCAATGCCTCCCGGGCCGGTCAGGGTCACTAGGCGGGCCTGGTCGAACAGCTTCTGAATCCATCGGACGTCGTCGTCACGCCCCACGAGACTGGTCAGTTGAGCGGGCAGACCAACGGTCGCAGTCGCCGCGGCGTTGTCGGTCAGCGAATCGTCCGCCCGCAATATCGCCAGATGGAGCTCGGCCACGTCCGGGGATGGGTCTGTGCCGAGTCCTTCCGCGAGCGAGTGCCGCAGGTCCTCATAGACGGCCAACGCGTCCGCCTGCCGACCGGCGCCGTACAGCGCCCGCATGAGCTGCGCGCGTGGCCGCTCCCGCAATGGGTACGCGGCTGCCACCTGCTCCAGTTCGGCGACGACAGCCCGGAAGTCGCCCAGTTCCAACCGAGCCTGAGCATGATCCTCCACGGCGGCCACCCGCGCGTCTTCGAGTCGGACTGTCTGAGCGTCGGCGAAGGGCACCCCGGTCACATCCGCCAGCGCCGATCCGCGCCACAGCTGAAGAGCCTCGTCCAGAGTCGCCGCCGCACGGGCATGGTCGCCCACACCCAACGCGTGCCGCCCATCGCGAGCAAGCCTTTCGAACCGGTGCCAGTCGACGTCGTCGGGATCGATCGCCACCCGGTAACCGGACCGATCGAACTCGACCACATCGCCGAAGCCCGCCGCGCTGCGCAACCCGCGGCGAAGACGGGACACCTGGGACTGCAATGCGTTGGCGGCGCCTTCGGGCGGATCCTCGCCGTACAGACCGTCGATGAGCCGCTCGCGGGTGACCACCCGCCCCGCGTCCAGGAGGAGCAGGGCGAGCAGCGAACGCACCTGGGGCCCGCCTACCGACACAGGCTCGCCGTCGGCGGACCACACCTCCAACGGACCCAAGATGCCGAATCGCATTGACAGGATTGTCGCTCAACAACGCTCCCCGGCCCGAACCGGGCCTGGCGCTGGCATTACGGGATCTCCCGAGGCATCGTGTCCGTAGAGATGCTCGACCCTTGGAGCTGCCGTGACGACCGAGCCGACTCCGCTGCTCGACTCACGCACGTTGGACCGACGGACGGCACGTGAGCTGCCGCCCGGCCCGTCGTGGCCGATGGCCGTCCAGACCGCCGTCTTCGCCGTCCGGCGCGCGCAATGGTTCCCGAGGCTGCGAGACCGGTACGGCGACGTGTTCACCGTCCGGCTCATCCCGGGTGGACGCGTCGTCGTCGTGCTCAGCCGTCCAGAGCACATCCGTACCGTCTTCGGTGCCTCAGCTGAGGTTCTGCACACAGGCGAGGGCAACACCATCATGGCGGCGGTGATGGGCGCGAACTCACCGCTGGTCCTCGACGAGGACGATCATCTGAGAGTGCGCCGGCAGCTGATGCCGGCGTTCCACGGGCAGGCGCTGCACGGCTATCAGAGCCTGGTCGCGGAACTCTCCGAAGCCACGGCGGCGAACGTGCCGGTCGGCCGGCCGTTCCGGATGCACGACCGGATGCGGGCGCTCACGCTCGAGGTGATCCTGCAGGTGGTGTTCGGAGTGACCGACGAGAACCGGCTCGCCCGGCTGCGGCCCCTGGTCAGCGCGGTAGTTCAGGTCAATCCGTTGATCATGCTGGCGGCGTTCTATCCCCGGCTGATGCGTTACCCGCCCTGGCGGCGTTACCGCCGCATCCAGCGCGACGTCGATGCGATCCTCTACGACGAGATCGCCGCACGCCGCCGGCGTTCCGATCTCGCGGATCGGGCCGACGTGCTGTCCCAGCTCCTACAGGCCGGGACGTGGACAGACGTCGAGCTGCGCGATCAGCTCGTGACGCTCCTGCTGGCCGGGCACGAGACGACGGCGACGGCGCTGGCCTGGGCATTCCATGAGCTGGCACGACGACCGAGCGTCCTGCGCCGTGCGCAAGATGCGGCCGACGCTGACCACGACGCCTACCTGGAAGCCGTCGCCAAGGAAGCGCTGCGGCTGCACCCGGTCATCTATCAAGTCGGCCGGCGGTCGACCGAGCCTTTCGACGTCGCAGGCTACCGGCTGCCACGCGGCACCACCCTCATGCCGGCCATCGGGCTGGTGCACGCGGACCCCGCGCTCTATCCAGACCCGCAGCAGTTCCGGCCCGAGCGCTTCCTCGGCGACGACCCGGTGCCCGCGTCGAACTGGATCCCGTTCGGCGGCGGCACGCGGCGCTGTCTGGGCGCCGGCTTCTCGTTGATGGAGGCGACCGAGGTGCTGCGCGCATTGCTCCGCCGGTACGACGTGCGAGCCCGACGGCCCGAGCCGGAACCGGCTCATCTGCGCAACGTGACCCTCGTTCCGGGCCGAGGCTGCGACATCGTCCTTCGCCCGCGCTCCTGACACGGAGGATCAGCTACCTGCTACCCCAACGAGAATCGGATCGGCCCGACATGTCTACGCCCGACCACCTGGCGGACCTGGTACGTGCCAGCGGCGTACGCGACGAACGCGTGCTGGCCTCGGTACGCGCGGTCCCCCGCGCCGACTTCGTCCCCGCCCGGCACGCCGACGTGGCCTACCTCGACCAACCGATACCCATCAGCCACAACCAGGTGACCACCCAGCCGTCGCTGTCGGCCCGCATGATCGAAGGGCTCCAGCTCACCGGCGACGACCACGTCCTGGAGATTGGCACAGGCTACGGATTCCAGACCGCACTACTGGCCACGCTCGCCGCCGACGTCGTCAGCATCGAGCGATGGCCGGACATGGTCGAACGAGCGCGGCGCCATCTTGACCAGCACGGCATCGGCAATACTCAGCTACTCCTCGGCGACGGCACGCTGGGCGCGCCCGAGCTCGCGCCATTCGACGCCATTCTCGTCTCCGCCGCCCACGCCGATGTCCCACAACCACTCGTCGACCAGCTGCGCGTCGGCGGGCGACTCGTGCAACCGATCGGCCCCGGTGGCGACGAGGTCGTCGCCGCCTTCGACCGAACCACACACGGGCTACACCGCCGTGACGAACTCACCCCAGCCAGATTCGTCCGACTGTACGGCCGGCACGGCAGCTCGGACCCAACCACTACATGAACCACCAGAAGTAAGGCCGACGGCTACGGCAGGTCGAAGCAGACCTCATGGAGGTCGCGGCATGGCGCGGACTCGACCCGGTCGTGACGGAGGCTTCACGACAGGTCCGATGGCCTCCGATCCGCCAGCCATCCGCGCAGCAGCGCCAGGAAATCGTCGGGGCGTTCCATCGAAGGCAGATGGGCGACGCCCGGCCACGCGACGTGATGTGCACCGTCGATCCCGGCAGCCACGCGCCGTGCCGCGTCGTGGATGGCGTCGAGATCCAGCGCACCCACCAGAACCAGCGTGCGCACCCGGATCTCCGTGAGCCGATCGAGCGCGGGCGGATCCAGCTCGATCTCGTCGACGTCGTCCCACTCGGCCGTGACCTCGAATGCCTGCCGCTGCATCTGTCGGACCAGGCCGCCGACCGCCGGGTCGACGTCACCGGCCTCCCGTTGAGTGCCGTCGACCCACCAGGCCACGTTCACCTCGGCCGCACCGTCCAGGTCATCACGGGCGATCGCCGAGTCCTCTGCCTCGATGAACGCACGCAGATCCGGCGTCATCTCGGCGATGAGCGATCCACCTGGTCCGCACAGGAGCAGAGAGTCCATCAGTTCGGGCCGGAGCAGCGCGACCTCGACGGCGACGCCGGCACCGAACGAAGCGCCGACCACGTGGCATTGCTCGATGCTGAGCACGGCCAATGTGTCGAGCACATCATCGACATGCGAAAGCGGGCCCTGCGGACGGACCGTCGACTCGCCGAACCCGCGCAGATCGAGCCTGACGACATCGCGTTCGGCGGTCAGCGCCGGCCACAGGGAATCCCACATCCGGCGATCCGCGACGCCCGCGTGGAGAAGAACGACGGGCAGGTCACCACGGGGACCCGCCCGCTCGTATGCGATGCCCGTCGGTGTGGACGACGTCGTCGCCATGGTGCCCCTCTCAGCCGGCGAATGTCCGCCTAGGCAAGCACACAGCAGCTGACTGCCACAACCGGTATTTCCGTCCCGGGGCTTCGCCCTAGTGCATCGCGTACTGTACGTCCATGTTGGGTCTCTTGTTGATGCTGAGGCGCTTCTTTGCAGCGTTCCGGACGGCTTGGCGGGACCTGGCCTTCCGCGGGATCACGGTCAGCATCGTCGTGCTGGTGACGAGCGCGACGACCTTCTACACGCTGGTCGAAGGCTGGTCAGTGCTCGACAGCCTGTACTTCTCCGTCGTCACCGGCTTGACGATCGGGTACGGCGATCTCGCACCACAGGAGGCATTGTCGAAGGTTTTCACGATGGTCTATGCCTTGCTCGCGGTGGGCCTGTTCGTCGCGTTCGGCACCTCCCTGGCCCGGGCTCTGGTCGCTCATCACGCTGCGAAGCCGCATCTGCACCGACGTCACCGCAGCTCACCGGAAGACCAGGACTGAGTATCAGGCCGGTTCCACCGTTGAGCCTCGGCTGATGCACCGGCTGGTGGTCAGTCGGCGGCGGGCTGGATGTTCTGGTTGACGTGAAAACGTTGTTCGGGTCGTAGTGGTGCTTGATCCCCCACCAGCGCCCTCTGGGAACTCCGGCCCTGACCTGTGCGGCTGTTCAACTTCGATGGGTCCCGAAACTGACGACGCCACGCGCGAACGTGCGAGCGTGGCCGACGGGGTCGCCAGTGCCGAGCCCGCAGGAGCCTGGAACTGCCTACCGCGGCACGTCAAAGGGTATAGCTGGCGATCATCTGGCCAAGCTGCCGGATGTTTGAAGAGCCCTTGAATTCCAGCCGGACCCGACCCAGGCCACTGAACCACAGCTCGAGCTCGGCGTCGAGATCGAACGTGCCGGCGGTCTCGATTGAGAATGCCTGGATCTTGCTGTACGGCAGAGTCGAGAAGTCACGCTTCTTCCCGGTCATCCCCTGCACGTTCACCGCGATCAACCGCTTGTCGGTGAACACCACGAAATCCCGCACCGCTTTGAAGCACGCGAGGACATTCTCACCAGGGATCAGAATGGGCGCCACCTCGGGAATGACGTCGGAGGGGTTACACGGATTCAGCTTGAAAACGGAGCCGTTCGAGAAATCGATCACGGCCGAATAGTAGTGCCCCGGGCCTCCCCTGGCATCCGAAGTCATTGGGGACGGTCGTGGTCCGCGGCGGCGGCGCACTGCAGTACGGCTTGTACCGTGCGGTCCACATCCGCCTCGTCGGTGACCCAGCTGGAAACCGAGATCCGCATCGCTGCCTGTCCCCGCCAGGTCGTGCCGCCCATCCATGAGGTGCCCTCCTCCTGCACCCGCCGCAGCACGCTCCGCGTGTACCCGTCGTGGTCCCCGTCTGCGGCAAGGAAACGGACCAACACCTGATTGAGGACCACGTCATTGAGCACCTCGACCCTTTCGTGGGCACTCAACCGGTCGGCGAACGTTCGGGCGTGGTGACAGCATCGCTCCACCAAGTCGGCGATGCCCTGGCGGCCGAGCGCCGCAATAGCCGCATAGACGGCAAATCCGCGAGCACGCCGCGACAGCTCCGGATTGAAGTCGAGCGAGTCGCGTGTACTACCGGCCCCGTGTGGCAGATATGCGGCCCGTATCCCCATAGCCGCGCTGTGCGCCTCGGGATGTGCGCAGAACACCAACCCAGAGTCATAGGGCACGTTCAGCCATTTGTGGCAGTCGACCGCCCACGAGTCGGCCAGCTCAACGCCGGCCACCAACGACCGCAGTCTCGGGCTGGCCGAAGCCCACAACCCGAACGCGCCGTCGACGTGCACCCATGCCCCGGCGTCGTGCGCGATCTGACAGATCTCCCCCACCTGGTCGATCGCTCCGCTGTTCACGTTGCCGACCTGGGCGCACACGATCAACGGGCCGCGTTCGCCCGCGAGCATCCGGCCTAGCGCCGCGTGGTCCATCCGGCCCTGCGCGTCCGTCGGGACAGACGTGACTGCCGAGGTGCCGAGCCCGAGGAATCGCAGCGCCCGGTCGATCGTCTCGTGCCGCCCGTCGCTGGCCATGATCCGTATCGGAGGCGCCCCGGCCAGCCCTTCCGTCTCGACGTTCCAGCCTGCACGCTGCAACACCTCGTGCCGGGCTGCGGCCAGCCCGGCGAAGTTGGCCATCTGACCACCGGTGACGAACCCTGCCGACGCCTCCGACGGCAACCCGAGCAGCTGCGCTGCCCAGGTCCCGGCGACCTCTTCGACCACCGCAGCCGCCGGAGCCGCGGCGTACATGGCGGCGTTCTGGTCCCACGCCGACGTCATCCAGTCGGCGGCCAGAGCGGCGGGTGTAGCACCACCTATCACGAACCCGAAGAACCTTCCGCCGGCCGTGGCCACCACCCCCGGCTCGCAGGCTTCCACCAGGGCGGTCACCACGTGCTGCGGGTCAGATGGCTCCTCGGGAAGCGGTCCGGCCAGAGCCTCTCGCAACTGTGCCGGCGTCGCGCGAACGCCCACCGGCCGGTGCGACAGTCCAGCCAGGTGGGTCAGCGCCTGCCGGTACGCCTCCCCCAAGGGACCGTCGAATGCCGAGCCATGAGTCGCATCCCCGGCCTCGACGGGCACTTTCGGCTGCGTATCACCCATGGCGCATTGTATTCACTTCCCCGTAGTCGCCGACAGCTCCAGGCCCAACCGCCCGCCGCAGATCGTTGTCACGGCTGGTCGAAGCGCAGTGGGTCAATCTCCCAGGTGTTCGCCGTGCACAGCGGCGTATGTCTGCCGCAGCGCCTCCATCGACTGGCCGTACGACGCCTGCGCGACCCCGGTGAACAGGCAGTCGACCACCATCAGCTGCGCGATCCGGCTGCCGAGAGCCCCCGGGCGGAACCGGGTCTCCCGGGCAGCCGTGATGAGCATGATGTCGGCGGCGGCTGCCAGCACCGAGCCGGCGTAGTTCGAGATCGCGATGGTCGTGGCTCCGGCGGTCGCTGCCAGCTCCAGGAACTTGATCGTGTCGGCTGTGTTCCCGGTATGCGATATGCCGATGGCGACGCACTTCGGGTCCAGGACAGCGGCCGATGTCCACGCTGAATGAGAGTCGGGCCAGTTCAGCGCCGTGCGGCCGATGCGGCTCAGCTTCTGCTGCAGATCCAGGCCGACCACCGCACTCGCCCCTACCCCGAACACGTCGACACGGCGCGCCGCGACGATGGCGGTCACCGCACTTTCCAGCGCTGCCGGATCCAGCACCTCCGCCGTGTCGGCGATGGCCAGCGCCTCGTTGCGGGCGATCTTCGCGACGACATCGGGCAACGAGTCGTCGCGGTCGATGTCGCCGGTGATGGCTGGGCGGGCGGGATGCTCGAACGTCTCCCGAGCGGACTCACGGGTCAGATCCAGGCGCAGGTCCTGATGCCGGGAATAACCCAGGCGCCGGTAGAAGCGGACGACGGACGTGGTGGACGTCTCGCAGTGGGCCGCGAGCCTGGTCACCGGCCATCCGGCGACGGTCACCGGATCGGACAGGATCGCTTCCGCGATCCGTCGTTCCGATGGTGGCAGCGACGGCAGCGCGGCCCGGATCCGCACCAGGACCATGCGGGCGTTGGAGCTGTCGACGTCGCCGGTTGTCACGGATGGATGATACATTCCAATCCGCACAGTTGATACTGCGAAAACATGTTGTGCGTACATTCTGTACGTAGTCGCGTGTACGACGCACGGTTGAGGAGCTGCATCCGTCCTCGCCCGAACCGTTCAACAAGGAGGAAGCGCATGCCGGCCAGTCCGCGCCGTACGCCGTTCAGTCGGTTCAGCCGGGTCGCCATCGGTACAGTCGCGCTGGCGTCGCTGACGCTTGCCGCGTGTTCCGACGCGAACACGACCGACTCCGACGGCGACCCCGAGCCAGGGACAGAGGAAGCTGACGTCCAAT
>NZ_ML142849.1:245277-245653 GCF_004138495.1 Phytoactinopolyspora endophytica
GGTGGCGATCTCGTCATTGGTGTCACCTCCGATCCCGACACGCTCTATCCGTGGCGGGCCACCCAGTTCCAGGCCGTGAACATCCTCGGGAACATCTACGGCACCCTGACGGAGCTGGACGAGAACCTCGAGGTGGTTCCGGGCCTCGCCGAGTCCTGGGACGTATCCGAGGACGGGCTCACCGTGACCCTCCACCTTCGTGAGGGAGTCACCTTCGCCGACGGCAGCTCATTCGACTCCGAGGACGTCGTCTTCTCCCTGGAGAGCATTCTCGACGAGGAGACGGCCGCCGTCGCCAGCAGCTCCCTCGCCCGGGTGGACACGGTCACAGCCGTGGACGAGACCACCGTGGAGATCAGCCTCAGCTCGCCGGACG
>NZ_ML142849.1:245668-248011 GCF_004138495.1 Phytoactinopolyspora endophytica
GTTCGCGAACCTCGCCACCGCCAACATCGCGATGCTGTCCTCCGAGGACACCGAGGACGAGCTCAACACCGCCCCGAACGGCACTGGACCGTTCGCCTTCTCCGACAGGGTGGCGAACCAGTCGATCACCCTCGAGCGCAACGACTCCTACTGGGGCGATCCGGCACCGCTGGACACCGTCGAGTTCCGGGTGATCCCCGACGAGTCGTCGATCGTCTCCTCGCTGCAGGCCGGCAACGTACAGATGGCGGTCTTCGACGATCCTCTCGTCGCGGACACCGCGACCAGCCCGGATGTCACAGTGACCGAGACTCCCCAGCTGAGCTACCACGTCTTGCAGCTCAACGCGCGCCAAGGCCCGCTGGCCGATGTGAACGTACGGCTGGCGATCCAGTGCGGCATCGACCGGCAGGAGCTGCTGGACACCGCGGCTCTGGGCGAGGGCGAGGTCACCGGCCCGATCACCTCGCCCGCCTACCGTTCGGATCACAATGCCCGGCCGTGCCCGGAACGCGACGTGGACCAGGCCATGGATTACCTCGAGCAGGCCGACGTCGACACGCCCGTCGTCATCGAGACGATCGTCTCCCAGGGCGAGTACGCAACCTCGGTGAACGAGGCACAGAACCTGAAGGCCCAGCTTGAAGAGGTCGGCATCGAGCTCGCGCTGGAGCCGCTGGAGTCCGGCGCGTTCGTCGACCGGTGGGTCGCGGCCGACTTCGACGCCGCCGTGGCTCTCAACGGTGGGCGGCCCGAACCAGACGGAATGTACGGGCGATACTTCACCAGCGACGGCAACCTGAACGAGGTCGCCGGCTACAGCTCACCCGAGCTCGACGAGCTGTTCAGCCAAGGGCTGCAGACCACCGACGAGGAGGAGCGCAAGGCCATCTACGACGAGGCCGCCCGGCACCTGGAGGACAACGCCGCATGGGTATGGCTCTTCACCGGCTACACGTACACGGTGGCGCACAACTCGCTGCAAGGCTTCGTTCCGATGGCGAACGGCTCGTTGCAGTATCTGCGCACGGCCGGCTTCACCGACTGAGCGCCTGATGCTCGACACATTCCTGCACAACGGCACCGTCCGTCGCGTGGGGCAAGCCCTGTTCACCCTGCTGGGGGTGGCCGTCCTCGTCTTCGTGATGTTGAGGGCCATCCCGGGTGACCAGATCACGTCGAACCTCGGCACCGAGGCGGCGGCTCTGACGCCCGACCAGCGCGCGTCGCTCGAAGAGTACTACGGGATCGACCAGCCGCTGTTCAGCCAGTTCTTCAGCTGGCTGGGCAACATGGTGACCGGCAACCTCGGTTTCTCGTCCCGGGCGCAGGAGAGCGTCGCGGACCTGACGCTGCGCGCGCTCCCGGTCACGTTCGAGCTCGCGGTGCTCTCGATCATCATCGCGCTGGTCGTAGGCATCCTGCTGGGAATGCTGTCGGCGTCCCGCCCGAACTCGGCGCGCGACGCCGTTGGACAGGTGGTGGGCCTGGCCGGCCTGTCCATCCCGGCATTTCTGCTGGCGACGACGCTCATGTCGGTGCTGGCGTCGGAGTTCGGGTTCAACCCGAACGGAGAGCCGTACGCGGGACTGTTCGATGACCCGCTGCTGAACCTGCAACAGATGTTCCTGCCCGCGCTCGTCCTGGGCTTCGGCGTGGCGGCGCCGATCATGCGGATCACCCGCACCGCCGTCCTCGAGATCAAGTCGGGCGACTTCGTGCGCACCGCGCGTGCCAAGGGCGTCCCGCCACGCCGTCTTCAGGTCCGGCACGTGCTGCGCAACGCCCTGGTGCCCATCGTCACCATGACAGGCCTGCAGTTCGGCTACCTGCTCGGCGGGGCGGTCGTCGTCGAGCAGGTGTTCTCCCTGCCCGGTATCGGCCGGCAGGTGCTGCTCGGCATCCAGCAGAACGAGTACGCCCTGGTGCAGAGCACAGTGCTGATCATCGCGCTGACTTTCGTCCTGGTGAATCTGCTGACCGACCTCCTGTACCGGATCATCGACCCCAGGGTGCGTGCAGCATGACCACAACCACCCAGATTCCCGAGATCGCACCGGGCAAAGTCAGCGGACGGGGACTGCTGCGCACGCTCACCCGCAACCGGACCACGCTCTGCGGCCTCATCATCACCTCCGCGCTCGCGATCGTCACCGTGCTCGCGTTGCTCGGTGCACTCCCGAGTGACCCGCTGGCCCAAGATCCCCCGTCACGTCTGCTGGCGCCGTCGGGCGAGTTCTGGTTCGGCACCGACCAGTTCGGCCGGGACGTCTTCTCCCGGGTGGCCGCCGGAGTGGGCAACTCGATGCTGATCGCGGTGGTCGCCGTCGCGTTCGCCACGGT
>NZ_ML142849.1:248021-250280 GCF_004138495.1 Phytoactinopolyspora endophytica
GCCGCCGGGCTGGCGGCGGGGTTCTATCGCGGCTTCTCCGACACCGCGGTCGGCGCCGTCACCAACATCCTGTTCGCTTTCCCCCCGCTGCTGTTGGCGCTGGCCCTGGCCTCGGTGTTCGACCGGAACTGGTTCACCGTCGCCGTGGCGATCGCCGTGGTCTACACGCCGATCTTCGTCCGGGTCACCCGCGGGCCGGTCCTGTCCCTGCGCGAGGTGGAGTACGTCAAGGCCGCCGTGAGCGCCGGGCAAAGCCGGACGATGGTCATGCTCAAGCACGTTCTGCCCAATATCACCTCCATCATCATCGTGCAGGTCACGTTGTCACTGTCCTGGGCGGTGCTGACCGAGGCGTCACTGAGCTTCCTCGGCCTGGGCACTCCCCCGCCGGCGCCGTCTCTCGGTTCGATGATCTACGAGGCGCGCACACTGGTCACGGTGGCTCCCTGGACCATGCTCGCTCCGGGGATAGTCATCGTACTGCTGGTGGTGGGGCTCAACCTGCTTGGCGACGGCCTGCGCGACACCTACGATCCACGCAACCGAGGGAAGTAGATGATCCGACAGGAAGACCCCCCGCCCGAGCCGTCGGTCACGGAGCGCGCCGACCCGCGCTTCGCCCGCATCGAGGAGACGTCGATCACCGACCTCGCGCGGCAGATGAACACCGCCGACGCCACCGTACCGACGGCGGTGGCCAGCGAGCTTCCGCGGATCACGGCGGCGATCGAGGCCGCGGTAGCCCGCATGTCCCGGGGCGGCCGGCTGATCTACGTGGGCGCCGGAACGTCCGGACGGCTCGGGGTGCTCGACGCCTCGGAATGCCGCCCCACGTTCAACGTCGGCCCCGAGCAGATCTTCGCCATCATCGCCGGAGGCCCGCAGGCCATCGTGGACGCCGCTGAGGGCGCGGAGGACGACGCCGAGGCCGGGGCGTGGGAGATGACCGACGCCGATGTCGGCCCCGACGACACCCTCGTGGGCCTCGCCTCCAGCGGCCGGACACCGTTCGTGCTCGGCGCCATGCGGCGTGCGCGTGAACTCGGCGCGCTGACCATCGGCGTCTCGTGCAACCGCGACTCTGAGTTGAGTGCGCTGGTGGAGCGGCCGATCGAGGTCGTGGTAGGCCCGGAACTGGTGAGCGGCTCGACCCGGCTCAAGGCCGGAACGGCGCAGAAGCTGGTCCTCAACATGATCTCCACCATCACGATGGTGAAGCTCGGCAAGACCTACCACGGGCTGATGGTGGCCGTCCGGCCGACCAATGAGAAGCTGCGCGCCCGCGCCATCCGCATCGTCTGCTCGCTGACCGGCGCCGACGAGGAGGATGCCGGCGCGATGCTGGTCGACTCCGGCTATGACGTGGCGACGGCCGTGCTGCGGCTGCGGCTCGGGCTGAGCCAAGACGCCGCGACGGACCGGCTGCGGGCGGCGAACGGCCGGCTCGACCATGCCCTCGAGGAGAGCGCGTGAGAGTTCTCGGTCTCATCTCCGGCACGTCGCACGACGGCATCGACGCCGCCGTCGTCGAATTCGTCACGGACGACGACGGCGGCCTGCGCGGCACCGTCACGCACAGTGCCTCCACCCCGTACGACCCGGAACTGCGTGCCCGCCTCGTGGCCGCGCTGCCACCGGCCGACGTGACGTTGTCCGAGGTCACGGTCCTGGACACGCTCATCGGCCAGGCCTTCGCTCAGGCCGCGGCCGACGCCGTCGAGCGGGACGCGCCGGTGGACCTGATCGTCTCGCACGGGCAGACCGTCTTCCACTGGGTCGAGGGCGCGACGGCCCGCGGCACGCTGCAGATCGGCCAGCCGGCGTGGATCGCCGAACGCACAGGCACTGCGGTGCTCTCCGACGTCCGGATCCGCGACATAACGGCCGGCGGGCACGGCGCACCGCTCGTCTCCGTCCTGGACGCGCTGCTCCTGCGCGGGCTCGGACGCGTGCCGGCGGCGTTGAACCTCGGCGGCATCGCGAACGTCACCGTGATGCGCCCCGAAGGGCTATGCGCGTACGACATCGGCCCGGCCAACGCGCTGATCGACGCCGTCGTGGCCGAGAAAGGGATGCACCCGCTCGGGTACGACGACGACGGACGCATCGCCGCGTCCGGCACTGTCGACGAGACGGTGCTGAACGTCCTGCTCGACGAGGAGTACTACCGGCTCGCGCCGCCGAAGAGCACGGGCAAAGAGCTGTTCCACCTCGGCTACGTCCGCGACGCCGTCCGGCGCGCGGGAAACGCCCCGGCTC
>NZ_ML142849.1:250326-262130 GCF_004138495.1 Phytoactinopolyspora endophytica
GATCTCGTCGCCACCCTCACCGAGCTGACCGTGCGTACCGTCGCCGAGGCGCTGCGGAAGGAAGAGGCGGACACCGTGGTGGTCTCCGGGGGTGGCAGCAGCAACCCGGTCATCATGTCCGGGCTGCGACGTGCCCTGCCGCAGACCCGAGTACTGCTCTCCGACGAACTGGGGGCGCCCACGGGCGACAAGGAGGCGATCGCGTTCGCGCTGATCGGCTGGTGCAGCGCGCATGGCCTGCCGGGCACGGTACCCGGCGGTACCGGCGCGACCGCACCGCGGATCCTGGGGACGTTCACCCCCGGATCCACCCCGCTACAGCTGCCCACGCCCCGGACGCACCCGCCCACGTCGCTCCGCCTGCGCGTGGGTGTGGGAGCCGGCACGTGACCGCGGCACACGACGCCGCGCTGGCGAGCGCCACCGAGCGCATCCTCAACCCGCCGGCCGGTACCACGTGGACGGCGCCGGCCGGTGCCGTCGTCGCGGTCCGGACGCCCCACGCGACGTTCATCCATGCCGCGGGTGACCGCGTCCCGGCCACCGCCGACCGTCCGGCCACGCCGATGACGACGTCCACCGTGCACGACCTGGCGTCGGTGACCAAGGCGGTGACCACTACGGCGATCATGCGGCTGGTATCGGACGGGACGGTCGGGCTCGACGACGACGTCCGCGAGTACGTGCCGGCCTTCGCGCATCCGGCGACCGTCCGGCAGCTCCTGCTGCACCGCGCCGGCCTGTGGGAGTGGTGGCCGCTCTACGTGACGGCGCGTGATCGTGCGGCCGCCCACGCGGAACTGGACTCGCTGCCTGCGCGGTACCCGGCGGATTCCGGACGGCACTACTCCGATCTCGGCTTCATGCTGCTCGGCCGGGTGGTGGAGGCGGCGTCCGGAACCGGCCTGCCCGACGCCGTCGACCGGTTGGTCGCCTCGCCGATGGGTCTCACCTCGCTAGGGTTCGGCCCGCGCGAGGACGCCGACATCGCGGCGAGTTCCTACGGCGATGTCACGGAGCGGCGCATGCTGGCCACATCCCAGCCGTACCCGGTGCCGTACACCGACGCCGACATGGACCGCTGGCGGGACGGCCTGGTGGTCGGTGCCGCCGGTGACTGCAACACGCACCATGCGCTGGAAGGCGTCAGCGGACACGCGGGCCTGTTCGCCGCGGTGCCGGACCTGTTGACGTTCGCGCATGCGCTGTCCACCGGCGAGCACGGCCTGGCGAGCCGTGAGGTCACGGACGTGTTCTTCGCCGACGGCCCGGATCAAGGTCAGGCTCTGGGCTGGCGGACACAGACGCTGCGCATCGACGGCGACCGCCACGCCTTCCTGTACCACCCCGGCTTCACCGGCACCACCGTCGGCTTCGTGCCCGGCCGCGGCGTCGCCGTCGTCGTCGCGACCAACCGGCTGGTCACCGAGGGCGAGCCGGCGCCGAACGACGAACTGCTGCAGATCGTCGCGGGCGCGCTCGCCGCTCCCGGAACTTCGAACTCCGCGAGGTACGCATGACGTCTACTCCCCTGCTGTCCATCCGCGACCTGTCGGTCTCGTTCGCCGGTCCATCCGGTGAGGTCGCGGCGGTGCGGCATGTCGACATCGATCTGGACGCGGGCCAGACGCTCGCAGTCGTCGGAGAGTCCGGCTCAGGCAAGACCACGACGGCCGCGGCGATCAATCGCCTGCTGCCCGCGAACGGCCGGATCACCTCAGGCTCCATCATGTTCGGCGGCCGCGACCTCGCCGCGGCCGGTGAGCGGGAGCTGCTGACCGTCCGCGGATCCCAGATCGGTCTGATCCCGCAGGACCCCATGTCCAATCTCAACCCGATGCAGCGCATCGGGACCCAGATCGCGGAGGCTCTCGAGGTCCACGGCCGCACGTCCGGCAAAGAGACGGACCGGAGGGTGGTCGAGCTGCTCGACATGGTGGGAATCGCCGACGCGGGCAGGCGGGCTCAGCAGCATCCGCACGAGTTCTCCGGTGGCATGCGCCAGCGCGTCCTCATCGCGATGGGCCTCGCCTGCGAGCCGGAGCTGCTCATCGCGGACGAGCCGACCTCGGCGCTCGACGTGACCGTGCAGCGCAAGATCCTCGACCAGCTTGACCAGCTCACCGAGCAGATGGGCACATCGGTCTTCCTCATCACGCACGACCTCGGGCTGGCGGCCGAACGGGCGGACACCATCGTGGTGATGTATCGCGGAGAGATCGTGGAGTCCGGCGAGGCGCGGGAGATCCTGGAGAACCCACAGCACGAGTACACGCAGACACTCATCGCCGCCGCACCGAGCCTCTCCTCTCGCCGGCTCGTCACGGCCGGCGCCACGACCGGGCCGGCCGCTGAGCACTCCCCCGCCACCACGGCGGAGAACCACCTCGTCGAGGTGACCGAGCTGACCAAGGAGTTCGACATCCGGGCGGGACGTACCGGCCGGCGGCGACGGTTCACCGCCGTCGACTCGGTGAGCTTCGCGGTTCCGCGCGGTCAGACGGTGTCAATAGTCGGCGAGTCCGGGTCCGGCAAGTCGACCACGGCCAACATGATGCTCGGCCTGGAAGACGTGACGTCCGGCTCCATCAGGTTCGACGGCGCCGAGCTGGTGGGCCTCGGCCGCCGCGAGATCCTGGCGTTCCGCCGGCGCGTCCAGCCGGTCTTCCAGAACCCGTACTCCTCGCTCGACCCGCGCTACACGGTGCGCAGGTCCATCGCCGAGCCGCTGCAGGTCCACGGAATCGGCGACTCCAGCAGCCGGAACACCCGGGTCGAGGAGCTGCTCGACCAGGTGGCGCTGCCCGCCGCCGTGGCCGAACGGTTCCCGCACGAGCTCAGCGGTGGTCAGCTGCAGCGGGTCGCGATCGCCCGGGCGCTAGGGCTCTCGCCCGACCTGGTGATCCTCGACGAGGCGGTGTCCGCCCTGGACGTCGTCGTGCAGAACCAGATCCTGGAACTCCTCGCCGGACTCCAGGAGCGGCTCGGTCTGAGCTACCTGCTCATCAGCCATGACCTCGCCGTCGTGCGGATGCTCTCACACCGGGTCAACGTGATGCGGGAGGGTCGCATCGTCGAGAGCGGCACCCCGGACGACATCTTCGAGACTCCACAGGATCCCTACACCCGCGAACTTCTGGCGGCGATCCCGGGCCGGCGCGCGGCATAGGACCGCGGAGACCCGGCCGGCACCGAAGTCAGCGGATCCTGGCGCCGTAGACGTGATCGACGTTCATCGCCATTAGCACCCTACGGTCGGACACCATCACGGCGCGGTACTCGTCCCAGTCCGGGTGCTCCCCCGCGGCACTGCGGTAGTAGTCCACCAGTGCCTCGACCTCGGGGCCGTGCGGGTCGGTTCCGGGCCCGGTGAGTGTGGCCGTGCCCTCGGCGGTCGCCCACGCCCAGCCGTCGGGGCTGGTGACTTCGAGCGCCGCTCGCGGGTCCCGGCGCAGGTTGGCCGTCTTGGCCAGTCCTTCGCGCATCGACACGTAGATGACACCGGCTTCCTGGTCGTAGAAGGGCGTGACGGGCGAGAGCTGCGGGCGGCCGTCGGACTTGATCGTCGCGAGCACACCGAGCGAGCTGTCCGCGAGCAGTGTGCGTGGGTTGAATGCTGTGGCAGTCATATCTGAGAACAAGTCACAACCGCATGCTGACTATTCCGTCTGGCCGGACGTGAGCCACCTACACCTCGGGACGCGCTTACTCCAGAGAGAACAGCGGCCCAGTGATGATCAAGCCGAGATCGTCGACGTGCGCGAAGAACGCGAAGAGCATGAGTGCCGCGCCGGCGAGCCCGAGGTCCTTCATGAACTGCACCATCTCGTTCTGCCGGGATTCGCCGTCCGACTCCTTCCAGAATGCGTGCATCAGGAATGCGGTGGGCACGAGGAACACGACCAGCAGCAGGGCACCGAGATCGGCCCAGATCCCCAGCAGGACCATGAGGCCGCCGACGATGAGCAGTGCCCCCGACACCGGAACGGCCACACCGGCTGCCGGGACTCCGCGGGACTGCGCGTAGCCGGTCATTGCTCTGGCACTAGACAAATGCGTCATGCCCGAGCCCAAAAAAACCATGACAAAAAGCACACGGCCGATGAGAACGACGACGTCCATGAAACACCTCCGATGAACCGTTCACCATGCCGGCATTTCGACACTTCAGGATAACAGGATGTCAACGCGCAGAAACGTGAAAGTGGGCTATGCGGCGGCGGTCATGCCGCACCGCCGGGACGTCGGGAGGCGTCACCCAGCGCCTGTGACCTGGAACTCGATGTCGAACTGACTGTCGGACTCGCAGTCGTGCTCCGTGACGACCTTCAGCCATACCTCATCGCTCTCCGCCGTGATCGGATCGGTGATGACCGTCTGGGCCTGCGTAGCGTCGTTGTAATCATGGTTCCTGCCCCACTCCGCCTGATCACCTTGATCAGTGAAAGAAGTCGTCAACCACACCGAGCCGCAGGTATCGGGGTCTTCGTGGCCCTCCATGAGCACTTCGCCGTGAATCTCGGAGCCGGGAGTGACCGCGAACCGGTAGAAGTTGGTCTCGTTGAGGAGCACCGTGTCCGTGTAGGTAGTGCCCGGCTGCGCGACCTCGGTGGCTCGCTGCGGGACCGGGGCTCCTTCGAGGTTGGTGCCGGACACGTCGACCCGGCGGCGTTCCCGTTCGGCGACATCTTCGAGGGTGTCTGCGAGCTCCGTGGCGGAGTCGACGTCGCGGAACTCGCCGCCACCGGCTTCGGCGATGCAGTCGAGCTCCTCACGGGCTTGCTCGTCCAAGCCCACCTCCTCGCGCCGGGGATCGTAAGCGCGAGCTCTCCCGACACAGCAGAGTGGGTGCCGCACGGCATTTGGACCCGCCGTCAGCTTGGTGATGACTCAGCGCCTCGTTTGTACCGCCGTCGGCTAGCGAATCGTACGTACGATCAACGCTACGATGGCGCCATGACCCAGCGGGAAGCTCTGCTCGCGGCGGCGAAGAAGTGCCTCGTCGACAAGGGCTACGGCGGCACGACGGCACGAGGCCTCGCCGCCGAGGCCAACGCCAACCTGGGGTCGATCGGGTATCACTTCGGCTCGAAGGACCGGCTGATGAACCTCGCCGCGATCGAGCTGAGCAGCGAGTGGGGCAATGCGCTCGAACAGGCCGCACGCGCGGCCGGGGGCGCGACACGGGCCGAACGGCTCCGTTCCCTGATGGCCGAGTTGCTGGCCATGATCCCCCAGTCGCAGGACATACAGTCAGCCAGTCTGCAAGCGCTCACGCAATCGAAGTTCGACGAAAAGCTGCGCGCCGAGATCGAGGCCGGTCATGCACATGCCCGCGCCGAGCTCGCCGCCGTCGTGCTCGGCCAGCCGCCCCCCGATCCGGATTCGCCCACCGCACGAGGGCTCGGCACCCTCCTCTACGCCCTGGTCATGGGCCTCGTCGCGCAAGCGGTCGTGGAGCCCGGGGCACTGCCCGATTCTGACCTTCTCGCCTCGGCGCTCGACACGCTCATGGAGAACGATCCGCCCTCCGCTCAGGCAGGGGATCGAAGCTGAGCGGCCAGCGGGCATAGGAACGGATCGATATCCTTGCTGCCGACCTGGTTCAGGTGCCGGACCACGATCCCCCACGACTCGAACAGTCCGGCCTCGGCATACGCGACGTCGCGCTCGGAGCAGAACTCTCGCACGATCGGCTGCGCCTTGCGCAGATTCGGACGTGGCATGCTCGGGAACAGGTGATGCTCGATCTGATAGTTGAGTCCGCCCATCGCCACGTCGATGAACCATCCACCCCGCGTGTTCCGGCTGGTCAGGACCTGACGGCGGAGGAAGTCCACGCTCATGTCCTTGGGGACCATCGGCATGCCCTTATGGTTCGGGGCGAACGTCGCACCCATGCTGAGCCCGAACACGGCCAGCTGGACGGCCAGGAACGCGCCTGCCACGCCTGGCGAGAGGAAGGAGAACAGCGCCACCGGATAGAGCGTGAGCCGGGTGATCAACAACGGAATCTCAACGGCGCGGTACTTGACCCTGCCGCCGCCGAGCACCGTTCGTAGACCGTTGACGTGCATATTCAGCCCGGCAAGCAGCAGGAGCGGGAAGAACAGCGTGCCCTGTCGTTTCACCCACCATCCGGAGAAGCCCTTCTGTGAGCGGCGATCCGTGGCCACGTCGCTGGTGAACACGAGGGCGGAGGCTTGCACGTCGGGATCCACGTCCACCCTGTTCGGGTTGGCGTGGTGCCGGCTGTGCTTCGACATCCACCAACCGTGGCTCAGTCCTACCACTATGTTTCCGAGCAGCAGCGCGGCCAGCTCGTTCCGCTTGCCCGACGCGAAGATCTGCCGGTGCGCCGCGTCGTGCCCGATAAAGGCCACCTGCGTCAGCGCCAGGCCCAGGGCGGCCGCGACAACCAATTGCCACCACGAGTCGCCCAACGCCAGGAACGCCGCCACGCACCCACCCAGCAGTGAGGCCAGCATCACCGCCCGCACCGCGTAGAACGTCCGTCTGCGCCGGAGCAGCCCGGCGGCACGGATCCGCTTGGCCAGCTCAGAGTAGTCGGTGACGTATCGATGCCGCGGCGCGTCACCTGCGGCAACGGCGCTTGTTGTGGTTCCGATGACAGTCATATTCGAATCATACGTACGTATGAATCATCTTTCAGGGGAACTAGCACCAATCGTTGGACTGGGGCTATCCCCACCCTTGAGGCGCACACCGCCCGAACTGGTGTGACCACGGGGTTGTCAAATCGGTGCCCGCGAGGCATGATCGCGGTCATCTGAAACAGGCGTACCCGGACACCGCGACCAAGAGCGAGGTTCGCATGGCCACGCAGAGCAGTTCCTCGGGTTCGAGAGAAGCGTTCGCCAGCAGGTTCACCTTCGTCGCCGCCGCGATCGGCATGGCGGTCGGCACCGGTAACATCTGGCGGTTCCCACGAGTAGCCGGTGAGCAGGGCGGCGGTGCCTTCCTCGTCGCGCTTGTCATCGCGAATCTCGTATGGGCCATTCCGATTCTCATGTCGGAGTCATTACTCGGATCGAAGTCGCGGCTCGGCACCGTCGGCGCGTTCCGCGACTTCATGGGCCGCAAGTTCGCCTGGATGGGCGCGTTCATGGGGCTGGTCACCATCGGCATCATGTTCTACTACTCGGTGGTCTGCGGATGGGCCATCCGCTACTTCGTGTACGCCATCACCGGACGCTTCGAGCGCGGCAGGGACACCGAAGGCCTGTGGGACGGTTTCACGTCGACGCCGTGGCAGACCATCCTGTTCCACGCCATCGCCATCGGTACCGTCGGCCTCATCGTCTATCGCGGCCTGAAGCGCGGATTCGAGGTCATCCTCAAGTACACGATCCCGTTGCTGTTCGTGTTCCTGGTGATACTCGCCGTCCGGGCGATGACCTTGTCGGGCTCGTCCGAAGGCTTGCGCTACCTGTTCGTGCCGGACTGGGGCTCCATGGGCGACGCACAGATGTGGCTGGAGGCCTTCACCCAGATGGCGTTCTCGACTGGTGCCGGCTGGGGCCTGTACCTCACCTACTCGGTATACCTGCGACGCCGCGAAGACTTCGCGCTGAACGCCGCCACGATATCGGCAGGCAACCTGCTCGCCTCGCTGCTGGCCGGCACCGCCGTGTTGGGCACCGTCTTCGCGCTACGCACGCAGGACTTCGCCGAGGAAGCCGCCGCGTCGGGCAACGAGGGACTGGCGTTCATCTTCTTCGCCGAGCTGTTCGGCGAGATGCCGGGCGGACGCTGGTTCTTCGCGCCGCTGTTCTTCCTGGCCCTGGCCATGGCCGGCGTCTCCAGCCTCATCGCGATGATGGAGCTGACCACCCGCAACGTCGAAGACATGGGGTTGCCGCGCCGACGCGCGGTGCCATGGATCGTCGGTGTCGCGTTCCTCGCCGGAATCCCGTCCGCGATCAGCCTGGATTTCCTGTCCAACCAGGACTTCGTGTGGGGCGTCGGTCTGTTGATCGGTGGCCTGCTCGCGGCCGTCGCCATGATGAAGTACGGCGTGAACCGAGCCCGGGAAGAGCTCGACGAGGTGAGCGACTTCCGCGTCACGTGGTGGTGGACCGGCCTGATCCGGATCTTCCCGCTCGTCTTCGCCGCTCTGTTCGGCTGGTGGATGTGGCGCACCGTCGACGAGTTCGCCCCGGACACCTGGTGGGACCCGTTCGAACCGTTCAGTCTGATGACGATGTTGGCCCAGTGGGTGGCCCTGTTCATCGTCGTGTACGTGCTGAACAACGTACTCGCCCGGCAGGTCAGCGCAGGGCCGATGACGCCCGGCGATATTGGCACGGTCGAGCCCGAGAAGTGAGGAGCATCCCATGGACGTCGTCGTCTGGACGCTGATCTTTCTCGGCGGTGACCTACTCATCGTGATCTTCCTGATGTCGTGGGCAGTCAAGAAGGACCGGGAGAAGGCACGGCTGGCGGCGAGCGGGGAGACCGGGGCGGACAGGGCGGACGACGGCCCATAGGGCGGTGATCTGCTCTCAGGCTGCCCTTGCGGCATCTATCTCACGTGCGTCATGTCGGCGGTGGCCGTTCCATAACGCGCCAGTTCTACCGGAGGTACGCACCAGGTGAGCAACGAGTTGCCCTGTCTCGTCCCCTGTCATAGGTGTTCGGCAGCGCGCTAACCTGCCGGTTCCCGAAATCGATTGGATGCGCGGAACCGAGGGGAACCATACGGCGCTGGGTTGAGGACGACCGGTCTCAAATGATCCTTCCGGAAGCTGTCAGGTCGGCGTACCCTTCCGTGGCATCGGATTTTGGGGCTTTGTCGATTGGGGGGTGCAATGAGAACAGAACGCCCGTCGAGGCTGCGCCGGATGAGTGCGATTGGCGTCGCCATTGGGGTAACAGCCGGGTCGGCCATGAGTGGTATGGCGCTCGCACATGACCCGAACGGAATCGACCCAGACGCTCTCGCTTTGGAGATCGTGTACTCGCAAGGCGACGGAATCGAGACCCTGCCCGTGGCCAAAGGGCCGTTCCCGGACACCGAGAACATGCAGTTCCTGGGCCAGATCGCCCCGGAGGCTATGGGCGCTCTTCCGATTCCTGGCGCCTTCGCCGAAACGACGGCCAAGGGCATATTGAACGATATCTGGGGTTGGACTTCACCGGCAGGCGAGGAGTATGCGCTGGTGGGAAACACAGGCGGCATGGCAGTCGTCCGCGTCACCGACCCTGGCAACCCCGAGTTCCTCGGCAGCCTCGAAAGCCAGGCGCCGGGCGACATCGGCAATCTCTGGGGCGACGTGGGCGTCTTCGGCAACTACGCCTACTTCACGTCGGAGATCGCCGGTTCCGAGATCGAGGTGGTGGACTTGTCGGTCCTCGACGGCCTGGAGCCTGCGCCGTCGTCCGATACGGTCCTGCCCGCACCGACCTCCAGGTTCTCCACCGGTGGTTACATGGGGGCTCACAACATCCAGGTCAACGAGGAGACCGGCTTCGCATATGTGGCCGGTGTCCATCTCGAGGACGGAGCCGCGAACAACGCCTGCGGCGCCGACGAGCCAGCACGGTTCAACACGTTGATCTACGATCTCAACACCGATCCCACGAACCCCGATGTAGCAGCGTGCCTGGACAACATCGGGGAGCACGACTTCTACCCGATCGTCTACGACGGGCCGGACGAGAGGTTCCAGGGACGCGAGATCGTGTTCGTGTTCGACGGCCGCGACCGCACTCTGCCGGCCGGCGAGCGCATCGGCGGTTTCACCGAGATCTGGGACGCGACCGACAAAGACAACATCGACGTGCTCGCCCGCTTCCGCACTCCGGGAATGGTGTTCTCGCATCAAGGGTGGACAACCGAAGAGCAGGACTTCCTGTTCATCAACGATGAGCTCGACGAGCTGGTCAACGCGGGTTGGTCGTTCACGGACTTCTTTGCCCAGCCGGTCGACGATCCCACCAACAAGCCGGCGACCGGTACCTACATCATCGACGTCCGGGAACTGGACAACCCGGTCTTCGTCGAGCGGTTCGAGCACGACACCGTGAGTATTGACCACAACTTCATCGTCAAGGACGACAAGCTCTACCAGGCCAACTACACATCCGGAACCCGGGTGCTCCAGATCGAACGCGATGAGGCCGGCATGGTCAGCCTGAGCGAGTTCGGCCACATGGACACCGAGCCACGACTACAGAAGAACATCCTCAATCTCAATCAGGAGGACAAGTTCGGCACGGCGTTCCTCGGGCAGTGGGGCATCTTCCCGCTCTTCGACAGCGGCACCATCGTCGCGAGCGACCGGAACAACGGCCTGATCGTCATGCGACTGAGCGACGCGCCATGCAAGGGAATCAAGTGCAGCAAGTGAACGTGACACGTCTCTAGCCCGACCGACCGCCGTGGGGTGCCGCTAGCCGAGCATCCCGCGGCGGTTCGCCCGTCGCCAGCACAACGAGAGCAGCAGGAGTCGAACGCGCATCACGGGCGCGTTGAGGACGTCGGCTGACTCCAAGTCTCGCGCACTGTGCGGCGAATCGCACCGGCCTGACGGAGCTGAACGACCATGCCGACGGCCGCCAGGACCAAACCACCCACGTACCATAGTGAGTGCTCGCCGGCGGTCGCCTCGGCATCGAGCACGTTGTCGGATTCGACGACGTCGAACATCAGCATCAACCCGGCGATCACCACGCTGGCGCCCGCGAGCGCGCTGATGACGATCAACAGCAACTGGGGAAGATTGGTGACGATGGCAATGCCGGCAAGAGCCACCCCGCACAAGGCCCCGATCAGCAGCAAGCCCCATGGTTCGGCCACACCTAAAGCGGAGGCAAGCGCGCCACCGAGCACGAAACCCATCGAGGCCATCGCCAAGATAATGCTGACAGCGAAGAACAGGTAGGCGAGAGCGGCGAACAGCAAAGCGACGAGGACACCGACGATCCAGCCGAGGGCGGTGTCGAGGTATCCCTCATCGGTGAGCCTATCGACCAGACCAGCCCCCACTGCGAAACCGGCGAACGCTCCCCAGATCGCCAGCAGGAGGCGCATCGCCCACTGTCCACGCAGACACAGGAAAGCGCCGATTGCGACGGCCAATAGGCCCAGGACGGTATCTGTCATCGCTACTGCCCTCCGTTCTCTAGCCGAGCATGCCGCGGCGGTAGGCCTCCCCGACTGCCGCGGCCCGGTCCCGCACGCCCAGCTTGTCGTAGATGTGCTGCAGGTGGGTCTTGATGCTCGCCTCGCTGATGAACAGGCGAGAGGCCGCCTCACGATTGGACGCTCCGTCGGCGACCAACTCCAGAACTTCGAACTCCCGGTCGCTGAGACTGAGACCTGACGGCTTGCGCACCTGACCCATGAGCTTGCCGACGACGGACGGCGCCAGCACCGACTCGCCACGGTGAGCCGCGCGGACGGCACGTAGCAGCTCGTCAGCCGGAGCGTCCTTCAGGAGGTACCCGGTCGCGCCCGCCTCGATGGCGGGCAACACGTCACTGTCGCTGTCGAAGGTGGTGAGCACGAGAACACGAATACCCGGTGACCTCCGCTGCAACTCGGCGATCGCCTGGACGCCGTCCATCTGCGGCATCCGTAAGTCCATGAGCACCACGTCGACGTCCTGGCCGATGGCCCGGTCGACGGCCTCGCGGCCGTCGGCGGCCTGGCCGGCAACCTCGATGTCCGCCTCCGCGGCCAACGCTCCACGTAGTCCGTCGCGGACGATCGGATGGTCGTCGACGATCAGCACCCGGATCATGTCACCCCGTTCCTTCACGACACCGTGATCGCTGGG
>NZ_ML142849.1:262206-263554 GCF_004138495.1 Phytoactinopolyspora endophytica
CTGGCGCTGATCGCCGTCCCCTCGCCTGGTGTGCTCTCGATCTCCAGTGTGCCCCCGACGCCCCTGATCCGCTGTGTCATGCTCTTCAGCCCGAAGCCGCGGCTCTTCCCCTTGGCCATCCCTGTGCCATCGTCGCGGACGTCGAGCAGGATGACGTCGCCCACGTACGAGAGCGTGAGCCCGACCCGCGATGCGTGGGCATGGTTGGCCACGTTGGTGAGGGCTTCCTGGGCTACCCGGAACAGGGCCACCTCGATCGCCGGGCTCAGCGGCACGGCGTCACCTGTGACATCGACCTGCATGTCGACGTCCGTGCCTTCGGCCCATCGCTTGGCCAAGTCGCCCAGCGCCTCCGGCAGGTAGGCCTCATCGAGTTCCGCCGGCCGGAGGGCCTGGACCGAGCGGCGGGCCTCGGCCAAACTGTCCTTGGCCAGGCACAGGGCGCGGTCCACGTGCGGCCGGGCCCGCTCGGGCGAGTCCCATACCTGCTGTGCCGCATGTACCTGGGTGACGATCCCAGTCAGGCCCTGGGCGAGGGTGTCATGGATCTCCCGTGCCATGCGCTGCCGCTCGTCGAGCACTCCGGCCTCACGTGCCTGGGTCAGCAGCTGGGCGTGCAGCCCGGCGTTCTCCTCCAGCGCCGCTTCCAGTTTCTTCACCGTCTCGTCGCGCTTCCGATCGTGTTCGACCCCTTTCTCGGTGAACAGGACCCCGACGCCGATCGCCGCCGTCTGGATGGCGATCACACCGGCATAGGTCGCGATCGACTCGGCCGTCAACTCGGGGAAACCCAGCGTCATCGTGTTGAGCGCCACCGACGTGCCGAACACCCCCGCCACACCCAGCGACCACGGCCGCAACAGGTAGGCATGGAAGAAGCCGGTGATGGTGAAGAGCAAGAACACCATATCGCGGCTCATCAAGGCCGTGAAGAGCACGAGCAAGCCGGCGAAGTACACCACCACGTGGTACCCGCGCTCGCGGAGTGCCTGCGGCACCCGCGTGTTCCCAAAGAACACCCACCCAGCGGCGGCCACGACCAAGCCCAGCGTGACTGCTCGCTCAGTCCAGCTCTGTCCGGCCGGTAGCTGACTGATCACCGCCGGCGGGGCGAGCAGAACCCAGGGAACGAGGAGCTGAACCTTCTCCCACGCGCAATCCCAGAAGGGAGGAGCGCTGATCGGGGGCCTTGCCTGGTCGCCGCTCGGCGCCAACTCGGTGCTCATCGTCCCACGCTCCCGATCCTCACTCCCAGCGGAAGATCCTGGCCGCCAGCCAACCTGCTGCTACCGCGATCAAGACCATTATTCCCAGTTGCATGATCTGGGGAGACCCCGCCGAACCGCCG
>NZ_ML142849.1:263568-273266 GCF_004138495.1 Phytoactinopolyspora endophytica
CGCTACAGCCTCGTCGCCCGACCAGGAATCCAGCAGCGCCTGCACTCCTGGCGGCGTGTAGTCGCCGAGACGCACCAGGAACTCGGGCATCAGGAACCTCGGCAGGAAGACCCCGCCGACGAACATCGCGAGCATGTACGCGGTCATCGACAGCCCGCCGGCGACGCGTGTGTTCGGTGCGTACGCGGCGATCAGCATGCCGATGGCCAGGATCGCCCCGAAGCCGATGAGGAAGGCCGCCGCGAACCACAACGGACTCTCGGGTGGTGGAACGTCGAGTACGAGCCACGACGCGCCGATGAGCAGCACGGCTGCCGCGACGGCGGCCGCCAGCACCACGACGAGCTGGGCGACCAGCAGGGTGGCGGGATGGACCGGAGTCGTGGACATCCGGCGCAGGATGCGGTTCTCCCGATAGGAGGCGACAACGGCCGGGATGTGCTGCAACCCCAGGATGCCGATGCCGAGTACCAGCGCCGTCGGCGCCCAGGCCTCAACGAAACGCGCGCCGTCGTACTCCTCCGACGGTTCCCGCATCGCGGGGATGGCGCCAAGACCGAGCAGGAGGGCGGTGGGAAACAGCACCCCGAAGATCACGGACATCGGTTCGCGGAGGAACAGCTTGGTCTCGACGAGGACGACCTTCTGCAAGGCATACATGGACGATCTCTCCTGTTCTTCGGATCAGTGGTCGAACGTGCGACCGGTCAGCGCGATGAACGCGTCATCGAGGGTCGCCTGCTCGATGCGCAGGTCCTCCGCCACGATCTGGTTCCTCGCGAGGACCGATGTCACGGCGTGCAGCAAGTTGCCCGTGCCGGTCACGATCACGTGCTGGCCGCTGCGCTGTACGCGGATCACCTCGGGAATCTCGGCGAGTAGCTCGTCGTCCAGCGGTGTGGCGGGATGGAAGCGCACCCGCTGCTCCTGGGCCGCCCGTGACACCAGGCCGCCTGGCGTGTCCAGCGCCGCGATCCGGCCGGCGTCGATCAGAGCCAGCCGGTCGCACAGCCGCTCGGCCTCGTCCATGAAATGCGTGACCAGGATGATCGTGACCCCAGAGTCCCGCACTTGCTCGATCAGGTCCCAGGTGTCACGGCGCGCCTGTGGATCCAGTCCCGTGGTCAGCTCATCGAGCACCGCGACCTTCGGGCTCCCTACCAGGGCCAGCGCGATCGAGAGCCGCTGCTTCTGGCCGCCGGAGAGCTTGCGGTACTGAGTGTTCCGCTTGCCGGCTAGCCCCAGCACCTCGAGCAAGTGGTTCCAGTCCGCGGGATGGCGGTAGAAGGAGCTGTACAAGTCCAGCGCCTCCGCGACCGTCAGCTTGTCTTGCAGCTTGCTCTCTTGAAGCTGCACTCCCACCTGCTGCCGCAGCTCCCGCCGGTCCTGTATCGGGTCATGGCCGAGCACCGTGATCGACCCATGGTCGGGGGAACGAAGACCTTCCACGCACTCGACGGTGGTGGTCTTACCCGCACCGTTGGGGCCGAGTATCCCGAAGATCTCGCCTTCATCGACGGTGAACGAGACATCGTCGACCGCCACCGTGTCGCCGTAGCTCTTGCGCAGGTTGGTCACCTCGATGATTGTCATGTATCGAGAATCGCGGACGGGCAACGATCGCGGATCGCCCAGGAGGTTCAGCGATCGGTAGATCGCCCTATCAACCGATCGGTGGATCCAGCCCGCGCCACACGGTGTCTGGCATAACATCAATTCCACGCTGATCACGAGATGGTCCGGCAACGATCGACGATGGGACGGTGTGACTCCGATGCTGAGATTTCGCCCTGCAGCGCGGTCTCATCGAGGACTCGTGCGCGAGAACAACGAGGATTCCGGATACGCAGGACCGTCTCTGCTCCTCGTCGCCGACGGTGTCGGCGGGAATGCCGCCGGCGAGGTCGCGTCCGCGAGCGTGTCGCACGTCATTGCGGCGTTCGCCTTCCAGGCGGAGCGCCACCGGAATCCGGTGACACTGTTAGAGGACGCGATCGGATTCGCGTTCACACATCTGCGCCAAGGCGTGACGCTGGACCCGGGCCGATCCGGAATGGCCACGACTCTGACCGCTGTCCTCGCTCACCGAGACGGGTTCGCACTCGCCCACCTCGGAGATTCGCGCGGGTACCTGTTGCGCGGCACCATGCTGCAACAGATCACCCGTGATGACACCTTCGTACAAGAGCTCGTCGACGCCGGAAAGATCTCACGGGACGACGCCGCGTCGCATCCCTACCGCTCTGTCGTGGTGAAGTCAGTGACCGCCGATGATCGACCCGTCACATCTGTCATGCCGCTTCACTTGGTTGTCGGAGACCGGCTGCTCCTCTGCAGCGACGGCCTCACCGACCTCGTCCCGGACGAAACGGTGGCGACAATCCTGTCGGAAGGCTCGCCGACCGACGCGGCACGCCGGCTCGTCGATGCGGCACTGGAGGCCGGCGGCAAAGACAACGTGACATGTGTGGTCGGGGACGTCTGCGAAGGAGATCCATACATTCGGGCAGGCCAACTCGTAGGCGCTCAGCAGAACCCGGACAACTTGATCGACCCAGCGGCCGCACTCGCGCAGTGCACCGAATGAGGTGCCGCGCAGAGGTCATCCGGGCCGGTGGGCGACGAACACGTCGCGGGGCTGCCGCTCGTCTGTGGTGATCTCCACGGCCGCCTCGGCGTCGAAACCAGCCTCGCCGAGAACGCGCAGCCACGTATGCCGATGGAACAGTCCGGTCCGGTGCGTCTCGTGCACCGTGTGGACGGCACCGCCGGTCTCCCGCAGGAGAAACGCGTACTCGGTGCACACCCAGGTGTCGTCGGGATCTGGATCCCACGTCCAGGCCAGGTAGCGGGCACCCCTGCCGGATTCGTCGTCGCTGCCGCCGTGCTCCGTGTCCGGCACGAACGTCTCCACCGTGTGGTCAGGGACGAACACCGCGATACCGCCCGCGCGGCAATGCGCGAACGCGGTGTCCGCGACCCGGGCGAGATCGGCCTCGTCGGTCACATAGTCGATCGCGTCATGGACGAACACCGCGTCGAACTCCCGCCCCAGGCGGATCTCACGCATATCACCGGCGACGTGTTCACAGTCCGGATTGAGCCGGCGAGAGACCGCCAGCATCTCCTCGGAGATGTCCACCAGTGTCATCACGAACCGCGAGGTGAGGTAGGCAGCGTTGTTACCGCCGCCACTGCCCAGTTCCAGGACGTCGCGGACCGGCACCGACGCGGACGAGAGCAGCGCAGCAGCGTAGGCGGCCTCCTCGGCGTACTCGTCCGGCGGTGAGATCAGGGGCCACCAGCCGGCCAGCTCGCCGTAGAGGCGGTGTTCACTCGTCACTCCCCCATCCTGCACGACGGTCAGGACGAGACGAGAACGCCCCCGGTACCTCCGCTGGGTGACGTGTGCACGAACGTCGGCCGATGGTCGCACGGTCCGGCACCTCCGATGGACGCTGCGGCACCATCGTGGTTCCTAGCGTCAGCTGCATGGCACGAGTGACGAAGTTGCGAATCATCCGAACCGGCGAGCCCTCGAATGGGAGGTCGGCCGTCTCACCAGACCGTGTGAGAACGGCGCCTCGGCGCGCACTCGCCAGGGCTGCCGCGATCACCGTGCTCGGTCTCGGTCTCGTGAGCTGCGGTGACGACGACCGGACGGTGGGTGACTCCCCCGCGTTCGGAGACGAGCGCGCCGGCACCATCGACGACGACACCACCAACGATGGCGGCACCACCGACGACGACAGCGATGGCGACGGCACGATCGAGGAAGGCACCCGGCTCACCGCCTTCGACACCGACCACGTGGCGCTCGCCAACCTGGATCCTGAGCTTCTCGACGCCGTGCAGCAGGCGACGGAGGCGGCAGAACGCGACGGTATAGAGCTCCTCATCAACTCCGGGTGGCGCAGCGCCGACAAGCAGCAACGGCTGCTCGACGAGGCCATTGACACCTACGGCAGCATCGACGAGGCCAGGCGCTGGGTGAGCACGCCGGGCAGGTCGAAGCATGTGACCGGCGAGGCCGTCGACGTCGGCCCATGGGACGCCGCAGAATGGCTGGACGAGCACGGCGACGCCTGGGGTCTGTGCCGCATCTACGACAACGAACCCTGGCATTTCGAGCTGGCCGCCGAGCCCGGCGGGAGCTGCCCGCGTCTGCTGTTCGACGCGTCGGAAGGCTGACGAGGGTTACATCAGTCCGTGCTCGTAGGCGAAGACCACCACTTGGACGCGGTCGCGCAGCGACAGTTTCCGCAGAATCGTGCCGACGTGCGTCTTCACCGTCGACTCGCTCATGAACAGCGCAGCCCCAACCTCCGCGTTCGAGGCGCCGCGCGCGACCGCGTCGAAAACGCTCCGCTCCCGTTCGGTCAGTTCGTTGAAAGCCGACGGAAGCGTACGCGCCTCGCGGAACCGCCCGTCGAGCAGCACGTTCAGGTCACGCGGTGCTAATACGGCATTGCCCGCGTGCACCGTTCTGATCGCGTCGACCAGTTGGGCAGGGGTCGCCTCTTTGAGCAGGAACCCGCTCGCGCCCGCCCGGATCGCGACGGCCGCACGCTCGTCGAGGTCGAACGTCGTCAGCACGATCACACGCACGAGATGCGCCCTGCGGGCCATACGTTCCGCGCGGAGGATCTGCCTGGTGGCCTCGACGCCGTCGAGCTCCGGCATCCGGATATCCATCAGCACGACGTCGGGCTCTTTCGCGTCCACGAGCTCGACACCGGCAGCGCCGTCCGGTGCCGTCCCGACCACGCTCATGTCCGGTTGAGCGTCGACGATGACGCGGATGCCCTCGCGGAACAGTTCCTGGTCGTCGACCAGCGCGATGCGGATCGGACCGGCACTACGATCGTGTTCGTCCGGCTCCGCATCGGTCCCGCGGCCCTCGCTCATCGGTCGCTCCGTCTCACTCAACGTTCTTCCCCTCTCGCCCGCACCGGCATCACCGCCGTCGCCGTGAACCCGTCCGCCGCATGCTTGACCGTCAGGGATCCGCCGATCGACTCGAGGCGCCGCTGCATGCCTGCGATGCCGCGACCACCGCCGTTCGAGCGTCCAGCGCCGACCGTGTTCGTGACCGTCATCGTCAGGCGCTCGGCCCAGTCCCGCTCGACGCGGATAGGTGCCCCGCGATCACCGTGCCGGATCGCGTTGGTGAGCAGTTCCTGCAGTACCCGGAACGCGACGGCGGCCAAGTCAGGCGGCAGCGGGCGTTCCCGCCCTGAGTCTGTCACGTCGATGGCGATGCCGCTCGATCGGCTCGTGTCGATCAGGGAGTCGAGATCGCGACGGGTTGCCTCCGCCTCCTCCGGCGTCGCCAGCACCGCGCGCACCTCCTGGAGCGACGACCGCGCCGACGCCGCGATGCGTTCGAGCGTCCGCGCCACCTCGGCGCGATTGTCCTGATCGAGGAATCTCGCCGACTCCGCCTGCGCGAGGATGACGGTGAGCGAATGACCCACCACATCATGCACGTCACGCGCCAGCGTCGCCTGACCCTCCCGCAGCCGAGCGATCTGCGCCATCTGAGCGTTCTCCAGCGCCGCGGCGCGTGCGTCCTGCTCCGCCGACTCCTGCAGCCGGCGCGCTGTACCTGACTCGCCCCAGAACCGCACGGCAAGACCGGCGAGCCACGGCACGTACAGCACGGATGCGATCGCCGGCACCGCGAACAGCTGCCACGGCTGCCCGGATTCGACCACACGCACGAAGATGTTGCGCGCGACCCGCGTTTCCCACACATCGCGAGCGAGCGCGTTGACCACCATCGCCATGATGATCGTGGCCACGGGCAGCGACACTCCGCTTGCCCAGACGAGCCGGCGGGTTCCCCACCTCGCCAGACCGAACAGGACGATCACGACGGCGATATCGGTGAGCATGAGGTCGGGGCGCATGAGCGCCTGCACGAGAAGGAGGAGCCACAGGACGGCGAACGAGACCCAGCTTGCCCTGCGAACAAGTGCCACGGATACGGCCAGCCCTGCCACGATCAACCACGGCAGCAGCGACGAGTACCCCGCCTGCAGCGCGGCGACAGCCTCGACCGTTCCGAGCACCAGAACGGTCCCGCCGACCGAGAGATCCGGCGCCCAGGCGCGCGACACCGGATGATCCATGACCTCATGATCGCATCGCTGGCCCCGGATTTCCGCCTCGCGCCACGGCCGGGCCGCTCTATCGCTCGGGCTGTTCCACTGTCTCGATCATTTCGCCTCCGCGTAGCAGTCCGCCACGGCGATGCTCAACGGGAACTGCACCGGGAAGTCGCCGAACAAGAGCCGTCCCGCTTCGGCGGCGGCGGCGCGTACCTCGTCGGCGACGGCCTCGGCCATGGCGGCCGGCGTATGGATCACCACCTCGTCGTGCAGGAAGAGCACGAGGTGCGCACGGGCGGCGAACGGCTCCGGCACCCGTCCATCCGGCACATCGGGCGCCTGTCCCAGTGCCCATAGCCGCCTCCGGATCGACGCCGTCCAGCACATGGCCCATTCCGCGGCCGTACCCTGCACGACGAAGTTACGGGTGAACCGGCCCCACGAACGCGTGTAGGACCTGGCCCGCGCCGTGTCGCTGTCGCCGGCGTCGTCCTGGTACGCCCCGGCTTGCACCTCTTGCCAGGTCGCGCCGGGCGGCGGCGAACTGCGCCCCAGATGCGTCGTGACCACTTCGCCGCGTTCACCGGCCTGGGCGGCCTCGTCGACGAACGCCAGCGAGCGGGGGAAGGCCTTCGCGAGCCGCGGCAGCACCTGGCCGCTGGACCCCGTCGTCCCGCCGTACATGGCGCCGAGCATCCCGACCTTGGCCAGCTCCCGCGTGGCCACCACTCCGGACGCCACGATCCCCGCGTACATGTCCACGCCCCGGCCGTCAGCTCCGCGACCGGCAGCAGCCATGGCCTCGTCGGCCGCCATCCCCGCCAGGACCCTCGGCTCGAGCTGAGCGGCGTCGGCGACGACGAAGGTCCACCCAGGGTCCGCGACCACCGCCCGGCGCACGTTCTTCGGAAGTTGAAGCGCTCCCCCGCCGCTCGACGCCCACCGGCCGGTGACGACACCACCCACGACGTACTCACTGCGGAACCGCCCGTCGCGCACCCACTCGTCGAGCCAGGCCCACCCATTGGCGGTCAACAGCCGGTACAACGACTTGTACTCCAGCAACGGCTCGATGACCGGGTGGTCGAGCCGCTCGAGCTCCCACTTACGCAGGTTCCGCGCTCCCACGCCCGCGAGATCCATCGCCTTGAGAAGATCCCCCGGGGAATCTGGATTGAGATCAGGCGCAGCGTCCAGCGCGTCGCGGATCCGGTCGGCCAAGTCCTCCAGGCGCGCCGGTCGCTCTCCTGCGCGCGGGCGCGGCCCGAGGATCTCGGTGAGGACCGCGTCGTGGACGTCTGCCCGCCACGGCAGCCCGGCGCGGTACATCTCCACCGCCGCCAAGGCACCCGCGGACTCCGCCGCCAGGAGCAGTCGCAACCGCCCGGCCGCGGACGATCCCGCCACCGCCGCGCTGTGAACCTGAAGCTCCGAGACCGGATCCGGCTCAGGCACCATCTCTACCGGCCCCAGAGCAGCGAAGAGGGTCGCCGGCTCGTCGCGGGCCGCATCATCGGCCAGCGAGGCAGGTGGCATCCCGTCCCACGGCCCCGGAGGTTCCTCTTCTGGTGCCGGCCACGCCGCCAGCGCCGACTGGCGAAGGATCCGATGAGCCAATCGCAGGTCATAAGCCCGCTCGATCCTCACACCCGCCGCCAGCAGCGCCGGGTACCAACGGTTCGTGTCGTCCCACGTCCACCGCGGCCACACCGCCGACGTCGCCTCAGCCTCGCGCACCACGGCAGCCAACTCCCCCGCCGCGACCCGTTGCTCGCTACCAGATGCTCCCAGGCCCACAACACGGACAGTGCCGTCAGGCTCGGGGACCACGACAGGCTGCACCCGACCATCTTGCCCCCAGGGACCGACAGGCTACGCCTGCGTGGTGCGTGCGACTGCCGATGAGCTTATGCAAGAGCCTAGAGTGAGTTCCACGTAAGGCTCCCCTCCCGACGATGAGGAACCAGACATGAAGACCTTCGTTCTGCCCGGCACCGACATCACCGCACCGAACGTCGTGCTCGGGCTGATGCGTATCCAAGACAAGAGCGACGACGACGTTCGCACGCTGGTGCGCACCGCGATGGATTCCGGCATCACCTTCCTCGACCATGCGGACGTCTACGGCAGCGAGCTGCACGGGTGCGAGCGACGCTTCGCCGAGGCAATGCGCCTCACGGCGTCCGAGCGCGAGCAGCTCGTGATCCAGACCAAGGCCGGCATCGTGCGCGAGGGCCCCTACTTCGACTTCTCTTACGACCACATCGTGGAGTCGGTGCACGGCTCGCTGGAGGCCCTCGGCACGGACTACATCGACATTCTGCTGCTACATCGGCCCGATGCCCTCGTCGAACCGGAGGAGGTGGCACGCGCCTTCAACGACCTCGCGGACGCCGGAAAGGTACGCGCCTTCGGGGTCTCGAACCACACGCCGAGGCAGATCGATCTTCTGCGCCGGTACGTCGCACAACCGATCGTGGCGAACCAGGTGCAGCTCTCGATCACCCATGCCCCGCTGATCGCCCAGGGCGTTGCCGCCAACATGCAGAAGCTGGATCAGTCCATCAGCCGAGACGACGGCCTGATCGACTACTGCCGGCTCCACGACATCACCCTGCAGGCATGGTCGCCGTTCCAGGCCGGATTCTTCGACGGACCGTTCCTGGGCTCACCTCGCTACCCGGAGCTGAACGCGACGGTCGAACGACTCGCCAAGCACTACAACGTGCCACCCATCGCCATCGCGACCGCATGGATCACCCGGCATCCGGCCCACATGCAGGTGGTCATCGGCACCACGACCCCGGAACGCGTCGCCGCCGCGGCGCAGGGCTCCGAGGTGCCCCTGACCCGAGCCGAGTGGTACGAGCTCTTCCGCGACGCCGGCTACACCGTGCCGTAGTCGGAAACCGCAGGCAGCGGTTGATGCATGCTTGGCGTCACGTCAGGCCGGGAGCGCTCGCGACGAGCGCTGCCGCCGCAGGAGCACGTAACCGGCGACTATGCCCACCCCCACCAGAATACCGATGATCACAATCCACCACTGCGTGCCGGCTTCCTCCTCGTCGGCGGCCACCGGGACGGGGTCCTCGCTGATCTTTGGCAGTACCGAGACCTGATCGTCGTGGGAAAAGTACAGGTTGTCCGAGCCGTCCATTGCGACCGCGGCGGCACCGGTGCCAGACGTGGTCAGCTTTGTGATGAGCCCATCGGGTCCGATCGCCTGGATCGAGTTGGAGGCGCTGAGGTACACGGTCTCGGCGTCGGCGACGGCAAGATCACGAATGTTGAGCAGGAAGACACCGGTTGCCGGTACGCTCTCCGTCGCGTCATATTCGGGGTCGTCGCGCTCAGGGCCGTCCTTTCCCCCGATGGTGGTGATCACGCCGTCGGTGCCGACGGCACGTATCCGGCTGTCGTGATCGTCGACGATGTAGAGGGTGCCGTCACCGCCGACGTCGATGGTGGTCGGTCTCTCCAGCTCGGCCTCAATGGCGGGTTCTCCGTCGCCGGAGAAGCCGGCGGATCCGGTCCCGGCGGCCACCTGCACGGTCCCGTCCAGACCGATATGCAACACCTGGTGAG
>NZ_ML142849.1:273307-274362 GCF_004138495.1 Phytoactinopolyspora endophytica
AGTCCGAGACGTACAGGCTCCCATCCGGACCGACGGCGACATCTTCGGGGACTCCGAACGCGACGTGGACTGTATCGGTCCCGGCCGCGGCGGTGTTAGTCCCGTCCGGCGCCTCACTGGTACCCGCGACCGTGCTGATCAGGCCGGCCGGGCTGACCTTCCGGATCCGGTCGTGGCTGCGGTCGGCCATGTAGAGGGTGCCGTCGGAGGCGACGTCGATGCCGGTGACCCTACCCAGGATCACCTCGGATGCCAGGCGGCCGTCACCCGGCATCGGCCCTGGTCCGAAATGGTCGCCCGAGACTTCGCCGCCCCCGGCGACGGTCGTGATCGTCCCGTCCGGATCGATCGCGCGTACTCGCGCGTTGCCAGAATCGAGCACGTAGAGCGTGCCGTCCGGGCCGACGGCAAGGTCGTCGGGATCGGACAACTGAGCCTCGAGCGCCGGTCCGCCGTCGCCGGAGGTGCCCGCTGTCCCGGTTCCCGCTAACGGTGCAACGACGCGCGGATCCGCGTCGGCCCACCGATCGGGTGCTCCATCGGAGGCGTCCGGCGTGTCCGGGGTCGGGTCTGTATCGAGCGGAATCCGGTGTACCTGCCCCCGATCACCGTCGCCGACGTACAACGCCCCGTCCGGCCCGATGGCCAGCGCGGACGGATCGTCGACATAGGTGGGCAGACTGTCGATGATGCCGTCCGGTGAGATCACCCGAATCTGGTGGTGTTCCTCGTCGACAAGAAAGATCGTGCCGTCGTCGCCCACAGTCAGCTCGCTGGGATAGCACAGCTCGGCATCCACGGCGGGTCCGCCGTCACCGGAATATCCACACGCCTCACCACCGGCGATCGTGGTGATCACACCGTCCGGGGCGATCCTGCGGATCCGATGGCTGGGAATGTCGTCGTCGCTGGCATAGAACCTGGTGACGTCGGCCACATAGATATTGCCGTCCGCGTCCACCTCAACGTCCATCGGCCGAGTGAACGACGCCTCCACCGCCGGCCCACCGTCCCCACTCGATGCCTCCGCCTCTCCAGTACCGGCGACGGTCGTG
>NZ_ML142849.1:274372-274826 GCF_004138495.1 Phytoactinopolyspora endophytica
GCCCGCGTCGGCCACATACAACTCACCGTCATCGCCGACAGCCATGCTCGAGGGGGTGTTCAACTGAGCGGCAGTAGCAGGGCCGCCGTCACCGGCGTGACCGTAATCGCCCGTACCCGCGACCACCGTCGGTTCATCACCAGGCTCAAGCTGCATCACCTGGCCGACCAAGCTGTCGGCGATATACAGCCCGCCGTCCGGACCGGCGGCGAGACCGCTGACCCCTGCCAGTCCGTCGGCCGTGATACGCACGGCGGCCTCGTCGGATTCCGTGACCAGGCCGCCGGCCACGGTACTGATCGTCCCGTCCGGAGCGACCATCCGGATATACGCGCCCCACTCGTCATCGCGGACACGGCTAGCGACGTAGAGGTTCCCAGCGTCGTCGAACGCCAGATCCTGCACCTCACCAAGCGCCGCATCGACCGCCGGACCACCGTCACCCGAATGCCCC
>NZ_ML142849.1:274854-293870 GCF_004138495.1 Phytoactinopolyspora endophytica
CCGATCCCGCCACCGTCTCCAACGGACCAGGCTCGACCACCGAACCGGCTGCTGCCGGAGCATCGGCCGCAGACACGGCGACAACGTGGACAGCCATAGCCACCACGAGGACCACACACGACCACAACGCAAGCAGCCGGGTTCGCATCACCACGCGCAACTATGACCTTCCATGATCTCGACGTGGGCGTGCATCAATCCGACGCCATGCCCTTCTACTCTCAACGGCACTCACGTGTGGCGTGCTCGTCGAGTCGCTCACCCATCTGATCGAAGTCCCAGTCCTGTTGGAGATCGTCGAGAGCGTACGGGTCACTGAAGTCGATGTTCGCTGCGGCTTCGAAGAAGCCGGCCATGGCGTTCCAATCGTCCGCGATGGCTTGGTCCGGTGCGGCGCCGGCGAGCTCACGAGCCGCGCCAGCGTAAGCGTCCAGTAGGTCTGCGTCCGGAACGCCTGCATTGTTGGTCATCGTGTCGTTGAACTCCGCGGCCAGGTCGCAGTACCCGCCTGTGGGCACCGCATCGACGTCTTGCCCAGGATCTTCCTCCGGGTCCTGCTCTTGCTCATCCGACTCGCCGACAGTATGCACTCCAGGGTGTTGGCATTCGCGCCGAAGGTGCTTGTTGATGTGGACGTCGACGACGTCGACGTCTTCGTATTCATCGGGGAAGTTCTCCGACAGCTCGACGAGGGCCATGTCGAGGTGCATCACGCGGGCACCATCCTCACTGTCGGACAGTGCCTCGATACCGTCGGCCAACAGATTCCAGTCGTCCGCTACGGCCTGGTCGGGTGCGAGATCAGCGATCTTCCGCAACTCGCCGGCGACGGATTCCGCCTGCTGTGGGTTACTGAACGTGGCACTCTGCAGCACGCCTTCGCCGAACGCTTCCGTTCGGTCGCAGTACGCATCGCTGGCGGCCTGCGAGTCGTCGTCGCCATGGGCGTTGTTGCCGTCGGCGTTGTCGATGCCCGCGAACGGGTTGGCGCCGTCGTCGGAGCCGCAGGCGGCGAGCAACAGCGCCAGCGCGGTTGCGCCGAGCACAGACGTCATAGTCTTCGTGCGGTTCATGCCTACGAACTCCGTATGGTGTCGTCGACTGCCGTTGATGGGGGTCAAACGGACATCGGAGGCCCTGCGAGTGAATGCAAGGCCCCACGAGTCACCGGCTTAACCACCGATCGACGGCAAGCCTGACAGACCCCGCTTCACGCGCACTACACACGTGGCTGCGTCGCGTGACCAACGTCGCGGTGCTCACACCTCTGTCCGTCGAGTCAGTAGACGGCCTTGACTTCGAGGAACTCATCGATCGCCAGCCGGCCCAGTTCGCGCCCGTTGCCCGACTGCTTGTAGCCGCCGAACGGAGCGAGCGGGTTCAGGGTGGCGCCGTTGATGAACACGACCCCGGTCCGCATCCGGCGTGCGAAGGCGGCGGCCCGGTCGCGATCGGTCGACCAGACCCCGCTGGTCAGACCGTAGGCGGTCCCATTCGCGATTTCGACCGCGTGGTCCTCGTCGTCGTACGGAATGATCACGAGGACCGGCCCGAAGATCTCCTCCTGGGCGATCACCGAGCGCGGATCGACGTCGGTGAACACCGTCGGCCGGACGAAGTAGCCCTGGTCAAGGCCATCCGGCGGCTCGACGCCCCCGGTCAGCAGCCAGGCCCCTTCCTCGATTCCCTTGCTGATGTACTCGCGCACCCGCTCCCGCTGGACGTCGCTGACCAGCGGGCCCACGGTAGTGGCGGGATCGAAGGGATCGCCGGGCACGAATGACTCCGCGGCCGCGACGGCTAGCCGCTCGACGTCCGCGAGCCTGCTGCGCGGCACTACCAGCCGGGTCAGCGCAGCGCATGCCTGCCCGGCGTTGAAGTAGCAGTTACCCAATGCGCCGCCCACGGCCGCCTGGAGGTCGGCACCGTCGACGTCGTCGAGCAGCACGTTCGCGCCCTTCCCGCCGAGTTCGAGGGTGACCCGCTTGACCGTCTGCGCGGCCAGCTCGCCGACGCGGCGGCCGGCTCGGGTGGAACCGGTGAGGCTGACCATGTCGACGTCCGGGTGCGCCGCGATGGCCTCGCCGACGACCGGGCCGTAGCCGGTCACCAGGTTGAACACCCCCGGCGGCAGGCCGAGCTCGTCGATGACCTCCGCCAGCACGAACGCCGACATGGGGCACACCTCGCTCGGTTTGAGCACAACCGTGCAGCCGGTCAGCAACGCCGGCGCCACCTTCGCGGCGACTTGGTGCAGCGGGAAGTTCCACGGTGTCATGGCGCCGACGACCCCGATCGCCTCCTTCACCACCGTGGTGCCGCCGATCTCCTCCTCCAGCGAAAGCTCCGGGCCGAAGTCGGCCATGGATGCGAACGTAGTGAGCGGAGTCCCGGTCTGCACTGCCACGGCCAGCACGTGCGGTGTGCCCAGCTCGCGGGAGATGAACTCGGCGATCTCGGCACCCCGTGCGTTCAGCCCGTCCGCGATCTGCCGGCATACCGCCGCCCGGTCCTCCAGCGGCAGCGCCGACCAGGCTGGGAACGCAGCCGCGGCCGCGGCGACCGCGGCGTCGACGTCCTCCGGCGCGCCCTCCGGGACGCGAGCCATAACCTCGCCTGTCGTCGCATCGATGACGTCGATGTGACCCTGGCCGGACGGCGCCGTCCACTGCCCGTCGATGTAGTGCCTGTCGCGGACGACCACACCCTGGTGGTGTCGGGGGTCTACCGCCGCGGTGGAGAGTTGCTGAGTCATGTGTTGATCTCCTTCAGGATCGAGCCGGCGATGCTGCCGTGGCCCCTGCAGGCACGGCCGTGGCCGTGGCAGACGTGGTGGCCGTGGCGGCCTCGTCCGGCAGGCGATGGCCGAGGATGTTCTCCGCGGTGCGGCGAGCGAACGTCATGCAGCTGGCCATCGGGTTGGCCCCGGAAGCTGTCGGGAACGCGCTGGTGTCGCCGATCCACACGCCGCGAGTGTCGTGCAGTTGCCCAGCCTGGTCCGCCACCGAGGTCTGCGGGTCCGATCCCATCCGGGCCGAACTCATCTGGTGCGCGCTGCCGGCGAGGTAGCCCTCCACACCTACTGGGATCTCATGCAGCTTCTCGATGAACGCCTCGAGGTCCTCACCGCGGTTCCAAGGCGGAATGCCTCGCACGGCCGGGTGGACCCGCGACGCGCCCGCCTCGGCGTGGGCGCGCACGAGTCTGCCGATGCCTTCGTAGTAATGCCGAACATCGAGCTCGTCGTCGAACGGGTAGGAGTGCGTCGCCTTGCCGTTCTCATCGATGGTGACCTCGCCGGTGCCGCGGTCGCGGAGGATGAACAGGAACAGCGCCATGTTGCGCAGCCGGCTCATCCGTTCCTTGTGATCGCGCCCGCCGTTGAAGCCGAGCAGCGACGCCCAGGTCCCGGTGTAGAAGTGCGAGCATTCCAGCAGGTACCCGTTGCCGTCCTTGTCGGCGAACTCGTGGACCATGGCCGCCTGCGGCGGGCCCCACCACGGTTCCTGCTCCTCCTCGTACTCGCCGAGGATCAGGTTGCCGGGATGGACGTGCAGGTACTTGCCGACCGCCGGGCCACCGATGCTGCTGCGCAGCAGCAGCGCCGGTGTCTCGAGCGCGCCGCACGCTACCACCACGTCGTCGGCGAGCACCGTCACCGCCGCCCGCTCACCGGTGACCGGATCGGTGTACGTCGCTTTGACGCCGGTACCCCGGCCGTTCGCCGTGATGATCTCCTCGGCGCGGGTGCGGGTCAGGATCCGCGCCCCGTGGTCATAGGCGTCCTGCAGATATGTCTTGAGGGTGCCGTTCTTGGCGCCTGACACGTCGCCGAAGTGGACATATCCCGCGCAGGCCGGGTCGTACTTCTGCGCGTCCACGTTTCTGGTCGCGCCCCGCCACACCCACCCCAGCTTCCCGGCTCCCTCGGTCAGCCGTTTGTGCGGGCCGTTGAGGTCGCTACAGCCGGGGGTGGCGTTGACCCGTCGCATGACGGCGGACATGTGGCGGTCCCACTCGGCCGTCGCCACGTCGTCCAGGCCGTACGAGGCCCACTCCGCCCGGACATGCTCGGTCGGCAGGACCCAGTCCTGCCAGTTGATGGTCGTGCCGCCGCCCAATGTCGTCCCGGCGAACAGCAGGACGTTGCCCTCTCTCGTCCCGGTCGGACCGCCGCCGTAATACAGGTGTGTGTTGGCCCAGTGCTCGGTCTGGCGGAAGTCACGCTCGGAGTAGTAGCCGGCTGCCTCGAGTACGATCACGCGCTTGCCCTGCGTCGCCAGTGTCCCGGCGATCGTGCCGCCGCCGGCGCCGGAACCCACCACGACGACGTCGCACTCGAGCGTCTGGCCGTCGCTGGGGACGTACGGCTCGATCGGGGCCGGAGCATCCGGCCGCGGCGACGGCGGCGGTCCCGGGTAGCCGATGCCCTCCCAGAACACGTTGCGGTCGTTGTCGTCGGTGACCGAGTAGGCGAAACTCGCCGCCTTCGCCGTGATCGTGCTGACCCCGATCCGAGCTTCGCGGCTGATGTGGCACAGCACGTCGAGCTGGGTCTCGCGGACGTTCTGGCCGCCGGCCGAGAAGGACATCTGGCCAAGTCCGTCGAGCAACTGGCCGAGCCCTTCGGCGACGTCCGCCGGCAGCTGCTCCTCGATCCAGTATTGGAGCGCCTCGACGGCGCCGGTAGCGCTGCCGGGCGTGGCCCAGAACCCAGTGCGGTCATCAGGGTGCGGCAACGACGGACAGACCGTGTCCACAACGTCCCGGAGTGTTTGTACCTGCGCTTTGGTGAGCTTCATCGCTTCTCCTTCTGCGCTCATGGTTCCGACGGACCGCACATCCACCGCTGGTCCGGATCGGGACATCGCACAGCGCACGCCGTACGGATGGCTCGCCAACCTAGGTACCGGTCCAGTGCTCGTCAAGGCGGGTTTGCGCAGGGCGGAAGACCTAGTGCCCCCAGTTCAGGCACGCGTGACTATGTCAAGATCCCGGTTCGCGTACTGGTTGTGCGCCCACTCCTCGTCGAACAGCGTGTGCAGGCAGGACAGAACGGTGTGTTGCCCTTGCTCACCACACGCCCGCTCGAGATCCTCATCAGTAACCTCGTCAACCACACCACGCACGGTCGCCATCCGATCCTCACGGGCGGCGATGACCTCGGCAATCGACGGGTCCGCGTCCACCTCGATTCCAAAACGCTCCGGATCGGTGATATAGCTCGGCGGCATCCCAAAAGGATGATGGTGATTGGTTCGGCCGAGGACGGCGCCACTGATCCAGCCGTCGGTCACGAACACGAGATGGCGAAACGTCTCGGCACACGACCACTCGTCGTCCACTCGTTCGTGCAGTATCGCCTCGGGTAGGTCGTTCACCCGCTGTTTAGTCGCAGCCCACATGTCCTCGATGACCGACCACGCTTCCCGTACTCCGGCCGCGTCCGACGGGCGAAGTTTGAGTCGCTCGGGATAGCGCCGATCGAGTTCTGCCTCGATGAGCGGTGCGACCTCTATGTCGTTGACCACCAGCCCTTCGATCAACCCGGAGAACCTGGCATTGACGAGCATCGCCTCCATGACCTTCGCACCAGTGAGGTCGACATTCCGCAACCGGACACCAGAGAGGTCGACGTTCACGTACTCAGACCCGCGCCGCTCAGCCTCATCGAACCGCATCCTCACACGCTACGTACTGAACGTCGGCTGCTGAATGGGGTGGTACCACCCGAGTTCACACACCGCACGTTCAGTCGTCGTTGCCCGAGACATGGTGCGGACGTAACCCAGGCGTCGGCTTGCGCACCGTATCGTCAGTCCACCTCAACGACGCAGGAGGGGACCATGCAGGCAGATGTGACGCGCCGCGGTGTTCTTGGATTGGCCGGAGCCGGCGCAGTGGCGGCCGCAACGACGATGTCGTTGCCGGCTTGGGTTCGGCTAGCGGCCGCCAAGACGCCGACCGGCGAGGATCCTTTCACGCTCGGCGTGGCCTCAGGGGAGCCGATTCCCGGCGGCGTCGTGCTGTGGACCCGTCTGGCGCCAGACCCACTGGCAGCAGACGGGAGCGGGGGCATGCCGCCGCGCCCGTTCGAGGTGCACTGGCAGGTGGCGCGTGACGAGGGTTTCCGGCGCGTCGAACGCCAAGGCACATACGTGACCGGTCCCGAGCTCGGCCATTCGGTCCACGTCGAGGTCGACGGGCTGCGCCCTGGCCGGGATTACTACTACCGGTTCCGGGCCGGCGACGCCATCAGCCCGACTGGCCGGACGCATACTGCTCCGCCCGCTCTTTCGAGCGTGGCAATGAACTTCGCGGTCGCGTCATGCGTCATGTACGAGCACGGGTACTTCACCGCCTACCGCCACCTCGCCGAGGAAAACCCCGACTTCGTGCTGTTCCTGGGCGACTACATCTACGAACACGGCCCCAACGAGTACCGCTCGTCGACCGGCAACGTCCGGAACTTCGTCAACGGCCACACCTACACGCTGACCGACTACCGGATCAGATACGCGCAGTACAAGAGCGACCCCGACCTGCAGGCAGCGCACGCCGTGGCACCGTGGATCGTGACCTGGGACGACCACGAGATCGACAACAACTGGGCCGACGAGGTGCCCGAGAACGACGGCCAGACGCGAGAGGACTTCCTCCGGCGCCGGGCCGCAGCGGCGCAAGCCTACTGGGAGAACATGCCGCTGCGTCATTCATCGGCGCCGTCCGGCATCAATATGCAGCTTTACCGCCGCCTCGGCTGGGGTCGCCTCGCGACGTTCCACGTGCTCGACACGCGACAGTATCGGTCCGATCAGGCGTGTGGCGACGGCACTCAGATCGGTTGCGACGAACGGCTCGACCCCAACCGCACACTGACCGGCCCCGAGCAGGAAGCATGGTTGCTCGATGGTCTCGCCCGATCGGACGCGGCGTGGAATGTGCTGGCCCAGCAGATCTTCTTCGCACAACGCGACTCCGCGGCAGGGCCGCCGGAACGCAACTACCTGGACTCCTGGGATGGCTACGCAGCATCGCGCGACCGCATCGTGAACGGCATCATTGAGCGGCAACCGTCCCAACCCGTTGTACTCACCGGCGACGCGCACCGCAACTACGCCGCCGACCTCAAGACCGATTTCTACGATCAGTCGTCGGAGACCTTCGGCGTCGAGTTCGTCACAACCTCGATCACCACGACGGGCGACGGCTCGGACACCAACTCCGGTGGGAAGACGATCATGAGCGAGAGCCCGCACATCAAGTTCTTCAACAACCATCGCGGATATATGCGCTGCAACGTGACAAGGGACACCTGGCAGACGGACTTCCGGGTACTCCCCTACGTCAGCGAGCCGGGGGCACCGATATCGACCCGCGCTAGCTTCGTCACCGAGCGGGAAGACCCGGGGCTGCAGTCGGCGTGAGTGGACCGAGGGCCAGCCAGTCACCCACCGCGAGCGCGGCGATCGTCAACGCCGCCGTCCGATCCCGGTCGGCCGGCGGCTAGCCGAACCTTCCCGGCCGCCGGCGGATCAGCACATATCCGGCGACACCAGCTGCGGCCACCAGCACGCCGATGATCGCCCACGGCCAGGGAGTGCCGGTCGCTTCCTCCTCGGCCTCCTCAGGGATGACCTCCTCGTCGACTCGAGGCAACACGAACACCTGGTGTTCTTGGGAAAAGTACAGATTCCCCGTGCCATCAAAGGCGACCCCATCGGCAGCAAGGACGAACGGCAAGTCACGGCTATCAATTATTGTCGTGACGGTTCCATCGGTTCCGATCTTTCGGATCGATCCAACCTCACTCGAGTAGACCGTGCCGGAATCATCGACTGCAAGACCCCTGATGCCCCTCAGGCTGACATCAGCAGCGAAGGTGGTGATCACGCCATCAGGGCCGACGGCACGGATCCGGTTCCCACCGTCGGCGATGTAGAGGGTCCCGTCGGCTCCGACGTCGATGTCGGACGGCGTGTCCAACTCGGCCTCGGTGGCAGGCCCGTCATCGCCGGAGGAACCCGCGGTTCCAATACCGGCGGCCACCTGCACCTCGCCGTCCCGGCCAATATGGAAGACCTGATGGCGCTGGGAATCCGAGACATACAAGCTCCCGTCCGGCGCGACGGCGACATCTTCAGGGCTGCCGAGCACCATGTGAGTAGCCGCGACGCCCGACCAGGGGACGTCGCCCGCCTCCGGAATCTCCCCAGTACCGGCGACCGTGCTGACCAGCCCAGCAGGGCTGACACTTCGGACCCGACGAAGCCCGCGGTCGGCCATGAAGAGCGTCCCGTCCGGCGCCACATCAATGCCGCGGACGTTGCCCAGGGCCTGCTCGGTCGCCAACTGGCCATCACCCCAGGTGGGCCCAGGTTCGCGCGAGTCACCCCGCTGGTCACCACCTCCAGCAACAGTCGTGATCGTCCCGTCCGGATCTATCGTGCGTACTCGCACCCAGTGCCATCCGTCATTGTCGTGATCCAACACGTAGACCGTGCCGTCAGGCCCGACCGCCAGGTCACTGGCGCTGGAGAGCTGGGCGTCAGTCGCCGGCCCACCGTCGCCGAAGGAACCATCTGTGCCGGTGCCTGCCACCCCGGTGGCGACGTGGGGGTCAGCGTCCGCCCACAGGTCGGGCGCTACGGCCGAGGTGTCCCGCCCGTCAGGGGCGGCCCCGGGCTCGCCGAGAGGAATGCGATGCACCTGGCGCAGGGTGCCGTCACCCACGTACAGGGCACCATCCGGCCCGATGGCCAGCGCCGCCAGGTCATGGACGTAGGTGGGCAGGCGGTTGATGGTGCCATCTGGCGAGATCACCCGGATCTGATGATATTCGGGGTCGTCCAGATAGATGGTTCCATCGGCGGCCACGGCGATCTCGCTGGGATCGCACAGCTCGGCATCTGCCGCCGGTCCACCGCCTCCGGTGTGCCCGCATGTCTCGCCGCCAGCGATCGTGGTGATGATGCCATCGGTGTCGATCCGGCGGATCCGGTGGCTGGGAATCTCGTTGTCCTCATTTCTCCAGGTGAGGTCATTCACATAGATGTTGCCGGCGGCGTCGATCTCGATGTCCCACGGCCGGGTGAACGTTGCCTCCACGGCCGGTCCACCGTCCCCGCTGGAGGGCTCTCCGAGCCCAGTGCCGGCGATCGTGGTGATGATGCCATCGGTGTCGATCCGGCGGATGTAACCGGCGTCCACCACATAGAGCTCGCCGCTGTTACCGACGGCGACATCCTTGGGGCTCTCCAGCTGGGCGCTTGTCGCAGGCCCCACGTCGCCGGCGTTGCCATCTTCGCGAGTGCCGGCGACCACGGTTGACTCCCCACCAGGGTCAACACGCACAACCTGGTTGGCACGATCATCGGCGACATAAAGCTCACCGTCCGGACCGACGGCGACGCCGCTGACGCGCCCCAGGCCGTCAGGTGTGAGATCCCAGTGAGAGACGCCGGCCTCAGAGGGCCGTCCGCCCGCAACGCGGCTGATGGTCCCATCCGGCGCGACTCTATGTACGGACGTGCCGTTAGTGGAATAGAAGCTGGCAGTGGCGATATACAGGTTTCCCGCGTGGTCGACCTCCACATCGCTCACCTCGCCGAGCTTCGCCTCGGTGGCCAGCCCACCCTCATCGTCACCGTCCAGTCCCCACTCGTAACCCCGCTCGCCGGATCCCGCCACCGTCTCAAGCGGACCGGGCTCGACCGGCGAAACGGCTGCGGTTCCAGCACGGGCCGGTGCAGAAGCCACGGCGCCGGACACGCCACCACCGATGGAGATGGTGGTGCACAACAACGACAACGTCAGGAGAACGGCTCGGAACACGGGGCGAGCATGGCACGCGACGATATATGTCCCCTTGCAACGTGCGGGGCGACATCGAGCTATGGCGTGGATCATCGCTCGGCGTCCGTGGTGGTCGTAGATGTCTATCGCGGTGGTCTTGCCCGCGCCGGCCACGTCGTTTGCCCTCAATCGCAGTTGAGCTGGTGGGCTCTTCAACGACACGTTTCCCGCACGAAAGCGAAGAGCATGGACACCACAACATCCGATTCCGCACCCACCTCGACAGCGTCCACGACGAAGACCGCTCTACCAGCTCCGTTGACCCTCCCCGTGGTACTCGTCGGCGTGGTCCTGGTCGCGATGTCGATCTCCGGCACCGCGGTCGCGCTGCCGAACATCGGCCGCGATCTCGACACGTCCGGGTCGGCGTTGCATTGGGTCGTCGCCGGTTACAACCTGGCTTTCGCCGCCATGACACTCGTCGCAGGGTCGACCGCCGACCGGGTCGGGCGACGTCGAGTGTTCATCGTCGCCGCGCTGATCTTCGCGGCCGGGTTCCTCGCGACAGCGCTGAGCCCGTCGATCGTGATCGCCGACATCGCCCGGATCGTCTCCGGCGCCGGGGGTGCCGGGATCATGGCCGCCGGCGGCGCGCTGCTCGCCTCCAGCTACGACGGCGCGGCTCGCAACCGGGCCTTCGCGCTGATGGGCACGATGGCCGGGATCGGCATCGCGGTCGGCCCGACGATGTCGGGCCTGTTGATCAGCGCGACCGGGTGGCGGGGCAGCTTCGCGGTCTTCACCGTCGTCGGCCTGCTCATCGCGCTCGGCGCGACCCGGGCCCGCGAGTCACGCGCGACCGATACGCGTGCAACCGATTGGGTGGGCAGCGTGCTGTTCATCGCCGCACTCACCCTGCTGATGTTCGCTCTCCTGGAAGCCAGCGCGCTGGGCTGGACTCATCCGATCATCGTGATCGCCGCAATCGCCGGCTTGGTCGCCTTGATGCTCTTCAGCGCCGTGCAACGCCGGAGCACCTCTCCCGTGCTCGCGCCTTCCCTGGTCGCCAATCGCGGATTCACGGGGTGGAGCCTGGCCACACTGACCACCTCGATCGGCTTCCTCGGCGTCCTGGTGTTCCTTCCCACCTACCTGCAGGCAGCGGCCGGCCTCTCCCCCGCCGTCGCCGGCGTGACAATGCTGCTGCTGACCGCGCCGGTGCTGGTCATGCCCATGATCGCCGTCACCTTGGTGAACAGGGGCGCTCCGGCCCACCTGTTAATCCTGATCGCCCTGGCGCTCGTCGTCGTAGGGAACCTGTGGCTGATGACGCTCAGCGCCGAGCACACGGTCGCCCTCGTCGCCGGCCCGCTGTTGATGATCGGGATCGGCATGGGCGCCTCGTTCGGGATCACGGACGGCCAGGCGATGAGCCTCGTTCCTGCTGACTCCGTCGGCATGGCCGCCGGGTTCCTCAACACACTACGAGGGGCAGCCGAAGCCCTCGTGATCGCCGCGTTCAGCGCCTCCCTGATCGGCCTGCTCACCAGCAGGCTCGGCGACTCCACCGACGCCGCGGCCGTGAGCGCCGGCGACCTCGGCAGCGATCCCACCGCAGAGCTGGACGCGTTCACGTGGTCATGGCAGATGACCCAGCTCGGCGTCGGCGCGCTGTGCCTCGTGCTCTCGATCATCGTGGCCCGGCTGATCTTCAGCCGCGCCTCGGCTTCCCAGCACGCCCGCTGACGCCCGCGCATGGGCCTCACAACGAAGTTGACCTCAACCTTAGTTAGGTTTGTACCGTCGTGACCGGCATCGAGATGGCACCACGCGTCCGCCTACACCTGAATCGACGAGGATGAGACGATATGCACGCGAGTCCGGACGATCACCTCACGATCGGCGAGGTTATCCGCCGGACTGGCGTATCCGCCTCCGCACTGCACTTCTACGAGCGCAAGGGCCTGATCTACGCCGATCGCAATGCCTGCGACCAGCGCATCTTCGCGCGGCACATGCTCCGGCGCATCTCGCTGATCATCGTGGCCAAACGACTCGGCGTCCCACTCTCGGATGTCGCCAAGGTCTTCGCGACCCTTCCAGCCGACCGTTCCCCCACCCATGCGGACTGGCAGCGAGTGTCCCGCGTCTGGAAGAAACAACTCGAGGACCGCCGGCGTGCGATCGAGAATCTCGAACACGAACTCACCGGATGTATCGGTTGCGGCTGCCTGTCGATGAAGGCCTGCCTGCTTCTCAATCCGGACGACGCGCTGCAAGGCCACGGACCTGGCCCGGTGCGACTGCAAGAGCCCGGCAACTCTCGCCGCCGGCGAACTCGCAGATCATCTCGCAGATGATGCGCGACGGGCCGGAGATGAGGGCCACCAGGTGCGGTCGCCAAGCAGCACCAACACCGCTGGGAGCACGACGAGTCGGATCAGCGTGGCGTCGAGCAGGATCGCCGCGGCCAGGCCCACACCCAGCATCTTGATCTCGATCAACGACACCGTCGCGAAGATCGCGAAGACTGCCACCATCACCGCCGCCGCGCTGGTGACCACGCCCGCGGAATCGACGATGCCCTGATGCACCGCGGCCCGGGTTGGCACGCCGCTGGCCACCAGCTCACGGATCCGACTGATCACGAATACGTGGTAGTCCATCGACAGCCCGACCAGCACCGCGAGCACGAAAATCGGCACCCAGTCGATCACGAAACCCGGGCTGGTGAAGTCGAGCAGCGACTCCCCATAGCCGTGCTGGAACACCACCACAAGCACCCCGAACGCGACGCCGACCGAAGCCAAGTTGAGCACCGTCGACACCGCACCCAGCACGATGCTGCGGAACGACGCGGCCATCATCAGGCAGGTCAGCAGCAGCACGAAACCCAGCAGCAGCGGCAATCGGTCAGCCCGCTTCTCGGAGTCATCCAGCGTGTGCGCGGGCTCGCCACCCACCGCCCATTCCTCGGCGACGCCCGCGAGTACCGTCGGCCCCAGGTCGGACCGGAGTAGTTCGATGGCTGCCGCCACTCGGTCGTCGGCCTGGTTGTACGGCATCGCCACCTCGATGGTCGAGGTGCCGGCGTCGCTCGACGTCCGCACCTCGCCGCCGCTGGTGAAGTGCCCGGTTTCGGCGGCATCGTCAGCGAGTCGACGCAGCGCCGCGACGACGTCGGCACGGTCCGCTGAGTCCGCTTGCGCGACAACGGTCACCGTGCCGCCTTCGCTGGGGTAGGCCGCCGCGATCCGCTTAAAGGCCTGCACCTCTGCGATGTCGCCGGGGACCGCCTCGATGTTCTCCTCATGGGTCTTCATGCCGAGCGCGGGTGCGGCGAGCACGACGACGCCGACGGCGGCGATCACCAGCGCCACCACCGGGTGGCGGACCACGGGCCCGATCAGCCGGCCGCTGATGCCGCCGCGGCCGATCCGGCGGTTGAGGCGCCACAAGCCTGGGATCCGGGGCCGGTCGACCCAGCGGCCGAGCTTGACCAACAAGGCCGGTAGCACCGTGATCGAGCCGAGCACCGCGACCGCGACCACGATGATCGCCCCACTGGCCAGGGAGTTGAAGGTGGCGTCGGTCAGCACGAACAGGCCGGCCAGTGACGCGATCACCGCTCCCCCGGAGACTAGGATCGCGTGGCCGGAGGTTTCGGCCGCGATCTCGACCGCGTTCACCGTGCCTCGACCGGCCTCGCGTTCTTGGCGCTCGCGCTTGAGATAGAACAGCGAGTAGTCGACGCCGACCGCTACGCCAATCAGCACGATCATGCTGTCCACGGACAGGTCGGCCGGCACCAGGTGCGAGACCGGAGCGGTGATCCCGATGGTAGCCGCGACACTCGTCGCGGCGAGCAGCACCGGCAGGCCCGCCGCGATCAGCGCGCCGAACGCGAGCAGCATCAGGATCAGCACGATCGGGACACTGATCAACTCCGCGGAGCGCAGGTCCTCGCCAAGCCGGTCCTCGAACGCAGCCACGAGAGAGAGGTCACCGGTCTGCTCGATGCTCAGGTCCGGATGAGCGTCCTGAGCCGCGGCGGTGGCGGCGAGCAGCGGGTCGACGTCGACGTCCTCGGAGTCGAGGATGACCGGCACCAGCAGCGCCGCGCCGTCCTCACTCGGGATCGGATCGCCGACCTCTTCGACGCTCTCGACCTCGGTCATCTCGTCGGCGACCGTGGCGGCCGCGGCGTTGCCAACAGAACGGTCGAGCCCGCCGTCGGGCGCACTGATCAGCACGCGCTCCCCCGGCGGCTGGGCCAGGCCGGCGTCATGGATCAGCGCGTCTGCCCGTCCGGACTCACCGACCCGGTAGTCGGCATCGGTCGGGCGCTCGGTGGCCACGATGGTTGCGAGCGCGACGGCCGCGATCACGAAGAGCAGCCAGCTACCTATCGCCCACCAGGGATGGGTGGCGCTCCACCACGCGGCCCGGGTCGGAATGCCCGCGAGCCTGTCCTTGAGCTTCATCCGCACGACCTCAAGGTCCATGTAAGTGGATACTGGGTGTTGAAGCGCGCTTCAAGTCAAGGAGCATCATGCCGAAAGCAGATGACCTCGTGCCGATCGGAAAGCTCGCTCGACGCACCGGTGTGGCAACCTCGGCGCTCCGCTACTACGAGCGGCTCGGCCTGCTATCACCCGCGGAGCTGGGCAACCAGGGAAGGCGCTACACGCCAGAGAGTGCTGAGCGTGTCGCATTCATTCGCCTCTGCCAGGATGCGGGCTTCACGCTCGCGGAGACCGGGCGGATTCTGGAAGCGTGGGGTCGAGAAGGCCGTGGCTGGAGACAGCAGGCTCAGCGCAAGGTCGCGGAGCTCGACGCTCGCATCTCCGACGCACAGCGGGCTAGGGAAATGATCCAGCACGCCCTCGACTGCCCGCATCGCGATCCGAATACCTGTCCAAACTTCCGCTCAGCCCTCCAGGCCCGCCTCAACATCCCGGATCTCAAGTTCCAGTAAATGACGACACCCCGCAGCCGCGACTTGCCAAGGCAGCGACCCGTCACCGGTTGCGGTCAGGCTTATGAGGTACGGGTGGCCGGCCGAGACGGGGATTTGCTGGACGGATCCCGTAGACGACGGCGACGCCCGCCGCCACCAGAACACCGGTGATCACTGTCCCCCATTGCATGCCAGACTCCTCGTCGTCGGCGGCCACTGGGACGGGATCCTCGCTGACCTTCGGCAGTACCGAGACCTGATCGTGGTCGGAAAAGTACAGGTTGTCCGAGCCGTCCACGGCGAGAGCAGCGGCGCCGGCACTCGCGGTCAGCTTCGTGATGACTCCATCGGGTCCGATCGCCTGGATCGAATTATATGTGCCGAGATACACGGTCCCTGCGTCATCGACGGCGATACCGTCAATGTCGAGGAAGACATCTATGGCCCGCACACCCTCAGTCGAGTCATCATATTCGGGATTGCCGAATTCGGAGTCCTCTTTTCCGCCGATGGTGGTGATCACGCCGTCGGAGCCGACGGCACGGACCCGCTCACCGCCGTCGACGATGTAGAGAGTGCCGTCGGCTCCGACGTCGATGTTGGTCGGTCTCTCCAGCTCGGCCTCGATTGCGGGTCCTCCGTCGCCGGAGAAGCCGGCGGATCCAGTCCCGGCGGCCACCTGCACAGTCTCGTCCAGACCGATATGGACGACCTGGTGGGCGTCTGAGTCCAAGACGTACAGGCTCCTGTCCGGGGCGACCGCCACATCATGAGGGGCGTGGAACGCCACTTCAGTGGCGAGTGCGCCAGCTGCGGCGATGTTGTTCTCATCCGGTCGTTTCCCGGTGCCGGCGACAGTGGTGAGCATGCCGGTGCGGCTGACCTTCCGGATCCGGTCGTTGCTGCTGTCGGCCATGTAGAGGGTGCCGTCGGAGGCGACGTCGATGCCGCTGACCCTACCCAGGATCACCTCGGATGCGAGGCGGCCGTCACCCTCCGTGGGCCCAAGCCCGGGCAGACCGGCGCCCAGGCCGCCGGCCCCTGCGACAGTCGTGATCGTCCCGTCCGGTTCGATCGCGCGTATGCGTTCGTTGCCCCGATCAAGCACGTAGAGCGTGCCATCAGGCCCGAAGGCGAGATCGTCGGGATCGGCCAGCTGCGCATCCAGCGCCGGTCCCCCGTCACCGGAGAAACCGGAGGAACCGGTGCCAGCGACCGCCGCGACGACGCGAGGATCCGCGTCGGCCCACCGATCGGGCACTCCGGCCCAGGCCTCCGGGGCATCCGAGGCGACCGGATCCCCGTCGAGCGGAATCCGGTGCACCTGACCCCGATCACCGTCGCCGACGTACAACGCCCCGTCCGGCCCGATGGCCAGCGCGGACGGATCGTCGATGTACGTGGGCAGGCTGTCGATGCTGCCGTCCGGTGAGATCACCCGGATCTGGTGGTGTTCCTCGTCGACCAGAAAAGTCGTGCCGTCGTCGCCCACGGCCAGCTCGCGGGGATAGCACAGCTCGGCGTCCACCGCGGGTCCGCCGTCGCCGGTATACCCGCACTCCTCGCCACCGGCGATCGTCGCGATCACACCGTCCGGGGTAATCTTGCGGATCCGATGGCCGGGAATGTCGCCGTAGCCGGTTCCCAGCCGGGGGTAGGTGGCGGTCTCGCGGATCTGATGGCTGGGTGTGTCCCCGTCGCTGGCATAGAGCCTGGTGACGTCGGCCACATAGATGTTGCCGTCCGCGTCGACCTCCACATCCATCGGACGAGCGAACGACGCCTCCACGGCCGGCCCACCATCCCCGCCGGACGCCTCTGTCTCCCCCATGCCGGCGACGGTGGTGATGACGCCGTCGGCGCCGATCCGGCGGATGTAACCGCCCGCGTCGGCCACATAAAGCTCACCCTCGTTGCCGACAGCGACATTGACGGGCGTGTTCAACTGAGCGGCAGTAGCCGGACCGCCGTCGCCCGCGTGCCCGTATTCACCGGTGCCGGCGACGACGGTCGGTTTCTCGCCAGGATCAAGCCGCATCACCTGGCCAACCAGGCCATCGGCGATATACAACTCACCGTCCGGCCCCGTGTCAATGCCGCTGACCCCGGCCAGCCCGCCAGATGCAATGTCAACGGCCGACTCGTCGGTCTCCACGACCGGTCCGCCGGCCACGGTACTGATCGTCGCGTCCGGAGCGACCATCCGGATATACGCGCCACGCTCGTCACCACGGGGACGGCTAGCGATATAGAGGTTTCCCGCGTCGTCGAACGCCAGACCCTGCACCTCACCGAGCGCGGCGTCGACGGCCGGACCACCGTCACCCGAATGGCCGTGCTCACCTGTTCCCGCCACCGTCTCCAACGGCCCCGGCTCAACCACCGAACCAGCCGCACCCGGGACATCGGCCGCAGAGACGGAGACAACGTGGACAGCCACACCCACCACGACGAGGACCACACACGACCACAACGCAAGCAGCCGGGTTCGCATCACCACGCGCAACTATGACCTTCCATGACACAAGGCTTCCACAGTCAGAAGGTCCACCGGCCCATCGACGGCAAGAGTGACAGCCCCCGCTTGACACGCACTATCCCGTAAAGGGCGACGAAGCCCGCCGCCACCAGAACACCGATGATCACAATCCACCACTGCATGCCGGTTTCCTCGTCCTCGGTGGCCACCGGGACGGGGTCCTCGCTGACCTTTGGCAGTACCGAGACCTGATCATCCCAAGACTGAGCAAAGTACAGGTTGTCATGGCCGTCCACCGCGAGAGCAACGGCGCCGGCGCCGCTCGAGGTCAGCCTTGTGATCAGTCCATCGGGTCCAATCGCCCGGATAGAGCCATGATTGCTGAAGTACACCATCCCGGCGTCGTCGACGGCGAGACCGTCAATGTCGAGGAAGACATCTGTGGCCACCACACCCTCGGACGCATCGAACTCGGGGTCGTAGTACTCAGGGCCTTCCTTTCCGCCGATGGTGGTGATCACGCCGTCGGTGCCGATTGCGCGGATCCTGTTGCCGCGGCCGTCGACGACGTAGAGGGTGCCGTCGGGTGCGACGTCGATGGTGGACGGCTTCTCCAGCTCGGCCTCGGTGGCGGGCCCTCCATCGCCCGAGAAGCCGGCTGATCCGGTCCCGGCAGCTACCCGTACGATCCCGTCCAGACCGATATGGAGGATCTGGCTGGCGCCTGAGTCCAAGACGTACAGGCTTCCGTCCGGGGCAACCGCGACATCCCTGGGAGAACGGAATCCCACGTGGCTGGCGGGCTCGCCTGCTGCCACGGTCTCGTTCTCATCCGGCTCTTCCCCGCTGCCGGCAGCGGTAGTGATCACACCGGTGGGGCTGACCTTGAGGACGTGGCCAGTGTAGTAGTCAGCCATGAAGAGCGTTCCGTCGGAGGCGACGTCGATGCCGCGGACCGTACCCAGGATCACCTCGGATGCGAGGCGGCCGTCGCCCGGCATCGGCCCTGGTCCGAAATGGTCGCCCGAGACTTCGCCGCCCCCGGCGACGGTCGTGATCGTCCCGTCCGGCCGAATCGCGCGTACTTGCCGACTAGCGTCGAAAAGGTAGGGCGTGCCGTCCGGCCCGACGGCGAGAGAGTCGGGTTCGAGCAAATCGGCTTCCAACGCCGGTCCGTCACCGAAAGAGACACCGGCTCTCCCGGTGCCCGCGACCACCGTGATGACGCGAGGATCCGCGTCGGCCCACCGATCGGGCACTCCGGCCGAGGTCTCCGGCGCATCGGCGGCGGGCGGGTCTGCATCGAGCGGAATCCGGTGTACCTGCCCCCGATCACCGTCGCCGACGTACAACGCCCCGTCCGGCCCGACAGCCAGCGCAGACGGATCGTCGACGTACGTGGGCAGACTGTCGATGACGCCATCCGGCGAGATCACCCGAATCTGGTGGTGTTCCTCGTCGACAAGAAAGATCGTGCCGTCGTCGCCCACAGTCAACTCGCTCGGATAGCACAGCTCGGCATCCACGGCGGGTCCGCCGTCACCGGAATATCCACACGCCTCGCCACCGGCGATCGTGGTGATCACACCGTCCGGGCCGATCCTGCGGATCCGATGGCTGGAAACGACATCGTCATTGGCCTCAAACCTGGTCACGTCGGCCACATAGATATTGCCGTCCGCGTCCACCTCGACATCCATCGGCCGAGTGAACGACGCCTCCACCGCCGGCCCACCGTCCCCACTCGATGCCTCCGCCTCTCCAGTACCGGCGACGGTCGTG
>NZ_ML142849.1:293883-294337 GCF_004138495.1 Phytoactinopolyspora endophytica
ACCGGCGTCGGCCACATACAACTCACCGTCATCGCCGACAGCAACGGCGACCGGAGAGAGGAACTGAGCGTCTGTGGCGGGACCGCCGTCGCCGGCGTGCCCGGGTTCGCGGGTGCCGGCGAGGACCGTCAGGCGCCCGTCGCCTTCAACACCCATGACCTGGCCGACCATGCCGTCGGCGATGTACAGCCCACCGTCCGGACCGGCAGCGAGACCGCTGACCCCTGCCAGCCCGTCAGGGGTAAAACGAGCGACGTACTCGTCGAATTCCGTGACTAATCCCCCGGCCACGGTTTTGATCGTCCCGTCCGGAGCGACCATCCGGATATACGCGCCCGACCAGTCACCGCGGACACGGCTAGCGATATAGAGGTTCCCAGCGTCGTCGAACGCCAGATCCTGCACCTCACCAAGCGCCGCATCGACCGCCGGACCACCGTCACCCGAATGCCCC
>NZ_ML142849.1:294347-296302 GCF_004138495.1 Phytoactinopolyspora endophytica
GCGTGCCCGCCACCGTCTCCAACGGACCAGGCTCGACCACCGAACCGACTGCTGCCAGAGCATCGGCCGCAGACACGGCGACAACGTGGACAGCCATACCCACCACGACGACCACACACGACCACAACGCAAACAGCCGGGATCGCATCACCACGCGCAACTATGACCTTCCACGAACTCGACGCCTCCACAGTCAGCGTTTCCGACCACCGATCGACGGCGAGCCTGACACACCCGGCTTCACACGCACTACACACGCGTTCCGGAAGGTGTCATATGCGCTCGGGGCCGGCGTGACCGATCAGTCGAGGTTTCCGCTGAGATCGGGTCGAGCGTTGGCCGCCGCGCGGACGATGGCGGACCGGTCCCGCGCGGTGATCATGCCGTCCTCGCGGAACCGGTCGGCAACATCGCTGACGTGGCGGACGAACGCACCCTGACTGTCGAACGGGGCTCCGGCCCAGATCAGGTCGAGGATGGTGCATCCGTCTGCGCGATCGACGTTGGGAACACCGGAGTCGACATCGTCGAAGGCCACGGTCTCGTCCGGCGAGAAACCATCCGGGCAGGCGTCGGCAGCGTCGCCGTCCGGTCGCAGCAACGTGACACGGTCGATCGCGATCATTCCCGGGTCGAGGCGCAGGCTGAAGGTCGGCGCCCAGCCGGTGATCTGGTCCCCGGACATCGTGAGAGAGAGCAGACCCGAGCGGATCTTCTGCCACTCGCCATCCTTCTCGATCCATGACGTGAGCTCGCCGTGATCGACGACCGTCGCGAACCGGTCACCGGGCTCCCATTCAACCCGGAGCGTTCCCGGGCCTTCCGACAGTCTCTTGGTCTCACCGTCGACCACTACATTGATCCCGCTCTCGTCGCGCGAGTTGTTGAACCAGCTGTGGGCGCGGTGACCTTCGCCATCGGTGAGACCGATGAACACGCTGTCCTCGGCGGAGCCGGTGCCAGTGAAGCTCTCCGGCTCCACCACGAGCGCGAAGCTCTCCCCCGCGTCGACGGGCAGCGCCACATGGCTCCAGCGTCGCCCGTCCGCGTCCGCCTCGAGCACGCCCGCGTCCGTGTCCACCGAGAGTTCAGCCGCGGCCTCACCGGAGTCACCGAACGCGTCGTACTCGGCGAGGCGGTCGGTGGAGAAGTCGTCGTCCCACACGACATCGCCGAACGACTCGTCGTCGAACGGCTCGTCCGTGGGTTGCTCGACATTCACCGGATCGACCGACTCGTCGGGTGTCTCGATGCCGTCCTCGACGACCCACTTCGCGCCGTCGTCGCGCTTGGTGATGGTGAACGCATCAAGCGTCTCGCCCACCTCGGCGTACGCTTCACCACCGTCGCGGACGTGCGTGACCACCGACTCGTACGCCAGCGTGTCGCCGTCCACCCGGATCGACTGGAACGTCGTGGTGTCCTGAGCACGCACGACCGGCAAGGCGCCGTTCTGCGTCCAGACGTTGTCGTCGCCGCTCATCTCGTACTGCTTCTGACCGGCGTTCGCGATGATGTAGACAGGTCCCGCCGAGACGCCGTCCATGTCCGTGCCCGTGGACCCGTGGTAGCCGCGGCCGTAGGTGTGATCGTGGCCCTGCAGCACCAGATCGACGTTGTTCGTCTCCAACACGGGGAGGAGGTACTGACGCCAGTCGGCTTCGTTGCGCGGGTTACCAGCGCCGTCGTTCCCGTTCGAGAACACCGGCTGATGCGCGAGGACGACGCTCCACTCGTGCGGGTTCTCCTGCAGCACCCGATCGGCCCAGTTCGCCTGCATGGTCATCCACGCCCGACGGGCGGTGTCGCAGTCGAACGACGAGTGCCCCGGAGGTTCCGCGATCGGGCAGATGTCGTCGCGGTTCGCGTTCAAGGTCACGAAGCGCACGCCCTGGTAGTCGGTGAAGTAGACCGTGTCCTTCAGCACATCCGCAAGATGTTCGCCGTACTCCTGC
>NZ_ML142849.1:296312-297058 GCF_004138495.1 Phytoactinopolyspora endophytica
CATCGGCGGCCACCGGGCCATTGGCGGCATACTCGAAGCTGTCGGTGAAGTTCTCGATGAACGGCTGTCCGCCGATCTCGTGGTTGCCCACGGTCGCCAGCGTGTTCATCGACTCGACGGTGCCCTGCACGCCGGCGAACCAGTCGCGCCACTCGTTGTCCGCGCGCCCGACGTTGACCAGATCGCCGGCGAACAGACCCAGCTCGGCCTCCGGGTGGGCCTCGATGGCCGCGTCGAACGTCTGGTGCCAGACGGTGTCGATCCCCTCCTGGGCGTCACCGAAGTAGAGGAACGTGAATGGATCGGCGTCCGTCGACGCCGTCGTGAAGGCGTACCAGTCGCTCCAGCTATCGCCGGAGGCGACCCGGTACTCGTATGCCGTGTCCTCGTCGAGCCCGTCGAGCAGCGCCGAGTGGCTGCGCGTGGCGTAGCCGTCGAGGCTGCGCTCGGGCTTCTGCTCGGCGTCGACCGTCACGGTCTCGCCGTCGCCCTCCGCGGGGCGCAGCTCCACACGTCCCGTCAGCGGCGACGCGCTGCGCGAACGCCACGTGACGTACTGCGACGTCGACGGGTCCTCGCTCGCAGTGAGCACGATCCGCTCCGGGTCTCCGGCCGGAGCGTCCGGGTCGACGTACTCCTGGTCCGTCACCGCGACATCGAACACGTGCATGATGCCTCGGTCGACGGCGGCCGGCAGGATCACCGCGTCGACGGTCTTCGTGTCGTCGAGTGCAGCCGGGCGGGTG
>NZ_ML142849.1:297111-298906 GCF_004138495.1 Phytoactinopolyspora endophytica
ACGCGGAAGGTGCCCCCGCCGGTCGAACCGTCGGCTCCGTTGCGACCGTCCACGGTCACGAGCTCGGTGTTTCCGTCGCCCGCGCCCTGCGCCCAGTCGGTGAAGGTGACGTTCACCCGCTGCGTCGAGCCGTCGGTGTAGACCACCGTGGCGTCACCGGAGGAGGGACCGTTGGTGGCCAGCCCGAGGAACGAGATGCTTGCCGCCTGCTGGTCTTCCAGGTCGACGCGCTGGCCGTGCGGGATCCAGTTGTCAGGCTCCCCTGGCTCGGTGACGGGCCAGGTGAACTCGATGTCCGCGTCGTCGAACGGGATGGTCTCACCGGGCGCCGCGCCGGCCTCGGCGAGCGTCTCCCGCGAGAAGGACCAGTCGCTGAGGTCCATCGAGCCGAGACCGCCCTGGCCGTCGGGGGTGGTGCCGGCGTTGTTGCGCTCGTGCATCCCCTCGGTGAACGAGCGCGGCACGTCGTCCTCGCCGGTGCCCCACTGGCCCGGGGTCTCCGACATGTCGAACTCGAGCGTGCCGCCGTTCCGGGCGAAGTCTTCGGGGAGCCAAGACGCGGTCTGCGACGTGCCGTCGACGCGAAGCCCAGTGGTGTACCGTGCCTCGTCCCCCGCACCTGGGGCGACGATCTCGTAGGTCCGATCGCTGCCGACACTGGAGATGGTGATCCGCTCGAACATCGGAGCGGTCACGAGGAGGTCGGCGGTGCCGTAGATCATAGGCGCGAGACCGAGGTTGGCGAAGACGTACCACGAGCTGAGCGAGCCCTGGTCGTCGTTGCCGGGCAAGCCCGACGGTGACGTGTCGTACATCTCGGTCACCGCGCGATAGAGCACGTCGGTCGCCTTGTGCGGCGCCCGCAGCCAGTTGTACACCCACGGCGTGCTGAAGGCGGGCTGGTTCGACAGGTAGTTCCCGGTCTGCGTGTATGCCCCGGCGTCGAGGTCTTCCATGAGCACGTCGAGTGCGCGTTCGGACGCCTCGGTCCCGCCGCGCGCCTCGATCAGGCTCGCAAGGTTGTGCGGCACGAGCCAGCCGTACTGGTAACCGGTCGACTGGTTGAACTGGCCGCCGCCGGCACCGTCGCGGACGCGCAGGTCGAAGTCGCGGTCGAACCCCGTGCGCTCGCGCGGACGGATGTGCCGGGTGTCGAAGTCGAACACGTTCATCCAGCTCTGCGAGCGTGCCATGAACCGCCCGTGTGCGTCACTATCACCGAGCCGGTCCGCGAGCTGCGCGATCGCGAAGTCGTCGATCGAGTACTCCAGCACCCGGCTCGTGGCGAAGTCGCCCTTGCGGTTCTCGATCATCCCGGTCGCGAAGTACTGGTAGGCGTCCGTGCGTGTGGAGGCATCGCCCGGCAACCGCTGGGTGTCGACCATGGAAGCCAGGGCCGCCTCACGGTCGTAGCCGGTCGCGCCGAAGGCGTCCATGGTCGACAGCACGACCTGAAGGTTGTCGCCCTGCATGCGGGCCGCCCCGGGAGCCCATCCACCGGTCTGCTCCGTGAGCAGCACGATCGAGGAGTTGATGTCGCTGGCGACCTCCGGGAACAGCATCGCGATCAGCTGCGCCTGGCTGCGATACATGTCCCAGCCGGAGCCGGCGAAGTTCACGTAGAAGTCGCGGCCGTCCTCCACGACATGGACCTCGTCGTCGTAGCCGAGGTACTCGCCGTTGACGTCGTTGCGCACGTTGGGATGGAGCAACGAGTGGTAAAGGGCGGTGTAGAACTTCACCCGCTCCTCTTCGGCGCCGCCCTCGATGTCGATCGTGCCGAGGGCGTCCTCCC
>NZ_ML142849.1:298955-303655 GCF_004138495.1 Phytoactinopolyspora endophytica
GGGTGCGGGCGCCGGCGCGCACGTCCGCGAAACTCTTCCCAGCGGTCTCCGCTTCGCGGTTCTCGGCGGCGTTCTCGACGCTGACATAGCTGAAGCCGGTCTTGGCCGTGACCTCGGTCCCCTCAGCGAAGGTGATCCATGCGCCGGTGTCGTGGCGCAGGTCGCCGCCCATGTCCTCGGTGCTCTTCTCCGCGTGCGTCTCACCCGCCGCGAGCGAGTCGTCGTTCCAGACACCGTAGGACTCGAAGGACTGGTCGTACGTCGTCGAGAAGTAGGCCCGGTAGTAGTTGCCGTTGTCGCAGATATCCGCGCCGTGCACCCAGCCCGACACCGTGCTGGTCTCGGGATCGATCGTGACCTCGCTGCCCAGAACCCGGTTGTTGCTGCCAGAGACGTCGACCAGCAGCGTGGCGTCGCCCGTCTCCGGAAAGTCGAACCGGCTCACGGCGGTCCGCTCGCTCGCGGTGAGCTCGGTCGTCACGCCGTTGTCCAGGGCGACCGAGTAGTAGCCGGGCTCGGCGTCCTCATCGTCGTGGCTGAAGTCGAGGTAGAACGGGTAGATGTCCTCCGCCGGATTCGCGGGCAGGGTGGCGTCCTCGCCGAGGTCCTCGCTCAGCGGAATCGTGGGGAACTCATACCCGCCGAACCGGCCGTGGCACCCGGATCCCGAGTACCGCGTCATCCCGAACCCGCGGATCTGATCGGCGGTGTACTCGTAGCCGCCCTTCTCACGGACGAGCTCGTTGCTCTCATCCGTCTTGTAGGTCGTCGGGCTCGGCTGCACCATTCCGAACGGGATCGCCGCGCCGGGATACGTGTTCCCGTACGCGTCGTTGCTCTTGTTCTGCGTCGTGTCCAGCTCCGTGCCGATGAACTGGTCCACCGCGTCGAACGCCGCAATGTCGTCGGCCACGGCCTCATCGGCGGCGGCCGGGACGGCGCCGAGCAGCGTCGTCGGCAGGAGAACCGCAAGGGTTCCGGCGAGGATGACAGGTGCGCTGCGGCGCACCGCGCTGAGCGGATGCGCCGGAGATCCCGCGCGTGCACGACGCCACGAAGGCATACGTGGTCCTACCTTTCGATACGAGGACGGCCGAAGGTTGCCTGGCAAGCCAATACCTCGCAGGTTGCGCACGCCAGGCGCGCAAATGAAGCGCTCCCGAACTCCCGCAAACGGGACATCATGCACCGACGAAACGTCGGCTTATCCGCAGGCGTCCCTTACATCGCGCCGAGCATCCCGTCCCGACCTTGGCCGGCGCTCAATGCAGCTGTGCTGACCATCCGCCGTCCACGGCCAGGCAGGTTCCGTTCACAAAAGCGGCGTCTTCGCTCGTCAGGAAGGCCACGACCCGGCCGACGTCCTCCGGACGTCCCCGCTGGCGCAGTGGGTTGCGCTGCGCGAGATCGGTCTCCCAGCTCGGCCGGTTCCGCTCGACTGCGATGAATCCTGGGGCCACCGCGTTACAGCGAATCCCGGAGCCACCGAGCTCCACGGTCAGAGAACGACACAGCGACTCCAAAGCAGCCTTCGCCGCCGCATAGGCAGACTCCTCGGGAGCGACCCGGTGGGCATGGACCGACGAGACGAGCACGATCGAGGCCGGGCCGCTCGCCCGATCCGCAAACTCGCCCGCCCAGCGCAAAGCCCCCTCGACGATCACATCGGAGGTCCGCCGCCACAGATCGATCGACCGGGCAACGTCGGTGATGGGCGACTTCTCTTGGACGAATGCCAGATAGACCAGAGAGTCCAGACGGCCGGGAAGTCGCCTGGCAGCGTCGAACGCTGCGTCCCGTGTTCCGGGATCGGTCGCTTCGCCCACGACGGGCACACGTACGGCCGGACTCATCTCGGGATGCACGTCGACGCCCACCACAGCCCGGCCTCGACCGCTGAGCTCGGCGGCGACTGCGGCACCGATGCCGCGCGCAGCGCCGACGACGATGGCGATCCGGTCGTCCGACACTGTGATCGTCACCTGGCGAACTCGATTCTCGGCTCTGGGCCGGCCTCCATGGGCAGGCCTTCGGTCGATAGCTCGTGTCCCAGCCCCACCCCGCCTGGGCGGGTACCGATCATGCCGTCACGGACGTGCTCTTCTGGCGACACCGCGGTGGCGCGCCTGTCGTGTTCTCCGATGGCGAGCTCGAGCGGACCGCAGGCGGGTACCTGCCAGCTGACCGCAAGACTGTGTGCAGTCGAGACGGGCCCAGTCGGGTTGTGCAGGGACACCTGAGCACCCGCCGAGGTCGCGAACCTGGCCAGCTCCAGGGCACGACGCGGCCCTCCGGCATGCTTGACGTCCGGCGTCACGATGTCGAGGACGCCGGCAGACAGCGCAGGCTCGAGCTCTGCTTTCGACGCGGCGAACTCTCCACCCGCGATCGGCACCCCGAGGCTCTCGCGGACCGCACGCATGCCGTCGACATCAGAGAGGTCGGTGGCATCCTCTATCCACGCGGGCCGCAGCTCCGCGAATGCAGGCGCGGACGCGAGGATCTCATCCACCCGCACGTGCTTATGGAGGTCAAGCCTGAGCTCGACATCGTCACCGATCGCCTCCCGTACCGCAGCCGCTAGCCGCAGACCCAGGTCTACACGTCGGGAACCGACGAGGAAGTCGAACGGCGCACACTTCACGGCGGTGAACCCGGACGCCACCGCCAGTTTCGCTACCCGAGCGAACTCGTCGGGAGTGCGCCGGTGCAATGCCCGGTTGAGGTTGGCATAACACGGGAACTCCGGTCCGGCGGAGCGACCGTACCACTGCGGCAACGGAATCCCGGCGCAAGCCGCCACGAGGTCGCAGAGCGCCGCGTCGAACCCGCCGAGCACGGTCAGGCGTAGCCGGCGTTCTGGCCAGGATAGTTCGCGACCCTCGCTCAACCGTTCGGATTCGGCGCCGACGAAGCTCAGCGCCTCGTCGGCCGAAAGACCGACGACGAGCTCCGCCACCTCGGAAACGTAGCGACCGGACAGCTCCCTCGTGCCCGCGTCCGACAGTTCCCCGATCCCGGCTGAGCCATCGGCAGTCGTCACGCGCACGGTGTCCCAGGAGGTACGCCACGTGACGTCGTGCGATACGTACCACACATCGGTGATGACGCCGTGGTCACTGGTGCTGGTGGTGGACGACAACACGTACCTCCTAGCCGCGGTGATCGCGGCGCATTCCTATAATCTTTGGCGCGAAGTTAATATACTTCATCGTGTCTGGCATCATCCCGTCACCGGAGGACATCCTGAACGCTCGATCCGCACAGCCCTCGGACATGCGCTCACAGAACCTCGCAACCATCCTGCGGGTCGTCCGGACGCATGGACCGCTCGCCCGGGTAGGCATCGTGCGACGAACCGGGATCTCGTCGGGCACGGTCACCAAGCTGACCGCACAGCTCGTCGAAGCCGGCGCCCTCGCCGAGTCCTCGGTCGCCACCGGCGGCCGACGCCTGGCAGCCACCTCCCCCGCGCCCAGCACGCGGCGCGCCGGGCGGCCCCAAGCGCCGCTCGACCTCGATATGTACGCACGCGCGGTGCTGACCGCGCACATCGGCCTCACTCGCTCTACGGCCGGCCTGGTGGATATGCGTGGCAATGTGATCTGTGAGGTGGCGGTCACGCACACCGATACCGATCCCGATCAGGTGCTTGGCACCGCCGTTGCCACCATGCGGGAGCTTCGCGAGAGCGGCGGTCGCACAGTTGTCGGCGCGGGCGTCAGCACAAGCGGCACTATCGACCATCGGAACGGGACGTTGATCGACCATCCCGTGCTCCAGTGGCGCAGCGTCGCCGTGCGGGACTACGTCGCGCGCCGGCTCGACCTCCCGGTCGAGTTCGACGACATCGTACGAGGGGTAGCGCTCGCCCACCTCACCTACCGGCCCGGCGAGGATATCCAGCACGTGCTCAACCTCTTCGTCGGCAACGTGGTCGGCAGCGCCCTCGCCGTACGGCAGGAGCTCCACCGCGGCGAGGCCGGTCGAGCGGGTCAGATCACTCACCTTCCCCTGCACGGCGTCGCGGGCCCGTTGTGCGAATGCGGGCGCGCCAACTGCTTCCAGGCGGTCGCGAGCAATGTCGGCTTGCTCGCGATCGGACAGGTCGAGGGCGTGGTCTCGCACGGGGAGACCTTCGACCAACTTCTCGACCGGTCAGACGAACCCGCCGTCCGGCGGCTGCTGGATCGTCGCGCGGAGTGGGTGGGCCAGGCGATCGCCATGTTGTCGGATCTGCTGGATCCGAGCGCGGTGGTCCTGTCCGGAAACGCCACACACGCTCCCGGCTATCTCGACGTCGTCCGGGCGACGACCACGCGACTGGCGCTCGGCGGGAGCGACGCCGCGCAACGTGTGAGCCTCTTCCCGTTTCCCAAAGACCTGCTCTCGGCCTCGACGGCCGCGCTTCTCCTGGATCGTTATTTCCGTAACCCGGTCGCCTATGAGCCACGACTCGCGGGCGTCGACCGGGGCGTTCAACCATGATCGTCGGCACGCCAGGAGTGCCGGGGGCTCCATCCCAGCACGTGCGCGGCCTTCGAGATCTCCCAGACTGAGCCGGTGCCGCTGATCGGTCGATGGATCCGCGTCGTTGGATGGTAGGCGCGCAGCAGCTCCTCGGTCGGGATCTCGCTCAAGCTGTCCGCGGCGGCCACGTTGCATGTCTCCAGGCCGATGTCCGGGGCGTCCAGGGCGGC
>NZ_ML142849.1:303685-320204 GCF_004138495.1 Phytoactinopolyspora endophytica
AGGCCTGGGCGGCGTCGTCGATATGGAGGTAGCTCCACAGCCCGCGTCTGCCTTCGGCAGGATCGGCGGCCACCTCCCGCACCAGCTGCTCGAGGTAATCGGGCGTCGTGACGGCCGGAAGGCGGAGCAGGGCGACGGAGAGGGCATGCGAGCGATGGAACATCGCCGCGATGGCCTCATCGGCCTGCTTACTCAGGGCGTACGGGTCCTCAACCAGAAAGGGGTGCGCCTCGTCGATCGGGGCGTATACCGGCGATCGCTCGTGCGGCGCCCAGAAAAAGCCATAGGCGGAACAGCTGGAGGCCACCACCACTCGCCGAACGGTACGGTCCGCCGCTGCCGCCAGTACGGCGAAGGTCGCCGCGGTGTTGGCGGTGAAGACCGTGTGCGGAGGATGCCACTGCGGTCCGGGAATCGCCGCCAGGTGGACGACTCCACCGACGTCGCCGCCCCCGATGAGTGCGGCCACCGTGGCAGGATCGCTGAGCCCGCTCGGCTGCCACAGCACGGCTTCGGGCAGGCCCGGAGGGCGAGGGCCGCGGTCGGTGGCGAGCACCGGCCTTCCACCGCCGTGGAGATGTCGCACCACCGCGGATCCGAGCCGGCCGGCCGCTCCCGTCACAAGGATCCGGTCACCACTCATGGACCATTCCCGTCGCCCATCATTCCCTTTCCGGTTCGATGTCGCTCAGTGTTCACACAATACCTTCTTGACCAAGAAAATCGCCTTGAGTAGGTATGGAGCTATACCGGCGCGGGCTCTGCCCGCGCCTCCAACGGTCCAGGGAGGCATCAGCATGGCCCGAGAACTCACCCGGAGAACGGCTATCGTCTCAATGCTCGGCGCGGCCGGTGCGGTCGCCCTCGCCCAAGCCACACGCGGCGAGATCACAGCGCACGCAGCAACGCTGCCGCCGTACGTCGGCTGCGCGGCCGGCCGTGCCACGACATACGATCCGCAGGAGGAATGGGGCAAGGCGCAACGCGACCTGGGCGGCGGCAAGCTGACCTATCGTCGCGCGTTCGACTCGACCATCCCGTCCCCCGGCAACGAAGCCTGGCGCGACGCGGACGCACCCGCGCACTTCTACTCCGTCAAACCGCCGAACAACGACGTCCAGGGATTCATCGACGGGCTGTACGACGACAGGCTGCGAGCCCTCGCTCGCGACCTGCCGAGCGGAACAAAGTTCACGATGTATCACGAGCCCGAGGACAACATGTCCGGGCAGACGTTCTACCAGATGTTCCATCGGCTCTACGACATCGTCAAGGACGAACGGCCGCAGTACGTTCAGGTGTGGTACATCGCGATGGCCTACCAATGGCAGACCAACTCCAAGGGGAACGTCGGGACGAACGACGGCTGGATAGACGCCGCACGGCTGGCCGACGGCGTCGGTATCGACGTCTACGCCCCTGACTGGGACTTCACGGCGATCGAGGACGACGGGGGCTACCAGCGCTGGAGGGACCTGATCGCCGAGCCGTCAGGCCGGCCGTGGGGCGTCATCGAACGAGGCATCAGCGGCCACGCCGGTGAGGCCGCTCGGCTGGACATGCTGAGCCAGGACTGGGAGTTCGCCAAGGCGAACGGCTCCAAGTTCTTCCTCTACTGGCAGTCCGACCGCGGCGGTGACTGGCTGCTCCTCGGCTCCGCCGAGCAGGCGTACCACCGGTCCATGGCCGATGAGGGCCGGCAGATCGGCACCTGACATTCCACGAATCCGCGTGGATAGGTGGATTCGCCTATCCACGCGGACTCGCCGTCGTCGTCAAAGAAGCATGCGTCGTCGTGGTGATCGAGACAAGCCGTGTCAGTCGACCTTGCGGCCCTGCGCCGCCATGTTTTGATAGACCTGCTGCTCCTTCTTGCCGAGCAACCACCATTCCTCGTCCATGCCGATGTTGGTATGCCAGTAGAGGAACATCTCGGCGCCCATCCGGACCGAGAACTTCCAGTCGTCTCTCAACATCGTGGCTCGGGCGTCCTCCCCATAGTCTGCGCTGATGCCGCGTTCGAGCACGCCCCACTTCTTACCGGACGGCACCTTGATGAGATCCCACCACCGCCAGAACCCGTCGTCCTCCTCCATCGAGCGGAAGTACCAACGCGGCGCGTAGACGTCGATGCCGACGCCGTCGGCGATCTTCGCCGCGTCGAGCCATCCGTCGTTCGTGGCGACGTTGCCCTTGGAGTTGGTCATCCACTGGTAGGCCATCGCGACATACCAGACCTCGATGTCGGGCCGTACGCTCTTCACGACATCGACCGTCTTGCTCATCAACTGATAGAAGGTCTGCCCGGACATGTTGTCCTCCGGCTCGTGGTACACGGTGAACACCGTGCACTCCGGTAGCGCTTCGACGAGCGCTCGCAGCCGGTCGTCGTACAGCCCATCGATGTAGCCCTGGACGTCCTTGTCCGGCGGCTTGACCGAATAGAAGTTGCACGGCGCATCGGTCTTGCGCCAGTCCTCCTCGCCCACCGCCGGAATGGTGGGGTCGAACACGCGGCGATAGGTGAGCCTGCCGCGTCCGATGTCCTCCTGTGCCTTGTCCCACCACAGCTGCCGGTCGTAGTCGTCGGGCAGGTCGTCACCGGCGAAGGCCCCGACGTAGGGGAAGCGCTCCTCGCCGGATCCGGCCACCGCGGTGGACCCGGCCACCACCATCGTCGCTCCCGTCAGCAGGGCCACGACGGCGGCCACGAATCGTCGTGTGATCATTGCGGAAACCTCTCCTCAGCGGGTTTACATTTCCTTCGAAGGGACGAGCCTGATGTCCCTCGCCGTCGCGATACGCCCGGGCGACTCCTCACCGGACAATCGAGTCAGGTCGAGGTCTCCGGCGTGATGACACGCGACTCGGTGATCATCGGGACCGGATACCAGCACCGGAACGTCGGACGTGCACCGCTCCTCCCGCAGATACGGGCAGCGTGTGTGGAAGACGCATCCCGACGGCGGATCCGACGGATCGGGAAGCTCGCCGTCGAGTCGAATCCGGCCCTCGCCGCCACGACGACGAGGATCGGGGACCGGCACGGCCGACAGCAGAGCAGTTGTGTAGGGATGCCGAGGCGCGTCGAACAATCGATCGGTTTCGGCCTGCTCGACGATGTTCCCGAGATGCATGACAGCGACCCGGTCGCATACGTGCCGCACGACCGAGAGGTCATGGGAGATGAACAGGTAGGTGAGATCCATATCCGCCTGCAGCTCACTGAGCAGGTTGAGGATCTGGGCACGGATCGACACGTCCAGGGCGGAGACCGCTTCGTCCGCGATCACGAGCCGGGGCTGCGTAATGAGTGCCCGGGCGATATTGATCCGCTGCCGCTCCCCGCCGGAGAACGCGTGCGGATACCGCGACATGTACTCGGGCCGCAGCCCGACCGTGCGCAGCATCTCAGCCACCCGGTCCGGCACACTCGAATCTGAGCGAACGCCATTCGGCAGCCTGCGCAACGGCTCGCCGATGATCTGCAGCAGTGTCTTCCTGGGGTTGAGCGAGCCGAACGGATCCTGGAAGATCATCCTGATCTTGCCCTGATACGGCAGCAGCTGCCGGCCGCGCAACGTCGACAGGTCGACCGGCTCGGATCCACTGTCTCGATACCAGATCGCGCCCGCTGTCGGTTCCAAGGCCCGTACGATCGCCCGCCCGAGCGTGGATTTCCCGCACCCGGACTCCCCCACCAGGCCGAGCGTTTCACCGGGCCTGATCTCCAAATCTACCCCCGCCACGGCTTTGACCTCCCAGGCTGTCCGGCGTAGCAGCCCGTGCTTGACGCGAAAGTGAACTCGCAGGTCGCTGACGGTCAGTAGTGGCCCGACAGCGCCGTCCACGGCGGAGATCTCCTCCGCCGGTCCCGGAACATCCGTGTCGCCGGATCCGGCCGTCGTCCGCGGTACGACCGGGCCAGGCCGTTCCGGCGGTACAGTTTCGACCGGCTCGTGTTCCGTGGCCAACGGATCGCGATCCGTGGCCGCCGGGGCGTACAGGTGACACACTGCGAGCCGGTCTGGTTCCAGCTGGTGTCGGTCAGGCGTCTCGACGTCACACAAGCCGGGCATCGCCGCCCGGCAACGCGTGTGGAACCCACAGCCCTCTGGTCGATCACCCGGATGCGGAACCATGCCGGCGATCGCCGTCAAACGGCTCTTCCGCCTGTCGTCGAGCGACGGGATCGACTCGAGCAAGGCCTCCGTGTACGGATGCGCGGGACTGGCGAAGATGTCATCGACCCGAGCACGTTCGACGACCGTACCCAGATACATCACCGCGACCTCATCGGCGACCTGGGCGACCACTCCCATGTCGTGGGTGATGAACATGATGGCCATGCCGGTCTGTTCCTGCAGCTCGCCGAGCAGGTCGAGGATCCGTGCCTGGGTGGTCACGTCGAGGGCCGTCGTGGGCTCGTCGGCGATCAACAAGGCGGGGTCGCAGCACAACGCGATCGCGATCATCACCCGCTGGCACATGCCACCGGAAAGCTGGAACGAGTAGGCGTCGAATCGCTTGTGCGGCTGCGGAATACCGACTCTGGCCAACTCCGCGATCGCACGATCCTTCGCCTCGTCAGCGGTCAGGTCGGAATGCAGCCGAATCGTCTCGACGAGCTGCGCGCCGATGGTATACATCGGCGAGAGCGCAGCGATCGGCTCCTGGAAAACCATGCCGATCTCGGCACCACGAACACGGCGAAGCCGCTCCCCGCGTGGGTCGAGCGCGGCGAGATCGACATGCTCTCGCTCGAGATCGGGTTGCCACCAGATCGCGCCGCTCTCCACCCTGCCCGGTGGTTCGATCAGCCCGAGCACCGATCGCGCCATCATCGACTTCCCGCACCCCGACTCCCCCACTACGCACAAGGTCTTGCCGGCTGAGACCTCCAGGTCGACCCCGTCGACCGCCTTGACGACGCCGTCGCCGGTATGGAAATACGTGCGCAGATCCTCGATGGTCAGCAGCGCCCTCGTCTTCGGCGACATCAGGTCCTCACTCATGGCTCGACCTCACGATTTGTAGGGGTCCGCGGCGTCGCGAAGACCGTCGCCGACGAAGTTGAACGACAAGACGACCACGACGACCGCCGCGCCGGGCAGCAACAGCCAGGGGGCGGCCTGAAGGGTGGCGAAGTTCTGTGCCTCTTCGAGCAGCGTGCCCCAGCTCACCGCCGGCGCCCGCAACCCGAGACCCAGGAAGGACAATGCGGTTTCCGCGAGGATCATCGCCGGAATCGCCAGCGTCGTCGAAGCGATCAGATGGCTGGTGAACGACGGCAGCATGTGCCCGAAGATGAGCCGCGGCGGTCCGACGCCGTCCAGAGCCGTCGCGGTGACGAAATCCTCTTCGCGCAGCGCCATGAACCGGCCACGGACAACCCGGGCCAGATCCGTCCACGCGATCGCCGACAGGATCACCGTGATCGTGAAGTAACGCTGCATGGGACCCCAATCCGTCGGCACCGCGGCGGCCAGGCCGAGCCACAAAGGCAGCGTCGGGATGGACATGAAGAACTCGATCAATCGCTGGATGACGGTGTCGACCCAGCCACCGACGTATCCGGAGATCCCGCCGAGCACGACACCGATGACGAACGACGCCGCTACGCCGACCAGGCCGATCGTCAGAGACACGCGCGCACCGTGCACGATGCGGGAGAACAGGTCGTACCCGTTGGCCGTCGCGCCGAGAAAGAAAACCGGCGGACCTTCGGGATCGGCCGGTCCTATCAGATGCCGGTCGGTCTCGAACAGCCCGAACAGCTTGTACGACTCCCCCTCGGCGAAGAACCGCACTGGGACCCGCTGCTCATGGTCTACCTCGTAGGTGATCTCCAGGGTCTCTTGATCGACGTGATCGGTGTAACCGTTGACATAGAGCCCCCAATCCCAGCCGTCCGGGCTCGTGTCGACGACCTTCAGCACCTGGGGAGGGGCACCGCCGTAGCCGACCTGTTGGTATTCGGTGGAGTAGGGCGCGACGAACTCGGCGAACAGCGCCACGAGGTACGCCACGGCGAGCACGACCGCCCCGGCCATCGCCAGCCGGTGCCGACGGAAACGCCACCACACGAGCCGCCACTGCGAGGCCGAGTGCCGTGCCGGGTGCGGTTGGGTCATCGGGTGTGCTCCCGTCACCGGTACTGATGCCGGACTCGGGGATCAAGCCAGGCGAGAACGAGGTCCGACAGCAGGGTGCCGATCACCGTCAGCACGCTGACGACGAGAATGATCGATCCGGCGAGGTACATGTCTTGCGACCGCAACGCCCCCAGCATCAGAGGGCCGGTCGTTGGCAGGGCCAGCACGGTGCCGACCACCACCTCGCCGGACACCAACATGGGAAGCACCCAGCCGATCGTCGACACGAACGGGTTCAGGGCGACGCGCAGGGGGTAGCGAATCAGCAGCCGGCGCTCCCCCATGCCCCGCGCGCGCCCGGCCACGACGTACGGCCTGCGCAACTCGTCGAGAAGGTTCGCGCGCAGGATGCGGATCAGTCCGGCGGTACCGGCCGTGCCGAGCACGATCACCGGTATCCACAGATGCGACAGCAGATCGATGAACCTTCCGACCGACCACGGCGCATGGGCGTACTCGGAGGAGAAGACCCCGACGAAGGAGCCGCCGAACCACAACCTCGAGAGATAGACGAGGACCAGGGCCAGGAGGAAATTCGGGATCGCCAGTCCGATGAAGCCGATCGTGGTCGCGAGGTAGTCGCCCGGCGAATATGGGCGAACCGCTGAATAGATGCCGATCGGGAATGCCACGATCCAGGTGAACAGCAGCGTGCCCAGCGTCAGGGCGATGGTGAAGGGAAGTGTGTCGGCCAACAGCGCGGACACCGGCTGGTTCCATTCGAAGGACATTCCGAAGTCCCCGTGGAACAGGATCCCCTTCATCCACGTCAGGTACTGCACCGGCACAGGTTCATCCAGCCCGTAGCGAGCGCTGAGGGCATCGAGGTACGCCTGATCGGCGGGCTCGCCGCGTTCACGCAGCCGGCTCGCCAGCTGAGTCAGGTAATCGCCCGGGGGCAGCTGGATGATCACGAACGACACGACCGATATCGCGAACACGGTCGGCACCATGTACGCGATCCGGCGCAGTACGTATCTCCACATGTCGTGTCAGCTTCACCAGCGCTATCAGGCGATGTAGTACTGCTCTGGCCTGGTCGGCCCGGGCGTCGGGTAGGTCCACCCCTGGATCATCTGCCGCGGCACATTGTGGAAGTCGTTCTTGGCCATGAAGTATTTCGCCGTCTCCCGAGCGATGCCGATCACGTGGAACTGCTCCTTGGCGATGGTCAGCATCTCCCGGGCGAGTCGCTCCTGCTCCGCCTCGTCGATGGAAGCAGAGATGTCCTTCAGCAACTGGAGCTGACGTCGGGTGGTCTCCGGCGGCTCCTCCCCCTCTGCGCCTCCGGTCGAGTTCCACATCCCCCACGGCACCGCGTAATAGGAGCCGGCGTCTTGCACCACGTAATTCTTCGGCTGTTGCAACACGTCGAGCCCGCCGTCGCCGTGCCACACGCACGCGTCGTGTTCGTTGTTGTCCTTCCGCTCGGCGAACAGGACGTCGTCCATGTCGCGTACCGTGACGTCGACCCCGACATCGCGCCAGAAGCGCCGGATCATCTCCAGCTGCTCGGCCCACTCCGGGCGCATATCGGGCACGAATTCCACGACGAAGCTGATCGGCTCGCCTTTCGGCCCGAGCCGGATGCCGTCGTCGTTCTTCTCCGGGTAGGCCTTGTCGAGGTGCTGGTTGGCCAGATCGACGTCGTACTCGAGATATTGGGTGGCGAACTCCTCGTCGTAGAACGCCGACTCCCGCAGCGGCGCGGCCTGGTACGGCTCGCCCTGCCGCTGCATGGTGGCATCGATGACGTCCTGGCGATTGATCGCGTGCGACAGGCCGATCCGGAAATCGAGGTTGTTGAAGATCTCGCGCTTGACGGAATCGTTGTGCGTCAGGTTCAGGTAGATGCACATGATGTTCATGCGGGTCTCGATGACCTCGACGAAATCGAAGTCGTGGGCCTCGCGCTCGTTGGCCAGCAGCGGCTTGTTCGCCGGGCTCGTGAACCTGGTATCGGGCCCGGCCTCCAGGCTGATCTCGCCGTTGAGTGCCTTGGACAGCATCGTCTCGGCGTCGTCGAGCACGTCGTAGGTCACCTCGTCGATATACGGCAGCTGGCTTCCGTCCGGGTCGACCTTCCAGTAGTACGGGTTGCGCTCGAGCTTGACCTGCCGGCTGTCCAGCGTCGTGACGAAATGCCATGGCCACAGCGTCGGGATGTCGGCGTTCTGCCCGGTGAACCACACCAGGCCGCTGATCTTCTCGAAGTAGTCGATCCAGTTCTCGTAGCCCTCGTCCGCGGCGACCTGTGCGGCCTCAGGGTTGTACGTCGGATGGAACTGCTCGAGGTAGTGCCGCGGGAACTTGGTGTAGACCTGGCCCAGCGGGTGCGCGAGCAGGTGGAGGAAGAGGCCATCGGGCTGGGCGGTGACGAGAGTGAAGGAGAGATCGTCGATCGGTATGAATTCGATCGGATTGCCGCGCGACAACACCGACTTGCCCGGAGACGGGAAGAGTTCGGGGTCGAACATCACGTCCTGGACCGCGAACTGCACGTCACGAGCGGTGAACGGCTCGCCGTCCGACCACTTCATACCCTCACGAAGCCGGAAGGTGAACTCGGTACCGTCGTCGCTGATCTCGTAGCTCTCGGCGACGTTGGGTGTGATCTCGGCCGTACCGACTGCGCCGGTCCACGCCGGTGTCCACGAGACCAGATTCTCGTATCCCAGCATGGCGTAGAGGTACGAGTATTCTGTGCGCCCGATCACGCTGCGCCAGATGCCGCCATAGGCACCGGCCTGGTCGACCGGCTCGACAACCAGCGGCTGTGTCGGGAGCCGCTGATCTACCGGCGGTAGCTCCCCGGTCTCGACCAGATCGGCCAGGCCCGGCGCCTCGGCACCCTTGGTGGTGTCGGATCTGATCGGCTCGTTCGAGCTGCAGCCGAAGAAGGCGGGAGCAGCGGCGACGGCGCCGAGTCCCAAACCGGATGCGAGCAGGCGGCGTCTCGTCAAGCCGTTACGACCAGTCATGGTGCGCTCCACATTCCTTCGCTCTATGTCGATCTGGAGTTACCTTCGAATCGAAGTAAATCAGCTACGCTGCAAGCTACCCTCGACCCCATGAGGGATCAACGTCCACGTTTCGAGCAGGAGATGACCATCCGTTGAACACTCCGAGAGCAATCGCCATGGCCATGCACATCCATGCGTCGTTCAGCGAAGGCACCGCCAGCTACGAATCGCATCTGGACCAAGCCAGCCGGCACAGCGTCGACGTGATCTGGTGGACCGACCACGACTTCCGGGTGGCCGCGCATCAGTACCGGCAGGCGGTGCGTTTCGATGGCCCGGTCGAGGCCGAAGGTGAGCTGGAATGGTCCTGGACAGAGGAGCGCTCGGGTGACCTGACGGCCGCGAGAGCCGACTATGTCACCGAACCGCACACACCCGACGAGGACGGATCGGCGCTGCGTCTGATCGCCACCGGGGGAACAGGTGGTGGCGAGCTGTGGCAGCGAGGCACGGCGTTCAACTGGACGTACAGTGTCAGCCTCGCCGACACCACCCTTGAGCTCGACATCCTGCCGGAGGAGTGCACGCCCGGGGCCGCTCTCGTCCTGCAGATCGAGTCGTCGCACCATCCGGCCCGCGCAGGGCGGCCCGCGGGCCAGTACCGGCTCGAATACCGCTTCGGCGCAGTGAACGAGGCAAAGCAAAGCGCCGACGGGCTGCTCGGCATCGTGCAGGTCCCCGTCGTAACCCGGCGATGGCAGCGGCAGACGCTGCGGCCGGTCGACGACATCGCGGCGATCTGGCCGGACCTGGTGGCCGAAGACAACTCGCTGCATCAGCTCCGGATCGGCGTGCGCGCCGACGAAGGCGAACAGGCATGCTTCGTCGTCGATCGCCTCCGATTCGACCGAGGCCGCGGGGACGGTCCGGCCGGTGTAAGACTGCGACGGGAAGTGCTCAAGAGGTACACCGGCGCCTACCCTGACGTCACCTGTCACGAAGCCTTCGAGATCTCGCTCGTCCGGCACCTGAACTGGTTCGGCGGCGAACTCACTCTGCCACCGCTGCCGGTGCCACCGTATCGAGACAACGATGTCGATCGCGCAACCGAGATGGTCGAGTTCATCCACCGTCACGGCGGCCTGGTGCAGTGGAACCATCCGCTCGACATCGAGACACCCGAGTCGCTGGCCGCCTTGATGATCGAGCGGGACAACCTCGGCGCCGATCTGGTGGAGATCGGCCGCGAACCGGTGGACGGGTTGCTCGACGTCTTCGACATCGCGGCACGTAACGCTGTCTTCTTCACCGGCGTCGGCGTCACCGACGACCACGAGGGAACCGACTGGCTGCGTCGGAAGAACAACTGGATCACGTATGTGTGGGCACCGTCCACCGAGGTCACCGACCTGACGAGAGCGCTGCGGGCGGGGCGCGCGTGGTTCTGCGATCCAGCGCGCTGGCGGGGCGAGCTGGACATGCTCGTCTGGGGAAAGCCGGCCATGGGCGGCGTCGCCGTGAGTGCTGCCGACTCGGTGCCGATCGAGGTGAGCGCCACCGATCTGCCGGGCGACTGCCGCCTCGACATCATCGTCGGCACTGTGGACCATGCCGGACTCGCCGATCTCTCCCCCTCGTACACCACGGTTCCGGTATCTACCGTGTCGGGCGTCAGCCGCTACCCACTGGAGGTGGCCGTCGGCGACGGCTCTTATGTCCGGGCGCAGATCCGGGACGGCTCCGACGCTCTGGTCGCGGTCGGAAATCCAGTCTGGCTGCTCCGCACCGTGCCGCCTCGAGGTATCCCGGACGAGCGGCGGATCACCCACATCGGCTGAGCCTTGCTGCCGGCCGCCCAAGGACCTGGTTCCGCTTCACCTACGCACGTTCAGGCGTCGGGCCGAGCTCGTCCGCTGCGGCGCCGTCCAGCTCCCAGGACGGGTCGATCTCGACGCCGAGGTGTCTCAGGGCAGTAGGCACGATATCCACCATGGCCATGCCGGCACCTCCGACCGGTGCCGGCCGGATGTCGCCGCCGACGGCCAGGGTCCAGATGTCACGGACCTCGGGCTCGCCTCCGCCGTGGCCGCCCTCGTCCAGATGGCCATGGTCGGTCGCCGCAAGAATCAGCCAGTCCTCCTGGTCATAGGTGGGCCTGCCTCGGAGCGCCTGCACGAGCGTGCTGACTTCCCGATCGAGTTGCTCGATCGCCTCGATGTACGCGGCTGAGGCGCCCCCGAAACGGTGTCCCGCGACGTCGGCGAGAATGAGGTAGACGTAGCCGACATCCGGGTTGTGCCTGGATAGCGTCGCCGATGCCCAGGCGATGATCTGGCGAGCGGAAGACGCACCCTCGCCCGTGCCCTCGTTGGATGGGTGCAAGATCTTCACGTGCGGCGCATCGATGATCTGTTCCATCAACGGCGGCCAGTCGCCGATCGCGAACGTGGAAAGGTCCGGACGGACATTCCTCAGCCGGGTGAGAACGTCGGGGAAACGCTCCAGCTCGTTCGGTTCGATCACGTTCGACAGGACTCGGTGCTTGTCGGGCCAGACTCCGGTGAGAAGGGTGCTGTGGCCGGGCCCGGAAACCGTCAACGCGGAGTACTCGTCCGGGTCGTACGTCATGGTCCGGCCGAGGCTCCCTTCCGCCGCGAGCGTGTCGATGTTCGGCGTCCGAGCCTCTTGCAGTTTGTCCCACCGGACTCCGTCGAAGATGAGGATCAGGACCTTCTTGTCACTGGTGCCGTGCGGGACGTCATCGACTGCGACCGTGTCCGTCATGGCGCCCACTTCTACGGGCCCGACATGACCGGCACATGGCTCGTAGCCGAACTACTCAACAACATCCCTCCAGACGCCCCGCCGCTGAGGCTACCCCTCGGCGTAGTCTCCACCCGGGATGCCGAAGAACTCCTCAAGTGTCGCAACACCGGTACGCCGAAGCTCGGCCGCGAGTGGTTCACCCACGTATCGCAGGTGCCACGGCTCGTAGCGGTAGCCGGTGATGGCGGTGGAGCCGGACTGGTAGCGGACGAGGAATCCGTAGCGCCAGGCGTTCTCGGCGAGCCACCGGCCACCCGGGGTCTCGCCGAAGCATTCCTCGAAGTCGCATTCTGGGCTGTCGGGTGTGACCAGGTCGACCGCGAGGCCGGTCTGGTGCTCGCTGTGGCCAGACCGGGCCGAGACCTCGTCCGCCGCAACCTGGCCGCGGGCCGCGACCGTGTCCGCGTAGACACCCGCCTGGTAGTCGTACGACCGGAAGGCGCTGGCGACCTTGAAGCCTAGGCCCAGCTCATCGCTGTCGGCGAGGAGGCGCTCAAGCGGCGCGACGACAGGTCCCGCGACCTGGTAGCCGCGTACGAGCCCCATCTCCGGACGGAAGTCCTTCGGCCGGATCGGGTGTTTCTTGTTGACCACCACCCAGATGCTCGTCGGATCCGTCGTGGAGTATCGGGTGCGGTCGAACTCATCGGCTTCGGCGGAAGCCTCCTCCTGGTCGATCTGGGGGCCATCGTCTCGCTGCGAACCAGGTGTTTCCGTGACGGGCGATGTCGCTCTCGCGGTAGACGCGGTGCGCGCTGACGATCCATCAGCGGTGGGCGCGGACGACCCATCAACGGACGGGAGCAGGAGCGTGATCCCGCCGACAATTAAGCTGCCTAAGGCAAGCGCTGCGGCGAGCGCTGCGACAATCCTTCTCACGCTCCTATGACGGGTGCGAGCCATCCGGCAGGTTGCGCGCCCCTAGATGCAACCTCCCGGACCGCCGCTCACGTCTAGGAGGCGAAAGGAGCAACATGCGAGATAACGAGCGCTCGGCAGAGTTCGTCGCATTCGTTCAGGCGCGCCGGTCTGACCTCGTGCGCACCGCGGTCCTGCTGTGCGCAGGAGATGAGGCTCATGCCGAGGACCTGGTACAGACGACCCTCACCCGGCTGTACCTGTCGTGGCCACGGGTCCAACGCGCAGACAGCCCACTCGCGTACTCGCGCCGCTGCCTGACCCACGTCTTCATCGACGAAACCCGGCGCGCTCACCGCCGACGTGAAACAAGCGTCGCCGTACCGATGGATGCACTCGGCCGTGATCCCGCCGACGCCTCCCCCGACCTCGACCTGCGAGCGTTGGTGCTCACCGCGCTCTCCTCGCTCGCCCCGCGGCAGCGTGCTGTCGTTGTACTACGTCACTGGCACGACCTGGACGTCGATGAGACCGCCCGGATCCTCGGTTGCCGCCCTGGCACCGTGAAGTCCCAAACTGCCCGAGCATTGGCTCATCTGCGCGAATTCCTCACGACCGCCGACCATCAGCTCGACCTGGAGGTGTCGTAAATGGCTCTGAATCACGATCTCAAACACGCTCTCGACGTGGCCGCCGGCGACGAACCGCGCCCGGCCGACCCGGCCGCCGACCTCGCCCGAGCGCAAGCCGCCGTCCGCGCCCGCTCCCGCCGCCGGTTCCGCCTCGGCGTGAGCGCGCTGGCGACGGCGGCGCTGGTCGGGGCCGCCTCCGTCGTCGTACTGGACGGCTCCCCCACGAGTCCGCCATCGGCCGCTGCCGCCGAAGTTCGGCTGGTGGCTGAGCAACTCGATGCGGAGCCGTACACCTTCGATCTCACGCCGGAGGGTTGGTCGGTCCAAGCGCAGCTGCCAAGCGCAGTGACGATCGCGCCCGACGACGGCTCGACCTCCGACGAGCCCCATGACTTCCGGGGCAAGCTCGTGATCATCTTCGACGCGAACCCGCCCACAGGCCGAGACGTCGAGCACGAGAGCCGCCAGTTCTGGGTCAACGAGAACCCCGATTACACCATCATCTCCACGCGGACACGTGCCGATGAACCGTCCGGTGTGGTCAGCATCCAGTACCCGCACAACACCGGCTGGGAGGAGTCCGCCATGATCGAGTTCCTCGCCAGCGTGCACGTGGGACCGGGCGCACAACACGGGCAGGGCTAGGCGCGGTCCCGAATCCACTGTCAGCCTGTCATCGCCAATCTCCGCGCGGACGATGTCCGTCGTCCGCGTGCCGAGATCGCTTGCGGGGCCATCGAAGGTCCCGCCCGGCCCAAAGGCCTTGGTCAGGTGGGTGTTGGCTTCGGCCCGGCGGCGGTCAGGGCGCGGCAGCGATGGGCTAGCGCCTTGGCGTGCGACTGTGCGGTGTGTTCGGGCCCAGGGCCACATGCAGGTAGGTAGCGCGATGCGTGCTTGGGTTGCCGAGCACTGCTGCATGGTCAAGGTGGCGTGCTTGCGTCCTCACTGACCACGGCGGCCGGACGTGCCGACACGGCGGATTGCCGCGATTGTCGGGCCATTATCGGAGAGGCGACACCTTGAACTACATCAATGATCAAAACGTCTACGTTCAGCTCGGCGTGATCCTGAATCCGCAAACCGACCAGGACTGCAAGACGATCGTTCGGCTACAAGAACTAGAGGCAGCAGAAGCCCTCTCGCTTTACGCGATGATCGCCAACGAACACAATCGGCCGATTCTGACCACGCGGAGCGATCACGATTGCGAGTGTGAGTGTGAGTGTGCGGAATGGTCCGAAGATGACGACGAAGAGGAGTAGTCCAAGCGTGTCGCCGTTGTGGCCATAGAAGCGACTCTTGATGTCGTCGCTCTACTTCTCAGCGCCGTACGGCCGCTCGCGGCCGATCACCTCAAGCTCGGTGGACCGCTCATCCCGAGAGGGCAGCCTTGCACGCTTGGACCCGCTGCTGAGACCTCTTGTCAGGCCGTGCTGATGCCAGGCTGATCGAGGTGGCTCAACACATCGACACTCCCTCCTTCGGTGTCCGCCCCGGGATGCCCCGCGAACGCCTTTGGTGCCGACGGCCTCGATTGCTTAGGCATCAGCTCCTTTGGTGGCGCCGGGACTCAGTCGTTGGTGGATGCCCCTGGTCCAGTCGCGGCGTACCGGGCGGCGATGGTGCGGACGGCCTCGTCGACTACCTGAGCGACGCGTTCGGCGCTCACCTCCCAGCCCGGCACTAGGAGTGTCGGCCAGAAGACGTAGTTGGAGATCATGCCCAGGAACTGGGTGGCTGCGAGGTCCACGTCCTCGACCCGCACCGTTCCCGCCTCGTGCTCAGCCAGGAGGTAGCTGCGTACGGACTCGAAGTAGGGCATCTTCCCGTGCGAGAACTGCGCATGGGCCAGCTCAGGGAACCGCGGCAGCTCGGCAATGACGATCCTGAACAGGTCTGTCATCTGGGCACGGCCTAACAGCTCGGCGTAACGGCGACCGATGATGCTGAGCCCGTCAACGATGTTGCCTCCTGGCGGAGGATCCTCTTCGTCAGCGGTCGACCAGGACTCGGTCACGATGGCGTCGAACAGGGCAGCTTTGCTCGGAAACTGCTTGAACAAGGTGGCCCGCGAAACGCCCGAGCGCTCTGCGATCCGCGCCAGCGACGTCCGGTCGTAGCCCAACTCGAGGAACAGTGCGGTCGCGGCCGTCAAGATCAGCGCGCGCTTCTCCTGGGCGATGCGCTGGTGATACGTCGTCACGACCCTGCTCATGGGCCGAGCATACGAGGTGAGTGGCTTGACTCACCATCGCCCCCGTCCTAGTGTCAGGCAGTGGTGAGTCACTCGGCTCACCACCGGCCGCCGTTCATCACTGATGATCCCGGTCAGTCACCCACGTACCAAAGGAACATCTGATGCCCCGCTTCGACAACCAGACCGTGCTCGTGACCGGTGGGACCGGTGGCCAGGGCTCGAGCCACGTACGCGCCTTTCACGCGGAGGGAGCGAACGTGGTGATCGGCGGCATCGACGCCGAACGCGGCGCCGCTCTCGCCGACGAGCTCGGGACCCGCGCTCGCTTCGCCCGCCTTGACGTTACCGACGAGAGCTCGTGGTCCGCCGCTGTGCTAGTCGCCGAGAGCGCCTTCGGCGCCCTGAACGTGCTCGTCAACAACGCGGGCGTGCAGAACCCGCCTGCAACAATCGAGAACACGGACCAGGCCACGTGGTCGCGCATCCTCGACATCAACCTCACAGGGACCTTCCTCGGCATCAAGTTCGCAGCCCCCGCTCTGCGCCGCGCAGCAGGGGGAGCCATCGTCAACATCGCCTCGGCCATGGGCCTGGGCGGCACGGCTCACTACGCGCCGTACGTCGCCAGCAAGTGGGGCGTGCGAGGTCTCACCCAAACGGCAGCACTCGAACTCGGCCGCGACCACATCCGGGTGAACACCATCCACCCCGGCGTGATCGCGACCCCCTTCATCCAAGAACCAGCAGCCGGCGCCACCGCGGCAATCGCCGACTTCTACTCACCCGAGCCGTTCGCCATCCCCCGACTTGGAGAGCCGACCGACGTCACCCGGCTTCTCCTGTTCCTCACGTCATCAGACGCGTCGTTCATCACAGGGTCGGAGTACG
>NZ_ML142849.1:320269-322264 GCF_004138495.1 Phytoactinopolyspora endophytica
ATCGACGGTGGACTCCTCCTCGGCCCCGCCCTTCAGACCGAGACCGCATGAGCCCACCAGACACGACCGGATGGAACGACTCCGCACGGGACGCGTCTTTATCCCACCTGCCCAACCACATCCGACGAGCCATCGAGATCACCCCCGCCGCGGGCACCAGAGAACGGATCATCGACATCACGACGCTGGGGCGCCGCACCGGCCGGCCACGCCGCATCGAGATCTTCTTCTACCGAGCCGCGGGCACCACCTACCTGTGTAGCGGCGCCGGCGGTGCCGCGACCGACTGGCATGCGAACCTTCTCGCCAATCCCAACTTCACCTTCCACCTCAAGAACGGGATCCGTGCAGATCTGCCTGCACGGGCCACGCCTGTCACCGACCCAGCTGAACGTCAGGCCGTGCTGGCGGAGATCGTCGCGGATCTCAATCAGCCCCACGACCCCGGCACCATCCGGCCGACTCGGCTCGAAGACTGGGCTGACAGTCGGCTGATGCGCATCAGCTTCCGCCATCGGCCGTGATCGCGGATCCCTCGACAGATGACCTACACCCCAGGGACTGGGGTGTAGCCGCGGCCGTGCTCGCCGAGGGCAAGCGGATCCTGATCGACGACCCGGCACGGTTCGACAACGTGTTGGTCATCGGTGTAGATCGACATGGTCGAGGGCCGCTCAAAGCAGGTGTTCAAGGCCTGGCTCGCTGCACGCCCAGAGGCGTGGCGCGACGGGATCGAGGTGGTCGCGATGGACGGGTTCAGCGGGTTCAGACCACGACTACACCCTCAACCGTGAAAAGCCGAATTACTGCACTCTCGAAAGGTGCGGGCGTACGGTCTCCTCTCGGTACCCGCTCTATCACTGGAACTCGACATCCTCTACATTGCTGTAGGCCAGCTGACCTCGGTACAGATCACCGAGGCACCGACCGAGTCGGAGGAAACCATCCATCCTACCTGGGGTAAGGAGCGAAAAGGGGTCGAAGTGAGCGGATCCGTGTCCTCCCCCATCGTCGAACTGGAGCCCTTATCCCACGCCGCGACCGGCCTCGGCGTCGCGCTGCACAGCGTCGAGGTCACGGTCGACGGCGAACCGGTGGTGAGTGCCGCCGTCCCGGGCCTGGGGGTGCACGCCCCGCACCGGATGTACTCGATTTCCAAGACGGTGACCGGGTTCGCGGTCGGTCTGCTCGCGGATGAGGGCCGGCTGAGCCTCGATGACACCATTACGAGCCACTTCCCCGAGTTCCGCCCCTGCCACCCATGGGTGGAGGCGACCACGCTGCGCCACATGCTGTCCATGCTCGGGCCGCACGCCGCCACCACGTACAAGCTCTTCGAGGGCGGCTGGCTGAAGTCATACTTCACCGTGCCGCCGACCCACCCGCCGGGTGCCGTCTTCACGTACGACACGAGCGCCTCTTACGTGCTGGCGGCACTTGTGGAGCGGATCGCCGGGACGTCGCTTGTGGACTACCTGTGCCCGCGTCTGCTCGACCCGCTGGGTGCGAGCGATCATGTCCGGTTTCTCACCGGCCCGGAGCCGGTCAGCCACGGCGGCTCCGGGCTGATCTGCACGCCGCGCGACCTGCTGCTCCTTGCCCACCTGCTGCTGGACGACGGCGTCCGCGACGGTGTGCGCCTGCTGCCCGCCGACTACCTGCGCGCGGCCACCACCGTCCAAGCCGACACCGAGATGCAAACCTGGGGTGCGCCGTTCCGCGGCGGATACGGCTACCAGTTCTGGCTGCCTCCACGGGGCGGGTTCCTGATGTTCGGCCTGGGCGGTCAGATCGTGTACGGCGACCCCGAGCATCGCCTGGCGGTGGTCGTCACCGCGGACACCCAGCCAGTCCAGGGCGGCGACCAACGGCTGCTCGACCTCGTGCTGCGTCACCTGGTCGCCCCGGTCGTCGAGCAGAGCGCGGGACGCCCGACGGCGAGTGTTCCGGAGCCGCCCGGTCCCGCGCGAGAGATCGAGCTCGCGTGGCCGCTGC
>NZ_ML142849.1:322354-338259 GCF_004138495.1 Phytoactinopolyspora endophytica
GTGCACGACGCCGCGCACGCGAGGCCGACCACCGGGCGGTTCGCCGCGTGCGTCGACGGCGCCTGGCCGGGCGATCTCGAGCTCGACGTGAGCGCCGACGGCGGGACGGTCCGCTCGCCGTCGGACGACTGGTCGCTGGACCTCGTGTGCGGCACCCCGACGCCGCAGGCGTTCGGCCCGACGGCGCGGCCCGCCGTCGTCACCGCGGGCTGGCCGGCGCCGCGCACGCTCGACGTCGTGTGCTGGGTCGTCGACGACGAGCTCGCGGTCGTCCGCCTGCGCCTGCACGTCGGCCCGGACGGCACCGTGACCGCACGGGGCCAGGGCTTCGGGGAGACGTTCGACCCCCGGTGGACCTTCTGCGGCGCCTATCGCACCGGTCACTCCTCAGCCGCGCTCGGCCTCGCGGTGGGCGGCTCAGCATGAGTCACCTTCTCTGGTCTCGCGAGCACGCCCGGACCTGGACCGAGGCCCTCCCTCTAGGCAACGGAAGCCTCGGTGCGATGGTGTTCGGGCGCCCCGGTCAGGAGCTGATCCAGATCAACCACGAGACCGCGTGGTCGGGATCTCCGGCGAGTAACACGCGTGAACCACGAGTGTCCGCCCCGGCGGCCGCCGAGGCACTTGGCGACGCCCGCCGCGCCCTGCGCGCCGGCGACTTTGCCGAGGCGGAGCAACGGCTCAAGACAGTTCAGCACCGTTTCGCGCAGACCTACCTCCCCCTCGCCGACCTCCGGCTCGACATCCAGCTCCCGGCCATCGGCGCTCATATTCCCGCTGTCGAAGTACGCCGCGAACTCGACCTGCGCAGCGCGAGCCACACGCTGACCTACCAGCTACACGAGGCCACCGTCCGGATCCGGACCTTTGTCTCCCGGCCGGATCAGGTTCTGGCGATCTGTGTGGACTGCGACCCCGCGCAGCCGCTGCGTGTCCGAGCGGGGCTGGCCTCGCAGCTGCGCACTGTCGCCGCTCCGGCTGCTTCCGGGCACGCAGAGTTGTGCGTGGCGATGCCATCCGACATCTGCCGCCATCCCGGCACCCGCGAATCCGTCATCGAATACGACGAGCGCGCCGGACATTCCCTGCGTGGGGCGGTTGTCATGCGGCCCCTCCCACCACACGCCGACCGAGCCGGTCAACAGCCGCACGTCGATGCAGACCGGTCGGCGGACTCGATCACCGTCGACGGGCTCGGTTCGATCGCCCTGATTCTGGCAGCGTCGACGACATTCGCCGGCATTGGCGTGCCACCAACCGGCGACGAGGACGACGCCGCTCAGCAGGCGCGGGCAACGCTCGCCGCCGTGGCCACTACTCCGTTCGACGAGCTGTCACGTCGGCACGTGGCAGACCACCGTCTGATCTACGACCGGACCGAGATCGATCTCGGCGGTTCTCTTCACCACACCGAAGTGGGTACTCCGCCGCACGAGCGGCTGCTCGACGCGGGTGCGCGACCCGGCGGGGTGCTCGAGCACGCTCCCGATCTGGTTTCGCTGCTCTTCCACTACGGGCGCTACCTGTTGATCACGAGCTCGCACGGCGCCCGGCTGCCGGCGAACCTGCAAGGCCTCTGGAACGCCCAGCTGCTGCCGCCGTGGAGTTCCAAGTACACGACCAACATCAATCTGGAGATGAACTACTGGGGCGCAGAGACCGCCAACCTCGCCGAATGCTCCGAACCACTGTTCGACCTGCTCGAGGCGCTGTCCCGCACAGGCAGTCAGGTAGCCAGGGACCTGTACCAGGCCCGCGGTTGGGTGGCCCACCACAACACCGACGCCTGGGCATACGCACAACCCGAAGGGCTTGGGCTCCATCCCCCGCGCTGGAGCTTCTGGCCGATGGCCGGGCCGTGGTTGCTGCGTCACATGATAGAGCGCATCGAGTTCGGCACCGACGCAGACGCCGTCGCTCGGCGGGCCTGGCCACTCGTCCGCTCGGCCGCGGAGTTCTACCTGGACTGGGTCGAGGAGGTGGACGGTCAGATCGCCACGCTCCCGTCGACGTCGCCGGAGAATGACTTCCTCGCCGCTGACGGCCAGTACTCGGCCGGCATCTCCTCGACGATGGATCTCTCTCTGATCGCTGAGCTGTTCCGGTCGCTGGACCTGCTGGCGCGACGTCTCGGCGAGTGCTCAGATCCCGTCGTAGAGACGGCACGCGAAATCGCCGATCGGATTCCCGGTCCTTCCGTCGGCGTCGGCGGCATGATCAAGGAGTGGGCCGACGACCCGCCCCAGGCGTCCCAGGGGCACCGGCACCTTTCCCACCTGTACTTCGCATTCCCCGGCCGCACGCCGACGGATTCCGAGCTCCGCTCCGGGGTCAGCGCAAGCCTCGACGATCGCGGAGACGACTCGACCGGGTGGTCACTGATGTGGAAGATGGCCTTGCGGGCCCGGCTCGGGCAGCCGGAGAAGGTCGAGGACCTGTTGGAGCTGGTGTTCCGGCCTGCCGGCGACACCGAGACCGGCGAACGGGGCGGGCTATATCCGAACTTCTTCGCCGCACACCCTCCATTCCAGATCGACGGCAACCTCGGTTTCGTCGGGGCTCTTACCGAGGCCCTGCTGCACAGCCACGGCGAGACCATCGTGTTGCTCCCCAGCCTGCCTCTGCGGCTGCATACCGGATCCGTGCGTGGCCTGGTGGCCCGGCCGGGCGTCGAGGTCGACCTCGACTGGGCGTACGGACGCCTGCAACGTGCGCGATTGCTGGCTAGGCAGGACTGCGACATCGTGATCGAGCACGACGGCGATCAGGTCGACTGCTCGCTGCGGGCCGGCACGCCGTGGACGTGGCGGCCGGACGGCGCCGTCCGCTCCTTGTAGACCTTCTGCGGCGCCTACCGCACCAGCGGCGGTTCCAAGCGCCAGGCACGGGGATGAAGGACCGGTGGGTCACCGATCCTTCATCGTCCCGACCGGTGGTTCACCTCACGTCGGAACCCGGACGGACTGCGCGCAGCTTGCCGGCGCCCGCGCCGGAGCGGACGAGCCCCGGCACAGCGCGGGTCGGGTGGATAGTGCCGTGCAGTTCCGGCTCCCAGCCGACGTCGCTGGCGAGGTCAGGTTCGTTGGCGTCGTTGAAGGCGGCAAGCACGTCCGTGTCACGACCGTTGACCACAGTGCCGGACTCGTGGATCGCGGTCCCACCCCACTGATGAATGATGCGGTCGGACGTGATGCCGTCGGAAAGCCGGAAGAAGTTGTTCTCCGCATAGATCGCCGACTCGACGCCTACACCCCACGAGTAGCCGTACGGGTAGTCCGAGTCCGCCTCATGCGTGTACAGGTTGTTGTAGACGTGCACCTGCCCGTAGCGGACCCGCGGAGCGCGCTGAGTCAGGTTGACCAGGTGGTTGTGGTGCAGGGTGATCCGCAATTTGCCCCGGTCTTCGGGCCGGTTGTCGCCGTTGCCCCAGAGCAACGACTTGTCGTGATCGGCAAGGACACTCCAGGAGACGGTGACCAGGTCGCTCTCCCGGGCGATGTCCAGCAAGCCGTCGTGCCGGTCGTAGATCGCACCCAGGTAGTGCGGTTCGTCGCTGTCCACGGTATCCCCGTTGGTGAGGGTGACGTGGTCTATCCAGACATGCGTGGACCTGGAGATCTCGATGTTGTCGTACTGCGCGTCCCAGTCGCTGCCTCGCCACTGCGGGAAGCAGTCGTAAGCGTCGTGGATCCCCAGGTTGCGGATGATCACGTTGTCGACGCTCTCCAGCCGGAAGGCCGCGTTCGTCACGGACGCGGAACCTAGGCCGATCACGGTCGTGTTAGACCCGATCTCGACCCGGATGTGTCCAGCATGGCTATTCGCAGACCGCCGCCGCGCGTCTTCCAGCGGACCCTCGGCCCGACCGTCCCAATGCACGGGGTCGTAGGCCTCGAGGTAGGCGTCAAAGTCATAGTCCGGATCGTTGAAGTCGTTGCAGGCAAGCGCATTCCCCTCGTCGTCGGTCATCGCATCGATGTCGCCCTCGACGTAGACGATCTTCGGATGATCGCCCTGAACTGCTTCCCTGAGTTCGGCCTGCGTCCGCACGGTGTAGACGTGCTCGGACGCCGCCTCCGCGCCCCCGGTGGTGCCGCCCTCGGCGGCCGCCCACCCGTCGTCCGGCGCGAGCACCTCCCGTCCGCGATCGCGATCGCCCGACCGTTCCGCGTCGGTCGAGCCGTGGGACGCACCCGACACGGTCAGGCTCCCAGCGACGAGCAGGCCCACCGCCGACACCATTGTCAGCTTTCTCATCCGCATGTCCTCCTTGCGATAGTGGGGAATGGTTCCGTCCGGACACAGCTCGCCCGGCCGGCGTATGCAGCCCCGCTCACCCCTTAACCGAGCCGAGCAGCGCGCCCTTGACGAAGTAGCGCTGGATGAACGGGTAGAGCAGCAGCATCGGCAGTGTGGCGACGACGATCACCGCCATCCTGACCGACTGTGCGGGCGGGACGATGTCGACGACGTTCGCGTCCGCGTTCAACCCGCTGGACACGATGACGATCTGGCGCAGCAGCACCTGGATCGGCCACTTCTCCGAGTCGTTGATGTAGAGGATGGCGTGCTGGTACGTGTTCCAGTACGCCACGGCGTAGAACAGGCCGATCGTGGCGATCGACGCCGTCGACAGGGGCAGGACGATGCGCCAGAACACGCCGAAGTCGGAGCAGCCGTCGATCCGGGCGGCCTCCTCCAGGCTGTCCGGGATGCCCTGGAAGAAGTTGCGCATGATGACGAAGTTGAACGCATTGATCGACACAGGCAGGATCAGCGCCCACAGCGAGTCGATCAGCCCCACCGCATCGACGACGAGGAACGTGGGGATCATGCCGCCGCTGAACAACATCGTGAAGATGACGAGGAAGTTGAGCACCCGCCGCCCGGGCAGGCCGGGCTTCGACAGCCCGTAGGCCATGAGCGAGGTCAGGACCAGGCTGATGAAGGTGCCGACGGCGGTGACGAAGACCGAGACTCCCATGGCCCGGGCGATCGTCGGCGTGGAGAAGATGTACCTGTACGCGTCCGTCGAGAACGTCTCCGGGATGATGATGAACGCCCGGCTCGTCAGCTCACCCGGCGTGGCGAACGAGCTCCCGATGACGTTGAGGAACGGCAGCAGGCAGATCAGGGTGAACCCGCCGAGCACGATGGCGTTGATCACGTGGAACACCCTGCGTCCCGCCGTGGTGCGGCTGCGGCGGCCGCGGCTGATCCGCGCAGGGCCGCGGGCCGTGGCGTTCGTGCTCATTCGGGCGCTCCTATCGATTCGGGCTGCGGGATCTTCCGCACCGCGAACATGCCCGCGGCGAGGAAGAACAGGAAGGCGACCGGATACAGGATCAGCTGGCTGCCGATCAGGCAGACCAGGCCTGCGGCGAGGAACCACCAGCCGGCGATACGTCGCCGGGGACGACGACGCGCGAGGAAGATCCCCACGGCGTTCGTGGCCAGGACACCCAGCAGGGTGAAACCGAACCACCCGGCCAGGGTCCGGGCGGCCCGGTACGCCTCGTCCCCCTGGGCGGCGTGGGCTGGGGCTCGAGGGTTCGCGACCTCGATCCCGGCGGACGTCATGGCCGGGTAGATGTCGGCGAGGAACGCCTGCTCGTCCGCACCGTTGACGACGACGGCGAACCCACCGAGGAAGAGCCCGGATAGCACTAAGCCGATGCAGGCGGCCACGATCTCGCCGGTCCGCCGCGGCGGCGCCTCGGTACGTGTCGTGCTACTCACGGCCCACCTTCACGTCGTGACCATTCACCCGCACGTCGTGGTAGCGCACGGCGTCGCCGTGCTCAAGCCGGATGCCGGGTTCGTTGCAGCCGTCGATCCGTACGCGGGAGAGGTCGAGGTTCCGGACATAACTGACCTGCAGGCCCGCCAGAGCGACGTCGTCGACGCCCGTCGCCATCGCCGGCTGCCCCGGCACCGCGTCGGCGGCGAACGAGACCGCGACGTCGTCCAGCGTGAGCTCCGCGACCGGTTGCTCCGGCAGGCCGGCGACGAAACCCACAGCGGCGTGCACGTTGCGAGCCGTGACGTGCGCGAGGTGGATCCGCCGGAACAGCGGCGTCGAGGCGTCTACCGGCTGCGGAGAGCGGTCGGTGACCACGGGTTCCTTTCCGCCGGGGCCACAGAAGTAGTACGCGTTCACCACCAGAGGGCACAGGACGCCGTCCATGATCACGTTCGTCACCCGGACGTCCTCCACGACGCCGCCACGCCCGCGCCGCGACTTCAGCCGGATGCCGCGGTCGGTGCCCTGGAACACGCAGTCGCTCACGACGACGTTGCGCACGCCGCCGCTCATCTCCGAGCCGATGACCACGCCGCCGTGCCCGTGCACCATAGTGCAACCGGTGATCACGATGTTCTCGCAGGGCACCTTCTCGGGCGCCCGCTCGGTGCCGGCCTTGATGGCGATGCAGTCGTCGCCGACGTCGATGTGGCAGTCACTGATGCGCACGTTGCGGCACGACTCGGGGTTGATCCCGTCGGTGTTGGGTGAGTCCTCGGGGTTGACGATCCTGATGCCCGTGATCGTGACGTCGTCACACAGCAGGGGGTGCACGGTCCAGCTCGGTGAGTCGCGCAACGTCACGTCGCGGATCGTCACCTGGCGACACTCATGCACGCCGATCAGGGTCGGCCGGGGGTACGCGAGCGCGCCACGATCGCTACGCAAGGCGTCCCACCACGGCCGTCCCTGCCCGTCGATGGTGCCGAACCCAGTGATGGCGACGCCGGTCTCGCCGGCCGCGTAGAGACACGGCTGATGGGCCCGGGCGGCCGCACCCTCCCAGCGCGCGTCGACAGCGGGATAGGCGTCGGGGTCGGAGACGAACCGCAGATGTGCGCCCGCCTCCAGGTGAAGCTCGACGTACGAACGCAGGCGTAGCCCACCGGTCGGGTACCGGCCTGAGGGCACGATGACGGTGCCGCCGCCCTCGTCTGCCGCCGCGTCGATCGCCGCCTGGATCGCCTTCGTGGAATCCGTGTCCGCCCGCGCGCCGAAATCTCGGATGTCCTGCACTGGGTCTCCCTCGGGTGCTCCGGTCCGATGCCCTTTCCGTCAGCCGTTGGCTTCGTCGTAGGCCTCGGTGAACTCCGCGACGATCTGGTCCAGGCCCTCGCCGCCGAGGGCGTCGATCGTGGCCTCGTACTGCTCCATGTCGATCTGGCCCATCATGTACTGGTTGTAGGCGTCGTTGGCCTGCTGCTCGATGACCGACCACCGGGAGTCGAAGGTCTCCGATGTCAGCGACTGCGCCGGGTTCAGCACCGCGTGTTCGGCGTTCTCCTCCATCAGCTCGTTGCCGAGGTCGACGTACGGCTGCGCCGATGGGAACGTGATCACCAGATCCGACGGTCGCGAGGAGCTGAACGGCTGGACCTCCTGCTCCCACTTCGTCTGGTCCAGGATGGAGACCACGCCGTCGTCGTCGAACTCGAAGTGCTCATCCTCGATACCGTTGGTCATCAGGGTGAACGGCTCTTCGTCCAGCAGAGAGTCGACGAAGCCGAGCACCTCGCGCACTTCATCCTCCGTCTCTACGGTCGAGCGCGGGATCGCGTACCAGCCGCCCATGCCGCCGTTGGTGTCGGTCAGGATCCGGCGCGGGACGTCTTCGTAGGTCATGTCGTTGATCAGGGCCCAGTCCATGGTGGTGTCCGGGTCGGCGGCGAGCCCGCCCTCGTAGAAGCCCCTCGCCTCGAACAGGCCGGTGACGACGATGCCGCCCTTGCCCTGGTAGATGCCGTCGTACTGGTTCTGCTTCTGCAGGGTGACGAACTCCTTGTTGATCGCGCCCTTTTCATACAGACCTCGGTACCACTCCATCGCCTCCTTCCACGCGTCCGTGGTGAAGGACGGGATCACCTCGCCGGCGTCGTTCACCTCGAACCGCTGGCCGGCCCCGAAGTATCCGGCGAGCGACCGGAAGCCCAGCTGGAAGGACTCCTCGCGGTCATAGAACCCGGTGGTGTCGTCCTCGCCGTTGCCGTCCGGGTCATCCTCGGCGAACGCGATCGCCACCTCGGTCAGGTCCTCGATGGTGTGCGGCACATCCAGCCCGAGGTTATCCAGCCAGTCCTGGCGCACCAGCACCCCATAACGCGCCATGGGCTTCTGTTTCGGAACGCCGTACAGGGTGCCGTTGATCTTCGCTGACTCGATGGTCTCCGGCGAGATCTGCGACAGGTTGTCGAACTCGGAGAGAAACTCCTCCACCTCCCAGAACTGCCCCTGCGTCATCGCCTGGCGCACGGTCGTGTTCGTGATGTTGCCCAAGTCGACCAGGTCGGGCAGCGAGTCGGAGGCCAGGGCCGAGTTGATCTTCTCATCGGCGTTGGCCGCAGGCACCCACTGGAACTCGATCTCTTTGCCCGTGTAGTCCTGCAACGCGGACTCGATGACACCGTCCGTTTCCGGGGTTGTCGGCGTGTGCACCACGCTCATCCAGCTGATGGTGTCCTTCCCGGCACCTTCGCCTCCGCCGTCGCCGTCGTCGCCACTGCCGCACGCGGCGAGCGCCAGGGTGAGCGCCGCCGTCCCGGCGATCGCCGGGTGGTGAATCCTTCTCATGGTGTGCTTCCTCTCATGACGGTGAATGCTGGACTACGTGCGTCGTTGCCCGGTGAATTTCGCCATTGACTTGCAGTGGGTTCGAGGTCGCGGTAGACGACGCGGGTGATCAGCCCCGCGGCGGCCGCCGGTATGGCGACCCCGAACAGGATGAGCAGGGGCAACGCCTGCTGAGACATCAGGAACGTCAGCGCGAAGACCGCGGTGCCGCCGATGACGGTCCAGTGCAGTGAGCCGAACCCGATGAGCAGGGAGGCCGCGATGGTGTCGCGGATGGTGCGTAGCTCGAGCGCGGCCATCACCGAGAAGACGTAGAACAGGGAGACGGTGAACGCGACGAGCGCGAAGACGTTGAGCATCTGGACATACCAGTTCCAACCGGCGAAGACGTTCGTCACGATGACCGTGCCCGCGCCGAGGTAGATCCAGCCCACCACGGTCGAGCGCCAGTACCGCTCACGCACGTAGGCGAGGAACGTGCGCGTCATCGGTGGCTGCTCGCCGTGCCGGAACCACCGGTCGACGTATTTCGCGAGGGCGTACGACGCCGGCCCTGCTCCGAACAGCACCAGGCCGATCGCCGTCGTGACCAGCCAGAGCAGATTGAGGTACATCAGTCGGAACCCGTTCGCCAGGAACGAGTTGATCCGTACGAAGGTTTCGAAGGAGAACATCGCGTATCGTCCACAGCGTCCCGGCATCGGGTCCGGCTAGTAGACGCCCTCCTCTCCGAAGCGTCTGGCGAGGCGGTTGGCGAGAACCACCAGGATCAGTCCGACGATCCCCTTGAACATGCCGACCGCGGCGGCGTAGCTGAACTGCCCGTTGACGATGCCCGTGTTGTACACATAGGTGTCGAAGATCTCGCCGACCTCGCGGTTCAGGGAGTTCATCACGAGGAACATGTGCTCGAACCCGAGCTCCAGGAAGTCGCCGATGTTCAGGATGAGCAGCACGATGATCGTCGGGCGGATCGCCGGGAGCGTGATGTGCCAGGCCTGGCGCAGGCGTCCGGCGCCGTCGATCGCGGCCGACTCGTAGAGCTGGGTGTCCACTGTCGTGATCGCGGCGAGGTAGATGATCGTGCCCCAGCCGGCATTGCGCCAGATCTCTTGCATGACGTACATCGGCCGCAGCCACGCTGGGTCGGTGAGGAAGGAGATCGGCTCGCCGCCCGCCGCCTCGATCACGTTGTTGATGCTGCCGCCGTCGGTTGTGAGCATCACGTAGAACAGCGAGACGATGATGACCCACGACATGAAGTGCGGCAGATAGATGATCGTCTGCACCGACCGTTTGAAGAACCTCAGCCGCACCTCGTTGATCAGCAGCGACAGGATGATCGGCACCGGGAACGCGAAGAGCAGCAGCAGGAACGAGATCGTCAGGGTGTTGCGCAGCAGGAGGAAGAACGTGTCCTCAGTGAACAGTCGAACGAAGTGGTCGAATCCGACCCACTCGCTGCCGCTGAACCCCAGGAACGGCCGGTAATCCTGGAAAGCGATTGCCAAGCCGCCCATGGGCAGGTATTTGAATATCAGGAAGTAGACCGCACCTGGCAGGATCATCAAGTACAGCGTCCGGCGCCTCCACACGTTGGCCCACGTGCTCCGCGAGCGCCGCGGGATGCCTGAAGCGGACGCATCCTCTGCAGGGCGGTCCTGCTGCGCAGGCGACGCCGGAGTCGCCGTGCTCACCGGTGCCACCGTGCGGTCGTCGGCGTTCGCACTACCATCGGCGTCCCATCTCTTCCTTGAGGTCGGGCGTCCCTCTCCAACGATCTGAGGAACCGCTTTCTGGCCGTGAACGCTAACATGGCCTCGCATCGACCACAAGAGTTCGGGAACCGATTCCCAGATCGTAGCCAACCGGCAGCCTCGCAATACACCGACACCCGCTAGGCCAGGTCGAAGCCGACGGCATAGTCGTAGTGTGCTGATAGAGAACCGGTCTCTGTACTCAGGCGCTAGTATGTCGGGGAATCGGTTCCCCATGGCGACACGGAAGACGACGATGCCGATCTACACGAACCCCGTCCTCGACGCCGATTGGCCCGACCCTGACGTGATCCGCGTCGGGGCGGAGTACTACCTGGTGGCCTCCAGCTTCAACCGGGTGCCCGGACTGCCCATTCTGACCTCACGCGATCTCGTGCACTGGCGCTTCGCCGGCCACGCGCTGGCGGCGTTACCCCCGGCAGAGCACTACGCGCTGCCCCGGCACGGCTCGGGCGTGTGGGCGCCCAGCATCCGCCACCACGACGAGTGGTTCGTCGTCGTATACCCGGACCCAGACCACGGCGTTTACGTCACATGGGCGACAGATGCGGCCGGCCCCTGGAGCGCGCCACACCTTCTGCTGCCCGGCCGCGGCATCATCGACCCGTGCCCACTGTGGGACGACGACGGCCGCGCCTACGTGGTGCACGGCTGGGCCCGCAGCCGCAGCGGCGTGGCGAACCGGCTCACGGTGGTCGAGGTCGACCCCCGGCTCGAGCGGGTCGTCGGGGAGCCCCGCACCGTCGTCGACGGCGACGAGCTGCCCGGCTGCCGCACGCTCGAGGGCCCCAAGCTGTACAAGCGTGACGGCTGGTACTGGATCTTCGCACCCGCCGGCGGCGTGGCCACCGGTTGGCAGTACGCCTTCCGCTCGCGCGACGTCTACGGCCCATACGAGCACCGTGTCGTTCTGGAGCAGGGCGGCACAGCGGTCAACGGGCCCCACCAGGGCGCGTGGGTCGAGGCCGAAGACGGCAAGCACTGGTTCTGTCACTTCCAGGACCGCGGCGTCTTCGGCCGGGTCGTGCACCTGCAGCCGATGACGTGGGCAGACGACGGGTGGCCGCGCATCGGCGATCCGATAGCGGCCACCCCGGGATCGGGCCGTCCCGTGGCGTCGGCCGAGTACTCCGCCGCTCCGCCGCCCGACGGCCCCACCCTCGGCTGCTCAGACCTCGCCTGCTCGGACAGGTTCGACACGCCCACGCCGCGACCAGTGTGGCACTGGCAGTCGAACCCGCACGGGTCCTGGCTGCACTCCACCGGCGACGGCGCGCTCCGGTTACGCCTGCTGCCGGAGGACCGCGGCGACCTGCGCACCCTGGGGCAGATCCTCGGCCAACGCCTGCCCGGCCGGTCGAGCACGTGGACGACGACGCTGCGACTCGACGGCGGCGTACCCGGCGCCCGCGCCGGTGTCGTCGTGCTGGGCCGCGAGTACGCGTGGGCGGGGCTAACCCGCACCCCGGCCGGCGCTGAGGTCGTATGCCGGCGCTCCGCCGGCCGTGGCGTCGAGGAGGGCGGTGCGGCAGCCCTCGTCGCCGACGGCGTCACTGCCGAGGCACGCGTCGAGCTGCGGGTGGAGATCGACGATGCCGGGACTGCCATGTTCTCCTGGCGGGCACCCGGTGCGACCGAGTGGAGCATGCTCGACGACACGTACCAGGCCGCCGCGGGGTACTGGATCGGCGCGGAGGTCGGGCTGTTCGGCGTCGCACCTTTCGGCGCACCGGCCGGGCCTGACGAGGTCGCCACCTTCGGTCCGGTCACCGCGACCGGGCCCGAGACGCACAGGATCTGGTGATGGCCCGCAGCTTCAAGGAGGGCGCGACGATCGCCCAGGTCGCGCAGGCCGCGGGTGTGTCGCGCTCGACGGTGTCGCGGGTCATGAACGGGCGTTCGACCGTCGCCCCGGCGATCGTCGAGCGTGTCTTGGCCGCGGCCGACAAGCTCCAGTACCGACCCAGCAGCCTGGCGCGGAGCCTGTCGCTCGGACGCAGCGAGACCCTCGCGGTCGTCGTGCCCGACATCGGTAACCCGTACTTCCATGAGATCCTGCGCGGAGCCATGTCGGGGGCGGACGAGCACGGCTACCGTGTGCTCATCACGGAGACCCGCGAGCGCCCGCAGGACGAGGCGAAGATCGCCCTCGAGGCCAGGTCGCGCTGCGACGCGCTCGCGCTCGTCGCACCACGGATGCCCGACGCCGAGCTCGACGCGCTGCTGCCACAGGTACGGCCCGCCGTCGTCGTCAACCGCCGGGTCGGCGTCCCGGGCGTCCCGCAGATCGCCATCGACTACGCCGGCGGCATCCGCGCCATCATCGAGCACCTGGTCTCGCTGGGCCACCGAGAGCTCGTGTACGTGTCCGGTCCTCAGGCCAGCGTGTCGAACGAGGAGCGGTTCGCGCGGCTGCGCACCATCGCTGGGCGGCGCGGCGTCACCGTCGCAACCGTCGCCGGCGGGTCGTCCATCGACGCCGGCTACAGCGTCGCCGAGGAGGTGCTGGACTCCGGAGCGTCGGCGGCGGTCGCCTATAACGACCTCGTCGCCTACGGGCTCATGGGACGGCTGAACGAGACCGGCGTCGCCGTCCCGGGCGATATCTCCGTCGTCGGGTTCGACGACATCGAGATCGGCCGGTTCGCGACGCCGCCGCTGACCACCGCGTCCGTGCCGCAACGGCAGATCGGCCGCCGCGTCTGGGAGCTCGTCGAGGCACGGATGAACGCGCACGACGGCCACCGGGGCGAGGCTCCGCGCGAGCAGGTACCGGCCACGCTGGTCGTGCGTTCGAGCACTGGCCCGGTGCCACCGGCGCGCCGTCTGCCGATCTCGTCATCGGGCACTGCCGGGCTCAGCCCCGCGGTCGCCGCCGGCAGTGTCCGCGCAGTATGGCGCACCGACGGCGACCCCACGCTGTGGGTCCTGGACACGCCGCTCGCCCGGGCCGCATCGGGCGAGAACATGCCCGCGGTCCACAGCCCGCGCCCCTACCTCGATCCGGTGCACTCGCTGCGCAACCGGCCCATGACGGAAGTGAGCCCGGTCGACCACCGCCACCAATACGGAGTCTCGCTCACCGTCGCCGACGTCGACGAGACGTCCTACTGGGGCGGACGCACCTTCGTACCGGGCCAGGGTCCGACGCTCCTGGCGAACCACGGGCGTCAGGTCCGCACCGCTGTCCGGGTAGCCGACGACGGCGCAACCCTCGAGCAGGACGTGCGCTGGTACGACCACGGCGGTGCCGAGCATCTGCTGGAGCACCGCACGCTCACCGGGGTGCTGCTGCCCGAGGTCGACTCGTGGGCGCTCGCGTGGTCCAGCCGCCTGATCGCGGACCGTCACCCGCTGAGGTTCAGCAGCCCAGCCGTCAACGGACGGCCGGGTGCCGGGTACGGCGGGATCTTCTGGAGACTCCCCCTCGACATGGAGACCGTGGTGCGTTCGCCCGACGCCGAAGGGGAAACCGCCGCGCACGGCTCGCGCGGGCCGTGGGTCGCGATCTGCCGACGGCATAGCCACGGGTGGACGACCCTGGTGCTCGTGCAGCCCGAGCCGGATCCGCTGCCCTGGTTCGTGCGCGCGTCCGACTACATCGGGGTCGGTCCGGCGCTGGCCTGGGACTCTGTCACTACCGTTGCCGCCGACGAGGAACTGCGGACGTCGCTTGTCGCGGTGATCGTAGACCGAGCGCTGGACGCGGCGGACACCGACGACGTCGCCCGGCTCGCGCTCGGCCGGCTGCAGGCGGCACGGAGCCGAACACAGGGCTGACCGGCCGCATGCGGCTCCCGCGCGCACCGACCCTGCGGGAGTTCGCGTAACGGAACCGACGTCCTCGCCATCCGATCGACCACCCGATGCTCCCAGAGCCCCTTGAACTTATCCTCGTGGCTCGGTCCGTAGAGCGCTTCCTCGATGTTTGCCCTCGGCCTCGACGACCGCCATGTGCGTACACCTGAACTACTCGGCTGGTCCACCGGCCAACCGACCTCGGTCGACCGCCGCATCCATATCCTCACCCACAGATGCGACCCGGCCCTGGTTGACGGCGCGGGCTATCTCTGCGGCATCGGTGAGGTTCGCGGGGAGCATTCGTGTGCCCTTATCGAGGAGCCTCGTAGGTACAGTGACACAGAGGACATGTGCGCATGTGTAGCTACAGGCTGTTTGTACAGGTTGTAGGTCTCTGCCTCCACCACAGACCACGGGTTCACGGCATGCATCCAGGTCTCGGAGGTTAGTTCGCGCGAGCATGCCCCGATCGTCCCGGTGAGGCACTCCTCATCGCACTGACCTTACGGGGACCAATCAAGCGACCCATAGAACACGCAGCACGACCACACGGCGTTGGTCTTCGAGGATCATGTAGATGACGACACCCTCGCCTTGCTTTCCGAACGCGTGCGTTCTCATGTTCGCTTCGGGTCGCTGACGGTTATACGCTTCACCACTCCAGGGAGCGACTTCGAGCAACGCCATCATTTCGGCATACGAGCTCAGGGCATCTTCCGGTAGAGCGGCTACCTGCTCCAGCGCCTCGGGGTAGGTCTCGACCGCGTACACTTACAGGCCCAGCCTGGCCTTTGTCACGTTCCACGATTCTGTGGTGATGTTGCCGCCCGACGCGAGCTGCTCGGCATTTCGGAGCATCTGTCGATGTGCCCGATCGTCTTGAGACGACCACGCCACGCGCTGCCAGCGCCGCAACAAGGCAAGGACGCCTGTCAGATCCAGCGTCTCGGTAGCCTCCGCCATCGCCTGCCGAAACTCACGATCAAAGTCGCCAGCCTCCTCAGTCAACAACGCCGCTCGGATCGCCCGAGGCGTCGCCTCCGGCGGATACTGCTGTCCGTAGAACTCAGCGCCGACAGTCATGACGTCATGATAGCCAGCCACACCGACGATGCCACGGATCGCGCGGCCTTGTGAACGAAAGTAGCTGAATGTGGGTTCAGCCGGGCGTCAGCCGCCTGCGGCGTCGGTGATCAGCCGGGCGGCCTCGGCGACGAGGGCGGTGCCGTCGGTATAGGGCGAGCGCCAGATGGCCAGTGCTGAACTGGCCTGCGAGGTGAGGACGTCCCGGGTGAACGCTTCCACGCCGAACGGACCGGTGTAGCCGGCCTCGAGCGCGGTGGCGACAATGCGGGGAATGTCGACCACGCCGGTCATCAGCGGGCCACGGCCGGACTGGCCGAATTCGAGATAGCCGAGCCTGGGTGCCGCCAGGCGGATGGCGGCGGCCATGTCGGCCTCCTCGACAGCCATATGAAAGGTGTCGAGGTGGATGCGCAGATGGTCCGAGCCGCTCAGGCGGATGTAGTCCAGGGCTTGTGCAGCGGTGTTGATCGCCGCGGTCTCGTAGCGGTTGAGAACCTCGAAGGTCATCATGATGCCGGCCTCGTGTGCCTCGTCGGCGATCTGGCCCACCAGTAGGGCCGAGCGCTGCAGGGACTGCCGGGGGAACGGCCCGCCCGGTGGGCCGAAGAGGCCATAGGGCACGCCGTTGAGCTGGTCCGAGCCGAGCTCGG
>NZ_ML142849.1:338286-339185 GCF_004138495.1 Phytoactinopolyspora endophytica
GAGGCGGACCATGCGCCGCAGCATCGCCGAGCCGGCTTCGCGGACGTAGGGGTCTGGCGAGGAGACGTCGGCATCCGGAGACTGCCCGGCGATCGCGACCGGCGTGAGCTCTCGCGCGGAGAACATCGCGGCGAGCTTCTCGGCGTCGAGCGCGTCGGGATCAACCGGCGGCAGGACGACGCGGCTGTACCCGGTATCGGCCAGAACGTCCAGCGCGGCCGGCAGGCCCGGATCCTCCAGGCATGCCACCAGCACGTTCAGGTGGCAGGCCAGTGCTGGTGTCGTCGTGCTCATCGTGTTCGCCCTCCCATCGCTTCAGAAGACCGGGAGATCGAGCCGCTGCTTGAACGCGGAGTAGCCGTCATCCACGTGCACAACCGTGCCGTTGATGGCGTTCGCCTCCTCCGAGGCGAGGAACGCCACGACGTCGGCGATCTCCTCCGGCTCGGTCAGCCTGTCTCGCAGCTGCTCCGCCGCGAAGGTGGCCTTCAGATCATGGTCGAACTGCTGGATGATCGGCGTGCCGACCCGCCCCGGTGTGATGGCCACGCACCGGATCCCGTGTTCGGCCAGTTCGTACGCCGCCGACCGGGTGAACGAGATGACGGCAGCCTTCGCCGCACTGTAGGTGAAGGCCAGTTCAGCCGCCTGTTCCCCGTAGATCGATGATGTGCTGATGATCACTCCGGGCGTGCCCTGACGCACGAACTGGCGGCCCGCGGCGAGGATGCCGTAATAGACCCCGGTCTGATCCACGGCGATCATCGGCTCGTAGTCCACGGCCGGGTCGTGATCCAGCAGCGGCTTCCCGCCGGCGATGCCGGCGTTGTTGAAGATGACGTCGAGCTTGCCGAAGGTGTCGACAGCGTGCCGCACTGCCGCTTCGACCTGCGCGTAGA
>NZ_ML142849.1:339204-339837 GCF_004138495.1 Phytoactinopolyspora endophytica
CACGTCCATCTTGACGGCCGACGCGGACCCGCCCGCCTTCCCGATCTCGGCCGCCACTCGCCGGGCGTCGTCGTCGTTGATGTCCGCGACGACCACCTGCACGCCCTCGCGCGCCAGCTTGTGCAGTGTGGCCTCGCCGATGCCGCTGGCCCCGCCGGTGACGAGAGCGACTTTGCCTTCCAGACGCATGTGCATGGCTCCTTCTCAGCCCGTGGGCTCGATGTCGGCGACGTTGTCGATGGTGACGAGGGTGACGTCGGATTCGATGAAGTTCTCCTCCGGAAGCTCGCTGGTGTCCGCGTAGTGCTCCAGCTGTCCGACGACGATGTCGAGGATGCCCGGCCAGTCCTGCACCACGGTGGCGTGGAAGGGGCCGTCCTTCTCGATCTCGTTCAGGGCGATGCCGACGGCGTCGACGCCGGTGACGACGATGTCCTCCCGCCCCGCCTCGGTGACCGCCTGCGCCGCGCCGACGGCGGCATGGTCCCAGCCGGTCCAGATGGCGTCCAGGCCGTCGGGATTCGCCTGCAGGTAGTCGGTGACGAACTGCAGCGCCTCCTCCTGGGAGGTGCCAGGACTGAGCACCTGCCGGATCTCGTCCGGAGTGACCGTCGCTCCCCCTTCGGTGAGCAG
>NZ_ML142849.1:339857-340591 GCF_004138495.1 Phytoactinopolyspora endophytica
CGCCATGCCGCTGCGGGTCATGATCCCGATATGCGGGTCGTGCCCGATGACCATGACCTCCTTGCCCTCGAGACCGCCCACCGCCTCGCCGATCGTGTCGACGGTGAGCTCGGCGATCTGCTGCTGGCTCGTGGTCACGTCGACGACGAAGTCCTCGTTCGGCTCCACGCCGCCGTCGATCGAGAAGATCGGCACGTCGGCGTCCTCCGCCGCGTTGACCAGCGGGGTGATCTGCCGGGGATCCGGGAAGCCGGCAAGGACCGCATCCGTGCCCTGAGTGATCGAGTTGACCACATCGGTGTTGATGACGTCGTAGTCGAAGTCTGAGGTGTGCAAGGTGACGTCCCACCCGAGCTCCTCGCCGCGCTCCACGAAAGCGTCGAGGGTGTACTTGCCGACGGGTGTGCCGTAGCCGGCGGTGAAGGCGACGACGCGGAACGTGTCGTCGTCATCGGCACTGCACGCGCTGAGCGCAGCGGCCGCGGCGATGCATGTGACGAGGGCGATGGCCGGCGTTCGTCGTTGACGCATGGTGACTCCTCGTTGAGTACCTCGACCCGCGGATGCGGGTGCTTCGGACATAGGTGCGCTGGTGCGCACGCAGCTACCTGCTGCGTGTCTTCAACGCTGAGAGCAGCACGGCAGCCACGATGATGAGACCTGTGAGCACCTGCTGGTAGTACGTGTTGACCCCGATGATGTTGAGTCCGTTGCTCATGACGCCGATGATGGCG
>NZ_ML142849.1:340613-341267 GCF_004138495.1 Phytoactinopolyspora endophytica
GCGTTCCCCCGACGTTCGCCTGCCCGGACTTCAGCACGGTCATGCCTAGAAGGGCCGCGGCGACGGCGAGCATCATGTAGTTGTTACCGCTGGTGGCACTGGCGCTGCTGAGACGAGAGACCAGGATGATGCCGCCCAGGCCCGACACCGTGCCGGCCACGGTGAAAGCGAAGAATCGCATCCACCGCACATTGATCCCGGACAGGCGCGCGACCTCAGCATTGCCGCCCACGGCGTACCAGCGGCGGCCGGTGGTGGAATACCGCAGCACCAGCCAGACCACCACCGCGATGATCGCCGCGACGATGACGGGCATGGGGATGCCGAGGTGGCGGCTCTGCCCGAACCAGCCGAATCCCTCCGGCATGCCGTAGAGCGTGGTCCCGTCGGTCACCAGGAACGCCAGCCCGCCGACTGTTGTCATGGACGCTAGGGTCGCGACCAGCGCCGACAGGCCGGCAAAGGCGACAAGGATCCCGTTTAAGACACCGACCAGCGTGCCGACCACCAGGCCGGCCGTGATCGCGACCGGCATGGGGGTGCCGCCGACCATCAACGCGGCCGCGGTGGCCCCGGAGAGCGTCGCGTTCGTCCCCACCGAGAGGTCGAAGTTCCCGACCACCATGACGACCGTCTGCGCGACGGCGATGATCG
>NZ_ML142849.1:341297-345307 GCF_004138495.1 Phytoactinopolyspora endophytica
ATGGCGATCTGCAGCAGGAGGTTGCGCAGGTTCGCGAAGTTGAGAAACGCGTCGGGGCGCATCACGCCGAAGAACGCGATCAGCGCGACCAGCGCGATGACGGTCCCGCCTTGCCAGAAGAGCTGGGCGATCGTCGCGCGGTCGGCCGGGGTGCGGTCGGTCGACGCCGGGACAGCCGGCGGGGTGTCGGTCGTAGTCATCTCACGCAGCCCTTCCGTAGCAGTAGGACAGGAGGAGCTCTTCGTCGGCCGCTTCCGCCGGAACCTCGCCCGACACGCGGCCTTCGTGCATGATGAGGATCCGATCGGACATGCCGATGAGCTCGGGAAGCTCCGAGCTGACGGCGACCACGGTCGTGCCGCCGGCGGCCAGCTCGCGGATCAGCCGGTAGATCTCCGCCTTCGTGCCGACGTCGATGCCGCGTGTGGGCTCGTCCAGCAGGAGCACCTTCGGCCGGCGGGCAAGCATCTTCGCGAGGACGATCTTCTGCTGGTTGCCGCCCGAGAGCTGGCTGACGTGCTGGCGCGGCCCCCGCGCCTTGATCTGTAGGTCGTCCAGCGCGGTGCGCGCCAGGCCGGTCACCTTGTGCTGGCGCACCCACCCGATCCGGCTGACCTCCGCGAGGTTCGCGACGGCGATGTTGTCCTGGACGGTGGCGTCCAGGATCACGCCCTGGCTACGTCGCTCTTCGGGAACTAAGGCGACTCCGGCGTCGAGCGCCCGCCCGACGCTTCCGCCCGGCGACAGGCTCCGTCCTGCGACGCGGACCGTCCCCTCAGCGCGGCGCTGCGCTCCCGAGAGCAGGCGCAGCAGCTCGCTGCGGCCGGATCCGGCCAGCCCGCCGATGCCCAGGATCTCTCCGGCCGAGGCGTGCAAGGACACGTCGTTGACCCGGTTGCCGGTCAGGCCCGCCACGCTTAGCACGACGTCGTCGGTCGCCGTGCCCTTCTCGGGGTAGAGCTGGCCCTGGGCACGGCCCACCATCATGGCGATGACCTCGTCGACGGTGACGTCGGGGACCTTGTTCGTGGTGATGGTCGAGCCGTTGCGCATCACTGTCAGCCGGTCACACAACTCGAAGACCTCCTCAAGGCGATGCGAGACGTAGACGATCGCCACACCCTCGTCGCGCAGCGCCCGCAGAACCGTGAAGAGGCTCTCGATCTCGACGTCGGTCAGCGAGGCGGTCGGTTCGTCCAGGATCAGCACCCGGGCATCGGTCGCCAGCGCCCGGGCGACGGCGACCATCGTCTGCTGGACGGGAGAGAGGTCCCCGGCGAGACGACGCAGCGAGATCGGCTGGTTGAGCCGGTCCAGCTGCGCGCGGGCACGCCGACGCAGGTCGCGCCACTGAACCAGTCCGGCGCGTCGTGGTGTCCTATCGCCGAGCAGGATGTTCTCCGCGACGCTGATCGTCGGGATGACCGACAGCTCCTGGTAGAGCGCGACGATGCCCGCATGGTGCGCGTCGCGGACGCTGTCGAACTCCACCGGCCGGCCGTCGCAGCGGATCTCGCCTCCCTCCTTGGCGAGCAGCCCGGTCAGCACCTTGATGAGCGTGGACTTACCGGCCCCGTTCTCACCGAGCAGGGCGTGGATCTCCCCGGGCCGGACGGATAGGTGGGCGTCGTCGAGGGCGAGGACGCCGTCGAATCGTTTGACGATGCCGTGGGCCTCGAGCGCTGGAGGCGCCCCATCGGTCTCGGGCGTCGTCGCGGTCGTCGGGCTCGGCGAGACCGGCGGAACCGGCGCGGCGGTCATGCCGCACCTGCCTCGTCGAGGTCGTTGCAGCGAATGAGCACCTTGGAGTGCTCACCGGAGAGGTGGGCAGCGAAGGCGTCCGCCGCGTCGTCGAGCGGATAGACAGTGGCGGTGAGCTCATCGGTGGACAGGTAGGGCAAGAGTCTGAGGGCACGAGGGAAGGCGTAGGGAGAGACGAAGACGCCGGTGAGCGTGAGCTCCTTGAGATAGAGGTAGTCCGAGAGGTTGAGGGGCATCTCGTGGTCGACGGGGTACATGGCGCCGTAGACGACGGTGGCACCCGGCGCGGCGATGTCGAGCAGACCGCGGGCGGCACGGGAGGAGCCCGAGGCGTCGATGACGACGTCGAAGCCGCGCCCTCCGGTGATCTCCCGGGTGCGTTCCTGCTGGTCCTCGTGGCCCGGGTCGATGGCGTGGTCGGCGCCGTTGCGCAGGGCCATCTCCCGGCGTGTGGCGATCGGCTCGATCACGGTGAGCGATGTCGCACCGTACCGGGACATGACCTGCGCGGCCAGCTGGCCGATCGGGCCGCCTCCGCAGACGGCGACCGTCTCGCCGGGACGGATACGGGTCTTGTCCGCGATGCGCACAGCTACTGAGGTCGGCTCGAGCAGGCAGCCTTTCCGCAGCGACACGTCCGAGGGGAGCTTGTGGACCTGGGAGGCGTGCCACGTCACAGTTTCCGCCATGCCGGGCCGGTTGTCGTCGTGGATGTGTTCGCAGAACTGCTGACGCCCGTCCCGGCAGGGGTGACAGGCGCCGCAGAACTTGAGGAAGTTGCCCGCGACGCGATCGCCGATCTGCAGACCGGTACGGGCTGCGGCGTCCTCCCCTAGGGTCTCGATCACGCCGGAGATTTCATGGCCGAGACCGATGGGAACGTCGGTGCCGAAGAACCCTTCCGCCAGATGCGGGTCGGATCCGCAGATCGCGGCGTAGGCGACCCGCAGGCGCACGTCCTCGGCGCCGAGGGGCTGGTCGGGGAATTCCACGAGGCCGATCTGACCGCGCTTGGCGTCGTCGGTCGCTCGCAGGTTCCCGATCTTCGTCACTGCTACGGTTCGCATGGCTCCTCCTCTCAGACGCCGGCGGACACGGCTGTCGTCGCCGCTCTACGGACGGCGTCGAGCGTCGCGGTGAGTCCATAGCCGTGCTTGTCACGCAATTGCTCGTCCTCGCCGAAGCCGGCGTAAACCTGCGGAATGCCGAGGCGTTCGAAGGAAGTCAGCCGGATGCCACGGTCAGCGACGACGTCCGCGACACGGGTGGCGAGCCCGCCGTAGGCGAGATGATCCTCCAACACGACGAAACGGCCGGAGGTCTCCCCCGCGCAGCGGGCGATGAGGTCCTCGTCGACGGGCTTGAGGGTGAACATGTCCACCACCCGCACCGACAGGCCCTCGCCGGCGAGCTGATCGGCAGCGGTCAGGGCTTGGGCGACAGTGGTGCCGTGGGTGAAGAGTGTGACGTCCTGGCCGTCGCGGGCGACGATGCCCTGGCCGATCCGGACCTCGTGCCGGCCGGCCTCGTAGAGGATCATGTCCTTCTTGCCCACCGCCAGACGGATGTAGATCGGTCCGGACATGGTCATCGACTGCCGGATGATGTCTCCGACCATGAGCGGGTCCCCGATCGAGGTCACGGTCATATTCGTCAGCGAGCACATTAGAGACAGATCTTCGACGGCGTAATGCGTCGAGCCGCCGTTGCCGACCAGGCCGCCGTGGGTGCCGATGATCTTCACCGGAAGGTTCGGATAGCAGACATCGGTGCGGACCTGCTCCAGCGTGCGCATCGACAGGAACGGCAGCATCCCGGAGACGACGGGGATCATCCCGTCATACGCCAATCCCGCGGCGATACCCACGCAGACCTGCTCGGCGAGGCCGACGTCGAGAAACCGCTCAGGGTGCTTCTCCCGGAACTCCACCAAGGTCGCCCCGATATCCGGGGTGAGCACCCACAGGTCCTCGTGGTCCTCACCCAGCTCGGCCAGCGTGGAGCCGATCACGGAACGGGCAGAGAGCATCTCTCCGAAGGTGAACGTCTCGGGCATCACACAGCCTCCTTCTCGCGAGATGTGCTGGTGGCTCGCGCCGCGGCGAGTGCGGCCAGGGCGCGCTCGAGGTCTTCCTTGCCCAGGGAGCCGGCGTGCCAGGCGAGGTTGCGTTCCATGAAATCCACGCCCTTGCCCTTGACCGTCTCGCAGATCACCACGGTCGGACGCCTGCCGGCCGGGGCGGGGAGGT
>NZ_ML142849.1:345395-346996 GCF_004138495.1 Phytoactinopolyspora endophytica
GCCGGTTGCGGTCGACGAATGCGACCAGGTTGCCCAGCTCGTTCGACCTGGCTGCCATCACGGCTTCCCAGACCGACCCTTCACCGGTCTCCCCGTCACCTAGCAAGCAGAAGACACGATGGCTCTCGCCACGCCCACGAGCGGCCAACGCCATCCCCACCGCGAGCGGGAGTCCGTGGCCGAGTGAACCGGTCGAGCACTCCACCCCAGGCAGCTGAACCTTGCACGGATGCATCCCGTACGCGCTGTCCAGCTGGCCGTACGTCGCGACGATGTCGTCGTAATCGAAGAATCCACGCTGGGACATCGCGATGTACATGCACACCGCGGCGTGTCCCTTGGACAGCACAAACCGATCCCGCGTCGGATTGGCGATATCCGACGGATCAACGTGTAGCCCGTACTGGAACAGCACCGTGAGGATGTCCGACACCGACAGGTCTCCCCCGATGTGTACCGCGCCCTCGTATGTCCCGCACAGACGGAGCAGCTTCTCCCGCAACTCGTACGCCAGATCCTCGAGTTCTTCCACACCGAGCTGCTGCGGCGACATCGCTGCGGAATGAGATCGCCGCCTCTCTGGCGCCAAAGAACTCGTGGCTGGTGGCTCTTGGGCGTCACGCCCCGCCTGGTTCTCGTTAGCCTCTGAGGTCTCTCGGCCCATGAATGCCTCCTCACAGATGACATGTGATGCCTGACATCAGTGCGCCGTCGGCCGTTGGCCCTTCGCTTTCCTTCTCAGGTGGCGAACTCGCCTCGGCGATCGGTGACGGTGACGTTAACAGCAACCTGTTTACTTGTAAACAGGTTTGCCTCTAATCTTGGCCGGAGCGATCCGTCGTGATCGCCAAGGCACGCACGGTGTACGGTCCTGTCACCGTGGCGGTGACGTAGAGGTCAACAAGGGACACGCGTCGCGTCCCAACCGCGGCGGCGGACGACATACACAGGGGTGAATGGGATGGCGGAGCAGGTGGACACGGCCGGCGTGGACCGCGGCGAGGAGCGCGAGCACAAGGCCAGCCGCGGGAGCGTGCGGAAGAAGGACGCACCGCCGCCGAACGCGGTGACCGAGCCGGTGCCGACCATCGACCCGGAGAAGTTCATCCCCCGGCTCCTCGCACTGGTCTCCAACGCGCTCGTCTGGCGCGAATCGTCTCTCGTCCGGCAGCACATGGGGCTTGGCACCAATGACTGGCGCGTCCTGTCTTCCTTGGCGCTCTACCCTGGAGCCTCAGCCACCGAGGTCTCGGAGTTCGTCGGCCTCAACAAGGCTGTCATCTCCAAGAGCGTCACCGTCCTGGTGAGTCGTGGCCTCGTCGTGCTCTCCGACGGCCCCCGCGGCTCGCGGCCGATGTACCTGACGCGCGCCGGCGTCGAGACCCACGACGCCATTTACCCGCTCTCCGTGTCCGGACAAGACATCATCACCGACGGCCTGACGGAGGAGGAGATCTCCGAGTTCACGGAGACTCTGCGCGGCATGATGGCGCGGATACGGACGACGCCCATGCCCGAGAACGGCACCACCACCGAGACCGAGCCGGAAGCCTGACCACCTGTGAGCCAGCTGAACTCGCGACCAGGACGACCAGCGAACA
>NZ_ML142849.1:347019-360185 GCF_004138495.1 Phytoactinopolyspora endophytica
ACACACCACACCCACCACGCCGGCCCGAGGCATAGCTCGACGATCAGCCTTCGCCTGCTCGTAACCTGAACCCCCAATGCAGACGCCTTCGGTCAGAGAACGCCGTTGGCCTCCAGGCAGCTGTTCACCTCATCCGGGTCTACGCCGGGGTACACGCTGTCCGGGTGAGCCGCGGCAGCGAGGCAGTTTGTGAACGTGCGGAACGGGTCGAAATATATCGTCTCGCTTCGGTCCGGATCGGCACGCGTGAAGTCGCCGTCGCTGGTGGCCGCCGCGGTACTCGACGCGAACGCCGCAACCACCAATGCGGCCCCGGCGAATCCGGAACCGACGATGCGGGTCAGTGTGTACCGACGCTGTGTCTTCTTGCTGGCAGGCATGATGCCCTCCCATCTGTTGACGCCCGGCACCGTGCCGGACACTGGTAAGAGGGCAAGCCGATGAAGAACTAACACCTTTCTGCTGGCCCCGTGAACGGACCTCGACAGAGCCTGGTCACCAGCCACGGATCAACGTCGCTGTTCACCCCGCACCCTGTCGAGAATCGTGCTGACGACTTGACCTGCGGCTTCGCGCCCCTCAAGCCGCCTGCCTGACCTTGTCAAAACTCGACGGAGTACAACTACAAGGCCAGCCTCACAGCACCCGGATACTCGTTCCTCAGTCGTGCGTACGCCGCCACGACCTCCTCCGGGACGTCGACGTGGTCGATGAAACCGGTCCCGTTCGGGCCGTATCCATGCTCATCGTCGTACAGCCTGCGCATCTCACCCAGCAGGAGACTCGTGAGTCGACGTCTCGACCAGACGACGTTTCCATCCGCGTCCCTGACGCCGCCGCCACCGTCGTCGTGCGTCACGGAAGGGACGAACGGTGCGTAACTCCACACCCTGGCGCCAGGCATCCTTCGGAGCGCGCGCCGGAAGTTCTCATGTGTGCGCCGCTGCATGGTCGGGTCCTGGATGAGCAGAATGGATCGCGCGACGTTGAGGTCCCGCATGAGGACATCAACCGAGAACTCCGCATTCTCGCCGCAGTTACTGGCCTTGTCCTCGTTCATGATGGCGAGCGCGGGCACATCGTGGTGCCTATGGAGGATCTCCGCGATGACCGCTGCCTCCGACCGCCCGTCGCTCGGCACGCCGCGATAGCGCGGGTGGTCGTCAACCGCCCGTCGCAGGTACGGCGTCGAGTGCCCGATCCCGCCGGACACGAGGATCCGGGGAACGAGCCCGTCCTGGAAGGCGGCCGCCGCACTGTCGATCGCACTCAGCACGGCGCTGCCGCAGAGGACCAGCACATCTAGCCGCTCTGGGCCATGAGACGTGGACAGCGACGGGATGTCCCGCCGCGCAAGATACCCAGCGATCCGGTTCATGTCGCCACGAGTGTGCGGGGTGATCGAGACTGCACGCTCGTCCTGCTCAGTCATCATCTCTCAATGTAGCGCCCCGAAGCGTTGTTGGAACCGGTGCGGAGCCCGCCGGGACGCCGGGGCACGGCTCCGGCCTCAGCCTAGGTTTCTGGCGCGAAGATCTCGTAGCCAGGTGTCAGGGCTAACCCTATCAGCCAACCAAATAGTTACACCGCCCACACTGTCTGGTAAAGGCGTAGCCAATTCCCGCCCATAACTTTGGCAACGTCGTCTTCGTTGTAACCGCGACTGCGAAGACCTTCGGCGACATTAGGAATGTCGAATGTCCCTGCCAATCCCTTAATGACAGGGTTTGGTCTGGGTAAGTCGATCTCAAAATGAGGGGTAGTTCCATGCAGGCGCCCTAGGTAGCGCCAAAAATCCCAGTCGTGACCTTCGCAAGAATCAGTCGCAATACCAACATGGTCGATGCCGGCGATTTCGATGAGACGCTCCACACCGTCCAGATACTCTCTTAAGTCAGCTTCGTATCCACTCGGCAAAAATTGCGGGTAAGCATTCGCGCCAACTACTCCACCCCCGGAGACGAGAGCTCGGATCAGATCCGCGGGCTTATTACGCGGATGATCGAAGAACTCGCGGAGGTTCGTGTGGGTGAAGGCCACGGGCTGGTTCGAAACATCGATCGCGTGCACGCTGCTCTGGTCCCCCACGTGAGAAAGGTCGATGAGTATCCCCAGTTCATTCAGTTTCTTGACCGTCCTCACTCCGAACATACTGAGACCATCATCGTTGGCTTCGTAGCACCCGTTTGCCACGAGATTTCTGATGTTATAAGCGAGCTGCACAATTCGAACTCCTAGGACTTGAAACGCCTCTAAGCGTTCGAAATCATTATGTATCGGAGAGATGTTCTGCCATCCCAGGACTATTCCTGCTTTGTTTTCTTGATCGGCTTTAATGATGTCATCGGCATGACGGACATGAATGACCTTCGCCTGGTCTTGTCGGAACCTGCGGTGCCACTTCGCCGTTTCGTCGACGGTCTCGGAGAACCCTTCCCAAATGGCAATAGTCGCGTTTGCGGCCGCTACTCGACCCTGAATCATGTGGTCAAATACATCCGGCGAATCCCAGTTACTGGGATTGCAACCATCTATCGTTACGCTTTGATGAGGCATAGTTTCTCCTGAGAGTTTCCTATTCGTACTCATCGAGGTCCGAGCCAGGCGCCACGAGGACCATACCAGCCATTCGTAATCGAGGTGGCGATCGCCTACCTCCCCTCCGGGATATGTAACATCCACCCACTCTGCGCACCACTCAGTGGGGCACAGCCACATTGAGCACACTGTCACATCTCGGCACGATGTATCTTATGCCCTTCGCGAGAACCCGAGCGCAGGTCACCCTTAGGACGCCGCTTTCACTATGTCGTGGCGGCGCAGATATGTGACGAGTAAAAGCCTTGATGTCGTAGAGCGTCGCCGGCCTTGACGTATGCGGATTCCCGACTAGTCTATAAACCCTTCACGCGTACGTTCGTTCGCTTAAAGCGTACAGCTAGCCAAGTCAGTTCATGCCCTCCTTACCGGTCCAGCGAGTGCACCGCCAGAACACGCAGTCGCGAAGGGAGACACATGGTGAACATGAAGGTCCGAGCTGTGACCATGGCGGCCAGCGCTGCTCTAGGGCTGGCCGCGTGCACCACCGGTAGCTCGGGTGGGGACGATGGTGGCGGCTCCGGGGGTACGGACACGATCCGGACCACGCTCAATGCCGCTCCGACGACGTTCACGCCGTGGATGGTGCAGAACCGGGACGACTACGATCTCAACCGGCTGCTCTTCAACACGCTCGTGCGGCGTGGCACGGACAACGAGATCGTGCCCGCCCTGGCCACCTCGTGGGAAACCACGCCGACCAGTGCGGAACTCACCCTCCGCGACGACGCGACGTGCGCGGACGGCACGCCGATCACGGCCGACGTGGTCAAGAACTCGCTGCAGGCGATGGCAACGGCCGAGGTGTCGGTCTTCCGGGAGATCGTGTTCGGACCCGGCCAGCCCACGATCTCCGCCGACAACGAGACGAATACGGTCACCATCGAGCTCGCGCAGCCGTGGCTGGACCTGCTCCAGGGGCTGAGCCTCGAGGCCACCGGCATCGTGTGCACGGCGGGCCTGGAGAACACAGAAGAGCTGGAGACGGGTGCCGTCGAGGGCGCCTTCTCCGGGCCATACGTACTCAGCAACAGCTCGCCCGGTGTGTCCTACACGTTCACGTTGCGCGAGGACTACGCGGCGTGGCCGGAGTACAGCGACCCGGCCGTCGAGGGCGAGCCCGCACAGACCGTCGAGATAGACGTCGTGGGCAACGATTCCGCCCGGGCGAACGCGTTGCTCACCGGCGACATGGACATCGCCGCCATCAGGACCGAAGACATGACTCGCTTCGAGGGCGAGGAGGGATACGGCACCCACAAGCTGCCCTCCTCAAGCCTGTATCTGCTCTTCAACGAGCGGCCCGGCAGCATCTTCTCTGACGAGGCGGCACGACGAGCCGTGGTCCAGACGCTGGGCCGGGAAGCGTTCAACAGCGCGGCGACGGGCGGCCGCGGAGAACTCGCGACCACGTTCAGCCACGTTGCGGTCCCGTGCGCCAGTACCGACGACTCCCTGCTCATCGAGCAGGATGCCGCGGCGGCCCAGCAGGCGCTGAGCGGTCAGACGATCCGCGTCCTCGGGATGGACGTGATCGGTCCACAGGGCGCGGGCAACAGCTACGTCGCGGAGGCGCTCCGCGAGGCAGGGGCACAGGTCGAGCTCAACAATGTCGACGTCGCCACCTGGTCGACCACCGGCAGTACGCAACCCGGGGCGTGGGACGTCACCGTGTTCCCGGCGATCAACGCCGGCGCCACGATGTTCGGCGCGCTCTCACCCATCATCGGGCTGCCCGCCGAGGACGGCGGCGCGAACTGGTCGGGCGTCCCCCACCAGGAGATCTTGACGAAGGTCGACCAAGCCATGGCAGAGCCCGACGAGCAGGCGCGGTGCGCGATCTACCAGGACATCCAGGAGACGCTGATCGATGAGGCCGACGTGATGCCGCTGTCCTACCTACCGGCACAGGTCACCGTCCGTCCTGGCTTCTCGGTCGGTGTCTACAACGGCCAGGCCGACATCAGCACGATGCGGATCGACGACGAGGGCTGAGGGCGTGAGCGCGTCGATCGTTCACCAGGAGTCGCAGCCCGTAGCGGCGCCGCCTACCACCGGGCTGCGGGAGCGGCCGTGGCTGCGGTTCAGCCTCCGGCGGCTGGGCGGATTGGTGCTGTCGTTCGTTCTCCTGGTCGGCGTGACCTTCGTGATCGTCCCGTTGATTCCCGGTGATCCTGCCATCGCGGCGGCCGGCCAGGAGGCCAGCGGGGCGCAGATAGAGTACATCCGGGAAGAGCTCGGGCTGGACCAGCCACTGTACGGCCAGTTTCTGGACTACGTCGGCGGGCTGTTCACCCTGGATCTGGGGACGTCGTTCACGAGCGGGGAGGACGTCGCGTCGGTGATCCTCGCCCGGCTGCCGTTCACTGCGGAGCTGGCAGTGCTCGCCATCAGTCTGGTGCTGATCATCTCGGTGCCGGTGGGCATGCTGGTCGCCTACCTCACCCACGGTGGGCGCCGGCCGTGGCTGGATCACCTGTTCAACTTCGTGACGAGCCTGGTCTACTCCGTGCCGCAATACGTCATGGCCACCTTGCTCGTCGTGGTCTTCGCCGTCGGGCTCGGCCTGTTCCCGGCGGCCGGAGCGGAGAACCTGTCCTCGCTGGTCCTGCCGACACTGGCGCTGATGCTGCTGCCCACCTGCGTGGTCTCGCGGGTGGTGCGCCGGGAGACCGCCGTCGTACTCGACCAGGACTACATCCGCACCGCCAGGGGGTGGCGGATCGGCCAGGTGCGGTTGTTCGGCCGGTACGTCCTACCGAACGTCATCACCACGACGCTCACGCTCTCCGGGCTCATCCTGGCCGCACAGCTCGGCGGGGCGATCGTCATCGAGACGGTGTTCGCCTGGCCCGGGCTCGGTCAGGGAATCGTCGACGCCATCCTGTCCCGCGACTACCCCGTCATCCGGGGCACGATCCTCATCCTCGGCCTGATGGCGACTGTGATCATCATTCTGGTCGACGTCATCCTGGCGATCATCGACCCCCGGACGATGGAGGCCGAGGCATGAACAGTCTCAAACGCGGAGGACTGTGGACGCCTTCCATGATGGGCGGCCTGCTGCTCGGCCTGTGCCTGCTCATATTGGCGGTGGTGGCTCCGGTCATGTTGTCCACACCGGCTTCGGAGCTGACCGGTCAGGCCGGGCAAGACCCCAGCGCAGATCACCTCCTGGGTACCGACAACCTGGGGCGGGACAACTTGGCCCGGGCACTGGTCGCCACCCGCCTCACGTTGTTGATGACCGCCGGCGCCACCATCCTGGCGGTCGTCGGCGGCATGGTCGTGGGCGTCGGGATCTGGCTGTCCTCGCCACGGGTCCGCAAGATCGCACTGCGGTTCCTGGAGACCGCGGTGGCCTATCCCAGCCTGATCTTCGCCCTCGTCATCGCGGCCATCCTGCGTCCCGGGGTTGTCTCGAGCGTTGTCGCGATCGGCATTGCGGGTATCCCGAGTTTCGCTCGCCTGACGGCGAACCTCGCGGCCAAGATCTCCACCAGCGAGTACGTCACCACGGCTCGGCTGCTCGGCGTGCGACCCTCGGCGATCGCGGCACGGCACATCCTGCCGAACATGGCCGAGCCGCTGCTGATCCTGGCCACCACCGTATTCGCCCTGTCCCTGGTGGAACTGTCGGCGCTGTCGTTCATCGGCTTGGGCGTGCAATCCCCGAGCTATGACTTCGGCCTTCTGCTGAACGAGAGCCTCACGCAGATCTACACCCAGCCGACGTCCGTCGTGGGGCCGTCCGTCATGATCGTGCTCACCGGGCTGGCCGCCATGTTGCTCGGGGACGCCCTGGCCGCCCGTGCCAATCCACGCGCCAGTCGCCGAGCCGTGCGACGTCCGTTCACTCCCGCCGTCGCGGAGATCCCCGACCGGGATACGGCACTGGTGCGCGTGGAGAACCTACGGGTCAGCGTTCCCGGCGGCGCCGACCTGGTGCGTGGCGTCTCCCTGACCATCGAGCCCGGCGAAGTGGTCGCCCTGGTTGGTGAGTCCGGATCGGGCAAGTCGCTCACCTCCATGTCGGTGGCCGGCCTACAGGCCGAGGAGCTCGAGGTGCAGGCGGACGTTCTGCGCGTGGACGACATGAACATGCTCGGGCAGCCGGACCGCAGCCGCCTCGGCAGGGAGATCTCGGTCATCTACCAGGACCCCGGGAGCACCTTCAATCCGTCGTTGCGCATGGGAGTGCAGCTCACCGAGGTGCTCCGCACCCACCTGGGCATGGGCCGCCGCCGTGCCCGCAAGCTCATCACCGAAGCGTTGGCACAGGTGAACATCAGCGAGCCCGCGCACCGGTTGAGGCAGCATCCGCACAAGCTGTCCGGTGGCATGCGGCAGCGGGGCATGATCGCCACCACCCTGGTCACGACGCCGAAGTTGATCGTGGCCGACGAGCCCACGACGGCGCTTGACGTGACCGTGCAGCACGAGGTGCTGCGCCAGTTCCGCAGGATTCACCGGACACAGGGCACCGCGATGCTCTTTGTCTCCCACGATCTCGGCGTCGTCGAGGCGTTGTGTGACCGAATCCTGGTGATGAAGGAGGGAGAGATCGTGGAACATCTCACGCCTGCCCAGCTGAAGAGCCACGACGTGCGCCACCCCTACACCAAGGCGCTGATGGAGGCCGTCCCCGTTGTGGACGTATCACCCCGCGTGACGGCTCCGCAGGAGTCTTTGTGACAGCTGAGGCCGCGAACCAGGTCCCGATGGACATCGACACGACGCCGCCGCTCGAGACCCGCGGGCTGTACGTGTCCTTCGGCCATACCTCCGTACTGCGGGACGTGGATATCACCGTACCGGCCCACACGGTAGTCGGCCTGGTCGGCGAGTCCGGCTCAGGCAAATCCACGCTCGGCAAGACCGTCGTGGGTATCAACAAGCCACGCGAGGGCCAGGTACTGGTCCATGGAGAGGACGTCTTCTCGGTCGGAAAGCGACGTCGCGCCACCATGCGGCGGCAGGTCCAGTACATCCCGCAGGATCCGTTCTCCACTCTCAGCCCCCGCCGGACCGTCGGACAGACGCTCGCCGAGGCGCTCGACCCGAGACGCGCCAAACCATCGGACCATGAGCAGGCGATCGCCCGGGCGCTGGAGCAGGTGCGCCTCGATGCGAACGTGGTGGAGAAGTACCCGTACCAGTTCTCCGGCGGTCAGAGACAGCGCATCGCGATCGCCCGCGCGCTGATCCTCCAACCGCGGTTGATCATCGCGGATGAGATCACGTCGGCTCTGGACGTCTCGGTCCAGGCGGAGATCTTGAAGTTGCTGCGGTCGCTGGAGAGCACCATCGAGGCGTCGATGCTGTTCATCTCGCACAACCTGGCGGTCGTCCAGACGCTGTGCGAGTACGTCGCCGTGATGCACCAGGGTGTCATCGTCGAACAGGGCAAGGTGGACGACGTATACCGCGATCCGCAGCACGAATATACCCGCCGGTTGCTTGCTTCCGTGCCCGGCTCGGAGGGTTTCAGCCTTGACTGACGCCACAGCAAACCTGGACCTCGCTCTGCTGTGACGGGCGGGGCCAAGAAGGAGGAGGAAACAGTGACTCACCACGCGGAAGCCTTCGCCGTCGCGGTCGTCGGTATGGGCGCGCTCGGAAGCGCGGCCGCCTATCACCTCGCCCGGAGAGGCGTGAACGTCGTCGCATTCGAGCAGTTCGAGCTCGGACACGTCCGCGGAGCCTCGCACGACACGTCCCGCATCATCAGGACGTCCTACGGCACTCCGAGATACGTGAGTCTCGCGACGTCGGCCTACCGGGACTGGGCCGATTTCGAGAAGGTCTCCGGAGAGAAGCTCGTCACCGTGACCGGGGGCTTGATCTTCTGTCCGACGGATGGGCCCTACAGCGCCAGAGACTTCGTCTCCAGCCTGGAAAAGGTCGGCGTCCCCTTCGAGTTCCTCGGCCCGTCGGAGGTGAGGGAGCGCTGGCCACAGTTCCGGCTGCCCGAGAACGTGGAAACGGTCTACACCTCCGACACCGGAATCGTCCATGCCTCCCGTTCGGTCGCCGCCCTGCAGATGCAGGCGCGAGCGCACGGCGCCGTGATCCGGGACCGCACCCCGGTGGAACGCGTGAGCCCGGATGGATCCGGCGTCATTGTCCACACCGCGACGGACGACGTCCGTGCCAGGAAGGTCATCCTGGCCACCGACGCGTGGACGAACACGCTGCTCGCCCCACTCGGCGCGGAGATTCCACTGATCCCGATGCAGGAGCAGGTCACCTATTTCAAGCCGGTGGATCCAGGGCGCTTCGATCGCGACCGCTTCCCCGTGTGGATCTGGGAGGACACATTCAACTTCTACGGCTTTCCGACGTACGGCGAGCCGACGATCAAGGCTGCCCGTGACAGGTCGGACAACCTGATGACGCCGGAAGAGCGCACCTTCGTACCCTCGCCGGAGCTGCTCGAGCAGCTCTCGTCCTTCATGCACGACGTCATCCCGGATAGCGGGCCGGCCCTGCGCACGGTGACCTGCCAGTACGCGATCACGCCGAACCGTGAGTTCGTCATCGGCGCGGTGCCGGAACATCCGGACATCATCGTCGGTCTGGGCGCCGGCCACGCCTTCAAGTTCACACCCGCGATCGGACGGATCCTTGCCGAGCTTGCCGTCGACGGCGAGACCGACGATGACATCTCCGCCTTCGCCGTGCCGTCGAACGCCGCCGTGCCGACAAGCTAGCCGCGAGTCAGAGAAATGAGAGCCATGCAGGTCCGCGACCCAGCCGTTCGACGCATCCATGCTCGACGTGGCCAGCACCGTGGTCGGCGTCCCGGTGGCCGCGGAGTGCACCGTGACTTCTATGGACATGTGTGAGCCCACGGCGGAAGGACAAGGATTTGCAGACGGTCATTCAGCGGCGTGATGACGAAATTCGCGAGCGGCGGTTCTACGCCGGGCGTGCGCCGATAGGAGTCGAACACTACTTCGACAGGACCAGTGCGCTGCCGACCTCGTTGATGCGCTACCACCTTGAACCCGGAGCCGAGGAAGGTGCACATTTCCACCTGGAAGGTCATAGCGGTAGCTGCACACCAGAGAGCTCGGACGAGCTGTATCTCGTCGTCGAGGGTGAAGTCGTGATGACCGCCGACGGCGACCGCACCGTGCTGAAGAGGGGCGACGCGGCCTACGTTCCCGCGGGCGTCGTGCACTCCGTGCTTAACGAGTCCGACCGTCCGGCGGAGCTGGTTCTTGTCTTCGGTCCGCCACAAGGCAGCGAGGAGCGTCAACGATGAAGAGCTTGACGGGATAGGGCCTGATCAGCGGCGGTCAGTGTCGAGTGACGGCGCCGGGGAACGGTGGCCGATCGGCGTCCTACTGAAATCGAACGGCAATCGCACACTCTGGTACGGCCCGGCTTCGGGGTGTACTGCTTCCTCGATCACACCTCTGGAGGCGAGGTAGTCATCCTTCAGAAGCGATTCGAGCGTGCGTACCTCGGCGCACGCCACGCCTATCGACGCGCAGTCGGTGATGATCTCTCGTACTGAACGCGCGGCGACGAACTCAGCGATCACTGACTGCGCCTCGTCGTCGTGCTCGTTCCGGTTGGCTGCGGTCGCGAACCTATCGGTCTCCACCAGGTCGATGCGCTGGGCGAGGACAAGGAACTTGCGCCAATCTTCGTCCGTGTAAGGCATGACGCATGCCCAGCCATCGCGTGCGGCGTGCGGACGCCGATGAGGCGAGAGCGATCGCGGCCAACCAGCGTCACCGTCCGGTGGTATGAATGTGAATCCAGCGAGATGCTCGACGAGATTGAATGCGGCCATGTTGTCGACCATGGGGACATCGACCCACTGGCCTTCTCCGTCGCGGGCGCGCGCGAACAGCGCCGAGAGCGTGGCGAGCGCCATCAAGATCCCGCAGACCTTGTCGGCTATGACTGATGGCGCGAAGGCCGGCTCACCGTCTCGTAGGCGATAGGTATCGGACATGCCAGAGAGTGCCTGCACTGTGTCGTCGTAAGCAGGTACGTCCCGCCGTGCTGAGCATGAACTGAACGCCTGGGCCGTGCACAGCACGATGTCGCCCCGGAGCGCACGTAGGGACTCATAGTCGAGGCCGAGTCTGTCTCGGGCCGAAGGGCGAATGTTCGTCACCACAGCGTCCGCCCGTGCCACGAGGTCGGCGAATTGCCGATAGTCGCCGGCGTGGGATAGGTCTAGTACGGTCGAGCGCTTGTTGCGCAGCAGGCGAAGGGACAATGCCGATAACCCGTCGGCCGCGCGTGGTCCTATCGCGCGTCCAATGTCACCCCCGGGTGGCTCGATCTTGATCACGTCTGCGCCGAGATCCGCCAGAAGCGAGGTGGCATAAGGTCCCATAACCACAGAGGTGCAGTCGAGAATGGTCAGTCCTTCGAGGGGCAGTTTCGACACAGAAGCGCTCCGCTGTTTCATCTCGTCGCAATGGACACATAGCTCACCTCTCGCGGCTGCCGAACTTTGTCGCGATGCGAGAAGCTGTACGTCGGATGCTGGCCAGCATCGCGTCATCCGGAGGCTCAAACCGTTGCTGAGGAACAATCACGCCTAAAGCACACAAAATGTCCGCCCGCAGATTCACGGACACGGCGACCGAGCACGCGCCAAGGTCCACTTCGTTCTCGCTCAACGCGTAGCCGTCGGCCCTGATACGCTCACACGTACTCTCAAGGTCGGCTATGGTCCTGATACGGAGAGTGCGTTCTCCAGCAGGAGTCGCCTCGTGAATCCTCCGGCGGTCAGATTCGGCCAAGTTCGCCACAATCGCTAGGCCCGTGGCGCCCGCGAGTGCCGGCAGCCAGACATAGCACTCGGGAACGAACCTGACTGGCCGCGAACTCTCGCTCGCGGCCACGAACATGCGTTGGTTCTTCTCCAAGTCGAGTACGGTGAGGACCGTCGTTTCGCCGATCCGCTCGGTGAGTAAGTCGAGTTCATCCTGGCAGACGAGGAACGGCTTCAGATTCGTGACAGACGACGCGACGCGGAACATCTCCCAGCCGATGGTCCACTTGCCATCTTGAGTCGCATTGACAACACTGGCGTTTCGCGCGCTGTCGAGCGTACGCTGCACCGTCGACGGAGGGAGATCGAGTCTGCGCGCGAGCTCCCGGACCCCGGTAGGCCGATCTCCGAATTCGGCCAGCGCGTCAAGTACCCGCACCAGAGAGCCAATGGGGTCCCGCTCCCGTTTCTGTTTCCCGTCACTACTCATGGCGCCTGCCAATGGCGAGACCAGCCGCCTGGCGCGGATCCCGAAACAGTCACGTCTGTACGCTCTAGGCGTACGCTTGTACGCATATACATAACAGTAGTGGAGAATCATTGTGTGTCAAGCGCCCGGCTGGGCGAGCCCAGGGGGACTCAGTCATCAAACACCAGCCTTTCGCCGAGGACCGGTACCGCGTCTAGCAACTCCTGCGTATATGGGTCGGCCGGATGGGCCAGCAGCGACTCGGTCTCCCCCGTCTCGACTAGGCGTCCGTGTCGCATGACACACACGTCGTCGCTGATGTAGCGCACAACGGCGAGGTTGTGGGAGATGAAGAGGATCGAGAGGCCGAGCTCGTCCTGCAGTTCACCCAGGAGGTTGAGAATCGCCCCCTGCACGGATACGTCGAGGGCACTCGTCACCTCATCCGCGATGAGAACCGACGGCTCACCCGCCAGCGCTCGCGCAATGGTAATGCGCTGACGCTGGCCGCCGGAGAAGGCACCGGGCAGATCGCCGGCTCGATCGGGATCGAGGTGGACCTGGCGCAGCAGGTCCCGCACGCGTGCGATGCGCGCGTCTTTCGACCAACGACGACCGGTCGCACGCAGCGCCTCCGCGATCGAGCCACCGATGGACATTCGCGGGTCGAGTGCCGAGAACGGGTCTTGAAACACGAGCTGCAGGCGCAGCCGGGCACGTCGCGCGGCGGCGCCGCGACCGACGGCGCTGACGCCGTCGACCCGGATGTCGCCGCCATCGGGTCGCACCAGTCCCACGGCCGCAGCCGCAACGGTGCTCTTCCCTGATCCCGACTCCCCGACCAACCCGACCGTTCGGCCCTTCGGCACCACAAGGTTCACATCGCTGACCACCGTCGTGCGACCGTAGCGGACACTAAGGTCATGGATCTCCAGCGCGTTCATGCCGACACCTCGTCAGCGGCATCGGCGGCGAACTCGGGCGGGATCATCGGCAGCGGACGCGTACGGTCGGAGTTCATGTCCGGCATGCACGCGATCAGTGCCCGGGTGTAGGGATGAGTCGCGTCCTGACGGATGCGCTCGGCGTTGAGGGCCTCGACGATCTGACCGTCCTTCATGACGACGAGGCGGTCGCAGAACGCTGAGACAAGCGCGATGTCATGCGAGATGAAAATGATCGCCGCACCGGTTTCGCGCTGCGCTCGGCGCAGCACACCCATCACCTGGCGCTGCACCGTGACGTCCAGCGCCGTCGTCGGCTCGTCGGCGATGATCAGCTTGGGCGTGCCGGTGAGCGCCATGCCGATCATGGCTCGCTGACGCATACCTCCCGAGAACTCGTGCGGGTACT
>NZ_ML142849.1:360255-362436 GCF_004138495.1 Phytoactinopolyspora endophytica
ACGGATTGAGCGATGTGAGCGGATCTTGGAAGACCATGCCCAGTTCGACGCCCAGGCGCGCCCGGTCGGTGGCAGCCAACGTGCCGGACAGGTCCAGGTCGTCGAACACATGAGTCGTGGATGTGACGACCGCGGGCGGTTCGAGCAACCCCGCCAGGGCCATCGCCGTCAGCGACTTGCCCGAGCCCGACTCGCCGACGATTCCGACCACCTCGCCGCGGGCGATCGACAGATCTACGTCGCGCACGCACTTGACCGTGCTGCCCTCCGGTGTCGGGAATTCGACGTTGAGCCCAGTGATCTCGGCAATGCTGGAGCGTTCCGAAACGACAGCCACCGGTGCCGCCTTCCGCGAGATGCTGCGGCGCCTCGACGACGAACCCGCGACCGCGGCGACAGCGTGGTCCGTCACGGCGCGAAGCCCGCTACCCGGAGTCTTCGCCGCTGCTTCGCTGAGCATCGTGAACACAAGCCCGGCGAGCACGATCGCGATACCGGGACCGAGCGCCGCAAGCGGATTGATGTAGATGCGCAGGTTGCCCTCCTGCAGCATCCGGCCCCAGTCGTACTCCGGCGCCTGCACACCGAGCCCGAGGAACGACAACCCCGCGAAGGACAGCAGCGTCACGCTCGCGGCGGCAGCCGCGTTCACCAAGAGCGGGTTCGCGATGTTCGGAAGCACGTGTCGCCAGAGGTTGCCGGCGGGCCCGACGCCGACGACGCGCGCAGCACGGACGAAATCGCGTCCGGAAATGGACGACGCGAGGTTGTAGACCAGGCGGGCGAGTGAGGGTATTCCGGCAAGGCCGATGGCCAGCATGGCGCCGACCGCGCTCGCGCCCCAGATGACGGTAATGAAGAGCACGAGCAACAGCCAGGGAAACGCCAGGAGGATGTCGAGCAGCCCCATCAGCCCCATCCGCGGATACCTCGGGAGCACGGCTCCGACCAGGCCGAACACTATGCCACCGACCATCGAGATAGCCGTGGCGCCCAAGGCGAGCAGCAGAGAGAGCCGGGTCGCGGTCATGACCCGGGCGAAAATGTCGCGCCCGAGCTCGTCGGTGCCGAAGGGATGCGCGGCGCTCGCGGACTGCAAGCGTTCGGATACCGAGTCGGCTGCGGCGGCATCTCCCCACACGATGGGGCCGATCACCGCGCCTGCCACCAGGAGGAGCGTTCCGATGGCGGCACCGAGGGCCGTGGGTGTGAATCGCCGTTCAGGAGTGGCCATGGGTCATCCCTCCGTGATCGACGAGCGCGGATCGATGGTGATGAGGATCAGGTCGACGATCAGATTCACGCCGAGAACGATGAGCGCATACACGATCACCGCGCCTTGCACGACGGGATAGTCTTTCGCGCTCACCGCCGAGACCAAGCTTCTGCCCATCCCGGGAATGGCGAACACCGTCTCGATGAGGACGGTTCCCGCGGTCAGCCCGCTCAGCACCAGACCACCTACGGTCAGCGTGGCGGTCACGATGTTCGGTAGCGCATGCCGCAGATAGAACAGCCGCGCCGGCAGCCGCTTGCTGCGTGCGGTCGTCATGTACGTCATACCGAGCACTGCGACCATCTCGACCTGCACGATGCGAGCGAGGTAGGCCATCGGCCCCAGCGACAGCGTGAGCACGGGCAGGACTGCCTCATGCACGCTCCCCCACCCAGCAGCCGGCAGCCATCCGAGCTGAACCGCGAACAGCGCGATCAAACCGACGGCGAGCAGAAAGTTCGGGATCGCGATCAGCACACCCAAGAACGATGAGACCGTGATGTCACGCGCACGATGGCGTCCCGTGCGCGACGACACCGCCGCGGCGATGCCGATCGGCAGTGCACCGATCATAGCGACGACGAACGCCCCGGCGCCGAGAGTGATCGTCGCGGGGAACCGCTGCGCGATGATCTCGGACACCGGCCGCTGCGTCTGGATCGAGAGGCCGAAGTCTCCCCGCAGCAAGCCACCGATGTAGTCGACGAACTGCTGCGTAACCGGCGTGTCCAGTCCCAGCTCCGCACGGGTCGACGCGACCAGTTCGGGTGTCGCGTCCGGACCGAGTACCGCGCGCACCGGGTCACCCGGGACCAAATGCATGAGGAGGAAGGAAGCCAGGACGACGACGATCAAGGAGATCGCGAGGCGACCAAGCCGGCGCAGCAGGAAGGAGGTCCTCGGGG
>NZ_ML142849.1:362490-371462 GCF_004138495.1 Phytoactinopolyspora endophytica
GCCCTCGATCACGCCGGCGACCCTCCGCCCGCACCGTCAGCGCGGTCGTCGCTGTGTTCCTGACCTCGGTAGTGACGAGCGAAGGGTCCGACATGGTTACGACAGCATCCGGATCGTCGTCGGCTGGATGTAGTTCGGCTGATCGAACACTGCGCCCGACTGATACGTCGGGAGGATGTTGTCGATCACCGGGAAAGCGTCGAAGCGCTCGATGAGTTCCTTCTCGGCTTCCTGCCAGATTTCACACGCCTCATCGGGGCTCGCGCCCCGTGCCCGCTCCACGAGGGCTTCGTACTCCGGGTTGTCGACGAAGATGAAGTTCAGTCCACCGTCGTCAGGCGTCTCGCCGGCGAAGAAGGTCGACAGCACGTTCGGGCTGCCAGGGGCGATCTGAACCCAGCCGGTGTCCCAGTCGAACGTCGTGTACAGCTGATCCGACCACGCGGCCGCGTCGTTTGCGGAGAGCTCGGTCGTCACTCCGAGCTCATTCCACGTCTGCTGGACCAGCTCCGCAGCCGGCGCGTGTGTCGCCGTGGCCGCGTTGTAGACGAACTTGATGGTGAGAGGTTCGCCGTCCTTGACGCGCTTGCCGTCGGCCCCGAGCGTCCAGCCCGCCTCGTCCAGTAGCTCCGCCGCACGGTCGAGGTCGGTGTCAGGCAGCGTCCAATTCGGCTGCTCCTCGACACACAGCAGTGGGGTCTTCGTCACGAGCGAGACAGCCGGCATGCCCGTCCCGTCGGCGACGACCGAGCCGACCTCGTCACGGTCGATGGCCGTGGCAAGCGCCTCGCGCACGAGCGGATCGCTGAACGGACGCCCTTCACGCTCGTTGAAGAGCATCTCGCCGACCGAGTTGCGCGTCCCGGTGTAGGTGAGGCCTTCGGCATCGAGGCGCGATCTGTCGGCACCGGCGATGCTTGAAGCGTTCAGTTCACCCGACAGCAGCAGATTGGCGGCGGTGCTTTCATCACTCATCACGCGCAGCTCGATCGTATCCGGCAGTCCGACGGTGTCGCTCGTGACCTCCTCCGGCCCCCAGGTGTAGTCGTCACGCTTGGTCAGTGTGTAGGTGTCACCCGGCGTCACCTCGGTGAGGTCGAACAGACCGGTGCTGTTGGTGGTGTCGGAGAGGATCGACGGGTCGGCGAGGCCGGCGTCGCACACCATCCTGATGGTGCCGACGCTGATCGCGAGGAAGGGGTCGTTCTCGGTGCTGGTGACCGTCAGGGTGTTGCCTTCCGCAGTCGCCGACACGTTCTCGTCGATGACCGAACCGTACGAGAACGTCGCGTTCTCCGGGTCGGCGTTGTAGTTCAGGTTGTCCGCAGCCGTCTGCGCGGTGAACGGTGTGCCGTCCGTGCAGGTGATGCCCTCTTTGAGGGTGAAGGTCGCCTCGGTACCGTTCTCTTCCCAATCCTCGGCGAGCCACGGCAGGTACTCGCCGTCCGGCGTGACGTAGATGAGCGACTCGTAGGAGAGACTCACGAGGTCCCACGTGTCGAGCTGGACTGCCTTGAACGGGTTCAGATCGCCTGGATCGTTCCTGGCGGACTTGACGAACGTTCCGCCGGAGACGTATTCGGCCTCTGCTGAGGCCGGCGCGTCCGTGGAACCCGAGCATGACGCTAGTGTCATCGCGAGAACGACAAGTCCGGCCGTGGCCGGAATCGCAATACAGCGTTTCATTGCATTCTCCTCCTTCGGGTGTTGGGGCGGTGCGCCGTTCAGTGGCGCGGCGACGCGACCGCGCCGAGGTGCGTCAAAGGACCGGCGGCCTTGACCGAGACGTTCACAGCGGGGCGAGCCGTGTACGAGACGGGCGTCTCGAGCACTTCCACGACACAGACCTGGAGCGGGTCGGCGCCGGCTTGGATGGCCTTGGCGATCGCAGCTTGCGACGCCGCATCGATCGCGGTCTCGCGGTCCTCGAGATCCGCCATCTGGTCGGCGCGCCCTCCCGCGAGAGAGATCGCCGCCCCAACCGCGTTCGCGACATCGCCATAATCGGGGCGGAGCACCTTTCCGGCGCTCGCCAGATCGTCGGGCACGAGGAATCCACCGCCACCGACGACGACCAGGGGTAGATCGAGCCGGCCGAGCGACAGCCGTTCGACCGCTTCCTCCAACCGAGCGGTCATGATCTCGAGAGCTCCGCTCAGTGCCATACGCGTCGCGTTTGAGAGACGAGGAAGCGTGCGGCCGGTGACGGAGGAACCCGCCAGGGCCGCGGCATCCGTCAGCGTCGGTGTCGAGCCACCGAACAGCAGAGCCTCTCGGTCGATGCGATAGGCGACCGAGTCCGGACCAACGCTGCCGGACGAGACGTCGACGACGGTGCCGCCGCCGATGCCGACGCTGAAGATGTCCGGCATGCGGAAGTTCGTCTGCACACCACCGATCTCACGGGGCAAGGTCGATTCGCGCGGGAAGCCGTTGACAAGCACACCGAGGTCGCTCGTGGTGCCGCCGACATCGACGACGATCGCGTGCTCGGTGTCCGAGAGGTATGCCGCACCGCGGATCGAGTTGGCCGGGCCCGAACCGATCGTCAGCACTGGGAACCGCACCGCGTAGTCAAGCGACATCAAGGTTCCGTCGTTCTGGGAGAAGAAGGTGACGGCGTCCAGGCCCTGTTCCTCGACGACGGTGAGCAGCGCGCGCGTCACGTCGTGAGCGACGCGGTGCAGGGCAGCGTTGAGGACCGAGGCGTTCTCACGTTCCAGCAAACCGGTCGGTCCGATGTCCTGGCTGAGGAACACGCGGGCATCGTGACCGAGGTGATCGCGGATGAGCTCCTCGACCGCGAGCTCCTGCTCGGGATACGACGGACTGAAGATCCCGCACACGGCGACGGCGTCGAAGCCTCCATCGAGTGAGTCGAGGAAACGAAGAATGCCATCACGGTCCAGCGGTGCGATCGGCGTGCCGTCCACCATGTGGCCACCCCCGAGCATCACCGAGCCGGCGAGGACGCCGGCGGACAGATCCGCTGGCCATCCGGTCAGAGGCGGCCATTCAGTCGCCGCCGGCGCGCCCAGGCGGATCACCGCCACGCGGGCGAGACTGCGCCGGGAGACGATCGCGTTCGTGGCGTGCGTCGTCCCGAGCATGACGCGAGATACCTGGGAACGGCGATCGCCAATGTCGGCGAGGACGCGGGTTATCCCGGCGCGAATGCCGCCGATGACATCCTCCGTCGTAGCCTGCTTGGTGCTCGCGATGACGGTGCCGGAGCGATCGAGCACGACCGCATCGGTGTTGGTGCCGCCGACGTCGACGCCGATCGAAAGGTCTTTCTCGAAGCTCATCGGCTGCTCTTCCGCTCGAAGGGGACGTAGGGCAGGTCGTAGCCGAAGGCGCGGGGCCCGGCCAGCTGCAGGCCGCGTTCGGTGCGCCACAGCGGATCGCAAGCCCAAGCGAGAACCGACACGCGCTGCCCGAACCGCAGCATCTCGGTGGAGATCGCGTGGCCGGTCTCGGCGTCGACGATCGTGACGAGATCTGGGACAGTGACGAGCACCTCGCCATCTTCGAGAACGACCAGATTCTCGTTCTGCAGTTCGATCCGCTGCAGCCGGCCACGATCGTCGCCGGTACCGGCGATCGTCACCGAGCCACGGACGAAACCGCCTTCGGTGCGGCGGGCGACGTCGGTGATCTTCCCTGTGACAAGCACCGAGGCCCCGAGCTCATCGGCCATTGCGCTGACCGGGTCGGGCGAAGACAGCAGCGCGTGACCGACGCGGGTGGCACGGCTGACGGTTCCCGGGATCACCGCCCCCGGAGCGGTCTCGGCGGTGAGCAGATAATGTGCGCCGAGACAGATTCCGCCGGACGCGACCGCGCCGGCACGTGCGTGACGCTCCAGCCAGGCGAGATCGATCGTCTTGCGGATGGTGACGTTGCCGACTACATCGCACTGGATAGAGAAGTCACACGGGACGCCGGCGACGTTCGGCGAGATCATCGTAGCCTCCGGGAACGCCCGGCCCATGCCGTCGGCGTCCAGGATCTTCACCCCGAGCCGTGCCGCCCAGCCGATCGGCGAGACACCGTTGCTGCCGCCGATCTCCGCGGGCATCAGCGCCGTGATCCGGCGGCCGGCCACCTGCTCCGACTCTCGGAGCAGCGTCTCCGCCTGCGCGGACGACGAGAGCATCTCGATGCCCACGGTGGGCGCACCGATACCCGACATCATGATCACGGCGTCGTCCTCGGTCAGCTCGTCGACGCCGATGAGCTCCACCGGCCCGTGCTGAAGCAGCGCCCGCTCGACGATCCTCTGCGCGGTGTACACCGCACCGCCGCCACCGGTGCCGAAGATCGCGGCTCCGGCGGCGAGCGCCGGAACGTCATCGGCGACGACGCGCGACAGTGTCTGCTGGACGGGGGGTGAAGCGGGGAGCGGGGCTGTGGCCATGAACCGACAGTAGGAACATAGTCCCGAACCCACAATGTGCCACTATCCCAGAGAAATCTCTTAGATTGTGATGGTGACCCAGTTCACCGTGGCACATCTACTGCAGCGGGCCGATCGCCTCGGGATGCGTCTTGTCGCCGGCCCTGTGGACGCTGCGATCGCGCGCGTCGAGGTCGTCGAACTTCCTGACCTGCGCGATGCCACCTACGGGACGCTGGTGATCGTCCCGGGTGATGCTGCGCCTGCCCCCTACCTCGTCGATGTGGCGCTGCGCCAGGCGAGTGCGCTCGGCCTAGCGGGAGTCGTTTTCTCCAGCGGATTCACTCTCACCGAGACGGCGGGTGCCCTCGCCGAACGCGGACGTGTTCCGGTGCTCGTGTCCGAGGGGATTCGCGCCACCGATCTCGCTGTCGCCATCGATCGAGTCATCAGCGGAGGCGCCGCCGAGACGATGACACGAGCGTCCTACGCGATCGAGCAGGCCTCAGCCATCGCTGCTGATCCAGCACGCTCCGCCGACGACATGCTTGCCGCGGCCGGTGCGGCACTAGGCATCTCCTTGACGATGCAGGAGGACCCGAATGCCGCATGGACAGACCGCGCCGCGGTCTTCATCGGCGAAGTGCCGATCGGTCGTGTCGTCGCCGAGGTGACCGACCCCGCGGCGTCCTTCGCGGTTCCGATCGTCGCCTCGCTGATCTCTCGCTCGCTGCATCGTCAGATACGCGAGCGCTTCGCACCCAACCAGTCGCGCGCCGATTTGATCGTCGAGCTCGTCCTGGCCGAGGCCGCACGTGTCGACGCATTCATCGCGCCGGCCGCACGTCTGGGTCTGCCGCTGCACCTGACGCACGCGGCGGCGTGGCTGCGCCCCCGACAACGCTTCGACCCGAACCAACGGCCTCCGCACGCCGTGGCCCCGGCAGTCGAACTGTTCGCCCTCCAGCTCGTCGAGGAGCATCCCGAGCTCTGGCACATCGCCTACATCCAGGACGACGCTCTCATCGTGAGCACTCAGGACCACGGTGCCGGCGATCATCAACGTCGACTGCGTGAGGTCGCGACGCGCATCCAGGACTACGCGCAGACACTAGCGGGCGACGAGTGGACGTACACCCTCGGTCTCGGCACACCGCAGCCAAGCGCAGCAGGGCTGCGTCAGTCAGCGGCCGAGGCTCGAGTCGCCGCCGATTCGGCGATCGCCGCAGGACGCCTGGGCGGCGTCGAGGTCACGGATGTCACAGGACTGAGGCGGGTGCTTCTGGATTTCTATGCGTCGCCGATCAGCCGGAATCTGCTCCAGGACGTGCTGCAACCATTGGATGCGCTGGGCCCCGAACGCGCGACCACCGCCGTGCGAACGCTCGTCGCCTACCTCAGCAACCGCAATTCGCTCACGCATGCCGGGCGCGAACTCACCCTGCACCCGAACGCCGTCGGCTACCGCATGAAACGGATCAGAGAACTGCTCGATGTGGATCTCAACGACCCGGACACCCGGTTCGCCGTCGAGCTGGCCTGCCGGGTGCGGCTGCTGGGCGGGGCGGGCACGTGAGTGGCACGCAGTGACATCACAGATCGCGCCAGGTCCAACGCCCGCCGACCAACGTCCCGGACACGGGGAGCTCACGCAGCTGTTCCGCAGTCGCGGCGCGGGGATCGACGTCCAGGATCGCCAGGTCGGCAATGTCTCCGGCCGTCACGGTGGTGCGACCGCGCATGCTCGCGGCGAGCGCGACGTCGAGCGGGACACGCTGGTCCGGATGCCACGGCTCCCGGCCCTCACGGCTGCGCGTCGTCGCAGCCGCGATCGCGTGCCACGGGTCAAGGGGCGCCACGGGGGCGTCGGACCCGAGACGCAGAGTCGCCCCGCCGGCATAGAGGGAGGCGAACGCAAAGGCCCGATCGGTGCGACCGGCCCAGTGCCGATCGGCGACGTCGCGGTCGTCCATCGCATGCTCGGGCTGCACGCTGGCGACGAGCCCGAGGGCGCCGAAGCGGGAGAAGTCCTTCTCGCTCACCAGCTGCGCATGCTCGATCGTGCCGGCGATCCCGTGCTCCTCGAAGATGTCGATCACCTCCGTGTTGGCACGGTCGCCGATCGCGTGCACGGCCGGAGCGATGCCGTTCGGCACGGCGCGTGAGAGCAGCCGACGAAGCTCGTCGGGCGGCACGGTGGCGATGCCGCACGGATGCGGATCCTGCGCGCCCACGCCGGGATAGGGGTCCCAGCACCACGCGGTGCGCGTGTTGAGCGAACCGTCGACGACGACCTTGAGACGTCCCATCGTCACGAGCCCCCGCGATTCGAGCGGATCTCCGGTGCGGTGGCCGGCCGCGATCGTGCCGTCGAGGTACTCCGGCCAGATGGATGCTTCGATCCGCAGCTGATCGATGCCCGAAGCGATACGCTCCTGCCATTGCGTGAGGTTGTCGGCGTGCTCGAACTCGACGATGCCGACCACGCCGCGACGTGCGGCCGCCTCTGCCGCCTCCCGGAACTTCGCCGAGGTCGGCGACGACGCGTCGCGAAGATGTGCGGGGCTGTTGAGCCACGGCCCCTCCCGCACGAGACCGGACTCGTCGAGTTCGAGCCCCAGGCGTACCGCGGCGGCGGAGTTCATCCAGGCGCAGTGCAGGTCACCGCTGATGAGGATGACCGGGGTGCCGCCGGTGATCGCATCGAGTGCGTCCCGGCTCGGCGCGTCCGGCCAGGTGCCGTCGCGGAAGCCATAGCCCGTCGCCGAGACGCCGGGTTCTCGGTCCTGCTCGCTGAGCACCTCGCGGACGCGGTTCAGGGCGTCGGCGGCGCTGCGCGTGTCGGAGAGATCGAAGCGGGAACGCCGGATCGTCCACTGGGTGAAGTGCACGTGCTCGTCCCAGAGCCCAGGGGCGAGCACGCGGCCGTCAAGATCGACGAACTCTTCCACCGCATCGCGCAATGTCCCCTCTGGTGCGATCTGCGTGATCCGATCGCCGACGATCCGCACATCGCGGGCCTCCTCCTCACCGAGCAATCGTGCGTTGCGCAACAGCAGCGACGTCATCCGAGAACACCCCTTACTCCGGCCGACAGCATGTTCACTCTATGGAGGCTCACAGCCAGGTCACCTCCGCAGTCGCCAGCACGGCCTCCGCCTCATCGAGTGCCGTGATCCGCGTACGGTCTCCGGTCGTACGTCCGGCGAACCGCACCGGCCGGTCGACAAGCACCGGAGCCACGGCTCTGACGGCCAAGCTCGCGGGCACCCGATCCGGGACATGTCGCCGCGCGGCATCCATCAGGAGGATCCGGATGAGCGGTCCGTGCATGAGGAGATCGGGCAGGTTCTCGACCTCACGCGCCCAGGCGCGGTCGTAGTGGATGAGGTGTGTGTTGAAGGTGAGCGCCGAGAAGCGGAACAGCTGGCGGGCATCCCAGGCGGCTTCCTCGACCCATTCGGCAGCGGATGTTGCACCGGGATCCATGCGCGGTGCTCGAACCGGGGCATTCGGGTCGGCGGCCTCGAGGAAGACATCGTGCCAGACGCTGCGGATCGCGGGCTCCCCCTCAACGGCGTACTCCCGCACGATGTCGACGAACACCAGGCGACCGCTCGACCCGGTCTTCTCGGTGACCTCCCCGAGCGTGGTCGTCTGCTGCACGTTGTCACCGATGGTGAGCGGGCGGTGGAAAGTCGTCTCCTCCCCCGCATACATGCGTCGGGGAAGGTCGAGCTCGGGCAGCACACCGTCGCGGGCAGGTGTCCCGTCGGGTCGCAGGTCGGCGAAGGGCACGGCAAAGGGGAAGTACACACCCTCCCACGCCGGAGGCAGAGCGTCGCCGTTCCGGATCGGCGCATCATCCGGTGCGAAGGTGCCGCGGTACGCCTCGGCCGTCGTCGCGGCGATCAGCTCCGCCCGCACGACACTCACGGCAGCACCCCGGCTTCCCGCAGCTGGGCGATGCGCGTCGCATCGTAACCGGCGAAGGCCGTAAGCACCCGGTCGGCATGCTCGGCCATGCGGTTGGCCGTGCGCGCAGGCGTCGCAGGAGTCGCGCTCAACTTGATCGGCTGGCCGAACATGCGAAGGGTACCGAGCTCACCGTAGCTGGCGGAGACGATCATGTCGCGTTCGGCCGTCTCCGGGTCGTCGACCACCTCGCCGATCGTCTTGACCGCGGTGAGCGGGACGACATCACCCGCGAGCTCCTCCAGCTCCGCTTTCGTGCGATCCGCGAGCCATGCCGCGACGACGGGCTTCACGCGCCGCTCGTAAACATCAGGATCGAGTCGCTTGCGCATCGTGTCGATCTCTGGGTCGTCCGCGAGCTCGGGTGTGCCGAATAGCACGCAGCTCGCGCGCCAGAGCTTGTCGGTGTAGGCGCCGAAGAACACCTGCCCGTCGGCGCAGTCGAACAGCTCATATGGGCGCACCCAGGCGTGCTCGTTGCCGGCCGGAGCGGCGACCCTCCCGGTGACCGTGTAGTCGACGACCGCGGTCTCGGTGAGCGCGAGGATGCTGTCGACCTGCGCGACATCGACCAGCTGTCCCTCGCCGGTGCTCTCCG
>NZ_ML142849.1:371520-373359 GCF_004138495.1 Phytoactinopolyspora endophytica
CCGGAGCGCGGCGAGGGTGCCGACAACGGCGAAGAGAGTCGCGGACAGGTCGCCGATCGTCACGCCGACCCGCACCGGGGGCTGATCGGGATAGCCGTTCATCGACCAGAGCCCGCCCGCGGCCTGCGCGGTGTTGTCGAACGCCGGGCGGCGGCTGCGCGAACCGGTCTGGCCGTAGCCGGAGATCGCCGTGTAGACGAGCTTCGGGTTCACCTCCCGCAGCACGTCGTAGCCGACACCGAGTTTGTCCATCGTCCCGGGGCGGAAGTTCTCCACCAGGATGTCCGCAGAGCGCACGAGGTCCTTAAGCACCTCGGTGCCGCCTGGTCTCGCCAGATCGATTCCCACGCCGAGCTTCCCACGGTTGTACTGCGCGTAGTAGGCGCTGAACTCCTCGTCGCCATGGGTGAGGTATGGCGGGAAGCCACGGGAGACATCGGGATCGCGCGGATTCTCCACCTTGATGACGGTGGCACCGAGATCGGCCAGCATCTGTGCCGCATAGGGCCCGGCGAGCACACGCGACAGGTCGAGGACGACGACTCCGGTCAGCGCTGCGGGTGTGGTGGTCGTGGTCTCGGTCATGCCAACCATGCCTCCTGTTCATGTGGTTCCGCGGCATCGATTCCGGCTGCCGCCAGTGCCGCCGCGACGTTCGACGGCGCGCGGACGCCGCGGATTCGAGAGAGCCAGCGAGTCGTGGCGGCCAGCGCGCGGACATCGAGACCGGTGTCGATCCCGAGCCCGTGCAGCATCCATACGAGATCCTCCGTCGCGAGGTTACCGGTCGCGCCTCTGGCGTAGGGACAGCGTCCGAGGCCGCCGACCGCGGCGTCGAACTCCGCGACGCCGAGCCGGAGGGCGGCGTGCACGTTCGCCAGCGCCTGCCCGTAGGTGTCGTGCAAGTGCAGGGCGAGGTCTTCGAGGGGGACCCCAGCGGAGCGGGTCTCCTGCACGACACGCGTGGTCAGCCCTGGGGTGGCGACGCCGATCGTGTCGCCGAGGACGACCGTGCGGCATCCCGCCTGCCGCAGCCGTGCCGCGGTGTCCGCGACGACCGCGAAGTCCACGGCGCCCTCCCACGGGTCGCCGAACGACATCGACACGTAGCCGCGGACCCGGATGCCGGACGCGGATGCTGCGGCGATGACCTCGACGGCGCGTTCGACTGCCCGCTCCCTCGTCGTGTTCAGATTCGCCTGGGCGAAGGACTCCGTCGCACTGACGACGACGGCGGCCTCCCGCACGCCGGCAGCCACGGCGCGCTCGAGCCCGCGAAGGTTCGGCACGAGCGCGACCCCCCTGGCACCAGGCGGAACCGTGACGTTCGCCGCGACATCGGCGGCGTCGGCGAGCTGCGGGATCCAGGTCGGCGGGACGAAACTGGTGATCTCCAGGTCGCGCACACCGGCTGCATACAGCCGTCGGCACAGCTCGACCTTCACGGCGGACGGGATGATGTCCGTCTCCGCTTGAAGCCCGTCGCGGGGGCCGACCTCGTAGACGGTGACCCGGGTGGGCAGCCCGGATTCCGGCACGACCCGGGGCCCCTGGGCGACGTCGGTCATGCGGGCGTCCGATCCGCTCGCAGCTCCGCCAGCACCTCCTGCGCGTACTCCACGCGGATGCGACGCTCGGCGACGATGCGTTCAGCGACGGTGCCGATCTCGCCGACCATCGCGCCCGCGCTGGCGGCAACCGTGCGCGCGTGAAGCGTCATGTGCCCGTGCTGGATTCCCTCGGCGGCGAGCGCCCGGCAGGCGGCGAGATTCTGGGCGAGGCCGACGGCGGCGATCACGCCGGCGAGCTCTCGGGCGGTCTCGACACCGAGAAGGCGGA
>NZ_ML142849.1:373411-374935 GCF_004138495.1 Phytoactinopolyspora endophytica
CGTCGGCGTCTTTCTCGAAGTGGGACAGGGCGGTGTACCGGCCGTCTTGGGCCGCGTGCGAGTGGCAGCCGGATTCGACCGCTCGGGTGTCGTTGCCCGTGGCGAGCACAACGGCGGTGATGCCGTTCATGATGCCCTTGTTGTGCGTCGCGGCACGATACGGATCCGCCTCGGCGAACGCGCTCGCGGCGACGATGTCGTCGACCACCTGCGCGCCGCCGAGCAGCTCGGCATCGAACACTGCCCGCGCGCGGGTGAGGCGCAGCTCGGCCTTGTTGGTGAGGATGCGCAACAGCGTGCGCGAGCCGGCGATCTCAGCCACGCGGGGGGCCAGCGCCTCCGCCATCGTGTTGACGGCGTTGGCGCCCATCGCGTCGCGCACATCGACATGCAGGTGCAGGATCACCTGCCTGCCGGCGCTGGTCTGGAGCACGCGCACCGCGATGTCCCGAGCGCCGCCGCCGAACCGCACGAGGACCGGGTCCTGGTCGTTGGCCAGCGCCAGCAGTTCGTCCCGCGCCTCCAACAGGCGCATCCTGGTCGCCTCGGGATCGACCGCATCGAGCACCTGGATCTGGGCGATCATGATGTCGCCGGAGTGCGAGGTGTGGAAGCCCCCGTGCCCACGCGCGATCCGCGCGGCGTTCGACGCGGCCGCGACCACGCTCGGTTCCTCGGTGGCCATGGGGATCAGGCGGTCCTCTGCGTCGATGATGAAGTTCATCGCGACACCCACCGGCACGGCAAGGACGCCGACCACGTTCTCGATCATGTGATCGGCCTGGTCGAGTGACAAGCCCTCGCCCGGCCGCAACGCGCTCAGAGCGTCGTCGTCGAGTCCCGCAGCCTCCGCCACGAGGTCGAGACGTTCCTCGGGAGTGTGGTCGCGAAGACCCTTGATTCGGCTGTTTCTCGGCATGGGCCGCCCCTCCTTCACGTGCAGCCGCCTGATCATCGACGCTGCGTGTCAGGCACGACATTAGGAGCGACGGTCGCCGACGACGATGTATTCATCACTCATTGCACGACGATGTGTATGTGGTGATGACACATCCCGACTATCCGCAGTCCCGCCTAGACTCTCGAAAACGAGGGAAGGAGACGCCGATGCCGTACGCCGACGTCGATGGGGTCCGGATCTACTACGAGGTGTTCGGTGACCAGGCCGACCCTGTCCTCGTGCTCATCTCCGGCGGCGGGGCGCAGATGATCAGCTGGGACGACGAGTTCGTCTCCCTCCTCACGGACCAGGGCCTGTCCGTCGTCCGGTTCGACAACCGCGACACGGGCTTCTCGCAGCGCTTCGGCGGCGAGGAGGACATCGACGGCGGCTACGACCTCTCCGACATGGCCGATGACATCCTGCGCGTGCTGGACCATCTCGGCGTGACCTCCGCGCATCTCGCCGGCCACTCCATGGGCGGCATGATGGCCCAGATGGTGGCGATCAAGCACCCGCAACGGGTGCGGAGCCTCGGACTGTTCTCGACCATCCCCGGACGTGACCGCCGTTACATCCTGCAC
>NZ_ML142849.1:374963-377739 GCF_004138495.1 Phytoactinopolyspora endophytica
TGAGCGCCCCGAGCTCCGCGTGGCACCGCGGCGGTTCACGCGCGACGAGGTCATCGCGTTCGCCGCTGCCACGGTCAGCTCAGCCCCGCCCCGGCGCTACGACCCGCAGGAGGACTGGCATCGTGCGAAGGCCGCTCTCGCCTACGACCGTGGCTACGCCCCCGACGGCTACGCGCGGCAGTGGTCGGCGCTGTTGCGTGCCCCGGAGCGCCTGGAGGACCTGAGATCCGTCACCGTCCCCACGCTTATCTTCCATGGCCGCGAAGATGAGGTGCTGCATTGGTGCTCTGCCGTCGACATGGCCGAGGCGATCGCGGGCTCCGAGCTCCAGATCCAGCCGGACATGGGGCATCTCATCCCGCATGAGCTGTGGCCCGACCTCGTCGCGGCGATCTCGCGGACTGTGCAGCGCCGCGAGGAGTCCGTGGCACCCTGACCGGTCCTGACGGGAGGTCATTCGATGGCGGAAGATACGCGCGCTGCGGCGATCACGACCCTCGTGGATGCCGCCGACAACGACGAGGAGCTCGGTCCGACGGCGGTCAGCGACGCCCTGGAACAGCTCAGCCTCTCCGGTCAGGCAGCCGCAGATCTCGCCGATCATGTGCATCGCGCCCAGCGTGAGCACGCCCGGCTCCGCCGCCGAGAGCATGAGCTGTCCGCGCTGTTCTCCAGCGCACGCGAGCTCGCGGAACTGCGGGACAGCGACGCGGTGCTGTCCCGGCTGGTGCAGCGCGCCCAAGAGATGATGAGCGCCGATGTCGCCTACCTCTCCGAGTTCGACCCGGAGACCCGCGAACTGAACGTCCGGGAGACGACCGGTTCGGTGAGCGCATCTTTTCAGGCGCTCCGGGTGCCGCCGGGGCGCGGCCTGGCCAGCGTCATCGTGGAGTCACGGACGGCGCAGTGGGTCGCGGAGTACTCGGCGTACGCGAAGGAGCGCCACGACGAGGGCATCGACCATGCTGTCTCCGCCGAGGGTCTGGTCTCACTGCTCGGCGTCCCGATGCTCTCCAGCAACGACGTGCTCGGTGTGCTGTTCGTAGCGAACCGCGAAGAGAAGAGCTTCGCACCGGAGGAGGTCGCTCTCCTCTCTGCTCTCGCCGACCACGCCTCGATCATCCTGCAGACGACGCAGACGCTCCGCGACCTGCGGGAGTCGGAGGACGAGACCCGGCGCACGCTTGAGAGCCTGACGGCGCACCTCGCCGAGCGGGACCGGGCGAACACGGTGCACCAGGAACTCGTTCAGGCGGTGCTCGCAGGTGGTGGCTTCGCGCCGGTCGCGGAGACGCTCGCGTCGGCTCTCGGGCGCGCCGTGGCGATCCTGGACGCGCATGACCAGGTCATTGCGGCAGCAGGGCTTCCGCTCTCGCCGGGGATGCTGAAGCTCGACGATGCCGTCCGCGGCGCGATCGCGGACAGCCGCCGCTCCGGGCACTGCGTCTCCGTCGACAATGCCGGCATCTGCGCGGTCGCCGCGCTCTCCGCGGGAGCCCAGCACTTCGGGGCGGTGCTGCTCGGCGAGGGCGCCTTCGAGCTCGGTGCCGTGGACTTCCGCACCATCGAGCGTGCGGCGCAGGTCGGGGCGCTGCTCGAACTGCAGCAGGAGGCGGTCTCCGGTGCCGACCACCGCATTCGCAGCGAAGTCATCGCCGATCTCCTCGACGACGTGCCGGAGCGGCGCTCCGACGTCGAGCGCCGTGCTCGCCGGCTCGGCGTCGACCTGCACACGCTCGATTCCCTGCTGCTGCTCGCCGTACCCGGAGACCAGCAGACCGCCGCGGCGCGCGCTCTCGGGCCGCACCTCGACGACCGTGCGCTCATCGGCGAGTACCGCGGCTTCGTCGTCGCCGCGTTCTCCTCGGCCCGTCAGCAGCTCGACGCAGGTCAGGTGCGTGCGCAGGTCGCCCGTACCATCCAGCATCCCGTAGTCGCCGTCATCCCGCCTCCTGCCCCGGACACGCTGCCGGAGGCGTTCACCCTCTCGATGCGCACCGCCCGCCTGCTCGCCGCGCTCGAGATCACCGATGTCGCCGCCTCGACCGACGACTTCCTCCCGTATTCGGCGATCCTCGACACCGACTCCCGTGCTCTGGCGGCGTTCCTGCGCGACACGATCGGCGCTGTCCGGCGCTACGACACCGAGCGCAACGCAGATCTGCTGGGCACGCTCCGCGCATTCGTGCGCAACAACGCCAGCCCCACCCGAACCGCACGAGCTCTCAACTTCCACACGAACACGATCCTGCAGCGACTCGACCGTCTCGACCGGGTGCTGGGCGAGACCTGGCGGGATGACGAGCGGATGTTCCGGATCAGCATCGCGGTGCGCCTCGACGAACTCCGCGAGCAGCTCTTGCGCACCTCTACCGGTCATTGAGGTCGAGCTTCCGCGTGCCGGTCTGCGGGAAAGGATGCTCGCAGGGAGGGCCGAAGACGAGGACGAGCTCCACCGGCTGATCCGACTCGTTCTTCACGCCGTGCAGCGCGCCCGCGGGCGCGTAGATCGCATCGCCGGAGCGAGACCAGCAGAGTCCTGCTGGCCGATGACCACGAGCCGATCAGCGATAGCCCGACCTCTTCGCAGGCCTCACGTGCGCGCTCGAAATCCTCGACCAGGAGCGCGATCTCCACCTGTGCGGCACCGCAAGGGAAACCGGGTCAGTTGGTCGTCGATCCCGGCCAGCGAAGCTTCGATGGCGGACACCGCGAGCTCCCCCGCTGCCAAAGACTCATCGACAAGGCCAAGCCACCAAGCCACCTCGGCGAGCGC
>NZ_ML142849.1:377839-378205 GCF_004138495.1 Phytoactinopolyspora endophytica
GTGTCGTCAGCCGACAACGTCTCGACGGCCGCGGCTTCCATGAAGCTGCCGCGAGCAGCCCGCCAATCACGTCGGCCATAGGCCTCCCGAGCCGCGATCAACGTCTCATGCACGTCCGTCTCCTACAAGCTCTCAGCCTCACTCTAGCCCGATCTGTGCCGACGAAAGTCCCTCACGTCAGCGAACCCGCATCATCCTGCTCACGACCTCAACATCCACCTCATCAACGCCGCCACCAGGCGATCGCCCTCCACCCCTCGTCATCACCTGAGTGGCGGCGGACATCCAGGCCGCAAGCGGACGTTCTCACCCTTGAGCCAGGCCTGATGTGCGCGATGTTGCTCCTCGGTGGTGGCGATGCGGCTT
>NZ_ML142849.1:378219-387989 GCF_004138495.1 Phytoactinopolyspora endophytica
GGACGCGCCGCGCCGCTCATCTTGATGCACTGGAACGTCGCGCGGCGACGTAGCGCCGGATCTTCTCAGCGGTTCCGCAGTCGTCCATGCTGCACCACCGGCGACTTCGGTTCTTGCTCTCGTCGAGGAAGAGGAAGCCACAGCCGGGGCATCCCTTGATCCGGTTCAGCGTTCCGGTGGTGAGGAGCTGGATCGCTGCGTGCACCACCGGCCGTAGCGGCCTTTCCAGGGTGTGATCGCCGCGCCACGTCCATGCGAACGTGCCGTCCCGCTCGAGTCGTGCATGACTGAGCGCGTCGGCCTCGTCATCGCGTAGCCGATCCAGCACGGACGCGCCGGGATCCCGGCCGGTTGCCAGAGACCGAAACACGTCGTCGAGAGCGTCGCGGATGCGCAGGGACCGCTCGAGCGTCGCGTCAGCTCCATCCGGATCGTCGCGAGACAACCCGCGCAACACGGCCGCCTCAGCCTCGATGAGAGCACCCGCGTATATGCCCCATGCAACCAACTCGCGGTAGCCCATAAGCACGTCATCGTCAGACCTATCGGGCGGTCCGGTCCGGGTGTTGACGAAGTCCAGGGCGAGATTGCCACCGACCAAGCGCATCCGTGTGACGTCATCGACTGTTTCCATTGAAACCAATTTTACCAGTTGACACATTGGCAGAGCCACCACTAAGGTGTTTCCACCATAATCATTTTAGCTGGAAACGCCGTGAGTTGCCTGGTCACGACGGCTTCCGATCAGCGAGGGGTTGGTCATGGACAACATGCTCGGGGTCGCAACCGCACTGGCAGCGATGAGACTCGACGACGGCCGACGGTACGAAAGCACTCCCATGTTCAGTGCGCTCCCCAATGCGCCCACCGTGGAGCACCGTCCGACCCTTGCTGCCCGCCTGGTCCGGGCCTTTCGGCGCGTCCGCGTCACCGGTCGACGGCCGGTCGTCAGCCCTACGACATCGCAGCCGACGACACACTCGCCGGCTTGCACACCGCCATGGCAACGCATAGCAGCGAGCCGAACAGACCGGCCACGTGAGCGGTGTCATGGTCGTACTGGATGAGGGCCATGTCGTCGGGACCAAGTTCCGTCCGCAATCGCAGCACGAAGGCCACCTGCGACTCGCCCCACGCACACGCCGTCGGGAAGGGTCCTGCACGGTCAGTGTGGCAACTGTTGCATTAGCCAGATCGGCAGCGGGTCTGTTACCGAGCGCACCACCTCCCAGCCAGCGCGGTGGTACACCTCGACATTGGCGGGGTTACTCGTTTCCAGGATCGCCGGCAGTCGGTCTTGGGCGGCCCGCCGCAGTCCGGCTTTCATCACGGCGTGGCCCCAGCGGCGGCCGGCGTGGTCGGGGTGGGTGCCCAAGACGCCGAGGTACCAGAACGGGATCAGAGGCCGGACAGCGCGCACCGCCTCGTTGTACGCGTGGACGCGTGCGAGTGCGTCGGCCGGGAGCTGCGCGGCAAGAAGGCAACGTGCCACCACAAACTACGGAACCTGCCAAGCTAGAGAGGCAGGTTCCGGAGCAGGATGTCGGGGTTTGCGCCGGCGATCCCATGCTCGGCCCATTCAAGTGCGGCGGCCTGCGTGAGCGCGCGTACGGCGAACTTGGACGTCGCGTGGCGGCCGACGAATCTGTCAACGGTCTCAAGACCAAGGGCGCGAACAGGCCGACATACGTCGGTCACAGAACGAGAACCAGCGGCTCGTCGATCGCGGCGAGCGCACTTTCACCGACCTCCGGCCGGACCGTTCGCAACGCCCCGATCACATAGCGCCAAAAGCGACCGGGGTCGCTGTCAGCCCCGTCGAGCGACACCCATGCGCACTTCCGTGGCTCCTCCGGTGCGGCGAGCCACTCGCTGAGCAGCGTCGTCTTACCCCACCCCGCGGGAGCGCAGAGCAGCGCTAGTTTGCGCTCCCGCCCGCCGACCAGACGGGCAACCAGGCGCGTGCGCGACACCACCCCCGACCGCACCCGCGGGACGTGCAGCTTCGTCGAGATCAGGACGGGTGCCCCGGGCAGCGCTGCCCTCCCAGCAAGGCTCATCCGCCAAGCGTACGCCGGACTGGATGCCTACCGACGTGCTCTGGAAACGCTCGCCCGCCACCACATCGACGCACGAACCGGACGCAGGAACGGACCAGCGGCCAACGTGGCCGACGGGCATGTTCGCCGACGCAGCCGACGAAGTCTTCGGTCCGGACGCCGAGCCCGCGGACCTCAACAACTTCTTCCGAGCCATCAACCTCAGGCTCGTCTACCACCAGGTCGAAGGTACCTTCAGCGGCAAGCTGAACCTTGCCAGCACGCACAGTTGCACACCACCAGGACCGAGTTCTCGTCGAGGTCGGGATCGTGGATCTTCGCCGGTGCGTGAACGCTCGTTGCCGCATGGTCCCGTGGCTGGCGACAAAGGCGCTGGGTCAGCCCGCCGGTCGGCCCAAGCCGGCGGCTGCCCCGGCCACGGCACGGCGCAAGGGCTCCACGAAGCTCATCAGCCGATCGCGGGGAACTCGCATCTCAGGCGCGCACACACTCAGCGACGCCGCGACGCTTCCATCGGCGTGGAGTATGGGCGCGGCGACGCAATGGATGCCGTTCTCGTGCTCCTCGTCGTCAATTGCGTATCCCCGCTCGCGAGAGCGCTCGAAATCCGCACGGAGCTCTTCCGGCGTCGTGAGCGTGTTGGAGGTGTGCTTGACCAGATCGGCGTTGGAGAGAAGCTCGTCGACTTCCGCTGAGGGTAGGTAGGCCAGAATCGCCTTCGCTACGCCGGTGCAGTGCAGTGGGGCGACCAGGCCAATCCGTGAGTACATGCGCACCGGATGCTTGCTCTCGATCTTGTCGATGTAGACGACGTGACCGTTCTCAAGCACTGCGAGATGGACCGTCTCACCTGTTGCGGCGTGCAGCTCCCGCATGAAGGGTGCCGTGATCTCACGGATATCCAGGGACTCGAGCGCACGCTGTCCCAAGGCGAGCACTGCGGCCCCGAGCCGATAGGTGCCGTCCGGACGCTTTTCCAGCAACCGCCAGCCGTGCAGCGTGTGGAGAATCCGCAGCGCCGTCGTCGAATGGACACCTAGCCGGTTCGCCACATCCCCGACCGATCGCGGCTGGCCTGCCACGTACATCAGCGTCTCGACCGCCCGGTCGACGGATTGCGTCATGAGTCCTCACCTCAGCCTCTCTAGAGCGCCGCTACTCACCGTCGGACGGGCATCGCCGGTTCTCCACGCACGATCGACTTGACGGTACCCGCCAGCCTCGCTCAAAGCCCTTGGAATCCATACCACGACGCGCAGATCCGGCACCCGGTAGCCGCCACCTACTGAATCGAACATCGCTATCTGCGGGTACTTCGCACCCTTGACAGCCTGAGGTGTCGCGACAATCATACAAGAACTGCACAGTCTGCAGTAGTCCTGCATATTATGCAGTCGCATAAGCAGGATGGCGAGTGGTGGTGATAGTGGCGTGTTCAGCATCCCTCCGAGTCGCACTAGCCGCTGCCGTCGAACCATGTCGCGTCCAGCCGCGCATCACCGCGTCCGCGGCTGGGACCAAGGTCACCGATCACACATGTGCTGGCTAAGTCCGTTTTCAGAGAGGAAGAAGGGCTCATGACCGAACAGACATCGACCAGTGGTGCCACCCGGCGCCAGCTCCTCAGTGGAGGCGCAGGCCTCGGTCTCGGCGTGCTCGCGGCCAGCGTCGGCTCAGCCGCGGCGGGCATGGCGACTGCACACGCCGCCGACGACGAGGCAGCAGAGGGTCGCAGCCGAGAGAACTTCGATTTCGGATGGAAGTTCCTCCGTGATGACCCCGATGGGGCGGAGCAGCCGACGTTCGACGATGCCGAATGGGACGACGTCGACCTTCCGCACGACTGGAGTATCGAAGGCCCGCTGAGCCCGGACGAGCCATCCGGGGGTCCAGGCGGGTGGGTGCCGACTGGGATCGGCTGGTACCGCAAGCGGTTCACCGCGCCGGCGACCAGCGAGGGCCGGCGCAGCTTCGTCGATTTCGATGGCGTCTACCAGAACAGTAGTGTCTGGATCAATGGCGAGCACCTCGGCGACCGGCCGTACGGCTACGTTCCCTTTGCCTACGACCTCACGCCGCATCTCGTCGAGGGCGAGAACGTCATCGCCGTGCGGGTCGACAACTCGAACCAGCCGAACAGCCGCTGGTACTCCGGATCGGGGATCTACCGGCACACCTGGCTGACCACGATGAACGAGGTCCATGTCGCTCAATGGGGCACTTGGGTCATCATCGAGGAAGCCTCGGAGGAGGCTGCCACTCTGCAGGTCAAGACGCGAGTCGAGAACGAAGGCCAGCGCCCGGTCCGGGTCACTCTGCAGACGGACCTGGTCGACGACGATGGGCAGACAGCCGAGACCGTGGAGTCTGCCCGGACCATCCCACACGGTCAGGACCACACGTTCACGCAACAGGTGGCCGTCGACAATCCCGCACTGTGGTCTGTCGAGGACCCCAACATGTACACGGTCAGGAGCACCATCCGCACCCGGCCGGGTGACGGAGAACCACACGGTGTCGTGGACGCGTACGACACATCGATCGGGATTCGCACAGCGGAGTTCGACGCGGATCGAGGCCTGCTGATCAACGGTGAGCAGGTCAAGATGAATGGCGTCAACCTTCACCACGACGGCGGATTGGTCGGAGCCGCGGTGCCGCTACGCGTCTGGGAACGCCGGCTGGAGATTCTCAAGGAGATGGGTTGTAACGCCATTCGGACCGGCCATACTCCGTTTGCCACGGAGGTCCTGGACCTCTGCGATCGGATGGGCTTCCTCATCATGAACGAATTGCTGGACGAATGGAGGGCGCCGAAGCCACAGGTGGACCCACACGGCTACAGCGCCTACTTCGACGAGTGGTATGAGCGCGACGTCGAGAGCGTTGTGCGTCGGGACCGCAACCACCCCTCGGTCGTCCTGTGGAGCGCCGGCAACGAGGTCGCCGACCAGTCCCCCGAAGGAGACCCCGACGGGCATCTCACCTTGAGAAGCCTCAACGAGGTGTTCCACCGGGAGGACCCCACACGGCTGGTCACCGTCGGATGCGACCGCATGGGGCATGAGCGACCGGGCGCTGCAACGACAGACGAGTTCATCGCCGAGATGGACATCATCGGGTACAACTACTGCGATCGCTGGCATGACCGCGCGCACCTTTACATGGAGGTCGACCGCGAGGCTTGGGGCGACAAGCCCATGGTGGGTTCGGAGAGCGGGAATATCACGACGAACCACAGCATCGATGTCGAGAACCAGTACAAGTTCATCTCGACGAGGGACTACGCCTCAGGCGATTTCATGTGGACGGGAGTCGACTACCTGGGTGAGGCATTCTCACCGACGAGCCGAGGATTCAGCGGCGGCGTGCTGAACCTGTGCGGGTTCAAGAAGCCGGGATTTTACTTCTACCAGAGTCAGTGGACCGAAGAACCGATGGTCTACCTGTACCCGCACTGGAACCAGAACGTTTCAGAGGGGGAGATCGTCACTGTGCGGTGCTACACCAACTGCGACTCGGTGGAGTTGTTCCTCAACGACAAATCACTCGGCACGAAGGGGTACTGGCATCCGGCCGTCGGGATGATCGAAGATTACGGCAACTACCCGCCCGAGCGGAGTACACCGCGGACTACGTCTGATCTCAGCCTCGTGTGGGACGTTCCCTTCGAGCCCGGCACCCTCCGTGCGGTGGGCCGCAAGCTCGACGATGTCGCCGTGGAGACCGAGATCTCGACCACCGGGGAGCCGGCTGCGATCCGGCTCTCCGTGGACCTAGACGAGATCGCCGCAGACCGCCGCGATGTCGCGCATCTGACCGCTGAGATCGTCGACGCCAACGGCCTGGTGGTGCCGACAGCGAGCAACCGGGTCTCTTGGTCCGTCCAAGGGGCTGGGAAATACCTCGGCGCCGACAACGGGAACATGTCGGATCTGCAGCAGTACCACGTGCGGGAGCGGGATGCCTTCCAGGGCAGGCTCCTGGCGATCGTGCAGTCCGACGACGAGCCCGGCACCGTGGAAGTGAGTGTCAGCTCACCGGGCCTCACACCCGCCTCCATCGAATTCCAGGTGGTCTCATAGCGCTCGTTTGACGCTGAGCACGTGTGTTGAACAGCTCGGTGTCACACGTCATACGGCGAGGTGGGCAGCCCCTTCTTGAGCCACGCCTCGTCATGGTGCCCGGCTGGATGCGGACCTATAGTCAGCCATACCCACAGAGCGGGCCTCTCCAGGGCCGTCCAAATACGCGCTCAAAGGCATCATGTACTGCGGCATCTGCACGCGGAAGATGGAAGCGGAGAAGTACAACAAGAACGCCGACGATCCAACCCGGCCACGATTCGTACGGCACCGGCGCCGATCCCGGACCGCGTCCGAACCGGGCCAAGGCCGCGGACGGCAAGCGACTGCACCGCCTGGAACCGGATCCGGTCGCCGCGCCGTTCGCGCAACGGAGCGAATCGCGGCAAATGATTGCGTTGCCGCTGTCTGAGGCAGCACCATGCGTACATGGAGACCTTCGCCGACAGGTCACAGCCCATCGTATACGTGGATACATCCGAAGTTCGGGATGGGCGGTTGAGGGAGCTCAAGGCCGCAATGGCCGACTTGACGGAGTTCGTGGAAGCCAACGAGCCACGGCTCCTCGCATACAACGTGTACTTCAGCGATGACGGGACCCGCATGACCGTCCTGCACATCAATCCCGACTCGGCATCGCTCGAGTTCCACATGAACGTGGCCGGGCCCAAGTTCCGCCCGATCGGTGAGTTCATCAACATGCTGGCTATCGACGTGTACGGCCAGCCGGACGACGCGCTCGTTGACCGCCTGCGGCAAAAGGCCGAGATGCTGGGCAGCGGGTCGGTACGCGTACACGAGCTGCACGCCGGATTCGCTCGCCTACTCGCGCGCTAGGCCGTCGACACTTCGAGAGCGCCGCAGTCGGACGGTTGCGGCGGATTCGGGCAGTGAGGGCCCTCGACGTTCCTCGTCGGTCTACCTCACGTGAGTGCGGCGGTCGCGCTGTGCCGCGAGACGAATTCGGCGATCGGCTCGGCTACGGCCGCTGGGTTCGTGGTGACCGAGAAGTGATCTGCACCCTCGAGGACGACTTCCTCGCGCTGCGGGAACAACTCGTAGAGGAAGGCTCGCGTTGCAGGGTTGATCGGGTTCTGCGAAGCGGAACACCACGAGAGCACTGGGCTGTCGACCGTTGCCGCCTGCTCGACCCCGTAGTTCCACTCGACTAATGCGGAAGCTTCGCCCTCGACGAACGTTGCCGCGTCCTTGATGCCCTGGTCGACGACGCCGGGTCCTGCGGCTTCGGCAGCCGCGCGCCAATCCAGGCCGGCTGGTTCGAAGAGCGGCCCGTACGCGCCTGCGATGTCGCCCGCCTGGTAACGACCCGCCATCGCCTCGAACGCTGGACCCAGAATTCCCAGCACGTCCGCGAACTCGCCGGCGGCCAGCCAACTGCTGGACGGCAGCGGCTCGAGCAGCGCCAGGGACCGTACCCGAGCGGGCGAGGACGCTGCGAGTTCGAGAGCGATCATGGCGCCCTCCGAGTGACCCACAAGGTGTGCCCGGTCCACCTTGAGGTGGTCCAGCAGGGCAACGATGTCGGCCACCTGCATGTCGAAGCCACCGGCCGGTCCGGCGCTCTCGCCGTACCCGCGCCGGTGATAGCGGATCCGCTGAAACCCGCTGAACGCCGTCTGCTCGGCCAACGGACGAAGGAAGTCGGCCCAGATGGCGCCGTGGATGAACAGCACCGGTTCTCCCTCACCCTGGACGTCGTAGGCCAACTTGATGCCGTTCACGTTTGTTGTCTTCATCGGAACTCCTTAGTCGGTAGGTCTGGCTCCGGTGGTGCCCGCCTTGCGAGCTTTCCGATTCGAGACTGGCCGACCGGGCAGCCGGACGGATCGGCATTGGCCGCCAACCTGAGTCCGAGGGCGTGGGTACAACTACCCATCTGCGATCTGATGGGCCATGCTGGGGGCATGGAAGCCGCCACGGCACACGTGGCTCGCGCACGGGAGTTTCACCAGGCCTCCCGGTGGGAGGAGGCGTGCGCGGAGTACGCTGCGGCGGACACCGAAGAGCAGCTCGCCGCCGAGGATCTGGAAGCCTACGCCGAAGCGGCCCAGGTCTGTGCCCGGGGTGACGAGGCGGTCGCTCTGCTTCACCGTGTCTTCGTCCTCCGGGTCAGTGCCGACGAACTCGATGACGCGGCGCAGGTCGCGTTCTGGCTGTGGTGGGCGCTGTTGAACAGCAACAAGGCCGTCCAGGCAAGCGGTTGGCTCAAGCAGACCAGCCGCACCCTCGGCCCCGATATGGCCGGCAGCGTGTGGCTCAAGATCCCCGAGGCGATGTTCCACGGAACGACGGGTAACCGCGCTCGCGCCGACGACCTGCTCAGGGCGATCGTCGACGAAGGCCAGGGCGAGGTGGTCCCATGGGCCTTGAGCATGTGGGGTCAGACCCTGATCGACGACGGGCGGCTCCAGGACGGGCTCGATCACCTGGACGAGGCGATGGCCATTCTCCTCAACCATGGCCTATCGCCACGCGTCACCCCATGGATCTACTGCGCCGCCGTGCGCGGGTGCTGCCTGGCACGCGACTTCGCTCGCGCCCGAGCGTGGAACCGGTCGATGGCCAGGTGGCTCGATTCGCTGGACAGTCTCGCAGGCGCGTACCTCGGGAACTGCCGCATCTACCGCTCACGATTGATGTTCCTCAACGGTGCCTGGCCGGACGCCCTCGACGAGATCGCCGCGGTCTGTGACGACCTCGACGGCTACGCCGGTTGGGTCTGCGGCCACGCGTACTACCAACTCGGCGAGGTCCGGCGGCTGCGTGGCGAGTGGGATGCCGCCGAAGATGCCTACCGCCGCACCGCGGAAAGTGGCTGCCCGACACAACCGGGACTCGCCCTGCTCAGACTCGCCCAAGGCGACGTCGACGCCGCGTCAGCAGGCATCCGTCGGGCGCTGACCGAGGTGAGCGCGAAGCCCGACCGCCTGGACCTGTTAAAGGCCGCGGTCACCATCTACCTCGAAGAGGGGAAGATCCAGGCGGCCCGGGATGCAGTGACCGAGTTCGAGGAGCTCACGGGCGAGCTCACGACACCTGTCATCGAGGCCGAGACGGCTACCGTCACAGGCGCGCTGGCGCTCTCTGAGGGCGATCCCGGCACAGCGTTGCCACTGCTGCGGCAGGCCGTCGGAGCCTGGCAGGAGCAAGGTGCCCCGCACGAGGTGGCCAAACTGAACGTCCTGATCGGGCAGGCCTGCCGCGCGCTCGCTGACCATGACGGTGCGCAGCTCGAATTCTCAGCAGCCCGGGAAACATTCGAACGACTCGGCGCACGTCCGGACCTGGAACAGCTGAACCGGATCGTCGCGGCCACAGACACTGCTCCCGAGACACACGGACTCACTCAACGAGAGATCGAGGTCCTGCGCCTCATCGCCCGAGGCAAGGGGAACCGCGCGATCGCCAACGAGCTACACCTCAGCGAACGCACGATCCATCGGCACGTGTCCAACATCTTCACCAAGCTCGACGTCGACTCGCGTACCGCCGCAGTCGCCTACGGAATCAAACACCGCATCGTCGAAATGGGCACCCTCTAAACGGCGAGACCCCAATTCGCGACGGCGCGCAGGCGATCATGCGCGCCGCCCACGACGCCCGG
>NZ_ML142849.1:388026-403898 GCF_004138495.1 Phytoactinopolyspora endophytica
CATGACGACCGCCTTGGTCTTTTGATCGAGAGTCGCAATCAAGGCGTTCAGGTGCTCTGCGAGTGCCACGTACCACGCGTCGCAGGATGTTCGCCGTTTCCACAGACATAAGAGATGCGGCCAGCCCTGTTCAGGCGCCCGCGCCGCCGTCGACTGGCACGATCGCGCCGGTCACCATGGAGGCTCGGTCGCTGAGCAGCCACGCAGCTACCTCGGCTACCTCGCGGGGCTCGGCCATCCGGCCGAGCGGGGTCGATGTGTTGATGCGCTCGATGATGCCGGGGGTCGCTGCCTCCCACGCGTCGATCATCTCCGTCGCGGTGCCGCCGGGCGTGATGCCGTTCACCCGGATGCCATCGGGCGCCCAGGTCACGGCGGCCGTCTCGGTGATGCTGTTGAGCGCGCGCTTCATGGCGCCGTATGCGGGGAGGGCGGGGTTCGCGCGGCGGCTGCCGATGCTCGAGGTGTTCACGATCACCCCGCCACCGTTCCGTCGCATGAGCGCGGCCTCGGCGGTCATTGCGGTCCAGTGTGCGCGGAAGTTCACCTCGAACTGCTCGTCGATATCCTCCTCACTCGTGGTGTCGATCGGGCCGGGCTGCTGCTGTATGGCCGCGCCGTTGTTGAAGGCGCCGTCGAGCCGGCCGTGCACCTCCTCGACGCGGCCGAGAGCCGCGCGGATGCTCGCACGGTCGGCGAGGTTCATGGTGACGGCGTCGGCGACGCCGTCGTCGGCGCGGATCTCGGTGACGATGCCCTCAAGGGCGTCGGTGTTACGGGCGGCGATCACGACGGCGGCGCCTTCCCGCGCGAAGAGCCGGGCCGCGGCTGCGCCGATGCCGCGGCTGGCGCCAGTAATGAACACGACCTTGCCAGTGAGCAGGCCGACGGGTGCGATGTCAATGTTGTTGGTCATGATGACAGTGTCAGGCCGCCTCCAGGCCGGATGCAGGTACAGGCAGTACCAGGATCCGCCGCCGCGCAGCGTGCACACTTGGCGTATGGACAAGCAGGAGCTTGGGGCGTTCCTCCGCAGCCGTCGCGAGCGGCTCCGGCCGGAGGCCGTCAGCCTTCCGTCGGGCTCGCGACGCCGGACCCCAGGTCTTCGCCGTGAGGAGGTCGCGGTCCTCGCGCACATCTCCACCGAGTACTACGTCCGGCTCGAACAGGCCAGGGCGCCACGTCCGTCGGGTGAGGTCCTCACCGGGATCGCGGACGCGCTGCGGCTCACGGACGCCGAGTCCGATCACCTCCACGTCCTGGCGGGCACCGCGCCGACCCGTAACAGGCTGCATCGGCGCGACGTTCGCCCCAGCATCCTCGCCCTCCTCGAGCGGCTGCCGCAGACGGCCGCTTTCGTAATGTCCGCTGCCTTCGAGGTGCTCACGTGGAACCACCTCGCGGCCGCGCTCATGGAAGACTTCGCCCGGCTCGCCCCAGAAGACCGCAACCTCGCACGCCGCGCGTTCCTCGGCCCGGCGGGCGCCGATGCGACCCTGTACGGGGTCTCCGACATGGCAGAGTTCCGCCATCACGTCGTCATGGAGCTCCGATCCACGCTCGCCCGATACCCGTCCGACCCTGCAGTAGCCGGCCTCGTCGACGAACTCCGCCACGGCAGCCCCGAGTTCGCCCGGCTCTGGGACCGGCACGACGTGCAGGCGGCGCCAATGCTCACAAAGACGTTCCAGCACCCGGTCGTCGGGCAGATCACCGTCGACTGCGACACGCTCGCGCTCACCGACCGCGACCAACACGTCGTGCTCTACAGCGCGCCGCCAGGATCCCATAGCGCCGAGGCTCTCGCTCTTCTGAATGTCCTTGGAACCGACAGCTTCAACGCAAGCGGAACACTCTGACGAGGCCAGACACGGTGCGCAACCCCTGCCGAGATCGACAGCGGCAGCAGGCTGGGGCGGCGGGCAACGCTGGTATCGAGAAGCGATCCCAGAAGCAGAGCAGCTGTACGAGACATACTTGCAGGAGCGCAGGAAGGAGCTGGAACGATGAGTGGGTACCGCAAGTGGCGCGATACTGACCACCTTGACCGCGCCGTTGAGACCGCCGGCGGTCCGGGAGCTTTCGACGACGAGGTCCGGAGGCTGCGTGACCAGACCCGTGGCTGGCGACTCGCCGAACTGCGCAAGCGTCGGGGTCTGACTCAAGGCCAGGTTGCCCGCCGGATGAGCAGCTCTGTCTCCCGTGTCTCCCAAATTGAGAAGGGCGACGTCTCCACTCGCGACGTCATGGACCGCTACGTCGCCGCCCTCGGCGGAACCCTCAACCTCGTCGCCGACTTCGGCGACGAACAACTCAAGGTTGGTTGACCGCCACCGCGTCCACCAAGCAATCGCTCTCCGCCCGATCTTCTGATGGCATGTGCCTCAGCCCAACACGGAACGCAGCTGATGAGAGTACGCTCGATCTCGCTCATCGGCGTCTAGACACTGCCGCACAACCCCGTGTCGTTCGCGGGAAAGACGTGCCTCCTGCGCGTCAGCGATCAACGCTCAAGCGCACTCTCATGTTTGCGGGCGTATCGCGGAGTGTGTAGGCGTGGGGCGGCGGATGGATTACCGTCGACTACAAGGAGCGAAGCGTCCGAGATCGGGAGCGCTGTGCGCTACGACGACTGGGGTGTACGGTCTTCGAGTGTCCGAGAGGGGGCCTTGGACTTTGCCCCCTGACGATGGCGCGGAACACGGCAACCTGACCTGCGATCTCCGACTGAACCAGATCTCAGCTATCGACCGGCATAAAGTCGCTTCATGTCTACGAGTTCAACGTCATCACGGTCGGCCGCACTCTGACGCAGTTCCTCGGTGAATCCGAACCGAGAGAACAGGATCAGGCGAGGCGGTGACTCGTACTGATCGGAGGGGACGAGTTCGCGTAGGTGTTCCAGCCGTCTGAGCTCTCTGTCGCCTACGGCGCTCGTCGTGCTCTTCGCCTCGCCAATGGCCAGCACGACATTGCTCTGGGTCGGCCGTCGCCTGCTGACGACAACATCCAGCTCGTGGCCCTGCCGATGCTGCGAACAGGCAATTGTTGCGGACTGCACCGTGCTGGGCCGACCGCCCAAGGTCTCCGGTTCGGCATGCCACAGGCACCACTGTCGCGATAGCTCTTCGAAATGCGGACCGTAGATCTTCGAGTTAACGGTATCGATGTTGTCTTCCCACACCCGCGCACCGCCTCCACCGACAAGATCAGCCTCGTTTGGAGCAATGAGCAGCTGATGCAAGCGAAGAATCGGCTCAACGATCCGATAGACCGGACGGCGCTGCCGGAACGCGTCATCGACACGCTCGATCAGCTGAGTCTGCTCGAGCAGCGCCAACGGGTGAGCAAGCGCGTTGTCCGTTCGACCCAGGACTCCGGCGATCTCACTGCGTCGATACGCTCCCTGGGCGATCGCGCTGAGTACTGAGTAATACAGACCCAGATCTGTCAGGCTCGGCTCTTCATGCAGCAGGACCGCGCCCTCTCGGTAGATCGCCCGGTCGGGATTGAACAGCCCGCGCACTACCCATTCCGCGAAGTCGGCAACTTCATTTGGCAAGATGCCGCACATGGAGCGGTAGGCAGGCGTTCCCCCGACCAGCGCATGGATCCGAAACGCGAGATCAGGATCATCGGCGACGCCCCAGAACGCCGCCGCATCGCGGAATCCAAACGGTTGGATCACGATCTCGTAGTCGGCACGGCCACGCAACGGCGCCGGGCCAGCCAGCAATCCTCGCATCACGTGCAGCGCGCTACCACACAAAATCAGCCGGGTACCGGCCTGGGCGCTACGCTGGCTAGAGGGTTCCAACGCGATCTGCACGATGGACGGAAGAGCCGGCTCAGACTCCATGAGATACGGAAACTCGTCCAACACGATGAGCGTTGGCTCAGACCGCCGCTGGCCCAGGTCGAGAAGGGCACCGATAGCCTGCTCCCAGTCCTCGAACGCCGGCACCGGCCCACCTGCATATTGAGCGTACGCCCTGGCAAGCCTACGTAGGTTCATAGCCCCTGCCTGAGGCAGGCCCGTGAAGATCAGCCCGCCCGTCGCCTGAACCAGCAGGTCCAGCAGGAACGTCTTACCCTGCCGGCGACGCCCGTAGACAAGCCCGAGCCGCGCACTGGTCTCCGGCGAGCTGACAAACTCGACCAGCGACCGCCAGGGACGATCACGGTCATGAAGGCGGGAGGGCTTGGATAGGTCCACACACAGAATGATAACTCAACTTGTAACAAGTCGACTTGGCATTACGTGGAGGACGGTAGCCCCACCGATAGGCTCGGTCGACGAGGGAGAACGAATGCCGAGAGAGCACGTATCTATGACCGTGCGTCGTCATCGATCTAGGAGAGCCCACCTCAGCGCCTCCTCGGCGGCCGAACAGGCCATGTGATTCTCGTCCTGTCGGTAGACGCGGCCGATCAAGCGGACGGACCGGTTCTTGACGAGCCGGGCTGCCGCACCCCTGGCGCCCTCACCACTTCGTCGGACGAGCCGGTTCTCACCCTGACAGCGCTGATCCCGTGCTAATCCTGCCCCGGCCGCCTGCACCAGTATGGATGGCCACGATCGGGACGGGCGCGTTCACCACCAACGCGAGGCTCGCCTCGCGAGGCCGCTGGCAACGCACTACGCAACCGTACAACTGTTTGAGTGTCCGAGGAGGGACTCGGCGCTATATCCCCCACACACCATCCTCGATCTATCGACCGCGCGGCTGTGTTGACCGTGGGCTAAGAACGCGGTCGATCGATTCGCATTGCGCCTTGGGCATGCGCGGCTGGCGTCTGTCTCAACCTGTGCGTGACCGCCTCGAACAGTCCCGGCAATTCCGCAGGAATCGCCAGCGAACACATCTCCGCGAGCGGAACCCAATGCGCTGCGTCGATTTCATCGATCTGCGTCTCAAGGACCGTGGTGCGCGGCCGGGCAGCGTAGACGAAGTCGATGTGCTGGTGGACCCCGATCAGAGCGTCGGAGACGTCCGCAACGATGATCGTGAACGGATTGGAGACCGTACGCACGGCCGGATGCTCGTAAGTAGGGTCACTGACGATGTCGATCTCAATGCCGACCTCTTCGCGTACCTCGCGCCTAGCGGCTTGCTCGGGATCTTCGTTGGGTTCGATATGTCCGCCGGGGTATAGCCACAGCCCAGACTTGCGATGCTGCACCAGCAGCGCGCGGTCCTGGTCATCAACTACGGCCACGGACGCGGTGAAGTGGCGGATCACGGTTCTCGCTCTCAACTCAACGATCGCGGCCAGGACAACGATCCGACGCAGGTCAGAACCCTGCTGAGTGTCCGAGGGGGACTTATCCGTTTAGGCACACCGATGGCGCCCTTCTCGAACTGGCCTGACCTGCGATTTCTAACTTGCGTTCATGTTGGACGCCTGGAACGTCGCGAGCGAATTGACCCAGTCCTCTCCGGTCACGTGGCCGGAACAGTCCACGGATCGAAGATCTCGGCTCCGGTCGGCTCAAAATCGGCGATGTTTCGCGTCACCACCGTCATGCCATGTACCAGCGCTGTCGCCGCGATCAGCGCGTCGCGCACCGGCCTCGGGTCAGGGACATGAAGGTGCGCACCACGCCGAGCCACCTTGGTATCAACCGGCAGGACCCGATCCTCAAAGGCAGGCAGCACATGATCATCGAGCCACGCACGAAGAACCGCTCCCTGTGCGGCATCGCGTCGCTCGACAAGGAGGACCCCGATCTCCAACTCCTGGATCGTGATGGCCGAGACGAACAGACTGGCGGCCGGCACCTGCGCCGCCCAAGCGGTCACGTTCTTGTCGGCCTTGCCCGCCCTGGCATTACGCAGTTCGGAGACGACGTTGGTGTCGAGCAGAAACATCAGCCCAGATCCGCCGGCCGTGCAAGATCCCGCATTGGCGGAACCTCCAGCTCGACATCCTCCACACCTGGCGGCAATCCGAGCAGGTCCACAATACTGCCCCCACCGCCGCTGAGCCGCTCATAGTCCTCGAACGTCAACAACACATGAGCAGGACGCCCACGATCAGTGATGAACACCGGACCCCGGTGAGCCGCAGCCTTGGCCCTACCCGTGTCCTGATTAAACTCACGACTGGAAAACGTCGACACAGACATGCTAACCCCTCCCCTTTTCTCTATGTAGATATGTTACTACATCGAAGGCGAAGGTCGAAACGTGGCGGAACCCGCCCACCCAAGCTCATCCGCACCGCCCATCCTCGACCTCAGCTGACCTGCAGTGGACAGCCAGGATCGCGCCGCGTAGGTCCATGCCCGACTGGTTGGCCTTGGAGGGATTCGCACTCGTAGCCGTGCAACATTCAGATCCCTACCCGCAAGGTTCGGCTATGTCGAGGACGGCGAATCTAGACTCTGTGCGTTGATCGCGTCTTTACTCCATCGGCATGTCACGGCAGATGCCACGCGGGTCACTGCAACTCCGTCCAGGGCCGGAGCTTGTCGGGGTTTGTCACCGCCCAGATGTGCTTGATCCGGTCGCCTGCGAGGTCGAAGGCGATCACGATCCCAATGACGCCGTCGTGCTGAACCACCAGACCGGGTTGCCCGTTGACCGTGCGCTCCAGGATCGTCCGGTCGGGGGCCCTACCGGCGGCGCTGACCAGGTTGCGCGCCACCTGCATGCTGCCGTGGATCGGACGGCGGGCCGCACCCGGGAGGCCCCCGCCGTCGGCGATCGCCGTTGCGTCGGGGTCGAGCAGGCTGACGAGCGTGCGGATGTCCTTGGCTTCCCATGCCTGCTTGAAGTCCCGGACGATGCTGGCCTGCTGGGCTGCCGGGATCGCAGGCGTCTGTGATGCGCTGATCCGGCGCCGGGCGGAGGAGGCGAGCTGGCGGCAGGCCCCTGGCGTCCGGTCGACGATCTCAGCCACCTCGGCGAAGGTGTAGCGGAAGACGTCATGGAGGACGAGGGCGACGCGCTCGGCCGATGTCATCGAATCGAGCATGACGAGGAAGGCCATGGTGACCGACTCGTCCTGGATAACCCGGTCGGCCAGATCGCTCGTAACATCACCCGACGCGCTCAGCCACTCCGTACGATCGGGAAGCGGCTCCGGGAGCCACTCACCCACATAGCGCTCCCGCCGGACCCGTGCCGAGCCGAGCAGGTTCAGGCAGATGCGGCTGACGACCGTCGTCAGCCAGGCCCCGTGGGATTCGATGGCCTCCTGCTGCTCCCGGGACATAGCAAACCAGCGGGCATAGGTCTCCTGCACGGCGTCCTCCGCCTCGGCCAAGGAGCCCAGCAACCGGTAGGCGAGGTTAACCAGTCGACGCCGCTCGCTCATGACCGCGCTCAGGCCCGGGTCGGTCCGGCCGCGTCCGGACTCGGGTCGTGCGCTCATAGGCCTCTAGCCTCCCTAGGTCGCATCTGCCCCCGCAGTCCCATGAGTCAAGCACCGAACAGTGTGGCCGGCACGCCGCCTCACATTCCGCGGCACTGAGTTGTCATACAGCTGAGAACGTATACCACTCCCCCGCGCGACGGGGACCGCTACGTCGCAAGGAGAACCTCATGAACCCGGCCTTGTGGATCGTCGCAGGCCCCGGGCGGCCAAGTTCCTTGAGCCATCGAACGGTCTCACCCATGAGAGCCATGCCCAGAGCCCCTGAGCCTTTTCCGATCTTACGAATGACCAATCAGACCCACCTTGAAAGGTAGGACAGACCATGAAGGCAGTGCGTTACCACGCCTACGGCGACAGCGACGTCCTCGTCTACGAGGACGTGACCCGGCCGGTAGCAGCGCCCGGCCAGGTGCTGGTGCGGGTGGCCGGCACCTCGTTCAACTCGACTGACGCCGCGATACGCGCGGGCCTGCTGCAGGACACGCTCCCGCTCGCCTTTCCGCACGTTCCCAACCCTGACGTGTCCGGCGTCATCGCTGAGGTGGGCGAGGGCGTGACCGGCTGGAGCGTCGGGGACGCGGTGATCGCCCTCCTGCCGGCGGATGCGCCCGGCGCTGCCGCCGAGTACGTCGCCGCGCCCGCCGAGGTGCTGGCTTCCGCTCCCCGCACCGTCGAGCTGGCCGACGCCTCCGCCCTGCCGTGGGCCGGGCTGACAGCGTGGCAGTCGGTGTATGAGCACGCCGACCTGAAGTCCGGGCAAAACGTGCTGATCAACGGCGCCGGCGGGGCGGTTGGCGGTTACGCCGTCCAACTTGCGGCGCGGGCCGGCGCTACTGTGACCGCGACCGCCAGCACCCGAAGTCGCGACCGCATCCGCTCCTACGGCGCCGATCAGATCGTCGACTACACGACTACCCCCGTCCCCCGGGCCGTGGCCGGACGGCACTTCGACGTAGTGCTGAACATGACGCCCACCAGCCCAGAGGCGACCGCCCAACTGGTGGACCTGGTCGCCGACGGCGGCGCCTTCCTCAGCATCACTACTCCCGGGCCAGACGACGCCGGGCGCGGGGTGCGGACGGTTCACGTGTTCGTACGCAGCGACGCCGGCCATCTGGCCCAACTAGTCGCCCGTGTCGACGACGGAGCCCTGGCGGCCGATGTGGCCGAGCGGCTGCCCCTGGCTGAACTGGCCGAGGTCCACGCCAGTTACGCCGCCCAACTCGCCGAGATGGTCAGGCTGGTCGCCAGGGCCGACGGAACACTGGCAGCTCGGGCGACCGAGCGGGCTGCGGTCTCCGATGAGTCCCCCGCCAGATGGCTGACCGGCAAGACCGTCCTGATCCCCTGACTTGAGCGGCGCACCGGCTGTGAGCGCGGCTACCGGTGAGTGCAGGACAGACCCGTGTTCGTCCCTCAGCGCCCGATTCTAGGCCAGCCATACCCACGCACGGTGACCTGCCCAGACTCCATCATCTGGCTGCTGCATCGTGTACTGCCGCGGCGCTCGATCATGGCAACGACAGACTGCCATGACGGCGATTACGCGGTCTTGCCGTACGCGTCGTGGTAGTTCCACCACCCGTACGGTGGGGTCTGCGGATAGCCCTCAGGCGAGTCCTCCCACTCCTCCTGGCGGCCGAGCGCCGTGATATCCAGGTAACTCCAGGTGCTTCCCATCGCCTCGTCGCCCCGGCTGTCGACGAAGTAGGTGCGGTAGATCCGCTCGCCGTCGCGGATGAAGGCGTTGGTGCCGTGCCACTCGTCCACGCCGAAGTCTTTGTCAAAGTCGTCGGTGATCGTGTACCACGGGATCAGCCCCCACCCCATGCGCTCCTTCAGGCCCTGGATCTCGGCCTGGGGGGCTCGCGAAACGAACGCGAGCGTCGTGTCCCGCGCGTTCAGGTGGGCGGGGTGCGCGACCTGGTCGGCGACAAATGAGCAGCCCACGCAGGCCCGCTCCGGGTACGCACCGTCCCCGTCTGGGTACGTGGTGACATCCGGCGCGTAGAAGGCGCGGTAGACGATCAGCTGGCGGCGACCCTCGAACAGGTCGAGAAGGCTCAACGGGCCACCCGAGCCGTCGAAGCGGTACTCCTTCTCCACCGCCATCCACGGCATCCGGCGACGCTTGGCGGCCAGCGCATCGCGGGCACGGGTCAGCTTCTTCTCCTCGACCAGCAGCTCCTCACGGGCGGCAACCCAATCCTGTGGTGACACGATCGGCGGAATCTTCATCGTGGCCCGTCCTCCTTCAGGTACTCATCGACAAGGTCGAACAGCGCCCCACGGGACGCGCTTACAATCCATCCAATCCGCCGCTTCGCTCAACGCGCTGGGCAAGATCGAGCTGGTGAGCCTAGCCTTCGATCGTACGCCGCAGGACGTCACGTTCCGAGGCCTGCGGAGTACCCGCGGGTCGACTTGTCCACCTAGACGTGCCCACTCCGCCGTCCTTTCGCCCTGCTAGCACGGTGTCGTGTGCCGCGAGTGTGGAGGTGAGTCCCGCCGACATGCCTCCTCGGCCTGGGAAAACAGGTTGGTTTAACCACCAGCCCATTTCGTCTCGCAGCGTGAGGCGATTCAGGTGGCGGGTGTATTGATCCAGTCGTTATTCCAGATGGTCTTGCATCAGGGCTGGATGTCGCGTCGGGGGTGTAGCACACGCCACACGTCAACATGGTCCTCGCGCTCGACATAGAAGACCAGATAAGGGAAACGAGCCAGCGGCCAGGTACGCAGCCCAGGAATATCGAGCTCATGGGAATAGAGCGGCGACCCCATCCCGGGACGACGACCAACGTGTGCATAGGCGTCCTGCAACGCGTCCACCAGATCAAGCGCAGCCTGCTGCGCATGCTCCTTCACGTAATACGTGACGGCATCGTCCACATCCCGGTCAGCTTGCTCACGCGGGATGACCGGCTTCGGGCTCACTCCTGTGCATGCCCACGGACGCGCTCACGCAATGCGTCAAAGTACGCCGCATCCGCTGGACCAGACGGAGCAGACGCCGCACCCTCCAACACCAGGTTCCGCAGAACCTGGCGATCCCGATCCCGACGGATCAGCTCACGCATGTACTCACTGCTCGTGCCATATCCCTTCTCCGCGACCTGCTCGTCCACAAAGGCCCGGAGCTGATCCGGCAGCGAGATGTTCATCGTCCCCATGATCTAAGACTAGGAACCGATGACAAAAATTGCCAAACACCACGCGCAGCTCACGACGCAATTCAGACGGAGAATGCCGTAGCCTCAGCACCCCGTCCGGTTCCATGCCGTATCCGCTGGCAGGTCCCTCGCAAGGCCGTCCCGCACAACGAAACGGGGTCTTCGGCTGGTGTCCGAGGGGGGACTTGAACCCCCACCCCCTTGACGGGGACTAGCACCTCAAGCTAGCGCGTCTGCCTATTCCGCCACCCGGACGTGGTGTGTGACGCCTGCGCGTCACCGGCCGAGTAACTGTACCAAACTTTCACGGCTGTCTGTCCAACCGCGGTCCTGGTCAGCCACTCGGCGTAGGCTCCGGAGCACCGTCCTCGGCGCTCGTCGTCCTGAGTACAAGATACCGTGCCCGCGCCTGGAAAACCTCTCGCATCTCCTCGGTCACGTCTTCCAGGAACTCTTCCCGGTAGGTGGCGTCGGTGAGGATGGATATCGCGTAATACAGACCAGTGATGGCGGCCATCCCTCCGGCCACGCGCAGCAGGGCCTCTGTGATCAAGATCTCGTGGCCGAACAGCTCCAGACGGTGCGACCACATGCCGTCGGTGACCGCCCACGCGACTCGTACCTCCTCTCCCACGGCCAACGCACCGAACGCGACGAAGAACAGGCCCACACCGACACTCACGACGAACACCTGCAGCCCTTGACTCACCACGAGCGTCAGCCCGACGTTGACCCGCTGGCGGCGGCTCAGCACGGGAGCGTCTCCGCGGACCTCGGCCTCCAGCTGCCGCACCTGTCCGGGCACCCGCAGCACCAGGAAGAGCCCGCCGAGCCCGACGAACATGCCGGCCACCACCCACACGAACGAACGTGGCATCGTGGAGAACACCTGCCACATCTCCGCGTTCAGGAAGAGCACCAGGGAGAAGATCAGCAACAGCGGCAACGCCCGTACAAGACGAGCCAATGAGTCGGCCAACTCGTCTGCGATCCGCGTCAGCGCCCAGAACATCGTGGCAATCAGTCCGTACCCCACCACCAGGTAGACCAGCCCCAGCAGCAGCGCGTTACCGATGATCAGCCCGGCGACCTGGCGCAGCTGCCCACCGAAGATCAACGGAAGCAGCGCCGGGATGAACACGAATGCCCCCAGCTCCGGCCGGCCGATGCGCTCCGGAAGCGTCCAGAAGCCCCTGCCGAGTATCCGGTTGAGAACCCCGAACGCGGCGATCAGGACGGCCAGGCCGCCGAGCGCCGCCGCGATGTTGACCAGGATGGGCCAGTCCAGCTCGATGGCGCCGACCATCTCGGCGATGAACACCAGCGCCAGGAACGGCGCGGCCCGATTGAAGATGTCGTCCGACGCCGAGTAATCCTCGATGAAAAGCGGCAGCCCACTGCGGCGGAACGTCCGCTCATAGCCGGCCAGCTCTTCCTGGGTCTCGTCATGCCATTTCGCCACGGTCGGACACTACCTCCCCCGTCGTGCGGAACTCGCCCCGTCAGGTCATGTTCGCCGAGATGCCCCAGGATCCCTCGAAGATCCCGCCGGGCTTGAGCACCTGCAGGCCGTCGCCGGTGTTGAACGCGTCGACGGCCGACGTCATCGGCTCGATAGCCAGGGACCGTCGGATACCCTCCTCCGCGCTGACGACGTCGGCGGTGTACAGCAGGACGAACGGCCACGCCTCGTCCTGCCACAACGAGATCCGCCATCCGTCGGGGCGCACCACAACGCTCCGGGTCCGCCCGGACTCATCCCATGCCAGGTCGGTGTACAGCCCCAGACGTCCATCGCCGACGACACGCGCCTCGCGGAAGTCCGTCTCAGGACTCACCGGCGCGCGCTCGGTCATCACGCCGTGTGCACCGGTCACAACCGTAGAGCCGGGCACTGTCACCGACACGTCGTCGACCTTGGCGTCACCGAGGTGAAGGTACGGGTGCGCCCCGGCCGCGAACGGAGCCTCGTCGTCGCTGAGGTTCTCGACGCGCAGCCACGCGGTCAGCCCGTCGTCACCCAGCGACCAACGCGTGCGCACACGCAGCGTCCACGGATACCCCGGCCGGGCCGGCTGCACCGTGGCCAGCTCGATCGACGCCTCGTCCCGCGACACGACCGTGAACGGCAGCCACCGCAGCAGACCGTGGATCGCGGTGGACGTGCCCGGATCCACGGGAAGGTGGTGCTCCTCGCCGTCGAACACGTACCGGCCCTCGCGGATACGGTTGGGCCACGGCACCAGCCACTGGCCACGGGCGTTCGGGCAAACCGTCCCCGGCGGGTACCCCGCCACCAGGTCCACGCCCGCTGACGAGTACGTGCGCACGCCGCCGCCCTGCTCGACGATCACTGCTTGCTGTCCACCGTGACGGAGCACGTGCTCCCCCGCGCCACCTACATCGTTGAGATCGATCACGGGCTTACCTTATGGGACGACGCCCGTCCGGCCGCGCGGTGCCGCAGCACGCATCTTGGACGAGCGAGCGAGCCTCGCTACCAGCGGGCGGTGCGAGCATGGCACGCTTGTGCCGATGAGCCGGCTCAAGCATCGCACCGATGGCGACGGGTGGGTTGAGTGTGACTGCGGACAGCGTCACTGGGGCATCTACGGCTCAGCCGGGCTGATGCTCGTCGACCCGGTACGCGGCGTGCTGCTGCAGCATCGCGCCCACTGGAGCCATCACGGCGGCACCTGGGGCGTGCCCGGCGGCGCCCGTGCGTCCGGCGAAGGACCGCTCGACGGCGCCGTCCGGGAGGCACACGAGGAGGCCGCCATACCACCCGGCCTCGTGCGACCCAGTCACGCCTGGGTGGAGGACCACGGCCCCTGGTCCTACACCACGATCGTCGCGACGGCCGACGGCCCCGTGGACGCGTATGCTTCCGACCCGGAGAGTCTCGCGATCTCCTGGATGCCGATCGACGACGTCGCCGGCCTGCCGCTTCTGCCGGCGTTCGGGACGTTGTGGCCATCGATCCGCGAGCAGGCGTTCCGCCGGCTGGTGCTGGTCGTCGACGCGGCCAACGTCGTCGGTTCACGACCGGACGGATGGTGGCACGACCGTGCCGGCGCCACTGCCAAGCTGCGAAACAACCTCACTGGTGCCGGGCCGCTGCCCGCTGCCGACCTGCATCTTCCCGCCACCTCCTGGTGGCCTCAGATCCATCTCGTCGTCGAAGGCGACGCCCGCGCCGTCGACGAAGCGCCCGCCGACCACGCGCTGCCCGACGACGACGGTACAGACGTCTCGACGCAGACACACCAGCAGCTGAGTTCGATGCGCCGAAGCGTGACGATCGAGCGGGCACCCGGCAGCGGCGACGACACGATCGTCGATGTCACGGCCGGCGCCGTGGGCCAGCGCCCGGACGACCATGTCGTCGTCGTGACGGCGGACCGTGAGCTCAGACGCCGGGTTGAGGAGGTCGGCGCCACGACCATCGGTCCGGGTACACTGCAGCGCGTGCTGGACGCCTGAGGGTTCGTGGCCTCACGTTTCGCTGACGGCGTTCATGGCCGGCCCAAGCGTAACGACAGGCCACGAACCCCTCAGCACTGGCGAGACCTTCGCCGTCGAGGTACGTCTCGAGCGGAACCTACGCGGACTTGCGGGACTTGGCCTGCTCCACGCTCTGGCGCAGCGCCTCCATCAGGTCCACGACCTTGCCTTCTTCAGGCTCCTCCGCGGGCGCCTCCACCTCGACGCCATCCGTCTTCGCCGCGATGACCTCCAGCAACGCTTTGCGGTACTCGTCGGTGTACTCCTCCGAATCGAAGTCACCGGACAAGGTCTCGATGTAGGACTCGGCCATCGCCATCTCCTGCTCGCGCACCTTGACGTCCTCGTCCAGGAACCCGAACTCGGGGCGACGGATCTCGTCCGGCCAGAGCATGGTCTGCACAACGAGGACGCCCTCGTGCGAACGGAGCACCGCCAGCCGTTCCCGGTTCCGCAGGGCCACCTTCACCACACCCACCCGGCCGGACTCCTCCAGCGCGTCGCGCAGCAGCGCATACGGCTTCGTGTCACCCGTCGGCTCGACGTAGTAGGCGCGCGAGAGCGCCGTGGGGTCGATCTGGGCGAACGGAACGAACCCCAGCACCTCCACCGCCCTGTTCGACGCCACCGGCAGATCCGCGAGATCGTCGCTGCTCAGGATCACCATCTCGCCGTCAGGCATCTCATATCCCTTGGCGATGTCCGCATAGGCGACCTCCTCGCCGTCCTTTTCGCAGACCCGGCGGTACCGGATGCGGCCGCCGTCGGCGGCGTGGACTTGCCGGAAGCTGACGTCCTTCTCCTCGGTGGCCGACACGAGCCGCACCGGAATCGACACCAGCCCGAAGGAGATCGAGCCTTTCCATACCGTCTGCATCCGAGTCCCCGTCCCTTACCGATCGATACCTGTGATGATGCCGTCAAATATCTCGCTTCGCCAGTAAGACCATTCTCGGCACCCGAACTCATCGGCGCGCCTACACGGTTGCGTCGCTTTTTCATGACAGCCTGATAAAGAATCGAGGAGGTCGTCGATGAACCCGCTCACCAGCCAATGTGCGGAATGTGGCCGCGACGCCGAGTTCGACCCGGTTCCCGACGCGATGCCCACCGAATACATCTGCCGCCGCTGCGCCGCCGCCTACCTGGTCGATTCCGCGTCCATCGGTGACGCGCCACCACTGCACGCCGTCGCCTGACGCTTACTCGCCGCCCATACCCTGAACCGGAGCCGCTCTCCGCGGTCTCCTGCTGTGCGCCGCGCCCACGGCGCCGGGCTAAGCACCTTCGCCGACCACGAGACCAACTGAAAGCCGGACAAGGGCCGGGGAACTTCTTCGACCGATCTTCGGCCGGCGGCAGACCTACGCAACCAGTACCCCACGCCGCCCGCCGGCCGCGTGAGAGGGAGAAGAAGTCCCCCGGCCCACCCAGACGACCCCAGACGTCTCGGCCCGGAAGGCGATGGCACGCAAACCAGGTCAGCGCAGCGCATAGCAGGCGACGGCGGTAGCCGCGGCGACGTTCAGCGAATCCACCCCACCTTCCATCGGGATTCGCACTCGTCTGTCCGCCGACCTCATCCATCGTGGCGTCAGGCCTTCACCCTCGGTGCCCACGAGCAGCGCCAGCCGCTCCGGCGGTATCGCCTCAGCCAGGTCCACGGCGTCATCCGCGGGTGTCAGCGCCCACACCTCGAACCCGGCGGCGTGGATAGCCGTAGGGCCGTTGTACCAGTCATCGACGCGTGTGAACGGCACCGAGAAGACGGTGCCCATAGACACCTTCACGGCCCGGCGGTAGAGCGGGTCG
>NZ_ML142849.1:403930-413484 GCF_004138495.1 Phytoactinopolyspora endophytica
ATCGTGGGCTCAGCAGGACCGCATCCCATCCGAGCGCGGCCGCGCACCGGAACGCGGCACCGACATTGGTGTGGTCGACCAGATCCTCGAGGACGACGACGCGGCGTGCGCCCGCCAGCACGGACTCCACATCCGGCAGCGGTGTCCGTCGCAACGACGCCAGCGCGCCCCGGTGCACATGGAAGCCGGTGACCTCCTCCACAAGCGACTCGGGCGCCACATAGCAGGGTACGTCGCCGGTGCCGCGCAGCACGTCGTCCAGCGCCTGCACCCAGCGGGGCGCCATGAGGAAGGAACGCACCGGGTATCCCGCGCCGACAGCACGCCGAATGACCTTCTCCCCCTCGGCCAGGAACAGCCCGTGCTCACTTTCGAGCGACGTCCGCAGCTGTACGTCACGCAACGACACGTAGTCGGCGAGCCGCGGGTCGTCGGCGCTCTCGATCTCGACCAGGTCCACCGTGCGATTGTGCCCCATCGCGCCTTGCTGAGCCTCAGCCGCGCCCCAGCCCGCCGACAGGCCCACGCCCCGGACGGCATCACTCATGCTCGGCCGGCGGCACGGCCCTCAGAGACGCCGAAAGCCCTCCCGAGCGATGCAGCGGCTCGGGAGAGCTCGACGTGCTGGTCTTACTGGCCCGGTGGCGGCGGAACGGGCGGGGCCTGCGGAACGTCGCCGCCGCCCTCCTCGTCGTTTCGGCCCGGACTGCCCATGGAGTCGGTGGCACTGGCGGGACCACGTCCCTGCGATGCGGCCTCCGCGGCACGCAGCGCCTCTTTCACCTGGTCCTGGGCGGCAGAGACGGCGGCCTCGCCTTCGGCGGCGGCCTGGTCCGCCGCGTCGGAGACCTCGCCGGCCACCTGCTCCCCCGGCATGTCTTCGTACTCCATCTCGGGCTGGCCGCCGTCGCCCGCACCGGGCAGCGCGTTGCCGAACTTGCCCACGGCCGTGCCGAGCCCCTCGAGTGCGGCACCGATCTCGGACGGGACGATCCAGACCTTGTTGGCGTCGCCCTTGGCGATCTCCGGCAGCATCTGCAGGTACTGGTAGGACAGCAACTTCTGGTCCGGCCGGCCCTGGTGGATCGCATTGAAGACGGCGCCGATCGCCTTGGCTTCACCGTCGGCCCGCAGGATCTGCGCCTGCTTGTCCGCCTCGGCTCGCAGGATCTGCGACGTCTTGTCACCTTCGGCGGACAGGATCGCCGCCTGCTTCTGGCCTTCAGCGGTGAGGATCTGCGACTGGCGCACACCCTCGGCGTTGAGGATCGCCGCACGCTTGTCACGGTCGGCGCGCATCTGCTTCTCCATCGAGTCCTGGATGGACGGTGGCGGGTCGATCGCCTTCAGCTCGACGCGGTTGACCCGGATGCCCCACTTGCCGGTGGCTTCGTCCAGCACGCCGCGCAGCGCGTTGTTGATCTCTTCGCGGCTGGTCAGCGTGCGCTCGAGGTCCATGCCACCGATCACGTTACGCAGCGTGGTCACGGCCAGCTGCTCGATACCTTGGATGTAGTTGGCGATCTCGTAGGTGGCCGCCTTGGGATCGTTGACCTGGTAGTAGATCACCGTGTCGATGGAGACGACCAGGTTGTCCTGGGTGATCACCGGCTGGGGCGGGAACGACACGACCTGTTCCCGGAGGTCCACCAGCGGCAGGACCCGGTCGACGAACGGGACCACGATCGCCAGACCCGGTGTCAACGTGCGCTGGTAGCGGCCCAGCCGCTCGACGATCCCGGCCCGCGCCTGAGGCACGATCCGTACCGACTTGGCCAATGCCACCAGGACGAAGACGGCCAGGAGGAATATGACAAAGAGGAGGAAAATCTCTCCCGCTTCCATAGATGCCCCTTCATATGCGTGCTTGGAGCCCACATGCGGCACCCTCGGCGCCCCATGGAATGTTGAACCGACTAAGGGTCTGTGCAGAGATGACACCGCCGTCTCCGCGTCCGGCCGCCCAGGCAGCCCTGGAGCCGACCCAGGCCCCGCGAACAGGCGTTACGCTACCAGACAGCCGAAATACCGTCCATGTAATCGATCAATGTTCGCGGGCGCCTGACAGGCCCGTCTCACAACGGCTCATCGCCGGGAAAGACCAGGGCCGTCGCACCGTCGATCTCCGCGACGTCGACGTTGTGCCCGGGTTCGATGACCGTCCGGCCGTCATAGCTTCTGGCGGTCCATACCTCGCCGTGGAGCTTGATGCGTCCGCCGTCGCCGTCCACCCGCTCCAGGACGAGCGCGCTCTGGCCGACAAGGGCAGCCGCACCGGTGCGCACGCTCGTGGGCACACGCAGGTGGCGTTTCGCCACCGGGCGCACAAGGCCGATCATGAACACGCTGACACCGATGGCGATCAGCGTCTGTGCGATGAACGGCAGCCCGAGGATGGACGCCACCGCTCCGCTGGCTGCACCGGCCGCCAGCATCAGGAAGACGAGGTCAACAGTCGTCGTCTCGACGATCCCGAAGATGAAGGCCAGTCCCAGCCAGGCAGACCATTCGTTGTCACCTAGCCAGTCCCAGAACCCTTGCATGGGTCAAGATTACGCCCACGACGTCGTCACTGTCTGCACCGAGAAACGAGGCGAGTCGCACCGCGCGATACCCCGCCGAACAGCTCTCCCGCATGCCGTTCAGAGCTGCTTGCGCCCGTCGTCTCCCGCGGAGTCCGTTCCGGGACGGGCTCTCAAGAAATCAGCTGGTCGCCCGCGCGCTCCAGCGGCCGTTCTCGTGGCTGACGCTCAGCGACAAGCCGAAGCACGAGCTCAGGTTCTCCGCGGTCAGGGTCTCATCGACCGGTCCGGCAGCCACCACTCTGCCGGCGCGCAGCAGCATCGCGTGTGTGATGCCGGCCGGGATCTCCTCCACGTGGTGCGTCACCAGCACGGTGGCCGGCGACAACGGGTCAGTGGCGATCCCGCCCAGAGTGGTCACCAGACTCTCCCGGCCGCCCAGGTCCAAGCCCGCGCTGGGCTCATCGAGCAGCAACAGTTCCGGGTCGCTCATCATCGCCCGGGCGATCTGGGTCCGTTTGCGCTCCCCCTCCGAAAGCGTCCCGAACGTCCGTCCGGCCAGATGGGAGATGCCGAGCCGGTAGAGCAGCTCGAAGGCACGGGCGTCGTCGACGTCCTCGTACGACTCACGCCACCGGCCGACCACTCCGTACGCCGCGGTGCGCACCACATCCAGAACCCACTCCGTGGACCGGATCCGATCGCTGAGCGCGGCGGTGGTGAGGCCGATCCGGGGCCGCAGCTCGAAGACGTCGACCGCGCCCAACAGCTCGCCAAGCACCGCTGCCTGCCCGCTGGACGGGTGCATGTTGGTGGCCGCGATCTGCAACAGCGTCGTCTTGCCAGCGCCGTTCGGCCCGAGGACCACCCATCGTTGCCCGTCCGCCACGGTCCACGTGACCTTATCGAGCAGGTGACTGCCCGACCGGGTCAGTGTCACGTCAGCAAACTCGAGCACGTTGGACATGGCAGGGCTCGCTCCCTCAAGGTCGCGTATGCGGGCGGCCACCGGTTCACAAGGGCCGCATCCGCACCTTACCGGGCGTCAGGTCGGCGCTGACCTCTAGGGCGTGCCGCTTCGCGACGCGGCCCCGCGAGTCAGGCGGCACGTGGACCGCTCGACCCCTAAGCTGGGGTGCATGGTCTCGATGCCCCGGTCAGCACGGCTCGCGGCGTGGGCGAGCGCCTGGCTGAACGACAGTTGCTCGCTCGACGACGTCCTGACCCGCGTATGCGGCGACGACGAGCCGCACGACGTGATCGACGTCCCTGGTTCCACCGGCACGGTCAACCTGATCACCGCGTTGGCGTCACTGCGCGATGCCGGCGTCACGACCTTCCGCGTCGTGCTCCCGGTCCCCGGCGACCCCACCGGTCTCGGCGGACCCCCTGATCTGACCGCGGATGCGGTGGATGCCGGCGAGACGGTTCTGGCAGTGGGAGAGCCGGACGTCGCCTACGCACTCGTGCCGGACATCCGCACGTTCGGTCCGCCAGGTGACCAAGGTCACTTCGTCACGTGGCGGTGTCGGCAGGCCGCTCCCCCGCCTCCGGGTCCGAGCCTCACCGAGGCCGAGCACGACCTTTCCAGCAGTCTCATGGAGGCAGGCTCCGCGCTGGCCCAGCTCGATGTGGCCGCCTGGCGCCCGGAGGTGGCGACCCTGCTGGAAGAAGTCCGTTCCTCGAAGGTCGCCGAGCCGCTCCCCCGTGGTTTTCCGGCGAAGGCCCAGATGGTCGCGGCGCGCAGTATCAGGCTGTTGGCCGTTGCGGACTTCGCATTGACCGATGACGGCGGCGCGGTCAGCGCCTCTGCGGCGGAGTCACGGCGATCCGTGCTCACGCCGCTGGAGCGGGCGGCGAGGCATGCCCTCGTCGCCGCCTGCAACGCCCTCGAGTAGCGTTGAGCGATGTTATGAGTGCATCCTCGACTTCCGACGCCCGTACCCTGCTCCTCACGTTCAGCGGCCGGGACCGTCCGGGCCTGACGTCACGGATCTTCGCGACGCTCGCCCGGTACCCCGTCGACGTGCTGGACATCGAGCAGGTCACCGCCCGTGGTCACCTACTGCTGACCGTCGTGCTCAGTGACCCTCCTGACGACGATGCGCTCATGCAAGCCGTGCACGTCGTCGCCGACGAGCTCGAGCTTGAGGTCGATATCGACGCGGGTCAGGGAGACCTCTCCGAGCCGGCGGAACGCGCTCACGTGACCGTGCTCGGCTACCCGCTGCGCCCGGAGGCCATCCGGCTGCTCGCCCGCCGCATCGCCGACGCCGGAGGCAACATCGACCGCATCCTGCGGCTCGCCTCGTACCCGGTGACCTCCATCGAGCTCGAGGTATCCGGCGTAGAGACCGATACGCTCAAGGCCGAGCTCACCGCCGAGGCGCTGGTGTCCGGCGTGGACGTGGCTGTCCAGCCGTCGGGACTGATCCGCCGGGCCAAGCGCCTCATCGTGATGGACGTCGACTCCACCCTCGTGCAGGGCGAGGTGGTCGAGATGCTGGCCGCCCGCGCTGGTGTCCTCGATGAGGTGGCCAAGGTGACCGAGGCCGCGATGCGCGGCGATCTCGACTTCGAAGAGTCGCTGCGGGCCCGGGTCAGGCTGCTGGCCGGGTTGCCGGACTCCGCGCTCGACGAGGTCCGCGACGAAGTGCAGCTGACCCCGGGTGCACGGACCCTGGTACGCACACTGAAACGGCTCGGTTACCGGTGCGGCATCGTCAGCGGCGGGTTCAGCCAGGTCACCGACGCTCTCGCCGAGCAGCTCGGCCTGGACTTCGCCGCCGCGAACACGCTCGAGGTCAAGGACGGCCGGCTCACCGGCGAGCTGAGCGGACCGATCCTGGACCGTCCGGGCAAGGCGGCCGCGCTACGGCGGTTCGCCGGCGAGGCGGGCGTGCCGCTCTCGCAGACGGTCGCGGTCGGCGACGGCGCCAATGACCTGGACATGATCGCCACGGCCGGGCTCGGTGTCGCGTTCAACGCCAAGCCCGTCGTCCGCGACGCAGCGGACACCGCCGTGAACGTGCCGTATCTCGATGCTGTGCTGTATCTGCTCGGCATCAGCCGTGCCGACGTCGAGGCCGCCGACGCCGACGACGGCTACATCACGCCTTCTCCTCCGGTCACCCATTTCTGATCGCCCGCCGTTGGCGCGCCCGAACGGCCTCGATCCAGGTTCCTTGACTCAGGTAACGGATGGCGCCGTGGGCAGGCTCCCAAACGTTACGTGAGTCAAGGAACGCCGGCCGCCTGTCGATCACCCTCGTGGCGTCGCGAACGTCACCAGACGCGCTCGGCCCGGGTCCAGCTCGGTCCAGCTGCCATAGACGTCGAACACCGCGCACGCCGAGGTCCGGTAGTCGACCCGCATCTGGAAGCGCTCCGGCACGTCCGACGTCTCGTCGTCGATCAGGCTCGCCAAGGTACCGATGCCCGGGTTGTGCGCGACGACGAGAAGCGCCGACACGTCGTCCGAGACACCGCGTACCAGGTCGAGCAGGTCCCCCGCCCCCGCGGCATACGCCTCGTCCCGGATCTGCGGCTCGGGCGGCGACTTCAGCTCGCCCGCGAGCGTCTGGTAGGTCTCACGCGTGCGCTGAGCGCTGGAGACCAGCGCCACGTCCAGCTCCAGGTCGCGTCCGCGCAGCCAGCGACCCACTTCGGCCGCGTCTCGCTTGCCGCGCTTGTTGAGTGGTCGTTCGTGGTCCGGGACGTCGTCGGGCCAGGAGGATTTGGCGTGGCGCAGCAGCACGAGAGTTCTCGACATAGAACTCAAGACTAGGGCTCGCACCGTCGAGCGGGCATACCTCCCAAGCCGTCTCATATCGATTGTGACCTGATAGACAACCAACATCCGGCTGGTTCCGGGCGCCGCGGATGCGGAGGCCACGCCGTCTTTCGGGGGTTTGCGGGGGCGGAGCCCCCGGCAGGTCTTGCAGCTTTTCGGGGGTTTGCGGGGGCGGAGCCCCCGCAGGTAGTGACTCTTCGGCCCGGGTCTGATAAGCATTCCGAGTGGAGATCAACCTCGCAGACGACCCGGCCCCGCCTCCGCCACCCAAGCCAACCCTCGAAGAGGCGGTCAAGAGCAACGACACACCCCGCGCAGAACCCGCTCGCCCGATCACCAGCTCTCGTGCCGACCTGAGGCACCGGCTGAACTCCGCGACAGGCGATGATGACGTGCCGCTCGCCGCGGTCGACATGGACTCCTGGGACGCAAACGCCGACGAGCTGGTACACCGGGCGGCCGGCAAGCCGATCCGGATCGTGAGCGCCGCCATCCGAAACCGCACCCTGATCCGTCAGCTGCTCGCCCGGGACGGCTTCGCCGGCGTGCTGGCGTACTCGCTACGCGAGGCGATCTGGCTGGTCGGCACCGGCATCTGCGACGACGCCGTGGTGGCGTATCCCAGTGCGGACCGCCGGGCGCTGTCCCGGCTCGTCGGCGAGGAGCACCTGGCAGGCCGGATCACCATCATGGTCGACGACATCGCCCAGCTCGACCTCGTCGACGCCGTCGCACCACCGGAGGCCCGCGCCGAGCTACGCGTCTGCCTCGACCTCGACTGCTCCTGGCAGGCGCTGCGAGGGCGGCTGAGGCTCGGCCCGTTGCGCTCGCCGCTGCGGACGCCCAAGGAGATGGCACGGCTCGCTCAAGCCGTCGTCTCCCGGCCCGGCTTCAAGCTCGTCGGGATCCAGGCATTCGAGGCACACGTCGCCGAGGCACACGACCACTCGCCTCAGGGTCGACTGCGCGAGTTCCTACGCCGTTCCATGCGTAAACGCGCAGATCAGGACCTCGCCTCTCGGCGGGCCTCGGTTGTCGACGCGGTCCGCGACATCTGCGACCTGGAGTTCGTCAGCGCCGGCGGGACCGGTTCCATCAGCTCCACCGCCGCCGAGGCGGCGGTGACCGAAGTCGCCGCAGGCTCCGGTCTGCTCGGACCGGCGTTGCTGGACCGGGCCACGGAGTTCACGGCGCTCCCGGCGGCGTTCTTCGCGTTGCCCGTCGTCCGCCGGCCGCGGAACGGCGTCGTCACCGTCGCAGGCGGTGGTTACATCGCCAGCGGCGTGGCAGGCAAGGATCGGCTTCCGGTGCCGTGGCTGCCGGAAGGGCTCCGTCTGGGCAAGTCTGAGGGCGCTGGGCAGACGCAGACTCCGCTGCACGGGCCGACCGCTGAGGGACTGGCCCTCGGCGACCTGGTGTGGTTCCGGCACGCCAAGGCCGGCGAGCTGGCCGAACGATTCGACAGCTACCACCTCGTGCGCGGGGAGCGCCACGTGGACACCGCACTGACCTATCGCGGTGACGGCAAGACATTCCTTTAGCGGGCCGCGGGGGTGGAAAGGGATCGCCAGGCTCAAGCCCAACCGGGCCACAGACCGACCGAACTTGGCCTGCCCAGCGCAACCCGCCGCCTCGCGATCCCTTTCCACACCCGCGCGGCCCGCTAAACGTCGCGAGACGAAACAGGCTCTTCGCAGTTGAGGGTGTAGCGACCGCTGGCGCGTCGGTCCCGGGGTAGACGTCGAGGTCTCCCGAGTACGTAACCGTGATCATCGACCTGACCGGGATCCGTGACGGAACCGGCCCAGCACGGCTGCTCGACATGGTCGAGGGCCGCTCCAAGCAGGCGTTCAAGACCTGGCTCGCCGAGCGCCCCGACGCATGGCGCGACCAGGTGGAGGTGGTCGCGATGGACGGGTTCACCGGCTTCAAGACCGCCACCGCCGAAGAACTGCCCGACGCGGTCGCGGTCATCGCCAGGTCCCTGCTCGAGACCCGGAGGCTTCAGGCCAGTTCTGTCACCGGAGTCCGTGCCCGCGATGGGGTGGGTCGAACACGGGAACCCACCGAGGAGCAGCTTGAGGCGGCGCTCGACGTGGACATATAACGAGTCGCTGATCCGGACGCGCATCGTCCGGTAACCGTTCTACGCTATGTCCATGAGTACCGACACGAGCACCGACGCGACGTTGGAGGTCAGCCCTCTGATTGCCGAGACCTGGCCGGCGTTCGACGCCCTCGTGCAGCGACACAATGGGATCTTTGGCGGCTGCTGGTGCATCTGGTTCCATCCCGACGGCCCCGAGCGCGGGCAGGGGGCCGAGGCCAACCGGGAGCTGAAGAAGCGGTACGTCGAGGCTGGCGCAGCCCACGCGGCGCTGGTGATGGACGGCGAAGTGGCCATCGCGTGGGCGGAGTACGGCACGCCGACCGAGCTGCCCACCATCTACCATCGCAAGCAGTACGACGCCGAGAAGGACCGCGACCCCGACTACCGGATCACCTGTGTCTTCGTTGACCGGAGGTACCGCCGCCGGGGCATCACCGAGATCGCGATCCGGGGTGCCCTCGACCTGATCGCGCAGGCCGGTGGCGGCGTGGTCGAAGCCTATCCGCACGACCTGACGCACCAGACGAAGAAGATGTCATCGTCGTTCCTCTACAACGGTACCCGCCGGCTCTACGAACGACTCGGCTTCAGGTACGTCCGGCCCAAGGGGTTGAAGAACTGCGTGATGTCGATCGAGGTGCCTGCGCAACCGTGACACAGTTGCCCTTCCGAGGCGATCGTCAGATCACACCCGCCGAGGGCGATGACTCCACGCGGCGGCGTGTGTCTTTGTGGCATGAGCGAGCCCACGGTTCGCCGTGCCGCCACGCCACGGGGGCCTCTTCGAGCAGGCGGGCTTCACCTCATCCGGAGCATGGGCCAACATCGTTCCGTGATGCGCAAGACGGTCCCTCGACCCGCGCGACCAGCACGAAGGCGAGGGCGAAGCGATGAGCACGACCGCCGCGGCTGAATCACAGATAGGATCCCGAACATGGACATGCTGAAGGGTGACGAGATCGCCGAGGCCCAGCTGACCGACTGGCGCAAGCTGGCCCAGGGACTGCATGCCCGCTATCTGGTCGCCGACTTCGGCGCCGGCACACGGTTCGTCGCCGCGGTGGGCGAGGCAGGCGACGAGCTCGGACACCACCCGCGCGTGTCGCTCGGCAATGGGTACGTCGACCTC
>NZ_ML142849.1:413505-416901 GCF_004138495.1 Phytoactinopolyspora endophytica
CTGGTCACCGCCGACGCCATCTACCGCGACGACGAGGGCACCGAACACGTCGTCGAATGGGTGACCCAGCAGGACGTCGACCTCGCCCGACGGATCACCGAGATCGCCGCAGACCACAGGATCGACCCCGACCCGGCCTCGGTCAGCGACATCGAGCTCGGCCTCGACACGGCGCACTCCGCGACCATCGCCCCAGTGTGGGCCGCCCTGCTGACCGGGAGCGCCGAGGCCCAGGGCCGCGGGTCCCCCAGCGCCGAGATCCGGGATGCCACGGGACGGGTACCGAACCTGTGGTTCGGGGACAGAGACGAGCACGAGACCCCGCGTCAGCGGTTCCACATCGAGGTCTATGTGGCGCCCGAGGTGGCCGAGCAAAGGATCGCCGCCGCCCTCGCCGCGGGCGGGACCGTCGTCGATAACAGCAACGCGCCCTCGCTCACCGTGATCGCCGACCAGGACGGCAACAACGGCATCTTATGCGTCGACGTGTCCGCTGCGAAGAAGGACTGAACCGCCAACCGTGGCACGCCGGGTCGTCGAGCCCGATCAGTGGTGTCGACGATACGTCCGCGAACGCGTCCCGCGAGACGCGGTGGTCAGGCGGTTGGACCCAACTGGCGCTGAGCTGGCGCCCCACGGTGCCCGAGGTCGTCGTGCGCCGTTACCGGTGCAGCGGTTGCGGACACGTGTGGCACCCAGACACCAGCGCGGCGAACAGTCGATCCCGATCGATGTCCTCAAAGGCGCCGGGCGGCCCGCTACCTAGGATCGACGCTCCAGCGATCGCTACACCCTCAACTGGGAAGAGCCACGAAACACGGAGAGGCTCAAGCCCAACCGGGCGATCCCTTGTCCGAATCTGCGCGGCCCGCTAAACGTCGCGGCGACGAAACACGGAAAGGCTCAAGCCCAGAGCGGCGACGATGTAGGCGGCCAACACCACGGCGGCAGGCGCGCCACCGACCAGATCCGTCACGCCGGGGGCACCCCCATCACTGACCGTCGGAGCACCATCGCGTGTGCGATCGCGCCGGTGTTGGTACTGAGCATGACGAAGCGAATGCCTTCCAGCGCCGGCACGGCACAAGCCAGACCGCTCAGCCCGTTCTCGAGCGCCAGCGTCCACAGCAGTCCGATCGCGATACCTGTCGCCGGGTTACGGGTCAATACCCCGAACAGGAAACCGACGGCGCTCCACGCCATGGTGATCAGCAGCATCGCGGCCAGGAACCCCACGAGTGCGCCCACGTGGGGCAGGGTCAGGGCACTTCCGGTGCTCAGCGCCACCACGACGCTGCAGATGATGCTCAAGACCAGTGAGCCGGCGGCGATCAGCGTCATCACGACCGCGAGGCCCAGGAACCTCCCGGTCAGGATGCCGGAACGATGACCGCTGCGGGACAAGATGGTTTGAAGGGTGCCCCAGCGGTAGTCGGCGCTGGCGACGAGCACGCCGATGATGAGCATCACGGGGCCGCCGTACACCGGCATCGAAGCCAGCACCTGTGGTCGACGCCCGCCGGCAGCAGCTGGCTCAGCATGGTGTCCGCCTCGTCCGCCGGGACCGTATCGCGCTGCGTCGCGTAGACGATGGCGAAGACGATGTAGGCGAAGAAGACGATCTGGAAGGCCCAGACACCGCTGAGAACCCAGACGCCAGGGCGTCGGCGCAGGCTGAATAGCTCGGCTTGCAGGCTGTTCGTGATCACGCGGGAGCTCCGGACATGCTCTCGGCCGGGACACCGTCCGTACCGGTCAACCCCAGGAAGACGTTCTCAAGCGAGCGATGTTCGACGCGTAGCTCGGACACGACGACCCCGGCGTTGACAAGTGCCGTGTTCACATCCCCGGAGCACTGGCTCGTGGCGGTAACGAACTCCATCCGGCCGTCGACGACCTCGGCGCTCACCACGCCCTCCACCGACCTGGCGACACGAGCGGCCAGTGTCAGATCATCGACGGCGGCCGCGACGCGGCGACGGCATTGTTGCCATCGAAGCGCCGGCCGCGAAACCGAATGGTTCCGTCGGTCGGTGTCACAAGTCCGACGAGCATGCGCATCGTGGTGGTCTTACCCGCGCCGTTGCGCCCCAGAAAGCCGTAGATCTCACTGTCGCGCACGGTCAGGTCGAGTCCGCGCACGGCATAGTGGTCGGCGCCGTAGCGCTTCGTCAAGCCCTCGGTCTCGATCGCGTGCATTCCAGCTCCCCGTCACCGCGTTGACGGGGGGTGACCGTCGTCCCCGGGCCGGGGACGATTCCGCCGACGCTGCTTGGTCTGTTGCACTGCCAGCAACACGAGCCCCCAGCCACCACCGACCCAGATCCACCAGGGATGTACAAAGCCGTCGTTGACGAACCAGCCGATAAGGCCGCTACGGTTGACAGGTGCAGATCGGTCACTTGAACCTATATCCCATCAAATCGACACAGGGACGTCAGGTCGACGAAGCCACAGTGGAGCCGTGGGGCTTGGCCGGAGACCGCCGGTGGATGGTGGTCGACACGGACGGGTTCGCCCTGACCGCCCGGGCGTTCCCCCGCCTGCTCACCGTCACGGCCACGTCGCTGGGTGGCGACGGGAGGCTGCGGCTCGAGGGTTCGCACGCTGCGCCTTTGGAGGTCGACGGCGGCACCGCGCGTGAAGGCATGTCCGTACAGGTGTGGCAGTCACACGTCGAGGCGGCACGGCCGAGCCCTGAAGCGGACGCATGGTTCTCCGAGCTCCTCGACCGGGACGTCCGCCTGGTCTGGCTGGATGATCCTCGCCGCAGGCCGGTCGATCCTCAGTACGGCCACGCCGACGATCGAGTCAGCTTCGCTGATGCGTATCCCCTGCTACTTACAACCACGGGTTCACTGCATCAGCTCAATGACTGGATCACAGAGAATGCCCTGGAACGAGGCGAGCCGGCGCCGGAACCGCTGCCGATGCGCCGTTTCCGGCCGAACGTCGTCGTCGAGAACGACGAGCCGTTCGCCGAGGACGATTGGTCTCGCATCCGCCTGGGCAGTGTGGACTTCCGGGTCGCGAAGCCATGCGACCGATGCGTGCTCACCACCATCGACCCGGAGACCCTGCACAAGGGCAAGGAACCGCTACGCACCCTCGCGCGCTACCGCAGGTGGGACGGGAAGGTGTGGTTCGGCGTGAACATCATTCCCGATGCCACCGGCACCCTCCGCGTCGGCGACCCGGCCCACATCCCCGATTAGCAACCAAGGGTGAAGAGGTGGGCGTGGGGAGAAGGGGGTCTCCCGGCTCAAGCCCAACCGGGCCACTGATCAACCGAACGGGATCCACCCCACGCAACGCGCCGCCGGGAGACCCCTTCTCCCCACACCCACCTCAGCGGGTCCCCTCACATAGCCACTGATCAACCGAACGGGACCCACC
>NZ_ML142849.1:416918-417856 GCF_004138495.1 Phytoactinopolyspora endophytica
GCCGCCGGGAGACCCCTTCTCCCCACACCCACCTCAGCGGGTCTCCCTCACATCCTTCAGATGCGGCAGGCGTGGATGTCCGTGACCAGGATGGCGCGCGCGCCGATCTCCCACAGCTCGTCCATGATCCGGTGCGCCGCGTCCCTCGGCACCATCACACGCACAGCAACCCAGCCCTCGCGGTGAAGCGGCGACACGGTAGGCGATTCGAGCCCCGGTGCGAGTGCGCTTGCCTCGTCGACATGCTCGGTACGGATGTCGTAGTCCATCATCACGTACCGGCGCGCCACCAGCACTCCCTTGACCCTGCGCACGAGCTGCTCGACGCCGGCCACAGGATCGCTGGCGGCGCGGGAGATCAGCACCGCCTCGGACTGCAGGATCGGCTCGCCGACGATCTCCAGACCGGCCTGACGCAGCGTCGTGCCCGTCTCGACGACGTCGGCGATGACGTCCGCCACGCCCAGCTGTACCGCCGTCTCCACGGCGCCGTCGAGCTTGATCACCTCGGCGTCGACCTTACGTTCAGCCAGGTAGGCGCTCAGCAGTCCGGCGTACGACGTCGCCACCCGGAGACCGCCGAACCCCGAGACGTCCGCTGCGGTCCCGGGGCGGGCAGCGAAGCGGAACGTGGAATGGGCGAAGTCCAACCCCAGCAGTTCCCTCGCGGGGGCGGCGGAGTCGAGCAACAGATCCCGGCCGGTGATGCCCACGTCGAGAGTGCCGGATCCGACGTAGACGGCGATGTCGCGAGGGCGCAAGAAGAAGAACTCGACGTTGTTGTCCGGGTCACGCAGGACAAGATCGCGCGCCCCGTCGGAGCGCTGCCGGTAGCCGGCCTCACGGAGCATCTCGGACGCGGGCCCGGCCAGCGCGCCCTTGTTGGGCACAGCGATACGCAGGACATTGTTCATCTGACGGCGATACCTTTCGTTGTC
>NZ_ML142849.1:417880-418914 GCF_004138495.1 Phytoactinopolyspora endophytica
GTCTGGCGGGGACCATGTCGCCTGACGCCGGTCGATCCGTCGTCCGGACCTCCGGCGAGAGCCTTCACCGCACTAGACGCTCCGTGCAGCCTCACAGCTTGGCGTAGACATCGTCGAGGCTGATGCCACGGGCGAGCATGAGGACCTGGACGTGGTAGAGGAGCTGAGAGATCTCTTCGGCCGCACGCTCAGTGCTTTCATGCTCGGCAGCCATCCAGGCCTCGGCGGCCTCCTCGACCACCTTCTTGCCGACATGATGGACGCCGCGATGCACCGCCTGCACCGTGCCCGACTCGGGCGCACCGGACTCCACCTTCTCGGTCAGCTCGGCCCACAGGCCTTCGAAGCTCTTCACGTGGGCTAATCGTACGGGACGCGCGCGGACGTCGTGGAAGCCCGGCCCGGCACCAGCGCCTTATCCGTGGGCAGTGTCGGCGTTCGTGCCCCGGCCCGGGTCAGATCTACCGACATCGTCCACGTCATAGGTGAGACAACGTCGGTAGATTCGACCGCCTTTCAAGGAAGCTCGGTGCGCCCGCGTGAGTGCGCCTGCGTCAGCCGAGTGACCGCAGCGTCAGGGCGGTCGCGACGGCGGCCTCGGCCGCCTCACGACCCTTGTCTTCCCGTGAGTGCTCCAAGCCTGCCCGGTCCAGCGCCTGCTGCTCGTTGTCACAGGTCAGCACACCGAAACCCACCGGAACGCCGGTCTGAATCGATACCCTGGTCAGACCTTCCGTGGCCGCCTGACACACGTAGTCGAAATGCGGCGTGCCGCCGCGGATGACCACCCCGAGAGCGACGACCGCGTCGTACCCGGCCCGCGCCAGCCGCGCGGCCGCCACCGGGAGCTCGAACGACCCCGGGACACGGACCAGCAACGGGTCATCCGCTCCAGCCTCTTTCAGGGCGGCCAGCGCGCCGTCCACCAGCCCATCCATCACGGTCTGATGCCACTGCGCGGCCACCACGGCCACTCGCACGTCACCCGCGTCCAGCTTGAGTGCCGGCGCCCCTTCACCGCTCACGTCACACGT
>NZ_ML142849.1:418977-423268 GCF_004138495.1 Phytoactinopolyspora endophytica
CTTCGCGTCGTCGATCTCGGTCTTCCGCCGGGCGGACATCCCGCCCGTGCCCCGCTGGTTCCGCCGCATCATCCGGCCGGCCGTACCGCGTCGTCGTCCAGTCCGGGGAGCTCATGGCCGAGCCGGTCCCGTTTGGTCCGCAGATACCGCAGGTTCTCCGGATGCGCTGCCACCGGCAGCTGTACGCGTTCGGCCACCGTGATCCCATAGCCGTCGATGCCGGTGAGCTTCGCCGGGTTGTTCGTCATCAGCGCGATCGACTCTACGCCGAGGTCCGCGAGGATCTGGGCGCCGACGCCGTAGTCGCGGGCATCGGCCGGCAGCCCCAGCTCGACATTCGCATCGACCGTGTCGTGGCCGTTGTCCTGCAGCTCGTACGCCTGCAGCTTGTGCGCGAGGCCGATGCCGCGGCCCTCGTGCCCGCGCATGTAGACCACGGCCCCGCGGCCTGCGTGCGCCACCATCGCCAGTGCGGCCTGTAGCTGCGGGCCGCAGTCGCATCGCAACGAACCGAACGCGTCCCCGGTCAAGCACTCGGAATGCAGCCTCGCCAGCACCGGGGTCTCCCCGGTCACGTCGCCCATCACGAGCGCCACGTGCTCGCCGCCATCCACCAGGTCGCGGTAGCCATAGGCACGGAAGGTCCCGTGCACCGTGGGCAGCCGGGTGTCCGCGACCCGCTCGACGTGGCTCTCGGTCCGGCGGCGGTAGCGGATCAGGTCGGCGATGGACACCATCGCCAGGCCGTGCTCGTCGGCGAACTCTCGCAGCGCCGGCGCACGCATCATCGAGCCGTCGTCGTGGACGAGCTCGCCGATCGCCCCGGCGGGCGCCATCCCGGCGAGCCGTGCGAGATCCACCGCCGCTTCGGTGTGACCGGGCCGGCGCAAGACGCCGCCGTCCTTGGCCCGCAGCGGGAACATGTGCCCCGGCCGGGTCAGATCGTGTGGCTCGGTGCCGGGATCGGCCAGCACCTGCGCGGTGTGCGCCCGGTCCGCGGCCGATATCCCGGTGTCGACACCATGGCGCGCGTCCACCGACACCGAGTACGCCGTGCCCTTACGGTCCTCGTTGACGGCCGTCATCGGGGGGAGCTCCAGCCGATCCAGCTCGGAGGCGAGCATAGGCACGCAGACCACCCCGGACGAGTGCCGGACCATGAACCCCATCAGCTCCGGCGTGGCACACGACGCCGCGAAGGTCAGGTCGCCCTCGTTCTCCCGGTTCTCGTCGTCGACCACGACGACGGCGCGCCCGGCGGCGATCTCCTTGATCGCCCGCTCGATCGAGTCGAGCCGGATCTCGTTATCCATGAGCATGCGCTCCTTCGCATTCCGCAACCGCGTACGCCACGGCTGCCCTGATCGGCCGCGTCGGCCGCCGGTTCCGGTTCATTTCGTCAGCTCCGGGCTGGCCAGGCGCTCGACGTACTTGGCGATGACATCGACCTCGAGGTTGACCTCGTCGCCGGGCCGCCGTTGCCCCAGAGTGGTGAGCTCGAGCGTCGTCGGGATGAGGCTCACCTCGAACCAGTCGTCGCCGCCGGCCTCACTGACGCCGGAGACCGTGAGCGAGACTCCGTCGACGGCGATCGACCCCTTCTCGACGACGTACCTGCTCACGGCCGGCGGCAGGCTGACGCGGACCACGTCCCACCGTTCGCTGTGCGCCCGGCTGAGCACCACGCCGACCGCATCGACGTGGCCTTGGACGATATGCCCGCCGAGGCGGTCACTCGCCTTGACCGCGCGTTCCAGGTTGACCGGGTCCTCGGCGTTGAGCGCTCCGAGCGCGGACCGATCCAGTGTCTCCCGCATCACGTCGACGGTGAACGTCGACGTGCCAGCGTCGACGTCTACCACGGTGAGGCACACGCCGTTCACCGCGATCGACGCGCCGTGCACGGCGTCGGAGGTGACCACCGGGCCACGCAGCGTCAGCAGGGCCCAGTCCTCCGTGGCCTCTAGCTTCACGACGCTGCCGAGCTCTTCCACGATTCCGGTGAACATCTCTTGTCACTTCTCCTTAACGCTGGACTCTGTGCCGTACGGTCGGGGCATCGCGACGATGCGCACGTCGCCGCCGAGGGTGGTGATATCGGTCGTGTCGAGCCGGATCGCCTGATCGATGCTGGTGATACCGGCGTAGGCGAGTGCGTTCGCTCCGGCGCCGAGCAGCGCCGGAGCGATGTAGGCCACGACGCGGTCGATCAGGCCGGCCGCCCACAGCGCGCCGGCCAGGCTGGGCCCGCCCTCCACGAGGACGTATCGGCGGCCCCGGTCATAGAGAGCGGCCATGAGCTTGGCCAGGTCGACGCGGCCATCGGGGGTGGCGCCCACTTCGTCCGCGGTCGCGATCCAGGTCGGAGCCGTGTCATCGCGCACCTTCGCCTCGGCGGGCGTGCGACCCGCGGAGTCGACGACGAGGCGCAGCGGCTGGGCGTCGTAAGGCAGAGTGGCCCCGGCGTCGCGAGCGGTCAGCTGGGGATCATCGGCGGCAACCGTCCCGGCCCCGGCGACGATCGTGTCCACCGCCGCCCGTAGCCGGTGCACGTCAGCGCGGGCGGCTTCACCGGTGATCCAGCGGCTGGAGCCGTCGGCGGCCGCGCTACGCCCGTCGAGCGTCGCGGCGTATTTCCAGACGACGAACGGCCGCCCGGTCCGGAATGGGGTCAGCCAGCGTGCGTTCACCGTGGCGGCCTCGTCGGCCAGCACGCCGGCCTCGACATCGACGCCGTGGTCACGCAGACGCTGGGATCCACCGGCAGCGACCGCGTTCGGGTCTGCCACCGCGAACACGACGCGTGCGATCCCGGCCTGGATGAGTGCTGTGGTGCACGGACCGGTGCGGCCGTCGTGATTGCACGGTTCGAGAGTGACGAGCGCGGTCCCGCCGTGCGCTCGTGCGCCGGCCATCCGCAGCGCGACGACCTCGGCATGCGGTCCGCCGGGGTGTTCGTGCCAGCCCTCGCCGGCGACGTTCCCGTCCGTATCGAGGATCACGCAACCGACGTCGGGGTTCGGCGGGCTGGTGTACTGTGCCCGCGCCGAAAGATCGATGGCACGGCGCATCGCCGTACGTTCGGCCTGGCTGACCACCGGAGCGCCTCCTCACTCGTCATCCGAGCGCTCCGGGGCTGTGCGTCGCCAAGGCGACAAACCGGACATCATGTGCGCCGATGAGCCGTCGAAGACGGCTCGCGTCGCCGCGATGCCCGTCGTGTGCTGCCTCCCATCCGGACTTTCACCGTCGGTCCCGGATTTCCACCGGATCAACCGGCCGCCTCATCCAGACAGCGGACCGGGTCGCGGACTATCACCGCCGGTTCGGACTTTCACCGACCCCGGAGCACACGTTGCTTCTCTTGGCAGTGTAACCGCGCTGAGCCAAACCTTGTTCCGCGACCAGAACACAATGCGCCACGTTCAGCGTCTCGGCTTAGTTTAAGATTATCCACTAACGGTTCCGTATGTTTACGTACGGTTACCTGCGCTACAGTGACTATATTTGTGACCATCATCGCTCGCCTCGCTGAAGGGAGTTCAACATATGTCTACCACCACAGCCGAGACCCATCTACCACCAAATGGTGCTGTCGTTGCTAGCATTGCTAGCAACGACAGCCGTGGAGGTGACACGATGGCGACCCTGACCATTCGCAACGTCGATGAGGACCTCAAGGCCAAACTCAGAATTCAAGCCGCTGAGAACGGCCGATCCATGGAGGCGGAGGTACGTGCGATCTTGCACACGGCCCTCGCGCGTTCGGAGTCTCAGGTCGACATAGGAACCGTTATTCGCCGGCGGTTTGCCGGCATGGACGACACGTCCTTTCCACTGCCGGAGCGCACCGAGCTCGCGCGGCCCGCGGAGTTTCCCGAATGATCGTCCTGGACACCAACGTCGTCTCCGAACTGAGCAGCCCGGCACCCGAACCGGCCGTTGCCGCTTGGGCAAGCCGGCATCCGCGTGATGACGTGTTCATCACTGCAACGACCGTGGCCGAGCTACTCTTCGGCATACGGTGCTTGCCAGACGGTCGACGTAAGGAGGAGCTGACGATACGGATGGAGTCGGTGGTCGGGCAGGACTTCGACAGCCGAGTTCTCCCGTTCGACGTCGGCGCAGCGAAGGACTATGCCCTGATCGTGAGCAATCGCAGACGCCAGGGACGGCCGATCAGCGTTGCCGACGCTCAGATAGCTGCCGTCTGCCGGAACGTCTCAGCCACCCTCGCCACGCGTAACATTAAGGACTTCAGCGACACCGGCGTCAACGTGGTGAACCCATG
>NZ_ML142849.1:423305-426251 GCF_004138495.1 Phytoactinopolyspora endophytica
CACGACGCCGGCCCGTGAAGACTCAGCAGGGCGCCGGCTACCGGCCACGCAACGTCTCCTACGGGGCCCGCGATGCTCTGGCGCAGGACACAACGAGAAGCCGCGATGGCGCTACCGTCTGTCAGGTGAGGGTGGACGCGTGCTCGGCAAGTCGACGCAGGTCCTCTACCGCGGCCGCGGCATCAGCGGCACCGTAGACGGCGGAGCCGGCGACGAAGACGTCCGCGCCGGCGTCGGCGCAGCGCTCGACCGTCTCCTTGGACACTCCCCCGTCGATCTGAATCCAGATGTCCAGCCCAGATCTGGACACCATCTCGCGTGCTTTGCGGATTTTCGGCAGGCAGACGTCCAGGAACTCCTGGCCGCCGAAGCCGGGCTCGACGGTCATGACCAGCAGCATGTCGATCTCGGTGAGCAGGTCCTCGAACTGCTCAACCGGCGTCGCGGGCTTCAATCCGACGCCGGCACGAGCACCCTGCCTGCGGATCTCGCGAGCCAGCCGCACCGGTGCCGCGGCGGCTTCGGCGTGGAACGTCACATTGGCGGCGCCGACCTCCGCGTATGCCGGTGCCCAGCGGTCCGGATCGTCGATCATCAGATGACAGTCGACCGGCACGTCGGTTCGGCTCAGGATCGCCTCCACCACCGGCAGACCCAGCGTCAGGTTCGGCACGAAGTGGTAATCCATGACATCGACGTGCACGAGGTCGGCGTTTCCGATCCGCCCGATCTCGGACTCGAGGTTGGCGAAGTCAGCGGAGAGGATGCTCGGCGCGATCTGTATGCCCACGAGACTCCAGCCTAATGGGCCGCCGGCGCCGCACCCGCACCAGAGGGCTCAACTCTGCGCCCAACCGGCCGAAGGCGTGGCACGGGCGGACTCATCGTTCGGCTCTTCCACGGGCCTGCCGCTGTACTGGGTGGACAGCACCACGGACGTCCGCATGTCACCGTGCTTCCCGAGGCGCTCGAACAGCCCTTCAAGATGCTCTAGCGACGTCGCCCGGACCTTCAGCATGGAGCAGTGGTCCCCGCTGAGCTTGTGCACCTCCACGACCTCCGGATAGTCGCTGGCCTTACTGGCCTTCAACAGGCATTGGTCGAGACGGCATCGCATACGAACGAATGCCGTGTGCTGGTATCCGACCCGCTGGGCATCGACCGCGGCGTGATAGCCGGTGATCACTCCTGCATCCTCCAGCCTGCGAACTCGCTCGGCGACCGCCGGCGACGAGAGGTTCACGCGTCGTCCCAGCTCGTTGTAGGACAGCCGGCCGTCCGCCTGAAGCTCGCGGAGGATCCGCCAGTCGGTGTCATCTGGCCTTCTTTCCATTCGTAAATCCATAGTGCTAAATCTCCTTTCCTTTGGATGCTCGTTCCTACGATATGCCGTCCATCATCCCTTCGAATTCGCTCGCCTGATTTCTAACATCAATTCGCATGACCATCGATTTCTCACCTGCGTCACAGGCCCCGCTTCCTGGTGACAAAGGGACCTTTTCCCGGCGTCGCGCCATGTCCGGCCTGTTCTCCGGGGTCGCGCTCACCGGCATCGCAACCGCTGGGGCCGGCGCCGTCTCCACCCTGATCGCCTCAGAGGCGGTGGGTGACCGATGGAGCGGGGCGCCGAATGCCCTCGCCGTGCTTGGGACCGCGGCCGGCACACTGATGCTCGGCGTCGTCATGAGCCGCCGTGGTCACCGCGCCGGCCTGGCGTTGGGATACACGCTCGCCGTCGTCGGGGCGGCGGTCGCCTGTATCGGTGTGCTCTCCGACGCCTTCGGGCTGCTGCTGGCCGGAATGATGGGCATCGGTGTCGGGAACGGCAGTGCTCAGCTCGCCCGCTACTCCGCCGCGGAGCTGTATCCGCGGGACCGCAAGGGGTTCGCGCTCTCCGTGATCGTCTGGGCCGGCACCATCGGCGGGATCGTCGGCCCGATCCTCATCTCGCCCACCGCACGTCTCGCCGAGCGGCTCGCGATGCCTGCACATGCCGGACCGTTCCTGCTGACCGCCGTCGCGGTCACCGCGGCCGCTCTCGCCTCAGCGGCCTTACCACGCCACGAACGACGAGCATCGCAACCAGGTTGGCGGCTCCTTCCACCAGGCTCGCGGCGCACCCTGCGGCTGCCGGCGGTCACAGTAGCGATCACCGCGATGGTCGTCGCGCAGCTCGACATGGTCGCGGTCATGACGATGACACCGGTGCATCTCCACCATCACGGGCACGGACTCGACACGGTCGGTGCCATCTTGACCGCTCACATGCTGGGAATGTTCGCCCTGTCGCCATTGTCCGGGCGGCTGGCGGACCGTGTGAGCGGAACCACCGTGATCCTGATCGGCATCAGCACCCTGGTCGTGGCGGCCGTACTCGCCGCGGCCGCGCCCTACGCCCATTCGTCGACGCTGCCGGCGGCGTTGTTCTTGCTCGGTTACGGCTGGAATCTGGTGTTCGTCGGTGGAAGCGGCATGCTCAGCCGCAGTCTTCCAGCCGACGCGCGCACGCAGCTTCAGGGCGCCGTGGACACCATGATCTGGAGCTCGTCGGCCCTGGCCAGCATCGCGTCAGGCATGATCCTGCACGGCTGGGGTTACGTGACTCTCGCGATCGCGGCGGGCGCGCTCGTTGTGATTCCGCTGGCCGCCATCTCCGCCAACCGAACGAAGGACGCGGCGGCAGATTGATCAAAGAGGCCCTGTGGATAACCAATTCTCGGTTCTAGACCGCTGTCATGCTTGTCCGATCAGCCCATAAGGGAGGCACAATGACACTCATGGCGGTGATGCCCCGTGCGTCGGACGGCTGGACAGTCGACGACCTCGACGAACTCCCCGACGACGGCTTGCAGTACGAGCTGCTCGACGGGATCCTGCTCGTGAGCCCAGCACCCGTACCGCTTCACCAAGAAACGGTCAGCGAGCTGTGCGTCCGGTTGCGAAACT
>NZ_ML142849.1:426288-428507 GCF_004138495.1 Phytoactinopolyspora endophytica
CAGCATCTCAAGGCACTCGTCGCACCGGTCGACTGGCGTCCGGACATCCGCACATCGCTCCAGCCGGATCTGCTCGTCGTCGCTCGAGAGGACATCGGCGAGAAGGCGATCACTCGGCCCCCTCTGCTGGCCGTCGAAGTCCTCTCACCGAGCACCCGGCGCAAGGACCGGGTGCTGAAGTTCTCCAAGTACGCAGACGCCGGCGTCGCCTCGTACTGGATCATCGACCCAGCCGTCCCATCGATCAACGCCTACGACTTGGTGGACGGAGCCTACGTCGACGCCGGCAGCGCATCCGGCCCAACGTCGGTAACCCTCGAACGCCCATACCCGGTCACCATCACCCCGGCGGCGTTGATCGACATCTGAGCTCTGCCGGACAAGGCACATCATGACGTGACGTGGTTCAATACCATGCTCCCGCGTTCGTGACGCACCCCTTTATAGAAGCAACCAAATCTTCTAGAATCAAGATCGTGGCGCTCAGCATCAAGGATCCAGAAGCTGACCGGCTCGCGCGTGAACTCGCTGCGCGCACCGGCGAGACGCTCACGGGAGCTGTAGTCACCGCGTTGCGTGAACGTCTCGCACGAGAGAAGGCGCGCAAACCCGCCCTGCCCTTGCGCGAAGAGCTCGCAGCCATTCGGCAACGGTGCGCCGCGCTCCCGGTGCTCGACCATCGCACACCCGACGAGATCATCGGGTACGGCGACGACGGGCTTCCACGCTGATGGTGATCGACACGTCCGCTCTCGTGGCCATGCTGACTGACGAGCCGGAAGCGGCGGCGATCGAGGAGGCTGTCGAAACAGATCCGGTTCGCCTCATGTCGACAGCGTCGTTTCTCGAGACTGCCATCGTCATCGAGAGCCGGTACGGTGAAGCCGGCGGCAGGGAACTCGACTTGTGGCTTCATCGGGCCAACGTGGATCTCGTCGCGGTCGACACTGAGCAAGCCGAGCTCGCGCGAGTCGCCTATCGGCGGTACGGGAAGGGACGGCACCCGGCCGGTCTCAACTACGGTGACTGCTTCGCGTACGCGCTCGCCTCGAGTAGCGGGGAGCCGTTGCTCTTCAAAGGGGACGACTTCCCGCAGACCGACGTGACAGCCGTATCTGCGGCTCGACGCTCGTAGCTCTCGCCCGCCGGCATTCCATGATCACAAGAGCGCATCCTTGTCTCAGGCAGACCCGTGCTTTGTGAGGCCGATAGCGGCACGTCTGGATTGATCAAAGAGATTGCGGCGCCCCTACCCGGTCACCATCACGCCGGCCGATCTGATCGACCTCTGACCTCTGCCAGGAAGGGCGCCCTTCCTTCAGAGGCGACCCCCGATGTCGGACGTCAGGGCCGACGCAAACGGCGGCTCACGTCGAGCGGCGAAGCAGAGCCAGGTACATCGCGTCGGTGCCATGCAGGTGCGGCCAGAGCTGTACGTCCGGACCGTCGCCCAGGTCCGGCACACCGGGAAGGTACGGCCGAGCATCCAATCGTTCCAGATCGTCGCGTTCGCGGACCACGTCGTCGACGATCGTCGACGTCTCCGCGATGTGCGGAGTGCAGGTCACATAGGCGACGACGCCGCCCGGACGCACCGAACGCACCGCGGCGCGCAGCAGCTTGGCCTGCAGCGGACGCAGCTCCGCGATGTCCGCCGTGGTCCGCCGCCATCGCGCCTCGGGACGACGACGCAACGCACCCAGGCCCGAGCACGGAGCGTCGAGCAATACCCGGTCGAAATCCTCTACCGGCCACGGCCCGTCGGTAGCGTCTGCCACCAGGACCTCGTGCTCTCCGGCGTCGCCACGCAACGCCTGCTCGACGAGCCGGGCGCGGTGCTCGTGCTGGTCGACGGCGAGCAGCCGCCCGCCACGTGCCGTCACCAGCCCGCTGAGCAGTGCGGCCTTGCCTCCCGGGCCGGCGCACATGTCCAGCCAGCGCTCATCCGGGCCGTCCACCGGCACCTCGGCCAGCGCAAGCGCCACCAGCTGACTGCCCTCGTCCTGCACACCGGCACGGCCGGCCCGCACCGCCGCCAGGCGTCCTGGATCACCGGACGGCATGACAGCGCCGACCGGTGACCAGCGCGCCGGCTCGGCACCGGCATCGAGCAGTTCGGCCACCTCGCCTCGACCCGGCCGCATCACCAACGCGACCGGAGCGGGCTCGTTGTCCGCACGCAAGCACGCCTCGAGAGCGCCGTCGTCGGGACCCAGCGC
>NZ_ML142849.1:428549-431240 GCF_004138495.1 Phytoactinopolyspora endophytica
GAACGCGCGCACGATCCACGCTGGATGACCATGCCGGAACGCGAAGTAGCCCGAGACATCGCTCTCCCGGGCGGGCGCCAGCTCGTCGGCCCAGCCATCGAGATCGTGCCGTTCGACCTTGCGCAGCACGGCATTGGCGAACCCGCCGGCACCTTCGCTGACTCGCTTGCGTACCAGGTCCACCGTGGTTGAGACCGCGGCATGCGGCGGGACGCGTAGCGCCAGGAGCTGGTGCGTACCGAGCCGCAATGCATCGAGGACCGGCGGGTCCAGATCAGACAGCGGCCGATCGACGCACGCGCCGATGATCCGGTCATATGTGCCCTGCCACCGCAGGGCACCATAGGTCAGCTCGGTGGCAAAGGCGGCGTCCCGGGTATTGAGGTTCCGACGGCGCATCAGGTCCGGCAGGACGAGGTTTGCATACGCGTCGTCCTCGGTCACCGCACGAATCGCGTCATAGGCGACCTGGCGCGCCTGGTCGGCCACCTGATGCCGCGGCTGAGATCCGCCACCGCCGCCCGAAGCGCCGCCACCGCGACTCTTCGGGGCTCCGCCACGTTCGCCTTGCCGTCCGCCCCGCGGCTCCTTGTCTCGGCCCTGGCGGGGCTTGCCCGGTCCTCGTGCGCCGTCGGCATGCCCGCTCCGCCGCGGTCCACGCGGCCGGTCGCCACGCTCGGCCGCGCTCATGCGTCCGCCGTTTCGTGGCCGAGGCGCTCCCCTGGCTCTGGCCGCACGCCGCGGGCCCAGTCGGTCGCCGGCATCTCCCGCTTGCCCTGCGGCTTCACATCGCCCAGCACGACAGCGTGGCTCCCTGTCCCGACTCGTACCCCGGTCTTCTCGACGATGATCTCCCCCGCGGCGATCCCGTCGCGGCCTCGCTCGAGCTGTATCGGCTGCAGCTTCAGCCGCTCCCCACGGAACGTGGTCCACGCGCCGGGCGCCGGTGTGCAGGCGCGGACCAGCCGATCCACCCGCATCGCCGGTGCCGTCCAGTCCACCTGCGCGTCCTCCGCGGTCAGCTTCGGCGCCAACGAGACGCCGTCGTCGGGCTGCGGTTCGGCCCGCAGGCTCCCATCTTCGATGCCGTCCAGCGTGCGCGTCAGCAGCGTCGCTCCCGACTTGGCCAGCCGTGCCAGCAGATCACCGCTGGTGTCCGTAGGCCGGATATCCTCGGTCACCAGGCCGTAGACCGGCCCGGTGTCGAGCCCTTCTTCCAGCTGGAAGGTGCACGCGCCGGTCACGTCGTCGCCGGCCAGCACGGCGTGCTGGACCGGCGCCGCGCCTCGCCACGCGGGCAGGAGCGAGAAGTGCAGGTTCACCCAGCCGTGTGTGGGCACGTCGAGCGCCGCCTGTGGGATCAGCCCGCCGTAGGCGACCACCGGGGCGCAGTCCGGTCCGATCGCGGCCAGCCTCTCCAAGAACTCGGGGTCACGCGGCTTCGCTGGTTTGAGGACCTCGACACCAGCTTCCTCGGCCACTGTCGCCACCGGGCTCGGCGTCAGCTTGCGTCCGCGTCCGGCAGGCGCATCGGGCCGGGTCAGAACCGCGACGACGTCATGCCGCGAATCCATCACCGCCCGAAGCGACGGTACGGCGACGTCCGGCGTACCGGCGAACAGAACGCGCATTTTCGGCGAACCCCATTTCTCGACTGCCCGTGTGGCGTGTGATGTGCGGGCGCGACCCGAGTGTTCCGCGCCAGACGCCCACGATATCCACTCCTGTCCCATCGGAACTTCTCGAGTGGCCCTTCCCGGCAAAGAGCTGCTGGAGCTGGGCCTGTACACGGATTTCAAGGATCGCCTGCACTTCCGACCGGCGCCACATCAGGAAGAAGCGCTCACACAGATGCTCGACCAGCTCCTCGCGTGGTCCGAGGCGCTGCGCCCGTTGCGCGCCTGACTGCCCAGAAGCCTACGGACGCCGATAGCCGGTGGGCTCGGGTCCGAGGTCGACGATCGCCGCCACAGGTCCCCCGCCGTCCGGACCCTGGTGCGCCGCGGAGACCGACACGTAGACCGCAGGATCGCCGGTCACCGCAGCCGCGACCCCACCGACGGCGGCCTTGATCTGTCGGTGCCAGTGGACGTCGGAGTCGTCCAGCATGGCGTTTCGGCGCCCCCGCACCATCCCGTCTTGGCTCGTCTCGCACTTGAGGAAGACGTTCACCAGGCGCCCGTCCAGGTCACTCGGGTGTGGCCGGTCCGGCAGCTTCAGGCCGGCATCCCGGATCGCGGACCAGACGCCGTCGGCGTCGAGCGCGTCGTTCATCACGGAGTGTCCGATCCGGTATCGCCCGCCGACCCCCGGCGCGTTGCCGACCACGACCACCTGCGCCTGATCCAGCTCGACGCCCGACGAGCAGGACGCGACCGATGAGTAGAGGTCCCGGCTGTGCATGACATCGGCGTCGTCGGGCATTCCGATCTCGCCGAGCGCCACCGCGATGCCGAGCGCCGTGCAGCCGTTGGAAAGGTCCATCGACTCGTGTGTGTGCTCGGTCCACACCGTCTGGCCTCGCGCCTTGGCGTCCCGGATGGTGTGGATGGTCAGCAGCGGTGTCTTGGTCTGGACGTAGTGGACGTCGGCAGGATCGGAGATGCCCGCTCGTTCCATCGCGATCCGGACCGCATCCGCCACCTTCTCCACCATGCCGCGGCGCCCGATCTCCTCCGGCAGCAGCACCTC
>NZ_ML142849.1:431287-433629 GCF_004138495.1 Phytoactinopolyspora endophytica
CTCATCGCGAAGCCGACGGTCAGCCTGGGCTCGTCCGTAGGCTCGGCCCGATCGGCCGGAACCGTGGCGAAGATGGTGGCGTGTGGGCTGATGACGCCGTCGGTCCCGCCGGACCAGACGATCGGAACCTGTTTGGTCTCCTCCTCGGTACGGGTGCCCTTCTCCATCAGCACCTCACGGAACGCGCGGTCGGCGATGATCCTTGTGTAGTCGTTGACGCCGCCGTTCCCCTCGGTCTTGCCGATCACCGCGATCACCCGATCAGCCTCGAGCACGCCAGCATCGATCAGTTCGGTCAGCCCGGAGGCATCGCTGACGTGCTTGATGGCGACCTTGCGGACCTCGATCGGCTCAGGCATATTCTGGCCACCTCTCACCTCTGGCGTCGTCGCATTGTCGCGTCCTTGCCCGGTGCGTCGAGCCTATGGAGCGAAGGACCCCGGCAACGATGGTGACGTTCGCCCAATCCGGCCCAGGATCATCGGCGACATCGCACAGATGCAAGTGGATGGATAGCGTCCTCTGCGATGATGCACCAGCCGAACCGAACCGACGAGCACCATGGAGCAGAGTGAGCGCTGACCGATTCCGGCCGGACCGCGGTCTGACGATCCGGATCGCCGAGACATGGCTGCTGCTCCTGCTGATCACGGGCGGATACGGTGCGCTGCTCGGCCTCGTATTGCAGTGGCTCGTCGGCGTTCCGTGGTGGGTCTGCCTCGTCCTGCCCGTCGTGGCCACCGCAGCTCTCTACGCCCGGCACGAGGCTGGGGTGCTTCCGAAGAGCCTGCGTACCGTTCCTGCGGAGCCCGAACGGGAGCCGCGTCTCAACGCGATGGTCGAACGCCTGTGTGCGCTGGCGGACGTGTCGCGACCGCAGTTGAAGATCATCGAGGTGCCGTGGGCGAACGCACTCGCTCTGCAGTTGCCGGGCCGTCGGCCGACGATCGCGGTCAGCCGCGGGATGCTCGACTCGGCGGACGACGCGCGCCTGGAGGCTGTGCTCGCACACGAGCTCGCGCATGTCATCCACCGCGATGCGAAGGTCATGACTTTCGCGACCAACGCGTCCTCGTCCATGCTCACCCTGCCGGCGTACCTGGTCGATGTGTTCTACGGCGCGGATCGGGCCCTGTGCTGGCTGGCGCGGCAATGTGGCTTCGGCTGGCGCGCGATCGAGCTGGACAAGCACGACAAGACACCGCCTGCACGAGCGCTCCCGCCTGGTCTTCGCATCACATTGGCCTGCACCGTGATGCCACTGATCGGGATCATGCGCGTCGCCGTGATCCTGCTCATATTCCCTTTCGCCATTGTCGCGCTTCCCACGATCCTCCTGCTGTCAGTGCCCGTCGTGCTGACGCTCACCAGGCTCAGCCGCAACCGCGAATTCGCCGCCGACCGCACGGCGGCCATGTTGACCACGCAACCCATGGTGCTCGCCGCTACCCTCACGTCCCTCGGCGAGGATGGGCAGCAGATCCCGAAGAAGGACCTGCGCGAGCTGCGCGCGGCATCGTCGATGGCGATCATCCCGTTGCCCACGAAAGGCGGCAAGCAGAAGGGCCGTAAGAAGGTGAGCGTCGTCGACCGCGCCGTCGGATCCCACCCGCCGATCAACCACCGGGTGAAACGTCTGGAGGAGCTCACTCGTGAGCTCGCCCAGTAGATCCAGCGCCCATGCAGCCGCCCCTGTCGTGACGGTCCGCGCCGACGAGAGCCGGGCAGAGGAAACGCGGCTCAAGCCGACAGACAGGTGAGGAACAGGCGACATGGGAACGGACCGATTCCGGCCGGACCGCGGTCTGACGATCCGGATCGCCGAGACGTGGGTACTACTCCTGCTGTTCACGGCCGGGTACGGTGCGCTGATCGGCGTCGGCCTGCAGCTGCTGCTCGGATGGCCGTGGTGGATCGGGCTGTTCATGCCCGCGATCGCCGTCGTCGCCTATCGCGGCGAGGAAGTCAGCGTGCTGCCGAAGAACCTCGCCGTCCTCGATGCCGACGACCTTCAGTATTCAGAGCTTCATGCCACAGTCGATCGGTTGTGCGCGCTGTCGAACACGCCAATGCCGCGGCTGAAGATCATAGACACGGACTGGCCGAGCGCCCTGGCGCTGCAGCTCCCGGGACGCCGGCCGGTCATAGCGGTCACCTGGGGCCTGCTGACCACCACCGAAGACGCACAGCTGGAGGCGGTGCTTGCGCACGAGCTTGCGCACGTCTTGCATCGGGACGCGAAACTAATGACGTTCGCCACTCGGATATCCACGTCGCTGGTCACCCTTCCGGTCTATGTCATCGACATGTTCAAGGTCATCGACCGAGGACTGTGCCGGATC
>NZ_ML142849.1:433680-440275 GCF_004138495.1 Phytoactinopolyspora endophytica
CAGAGATGCGGCCACGGATGGACTGTGTTCTTCGACGACGACTCGGACGACACGTTCGATTCGGGCGATTCCGGCAACGGTGACGCAACCAACCCCGGCTCCACCTCCGACGGGTCCCCTTCTCGCGAAACCGTCACACGCCGTCGTCGAGTTTTGCTCGACTGGACCGTCGTGCCGCTGACTGGCCTTCTCCGGGCGGTCGCCACCACCGTGTTCATTCCGCTCATGCTCGGCGCTGTGGCCGCGATCCTGCTGCCTGCGCTACCCGTCACAGTGGTACTCACCAGGCTCGGCCGATACCGGGAGTACGCGGCCGACCGTACCGCTGCCATGCTGACCGCCCGGCCGGCGGCGCTCGCCGCAGCGCTGAGCACGTTGAGTGCTCACGTCCCTGCCTTCCCGAAGAAGGAACTGCGCGATCTCAACACCCTGTCCTCGATGTCGATCATCCAACTCCCCGACGAGAAGTCCGGCAAACAGACTTCCGACGTCGTCGACCGCGTTCTCGGATGGCATCCGCCGGTGCAGAATCGAATAGACCGACTCGCCGACCTCTCCCGTGACCTCGCCAGATGAGCCGCGACGACGGCACCACACGGTCGGTCACAAGAGCAGCTGGACCGTCAATGGAGAGGCTGCTATGGCGATCAGGATTCCCATCGAGACTTGCGACGCGGCGAACCGCACGTCCAGCCTCTCCATCTCGGCGAAGGTGATCGCGCTGTAGGCGATCGGGGCGATGCTCGCGAACATCGCGACGCGCGCGTCGATCCCGTCCAGGCCGGCGAGCCGGATGAAGATCGCCCCGAACACCGCTCCCAGCCCGAACCGCAACGCCAACGAGAGCAACAGCAGCCTGGGGCGCCGCACACGCAGCTCGAACTTCAGACCGAGCGCCATGAGCAGCGTGGTGCCGACGATCCGCGCGGCGACCTCGAACGAGTCCATGATCACCACCGGCGGAGTCACCCCGGCGAGCTTGACCACGACAGCGGCAACGAGTCCCCAGAGCGGCCCGGACTGGACAAGCTTCCGTAGCACGAAACCCGGATCCGCGCGCTCATGGCCGATCCCGACCAGAGCGGCGTAGACCACCGAGAACGCCGTGACGCCCACGAACGTGTCGATGATCACCAGACGGGCGACGCCTTCGGGTCCGGCCGTCCGCTCGACGAACGGCAGCAAGAAGCCCGTGTTCATGACCGCCGCACCGGCGAGGAACGGGCCGAACGTCCGCCTGTCGATATGCCTGAGCAGGGAGCGTCGGAGCAGCAACACCACCAGAAGCGACGCTCCGATGACAACCGGCGCCACCAGGCACAACCGCAGGAACGACGCGTCCACGTCCACCCGAAGGATCGACAGGAAGATCAGTGGCGGATAGCCCAGGTAGAACACCACGCGCAACAGTGCGCCGCCGTCGTCGGAGCGGAGCAGCCCGGCCCGCTTTGCCGCGTAGCTCGCGACGAAGACGATGATCAGAGGCAGGGTGTCGGTCAGCCGGCACGCTCCGGGTGGGAGCCCTCGCCCTCCCCGTCCAGCCAGGCGCGGACGCTCTCGTTGTGCTCACCGAGCAGTGGTGGCGCAACATGGGTGCGCGGCTGGGCGTCGTCGAAGCGCAGCGGCGGCCCCGGCAGCTGCATCCGGCCCAGCACAGGATGCTCGACGTCGACCAGCAGCCCCTGCAAGCGCGTCTGCTCCCACTCGTAGACCTCGTCGATGCCGCGGACCTTGCCGCTGGCGATCCCCGCCTTCTCCAGCAGGCCCAGCCAGTGGTCGCGGGTTCCGGCGCTGAACGCCCGCTCGATCTCGTCGACCAGTTCCACCCGGCGGCTCACCCGGTCCGCGTTGGTCGCGAAGCGCGCGTCGTCCGGATCGAGTCCGACGATTCCGGCAAACGAGCGCCACTGTGTCTCACTCCCAACGGCCACCTGCAACGCGCCGTCGGCAGCCCGGAACAACCCGTACGGCGCGATCGACGCGTGGTGGTTCCCGGTCGCCGCCGGTATCTCACCGGCCACGGTCCATTTCGTGCCTTGGAAGGCATGCACACCGACGACGGAAGCCAGCAGCGACGTCCGCACGACTCGGCCCCGCCCCGTCCGTTCCCGCTCCAGCAAGGCGGCGAGTACCCCGTTTGCGCCATACATGCCGGCCAGCAGGTCGGCGATCGGCACGCCCACCTTGGTCGGCGACCCCGGCTCGCCGGTGATGCTCATCAGCCCGGCCTCGCCCTGAGCGATCTGGTCGTAGCCGGCACGCCCACCCTCCGGCCCGTCATGTCCGAACCCCGTGACGGACAGGATGACCAGGCCCGGGTTGAGCTCATGCAGCCGTTCGACGGTGAATCCGAGACGGTCCAGAACGCCGGTGCGGAAGTTCTCCACCAGCACGTCCGCCTGGCGCACTAGCCGGGTGAGGAACTCCCGTCCCTCCTCGCTCTTCAGATCGGCGGTCACCGACTCCTTGTTCCGGTTGCAGGACAGGTAGTACGTGGACACCTGGTGGTCGTCGGGCCCGACGAACGGCGGCCCCCAGCCTCGCGACTCGTCGCCTCGTTCCGGCGCCTCCACCTTGATCACCCGCGCGCCCAGGTCGCCCAGCATCATGCCTGCGTGCGGCCCCGCCAAGGCGCGGGACAGGTCGACGACGACGTATCCGGCCAGTGGACCGACCTGCCCGGGCATCTCCTCAGTGCCGTTCACCGATCACCTCCGCGTGACGGTCGGGTGCCAGTTGTCCGTCGCAGCGTACGGCTACCGGTAGGCCCATGTTGACGGCACACTATGCCGAAACCTGAATTCGCGGTCGCACGACCGGCTGTGAGAACTTTCACGCCACATCACGAACCTTCACGATTCCGGTGGCCGTCGCCATGCGAGCGACCTAACGTACAGGCCGTGATCGACGCCTACGACGGCCGGTTCTCCCGGCGCCGCGCTTTCGGGCTTCTCACCGCCGCAGCCGCCACGCTCGGCGGATGTGGCGCCTATCCGAGCACAGCCTCCCCATCAACCACATCCGCACAACGCCCTGCCGCCCAGGACACCGACGGAGACGATCCACGGATCGGCCCCGACGAGGCGTGGCACATGCTTGAGGCGGGGAATGCCCGGTTCATCGACGGCACGCCGCAGCATCCGCACTCGGACAGCAGCTGGCGCAATTCCCTCATCGACGAACAGCATCCGATCGCTTCGATCCTCAGCTGTGCCGACTCACGGGTTCCGCCGGAACTCGTGTTCGATCAGGGATTCGGCGACCTGTTCACTATCCGCTCCGCTGGCGAGGTGCTCGACGAGGCGGTCCTCGGCAGCCTGGAGTACGGCGTGGAACATCTCGACACACCGCTGGTGGTCGTTCTCGGTCACTCGGGATGCGGCGCGGTACAGGCCACGATCGACGCCGTCCGCGGTGACGCCCAGCCCCGTGGCCATGTCGCCGCCTTGGTCCAGGCGGTCGAACCGGCGGTGCTCACGGTCTCGGACGACCTGGGCGAGGACGAGTTCCTCGCCGCCAGCGTCAACGAGCAGGCGCGCCGGGTGGCGGAGGCCCTGCCCGCACGCTCGTCATCGATCCGCCGCGCGGTGGAACAGGACCGGATCCAGATCGTTGTCGCCGTGTACGACCTGGCCACCGGCCGAGTCGAGCGGAAGTTGTAACCGCACCCGCCCCGGAAGCCGACGTTCTCGTTGCTCCCGCGACCACCATGTCGTTCGTTCCGCCGGCGCAGGCAGCGCGGCGGCGAAAGGGCGGTCACCAGGTCAGAGCCAATCGACGTCGGCGGCGGAGTGTCCCCCGGACAGCTGCGCGTAGCCCGGACCGCGGTCGAAGAAAGGCTCGTCGGCGGTGCGCCGTTCGCCCCGCGACGCGCGCAGCTCGTCGCTGGCCGCTTCGTCGAGCGTCGGCTCGTCGGCGGTCCCGTGAACGACGACGCCGTAGTCGGCGCGGGCACCCTCGAACGAGACCTTGCGCCAGCGGATGTCCCGCATCACCTCGTCGTACGGACGCTCGAGTGGATCGCCCCATCCCCCGCCCCCGGTGGTGCGGATCCGGATCACCTCTCCGGCCCGGATCGGCTCGTCGTCGGCGAGCGCGTCGACGTCCCGCTCCCCTGGGCCTCCAGGGTCGACCGTCACCTGGAACGGGCGGCCGGCTTTGCCGCCGCGGACGCCCCAGCAGGACAGGATCGCGCGGTCGGCGATCGACATGAACGACGCGTCGCGCAGCATCCGGATGTGCTTCTCGTAGCCGAGCCCGCCGCGGTAGCGCCCCGGTCCCCCGGAGTCGAGAGCGAGGCCGAGCCGCTCGACGAGGAACGGGAACCGCGACTCGCTGAACTCGCTCGGCAGGTTCCGCGAGTCCGGTACCACGTGGATGGTGTCCTCCCCGTCCGCGTAGTACCGCCCGCCGGACCCGCCGCCGAGCACCTCGCGCATCAGGTACGGGTGGCCGTCGGCGTCGGCGCCGTAGACGCCCGTGTACCGGATGGTCTCCTGGTCGGCCGGCATCCTGCCGTCGACGGCCTTGGCCACCGCGCCCGCCAGCACGCCGAGCATCCGCAGGATGACGAACGTGCGCGCGTTGGTCGGCGCCGGGAACTCCGGGGTCAGCAGGGTGCCTTTGGCAGGGAACCGCATCTCGATCAGCGGCACGACCCCCTCGTTCACGTCGAGCTCGGCCATCCGCTCCGGGTTATCGGCGAGGTTGCGCAGGATCGGAGCCAGCCACTTCTTCAGGAACACCCCGTCGGCGTAGTCCCCGGCATGGTTGATCGGCCCCTTGGCTTGCGGACCGGTCCCCGCGAAGTCGATGATCAGCTTCGGGCCCGCGCCCACGCCGCCGGCTTCGTCGCCGTCCGTCTTGGTGAGCGTGATGCGTTGAGTATGCAGGCGCGGCTCGTCGACGCCGTCGTGCTCGGCGTAGTCCTCCCAGACGTACGTTCCCGCGGGGATCTTCGACAACACCTCCCGCCGGTAGGTCTGCGTCGTCTGCTCAAGAATCGCGTCGAAACATGCCTCGACGGCTCCAGCTCCGTACCGGTCGAAGAGCTCCGCCAGCCTCCGGGCGCCCATCAGGCAGGCCGCGCATTCGGCGTCGAGGTCCGCGGCGAGCGACTCTGGCATCCGGGAGTTGCGGGTCATGATCTTCAGCGCCGCCTCGTTCGGCACCCCCTGATCCCACAGCTTGATCGGAGGAACCATCAGGCCCTCCTCGAACACGCTCGTCGCGCGCGACGGCATCGATCCCGGAACTGTGCCGCCGATATCGTCGTGGTGGCCGAAGGCCTGCATGAACGCCACCACGGTCTCGGACCCGTCGGCAGCGCTTCTATGGAACACCGGCGCCGTCACGCACAGGTCCGGCAGGTGACCGATGCCGCCCTCGGAGAGATAGACGTCGTTGTGGAAGAAGACGTCGCCCGGCCTCATCGTCTCGGGAGGATAGTCCCGGGCCACCGGGTGGACGAGGGCCGAATAGGAGCGGCCGGTCAGTTTGCGCAGATGCCGGTCGTGGATCCCGGCACGGTAGTCATGCGCGTCGCGGATCATCGGTGACCGAGACGTCCGTCCGATAGCGGTCTCGACCTCCTTCTCCACCGACGCCAGGTACCCTTCGACGATCTCCACCAGGATGGGGTCGGCATCCAGGCCATCGGTCAGGCGCATCGAGCCGTTCATGTCGTCTTCCCCCCTTCCAGCTCCACCCCTGTGCTTGGTGCGCTGAGTGCTCGTAACCGAGCGCGGAATGTCCTATTTGTGGAAGGACTCACCGCACCATGCGCCCTGCGACGACTCATGATGCGGCCTCACGCTTGATGAGCAGGTTGCCGAGCCGGTCGACCTCCGCGCGGAATCCCGGATCGATCGGGACCGTCGAGCCGAACTCCTCGATCACGGCCGGTCCGGTCACGACGTCTCCAGCTCCGAACGTCTCCCGTGCGTACACGGGCGTGTCCGTCCAGCCGTCGACGTAGACGGGCCTGTGGCCGAAGGGACGAGCACCCGTCCCCGGCGGCAGCTCGACGATCTCCGGCCGCCGGATCGGGCCCACACCGGTGACCCGCAGGTTCACCCACTCCACCTCCTGGTTCGGGTCGTCGCGGAAGTCATAGCCGTACAGCCTGCGGTGCTCGGCGTGGAAGCGGTCGGCGACGGCGTCGACGAGTTCCGTGCTGACGCGGCCGTCGGGCACGTCCACCCGCACCTCGTAGGCCTGACCGAAGTAGCGCAGGTCGGCTGTGCGCAGGAAACACCGGTTGTCCCGGGCGAATCCCTCGCGCGCCAGGGCGGCATCGGCCTCGGCCAGCAGGTCATCGAAGATCTTCGTGACGACGGCCGGCTCCAGCACCCGATGCCGCGTGACGGCGGTACGCACGTAGTCGTTGCGGACGTCGACGGTGAGCAGCCCGTAGGCGGACAGGTTGCCCGGGTTCATCGGCACGAGCACGCCGTCGAGACCCAGGATGTCGGCCAGCCGGCACGCGAGCAACGGCCCCGACCCGCCGAACGTCACCAGGGTGAAGTCCCGCACGTCCAGGCCACGGTTCACGGTGACCTGGCGAAGGGCGTTGGCCTGGTTCCACGCCGACACC
>NZ_ML142849.1:440320-442249 GCF_004138495.1 Phytoactinopolyspora endophytica
CAGGATCCCGGCCGCCCCTCGCTCCGGCTCCAGCCCCAGGCGAGCGGCCAGCGCCGCGACGCCCTCCCGCGCCGACGCCGCGTCGAGCGGGATCTCGCCGCCTAGAAGGTGCGGCGGAATCCGGCCCAACGCCAGATGCGCGTCGGTCACGGTCGGCTCGACGCCACCGGATCCGTAGCAGATCGGTCCGGGGTCGGCCCCTGCGGACTGCGGCCCGACCTTGAGCGTGCCCTCGGGGCTGACCCGCGCGATCGAGCCGCCGCCGGCACCCACCGTGACGACGTCGATCATCGGGATCTTGCTCGGGTACACGCCGACGGTGCCCTCGGTGGTCAACGCCGGGTGACCGTCCACGACGACGGTCACATCGGTCGACGTGCCGCCGCCGTCGAGGGTCAGGACACTCACGCGGCCGGCGGCCTCGGCGACCACCGCCGCCCCGAGAGCTCCGGCCGCAGGCCCGGACAGCACGGTGGTGATCGGCTGGTCGACGACCTCGTCCGCGGAAAGCACCCCTCCGTTCGACTTCATCACGTAGAACGGAACCCGGTCCCCGTCCGGACGGCCGGCTGTCCCGCTCAGGTCGGGATCGAGGCTTCCGTCGGGACCAAGCGCTCCGTGAACATCGAGGCTGCCACCACGATCGGAGCTATCGACCAGGTGGTCGAGCCTGCGTGCGATGTTCCCGACGTATCGGCGGATGCGGGGCTTGACGGCGGCATCCACCAGGGTCGTGACACTACGCTCGTACTCGCGATACTCGCGCAGTACCTCGGCCGAGATCGACACGATGGCACCGGGATGCTCCCGGGCGAGGACCTCACGCATCCTCAGCTCGTGGTCCGGGTTGGCGTAGCTGTGCAGGAAGCAGACACCGATCGTGGTGATCCCCCGGTCCCGGAAGAACCGTGCCGCGGCGACGGCGTCGTCCTCGTCGAACGGCCGGAACTCACTCCCGTCGAACGCCAGCCGTCCCCGCACCGTCCGGACCCGGTCGACCGGCACGATCCGCGGTGGCTTCACCCAGAAGTAGCTGTTGCCGTAGCCGTCGGGCACGGACTGCCGAGCGATCTCCAGGACGTGCTCGTAACCCTCGGTCGTGATGAACCCCAGGTCATCGACCTTGCCCTCGAGCAGCGCGTTAGTCGCCACCGTCGTGCCGTGCGAGACCGCCGAGACGGCGTCCGCGCCGAAGTCGAGCATATTCAGCGCCTTCTGGATTCCGGCCATGAACCCGTCCGCCGGATCGGCCGGGGTGGACGGTGTCTTGGTCGTAGCCAGCCGGCCGGTCCCCTCGTCGACGGCGACGACGTCGGTGAACGTGCCGCCGGTGTCGATGCCGATCCGGATCCGTCGCGGCATGACCGTACCTCCCAGCCGGGGTGTTGCCGAGTTGGCGCGCGACGCCACGCGGGGCGCGGCCTCACATTGCGATTCAACCGGCAGGTTTTGCCGGATGCCTCGGCAACTCCTGCCAACCATGGGCTGTCCCGGTTGGTGGGCCCGTGACCGGTCCCTCAGTCGGCGACGGCGCCGCAACTCACGTTGGCGACGGTTCCGGTCACGCCGCTCGCCCGGTCGGACGCCATGAGCGCCGCCACGTTTGCCAGCTCCTCGACATCCAGCGGACGCTCCAGCAGGCTGCCCGCGGCCACCATCTCCAGAAGCTGTTCCATGGAGATCCCCAGGCGTTCGGCCGCGCGAGCCCACACCCGGCCGACATTCGAGCCCGGCCGCCGGGCGGTGTCCGGCATCCCGGTGGGCCGCAGGCATACCACCCGTATGCCGCTCCCTCCAAGCTCGGCAGCGAGCTGCCTGCTGAGGTTCTCGACGGCGGCGGCCGCCTGGCTGAAAGGCCCGGTGAGCGCCGCAGGCGTCCGGCCCATCGGGTTCGACAGCGGCAGGATCACACCGGTACCTTGCGCGGAC
>NZ_ML142849.1:442285-448000 GCF_004138495.1 Phytoactinopolyspora endophytica
CTGCCGTACCGCTGCCTTGGCCGTGACGAACTGGGCGCGCAGATACTCGTTCACCGGTCTCACATAGGCGTCGGCCGACAGCTCGACCAGCGGAATCCCCTGGTCGCCGTTGTCCATCCCGACAGCGTTGAACGACACGTCGAGCCGTCCTGTCCGTGCGACCACGGCGTCCACGTGCTCGCCGACGGCCTGTTCGTCGAGGGCGTCGACCTCGGCTACGTCGGCGCTGCTTCCAGACTCGGAGATGTCCTTGGCGACGATCTCAAGCGTCGATCTAGTGCGTCCCGCCAGGAACACCCGGGCTCCTTCGCGAGCGAACGCGCGGGCGGCCGCGCCGCCCACCGAACCCCCGGCGCCGTAAATGACGGTGATCTTGTTCTCCAGCAACATGTCGTCCTCCCCAGGTCCGTGTGGTTGACACTCCTGAGACGACAGAACCTGGTACGACTCATCGCTTGACTGATCGACACAGGTCAGAGGCTCTCCGGGAGACCGAACAACGGGAACGTGTCGGCGTGGAACACGCTCATCTCGGCGATCAGGCCGTCCTCCATCCGCAGTACGGCGAGGGCGAACGGCTCGAACCCCGGTTCGCCAGGCGCTCGGATGTACGAGGCGAGCGCCGGCTGCCGGTTGGCGCTGGTCGGCAGCATCCGCATCTCCGGGGCACCATCGACGTGCAAGATCGGCGCCCAACCGGCGATGACCGTCTCCCGGCCGCTGTACCAGCCCGGGGTCGGCTCCATGTGGCCGCCGGCCCATGGCTGATGACCGACCCGCACGTCGTCGCGGAGCAGTGTGGCCAGCGCGTCGTCGTCGGCTCGTTCGATGGCTTCCATGTACCGCCGCAGCACGGCGCGTTCATCGTCGGTCGGCGCCGACGGGGCCGACCATTCCGTCCGCCGCTTCGGCAGGTGGTCCCGAACCGCAGGCCGCGCACGTTGTAGCGCGCTGTTCACCGAGGCCACGCTCACGTCGAGCGTTTCGGCCGTCTCTTGGGCCGACCAGCCGACGACATCACGCAAGATCAAGACGGCGCGCTGACGAGGCGGCAGGAGCTGGATGGCGGTAAGGAACGTCAGCTCGAACGTCTCTCTTGACACGACAGCAGCATCCGCCCCAGGTACCGAGGACGCTAGCGGCTCGAGCAGCTCGTCCGGGAACGGCTGCAACCACGGCACGGCTACCGGTGGAATGGGCGCATGCCCGTCTGAGGTCCGCTCATGCCCGGCGACCGTGGGCCGCCGATGGCGCTTCAGAAGGTCGAGACATGCGTTCGTGGCGATCCGGTAGAGCCATGCCCGGAATGTCGACGGCCCGCGATACGTCGCCCGAGACCGCCAAGCGCGCAGCATGGTCTCCTGAACCAAGTCCTCGGCCTCGTCGTATGAGCCGAGCATGCGGTAGCAGTGCACGCGCAGTTCACCCCGGTACCGCTCCGCGAGCCGACCGAACGCTGCCTCGTCACCCTCCCTCGTTGCCGCGGCGACGAGGTCCTCGTCGCCTTGTTCGTCGTCGGCGGTCATCAGATCACCTCAGCGGTCGTCGCCAGCTTGGTCGTCCACGAGTCCGGCACCATCTCCGCGGCGACCCGACACGCAACATACACTTGCGATGACACAGCCACGTACACTTGTGACGCCACGCGGCGCAGACGGCAATGCTCGAATGGAGCACCTCACACTTCCGCCCACACGGAGTGTGAACCCGATCGGCACCGGATGACTCGCCCAGTTTCGCACATCTGTCGGAAATGGCAAGCATCATAGACTTGCATATCCACAGCAAGATATACTTGTCACTGCACAACCATATACACTTGTGATCGCATGTCGATCAACACTTGAAACACTCCGGAGGGCCGCGAGATGGCCGAACCTGCTGACCGGCTGGCCCTATCACTGGAACGACTGGAAAAGCTTCAGAGCGGCGGACGGAGAGTCTTCCGTTCCAAGGAACTGACACGGATTCATCGCGAACGCCTTCTGCAGAACGGCTTCGTTCGCCGCGTCATACACGGCTGGCTGATCTCATCCAGTCCTGGCGTGGACCCAGGAGACACAACGCCCTGGCATGCCTCGTTCTGGGAGTTCTGCGCCCGTTACTGCGCGGAGCGATTCTCGGATCAATGGCACCTTTCACCGGAGCAGTCGCTGCTGCTGCACGCGGAGAACACAGTGATCCCGCGGCAGGTGGTCATCTACACGCCTCGTGGCACCAACAACACTCTGCAGCTACCGTTCGAAACGTCGCTCTACGACCTGAAAGAGGGTCAGCTGCCTCCCCGAAACGACGTGACTGAACGAGACGGGCTCGTGCTCTACACACCTGAGGCGGCATTGACGAGGGTCTCTGAGTCCTTCTTCACCCGATATCCAGTCGAGGCACAGGTGGCGCTCGCAGGCGTTCCTGAGGCAACTGACATGCTGCGCCGCCTTCTGAACGGCGGCCATTCGACGATTGCCGGCCGTCTGGCAGGCGCCATGCGAAGGATCGAGCGTCCGGAGGTCGCTGACGTCATCCTTGGGTCAATGAGAGCCGCTGGCTATGACGTCCGAGAAACAGACCCGTTCACACCGAGTGAGGTGCTCGGTACGCGCAAGACGACACCGATCGTAAGCCGATTGCAGGCAATGTGGGAAACGTTCCGGGAACCAGTCATCGACTTGTTTCCAAGTCCTCCTGGCCTTCCGAGCGACCAGGAGTCTTATCTTCAGTATGTCGATGAGATCTACAAGAGCGACGCTTACCACTCCCTGTCAATCGAGGGCTACCGGGTGACGCCGGTCCTTGTAGAACGAGTCCGTTCCGGTCAGTGGGATCCCGACGGCCATGCGACTGACAAGCAGAGCAGCGACGCTCTGGCAGCGCGGGGATATTGGCAAGCCTTTCAGCTCGTCCGTGACGCGGTGAGCCGCATCGTCGCCGGAGAGGACGCAGTCGACGTCGTGATCACTTCACACCGCGACTGGTACCTCGAGCTCTTCCAACCATGCGTTGCGGCTGGGCTGGTCCAAGCGTCAGTTCTCGCCGGCTACCGGAATGATGCTGTCTTTCTGCGCGGCTCCCGACACGTGCCGCCCCGTCCGAGTTCTGTCCGGGACGCTGTGCCCACGCTCTTCAACCTCCTCAAAGACGAACCCGAACCGTCCGTGCGGGCGGTGCTCGGACATTGGATGTTCGGTTACATCCACCCCTATCCAGATGGCAATGGCCGCATGGCTCGCTTCCTCATGAACGCCATGCTTGCGACGGGCGGATATCCCTGGACCGTGGTCCGCGTCGATGACCGCGATGCTTACATGGCCGCGTTGGAGGAGGCCAGCATCGGTGCGGACATCCGTCCGTTCGCCGCCTTCATCGCCACCTGTGTGGCGGACTCGGAGCAGTTGAAAGACCGACATTGAGCCCTTGACTCTTCCCTCAGGGGAGACAACAGGCTCGAGGACGTAAGGAGGTGGCGATGGACGAGCTGCTCAGCATCGGGAAGTTCTCGCGCACATGCTGGCTCAGCATCAAGGCGCTCCGGCTGTACGACGAGACCGGGTTACTGCATCCGGCGTACGTGGATCCGGTGTCCGGCTATCGGTATTACACGGCCGAACAGGCATCCACGGCCCGCGCTATCGCGATCCTGCGTTCCCTCGACATGCCGCTGGCGGAGATCAAGGACCTCGTGACCGAGACGGATCCCGACCGGTTCCGAGACCGCCTCGACGCTCACCGCGCCGTGCTCGAGGAGCGTATCGACCGCCATCGCCACATGCTCCAGCGTGTCGATCACTTCATCAGAAAGGGAGCCGTTATGGCTTACGAGTTCACCACCACGACCGTCGAGCCGGTCACCGTCATCGGCCGGACCCTCACCACATCGCCCGAGTCGATCAGCGAGGTCGCGGGACCCGCGTACCACGAGATCTACGAGGCGCTCACTGGAGCAGGCATCACGCCCATCGGACCGCCCTGGATGGCGTACCCCGAGACGGAGGGCGACGTCTGGACGATCGAACTGTGGGTCCCGGTCGCCGACGGCGCGAGTGTGCCCCCAGGTCTCACCGCGCGGCGGTTCGACGGCGGCCGGGCCGCACGCACGGTCCATGTCGGCCCCTACGACGAACTCGGCATGGCGTACCGGGAGATGGAAGTGTGGATGGGCAAACAAGGCCTGACGCCCACCGCCCCGCCGTTCGACGTCTACACGAATGACCCGGCCGTCGTGAAAGACCCGGCCAAGTTCGAGACCGAGATCCTCTGGCCCGTGAAGTAGCGGCAACCAGCGGGCAACGGCCCGACGTGGTGCCCGGCCGGCAGGATGCCATCAACGCATCCTGCCGGCCTGACCCGCCTGGAACGGCAGTTCGCGTTCCCGCTGATGCATGCAGGACTCAGCCCAGGTGGAACGCCGTTGAGTTGGAGCTGACCGCGACGACTCTGCCCCCCGCGACGACGTAGCGCGGCGGGCTGTGCCTGGCCAACGTCTCCTGGACGCTGGCGCCGTCCAACACCACCAGGTCGGCGGCTCCTCCGACCTCGATCCGATGACCTTCCAGGCCCAGGACCTCGGCACCGCCGCTCGTGACCATGTCGAAGACCCGGTCCAGGCCCGGTCTCGATACCGCGCCCAGGGCATGTGCCGCCAGGAACGCGACCTCCAGCATGTTGTTCCGGCCGAACGGATAGTAGGCATCTTCGATGTCGTCCTGTCCGAACGCGACCGGAACGCCCAGGTCCGCCATCTGGAAGGCCGGCAGCCGGACCGGACCGGTGTGCGGGGAGCTGACGAAGGTCAGCCCGGCCTGGCGAGCCAGTCCCGCGAGCCGGCGCACCGATGGCTCCGAGTATGTGCCCACCGCACGAGCGTGGTGAGCGATGCCCCGGCCCACCAGCCCTTGCCTGATCATCTCCGTCGCCAGCATCTCCGTGGTCCGAAGGGCCGGGTCGCCGGCGTCATCGACCAGCATGGCGACCATGCGGCCGTGCTCGGCGGCCAATGCGCACATACGACGGACGTGCTCGCGCGCGTCGTCGTCGCTGTACTCGATCCACGGGATCCCGCCGACGACGTCGGCCCCCATGGCGATGGCCTCCCGCATCAGATCCTCCGCGCCGGGATCCCGCAGCAGTCCTTCCTGCGGGAACGCGACGACGTAGATGTCGACGACGCCCTGGAACTCGTCTCGCAACCGCAGCAAAGGCCGTACGCCGCTCAGCTGTGCGCGCGTGTCGACATCAGCGAATGCCAGCAGATGGCGTACTCCGTGCCGCACGGCCTCGAACACTGCTCGTCGTGCGTTCGCCTCCACCCAGCCCTCGTCGTACTGCTCTTTGACCGTCGATGCCAGCTCGACCGCCGACATCGCCGCGCCCATGGAGGCGTCCGCGTAGGCCGTGCCCGCCGCATCACCGGCCCGGTCGCGCGTGTATGCCTTGCACAGGTGCAGGTGGGGGTTGATGAACGGCTCGGTGACCAGGTTACCGGCGGCGTCGACTTCGACCCGTCCGCTCAGCGGGCCCGCTTCCACCGTGGCGATGCGGCCTTCCCTGACGCCGATGGAGTACCGTCCCTCCCGCCCGCGTAACACGGCGTCGGCGACGACCAAGTCGAACTGGTGAGCCTCATCGGCCAGGCCAGGCTGACCGAACTGATCGGGCTGGTGAGGCTCGCTGGGCAGACCAGGCTGACCGAACTGATCGGGCTGGTGTGCCTCACCAGGC
>NZ_ML142849.1:448072-450275 GCF_004138495.1 Phytoactinopolyspora endophytica
GTCGATCTGGCCGGGCTGATCAGACACGGTGTCGGATTCCTTCTGGTATCGGTGGTATTGAACTGACCGTACCTGCTCTGCCCGCTGCCCGCAGCAACCGCCAAGTTCACCGGCACCAACATATGGCTTGCCGCCGGCTACGTCGGCGGAGTCCAGGATAGAACGCTATGCAGTGATCTGCGCATCGCCGAGCTGGGCGTCAAGCGCATCATGAGGTCGCGAACGACGGCGGCGAGCGGCGAGGCCCATTGCGCGACGGACCCGATCCGGGCGGACCGCTGAGCGATCTTCTGGGTGCGCGGCCGCCGTGTACGGTCGTACTCCGTCAGTGCCTCCGGCACGGTGCCGTGTTCATCAAGCAGCGCCGCCAGCGTGAGAGCATCCTCCAGCGCCTGGTTGGCACCCTGGCCCATGTTCGGTGTCATGGCGTGTGCCGCGTCGCCCACCAGTGCCACCCGCCCGGATACGAACGTGCGCAGCGGCGGCAGCTCGTACACGTCGTGGCGCATCACCGCGTGCTCGTCCGCGGCATCGAGCAGTGCCGGGATCGGACTGTGCCAGCGGCCGAAACGGCGGCGAAGCTCAGCGAGCTCACCGTCGGCGCTGCGCTCGCCTTCCGCGGCGTTGGCTACGCCGAACATGTACGTACGTCCGTCCGGTAACGGCGCAAGCCCGACTCGTTCACCACGTCCCCACGTCTCGCCTCCCGCGGAGAGCCGCTCACCGGGGTCCGCAACGAGTCGCCAGGCCGTGTAACCCACGTATCGCGGCGTTGGGTCCTGCTCCCACAGTGCCTTCCTGACGACGCTGCGAATCCCATCGGCTCCGACGACGAGGTCGGCCTCCAGGACGCCCCCGCCATGGCGGACCTCCACTGCTCCGGCACTCGTGCGTACATCGGTCACGGTGGTTCCGGCATGCAGAGAACCATCCGGCAGACCCTTTCGGAGTATGTCGAACAGGTCCGCGCGGTGGATCATGACGAGCGGACCATACTGACGCGCAAGCTCCTCGGTGTCCGTGCGCGACATCCAGCGCCCGGATGTATCGCGGATGCCGGCCTCGGTCTCGACGAGAGCTCGAGCGAGGACCTGGTCGCCCAGCCCCAGCGCGCTCAGTGCGCGCACACCGTTGGGCCACAGTGACAAGCCCGCCCCGACCTCGCCGAACATGGCTGCCCGCTCCAGTACCTGAACCCGCCAGCCCCGCGCGAGCAGGGCCATCCCGGTCGCGAGGCCACCGATGCCGCCGCCGACCACGATCGCCGTACGCGCTGGTCTGTTGTTGCCGGCCATGCCGTCACTCCCATCAATGCCTCGTGTTCAGCGTGCGACACTACGCCCGGCCAGCGCGAGACGGAATCCGTCACGTGACTGATGAACCGCGTGTGCTGGGACACATCCGCCGCGGTTCAGGACAGGTTCATGCGCACGAGCTCGTTACGCGAGGCGACGCCCACTTTCACGTCGGCCTCGTCAAGGCGTAGCCAAGTACCGTCACGCGACAGATTCGCCGCCCCACGCACGGGCATTAGCGTCGACGCCGCCAAGGACCATCCTGAAAGGAACCTTCACGTGAGTGAGCCGGTCAACGTCGCGATCATCTACTACAGCTCCACCGGGAACGTGCATGCGCTGGCGACCGGCGCGGCCGAAGGAGCGCGGAAGGCCGGCGCGGATGTGCGCATGCGGCGCGTCGCCGAGCTGGCGCCTGACCACGTGGTAGCCGGCAAAGCAGAGTGGGCGGAACACGTCGATTCCACCAGCGACATCCCAGAAGCCAGCCATGACGACCTCACCTGGGCAGATGCGGTGCTACTGGGCACTCCTACCCGGTTCGGCGCTATGGCCAGCCAGCTCAAGCAGTTCATCGACACCACCGGACCGATCTGGGAGCAAGGATTGCTCGCCGGGAAGGTCTACTCCGGCTTCACCTCCACCTACACCAACCACGGCGGGCAGGAGAGCACACTGCTGTCGCTGTACAACGTGGTCTACCACTGGGGCGGGGTCATCGTGCCCCCGGGTTACACCGATCCCGTCCAGTACGAGCTGGGCAACCCCTACGGCACCTCCCACATCAGCGGCTTCGGGCCGCCGACAGAGGTGCATCTGAACACCGTCCGCCATCAGGCCGCCCGCGCCACCGAGATCGCCCAGGCACTCAAACAGGCGCGCGGCTGACGCGCAAGAGGAGACCGATG
>NZ_ML142849.1:450374-453371 GCF_004138495.1 Phytoactinopolyspora endophytica
GGACACATCCACGCCCGGCCCGGGCGCCCGGGCCGGGCGCCGGGAGTGGCTCGGGCTGGCGGTGCTGGCGCTGCCCACACTGCTGATGTCCGTGGACATGAGCGTGCTGTATCTGGCCCTGCCGCACCTGGCCACCGACCTTGAGCCGAGCAGCACACAGATGCTGTGGATCATGGACATCTATGCGTTCATGATCGCGGGCTTTCTGATCACGATGGGTACGCTCGGCGACCGGATCGGCCGCCGCCGGCTGCTGCTGATCGGCGCGGTGGCCTTCGGCGCCGCCTCGGTGCTTGCCGCATACTCGACCAGCGCCGGTATGCTCATCGCCGCCCGCACCGTGCTCGGGATCGCCGGCGCCACCCTGATGCCGTCCACCCTGGCTCTGATCAGCAACATGTTCACCGACAGCAAGCAGCGGGCGGTCGCGATCGCGGTGTGGATGAGCTGCTTCATGGGCGGCGCCGCACTCGGGCCGGTCGTCGGCGGGCTGATGCTGCAGTGGTTCTGGTGGGGTTCGGTGTTCCTGCTCGGAGTGCCGATCATGGTGACGCTACTCATCGCCGCACCGGTGCTGCTGCCGGAATACCGTAACCCCGAGGCGGGACGTCTCGACCTGTTCAGCGTGGCCCTGTCCCTGGGCGCCATCCTGCCGTTCGTCTACGGCCTCAAGGAGCTGGCCAAGGACGGCGTGGGCGCGATGGCACTGGTCACGCTCGCCGTCGGCGCGGCGGTCGGTGTGGTGTTCGTCCGGCGCCAGTTCCGGCTGGACGACCCCTTGCTGGACCTACGCCTGTTCCGAAGCAGCGTCTTCAGCACGGCGCTGGGCGCGGTCATGGTGTCCACGTTGGCCATGGGCGGGATGTTCATGCTCGTCTCGCAGTACCTGCAGTTGGTGGCCGGGCTGTCCCCCCTGGACGCCGGTCTCCTCCTGGTGCCGCCGTCGGTCGCGATGATCGGTAGCACGATCCTCGCGCCGGCCCTGGCGCAACGGTTCGGCCGAGCCGTCGTGATCGGCGGCGGCATGCTGGCCGCCGCGGCCGGGTTCGCCCTGCTGACGCAGGTGGGCGCGTCCGGTGATCTGCCGCTCGTGGTGATCGGCCAGTCGATCGCGGCGACGGGTCTCGGCCCTGGCGCGGCGCTGCTGACCGGCATCATCATCGGGTCGGCCCCGAAAGAGAAGGCAGGGTCGGCGGCCGCGGTATCCGAAACCAGCGGTGAGCTGGGGATGGGCCTGGGCGTCGCGCTGCTGGGCAGCATCACCACCGCGGTGTACCGACGCCAGCTCACTGTGCCCGACGGCATCTCCGACACCGCCGCCTCGGCCGCCCGTGACACCCTGGCCAGCGCGGACGCCGCCGTTCAGGAGATGTCGGCCCAGGCTGCCGCCCGTCTGCTCGACCCCGCGCGCGACGCGTTCACTCAGGGCATGTCCACCGCTGTCGGGGTCGGCGCCGCAGCGACCGCGGTCTTCGGTGTGCTGGCGATCCTTCTGCTGCGAAACGTGTCCGCGGCGCCGGACCCGCACGCCGACGAAACGCCCGAACCGGTCGGATAGGAAGCCACACGACCGTCACGCATGGCGGGCCAGGAGCGCGCCGATCCGCCGCGCCGCGGTGAGCGCGACCCCGTCCTTGCCTAACGGCGCCAGCACCTGCACGCCGAGCGGAAGCCCCGCGGGACCGGCCAGTCCGGGGACGGACACCGCGGGGGTGCCGAGCGCGGTCCAAGCCCGGCAGAGCAACGGGTCGCCGGTCCCCTGCTCCCGCAGCGGTGCCTCTCCCAACACGCTCGGCGCGAGCAGGACGTCCACCGGCGTGAAGACGTCGTCGAGCAGTTCCCGGCAGTGCCGCACATGGGCGCGCGCCGCCTCATACGCCCAGGTGGAACGGTCACCCGCGGCGAAGACCTCCCGCAGACGGAGGCTGAGCTGGTCGGCGTACCTCGCGCGCTCATACCCGAAGACCCGGCTCACATCGACCAGCATGAGATGCGTCTGCGCCTCGGAGAGCCCGGCGAACGGGGCGGGCAGCTCGACGTCGACGACGTCAAGCTCCGTGGCCACCCGTTTCACGGCTTGCTCGATCCGGGAGCGGCTCTCGGCCGGGATGAGACCCCACTCGTGGGTGCGCGCGAACCCGACCCGAATCCGCTGCGGCGGCTCCGAAACGTCAGGCTGCGCGTCGTCGGCCATGACTCGCAGTGCGTGTTCCGCCCCGGCGACGTCGCGGGCGAACACGCCGACCGTGTCGAGCGACGGCGCGCAGGCTTTGACTCCCCGCGTCGGCACCGCTGCGAAGGTTGGTTTCACCCCGAAGACGCCGCAGAACGACGCCGGACGGACGATCGAACCGGCTGTCTGGGTCCCGAGAGCCAGTGGGATGGTCCCGGCCGCGACCGCCGCCGCCGAGCCGCTCGACGAGCCTCCCGGGGTCCGGCTCGGATCGTGCGGGTTGGTCGTCGGGCCGGCCTGGAACAGTGCGAACTCGGTCGTCACCGTCTTGCCGATGACGACCGCACCGGCCGCACGCAGCCGCGCCACCACCTCAGCGTCGTCGGCCGGCCGGTAACCGGCGTAGATGGGTGAGCCATACTCCGTGGGTTGATCCGCGGTGTCGATGATGTCCTTGACGGCGACCGGGATGCCGTGCAGCGGACCGCGTTCTCCGGCCGGGAGCGCGTCCAGCTCCCTGGCCCGTTTCAGCGCCAGGTCCCCGTCGAGATGCGCCCAGGCCCGCAGTGTCGTCTCCTCGGCCTCGATCGCGTCCAAGCAGGCCACAGTCAACTCGGCAGCGCCGAGGCTGCCCGCGCGCAGCAGCTCGACAAGGTCCGCGACCGGTCGGCCCGGAAGATCACTCATGATTCCATCCCCGCTATCGTGCGGCCCAGTGGACCGACGTCGACGTCGCGCCGAGGACTCGGCCGCGACGGCATCGACGGCCCGCGTCCTACCGGCGCCGCCCGCCGATCCACGCTCCCACGGCGACACCGGCCAGC
>NZ_ML142849.1:453459-458082 GCF_004138495.1 Phytoactinopolyspora endophytica
CGACGCGCCGATCAGCACACCTCGCCCGAACTCGCCACGCACGGCCGCAGGACGCGCGGTGCCGGCCGGAGCCTCGTACACGCCGCGGCCTCGACGGCGTTCACCTCCAGTCTCACCGACGCCGACGCGATCGTCGTCGGCTCGCTCGCCGTGATCGGCAGCTGCGGCCAAGCGCTGCGTCGGCACGACCCCGGACATGGGTTCGGACGCCGCGCCCTCGCTCGCCCGAGCATGACCGGCGAGGACGTCGTCGACGGCGGCGAAGAACTCCCCGGCCGTCTTGTTCGCGACGCCGGTGAGCATCCGCTGCCCCACACCGCCGATCATGCCGCCGACGATCGCGTCGGCGTCGTAGTCGAGCCGGGTCACGCCGTCGCCATTCTCGTGCAGGACCACCCGGACGTCGGCGCTCACCGTGCCCGGTGCGCCGGAACCCGAGGCACGCAGCACGAACGACGCCGGTTCCTGCTGGTCGCCCAGCTGCACCTGCCCCGCATAGGTACCCTTCACCGTGCCCACGCCCGCGGTGACAGTCATCGCGTACGTGTCCGCTGCCGTCTCCTCCAGACGCAGGCAGCCGGGGATGGTGCGCACCAGGACGGCCGGGTCGTTGAGCGCGCTCCATACCCGCTCACGCGGCGCGTGCAGGACAGCGGAACCAGTGACCTTCATTCGGCGGTCGCCTCCCTCAGATGGTGCAGCTCGCTCGGCGAGATCGGCATCCGCCGGATGCGGATCCCCTCGGCGTCCTCAATCGCCGACGCGAGCACCGCCGCGCCCGGGATCACGCCAGCCTCCCCCGCGCCCTTGATGCCCAGCGGGTTCAGCGGCGACGGCGTCTGCAGGTGGTCAGCCTCGATGGTCGGAACCTCCGTCGAGTACGGCATCAGGAAATCCATGAACGACGCGTTCACCAACTGGCCCGCGTCGTCGTACACCATCCGTTCGTACAGCGCGCCGCCGACGCCCTGTGCCACCCCGCCGTGAATCTGGCCTTCCACGATCCTCGGGTTGATCAGCGTGCCGCAGTCATGCACGACGCAGTACCTCAAGATGGAGATCTCGGCGGTATCGGGGTCGGTCTCGACGATCGCCGCATGCATCCCGTTGGCGAACGTGGACCTGGGCGGCGAGTAGTAGCCGGTGCCCTCCAGACCGGGCTCCTCGCCGTCCGCGACCGGCGTCTTGTCCGGGTCGGCCGGTGAGGCGAACTGGGTGGCGCGTTTGGCCTCGTCGTCGAAGGCGTAGCGCAGCGGGTTGGACAGCACCGCCACCGTGGAGAGCGGGACGCTCAACCCCGGGATGCCCTTCACCCGCACCTCGCCGTCGTCGATCTCCAAGTCGCGAGGATCCGCCTCCAGCGCCTCACCGGCCACCCGCAGCGCCTTCTCCCGAACCTTGCGCGCGGCGAGCGCGACGGCGTTGCCGCTCATCACGGCGGCCCGCGACGCGAACGTCCCGACGGCGTAGCCGAACCGGCGGGTGTCCCCGGTCGTCACCACCACCCGCTCGACGGGAACACCGAGCTCGTCCGCGACGACCTGCGCGAACACGGTCTGATGCCCCTGCCCCTGGGTGGTCAGGCCGGTGGCCACGACTACGGTGCCGTCCGTCTCGACCTTCACGAACCCGCCCTCGTAGGGCCCGACACCGGTGCCCTCGACGTAGCACGCGACGCCGATCCCGACGCGACGTCCCTCCGCCCGCGCCGTCGCCCGGTACTCTTCGAACTCCTCCCAGCCGACCAGCTTTTTCAACTTCTCCATGGTGGCTGGGTAGTCGCCGGAGTCGTAGATGAGCGGCCGCCCGTCCTGGAAGACCAAGCCCTGGTCGTAGGGCATCTCGTCGGGCCGGATGAGATTGCGCTCCCGGACGGTGACCCGGTCCAGGCCGAGGTGGGCGGCGATCGCGTCCATGGTGCGCTCCATCGCGAAGCATCCTTGCGGCCGCCCCGCACCCCGGTACGGGGTGACGATCAAGGTGTTCGTGTAGAGGCTGAAGAACTCCGCCCGGTACGCGCCCGGCTTGTACGGGCCGAGCAGCTGGGTGGTGGTGATGATCGGCACAATGATCCCGTACGGGGTGTAGGCGCCGTTGTCGTGCCACACGGTAACGTCGAGGCCGCGCAGCCGGCCGTCGTCGTCGAATCCGACCCGCACGTGCTGCAACTGCCCGCGCTCGTGGGCGCTGGAGACGAAGTGCTCCCGACGATCCTCGGTCCACTTGACCTCGCGGCCCAGACGAATCGCGGCCATCGGCACCAGGATCTCCTCCGGCCACGGGTGCACGATCTTGACGCCGAAGCCGCCGCCCACGTCCGGCGCGATCACCTCCACCCGGTCCACCGGAAGCTCCAGCTTCGCCGCGACCGCGGCCCGCACCGACGTCGACGCCTGCGTGGACGTGTAGACCCGCAGACTCTGGTCGTCCGGATCCCAGCGCGCGTGCACGCCCTTGCCCTCCAGCGGGGTGGACGCGCTGCGCTCGATCTCCAGATCGAGCTCGAGCACGTTCGGTGCGTCCGCTATCGCCGACGCCGCGTCGCCGGCCTCCTGCACCATGTGTGCCGACACGTTGCCGGGAACGTCGTCGTGCACGAGCAGCTCCCCCGCCCTGGCGGCCTCGATGCCGACGACGGGCGGAAGTGCCTCGTACTGTACGACGATCCGGTCGCAGGCGTCCTCCGCGACGTAACGGTCGGTGGCCACCACCATCACCACCGGCTCGCCCACGTGGTTCACCTCGCCGTCGGCCAGCGCGCAGGGGGTGCGGCCGTGGGTCAGCGCAGGGTGCGGGATCAGGACGGGCAACGGCTCGGCCATCCTGCCCTGCAGGTCCTCGTAGGTGTAGATCGCCACCAGTCCGTCCACGTCGAGCGCGCCCATGACGTCGATGTCGACGATGCGCGCATGGGCGTGCGGGCTGCGGACGAAGGCGACCTCGAGTGCGTCGTGTCCGATGTCGTCGACGTAGCGGCCCTGGCCGGTGAGCAGCCGGGGGTCCTCGCGCCTGGCGATCGGCTCACCGAGGGACCGGGTCGTCACGGGCTCACCTCGGCTTCCCCGGCGGCGCGCAGCACCGTGGTACCAGGTTCCGAGGTACGCGGTTCCATCGTACGAGGTTCCGTGGCCCGTAGTTCCGCCGCCCGCAGCACCGAGGCCACGATGTTCTGGTAGCCCGTGCACCGGCACAGATTCCCGGCGATGGCCTCCCGCGCCTCTTCTTCGGTCGGTGACGGGTTCTCCTCCAGGTACGCCGTGATCGTGGTGACGAAACCCGGCGTACAGAACCCGCATTGCAGTCCATGGCAGTCGCGGAACGCCTGCTGCACCGTGCCGAGTTCGCCGTCCTGGCGAGCGCAGCCTTCCACTGTCGTGATCTCCGCTCCGTCGTGCATCACCGCGAACTGCAGACATGCCCGGATCGGGCGGCCGCCCAGCAACACCGTGCACGCACCGCAGACGCCGTGCTCGCATCCGACATGCGTCCCCGTGAGCCCCAGATCATGGCGGAGGAAGTCCGACAGCAGCCGCCGAGCCGGCACTGCCGCGGACCGGTGCACGCCGTTCACGACCATGCTGACCTCGTGCAGTCGCTCTCCCCCGGATGCATCGTTCACCATGTTCCCGGCCTCATCCCTCACCTCGACCAGCATGGTCCCGCGCCGCGGCGGTCTCCCCTGTCGTGCCGTTCCCGCCGGACGAACCGCCAGTACGATGCCCGGCCGCGCGGCCTGCCGCCGCTCGCAGCGCCCGCTGCGTCAGCACCCCGGCCAGGTGCCGGCGATACTCCGCGGTCGCATGAATGTCCTCGCCCGGCTCGAGCTGTCCGGCCGCCCATCGGCCCGTCGCGCCCCAGTCGGCGTTGTCCAGCGTCACATCGCCGACGACGCCACTCGCATCGAGCACCACCGGCCGCGGACCGACCGACACATACGCCGTCCGGGCATCCGTGATCCGCATGTCATCGTCCACCGTCACCAGCGCCCCGACGCCGCACACCGCGTAGTCACCGTTCCGCCTGGCCACCTCCACCCAGGCCGAACCCGTGTGGCCATCGGATGCCGGGAACATCGCCGCCGTCGCGAGCTCGTCCGGCTCGACACACGACTCCAGCAGGTCCACGAAGAAGTCGTCAGCACCGACCGTCCGTGTCCCGCGCACGCTGCGCAGCTCGACCGAACCCCCGAGCAGGGCCAGAACCGCGGTCAACTCTCCCGCCGGGTCAGCATGTACCAGGCTGCCCACCGAGGTGCCCCGGTTCCGGATGGTCGGATGGGCGACGTGCGTCAGCGCCTGCCCCAACAACGGCACGGCTGCACGGATGGCCGCGTTCCGCTCGACGTCGGCGTGTCGCGCCGTCGCCCCCACCCGCACTACGGCGTGCCCATCACCCGCCGCACCGCGCACGCCGTCTACCCGCGCGAAATCCAGACCCGACACCCGGTTGATGTCCACCAGACACCCCGGCGCCGCGAGCCGCATGTTCATCATCGGCACCAGGCTCTGCCCGCCGGCGATGACTTTCCCGTCCGGGCCGACCTCGGCCAGCACGCCGAGGGCTTCCTCGACGGTCTCCGGCCGGTAGTAGGTGAACCCGGATGGTTTCACATCGCCTCTTCCC
>NZ_ML142849.1:458104-460814 GCF_004138495.1 Phytoactinopolyspora endophytica
TGTGCCGTATCACCCGTGACTCGAACGTCTGCTGATCCCGATGCAGGAAACTTAGGCATTCGACCTTACGCCCGCATGGGCATGTTCTGCCGACGACGCGGCCCGGGCCTCGGCAACCTCTGCGCTGAGTACACGGTCATGGTGCGCTGAATACACGTGAAATCGATCTGGAAACCGCCTTCCAACGAGCACTCACCGCACCAAGCGCCACTCGGTGGGTGGTGCCGGTTCAAGGGCGTTCCATGCCGCGCATCTGCAGCACTTTCAGGGCAAGGGCCAGGTCGAGGCGCAGCTCCGGGTCGCTGGTGAAAGGGCCGAGCATCCGTTCCAGCTTGCTGATCCGGTAGCGCAGCGTGTTGTAGTGAAAGTGCAGAGTCCTGGCCGCCTCCGCCACGTTCAGGTTGACGTCGAGCAGGACCTTCAGTGTGTGCCGCAGGTCCTCCATGTCCTCCTCGTCCGTCGCCGCCAGTTCGCCCAGTGTCTCCCGGACGAATCCTTGCAGCTCCGCGACGTCCTTGACCAGGCTGATCAGCCGGAACGACCGCAGCGCGTCGAAATGCGCAACCGATCCGGCCCCGTTGATCTGCCGGCCGACCTGGACCGCACGCCGGGCCTGCTCATACGCGGCCGGCAGCTCCTCCGGGCCTTTGACCGTCCGGCTCACGCCGGTGGAGAACGGCCTCCGGCCGCCTCCGCCATCACCCGACACCTCACGTACCACGTCGCGGATGACGGTCTCCGCGTCACCCGACGGCGGCACGGCCAACAACGCCACCACCTCCTGGGCGAAACCGACGACGGGTGAGTGCCGGTCGCGCCTCCCGACGACGGTCTGCCAGGCGGTGGCGAACCGCTCCTGAACAGGCCGGAGGTCGAAGCTGGACGCCGGCGCGTCCTGGGCGTCCGGGTCCACCTCGGCCACCACCACGACCATCGGCCGGTCGATCTCCCAGGCGAGAGTCTGGCAATGCGCCACCATCTGCTCGCGGCTCCCGGCCCGTCCGGCCAACATGTCGCGGAGGAAGTCGCCTCGGTACTTGCTCTCGACGGCCGTGACCGCCAGCTGTTTGTTCACCGACAGTGCGGCGACGGTCGCGGTGCGCTCCAGAACCTGCACGTCACCGTCGTCCAGCTCGCGGTCGTGCGCGAACGCCACGATACGGCCGTGGTCGACACGGCCGGCGACGATCGGCACGACCGCGTGCCAACCCGGGACGTCGGCGTGGGTGTGCACCCCCCGCTGCTCGTACTCGATACGGAACCGTCCGGTGTCCTCGAAGCATGGGCTGGACTTCCAACCTGAGATGTCGCCCGGGTCGCCGCCTTCGGCGAGCACGCGCCCATCCGGCGTGGTGATGAAGACGGACGCGCCCAGGACGGCGGACACCTGAGTGCTGATCTCGTCGAGACCGCCGCCGTTGAGGACGATCGTCAGCAGCGCCTGATGCACCTCCCAGGATCGCTCGAGCACCCCGGCCTGCCGGTTGAGCACCTCGGTCAGCACCTGGTTGATGATCTCGTCGAACCCGATCGCGTCCGGCAGGAGCAGCAGCGGCATGCCGAGCCGGTCCGCCTCCGAGATCATCTGTTCCGGCAAGCTGTCCAGGTATCGGTGCAGCTTCACGCCGATCGCCGCCAAGCCGTGGCTATTCAGCTCGCAGACGAGTTCCGGCAGCCCCTGCGGGGTGTTGCGCAGCGGATACCCGGTGGTCAGCAGCAGCTCGTGTGGTTTGACCCAGGGCAGGATGTCCGGAACCTCCATGACGTTGGCACGCTGGATGACGCGTTCCAATCCACCGCCGCCGCCCATCAGCCGGGCACCCCGCAGCGCGGGCATATCCATCGCCTTGCGCACGGTCAGGCCAGTCGGTGCCAGCGTCGCCCGCTCTCCGGGCGGATCAGCCGCTAAGCCACCCGGTTCTCCGCCGGATTCTGGCAAATCCGGCGAACCTGAGGCCTGATCGTTGGCAAGTTTTTCCATGCGAGAACCGTAGCGCTACAGATACGTTCGTGACAGGCCTTGCAATAACCACCAGGTAAACCGGAGGCGGCCTTGGCGGTAGCGCCGCTGCGGCACCATGCCGCTCCACAGACCGCCCGGCAGACCTTGCCGGCCGCGGCCAGCGCCGCCCTTCAGCCACTACTCGCCGCGCCCGCTGCGCCGGCCCAGATCGTGGCCAGCACCAGAGAGCTGCTGGCGGTGCAGGCGCCGCGTGCCCGTCATGGGCTGGTGTGCCTGATCGGCACCCGTGCGGTACGCACGCCGTGCGCGATGGTGCTGGCCGGCCCGGTGCCGCAGGTCGACGTCGGCACGGCGGTCGAACTCGGCGACGGCCGGCTCCGGTTGCCCGACGTCACGGTGACAGCGATCCGCTGGTGGCAGCCGCGCCGGCCGGTGGTGGCAGACCCGGGCGGTGCCGCCCGCCGCGCCGCACGCTGTCCGGCACCTGATCTCGACGCGCCGGTCCTCGAGTCGGCCGCCACGCTCGCCTGTGCCCTGCACTCTCGCGCTCTGAGCCTGGACGAGTCGGTCAACGCGCTACTCGGGCTCGGACCGGGCCTCACTCCGCTCGGAGACGATGTACTCGCGGGCGCCGTCGTCGCACTCCGCGCCGTGCGCAGCGCCGCCGCGGACGAGCTCGCCGGCGCCATCTCCGATGCCGCGCCGGTCGCACGCACCACTACGGTCTCCGCAGGGCTGCTCGCCTAT
>NZ_ML142849.1:460853-464434 GCF_004138495.1 Phytoactinopolyspora endophytica
GCCATGGCGTGCCGGAGCTCACCAGGTTCCTCGGCGCTCTCAGCACGCCGGAAGCCAACCTGGCCACCGCCTACCGTGAGCTGATGGCCGTCGGGCACACGTCGGGTGCGGGGCTCTACACAGGCGTGCTCTGTGCATTGGCAGGGCCGCGCGCATTGTCACCCGATCGGAGGCGGACGTGAGCCGAGACCTGGACATACGCTCCGGCGTCTACCACGACTCCGTCACGCTCATGCAGGTCAGCCGCACCGTCGGTGACGAACCCGGGGTCAGCGCCGCGCTCGTCGCGATGGCGACCCAGCTCAATGTCGATCTCGTGGTCGGCATGGGCTTCGAGCCGCCTGCCGACGCCGGCCCCAACGATCTGCTGATCGCCCTCGAAGCCTCCGACGACGACGCGCTGGCCCGTGCCCGTGCTGCCGCCGACGCGGCGCTCGCAGCGAGCCGCACCGCGCCGCCGAGCGACTTCGGCAGCGAACCACGGCCTCGGACGGTGGGCGCCGCGATCGCCCGCTCCGACGCCACCATCGCGTTCGTCTCCACCCCTGGCGCCCACGCGTTCGGCGATGCCATGGACGCATTGACCAAGGGCGTGCCGGTGATCGTTTTCTCCGACAACGTCCCGCTGACGCAGGAGGTCCGGCTCAAGGAGGAAGCAAGCCGGCGCGGCCTTCTGGTCATGGGACCGGACTGCGGCACCGCCGTCATCGGTGGCGTCGGCTTCGGGTTCGCCAACGTCGTCCGGCCCGGACCGGTCGGCGTCGTCGCCGCCTCAGGAACCGGCGCCCAGCATCTGATGAGTCTGCTCGACGCCTCCGACGTCGGGATCAGCCACTGCCTGGGCGTGGGTGGGCGCGATATGTCCGACGAGGTGGGGGCGGTGTCGACGCTTGCCGCCATGGACGCGTTGGCGTCGGATCCCGCCACCGAGGTGATCGTCGTCGTCGGCAAGCCTCCCGGCCCGCGGGCCGCCGAACGCGTCCGCTCACATGCCGCCGCTCAGTCCACGCCGGTTGTCTTCGCGCTGCTGGGTGAAGGCGAGCCGGACCTCACCGAGACAGCGCGCTCGGTTGTCGACGCAGCCGGTGCGACGTGGTCCGAACCTCGCAGCTGGCCGGCGAGCACCGCACCCGAGCCTTTGCTCGAAGGCCCCGCACCGCATGCTCCCACTGCCGAGCGACCGGAGGACCCGGCGTCGCGTTCTCGCGGGTTCGTCCGGGGCTTGTTCTCCGGCGGCACGCTGTGCGACGAGGCGATGGCGATCGTCTCGGGCGAGCTCGGCGAGGTGCGCTCCAATATCCCTCTCCGCCCGGAATGGGCGCTCGACGCTGACCACGACGTCGGCGGTCACGTCATGATCGACTTCGGCGACGACGCGCTCACCCTGGGAAGGCCGCACCCGATGATCGACGGTTCGCTGCGCGCCGAGCGGATCCTGGCCGAGGCCGGCGACCCCACCTGCAGCGTTCTGCTGCTCGACGTCGTGCTCGGGCACGGCGCGCACCCCGATCCGGCCGCCGAGCTGGGGCCCGTGATCGGGGAGGCGCAGCTGACGGCCGCCCGCGACGGCCGCGAGCTGCCGGTGGTGGTCTCCCTGGTCGGGACGGCGGGCGACCCTCAGGACCTGGACCGCCAGGCGAAGACGCTGAACGATGCCGGGGCCGCAGTCTACGTGTCGAACGCCGCCGCCGCTCGCGAGGCGGTCCGGAGGGTGGCCGACCGTCCCGCCGGGCAAGGGCCGCCCGACAGCGTCACGGACGTCCTCGACACCGACGACGACCTACCCGGGGGTGAGGAGTGAACGCGCTCGACTCCCTGCTGACGTCCGAGCCGCGAGTCGTCGCCGCCGGCGCCGATCTGCTCTCCGAGGCGCTGGCCGGTCAGGCGGTGCCGGTCGAGCGCGTCGAGTGGCAGCCGCCGATGCCCGGCACCGAGACGAGCCTGTACGCGGTGATGGCCGACCCGCGCCGGGTCGACGCCAACCGAGAAGCGCTCGACCGGATGCTGGCGTCGACGGCGGAACTGGTCGACGTGCGTCCCGCCCAAGACGTGCTCGGCCTGCGGCCCGGCGAGTTCCTGCACGCCGGTCCCCCGCTGACCTGGGAACGCGCATCCGGCCCGATGCGGGGCGCGCTGATCGGCGCGATGATCTTCGAAGGCTTGGCGAGCACACCGGAACAGGCCGAAGCCGCGCTCGACGCGGGCGAGGGCATCTCCCTCACGCCCTGCCATGATCGGGGTGCCGTGGGCCCGATGGCCGGCGTCGTGTCGCCGTCGATGTGGATGTTCGAGCTCCGCGACGAGGCGAACGACGGCACGGCCTGGTGCTCGCTCAACGAAGGGCTCGGCAAGGTGCTGCGGTACGGCGCCTACTCCAGCGACGTCATCGACCGGCTGCGCTGGATGAGCGACGTGCTCGGGCCGCTGCTGCAGGCGGCGGTGCGCCGCCGGGGCCGGATCGACATCAAGAGCATCGTCGCCCAGATGGTGCAGATGGGCGACGAGGGGCACAACCGGAACCGGGCCGGCACCCTCATGCTGCTGCGCGAACTGCTGCCGGACCTCATCGACAGCGGCGCACCCTCGTCCCAGATCGCCGAGGCGGTCCGGTTCGTCTCCGGGAACGACCATTTCTTCCTCAACCTGGTCATGCCCGCCGGGAAGCTGCAGACGTCGGCCGGGGCGGGGATCGACGGCGCCACCGTGGTGACCACTATGGCGCGCAACGGCACCGACTTCGGTATCCAGGTCTCCGGAACCGGCTCGCGATGGTTCACCGCGCCGGCCGACACACCGCACGGGCTGTTCCTCGGCTCGTTCGGGCCCGACGACGCCAACCCCGACATCGGCGACTCGACCATCTGCGAGACCATGGGCATCGGCGGGTTCGCCATGGCGTCCGCTCCGGCCATCGTGCGCTTCGTCGGCGGCTCCGTCCCCGAGGCGCTGCGCACCAGTCAGCTGATGTACGAGATCACCTTGGCCGAGAACCCGGCCTACGCGTTCCCCATCCTGGAGTTCCGCGGCGCACCGACCGGGATCGACGTCACACTCGTCGCCCGCACCGGGATCCTGCCGCAGATCAACACCGGCATGGCGGGCAAGGTGGCCGGCACCGGCCAGGTCGGCGCCGGCCTGGTCAAGCCTCCGGCCGAATGTTTCACTGCCGCGCTGGACGCCCTCGCCGGGCTCTCACGCTCCGCCTTGTGACGGGTTCCTCAAAGGCGAACGGTCATTCTGTGTAACGGATCACGGCGCCGGGCCTAACAGGGGCATACGTTGGTTGGGAGGCTACGGCCTCGAGCACTACATGAGTTCAACGCGCCGGCAGGAGCCCTTCCTATGATCACACCCACCGACCGCCGCCTATCCACGAACGCACTAGTCATCGGGACGGGAGGCGCGGGGCTACGTGCCGCGATCGAACTGACCGAACGCGGCATCGACGTTCTCGCGGTCGGCAAACGCCGCCGTCAGGACGCCCACACCACGCTTGCCGCGGGCGGCATCAACGCCGCTCTCGGCACTCTCGACCCCGAGGACAGCTGGCAGCAGCACGCAGCCGACACCATCAAGGAGTC
>NZ_ML142849.1:464742-465276 GCF_004138495.1 Phytoactinopolyspora endophytica
CCAGGAGCTGCACGTGCCCATCATCGACACCGTCTACATCTCACGGCTGCTGGTGTCGGACAACAAGGTCTTCGGTGCCTACGGGTTCGACGTCGTCGACGGCACAAGAGTGATCATCCACGCCGACGCCGTCGTGCTCGCCGCCGGCGGGCACACCCGGATCTGGCGGCACACCTCGTCTCGCCGCGACGAGAACACCGGCGATTCCTTCCGGCTGGCAGCGCTGGCGGGCGGGCGAATCCGCGACGCTGAGCTCGTCCAGTTCCACCCGTCGGGCATCGTCGAACCGGAGGACGCCGCGGGCACTCTGGTGTCGGAGGCCGCCCGCGGTGAAGGCGGGATCCTCCGCAACGCCGCCGGTGAGCGTTTCATGCAGCGCTACGACCCCGAGCGGATGGAGTTGTCCACCCGTGACCGGGTGGCGCTGGCCAACTACACCGAGATCACCGAGGGCCGGGGCACTCCCAAGGGCGGCGTCTGGCTCGACGTCTCCCACCTCCCCCGCGAGCAGATCCTCGAACGGCTGCCCCGTGT
>NZ_ML142849.1:465336-467125 GCF_004138495.1 Phytoactinopolyspora endophytica
CGGCGTCGACGGCCTTTACGCGATCGGCGAGGCCGGCTCTGGCGTGCACGGCGCCAACCGGCTGGGCGGAAACTCCCTGACCGAACTGCTCGTGTTCGGCCGGATCGTCGGGGAGGCGGCGGCCGGGTACGTCGACGGCATCGAGTACCTACACCGCAGCCGCGACGCCGTCGACGAGGCCCGCCGCGAGCTCGACGACCTGCTGGCCGGCGAGGGCACCGAGAACGCCCGGGCGCTGCAGCGCGCGGTGCGTGATCTGATGACCGAATACGCCGGCGTGGTCCGCGATGAGCCCGGCCTGACGGAGGGCCTGCACAAGCTCGACGCGATCGAGGACCGCCTGGGCGGACTGGCGGTGCACCCCAACATCGCCGGGTTCGAGGACCTCACGCACGCGATGGACCTCAAGGGCTCCCTGCTCGCGGCCCGGGCGACACTGGTCTGTGCCCGGGAACGTCGCGAGACCCGGGGAGCGCACAACAGGTCGGATTACCCCGCCACCGATCCGGCGCTGAAAGTAAACCTGGTGTGGTCCCCCGACGGCGCCGTGACCAAGGAGCTGGTGCCGGAGGCGCCCGACGAGGTGCGCCGCCTCATGGTCGACCACGACGTGGAGATCTCCGCCACCCTGGTCGAATAGAGAGCACCGGCCAGGCACACCCAGAGGTTTTCTCGTGCGTCACCATGCCTGCAGCCCTGTCGACGCGCGAGAAAACCCACCAAACTTGATCATTTGGAGGTGGGGAGATCGCCGGGGTGGTCGATGTCGTCCGGACGGCCGGTGCCGTCGCATGGGACGGCGGTCACCAGCTCGGGGTGCGCCTGGATGAAGGCACGTGCGCCCACGTCACCCTCGGCCAGGGCGAGCACGTCGTCCCACACCTCGGACCCGAGCAGCACCGGATTGCCCCGTTCGCCGCCGTAGGTCGCCGCGGCGACGAACGCTCCCCCGGCCCGGGCGCCGCGGAGCCGATGGACCGACTCCGGGCCGAGCCACGGCTGATCCACCAGTGCGACCACGACGGCGCCGACGCCGGTCTCTCGCACCGCGTCCAGGCCCACCCGCAACGACGAGCCCATGCCGTCCCGCCAGTCCGGGTTATACACGACGCGGACCGGCACACCGGCGGCCTGGCCCGTCACTTCCAGCCCGACGGCACCTTCAACGACGACGACCGGCAAGCAGCCGCCCTCGGCCAGCAAGCGCACGGCACGGTCGATCAAGCGCTCGCCTTCGACCTCCACCACGGCCTTCGGCGAACCGAACCGCCGGCCTTCACCCGCGGCGAGGACCAGCCCCGCCGCCGTTGCCGCAGTCATGACGCATCACGTCCGTTCCAGCACTCACCCGTCCGGCGCGCTCATCCGCCGGTATGGCCCGGCCGGCTCCCAGCGATGGGTTCCGGCGTCGGTTCTGTCATCCGCTCGTGATGGATCGGCCCGGACAGCTGACTCAGCCTGCGGCCGGATCCGTTCCAGCGGGCGGCGACGATCTCGGCCGCGATCGAGACCGCGGTCTCCTCCGGTGTGCGGGCACCGATGTCCAAGCCGGTCGGGGCGGACATCCGAGTCAGCTCCCGCTCGCTCAGCCCCAGCTCACGCAGCCGGTCGATCCGATCGGCGTGGGTGCGACGCGACCCCATGACCCCGATGTACGCGGCCGGTGTCCGCAGCGCCGCCTCCAGCAGCGGAACGTCGAACTTCGGATCGTGCGTCAGCACGCAGATCACCGTCCGCGCGTCGACCGTCGCGCCTGCCAGAAAGTCGTGTGGCCAGCTGACCACCACCT
>NZ_ML142849.1:467150-467350 GCF_004138495.1 Phytoactinopolyspora endophytica
AGACCGGGCGGGCGTCGCAGACCGTGACGTGGTAGCCGAGGAACTTGCCGATGTGCACCACCGCGGCGGCGAAGTCGATAGCGCCGAAGACGAGCATCCGCGGCCGCGGAGCGAACGACTGGACGAGCACCTCCAGCTCCTCCATGCGGCGTTCCCCGTCCGCGCCGTAGCGGCGGACCCCGGTCACTCCCTGGTCGAGC
>NZ_ML142849.1:467360-468798 GCF_004138495.1 Phytoactinopolyspora endophytica
GAGCGTCGTCGGTGACGGCGTCGTCCAAACGTTGACCGCCGAGGCCGCCCATCACCTTGTCCGGCCACACGACGAGGTGTGCGCCGGCCTCGCCGGGTCCGGAGACGACGGTCGCCAGCGCTACCGGCTCGTGCCGCCGCACCGTGGCGGCGAGCTCTCGCAGGTGCGGGAAGGTGCGCGCGTCCACCGGCTCGACGAACACGTCGATGATCCCGCCGCAGGTGAGGCCGACGGCGAACGCGTCGTCATCGCTGACGCCGTAGCGTTGCACGGTGGGCGCGCGCCCATCGATCACCTCCTGCGCGAGCTCGTAGACGGCACCCTCGATGCATCCGCCGGACACGCTGCCCACGGCCTCGCCGGTGTCGGTCACCAGCATCGACGCGCCCGCCGAACGAGGCGCCGATTTGAACGTCGCCACCACGGTCACCAGGCCCGCGCGGCCACCTCGCTCCAGCACGGACACGAGGTCGTTCATCACCTCACGCATCGCGCACCGCCCTCCGCTCGTCCGTCAACCCGTCGCCGCCACCGGCCGCTCCCAGGCCGGTTCACCGCCCACGCCACCCATGCTGCGCTCGCCCACCGGTGACGACCCGCGTCCGCCGGTGACGGCCAGCAGCCTCGCCAGGTCCTCCATCGCCCCGAGGGAGTGCCCCGCCACTAGGTGGTCGACGTGTGGCAGCGCCGCCCGCATGCCGCCGGTCCGCGGCGCGTACCCCTCATGTCCGCGATGCGGGTTCACCCACACCACCCGCCGCGCCAGCCGGCGCAGCCTCGCCATCTGGTCGCCCAACAGCGCGGGGTCGCCCTGCTCCCACCCGTCGCTGGCGATCACGACGACGGCGCCCCTGGCCGTGCCGCGCTGCCCCCACCGGTCCAGGAACTCTTTGAGCTCCGCCCCCAGCCTGGTCCCTCCGCTCCAATCCGGGATCGCCGCAGACGCCCGGACCAGCGCCGTCGCGGTGACGCCGCCGCGAAGCTCGCGAGTGACCCTGGTCAGCCTCGTGCCGACGGTGAATACCTCGGTGCTCGGACGCGCCCGGCACGCCGCGTGCGCGAACCGCAGCAGCGTGTCCGCGTACGGCGCCATCGAACCGCTCACATCGATCAGGAACACCAGACGCCGGCTCCGGCGCGACTTGCGGTGCCGCAGGACGTCCACCGGCTCGCCGCCGTGTCGAAGCATCGCCCGGATCGTCCGGCGGGGGTCGACGGCACCCACAGACGACGCACGCATCCGCCTGCTGACCCGTTCCGGCAACGCCGGGGCCAGCACGGCGAGGAAACGGTTCACCTCAGCCCGTTCGGCCGCGGTCAGGCCGGTCACGTCCCGGTGCCGCAACACCTCCATCCGGCTGGCCGTGGCCAGCCGGTCCGGCGGCGACTCCCCATCCGGCCGGCCGTCGGCGAGGTCAGCACCGTCGGCGGGTACAGC
>NZ_ML142849.1:468842-469719 GCF_004138495.1 Phytoactinopolyspora endophytica
CGAACCGATACGACGGCGGCGCCGGCACGCGGACCGCACCACGGGACGCGCCGGCACCGAAGTACTCCTTGAACACGCGGTCGTAGCGCGCGATGTCCTCCGGCGAGGCACACAAGGTGAACCGGCCGGACCAGTAGAGCGACCCGGGCGAGTCCGCCCCGAGCTCAGCCAGTGCGTGCAACATCGCGTGCACCCGAGTGGGTGGCACGACGGCCCCCGCAGCACGCAGCCGCCCGGCGAACTCCACCACCGGGGAGAACGCATCCTCCGGGCGGGGTCCGCCTGTCTGAGTTCCAGGCCCCGCGGCGGCCATCGCCCCCAGTCACCTCCTCATCCGGCTGGTGCGGCCAGGGCGTCGCGCGGTGGGCCATGGCTCCATCAGACACGCCCCAGCTCGCTGATCTCGGACCGGACCCGCTCGGTGTCCTCCTGGTACTTCAGTACCGCTCCGAGGGTGCGGGAGGCAAGATCTGAGTTCAGCTCTCGCGCACCGAGCGCTACCAGGGCCGCGGCCCAGTCGATCGACTCCGCGAGGCCCGGCGGCTTGAGCAGGCCGGTCTGTCGCATCCGCGCGACGGCCCGGGCGACATCACTCGCCAGCTGCTCACCCACGTCGGGTAAGCGCCGTTTGATGACCGCGATCTCGCGCTCGAACGTCGGGTGATCCAGCCAGTGGTACAGGCAGCGACGCTTGAGCGCGTCGTGGACCTCGCGGGTGCGGTTGCTGGTGACCACCACCGTCGGAGGGGTGCTGGCCCGTACCGTGCCGACCTCCGGAATGGAGATGGTGAAGTCCGAGAGGACCTCCAGCAGGAACGCCTCGAACTCGTCGTCGGCGCGGTCGATCTCGTCGATCAGCAGTACGCACGGGACCTCC
>NZ_ML142849.1:469731-476014 GCF_004138495.1 Phytoactinopolyspora endophytica
AGCAGCGGCCTGGCCAGCAAGAACCGGCGGTCATACAGCTCGTGCTCGAGCCTGTCGACATCGGTGACGCCGGCCGCCTCGGCCGCCCGCAGATGCAACAGCTGGCGAGGGAAGTCCCAGTCGTACAGGGCCTGGGCGGCGTCGACGCCTTCATAGCACTGCAACCGGATCAGCGGCGCGCCCAACGCCGTCGACAGTGCGTGCGCCAGCGACGTCTTCCCGACGCCGGCCTCCCCTTCGATGAACAATGGCCGGCGCATGCGCAGCGCCAGGTACGCGGCGGTGGCGAGCCCGTCGTCGGCCAGGTAACCCGTCGCATCCAGCCGCTCGGCCAGCTCCTCCGGCCCGGCGACGTCGACGTCCTCAGCCACCCCGCCCTCGCCGCTGGGGTCCCGGATCTCCGTCATAAAGCAACGCTACGCCCTCATTGGGCCGAGTGGGCCGGCGTCCCGCTGATGTGCAGCGTCGTACGCCGGTGCTATGCCATGCCAGACGATTCATCGTAAAAGAAGTTGCGCTCTCCACCGACGTCAAGCATCCTCTTCAAGGTCCATACGGGCGACCGTCGGCCAATCGACTCCGGACGGACGGTCATGCCCACGCACAACACGACACCGCGGTCACACGGCCGCGCCGGGGCGTTGCTGCGGCACCATGCCCCGTTTCGGTCCCTGTTCGCCGCCCGCATCGTCTCCTTCACCGGTGACTCGCTGAGTCTGGTCGCGCTCATGCTCCACGTCGCGGACACCACCGGCCAGGCGATCGCGGTCTCTTTGCTACTCGTCGCCGGGGATCTCGTCCCGGGGGCGGTGAGCCCGCTGGCCGGGGCGATCAGCGACCGCTTCGACCGCAAGCGCGTCATGATCACGTGCGAACTCGCGCAAGGTGCGCTCATGGTGGGTATCGCGCTCTCGCTGCCACCACTTCCACTGCTGCTACCGCTGGTCGCGCTCAGAGCGGTGACTGGGCACGTGTTCATGCCCGCGTCGCGAGCCGCCGTGGCGACCCTGGTGACGGGCGACGACCTTCCGGCAGCGAACTCCACCATCGGGCTCGGCACCAACGGCGGCGAGGTACTCGGCCCGCTGCTGGCTGCCGCGATGATTCCGTTCCTCGGGGTCCAGGGTGTTCTGCTGGCCGACGCCGCGACGTTCTTCCTCTCGGCGTTGCTCTTGATCGGGATCCCACGGCTGCCTCCCGCGCGCCACGGTGATGAAGCCCGTTCCTCTCTGCTCGCCGAGACGAAGGCCGGGCTGGGGTTCATCTGGAGGACCCGGCCGGTGCGGATCATCGTTCTCGGGTTCTGTGCGGTCGTCGCGTTCAACGGCATCGACGACGTGGCCCTCGTCGTTCTGGCCCAAGACACCTTCGACGCCGGTGACAGCGGCGTCGGAGTCCTCCTTGCCGCCGTCGCCATCGGCCTGTTCGCCGGTTACGCGGTGCTTGCGAGGTACAGCCCGCGGATGTCCATGGTGGCACTGCTCATCATCGGATTCGCGGTGAGCAGTATCGGAAACCTGCTGACCGGTGTCGCGTGGGCGGTGGCCGCGGCCTTCGTCGTACAGACGCTGCGCGGTGTCGGTATCGCCGCCATGGACGTCGCCACCAACACCCTCCTGCCCCAGCTCGTCCCTTCCGGGATGCTGGGGCGGGTGTTCGGGAACCTCTACGGCTCCATCGGCGTCGCCGCCGGGCTGTCCTACGTGGCCGGCGGCTTCCTGCTCGATGCCACGTCGGCACCGGTCACGTTCGTCGTCGCCGGCGTGAGCGGCACGATCGCCACGGCTGTCGTCGCTCTCACCCTGCGCGCGTCCCCACCATGGCGAAATCTGCCAGGACCGCGGTAGCGAAACTCGTGAACGTCAGCACGTGACTGATCCCCCGATGATCGAGTAATTTCACCCAGAAGCTCCACCGGCGGAGCGGTATCAAGGCGCCGGCTCCCGCGGGCAGGTGCTCGAACCGAGTCAGGAGGCGCTCATGAGCTCCCCGGTCAGACCGGTCGATCTGAACTACGGCCTCGACGACGTACCGAAACCGCTGCCCAGCCTCGGCCTGGGCATCCAGCACGTGCTCACCATGTTCGGCGCCACCGTCGCGGTGCCGCTGATCCTCGGTCCGGCAATGAACATGCCGCCGGATGATCTCGCCATCCTGGTGAGCTCGGTGATGATCTGTTCCGGCATCGCCACGTTCATCCAGGTACGCTTCGGCACTCGGCTCCCGATCATCCAGGGCGTCTCGTTCGCCTTCCTAGGGCCGTTCTTCGCCATCATCGCCGCCACCGCCGCGCAGGGCGGCGAGGTCACGATGCAGTACATCGCCGGCGCGATCATCGCCGGTGCCGTCCTCGAGATGGTCCTCGGTTACACCGGGCTGTTCGGGAAGCTGCGCAGGTTCATCACCCCGGTGGTGATCGGGCCGGTCATCGCGCTGATCGGGCTGGCGCTCTTCGAGTCCGGCGCTCCGATGGCCGGCGGCAACTGGTGGTTCGGTGCCCTGACGATCGTCGCTGCCCTGACTTTCGTCCTGATCCTGGCGCCACGGCTCAGGCTCTTCTCACTCTTCCCCATCCTGCTGGCCGTGCTCGTCGCCTACCTCACCGCCTGGTTCTTCAGCGCCATCGGTGTACTCGACGAGTCCAACCCCGCCTACATCAGCTTCGACGCGGTCGGCGACGCACCATGGATCCGCAACCTGGTGATCGAGGACGGCGGGATCTTCCTGCCCTGGGGCTGGCCGCAGTTCAGTGCCGGATTCATCCTCGCCACCCTTGCCGGTTATCTCGCCTCGATGATCGAGTCCTACGGCGATTACCACGTGATCTCCCGTGCCGCCGGCGCCGGCGACCCCACCGAGAAACAGATCAGCCGCGGTATCGGAGCCGAAGGTGCCGGGTGCGTCGCCACCGGCCTCTTCGGCGGCTTCGCCTCCACCAGCTACACGGAGAACGTCGGCCTGGTCGCGATGACCAAGGTCGCCAGCCGCCGCGTCGTCTACATAGCCGCAGGTTTCCTCATCGTCCTGGGGCTCGTTGCCAAGTTCGGTGCCGTCGTCGCGACCATCCCGTCTCCGATCGTCGGCGGCCTGTACTGCACGCTGTTCGGGTTGATCGCATCGATCGGCATCTCCAACCTGACCCGGGCCGATATGAGCAGCCAGCGGAACCTGCTGATCGTGGGGTTCATCCTGTTCATGGGTCTGTCCGTGCCCGCCTACTTCGAGAACGTCACCATCGAGATCTCGTGGGCGGACTGGCTCGGCGACGCGATCACCACGGTCGGAAGTACCGGTATGGCGGTGGCCGCGATCTTCGGGCTCATCCTCGACAACGTCGTCCCCGGCACCGACGAGGAACGCGGACTCACGCACCTGGACGATACTCGCGGGCCGGTCGGCGAGGCGCCCGACACCGACGACGGAACGGCGGGCACCTGACGGCTATCCGGCATTCACCGGAAGGAGCCGCAACGGACGACGCGTCAGGTGGCGCGGCCGAACATCGCGTGCGGAGAGACCTTGACCTCCGGCGGTTTCTCCCCCGCCCATTCGGCCTCCCGGATCGCCTTCATCGCGGCCTTGCGGCTCTCCCTGTCCAACCGGTCGACGAACAGGATGCCGTCGAGGTGGTCGGTCTCGTGCTGGATGGCACGGGCGAGCAGCTCGGTGCCTTCGATCGTGACCGGGTCGCCGTACTCGTTGAACCCCTTGGCCACGACGCCGAACGCACGGCGGCAGTCGTACTCGAGCCCGGGGATGGACAGGCAGCCTTCCGGGCCGAACTGTTCCTCCTCGGACAGCTCAAGGGTCGGGTTGATCAGATGCCCGACGATGTCATCGACGTCATAGGTGAACACCCGTAGCGACACACCCAGCTGCGGCGCGGCAAGACCGACGCCGCCGGCTTCGAGCATGGTGTCGGTCAGGTCTTTCACCAGCCCGCGCAGCTCCTTGTCGAACGTGACGACAGGTTCGGCCTTGGTGCGCAGAACCGGATCGCCGAACAGCCGAATCGGCTGGATCGACATCGGGCACCTTCTTTCTCGCTTGCTCCGTTGATCAGCGACGAGGTGACCGCGTCCTTCTCGGCCACCCGATCGACGTTCACCGGAAGATCTGGGTCAATTCAGTCCGGAGCGTGGCTGGGTCGGTGAAGTGCAGTCCCACCATTCCGAGCGCCCGGGAGGCATTCACGTTGGCTTCGTTGTCGTCGATGTACACCGCCGACGACGGATCGATGCCGTACCGATCGAACAGCACGTGGAAGATGCGCGGGTCAGGCTTGACCAGCCGTTCCGTTCCCGACACCACAATCCCGGAGAACCAGGACAGCCACTCGAATCGAGGGTAGGTCAGGTCGAACTTCTCCTCCGACCAGTTGGTCAGGGCGTATAGACCGACACCCCTGTCGTCCTTCAGCTCACGCAGGATGTCGACGGTGCCCTCGATGGGGCCGCCGATCATCTCCTCCCACCGGGTGTCGTAGGCGGCGATCAGCTCGGCATGCTCTGGGAACTGCGCCGTCAGCTTCTCCACGGCCTCAGTCCAGCTCCGGCCCCGGTCCTGCTCCAGGTTCCACTTCGGGGTCGTCACATCGGCGAGGAACCGCTCGATCTCCGCGTCGGAGGCCAGCAGCTTCCGGTACAGGTAACGCGGGTTCCAATCGACGAGCACTCCCCCGAGGTCGAAGACGACCGTCGTCGGAACCTGGGTCATGTCCTCTGCTCGCGCTCCGCCGCTCAGCGTTTCTGCTCGCGCTCCGCTCCTCACTCGCTCCGCGGACAGCTGCGCTCGTTCCTCACTCCGCCGGCCACTCCGCTCGCTCGTCACGTCGCCGCTCAAACGTTGAAGCCCAGGGCGCGCAGCTGCTCACGTCCGTCGTCGGTGATCTTCTCCGGGCCCCACGGCGGCATCCAGACCCAGTTGATCTTCAATCCGCTCACCAAGCCGTCGGTCGCGGCGTTGGCCTGCTCCTCGATGACATCGGTCAGCGGGCAGGCCGCGCTGGTCAGCGTCATATCCACGGTCGCCACGCCATCGTCATCGACGCTCACGCCGTAGATCAGGCCCAGGTCGACGACGTTGATTCCCAGCTCGGGGTCGACGACGTCGCGCAGCGCCTCCTTCAGATCCTCTAGGTCAACAGTGGTCGTCATAATTACTTACTCTCCTTAGGAAATGCGGCGAGACGACCGCGGAGATTAGCGGGGCGGTGTTGGGGGAATCCGTCCATGGTGTGGCGGGCATCGGTGAGGACGAGCCCGCTGGGGTCCCCGCAAAGTATCCGAGCGCCAGCGAGGAACTTTGTGGGGTGGCTCTGCGAGGTCGAACCGCTGGGCGAGGACGGAATTCCCCCATCACCGTCCCTCCTCGGCCAGCGCTCGCGCGGCCGCGTCCTTGAACGCCATCCAAGACAACAGTGCACACTTCACCCTAGCCGGGTAGCGCGCCACGCCGGCGAAGGCGATGCCATCGCCCAACACGTCCTCGTCCGGCTCTACCTGCCCTTTGCCCTGCATCAGCTGGGTGAAAGCGGCCTCTGTCGCGAACGCGTCGTCGACGGTGGACCCGGCCACGAGCTCGTGCAGCACGCTCGCCGAGGCCTGACTGATAGAGCAACCCTGACCGTCGTACGAGACGTCGGCGATCTTGGCACCGTCGAACGACACCCGCACGGTGATCTCGTCTCCGCACGTGGGATTGACATGATGCGACTCGGCGTCGAACGGCTCCCGCAACCCGCGCCCATGCGGCTGCTTGTAGTGATCCAGGATGATCTCCTGGTATAGGGACTCGCTCAACCGAAGAACCTCTTTACCTTCTCGATACCGTCCACCATCGCATTGATCTCCGCGGTCGTGGTGTACAGGAAGAATGACGCTCGCGTGGTCGCAGGTATTCCATAGCGGACACAGACCGGCCGGGCGCAGTGGTGCCCGACCCGGACCGCCACGCCCTGTTCGTCCAGGACCTGCCCGACGTCGTGCGGGTGGACGCCGTCCACGGTGAACGAAATCGTTCCTCCGCGGTCCACGACGCTGTCGGGGCCGATGATGGTGATGCCCTCGACGTCGCGCAACCGGTCCAGGGCATACGCCGTGATGATCTGCTCATGCTGGTGGATCGCCGGCATTCCGATGCCGGTGAGGTAATCCACCGCGGCGCCGAGCCCGATAGCCTGGGCGATCGGCGGCGTGCCGGCCTCGAACTTGTGCGGAACCGACGCGAACGTCGAGCCTTCCATCGCGACGGTCTCGATCATCTCACCGCCACCCAGGAACGG
>NZ_ML142849.1:476027-477390 GCF_004138495.1 Phytoactinopolyspora endophytica
CGTTCAGCACCTCGGACCGTCCCCACAGCACACCGATTCCGGTCGGCCCGCACATCTTGTGCCCGGTGAACGCGAGCAGGTCGGCACCGAGCGCGGTGACGTCCACCGGCATGTGCGGCACCGACTGTGCACCGTCGACGAGTATCAGAGCGCCGACCTCGCGGGCCCGCTCCACGACCGTCCGCACCGGGTTGACGGTGCCGAGGAAGTTGGACTGATGCGCGAGGGAGACGATCTTGGTCCGAGAGTTGACCAGCTCGGTGAGGTCGGTCAGATCGAGCCGCCCGTCGTCGGTGAGCCCGAACCAGCGCAGCGTCGCGCCGGTACGCTGCGCGGCCAGCTGCCACGGCACGATGTTGGAGTGATGCTCCATCTCGGTGACGACGATCTCGTCGCCGGGCCCCAACCGGTACCGCGGGTCCTCAGCCAACCCGCTCGCCAGCGTGTTCGCCACCAGATTCAGCGCTTCAGAGGCGTTCTTGGTGAAGACCAACTCGTCCCGGCTCGGCGCCCCGATGAACGCCGCGATCTTGTCCCGGGCCCCCTCGTAGGCGGCCGTCGACTCCTCGCCGAGCTGGTGCACGGCTCGCGCCACGTTGGCGTTGTGCTGTTCGTAGTGCTCGGCCAACGCGTCGAGAACCGGACGAGGCTTCTGCGAGGTGTTGGCCGAGTCCAGGTACACCAACGGCTGGTCGCCGGCCAGCCGGCGCTCGAGGATCGGGAAGTCCTTGCGGATCCGGTCTACATCGAGCGGACTGGCTCCCTGGTGCGCCACGTCTGCCTCCTCTGCTGGGATGACCAACAGGTTTTCTCGTGCACTACCAGGTCTGCAACCCTGGTACGGCCTGGGAAAACCTACTGGACATGATCATTTAGGTGCGGGCGGCGGTCAGACCGCCGCGCTCGCACCGACGTAGTCGGCGTAACCCTGCTCCTCGAGCTTCTCGGCCAGCTCCGGCCCGCCTTCTTCGGCGACCTTTCCGGCCACGAAGACGTGCACGAAGTCCGGCTTGATGTAGCGCAGGATCCGCGTGTAGTGGGTGATCAGCAAGACGCCCTTGTCGCCGCTCGACGTGAACCGGTTGACGCCGTCGGACACGATGCGCAACGCGTCGATGTCCAGGCCGGAGTCGGTCTCGTCGAGCACGGCGAACGCCGGGTTCAGCAGCTCGAGCTGCAGGATCTCGTGCCGCTTCTTCTCACCACCGGAGAACCCCTTGTTCAGGTCCCGCTCGGCGAACTCGGGGTCGATCTTCAGGTTCTCCATCGCCGTCTTGACGTCCTTCACCCACGTCCGCAGCTTCGGCGCCTCACCGTCGATCGCCGTCTTCGCGCTGCGGAGGAAGTTGGACACCGAGACTCC
>NZ_ML142849.1:477436-479904 GCF_004138495.1 Phytoactinopolyspora endophytica
ACCTCCACCGGGTACTGCATGGCGAGGAACATTCCGGCCCGGGCACGCTCGTCGGGTTTCATCTCGAGCAGTTCTTCGCCGTCGAGCGTGATCGACCCGGATGTCACGGTGTACTTGGGGTGTCCCGCCAGCGCATAGGCCAAGGTGGACTTGCCGGAGCCGTTCGGCCCCATGAAGGCGTGAGTCTCGCCGCTCTTCACGGTCAGGTTCACACCATGCAGGATCTCCACCGGACCGTCCTCCGTCTCGACGGAGACGTGCAGGTCGCGGATCTCGAGAGTGCTCATCGGTCGTCTATGCCTCGTTTCTTCTTAAGTCGTCTTCTCAGGTGAATCGTCACGCGTCGCCGGCGGTATCGGCCGTCATCGCCTCGACGACGGCCAACTCGCGCTCGACCGTGGTCATCAGCCGTTCCTTGATCTCCGGCACCCCAATGCGGTTGAGCAACGAGGCGAAGAACCCGCGGACGACGAGCTTGCGCGCCAGCTCCGGCGGGATGCCGCGGGACTGCAGGTAGAACAGCTGCTCGTCGTCGAACCGGCCAGTCGCGCTGGCGTGCCCGGCGCCTTCGATCTCACCGGTCTCGATCTCCAGGTTCGGCACCGAGTCGGCCCGCGCACCGTCAGTGAGCACCAGGTTACGGTTGTGCTCATATGTCTTGATGCCGGTCGCTTCCTTGCGGATCAGCACGTCGCCGACCCAGACGGAGTGGGCCTTCTTGCCCTGCAGCGCGCCCTTGTACTCGACGTCGCTGGTCGCGTTCGGCGTGTTGTGGTCGACGACGAGCCGGTTCTCGAAGAACTGGCCGGAGTCGACGTAGTAGAGGCCGAGCAACGTCGCGTCGCCGCCGGGCCCGGCGTAGTCCAGCGTGGTGCCGTTGCGGACCAGGTCACCGCCGAAGGTGATGACGGCGTGCTTCACGGTCGCGTCCCGGCCCACGTGGACATGGTGATGCGCGAGGTGAACCGCGTCGTCGGCCCAGTCCTGGACGGCGACGACCGTCAGATCCGCGCCGTCCTCGGCTATGACCTCGACGTTCTCCACGAACGACGCCGAACCGCCGTACTCGATGACCACGACCGACTTGCTGTGCCGGCCGGCGGTGACCACCAGATGCCCGGCAGCGCCCCGCTCAGCGGAGGAGCCGGTCAGCCTGATCAGCGTGGGCTGGTCGACCACGGTGTCACGCGGGATGTCCACGGCGAAGATCTTCTCGACCGCTTCCCAGGCCCGTGCGCTCGGCCGGTCCACGGGGACGTAGGTGGACGTCCCTTTGCGGGAGTCTTCGGCACCGACGCTCGCCGCGGTGACCCGTGGGTCGGCGTCGACGGACACGGTGTAGTCGCCGCCGTCGAGCGCGGCGTCCTCATGCAGACCGCGCAGGCGGTTCATCGGAACGAACCGCCATACCTCCTCGCGGCCACGCGGAACGGGATGCTCGGCCACGTCGAACGACGCGAACCGATCAAGCGCGCCCTTGACACTCTTGGTGCCGGCGCCGTGTGAGTGGGCGGCCAGGCCGTGCTGGGCCGGCGTCTCGGTGGCGGTGCTCATCTGCTCCTGATCCTGTGTCATCTCTGGGGCCTGCGGTCAGCTGATCGGCAGGCGCTAGTCACGTCTCGTCGTCGACCGGCTGGTCAGCCGACCGCGCCTTCCATCTGCAGCTCGATCAGCCGGTTGAGCTCCAGCGCATACTCCATCGGCAGCTCGCGGGCGATCGGCTCGATGAAGCCACGCACGATCATCGCCATCGCCTCGTCCTCAGGGATGCCGCGGCTGGTCAGGTAGAACAGCTGCTCCTCGCTGACCTTGGAGACGGTGGCCTCGTGACCCATCGCGACGTCGTCGTTGCGGATGTCCACGTACGGGTAGGTGTCCGACCGCGACACCGTGTCGACCAGCAGCGCGTCACACAGGACGTTGCTGGCACTCGAGGTGGCACGCGGCATGACCTGGACCAGGCCGCGGTACGACGTGCGCCCACCGCCACGGGCGACCGACTTGGAGACGATCGAGCTGGACGTGTGCGGCGCCATGTGGACCATCTTCGCGCCCGAGTCCTGGTGCTGGTCCTCGCCGGCGAAGGCCAGGGACAGCGTCTCGCCCTTGGCGTGCTCACCCAGCAGCCAGATGGCCGGGTACTTCATGGTGACCTTGGAGCCGATGTTGCCGTCGACCCACTCCATGGTGGCGCCCTCGGCGGCGGTGGCCCGCTTGGTCACCAGGTTGTAGACGTTGTTCGACCAGTTCTGGATAGTCGTGTAGCGGGCACGGCCACCCTTCTTGACGACGATCTCGACGACGGCGCTGTGCAGCGAGTCGGACGAGTAGATCGGCGCCGTACAGCCCTCGACGTAGTGGACGTAGGCGTCCTCGTCGACGATGATCAGGGTCCGCTCGAACTGGCCCATGTTCTCGGTGTTGATCCGGAAGTAGGCCTGCAGCGGGATATCGACGTGCACGCCCTT
>NZ_ML142849.1:479941-486957 GCF_004138495.1 Phytoactinopolyspora endophytica
GGCACGTAGATGAACGAGCCGCCGGACCAGACCGCCGTGTTCAGCGCGGAGAACTTGTTGTCCCCGGCCGGGATCACCGAGGCGAAGTATTCCTTGAACAGCTCCGGGTACTCACGCAGCGCCGTGTCCGTGTCCAGGAAGACGACGCCCTGCTCCTCCAGGTCCTCGCGGATCTGGTGGTACACCACCTCGGACTCGTACTGAGCCGCGACGCCGGCGACCAGGCGCTGCTTCTCGGCCTCGGGGATGCCGAGCTTGTCATAGGTGTTCTTGATGTCGTCCGGCAGGTCCTCCCAGGAGGCCGCCTGCTGTTCCGTGGAGCGGACGAAGTATTTGATGTTGTCGAAGTCGATGCCCGACAGGTCGGCGCCCCAGCTCGGCATCGGCTTCTTCTCGAAGAGACGCAGCGCCTTGAGACGGATGTCGAGCATCCACTCGGGCTCGTTCTTCCGCGCCGAGATCTCCCGGACGACGTCCTCGTTCACGCCGCGCTTCGCTTCCGCACCGGCGGCGTCGGAGTCCGCCCAGCCGTACTCGTACCGTCCGAGGCCTTCAAGCTCCGGATGATCTGTGGTGGTCATATGAGAAAGATCCTCTCCTCAGGAATCGTCCGTGTGCTGTCCTGATGCCTCGACGCTTCGAGGCACGTGTGTAGTGCAGACGCCATCACCATGCGCGATCGTCGCGATCCGCTGGACGTGAGTGTTCAGCAGCCGCGCGAACGCCTCGGTCTCGGCCTCGCACAGTTGGGGGAACTGCTCGGCGACGTGCGCCACCGGGCAGTGATGCTGACAGAGCTGCTCGCCGGTCACCGGTGACTCGTCCGCCGACGCCGCGTACCCGTCGTCGCTCAGGGCGGCCGCGAGAGCCGACGTCCGCGCGCCGGGTTCGGCCGCATCGATGATCGGCCGGTACCGTCGCTCCAGGTCAGCCACCCGGTGCCGAGCGAAGGCTGTCACCAGCTCCTCCCCACCGGTTTCGGCGAGGAACCGCAAAGCACCGACCGCGAGGTCGTCGTAAGCCTGCTCGAACTCATCACGACCCGTATCGGTGAGGACGAAGACCTTGGCCGGCCGTCCCCGACCACGTTGGCCGTAGACACGCTGCTCGCGTGATTCGATCACTCCGTCGGCGAGCAACGCGTCCAGATGCCGGCGTATCGCCGCCGGCGTCAGGCCGAGCTGGTCTCCCAGGGCTGCCGCGGTGGACGGCCCGTTCTCCAGGATCGCTCGCGCGACACGCTCCCGCGTGCGAGCATGCGACTCCTGAACGGCGGAAGTGTCTTCCGCCGTCGGGGCAGCCACATGCATGTTTTTCACAACACCATCGTGCTCTATTTCCCTGCCCGATACAAACGTCGTCCACATAGTGCCCTAGTGGCATCAATCACGCAGGTCAGGCTTACCTAAGCCAGCTGCGTCCAGGAACATCGCCTCCATGGTGTGCGAAACTCGGGCGGCAGATCAAAAACCGCTTGGAGGACACACGCATGGACGGCATCGTCCCGCTACTCCTGATTGCCATAATCGTCGCCGTTGCGGTGATGATGATCCGCGGATCGCGTGGGAACACGCGGCGCCGAAAGGTCTTGCTGGAGCTCGCCCAGGCGCACGGCTGGGACTGGACTCACCGGGACAAGACGCTTCCCGGCAACTGCCCGGCCGGACCACCGTTCCGTGGCGACCCGCGCCACGCGAGAGCCCGCCACATCGTCTCCGGAATCCATCATGGCCGACGGTTCACAGCCTTCGAATACTCCCAGTCGACAATCTCAAGCAGCGGCAAGACCACCAGCATGACCACACGTCGCTACGGCGTGTGGGCGGTCACCCTTCCTGCTTCCCTGCCGTCGATCTCGATCGAGACGGCGAGCGTGCTCGGCGGCAGGGCGGCACGTGCGGTCGGGATGGGTGGCCTACAGACCGGCGACGACGAGTTCGACCGCCGCTACACGGTGAGGTGCGACGACCAGGCGTTCGGGGCACGGTTGCTGCACCCGGCGATGGTGGAGCTCATGAAGAGCACACCCGCCTGGGCGTGGCGATTCGACGGCAACACCATGCTGTCCTACACCAAGGGCCGTCTCCATGCCGATGAGGTGGTCGCCCGGCTCGACCTGATGAACCGCGTGCTCGACCACGTCCCCGTCGACGTTTGGCAACAGGGCCGCTCTGCCACCTGACCCATGTTCGCCCCCTATCGAATACGTCCCCTCCACCAGAAACCTGGAATACTTGCCCGACCACGCTTGGCGCGAGTTGAGGGACTGTAGAGGGGACTATGGAGGGCACGTTCGTCGCGATCATCGTCGTCGTCCTGGCCGTGACGGCGGCGATCATCGCGGTCAGCATGGTGGCGACCAAGAAGCGGCGCGAGGCGCTGCAAGCGCTGGCAGGGACCCACGGCTGGCAATGGACGTCCCGCGACGACGCCCTGCCCGCTACGTGTCCACCCGGACCCCCGTTCCGCGGACACCCCCGTCGCGCCAAGGCTCGCAACGTCGTCACCGGGCGGCACCGGGATCACGAGTTCGCCGCCTTCGAATACTCGTACACCACGACGACCAGCAGCGGCCAGACGACGAGCACCACGACGCACACCTACGCCGTATGGACAATCACGCTTCCCGCGTCTCTCCCGCCCATCTCGCTCGGCGCCGAGGGGGTGCTCGGCGGCCGCGTCGCCAAGGCCTTCGGTTTCACTCGAATGGACACCGGCCACTCCGAGTTCGACCGCCGCTACAAGGTGAAGTGTGATGATGCCGGGTTCGGGGCTCGCGTGCTCCACCCCGCAATGGTGAACCTGCTGATGGACACTGACACGTGGGCGTGGCGGATCGACGGCAATGTCATGCTCTCGTACCGCAAGGGTCACCTCACCGCCGAGGATGTCATCCCGCGGCTCGACCACATGAGCCGCGTGCTCGACCACATCCCCAGAGAGGTCTGGGACCAGTACGGCCGCTCCCCGGCATGAGCGCCCGCAGCGTCCTCTGGTCGGGGTCGTAACGCGTCGCTCCTGCTGGGATACTGACTTAACGGAATCGACTCGGTCAGTTCCGTAGGAACGCACCCGCGCGTTACCGTGCACGTGACACGTCGGAGGACTCATCGTGGTCATATTCATCGTGCTCATGTCCATCGTCCTCGTTGTGACCGCGACCATCGTTACCGTCAGCACCATCTCCAGCAGACGCCGCCGCGACGAGTTGCAGGAGCTGGCACAGCACCACGACTGGCAATGGTCCAAGCGCGAAGACATGGTCCTCAACACCTGTCCGTCCGGCCCGCCCTTGAGCGGAGATCCACGGCGTTCCAAGGCGTTCAACGTCATCAAAGGGCGCCACCGCGACCGTTACTTCGCCGCCTTCGAGTACATGTACACGACGATTCACGACGGTGGGCACGGCACCAGATCGAAGACGCACCGTTACGCGGTGTGGACGATCCGCCTACCCGCGCCTCTGCCGCGCATGGCCGTCGGCTTCCACGGCGCGTCCGGTGACTTTCTCGGGCAGGCCTTCGGTCTCCGTCGCATGAACATCGGCGACGACGAGTTCAACCGCCGCTTCACCGTGAGATGTGACGACCAGCGGTCCGGCGCGCGCCTTTTTCACCCCGAGATGGTCGACCTGCTGATGAGCACCGGTGCGTGGGCCTGGCGGATCGACGGCAACGTCATGCTCTCCTACACCGAGGGCCCTCTCGACGCAGCCGACGTCGTGCTCCGGCTCGAGCTCATGAACCGCGTGCTCGACAACGTCCCGGCGGAGGTCTGGGAACAGCACGGCCGCTCCCCCGCATGAGCTTGCCTCACACACCGGCACGATGCAGGCCCGGCGGCGAGCGCCAGCGCGCCCCTCATCCCTTACGTATACTTGCCGTCGAACACCCCGGTGGGCCTCTGCTTCGGCATGTCGCCGGGGTTACTGCTTTCTTTGATCAGCTTCCGCACCCCGGCGGTCTGTGGAAAACCCACCGCGCCAGGGCCGCTCGCGAACATGGGAGACTCGCTGCGTGAGCTCGTTCCGTGCCGTGGAGATCGATGCGCTGATCAAGCGTTACGGCGGCACCATCGCCGTGGACGGCCTCACACTCTCGGTGGACCCGGGCACCATCACCTCGGTACTCGGTCCCAACGGCGCCGGTAAGACCACCACCGTCGAGTGCTGCGAGGGTTATCGGCGCCCGGATGCCGGCACGGTCCGCGTACTCGGGCTCGACCCGCAACGCGACGCCGCCCGGCTCAGGCCACGGATCGGCGTCATGCTCCAGGAGGGCGCCGGACTGTATCCAGGAGCCCGGGCCATCGAGCTCGTCGCTCACCTCGCCCGGCTGCATGCCCAGCCGCTCGACGTCGCCACGCTCGTCGACCGGCTCGGGCTCGGTGACGCCGGCAGGACCCCGGTGCGGCGGCTCTCCGGAGGGCAACGGCAACGGGTGGCGCTGGCCGCCGCGCTCGTCGGGCGGCCGGAGCTCGTCTTCCTCGACGAACCGACAGCCGGTCTCGACCCTCAGATGCGCCGCTCGGTGTGGGAACTGTTGGACGAGCTCCGCGCCGACGGCGTCACCGTCGTGCTCACCACCCACTTGATCGACGAGGCTGAGCGGCTCTCCGACGACGTCGCCATCATCGACGACGGCAGGTTGGCCGCTCAGGGCTCTCCGCTGGAGCTCACCAAGCAGGACGAGTCGACCGTTCAGTTCACCGGGCCGCCCCGGTTGGACCTGGCGTCGTTGCGGCAAGCCCTGCCGGAGGAGACGGCGCTCGACGAGACCGCCCCCGGCCGGTACGTGGTGCGTGCCCACGTGACGCCGCAACTCCTGGCGACGGTCACATCGTGGTGCGCCGCGCACGACGTCATGCCCGAAGGGCTGCACGTGGGACGCAGGTCATTGGAGGACGTGGTGATCGAACTCACCGGGCGTAGGCCATCGTGACGGCCGTCGAGGGCACGTATGCGCCGGCGCCTGGAGCCGCGCCGCTCTGGCGGATGCTGGCCGTACAGACGACGTTCGAAACCCGTCTGCTGCTGCGCAACGGTGAGCAACTGCTGCTGACCGCGATCATCCCGGTGGTCCTGCTCGCGCTGCTCACCGCCGTCCCGGTCTTCGACACCGCCGGTTACGAGCGCGTCGACTTCCTGGTGCCCGGGATCTTGGCCTTGTCGGTCATGTCCACCGCGTTCACGTCGCTGGCGATAGCCACCGGGTACGAACGCCGCTATGGCGTGCTCAAACGACTGGCCGCCTCTCCCCTGCCCCGGTGGGCGTTGTTGCTGGCCAAAGCCCTCACGGTGCTGGTCGTCGAAGTACTTCAGGTGGCCTTGGTATGCGGCCTGGGCTGGGCTCTCGGCTGGCGCCCGCACGGCTCCGTCCTCGCCGTCGCGGTCCTCTTCGTCGCCGGGACGCTCGCCTTCGCCGGGCTCGGCCTGCTGATGGCCGGCACGTTGCGGGCCGAAGCGACGCTCGCCGCAGCGAACCTGGTCTACATCCTGTTGCTGGTGCTCGGGGGCGTGGTCATCCCGTTCGACCAGTTCCCCGATGCGGCGGCAAGCGTGTTGACGACGACGCCGACGGGCGCGCTGGCAGACGGACTGCGCGATGTGCTCGCCGACGGAGCCGCCATGCCGTGGGGTGCGGCCGGCATCCTGGTGGGATGGGCCGTCGCCGGCTTCGCGGCGGCCGCCCGCTGGTTCCGCTGGGAGTGATCCTAAGATGACACGGTGACCACGACCGCGACGCCGCCCGGTGTGGACAGTGGCCCGCGCCGACTGTTCCATCGCTTGCCGCTGCCGACGGAGCGGACACTGCGCGGGCTGGCCGTCGCCTCGCTCATCACCCAGGCCGGCATCATCGTCACCGGCGGCGCAGTCCGCCTCACCGACTCCGGCCTCGGCTGCCCGGACTGGCCGCATTGCACCGAGGGCTCGCTGACCTCGACCCCGGAGATGGGCTCGCACGGCGTCATCGAGTTCGGCAACCGGCTGCTGACTTTCGTCCTCGGCGCGGTGGCACTGGCCATGCTGCTCGCCGTGATCCGGACGTTGAGGTCGGACCGGCCCCGGCGTGACCTGCTCTATCCCTCCATCATTCTGCTCGGCGTCATCCCTGCTCAGGCGTTCATCGGTGGCATCACCGTGTGGACAGACCTGAACCCGTGGGTGGTGATGTTCCACTTCCTGGTGTCGGCGGTCCTCGTCGGCATCGCCACGGTCCTGGTTCGACGTTCCCAGCGGCCTGCGGGAGCGCTGCCGCCGCGCGTCGGGAACCCCTGGCTGGAGCGGCTCGGACTGCTCACTCTCATCGGAACCGCAGTGGCCGTCTACCTCGGGACGGTGGTCACCGGCAGCGGACCACACGCCGGAGATCCGGATTCGAAACGGACCGGCCTCGACGTCGCTTTGGTCACCCAGATTCACGCCGACGCCGTGCTCGTGCTGGTCGGGCTCTCGATCGGCCTCTACGTCGCCGCACGTGCGCTTGGTTCCCCCGGCCGCACCGCTAGCGCCGCCCTCGTACTCATCGGTGTGGAGGCCGGCCAGGGCGTCATCGGCGTCGTCCAGTACCGTCTCGAGCTGCCCGAGCTCCTGGTCGGTCTGCACATGCTAGGCGCGGCGCTGATGATCATGGCCGCGGTCGACGCCTGGTACTCCACCCGCTGGCTCCCGTCGACCACCCCGGACGCTCTCAGCGGGAACCGCTGACGCCGGCAGCCGTCGGCAGCGCGAGGCTCTCGACGTAGAACATACCGATAACGTTCATTCCCCCTGAACACCGGATGAGAGCAGAGAATCGTGGACTATGTTCCGGACACCGCCCGCTACCACCGGATGACCTACCGGCGAGTCGGCCGAAGCGGCCTATGCCTTCCCGCGCTCTCACTTGGACTCTGGCACAACTTCGGCGACGAACGCGATAGATCCACCCAGCGCGCCATCGTGCGCCGAGCCTTCGACCTGGGCATCACCCATTTCGACCTGGCCAACAACTACGGCCCGCCGTACGGCGCGGCCG
>NZ_ML142849.1:487049-503101 GCF_004138495.1 Phytoactinopolyspora endophytica
GCTCGGCGTCGACTACGTGGACATCTTCTACTCGCACCGGCCGGATCCGCAGACGCCGGTGGCCGAGACCATGGGATCTCTCGCCACGGCCGTCCAGCAGGGCAAGGCGCTCTACGTCGGAGTGTCCAACTACTCCCCCGAGCAGACCGCTGAGGCGGTCGCCACGCTCAGCGACCTCAACGTTCCGCTTCTGATCCACCAGCCGCGATACTCGATGTTCGACCGTCGGCTCGAGGACGGCCTGGCGGACACCTTGGACGAGCTCGGCACCGGTGCGATCGTCTTCAGCCCGCTGGCGCAAGGGCTGCTCACCGACCGATACCTCGACGGCTCCGTGCCCGCCGATTCCAGGGCAGCCACCAGCCGGTTCCTCAACGAGGCCGCGATCGGCGACGAGTACCTCCAGCGCGTCCGAGCCCTCAACCAGATCGCCACCCGCCGCGAGCAGACACTCGCCCAGCTGGCCCTTGCATGGACACTGAGGCGCTCCACCGTCGCGTCAGCGATCATCGGAGCGAGCTCTGTCGCGCAGCTGGAACAGAACCACGCCGCCCTCCAGCGGCCGGACTTCACCACGGACGAGCTCGCCGAGATCGACCGCCACGCTCAGCCGCTGTAGAACGCGCTGCGTCCGTGGCTGACGGTGCGTCCGCGCGCACTATCCGCAGGACGCAAGGGCAGCCGGTCGGCGTCGTTTGGCTCATCGGCCGTGGGGTACCAGGCCCACAACACGACCGGATGGAGGCACTGACATGGGTCTCGGCCTGGGCATTTTCCTCATGGCGGTCGGTCTGATCCTGGCATTGGGCGTGCGTGACCGGCTCGCCGACTTCGACCTGAGTGTGATCGGCTGGGTGCTCACCGGCGTCGGTGCGCTCTCAGTGGTGCTGACTCTGATCATCGCCACCGCACGGGGTCCGCGCCGCAGAGACGCGATCGACCCTGGACCCGACGACACCGGGCTGTAGAAACGCCGATGCAAGGTCAGCGCAGCGCCCGTCGCCGGAGACGGGAGACGGCCCGGTCGTCGGCCAGCTCGCGTCGGTGGTCCGGACTGTCCAAGTAGAAGCGGACCGCGTGGTACGCCACGACCGCGTCGACCCGCCACCGGCTGTCTGCGATGGCAACCACGCCGTGCGTCCGCAACCGCTGCGCCAGTCGCGCCGACGCTCGATGCCCGACCGGTTCGAGCACCGCCGACGGAGCCTTCACGTCCAGGCTGAGCCAGTTGTGCCACGGGCGCGGAAATATCGTCCGACGCCCGTACCGGGTGGTAAACAGCCGGATGCCGTCCATCTCGTCCCACGGGATCGACAACGGCCCCTGGGCCGCGCCACCGTCGAACACGATCCTGGCCGGGGTGAGGCGCAGGCCAGGAACGGCATCCTTCCTCCTGCGCACCACGGCGACCACGGATGCCCAGAAGATCGTGCCGAATGCACCCAGCACCAGGACACCGACCAAGTTGCCCCACTCCCCTTCGACGAAGGCCGCGACGAGAAGCACCAGCGCGCAGAACACGAAGAAGGACCCGAGAATCGCGAACAGCGCCCCCCACCACAGCGGCGTCACCTTCATCGGCAGCAGCATGCCCGTGTCCCGGAATCCCCGCGCATCGACCTCGACGGTGCGCACGCGCTCGACACCTTTCGCCTCGTAGGATCGCGCCCGTCGAAGTGTCTCCCGCCAGCCCTCCGGCCACGGCAACACGTAGCCGCTCACCCCGTTCGGATCTTCGCTATTCACGAAAGGCATCTTCGCAGCCGTCGCTATCAAGGCGCTTGCCGGACCGCGTCTTGCCGATCCGGCATCACCTCACCGATCGAGGGCCACCGTGCGGTCCGCGGCGAACGCGCCCGGAATCTCGGCACGCTCGCCGAGGATGGACGCCGCGATCATCTTCCCGGAGTACGGCCCGAGGGTGAGGCCCTGCGGCCCGAAGCCGGTGGCCAGCCAGAGGCCTTCCACGCCAGGTGCATGGCCGAGGTACGGCTCGCCGTCCAGGCTGGCCGGCCGGATCCCGACCCGGACCTCCAGCCATTCGGCATCACTCAAGCTCGGCACGACGCTCAGCCCTTGCCGGATGACAGCGTCGATCCCGCCTGCGGTCGGGTGCGCCGCGAAGCCGCTGTCGTCTTCCCGGGTCGCGCCGATCACCACCCGGTCACCAGGGAAGGACAGCAGGTAATGCCCACGGAAGGTGATGAGCACCGGCAGCTGCGAACCCCCTGGCGTACGCAGGTGCACGATCTGGCCTCGCTGCGGATACAGTGCCAGGTCCACACCGGCGACGGCTGCCAAGTCCTTCGCCCATACCCCGGCCGCCAGCACCACCTGGTCGCATTCCAACAGCTCGCCGCCGGCGTGCACGCCACGCACCTGGGACCCGCTCAGCACGAGCTCACCAGGCGCCTCGACCACCCGGGCACCGTTCCTGACCGCCATCGTCGTCAGCAGCGAACACATCACACGCCCGTCCACCCGAGCCACGTCGGGCAGCCAGACTCCGCCCAGCGCCGTCGACACCCGCGGGAACCGTCTCGCGATCTCGGCCTGGGAGAGCAGCTCGGGCGAACCCACGCCGACGGTGCCGAGCCGCGCCGTGAACGCCGACGCACGTTCCCGCACGATCTCCAAGCGCTTCACCTCGTCCTCGTCGAGCGCGACGATCAGCTCACCGGTCGCGCCATAAGAGTGGTCATCGAGGCCGTTCTCCTCGAACCGCTCGACCAGCTCCAGATAGTGCGCCGCACAAGCGAACGCGTACCTGACCCGCTCCTCCGCGAACTCCCGGGTGCTGACCGGCGCGATGATCCCGGCGCCCGCACTCGTGGCGCGCTCCGGCCGGCCGTCGTCGACGATGACGACGTCCGCGCCGGACGCGGCAAGGTGGTACGCGGCGCTGGCACCGACGATCCCGGCTCCGATGACGACGACTCTGGTCACTGTGCCTTCTCTCTTTCATGATCATCGAGGATAAGGGGCGTTATGGCGCCAGTAATACTCGATGATCATGGAAACTGCCTGCCTACGATCCCCGCGGAGTGACCAGGCCGGACTCGTACGCGAACACGACCAGCTGTGCGCGGTCACGAGCGGCCAGCTTCGTCATCGCCCGGCTGACGTGAGTCTTTGCGGTCAGCGGACTGATCACCATCAGCTCGGCGATCTCCTCGTTGCTATGGCCGTGCGCCACCAGGGACACCACCTCGCGTTCGCGATTGGTCAGCGCTTCCAGCCCATGAACGACGGACGCCGCCGGCGGTCGCGACACGTACTCGCTGATCAACTTGCGGGTGATCACCGGTGACAGCAAGGCGTCTCCGCGTGCGGCCGAACGCACCGCGCGCAGCAGGTCGACCGGTTCGATGTCCTTGACCAGGAACCCGCTGGCCCCAGCCCGCAGCGCTTCGAAGACGTACTCGTCGACGCCGTAGTTCGTCAGGATCACCACGTGCACGTCGGCCAGATCCGCGTCGGAGGCGATCCGCCGGGTCGCCTCCACACCGTTGAGCACCGGCATCTGCACGTCCACCAGAGCCACGTCGGGGCGCATCTGCCGGACGAGTTCCACGCCGGCCAGCCCGTCGGCCGCCTCCCCGACCACCTCGATGTCGTCCTCCGCCTCGAGCAACGCCCGGAATCCGCCGCGGATGAGCGGTTGGTCGTCGACGAGGGCGACTCTGATCTCGGCGTCGACGCTCACAGCGCGAGGTCCAGCGGCAACTCCGCCCGTACCACGAACCCGCCTCCATCCCTGGGACCCGTCCGGAGCCACCCGCCCAGCGCGTTGACTCGCTCGCGCATCCCGGTCAGCCCGACACCTGGTTCCGGCGGGTGCTCCGGGGCCGCGGTGCCGTCGTCGTCGATCTGCACGACCAGCCGCTCCGCGGCATACTCCAGCTGTACCGAAGCCGACGACGGACCGGCATGCCGGGCGACGTTGGTCAGCGCTTCCTGGATGATCCGGTAGGCGGCGAGGTCGACGTCGGCCGGCAGGCTGCGCTTCCCTCCCTTGACGTCGACCGTCACCGGGACACCGGCGGTCCGGGCGCGTTCAGCCAGCTCGTCCAACCGTTCCAGCGTGCTGGTGGCCGGATCGTCGTCGCTGCGCAGCACGTCCAGCGTCGAGCGCAGCTCGCGCACCGCCTCGCCACTGGCGTCCTGGATGGCGAGCAATGCCTCGGGAACCTCCGCGCCGTTCTTGCGTGCCAGATGGACCGCGACGCCGGCCTGCACCTTGATGATCGAGATGTTGTGCGTCAGCGAGTCATGCAGTTCCCGCGCGATACGCAGCCGTTCCTCCCCCGCACGCCGCAGCGCGGCCTCCTCGCGCGTCCGCTCCGCCTCGGCCGCCCGCTCCTCGACCTCGCGGACGTACGCCCGCCACTGCAGGTACGCGACGGTCATCCCGACCGCGGAGACCACCCATCCAGTGACGAGTAGAGAGCTGACGGCACGTTTCGTGGGCATGCGGCCATCGTAGACGTGCGGCACGCCCGTGGTCCTCCTGCGGGCGAAGACATCCGGCACTACTACCGGCGGAGTACGCACGCCCTGCGCTGCACCCGGGCCAGTACTCGCGATTGCCTTCCCACGTGCGACGACGCGGCGCGCCGACAGCGGCGAGCATCGACCTGACGGCGACACACGACGACCCGTCGCCGGCATTCGAAGAGGAGACGACCATGAATCTGATCCAGACACGTTACATATCCGCGAGACTCCAAGCCGCCTTCGCGGGCCAGGTCCACGTACCGGGCGACGACAGCTACGACCGCGAGCGCCTCTCCTGGCACCGCACACTCGACCCGAGGCCCGCCGCCGTCGTCGAATCCGACTCCGCCGACGACGTGCGCGCCGCGGTGCTCACCGCACGCGAGCAGGATCTGCCGTTCGCGGTCCAGGCCACCGGACACGGGACCTACACACCGTGCGACGGCGGCCTGCTTCTGAAGACCGGGCGGATGGCGACTGTCCAGGTCGACCCGGAGAGCCGGACCGCCCGGGTAGGCCCGGGTGCCCGGTGGACCGAAGTGGTGACCGCGGCCGCTGGGTACGGGCTGGTGCCGATCTCGGGCACGCTCGGTGTCGGGGCCACCGGGTTCACGCTCGGTGGCGGTGCCGGGTATCTCTCTCGCACCTACGGATTCGCCGCCGACAGCCTGGTCAGCGCCGACCTGGTCACCGCGGACGGCCGGAAGCTCACGGCCAGCGGCGACGAGCACCCGGACCTGTTCTGGGCGATCCGCGGTGGCGGCGGCAACTTCGGCGTGGCGACCTCGCTGGAACTGCTGCTTTTCCCGGTCCGCCGGGTGTACGCCGGGATGTCGTATTACCCGGCCGAACGGGCCACGGAGATCCTCTCCGTCTACCGGGAATGGGCACTCGACGAGCCCGACGAGCTCAACACCGGTATCACCGTGATGCAGATGCCTGACATGGAGCAGGTACCCGAGCCGCTACGTGGACGGGCCGTGCTGGGCGTTCGGGCGATCTGCCTCGCCGACGCCGACAACGCCCGGAATCACCTGGACCGCCTGACGAAGGCGGCCGGGACACCACTCATGGGCGGGTTCGCCGAGTCGACGTTCGCAGACGCCAGCGCCGCCGTCGGAGGTACCGAGCAGCCTCCCACCGCCGTCGACCAGCGGTTCGAGCTCTTCCACGACATCTGTGACGACGTTGTGGCAGCTCTCGTCGACACCATCGACACCCCGGTTGCCGCCGTCGAGGTACGTCACTGGGGCGGCGCGATGGGCCGTCCGGGGGCGCACGGCGGGCCGGTCGGCCACCGCGATGTGCCGTTCTCGGTCCTCACCGCTGCCATGCTCAGCGGCGACGAGGGCACAGACGCCGGTGCGATCCGGGCCCTGGACACCGTCGCCGGGCGGATCCGGCCGCACGCGACCGGTGGCTCATTCCTGAACTTTCTCGGAGACACCTCCCGGACCGAGGCCGCCTACACCGCGGACAACTACCGCCGGCTGAGAAAGGTCAAGCGCGACTGGGATCCGGAGAACGTCCTTTCGGGCAGCCACAACATCCCTCCGGCCGCCGCGGACACCATGCCGGCCGCCGCGGACACCATGCCGGCCGATGCGGAGGCGAGCCGATGAGGACGCTGGCGATCGAGACCGTGGGGCTGGTGAGGCACTTCGACCAGACCCGCGCGGTGGACGGAGTCGACCTGGCCGTCGAGCCAGGTATCGTCTACGGCCTGCTCGGCCCGAACGGCGCCGGCAAGACGACGATCGTGCGCATCCTCGCCACGCTTCTGCGGCCCAGTGCGGGGCGGGCCGCCGTGCTGGACCACGACGTCGTCTCCGAAGCCGCCGAGGTACGCCGTCGGATCAGCCTGACCGGCCAGTTCGCGTCGCTGGACGAGGACCTGACCGGGGCGGAGAACCTGGTGATGTTCGGGCAGCTGCTCGGCATGCGCAAAGGTGATGCGCGGGCACGTACCCGTGAGTTGCTGGCGGACTTCGAGCTGGTCGAGGCCGCGGAACAGCGCGTAGGCACGTACTCCGGCGGCATGCGACGACGGCTCGACCTGGCGGCCAGTCTGCTTGGGCGGCCGAGTGTGGTGTTCCTCGACGAGCCGACGACCGGGCTCGATCCCGGCAAGCGGGAAGAGGTCTGGCGGATGATCCGCTCCATCTCCCAGGCCGGCGGGACCGTCCTGCTCACCACCCAGTACATGGAGGAGGCCGACGCCCTGGCGGATGAGATCTCGGTGATCGACCAGGGTCGTGTCATCGCACACGGGACACCACCGGAGCTGAAGCGCGCCGTCGGCGGTCAGACGATCGTCGTCCGGCCGCAGGATCCCGGTCGTATCACCGAAGCCGCCACGATCATCGAACAGGTCGTCGGCCATGCGCCGGCCGCGGCCAGTCATGAAGTGCTGACGGCGCCGGTAGCCGGCGACGGTGAGTTCGGCGCCCTGGTGCGGCAGCTCGAGCTCGCCGGGATCGAATCCGCTGAGCTCTCCCTGCGTTTGCCCAGCCTGGACGAGGTCTTCTTCACTCTCACCGGCCACCATGCGAACAACGGAGCGCACACCGACGACGAAACCCGCACCGACGACGGATCGCCCACCGACGGGCCGGGCCACAGCGCTCAGGCGGACACCAGTCGCCCGCCGGGCGCGGAGACCGCCGCATGAATGACCAGTCGACCACGGAAAGAGAGGACGGCGCAGCGATGACCGACGCCGCGACATCTATGACCGAACCCGCAGCCGCCGGCGACTTCCCACCGGTCACCGCTCCCCCACAGGGACGGGAGCTCATCCCCGGCCGTCTGGTCCGAGACAGCCTGGTCCTTGCCAAGCGGTCCCTGACGAAGACTCGCCGGAACCCGGGCGAGCAAGTGGACGCCCTGTTCCTTCCGATCATGTTCCTGGTCATGTTCGTCTATCTCTTCGGGGGTGCCGTCTCCGGCTCCCGGGACGACTACGTGCAGTACATCTTCCCCGGGATCCTGGTGCAGACGACGATCCTCGCCGGGTTACTGGCCACCGGGCTGCACATCAACATCGACATCAAGAAGGGCGTCTTCGACCGGTTCCGTAGCCTGCCGATCAGCCGCACGGCCCCGTTGATCGGCTCGGTGCTCGGCGACATGATCAGATACGTCATCGCTGTCGTCAGTGTTTTCGCCGTCGGCTATCTGATGGGATTCCGGGTGGAGACCGACCTGGCGTCGGCGCTCGCCGCGACGTTGCTCTGCATCGCCCTCGGCTTCTCGCTGAGCTGGCTGTCGGTCTTCATCGGCGTGACCGTGAAGGACGAGAACGTGGTGACCACGATCGCCTTCCTGGGCATCTTCCCGCTCACGTTCGGCACCGACATGGTGGCGCCGGAGGAGACACTGCCGGGATGGCTGCAGGCCTGGGCCGACGTCAATCCGGTGAGTCACGCCATCGACGCCTCCCGCGGCCTGCTGCTCGGGGAAGGTTCGGTCGCCGGCCCCGTGGTTGCCACGTTGCTGTGGTCGGCGGGTTTCCTGCTGGTCTTCGGCTTCCTCGCGATGCACGCCTACCGCCGCCGCGCCTAGCACGACTTCGAGGCCGAGAGGTGCGCTCACAGCCCTACCGGGCCATGAGCGCACGTCCCTCGGACTCAGGCTCGCAGGGCCGCGGCGAACCACTCCATCGTCGCGACGCCGCCACTCCGGCTCGGATCCTGCGGCCAGCCGTTGACGACGCCGACGAGCTCCCAGAACCGCTCCACGCGGCGGTCGGAAAAGGTCGTGATCTCGTCCGCCAGCCGCCGCCGGAAGCCTGGTCCGTCGTCCGTGCCCCGGAGAGCGGCGAACGCCTCGGCCAGCTCGCGGATCGTGTCCTGTGCCCGCTCGGACTCCGGCGCGACGCCGGCCTCCCGCAACGGTCCCGCCACGGCCGACACCCGTCCGAACAGCTCCGCCTGCTCCGCGCCTGCAGCCGCCGCCTCGTCCGACCCGCGGGCGTCGTGCGAGGCCTGCGCCATCTGGCGCACCCGCGCCCGGTAGTCCGGGTCTTGCACCAGCTCTGCCAGCTCGATCCAGGCGTCGACCTGCTCCTGACTGGGGTCGTCGGGCAGATCGATCTGGACCGACCGGGACATCTGGACGAATTGCGGGTCCAGGTCCAGGCCCGAGAAGGTCTCGTCCCAGTACTCGTCGATGATCCGCTGCCGTTCCTCGGCGGACAGCTGTGCCAGCCTGTTCATGGTCTCCAACTCCTTCTGGTCGTCGATCCCCAGCCTGGACACGGCCCGCAGCACCGAACGGCGCGCCCGCAGGATGCGCATCTGCGCGTCGATGGCCGCAGCATGGCTCGTCGCCAGCTCGCTCAACGTGACTGCCCGATCCAGGAACGCCCGGATCGACGCCAGATCGAAGTCGAGGTCGCGCAGCGTGCGGACCAGGTCCAGCCTCGCCACCGCGCTCGCGTCGTAGAGCCGGTAGCCAGTCGGAGATCTATCGGTCGACGGCACCAGGCCGATGTCGGCGTAGTAGCGGACCGTCTTGACCGGCAGCCCGGTCCGCTCCGCCGCTTCGCCGATGGTCAGCCAGACGTCGTCGTTGTTCACGCGATCCACGGTGAACCTTCCAGTCGCTGGAGACTCAAATCCATGACAAAGATCCTGTCCATGACAAAGATCCTGCCTGGCTGTACGGCACGGGAGAGGGGTCTCCCGGCTCAAGCCCAACCGGGCCACAGATCACCCACACCGGCCTGCGCCACGCAACCCGCCGCCGGGAGACGCCTCTCCCGTGCCGTACAGCCAACATGCTGCCGCCCAGTGTCAAGGCAGATAGGTCGGCCCCAGGATGCAGGCGGGTCAGCCGAGGATGAGGACGTCGGCCATCACGGCGACGAACGTGATCGTGAGATAGGTGATCGAGCCGTGGAACAGTCGCATCGCCTTCAACGAGGCGTCAGACGGGTCACGACGCGCCCTGCTGTGCAGGTGATGCGCCTCTGCCAGGAACCACACGCCGGCCACGACCGCGCCCAGCCCGTAGATCCACCCCAGGTCACCGACCGGCCACAGCACCAGTGACGTCGCCACCATCGACCAGGAATAGGCCAGTATCTGCGCTGCCACCGTCGTGGCCGGAGCCACCACCGGCAGCATCGGCACCCCGGCGCGCTCGTAGTCCTCGCGGTAGCGCATGGCCAGCGGCCAGTAGTGCGGAGGGGTCCAGAAGAACACGATCAGGAACAGCAGCACCGGAGGCCAGTCGAGGCTTCCGGTCACCGCCGCCCAGCCGATCAGCGTCGGAAGACAGCCGGCGACGCCGCCCCAGACGATGTTCTGTGTGGTGCGCCGCTTGAGCAGCACGGTGTAGATGAAGACGTAGAACAGGTTCGCCGCGGCGGTCAATCCGGCAGCCAGCGGATTCACCCAGACCGCCATCATCACCACGGCCATCACGAGCAGCACGGAGGCGAACGCGAAGCCCGCACCGGGTGAGACCACTGCCATCGCGACCGGGCGTCGGCGTGTGCGATGCATCACGGCGTCGATGTCCCGTTCGAGCACCTGGTTGAACGCGTGCGCGCTCCCCGCTGCCAGGGTGCCGCCCATAAGCGTGATCGCCGCGAGCCACAACGGTGGGATGCCCCGCTCCGCCAGGACCATCGCCGGGAGTGTGGTGACGAGCAACAGCTCGACGACTCTCAGCTTCATGAGCGAGACATAGGCACCGGCGGTCTGCCGCCACCCCACGGGCTGTCCCGTCCGCGAACTGACCGGCCGGGCACCGGTGTGCGTGGCCGTACGGTCCATGATCCGCGTCACATCGGCGCCGCGTTGTTCCAGGGCCGTCACGGTCATCCTTAGCAATGGTGGGCGGTTTGCCGGCGGTGTCGGAACAACCGCCACGAATATCGGGTTCGAGTTTAACGGTGAGGTACTTCGCATCGATCGCCGGGCACGCCGGAGTAGGACACTCGGTGAACGAACCGGCGGCCGCCGCACGGCGCGCGAAGGGCGCCACTAGGCTCGAGCTCGTATCCCCCGGCCGATGAATTATTGTCTGGCTCGACGGGCCACCACGGAAGGGACCGGTCACTATGGAAGGAACGGCGTACCTGTGAACACAACTCCAGCTAACTCCACCGGTCTCGAGTGGTCCGAGCTCGACGACCGCGCCGTAGACACCGTCAGGCTCCTGGCCATGGATGCCGTGGAAGAGGTCGGCAACGGCCACCCGGGCACGGCCATGAGCCTCGCCCCGGTCGCTTACACCCTCTACCAACGTGTGCTTCGTCACGATCCGTCCGACTCGGCCTGGCTCGGGCGGGACCGGTTCGTGCTCTCCGCAGGCCACAGCAGCCTGACGCAGTACATCCAGCTGTACCTGTCCGGGTACGACGTCACCCTGGACGATCTCAAATCGTTCCGCACGTGGGGATCCCGCACTCCGGGGCACCCCGAGTACGGCCACACCGACGGTGTCGAGGTCACCACCGGGCCGCTGGGCTCCGGCTTCGGCTCCGCCGTCGGCATGGCGTTCGCCTCCCGCCGGGTACGCGGGCTGCTCGATCCCGACGCGGCGCCCGGAGAGAGCGTCTTCGACCACCACATCTACGTGATCGCCTCCGACGGCGACCTCGAGGAGGGTGTCTCCAGCGAGGCGAGCTCGCTCGCCGGCACGCAGGAGCTCGGCAACCTCATCGTCCTCTGGGACGACAACAAGATCTCCATCGAGGACGACACCAACATCGCCTTCACCGAGGACACCGTCGCCCGCTACGAGGCGTACGGCTGGCACACGCAGGTGGTCGACTTCACCAGCCCGGAGTACCGGGAGAACCCGCAGGCCGTGTTCGAGGCGCTGCAGGCCGCCAAGGCCGTCACCGACCGCCCGTCGTTCATCGCGGTGCGCACCATCATCGGCTGGCCCGCCCCGAACAAGCAGAACACCGGCGCGATCCACGGTTCCGCGCTGGGCGCCGACGAGGTCGCCGCCACCAAGCGGATCCTCGGCGCCGACGAGGAGAAGAGCTTCGACGTCGCAGACGACGTGATCGCGCACACGCAGCTCGCGGTCGACCGCGGAAAGAAGCTGCATGCCGAGTGGGATGAGCGCTATGCAGCCTGGCGGGACTCGAACCCGGAGCGCGCCGCCCTCCTGGACCGGCTGCGTGAGCGGAAGCTGCCGGAAGGCTGGACCGACGCCCTTCCCGAGTTCGAGCCCTCCGAGAAGGGCATCGCCACCCGCGCCGCGTCGGGCAAGGTGCTCAACGCGATCGCTCCGGTGCTGCCGGAGCTGTGGGGCGGCTCAGCCGACCTCGCCGGTTCGAACAACACCACGATCACCAGCGAGCCGAGCTTCCTGCCGGAGAAGCGCTCCAGCGAGATGTTCCCGGGCCATCCCTATGGGCGCACGCTGCACTTCGGTGTGCGTGAGTTCGCCGGTGGGCTGATCGCGAACGGCATCGCGCTGAACGGGCTCACCCGGCCGTACGCGGCCACGTTCCTGGTCTTCAGCGACTACCAGCGCGCCGCGGTCCGGCTCGCCTCGGTGCAGCAGATCCCGACGACGTTCGTGTGGACGCACGACTCCATCGGCCTCGGCGAGGACGGTCCCACACACCAGCCCGTCGAACATCTGACGGCACTGCGCGCCATCCCGGGCTTCGACGTGGTGCGGCCGGCTGACGCGAACGAGACGGCCGTCGCCTGGCGGACCATTCTGGAGCGCAACCACAAGCCGGCGGGCATTGCGTTGACGCGCCAGGGACTCCCGATCTACGACCGCTCGGTGTACGCGTCCGCGGAGGGCGTGGCGAAGGGCGCCTACGTCTTCGCCGAGGCGGACGGCGGCGATCCGGCGGCGCTGATCATGGCCAGTGGATCCGAGCTACAGATCGCCGTCGAGGCCCGTGAGCAACTCCAGTCGCAGGGTATTCCTACACGTGTGGTGTCGTTCCCATCGCACGAGTGGTTCGATGAGCAGAGCGACAAGTACAAGGAGTCCGTGCTGCCGTCGAGCATCAAAGCCCGGGTCGCGGTGGAGGCCGGCGTCGCCATGAGCTGGTACCGCTATCTCGGTGACGCTGGACGGGCGGTCAGCCTCGAGCACTTCGGGGCGTCCGCCGACTACAAGATCCTCTTCCGCGAGTACGGCTTCACCGCCGAGGCGGTCGCCGCGGCCGCCAAGGAGTCGATCGAAGCCGCACGATGACATCCCCACACAGACAGATGTTGCGTCCCGCAGAGTGAGGGCCACAAGCCACCGGCTGCAGGACGCAACGAACCGCAAGCAATGGAGCTGATCGCTATGACCACTGACCGAACACCTCTAGCGCAGTTGTCCGACGCCGGCGTCGCGGTCTGGCTGGACGACCTGTCCCGCGACCGCATCACCACCGGCAACCTGCGGCACCTGATCGACGGCTGGCACGTCGTCGGCGTCACCACGAACCCGTCGATCTTCCAAGCCGCGATCTCCAAGAGCAGCCTGTACGACGACGACCTTCGGACCCAGGCCGAACGGGGCTCCACCGCTGATGCCGCCGTACGTCAGCTCACGACCGACGACGTGCGGGCGGCCGCCGATCTGTTCGCCTCGGTGGCCGAGCGCAGCGACATCGGTGATGGACGGGTGTCCATCGAGGTGGACCCCCGGCTGGCGCACGACACCGATGCCACCATCTCGCAAGCGCGCGAGCTGTGGGCCGATGTTGGCAAGCCGAACATCTTCGTCAAGATCCCGGCCACCAAAGCCGGGTTGCCCGCCATCACGGCGACCATCGCGGCGGGGATCAGCGTCAACGTCACGCTGATCTTCTCCATCGAGCGCTACCGCGAGGTCATGGACGCCTACCAGGCCGGTCTGGAGCAGCGTCTCGCCGCGGGCGGATCGCTGGACGGGATCGCTTCGGTCGCGTCGTTCTTCGTCAGCCGCGTCGACGCCGAGATCGACAAGCGGCTCGAGTCGATCGGCACCGATGAGGCACTGGCGCTTCGCGGGAAGGCGGCCATCGCCAACGCCCGCGCGGCCTATGCCGCCTACGAGGACGTCATCGCCGACGAGCGGTGGAAGCGTCTGGAGGCTGCCGGTGCCAAGCGGCAGCGCCCGCTCTGGGCGTCCACCTCGACGAAGAACCCGGACTACCGGGACACCATGTACGTCGAGGACCTGGTGGCGCCGGACACCGTGAACACGATGCCCGAGTCCACCCTCGAAGCCGTCGCCGACCACGGCGAGATCACCGGCGACACCGTCCGCCCGAACAGTGCGGACGCTGAGCAGACGCTGGCCGCGATCGAGTCCGTCGGTATCGACCTGGCGGATGCCACGCAGGTCCTGGAGGACGAGGGCGTGGAGAAGTTCGAGTCCAGCTGGAACGACCTGCTGGACTCGGTCAACGCGAAGTTGGAGGCGGCGAAGTGACGAGCGAGCGCAGTGGTCGCCGCCCATCGACGACGACCGCACACCCGAGACCAACCGCGGCGCCCGCGCAGCAAGCGAGGACCGGAGCGCCGACCAGCGAAATGGAGGCGGCGAAGTGACGAGCGAGCTCACCGTGGCTGTGCACGGCGTCGACACGACGGATGCCGTGGACCGGCTCGTCGCCGACAAGGTCGCCTCGCGAACCGCGGCCAAGGATCCCACCCTCTGGGGGCCGGACGCCGAGGCCGAAGCGTCGATCCGGCTCGGCTGGACCGACCTGCACGAGACGTCGCGGCCGTTGCTGGCCGAGATCGAGGCGCTGCAGGCGGAGCTGCGTGCCGAAGGGCTCGACCGGATCGTCCTCGCCGGCATGGGCGGCTCCTCACTGGCGCCGGAGGTGATCACCCGCACCGCCGGCGTCGAGCTGACCGTCCTGGACACGACTGACCCGGCGGCGATCAAGCGGGCCCTGGCCGACCGGCTCGAGCGCACAGTGCTGGTCGTGTCCAGCAAGTCCGGCACCACCGTCGAGACCGACAGCCAGCGACGCGTCTTCGAGGCGGCGTTCACCGATGCCGGCATCGACGCCGCGTCGCGCATCGTCGCCGTCACCGATCCCGGTTCGGCGCTCGCGGAGACCGCCGAGCAGTCCGGTTACCGGCGGCTGTTCCTGGCCGATCCGAACGTCGGTGGCCGCTACTCGGCGCTCACCGCGTTCGGTCTGGTGCCCAGCGCCCTTGCCGGTGCCGACATCGCCGCGCTGCTGGACGAGGCGGACGCTGTCGCCGGCCGACTGGCGGACGACGCCTCTGACAACCCGGCGCTGCTGCTCGGCGCCACGCTGGGGATCGGCGTCGCCGGCGGCCGCGACAAGGTCGCGATCGCCGACGCCGGATCCGGCATCTCAGGCTTCGCCGACTGGGCCGAGCAGCTCATCGCCGAGTCGACCGGGAAGCTTGGCACCGGCCTTCTTCCCATCGCCGCGGACATCGACGATCCGGAGATCCGCTGGTCGGCCTCCGACGTGCTGCCCGCTATCGTCGGAACCCCCGAGTCCGCCCCGGACACAGGCGTCGTCGTCACCGGGGCGTTGGGCGCGCAGTTCCTGCTCTGGGAGTACGCCACCGCCGTCGCCGGCCGGCTGATCGGCATCAACCCGTTCGACCAGCCCGATGTGGAGAGCGCCAAGGTCGCCGCGCGCAGCCTGCTCGACGCCCGTCCGGAGCCCGAGACACCCGCGTTCGTCGACGGTGGCGTCGAAGTTCGCGGCTCCGCCGGCCTGCTGGACGGTGTGAGCTCCCTGGAGGGCGCCGTCGAGTCGCTGCTGAGCCAGCTCGACGAGAACGGCTACCTGGCGGTGATGGCCTACCTCGACCGGGAGGGTGCGGACTCCGACCTTGCACAGGTCCGGGTGCCACTGGCTCGCCGCACCGTGCGGCCCACCACCTATGGATGGGGTCCACGGTTCCTGCACTCGACCGGCCAGTACCACAAGGGCGGACCGGAACAGGGCGTATACCTGCAGGTCACCGGGGCGATCTCGGACGACCTCGCGGTTCCGGACCGGCCCTTCACCTTCGGCCAGCTCATCTCCGCGCAGGCCGCGGGAGACGCCACGGTGTTGGCCGAGCACGGCAGGCCGGTCCTCCGGCTGCACCTCACCGACCGAGCCAAGGGCATTGCCCGTCTGAGGGAGATACTTCAGTGATACGCACGCAGAGGCTCCGGGATTCTCGGGTTGGGGGTCTGGAGGCTCAAGCCCAGCCGGGCCACAGATCGACCGCACCGACACGGACACGCAACCACCTGCCTCCAGACCCCCAAGCTGTGAATCCCGGAGCTCGCATCGAGTCACGGGCCACCCATCACGACCGAGCGGGGGTGCTCTAGGTGACAAAGGTGGCGAATCCACTCCGGGACAAGCGCGACAAGCGGTTGCCGCGGATCGCCGGTCCTTCCGGCCTGGTGATCTTCGGCGTCACGGGCGACCTGGCCCGCAAGAAGTTGATGCCGGCCGTGTACGACCTGGCCAACCGTGGCCTGCTGCCGCCGGGCTTCTCGCTGGTCGGATTCGCGCGTCGGGACTGGGCGACGCAGGACTTCAGCAAACAGGTCCATGATGCCGTCAAGGAGCACGCCCGCACCCCGTTCAGCGA
>NZ_ML142849.1:503111-504687 GCF_004138495.1 Phytoactinopolyspora endophytica
GCGGCAGCTGGCCGAGGGGATCCGCTTCGTGCCGGGTGACTTCTCCGACGACGACGCCTTCGACGAGCTGGAACGGACGGTCCGCAAGCTCGATGAGCAGCAGGGCACCGGTGGCAACCACGCCTTCTACCTCTCCATCCCGCCGTCGTTCTTCGACGTCGTCTGCAAACAGCTCGCCCGGTCCGGTCTCGCGGAGCCCGAGAACGAGGACCAGTGGCGGCGGGTGGTCATCGAGAAGCCGTTCGGCCACGACCTCGCCAGCGCACGCGAGCTGAACGACGTCGTCGAGGACATCTTCCCGGCCGACTCGATCTTCCGCATCGATCACTACCTGGGCAAAGAGACCGTCCAGAACATCATGGCGCTGCGCTTCGCGAACCAGCTGTTCGAGCCGACATGGAACGCGCACTACGTCGACCATGTGCAGATCACCATGGCGGAGGACATCGGTATCGGCGGGCGCGCCGGGTACTACGACGGCATCGGCGCCGCCCGGGACGTCATCCAGAATCACCTGCTACAGCTACTGGCGCTGGTCGCCATGGAGGAGCCGGTCTCGTTCGACGCGGCCGACCTGCGAGCGGAGAAGGAGAAGGTGCTTTCTGCCGTCCGGCTCCCCGAGGATCTCGGCAAGCACACCGCGCGCGGCCAGTACGCGGGCGGCTGGGCCGGCGGGAGCCAGGTCCGCGGCTATCTGGAGGAGGACGGCATCGCGCCGGACTCCAAGACCGAGACGTACGCCGCGATCCGGCTCGACATCGACACCAGGCGCTGGGCCGGCGTTCCGTTCTACATGCGGACCGGCAAACGTCTGGGCCGACGTGTCACCGAGGTGGCCGTGGTGTTCAAGCGCGCGCCACACCTGCCGTTCGAGTCCACCGCCACTGAGGAGCTGGGCCAGAACGCCCTGGTGATCCGGGTGCAGCCGGACGAAGGCGTCACCATCCGATTCGGCTCCAAGGTGCCGGGCACGGCCATGGAGGTACGCGACGTCACCATGGACTTCGGGTATGGCTACTCCTTCACCGAGGAGAGCCCGGAGGCGTACGAGCGGCTCATCCTGGACGTGCTGCTCGGTGACCCGCCGCTGTTCCCGAGGCACGAAGAGGTGGAGCGGTCCTGGAAGATCCTCGATCCGATCGAGGAGTACTGGGCCGCCAACGGGACGCCCGAGCAGTACGAGTCCGGCGGCTGGGGGCCGAAGTCCGCCGATGAGATGCTCGCCCGCGACGGCCGGAGCTGGAGGATACCGTGATCATCGACCTCCCGAAGACCACGTCGAGCGACGTGGGCAAGCGCCTGGTCGACCTGCGCGAAAAGCATGGGGCGGTGGCCCTCGGCCGGGTGCTCACGCTCGTGCTGATCACCGACGAGGACAACGCGGAGAGCGCCATCGCCTCGGCCAACCACGCGAGTCACGAGCATCCATGCCGCATCGTCGCCGTGATCAAGGGCACCTCCCGCGGGTCCGCGCGTCTGGACGCGCAGATCCGGGTGGGCGGGGACGCCGGTGCCAGCGAGGTCATCGTGCTGCGCACGTTCGGCCCGCTGACGGCGCACCCGGTGTCGGTCGTCG
>NZ_ML142849.1:504704-513254 GCF_004138495.1 Phytoactinopolyspora endophytica
GCTGTTGCTCCCGGACGCGCCACTGGTGGCGTGGTGGCCGGCTGAGGCACCCGAGGTTCCGGCTGAGGACCCGGTCGGTGCGCTGGCCCAGCGCCGGATCACCGACGTGGCCGCGTGCAAGCGTCCGTCCGCGGCGCTGAGTGACCACGCCAACGGTTACCGCCCCGGCGATACCGACCTGGCATGGACCCGGCTGACCCTGTGGCGGGCGCTGCTCGCGGCCGCACTGGACCAGCCACCGTACGAAGAGGTCACCGCGGTCCGGGTGGTGGGCGGATCGGAGAACCCGAGCGCCGACTTGCTCGCAGGCTGGCTGTCGATGACGCTGCGTTGCCCGGTCACCCGCACCAAGGCGAGCGGAGTCGAAGGGATGCTAAGCGTCCGTCTCGAGCGCGCGTCCGGCCCGATCGTCATCGAACGCCCGGACGAGGACGTGGCTGTGCTGAGCACTCCAGGACGGGCGGATCGCAAGGTGGCGCTGCCGCGCCGGTCCCCCGGCGAGTGCCTGGCCGAGGAGCTGCGCCGGCTGGACCCGGATGAGGTCTACGGCGACGTCCTGCTCAACGGTCTCGAGCTGCAGCGGGAGACCGGCAAGACCACCCGCACGAAGGTCAAGCGCTGACCGTGCGGGCTGCACCGTTCACCCGTCCCACCCACCGGATGACGAGGTCCACATGAGCAATCACAGTGTGGTCGTGCACCATGATGCGGAGGTACTCGCCGAGGCAGCCGCCGCTCGCCTGATCACCCGGCTCGCCGACGCCCAGGCCGCCCGTGGGCAGGCGTCGGTCGTACTGACGGGCGGCCGGATCGGGACGGCGATGCTGGCATCGGTACGGCGCTCCCCCGCCCACTCGGCCGTCGACTGGTCCACGGTGGACATCTGGTGGGGCGACGAGCGGTTCCTCGGTCGGGGCGACGCCGAGCGGAACGAGACGCAGGCGCGCGAGGCGCTGCTGGACCACATACCAGTCGACGAGTCCCGGGTGCATCCCATGCCGGCCGACGACGGCGAGTTCGCGGGTGACCCGGAGGGCGCCGCAGAGTGGTACGCCGCGGAGCTCGCCGCCGCGACGGCGGCGAACGCGGACGCCGAGGTTCCGGAGTTCGACGTGCTCATGCTGGGGGTGGGCCCGGACGGCCACGTCGCGTCGTTGTTCCCCGAGTTTCCCTCTCTGGACGACGAGCGGCCGGCGGTCGCGGTGCATGGCGCGCCCAAGCCGCCGCCGACCCGGCTGACGCTGACGTTGCCCGCGATCCGCTCGGCCGCCGAGGTCTGGCTCGTGGTGTCGGGCGAGGACAAGGCACCCGCGGTGCAGATGGCGATGTCCGGTGCCGATCCGACGCAGATCCCCGCCGCCGGAGCGCAGGGCCGGCACGCCACCAGGTGGTTGCTCGACGAGGCGGCCGCGTCCAAGCTCCCGCCAGGTCTGAACCGCCGCACCACGCCCTGACGACGGAGTCCTGGATGAAGCATCTCGGTATCCTCGCGCACAGCACGGAGGGCGCCGCCCTCTGCTTCCGAGCGTTCTGCCAGGCAGGATTCGCCGAGCTGGGTCCACATCAGCATCCAGACGTCACGTTGGACTGCATCGCCATGGGGCGCAGCATGGCCGCATGGCACGCCGGAGACTACGTATCGATCCGGTCCACGCTGTCGATGAGCGCCCAACGGCTCGCTGACGCTGGCGCCGACTTCTTCGTGTGTCCGGACAACACCGCACACATGGCACTCGAACAACCCGGAGCGGCACTGGCCCTTCCCGGCCTGCACATCGCCGAGGTGGTGGCGAACCAGGCAGCCGCAGACGGTCGCGAGCGGGTGGGCGTACTGGGCACCAGCTACCTGATGGATGGCCCGATATATCCTCGGGCGTTCGCCGACCGTGGCATCGCCGCTGAAGTGCCGGATGTACCGGACCGGGACGTCATCAACACCATCATCTTCGATGAACTGGTGAACGGAGTGTTCAGCGAGTCGTCCCGGCAGGAGTATGTACGCATCATCAAGCACCTGGCGGCACGCGGCTGTGACGCCGTCGCCCTTGTATGCACGGAGATCCCGCTCCTCGTGACCCCTGACGTCGCTCCGCTGCCCACGCTCGACTCCACGCGCCTTCTCGCCAGCGCAGCGTTCGACGTCGCGCTCGGCCATAGGCCGATGCCCTCATGGCGCGGTGGCCCCGCCTGAACCACCGGTTGGCGGTCACGGAAATAAAAGTTGCTCGGCTAAGGAATGCGGCGGGAGACGTCACACAGCGGCCGTTGCTGAAACGGCAATGAAAATGGACGGGACTTAAAGCGTCTGACACCTTCTGGGCATGACCGAGGAACAAGAGGCCGGGAATGAGCTCAAGTGTCTCCTGCCGCAGACGATGGCCGTGAACACCCACCGCGCGGCCGGCAGATTCCGCAGCTAGACCACCACCCCGAACACGACCCGGCAAGGACCCACAATGGACGTCTTCCTCACCGGCGCAAGCGGCTACATCGGCGGAGCCGTCGCCAAGCGCCTGATCCGCGACGGGCACACCGTGCGCGGTTTGACCCGTACCCCCGGCGTAGTCGATACGCTCACCGCAGCGGGCATCGATCCGGTCATCGGCGAGCTCGACGACGGCGCTCTGCTTGAGCGGGAAGCCAAGCGGGCAGACGCGGTCGTCAACACCGCACACAGTGATCACCGCGGCGCCGTTGAAACCTTCATCGGTGCGCTGCGCGACTCGGGCAAGATCCTGATCCACACCAGCGGAACAAGCGTCATCGGCGATGACGCCCAGGGCCAGAGCGCCTCAAGCAGTGTCTTCGACGACGCCGTGCCCTTCAGTCCGGGGGACCATGAGATCCGACGGGCCCGTTACGCCATCGATCGCGCTGTCGTCGATGCTGGTGGAGCAGGGCTACGCACGCTCGTGCTGTGCAACTCGCTGATCTACGGCAACGGCACGGGCCCCCGCCCGCAGACCGTGCTGATCCCGCCACTGGTCACCCAGGCCCAACGCAGTGGAACCGTCCGCGTGGTCGGACGCGGCCTCAACCGCTGGTCGACCGTCCATCTCGACGACATGGCCGACCTCTACAATCTGGCTCTCACCGAACCTGCCACAGAGGGGTTCTACTTCGTGGAGGGCGGCGAGGATGCGTCGTTCGCCGAGATCGGACAGGCGGTCGCCCGGCGGCTGGGCCTGGAGCCGGTCGAACCGTGGGGTCTGGACTCTGCCGCGGCCGCGTGGGGCGAAGGATTCGCCCGCTACGCGCTCGGCGCCAACAGTCGCGTACGCGCAACCCGGGCACGTGCCCTCGGCTGGCGCCCCTCGCGTCCTCCCATCACCGCCTGGATCGAGCACGACATGCCCTTGCCGTGATTCCCAGGCACTGGCGGGCCCCATGAGCGCAGCTGCCCCGGCCGTCTCGCGCTCTTGCTCCACGCCTTCCTTCAGCGGCACTCTCAAAGGAACCACGGACCACATAGTGTGGCCCGGCATGATGGAGATCAAAGTGACGGACGAGGGTAGGCTTACCTACGATGAGCTCCGTGCGATCGGTCAAGGCGAAGAAGAAGTGCTGTAAGAGCACGCCCAGATGCAAGTCCTGCCCGGTCGTGCTCAAGCGGCTGGCTGACGCCGGCTTCGCCACGCGCGAGAGCAAGAAGCGCTACCTGTTCGGCGCCAAGGTGCCGAAGAAGGCCCTGACCCGCGCCCGCGCAGTCTGACATCACTCACATGTCAAGGCCATCTTTCCGCGCTATGAGGCCACATGAGTTCCTCCGGCGCCTCCAGCACGTTCCTTTTCCCGACCATAACGGTGGGTTGGCGCTGGTATACCCGCGTTGAACAGCGCTGACACCGAATCTGGTCAGACACGTCGTCATGCGGCGATACCTTGATCTCAAGGAATATCTCCACGAGCCGAAGGAGCTGACGTCGTGGCCGGTGGACGCATCCGGTGATGGGCCCGAATACCAGGCATGGATGGCGCCTGCCTCCACGTGGAACGGCGCGCCGGGGCACAGCGAACACGCAGGCACGCCGGCGCCCGCGCCGAATCGGCCCGCCCGCTCGCGGCGACCTCATCGCGGGTATCAGCGTCGCGCTGGTCCTCGTCCCGCAGTCGCTCGCCTACGCGGAACTGGCCGGGCTGCCGCCCGTGCACGGGCTGTACGCCGCTGCCATGGCACCCATAGCCGGGGCGCTGATCGGCTCCTCCCCCTACCTGCAGACCGGGCCGGTCGCACTGACCAGCCTGCTCACCCTTGGCGCGCTGTCCCCACTCGCGACAACCGGCTCGGCCACCTTCGTCGCCTACGCCGCCATCCTGGCTCTACTCGTCGGCGTCGCCCGCGTCCTGCTGGGTCTGATCCGCTGGGGCGCGCTCGCGTACTTCATGTCCATCCCGGTGGTCACCGGGTTCACCGTCGCCGCGGCCGTGTTGATCGTCGGTTCCCAGGTGCCGAGCCTGCTCGACACGCCCACCGACTCCGACAACCCGGCCAGGGCCGCGTTCGACGCGCTCTCCAGCCCGGCCGAGTGGAGCGTCGCGGCACTGCTGGTCGGCCTCGCAGTGGTCGCCGTGGTGCTGGGCGGCCGCCGCATCTCGGCTCTCGTCCCCTGGGTCCTGATCGTCACCATCGCCGCCCTGGTCGCGAGCCGCACCGGGCTGATCGACATCGCCGAAATCGGCACCGTTCCGAGCGGTCTCCCACCGATCTCCTTGGACCTTCCCTGGGAAGCGGTACCGGACCTCATCGTCCCTGCCCTGCTCATCGCTCTCGTCGGCTTCGCCGAGCCCGCCTCGATCGCCCGTAAGTACGCCGCAGCTGACCGACAGGAGTGGAACCCGAACCGAGAGTTCATCGGGCAGGGCCTGGCGAACCTCGCCGCCGGTGTCGCCGGTGGCTATCCCACGGGCGGTTCGTTCTCCCGTTCCGCGCTGAACCGGATGACCGGGGCCCGCACCCGCTGGAGCGGCGCCATCACGGGCGTGACGGTCCTCGCGGTCCTCCCCTTCGCCGATACTCTCTCCGCCCTCCCGACGGCGGTCCTGGCCGGCCTGGTCATCGTCGCCGCGATCTCGCTGGTCGACCTGAAGCCATTCCTCACCTACTGGCACTACTCGAAGCCGCAGTTCCTGGTGGCCGTGCCGACCTTCGTCGCGACTCTGTTGCTCGCGCCGCGAGTCGAACGCGGCCTCCTGATAGGCATCGCGCTCGCGTTCGTCGTCCACCTCTGGCGCGAGCTCCGGGTGGACCTGCGCACAACGGTCAAGGACGGCACGCTCTACGTCCACCCCGAAGGCGTGCTGTACTTCGCTTCCGCGCCCATGCTGGAGACACAGCTCACCGCGCTACTCGCCGAGAACCCCACCATCACCCGGGTTGTCCTCGACGTCCACCGCCTGGGCCGCCTCGACCTCACCGGTCTGATGGCTCTGCGTGGTTTCGCCGAGCAAGCACAGAGCTACGGTGTCAACGTCGAGGTCCACGACGTTCCGGACCACGCCCGCAATCGCGCCCACCGTGTCCTCGACCCCATATGCCGCGTCGTCACCACCGAACCCGATTAGGAGCCCTGCGGGCGCCAGGGCAACGCCCAACGCTGCTAAGTCGGGCGGTTTTCGAGCTGAACGGACCTACAGGACTTCGGCATGGGCACGATCGGCAGGCATGGCTCGGGGAAGAACCAGAACGGAAAGCGCGGGGAAGGGCCGGAGAGCTTGCGCGGCCGATCTTCCGAAGGCGCAGACAAACGCGACCAGCACGGGAAGCCACCCGCCGGAGGCGTGAGAGGCCGCGGAAGCTCTCCGGCCCCACCAACGCAACCACGCCCGAGCGCGCGGCTAGAGAGTGGGGCCGAATGAAGCGTCGAGGACCGCCTAGAGGCGTCGACGCTGGCGGAGCGCCGCCAATGCCTCTTCGAGGAGCGCAGCACCGTCTTCGTCGCTGCGCCGCTCTTTGACGTACGCCAAATGCGACTTATAAGGCTCCGCACGCGGCGATGGCGGCGGATTCTCCTTTTCCTGACTGGCCGGCAGACCACACCTCGGGCAGTCCCACGACTGTGGTACGTCGGCATCGAGCGCGAAGTACAGCGGACTCATGTGGCCGCGGCCGCAGTAGAACATTACTTGACGACGCGGGGCTGACTCGCCTCGTTCGTCCTCTCCCATTGGGCCGGCTCCGACCCGACTCCCCCGGATTGCGTTACCACCGGCCACCTCGTCAGTCCTCCCTAAGCTCCGGCGACAATCGACAAGGATGTCCTTGGCGCCGGGCATGCGTGATGGATCGTAGCGAGCAGAGGTCCTGCCACATGCCTCGCACGATGGAGGACGTGGAGCCGACCGACCGACGACGGGAAGGCAGCGCTGCACCAGCCGGACGTCGTGCGGTACACCACGGATCCATCACGCGGGCCCTAAACGAGCAGTCCGAGTGCGACGATGCTCGCCGCCCAGACCAGGCCGACTGCGATAGTCAGCCGATCCAGGTTGCGCTCGGCGACCGAGGAACCTCCGACGGACGCCGAGACACCACCACCGAACATGTCCGAGAGGCCACCGCCCTTGCCCTTGTGCATCAGCACGAGTACGAGCATAAGCAGGCTCGTGATCACCAGCAGGATCGCGAATATCAGCGTCACGGCGTGAGCCTCATCCTTATCGAGCGAGTAGTTGGTCGGCTAGCCAGAAGTGTACCTCGGCGATCACGACTGGTCGAAGCGGCAGATCGCTGCGAACCCGTCGGCGTCGAGGCTGGCGCCTCCGACGAGTGCGCCGTCCACGTCAGGCTGATCCATGATCGGCCCGACGTTGGCTGCCTTGACCGAACCACCGTACAGGATACGGATCGCCGCGGCCACATCTGGCGAGTAGAGCTCGGCGAGCCGGGTACGGATGGCCGCGGCCATCTCCTGTGCGTCCTCCGGCGTGGCCACCTCGCCGGTGCCGATCGCCCATACCGGTTCGTAGGCGATCACCAACTTGGCGGCCTGCTCGGCGCTGATCCCGGCGAGGCCACCGTCGAGCTGAGCCAGCGTGTGCGGAACATGCTGGCCCGCCTGACGGATGTCGAGGCCCTCCCCGATGCACAGGATCGGCGTGAGCTCGTACCGGATCGCTGCCTTGACCTTCGCGTTCACCAGCTCGTCGGACTCGGCGTGGTGCTCGCGACGCTCCGAGTGCCCGACCGTGACGTACGTGCATCCCAGCTTGGCCAGGAAGGCTCCGGACACTTCGCCGGTGTAGGCACCGGAGTCGTGCGCGGAGAGGTCCTGAGCGCCGTAGTCGATGCCGAGCTTGTCGCCGTCGACCAGGGTCTGCACGGACCGGATGTCGGTGAACGGCGGCAACACCGCCACGTCAACCTTCTCGTGGGTCTTCTCGTCGAGCGAGAACGCCAGCTTCTGCACCAGCGCGATCGCTTCGAGATGGTTGAGGTTCATCTTCCAGTTTCCGGCCATCAACGGCCGGCGAGCATTGGTCGCCACAGCGCCTTATTCCTCCAGAATCGCGAGGCCGGGGAGGGTCTTGCCCTCGAGGAGCTCCAGCGACGCTCCGCCGCCGGTCGAGATGTGCGTGAACGCCGACTCGTCGAGGCCCAGTTTGCGGACCGCGGCCGCGGAGTCTCCCCCACCGACCACGCTGGTGCCCCGGATCTGCGACACCGCCGTCGCGACATCCTTGGTGCCGGCGGCGAACGGTGCCAGCTCGAAGACGCCCATCGGGCCGTTCCAGACCACGGTCTTCGCGTCGGCCAGCTTGCCACTGAACAGCTCCACGCTGGCCGGTCCGATGTCGAGACCCTTCTGGTCGGCGGGGATCGCCGACGCGTCCACCACCGACGTGTCGGCGTCGGCGGAGATGTCGGCGGCCACGACGACGTCCACCGGCAGCACGATCTCCACGCCGGCCTGCTCGGCCCGGTCGAGGTAGCCCTTGACGGTCTCGATCTGGTCGTTCTCCAGCAGCGAGCCTCCGACCTCGTAGCCCTTGGCCGCGAGGAACGTGAAGGCCATACCACCGCCGATCAGCAGGCGGTCCACCTTGCCGAGCAGGTTGTCGATGACGCCGAGCTTGTCGGACACCTTCGAGCCGCCGAGCACGACGACGTATGGCCGCTCCGGCGTGACGAGCACCTTCCGGAATGCCTCCATCTCGGCCTCGACCAGACGCCCCGCGGCGTGCGGGAGCCGCTGCGCGACGTCGTACACGCTGGCCTGCTTGCGGTGGACGACCCCGAAACCGTCGGAGACGAAGCAGTCGGCCAGCGACGCCAGCTCGTCGGCGAGCGCGCCACGCTCGGCGTCGTCCTTGCTGGTCTCGCGAGCGTCGAAGCGCACGTTCTCCAGCACGGCGACGTCGCCGTCGTTCAGGGAGGCCACGGTCTTGCGGGCGCTCTCACCAACGAGGTCGGTAGCAAACGCCACATCGGCGCCGAGCAGTTCGGACAGCCGCTTGGCCACGGGCTCGAGCGAGTACTTGGGCTCTGGCGCGCCCTTGGGACGGCCCAGGTGCGCGGTGACCACCACCCGTGCGCCGGCCTCGGCCAGCGCA
>NZ_ML142849.1:513285-534540 GCF_004138495.1 Phytoactinopolyspora endophytica
ACGCGCGTACCCGACCGTCGTCGGTGATGGTGTCACCGTCGAGGGGGACGTTCAGGTCGGAGCGGACCAGTACCCGCTTCCCCTTCAGGTCCCCCAGGCTCTCGATAGTGCTCATGGTCGAGTGCTCCGCGCGGGTCAGAGCGACGAGCCGACGAATCGGGCGAAGTCGACCAGGCGGTTGGAGTAGCCCCACTCGTTGTCGTACCAGCCGACCACCTTCACCTGATTGCCGATGACGCGGGTCAGGTCGGCGTCGAAGATGCAGGAAGCCGGGTCGGTGACGATGTCGGCGGAGACCAAGGGCTCCTCGGTGTAGCGGAGGTACCCCTTCAGCGGACCGTCGGCCGCCTCCTTGAAGGCAGCCTTGACCTCGTCGACGCTGACCTCGCGGCCGAGCGTCGCGGTCAGGTCGGTGGCGGAGCCGGTAGGCGTGGGGATCCGCACGGCGAACCCGTCAAGCTTCCCCTTGAGCTCGGGCAGCACCAGGCCGATGGCCTTGGCGGCACCGGTGGAGGTCGGCACAGCGCTCAGCGCGGCCGCACGGGCGCGACGCAGGTCCTTGTGCGGGCCGTCCTGCAGATTCTGGTCGGCCGTGTAGGCGTGGATCGTGGTCATGAGGCCACGCTCCAGGCCGAACGAGTCGTTCAGGACCTTGGCCAGCGGGGCCAGGCAGTTGGTGGTGCAGGAGGCCATCGATACGACGTGGTGCGAGGCTGGGTCGTAGCTCTCGTGGTTCGCACCGAGGACGAAGGTGCCGTCCTCATTCTTGGCGGGTGCCGAGATGATGACCTTCTTGGCACCGGCGTCGATGTGTGCCTTGGCCGTGTTGCCGTCGGCGAAGAAGCCGGTGGACTCGATGACGACGTCGACACCCCAGTCCTTCCACGGCAGGTTGGCGGGGTCACGCTCGGCAGTGGCCTTCAGCACCTTGTCGCCGACCCGGATACCCTCGTCCGTGGCGCTGACCTCAGCGTCGAGACGACCGAGGATGCTGTCGTACTTCAGCAGGTGGGCGAAGGTCGCGGTGTCACCGAGGTCGTTGTATCCGACTACCTCGACGTCGCTCCCGCCCTGGGCCAGCAGAGCACGGTAGAAGTTTCGGCCGATACGTCCGAAACCGTTGATACCTACCCGTACGGTCACGCTGGATCACTCTCCTTCTTGGGGTTCAGGGTGTTTACGTACCCGCGGTCGTCCACCCCGTCGTGGTGACCCGAATCTGACCTTAAGGCATAACCGTCGGATCCGCGTCATCGCGGGTCACTTCAATGTCTCGCCGCCGTTAACCTACGCCGCCGCGACACATCGATGCGATCTGGGGCCGGCCGGTGACGACTCGCATGACGGCCCGATGAACGCGACATTACTTATCCACTACCCCGGTCGTGCCCGGTTGAGACCATCCAATGCGGGTACAACCCGCGCGGCGGCCGGTGTCCTGAGGAACCACGCTAGCGGATCCATGCGCCCCAGAGAATGAGGAAGCGGCCCCGGTACAAGGGGAAAACCGGAGCCGCTCCCTGCGCCCGACGCGTGAGTGGGGTCAGTGGGACGTCGGGCGTCTTGTGGAACCCTGATTGGCGCAACCGCCGCTCAGGGCCCAGATTTGCCGGCCGGGGGTCCCGGCGCGTTGTCAGACCGTTGCTCCTTCGAGCCGCCGTGCGATGCATCAGAGCCGCCGGCTTTACCGTCGCCTGCCCCGTTGCCGCCGCCGGATCCACGTCCAGGAGCTCCACGGTCTTGCGGGCTCTCGCCCGCGTCCTTCCCGGGTTCGTCCGGCCGGTTCTCTGCCCCGCCTCCAGGATTCTCCGGTCGGTTGCCGTGCTCATCCGCCGGTTCGCCTGGATTCTCGGGGCGGTTATCCGACCCGTTTCCCGGATTCTCGGGTTGCTTCTCCTTCTCCGAGTCTCGTCCTTTATTCTCCTGCTTCTCAGGGCCCCGTGTCGACCCTTTCTCCGAGTTATCCTTCGATATACCGGTTTCTTTTCCGTCCCCGCCGGTGCGCTCGTCGGGCCTGTGACCCTCAGGCTCCGTTTTTTCGTTCTCCGCGTCCTTACCGGACTCGGAATCGCCTGTGTCGCCTTCCGGCTCATCGGCGACGTCGTCCGCCGGCGGCCGGTCCGGAAAGGTCACAGGCGTGACGTACTCGATGATGCCTTCCATGCCGTCCTGAACCACATCCGGCAATGCGCCGGCGGCGGCGACCCCGGTCACCCCGAACAGAGCCGCCGCGACAACCACGGCGACCCGGATCCTCGTGCCGGCCTTGGCCACCACCGATCGCGTTCGTTCCGCGAACGTCGTCCGCCGGGTCTGCGAGGCGGGAACGACGTCGCTGAAATCACCGGAAGCGATGCGCTCCGCCAGTTCCACCGACGGCTCGACATGCGCCGAAGCCGACCCGCGGATGGCTTCCACGGCCTCGGCCAACGGCTCCAGCTCGGACGACACGGCTTCACCGCGGAGCACGGCTTCCGCGGCGGCGTCATCCAGAACAGGTGGCGTAGGCATCTCATCTATGTCATCGCTGCGGCGGCTCATAGGGGTACGCCCTCCCGGAGAATTCTCTTCCGGATCGCGTTCAGCCCTCGCCGTTGCAGTGCCTTGACCGCGCCGGCCGATTTTCCGACCACCTGGGCCACCTGCTCCACGGTGAGATCGGCGACGATGCGCAGCAGCACCACCTCACGCTGGTCATCGGAGAGCAGCGCGCACAGCTCATACACCCGGCGCCGGCCGATGACATCCAGGGCATCCTGCTCGGCATCGCCTCCAAGCCGGTCGAGCACCGATGCCTCGTCGGTCGGCGTCGATGCGCGACGGGCGAGACGCCGACGCTCATCGATCAGGCGACGATGCGCGATGGTGAACACCCATGAACGGAACTGCTTCTCAGTACCGTCGAACGACGACAGACCGGCGAACACACCCATGAAGATGTCGCTGACCAGGTCCTCGGGCTCTCTCGCGCCCTGCAGCCGCAGATATCCGGCGACGGCCGGGGCAAGCTCGGTATAGAGCCGCTCGAACGCCCACGGCGCTTGCGCGCGCGCAGCGTCGAGCACCCCTTCGAACCCCTTGTCGATGGACAGCTGGCCCCTCCCCAGACGTCACTCTCTCGTATGAGTAATCGCATCGGACGTCCAGAAGGGTACGGCCTCGGCCCGCCGACTTTCACCCACGGACGTCCTGCGGACCGAGGCATGCAGTCCAGGACTCGGCCCGGGGTCCATCACGCTGCGCTTTGCGAAAGGTGAAGAGGGCAATCCTCTCGCCGCGGCAACCTCGGCGGGTCTCCCCGACGGGTCTCTCTACTGACTTTCCTGGATCTCGGCGTCCGCCTTCTCCAGGTTCCCCGCCAGGAGCCGCGCCAGCTCGCCGCCGTGCTCGTCGACCGCCGGTTGATCACCGCGGATGTAGAGGAAGCCGATGAGGTCACCGACCGGAATCGCCACCATCATCCCGGGAGCGTCCTGACCGCTGGGATAGACCCACTCGTCGCGGAGGGCGACAGTGCCGGCGGGTAACCCTGCCGGCGCCTCGCCCGGCGAGTACGTGACGCTCGACCCGCTGTCGTAGCCGACCGAAGGACACACGTCCGGCACGGCTCCGAAGACGGCCATCGTTCCGGTGACGCCACCGGGCTCGTAGTAGACGACCTCGACGCCGACCGTGTAGCCGCCCGGCTGCCCGCTGTCCCACGCCTCGTTCGCCCACCATCGCTGCGACCGTGCGATCCGATGCTCGTCGACGGCGTCGCCCTCGCCCGAGCAGTAAGCAGCCGTAGGTGTGTGCAGGCCGGACTCCCGGTCGTAGTCCTCGTCGACCGTCAGTCCAAGCTCGGCCTCGGCGAACCGGGCGTCGTCGAGGATCCGCTGCGCGTCCTCCAGCCGGAGCCCACCGGACGTCGCCTCCGGTGTGTCCTTCGGTTCCCACTCCGAGCCCAGTTCGTCGCCCGTTCCAGCTGTCGTCACGGTGTCGGCCGCCGGCTCCTCCGAGCCGTCTCCGCCGGCGCACCCGGCCAGCAGCACGAACGCACTGGCGGCTGCGGCCGCGGCGGCGGCCGCACACCTCACGGTGCCAGCATCTCCGAGGTGAGGTTCGCCTCGGTGTTGGGGATCCCGGTATCCGCGGCTTTGCGATCCGCCATCGCCAGCAGTCGCCGGATCCGGCCGGCGATCGCGTCCTTGGTCATCGGCGGATCGGCAAGCTGCCCGAGCTCCTCCAGGCTGGCCTGCTTGTGCTTCAGCCGCAGCTCTCCGGCCACCCGCAGATGCTCGGGCACGTCGCTGGCGAGAATGTCCAGAGCCCGCTCGACCCGCGCGCCCGCGGCGACGGCGGCCCTGGCCGAACGTCGCAGATTCGCGTCGTCGAAGTTCGCCAGCCGGTTGGCCGTTGCGCGCACCTCACGGCGCATCCGCCGCTCTTCCCAGGCGAGCACGCTGTCGTGTGCTCCGATCCGGGTCAGCAGTGCACCGATCGCCTCGCCGTCGCGGACCACCACGCGATCGGTCCCGCGTACATCGCGCGCTTTGGCCTGAATGCCCAGCCTGCGTGCCGCCCCGACCAGCGCCAACGCGGACTCCGGCCCGGGGCAGCTCACCTCCAGGGCCGACGCCCGTCCAGGCTCGGTCAACGAGCCGTGTGCCAGAAAGGCACCGCGCCAGGCGGCCTCGGCGTCGCACAGCGCGCCGTTCACCACTTGTGCCGGAAGACCGCGGACCGGCCTCCCGCCACCGTCGAGCAAGCCGCTCTGCCGCGCCAGGTGCTCTCCATCGTGCGCGACGCGCACCATGAAACCGGTCCCCTTGCGAAGGCCACCCGCCGCGACCGTCGACAGTTCACTGTCGTGCCCGTACACGTCCGCGATGTCGCGCCGCAACCGACGTGCGGCGACCCCCGTATCCAGCTCAGCCTCGATGACGATCTTCCCGCTGACGATGTGCAGCCCGCCGCCGAAACGCAGCAGTGCCGACACCTCCGCCTTGCGGCAGCACGTCTTGGTCACTTCGAGGCGAGCCAGCTCGTCCTTCACCGATGCTGTCATCGCCATGGCCCGATCCTGCCACGTCCGAGGGTGCGCGCGAACGTCCATCCCAGTAGTTGTGGGTCATGTCGCGCCGAACCGTCCCGGCAAGCCACGTCGGTCACGACGAGCTCGGCCCCCATCTCGCCGGCGATCCGACGCAGCATCGCCTCGTCGGGCACCGATCCCCGATCCGCCACCACCAGGTCGATGCGCAGGTCCGGAGCGTATGCGCCGAGGACCTCGAGGTGCGTCTCCGGAGTGAAGTTCGTGGTCTCGCCACCTTCGGGCGAAAGATTCAGAGTGACCGCTCGCAGCGCCGGCGTCGTGACTAACGCCTCACGCAGCTCGGGTACCAGCAGATGCGGGATCACACTGCTGAACCACGACCCCGGGCCGAGGACCACCCACTCGGCCTCGCCGATCGCGGTGAGCGCCTCCGGACAGGCCGGCGGATCGGACGGGTTCAGGCCGACCGCGACGACATCCCCTTCCACTGTGGCCACAGCGTGCTGGCCGGTAACCGTGCGGATATCGCGGACGCCGTCGGCCGACCGGCGAACGCTGCCCACCAGGGCTTCGATGTTCATCGGCACCAAGGCCATCGGCAGCACGTGACCCTGCGCGCCCAGCAGCCTGGCGACCCATTCGAGGCCCCGCACGTGGCCTCCCAGCAGCTCCCACAGCGCCACGATCAGCAGGTTGCCCGCGGCGTGATCATGGAGCTCGCCATGACCGCTGAACCGATGCTGAAGCACGTCGGCCCAGGTCCGGCCCCACTCGTCGTCGCCGCACAGCGCCGCCAGTGCCATCCGCAGGTCGCCAGGGGGCAGCACACCCAGCTCGCGCCGGAGCCGGCCGCTGGATCCGCCGTCGTCGGCGACGGTCACGATCGCCGTCAGCCTGCCCGCGATCCTGCGCAATGCCGACAACGAGACCGCGAGACCATGTCCCCCGCCCAACGCGACGACCTTGGGACCTGCGAGTGCATCCATCTCTACGGCAGCGTCTCCTCACTCGCGTCCGAGATCACGGTGGACCACGAGAGTCTCGATCGCACGTCCACGTAGCCGTTCGGCCAACGCCTCGCTCATCGCCACGCTCCGGTGCTTGCCGCCCGTGCATCCGATGCCGATGGTCACGAACTGTTTGCCCTCCCGCAGATAGCCTTCGGACACCACGCCGACCAGGTCGCCGTAGCGGTCGAGGAACTCGTCCGCGCCGGGCTGGGCCAGCACGTACTGACTCACCGAGACGTCCGTACCGGTCAGCGGCTGCAGCTCCGGGACCCAATGCGGATTGGGCAGGAATCGCATATCGGCGACCATGTCGGCGTCGACGGGGATGCCGTACTTGAAGCCGAAGGACACGACCACCGCCCGCAGCCCCGCTTCCTCGGTCGCGAAGGCGGTCCGGATGCGCGCGCCGAGTTCGTGCACGTTGAGCAGTGACGTGTCGACGACCAGGTCCGCAGCGACACGCAGCGACGCCAGCTCCTCACGCTCCCGCTCGATCGCCTCGACGACACGGCCGTGGCCCTGCAACGGATGTGGACGCCGCGCGGACTCGAACCGCCGCACCAGGGCCTCGTCGCTCGCCTCGAGGAAGAGCACCGTCGGCCGGACGCCGTCCTTCACCATCGCCTCGAGCGCACCGCGAAGCTCGCTGAAGAAGACGCCGCCGCGCACGTCGGCCACGACGGCCAGCCTGCGGCTCGCATCATCCTTGCTCACCGTCGACACGAGGTCCATCAACAACGAGGGCGGCAGATTGTCGACGACGAACCATCCCAGGTCGTCCAATGCCGCGGTCGCGGCCGTCTTCCCCGCACCGGACATGCCGGTGACGAGCAGCACCTCGGGCATCTTGGCGTCGTCTCTCTTCTCGTCCTGACCGTGTTCCACCACCGCGTGTCCTCCCCCGTCAAATTCGACGGTTCGCTCGGCTCACGAGCGCGCCGTCCGTCGCGACGTCCCATGATTACAGCTTCCAGCCGATGACGCGCGCCACGGGGCCGGACGCCGCGGTGTGGCGTTCAGGGCCGAACCCTCGCCAGGCTCCGGACGCAGGACGGTATCAGACACGCCCGAGCCCGTCATAGCAGGTCACACGCTCCCGGGCCGCTGCCCGGATCAGCTCTCGGCATCCAGGACCTCCCCGGTCGCCGTATTCACTGCCGGAGCAGACGCCTTGCCTTGCGAGAGCGTCTCCGCGATGGTCGCCGCCAGCCCGGGTCCGATCCCCTTGACCTCTGCGATCTCCTCCGCACTCGCTGCGCGCACCTTCTTCAGGGAACCGAAGTGCGCCAGCAGCGCCTTGCGCCGCGCCGGCCCCAGCCCGGGAACGGTGTCCAGCACGCTGTCGGTCATCGATTTGGACCGGCGCTGCCGGTGGAAAGTGATGGCAAACCGGTGTGCCTCGTCGCGGACTCGCTGCAACAGGTACAGGCCCTCGCTGGTTCGCGGAAGGATGAGTGGATCGTCGCTGTCCGGTGGCCACACCTCTTCCAGGCGTTTCGCCAGACCCACCACCGGGATATCCGGCACGCCGGACTCGTCCATCGCCTGCCTGGCCGCATTGACCTGCGGCTGGCCGCCATCGACGACGACCAGGCCCGGTGTGTACGCGAACCTGCGCACCTTGCCGGTCTCCGGATCGATGCGTGACGGCCGCAGTCCCGGACCGTCGTCGCCCCCCGTCTCCTGGGTCTCCGCCGCCGGCTCATGTGTCGCCTCAGGCGCCGGCTCAAGCACCGGTACGTCCTCGGCTTCCGGCTCGTCGTCGGCCCCCGTGATCGCACGGCGGAAGCGTCGGCGGAGCACCTCGCGGATCGCGGCGACGTCGTCGGTGCCCGACTCGCCACGCACGGCGAACTTGCGGTACTCGCTCTTGCGGGGCAGCCCGTCCTCGAAGACCACCATCGATCCCACGACCTCGGTGCCCGCGAGATTGGAGATGTCGTAACACTCGATCCGCAGCGGCGGCTCGTCGAGCTCCAACGCTTCCTGGATCTGCTCCAGAGCCCGGTTCCGCGTCGTCAGATCGCTCGCTCGTTTGGACTTGTGCAGTTTCAACGTCTGCGCCGCGTTCCGCGAGACGGTCTCCAGCAGCGAACGCTTGTCGCCGCGCTGCGGCACCCGCAGCTCGATCTTGCCGCCGCGCAGCTCGGCCAGGAGCTCACGCAGCGCGTCGGCTTCCTCATCGTCGTCCGGCATGGCGGGCACCAGGATCTCCCGAGGCACCGTCTCTCCCCCGGTCTCCCCGTACAGCTGGAGCAGGAAGCGCTCCACGAGCTCGCCGGGCGAGGCGTCCTCGGCCTTGTCCGCGACCCATCCGCGCTGCCCCCGGACGCGGCCACCGCGAACGTAGAAGATCTGCACGGCGACTTCCAGCGGGTCGTCCGCCAGCGCGACCACGTCGGCGTCGGTGCCGTCCCCGAGAACTACGGCATTCGCTTCCATCGCCCGCTCCAGCGCGGCGATGTCATCACGTAGCCGGGCAGCGCGCTCGAAGTCCAGCTCCGCGGCGGCGGCCTTCATCTCCCGTTCCAGCCGTTTCACGTAGGTGGTGGTCTTGCCGTCGAGGAATGCCACCAGGTCCTCGACGATCTCCCGGTGCTCGTCCGCGCTGACCCGCTCGACACATGGCGCTGAGCACTTTCCGATGTAGCCGAGCAGGCAGGGGCGGCCGATCTGACGAGAGCGGTTGAAGACACCCTTCGAGCAGCTGCGCACCGGGAACACCCGCAGCAACTGGTCCAGCGTCTCCCGGATGGCCCACGCGTGCGCGTACGGACCGAAATACCGGATGCCACGCTTCTTCGCCCCGCGCATGACCAGCGCGCGGGGGTATTCCTCGTTCAGCGTCACGGCCAGGTACGGGTAGGACTTGTCGTCGCGGTAGCGGACGTTGAACCGCGGGTCATACTCCTTGATCCAGGAGTACTCCAGCTGCAACGCCTCCACTTCGGTGCGCACCACGGTCCACTCGACTTTGGACGCGGTGGTCACCATGGCGAGCGTCCGCGGATGCAGAGCGGCCAGGTCCTGGAAGTACGACGACAGCCGGGACCGCAGGCTCTTCGCCTTCCCGACGTAGATCACCCGGCCGTCGGCATCGCTGAACCGGTACACGCCGGGGTCGACGGGAATAGACCCGGGAGCGGGGCGGTAGGTCGAAGGATCAGCCACGTCTCCAACCCTACGAGCCCGCACCGACGCTCCAGTCGGCTGCCGCTGGCCTCCCGCACAACCGACGTGTGACTCGTCGTGCGAAGTCTGAGCGTTCAACGACGCACCGTGTCACCGGCCGCGCGAACTCTGGCCCCCGCACCACAGTGACCCTGCCGCATCTCCGGTAACAATTTGGGAACGCTCCCAAGCCGTGTCTTGATGAATGGGAAACACTGCTGCAACGCTCTTGGGAGCGCTCCCGCCAAGCGACAGCACGTGCCACCGTGCATGACGCCGGCGGCTCCGCACGCGATGCACGTCCCCACGACGACCTGGCACTGGGAGGGATCAGGAAGGATGAGCGTGATACCGATCCGCACACGTCAGACTGCCGCTGTCCTCGGCGCGGCAGCTCTGCTCCTCGCCGCCTGCAGCGGCGACGATGACGACACCGACACGTCCGACACGACCGAGTCCAACGACGGAACCGAAGAGATCACCTTGACCGTCGACGTCTTCGGCGAACAGGGCTTCGGCTACGACGCCCTCTACGAGCAGTACATGCAGGAGAATCCGCACGTCACCATCGAAGAGCGCGGCTCTGGTCTAGGCGTCGGCGACTACAACGACCGGCTCACTCAGTGGATCACCGCCGGTGAAGGCGCGGGCGACGTCGTTGCCCTCGAGGAAGGCATCATCACCCAGTTCTACGCACAACTCGACAAGTTCGTAGACCTCAACGAATACGGCGCGGCGGACCTCGAAGGCAACTACCTGCCGTGGAAGTGGGAGCAGGGAACCTACGAAGGCTTCGCCCTCGGTCTCGGCACCGATGTCGGTTCGTTGGCCATGTGCTACCGCCGTGATCTGTTCGACGAGGCCGGCCTCCCCACCGAACGCGACGAGGTGTCCGCGCTCTGGCCGACGTGGGACGATTACACAGCCGCCGGCGAGGACTTCGCCGCGGCCGGCACGGATGCCTCGTTCCTCGACGCTGCCTCCAACGTCTACAACAGCATCCTCATGCAGGAGGCCGGCAACAACAGCGGTTACACGTACTACAACACCAGCAACGAGCTCGACCTGGATAACCCGGACATCCGGACGGCGTGGGACCTCACCGTCGGCATGATCGAGGCCGATCTCTCCGCCGGGTTCGAGTCGTTCTCCGATGAGTGGAATGCCGGGTTCGCCTCTGCCACGTTCGCCACGATCGCCTGCCCGGCGTGGATGACGGGTGTGATCTCGGGCGCCGCCGGTGACGACGCCGCCGGAGAATGGGACATCGCTGACGCACCCGGCGACGGCGGCAACTGGGGCGGTTCGTTCCTCGCCGTGCCGGCCGAGAGCGAGCACCCGGAAGAGGCGGCCGAGCTGGCCAAGTACCTGACCTCGCCGGAGGCACACATCGAGGCGTTCGAGCAGCTCGGCAACCTCCCGTCCTCGCCGCAGGCGCTCGAGGACGAGGGCGTCCTCGCCGCCACGAACGAGTACTTCAATGACGCACCGATCGGTGAGATCTTCGCAGCCGGAGCCGCGGACCTGTCGCCGGTTCACCTCGGACCGCAGAACAACGCGATCCGCACCGAGTACGAGAACGCTCTCCGCGCGATCGATCAGGGTGAGCGCACACCTGACGAGGCATGGGAAGAAGCACGCAACAACGCCTCCGGCATCGGGGGCGGGTGAGCCGGCGCGGGTGAGCCGGCGCGGGTGAGCCGGCGCGGGTGAGCCGGCGGCGGGTCAGCCGACGCCAGCCGGCCCGCCCGACCGGCCAGAGGACCACCAGCCACTGACCACCTGACCGCGTGGGCCCGGTGTGCCGAGCAACCTCGGACACCCCGGGCCCATGCACCGGCCACATGTCCACATCAGCTTCGTTGTGCCCGTCGCCACCGTGCCCGCGGAGGAGTCAAAGTCTGATGAGCTTGCAGCTCAAAGAAGAATCCGGATCCAGACGGGCGACCGATCGGTCCCGCCGGAGGCGGCGTTCCCGCCTCACCCGCCTGGACCTGAAGTTCTCGCCCTACGCCTACGTCGCCCCGTTCTTCATCCTGTTCGCGATCTTCGGCCTCTACCCGTTCCTGTACACCGTCTGGATCTCGCTCACCGACGAGTCACCGATCAATCCGGAGACGAACTTCGTCGGGGTGGACAACTTCACCCGGCTGTTCGGTGACGACCGGTTCTGGGATGCGGTGGTCAACACACTGGGGATGTTCGTGCTCGCCACGCTGCCCCAGCTGCTGCTTGCGCTGGTGCTGGCCAACTGGCTGAATCGTCGGCTGCGGGGAATCGGCGCCTTCCGGATGGCCATCGCGATGCCGATCGTCACCTCGACGGCGGTGGTCGCGCTGGTGTTCGGCATGTTCTTCGCTCGCGATTACGGCCTGGTGAACGGAGTGCTCGACATCTTCGGCGTGGACGCCGTCGACTGGCGAGCCAACCGATGGCGATCATGGGTGGCGATCTCGTCCATGGTGGACTGGCGATGGACGGGCTACAACGCGCTCATCTACCTCGCCGCCATGCAGGCCATATCGCGCGACATCTACGAGGCCGCTGAGATCGACGGCGCATCCCGCGGCCGGCAGTTCTGGCGGATCACGATCCCGCTCCTCACGCCGACGATCATTTTCACGGTGATCATCTCGACCATCGGCGGGCTCCAGCTGTTCACCGAGCCGCTGATGTTCACCAGCGGGTCCGGAGCGCTCGGCGGCGGATCGACGGGCCAGTTCCAGACCATCACGATGTACCTGGTCCAGACGATGCGCACCTTCAACCAATGGGGTTACGCCGGCGCGATCTCCCTGGTGCTCTTCCTGATGATCGTGCTCATCTCCGCCATCAACTTCCTGCTCGTCCGCAGGCTCGGATCGGACCGGTAAGGGGACCCCATGACTGTGACCATGCCTGCTCGACCAGCCGAGTCCGGCCGACAGCGGCGGTTCAAGGGCGGCCGCGAGCCCAGCGGAGCTGTCCGGCGGGCCAGCCCGTTGACCATCGGCGGTCTGATCGTCGCCGCCGGCCTGTCGATCATGCCGCTGTACTGGATGCTGGTGGTGGCGTCCCGCACCAGCAACTCCGCATACCAGTGGCCTCCCGCGTTCCTCCCCGGCGGAAACCTCGGGGCAAACATCGAACGCGTCCTGGACAATCCGGACGCGGCGATCGTACGAGGCATCGTCAACTCCTTCATCGTCTCCGGGACGATCACCGTCTCCACCGTGTTCTTCGGGGCGCTGGCGGGCTTCGCCTTCGCCAAGATGCGGTTCCGGGGGAAGAACGCGCTGCTGCTGGCGGTCCTGGTGACGATGATGGTGCCGATCCAGCTGAGCATCGTCCCGCTTTACCAGATGATGGGCGAACTGGGCTGGCTCAACGACATCCGAGCCGTCATCGCACCGTTCCTCATCAGCGGTTTCGGCATCTTTCTGATGCGCCAGTACAGCATCCAGGCGATACCCGACGAGCTCATCGAAGCGGCCAGGATCGACGGATGCTCAACCTGGGGCACGTTCCGGCATGTCGCCATGCCTGCCCTGCGCCCCGCGGCCGGCGTGCTCGGGCTGCTGACGTTCATGCAGCAGTGGAACGAGTTCTTCTGGCCGTTCATCGTCCTCGCCGACCCGGCCAACCCGACCGTGCAGATTTCCCTGCGCACGCTGAACTCGGCGTATCACCAGGATCTGTCGCAGATCTTCGCCGGAATGGTGATCGCGACCGTTCCCCTGCTGATCATCTTCGTCTTCTTCTTCAGGCAAATCATCAGTGGAATCATGGAAGGTGCTACCAAGGGATGACCGCCGAACAGCAGGCAACCGTATCCACGTCACCCGCCGGCACGGAGGCTGCGCAGTTCCCGCTCGGATTCCGTTGGGGAACCGCCACAGCCGCCTACCAGGTCGAGGGGGCAGTCACCGAGGCCGGCCGGACACCGTCGATCTGGGACACCTTCAGCCACACGCCAGGCCGGATCTCCGACGCCGCCACCGGCGACCTCGCCTGCGACCACTATCACCGCTTCCGGGATGACATCCGGCTCATGGCGGACCTCGGGCTCACCGCCTACAGGTTCTCCATCTCGTGGCCGCGTGTCCAGCCGGACGGGCGCGGCGCGGCCAACCATGCCGGCCTCGACTTCTACCGGCGACTCGTCGACGAACTGCTGGAGCACGGCATCGAACCGTGGCCGACGCTCTACCACTGGGACCTGCCGCAATCGGTGGAAGACGCCGGTGGATGGCCGGCGCGGGACACGGCCGCGCGGTTCGCGGACTATGCCGCACTCGCCCATCGAGCACTCGGTGACCGGGTTCCACGCTGGACCACGCTCAACGAGCCGTGGTGTTCGGCCTTCCTGGGATACGGATCGGGGGAACACGCGCCTGGCCGGCGAGACGGTACGTCCGCCGTCCAGGCAGCACACCACCTGCTGCTCGCGCACGGCATGGCGGCGCAGGCTCTACGTATCGCGGATCCTGCCGCGGAGGTGGGGATCACGCTGAACCTGTACGCCGTCTCGCCGGCCGGTCCGGGTCCCGAGGACGCGGACGCCGCTCGCCGCATCGACGGCCTGGCCAACCGGATCTTCCTCGATCCCGTGCTGCGCGGTGAGTACCCGGCGGACGTGCTGGAAGACCTCCGTCCACTGACCGACTTCGAACACGTTCACGACGATGACCTGGCCGTCATCGCGACGCCGCTGACCTTCCTCGGCATCAACTACTACAGCCGCTACGTCGTCGCCGCACCGGACGAGCATGCGCTGAGCGGCACTGATGACGGCCTCTGGGTCGACGTCGCTCACCCGGACCAGCAGTCCACCGATGCACACGCGGGACCGCACCGCGAATGGCCGGCCAGTGAGAACGTCCGGTTCATCACCGGCGACGTGCCGGTCACCGGTATGGGATGGGAGGTCCACCCGCAGGGGCTGACCGAGACTCTGGTCCGGGTGCACCGCGACTACACATCGCTGCCGTTGTACGTCATGGAGAACGGAGCCGCGTTCGACGACAGCATCGACGGCGACGGCGTGATCGATGACACCGACCGGATCGCCTATATCCAGGCGCACCTCGCCGCGTGCCACCACGCCATCGCCGCCGGGGTTCCGTTGCGCGGATACTTCGCGTGGTCGCTGATGGACAACTTCGAATGGGCGCACGGGTACTCGCATCGTTTCGGACTGGTGCATGTTGACTTCGACACCCAGCGACGCACACCGAAAGCCAGTGCTCAGTGGTACTCCGATGTCATCCGCCGGAACGGCCTCCGACATCGCGTTCCGGACATTGACGCATAATGAGCCGGTGACCAGCCAGAGAAGAGCCCCCCAGGGGCAACGGCCCACCCTGGACAAGGTGGCCGCCCGTGCAGGCGTCGGGCGCGGCACCGTGTCCCGGGTCATCAACGGATCCGCTCATGTCAGCCCCAAGGCACGCGAAGCCGTCGAACGAGCCATCTCCGAGCTCGGCTACGTCCCCAACCTCGCGGCACGTTCCCTGGTCACCAGGCGCACTGAGGCCGTCGCCCTGGTGGTGTCCGAGTCCGAGGCGCGTGTGTTCGGCGAGCCGTTCTTCGCCGGCATCGTCCGAGGAATCAGTTCCACGCTGGTCGACACTCATCTTCAGCTGTGGCTCGCGATGGCGCAGTCGGCGGAGGAGCGGGAACGCGTCGAGCACCACCTGACGCCTCAGCACGTCGACGGAGTCATGCTGCTGTCGCTGCATGACGACGATCCGCTGCCCGCGCTCGTCCAGCAGCGTGGCCTGCCCATGGTGCTCGGCGGCAGGCCGGCTCACCAGCTCGACTCCGCCGGTTCGCCCGGGCCCGATGCCGGCTGGTACGTCGACGTCGACAACACCGGCGGTGCGCGCCAAGCCGTCACACACCTTCTCGCATCAGGTCGGCGCACAGTCGCGACGATCACCGGGCCACAGGACATGGGCGCGGGGGTCGCACGGCTGGCCGGTTACCGCGATGCCCACCATGACCATGGCCAGACAGTCGACCCCGCGCTGATCGAGCACGGGGACTACAGCTATGACAGCGGTGTTGCCGCCATGAGGCTTCTACTCCAGCGACGACCCGACATCGACGCCGTGTTCGCCGCGGCCGACCTCATGGCCGCCGGCGCATTGCGGACCCTTCGAGAGAGCGGCCGGCGCGTTCCGGACGACGTCGCAGTCGTAGGTTTCGACGATTCGGGCGTCGCGCGCCAGACGGATCCGACGTTGACCACTGTCCGGCAGCCGATCGAAGAAATGGGCCGCGAGATGGCTCAGCTACTGGTGACGCGCATCTCGGGCTCGCAGCCCGATCGGCCCTCCCTGATCCTGGACGCCAACCTCGTGATCCGCGAGTCGGCCTGATCTCAGGGCGGCAGAACGAGCCTCGGCGCTGCCGCCAGATCACTCGCAATTCCCCATCGGGCAGACAATCCTCCTGCATCCGAAACCGGTGACTTTCTTCGGATGTCGATGCGACACACCTATGGAGATTTTTCCATTCAACCTGTCACGCCATCGATTGATCGGTACTTTGACTAGAGGTGATCACTAAGTCACTACCACTTGGAGGACCAATGACGCTACCGGTGGCGAACACGAACTTCGTTGACGAGCTGGGCGATTCGTTCACCGAACTTGGCCGGGACATCGGTGACGGAATCGTGCGACTCGTCGTCGCAATACTCATCCTGATCGTCGGCCATTGGATTGCAAAGATCATTCAACGAGTGATCACGACCGTGCTCGAAAAGGTCGGTGCCGGCAAGCTCACCGAGGCCGCCAACCTCGAGCCTGCGCTCCAGCAAGCCGGGACATCGGGTGTGCGACTACTCGGCCAAGTCGTGTATTTCCTTATATTCCTGATATTCATCCAGCTCGCTGCCGAAGCACTCGGTATCGACCAGCTCACTCTCCTTCTGAGCGATCTCATCGCCTATCTGCCGCTGGTACTGATCGCCCTGCTTCTGCTGTTCGTAGCCGCCGCGATCGCCAACTGGGCGGCCGGCGTGGTGCGTCCGTTCGCAGAGAGCCGGAACATGGCCTGGATCAGCACCGTGATCCGCGTCGGCGTGCTGGTCATCGGTGTGCTGGCAGCCCTGGACACGTTGAACATCGCGCCCTCGGTGACCGCCAAGGTGGAGAACACACTGCTGCAATACCTTCCGCTGTCGGTTCTGGTCGCAGGGACGATCGCGTTCGGTGTCGGCGGGATCAAGACGGCACAGCAGTGGTGGGCCAAACTCGCGCCGCGCCCCAATGGGGACGACACGAGCAGCACGACGCCGGGTTCCTCCTATCCGGAGTGAGCCACCGGCTCTGAACGGCCATCGTTCCCGCGTCTGGACCAGCCATCCCGTGACGAGGTCGGGCTGTGGCGAACAACTACGCACATCCAGCAGCGGCCGCCCACATCATGTGGGCGGCCGCTGTCTTCGTGCTGCTAGACGTCGAGGACCTTGCGGAGAAACTGGCCGGTGTGAGACGCGTCGACACTGGTGACCTGCTCAGGTGTCCCGGTGGCGACCACCATGCCACCCCCGGTACCGCCCTCCGGCCCCATGTCGACGATCCAGTCCGCCGTCTTGATCACGTCGAGGTTGTGTTCAATGACCACCACGGTGTTGCCCTTGTCCACCAGGCCCTGCAGCACACCGATCAGTTTGCGAATGTCTTCGAAATGCAGCCCGGTGGTGGGCTCGTCGAGCACGTAGATCGTGCGGCCGGTGGAGCGCTTCTGCAGCTCGGCGGAGAGCTTCACCCGCTGCGCCTCTCCCCCGGACAGGGTCGGCGCAGGCTGGCCCAGGCGGACGTAGCCGAGACCGACGTCGACCAGAGTCCGCATGTGCCGGGAGATCCGCTGCACCGGGCCGAAGAACTCGACCGCTTCCTCGATCGGCATCTCCAGCACCTCGGAGATGGTCTTCCCCTTGTAGTGCACCTCAAGCGTCTCCCGGTTGTACCGGGCGCCGTGGCAGACCTCGCACGGCACGTAGACGTCCGGCAGGAAGTTCATCTCGATCTTGATGGTGCCGTCGCCGCTGCATGCCTCGCATCGTCCGCCCTTGACGTTGAAGGAGAAACGTCCTGGCTGGTAGCCGCGGATCTTCGCCTCCTGGGTCTCGGCGAAGAGCTTGCGGATATGGTCGAAGACGCCCGTGTAGGTGGCCGGATTGCTGCGCGGTGTGCGGCCGATCGGCGACTGGTCGACGTGCACCACCTTGTCCACCAGGCCCATCCCGTCGATGCGGCGGTGCCGGCCGGGGACCGCCTTCGCGCTGTAGAGCTCCTTGGCCAACGAGGTGTACAGGATGTCGTTCACCAGCGTGGACTTGCCCGAGCCGCTCACACCGGTGACGGTGACGAAGCACCCCAGCGGGAACGAGACATCGACACCACGCAGGTTGTGCTCCCGCGCACCGACGACGGTGAGCGCGCGCCCCTCGGTCGGTGGACGCCGGACGGCGGGCACTGGGATGACCCGCTTCCCGGAGAGGTACTCCCCGGTCACGGAGTCCGCGCTGTTCACCAGCTCATCGACCGTCCCGCTGACCACGATCTGACCACCGTGCTCACCGGCGCCCGGGCCGATGTCGACGACCCAGTCGGCGGTGCGGATGGTGTCTTCGTCGTGCTCCACCACGATCAGCGTGTTACCGAGATCGCGCAGCCGGACGAGCGTGTCGATGAGGCGATGGTTGTCCCGCTGGTGCAGCCCGATCGACGGCTCGTCCAGCACGTACAGGACGCCCACCAGTCCGGACCCGATCTGCGTGGCCAGCCGGATCCGCTGGGCCTCACCGCCGGCCAGGGTGGCTGCCGGCCGGTCCAGGCTGAGGTAGTGCAGCCCGACGTCCACTAGGAACTGCAGCCGCTCGTTGACCTCTTTCAGCACCCGGGCGGCGATCTGTTGCTCACGCTCGGTCAGAGTGAGGTCGCGCAGGAACTCCGCGCACTCGCCGATCGGCATCGCGGCCACTTCGGCGATGCTCTTGCCGCTCAGCGTCACTGCCAGCACCACCGGCTTCAGCCGCGCACCATTGCAGGCCTTGCAGGGCACCTCACGCATGAAGCCCTCGAAGCGCTCCCGGCTGGTGTCCGACTCCGCCTCCGCATATCGGCGACGCACCCAGGGGATGACACCCTCGTACGACGTGTAGTACGAGCGTTCACGCCCGTACCGGTTGCGGTAACGGACATGGATCTGATCCCCATGCCCGTGCAGGAGCGCGTCTCGTGCCTTCTTCGGCAGCGATTCGAACGGCGCGTCCGTGCGAAAGCCGATGGTCTCCGAGAGGGCCGTCACCAGGCGCTTGAAATACTCCGATGTCTGCGCCGGCGCCCACGGTGCGAGCGCGCCGTCGTCCAGGCTCGCGGACGGATCCGGCACCACGAGTTCCTCGTCCACCTCCATCCTGGTGCCCAGCCCGGCACACTCCGGGCAGGCGCCGAACGGTGAGTTGAACGAGAACGTCCTCGGTTCCAGCTCCTCGAACGACAGGTCGTCGTATGGGCAGTACAGGTGCTCGGAGTAGACCCGTTCCCGCTGCTCGTCGTCCTCGGGCAAGTCGACGAAGTCGAGCGTGACCAGTCCTCCGGACAGCCGCAACGCGGTCTCGACCGAGTCGGTCAGCCGGCGCACCGCGGACGGCTTCACGGTCAGCCGATCCACCACCACCTCGATGGTGTGCTTCTCCTGCTTCTTCAGCTTCGGCACCTCGGTGAGCTGGTACACCGTGCCGTCGACCCGGGCCCGGGAGTACCCCTGCGACTGCAGCGTGCGGAAGAGATCGAGGTATTCGCCCTTGCGCTCCCGGACCACTGGGGCCAGCACCTGGAACCGTGTGTTCTCCTCTAGCTCGACGACACGGTCGACGATCGACTGCGGCGTCTGCCGCCCGATCGGGCGCCGGCATTTCGGGCAGTGCGGATGCCCCGCGCGGGCATAGAGCAGGCGGAGATAGTCGTAGACCTCGGTGATGGTGCCGACGGTGGAACGCGGGTTGCGCGAGGTGGACTTCTGATCGATGGAGACGGCCGGCGACAATCCCTCGATGAAGTCCACGTCCGGCTTGTCCATCTGGCCGAGGAACTGGCGGGCGTACGCGGAGAGCGACTCGACGTAACGGCGCTGTCCCTCAGCGAAGATGGTGTCGAAGGCGAGGCTGGACTTGCCCGATCCGGACAGGCCGGTGAAGACGATGAGAGAGTCCCGCGGGAGATCCAGCGAGACATCTTTCAGGTTGTGTTCCCGCGCGCCCCGCACGACGAGGCGATCACCCGCGTATGTGGTGGTCCGTTCGGTCATCAGCCGGCTCTCTCCGATATCGTCACAATCTCATCATGCTCGTCATTGGCACGCCAGCGCGTCACGTCAGACGTACCCGTCGCATGGTATGTGCCGCCACTGACAAAGTTGGCCTCCACGACGTCAGCCACGGTAAGTTAGCGGACGTGTCCGCCATGTCTTCCAGGTCTGCCAGGAGCACCATGACTGACAGTGACGAGTCGGCCGGCCCGGTGACCGCGGCCACCGACCGGCTGATCGCCACCGCGAGCGCGCTCGACGCTGAGACGCTGACCGGACCCAGCTTATGCCCGGGCTGGACACGCGCTCACGTGTTGACGCACGTGGCTCGCAGCGCCGACGCACTGACCAACCTGCTCGTCTGGGCGCGCACCGGTGTCGAAACCCCTGCCTACACGAGCCGGGAGGCACGCCAGGCCGACATCGAGGCCGGCGCCGGCCGGTCTCTGGACGATCTCATCGACGATCTCCAGATCGCATCGGACACGTTCGCCACCGCCGTGACCGAGCTCCCCGCCGACGCCTGGCGGCACGAGGTTCGCATCGGTGCGGGCAATGCCGGAAAGAACATCCCGGCCCGTCGTACGCTTTGGCTCCGCCTCCAGGAGGTGGAGGTTCACCACGTCGATCTCGACGCCGGCTACGGCTGGGTGGACTGGCCGGAGTTGTTCGTCAAGCGAGCTCTCCCGGAGACGGTCCGCAACCTGGGACAGCGAGAGGATGCGCCGGAGTTCACCCTGATGATCGACGGCGCCGCGGCCCGAATCGGTACCGGAAACGGGGCCACCGTCTCCGGATCCGCCCGGCCCATCCTGGCGTGGCTGCTGGGCCGATCCTCCGGTACGGATCTGGAGACCTCGGCCAACGGTTCCCTTCCCAGCCTGCCGGCGTTGTTGTAGATGTACACCGGTCATGTCTCGCCCGGCGGCCCGCCCGCGGTCCGCGAACTGCCCGCGCTCGTCATCAACAAGGTCTCCGTCGGCGGCAGCTGGGATAACAACGCCTACGTGCTGCGCTGCCGGGACACCGGCGAAGAGCTGTTGATCGACGCCGCCGCGGAACCGGAGCGGATCCTCACCACGTGCGGCGAAGGACCGCTGGTCCGGATCGTCACCACGCACCGCCACCGCGACCACTGGGGCGCACTCGCCGACGTCGTGCAGGCGACCGGGGCCGCCACCGTCGCCCATGCCGATGACGCACCGGCGATTCCGGTCCCGACCACGGAGCAGGTCCACGACGGCGACCGGGTCCGGTTCGGAGAGGTCGAGCTGGAGGTCATCCACCTCGTCGGCCACACGCCCGGCAGCATCGCGCTACTGTACGACGACCCGGCCGGTGCGCCGCATCTGTGGACGGGCGACTCATTGTTCCCGGGCGGAGTCGGCAAGACCACGTCGCCGGAGAGTTTCGCCTCCCTCATCGGCGACGTCGAGAGCAAGCTCTTCGGGCGTCTGCCGGACGAGACCTGGGTCTACCCCGGCCACGGCGACGACACCGCGCTCGGCCACGAGCGACCGCACCTGGAGGAATGGCGAGCCCGCGGCTGGTAGGCGTCTCTGCCCGACCAGTCCTGCCGGGGATGACGTTGGTCCCACCGAACGGAACGACAACTGGGCTACCTGCGCGACCACAAGGCAGATTCCTCATGGAGACCAAGCACCACGCATGAGATCGGCTTGTTGCACCACCATCGTGACCTTCAAAAATGCGACACTGAAACCGCTCGTCAGT
>NZ_ML142849.1:534557-536950 GCF_004138495.1 Phytoactinopolyspora endophytica
ACGGGGAGGAAACAGTAGATGGCGGACGACAAGCGGTTTATCACGAAGAAGGACGACGACGGCTCCTGGAAGGTCTACGACAAGCAGCGCGAGGAGTTCATGTCCAGTGGCGTCTTCGCCAACCGCAATGACGCCGTGAGCTTGGCGAAGATCTACGAGGATCACCACCAGGAGCTGATGAACAAGCAAGCCGGAGACGGCTAAGCGGGACCGGCGAACGGCTTCGACCTCGGTAAGGCGGTCGCGCCAATTCCAACCGCCCTCAGCGGCTAGAACGACCACGACCACCCTCACGACGTCGATCACCGGCCCAAAGCCGCACGGCGACGTACACGACTGCCCCGGCTCACGTTGCCCCCATGGGGATGAAGTCACAAGCGAGTGAAGCGCAGCGTGACGATCTCGAAGGGACGCAGCTCCAGCTTCACGGCACCGTCGTCAGGTGCAGCTCCGTCGCCGGGGACAAGGCTTTGCCGCGGATCGACTGGTCGCTCGAGCAGATCGGTCCGGCGCACCACTGCCGCTTCGAACGACGGAACGACCCGCGCCGTCGCCCGCCCGCCCAACGACTCATAGAGCCGGACGATGACGTCACCGGACCGATCCTCTGCCAGCTTGACCGCCTCGACCACCACCGCCGGGTTGTCGACCGACAAGAGCGGCCCGATCGGCTCGCCCCCTCGTATCTCCCGCAGCGGCAGGTTGAGCCGGTACCCTTCCCGCACGGCGTCGCCGATCGACGCGCCCACCACCAACGAACAGCGCAGCGTGTGCTCGCCCTGGTCGGCGTCCGGGTCCGGGAACAGCGGCGCTCGCAACAGGGACAACCGCACCGTGGTGGTCGTGCCGCCGTCGTCGCGCGTGGTCCTGCCGACGTCGTGGCCGTAGGTCGAGTCGTTCGCCACCGCCACTCCGTAGCCGGCCTCCCCCACATGGACCCAGCGGTGCGCGCAGATCTCGAACTTCGCCGCGTCCCACGACGTGTTGGCATGCGTGGGCCGGAACACGTGACCGAACTGGATCTCAGAGGCGGACCGGTCCGCGTGCACATCGAGCGGGAACGCCAGCTTCAGCAACTTCTGCCGCTCGTGCCAGTCGAGGGTCGTCTCGATCTCGATCGACAGCGAGTCCGCTGCCAGCGAGATCACTTGAGTCAGTGACGACGCGCCGAACCTCCGGCGGACTCGTACGCCGGCGCTGGAACCGGTGTTCTCGGCGATCTCCACCGTCTCCGCGTCGACCAGCTCCGTACCGGTCTGGCGGTCGATCTCGTCGACGTCCCACGCGTCCCACTGAGTCGGGGTGTCCCGGTACAGCTGCGGCAGGTTCGCCACCGCGCCGGCCGGAACCACCTCACGCTCCGCGGCCAGGTCGCGGACCGAGGTGATCAGCCCACGCTCATCGACGACGACGCGCACCCGTCCGTTCGACAGCACGTGATCCGATCCAGCCAACTCGGCACGGGCACCACCCGCCTGGGACGTGTGGCCGCTCGTCTCCGGAGCACCGGCCCCGAGCGCCGGCACACCGCCCGTCGCGAACGGACCGGCATTGAACAACATCTGCTCCTCGCCGGGTCCGGCCAGCTCCCGCAGTGACGTGCCGATCAGCTCCTCCAGCTCGGAAGACACCCGCGCGTAGTTCCGCTCGGCCTCCCGATGCACCCAGGCGATCGACGAGCCGGGCAGGATGTCGTGAAACTGCTGCAATAGCACCGTGTGCCAGAGCCGTTCGAGATCGTCGTACGGGTATTCGGACCCGTGGCGAACCGCCGTCGTCGTCGCCCACAGCTCCGCCTCCCGCAGCAGGTGCTCGGAACGTCGGTTGCCCCGCTTGGTGCGCGCCTGCGATGTGTAGGTGCCACGGTGGAACTCCAGGTATAACTCACCCGACCACACCGGCGGGCGGGCGTACTCGGTCTCGGCAGCCCGGAAGAACTCCGCGGGCGTGGCCAGTTCGACGGTGGGCGAGCCCTCCAGCGACGCCTGTCGGCCGGCTGCCGCCAGCATCTCCCGCGTCGGCCCGCCCCCGCCGTCGCCGTATCCGAACGGCACCAGCGAGGTGTTGGCCAGACCTTTCTCCGCGTACTGCCGTTGCGCCCGCGCCAGTTCCGTCGCGCTCAGGTCCGAGTTGTACGTGTCCACCGGTGGGAAATGCGTGAACAGCCGCGTGCCGTCGATCCCCTCCCAGAGGAAGGTGTGGTGCGGCATCGCGTTGGTCTCGTTCCAGGAGATCTTCTGCGTGAGGAACCACCGGCTTCCGGCTTCGACCACGATCTGCGGCAACGCCGCCGAGTATCCGAACGAGTCCGGCAGCCACGCCTCCAGCGGCTCGACGCCGAATTCTTCAATGAAGAGCCGCTTGCCGGCAACGAACTGCCGGGCCATCGCCTC
>NZ_ML142849.1:536968-548093 GCF_004138495.1 Phytoactinopolyspora endophytica
ACCGGGCATGTTCGTGTCCGACTCCACCCACATGCCGCCGACCGGCACGAACCGTCCCTCGTTGACCCGCGCCCGGATCCGCTCGAACAACTCCGGAAAGTGGTCGCGCATCCACGCGTACTGCTGCGCCGACGACGCGGCGAACACCAGGTCCGGATCCTCGTCCATCAGCGCCAGCACATTCGAGAATGTCCTGGCGCACTTGCGCACCGTCTCTCGCACCGGCCATAGCCATGCGGAGTCGATGTGCGCGTGCCCGACGGCGACCACCCGATGCGCGCTGGCGTGCGATGGAGACGCCAGGACCTCTCGCAGGCATTCCCGCCCGTCCACGGCGGTGCCCGCCACGTCGTCCGGGTCCACGGCATGCAGCATCCGCTCCAGCGCCCGCAGGATCTCCGCCCGCCTGGGAAGCCCTTCCGGCAGCTCACGCATCAGCCCGGCCAACGTCCACACGTCGCTTTCGAGCTCCCACACCTGCGTGTCCAGCTCTGCCACGTCGACCTGCCGCAGCCGATACAACGGTTCGTCGCCAGCGGACTCCTTGTCCCCCAGTGGCGTCGGCCGGAAAGAGAACCCGTCTGCCACGTCCGGGTTCGCCGCCGCCTCCACGTACAGGTCGATCTCCGCCCCCGGCCGGGCGTCGCTCAGTGGCACGTACCGGTTACGGGGCTCGACGGCCTTGATGATGACGCCGTCCGCCGAGTACACAGTCCCCTCGGCCTGGAACCCCGGGTGTCTCTCCGAGAACCCAAGGTCGACCAGAACCTCAACACTCCCACCCGAGGACGCAGCGCCCCAGGCCTCCGGGACCCGCCCCGTGACGTGGAACCACACCGTCTCCCACGGCGTGCCCCACCGCCGGCCCACGTCGAACGGCATGTATGCCTGCGTCACCGCCTTGTCGAACGGAACCGGCTCGCCCGGCACCGGCCACGCTTCGACCTCGAGCGGCGCGGTCCGCCGGTACACGGCCGGGCGGATCCGCTCCCGCACGAACCGTTCCAGCCGCGCCTCGACAAGGCCAGAGTTGTCATGCATACAAGCTCCTTCTAGCTATCTCTCGTGAACGGCGATCGCGCCCACACACCTCTGTGGCCCCGAGAACAAGCCGATAGCCGGCGACGCGACCGGCCCCGGTCAGGGGGTGGGAGAGGGATCTCCCGGCTCAAGCCCAACCGGGCCACAGACCAGCTACGCCCGACACTCTCCACGCAACCCGCCGCCGGGAGATCCCTCTCCCTCCCCCAACACAACCGACCCGCCGCGTCGTCAAGCACACCAGCACGTCTCGGCCCACACCCACGCAGCGCGATCAGCCCTTCACCGCCCCTGCCATGGTGAACGACCCACCGAGCAGCCGGGAGACGAGCACGTACAGCACCAGCACCGGCGCCGCATACAGCAAGGAGAACGCCGCCAGCTGCCCGTAGGCGACGGATCCGTACTGGCCGAAGAAGGTGAAGATGCTCACCGCGGCCGGCTGCTTCTCCGGGCTGAGCAGCAGGACGAACGGAACGAAGAAGTTCCCCCATGCCTGGATGAACACGAAGATGAACACCACCGCGATCCCGGGGCGCATCAACGGCACCACGACGGTCCGCAGCGCCTTCATCGCCGACGCCCCGTCCACCCAGGCGGCCTCTTCCAGGCTGACCGGCACCGAGTCCATGAAGTTCTTCATCATCCAGATCGCCATCGGCAGCGAGGTCGCCGCCAGGAAGAAGACCGTCCCGGTCAACGAGTCGAGCAGGTTCAGGCGGACGAACAGCCCGTACACCGGCACCATCATCGCCGTGATCGGCAGTCCGGTACCGAACAGCACCCCGTACATGAACGGCTTGTTGAACCGCATCCGGTAACGCGACAGCGGATACGCCGCCAGCACCGCCGCCACGACGGTGATCAGCGCACATCCTCCGGAGAGCACGAAACTGTTCCACAGCGGCCGGAAGGTCTGGTCCGTGGTCAGCACGGCATCGAAATTGGCGCCCGACACGCTGCCCGGAACGCTGGCCACCAGCGACGCGGACTCGTCGATCGACGCGAGCACCAGCCACCCCAGCGGGAGCAGGAAGCACATACCGATGACGAGCAGCACGGTGTTGGAGATGGCCCGTACGGAGAGCCTTCGCGGTGCGGCCACCGAGATCGGGCGGGAGGAGACCGCCATGTCAGTCCACCTCCGGACGCAGCATGCGGATGTAGATGATCGAGAACACCGCGCCGATCAGCAGCATGATGGTGGCGATCGCGGTGCCGTAGCCGACCCGGCCGAAGCTGAACGCCTCCTGGTAGGCGAGGATCGGCAGCGTCGAGCTGTCCGTCCCCGGGCCGCCGGCGGTCATGACGTAGATCAGCGTGAACACCTGCAGGGTCATCAGCGTCGTCAGCATGAAGTTCGTCGATATGCTCCGCCGGATCATCGGCAGCGTGACGTACATCAGGCGCTTCGGCCCGCTGGCGCCGTCCACCGTCGCCGCCTCCGTGACGTCGGGCGGCAGGTTGGCCAGCGCGGCCGCGTACACCATCATCGAGAACGCGGCGCCCCGCCAGATGTTGGCGATGATGACGGCCAGCATCGGGAAGTCGTACAGCCAGTTCGAACCGCCGAGGCCGACGAGCCCGAGCGCCTCATTGAGCGTGCCGTCGGCGTGGAAGAAGGCGTACGCGGCGAACGCGGCCACGATCTCTGGCAGCACCCATGCGGTCACCACAAGCGTGCCGACAACGGCGCGGACGACGCCGGTCGCCTGCCGCATGAGCATCGCCAGAGTCAGGCCGAGGACGTTCTGGCCGATGATCGCCGACGTCACGACGAAGACGACGGTCAGCCAGACCGACTTCGGGAAGTTCGGGTCGGAGAAGAGACCGGTGTAGTTGTCCAGACCGATCCAAGAGCTCTCCTGGGCAGCCGCCCCGGTGAGTGCCGCGTCGGTGAACGACCCGTAGAACGACCACACCACCGGCCCGGCCATGAACAGGGCGAGCAGAACGAGCGCGGGGCCGAGGGGAAGCAGTCGACCGGCGGTCCGGCCGGCGGATCGGGCCCGGCTGGGAGCGCCGTCCGGCCGCGGGTCGACCTTGGGTCCGGTGTCGAGCGTCGTCGTCATGTGAGGCGTGCTCAACCGGCGGACATGACGGCGTCGGCGCCGACGATCCGCTCCACCGCGCTGTCGTACGCGGCGGCGGCCTCTTCCGGCGACTGCTGACCGGTCATCACCGACTCCATGGCCACCTGGATCTCATTGGAGATCTGCGGGTAGTCCGACGTCGCCGGGCGGAAGTGGGTGAACTCGACGATCTCGGAGAAGAACTCGAACGACGGGTTGGCGTCGATGTACTCCGAATCCTCGGCCACGTCCTCGCGGACCGCGATCTGGCTGGCCTCCACGTCGTAGCTTCGCGAGTTCTCCTGGTCCAGCGCCATGGTGATGAACTCGAACGCCAGGTCCGGCGCCTTCGAACCGGCGCCGACGGCGAGGGTCCAGCCGCCGGACATGCTCACCGCGCCCGGGTCCTGCCCGTTCTGAGTGGGCATCGCGGCGTTCGCCATCACGTCGTTCCACTCCGGCCACGGCGCCTCGCCGGACTCCATCCAGTTTCCTCCCTGCCACGATCCGTCCAGGGCGATCGCCAGCCTGCCCTCCGGCAGCCACTGGCCGGTGACCGTGTTGCCGAGGTTGGGGTCGAGCGCTTCCTGCGGCGACGGCGCGAGGCCCTCGTCGAAGATGGTCTGGATGAACCCCAGTGAGTCGACGAACCCCTGCGAGCCGGTGATCCAGCTCTGCGACTCCTCGTCGTAGAGGCGGTCCTCGGTGCCGTACAGCAGCATCTCGAAGCCCTGCATCGACGATGCTTCACCCATCGCTTTGCCGGAGTAGACGTTCAGCGGGATCACGTCGGGCAGCTCCTGCTGGATCGTCCGTGCGGTGTCGAGCACGTCGTCCCAGCTCTGCGGCTCCCATGGGACGGAGATGCCGGCCTGCTCGAACAGTTCTGTGTTGTACCACAGCGCCCGGGTGTCGGTGCCCATCGGAACGCCGTAGGTGCTGCCGTCGTCGCCGACGCCTGCGTTCTTGGCGTTGTCGTAGAACTGGTCCCAGTCGTCCCATTCGGCCAGGTAGTCATCGAGCGGAAGCAGGTAACCCGCATCAACATCCGACTTGATCATGAAGGTGTCTTCATACATCACATCCGGCGCGGTGGACTCGGAGCCGTGCATCAGCGCCAGCTTCGTGAAGTAGTCGTTCTGCGCGGCTTCGATCGGCACGAGCTCGACCGTCACGCCGTCATGCTCTGCCTCGAAGTCCTCCTTCACCTGGGTGAAGTGCTCGTCTGCCTGGGTGAAGTTGCCGAACTTCTGATAGACGACCTTCAGTGTGTCGCTTCCGCTCCCCTCCGCCTCATCGGAGTCGGAGCCGCAGCCGGCCATGACCACCATCGACGCCGCCATCCCGACGGCCACGCTCACTCTCAGACGCATGGATACTCCCTTGGTCCACGTCCGGACGGGCCGGCTTCACGGCCGTGATCGGCGGCTGCGGGTCAAAGCCCGGCGTCGCGTCGCGCCGTCCCCGCATGCCGCTGTCTCCGTCGTGAACCAGCTCCAGGTGGAGTAAATAAATCAACTGGATTAATTACTGTCAAGGGTTTCCGGAGGATTCGATGCTCCACCGGCATCGATTCCCGCCCCACGCCGGGCGTCGCGGTCGAATCAGATACGACTTCATGGCGCTATGGCGCCTCGTTCTCGTATCTGATCGAGGAATACGCGACTCTTAAGTGCCGAGGAGCAACGACGACGGACGCGGCGAGAAGCTGTGATCCAGGACCAGGCACGCGGCGCCCACCGCACCCACGTCCTCCCCCACGCTCGTACCGACGACGCTCACACCGTGCACGTTGCGCACCGTCGTCGCCGCGTCGAGCACGGGCGGGATCACACGCAGATACCGTCCCTGCAGCCGGCTCCAGAACGGCCCACCGAAGATGACACGTTCCAGGTCGAGCAGGTTCACAATGTCGGATACGGCCTTGGCCACACGCTGGGCCGACCTGTCGAGCACCTGCCCGGCCCGGGCGTCGCCGGCGTCCGCGTACTCACACAACACAGTGAACCACCGGTCCACCGCCCTGGCATCGCTGCCGCTCGGCACGGACTCCAGGACACCGAGCTCGACCGCTTCCTTCACCAGCGCCATCGGCTCGCAGGAGGCACCGACGCATCCCCGTAGCCCACACCCGCACATCGGGCCGTCGGGGTCCACGATGAAATGTCCGATCTCACCTGCGTTGTCCGACTTGCCGCGCACCACGCTGTCGCGCACCACAACACCGGCTCCCACCCCGGTGCCGAGGTAGAAGAAGACGAAACTGCCGGTGCCGGCGGGGCCGCCCGCCCACATCTCCGCCACCGCGGCCGCCGTCACGTCCTTGTCGATCAGCACCGGCAGCCCGGTAGCCTCGTACAGCGCACTCCGGAGGGGAACGTTGCGCCACCCGAGAAGATGCGGAGGATCCACCACCTCGCCGCGCTTCGAGTCGATCGGCCCCGGCGACGCGATACCGATGCCGAGGATCCGTTCCTCGTCCAACCCCGACTGCCCGATCAGGCTGCTGATCGCCTCGGCCGTCCCGACCACGATCTTGTGCGGATCCGTCACGGGCGGAGTCGGTTGCTGAGCTTGTGCGACGACGTTGCCCGCCAGGTCGAGGATGACGAAGGTCATCACGGCGGGATCGAGGTGGACCCCGACCGCGTACCTACCAGACGGCTCCAGCCTGAGCATGGTGCGGGGCTTCCCAGGGCCGGAGCTCTGTTTCCCGGCCTCGGCGATCAGCCCGAGATCCAGGAGCCGCCGGCAGATGTTCGTCACGGTCTGCGCGGACAGCCCGGTCGCGCCGACGAGCTCCACCCGGCTGAGACCGTCACCCGACCGCCTGATGGTGTCCAGGATGACCGCCTGGTTGAAGTCGCCGACACGCGGGAGATTGGTTCCCCGACGCATCGAGGCCCCCCAGCTCTGTGTCACTTATGCCACTCTTCGTCATGGCGCATGACCCAACGATATTGCTAGGCGAGCGTTTCAGCATTGCTAGGCGACCGTTTCAGCGTCCTCAGCCTGACGACGGCCGTCCCGGCGGGTCTTCAGCAGACTGGCCACCGTGGTGACGACGAGCGCACCGATGATGACCACCAGGGAGAGCGTGATCGACACCTCCGGCACGTGCAACGGCTCGCCGTCGTTGACGAACGGAAGGTTGTTCTCGTGCAGGGCGTGCAAGACCAGCTTCACTCCGATGAACGCGAGGATCACCGCGAGCCCGGCGCTCAGGTAGACCAGGCGCTCCAGCAGGCCGCCGATGAGGAAATACAGCTGCCGGAGGCCCATCAGCGCGAAGACGTTCGCCGTGAAGACAAGGAACATCTCCTGCGTGATGCCGAAGATGGCCGGAATCGAATCCACCGCGAAGAGCAGGTCGGCGGACGCGATCGCCAGGAACACGATGAGCATCGGCGTGAACATCCGTCGTCCGTCGACCCGGGTACGCAACTTGATGCCGTCGTACTCCTGGCTCATGGGCAGCCGCTTGCTCAGCCTGCGGATGAGCGCATTGTCGTAGCTCTCCTCATGCTCCTCGTGTGTGACCTGCTGTTGCGCCAGCTTGACGGCCGTGTAGACGAGGAACAGCCCGAAGATGTAGAAGACCCAGGCGAACTGGTTGATAGCCAGCGCACCCAGCAAGATGAAGACGCCACGCATCCCGATGGCAACGAGAATGCCGAACATGAGCACGGACTGCTGATACTTCCGTGGCACCTGGAACTGGGTCATGATGATGACGAAGATGAACAGGTTGTCGACGCTCAGGCTGTATTCCGTGAGCCAGCCGGTGAAGAACTCGCCGGAAGCCTGGCCACCGCTGACGAACAGCAGGCAGATGCCGAAGATGACGGCCAGAGAGATGTAGAAGGACACCCAGCAGGCGGCTTCCTTCATGGAAGGAGCGTGCGGGCGGCGGGTGACGATCAACAGGTCGGCGATAAGGAGGAGGGTCAGGACGACGAAGGTTCCAACCTCGAACCACACAGGCAGGTCAAGCACGAACGTAGAGTTCCTCTCCGGTCAGTGATACGCACAGCTCACGCTGTGCTACTCCGGAGGTCTCTTCCGCCCGGCGGACCGGACCGGAGGCACCGGGTGAGTCCTGCCGGACACATCCGAGATGACGATGCCACCGCGTAGGGATTACTCCCCTCCACGTCTCGTTCAGTATCCCACACCACCATGGCGGGGCTGATAACCATGTCCGGCATCCGGCGCGGACTCCACGGAACCTATGGCGGATCGCCTACTTCACGCCCGCTTCGTGCATACCGCGAAGCTCCTTCTTCAGCTCGGCGATCTCATCCCGCAGCCGCGCGGCGAGCTCGAACTGCAGCTCCGCGGCCGCGTTGTGCATCTGCTGAGAGAGCTGCTGAATGAGCTCGGCCAGGTCGCTGCTCGGCATGCCCGCTAGCTCGGCCGCGTGCCGGCCCGCCTCGGAACTGCTCTGCATACCCGGCACCGGAGCCTTGCCCCGGCTCGCCGTCCGTCCCGAACCCTCGATGAGCTCGTCGGTATCGGCATCTTCCCGGGCGAGCATCTCGGTGATGTCCCCGATCCGTTTCCGCAGCGGTGTCGGGTCGATCCCATGCTCGGTGTTGTACGCGATCTGCTTCTGCCGGCGACGGTTCGTCTCCTCGATCGCGTTCTGCATCGACGGCGTCACTGTGTCGGCGTACATGTGCACCTGGCCGGAGACGTTCCGCGCTGCGCGGCCGATGGTCTGGATGAGCGACGTGCCGGAGCGCAGGAAGCCCTCCTTGTCCGCATCGAGGATGCTGACCAGCGAGACTTCGGGCAGGTCCAGCCCTTCACGGAGCAGGTTGATGCCGATCAGGACGTCGAACTCCCCCATCCGCAGCTCCCGCAGCAGCTCGACCCGGCGTAGCGTGTCGACCTCACTGTGCAGGTAGCGGACGCGGACGCCGTTCTCCATCAGGTAGTCGGTGAGGTCTTCGGCCATCTTCTTGGTGAGCGTGGTGACCAACACGCGCTCGTGCTGCTCAGCGCGCCGGTTGATCTCGTGCATCAGGTCGTCGATCTGCCCCTTGGTGGCCTTGACCACAACCTCGGGGTCGATCAGGCCGGTGGGCCGGATGATCTGTTCGACGACACCGTCGCCCTTCTCCAGCTCGTACGGACCCGGGGTGGCCGAGAGGTACACCTTCTGGCCGACCCGTTCAAGGAACTCGCCCCATTTCAGTGGCCGGTTGTCCATGGCGCTCGGCAACCGGAACCCATGCTCCACGAGCGTCCGCTTGCGACTCATGTCACCCTCGTACATGCCGCCGATCTGCGGCACGGTGACGTGGGACTCGTCGATCACCAGCAAGAAGTCTTCGGGAAAATAGTCGAGCAGACAGTTCGGTGGCGATCCCGGCTCGCGTCCGTCGAAATGCCGCGAGTAGTTCTCGATGCCCGAGGTGAAGCCGACCTCTCGGATCATCTCCAAGTCATACGAGGTCCGCATGCGGAGCCGCTGCGCCTCCAGCAGCTTGTTCTGCTTCTCCAGTTCGGCCAGGCGTTCGGCCAGCTCGGCTTCGATGGCTTGCTGGGCCCGCTCCTGCGTTTCCGGGGCCGCGACATAGTGCGACGCCGGGAACACGTACATCAGATCCTCGTCGCTGATGACCTCGCCGGTGAGCGGATGCAGCGTGGTGATCCGTTCGATCTCATCGCCGAAGAACTCCACCCGGACGGCCAGCTCGCCGTACTGCGGAATGATCTCCAGTGTGTCACCGCGGACGCGGAACGTGCCGCGCGTGAAGTTCTGGTCGTTCCGGGTGTACTGGATCTCGACGAGTCTGCGGAGCAGCGCCTCCCGGTCGCGTTCTTCCCCGACCCGCAGCCAAACCATCCGGTCCGCGTACTCCTGCGGGTTACCCAGGCCGTAGATGCATGAGACGGTCGCCACCACCACGACGTCCCGGCGGGTCATCAACGAACCGGTGGCCGAGTGCCGCAGCCGCTCGACCTCATCGTTGATCGAGGAGTCCTTCTCGATGTACGTGTCCGTCTGCGGGACGTACGCCTCTGGCTGGTAGTAGTCGTAGTAGGAGACGAAGTACTCCACGGCGTTGTTCGGCAGCAGGTCACGGAACTCGTTGGCCAGCTGCGCCGCCAGCGTCTTGTTCGGCGCCAGCACCAGCGTCGGGCGTTGCAGGCGTTCGATCAGCCAAGCCGTCGTGGCGCTCTTCCCGGTTCCGGTGGCGCCGAGCAGGACGACATCGTTCTCTCCCTCCCGTACTCGCTGTTCCAGCTCATCGATCGCCTGCGGCTGATCACCGGACGGGTCCCAGTCGCTCACGACCTTGAACGGTGCCTCGCGGCGGACGATGTCGATGGTAGGGCGCATGGTTCCAACCGTATGCTCTGCCACCGACAACGTCATGGGTTGCGTTACGAATGAGCGCTGCGGAAGCGGTGGTGGGGTGCGGAGTTCCGTCCTCGCCCGCGGCGAGGTCGTCGCGGGGCTCCTCCCACGCCGACGCCCGCGCCTACCCTGAACGGAATTCCGCACCCCACCACCTTCTCTGGTCGCCTTTCGTACGCCGCAACGGAATGATCACTGGTCAAGTAGGCGCAGCCACTTGGAACGGTCAGAAAGACACATGACCCGCACCACGACCGCTATTTGAGCTCGACGGCAGCAAGCCGCACCTTCTCTGTGCGTCATATCACAGATCAATAGTTTGACGTCCAAGTAGTACACCGAGAGACTCATCTCGAATCCAAATAGCGAAAGCGATACGTGCAGGCCAATACCCGCACCACGCGGGCGCATGCTTGCCACATATCGCGACTACGCACACGGGGGAACAATGCGCAGAACCACGCGCCCACATCGGCGTGGGCGTCACAATGACACGATCGCCCACCGAAAGTCACTACTCACCGCCTCAGTCGGAATCATCGTTGTCACCGGCATGGCCCTCGCCGTGAGCGCCGCCGCGCTTCCCAGTCCGGTTGGCGACTGCGAGGGGGACGAATGCCCCACCGAGTGGTCGCCCCCACACAACGGCGACCTCAGCGGCACCGACGACGCAGTCAATGTCTTCGTCGGCGGTGACTTCACGGTGATCGACGATGCCGCGGAGGCTGAAGGCCGCACCGTCGTACTGCGCGACGCGCACATCGACCGGAGTTCCGGTCAGGGCTACAACGTCGGCGTGGTCGGCGTAGGATCGCGGGTTCCACCGCCGGACGGTGAGGACCACTTCATCATCGGCGGCGACCTTACGATCAGCGACGGCGCCACCGTCTTCCTCGGTGGGTTCGACACCACCGGCACGTTCGTCACCGGGAACCTCGCCTACGGCGGCGCGCAGAACTTCACCGACGAGCAGGTGGACATCACCGGCGACGGCGAGGTCCGCCAGGACCCGTCAGCCGTGGATGAGTACACCAGCCTTCCGTCCGTACTCGGCGAGCTATCCCATTGCTACGGCGAGAACGCAGCGACCGGCGAGATCGTCGAGATCGGCGCCACCGCCACATTCACCGGCGACGGCGAGAGCGACCTGCAGGTGTTCACGGTCGACGGCACCCTGCCCACCGACGGCGACGACCCCGCCATGATCGAGTTCCAGGACATCCCGGACGATGCCACGGTGTTGATCAACGTAGTAGGCGAGAACGCGGACCTCGCGCTCAACTCGGGCGAGCTCGACGCCGACCTGACCCAGCGGGTCCTGTGGAACTTCCCTGGAGCGTCCAGCGTGGATCTCCACGGATACGCCCAACTGCCAGGCTCGATCCTCGTCGGTTCCGCCGACAGCACCACGACCATCGACCTGCCCGGGACGAACGGCCGGGTTCTCACCGCCGGCGACCTGGTCCACGGCGGTGGGTTCAGCTCGGGCAACGAGATGCACAGCTACCCATTCGTCGGCGAGATACCGGACTGTGAGGAGACCGACGAGCCGGGCGACGACAACGGCACCGACGACGGCACAGGTGACGACAACGGCACCGACGACGGCACGGGCGACGACAACGGCACCGACGACGGCACA
>NZ_ML142849.1:548374-550618 GCF_004138495.1 Phytoactinopolyspora endophytica
CAGGCGATGAGCCGCTGCCCGACACCGGAGGAGCGGGCGTGGCCATGATCGCCGTGGCGGGTGCGGTCCTCCTCATCGGCGGAGCCCTGCTTCTCCCAATGACGAGGAGGACGCGCCCGACCACCGCCGCGTAAAACAACCGCGCGAGCACGGATCGTTCCGGAAAGGCCGTCTAAAGCTCGCATGCCCAGTCGCGCCCATTCCGACCGCTTGGAGCGGTCGGAATGGGCGCGACCACGCTTACGACACCCACCACCGACCAAGCGTCACACGATTGCTCGCACCATACGGTCGAAATCTACTCCGCAGCCGGAGACTCGGCCGGACGATCCGCATACCGCGGCATCTACTCGAGCAGGGAGACACGGATCGCGTCGGCGATCACGTAGCCGGCGCCCGAGGTCCACCGGCTCACGCCGACCACCTCGTGGCGCCCGGCGGACATGGTGAACGTCCCGATCGACCGCCATCCCCCGCCGCCGGTCCGCTGGTTCACATTGACCGTCTGGTTGCCGCTGGAGGTCGCCACGATGTAAGGCGTGGCATCGTTGTAGCCGGAGTCGGACGGATACCAGACCTCGACCCGGTACGTGCCTGCCTCGGGGAGGTCAGCGCTGTACCACACCGGGTCCGATACCGGCTCGGGCGTGTTGAACAGGTAATGGTCGCCGTACTTCTGGCTCGAGTACGACGACTGCTCCCAGCTCGAGCCGGCCGCCACATCGTCCGACGCCGCATCGACGACGACGTCCCAGACCGGTTCTCCGCCGCCTCCGTCGTCCTCGGTCACGTAGCCCATATACCGGGACCAGTCCCATATCTGACCGGGGCACGGCGTGGACGACGCCTCGTTATGCCCGATGATGCGGTCCCGGGTCATCGGGATCCCGTGCATCTCACAGATGTGCCGGGTCAGCGCGGCCGACGAGCGGTACATCGCCTCGGTGTACCACGACGCCTGGTCGAAGTAGCCTTCGTGCTCGATCCCGATCGACCGCTGGTTGTAGGTCGAGTTCCCGGCATGCCATGCGTAGTCACGGTGCCTGACCATCTGTGTGACCTGCCCGTCGGACGAACGCACGCAGTAGTGCGCCGACACGTTGGACGACGGGTTCTGGAACCACGAGATACTGCCTGCGTAGCTGCCCTGCATCATGTGGATGACCACATAGTTGATCGGATGGCTGCTCGGGCGGTTCGCCGATGTGTAGTTGCTCGAGTGGGCAGCCACCCACAACGCCGGCGGGTAGTCATCGGTCAGCACACCGACCTCGCGCGTCGCCACGGACCGGTTCGGCTCCACCGGGTTCGGATCCAGCTTCACTCCGGAAGCGTTCGCGCCGCTCCAGAGTGCCTGATAGACGCCGTCGGCGTAGAGCCGCGCCACGTAAGGATCGCTGGCGCCCGAGTAGCGCGCCACCACCGGGTACCACGCGCCCAGATCCTTGCGGTTACCTGCGGACATGCCGGCGTCGTCCGCATAGGCACGCAGGACGGCGGCCGCACCGTCGACGTTGGCCGACTCGTCGGTACTCAGCTTCTTCCTGGAGTGATCGGTCAGCTTGGCGGCCTCCGCGAGAGTGCGGTGCGAGGGATTGTCGACCAGATGCATCAGGCCGTAACCGTTCGCCTGGCTAGGACCATCGTGACTGGTCAGCCGGGTTTCGGCATAACCCAGGGCGATGAGCAGGTCGCGGGGCACTCCATGCGCGCCGGCGGCGGCGTCGAATGCCTCCGCCAATCCGTTTCCGGTGCGCGCCTGCGCCGGCAGCGTGACAGCGGACCCTCCGGCGACTGCGCCGAGGAGTACGCCGCCGCCGAGCGCGAGCGCCCGGCGCCGACTAACGGTCGGGGACGTGGATGTCGATGGAACGGACGGGGGCACAACGGACATCTCTTCTCCTTCGATCTCCGCACGATCTCCGGTCGTCCTGAAATATATTTGCGATCTTTGCCGCCGTCGACCCCTATGAGGGAAATTCTTTCCACCGGAAACCGCACACGAGGGTGCCCAGAACCGAACCAGAGGATGACAGGCTCGCTCACGTCATCCGCACTGCGATCAGACGTCCTTCATGGCTCATCACGGCCCTCTGCCCGCAGAGCCGAGCTCCCCCGCTTCAGGCGAGCGAACATCTCGACGACGGTCCGCAACCCGCGCTGGAGATCGCTCCGTCGGTCCGGTGCGGCGTACCCGAGAGTCACGCCCGCGAGCGACGGCGGGCCGAGAAAGCACCGGCGCAG
>NZ_ML142849.1:550677-551099 GCF_004138495.1 Phytoactinopolyspora endophytica
TCGAGGTGGACCCCGGCACCGAAGGCGAGCTCGACCAAATGTCGTTCGTCGTCTACATCATCGACAAGCACGACGACGTGCGCGCCCGCGCGGTCGCCGATGACCGTCGTGCCGGCCTCGGCCAGCATCGCCGCCACCAGCTCACGACGTGCGGCGAGCTCCCGGCGCACCCGCCTCAGGTGCCGCGACAGGTCGCCCGTCTCTGCCATCGCCGCCAGCACTCGTTGCCCCGCGGGCGACGGCCCCACGCCGCTGACGTCCCGGTGTGCCGCCATCGCCCGCACGACCTCGTCCGGCGCCACCATCCAGCCCACGCCGAGCGACGGCGAGGTGATCTTGCTCGCCGTCCCTAGGTGGATGACGACGTCCGGGCCTATCGCGGCGAGCAACGGCAGCGGGGCGACGTCGTAACGCAGCTCGCC
>NZ_ML142849.1:551146-555050 GCF_004138495.1 Phytoactinopolyspora endophytica
CCGCCGGGAGCCGGGCGCCCAGCGGGAACTGATGTGCCGGGGTGCAGTACACGGCCCGCACACCGGCAGGGATCGCCTCGACCATCAGCCCGTCGGCGTCCACCGGAACGGGGACGACCCTCCGCCCGGCCGCACGCAGAGCGTTCACGGCTCGGGGATAGCCCGGTTCCTCGACCGCGATCGCATCGCCGGGCTCGAACACGGCCAGGGCGAGCTCGGCCACGGCCGATGTCGTCCCGTTGGTGGCCAGCACCGCGCTACTGCCCGCGAGCAGTCCACGATGCCGGAGCAGGTGTTCCTCGACCGCCGCACGATAGCCGAGTCCCCCGGCGCGCAGTGGTCGCGCGTCCGGCACGACGTCGCCGGCCCGCCTCCAGGCGCGACGCCACATCTCGGTACGGATCCCTGCCGCCCATGGCGATCCGGGCTCCAGGTCCACCTGCTCGCGCGCCACGCTCTCGTGCACCGCACGGTCCGTCGTCGCTTTGTGCCTCGGCACCACCGCCTTGCGCGTCGTCGCCACCTTCTTGCGCGCCGTCGCCGTGTCATCCGTCGACCAGTCATCCGGCTCCACGGTTCGCCAAGCCGCCGGCGGCCAGGGGTCATCACCCGTTCCAACGGTGGGCCTTGCTGCCAGGAAGGTGCCTGCACCGTGCCGGGTGATCAACCATCCCTCGGCGTAGAGCTGCTCGTAAGCGGCGGCCGTCACGGTGCGGCTCACGCTGAGCGACGCCGCGAGCGCTCTGGTCGAGGGCAGCCGCTCCCCCACCCGCATCAGCCCTCGCGCGGCCGCCGAGCGGAGTTGGTCGGCTACCTGGAGCGCCAACGGATCGTCAGAATCGCGTTCGAGGACGAGCGGCAGGTCGTTCACAGCAGTGGCCTTCCCAGAATCATCGGAATTGGCCATTCAAGGATGCCACTTCGTCCACCATGCTCATACACGTGACCGAAGACATCCCGCTCTCCCCCACCGACCGCAGCGTGGTCCGGCGCGGAAACCGCAAGGCCCAGACCGACCGTGCACTGCTGTATGAGCTGCTCGACTCCTGCCTGATCTGCCATCTCGGGATCATTCGCGACGGCGCGCCCATAGTGCTCCCCACCGGGTACGGGCGCGACGGGGACACGCTCTACCTGCACGGCTCCACCGGATCCGCGAGCCTGGTGGCGAGTTCACAGGGTGCGCCCGTCAGCGTCGCGGTTACCCGCCTGGACGGAATCGTGTACGCCCGCTCCGCCTTCCATCACTCGATGAACTACTTGAGCGCCGTTGTCCACGGCCGTGCCACCACCCTCACCGAACCATCCGCCAAACTGCACGCGCTGCGCGTCCTGACCGAGCACATCGCCCCTGGTTCGTGGGAGAACACGCGCCGGCCGAGCCGAAAGGAGCTCGCAGCCACCAGCGTCCTCGCCCTGCCCTTGTACGACGCGTCGGTGAAGCTGCGCTCCGGTGCGCCGAACGACGAGGACGAGGACGTCGAGACGCACCAGGGGTGGGCCGGCGTATTGCCAATCCAGCAGCATTGGGGCACCCCAGAGCCGTGCCCGCTGCTCCCCGACGGAACGCTCGTCCCCGACCGAGTCTCGAACCGCCCCGCCCTGAGCGATCGTCGCCAAGAACTCGACAACCGGCCGCCACAAACCAGGTAGGAGCAGGAACCTCCCGGCTCAATCGCGAACCGCCGCGCGCTGAGTGACTGTCGGTAACAGCTCGGCACAGGCTGCTCAACAGGAGGTGGGGAGAGGGATCTCCCGGCTCAAGCCCAGCCGGGCCCCAGATCATCCGAAGCGGCCCGCCCCACGCGACCCGCCGCCGGGAGATCCCTCTCCCCACCTCCATGCTTCCAGCGGTTCACACTGGTCGACCGTTCACACCGACCAACAGTTCACACAAGCTGGCCGTTCACGCCGACCAGCCGGTCTCCTCGGCCCACGCGTCAGCGCGTGCCAACGCGGCGTTGATCCACGGGGTCTTCCGCTGCGCGTAGTCATCCATCGTGGGGTACTCCCCGTTGGCCAGCTGACGCTTCAGGGCTGCGTACTCCGCGGACTCCTCGGCTGACGCGCGTAGCCGGTCGCGCAGCAGCAGGGCGTCGCGCCACGCCTGTGAACCGGCTGGCCGGACGTGCACGTTGACCGCACGTGCCGGGTCAGCGTTACAGGCCATCGCCTTGTCCCGTTCAGTTCCGTCGCGCAGCACATCGAACCACCGACCTGGCATCCGGACGAAGCCCACGTCGTGCAGGTCGTCGGCAACTGTGCCCGCAGCCTGCATGTCGTCGACCACTACCTGCAGATCGATCACGTCCTTGGCCAGCAGACCCGGCACTGAGGTGGAGCCGATATGGTCAATCCGCTGTGCACGTTCTCCCGCGACGTGCTGAACACGTTCGATGAGTCGAGCAGCCTGGTCCGGCCACGTGGGGTCCGCCTCGACCAGTCGCGGCCGCACCATATCCGCCACGTCCGCGGCATCCACCACGTCCGCGGCATCCGCCGGCGAGTGCTGGTCCGACCGACGCTCGGCCGGACGACGTTCCCGGACGTTCCGCTCGAACTGGACGAGCCGGCGGTGCCACAGCTCGTCCACCTCGTCCAGCAGCCGTCGTACGGTGTCTGTATTCTCCAGCCACACGTCAGCGGCAGCCCGGCGAGCATCGTCGTCGGCCTGCGCGCGGATGCGGGACCGAGCGTCGTCGGCGGTCAAACCTCGGGCGACCAGCCGCTCCACCCGCAGTTCCACCGGCGCGTGCACCACAAGCACCAGCGGGTACGCGGCGCCCAAACCGTTCTCGACCAGCAGCGGGATGTCCTCGACGACCACAGAGCTCGCGGGGGCGGCTGCCACGAGCTCGGATCGCCGCTGGTACACAAGCGGGTGGATGATGCTGTTCAAAGCGGCACGACGCTCATCGCTGCCGAAAGCAAGACGTCCAAGCTCGGCCCGATCGAGTGAGCCGTCCGATGTCACCACGCCGGACCCGAACTCGCGGATGACCGCCTCAAGGCCAGGTGTGCCGGGTTCGACCACCTCGCGGGAGATCCGATCTGCATCGATCACGACGGCACCGAGCTCACTGAGCCGCTCCGCCACCGTCGACTTTCCTGCCCCGATCCCGCCCGTCAGTCCAACACGCAACACAATGCCGACTCTAGTTGTACTCGGTCAGGCCGTCGCGCTGGGTGCGTGGCTCAGATGCTCTCACGACTCCGGGGTGGGCGCGTCGAGGCCGAGCATCTCGGCCGCGAGGTCCAGCATGACGACGAGCTCGGCCGCTTCCGCCACTACGCCGCGGCGCAGCGCGATGACGTAGGTGCGCACGCCTTCGGCCATGATGAACGTGACCTCGTCTTGGCCGGTCAGCACGTAGCCCTCGTTGCCGCCCATCGTCTGCGGCTCGATGTCGCGGGAAGTCGAGCCCAGCGTCGCGTCGATACGCCCGCCGGCCGTCTCCTCGTCGATGTAGGAGCTCACCGCGATCTCCACCGCCGGGGCCTCCGGCTCGGAATCGGGCGACGGAGAAGCAGTCTCGCCGCCCGTGGGTGCACCATACCTGCACGTGAGGCGACCGGTACGCCCGGAATCCTCGAGGAAGTCCTCGTTGTATACGCGCTGCGTCTCGCCGTCCAACGACGTCTGCAGGATCTGGACCACCCGGCCGGCGCTCATCAACTCACTGCACTCGAACGGAACGTCCAGGGTGGACGTCGGGTCGGGCGTGGCATCTACTGCCTCGGTGGCGGTGGTGTCGCCCGTCGGCTCGTCGGTCTCTCCAGGAACCTCAGGGACCTCTGGCTCATCGTTGTCGGTGCAGCCACTCAACATGACGGCGGCCGGAAGGACGACGACCGCGAGACATCTCCGTAGAACTCGACTCACGCGCATAACCGTACCTGCTCG
>NZ_ML142849.1:555171-557423 GCF_004138495.1 Phytoactinopolyspora endophytica
CTTCTCCCGCAGCGCCTGCAGCGCCTCGTCCGACGCCAGCGTTCCGCCTTCGTCGTCCTTGACCTCCGCAGGTGCACCCGAAGAGGAGTACTCGGAGGGGTTCTCCTCCTTCGCCTTGGCGTCTTCCACCTGGGCGCTCTCGATCTGGCTCTTGTGAGCTTCCCAGCGTGCGTGGGCCTCGGCGTACTGCCGCTCCCACTCGGCACGCTGCTCCTCGTAGCCGTCCAGCCAGTCGTTCGTCTCGGGGTCGAAGCCCTCGGGGTACTTGTAGTTGCCTTCGTCGTCGTAGTCGGCAGCCATGCCGTACAACGTCGGGTCGAAGTGCTCGGACACGTGCTCGGCCGTGTCGCCCTCGTTCGCCTGCTTCAGCGAGAGGGAGATACGACGACGCTCCAGGTCGATGTCGATGACCTTGACCATGGTGTCCGCGCCGACCTCGACAACCTGCTCCGGCACCTCCACGTGACGCTCGGCCAGCTCGGAGATGTGCACCAGGCCCTCGATCCCGTCGTCGACCCGGACGAACGCACCGAACGGCACCAGCTTGGTGACCTTGCCGGGGACGATCTGCCCGATCTGATGGGTCCGAGCGAACTGCTGCCACGGGTCTTCGAGCGTCGCCTTCAGCGAGAGCGAGACCCGCTCCCGGTCCATGTCGACGTCGAGAACCTCGACCGTGACCTCCTGGCCCACCTCGACGACCTCGGACGGGTGGTCGATGTGCTTCCAGGACAGCTCGGACACGTGCACCAGGCCGTCGACACCGCCGAGATCGACGAACGCACCGAAGTTGACGATCGAGGAGACGACACCCGAACGGATCTGTCCCTTCTGCAACGTCTGCAGGAAGGTGGAACGGACCTCGGACTGAGTCTGCTCGAGCCACGCACGGCGGGACAGGACCACATTGTTGCGGTTCTTGTCCAGCTCGATGATCTTGGCTTCGATCTCCTTGCCGACATACGGCTGGAGGTCGCGCACCCGGCGCATCTCCACGAGCGACGCAGGCAGGAAGCCCCGCAGGCCGATGTCGAGGATCAGGCCGCCCTTGACGACCTCGATGACCGAACCGGACACGACGCCGTCGGCTTCCTTGATCTCCTCGATCTTGCCCCACGCGCGCTCGTACTGCGCACGCTTCTTGGACAGGATCAGCCGGCCTTCCTTGTCCTCCTTCTGCAGGACCAGAGCTTCGACATCGTCGCCGACGGCAACAACCTCGTGTGGATCAACGTCGTGTTTGATCGACAGCTCACGCGAGGGGATAACGCCCTCTGTCTTATAGCCGATGTCGAGCAGGACCTCGTCCCGGTCGACCTTGACGACGGTACCGGACACCAGGTCGCCGTCATTAAAGTACTTGATGGTCTCGTCGATCGCGGCGAGAAAGGCCTCCGCGGACCCGATGTCATTGACCGCCACCTGCGGCGATGCAGGCGTGCTTGCGGTGGGTGTTTCGGCCTCGATGCTGCTCGTCATGTGGAAGCGGGCTCCGGACAGGTGTAGGTAAAACCGGTTACGCCACAGGCCCTTTGATCGCCGTGCCGAGGGACGGAAGATCTGAGAGAGCACCGGCCGAACGACATGAACGAGCGCGAGCCTGCTCGGTCTGAGGTCACGCAGGCCCACAGCGCACAGGAAAGATTACCTGCCCGCTTGCACCAGGGTCAATTAGGCCCACATCGCGATCAGGTCACAGACCGCGAACGATATCCGCTGTTGTCATCTAGCCGTAGCCTATCGGGGAACGCCCAGCCCTCGCGTCACTCGCCCACGCACACCGTCTCAACGCTGCCGCCGCACGACGCGCGCGGGATCGAACGCGGGCCTATCTCACCGCGTGACCTCTAGTGTCACGCGGTGACAATGTGCACACCCGGCCGGTTCAGTCCTCTTCTGCCGGCTCTAACGAACGGGACGGCCGCGGAGTTTCCGTGCCGGTTGGCTCCGGAGACTCGGTGTCGTCGTCATCGTCGTCATCGTCGTCATCACAGTCAGCGGGCGCGTCGGGATCAGGGTCCTCGGACGCCGACTCCTCGAAGTCTTCCCGCTCACCCGGCCCATAGGTTGCCGTCGGGTCGGGCTCATCGGTCGCATCCGGTGAATTCGACGGGTCCGCACACTCTGTCTCGCCCGGATCGCTCGGCTCGGGTTCCGGCTCGCTCGGGTCCGGCTCAGGCTCGTCCGTCGGGTCCGGCTCAGGCTCCTCGGTCGGGTCCGGCTCAGGCTCCTCGGTCGGGTCCGGCTCAGGC
>NZ_ML142849.1:557433-567206 GCF_004138495.1 Phytoactinopolyspora endophytica
CGGATCCGGCTCAGGCTCCTCGGTCGGATCCGGCTCAGGCTCCGTGGGGTCCGGCTCAGGCTCCGTGGGGTCCGGCTCAGGCTCGGTCGGGTCCGGCTCAGGCTCGGTCGGATCCGGCTCAGGCTCGGTCGGATCCGGCTCAGGCTCCGTGGGGTCCGGCTCAGGCTCGGTCGGGTCCGGCTCAGGCTCCGTGGGGTCCGGCTCAGGCTTGCCATCGTCGTCGTTGTCGCCCGGCTTGTCTCCGCCGTCGTCGTCCGGTTTGTCGTTGCCGCCCGGCTTATCGCCGCCATCGTTGCCGCCCGGCTTATCATCGCCGTCCGGGTTGTCCGTGGGCTTTGGGCCATCGCTCGGTTCGCCGGTAGGCGCGGGACCATTGGAATCCGGCAGTCCGCCGTCGCCTTGCGCTTCAGTTACGTCCGGCCCAGGTCCGGCCGTGTCTACCGACTCGACCTCACCCTTGTCATAGGCCTCGATCCACTCCATGACCTTGTGCACATAGGCCGCAGAGTTGTTGTAACGCCGCAAGGCCGAACTCAAGCCATAGTCGGTGGAAAGGTCGCCGCCGCCGAAGCACAGGTACTTCGCTGCACTCAGCGTCGCATCGAACACGTTGTGCGGATCGGCGGCTCCGTCGCCGGCCGCGTCCACACCAAACGCCTTCCAGGTTCCGGGGATGAACTGCATCGGGCCGACTGCGCGGTCCCATGTCGAGTCAGCGTCCCAGTGCCCGCCGTCGGTATCCGGAATCGCCGCAATTCCGGGCCCACCGTTCAGCACCGGCCCGAGGATCCGCGGCTGCGTATCGCCCTGCTCGGTGGCCTGGCCGCCACGGGCGTGACTCGACTCGACCTTGCCTACCCCGGCCAGGATCTGCCAGCGAATGTTGCAACTGGCCTGCCGTTCGTTCCAGGACTCCGCAGCCTGCTGGTACGCCTCTAGGACGAGCCCCGGGATCCCTAGGTCTCCCACGGAGCCACCGCTCAATCCGGTGCCCAGATCTGCGGATGACGAGTTCCCCTCTTCGGGGTCCGAACCCGAGCCGACATCCTCGTCCTCATCGACCTGGGTGACCGACGCAGACGCCGTCTCCGCGTCCACCAGATCGGGGTCGCTACCCAGGTTCCGTGTCTGTGAGCTCATCGTCGGTACGTCGCTCAAGGACGTACCGTTCGCCACCGGCGTCGTCCGGTCATCTACCGGCTCCGGTACCGCGTCACCTCTCCCTAGGCAGAAAACACTCGCAACCGCCACCAGACCTATCGTCACTCGTGGTGCACGCCGCACGCAGACCTCCGCTTTTGTCCGCAGCCGTACGCCCCCCGGCACAGGCACAACTCAAACCCTTGAGTCACGAGCTTGTCACGATTGGTCGCACTTCGCTACCCATGCGCCACATGAACTACTTGAACATCTTGCGAACTACACACCGCCTACATGCTGAACGCTCGAAAGGGCCGGAGAAGCTCATCGGCCGATCTTCCGGAGGCGCAGACACACGCAACCAGCACGGAAAGCCACCCGCCGGAGGCGTGAGAGGCCGACGAATTCTCCGGCCCACCCAGCGCAACCAGAACGAGGTCGAGCCGAGGGCCCTAGTGTGCCGCTTCCTGCCAGGTCCGCCCAGACCCGACCGACACCTCGAGCGGCACCCGCAGCTCGTATGCCGCACCCATTTCGCGCCGCACTAGCTCCTCGACGGCGCTGCGCTCTCCCGATGCGACCTCGAGCACGAGCTCGTCGTGAACCTGGAGCAGCATCCGAGACCTCAGGCCTTCCGCGTTCAGCGCACGCTCAACGCCGAGCATGGCGACCTTGATGATGTCGGCCGCGGAGCCCTGGATGGGGGCGTTCAGCGCCATCCGCTCGGCCATCTCACGACGCTGCCGATTCTCGCTGGTGAGATCCGGTAGGTATCGGCGGCGCCCCAGCATCGTCTCGGTCCAGCCCTCGCCGGCCGCCCGCTGCACCACCTCGCGCAGGTAGTCACGCACGCCGCCGAACCGCTCGAAGTACTCGTCCATCAAGGTCTGTGCCTCGGCGACCCCGATGGTCAGCTGCTTCGACAGGCCGTAAGCGGACAGCCCATACGCCAAGCCGTAGTTCATGGCCTTGATCTTCGCCCGCATCTCCCCCGTGACGTCGTCGGCGGCGACGTTGAACACGCGGGCGGCCGTCTCCGAGTGGAAGTCCGTACCCGAGGCGAACGCGTCGATCAGTCCCTCGTCCTCGGAGAGGTGCGCCATGATGCGCATCTCGATCTGGCTGTAATCGGCGGTCAGCAGGCTCTCGTAGCCGTCGCCGACGACGAATGCCTCCCGGATGCGACGGCCTTCCGCCGTTCTGATCGGGATGTTCTGCAAATTGGGGTCGGTGGACGATAGCCGCCCGGTGGCGGCGATGGTCTGGTGAAATGTGGTGTGAATGCGGCCGTCGTCGGCGGTGGACTTCAGCAGACCTTCGACGGTGACCCGCAGCTTCGACGCGTCACGGTGCCGCAGCAGCGCTTCCAGGAACGGATGCTCGGTCTTCACGAAGAGGTCGGCCAGCGCATCGGCATCAGTGGTGTATCCGGTCTTGGTCCGCTTCGTTTTCGGCATGTCGAGCTCTTCGAACAGGACGACCTGCAGCTGCTTCGGGGAGCCCAGGTTGACCTCGTGCCCGATCGCGTCATAGGCGTCCGAAGCCGACCGCGATACCGCGCCCGCGAAAGACGACTCGAGCTCTTCCAGGTAGCTGACGTCAACTGCGACGCCCTTGCGCTCCATGCCCGCAAGGACGCTCACCAACGGCAGCTCCACCTCGTCCAGCAGCTTGCGCCCGCCACGTTTGCCGAGCTCGGCGTCGAGAGCGTCGGCAAGGTCAAGCACGGCCCGCGCGCGTACGGCCTCGTCGAGGCCGAGCTGTTCCTCGTCGCCGCCGTCGAGCGAGAGCTGAACCTCGGACGCACCCGCACTGTCCATCCGCAGCTCCCGGCCGACGAAGCGCTGTACCAGGTCCGCTAGATCGTACGACCGCTGGCCTGGCAGCGCGATGAAGGCGGAGATCGTGGTGTCGGCGGCCAGCCCGGCGACCGGCCAGCCACGCGCGGTGAGCGCGTGCAGCGGTCCCTTGGCCTCGTGCATCACCTTGGGCCGCTCCGGGTCGGCGAACCACTGCGCCACCGCGGTGTCGTCCTCGGGACTGAGCTTGGCGGTCTCGAACCATGCGCCGGCGCCATCTGCCGTCGCGAGCGCCACCTCGGTCACGTCGCCCGTGGCACGCATCCAGGTGCCTCGCACCGACACGCCGGTACGCCCGGACGCCGCATGCTCGGCCAGCCAACCCGCGACGTCGCCAGGCTCCAGCCGCTCGGCGTCGACCTCGTATCCGCCGCCCGACTCAGGTTCTGTGGGGTCAAGGTACTCGTACAGCCGATCACGGAGAACCCTGAACTGCAGAGTGTCGAAGAGCTGGTGTACCTCCTCGCGATCCCACGGCTGGCGGGCCAGGTCATCGATGTGAACATCGAGCGGGACGTCCCGAATCAGCTCGGTGAGCTGACGGTTGGTCATGACCTGACCCAGATGCGCCCGCAGCGCGTCGCCGACTTTGCCCTTGACCTCGTCGGCGCGAGCGACGAGCTCGTCCAGCGATCCGAACTGAACCACCCATTTGGCCGCGGTCTTCTCGCCGACGCTCGGGATGTTCGGCAGGTTGTCCGATGGGTCGCCGCGCAGAGCGGCGAAGTCGGGATACTGTGCCGGGGTCAGACCGTATTTGTCCTGCACAGCCTCGGCTGTCATGCGCGTCAGGTCCGAGACCCCCCGCCGCGGGTATAGGACCGTGACATGCTCGTTCACCAGCTGGAAGGTATCGCGGTCCCCGGTGCAGATGAAGACATCCACACCCTGCGCCTCGGCCTGGCTGGCCAGTGTGGCGATGACATCGTCCGCTTCGAAGCCGTCCTTCTCGACGAACGGAATGCGCAACGCCGTCAGGACCTCCTTCACCAGGTCGATCTGTCCCTTGAACTCATCAGGCGAGCTGCTGCGGTTGGCCTTGTACTCGGGGAACTTCTCGCTGCGGAATGTCTGCCGGGAGACGTCGAACGCCACGGCCACGTGCGTCGGCGCTTCGTCTCGCAAGACGTTGATCAGCATCGAGGTGAACCCGTACACACCCTCGGTGTGCTGCCCGGTGGTCGTGACCAGGTTCGCGTCCTTCAGCGCATAGAACGCCCGATACGCGAGCGAATGACCATCGAGCAAGAGCAACCGCGGGGTCTCAACAACATCAGCCACGGCGCTACCTTAGTCCGAGGCAATGACAATGTCGCCCAGCTGTTCGGACCCGGGGCGATCCCGCCATGAGAACCTTCAAGGCAAGGAGGACTCCGCTCCCGTCCACACGCCTTAGCGGGCGCCGCGGAGAGCAGGGTTCGGCCCGCAAGACCGCCTCCGCCGCGAATGCCGGTGCTGGGCGGTCAGCCACTCTGCGGCAGGATCTCTTTTCATGAACCATGCGCAGCCGGACGAGCGACAGACCCCGATCACCTTGGCGGACATCCCACGATCGGCGATGGACGAGCGGATGGGCATCATCTACCTGGAAGGCTCGACGGAGCAGGTCGTGGCGCGGATGCCCGTGGAGGGCAACACCCAGCCAGTCGGCCTGCTCCACGGCGGCGCGTCATGCGTACTCGCCGAGAGCGTAGGGTCGATGGCCGCCACGTTGCACGCCATGCCGGACCGGTTTCCCGTCGGCGTCGACATCAACGCCACGCACCACCGCGGCGTCCGGGATGGCCACGTGACCGCGACTGCCACACCCGCGCATCGCGGCCGGACGTTCGCCACATACGACGTCGTCATCACCGACGACGCGGGGCAGCGCGTCTGCACCGCGCGGATCACCTGCTATCTGCGCCTGGTTGAAGAGTGACCACCCCGGGTACTCCAGTCACCACCACGTATCGGTCTGGAAACATCTGCGTGGGCGGAAGGGTCGCGATACAGCGCTGCGCTTCCGGCCGGTTATGCTCGCCCAACCGTTTTAATCCACACACATGGTGCTGAAGACGCCATCGCGCGGATACTTGAGGGTAGTCACGAGCGATCCTCAGTGACAGAAGGGAGCTGGCACCCCATGACAGCACCGAGCACAGCGCACGATTTGTTCGCCGATGTCCCCCGGAAACCGGGGGCGCCGAAGCGAGATCCTATTCTGGTGGCCGACAACGTCGTCCGCCGCTTTGGCGGGCTCACCGCGGTCGACGTCGAGCACGTCGAGATTCAGCGCGGCGCTATCACTGCGTTGATCGGCCCCAATGGCGCGGGCAAGACTACCTTCTTCAACCTCCTCACCGGGTTCGACCGAGCACAAACCGGCAAATGGGCGTTTGAGAGCCACCAGCTGGCCGGACAGCCTCCCTACCGAATCGCCAGGGCGGGACTGGTCCGCACCTTTCAGCTCACCAAGGCGCTCACGCGGTTGTCCGTCATGGAGAACATGCGGCTCGGCGCCACCGATCAGCTCGGTGAGCGAGCGTGGCGGGCGCTGCTGCCGTGGCTGTGGAATAAGCAGGAGAAGACGGTCACGGAACGCGCGGAACAGCTGCTCACCCGTTTCAAACTCGATCACATGCGCGGCGAGTACGCAGGAGAGCTCTCTGGCGGACAGCGCAAACTTCTTGAGATGGCACGCGCGCTCATGGCCGAGCCCACTCTGGTCATGTTGGACGAGCCCATGGCCGGCGTGAACCCGGCGTTGACGCAGTCCCTGCTGGGACACGTCAAAGATCTTCGCGACATGGGGATGACGGTACTGTTCGTCGAGCACGACATGGACATGGTGTGTGACATCTCCGACTGGGTGATCGTTATGGCCCAGGGGCGAGTCGTGTCCGAGGGTCCTCCGGACGCCGTCATGGCCGATCCTGTCGTCATCGATGCCTATCTCGGCTCTCACCACGATGCGCCACTCACCGAGGCTGAGGAGGAGCGTCAACTGGCCGAGATAGAGGCCGATCTCATCGACGACGACGTAAGCGCCGCGACGGTGAACGGAGACGACTCGCCGCCGTCATCCAGCGACACACCACCGCCGTCAGGCCGCGCCTCGTCGTCCGGTGCCGAGTCATCATCCAGCGCGGACGCGACTGAGACGCCAGCCGGCAAGGAGACACGATGAGCGGGACCGAATCCGTCGGCGCCGACCGCAGTGAGCACCTCAAAAGCGCGGAAGGCTCGCTCATCCGCGCTGACGAGTTGGTGGCCGGTTACTTCACCGGTGTGAACATCCTTCAGGGCACCGATCTGTATATCAACGAGGGCGAACTGGTCGGCATCATCGGCCCAAACGGCGCCGGTAAGTCCACGTTGCTCAAGGCGATCTTCGGGCTGCTGAAGATCACGTCCGGCACGGTCACTCTCCGGGGTGAGGACATCGTCGGTCTCAAGGCGAATGAACTCGTCTCGCGCGGCATCGGCTTCGTCCCGCAGACGAACAACATTTTTCCCTCTCTCACCATCGCCGAGAACCTGCAGATGGGGCTGTACCAGAACCCGGGGAGATTCGAGGAGAGATTCGAGTTCGTCGTGTCGCTCTTCCCCGCCCTCGCGGACCGCCGCAGCCAGCGGGCCGGATCGCTCTCGGGTGGCGAACGACAGATGGTGGCCATGGCACGAGCACTGATGGCCGAACCGGCGGTTCTGCTGCTCGACGAGCCATCGGCGGGCCTGTCACCAGCGCTGCAAGACGAGGTGTTCATCCTCGCCCGGCGTATCAACCGCGCCGGAGTGTCGATGATCATGGTGGAGCAGAACGCCCGCCGGTGTCTGCAGATCTGCGACCGTGGCTACGTTCTCGACCAGGGCCGCAACGCCTACACCGGCGCAGGCGCCGATCTGTTGCACGACCCGAAGGTGATCGAGCTGTACCTCGGCACTCTCGCGCGAGTGTGACTCAGTCCGATGCGTATCGCAAGGTCACCTCTAGATCACATCTGCGTGTCGCCGGCACGCAAGCGCTAGCGCCCGCATAAGTGCAGGTGTAGCGTCCCGTTCACGAATCCATGTACGGAGGGGAAGGAAAGCGATGAGACGCACTGTATTTCTCAGAAGTGCAGCAGCAGTCGCGGCGCTCACGCTCACGCTCGCCGCCTGTGGCGACGACGACGACGGCGATGAGACCGAGACGGACGGCGCAGCTGAAGAGACGCCGGCCGAAGAGGAGCCGGCCGAAGAGGAGGAAGAGCCCGAAGACGAGGGCGAGGAGGACGCCGAAGTGCCGGAGGTCGATCGTCCCGGCCGTGACGACGTCCTCAACATCGGCTATGTCCTGCCCGAGTCCGGGCCGTTGGCCTTCCTCGGTGCGCCGATGATCACCGGTGTCCAGATGGCCGTCGAAGAGATCAACGAGGCGGGCGGCGTCAACGGCAACGATGTGACCCTCGCGAGCGGAGACGAGGCCGGCGACGCCCCCATCGCACAGCAGGCCGCCGCGCAGCACATCAACGGCGGCGCGGACGCCGTCGTCGGCGCGGCAGCATCCGGGATGTCGCAGGAGATCATCCAGATGCTGTTCGACAACCAGATCGTGCAGTGTTCTGGGTCCAACACATCACCTGAGTTCAGCGATCAGGAGAACAACGGCTTCTACCATCGCACCGTGCCGCCGGACGAGGCCGTCAGCCCCGTCATCGTCGACGAGTTGCTGAACGACGGTCATCAGAACATCGCCATCGCCGCGCGTGCAGACGACTACGGCGTGTCGCTCGCCGACCTGGTGCAGGACGGTGTCGAGGCTTCCGGGGGCACTGTGGTGTCGCGGAACGATTACGACCCCAATACGACGGACTTCTCGGCTGAGGTCTCGGACATCACCGGGGCGAACGCGGACGCGGTCGTGTTGGTCTCCTTCGGCGAGGCCGCGACCCTCATCAGGCAGCTGATCGAGTCAGGCCTCTCCGCCGACCAGCTGTACGGCAGCGACGGCTTGTTCGGCCCGACACTGACCGACGACGTGAACCCGGACGACCCGAGCTTCATCGCGGGTATGAAGGTGATCGGTGCCGCTGGTGGTGAGGAGTTCAACACGCGCCTCGAGGAAGCGCTGCCATCGGGCGAGTCCGGCAACTACATCTACGGCGGCCAGACGTACGACTGCGTGGTCACCATCGCCCTTGCCGCGATCTCCGCCGACTCCACCGACCCGGTCGACTTCAACGACACCATCGTGGATGTCACCAGGGAAGGTACCGAGTGCACGAGTTTTGAGGAGTGCAGCGCACTCCTGGAGGACGGAGCGGACATCGACTACAACGGTGCCAGCGGCCCGCTTGAGATGGAGGGATCGGATCCGACGTTCGGCCGGTACGCCATCGCCGAGTTCCAGGACGACGGCTCCCTAGAAGTCGTCCGAGACCAGGACCTCGATCTCGGCGACCTCAACTGATTCACACACAGCTGCCACGGTGATGCGCCCGGCACCCTGACAAACCGGTACCTGGCGCATCACCGGCAACGCTGAGTAGCGTCGGTTCACGCAGCATGTGGGCCGGGACCTGTCGAAGGTCCCGGCCCACATGCATGTGCGCCACTATGTGCGCAATGGTTTGATCCGATGCGCTCTCACCTCAAGATGGCCATGGATGGGCCAAGCTAACGAGCCCCGAGGACCATCTCCTTCTTGTTGCCAAGAATGCCCTGTGGGCGGAAGATCATCAGCAGCATGAGGGCCAAGCCCACAAAGGTGAGGACCGTCGCTCCGGTGGAACCTCCCCCGGACATGAATTCCGGGAGCAGGTCAGCTCGGGCAGCTTGCCGGAGTGCCGTGCTGATGGCGCTGAACAAGAACCAGAACAGCACCGCGCCGATCAGCGGCCCGAACCGCGAAGCGGCACCACCCAGGATCAAGATCACATACGCATAGAAGGTGACCTGGGGCTGGTAGGTGTCGGCGTTCACGGTCTGGCTGCCCAACGAGAACATGATGCCGCCGGCGGCGCCGATGGACCCGCCGAGCATCAAGCTCTGCAGCTTGTAGCTGAACACGTTCTTGCCGAGAGAGCGCGCCACTTCCTCGTCTTCGCGAACGGCCTTCACCACCCGACCCCACGGGCTGCGCATCAGCAGGATCACGACGACGGTCGCCAGCAGGGCGACACCCCATGTCACGAGCAAGGTCCACAGCTGCCCGTGCGGGTACGAGACCCGGCCGACGCCATAGGTACCCACCGGGATCGGGTTGATGTCCTGGAACTCTGGCGCAATCGACTGCAGGCCGAGCGGCCCGCCGGTCACATCCCCAGCGGAGCTGGATCGGACGATCAGCCGGAGCACCTCGGCGACGGCGATCGTCGTAATCGCGAAGTAATCAGCGCGGAGCCTCAGCGTGGGGACACCTACGATCAGGGCAAGGACGAGTGCACCGCCCAGTCCCACCAGAATCCCCAACCACAACGGCCCACCGTAGGTCACCGTGGTGATGCCGACTCCGTAGGCGCCGACAAGCATGAAGGCGACCTGGCCGAAGTTGAGCAGGCCGGTGAATCCGAAGTGGACATTCAGGCCGATCGCCAGCAACGCGTAGGCAGCGGCTTGGGGGCCGAGACCAGTACGCAGGCCATTGGTGAATACGCCTATCCAATCCAACGTCGCGCTCCTATCCGACCCGCTCGCGGTGGCCAAGGATGCCTTGCGGCCGTACCAGCAAGACCACGATCAAGGCCAGCAGTGCCCACATGAACTTCAGCTCCGACGGGAACCACAGCACGGACAGCTCGGTGACCAGGC
>NZ_ML142849.1:567252-568521 GCF_004138495.1 Phytoactinopolyspora endophytica
ATGCCACCGACCATCGCGCCGTAGTACGTGCCGATCCCACCAAGAATCACCGCCGCGAACATCAGGAGCAGGAGCCGGAATCCCATGAACCAGTCCACCGAGACGGCCGAGCCGAAGAATATCCCGCCGGTTGCGGCCAGCCCAGCGCCCATGATCCACACTGTCAGGATCACGCGGTCGACGTCGATCCCCGACGCCGACGCCAGCGCGGGGTTGTCGGCTACAGCCCGGATCGCCTTGCCCATCCGTGTGATCTGCAGCATCGTCGCCACGGCAGCCAGGATCAGCACCGACAGGCCCATGATGACCATGTCACGTGGTGTGAGCGAGATCGGCCCGATCGAGACGGTCTCCTGACCGACGAAGTCGCGATAGGTGCGTGGCGAGCCGCCGAAGATCACCAAGAGCACGTGACGGATGGCGAGGCCGAGCCCGATCGTGATGATGAGCAGCTGGAAGATTCCCAACCGCCGTCTTCGCAGCGGCCGGAAAAGCCCTACTTCGAGCCCGCCACCGAACAACGCGACAAGGATGATCACGATAGCCCCGGCGCCGATGAGCGGGATTTCGGGTCCCCCGTCGTTGGACAGGCCTACGTTGACGTACCAGGTGAGCATCGCGCCCACCGCGACAAGCTCGCCGTGTGCGAAGTTGATCAGCCCGGTGGTGCTGAAGATGAGCGACAGGCCGACCGCCGCCATGGCGATGATCAACCCGAACTTGAGGCCGTTGGCGGTTGACCGCACCAGAGAGTCGAGCTGTGCGCGTCCGCTTTCGCCTTCACCCAGCTGGAACACCGCCGGCGCGACCCGGCCGCTGGTGACCCGCACCTCCAGCGGGTTCCGCTCTGGGTCGCGGAGGTCGACATCCTCAGGCAGAGTGCTTTCCTCCAGCAGCACCGAGTACGTCCCGGGCCCGGGCAGCGGAACCTCCCACGTTCCTGTGTCATCGGTCGAGGCCTCGCCCACCTCGTTGCCGTCGCTGTCGCTGACGATCAGAACGACATCCGGCACGGGTTCGCCCTCGCCGTCGCGGATCGAGCCGCGCAGGCCCTCTTCCGTCTCCTGCTGTGCGGGAAGGATGCCGCTCATCGGCGCCGAGGCTGCCTCTCCAGCCGAAGCCGGGGCCGGCGCCAGCGCAGCGACAGCCGGGGCGCCGGCGAGAACGGCGATCAGCCACGTGACACACATCGCCACCGCGACGCGGCGCGTCCGTAACAAACGCGTCTCCTCCCGACTCGTCCATCTATTGGCAGGCTCAGTGGACGCA
>NZ_ML142849.1:568555-576732 GCF_004138495.1 Phytoactinopolyspora endophytica
TATGCCCATTGCCCTGACTGGCGCATCTGTGGACACACTGTAGGCATGGGTTGTTAGGACAATGTGACCCCGGACACCGGCAACGGTGACTATCTGCCAGCGTCGACCGTAGTCCACGCGCTGTCACGGATCTCCATGATCTCCGGTGCCGCACCGAGCCGATCGCCGAATTCGTCGAACGCGAACTCCCCTGTTGCGCCGTCGAATCTCACTTCGGCGAACTCGCCCAGGCAGCCCTCCCGCGCCGACGTCGCTGAACTGGCGGACGGCAGACACCGGGTTAGCACAGTACCGAGTGCGACGCCAGTGTCATACGCTGCGGCTCCGTACGGACCCGGGTCTATCCCGGACTCGGTCAGCCGCGCCTCGGCGTCTCCTTGCCCGGAGCCGCCCTCCGGCGACAACTCGCTCTCCACCGCGGTCAACGCCCCCTCCGCCGAGGACCCGGCTTCAGCCAGGAAGGCGTCGCTCATCAGCACGGATCCGCCCAGCAGCTGCATCTCAAGGCCTCTGCGGGCAATCTCGTCGGCGACGACCGCCGCAACGTTCGCCGATCCTGAGACGAACACGGCATCGGAGTCTCCAGCCTGCGCCTCGTCGAGCATGACGTCGACGTCGTCGACTGACACGGTCGTCTCGTCAACGCTGCTGTCGCTTGAACCGTCGTCGTCGGCATCGTCGTCGGCGGAGCCGGAGTTGTCTGGGTCTGTGTCACCCGAGCTGTCGTCCTCGCCGCTCGGGCCGTCGTCGCTCTCGCCGTCGTCGCTCTCGCCATCGTCGCTCTCGCTGTCGTCGGCGTCGCTCTCGCCATCGGCGCTCTGGTCGCCGCTCTCGCCGTCGTCGGCGTCGCCCTCGTCGGTGGCGTCGTCCCCACTGGCGTCGTCGTCCCCACTGGCGTCGTCGTCCTCGGCAGCGTCGGTATCTGCATCGTCCTGAGTCAGCACGAAGCCGCCGCCGTGCTCCAACTCACCTGCTGCCGCGTCGTCTTCGTCGGCGTCGTCGCCTGCACCGGGCTCCTCGTCGTCCTCATCAGTCTGATCGGACTCGTCATCGGCCTGGTCGGACTCGTCGCCGCCGCCGTTCTCATCCGCGTCGTCGCCGGCCTCGGGGTCGTCCGGTTCGGCGCCCTCGCCGTCGTCATCGGATTCGTCGCCGCCGGAGGGCTCGTCCTCGCGTTCGTCGACGCGTAGCACTTCTCCCTCGGCCTCGCGGAACGCGCCGGCGAATGCATCCGCCTCGCCCTCGCCATCGGCGTCGATGACTGCCACCGTGTCCATGCCGAGCGCACTCGTCGCGTATCGGGCCAGCTCCGCGAGAGGATCGTCGTCGCTGACCGCCGTCCGGAAATAGCTTTCGTATGGGCGCAGCGGGTTCTCGTCGTCGGCGCCGCGCGTGTGCTCAGGAACCGTGTCGGCCGGGGATATGAACAGCAACGACGCCGCGTCGAAGACCGGCTGCGCCGCGCGGACCGTCTCTGTGGACAATCCGCCGACCACTGCGACGACGTCATCGTCAGCTATACCGGAGGCCAGCTCCGGGATGCTCTCATCTTCGGGCTCGTCGTCGACGGCTTCCACCTCGACTGTCCAGCCACCTATATCGTCCGTGGACTCGCCAAGACTTAGCTCGACGGCAGCGACGACTCCGTCCCCACTGGCAGTCCCCTCTGGGACGAAGAGGACGACTTTGGCGAGCTTCTCGGGCTCTTCCTCGTCACCGCCACTCAGCAGGCTGCACGACGTCAACGCCGCGGCCCCGCACAGTGCCACGGCGGCCATCAGCGGCCGTCGCACAGGTCAGCTGTCCTGCGCTTCCGACGTCCCCTCAGGGGTCTCCATCTCGCTCTCGGACAGCACCACCTGGGCAACGCTGCGCATGGAAGTCCGCTTGTCCATGGCGGCCTTCTGGATCCATCGGAACGCATCCGGCTCGCTCAAGCCGAACTGCGACTGAAGGATTCCCTTGGCACGGTCGACGAGCTTCCGCGTCTCGAGGCGTTCACCGAGGTCGGCGACTTCCTTCTCGAGCTGTGTGATCTCCTCATGCCGGGAGAGCGCCATCTCGATGGCCGGGACGAGGTCGGACTTGGAGAACGGCTTGACGAGATAGGCCATACCGCCAGCCTCACGTGCCCGCTCCACGAGGTCACGCTGAGAGAACGCGGTGAGGAACAGCACCGGCGCGATCCGCTGGGCGGCGATGCGTTCCGCGGCCGAGATACCGTCCAAAACCGGCATCTTCACATCCATGACGACGAGGTCCGGCCGGTGCTCCTCGGTCAGCCGGACCGCCGTTTCGCCGTCAGCCGCCTCCGCGACGACGTCGTATCCCTCTTCCTTGAGCATCTCGATCAGATCGAGACGGATCAGGGACTCGTCCTCGGCCACCAGAACGCGCCGGGCAGGACTGGTCTGGGTCTCGGGAGTTGGCGTTTCGGTCACGGCGGAAGCCTACCGGTCATGCAAGGAGATGTGCAGCACGGGGTTTACGACGACGCCGCACGCCCCGCCCCGCGTACCGGCTGCCCAGCCCTCACGCGCAGTGGATCATCCGTCGATGCTGCCGGGACACAAGCTCGCATTCAGGTCTTCGGCCCGATGAACGAGTCGAGGATGGCCACACTCGCCCGCTTGGCGACCGACAGGTTCCGCGAGTTGTTGTAGCGCCATTCGACCCCGATGGCGTCGCAGGCATGCCCGAAGATCTCTCTGATGTCAGCGGACGCGTTGGTGAAGTGGTACCGCGGGTACGGCGGGTAGTCGGTACCGACGGCATGGTTGAGAACCCGCGTGCCGTCAGAGTGGATCAGGCCGCGGATGAGCGGCCGAGGGTCGGCGTTGACGAGTTCCTGCTGCCACGGAGCCAACTCGATCTTCCTGTCGTGTTTTCGCCCCGGCCCATGCTGCGGAAACAGACAGACCCAGTGCTTGGAGTCCGAGTGCACCTCCGTGCAACCAACGTTGTGCACACGCCCCACCTTGACCGGGAGCACCGCACTCATGGCTTCCTCGCACCAATCCATCAGCTGGGGATACGCGTCGCAACAGGCGATGCGGAGCCTGTACACGCCCTTCTTACTGACCGATAGGCAACCGTCGCCAAGGTACAGACCCAGCAGGTAGACGTATGCCTCGCGAGGCACAGACTCCAGTTGGTCGGTACACAAGGGACATGCGTAGCGCGTATATCCCAACGTGCCAGCCCGGTGACCCTCGAAGTCAGGAGCATTTCCTAGCAGCCACTCCCGTATCGTCGACCGAGAGACCCCAGTAGCCCGGGAGATCTCAGACTTGTTGAGGCCCTCCCCCCAAAGCTTCTTGACCAGGGCGACTTCGTCCGGGGAGTACATCCGCGCTATCCTTTCGGGATCTAGTAACCTTGGCTGAGCCAAGGGCAGGGCCCGGTGCGCCAACTGGAAGAGCGGCGGCACTCAAAATGCCGTGATTGTGGGTTCGACTCCCACCCGGGCTACACACAAAGACCGCAAGAGGCACTGCCGCGATCAGTCAGGCAATTATGCGCGTGGGCGCAACGTGTTTCGCTGCTCATCACCTGCGAACACGCGGCATCCGGTGTCATATGACCGGGGCGCACGGTCCTGCTGTCTCTACGTGCCCTCAACGGCGATGTCTCACGTTTGGCCGCGCACGCGGACGACGTCTGCTCCTTGACAGGAGCGCAAGGACCTTATTCTCGGCCCCACCTCCGGTGGGCCTCTCTGGTGATGAGTGCGCTCTAACATGACACCAGCTTATCGAACACATGATCCCAACACCAGTACTATTCCGTATCTACTGCCAGCTTCGCCATCTCGGCATAGACAAGCACTCACGACACTACGAAAGGCCAGCCACACGGACATGACCGGCTATGTCCGTAACGACTTCGTCGTAACTCGCACGACAATGCCGTAGGCACAGATTGTGTGACCAGGCGCGACGTGGAAGGGTGACGCAATGCCTGGTGTTCCGGTCAAACCACCTGCGCTGCGTCCCGGTGACACCGTCGCCGTGGTGTCGTCGTCCTGGGGTGGGCCGAGCGTGTTCCCCGGCCCGTATGAGGCCGGCGTCCGCGTGCTGCGCGACGTGTTCGGGCTCGACGTGGTTGAGGCGGAGACGGCGCGGACGCACGCCGACGAGCTCGCCCGGAACCCGAGACGGCGGGCTGAGGTGATGAACGCGCTCATCACCGACGATGAGGTGAAAGCGATCATCTCGACCATCGGCGGCGACGACTCAGTACGGATTCTTCCGTGGCTTGACACTGCGTCGGCGCTCGCGCATCCCACGATCGTCATGGGTTACTCAGACACCGCAGCGCAGTTGGTCGCGTACCATCTCGCTGGGCTGGTGACGTACGACGGTTCCTCGGCCATGTCGGGGTTTGCCCAGTTGGAGAACTTCCCCGACGCGGTCGCGCACACACGAGCGATGCTGTTCGGTGAGGCGGCGAGTCAGAGGCCGTACCAGCTGCCCGCGTTCGAGCGATGGACGCAGGATCGCTACGACTGGGACGAGCCGGCAAACGCGTCGCGTGTCACGGGCCTACGCTCGAACGACGGATGGCGCTGGCTGCACGGTGACCGGGTCTCCACTGGGCGGCTGTTCGGCGGCTGCGTCGAGGTGCTGGAGTTCCTGAAGGGCACGCGTTGGTGGCCGAACGATGACCCAGGCTGGTGGCGGGACCGGGTGCTGTTTCTGGAGACGTCGGAGAAGCGCCCGACAATTGGCCAGGTACGTCGCTGGCTGCGCAATTACGGCAGCCAGGGCGTCTACGAGCATGCTGCGGCTCTGTGGATCGGGCGGGCGTACGGGTACGACGACGAGCAGAAGAAGGCGCTCGACGAGGCCGTCGTCGACATCGTGGTGCGCGAGTTCGACGGTGACCTGCCGATTGTTGCCAACCTCGATTTCGGCCACACCGACCCCCGCTGGGTCTTGCCGCTCGGTATCACTGTCGAGACCGACCCTGTACAGCGCACATTGCGGGTGATGGAGTCACCCACGACCTCCTAGCTCTACGTACGCTGACCTGACCGGCCCCGTTTGTGGCCGCGGACTCGTGCCGTGTGAACGGCCAGGCGCCCCGGCAACTCTTGGCAAGCGATTGCCAAGAATGGTCGCCACTGGGCATGCTGGTACGCGGACTATCCGGTGATCATCAACCCCTGGCCACATCATGATGCGGCGGACCGTTGATGCTCATGGGCGCAGGCGAAACACGAGGAGAATCATGAAGTTCGCGGTGTTCACCGTCAGTGTGCCCGAGTGGGAACCGGCAGAGGCGGCGAAGCATATCGCCGGCGCCGGCTACGACGGCGTGGAATGGCGCATCACCGAGCCGAACGACTCCGCTGACGGCAAGCCCGGCTTTTGGACGGGCAACCGGTGCACCTGGCCGGCGTCGTCGTTCCCCGACGACGTCCAGGCGATCAAGGAGCTCACCAATGGCGCCGGCCTGGAGATGCCGGCCCTCGGCACCTACCTTCGCCCCGATCAGTTCGAGCAGATCGACACGACCATGCGCGCCGCTGCTCAGCTCGGCGTCCGGCAGCTGCGGGTCAGTTCGGGCGGCTACGAGACCGGCCGCAGCGTCCGCGACCAGTGGGACGAGCGGCGTGGACAGTACGCCGAGGTGGCCCGGCTCGCCGCCGAGCACGGTGTGCGGGCGAACATCGAGATCCACCACCAGCAGCTCACGCCTAGCCCGCACGCGGCCGCGGCATTCCTCGACGGGCTCGATCCCGATCACGCCGGCGCCATCTTCGACATCGGCAACATGGTCTGGGAAGGATGGACCGAATACCGCTTCGGCCTGGAGGCGCTCGGCCCGTATCTCGCCCACGTGCAGGTGAAGAACGGTGCCGTCGTCCGCTCGGGCACCACCCGCGACGACGGCACCGTGGAGTGGGAGAACACCCAACTGACCCTCCGCGACGGTTTCGCCGACATTCCCGCGTTCCTGACAGCGTTGAAGCAGGTCGGTTACGACAGCTGGGTCTCTGTCGAGGACTTCTCCGATCTCGGTGAGCAGACCCGATCCGAGCGCATCGCTGACAACCTCGCCTACCTCAAGGCGTCGGCCGCCTGAGGCCTTCGGTATCCGCGGCACCTGCTGCCGGCTTGTTGAGCGTGAGTGTCGTCAAAGGGCTGTCCAGACGCCGGTATACGCCACTGACGCTCAACAAGCTCCGGATGCAGCTATCCACACCAGGCGGCTCACGCGTCGTGCCAGCCGACCAGACGGCTGAAGACCGGCCACGCGTCGTCGGCGAAGAACCGGTGCGCACCGTCGCCGATTACCAGCTCCACACGCTCGGATGCGCCGAACACGTCGTAGATCTCGCGCACCTTGCCGGCAGCCTCCCTGACACCGTCGATCGGGAAGATCGGATCGTCGCGCCCGGTCGTGACGACGAGCGGACGCGGCGCGATCAGGCCGGCGAGGTCCGGCATGTCGAAGTAGCGCAGGGCACCCGGCAGGTAGTTGTCGCTGCAGTGGTCGATGGAACCGATGCTGGCCCGGTAGGTGCAGACCGATGCCGACGGCATGACAGCGCCGATGCGTTCGTCCACGCACGCCGCGTACCAGGCGACGGTTCCTCCGCCGCTGTGCCCAAGACATGCGATCCGGTCGGTGTCCACCTCGGGAAACTCGGCGAGGGCATCGATGGCCCGGGACACGTCCCACACCCGCTCGCCGACCATGGTGCGTCCCAGCAACGACGCCACATGCACCGCGTGATGACACGTGCCCAAGCCGGCTCGTCGTTCTTCGGGCCGGATGTCCACCCGCTCGCCGAAGCATCGCTGTTCGAGCGCCAGCGCCGCGTATCCACGCGAGACCGCCTGAATGGCGAAGTCCCGATCACCGTCCGGGACCTGTGGCGTCGGGTCGGACACACCGGCCCTGGCCAGCGAGTTGTGCATACCCGTGGAGTGCCCTTGCAGGCACACCACCACCGGCACCGGTTGATCCGCGCCGTCGGGTACGAGCAGGTGGCACGGGACATCGGCGCCCAGCTCCGAGGTGAAGACGAAGCGGATCTCGGCATAGCCGTCACGCTCCTTCCTCCACTCGACGCGTAGATCGAGATCGACCGGCTCCGGCAAGACACCGATCAGCTCGCGCAGCCGTCCGGCCAGTTGTACCCGCCACGCGCTCAGGTCCATGCCCGGGCTGTACGCGAGCTCAGGCTTCGCCGTTGCGAGCAGCCGCTCGTGGACGTTCTCCGGCGCGAGACTCAGCTCACTCATGCTTCCTCCCAGTACGGCCGTGCGGACACTTCGTGGCCTCAGGTAACGGTTTGGGGCCTGCGAGCTTCGTCCAGACGTTACGTGAGGCCACGAAGTCACGCTTGGCCCATCCGGCGGGCTTCCGGCCGATGGACGCCACGTGGCGTGTAACCGAGAGAGCCGGCGTGGCCCAGAACATCGGCCAGGTACCACGTGATGGCCAGCCACATCTCGGTGCCTTGTAGGCCAGGCTCTCCATTGAAGCCGCTCCCCGGCCGCAACGCGAAGCTGAATCCGGCACGCGGTTGCCAATGCTCCAGCACCCGCTCCAATTGTGCGGCCGCCCACACCTGAACGTCGCCGCGGCGGTGGCCGCTCTGCCTGCCGGCCAGCCAGAGCGGGTGGATCACGTCCAGCACATCGCACGCGGTGCCCCGGCCGTCGCCGAACCACCGGCCGTCACGAGTGTGCGCCAAGACCGTGTCGATCACCTGCTCCGGGTACGGCACAGGCAGGCCGAACTGGGCGAAGGTGCCCCGGGTCAGGCGGTAGTACCCGTTCACCATCTGCCGCCGGCCTTCCTCGGCTGTCAGCCCGCCCCACATGCCGGTGTGCGGGTTGACGTGCGTATGCAGCCAGCCGATCAACATGTCCAGTGCGCCCGGCAGCCCGAACTGATGCCGGTTCCAGTACAGGCCGGTGCCGAAGCCGTCGACCCAGTCACCGGCGCGCCATGCACGCTCGGCCCACGGCTGCGTTTCCAGCATGGTCACCAGCTCATCGGACGTGATCTCGTCCACTGCGATGATCGGGTGCTGGAACGACGACCCCAGCAGCTCCAGCGCGTAGCCAACGGACAGGATGTGGTACCGCAGCTGGCCGTCGCCTAGATCGGGGCCGGGTCCGGACGGCGTCGTTCCGTGCGCCGCACGAACGACCCAG
>NZ_ML142849.1:576742-577314 GCF_004138495.1 Phytoactinopolyspora endophytica
TTGTCGCCGTCGAACTGCGGGACCAGCCCGGTCACCGGATCCTGCGCGGCACGGAGCCGATCCACAATCTCTTCGCTCGACAGGTGCGGCGGTGCGTGCCCCAGCAACAGGTCTGCGATCTCGACCGCATCGCACATGGCCCGGACCGTGGGCGGCCCGCCGGGCCGGTCGACGAAGGTTCCGACAACACCGTCACCGTCTCCCCAGCACCGCGCAAGCACATCCCCGACCTGGTCACGCGCCATCCCGGCAAAAGCCTCGAGACGTGCCGGCAGATCACGACCGACGACCGGCGACGATCCGCCGCTCGTGCCTCGTGGCTCGCGCCGGTCCCGTATCCGGCGCGCGGGGTTACCGGCCATCACCGACCACGCGGGCACGTCCTTGGTCACCACCGCTCCGGCACCGATGACGCTGTGCTCGCCGATGGTGACGCCGTCCACGACCACCACATTCGATCCGATCCACACATCGTCGCCGACCGTGATCCCCGCACTCGTCACCGGCTGCACGAAGACCGGCCGGTCCGGCTCCATAGTGTGGTTGAATCCCAGCAACGACGCGTGTGCACC
>NZ_ML142849.1:577341-580934 GCF_004138495.1 Phytoactinopolyspora endophytica
CGGACGCCGTCACCGAGCTGCACATCCCCACGGACGACGGCGTAGGCGTTCACCGTCGAATCCGTCCCCATCCGCACCGACCCGGTCACGTAGGCGAACGCCGCGATGTAGGAGCGCTCCCCCACGATGAGCTCGTCGGGATAGCAGGCGGCGAGGTGCGAGACGAAACTGCGGTCGCCAAGCCGTGCACCTCGCTCGGTCAGCACTCGTTGAAACTCCAGCTGATCACGCCGTTGATCCTCGCCGGCCGAGGACCAGAACTCCCAGGCGTTGTAGTCGAGCTCCGCTCCAGCCATTCCGGTGCGATCCCCGTACCCTCCGGACCCTCCGTGGCTTCCACCCGTGATCATCAACCGTCAGCCCTACTATGGCCGGCACACCCGTTGATGATCATGCGGGAAGGAGCTTGCGCACGACGGGCGCTATCGACGACGCCATGTGGGCGTAGCCCGCGGTATTCGGGTGCAGGCCGTCGCCCAGCATGTGTGCCTGCTCCAGCCCGAGCACGTCGAGGCCGTCGAGCAAGTGAACGTCGTCGTCGCCGTGCTCCCGTAAGAGACGAACACCCTCCGAGACGAAGGAGCGCACCTGCGCCAGCGACATCCCTGCCTCGCTCGGCACGTCTTCCCGGGAAGGCGAGACGATCGGCGAGATCACCACGATCGGCACTCCTGGATGCCCGTCCCGGATGGTGCTCAGCAGACCGAGCACCGCGGGCAGGAACGAGCGCTCGTTGAACGTACCGCGGTTGTGCACGTTGATCCCGAGACAAGTGATGATCAGGTCGGCCGGCATGTCCCGGATCATCCGTCCCACCATCGGGTCCAGGTGACATTGGCCGCCGTACCCGAGGCAGGTCAGGTCCATCTCCAGCTCGCGCGCCACCAGCGCGGGCCAGGTACGCGTCGGCGACGCCGCCGCCCGGCAGTGGGAGATGGAGCTGCCATAGGTGATCAGTTTCGGGCGCTGCGGCAGGTCCGGACGCCACACCCGCGCGTCGTCGTCGATCTCTAGCGTGGACAGCCGGAAGTCGCCGAACTGCGGCAGCCACAGCTCGACGGTCTTCTCCCCCGCCGGCAGATCGAACCCGAATGCCCCCTCCGGGGTCACCGGCGACGACGACACGTAATGCCCGTCCACGACCAGGTCGACCGGCGACACCTCATCCGCGGGCGCCACATCACCCAGGTCGGTGACGACCGCGCGGCCGTGGACAGCCAGCGCGTCGGTGCCGAAGACGACTCGGACGCCGGCCGGCATCAGCGCCCGCAACCGCAAATCCTCCGGGAAGAGTTCCCGCCGGCTGTGCTGCAGGCGCCATCCTCGCGACCACTCTGGAGTGTGCTCGACCTCGACTGCCCCCTCCCATGTCAGGACGTCGTCGCTGGCACGTATCCGTCGCGTGAGACCGCTTTCCGTGGTCGACATACCGCCTCTTCTCGTTCATCGTCTCGTCTGCAGCGCCCCGGTCGCCCCGGTTGCCTCGCGGTGCCGACGGCGTCACGGCTCCCGGCAGCCCGCGCCTGCCCATTTTCGCAAGGGCGATCCGTTCTGCCCTCACCCTGTCCGTGTGGTGAGCCGGCGTCGGTCGGCAGCCGTCAGATCTTCCAGTGTTCGACCGTGCCACCGTTGTCGGCGCTGTGCTGCGCCAGCAGGGCGATGCGGGTGGCGTCGACCGACTCGGCGGTCCCGACCTCGGGCCGTCCGCCGGAGAGGACGGCGTCGAAGAAGTCCTCAGCAGGCCGGTGTCCCGCCGGAAGCGGCTCCAACCAGGTATCGCGGTCATGGGTGGCCACCTCGAGCACCCGCTCGGTCCAGCGCATCTCCGCCGTGCCGCGGGTACCGACCAGCCGCATCTGGTAGCGGCCATTGCCGTTCCCGGCCTCCGGCGCGAGCCAGTGCGCGTCGATCGTCGCCGTCACCGCCCCGGCGCTGAGCAGCATCGAGCCGTGGTCTCTGAACTCGGGGTACTGCGGATACGCTCCCTTACCGCTCGCCCCGACGACGTAACCGTCCCGGGCGCCGGTCAGCGCCAGCACCATGTCGACGTCGTGCACCGCGAGATCACCAAGGATCCCGCCGTAGTCCGCGGTGAAGAACCACGACGGCCGGTTCGGGTGCCTCAGGGTGTGCGGACCGGTGCTGGCGATCAAGGTCAGATCTCCGAGCGTCCCGGCGTCGAGCAGCTTCCGAGCGGCCAGCGTGACGGGGTAGCCGCGCTTCTCGAACATCACCGAGACAGTACGCCCGGACTGCGCAGCCGCCTCCTCGATCGTGGACAGTTGCGCCAGCGACGTGCACAGGGGCTTGTCGGCGATCACGTCCGCCCCGGCACCCAGCGCATCGACGACGACGCCGGCGCGGTCGACATAGACACCGTTGACCGCCACCACGTCGACGTCATGACGGTCCAGCATCTCCCGGTGGTCGGCGTATGCCGGGACGTCACCGATGCTCTCGGCATACGCGGCGAGATTGGCGGGGTCCGGGTCGCAGACGGCGACAAGACGGACCTCCGGCCGGTGCGGCAGTTCAGAGAAGACGTACGTCACGTGCGGATGAGCCATCCCGGCCACGGCCAAGCGGATCACGAGCCCTCCTCCATGTCGAAGGTCATCTCCGCCCCTTACTCACAGGATGCGGCATCCGAGGGACGACGTTCACGGGGACTGTTCCAGCGTGGGCGTCCGGCCCTGCGCAGACGTCCCATCAGGCGTGGACGACCGTTCCAAGGCGACGGTCCGACCCGTCTCGGCCGCCTCGTAGATCCCGCAAAGCAACCGGACGGTGGCGAGGCCGTCCCGCGCGCCGATCGCCGGTGCCCTGCCGGTGCGGTACGCGTCGATGATGTCCTGCCACTGCGCCAGATGTCCCGCGAGACCGATGGCCGCCGGATCCGCCGCCCCGCTGCCTGGCCCCGACTCCGGCTCGGGAGGCGGCGGAACGTCGCGAAAGCCCCAGCTGCTCACGCCGCTGTTGACGAACTCCGCCGAACCCGCACTGGTGAACAGCTTCATCGCGGCCGGCTCACCCGGCGGAGTCGCCGTCGAGGTCACCACGACGCCCAGCGCGCCGGAGGCGAACTGAAGCGTCGCGACGGTCGTGTCCTCGGCGTCCATCCGCCGTCCCAATGTGCCGTACTGGGCGCTGACGTGAGTGACCGGCCCCATCATCCAGGCCAGCAGGTCCACGCTGTGCAGCCCCTGGTTCATCAGCGACCCGCCGCCCTGGTCCTGCCGTTTCCGCCAGGATGCGTGCGCGTAGTAGGCGTCGTCGCGGAACCAATGCACGAACGCCTCACCCAGTACCGGTCGTCCGAGATCGCCCGCGTCGAGGTGTCGTTTGACATACTGGTTCTGTGGTTCGAGCCGTCGTTGCGAGATCACGCTGACGAAACGGTTCTGCTCGTCGGCGACGCGCACCACTTCTTCAGCCGACGCGATGTCGACACTCAGCGGCTTCTCGACCACCACGTGTTTGCCCGCGCGGAGCGCGGCCAGCGTCTGCTCGCCGTGCACGCCGCTCGGGGTGCACAGCACCACGAGATCGACATCCGGGTGCGCGACCACCTCGTCAGGGCTGACATGCACAGC
>NZ_ML142849.1:580956-582591 GCF_004138495.1 Phytoactinopolyspora endophytica
GAGCTCGGGCAGCGTCTGCGCGGATCCCCCGCTCGCGGCCACCAACTGGACCGCGCCTTCGAGATGCCCCATGACCTCCACGTGCCGACGGCCGATGGTGCCCATGCCGATCACACCCACGCCGATCGGTTCGTCGTTCACCCGCGCTCCTCTCCAGCCGACGCACGCCGTCACCGACGACGTGGCATGTACGAGCAACAAGTAGGTACCCAAACCCTAATGGCCCAAGCCCTTCGCTGCAACCGCTTGCAAACGTTGGTTCAGCGAGGCGGCACGCCCGGGGACTGGGTTCAGCGAGGCGGCACCCCGGGGCCGGGGACATTCCGGCCGAACGAATCTCCCAGCGCGTCGCAATGCTCGATCAGGCGCCGCCGATGGTCGGCCAGGATGTCCTGGTGCGCGCCGCTCGTGGCCAGGTTGGTCATCTCGCCGGGGTCACGCTCCATGTCGAACAGTTGCTCACGATGCAAGCCCCACAAGTGACACATGTACGTGTACCGCGGGCTCCGCACCATGCGGGCGAGCAGCTTCGACATGACGGGTGGCGGCATCAGCCCCGGGAACGTCCACTCGGTCTCGACCACAACCTCGTCGCGCCAAGCGGGCCTGACGTCCGCGGGCGATTCGACCAGGCCGCGGACGCTCGCCCCGGTCCACTCGGCATCCGGTGTGATGCCGGCGTAGTCGCACAGCGTCGGCAGCAGATCGAGTCCGACCGACACCAGCTCGTCGCGGACCCGGCCGGCGGAGGCGTCGGACGCCCCGGCCATCTCGGCAGGAGGGACGACGATGAACGGCACGCCGACGGACTCCTCGTACAGGGTCTTCTTCTGGTTCCATCCGTGTGCACCTTGCATGTCACCGTGGTCCGAGGTGAAGACGATCACGGTCTCCTGTCTCAACCCGCACGTGTCCAGCCTGTCCAGCAGTGTGCCGATCTCGGTGTCCACCCGCTCGCACAGCTGGAAGTACGCGTGCCGATAACGACGCCACTGCTCCTCGTCCCACCGCTGGGTCGGATGCACCGTCCAGGCGAACCGCTGCACCAGTCGCAGCGCCTCAGGTTCCTCGGACCCCGCTGCGAAGTTCGGAGGCAGGACCGGCAGCTCACGCCAGTCGACGTCCGCCACCTCACCCGACGGGGGTCTCTGCCCGCGCGCCCACTCGCAGATCCCGTGCGGCTCGTTGAACGACGCCACCAGCAGGAACGGGGAATCCCGTCGTCCGTCCGCCGCGAGGTACTCGCCGCAGGCGTCTGCCAGCCCTTCGTGCGTGCCGGTGTAGATCTCGTTGAATCCGCTGGCCAGCGGACCATCGGGCACGTCAGCCGGCGCGCCGTGCTCGGAGCCGGGTACGTGCCATTTTCCGGCATAGGCGCAGTCATAGCCGGCCTGTGCGAAGACCCGCCCCAGCGAGCGGTCCGGGAACGGTCTCTCCGGTTCGCGCACGTTGTCATTCACGCCGATCTCCGACGGCATCCGGCCGGTCATCATCGACGCGCGCGACGGAGCGCACAACGGGCTGGTGCAGTACGCGTTCTCGAATCGCACGCCGGCCGCAGCGAGCGAGTCGATCGCGGGCGCGCGCACATCTGGATTGCCCGCGCAGCTCATCGCACTCGCCGACATCTGGTCG
>NZ_ML142849.1:582616-592178 GCF_004138495.1 Phytoactinopolyspora endophytica
CATGATCACCAGCACGTTCGGCCGTCCACCAGACCTCGCCACTATGACCTCCCTGTCGTTTCCCCATGATCATCAACCGCTGGCCCCGCCATGGTGTGTCCCATCGTTGATGATCATGGGGACTGAGTCGTCTGATCCTCAGGATGCCGCACGGTGAGCCATCCGCCGATCAACCGGCAACTAGTCATACCCGAGTCATGCCATTGACGGGGTATGAGATAAAGCCGCAGAATCCTGCACATGCCGGAGATCCCTGCGTTGACCGAGGCGCCGCACGGGACACGGTTCCGGATGCTCGCGTCGATGATCCGGCGCGAGATCGACCACGGAACGTTGCCAGTAGGCACCAGGCTGCCCGCCGTACCGGAACTGGCCCAGGCACACGGGGTCGGCGTGAACACGGTGCGACGCGCGGTCGCCTGCCTGGTCGACGACGGCCTGTTGGACCGCCGGCACGGCAGCGGCACATACGTCGTACGTACGTCGGCGGAACGGCGTGCCTGCCGCGCGATCGGCGTCCTGGTCCCGTCACTCACCTACTACTACCCGCAGGTGGTCGCCGGCATCGAGGAAGCTGCCTCGCGCCGCGGGGTGGACACCGTCATCGCGTGCTCGAACTACGATCCCGAGCGGGAACTCGCGGACATCGAACGGTTCCTCGCCTCGGGTGTGGACGGGCTCCTGCTCGCACCGAGCCTGCATCGCACGTCGGACCCGGGTGCCTACGCGGCACGGTTGAGCAAGCTTCCGGTCCCCTCGTTCCTGATCGAGCGTGGGCTCGACGACCTCGGCGGCGGCTCCGACATTCCGGACGCGTCATCGGTACGCACCGACATCGTCGCGGGTGCCCGCTCCGCGGTCGCGCACCTGGCCGCCTTGGGCCGTCGCCGGATCGGACACATCGGCCATCTCCATTCGGCGCCGGGAGCCGACGTCTTCCGTGGATACCGCCTGGCCATGGAGGAACTTGGGCTCGAGGTGATCGATGCCGCCGTACTCCGGCGGCCGACCCTGTCGATGCCGGACGTCGCCCACTATGTCGACACGTGCGCTGAGCAGGGCCTGGACGGCGTGCTGTGCCTCGGTGACCCGTTCGCGGCCACCCTCGTACGCGAGCTCGGCAAACGCGGGCACCCGGTGCCCGGCGACGTCGCCGTCGTCACCTTCGACGACGAGTTCGCGCACGTCGCCGAGGTACCGCTCACCGCGGTCTCACCACCCAAGCAGGAGCTCGGACGGCTCGCCGCCGACCTGCTGATCCGGCAGATCGAGAACGACGGGCCGTCCGTCCCGTGTCAGGTCCAGCTGCAACCGGAGCTCGTCGTGCGCGCCTCCTGCGGCGCGACACCAACGCAATCCCTTGACCTCGTGTTCGAAGCGACCGGCTGACCCCGGCCGATCCACCGCCACGACGGCCGGGCGTTCACGGTCTCGATGGCGCGCGAGGCGAGCAAGCACCGCTCATCGACGCAGCTCGTCCCGCAACATCTGGATCTGACCGTCGACGTAGCTCTTCGTCGCGGCGTCACGTTCGTCCGCCGGCTCCCCGACGTCGGCGATGCGACCTTCGCTCATGGTCAGGCCCGACGAGTCCAGCCGCATCGCCTGGGTCCCGCCCACAGTCCAGCCCACGGCGTCTTGACCGGGGAAGAACATGCCCGTGTCGGTGTCGTTCGCGTTGCCCAGTCCCGGCAGCGACTCGGTCCCGCCGGTGACATAGACCCGGCCGACATTGGAGACGAACGCCATCGGTTTACCCTCGGTGTTCTGCCATTCGGTCAGGCGGGCCTGCTGTCCGTCAACGGCCTGGATCACCAACGGCTTCTCGTTTCCTGCTGTTGCGCTGATCACCGCAACCGCGCGCTCGTCCACCTCTTGCGGCTGGTTGACGGTGAGCCTGCTGGCGATCGGCGGATCGATCGGTGCCCCCGACGTCCGTTTGCGCGGCAGATATGTCGTGTTGATGCCGGTGAATCCGGTGCGATAGTTGCTCACACCAGAGGTGTCGCCGACGAACTCCAACTCCCGGTTGAACGCGTCGCCGTAATTGTCCGCTCCGACCACCATCACCTGTGTCTGCTCACCCACGTTGATCGCCCGGCTGGCACGCTCGACGCCGCCGATGACGTTCGTGTCGTACCAGCAGTTGATCAACGCGACCGTGCCGCCGATATTGTCGAGGTCGAGCATGTAGCCGGAGGGCGGAAATGGGAAGTCATCGACGTCGTCGAACGCGGGATGCCCGCCCGCCGAAAGGTTGCGCATCGCACATGCCTCGAATGTGAAGCCGCCCGTATGATGCGAACTTCCCACCGGCTCTACGGATCGGCGCAAGATCGAATGTGTGGGGCTTTCGAAATAGCAACCGATAAAACTGTACGCTGCCACGCCTCGATCGGCCCGTATATCTACGGCGGTAAACCACGGCTCCAGTGGCAATGGGTAGTCCGGCTCGATCCATCTCGCGTCTCCAGGCACCGTGGACCATACCGTGCCGAAGAACTGTGCCCCGGAGTAGTTCGACGCCGCGACGCCCACATTACACGCACCGAATATTCCGCCGTTGAACTTCGTCGCCGTCGAGTCGTTCTTCACGCCGATATGACACCAAGCTATTCTGACGTTGTCAAACACGATGTCATCGAATGACCCGGACGGATATGTCTCATTGGTCAGCCCGGTGATGCCGTGACCCGTGAAGTGCTCGATCCGCAGATTTCGCATACGAGCGCCCTTGACCTTGCGCGCCGGGGAATACTGCGGATCCGGGTCTCCGATGACAATGCCGTCTTCGACCCAGCGGCCGGTCTCGAACTCGCCGTCGATGTACAGTTCCTCGAAGCCCCCGTCCTCCCCGGGGTCGCTTTCCGCGGGCATCGGGACGGCGAGACGCGCGAACGGCGTGAAGTCCGCAGCGGCCTTGAGATAGGTGACCTTGGCGTAGTGCGTGACCATGTCTCCGCGCACCAGGACACCGGCTCGGTTGTTATCGATGGTGCCCGTGATGTGGTACGTGCCTGCCCTGATATGGACGATGCCACCGCCGGCGTCGCCCGCTGCCTGGATCGCGGCGTTGATCTGCTCGGTGTCGTTACGTCCGTCGGTCTGGAAGTCGTCCGTGCGGTCCGGTCCTACCGTCAGGCAGAACTTGGCCTGGAAGGGACTGTGGCCGGCGGCTTCGGCGGACCCGCCCGGAAGCGCGGCTGCGCTGACCGCGGCGGTGGCGCCGACCAGGCCGACCGCACCCGCGCGGAGCAGGTTCCGTCGAGTCGAGTCACGTGGTGTGGATGTGGTGTCCATGTGCACTCCTAGTCTTCTGACGTTGCCGGCTCAGCTCACATTGAGGGACCTGCTGAGCTCGACCCAGGACGCGCCGTCCCAGGAGAGAGTGATGAGATCGAGCGCGTTCGGCTCGGTGGACAGCGCCACGTCTCCGTCCGCGTACTTGACGTTGGCCGGCCAGCTCACCTGGTGCCCGCCGGCGGCATCCTGGCTCAGCTGCAGCGTCAGCGTGTCGCCCCGGTACCCTCCAGCGGGAAGCGAGACCGTGATGTCGCCGGTCAGGGTCGCGGCGATGTGCTGACCCCGCACCCGGTCGAACTCGGTAGGGCCGGCGACGGTTCCCTTCGTGTAGTGCGTGTTGCCGTTGTTGAGCACGTTGCCGAAGTTGGCGAGAGAGTCATAGGTCTCCCCGCCGGCGAGGGTACAACCAGTGATGGCGACACTGCGGCTGTAGCCGTGTGTCCTGGAATCCCGCCATGCCGCGTTCCCGGCTCCGAGGGCGAAGACGCATCCGGTGACGGTGATGTTGTGGGTCGGGTAGGTCGCTGTATCGCGGAGATGTATGGCTTCGGCCGCCGTGTTGAACTCGCAGTTCGTGATCTTGATCTTGTTGCTGGACATCATGTTGAGCCACGTCTTGACCGAGCCGCCGCTGAACCACACGTTCGATATCCAGCATTGGGTCTGGTACTGCAAGTCGATGCCGATACCAGAGTTCGCGGAGACGATGCTGTTGGAGACGAACAGGGCGCCGGGGATCGTCGGTGCGGTCGGGTCGATGTCGGAGTCCCAGACGGTGGTGATCGAGTTCGTAGCTCCGCGCATCCGGCAGAGGTTCACCACCACGCAGTCCTGGTTGCTGAGCTTGAGAAGGTTGGTCGTCTGCCCTCCGCCATCGAGCGTCAACTGCTCGAACTGCACGCCATGTGAGAGATCCGCGTTCTCGGCCGGGTTGCTGCGGCCGACCACAGCGAACATGTCGGTGAGCTCGGCCGACGCGACCAGAGCGGTGCCGCCGACGGTGTTGCTCGCCGACTTGACGAACTCCTCGCCGACGATGCGGACATGTGGGTCGAACGGGAACATGATGGTGGCGGAGATGTTGTAGGTCCCGGCCCGGATGAACACGATGCCACCGCCCTCCCCCGCCACGTGGTCGATCGCGGCCTGAATCTGGCTGGTGTCATTGGTCCCGTCGGTCTGGAAGTCGTCGGTCCGGTCCTCTCCGACGGTGACGTAGGCTTTCGCCTGCAGCGGTCTGGCATTGGCTTCTGCCGCCGGGGCGAAGACACCGACCGCGGCGGCGCCGACCAGGCCCGCTGCGCCGGCCCGGAACAGGTTGCGGCGGCTGGACCCTTCGAGCTCTGTGTTGACCTGCATGGTCGTGCTCCTTCCGGTTGGTGGTGCTACTGGCGGTTGGTGGTGCTGACTGGCGGTCGAGCTGGAGAAGGCCGCGTCACGCCGGTGCCGGATCGACCAGCTGAGGCGTGGCGGGGTGGCGCCCGCAGGGTGCTGTCCGGATCTCATCCGGCCAGGCCAGCGGCACGCCCAGAACGCTCTCCAAGCGGCGCTGGAAGTCGGCTAGCCGAGTGGCGTCGGCGCGGATCGCCCGTGGTTGCACACCGGCGGTCAGCGACTCGGCCGCAAGCGCACCCGCGGCTTCGCCGATGCTCCACTCGGCCGGATGGAGCCGGTAGCAACCATTGGTGATGTGCGTGGTGCCGATGTTCTTATTGGCCGGCAGGAGGTTCTCGACGCGCACCGGCAGCAGCGCGCCCAGCGGTATCTGGAACGGGTAGCAGTCCACGTCGATGTAGGTCCGCCCGGCCGTGCTGGGGTGGAGGTCGATGCGGTAGGAACCGAGGCCGACGCTGTCTTCGAAAACCTCCGAACCGGCGCCGTCTGCTCTGGCGTCGACGCCGACATGCTGCTCGAGGACGGTGAACTCGGCCTGGATCCTGCGCGACTCGCGGATGTACGGCATCTTGGCCAAGCCGTCGACGGTGTCGACGGCGTCCGGCCGCAACCGCAGGCCGGGGTATCCGTGCCCGCCTCCTGGCCGCGGAGCCTCGCTCTGCATCCAGTACAGGAAGGACAGCGACAGGTCGCGGGCCCCTTCCAGAGCACCCTGGCGAGTCTCCTCGTCGACACCGAGAAGGGGCAGCTCCCAGTAGTCGATCTGTGGCCAGTTGACCAGGCTGACGTCGCCCTGGGCTATCTCGCGCGGATCCGCTGCAGGCACCGGCGAGGGGGCGACGCCGTCGCGAACGAACTGGTTGCCCGCCAGGATGCGGCGGTAGCGCCACAGGTCGCGTTCACCGGTGTCCGCCGTGCCGTCGAAGATGTATCGCTCGCGGCTGGCCAGGGTGATGGGATGGACATCCCTCCAGGACAGCTGCGAGCCCGGCCAGAAGTCCGCCACCCTCGCGCGCCAGCCGTTGTAGCCGGCGGGCTTGTCGATCGTGTTGTCCTCTCCGTCGCGGTGCTCCAGCGGATAGCACCACGAGATCGCTTGCTGGTCGAGAGGGTCAGGGTGCCGTGCGGCGTGCAGCTCGCCGGTGTCGTCCTGTCCCTCGGCGCCGATCACATGCTCCACCCCGGCCAGCTCAAGAAGATCACCTAGCTCAGTGGCGTCAATGACGTAGTCCGCCGTCACGGTGACGGCGGCGCCGTCGGTCTGCCGCTCGAACGTGACGGCGTCCACCCGATCGCCCGTGCAGTGCGCGGTCGCGGGGCGGTGCCGCATGAGGGTGGTGACCTGCCCGAGCGCCCGCCACGGAGCCAGCATCTCCTCGATCGCGGCGACCGCCACTCTGGGCTCGTGACACAGCGGGCTGACGTAGCCGAGTCCGGGGTTCAGCAGAGCGTCGGCGGCGGAAGATGCGCGGAGCGGGTAGTTCCTCCGGTAGTAGTCGCGGATCTTGCTCCGCAGCCGGCGGTAGCTCTGGGAGGCGTAGCGCGACTCGATCCACGGATGCTCATCTGGCGGCACCGCCTGGCTGGTCAGCTGCCCCCCGAGCCAGTCGGTCTCCTCGGTCAGCACTACCGCGTGCCCCAGCCGTGCGGCCGTCAGCGCCGCGGCGACGCCACCCAGCCCGCCGCCGACGACGAGCACCGCGCATCGCATCTCAGTCATGGTCATCCCTTCACACCGCCGTCGGAGAGACCGGCGATAAAGCTGCGTTGGTTGAAGACGAAAACGGCGACCACCGGCAAGATCACCAGGACAGCACCGGCCATCGCCGGTCCATACATGACGTTTCCACCGGTCAGGAACTTTGAGAGGGCGAGCTGGACGGTCTCGGCCTCCATGGAGCTGGTGACGACGAGTGGCCAGAGGAAGTCGTCCCACACAGCGGTGAACGAGAAGATCGCCACCACGGCCACCAGGGGCCGGGCCAGCGGTACGTAGATCCGCCAGAAGGTAGTGAGCTCGCTGGCACCGTCGATACGTGCGGCCTCGCCCAGGTCGTCGTCCAACCCGAAGAAGTACTGCCGCGCGAGGAAGATGTTGAGCGGCGCGATCAGGTGCGGCAACACCACACCCGGCAGCGTGTCGAGCAGGCCGGTCCCGTCCTGACCCAACAGATCGTTCCCTCCGACCAGCGGAAACCCCTTCGTCATGAGGAACAGCGGGATCAGGGTCACCGCGACCGGAACCATCGCGGTAGAGATCATCAGGAGGAAGACGAGGGTGCTGCCCCGAAAGGGGAGCTTCGCGAACGCGTACCCGGCCAGCACCGCGAACGTGCAGTTGACCAGCACGGCGGCGCCCGCCACCATGGTCGAGTTGATCATCGCGCGGCCGACGTTCCCGGAGGTCCACGCGGTGGAGAAGTTCTCGAACGTCGGGTCCGCCGGCAGCATGCTGGGAACGCTGGTGAACACCTCGGCCTCAGGTTTGAACGCGATCGAGAGCATCCAGAGGAACGGCATCATGACCAGGACCGTCGCGATCATCAGGACGAGGAATGTCCCTGGGCGCCGCCGGGCGATCCACCGGGTGGCCGGCCGCCGGACGGCTGGCCACCGGGCCCCGATCCGACCGGGGCCGCGCGAGGTGTGTACAGACATCATCGGTTCGACCCCATCCGACGCAGGATCATGAACGAGAACGCGAAGATCAGCGCGAACAGCACGAATGCCATCGCGCTGGCAGATCCGAACCGGTTGTTCTGGAACGCCTCTTCGTAGATGAGGAAGTTGGTGGTGGTCGTAGACCGCAGCGGCCCGCCACCGGTGAGGATGAAGATCTCCGCGAACGACTGCGCCAGATAGACGATGTTGAGGATGACGATGTAGGTCGTCACCGGGCGCAACCCGGGGAGCGTGACGTAGCGGAACCGTTGCCACGAGTTCGCGCCGTCCACCGTGGCGGCTTCGTAGAGCGTTCGCGGGATCGCCTGGAGGCCGGCCAGGAACAGCACCATGTTGCCACCGAGGGCCTTCCAGACCCGCATGCCGGCCACCGCATGCAACGCCGTGCCTTCGTCCAGTAGCCAGTTCCGCGGGTCCAGCCCGACCTGCCCCAGCAGGTGATTGAACCAGCCGTCCGGCGAGTACAGCCACAGCCAGATCAGGCTGACCGCCGCGAGCGGGACGATGCGAGGCAGAAACAGGCCGGCCCGGAACAGCCCGATCCCGCGCATGCTGCGGTTGGCGAGCAGCGCTAGACCGAGCGCGATCGCCACGGCGAACGGCAGGACCTCAGCGACGAACTGGACCGTGACGCGCACGGACTTGTGAAAGTCCGCGTCGCTCAGCAGGTCGACATAGTTGTCGATACCGATCAGTTGGGGACCGCCACGGTCGAGCGGGCTGTACCGGGTGAAGCTCAAATACAGCCCATAGACCACCGGGAAGAGATGGAAGATTCCGATGTACGCGGCCGCAGGGGCCACGAACAGTGCGCCCATCAGGCGTCGCTGCGCGGCAGGTCCCCTCGGGCGCCGCCGTCGCCTCGGAAGGCGTGGCGAAAGACGCCCGGCGGGCGCCAACTGGCGTGCCGTAGTCATGGAGATCCGTCCCTTATTCGCCGCTCAGCAACGGGCCGGCCTCGGCGGCGGCATCGTCGAGCGCCTCTCGCGGTGACACCTCCGCGTGGAGCGCGCGCTCGAGGTGCTGGTCGATGACGTTGCGCACCTCGACCCAGGCGGGCACGTTCGGGCTGCCGACGAAGTTCGGGCCGGCCTCGATGAACGACGCGATGAGTGGCTCGTCCGCGACGTAGTCGCCGTCCTTCGCCGAGGCCCGGACCGGAATCTGGCCGGTGACCTGGGCGTAGCTCTCCGACACGTCGGCGGACAGCATGAACTCCATGAAAGCCCAGGCCAGCTCCTTGTTGCCGGAGTCCTTGTTCATGAACAAGCCTGGCCCGGGTCCACCGAACATCTCCGCTTCCGCACTGCTCATCGGCTGGATGAGAGCGATCTGGTCGGTGAGCTCGGGCCGCGCTCGCGCAATCTGGACAGCCTGGCCCGAGGTCACCATGACCATGGCAGCAGACCCTGTGGCGAGCGGGTTCTGCGCCGCCGGCTGGTTGGCGAAGTCCGCGCCGAGCAGGTCGGACACGGCCGGATCGCCTTGGTGGAGTCGGACGAAGTACTCGAGTGCTCGTACTCCGGCGTCGGAGTTCCAGGTGACCTCAGCACCGTCGTCGGAGAGCAGCTGCCCACCTTCGGAGCCGAGCAGCCCCATGAAGGACTGCACACGCTGGATCTCGCCGGTCTGCAATATCAGTCCGGCGGTGTCTCCCGAGGTGAGCTCGACAGCGGCGTCGTAGGCGTCGTTCCACGTGGAGGGCGGATCGTCTGGATCGAGTCCGGCGTCAGCGAACAGGTCCTTCCTATACGCGATGAGCCGACCTTCGCCGCCGAGCGGCACCATGTACTGCGAGCCGTTCACCTGGCCGCCAACAAGGAAGGCCGCGAGGTCCTCCAGGTCTGACGGCTCAAGGAGCTCGATGAAGCCATCAAGCGGCTCGAGCCGGTCCGACTCCGCCAGGCCGGCGGCCGCTGCGGGTCCGTGGCCGAACACGTCGGGCGCTGTCCCGCCGGCAAAGCCAGTGTTCAGCCGCGTCGACACGTCCTCCCAGGGGACGAATGTGACGTCCAGCTCGGCGTCGTTGGCGGCCTCGAACTCCGGCACCAACTGCTCCGTGACCAGCTCGATCTCATCAGGGTTGTTGCCGGGAAACCATACGGTCAGAGTGCCACCGTTCTCGGCTTCGGTCCCGGTGTCGCCGACGTCGGCGTCGTTGCCTCCAGTCCCACAGCTTGCC
>NZ_ML142849.1:592305-594174 GCF_004138495.1 Phytoactinopolyspora endophytica
GCCTAGCGAGACGTGGGAGCCGCGGCTATCGTCGAGTTCTCAGGTGCGGTACATGACAGGAGGATGTGCCTGTCGGGCGGACTGTCCGGGGCGTCGATCATCTCGATCAGCAGGCGGACTGCGGACCGGCCCATGTCGTTGCGCGGAATCCCCAGAGTGCTCCACGGCCGATCTGGCGTGGGCCCGCTGAAGGTCTTGATCAGAACCACGATCGACAGATCCTGTGGGATCGCCAGACCGCGGGAGTGAGCGAAGCCGGCTACCCTCATGGCCGCGTCCTCGTTCTCCATCATCAGGGCGGTCACGCCTGAGCCGATGACGCCGTCGAACCATTCGGTGGTGAGGCCTTCTGGGCGAGTGAACAGCACGGACGGCGTGACACCTGCCGCGCCACATCCGGCTCGGTAGCCCGATTCTCGGTCTCCAGAGGCCTCGTAGCGCTCGGCGTCACCGACGTAGCCGATGTTGCGGTGCCCCAGGGCTGCGAGATGGCCGACCAACTCCGCCGTCGTGGTTCCGTAGTCGGCTCCGACCCAGGCAATGTCGGCGCCCGGCACGTCCCGCCGTCCAACGTGAACGAACGGGTAACCCTCCGCCGCGAGACGCGCGAGGTCAGAGTTGTCGCTGGCGATACCGAGCAGCACGCTGCCGTCCGCGATATTGAGCCGGTTGCTGCCACCCCGATAGACCTGACGCTGCCCGTTCGTCTCCTCGGTGGAGGTGAACAGCACCAGATCGTATCCTTCGGCGACCGCCTCCTCCTCAATCCCGATCAAGAACTCGTGGTAGAAGTCCATCCTGCTGATCGGAAAGACGGACTCGAACGTGTGGACGCCGAGGAGCCGGTTACGCTTCCCCTTGAGGCTCCGCGCGGACGCATTAGCCACGTAACCGAGCTCTTGGACCGCGTCGAGTACCCGCCGCGCCGTTTCAGCCGTGATGCGCTGCTGCCCAGCTCGCCCGCCGATTACTGCCGAGACCGCGCCTTGTGAGACGCCCGCCACGCGGGCGACATCAGCCTGCGTCGGCGCCTGACGACGTTGCGGAACCGGCATAAGCCCTCCTGCTATTTCGTAATAGCACCGCGTCAGTCTTCTAACACGAATTGCTATTTCGTAATAGCCGAGCAAGTTACTAGCACGGCTCAAGCCGTGTCAAGGGTCAGCGTCAGGTTCGCCTAGGCCCTGAGCGCCGCGGCGTGCTGCCGCCGATGCCTCGGAGTACGTGCTCTAGCAGGTCATATCAAAGTCATTCCCTTGACGGGTATGAAATGTCCCCGAAGAATCCACCACATGCCGACGGCGCATATGTTGAGCCACGCACCGCACGGCACCGGGTCCACTCGCCGGCTAGATCAGACAAGACATCAGCCACGGCGTCCTGCGGCCGGCACTCGGCCGCCGGCCAGACCACAGCTCGTCGTGCGCGCCTCCTGCGGCGCGGCACCGACGCAAGCCCTTGACCTCGTGTTCGAAGCGACCGGTTGACCGAGGTCTCACCTTCTCGTCTGGAGGTCATCATGACCATCAACCGACGTCCCTTGCCCCGACGCACCTTCCTCGTCGGCGCGGCATCCGCCGGCGCCCTCGTCACGACGGCAGGAATGTCGCGCTGGGCATCATCGCCGGCCGCTGCCGCCACCGACGAGGACTACGCGGCCCTACGCGACCGGTGGATCGACGTGCTCACCGGCGGCGAGCAGGACCTCGGCGATCCGGACGTGCAGGCCGCCGTCGCGCGGCTGGACGCCACCACCGACGGCGTGCTGCCGCTGGTCGACCCGGCCTCGAACCGCACCGCCGTCTTCACCGACATCCCCTTCGATCCGAACGACGACCTCCGCTCGCGCGGCGTCGCCCAGGCCTGCGC
>NZ_ML142849.1:594207-597720 GCF_004138495.1 Phytoactinopolyspora endophytica
GTCCATGGCGATCAACTGGGCCACGGAAGGCGCGTCACACTACCGCGATGCGACCCTGCGCGACACGATGCTCGACGCCATCGACACCGTGCAGACCCACAACTACATCGCAGGAGAGCCGGAGGACTCCAGCTGGTACAACCATGAGATCGCCATCCCGCAGTATCTCAACAACGCCCTGACCATCCTGCACGATCACGTCGGCGCCACCATGACGCAGCGGCACACCGAGGCCGTCGACTGGTTCGTGCCGGACCCGCGGTACAATTATCCGCCCAACCACCCCAAGCACAAGCTGTCCACTGGCGGCAACCGGGTCGACTTGTGCCAGGTGGTCATGATCCGTGGTGCCCTCGATCACACGCAAGCGCGCGTCGCCGACGGCCGGGACGCGCTGAGTGGGGTCTTCGAGTACACGACCTCCGGCGACGGCTACTACCGCGACGGCGGCTTCATCCAGCACACCAGCATTCCCTACACCGGCACGTACGGCCGAATACTGCTCCAGGGCGCCGCCACGCTGATCGGACTGCTAGCCGATTCGCCGTGGGAGATCACCGATCCCGACGTCGAGATCATGTTCGACGCCGTGGAGAACTGCTACGCGCCGACGATCTACGACAACCAGCTCTTCTCCAACATGTGCGGGCGCGCCGTATCGCGCAAGAACAGCGTCGAGCACGGCCCGGCCATCGGCATCGTCGACGGGATCCTGACGCTGGCCGGCGCAGTGGACGCCACGCGGGCCAAGAACTGGCGGGAGATGTGCCTCGGCTGGTTCACCAGGGACGAGTTCGTCGACCCCACTGCCACGTCCGATCTGCGCCGGCTCGCACTGTTCAAGGACCTGATGAACGACTCCAGCCTGACGCCCGCGCCGGAACCGGTCGGTCATCAGCTCATGTCAAGCGTCGCCCGCCCGATCCACCGCCGCGACGGCTGGGCGTTCACGGTCTCCATGGCGCGGGAGGGCGTTCACGGCTCGTATGAGCACAACCGGGAGAACCTGCACGGTTGGTACCAGGGCCGTGGCGCCGCCTACCTGTACGTGCGCTCGGACAACGCGCAGTTCTCCGACGCCTACTGGCCGACGGTCGACCCACTCCGGCTCCCCGGCACCACCGCGCAGCGACGGGACGACATGCCCGACGGCGACTGGCGCAAGGCCTACGGTCATTTCGGCGGCGGCGCGTGCGTGGACGGGGAGTACGCCGCGACCGGGATGCGGATGACCAAGGGCCCCGGAGAGCACTCGCTCAGCGCTCTGAAGTCGTGGTTCTGCCTGGACGACTCGGTGGTGGCGCTCGGTACCGGCATCACGTCGAACGAGCAGTACACCGTTCAGTCCGTCATGGAGAACAGGAACCTGCACGAGAACGGGGCCAACACCCTCATCGTCGACGGCGAGACCATGCCCGCGGACCTGGGTTGGGACGAGTACCTCGGACGGCCGGGCTGGCTCCATCTCGCGGACGTCGCGGGCTACGTCGTCCTCGACGCGGAGAACGGCAGCCCACTGCGAGGACTGCGAGAGGCACGGACGGCCACCTGGCTGGACATCAACCCGTACTGGTCCACGCACGACGACACGCCGTACACCCGCCGGTACGTCACGCTCTACTTCGGCCACGGCAGGGCGCCCACGAACAGAGCGTACGGGTACATACTGCTGCCCGGCGCGACACCGGCCGAGACGGCCGCCCGCGCTGCCGACCCGGGCGTGCAGATCCTGGCCAAAACGAACACCGTGCACGCCATCCACGTGCCTCATCTCGGCTTCACCGGGGCGAACTTCTTCTCCGGCGGCCAAACGATCCAGCTCGGCGGCGGCGCCACGATCGCCACCGACAAGAACTGCTCCGTCGTGCTGTCGCAGCAGGGTAACGAGATATGGGTCGGCGTCGCCAACGCGTCCCACCGGCTCGACTCCATCACTGTCACGCTCAGCGGAACGTCGTACAGCCCGTCGTCGAGCGACTCGACAGTCCAGGTCAGCAAATCCGGGAACACGCTGACTGTCGCCATCGACACCAGCGCCCGCGACGGACGCACCCACCGCGCAGTCCTGGTTTAGAACCCCTTTGGCTTCATTGCGCACTCCCGTCGAGGGCGTGGTAGAAGGGGTCGTCGACGCCGATCTCGCCGCGCTTCACGGTCTGACCGGTGAACGCCGACTTGTACAGCGCCGTGATCAGCTCGAGCGCGGCCCGGCCACCGTCGCCGCTGGTGTCCGGCCGGCGTTCCGCCCGGAAATCGGCGACCACGTCGCGCAGCTGGGACAGGTGGTTGGTCTCCTCGTCGGGTAGATCGTTCGCCCACCCGGCCGCGAGCTGGTCGTCGATGCCTTCCGCGGGGGTGCACGACCAGTCCGAGTTCCGGTATCGATAAAGATGCGTCAGCTTGACGGTCGCAAGCTCGGTGTCGATGCGCAGGTGGCTCACCGACTGCGGGGAGACCGCACTGTTCACGATGGTGCCGAGCGCACCCGATTCGAACCGGACGACGGCAGTGCTGACATCGTCGGTCGCGATGTCGCGGCTCGTCGTGGCTGCGAACGCGGAGACCTCCTGCCAAGGGCCGGCCATGGTCAGCATGAGATCGATGTTGTGGATGCCCATCGCCATCGCCGGTCCCCCGTCGCCGCGGAAGTTGCCGCGCCACTCCGGCTCGAAATAGTCCGGACCGCGGAACCACGTGGTCTGACACTGCACCACAAGCGGGCGGCCCAGCACACCTGAGGTCACCAGCTTTCGATAGTGCCGCGCGCCGGGTCCATAGCGCAACTGGAAGACGATCGGCGCGTACGGACCCCCGTCGCGCTCCCCCGCGACCATCTCGTCATACTCCGCCAGGGACAGTGCCGGCGGTTTCTCGCAGAACACCCACGCCCCAGAGGCCAAAGCCTCCGCCACATGCTCACGGTGCAGCACCGGCGGGGTCGCGACGATCACCAGATCCGGGGACTCGGCCGCCAGCATGGCGGTGAGGCTGGTGTACCGGCCACGGATATCCCACCGGTCGCCGAAACCGGCCAGCTTGTCCGGATCGACGTCGACCGCTGCGACGACGTCCACGTCGGCGGCCAGCGCCCGCAGGGCCGGCAGGTGCCCGCCTTCGGCGATCCCGCCGGTACCGACGATGGCCGTGCGGACGGGACGATGGTGGCGATCGGCATGTCCAGGGGTGTGCACAGGTACTCCTCGGCGGCAGAGGCATCGGCGACGGTAGAGATGTCCGTCGTACTCGTACGGGGTCACCTGGTAGGCCCGGACCGGCGCCCCGCTAAGAATCCTGCAAGCGCTTGCACGCAAGCAGCTCGTTCATGGTTGCCGTGCCACCGATGGATTGTCAAGGCCGGAACCGTCGTACGGGGCCGATAAAGCCCCACTCGAGGGACAGACTTAGGACGCAGTCCTCCGCGCAGCCTGTCCGGTCGAACCGCGCACCACCAGGTCGCCCGAGAGGCTGATCTGCTGCTTCTCGGTGACTATGCCGTTCAGCTCATCGACGAGC
>NZ_ML142849.1:597742-599767 GCF_004138495.1 Phytoactinopolyspora endophytica
GCACCGCCATCCGGCCCGCGTCGGCGACCGGGCTCGCGATAGAGGTCAGAGGCGGGTACGCCATCGCCGCGAAGAGGATGTCATCGCAGCCGGTCACGCTGAACTGACCGGGCACGTCGAAGCCGCGCTCGGTCAGCCTGCGCAGCATCCCCAGGGCCATGATGTCGTCGAACGCCACCGCCGCCGTCATGTTGCCTGCCACGACGGCGTCGGCGGCCATCATGCCACCGGAGAAGGTCGCCGGATATGGCCCGCAGACCTCGAACGACATGCCCAGCTTGTGGGCCTGGCGCCGGGCACCGTCCCGCCGTTCCCGGTCGGACCACGACGATTTCGGACCGGACACGTAGGCGATGTCCCGATGTCCGAGGGCATGAAGGTGGTCGACGATCTGCCGGATGCCCTCCCGGGTCCGGCAGGAGACCGAGGCGATCCCGTCGACGGTGCGATTGACCAGGACCACCGGTGTACGCTCGGCGGCCTCCCGGATCACACCGGCCCGCGACCGCGGCGAGCAGATGATGACACCGTCCGCCTGGCCCGCGAGATCCCGGAGCATCGTGGCCTCGCGCTCCGGATGCTCGTCGGTGTCCATCAGCAATACCGAATAGCCCTTCTCGTATGCGGTGTCCTCCACCGCCCTGACCAGCGGCGGGAAGAACGGATTCGCGATGTCTGGCAGAACGACGGCGAGCAGCGCCGTCCGCCCGGTGACCAACCCGCGTGCCGATCGGTTCGGCCGGTATCCGAGCCGGTCGGCGATCGCAAGAATCTGCTCCCGGGTCGCCTGACGGATGAGGTCCGGCCTGGTGAACGCCCGCGAGACAGTGGAGATGGACACGCCCGCCTCATCGGCGACGGCCTTCAACGACGCCGTCTTGGCCATGTTCGCGTCCCTTCCCTCGAACGCCCAGAGTATCCACGGGCCGGCAGGAGTCATACCCTGCCCGGTCCAATGGACCGTTGACACCAGAAGCATGCCATGCAATTGTTTGCAAACGCTCGCACCATACCCCAGTTCGTACCAGCCCGCGACCGCCGATGGAACCGGTCGTGTGAGGCCTGACCTCCCCTGACGACGGTTTACCCGGAGATGGACGGTGACCGCACATGACCATCAGAATCGGCATTGCCGGCGTCCAGCATCCACACATCGATGCGATGCTGGACGACGCGGCACGCCGCACGGACACCCAGCTGATCGGCATCGCGGAACGCGATCATCGGTTGCGCGCGGACTATGCCGGCCGCTACCGGCTGCGCGAGTTCGACGACCACACCCAGCTGCTGGACGCCGGCGGTCTGGACGCGATCCTCGTCGGGGACGTCTTCGGTGCACGCGGACACATCATCACCGACGCCCTCTCATACGGCGTACATGTCCTGACCGACAAGCCGATGTGCACCACGCATGCCGACCTGGACGCCATCCACCACGCCTGGCGCGGGGGCGATCACCTGCTCGCGATCGCCTTCGAGAAGCGGTTCCTCCCCGCCACGCTCGCGTTCTCCGACGCGCTCGAGGCCGGCGAGCTCGGCGAGATCGCGATGGTGACCAGCAGCGGCCCACACAAGCTGACGCTGAACGAGCGGCCGGCCTGGATGTTCCACGCCGCCACCTACGGCGGGATCCTCAACGATCTGGTCGTGCACGACATCGACCTGCTGCTGCATTTCACCGGCGCCACCAGCGGCACCGTGCGCGGTTACGTCGGCAACCGCGGGCACCCGTCGGTACCGGAGTTCGAAGACCACGGGTTGGCCGCCATCCAGATCGACGACGGTGGACCGCTCGCATCCCTCGATGCGCATTGGCTGAGCCCTGAGGCGGCGCCGTACTTCGGCGACATCACGATGCGTGTGACCGGCCTGCACGGAACGGCCGATATGCACTGGATTCACAACCGTCTCGTGGTCGGCACGCACGATCGCGCGCCGGCTGACGTTCCGCTGCCCCAGCGGCGCAGCGCGACACATGACTTCCTCGACGCCTTGGCCGACGGCCGCCCACCGGCGGTGAGCGCC
>NZ_ML142849.1:599829-602237 GCF_004138495.1 Phytoactinopolyspora endophytica
TCCCTCGCCGCTACCGGCGTAGCACTCGCCGCGCAGCACAGCGCGCGGATAGAGGCCCCGGTCAGCTGGGACGTCGCCATGCACTCCAGGGAACAGGACGGCGCCCACGCGCTCTGACGAACAACAGGAGAACCCTGAATGTCTACCCCCGAGATCGCGCACCCACGAAGCACCACCGTCGAGCGGCTGCGCATCCGCGTCCACGACCACGTGGACGCAGCCGGAGAAGCCGCGGCCGCGCTGGTCACGCACGCCATCCGGCAACGGATCGCTAAGACCGGTCAGGCGCGGATCATGTTCGCCGCGGCGCCGTCCCAGGACGGCATCCTGCGCGCGTTGCGTGAACAGCCGGATGTCGATTGGTCCCGCGTCACGGCGTTTCAGATGGACGAGTACGTCGGCCTCGACGCCGGTCATCCGCAGGCGTTCGGCACCTATCTGCACGAGCACATCTACGACGCCGTCCGACCGGGCAGCGTCCACGTGATGCGACCGGACGGCGACGGCGCGACGGAGGCCGAGCGCTATGCCGCACTGCTCAACGAGGCGCCGATCGATGTGGTCTGCATGGGAATCGGCGAGAACGGGCACATCGCGTTCAACGATCCGCATGTCGCCGACTTCGACGATCCACTCACGGTGAAGGTCGTCGAGCTCGATTCAGCGTCGCGTCGGCAGCAGGTCAACGACGGGTGCTTTCCGTCGATCGACGACGTGCCCACCCATGCGATCACGGTGACCGTTCCCGCTCTGCTCGCCGGAGCGACGGTGATCTGCTCGGTCCCCGGCGCCCGGAAGCGGGAGGCCGTCAAACGAGCGCTGACCGGCGCTGTCGGCACGGAATGCCCGGCCAGTGCGCTGCGCCGCCATCCGGACGCATGGCTCTTTCTCGATCCGGCCGCGACGCCCGACGGGATCCTCCCCGAGGGGAGGACTTCGGCATGAGATACCCAAGTCAATCCATTGACAGGCCCAAGGGCCCCTTGCAAGCTTATGCAAACGCTCGCACGCCCCCTACGGAGGCCACCATGAGAGTCGACCGTCGAGTGGCGACCCTGGAAGGCGCTCTCCAGCGTCCCGCCCGCCGGCCGCACCGGCTGGTGCCGGATACTCGCCACCGCCCGTCGCCACGACTAATGCGTGATCGCCCATGATCGGATATCTCGCGCGCCGCCTGGTCCGGCTGGCTCTCTCGCTCGTCGCGGTGTCGCTCATCACGTTCGGCTTGCTGCAGCTGGTCCCCGGGTCGTTCTCGGACATGGCCAACAGCAGCTCTACCGAACTCGGTGGCGACCCGGCGGCGTTCGAGAATGCCGTGGCGGAACGCTACGGCGCGGATGTCCCGGCGTGGGAGCAGTACCTGACGTTCATGCGCGGCGCGGTGACCCTCGACATGGGGCCGTCGTACAGGTATCCGCAGGCCACCGTCGAGGACCTGATCATCGATGCGTTCCCGGTCTCGATCTCGCTGGCGGTCCCCGCCACACTGCTCACACTGCTGGTGGCTGTCCCGATCGGCGTGCTGGCCGCGGTGAGGAAGGACAAGCTGGCCGACTACGGCTCGATCTTCACCCTGACCTCCCTGCAAGCTCTGCCCGGATACCTGTTCGCGCTCCTGCTCATTTTGATCTTCCCAGTCGGCCTCGGCATACTGCCGGTGCGGGGCTGGTCCGGCCCGGAGTACATGATCATCCCGGTCGTCGCCCTGGCGGTGCAACCGATCGCCATGCTGGCGCGGTACGTGCGTACATCGATGCTGGAAGAGCTGCGCGAGGAGTATGTGGTCGCAGCGCACGCCAAGGGCGGGCAGCGACGGATCGTGCTGGTCCGGCACGTCCTGCGCAACTCGATGATCCCGCTGGTGACCATCGTCGGGCCGATCTTCGCGCACCTGGCGACGGGAACGGTGTTCATCGAGGCACTGCTCGGTATACCCGGGCTGGGCCGGCTGTTCACGACCGCCGCGCGGACCCGTGATATGCCGTTGCTGATGGGCACGACGTTGTTCTTCGCGCTCATCTTCTTGCTGATCAACCTGATCGTGGACCTGACCTACGGCCTGCTGGACCCGCGCATCCGGCATCAACGAGCCAGCGGCTGGCGACGCCCGAAACGGCCGCTCCGGCTGGGTGCGTCGAAGAGCCGCGAGCCCGGCGCGGACCGGCCCGCCGAGCCCGACCGATCACCCAGCGCAACCGACAGTATTGAGGTGGTGCGGCCATGAGCGAGCTCATGAACAACGAGTCGACCGGCTCTGCGCTCTCCGCCGGAACGCCCACCGCACAGAGCGAGCTCGGCCGCGGATGGGCCAGGTTCAGGCACAACAAGCTCGCCCTGGGCAGCCTGGTGTTCATCGGCTTCCTCGTCCTGGTGGCGTTGGCAGCGCCGCTCGTCGCGCCGTACTCGTA
>NZ_ML142849.1:602290-602703 GCF_004138495.1 Phytoactinopolyspora endophytica
GAGCAGGACCTGACGAACCGGTTCCAGCCGCTACTGTCCGACGGCCATCTCCTCGGCACCGACGAGCTGGGCCGGGACGTGTTCTCCCGGCTGATCTACAGCCTGCGCACAGCGCTGCTGATCGGCTTCGCGGCCGAACTGCTGGCGCTCGCGATCGCTCTGGTCATCGGCATGTGGGCCGCCTACCGGGGCGGCCGGGTGGAGCAGTGGCTGATGGCGTTCACCGACGTCATGTACGCCTTTCCCAACTACCTGTTCGCGGTGCTACTCGTCGTGATCATGGGCCGCTCACCGCTGTCGATCGTCGTCGCGATCGGGATCGCGTCCTGGGTGAACCAGGCCAGGCTGATCCGGGCACAGGTGCTGAAGATCAAGACGTTCGAGTTCGTCGAGGCCTCCCGGTCCATCGGTAC
>NZ_ML142849.1:602730-604114 GCF_004138495.1 Phytoactinopolyspora endophytica
CGTGGCGATCACCGTCCGGCACATCCTGCCGAACGCCGTCGGCCCACTGCTCGTGGCGACGAGCTTCGGCATCCCCAACGCGATCATCGCCGAGTCCGGCCTGGCGATCCTCGGGCTCGGAGTCGCGCCGCCGACGCCCTCCTGGGGCGGCATGATCGTCGACGGATACACCTACGTCCTCGGAAATCCGCAGCTCATCGCCGCACCACTCGCCCTGTTCGGGATGACCATGCTCGCCTTCACCTGGATCGGCGACGGCCTGCGCGACGCGTTCGACACGAACGAGGAGGACCGGACATGAGGAGCGGAGCGCGATCGGTAGACGTGAACGCGCGGCTCAACGCCTCCGAGTCACCGCAGCAGGCACCCTCCGGTGTGGCCACCGGTGTACCGGCCGGCGGCCCCGGCCAGCCGCTGCTCTCGGTGCGCGACCTGAGCGTCGCCTTCCGCAACCGCACCGGCGAGCTCATCCCGGCGGCGAGTCTCTCGGTCGACGTGCCGGTCGACGGCGCGCTGGCCGTCGTCGGCGAGTCCGGCTCCGGCAAGACCGTCAGCATGCGCGCGCTGCTGCGGCTGCTCCCGGACAGCGCCGTCGTGTCGGGCACGGCACTCTTCCAGGGCCAGGACCTGCTCGCGCTCTCGGAATCCGAGCTGCGGCGGGTGCGCGGCCCCGGCATCGGGATGATCTTCCAGAACGCGATGTCCGCGCTGAACCCGACCCGTACCCTCAAGGTTCAGCTCACGGAACATCTGCGCTGGCACGGCATCTGCGACCGGAAGGAAGCCGTGCGGCGAGCCGTCGACGCATTGGACCGGGTCGGCATTCCCGAGCCGGAGCGCCGGATCCGGATGTACCCGTTCCAGTTGTCCGGTGGGATGCGACAACGGGCCATGATCGCCATGTCGATCGTCGCCGGCCCTCAGTTGCTCATCGCCGACGAGCCCACCACCGCACTCGACGTGACCATCCAGCGCCAGGTGCTCGACGTGCTCAAGGGTCTCCGCGACGACGGCCTGGCCATCATCATGATCACCCATGACCTCGGGGTCGCCCGTTACCTGTGCGACGACGTCGTCGTGATGAAGGACGGGCAGATGGTGGAGACGGCGACCATGGGCGGATTCGTCGCCGACGCAGGGCAGCCCTACTCGCGCCGCCTCTTGGACGCCGCACTCGACGTCGACGTGCAAGCCGGGGAGGAGCCGTCCGCGGGACCGGAGACGGGCGACGAGCCGCCCGCCGGCGCGCCACCGGATGCGGCACGTGACGAGGCCGCTCAGGCCTCGATGACAGGCGAGGGCCGGGACTGTCTGGTCCAGGCACGCGATCTGGTGAAGATCTTTCACGGCAGGGGCGGCGACGTCCGCGCCGTCGACGACGTCA
>NZ_ML142849.1:604136-604608 GCF_004138495.1 Phytoactinopolyspora endophytica
CGGCGCCAACGAGACCGTCGGCGTCGTCGGCGAGTCCGGCAGTGGAAAATCCACTCTCGCCCGGCTTCTGATGCGGCTGATCGAGCCGACCGCAGGCTCGGTGACCTTCGATGGGCACGACGTCCTGGCCGCGAAGAGGGCGGAGCTGTACGGCCTGCGGCGACGGATCCAGATGGTGTTCCAGAACCCCTACGGCTCCCTGCTCCCCCATCTGACCGCGGCCGCGAACGTCATCGAGCCGCTTCGGGTGCACAAGGTCGCGAAGCCGGACGAACGCCGCAAGCGCGCCTTGGAACTGCTCGAATTGGTGGGAGTGCCGCCGGAACGGGCCGACCAGTATCCGCGCCAGTTCTCCGGCGGACAGCAACAACGGATCGCCGTTGCTCGTGCGCTGGCGCTGGAGCCCGAGCTCCTCGTCTGCGACGAGCCGACCTCCGCGCTCGACGTCTCGATCCAGGCCCAGATCCTCGAT
>NZ_ML142849.1:604643-612974 GCF_004138495.1 Phytoactinopolyspora endophytica
GACGACCTCAAGCGCCGGCTCGGCCTGTCGATGCTGTTCATCACCCACAACCTGGCCGTGGCCCAGCGGCTGTGCGACCGCGTCATCGTGATGGCGTCCGGGCACATCGTCGAGGCCGCACCCACTGCCGAACTCTTCGCCCGCCCCCAGCATCCCTACACCAAGGCGCTGTTGGCCGCGGTGTTGCCAGTCCGCAGCGAACCCGTGCCGTGGCAGCCGGCCGCCGCGGCCGACACCCACAGCGGTGAACTCGTCGAAGTCAACCCGCGGCATTGGGTGCGCACCACCCAGGCGGACGGCTCGGCCGGCCAGCGTCAACCACCTATGTGAAAGACCGTCCATTCAGGAGGTTCAGATGAACCACGCACACCCAATACGGCGCCGCACCTTTCTGGCGGCGTCGCTCGCCGCAGTCGGCGCGGCCACGACCGCATGCGGCTTCGACGGCAACGACGACAGCGGCGGTAACGACGCCGCGGGCAATGGGAACGGCGACGGCGGAGGTGGCGACGGTGAGGGCGACGGCCCGCAGGAGGGTGGCACGCTGCGCGTGTCGATGATCCCGATCAGCGAGCTCGACCCGGCGATCGCCGGCGGCTCGTCGAACGGGCAGATCATCATGACCGCGCTGTGGGAAGGCCTCGTCGTGCTGGACGCCGACGACCCGTCCAACGTGCTGCCCGGGCTCGCCGAGAGCTGGGACGTCTCCGAGGACCAGCTCACGTACACCTTCCATCTGCGTTCCGATGCCCGGTGGTCCAACGGCGACGCTGTCACCGCGCAGGACCTGCTGTGGAACTGGCAGCGCATCCTCACCCCCGGTATCGCGGGCGAGAACTCGCCCTCGTACAACCAGGCCAACATGCTGGTCGCCGGGGCGGGCGACTATATGAACGGCGCCACCGAGAACTTCGACGACGTCGGGGTCAAGGCCCCGGACGACACCACCTTCGAGGTCACACTCGAGGCCCCCAACTCCACGCTCCTGCTCCACCTCGCGCACTACCAGTTCTTCCCGCTGCACCCACCGACGGTCGAAGAGCTGGGCGACCAATGGCTCGACACCGACCAGTGGGTGAGCAACGGTGCCTACGTCCTGGACAGCTTCCGCATCAACCAGGGGGCCGTGCTGCTGCGCAACGAGCACTACTGGGACGCGGACAACCATCACCTGGACCGTATCGAGGTCACGTTCAACGACGGCGGCACGACGGCCGACCTGCTGAGCTATCAGGGCGACGAGATCGACATCACCGGCCGCATCGAGGACGACCTGGAGGCGGTCACCACCTCCGACGTCGCCGGTGAGCTCATGTCGGCACCGCCGAACCAGATGCGGCAGCTGATCATGCTGAACAGCCGCAATACGACGCTGAACGATGTGCGGATCCGCGAGGCGCTCTCGATCGCCATCGACCGGGAGGCATTGGGCGAGATCAGCAAGCCCGCCGTGCCCGGGAACTCGATGATTCCCGACGTCATCGAGGGCTCCGACCAGATCCCCGGCGTGGAGTACGACGTCGATCGTGCCCTGTCGCTGCTCGACGAGGCTGGATTCCCCAACGGCGAAGGTCTGCCGACGATCACGCTGATGGACTACCAGTCCAGTCCATGGGTCGAGGCGATCGGCCAGATGTGGCGAGACAACCTGGGCATCGACGTCACCATCGACAACATCGAACGCGGCCTGTTCATCGAGAACATCGCCAAGCTCATGCCGGAGGACTACGTCGGGTTCTACCAGCTGAACACCTCGGTGTCGCCACCCGTGCTGGACTCGGCGGCGAAGCGCATCCTGCCCGCTGCGTCGTCCAGAATCGGCGGGATCAACCTGGTACCACCGGACGTCGCCGAGGAGTTCCTCGCCGCCGTCGACAGCGGCGCGTCCCCGGACGAGTTCCTGGCCATCTTGGACGGCAACCGCTATCCAGAGTGTGAGAAGGCCGTCGACCTCGCAAAGCAGGCGATGGCCGAGACCGACGGCGACAAGCAGTTCGAGCTGCTCGTGGAGTGCGCCGTCGCGCGCGATGAGGCGTTCGTGGAGATCCCTGTGCTCTGGGGCGGCTACAACCTCCTGATCAAGCCGCACGTCAAGAACCTCCAGCTCTGGCCGTTCACCTCGGTCTTCTCCACCAAGGGGGTCTATGTCGAGAGCTGAGCCTGCTCCATGATCATGAACACTTACCGTGCCATATGAACGGTAACTGTTCATGATCATGGGCGTCGTCATCCTCAGTCGTCCCGACCATCCACGGAGGTCATGATGCAGGTCCACACACGCACTGAACTGTCCCGGCGAACTCTGCTCGGGCTTGGAGCAGGTCTGGCGGCCGGGGTGGCGGCCGGCACCGCGGGGTTCAGTATCTTCTCCCCGCGCGTCGCCCGCGCGGCCGACGAGTTCGAACTCATCCGCAACAGATACGTCGAACTGCTGGTCGGCCCCGCCGACTCCGACACCAGCCATCCCGACATCGTCCGAACTATCGAGTCAATGACCGAGATCACGGATGACCTGCTGGCCGCGGTGGTGCATGACCCCGGACGAGACCGGGTCTTCGCGGACGAGCCGCTCGCCGACATCACCGATTCCCGGCCGATTCAGACCACCGCGCTGAACCTCGCCTCGATGGCCAAGTCCTGGGCGGCAGCGGGATCCCCGTATCAGCACGACGAAGAGCTGGGCAGCGCCATCGTGGCCGGTCTGCAGACCCTGCATGACCTGCAGTACAACGTCGACACACTGGAGTTCAACAGCTGGTACCACTTCGAGATCGGGGCGCCCCGCGGCATCCTCGAGGCGGCCACCATCGTCGGGGACATCCTGCCTGACCAGCTGCGAGCCGACCTCTCCGCGGCCGTAGCCCATTTCGTGCCGGACCCGAAGTACAACTACCCGCCGTACGACGACCGGCACAAGCTGGCCACCGGCTCGAACCGTCTCTACCTCTGCCAGAACGTCCTGGTGGCCGCTGCCCTGGTCGACGACGCGGAACGAATTCAGCTCGCCGCCGGCGGCGTTCCCGACGCGATCGCCCTGACCACCTCTGAGAACGGCGTGTACTTCGACGGGTCCTTGATCGCGCACAACAACGTGCCCTACACCGGAACGTACGGCCGTGCGTTGGTGACGTCGTCGAGCTACGTGCTCGCCATGCTGGGCGGCACCCAATGGGACCTGGACGAGGCGGAGGTCGGCCCGTTCCGCACAAGCATCGTACGGACCTTCGTGCCGTGGACCAGCGAGGCCTGGACCTTGCCTCCCGTGTGCGGGCGCGCCGTCGGGCGGGCGAACACGAACTCGGCCTGGCTGATGGGCAGCATCCTCACGCTCGCCGAGGGAGCCCCGGCGGAGATGGCCCGTGAGTGGCAGGGATACGTCAAGGGGTGGCTGCAGAAGGCCACCGAGGTGAACTACTTCGCGCTCCGGCCGCTGTCCGAGGCGCTGCTCGCGCAGCAGTTGCTGGACTCCGACGTGCCGGCGCTGGAGGAGGAGCCCGGCCCGCGGCTGTTCCCACAGATGGACCGCATCCTGGCCCGCGGGGACGGCTGGTGCTTCAGCCTGGCCACGGCGAGCACCCGCACCCGAGGATTCGAAACCCAGGGTGGGGAGAACCTCAAGGCCTGGCATCAGGGGTCGGGCGCGCGCTACCTGCATCTGGAGTCGGAACAGGAGCAGTACAACAACTGGTTCCCCACCATCGACCCGTACCGCATGCCGGGTACCACCATCGACTCGCAGCCGCACGGACAGAGCAGTGGCGGACGGGGCGGCTTCGCCTTCGTCGGAGGCTCGCAGGTGGGTGGGCACCGCGCCGATGACGGCTTCTACCAGCATCCGGCCTACGCGGGCTGGGTACAGCAGCTGCAGGGCTACGAGTCCGACATGGTCGCCATGCTGTCCTGGTTCTTCGTCGGCGACGGCGTCGTCTGCCTCGGCACGGGCATCAGCGGAGGCAGCGCCGATCACCACGTCGAGACCATACTGGAGAACCGGGCGATCAAGACCGACGCCATGCGCCACTGGTACGTCAACGGCGCGGCCGTCGAAGAATCGGAGCAGGACGGCTGGCGGGCCACCGTCGCCGACGTCCGCACCATGACGCTGCCCGACACGGCCAGTTACATCACGCTCGACGGGCCGCGCACGGTGGAGTTCTTGCGGGAGACCCGATCCGGAGCGTGGGCGGATCTCTCGGACGGCCGCAGCACCGAGGTGCACACCAACGAGGTGCACACGGCCTGGCTGGATCACGGCATTCGTCCCGACGGCGCCGCGTACGCGTACCTGATGCTGCCGCTGGCCGGGCCTGACGAGGCGACGTCGCGGGAGCGCGACCCTGGCGTGGAGATCCTGCGCAACGACACCACGGTGCAGGCGGTGTCGGCCCGAAGGTCCGGGTTCGTCAGCGCCAACTTCCATGAAGCGGCGACGATCGAGGCCGGCCCCATGACGATCTCCGGACGCAAGGAGACCTGTGTCTCGACGCTGCGGACCGGAAACCGCCGGATGGAGATCGCCATGGCGGACGCCAGCCAGTCCCGCGACGAACGGCGCACGGTGGTCACTTTCCCGCCGGGGCATCGGCTGGACACGGTCCATGCCGACCCGACGGTCGAGGTCAGCGTGGACGGAAACGAACTGACCATGGTGATCGACAGCTCGTCCAGCGACGGGCGTTCCCATCACGTCGAGGTCGAGTGGTAACCACGCACCGCCCATGAAACAGCTTCCTCTTCAACACCACACGTGCCTGCATCAGCATGAGGAGCGTTGATGAACGCGTACCAACGCACGACGAGAGCAACCGGTCTCAACCGATTGTCCCGACGACACCTGATCCTTGGCGCCGGCGCCGTCACGGCGGGGAGCGTCCTGGCCCCATACGGCCTGCTCGGCGTATCCACTGCCCGGGCCGCCGATGACGACCAGTACGACGCACTGCTGGCGACCTGGGTCAACCTGCTCACCGGCGGCGACTTCGACGGCTCCGATCCCGACTTCGGGGCCGTCGTGGACCGGCTCGACGATGGTGTGGCGTCCTCCATCGAGCTGATCGATCGCTCCGCCGACCGGCCCGGCGTGTTCACGGACATGCCGTTCATCGAGGACGGCACCCTGGAAGGGTCGAGCCGCATTCCGCTGACACTGAGCAGACTCCAGCAGATGGCGACCGCGATGCGCACCCCAGGGTCCCGTTTCAAGGGCGATCCCGACGTGCTCGCGGACGTCCTGGCCGGCATGGACACCACCAATCGACTGATCTTCCACGCCGGCCGGGACGAGTTCGGCAACTGGTACCACTGGGAGATCAGCGGACCGAACGCGCTGATGAACACCTGTGCGCTGGTGTACGAGCACGTCCCCGCGGAAGCGCTGCAGCGCTACATCGAGACCGTCGACCACTTCATCCCGGACCCGCACTACCAGTACATCGACGAACGCCGGAAGCTCTCGACCGGCTCGAACCGCATGTGGCTGTGCGAGGCGGTGGCGATCCGCGGCATCGTCGGACGCAACGAGGAGCGCATCACCCGCGCGCGGGACGGGCTCACCGACGTCTTCGTCTACGTCAATGGCGGGGACGGGCTCTACCGGGACGGATCGTATCTCTTCCACGCCGGCATTCCGTACACCGGCAGTTACGGCGTGTCTTTCGTCAACCGGTTCTCCAACCAGTTGGTGCTGTACGCCGGCTCGCCCTGGGATATCGGGAGCGCGGAGCGGGAGTTCGCGTTCAACGCCGTGGATCTCATGCTGGCGCCGGTGGTGTACGACAACCAGCTGCTCGACTGTATCCGGGGCCGGTCGATCTCTCGTTCCGCGGGCGACCACGGTGGCGGCCACCACGTGTCGGAGATCGTGCTCCGGCTGGCGCAGGCGGCCGACGACGACACCGCGGCGCGCTGGCGGGCGATGGTCAAGGGCTGGATCGAGCGCGACACGTACGACGACCCGCTCGGCGACGCGTCGATCCAACGGCTGGCGCTCTTCAAGGAGCTGCTGGCCGACGGGTCCGTGCAGCCGGCGCCGGAACCGGTCAACCACAAGCTGTTCGCCCAGATGGCCCGCGCCATCCACCGCAGAGACGGCTGGGCGTACGCGATCGCCATGTGCAGCGCCCGAGTCGGCCGCTACGAGGTCGCCAGCGGCCGGGAGAACGTCAAGGGCTGGCACACCGGCGAGGGCATGACGTACCTGTACAACGCGGACAACGGCCAGTTCATGGACGGCTTCTGGCCAACTGTCGACCCCTACCGGCTGCCCGGCATCACGGTCGACACCCGCCGCCTCGAGGAGATGGTCGGAGTCCGTTCCCGGCCGGACAGCCGGTGGGTCGGCGGCTCGGTGCTGAACGACGAGTTCGCAGCGGTCGGCATGGAGCTCAACGCGATGGAGTCGTCGCTGCGCGCCAAGAAGTCCTGGTTCTGCCTCGACGACCGCGTCGTCGCCCTCGGCGCGGGCATCACCGGCGGAGGCGGCCACATCGCCGAAGCCGTCGCCGACGCCCACGTCAACGCCGGCAACAAGGCCGACGACAACTTCGGCTCGGACAACCGGCTGCTGGTAAAGAAGGGCAGCCAGAACGTCACCCGGGAGGCCTACTTCGCCTTCGACCTCACCGACCTACCATCCGAGGTGGTCAAGGCCAGCCTGCACGTCTACGCACAAGTACAGGACTCCGGCGGCAACGAGACCGACATCGACGCGCACGGCGTCCTGGACTCGTGGGACGAGTCCACCCTGACCTGGAACACCAAGCCGGACACCGGCCCGCGGCTCGGCTCCGCGCGTGTGGACGAGCATCGTCGGTGGCGGGTCATCGACGTCACGTCGCACGTCCTCGAAGAGCTCGCCGCCGGGAATGACCGGGTCAGCCTCGCACTGAAGCAGGACCCGCCGGACGGCTCCGGGCTCAGCGTCTGGGTGGCCAGCACGGAGTACAGCTCCTACGCCTACGACCCGTACCTGTACCTGACGCTCACCGAACCCACGGAGACGGTGGAGACCGTCGTCGAAAACCGCAACCTGCACGCCGACGGCACGAACACGCTCACTGTCGACGGCGAACGTCAACCGACGACGCAGGGGTGGAGCGCCCGGTTCGACGGCGCGCGCTGGGCGCATCTGGAGGGCGTGGGCGGCTACCTGTTCCCCGGCGGAGCGACGCTGCACGCGCTGCGCGAGGAGCGGACCGGCAGCTGGCAGGACATCGGCAACGGCGACCCCGACCCGATCACCCGGCGCTACCTCACGCTGTGGTTCGACCATGGCGCCGATCCCGACGCCGCGTCGTACGCGTACGTCCTGCTACCCGGCGTCTCGGCGGAACGCACTGCGGAGATCGCGGCCGATCCGGGGACGGAGATCGTGACCAACGCTGGTGACGCACAGGTGGTCCGAGTACCGCGTCTCGGTGTCACAGCAGCCAACTTCTGGCGCGCCGGCACGGAGCGGAAGATCACCGTCGAGCAGCCGTGCTCGGTCATGATCTCCGAACGGGCGGGCACGCTCACTGTCGCCGTTTCCGACCCCACCCACCTGCAGGATTCACTGTCCATCGAGCTGGAACACGCAGGCTACCGCGACTGGACCGGAGACGACACGGTCACCGTCGACGACACGCAGCCCGCCATCCGGCTGCGGGTGGACACCAGCGACGCGGACGGCAGGACCCACCAGGCCACCTTCCGCCGCTCCTAGCCAATCTCGCCATGATCATGAGCACTAACCGTGCTATTTACACGGTTAGTGCTCATGATCATGGAGCGCGCGGAACTGTCAGCTGTCCTTCGGCGTCAGCACGAAGACAGGGATGACCCGCGACGTCTTCTTCTCGTAGTTGGCATAGTCCGGCCAGACCTCGACGGCGCGCTCCCACCACAGGGCCCGCTCCTCGCCGACGACCTCACGCGCCTCGTAGTCCTTCTTGACCGAGCCGTCCTGCAGCTCGACGTGCCGATGCTCGACGAGGTTGTAGTACCAGACGGGATGCTTGGGCGCGCCGCCGAGCGACGCGACCACGGCGTACTCGCCGTCGTGCTCGACCCGCATCAACGCGGTCTTGCGAAGCTTTCCGGTCTTCGCTCCGACGGACGTCAGCACGATCACGGGACGGCCCTGGAGCGTGCCGCCCTTCTCCCCATCGGTCTGTTCATAGAGCTCGGCCTGGTTGCGAGCCCAATCGGAAGTACTCGGTTCGTATACACCTTCAAGTGGCATGCCTGCGGCAACAAACGCCGACGGTGTCCCTATTCCACCCGACCAAACGAGCCTGCGTCGGTCGGCCCGGGCCGGTCACCACGGAACGTCCGCGCCGTCCCAGAGGGTGA
>NZ_ML142849.1:612991-624444 GCF_004138495.1 Phytoactinopolyspora endophytica
TGCCGGTCGGTCCGTCCGGCCCGAGGCGGGCGACGCGCACCACCTCACGGCATGCGTCCTCCACCGACTCCGTCCCCTCGAACTTGACCAGTGCGGTGTTCGCGAACCCAGGCGAGACGAGGTTGACCTTGATGTCGGTCGCCTCCAGCTCGATCATCATGGACAACGTCACGGCGTTGAGTGCGGTCTTCGACGCAGAGTAGACCGGCTCGAAGGTCGGGTGGAACGGGAAGGCCGGGTCGGCCATGGTCGTCAGCGAGCCCTGCGCACTCGTGACGTTCACGATGCGCGCATCCGACGACTTGCGAAGCAACGGCAGCATGGCCTGGCACACCGCCAGAGCGCCGAAGACGTTCACCTCCCAGACAGCCCGTACCTCGTCGAGCGGGACAACACTTGGCTTCGACAGTGCGCGCAGCATCTCCATGTCCTGGACGTCGGTACGGGTGGTGGAGATCCCGGCATTGTTGACGAGAAGGTCGAGCCGACCCGCCTCCCCCTGGATCCGCTCGGCGGCCCTGGCGATGGACGCCGCGTCGGTCACGTCGAGCTGCAGCGCGGTGGCGCCGTCGCCGATCTCGGCGGCCGCCTTCTCACCGCGCGCGAGGTCGCGGGACCCGACGAACACGGCGACCCCGTCGGAGACCAGCTCTTTCGCGACCTGCTTGCCCATGCCCTGGTTGGCTCCGGTGACGAGTGCGATGCGGTTCATGGGCACGATGCCCCTCCCTTGTCCGATGTGGCTGCGATAGACGACCGGCCCTGTGCCACCCGGCACGTGTCCCGCTCTACGACGACTGTGCGGGACCTGCGGCATCCGGCGGAAGACCCTCTCGAACCTGGTACTGCCAGGACCACTCGACGGACGCGGAGGCATAATGGTGCCCATGCCGACTGTGATCCGGGAAGGCTTCGGGGAGTACCTCCGTGGCCGGCGGGCCATGGTGACAGCACCGGAGCAGCCGGTCGAAAGCCGGTCGTCACGGCGGCGGGTCCCGGGGCTGCGACGGCAGGAGATGGCCGAGGCCGCCGGGATCTCTGTCGAGTACTACACCCGCCTCGAGCAGGGGCGGGCTCCGCGTCCGTCGCGGGAGATCCTCACCGCGCTGGCACGAGCCTTCGGCCTCACGGCCGCCGAGCGAGACCACCTGTTCCGACTTGCCGGCGAGCTGCCCCCCGAGCCTCTCGCCCCTGACAGTGAGATCCGACCAGGACTCCTCCGGCTGCTGCGCGGCCTCGACGAAACCGTCCCCGTCACCGTCCACGACGGACGCCTGGACGTGATGGCGCGCAACGCTGCCGCCACTGAGCTCCTCGGACCGCTCCCAAGTGCGGGTCGGTACCGGCGCAACATCGTCCACCAGGGCTTCACGGCCACGGCTCGCCGCGTCCTCGGAAATGAGGGAGTCCACCGGTACGCCCGGTGGGCCACGGCGGAGCTCCGCTCGGCGCTGGGCCGGTACCCGGACGACGAGCACCTCCGGTCCCTGCTCACGGAGCTCTCAACGACCAGCGCCACCTTCCGGAGCCTCTGGGCGCAAGGTGAAGTCTCGGTAGGACGTTCCGCCGAAAAACGCCTGCATCACCCGACTCGGGGATGGTTGGCCTTCCAGAGCGAGATGCTGCACGACGCCGAACGGGACCACTGGATCGTGATCTACGCGCCCGCTGTATGACCGGGGATACACCTGCGCCCGGATGGCAGGCCAAGGAGAGTTCAGGCGCATCGAACAGTCATGATCGATGGGGCGGGAGGTGACGGCAGAACCAGGCAAGCATGGAGTCGAGCAGCGTGGTCCTCGCGTCTACCGAGCCGATCGCGTGCCCCTCGCCGGCGAGTGTGATCAGTTCCGTGGGGACACCACCGTCGCACAGACCACGGTGAAGCATGTGCCCCTGTGCGGCCGGGATCTTGCGGTCTCGTTCACCATGCACGACGAGCGTGGGCGTGGCGCACCTGTTCACATGAGACAGCGGCGACGCCCGATCGAGGCCGGCGGCATCCCCGTCACCACCGGGAAAGAACGTGTGCCAGGCCGGTCCCATCGGCGACGTGTCGAGGAAACGTCGGAAGTCGGCGATCCCCGCCCCGACGACGGCCGCTTTGAACCGATCCGTCTGCGTCACCGCCCAGGCCGTCAAGAACCCGCCGTAGCTCCATCCCCCGATGCCGAGCCGCTCCTGATCGGCGATCCCCCGTTCCACAAGTACATCGACACCGTCCATGATGTCTTGCAGCGGCAACGCCCCGATCCGGCCCCGAATCGAGTGCGCGAAGTCCCAGGTCCTGCCTGTCGACCCGCGAGGATTGGGCAGGAACACCGCGAAGCCGTTCGCCGCCAGCAGCTGGGCCCAGTCGACCCACGACCCGTGCCACCCGGCACACCAGTGGTAATGCGGCCCGCCGTGCACGTTCACCACCGTCCGCCGCGGTCCGGACGCACCATCCGGCGGTATCACCAGCAGACCGTACAGCTCGGTCCCATCGTCCCGGCTCGTCCACGAGACCTCACGGATCTCACCCAGCCGCAACCCTCGCAGCTGCGGGTTCAGGTTGGTCAGCCGCGTCGCCTCGGGGCCGCCTTCAGCCGGCGACGCGCCCGTTGCGAGGCCGACGTCGGGTCTTGGGACCGGAGGAGATCCGGACGGCGCCACGCGGCCGGTACGCCCTGCCGCGCCCTGGCCGAGCACCCACACGTCCGGTGCGTCGCCGTCGCTGCCGGAGACGAAGGCGATCCGGTCGGCCGGACCGCCGACAGAGAACCGCGGATAACCCATGCCCATGTCACACAGCTCGCGGAACGTTCCATCGTCCAGGTCATACTCCACCAGCACGGACGACGTCCGCCGAAACACCTGAGCGACGATACGCGCACCGCCCCCGGCCCATTCGGCCCTGAGGACGGTTCCTTCCCAATCCTGCCAGAGATCCCGTATGTCACCGCTACCTGCCGACACGACGGCCGGCCAGTGGCCCCGCCCGGCATCACCGCGGCTGAACAGCACCTTTCTGCCGTCCGGTGACCACGCCAATGTCTGGTTCCTGGTCGTCGGCACCGGCACATCGGTACACAGGGTCCGCAGCACCGTCCCAGAGCAGACGTCCACCACCCGCAGCGCCGCCTCCCCCGCTCCGGTGGACTCCGCCCGCACGACGACCGCTGCTTCCCGCCCGTCCGGTGACAGCACGAACGCCGCCACGTCCAGCTCGTCGCCGGTGATCGGACGCGCCGTTCCCGTCGTCGTCTCTACCAGCCACAGCTGCCCGCATGACTGACCCTCGCTCAGGCTGCCCACCTGCGACGAGGCGTTGTTTCCCGCCGGAACACGCAGCAGCACGACTCCGTGGTCACCGAATCGTGAAAGAGGGTCCGTGACCGGCTGCTCCACAGGCTCCCGAGGCAACCAGGCGAGCCCGTCGGCGCCGCTCGCGGCACCGGGCAGAGCAACCCGGCGCACCCGGCGATCCGGGAGGTCGATGGCCGTCAGGGTCAACGACCCGGCGTCGGTCCTTTCGACGACGCCGATCACGGCCTGCCGCTCCGGCGAACCTTCGTCCACCGCATTGTCCACCGCCCAGCACGGCCCTGCCTCAAGCCGAACGCCCATCAGCAGCGGCTCGGCCGCCCCCGGGTCCCTGACCGGCACCGACCACAACGTCGCACCCGACCGGGCCGCGTTCTCCACCACGACGGCGACCCGTTCGCCGTCCGGAGACAGCGCCGGCTCCCCCACCTCGTCCAGCGCCGCGAAGTCCGCGCCCACAGCCGCCCGCACGGACACCCCGACACCGAACCCGGCGGGTGAAGCCATATCGATCCCTGCCGACGAGGCGGCATATGTGACGCCCGCACCGGGAACAGCACGTTCCGACGGCCCAAGGGTCACTGCATCACCAGGTAGTCCGTGACGTCGTCCATGATCTCGTCGGCGGCCTGCACCGACCCGCAGTTGAACCACCACTCGGCGTTCACCTCGAAGGCCCGCCCGTCCTGTACGACCTCCAGCCCTTCCCACAGCGGGCTCTCGGCCACCTCGCTGTACGTGGCCTGGGCGTCCTCGGGGTCGGTAGCGGTGGAGCCGACGAAGTACAACAACGTCGAGGCATCCGCATCGGTGAGCCGCTCCAAGCTCAGGTCGACCCTGTTGCTGTCGTCCGGAGTCTCGTCAGCCAGGTGCATCGTCACACCGAGGTCGTTCAACACGGCCGTAGCGCACGACTCCGTGTAGACCCTCATGTCGTCGACGGCGCGGATATTCAGCAGCGACACCGGCTCGTCGCTCGCGCCCGATTCCGCCAGCACCTCCGCCAGATCGCCCGCCGTCTGCTCGTACGTCTCAAGGCTTGCCGCCACTTCGTCGGATCGGCCGATGGCCGCGCCGACCGTCTCCAAGGTCTCTTTCCACATCGTCGAGTCCAGTGAGAGCGCCACGGTCGGTGCGACTTGTTCCAACTGGTCGTAGTGGGGTTCGACCATCGACTCCAGTCCCACGATGACGTCGGGCTCCAAGGAGGCGATCCGCTCGACGTTCAGCTCGGTCAGCCAGCCGACGTCCTCGATCTCATCCGTCGAGGCATCCACATACGGCGGGAACGGGTCGTCGAAAGGCTGGTACGACGTCCCGACGACGTTCGCTCCAGCAGCGATGGCCGTGGGCAACGTCGCGTACGGATCGATGGCGACAACCCGCTCCGGCGCCACCGGCACCTCGGCTTCGCCCAGGACGTGCTCGACGACCGTCGTCGCGTCACTGTTGGCCGCCGCCTCGTCGCCGTTGTCCCCCGCCGAATCAGCCCCGGCCGTCGTACCGTCATCACCACCACATGCGACGGTGAGCAACCCGGCGACGGCCAACCCCGCCACCAGTTTGACTCGCAGCGCACTTAGAGGTCGCGCACCGAACGCGGCTGAACATCGTCTGTCTTGTCTCATCATGACCTTCCCGGGGTCGCCTCACCCGTGGACGAGCACGCGGAGACCGCGGTGTCCCGGTTCGTCCCGTGGGTGACCATCGGCTGACCATCTCGTCGGCGAACACGTCAGGCGTCGTACCGAGTTCGACACGACGCCTGAAAGCCGTCAGCCTAGCATAGGCTAACCTAACTGTTCGCTGCGTATCGCACCCACGGAGTAGGAACCGAGGTCGTGGTGGCGAAGACCAGGCCGAACGCGCGGAAAGGGCCGGAGAAGCTCGTCGGCCGATCTTCCGGAGGCGCAGATACACGCCACCAGCACGAGAAGCTGCCCGCCGGAGGCGTGAGAGGTCGACGAATTCTCCGGCCCACCCGACGCAACCACAACCGGACAGCACAACCACACCACCCCGTCGTCCTGCTTCTACGTTCGAGCCGTGTCGTCGTACCTGTGCGGCCTAGTCGTACCTGTACCGCCTAGTTGTAGGCGATGGCGACCTTGCCGACAGCATCGCCGATCTGGTGCACGCGCATGGCGTTGGTCGACCCCGGAATCCCAGGCGGGGAGCCTGCCACGATCACAACCAGGTCGCCCTTCTCGCAACGTCCCTGCTGGAGCAGCACCCGGTCGACCTGCTTCACCATCTCGTCGGTGTGGTCGACGTGGTCGGCGATGAACGCCTCGATACCCCACGACAGTGCCAGCTGCTGCCGGGTCGCCTCCAGCGGGCTGAACGCTACCAGCGGGATTGGTGACCGGAGCCGCGACATCCGCCGGGCCGAGTCACCGCTCTGAGTGAACGCGACGATGTACTTCGCGCCGAGCAGCTCGGCCGTCTCGCATGCCGCCTTGGTGATGGCGCCGCCCTTGGTCCTGGGCTTGGTGCCGAGCGGCGGGATCCGCTCCAGGCCGTGTTCCTCGACCGTCTCCACGATCTTGCCCATGGTCGTGACCGTCTCGATCGGATAGCTTCCGACGCTGGTCTCACCGGAGAGCATCACCGCGTCCGCACCGTCGAGTACCGCGTTCGCCACGTCGGAGGTCTCCGCGCGGGTAGGGCGGGGGTTGCTGATCATGGAGTCCAGCATCTGAGTGGCGACGATGACCGGCTTGGCCCGCCGCCGGCACAGGGCGATCGCCCGCTTCTGCACCAGGGGCACGTCCCACAGCGGCAGCTCGACGCCGAGGTCGCCGCGGGCGACCATCACGCCGTCGAACGCGTCGACGATCTCCTCGAGGTTCTCCACCGCTTGCGGCTTCTCGACCTTGGCGATCACCGGCAGCCGGATGCCTTCTTCGTCCATGATCCGGTGCACTTCTTCGATGTCGGTCGCGGAACGCACGAACGACAACGCGATCATGTCCGCGCCCGCACGCAGCCCCCAGCGCAGGTCATCGGAGTCCTTCTCGGACATCGCCGGGACGCTGACGGCCGCACCCGGCAGGTTCAGGCCCTTGTTGTTCGACACTCGGCCACCGAGGACGACCCGGGTGACGACGTCACTGCCCTTGACCTCCTCGACCTCCAGCGCGAGCCGGCCGTCGTCGACGAGCACCTGGTCGCCGGGTTTGACGTCGTTCGGAAGCCCGGCGTGTGTGGTGGAGCTACGCTCCACGTCACCGGCGACGTCATCGGTGGTGATGGTGAACGTCGCTCCCGGCTCGAGGACTACCGAGCCTTGCGCGAACGTTCCCAACCGGATCTTGGGACCCTGCAGGTCAACCAGTACGCCGACATTGCGGCCGGCTTCCGCCGCCGCCTTGCGGACGCGTGCGTACCGCTCCTCATGTTCGAGGTGGCTGCCGTGGCTGAGGTTGAAGCGGGCAACATCCATGCCTGCCTCGACCAGCTCCTGCAGGCGCTCTGGGGAGTCGGTCGCTGGACCGAGGGTACAGACTATCTTCGCTTTACGCACGTCTAACAACTCTAGACCCATTCCGCTCGTCCCTGCGACCCGGCCACCCCGAGCCTCACCCGCACTTCACCCGCTGTTCGCGTGGGTGACGTTCTACACCACGAGGGGACGATCCGTGGGAGCGACCGGCGCGGGCAGGCGGTCGGCGCCGGTCAACCAGCGGTCGACGGCAGCCGCACAGGCCCTGCCTTCGGCGATCGCCCACACGATCAGCGACTGTCCGCGGCCGGCGTCACCGGCTGCGAACACACCCGGCACGCTGGTCTCGTAGGCGTCGTCACGCACGATGTTGCCCCGCCCGTCCAGCTCGACCGCCAGCTGCTCCAGCAGCGGGGAACGCTCCGGCCCGACGAAGCCCATCGCGAACAGCACCAGTTCGGCGGGCAGCTCGCGTTCGGTACCCTCGACCGGTTCGAAGCCCTTCTCGCCCATCCGGACCTCGACCAGACGCAGCGCGCGGACGCGGCCCTCGTCGTCGCCGAGGAACTCCTGGGTGGAGACTGAGTAGACCCGCTCGCCGCCTTCCTCGTGGGCGCTGGAGGTCCGCAGCATCACCGGATAGGTGGGCCACGGCGTCGCGTCTGCCCGGCTGTCCGGGGGCTCCGGCATGATCTCCAGCTGGGTGACCGACGCCGCGCCCTGCCGGTGTGCCGTCCCCAGGCAGTCGGCGCCGGTGTCGCCACCGCCGATGATGATCACATGCTTGCCCTCGGCGGTAATCTGGCCCGGCACGGACTCGCCCAGCGCGACACGGTTGGCCTGCGGCAGATACTCCATGGCCTGGTGCACGCCGTCCAGCTCACGGCCCGGCATCGGCAGGTCTCGCGCAGCCGTGGCGCCCACGGCCAGCACCACCGCGTCGTAGCGGGATTTCAGCTCCTCGCCGGTGAGGCTCTCGCCGACCTCGACGCCGGTACGGAAGATGGTGCCCTCGGCACGCATCTGGTCCAGCCGCCGGTCGACGTGGCGCTTCTCCATCTTGAACTCCGGGATGCCGTACCGCAGCAGGCCGCCTACCCGGTCCGCGCGCTCGTAGACGGCGACGGTGTGCCCGGCCCTGGTGAGCTGCTGTGCCACTGCGAGCCCGGCGGGCCCGGAACCGATGACGGCGACGGTCCGGTCGGTGAGCCGCTCCGGCGGCTGAGGTGCCACCCAGCCCTCGTCGAACGCCTTGTCGATGATCGCGACCTCGACGTTCTTGATCGTCACGGGATCATCGGCGATGTCGACGACGCACGCGGCCTCGCACGGCGCGGGGCACAGCCGTCCGGTGAACTCCGGGAAGTTGTTGGTGGCATGCAGGCGCTCCGACGCCTCGTGCCAGTCGTCCCGCCACACCAGGTCGTTCCACTCCGGGATCAGGTTCCCGAGCGGGCAGCCGCTGTGGCAGAACGGGATGCCGCAGTCCATGCACCGGCCGGCTTGCTTGGTGATGATCGGCAGCAACGTCTTGCCGATGCCCGGGTCAGGATAGACCTCGTTCCAGTCCTTGACCCGTTCCGCGACCGGTCGCGCCTTCGCGCCCTGCCGCCCGGCCTTCAGGAACCCACGGGGGTCAGCCATCCGTCGCCTCCATTCTGAATGGTCGTGTAGCACACGAATCGTTCATGACTGCTCAGGACTCCGGCGGCGAAGATCCCTTTCGATCCGGCACGGCCCGTCGGCTCTCGGCCAGCTGCCGAGGTACCGAGGTGGCAGGTCGCGCCGCGGGCACGTCGTGGTGCGGAATACACCATCGACCATGCCGGGAAGGTCTTCAGCTGCCGGTGGTCCGCTATCCGTGTGCTGCCTCCATGATCGCTTCGTCGACGTCTCGTCCGTCGCGCTCGGCGGCGGCCTTGGCGGCGAGCACTCGCTTGAAGTCGCGGGGCATGATCTTGCTGAATCGGCCCGCGGTATGGTCCCAGTCGGCCAGCAGCGTCTCAGCGACGGCAGAGCCGGTCTCGTCCCGGTGCTTCGTGACGATACCGCGGAGCCGTTCGGACTCCTCGGCGGTGATCTCCTCCAACTCGACCATGCCGGGGTTCACCAGCGACGGGTCGAGGTCCAGCACGTAGGTGACGCCACCTGACATACCGGCGGCGATGTTGCGGCCGGTCGGGCCGAGGATCACCGCCGCTCCCCCGGTCATGTACTCGCAAGCGTGGTCGCCGACGCCCTCGACGACGGCAGTCACACCGGAGTTGCGCACGCAGAACCGCTCGCCGGCCTTGCCCCGGATGAACAGCTCTCCGCCGGTGGCACCGTACGCCGTGACGTTGCCGGTCACCACGTTCTCCTCGGCGACGAACGAGGCCGAACGGTCCGGCCGCAGGATCACCCGTCCGCCGGACAGCCCCTTGGCCAGGTAGTCGTTGGCGTCGCCCTCCAGGCGCAGCGTGACGCCGCGTGGCACGAACGCACCGAACGACTGGCCCGCCGAACCCACCAGGGTGATGTCCACGGTGTCATCCGGCAGACCCTCGCCCCCGAACCGCTTGGTGATCTCGTGGCCGAGCATGGTTCCGACCGTCCGGTTCACGTTGCGCACCTCTACCTGCGCACGTACCGGTTCGCGGTTCTCCAGGGCATCGGTTGCCAGCGAGATGAGCTGGTTGTCCAGCGCCTTCTCCAGCCCGTGGTCCTGTACCACCACCTGATGCCGCGATGCGCCATCGGCCAGCTCGGGAACATGCAGCAGCGGCGAGAGGTCGAGCCCGGCCGCCTTCCAATGGTCGACCGCCTCGTTGGTATCGAGCATCTCGGCGTGTCCGATCGCCTCGTCCAGGCTGCGGAAGCCCAGCTCCGCCAGGTACTCGCGGACCTCTTCGGCGATGTACTCGAAGAAGTTGACCACGAAGTCCGCCTGGCCCGTGTACCGCTTGCGCAGCTCGGGGTTCTGCGTCGCGATGCCCACCGGGCAGGTGTCGAGGTGGCAGACCCGCATCATCACGCATCCGGACACCACCAGCGGCGCAGTGGAGAAGCCGAATTCCTCGGCACCGAGCAGCGCCGCGATGACCACATCGCGCCCTGTCTTGAGTTGCCCGTCGGTCTGCACCACGATCCGGTCGCGCAACCCGTTGAGCAGCAGCGTCTGCTGGGTCTCGGCCAAGCCGAGCTCCCATGGCCCACCGGCGTGCTTCAGGCTGGTCAGCGGTGCGGCACCGGTGCCACCGTCGTGACCGGAGATCAGCACCACATCCGAGTGCGCCTTCGACACGCCGGCAGCAACCGTTCCGACGCCGACCTCGGCCACCAGCTTGACGTGGATACGAGCGCGCGGGTTGGCGTTCTTCAGGTCGTGGATCAGCTGCGCCAGGTCTTCGATGGAGTAGATGTCGTGGTGCGGCGGCGGCGAGATCAACCCGACCCCCGGCGTCGAATGCCGGGTCGTGGCCACCCACGGCCAGACCTTGTTACCGGGGAGCTGACCGCCCTCACCGGGCTTGGCGCCCTGTGCCATCTTGATCTGGATGTCGTCGGCGTTGGTCAGGTACTCCGACGTCACGCCGAACCGGCCGCTGGCCACCTGCTTGACGGCGCTTCGGCGCTCCGGGTCGTACAGCCGGTCGGTGTCCTCGCCGCCCTCGCCCGTGTTGGACTTGCCGCCCAACCGGTTCATCGCGATGGCGAGGGTCTCGTGCGCCTCCCGGCTGATCGAACCGTAGGACATCGCTCCGGTGGAGAACCGGCGCACGATCGACTCGACCGGTTCCACCTCCTCGATCGGCACCGGCGGGCGCGCACCTTCCTTGAACGAGAACAGTCCGCGCAGCGTCATCAGCCGCTTCGACTGCTCGTTCACCCGGCCCGTGTACTGCTTGAACACGTCGTAGCGGCCGGACCGGGTGGAGTGCTGCAGCCGGAAGACCGTCTCAGGGTCGAACAGGTGGTACTCGCCCTCACGCCGCCACTGGTACTCGCCACCGACCTCGAGCGTGCGGTGTGCCGCGGCGACACCGCCCGGCGGGTAGGCCCGCACGTGCCTGCGTCGTACCTCTTCGGCCATGATGTCGAGCCCGATGCCGCCCAGCCGCGACGTGGTGCCGGTGAAGTACTTGTCGACGACGTCCTGGGCCAGGCCGATGGCCTCGAAGATCTGGGCGCCGGTGTACGAGGCGACCGTCGAGACGCCCATCTTGCTCATGACCTTGAGCACGCCCTTGCCGAGCGACTTGATGAGGTTCGCGACGGCATCCTCGGGACTGGTGTCCGCGAGCAGGGTGCCGCGCCTGGCAAGGTCCTCGACGCTCTCCATCGCCAGGTACGGGTTGACCGCGGCGGCGCCGTAGCCGATGAGCAACGCGACATGATGAACTTCGCGCACATCGCCCGCTTCGACCACCAGGCCCACGAGCGTCCGCGTCTTCTCCCGCACCAGGTGGTGGTGGACGGCGCTGGTGAGCAGCAGGGACGGGATCGGCGCCTGGATGGCGTCGGAGTGCCGGTCGGACAGCACGATGATGCGTGCACCGTTGTCGATGGCTTTGGAGACTTCGTTGCAGATCTCATCCAGCCGACGCGTCAGGGCGGCGCCGCCGCCTGCCACGTCGTACAGGCCGCGCACCACATGCGTCGCGTATCCAGGCAGATTACCGTCCTGGTTGATGTGGATGATCCGCGCCAGGTCGTCATTGTT
>NZ_ML142849.1:624471-626344 GCF_004138495.1 Phytoactinopolyspora endophytica
ACCGGGAACGGCACCACGAGCTGACGGCAGGACGCGGCCCCAGGCTGGAGCAGGTTGCACTCTGGGCCGAGGGTGCTGGCGAGCGAGGTCACCAGCTCCTCTCGGATCGCATCCAGCGGCGGATTGGTGACCTGGGCGAACAGCTGCGTGAAGTAGTCGAAGATCAGCCTCGGCCGCTCCGAGATAGCCGCCACGGGAGTGTCGGTGCCCATCGAGCCGATCGGCTCCGCACCGGCCTTGGCCATCGGGGTGAGCAGGACGCGCAGCTCCTCCTCGGTGTAGCCGAAGGTCTGCTGGCGCCGGGCCACGCTCGCGTGCGTGTGCACGACGTGCTCGCGCTCGGGGAGGTCGTCCAACCGCATCAGACCGGCGTGCAGCCACTCGTCGTAGGGCTCGGCGGTGGCGAGCTCGTTCATGACCTCGTCGTCGCTGACCAGCCGGTGCTCGCTGAGATCGGCGAGGAACATCCGGCCCGGCTCCAGCCGGCCCTTGCGCACGACCTTCGACGGCTCGATGTCCAGGACACCGGCCTCAGAAGCGAGAACCACGAGGCCGTCGTCGGTGACCCACCACCGGCCGGGCCGCAGTCCGTTGCGGTCCAGGACCGCACCGACCTGGGTGCCGTCGGTGAACACGACGCAGGCAGGCCCGTCCCAGGGCTCCATGACCGTGCTGTGGAACTCGAAGAACGCCTTGCGCTCCGCCGACAGTCCCGCGTGGTTCTCCCACGCCTCCGGGATCATCATCCGCACCGCGTGCGGCAGGCTCCGGCCGCCCAGGTGGAGCAGCTCCAGGACCTCGTCGAAGCTGGCCGAGTCGCTCCCGGTGGGGTCGACGATCGGATACAGCCGGGTCAGGTCGCCGGGGATGAGACCGCTGGACATCAGCGACTCGCGGGCACGCATCCAGTTCCGGTTGCCCTGCACGGTGTTGATCTCACCGTTGTGCGCCACGTACCGGTAAGGGTGCGCCAGCGGCCAGCTGGGGAACGTGTTGGTGGAGAAACGAGAATGGACCACGGCCAGCGCGGAGGTGAAGCGGTGGTCGGACAGGTCCGGGAAGAACGGCTCCAGCTGGCCCGTGGTCAGCATGCCCTTATATACGACCGTGCGCGCGGAGAGACTCGGGAAGTACACCTCCGCCTCGTGCTCGGCGCGCTTACGCAGCGCAAACGCCTGACGGTCCAGGAGCAGCCCGTCGGTCGGGTCCGCGTCCACGGTCGCGTTCGGGTCGCTCCCCACGAACAGCTGCCGGAAACGCGGCATGGTGGAGCGGGCGGTGGAGCCGACCAGTGTCGGCGTGGTCGGCACATCGCGCCAGCCCAGGACACGCAGCCCTTCCTCCGCGGCGATCCGCTCGATTCCATCGACGGCCTTCTGCGCCTGCTCATCGTCGTCCGGCAGGAAGGCCAGACCGACGGCGTACGCACCCCGCTCAGGCAGGTCGAACCCGGCGACGGCGCGGAAGAACTCGTCCGGGATCTGGACCAGGATTCCGGCTCCATCACCGGAGTCGGGTTCCGAGCCCGAAGCCCCTCGATGGTCGAGATTGGCTAGAGCGGTCAACCCGTGACGGACGATCTCGTGGCTGGCTATGCCGTCGAGGGTGGCCACGAAGGCCACACCGCAGGCGTCATGCTCGAACCGGGGGTCGTACAAGCCCTGACGGGCAGGCGTGAGGCGCATGGGCACTCCCGTCGTCTCGATGTGGCGGCGGGTGGGACGGGACGGCGCTGGCCCTTTAAAGCTCTACGAGTTTCATGGAGGTTACATCATCGGCGCAGAATTATGTTGTAGCGTCTCACCATTTTTGTCGCACTTGGCAACTTGTGTCCGCTTAGCAACATTCCGTACGTGGATTGCCACGGCGCCAG
>NZ_ML142849.1:626372-629456 GCF_004138495.1 Phytoactinopolyspora endophytica
ATCCATCTTGATCAACCCAGCCGGGGTGATCTTGATGCACCGCGCCACTGAGACTGTACAGCATTCACACGGATAGGAGCTATTGGACACACTCCGTTAACCACATCATGCCTGGTCATCGGCGAGGTGGCCGGACCGTGGCCGCTGCCGCCTCACTCCTCGCGCTCGGCACCCTTCTGATGCGACTCGTCGCGCACCAGATCGCCCAGCGAGGCCGTCCCGGGCCGCTCGGTTGCCCTCTTCGCGCCGGCGCCACTCGCCGACGTCCGGGCGCGTCCCGGCGTGTCGTTACCCGACAAGGCCGCATCGTCGCCGGCGATCGTGGCGGGATCGTCATCCGATCCGCCGCCTGAAGCGTCGTCGTCCGGCTCTGCGTCATCGCCCGGGCCCGCGCTATCGCCCGGCTCGCCGTCACCATCCGGGCCCGTGTCGTCGTCCGGGTCCGTGTCGTCGTCCGGGTCCGTGTCGTCGTCCGCGCCCGCGCTATCGCCCGGCTCGCCATCGTCGTTCAGCGCTGCGTCGTCGTCCGGCGCTGCGTCGTCGCTGGATGTGGCCGGGGTGTCCTCGGCATATACCCCGAGCAACGTCTCAGGCGCTTCACGACTGGGAGCACGCCGCGCGGAGACGAAGAACAGGATCACGGCCGCGACGAACACGATGGCGGACACCCACTGGTTGACCCGCAGCCCGAGGATCTCGTTGGCCGGGTCGATACGCAGGTACTCGAAGAGGCTCCGTCCCAGGGTGTACCCCGCGACGTACAGCGCGATCACGCGGCCATGACCGAGTTTGAACCTGTTGTCCGCCCAGATCAGGATGAGCGCGACCACCAACGCCCACAGCGACTCGTACAGGAACGTCGGATGGAACAGCACATCCGGATCGCCCCGGTACTCCTCCGGCCGCTCGGCAGGGGCGATCTCCAGTCCCCATGGCAGGTCCGTCGGGCGGCCGTACAGCTCCTGGTTGAAGTAATTGCCCCAGCGCCCGATCGCCTGCGCGATCAGAATCCCAGGGGCCAGCGCATCTCCCATGGCCAAGAACGGGATCCGGGCGCGGCGGCAGGCGATCCATACCCCCAGGGCGCCCCCGGAGATGGCGCCCCAGATGCCGATCCCGCCCTGCCAGACGTAGAACGCCTCGTACCACTCGTACCGGCTGTCCGCGCCGAAGTAGAGCTGGTTATCGGTGATGACATGGTAGATCCGCGCACCGACGATGCCGAACGGCACGGCCCACAGCGCGATGTCGCCGACGGCGTTGGGCGAGCCACCCCGAGCCACCCAGCGACGACTGCCGATCCAGACGGCGACGATGATGCCGGCCACGATCGCCAGCGCGTAGGCGCGCAGCGGAACCGGCCCGATGTGCCAGACCTCCTGGTCGGGGCTGGGAATCGAGGCTGGCAGCATAGACGGCGCCGTGGCCGGCAAGATCGCGTTCACGAGGAGACAGTATCGGCTTGGCCGGTCTTAGTCATCATCCGCGTCGGTGTCCTCGTCGCTCTGAGCGGCGTCGCCGTCGGCTCCGTCCTCACCGTCGGCTCCGTCCTCGCCGTCGTCCTCCGCGGGCTCGTCGTCGCCGCCCTCTGCCGGCTCCTCGCCGCCCTCGGCCGCAGCCTGCGTCACCGCGGCGGCCAGGTTCTGCGGCGACCAGTCATCCACCTTCGCGCCGTTGACGAAGACGCTGGGAGTGCCGGTGACCTCTTCGACGCCGTTCGCTGCCGCGGTGACCGACGAGGACCAGCTGTCATAGGTGTCGTTGCGGACACAGCTCTCGAAGTCACCGCCGACCCCGATGCTGTCCCCCAGGTCGACCAGCGAGTTGTTGGTCCATTGTTGTGGTTCCGCGAAGAGGGCGTCGTGGAACTCGTCGCCCATGCCCTCGTCAACCGCGCAGGCGTACGCGTTGTTCGCCCGCTGAGAGTTCGTCTGCCCGGTGTACGTGACGGGGTAGTTGATCACGTTGACCTCGCCCGAGTCCACCCACTCGTCGATCTGTTCGCCGTTGAGCTGCTCGAACTCCCGGCAGTGCGGGCACAGGAAGTCGATCCAGCTCTCGATGGTCACCGGCGCGTCCGGGTCACCGACCAGGATGCCGTCGTGCTCGCCCTCGACGGCCGCCGGCACGGTGTCCGCCACGACGTCGTCATCGCCGTCGTCATTGCTGATCACCGCCACGGCGATGATCGCCACCGCAACCAGCACCGCACCAGCGATGCTGAACCGCATGATGCGTTCCTTGGCGCGATCCTTACGCGCCTGCTCCTCGCGCATGGCCTTGACCCGTTCCCGGGCCTCTGCCTTCTTGCTGCTCATCGACTGCCTTTCCGAATGACATCAACCCTGTGGACTCACCGCACGGCGTGTGATGGCCGCCGTGGGCCTCGAAGACCACCGACGACGGTACAACTTCCACCGCGTCCGGGCGAGTTCCATAGGGACAATCACAGATAGGTCACATCCTGGTCGCCGTCCGGCGCGGCCACGACGACCGAGACGTTTGCGAGGAATGACGCATTTCCCTCAAACCGAACCGGTCAGCGTCGCCGTACGCCCGCGGCCAGGTCCGCCGCGAGTTTGGCCGCCGCCCGCGATCCGTCGGCCGGCGAGGTCGCGTCCAGCAGGCAGCGCACGAAGGCGGAACCGACGATCACGCCGTCGGCGAAGGCGGCCACCTGCGCGGCCTGGTCCCCGTTGGAGACGCCGAGTCCCACGGCGACCGGCACCTGAGTTGTCTCGCGGGTGCGAGCCACCAGGTCGGCGGCGGCCTCCCCCACCTCGTCACGGGTACCGGTGACGCCCATCGTGGATGCGGCGTAGACGAAGCCACGGCACGCCTCGGTGGTCAGCGCGATCCGCTCGTCCGTCGACGACGGCGCCACCAGGAACACTGTGTCGAGGTCGTGTGCACGCGCCGCGGGGAGCCACACGTCCGCCTCGTCAGGGATGAGATCGGGTGTGATCGCCCCCGCTCCCCCGGCGGCGGAGAGGTCACGGGCAAAGCGCTCCACACCGTAACGGTCGATCGGGTTCCAGTACGACATCACCAGCGCGGGAGTCCCGGTGGCCGCCACGGCCTCCA
>NZ_ML142849.1:629508-632944 GCF_004138495.1 Phytoactinopolyspora endophytica
CGGAGCACATCGGTGGTGTCCGCGCCCGCACGCAGCGCCGCATCGACCGCCGCCTGGATCACCGGGCCGTCCATCAGCGGGTCCGTGTACGGCAGCCCCACCTCGACCACGTCGACGCCGGCATCGACCATCGCCTTCAGCGCATCGATCGCACCGTCGACGTCCGGGTACCCGGCCGGGAGGTAGCCGACCAGCGCCGCCCGTCCCTCGGTACGTGCGGTCTCGAACACAGCGGACGCGCTCACTTCTCCTCCATCTCCGACGGGCACATTCCCACCCCACGACTCCGCTCGCTTGTCACCTCAGTGCTCCATCAAGCCGAACCACCGGGCGGCGGTGTCCACGTCTTTGTCTCCCCGGCCGGAGAGGCTGACCAAGATCACCGCGTCCTCGCCGTACCTGGCGCCGAGCCGCTGGGCGCCGGCCAGCGCGTGCGCGCTCTCGATGGCCGGGATGATCCCTTCGGTCCGGCAGAGCAGCCGGAACGCCTCCATCGCCTCGGCGTCGTCCACCGGCTCGTACACGGCGCGCCCGCTGTCTTTGAGCCAGGAGTGCTCGGGGCCGACGCCGGGATAGTCCAGGCCCGCCGAGATCGAGTGCGACTCGATGGTCTGACCGAACTCGTCCTGCAGCAGGTACGAGCGCGCGCCGTGCAGCACGCCGGGCACCCCGGCGCTGATGGTGGCGGCATGCCGGCCGGTGGTCACGCCGTCGCCGCCCGCCTCGAACCCGTACAGCCGGACGTCGGCGTCGTCGACGAACGCGTGGAAGATGCCGATCGCGTTGGACCCGCCGCCCACGCACGCGGCGACCGCATGCGGCAGCCGGCCGGTCAGCTCCAGCACCTGCTGCCGGGCTTCGACGCCGATGATGCTCTGCAAGTCACGCACGAGCGTCGGGAACGGATGCGGTCCGGCGACCGTGCCGAAGACGTAATTGGTGGTGGCGACGTTCGTGACCCAGTCCCGCAGCGCCTCGTTGATCGCGTCCTTGAGTGTGCGCGACCCGGTGGACACGGGGACCACCGTCGCGCCCAGCAGTTCCATTCTCGCCACGTTCAGCGCCTGCCGGCGGGTGTCCTCCTCACCCATGTAGATCACGCACTCCAGGCCCATCAGCGCCGCCGCCGTCGCGGTGGCGACGCCGTGCTGGCCGGCGCCGGTCTCGGCGATCACCCGTTTCTTGCCGATCCGCTTGGTCAGCAACGCCTGGCCGAGCACGTTGTTGATCTTGTGCGAACCGGTGTGGTTGAGGTCCTCGCGTTTGAGCAGGATGCGAGCGCCGTGCGCCGCCTCCGCGCCGAACCTGGACGCCTCCGTGATCGGAGTGGGTCGGCCGCTGTACGACTTCAGCAGGCCGTCGAGCTCGGATTGGAACGCGGGATCCGCCGCGGCCGCCTGATACTCGCGATCCAGCTCGTCCAACGCCGCGATCAGCGCCTCCGGCACGTACCGTCCACCGTACGGGCCGAACCGGCCCGGACGCTCCGTTCCCGCGGTCACGTTCGACTCGGACACTGATGTCTCCACAAGATGTTGTTCGGGTGAGCAGTTATTAGGGGCGGTTGTTGAGGGCCGGGTGGGCGCCGGCGGCGACAAGATCGGCGACCGCGCTGCGGGGGTCCTTCCCCGTGACCAGTGTCTCGCCCACCAGCACCGCGTCCGCACCGCCTTGGCCCAGCTCGATCACGTCGTGCGGGCCCTTCACACCCGACTCGGCGATGCGCACAACCCCTTCCGGCACCAGCGGCGCCAGCCGATGGAAGGTCTGCGGGTCGACCTCGAGAGTCTTCAGGTCACGCGCGTTCACGCCGATGATCCGCGCTCCGGCGTCCGCGGCCCGCTCCATCTCCTCCGGCGTGTGCACCTCGACCAGCGGGTTCAAGCCGATCGACTCGGCCCGCTCGATCAGGCTGACCAGCGCGTTCTGTTCGAGCGCCGCCACGATCAGAAGCGCGAGATCGGCCCCGCAGGCGCGTGCCTCCCACAGCTGATAGCTGGTGACGATGAAGTCCTTACGCAGGATGGGGACATCCACCGCGGCTCGCACCGCTCGAAGGTCATCGAGCGAACCGCCGAAGCGCCGGCGCTCGGTGAGCACGCTGATCGCGGTCGCACCGCCGGCCTCGTAATCGGCGGCCAGCGCGGCGGGATCGGTGATCTCCGCCAGGGAACCCCTGGACGGGCTCGACCGTTTCACCTCTGCGATGACCGATACGCCCGACGCGCGCAACAGTGGCAACGGGTCGCGGGCTGGGGGTTGTTTGTCGGCTTGCGCTTTCAACTCTGCCAGCGGCACCTGTTCTTGGCGCTCGGCAAGATCGGCGCGGACGCCGTCGAGGATTTCCTCGAGTACGCTCACTCGTGCCCTCCGCACTCCGAATCCGTTCCCTCATGGCAATGTGCTGCGTCGTGGTCCGGCTGCTCCAGACTAGTCACGCCGCCCGACGGTCGATCTCGCGCCCCCCGCCCCGGCACCACGCTCAGCGAGGATCCCCAGGTAAGAGCCGGTCCCTGCTCACGCTCCGCAGCAGAACGCGGCGGAACGGCCAACGCGGTGACGGGCCGAGACCCGCATCCGCTCCGCCCGGACCACGCCGAGAGCCGCACGCCCGGCCATGCCCGAACCACCAAGAGACCACAAGAGGTCACCCGGATACGCGATGCAGTATGTAACCGACACCCCGGACGGCTCGGATTTCGAATGTCCCTCGAAGCTTGCTCCGCAGGGTCGCGATATGCACGTCGACGGTACGTGAACCCACCGGATTCGAGTACCCCAGCGCGTCGCACATCAGGTCCTGCCGCGTGCAGACCTCTCCCGGCCGGCTCATCAGATACGCCAGCACAGCCGCTTGCAACGGCGTCAGCGACACATCCCGCCCGGTAGGCAGGCCGGCGAGGCACCGACGCGACAAATCGAGCGTGACCTCGCCAAGCGAAATCGACGACGGGCGCCCAGAAGGCCAACCCGCCGAGACGGCACCGGGGCCGTCTGTCATGCCTACCCGTCTCGGCCCTCAGGGCCGGTGGCGGCCATCTGCTCCGCAGGCCCATCCACGGAGGCCGTACGGCTGACCTGCCCCAGACCCATCATTTGCATCACCTTGCCGACGATGCCCCCGAGCACGATGAGACCAACACCGCCGAACCAGAACACCTGCCAGGTCAACGTCATGACGCCGACCGCGGCGACCACGAACCCGGCCATGATGATGATGACGGCTGTCCACGCGGCCGCAGTGTGGCCGTGGTGGTCGTTGGCCATGCTCGTCTCCTCGATAACTCCAGGCGTCCGGGCCCTGAGCCCGGCTTCGCCGATGTCTATCCGCTACCACCATTGTGCAGGAACGCCCGCCGCTCGCGCCGCCGGGTCGCATCGTCCGCCCGCGGGTGCGCGACCGGCATGAGGCATATCACACGCAGGGGTCGCCTCA
>NZ_ML142849.1:632977-637912 GCF_004138495.1 Phytoactinopolyspora endophytica
GCGTCGCCGTCGCCCGGGAGATCTCTCATTCGCGGGGCTCCGGAGCCGTCGGGTCGTCGCCCCGGTCGAGCGCATCCCAGGTCTGCGCCGACGACACCGGGGTTTCACGTCGCTTTCTGTCCGGGCGCTCGTATCGCGCGCCCATGCTGGGCCATTGTGGTCCTCGCCAGGCGACCAGGACGCCGCCCACCGCCACCAGCAACCCCGCCAGCGCCGTCAGCAACGCCCAGGCCGGCGAGGTCGAGAGCTGCTGGACCTGCCCACTGTGCTCGGGGGTGCTCGCGATCCACCGCTCGGCCCGTCCCGGCACGTCCGCGCTGACCACGAGGGAGACCACGGCCATCACCGCACCGAGCACGGCGAGGATAGCGCCCGCGACGCGCCGCCCCAACGAGCGCACCGCCGGGACGAGGACGACGGCCGCAAGCGCCACCAACGGCACCGCCGAGACCAAAGGCGCGAGGTCGTTACCGCTGACGTCCATCGAGTCGACCGCGAACGACGACGGCACCTCGGCCGAGGCCCACGGACGGCCGGAGGCCAGCAGCCCGAGGCCGCCGCCAGCCGCCAGCATCAACAGCGCCGAGATGTACGCCCGCCGCGACGCCGTGGTCATGGCTGATCCGTCAGCGGGCGCATGGCGTTGGCGATTGCGACGGCACGCAGCGCCGCGGCGGCCTTGTTCCTCGACTCCGTCCACTCCGCTTCCGGATCGGAGTCGGCGACGATCCCTCCACCCGCCTGAACATATGCCTTGCCGTCCTGGATCAGGGCGGTCCGGATCGCGATCGCGACGTCGAGGTCGCCGGCGAAGTCGAGGTAGCCGATCACACCTCCGTAGATGCCGCGTCTGGTCGGCTCGAGTTCCTCGATGATCTCCATGGCGCGCACCTTGGGAGCGCCGGACAGGGTGCCCGCCGGGAAGCACGCGGCCAGCACGTCCAGCGCCGTGCGGTCCTCCCGCAACCGGCCCACCACTGTGGACTCGATGTGCATCACGTGGCTGTACCGGCGCACCGACATGAAGTCGACCACCTCCACGGTGCCCGGAGCGCACACCCGGCCGAGATCGTTGCGGCCCAGGTCGACCAGCATCAGGTGCTCGGCTCGCTCTTTCGGGTCCTCCATCAGCTCCGCGGCGAGGGCCGCGTCGGCCTCGGGGGTCTCGCCGCGCCACCGGGTTCCGGCGATGGGATGGGTCATCACCCGGTCCCCTTCCACCTTCACCAGCGCTTCCGGGCTCGACCCGACGACGGAGAACGCCCCGTCCCCGTCACCGTTCGCCCCTGGGAGACGGAGCAGATACATGTACGGGCTCGGGTTGTCCCGCCGCAGCACCCGGTAGACGTCCAACGCGTCAGCCTGCGTCTCCGCCTCGAACCGCTGCGACACCACGACCTGGAACGCCTCGCCCGCGTGGATCTCCTCCTTGGCCTTCTCCACCGAGGCCAGAAAGTCGGCCTTCGCTGTGCGGCTACGGTGCTCCGGCAGGATCTCCGGCACATACGGGTTGACCGACGACGGCGTAGGGACGGCCAGCTGGGCTGTCATCCGATCCAGCCGGGACACCGCGTCGGCCCACGCGTCGTCGACCCGCTCGTCGCTGTTGTCCCAGTTGATGGCGTTGGCGACGAGAAGCAACGTGCCGTCGTCGTGGTCGAGCACCGCGATATCGGTGGCCAGCAGGAACGCCATCTCGGGCAGCTGGAGGTCGTCCACCGTGTCCTCCGGTAGCCGTTCCAGGCGCCGGACGGCGTCATAGGAGACGAAGCCGACGAGGCCTCCGGTGAGTGGCGGCAGGTCCGGGAGGTGCGATGTCCGCAGCGCCGCCAGCGTGCCGGCGAGCGTCTCCCACGGGTTGCCCCCGTGCGGAAGGCCGACCGGCGGGTTGCCGTGCCAGATCGCCTCACCGTCCCGCTCGGTCAGGATCGCCTCCGAATGGGCCCCGATGAACGAGTACCGCGACCACACTCCGCCGTGTTCGGCCGACTCCAGCAGGAAGGTTCCGGGGCGCTCACCGGCCAGCTTGCGGTAGATGCCGACCGGGGTCTCCGCGTCCGCGAGCAGCCGGCGAACGACGGGTATGACCCGGCGTTCCTTGGCCAAGACCCGAAACGCCTCCAGTTCAGGCGTGACCTCCAGTCCGTTCACGGGCTCTCCCCCACCTTCTCGTTCTCCCACCGGATCACCACACGCCCGCCCACTCCCAGCAACGACGAACGACATCGTGGTCGTCCCCACGACCACAACGCAGGCTCTTTCGGACGGCAGCGTCCATGCTCACCGTCGAGGAACACATCGGGGACGCGGACGGCGTTCGTGATCATGCGCTCGCCTGCTCGATCAGACCGTCGTCGAAGCACGTACGCGTTCCGGTGTGACACGCCGGCCCTTCCTGATCGACCTTGACCAGTATGGTGTCTGCGTCGCAGTCCAGCCGGACCTCGTGCACTCGCTGGTGGTGGCCGGATGTCTCGCCCTTCACCCAGTACTCGCCGCGGCTCCGGCTCCAGTACGTGGCGCGCCCAGTCGTCAGCGTGCGATGCAGCGCCTCGTCGTCCATCCAGGCGAGCATCAGCACCTCGCCCGAGTCATACTGCTGGACGACGGCCGGCAGCAACCCGTCGGAGTTGCGTGTGAGCCGCTCGGCGATATCGGGGGCGAGTCCGGGCATGACCTCCATTGTGCCGGACGCCAGGTGGTACGGCGATCATCGGCGGGGACGCAGAACTCCGGCCGACGCTACGGTATCGTGCCGATGGCATCTGAACTGCCCATGGAACTGATAGAAAATCGACAAGGAGCATTCCCGTGGCACGCTCTACCCGGACCGTCGCGGTAGCCCGCGTCGCGGTCGTCAGCGCGACGCTCGCCCTCGCGCTCACCGGCTGTTCGGCCGTCAGCGACCTCTTCGGCGACGACGATGAGAGCGAGGACGTCGAACGCGACGAGGACACCGACGACGTGACGGAGACGGTGGAGAACGCCGGGATCTTCAACATCCAGATCGGTGACTGCATCGGTTCTTTCGAGTCTGACGACGACGGGATGGTCGAGACGGTCGACATGTTCCCGTGCGACCAGGAGTACGAGCAGCAGATCTTCTTGATCACCGAGATCGCCGGCGACGAGCTGCCCGACGACGACACCCTGGAGCAGCAGGTCGTCGACGAGTGCGTACCCGCGTTCGAGGAGTTCGTCGGCAGTGAGTACAGCGACACGTCGCTGCGCATCAACTACCTCTCTCCCTCGCCGGAGTCTTGGAGCGACGACGACCGCGACATCGTCTGCACCGCCTACGACCCCGAAGGTGCGGTCACCGGAACGCTCGAAGGCTCCGAACGCTAAGGTTGCTCGCCGCTTCCCTCGCCCACCCGCAAGGTGCGGCCCGACCCGAGGCGAGCCGGGATGTGAGTCCCTCGACCAGCGAGAAGTGAGACTCGATCCGAGGGTGCGTCGGGATTTCCGTCCATGGTGTGGCGGGCATCAGCGAGGAGGAGCTCCAGCGACGACGAGACTGCTGGGCGAGGACGGAAATCCCGACTCACCCGAACGCGACCACTGCCTAGCGGGACTGGGCGATCCAGGCGGTGTGCATCTTGCTGTACGCCCCGCCGGCGTCGACGAGCTCGGCGTGCGCCCCACGCTCCGCCAACCGCCCGGAGTCGAAGACGAGGACCTCGTCCGCCGCCTCCGCCGTGGACAGCCGGTGCGCGATGGTCACCGACGTCCTTCCCCGCGATATTCCCTCCATGGCCCGCGCCAGCCGCACCTCGGTCGCCGGGTCCACCGCGCTGGTCGCCTCATCCAGTACCAGCAGGTCGGGGTCGGCGAGGTAGGCCCGGGCCAGCGCCACGAGCTGCCGTTCCCCCGCGGACAGAGACTCACCACGCTGCCCGACCGATGATTCGAGGCCGTCCGGCAGGGACTCGACCCAGTCGGCCAGACCGAGGTCGCTCAGCCCACGCCAGATGTCCTCGTCGGTGGCCTCCGGCCGGCCGAACCGCAGGTTCGCCGCGACGGTGTCGTCGAACAGGAATCCCTCCTGTGGCACCATCACCATGCGCCGGCGCAGCGAGCTGAAACGCACCTCGCGCAGGTCCACGCCGTCGATGAGGACCCGGCCCGAGCGCGGATCCATCAGCCTGGTCAGCAACTTGGCGAACGTCGTCTTGCCGGAGCCGGTCTCCCCGACGACGGCGAGCCGGGTCCGCGGTGCGATGTCCACGTTCACGTCGTCGAGCACCACGGGCCCGTCCGGGTAGGCGTAGGAGACGTCCTCGAACCGCACCTCGATCGGACCGCGTGGCAGGTCGACGCCGGAGTCTCCCGGGTCGGAGACGTCGGCAGGCGTGTCCAGGACTTCGAGCACTCGCCGCCAGCCGGCGATGGCGTTCTGCGCCTCGCTGAGCACCTCGGTGCCGACCTGCACCGGCGCGACGAACAGGGTCACCAGGAAGATGAACGCCAGCAGCTGGCCCAGCGTGATGTTGCCGCCGATCCCGAGGTACACGCCGACCACGATCACCGCGGCGTTGGCGATGCCGGCCACCACCTCGCCGGTGGAGAAGGTGGCCGCCGCCAGCCGCTGCGCTTTCACTGCCGCCGACCGATGCGACTCGACGGCGTCGTCGATCCGCTGCTGCGTGCGGCCTTCGATCGCGTATGCGCGGACCGCCTGGGCGCCGACCACGGACTCCGAGATGGCGCCCAGCATGACGCCGACCCGTTGCCGCACGGCCATGAAAGCCGCGGACAGCATCCGCTGGAACCAGCGCAGTGCCACGAAGAACGGCAGGAAGGTCAGCCACACCAGGATGGTCAGCTGCCAGGAGTAGATCGCCATGATCACGGTGGCGATCACCAGCTGGCCGATGTTGACCAGAAGGAAGATCCCGCCGAACTGGATGAACTGGGAGATCGTGTCGACGTCGG
>NZ_ML142849.1:637977-639512 GCF_004138495.1 Phytoactinopolyspora endophytica
ACCCGCGCGACCAGAGCGCCGCGGCGTTCGGTGTTCTGCGTCAGCACCGAGAGGTCGTGCACGTGCCGGAAGCCTTTGAGGCGCAGCGTCGCGAGCCCGGCCTCGGTCGCCCGGAACAGCCTCCGGTTCATCAGATACGCCGCGCCGACCGTGACCACGATGCCGATCCCGGCGATGAAGCACATCCACCGGACATAGACCAGGTCCGGCCCGCCGGACGCGTTCAGGCCGCGGTCGATGGTCTGCTGCACCGAGATCGGGACGATCACCCGGCCACCCGTGGCGACCAACGCGATCAGCAGCGTCAGCGGCAGTCCCTGCTTGATCTCCGGAGAGAGCGCCAGCCCTCGCCGGATGGTCCGCAGCGCCCCGGCCGACGTGATGTCGCCGAGCCGGGACGAGGCGCTCGCGCCGCTGCTCACTGTTTCCCTCTCTGCTGTGGGTCGGTTCCGCCGTCCGCACGCTCCTGGGCGTCGCGCTCGTAGGCGGTGATCAGCCGCTCGTACCCCGGTGTGGTCGCGATCAGCTCGTGATGAGTGCCGCGTGCCACGACCCGGCCGTCCTCGATGTAGACGACCTCGTCCGCCAGGGTGATGGTCGCGCGCCGGTAGGCCACGACCACCACCGTCGACGGCAGCCCGGCGTCGCGCAGGCCGGCCAGAATCCGGCGCTCCACCTCGGGGTCGACGGCACTGGTCGCGTCGTCGAGTATCAGCAGCCGTGGCCTGCGGACCAGTGCGCGCGCCAGCGCCAGACGCTGTCGCTGACCGCCGGAGAGCATGGAGCCGCGTTCCCCCACGGGCGCGTCGAGGCCGTCGTCGTTCCCCACCACGAAGTCCTGCCCCTGGGCCAGCTCGAGGGCCGCCCAGACATCGCCGTCGGGGATGTCCCGGCCGAGGGTGATGTTCTCCCGGATGCTGTCCTCGAAGATGAACGGTTGTTGGAACACCAGCGCGGCCGTCTCGGCGATCTCTCCCTTGCGCAGGTCCTTCAGGTCGGTGCCGTCGATGCGGATCTCCCCGTCGACCGGATCCACCAGCCGCACCAGCAGGCTGGCCAGGGTCGACTTGCCCGAGCCGGTCGGGCCGACGACGGCGACCGTCTTGCCGGGCTCGATGCTGAGGTCGATCTCGTCGAGCACCGCGGCGTCGTCCGCGTCCGGGTCCTGGTCCCCAGCGGGCGGCTCGGCCCCGGACGAGACGTCCGGCGACGGCCCGTCGGCCCGCAACCCGTGCACGCTGCCGCCCGATGCCCGCTCGGGTGGGCCCTGGCCCGAAGCACGTGCGGCTGCGGTGGTGCCCGCCGAGTCGTAGGCGAACCTGATGTCGTTGACTCCGAGCTGCGCGGCCTCTCCGGTGCCTTCGAGGCGTCGCTCGCCAAACGGGAGCGCGCCGGTCGCATCGAGCACGGCGGACACCCGGCGCCAGCCGACCACCGCACGTGGAAGCTCCCCGAGAACGAAGCCGATCGCCCGGATCGGGAACGCCGTGATGGTGAACAGGTAGGCGACCTGCACCAGCTGCCCGGGCTCCAGC
>NZ_ML142849.1:639544-644264 GCF_004138495.1 Phytoactinopolyspora endophytica
GGCGATCCGGGCGGAGCCGATGAGCAGGACGGCGAGGATCCCGATGTTCGGCAGCGCCTCCAGGATCGGGTCGAAGGCGCCCCGGATCCGGCCGACGCCGGTGTTGGCGTCTCTGAGGTTGTGTGCGACGGCGCGGAACCGCTCCGTCTCGTCCCCTTCCCGGCCCATCGCCTTGACCAGGGCGGCGCCCTCGAACGACTCGTGCGCCACGCCGGACAGATCGGCCCGCAGCGCCTGCGCGCGGGTCGCCAGCGGCGACAGCCTCCGCTGGTAGACGAAGTTGATGATCAGGATCGCCGGGAACACCATGACCCCGACGAGGGCCAGCCATGGGTCGACAAGGAACATCGAGCCGAGGGCGAAGAAGAGCATGACCACGACGCCGAGGGCGAACGGCAGCGGCGCGATCGGCCAGAAAGTCGACTCGACGTCGGCGTTGGCGTTCGACAGCAGGTTTCCCGCCGGGTGCCGGTGGTGCCACGCGAGCGGCAGCCGCATGTACTGGCGGGTCACCCGGCGGCGATAGGTGGCGTTCAGCCGATACTGCCCCACGCCGGCGAAGAACCGGCGGATGACGATGCCGGCCGCCTTCAGCACCGCGGTACCTATGATGGCGGTGGCGGCGAGCCACATCGTTGCGGCGGTGGTCTCTCCGTCGGCGAACGCGGGCACGATCGCCTCGTCCGTCACGCGCCCGATCACCTCGGCCGCGATCACCGTCATGAGGCCGTAGAGCGCGCTTCCCGCGATGGCGATGCCGAGGATGAACGGCTCGCCGCGCAGGGCAAGGCCCAGGACACGGAGTCCTTCGCCGAGCGTGGCGCGCCGCTCGGGTCTTCTGTCCGACACGTTGCACTGCCTTCGGTAGCTCAAGAGCCAGGAGGGCGCTCCGCCGCGCCGCACATAGGGGGTCGCCTGACTCGTGTGGACCCGCATCTCACCGAACCGCGAGCGTGCGTCCGATGACGGCGCCCCGGCGCGGAGGTCCCCTCGATGCGAGGTATCCCATACAGACCGGCCCGTGCCGCGGGAGAAGTGTCCAACGTCACATCAAGGTGGCTGTCTGGGTCGTTTGTACAGTATCAACTCCCACCGACACTCGTGAAACTGGTTTCGCCCCGGGCGGAAATCGCCTTCCAACCGTGCTTAATGCACTATGTCAGCGCCAACCAGACACTGCGATCACTGGCGGTACGAACCCACGCTCGGCGGTCAACGCACAGTGTGGCCGGTCGCGGCGAGGCTGTTCTTCACGTCGCCGATGCTCAGCTCACGGAAGTGGAAGACGCTGGCCGCGAGGACCGCGTCCGCGCCCGCGTCGACCGCCGGCGCGAAATGCTCGACCGCGCCCGCACCGCCGCTGGCCACCACCGGCACCCGCACGGCCGCGCGCACCGCCGTGATCATCTCGACGTCGTAGCCGTCCTTGGTGCCGTCGGCGTCCATCGAGTTGAGCAGGATCTCCCCGGCACCCGATTCCGCGGCGCGGCGTGCCCACTCCACCGCGTCGATGCCGGTGCCGCGCCGGCCGCCGTGCGTGGTGACCTCGAATCCCGACGCGGTGCCACCGCCACGCCGAGCGTCGACGGAGAGCACCAGCACCTGCGCGCCGAACCGGTCGGCGATCTCCGGGATGAGCTCGGGACGCGCGACTGCGCCGGTGTTCACGCCCACCTTGTCCGCACCCGCGCGCAGCAACCGGTCGACATCGTCGACGGTACGCACACCGCCGCCGACCGTGAGCGGGATGAACACTTCCTCCGCAGTGCGGGACACCACCTCGTATGTGGTCGAACGGTCGTCGCTGGATGCGGTGATGTCGAGGAAGGTGAGCTCGTCGGCGCCCTCCGCCCCGTAGGCCGCGGCCAGCTCCACCGGGTCACCGGCGTCGCGCAGGTTCATGAAGTTGACGCCCTTGACCACCCGACCGGCGTCGACGTCCAGACACGGGATCACCCGCACCGCAACACTCATGCCCGCTCCTCCCCTCTTCTTCCCATGATCATGAACATTAACCGTTCATATAGCACGGTTAATGTTCATGATCATGGAGACAATGGCGGTCATGCGGCGGCCTCGAGGGCCTGCTCCAGGGTGAACGCGCCGGCATACAGCGCCTTGCCGATGATCGCGCCCTCCACCCCGATGCCGATGAGAGTGCGCAGCGCCGTCACGTCTTCCAGGTTCGACACTCCGCCGCTGGCGATGACCGGCCGGTCCGTGCGCTCACACACCGAGCGCAGCAGGTCGAGGTTCGGGCCGCGCAGCGTGCCGTCCTTCGTGACATCGGTGACGACATAGCGCGCGCAGCCGTCGTCGTCCAGCCGCTCGAGGACCTCCCACAGATCGCCGCCTTCGCGCGTCCATCCTCGTGCCGCCAGCGTGGTCCCACGCACGTCGAGCCCGACGGCGATGCGGTCCCCGTGCCTGGCGATCGCACGAGCCGTCCAGTCCGGATCCTCCAGCGCCGCGGTGCCGAGGTTCACCCGCGCGCACCCGGTCTTCAGTGCGTTCTCCAGCGACTCGTCGTCCCGGATACCGCCGGACAGCTCCACGGCGACGTCGAGCCGGCCGACCACCTCAGCCAGCAGCTCGCGGTTCGATCCACGCCCGAACGCCGCGTCCAGGTCCACCAGGTGCACCCACTCGGCGCCGGCATCTTGCCACGCCAGCGCAGCGTCCAGCGGTGAACCGTACGACGTCTCGCTTCCCGCTTCGCCCTGTACCAGCCGCACCGCCTCGCCGTCGGCCACGTCCACGGCCGGCAACAGGATCAGCCGCTCATCGCTCATGCTTCATCTCCGTACGTTTGACGATCGGTCAGGGACTGCCGACGATCGCTGTGGTGTCCACCCCACCGATCGTCGGCGATCATCGACAGGGACCTGCGCACGTTCAGGCGACCTTGACGGCGCGGAACCGCAGGCGGCGGTAGTCGGCCCACCACGCGTCGTCGTGCCACAGAGCCGGCCGGGCGATCTCCAGCGCCCGGCTCACGGTCGCCGCCGGCAGGTCCGCCACGACCTCCCCGGCGAACATCTCCAGCCACCGCTCCATCCCATCCGGACCGGTCAGCTTCGTGGGACGGTCGTAGAAGTCGAGCTGGCGCACCTCCAGCCCGGCGTCCTCCAGGATGGCCGCGTACTGCGCGGGCGACGGGAAGTACCACGGCCACCGTCGCTCCGGCAGCCCGGTCTCCCGGCAGGCCTGTTCGACCGCGTCCGTGATGGTAGCGACGTTGCGGGTCGCGCCCATCTCGGCCACGAACCTGCCACCCTCGCGCAGGGCGTCGGACACACATCCGAGGACCTCGACCGGAGCCGGCATCCAATGCAGCGCCGCGTTGGAGACGACGGCGTCCACCGGATCATCGACCGAGAAGTCATGGGCGTCGGCGACCTGGAGCTCGGCGGCGTCGCCCAGCCGCTCGCGGGCCGCCTCGATCATGGCCGGCTCGGCGTCCATGCCGATGACCGACGCCCCGGTCTCGACCAGCCGGGCCGTGAGGTCCCCGGTACCGCACCCGAGGTCGATGATCCGCTCCCCTGGCTGCGGCCGCAGCCAGTCAAGCAGCTCGACGCCGTATGCCGCGACGAACCCGAAATCGCGATCGTAGGCATGGGCGTCCCACTTGGTGGAACTCATCACGTATCCAGCCCTTTCATCCAGTTTCGTAGCAACGTCAGCCCGGCATCGCCCGACTTCTCGGGGTGGAACTGGGTCGCCGACAGCGGCCCGTTCTCGACAGCGGCGATGAACCGGTCGCCACCATGCTCAGCCCAGGTCACGAGCGGCGGCCGGAGCCGTTCGGACTCCGGCAGCTCCCATCGCCGCACCGCGTAGGAATGCACGAAGAAGAAGCGCTCCTTCTCGATGCCGTCGAAGAGCACGCTTCCCCCCGGCGCGTCGATGGTGTTCCAGCCCATGTGCGGGAGCGGGGAAGCCTTCAGCTGCTCGACCGTACCCGGCCATTCGCCGAGCCCTTCGGCCTCGACCCCGTGCTCGACACCGCGGCTGAACAGCACCTGCAGCCCGACACAGATGCCGAGCACCGGGCGCCCTCCGGCGAGCCGTCGTCCGATCACCCGGTGGCCGTCGACCGCACGGACGCCGTCGACGCACGCGGCGAACGCACCGACACCGGGGACGACCAACCCGTCGGCGTTCTCCGCGGCAGTCCGGTCCGCGGTCAGTTCGACCTCGGCGCCGACGTGCTCGAGCGCGCGCACCGCCGAGCGTACGTTGCCGAAGCCGTAATCGAGTACGACAACCCGTCGTGCCCCGCTCATCGCGCCCGTCCTCTCGTTCTTTCCCGCTTCTCTGCTACCGCCCGGCGCCTGGCCATGAAAGGTCGCGCGGGATGTGTCCAACAGGTCGCCAGGCTCAAGCCCAACCGGGCCCCTGGATCAACGGAACTTGACCCACCCAGCGCCACCCGCCGCCTGGCGACCTGTTGGACACATCCCGCGCGATCCACAAGTAGCCGCCGGGCGGCCGGCGGAGTCCCACCCCACCGGCGTCCGCCTACCCCGCATGGCAGACTTCCTGTGTGACCGACGAGACGCTCACGCCAGCCGATCGCACGGCGATGTTCGCTCATGCCGGCAGCAGCATCGAGCCCCGCCCGCGACGCTGGCGGAAACGTGTGGGGATCGCCTCCGTGACCATGGTCGTCGTGGTGGTGACGACTACCGCCGCTGGCGGCTGGTACTACGCCGAC
>NZ_ML142849.1:644284-645805 GCF_004138495.1 Phytoactinopolyspora endophytica
TGCTGGTCGATACCTCCCCCACCGAGTACCCGATCGAGGTTCTCGAGGTCACCGACACCACGGTGACGCTCACCGGCGACGACGCCGACCAGCCCGGGCTCACCGGCCTGGAGTGGGAGGGCGGCTACGCCCGCCTCGGACCGGAGATCGAGCGCTCCGGAGAGCGAATCACGCGGTCGATCATCCCGTACCCGGACATGCCGTCGGTCGGGACCATGGCCCGCACCAGCTTCTACGCCGCTCCGCTCGATCTCGTCAGCTTCCGCAAGGTCAGCGAGCTCGAAGCGGACGAGGTCAGCTACGACGGCCCGCTCGGCTCGTACCCGGCCACCTACGTCGCCGGGGACAGCAGCCGCTGGATCGTCCATGTGCACGGCCGCGGCGGCACGCGCGCCGAGGCGTTCCGGCTGCTGACATCGTTGCACGAACTCGGGTACCCGCAGCTGTCCATCGCGTATCGCAACGACGACGACGCGCCCGCCGACGAGCACGGCGAGTACGGCCTGGGCTGGACCGAGTCCGAAGACCTCGCAGCCGCCGTCGAGTACGCCCGTTCGCAGGGTGCCGAGGACATCGTCCTGGCCGGATACTCGATGGGCGGCGCGATCATCGGAAACTACCTGCACACGCACGGGACCGACGGCGTGGCCGGGGTCATCTACGACTCGCCGGCTCTTTCCTGGGGCGACATCCTCGCCTTCGAGTCCCGCAACCGCAACCTGCCGTCGTTCGCGGCGACGATCGCGTCCGGAGTGGTCCGGCTGCGTACCGGCATCAACCTCAGCGCCATGGACCAGGTGAGGAACGCCGACGACCTGGCGGTCCCGGTGCTGCTCATCCACGGCAGCGGCGACGAGACGGTCCCGGTCACGTCGTCCGACGAGTTCGCCGAGGCCCGCCCTGACCTGGTCACCTACATCCGGCCCGACGACGTCGGCCATGTCCAGGCCTGGAACGCGGATCCCGAAGCCTACGAGCGCGCCGCCACGGACTTCCTGCGCGGCCTCTAAGACATAGGTCCAGGGCTCCCGGAAGGGGGCTCTGGAGGCTAAAGCCCAACCGGGCCACAGACTGACCGGGCCTTGCGCACCTGCGTACCCCGCCGCCTCCAGACCCCCTTCCGGGAGCCCTGGACCGGGCCCCGAGACCGCGCTCATAAGGCGCCCTTCGTCGAGGGAACACCACGCTCCCGCGGATCGAACGCGACGGCCGTACGCAGCGCCCGGGCGACCGCCTTGAACTGGGCCTCGGCGATGTGGTGCGGGTCGCGCCCGCCCAGCACGCGCACGTGCATCGTCATGCCGGCGTGGTGCGCGATGCTCTCCAGCACGTGTGCGGTGAGCGAGCCGGTGAAGTGGCCGCCGATCAGTACGTGCTCCTGCCCGGCCGGCTCGCCGGAGTGGACGAAGTACGGCCGCCCGGAGACGTCGACGACGGCCTGCGCCAACGCCTCGTCGAGCGGCACCAGTGCGTCGCCGTAGCGCACGATTCCGGCCTTGTCGCCCAGCGCCTGCCGCAGCG
>NZ_ML142849.1:645845-646338 GCF_004138495.1 Phytoactinopolyspora endophytica
TGGCCGAGCACGATCGCGGTGTCCTCGACCGTGTGGTGCACGTCGATGTGTGTGTCACCGGTCGCGGAGACTGCCAGGTCGATCAGCGAGTGCCGCGCCAGGGCGGTGAGCATGTGGTCGTAGAACGGCACCGTGGTGGAAATGGTGTGCGCACCGCTGCCGTCGAGGTCGACCTCGACGCTGACCTTGCTCTCGCTCGTCGCCCGTTCGACCCTGGCGGTCCTGTTCAGGTCCGTCGCTCCCGCACCGCTCATCGTCTCACTCCGCGTACTCGTCATCGTCTTGTTCACAGCCGCCGGCCTGTGCCGGCTCGCCCGTTCATCGGCCGGGGACATGTCCTAACACGTCCAGCAACGCGCTCTTGAACGCTTCGGTCTCGTCCGGGGTGCCGACCGAGACCCGTAGCCAGCCGTCCGGGCCGGTCTCCCGGATCAGCACACCACGGTCCAACAGCCCTTGCCAGACCGCATGCCGGTCATCGAACGTGCCGAAC
>NZ_ML142849.1:646359-652389 GCF_004138495.1 Phytoactinopolyspora endophytica
CCGCGACCTGCAGCCCAGCCGAGCGCAGCCAGCTCGCCAGCTCGTCCCGTGTCGAGCGTAGCTGTTCGACGCGTTCCTGCAGCTCGGCAGAGTGCGCCAGGGCAACTCGTGCCACCGCCTGGGTGACCGCCGACAGGTGGTACGGCAGCCGCACGATGCGCAACGCATCGATCACGTCCGTCGACGCCGCCACGTATCCCAGCCGCGCACCCGCGAACGCGAACGCCTTGCTCATCGTACGGGTGACCACCAGCCACGGATGGTCGGCCAGCAGCGACAGCGCGCTCGGTGTCTGGGACCGGCGGAACTCGGCGTATGCCTCGTCGACGACGACCATCCCCGACGACGCCGCATGCAGCGCCCGGACCAGGTCCAGCGACACCGCGGTGCCGGTGGGGTTGTTCGGCGACGCCACGAAGATCACCGCCGGCCGATGCTTGGCCACGGCCGCCAGCGCGTCGTCGACGTCGATGGCGAAGTCGTCCCGGCGCGGCGCCGTGATCCACCGCGTCGACGTGTTCCGGGCGTATTCCGGGTACATCGAGTAGGTCGGCGCGAACGACAGGACGCTGCGGCCGGGGCCGCCGAACGCCTGCAGGATCTGCACCATGACCTCGTTCGAGCCGTTCGCGGCCCAGACCTGTTCCGGCGACAGCGCGACGCCGGACTCCGCGGCCAGGTAGCCGGCCAGGTCGGCCCGCAGCTCCAGGGCCTCGCGGTCCGGGTACCGGTTCAGGCCGGCCATCGCGTCGGTGACGGCCTTGCCGGCGTCGTTCGCCAGTGCTTCGGACGGCGGGTACGGGTTCTCGTTGACGTTGAGGCGGACAGGGACATCGAGCTGCGGGGCGCCGTACGGCTCGATTCCCCGCAGCTCTTCCCGGATCGGCAGGTCATCCTTCACGTCAACGCTCCTGTGCGAATCTCGCCCGGACGGCGGCGCCGTGCGCGGGCAGGTCTTCGGCATCGGCGAGGGTCTCCACGTGGGCGGCCACGTCGCGTAGCGCGGCCTCGTCGTACTCGATGACGTGGATCCCCCGCAGGAACGACGGGACGGACAGGCCCGACGAGTGCCGTGAGCTGCCGCCCGTCGGCAGCACGTGGTTGGAGCCGGCGGCGTAGTCCCCGAGGCTGACCGGAGCCCACGGTCCGACGAACACGGCACCGGCGTTGCGCACCCGCGCCGCCAGCGCTTGCGCGCCGCGGGTCTGGATCTCCAGGTGTTCCGCGGCGTACGCATCGACGACGGCGAGCCCTTGGTCAAGGTCGTCCACCAGGACCACACCGGACTGTTCGCCGCGCAGCGAGGTGTTCACCCGTTCGACGTGTTTGGTCGCGGCGACCTGCGCCGTGAGCTCGGCGTCGACGGCGTCGGCGAGTGCGGGGCTGTCGGTGACCAGGACGCTGGCCGCCAGCGGGTCGTGCTCGGCCTGACTGATCAGGTCGGCGGCGACGTGTGCCGGGTTCGCGGTCTCATCGGCGAGGACCGCGATCTCGGTCGGGCCGGCCTCCGCGTCGATCCCGATGAGCCCCTTCAGCAGCCGTTTGGCCGCCGCCACGTACACGTTGCCCGGCCCGGTGACCAGGTCGACCGGCGCGCAGATACGCTCGCCGGACTCGTCGCGCACGCCGTAGGCGAACATCGCGACCGCCTGCGCTCCCCCGGTGGCGTACACCTCGGTCACGCCGAGCAGGGCACAGGCCGCGAGAATCGTGGGGTGCGGCAGGCCGTCGAAGTCCTTCTGCGGCGGGCTGGCGACGGCGATGCTCTCCACCCCGGCCACCTGCGCCGGCACCACGTTCATGACGACGCTGCTCGGGTAGACGGCCAGCCCTCCGGGCACATACAGGCCGACCCGCTGGACCGGCACCCACCGTTCGGTGACCGTGCCACCCGGCACCACGGCCGTCGTGACGGTGTCGCGTCGCTGGTCGGCGTGGACTTTGCGGGCGCGGGAGATCGACTCCTCGAGTGCCACGCGGATCTGGGGGTCCAGCGTCTCGAATGCCTCGGTCAGGGCCGCCTCGGGGACCCGGACGTCGTCGAGTTGCACGCCGTCGAACCGGGCGGCGAGCTCTTTGAGGGCCGCGACACCGCGATGGCGCACGTCGTCACAGATCGGCCGGACGGCGTCCAGCGCGGACTCGACGTCAACGGGAGCACGTGGGACGAGGGCGCGGTAGTCCGGATCCTCGCCCTGGGCGAGGCGACCACGCAGGTCGATGCGGCGTATCACTTACCTAAGTGTAGGAGCACCGTTCACCAGTCGGACGACTTGCCCGGATACCAAGACACGCCTGAGCGATCGTCCGTCCTGCCCTAACCGCGCACGCACGCGCGCGGAACACTAGGCGCCGGAGAGGTAGGCGCGCAGAACGCGGCGAAGTTCCACGACCATGGCGTCGCGCTCGGGCCCTTCGTCGGCGGCCACGATCAACGGCATCATCGCCCGCACGATCTGGATCGACACGGTGGCGGTACGGTCGACGACGTCGCCGGTCAGCTCGGGGAAGCGGATCGACACCAGGCCCTTGACCCGTTCCAGCAGAGCCGCGTGCAGGGGGGCGACCGCCTCGGTCAACGCCGCGGGCATGTCCGGGCGGGCGAACAGCGCCTTGAATCCACGGTTGGCCAGGTTGAACTCGACGAGCGGGGCGACGATCATCGCGATCATCTCGTCCAGCGGCGCGGACCTCAGCGTCTCGAGATCGAGCGCCTCTTCCTGGGCCGCACCCAGCTCGACGACGTAGCGCTCGGCCAGCGCCGCGGCGATCTCGTCCTTGTTGGAGAAGAACTGGTAGAGCGAACCGGGCGAGATCCCGGCACGTCGCGCGATGGCGTTGGTGGTCGCGTCCTCGTAGCCGGATTCGGCGAAGACCTCGGCGGCGGCGGAGACGATCTGCGCGATCCTGCGCTGCCCGCGCTCCTGCCGCCTGGGCACCGAACGCCCGTGTTCCGGCGCCGCCGTCGCGCTCTCCCGAGCTTCCGTCACGCCGTCATCCTCTCACCCGCCACGACCGCCCGGCGCCTGACCGGCTCAGGACCACGCTCCGTTGGGTTCGTGGCCTGTTGTTTCGCTTGGCCCCGTCACGAGTGCCACAAGCGAAACATGAGGCCACGAACCCTCTGGCCGAGAACAGACAGTCCGTTGGACAAACGCGAGTGATTGCTCGTATTCTTCTTTTCGGCAAGCCAACACGAGTAATAACTCGTGTTCTTGTCCGACAGTACCAACGGATCCCCATTCGAGCACGGCCATGCATACGCGCCATCCGGATGATGCCTCGTCGTCGCCCGTCCCACACCACCCAGGAGTAGCCGCCCATGATCGGCCGAATCGTCACCCGAGCACCACGCCGCGTCCTCAGCGGCGGCCTGCTCCTGTTCGTCCTCGCCGGCGTACTGGCCGCCGGCGTGCTCGACGCGCTTTCCCTCAACCGGTTCGAAGCACCTGAGTCCGAGTCCGTCGAAGCCCGGGAACTCCTCGGCGAGCAGTTCGGCACCAGCACACCCAACGTGGCTGTCCTGGTCACCGCCTCCGACGGCACCGTCGACGACGACGATGTGTCCGCCGCAGGAACCGAACTGACCGAGACCTTGGCCGACGATCCCGGCATCGGCGACGCGTGGTCGTACTGGAGCCCCGGCGCGCCCGACACGCTGCGCAGCGAGGACAGCCGGCACGGGCTGATCCTCGGCTGGTCTCCGGGCGACGCCGACCAGGTACGCGACGTGGCGCTCCCCGAGATCGAGGAACGCCTCGACCGTGCCGCCGCCGGGCTCGACGCCGGCGAGGTGCAGCTCGGTGGCAGCGACGAGGTCTTCCGGGTCACCGCTGAACAGGCCGCCAGCGACTTCATCACGGCCGAGATCATCATCATCCCGCTCGTCGGCGTGCTGCTCTGGCTGGTCTACCGCCGCGCGGCGCCCGCGCTGGTCACCCTGGGCCTGGGGATCTTCTCCGTGGTGGGCACGCTGGCTCTGCTCTGGACCGTCTCGCAGTTCACCGAGATCTCCACGTTCGCCTCGAACATCGCCCTGGTGATGGGGATCGGGCTCGGCGTCGACTACGGGCTGTTCGTGATCTACCGCTTCCGCGAGGAGCTGGCCCGGCACGCCGCCGTCCCCGACGCCGTGCGCGCCTCGGTGGCCAGCGCCGGGCGGACCGTCGTGTTCAGCGGCCTCACCGTCGCGGCGTCGCTCGCCGTCCTGTTCGTCTTCCCGTACCCGTTCCTGTCGTCGTTCGCCTACGCGGGCATCGCCGTCGTGGCGACGGCCGTCTTCGGCGCCACCGTGCTCCTGCCGGCCGCGCTGATGCTGATCGGACGACGAGTCGAGCGCTCGTCCCGCGGGAATGAAAGGCCGGTCACACCGCCTGAGGAACGGCGGTTCTGGTACCGGGTCCCGGCGGCGGTAATGCGCCGACCGGTCCTGACCGGAGGTGTCGCACTGCTGGCTCTGCTCGGCCTCGGAGCACCCGCGCTCGGGATCAACTTCGGCTCCCCCGACGCGCGGGTGCTGCCGGACGACCTGCCGGTACGGCAGATGTACGACACGATCCGGGAGGATTTCACCACCGAGGACGCCGACGCGGTGTACGTCGTCGCCCCGGCCACGGAGCCTGGCGACCCGGACAACGGCGACGTCGCCGCGTACGCAGCCGAGCTCTCCGAGCTTTCCGGTGTTCACCGGGTCGACTCGGCCGCCGGTTCGTATGCCGCAGGCGACGCCATGGCCTCGGCTGAGCCACCCACCGGCGACGACGTGCAGTCCGACGGCGCACAGTCCGACCCGGGCGCGCTCCCGTCGTTCGGTGAGCGCTTCGCCGCCGACGGCGGGACCTGGCTGGCCGTCGTCCCCACCGGTGAACGACTCGCGGGCGACCCCGCCGGACTGGTCGGCGACGTGCGGGACACGCCCGCGCCGTTCGACGTGCTGGTCGGCGGCTATCCGGCGGAGCTCGCCGACTACAACGACGGCGTCGTCGACCGGCTGCCGCTGCTGGCGGGCCTGATCGTCGCGGTCACCTTCATTGTGCTGTTCCTCATGACAGGCTCGGTGGTGGCTCCGCTGAAAGCCTCGGTGCTCAACCTGTTGAGCCTGTCAGTCATGTTCGGCGTACTGGTCTGGGGCTTTCAGGAGGGCGGCCTCGCCGACCTGCTCGACTTCACGCCGGCCGGGGCGATCGAGCCCAGCATCCCGCTACTGATGTTCTGTATCGCCTACGGACTGTCCATGGACTATGAAGTCTTCCTTCTCGCGCGGATCAAGGAGGACTATGACCGGACCGGCGATGTCGTCGGGTCCGTGCCGAGAGGTATCGCACGCTCCGCACCACTGGTGACGTCGGCCGCACTCATCCTGGCCGTGTCGTTCTCGATCTACGCGACCAGCGGCGTCGTCTTCCTCCAGCAGCTCGGCATCGGGATCGCACTGGTCGTCCTCGTCGACGCCACCCTGATCCGTGGCGTCCTGGTCCCGGCGTTCATGCGGCTGGCCGGCCGCGCCAACTGGTGGGCGCCGGCACCGCTGCGACGGCTACACCAGCGCGTCGGCCTGCACGACGAACCCGTGCTGCCCGCCCCGGCCCTGGCAGATGCGACAAAGAGCTGACAACGCGGTCACTGTAGACGCCGAGAGGTCGGTTCGTCTCGCCCCGGTGCGGAGGGTTTGACGTGCCGGTCGCCGCGTCTCGGCACGGTCTACTGGAGGATCGTGCCGAGGCGGGCGATACCGGTCTCGATCTGCTCCGGCGTCGCGATCGAGTAGCTCAGCCGGAGGCCGTCCGCGCCGCCGCCATCCGAGTAGAATGCCTCTCCCGGCACGTACGCGACACCGGCCTCGACCGCGTCCCGCGCCAGGGACGTGGTGTCGACGGGCGCGCCGTCGTCGTTGGCCGGCATCGTCACCCAGATGAACATCCCTCCGCTCGGACGAGTCCACCGGAAGCCGTCACCGAGATCCCGCGCCAGCGCGTCGAGCATCAGATCGCGCCGGCTCCGATAGTGGTCGCGGACCTTGACGATATGTCC
>NZ_ML142849.1:652435-653109 GCF_004138495.1 Phytoactinopolyspora endophytica
GAAACCCGTCCTGTGCGACCTCCATCGCGATCACCTGCACGAATGTCGACGTATGCAGGTCCGCGGCCTGTTTGGCCCGGCGGATCGGCTCCAGGGCCTCAGGCGACGCGACGAGCCAGGCCAGCCGGAAACCCGGGACGATGGTCTTGGAGAACGTACCTGCGTGGATCACCAGCTCGGGGGCCAGCTCGTATAGGTGCGGAAGAGCCTCGCCTTCGAACCGGAGATCGCCGTAGGGGTTGTCCTCGAGGATCGGCACACCGTACCGACGTGCCAGCTCCACGACCGCGTGGCGTCGAGGCAGGCTGAGCAGCGTCCCAGTGGGGTTGTCGAAGTTCGGTATCGCGTAGATCAGCTTCGCGCCGGCCACAAGGGCGGCTTCCAACGACTCGGGGACCATACCGTCGTCGTCGGTCTCGACGGGCCGGTACCGCACCTCGTAAGGGTCGAACGCGCGCAGCGCTCCCGTATACGTCGGCGCGGTCACGACGACGCTGTCCCCCGGATCGAGATAGCACTTCGCCACCAGGTCCAGCCCCTGCTGCGACCCGGACACGATCTGCACGCCGTCGACCTGCACACCCTGGTAGCGCGCGGCCACCCACTCCCGCAGCGGCACGTGCCCCTCGGTCGTACCGTACTGCAGCGCGGCGGTGCCGTTGGTCCGTAGGACG
>NZ_ML142849.1:653140-654763 GCF_004138495.1 Phytoactinopolyspora endophytica
GGCGTCCCGGATCGCCGCCGTCGGAAACAACTCCGGTGACGGCAGGCCACCCGCGAACGAGATCACGTCTCCCCGCTGGGTGAGCTTCAGGATCTCCCGGATCGCCGACGGCTTCAACCGGCCGGTCCGTCCCGCGGCCTGCGCAGCCCAATCGACCATGGCTTCACTCCTGCCCGCACCCATCATCAGGCGCACTCTCTACGACACGTCATCGGCACGGATCCATGACACGCACAGTACGTTGTCAGGCGGGCGAGGACCCGGGTTTACGGCCGTGGGCGTCGTCCGTCGACTCGATCGCCTCCAGGCGTTCGTGGATGTGGACGAAGTGCGCGCGCATGGCAGCCGTCAGGCCGTGCCCCTCGCGCAACGCGTTCACGATCTTCCGGTGCACCTCGGCGGGGTGACGATGTGCCGGTATCTCGGGCACCGAGTCACTGAGCCGGTGCAGAAGCTCCCAGAACAAGTCGATCATCGAGGATACGAGCTTGTTGCCGAGCGGCTCGTACAGGCGCCGGTGGAACTCCCGATCGATCGATGCCACCGGCTCACCTGTGGCCTCCCGCCGGGCCATCTCGTCCACCAGCGCGTCCAGCTCGTCGAAGTCGTCCGGCCCGAGGCGCTTCGACGCCGGCTCGATCAGGCCCTCTTCCAGTGCCTGACGGACGCCGAGCACCTCGGTCAGCGCGGCGCCGCCTACCGCCAGGCCGTACGGAAGCTGATCCAGAATCGGCTGGAACGAGAAGTCACTGACGAACAGACCACGTCCCGGCCGGGCCTCGATCACGCCCAGCGTCTGAAGGCTTCGCGTGGCCTCGCGCAGCGAAAGGCGGCTGATGCCTAGGTCCTCGGCCAGCTTCGCCTCGGGCGGCAGCGCATCGCCCGCGGCAAGGTTGTGGTCCTCGATATAGGAACGCAGCCGCTCCTGTGATTCCCGGAACATCTCCCCATGTCGCACAGGTATAAGCTCCCCGAGACGAAGGTGCGGGACAAGACTCAGCGGTGGACGGCGTCGGACGCGCCCAGTGTCTCGAGGTCGGCGCGGGTCGGCAGGCCCTCCCAGTCGCCGAGGGTGGTGCAGGCGAACGCGCCGGCCGTCACGGCCGTCGCCAGCCGCGTCTCGGCGGGCGCACCGGCCATCCACTCGGCCAGGTATCCGGCGACGAACGCGTCACCGGCACCGACGGTGTCCATCACCGGCACCGTGACCGCCGCGGTCTTGTGCACCTCGCCATCGATCACCGAGTAGGCGCCCTCCGCCCCGAGCTTGAGCACCACCTGTCGCGGCCCCAACTCAGCCACGGCCTCCGCCAGTTCCTCGACCGAACCGTCCGGCACCACCAGCGACGCCTCCTCGGGGCCTGCGAAGACGACGTCGGCCCGGCGAACCAAGTGGTCCAGAGTGGCGGTCGCATCCTCGCGGCTCCAGAGGCTGGAGCGGTAGTTCAGGTCCAGCGACACCCGGGTGTCGTTCTCCCGGGCCATGTCGACGGCCTGCTGAACGGCCGACGCCGGTCCCGGCCCGAGCGCCGGAGTGACACCGGTGACGTGCAGCACGTCCGCGGACGCGATGGTGTCCGTGTCGATGTCGAACGCCGTGATCGCCGACGCGGCGCTGCCGGA
>NZ_ML142849.1:654823-658445 GCF_004138495.1 Phytoactinopolyspora endophytica
CGCACGTGGGTACGCAGCGCGTTCGGCCGTTCCTTGACCATCAGCCCGGTGGGCCTCGTCGGGTCCACCCGGACCGCCACCCCGACGCCCTCGGCGCGCAGCTCGCGCTGGATCAGCTCGCCGAAGCCGTCCTCGCCCAGCCGGCTGATCCAGGTCACCCTCGTACCTAGCCGCCTGGCGCCGATCGCCACGTTCGACTCGGCACCGGCCAGCGAAAGCCGCATGTCCCGATTGCTCGACAGCGGCCCGACCTGAGCGGCGGAGAACACCGCCATGGTCTCGCCGAGGGTCACCAAGTGTCCGGTCATCGCATCATCATCGGTCAACTCGGGCGCTTCCGCCACCCGCGAGCTTCAACACCTCAGCCTTGGTCACCATTGTCGTGTCACCCGGGGTGGTCATCGCCAGCGCTCCGTGTGCGGCGCCGTACTCCACGGCCGTCCGCAGCGGCTGCCCGTCGAGCAGGCCGTAGATCAGGCCCGAGGCGAACGAGTCGCCGCCGCCGACCCGGTCCATGATCTCGAGGCGCTCACGGTGCGTCGCCTGGACGACGCCGGTGTCGCTGGACCACGCCAGCGCGCCCCAGTCGTTGATGCTCGCCGAACGGACCGTACGCAGCGTGGTTCCGATGACCTTGAAGTTCGGGTACTCGGCCGCGGCCTTCTCGATCATGGCGGCGAAGCCGGCCACTTCGAGCGAGGTGAGGTTCTCATCGACCCCCTCCACCTCGAATCCGAGGCTGGCGGTGAAGTCCTCCTCGTTGCCGATCATCACGTCGATGTGCTTCGCGATCTCGCGATTGACCTCGCGCGCCTTGTCCTGGCCGCCTATCGCCTTCCAGAGGCTGGGCCGGTAGTTCAAGTCATAGGACACCACGGTGCCGTGCCGCTTCGCCGCTGTGACCGCCTCGACCACAGTGTCCGCGCTGGTCTCGCTGAGCGCCGCGAAGATGCCGCCGGTGTGCAGCCAGCGCACGCCGAGCTCACCGAAGAGGTGGTCCCAGTCGATGTCGCCGGGCTTCATGGCCGCCGCGGCCGTGTGGCCGCGGTCCGACACCCCGACGGCGCCGCGCACGCCGAAGCCGCGCTCGGTGAAGTTCAGTCCGTTGCGCACACCACGGCCGATGCCGTCGTAGGGAACCCACTGGATGAACTGGGTGTCCAGGCCACCGGTGAGGATGAAATCCTCGACCAGGCGGCCGACCTCGTTGTCAGCCAGCGCGGTGACGACCGCGCCGCGCAGACCGAAGGCGCGCCGCAGGCCCCGGGTCACGTTGTACTCGCCGCCGCCCTCCCACACCCGGAAATTGCGCGCGGTGCGGATACGCCCCTCGCCGGGGTCCATGCGCAACATCACCTCACCGAGGGACACCGCATCGTAGCGGCACTCGTCGGCGGGTCGGATCGCGAGGTCTGCCATGGGTCGACTCCTTCGTCTCGAGGTCGGGTGCGGGTAGATATCGGTATCAGCGCGGATCCGTCATCGATGCCGGGGTTTCCGGCTCGATGGCCCGCTCATGTCACGACAACGCGGCTGCTCGCATGACCACAACGCATGCTCTTGTCGTCCGAAGCAAGCGGTCAACGGCCATGGCGGATCCGCAGGTCCATCACGACGCTCGGGCCCATCACGACGCCGGGCCCATCATGACGCCGCGGCAAGCGCCACGGCGTCAGCGGTCAGCTCCGCGATGGCGCCGAAGTCGCCGTCCTTGATGCGGTCGCGCGGAACCATCCATGAGCCACCGACGGCTGCGACGGCAGGGATGGACAGGTAGTCCTTCAGGTTGCTCGCGCTGACTCCGCCGGTGGGGACGAAGCTCACGTCGCCGAACGGCGCGGCCAGCGCCTTGACCGCCGCGGCCCCACCGGACGTGCCGGCCGGGAAGAACTTCACCGTGGTGATGCCCAGCTCCAGCGCCGCCTGGATCTCGGTGGCGGTGACGGCACCCGGCAGTGCAAGCACGCCGTGCTCACCACAGCGCTCGACGACGGCGCGGCTCAGGCCGGGCGACACCACGTACGACGCACCGGCGGCCACGGCCTTGTCCACCTGCTGCGGCGTCAGGACTGTGCCGGCACCGACCAGCATGTCGCCACGGTCGGCAATCGCACGGATAGCCTCTTCGGCGGCCGACGTCCGGAACGTCACCTCGGCTACGGGAAGGCCCCCTTCCACGAGGGCACCGGCCAGCTGGTCGGCATGGGCCGCGTCGTCGAGCACGACAACAGGGACGAGGCGTCTGGCGCTAAGGGCCGAGAGGACATCCATCAGAGAGTTCCCGTTCAAATAGCTCAAACATTGTTATTACTATTGGAACACTAGCATCGCGGGCGCAAGCGTCGATCCCCCACATCTGACCTCGATACCGCCAGGGTCACCGTGGAGCCCGAATCGCTACCTAGAGCGACCGTCTTGGTATCGAGGTCGGGCCTTGGTATCGAAGTGGACTCTCGGTATCAAGGTAGACCGGTCAGCCGCCGGCTTGCCGGGCGGCGCGGACCTCCTCCAGCGCACGCTGCGCCCGGCCCGCCAACGCCTCAAGGTCACCGCCCGCGGCCGCGTCGCCCAGCAGCGGGCTGCCGAGTCCGACGCCGATGGCTCCGGCCCTGATCCAGTCGCCGATCGTGTCCAGGCCCACTCCCCCGGTCGGCATGAGCGGGATGTCCGGAAACGGCCCGGCGACGTCCTTGAAGAACGACGGCCCCAGCGTCGCCGCGGGGAAGACCTTGACCGCGCTGGCGCCGGCCCGCCATGCCGCGAGGATCTCGGTGGGACTGAATGCGCCCGGGTACGACGCGATCCCGGCCTCTGTCGCCGCGGCCACAACATCGAGTTCGGCCGACGGGGACACCACGAAGCCGGCGCCCGCATCGATCACCGCGTGGACCTCATCGGCGGTCGTCACAGTCCCGGCACCGACGTCCACCGAGTCCGGCAGCTGCGCCCGCACCGCTCTGATCGCTCCCAGCGCGCCCGGTGAGGTCAGCGTGATCTCCAGGCATGTGACGCCCGCGTCGACCAGCACCTGGGCGATGTCACCGAACCGGTCCGCGGAGCCTGCCCGCAGGATGGCCATGACCCCGGTCTCCCGCAGCTGCGGACTCCGCGGGACGCGCTGAGACTCCTTGATCTGGCTCACGCATACCTCCCTCTCACCTTCGTCACGCCCCCATGATCATGAACAGTAACCGTGCTATTTACACGGTTACTGTTCATGATCATGGGGTGTCTTGCTTGAGCAGCTCGCGGAGCCAGTGCAACCGCTCGCGCGTCTGGAACGTCTGCCCGCCTTCGTGCTTGTTGTAGTTCCAGATCCGGATCTCCTTCGGGCCCGCGTAATAGTTGTAGGCCGCGAACACCGTCGACGGTGGGCAGGTGGTGTCCATCATCGCCACGCTGTACAGCGCCGGCGCAGTGCAACGCGAAGCGAAGTTCGTCCCGTCGAAGTACGAGAGCGTGCGGAACACCTGGTCCTCGTGGCCACGATGGATCGAGAGGAACTTGGTGATCTCGCCGTACGGCATCGTGTCCACGATCTCGGTGGCCCGCCGGAACCCGGTGAGGAACGGCACGTCGAGCATGGCACCGGCCAGCCCAGGGACCAGCGCCGCGACGGCCT
>NZ_ML142849.1:658473-659708 GCF_004138495.1 Phytoactinopolyspora endophytica
CACCCTGGCTGCCGCCGGTGACGACGATCCGCTCCTCGTCCACCAAGGGGTGACCGGCCGCGGCCTCGACCGCGCGGACCGCGTCCGTGAACACCCGACGGTAGTAGTAGTCGTCGGGGTCGAGGACGCCGCGGGTCATGAAGCCCGGCGTCTGCGGGTTCGCTCCACCCGCCGGATCCGGTGTGTCACCCGGCGAGCCGTTCGAGCCCTGGCCGCGGGTGTCCATGACGAACGTGGCGTAACCGGCGGTCACGGTAGCCAGCCAGTCATGCGGGAGACCGCGTCCACCGCCGTAACCGATGTAATGGACGACGGCCGGCAACGGCTCCCTCGTACCCGCCGGGACAAGGAACCAGCCGGCGATGCGATGCCCGCCCCAGCCGGAGTAGCGCACATCGTAGACGTCCACCAGGCTCAGCGCGGCGTCGTACGGGGTGAACTCGGCGTCCAGCGGGTGCTCGCGCGCCTCGGCGAGCGTCCGCTTCCAGAACGCGTCGAAATCGGGCTGCTCGTCCCGCTCGGGACGGTAATCACGCAACTCGGACAGCGGCTTGTCGAACAGGGGCACGGTCGGACTCCTTCACGGCAGGCGCGTGCACAGACTGCCTGAAGGTTACAGGGCCCGCCGGAGACCCACCCTGATCGGCATCCGTCCCGCCCCGTCCAGGAGCAGGGGCCGAGCCGGCTCGGCCCGGCCCCCGCCGTATCCCGCGTCCGCGGCTCAGGGCCGCAACTCGTAGAGCACGTTGAACGGATTCTCCGTGATGGGAGCCCGCTTGACGCGCTGGAATCCAGCCTTGGTACCGAACTCGCGGACCCTGCTCTCGGGCATGCCGCATGTTCCCAGGCCGGCGCCTCCGTCGGCGAGCGATGTGGTCATGCAGTACAGCAGACTGGCGCCGTAGAAGAACGTGGCCAATGGGCCGACGTTGTCCGCCGGCTCGTCGGCGGCGTTGATCTCCAGCAACAGGTAGATACCGTCGCTGTTCAGCCCTTTGCGGATGGCGTGCATCAGGCCGAGAGGATCGGCCGAGTCATGCACGACGTCGAACGTGGAGACGATGTCATAGCGTGCCGGAAGGCCGTCGACGGCCACGTCGCCGCGCTCGAAGGTCACTCGATCCGAGAGACCGCTGGCCTCCGCGTTGGCGCGTGCCCGTTCGAGCTGGCCTTCGAAGCTGTCGATACCGACGAACGTGGAACGCGGGTACCGCTCGGCCAGTCGCAACAGCGCC
>NZ_ML142849.1:659718-661058 GCF_004138495.1 Phytoactinopolyspora endophytica
GGCCGGCACCACACCCGACGTCGGCGAAGGTGGCGCCTTCTTCCAATCTGCGCTCGACGTCCGGTACCGCGGGCAGCCAGTCCGGCAGCAGCAGGTTGGCGAACCAGCCTTCGGTGAAGCGTTCCATCCCGGCCCAGACATCGCCCGGGTAGGCGCTCTGGGCGACTCCACCTCCGGTCCGGAACGCGGTCAGAAGTGGGTCGAGCACGGCCAGCATGCCGTACGTCATCTGATTGACACCGCCGAAGAACATCGGCCCGCCCTCGTCGATCAGGACTGGCTCGTGCTCCCTCGGCAACGCGTAGCGATCGTGGTCCCGGTCGTAGGTGAGGTAACCGGCGGCCAGTTGCCCGCGCAGCCACTCACGCGCGTACCGCTCGACGATACCGGTCCGCTCCGCCAGTTCCGTGCTGGTGGCAGGATTCTGCGCCAGCGCGCGGTAAAGCCCCAGCTTCTCGCCGAGCATGGCGAACAGGGCCGCGGACATCCCGGCATGGTCGCCGAGCGCCCTTTCCATGAACTCCTCGGTCTTGGCTTGGTCGATGGTCTCGGTCATGGATACCCCCTTTTTGGGTGAGAGACGACAGTGCTCGGGCGCGCCCCGGATCTTGCGTTCAGTCACCGTCGCAGCGGCTGTTCAACAGAGGGTCAGAACCGAGTAAAGGCACTGCAATGAAAGACTGGAAAGCGACGCCCGGTAGCGACCACACGGACCCCGGAAAGGACAGTGCGACGATGCACGACGACCGCAAACTGATCGAAGACCGGTTGGAACGCGTCCTGCGCGACCGGATCCGTCCGGCGGTGTACCCGCAGGCCGTCGAGCTCTCCGTCGAGGCATGGCATGCACCGGGCGAGCCGGTCGCACCGGCCACCGGGCTTGCTGCCGAGTACGGTCCCGCGTCCGTCGGCGACGCGTGGGGGCCACCGTGGGGAACGACGTGGTTCAGGTTCACCGGGCAGGTGCCCGACGCGTGGGCGGGGCGCACGGTGGAGGCCGTCGTCGACCTCGGGTTCAACTCCGGTGGTCCCGGCTTCACCGCCGAAGGGCTCGTGTACTCCCCGGACGGCAAGGCGGTCAAAGGGCTGCATCCGCGTAGCCGCTGGCTGCGCATCGGCAATCCGGCGAAGGGCGGCGAGGACGTCTCCTTCTACGTCGAGGCCGCCGCCAACCCGGTCATCCAGGGCCCGGTGACGATGCTCGGCGACAAGAGCACCGCCGGCGACGAGCCGCTGTACCGGCTCGCACAGGCCGACCTCGCCGTGTTCGACGCCACCGTGTGGGAGCTGGTCCAGGACCTTGAGGTGCTCTCCCAGTTGATGCATGAGCTCCCGGTGGA
>NZ_ML142849.1:661125-667196 GCF_004138495.1 Phytoactinopolyspora endophytica
CCGCGTCGCTGGGAGATCCTGCACGCCATCGGCCGGGCGCTGGACGCCGTCGACCTGCAGGACGTCAACGCCACCGCGGCCGCCGCCCGTGAGGTGCTCGCCCCGGCACTGGCCGCCCCGGCGAACGCCTCGGCGCACCAGGTGTCCGCCGTCGGGCACGCGCACATCGACTCGGCCTGGCTGTGGCCACTGCGCGAGACGGTGCGCAAGGTGGCCCGCACCGCGTCGAACACGGTGAACCTCATGGACGAGCACCCTGAGTACGTCTTCGCCATGTCCCAGGCGCAGCAGCTGGCCTGGATCAAGGAGCACCGCACCGAGGTCTTCGACCGGGTCAAGGAGAAGATCGCCGACGGCCAGTTCATCCCGGTGGGCGGCATGTGGGTCGAAGCCGACACCAACATGCCCGGCGGCGAGGCGATGGCGCGACAGTTCGTCTACGGCAAGCGGTTCTTCGCCGAGGAGTTCGGCATCGAGACCGAGGAGGTCTGGCTGCCCGACTCGTTCGGCTACTCCGCCGCGCTCCCCCAGCTGGTCCGGCTGTCCCGGTCGCGCTGGTTCCTGACCCAGAAGATCTCCTGGTCGCAGTCGAACAGGTTCCCGCACCACTCGTTCTGGTGGGAAGGGCTCGACGGCACCCGCGTCTTCACCCACTTCCCGCCGGTGGACACCTACAACAGCGAGTTCTCCGGCAAGGAGATGGCGCACCTGGTGCGCAACTTCCGGGACAAGGGCGCGGCCCGCCGGTCGCTGGTGCCGTTCGGCTACGGCGACGGCGGCGGTGGCGCCACCCGGGAGATGCTCGCCCGCGCCGCCCGGCTGCGCGATCTGGAGGGCTCGCCGCAGGTCACCATCGAGCCACCTGCCCAGTTCTTCGCCAAGGCCGAGGCGGACTATCCGAACGCACCGGTGTGGCTCGGCGAGCTCTACCTGGAGTATCACCGCGGCACCTACACCTCGCAGGCCAAGACCAAACAGGGGAACCGCCGCAGCGAGCATCTGCTCCGCGAGGCCGAGCTCTGGGCCGCCACCGCATCTGTCCGCGCTGGGTTCGCCTACCCGCACGAGCAGCTCGACCGGCTGTGGAAGACCGTCCTGCTGCACCAGTTCCACGACATCCTGCCCGGCTCCTCGATCGCCTGGGTCCACCGCGAAGCGGCCGACACCTACGCCGCCGTCGCCGACGAGCTCACCAGCATCATCACCGACGCCCAGCGTGCCCTGGCCGGCGACGGCAACCAACCGGTCATATTCAACGCCGCCGCACACGAACGCTCCGGCATCGCCGCCGGCGGCGCCCGGGTTGTCGGCGCGCCGGTTGACGGCGCACCGGTTGACGGCGCACCGGCAGCCGGCGCCACCATCACTGTCCAGCGTGGCGGAATCAGCAGCGTCGCGGAGTCCGGCAGCGATGACACCGTCAGCAGCGAACCCCACGACGGCGGGTGGATCCTGTCCAACGGGCAGCTGCGCGTCGTCGTCGATGCACGCGGCCTGGTGACCTCCGTCGTCGAGCGCGAGACCGGGCGCGAGGCGATCGCTGCGGGCACCGCCGCGAATCTGCTCCAGCTCCACCCCGACCTGCCGATCCAGTACGACGCGTGGGACATCGAGTCGTACTATCGCAACACCGTCACTGACCTGACCGACGTCGAGACGCTGGACATCGTCAAGTCCACCGACGTCACCGTCCGCGTCACCCGCCGGGTCGGCCAGTCGACGCTGGTCCAGAAGATCACGCTGCAGCCGGGCAGCCGGGTGGTCGACTTCAGCATCGACGCCGACTGGTACGAGACCGAGACCCTGCTCAAGGCGGCGTTCCCGCTGGACGTACGGGCGGACGTCTCGTCGTCGGAGATCCAGTTCGGTCACGTCAAGCGGCCCACCCACACCAACACCTCGTGGGAGGCCGCCAAGTTCGAGATCTGCGCACACCGCTACCTGCACGTCGCCGAACCAGGCTGGGGCGCGGCGCTGGTGAACGACTCCACCTACGGCCACGACGTCACCCGCGACGTGCGCGATGACGGCGGGACCACCACCACGGTGCGGCTGTCGCTGCTGCGTGCGCCCCGATTCCCCGACCCGGAGACCGACCAGGGCAGGCATTCGATGAGCTACGCCCTCGTCCCCGGCGCCCAGATCACCGACGCGGTCCGCGAGGGTTACCGCATCAACCTTCCGGAACGGGTTGTCGGCGGTTCACACGACGTGCTGCCGCTGATCACCATCGACAACGACGACGTGGTCGCGGAGGCCATCAAGCTCGCCGACGACGGTTCCGGCGACGTCGTGGTCCGGCTCTACGAGTCGGCCGGCGGGCAAGCCGCGGCACGGGTGACCACTGGGTTCCCGGTCTCTACAGCCACCACCACCGACCTCCTCGAACGCCCCGACAACGGCGGGCAGCTGGACATCGAGCGCGACCCGGCCGATGCGACGTCCAGCGGCACGGTGCAGCTGCGCCTGCGCCCGTTCCAGATCCTCACGCTCCGCTTCGCCCGCACCTAGACGGATTTCGCGAGGCTCGGTTCACCTCCGTTCCGGACGCCTGCGGCACGCCGTAGGCGTCCGGATCAGCGAGCGGGTGACTGTCGAACCTCGCCCATCGTCTCGGCCGCCTGGTAAGCCGCGGTCTCCGTTTCAATGCGGGTACGTGCGCGGTCACGCGCCTCGTCGCTAACGGGCCGCTTGGCCTTGACATCTTCCCACTTGAGAAACGTTGTTTCAGAACTCATCGCAGTTCGTAATCCTCTCAATGAAGATGGTGTTTGAGCGGTCGAAGGCTCGTTACGGCACGGCGCCGACAGTACTCTCCTGCTTTCGACATCGCATAGAGCATCGCCAGCGTCACCGGCCAGCCGACCGAGTGGGTGGTTCCACGTGGCCCTGCCCCGTGACCGACCAGACCAATCCAAACGCTGTAAAAGTTAGTTGACTGGCTGCGTCAGAATAGGTCGGTGAGCAAGAAGAAGCGGACCAGCAAGGGCACACCCGCGACCGTCGCGCTCGACCAGGCCGGCGTGCCGTACACAGCTCGCCCGTACGATCACAACCCCGACGCCGAGTCCTTCGGGCTGGAGGCGGCCGAACTCCTCGGGGTCGCGCCGGAACGGGTGTTCAAGACACTGATGGCCGAAGTCGACGGCGACCTTGTCATCGGCATCGTTCCGGTCTCCGGTTCGCTTGATCTCAAGGCGCTCGCCGCGGCCGTCGGCGGTAAACGTGCCGGCATGGCCGACGTCGCCACCGCGGAGCGGGTGACCGGGTACGTCGTCGGTGGGATCAGCCCGCTCGGACAGCGCAGACGGTCACAGACCGTCCTCGACGACAGCGCACTCGGCTACGAGACCATCTACGTCTCCGGCGGGCGGCGCGGCCTGGACATCGAGCTGACGCCGGATGACTTGGTCAAGCTCACCGACGCCACGACTGCGCCGATCGGCCGCCCCACGTCCCCATGATCATCAACCGCTGGACCCATCATGGCCGGTCCAACGGTTGATGATCATGGGGCCAGTTTCCCGCGACTCAGGTCTTAGCGGATGGCGACGAGGACGTGGTCATCGCCGACCTGCCATAACGGGGCTGCGCTGACATATCCCGCCGCCGTCAACATCTCGATGTGGTCGGTCACGGTAAGCCCGTTGCCGTCATGACTGATGCCGTCGCCCGCGCTCTCAGCCGAACCGCCGTTGGCTGAGCGGCGCGCACCGTCCATGCCGGCGCCGTCACTGGCTGCGCTCGGCGTGAACTGGTCTCGTGCGGCAATCCAGTGCGCACGCTGCTGAGCGAGTCCAGCCAGCGCGGGCTCGGCGAGAATGTCGTCCCACCACGCCCGCCAGTCCTCGTTGTCCCGGACTCCAGCACGGTCGGCCCGCCGCTCGCGGACGACCATCGCCAACGTCTGCAGCCGCTGGTCGGACAGGCCGAGATGGTCACCGTTGACCAACACTCCTCCGGGCGCGGTCAGTGAGGCGAGGTCACGGTAGAGCTGCGCGAGGTGCTCTGAAGACAGCCAGTGCAGGGCGGTCGTCGACACAGCAGCGTGGATCACATCCGGGATGTGCGTCCGCCAGGATGCACCGGCCAAGTCGGCGTCCGCCCACTCGATGGCGTCGCCGTAGTGCACACGCCCCAGTCCGAGCAGCAGCGGATCCGAGTCGATGCCGATAATCCTCGCCTGCGGCAGGCGCTCACGCAGGCGTGCCGAGAGAGAACCGGGCCCGCACCCGAGGTCGACGATGACCGGCGTCTCGACCTCATCCAGCGCCGCCTCCACCACGTCGGCGATCACCGCGAACCGTTCCTCACGATCTGCGATGTAGTGCTCCTGCTGAACGTCCCACCGCTGCATCCAGGTCTGAGCCAGGTCCGGCGAGACGATCGCCGTGTCACCGCTGTCCACTATCTGCACTCCGTTACTGTCGATATCGTGATAGACAGTGATGACACTATCCCCGAAAGGATGACTGGTCAAGTGGACTTTGACAGTCACACGAGTGATGTCGTGCGAGCCGCCGTAGGCGCAGTCAACCTGCTGACATCCGGATACATAGGCGGGCGAGAGTACTCCGCGGCACCGTCCACCGACGACGTCCGGGAGGTGCTGTACCCGCATCGAGCCGACCACACCTCCGACATCTCCGAATCGGATATCGACCAGCTCAGCGAGTACGCCAGTCGGTTGCGCAGCGTCTTCATCGCCGCCGACGACGGCCGGTTTGACGACGCGTGCGAGCAGACCAATGCACTTCTGAAGGAGACCCAGGCAGCCCCCGTGCTCGCCCGGCACGACGACGAGCCCTGGCACCTGCACTTCCACGCGATCGACGCGGGCTGGGCGCGCAGCTGGGCTGCCTCCATGGCCACCGCGCTCGCCGTCGTACTGGGCAACCCGATGTGTGATCGGCTCGGGGTGTGCACCGCGTCGGCGTGCGACCGCGTGTTCGTCGACACCTCTCGCAACGGGACGAAACGGTTCTGCTCGACCGCATGCCAGAACCGCGCAAAGGCCGCCGCCTTCCGAGCCCGCCAGCGCGCTGTCGATGCATCGGTGCAAGGATCCGTCCGGCACGTGCGCCAGGCTCACCTCTGAGGCCCCGAGCGGTATCGCCGACGATCGCTAGGGTGCGGACCACACCGATCGTCGGCGCTCTTGATGAACGACGAGCTCTACCCCAGCAGTTCAGCGCCCTGGAACGTCCATTCCGGCACGACCTGGATCAGCTCACCCGTGATCGAGGCGAGGTCATCCGCGGCTCCAGATCGCACTCGAAGATCGGGAAACATCTGCTCGACGTACCGCTGATGGTCGGCGACCGAGCGCCACAGCGTCACCACCAGAAACTCGTTCTCCGCCTGCCGGGAGAAGCTGCCACCCAGCATGCCCTCAGCCATCTCCATTCCCGGGTTCCACACGCGCTGCTGCACGTCGACGAAATGCTCCACCCGCTCCGGCCGGACGAAACAATGCGCCACCCGAATCGCACCTGCCGCTGTGAGCCGAGCCGGCAACGGGCGGGCGATGTCGCGTTGATGATCGAACATGCCCGCATGCGCGGAGGTATAGGTGCCGCGCTGATCGGCAGCGAGATCATCGTGGGGTCCGGCCATGAACTCCTCGTACTTCTGCCGAGCCGTCCAGCAGCCAAGGATGTGCGCATGGTTTGACTGCTTCTGACCCCAACCGCCGACTTGGCCGAGGAGACCGGCCTGTTGTCCGCGCAGGCGGCTCCAGCCCTGTTGCCCCCGACCGAAGCCGACGGGATCGTGCACGTCACAGCTGAACCACTTCACCAACACGCCGACACTCTACGAGGTGCCCGTACCGGGCAATGCCGCGCATGACGACGGCACATGCTGTGACACCTGGCCGCGGCAGGCGGCCGGCGTGTTCATCACGAGGAGCGGTTCATCGTCGGATGATGAATGGGCGAGACGTCGCGATTATGGAGCATGCAACAATATGTCCGCCAAGGGGTCGCGCGAATAGGGGCGCCGGTTAAGCGAGCGGGGCATCCGCGCCCGGCTCGCAAGGCGGAGGAGGGAGGCGCACTGGGGTTTGTGCG
>NZ_ML142849.1:667218-668530 GCF_004138495.1 Phytoactinopolyspora endophytica
GCAGCGCTGGGAGTTCGAAGACTCAGCATGCGGGTCCGAAGAACCTGGCGACTCCCTATTCGCGCGACCCCTAAAGACCGAGGCGGCACAGGCCACCATTTGCACATGAGGATGAGTACATGACTGATCGGGCGACCGAGGTCCTCGACCGCCCCCAGCAGGAGCCGGCACCCTCCTCCACGCTGCGCCAGCGAACGGTCGTCCTCGTCGAATCGACCGGCTTCCAGCGCCTGATCATCTCGATGATCGTGCTCAACGCGGCGCTGCTCGGCCTCGAGACATACGACGAGATCACGGACAGGTGGGGATTTATCCTCACACCGCTCAACCGCGGCATCCTCACCATCTTCGTGGCCGAGATCGTCTTACGGATCTACGCCCACCGCGGCCGGTTCTTCCGCTCCGCGTGGGGTCTGTTCGATCTGTTCATCGTCGCCATCGCGCTGGTGCCGGCATCCGGCAACGCGGCAGTGCTCCGAGTTCTGCGGGTGTTGCGGGTGCTGCGGCTACTGTCGACGGTCCGTTCGATGCGGCGTGTGATCGGCGCGCTCATAGCCGCCATCCCCGGCATCGCCTCCATCGCCGCGCTGCTGGCGATCCTGTACTACGTCGGCATCGTCATGGCGACGAACATGTTCAAGGACCTCTCGCCCGAGCACTTCGGCAACCTCGGCCAGGCCGCGACATCGATGTTCCGGATCATGATCGGCGACGGCGGCCTCGGTGACATCGTCGAACCCATCGGCCGTCAGCAGCCGGCTGCATGGGTGTTCTTCCTCGGCTTCGTGCTGGTCGCCACCTTCGTCGTCCTCAACCTGTTCATCGCCGTCACGGTGGAAGCTCTGGACCGCCAGAAGGATCCCGACGACGAGGCCGACGACGACGCTCGAGCGGATCGTGAGGATCAGCTCCTCGCCGCCATCACCGCGCTGCAGCGGCAGGTCGCCTCCCTCGAGCACCGCCTAGAGGAGAGCGACCGTCATCGCTCCTAGCGCCGGCGCAGCGCGCGCGACGCTGCGCGGCTCAGGGGGCACGGGAGCAGGGCGGCTCACTATGCACGCCCCTACGCCTCGGCGCGCGATCGGTCGTATGCCTCGCGCGCCTTCATCACGTCGTCCATCCGCTCTTCGGTCCACGCCGCCAGCGCGCGCACCTGTTCGGCGACCTCGCGGCCCAGGTCGGTCAGCGAGTAGTCGACGCGCGGCGGGATCACCGGCTTGGCGTCACGGTGCACGAGACCGTCGCGCTCCAGGGTCTGTAGGGTCTGCGTCAGCATCTTCTCGCTGACCCGGCCGATCGCGCGGCGCATCTC
>NZ_ML142849.1:668579-669008 GCF_004138495.1 Phytoactinopolyspora endophytica
TGAACCGGTAGGACCGATCCAGGAGCTGGATCAGGATGAGGACACCCCAGCGGCTGGTGACATGTTCCAGGACGAGACGGTATGGGCACAAGGCCTCTCCGTCGAGGTCCCACTTGACGGCCGGAGTAGTTACTGCCATCCCCGTACCTTACTTCAAAGTGGGTACTGTCGCAAAGTTCGTGCCGCTCATATGGTTAGTGACAGACACACACCCAACAAGGAGTTTTTTCAACATGAGCATTGTCGTCACCGGAGCCACCGGACACCTCGGCCGTTTCGTCATCGAAGGGCTGCTGGAAAAGGTCCCAGCCGACCAGATCACCGCCGTCGTCCGCGACGAGGCGAAGGCCGCCGGCTACGCAGCCCGCGGAGTCAGAATCGCGGTCGCCGACTACGACCGCCCCGAGACCTACGACGGCGTCTTCTCCG
>NZ_ML142849.1:669027-670931 GCF_004138495.1 Phytoactinopolyspora endophytica
AAGGTGCTGCTGATCTCCGGCAGCGAGACCCACAAAGATCGCGTCGCCCAGCACAAGGTCGTCATCGACGCCGCCCGTGCCGCCGGCGCAGCGCTCCTCGCGTACACCAGTGCCCCGGGTAGCCTGACCGCTGCCCTGGCCGACGACCACCGGGGAACGGAGAAGGTGATCCTGGAGTCCGGTCTGCCGTACACGCTGCTCCGCAACAGCTGGTACAACGAGAACTACACCGAGAACCTCGCCCCCGTTCTCGAGTACAACGCCGTCGTCCAGGCCGCCGCTGAGGGCAAGATCGCGTCCGCCACCCGCGCCGACTACGCGGCGGCTGCCGTCGCCGTGCTGACCGGTGAGGGGCACGAGAACACGACGTACGAGCTGAGCGGTGACACCGCGTGGAGCTACGCCGAGTACGCCGCCGAGGTCGCCAAGCAGGCCGGCAAGGAGATCAGCTTCAACGCGGTCTCCAAAGAGGCATTGGCCGGCATCCTGACCGGCGCCGGGGTACCCGAACCGATGGCCGTCATCCTGGCGGGCGTGGACGTGTCCATTGAGAAGGGCGAGCTGGCCGGCACCACCGGTGACCTGTCCCGGCTGATCGGCCGCCCGACCACCCCGATCGCGGACTCGATAGCGGCCGCGCTGAAGGCCTGAGCCCGTTCGACGAGCACCGATCTGTCGTGGCCTATGGCGATACCGTCACGACAGGTCGGGGCGCTCTCCGCACGATCAGCAGGTTCCGCGCCCGGCAAAGGTAGCGCGCAAGCCTGAGCGCCCGCAGGACCGCGACCAGAGGTATGACCACCGCATTCACAGCATCTGCGCGCCGGTCCGGTTCACGTAGATCGCATACAGGGACGTCGTCGCCGTGATGAACAGGCGGTTGGCCTTCGGACCGCCGAAAGTGCAGTTGGACACCCCTTCCGGCACCCGGATCTTGCCGAGCAGGGTTCCGTCCGGCGAGACGCAATGCACGCCGTCACCGGCGCTGCACCAGAGGAAGCCCTCGCTGTCCACGGCCATCCCATCCGGAATACCCGGCGATATCTCCGCCACGGTACGGCCGCCCGGTACCACACGACCGTCCCGGACGTCGTAGGCCCGGATGTTCCGGGGGCCCTGCGGATCGTGCGATCGCCCACTGTCCGTCACATACAGCACGGTCTCGTCCACCGAGAACGAGAGGCCGTTGGGCTTGGTCATGTCCTCCACCGCCACCTCGACGTCGCCGGTGCCGGGGTCCAGCCGGTAGACGTAGCATCCGTCAAGCTCGGACGGCGCCTTGTGGCCTTCGTAGTCGCTGAGGATGCCGTACGGAGGGTCGGTGAACCACACGCTTCCGTCCGAGCGCACCACCACGTCGTTCGGTGAGTTGAATCGGCGGCCGTCGATCCGGTCAGCCAGGACCGTCACCGTCCCGTCCAGTTCCGTCCGCGTCACCGAACGTGTCCCATGCTGGCAACTCACCAACCTGCCCTGCCGGTCACGGGTGTGACCGTTGGTGTAGTTCGCCGGCTGCCGGAAGACGGTGACGTCGCCCCCATCGATCCAGCGCAGCATGCGGTCGTTCGGGATGTCGCTGAACAGGAGCTGCCGCGCGTCCGGAAAGTACACCGGCCCTTCCGCCCAGCGCGCGCCGGTCCACAGCCGCTCCAACGACGCGTTCCCTATCACGAACCCCGCGAACAGCCGATCCAGAATTTCGATGTCGTCGCTCATACTCGCTCCCTAACAAGATCGACAAGACTATGGACCGGAGAATATTCAACGCTCGGTACGTCATTGGCCGGCGGACTGTGTTCGCGCCGAGACCAGACCGAACGTACGGAGGGACCGGGGAACTCTGTGGCCGATCTTCGGTCGGCGGCAGACTGCGCACCAGCACGAAGAGTCACCCGCCGACCGCG
>NZ_ML142849.1:670961-676690 GCF_004138495.1 Phytoactinopolyspora endophytica
CCACAGAATTTCCCGGTCCCACCCAGCGCAACCACAGGCCGGCGACCACGAGCGGACCCAAAGCGCCAGACCGATGCAGGCTCAGCGCGACGATGTGCCGTTCCACACCCACGGCGTGCGATCGTCGCGGAACAGCGACATGACCGTCACGACGACGACCGCCACCACCGGCCAGGCGAACAACGCGGCCGGCGCCTCCAGCTCCATCGGCAGCGTCACCTCGGTGCCCGGAGCCTCGTCGCCGATCGACGGCCCGAGCAACACCCCGACCGCGAGCGCCAGCAGCGACCCGCCCAGACCGCCGCCCGCCAGACCCAGCAGCGCCGTCACCGGCCGCCGACGGTGCCGGACGCCGAAGAACACGCCGAGTACCAGACCGAGCCCCGCACCGAGGATGAAGAAGATCGCGATCTGGTCGAAGAGCTCCCGGGCGTGCTCGACCGGTGTGACCACGCCGTCCTCCACGACCTGCCCGGTGAGCTCCGGCGACAGCAGGTACCACACGATGCCCATGACGACGCCCAGCACGGCCGATGTGGCACCGATCTCCACGCCCACCCGGGCAGGGCTAGGCGCCGGTCGTCGCCCGCGCGTCCTGCGCTCACCAGGGTCTTCAGCGCGCGGCTCGGTATTGACGTCTGCCGGTGGACCGGTCCACGACGGGTTCTCTCCGCTCACGACGCCGGCCATGCAGGTGCCGGTTCAGCGGTCTGCTCCTGTTCACTCATCCGGACTATCAGACCACACACGTCGGTCCGAGCAGAGCCTTGAGGTCGCCCATCAGCGCCGTTGACGGCGTGACGCGAAGCCCGTCAGCCAGCCGCATGACCGTCACCCGCTCCGAGCCCGTCAGTTTCAGATGCACCTCGGTGGCGCCAGGATGGGTCACCAGAACGTCCTTGAGCCGCTCCACGACGGGAGGCGTGCACCGTGCCACTGGCATGGTGACCACCAGCGGTCCGGTCTCCGCCTCCGAGATGTCCGGCATGGTCATCTCGCTGGCCATGAACTGCGGCGACTCGTCGCGGCGATCCAGTCTCCCCTTCACCAGAACGACCTCGTCCTCGACCAGCTGCGTCGCGTAAAGCTGGTACGTGGCCGGGAAGAACAGGCACTCGATGGCGCCTTCGAGGTCCTCTACGGTGGCGATCGCCCAGGTATCGCCGCGTTTGGTGACCTTGCGCTGGATGCCGGTGATCAGGCCGCCGATGGTCAGTGAGGTACCGCTCGGCACCTCACTCTCATCGCTGAGCGCGGAGATCGGCCGGTCAACGGAGGCGGTGAGCATATGTTCCAGGCCCAGCAGCGGATGGTCCGAGACGTACAGGCCGAGCATCTCACGCTCGTAGCCGAGCTTGACCTTCTTGTCCCAATCAGACAGATCCGGGACGCTGATCTCCAGGCCCGAACTCTCCTCACCGGCTCCGCCGAACAGATCGAACTGCCCGATCGCCTCGTTGCGCTTCAGCGTGATCACGGCGTCGACAGTGTCGTCGACGATGGCGGCCAGAGCCCGTCGCGCGTATCCCATCGAGTCGAACGCACCAGCCTTGACCAGGGATTCCACGACTCGCTTGTTGCAGACGGGCACCGGGACCTTGCTCATGAAGTCGGGGAAGCTCTCGTAGCGGCCCTCGCTCTTACGGGCGGAGACGATCCCGTCGACGACGTTGCCGCCGACGTTGCGGATCGCCGCAAGCCCGAACCGGATGTCGGTGCCGACCGGGGTGAAGTCGCCCTCGGACTCGTTGACGTCCGGCGGGAAGACCTTGATCCCCATCCGGCGGCATTCGGACAGGTACAGCGCTGTCTTGTCCTTGTCGCCGCGGACCGACGTGAGCAGAGCGGCCATGTACTCGGCCGGGTAGTTGGCCTTGAGGAAGGCGGTCCAGTACGCGATCACGCCATACGCGGCGCTGTGCGCCTTGTTGAACGCGTAGTCGGAGAACGGGACCAGGATGTCCCACAGCGTCTTGATGGCCGCCTCGGAGAAACCGTTGGCCTTCATCCCGTCGGAGAAACCGACGAACTCGGCGTCGAGGACTTCGCGCTTCTTCTTGCCCATGGCGCGGCGGAGCAGATCCGCTTTTCCGAGCGTGTACCCAGCCAGCTGCTGGGCGATCGCCATGACCTGCTCTTGGTACACGATCAGGCCGTACGTGGTGCCCAGGATTTCCTCGAGCGCGTCCGCCAGCTCCGGGTGGATCGGGGTGATCTCCTGCTGACCGGTCTTTCGCAGCGCGTAGTTGATGTGCGAGTTCGCGCCCATCGGCCCCGGGCGGTACAGGGCGATGACGGCGGAGATGTCCTCGAAGGTGTCCGGCCGCATCATCCGCAGCAACGCACGCATGGGCCCGCCGTCGAGCTGGAACACGCCGAGCGTGTCGCCTCGTCCCAGCAGCTCATACGCCGCCCGGTCGTCGAGCTCCAGCTCGTCGAGGTCGACCGGGTCCTTGCCGTTGCGCACGATGTTCTTCAGCGCGTCATCGAGGATCGTGAGGTTGCGCAACCCCAGGAAGTCCATCTTGACCAGGCCGAGCGTCTCGCAGGTCGGATAGTCGAACTGCGTGATGATCGCGCCGTCCTGCTCCCGCTTCATGATCGGGATGGTGTCCAGCAGCGGCTCCGAGGACATGATCACCCCGGCCGCGTGCACACCCCACTGCCGCTTCAGGTTCTCCAGTCCCTTGGCGGTGTCGACGACGTTGCGCACATCGGTCTCGGACTCGTAGAGCTGGCGGAACTCGCCGGCCTCGTTGTAACGCGGGTGCTCCTTGTTGAAGATGCCGGAGAGCGGGACATCCTTGCCCATGACCGCGGGTGGCATGGCCTTCGTGACCCGCTCCCCCATGGAGAATGGGAAACCCAGCACCCGGGAGGCGTCCTTGACCGCCTGCTTGGCCTTGATAGTGCCGTAGGTGACGATCTGCGCGACGTACTCGCTGCCGTACTTCTCCGTCACGTACCGGATGACATCGCCGCGCCCACGCTCGTCGAAGTCGACGTCGAAGTCGGGCATGGAGGCGCGTTCCGGGTTGAGGAACCGCTCGAAGAACAGTCCGTGCTTGAGTGGGTCGAGGTCAGTGATGCCCATGGCGTACGCGGTCATGGAGCCCGCACCGGAGCCACGTCCCGGTCCGACCCGCACGCCGTTCCGCTTCGACCAGTTGATGAAGTCGGCGACGATGAGGTAGTAGCCGGCATACCCCTTTCCCGTCACCACCTCGGTCTCGTACTCGGCCTGCCTCCGCACGTCGTCCGGAATGCCATCGGGATAACGGCGGTGCAGCCCGCGCTCGACCTCCTTGACGAACCAGGACGTCTCGTCCTCACCCTCTGGCACCGGGAAATGCGGCATGTAGCGGCCGGCTTCCTCGACGAAGCTGATCTCGCACCGCTCCGCGATCAGCAGCGTGTTGTCGCATGCCTCCGGCAGCTCCGACCAGACCTCACGCATCTGTTCCGCGGACTTGAGGTAGTAGTCGTCGCCGTCGAGCTTGAACCGCTTGGGGTCGGCCATCGTGGAGCCGGACTGCACGCACAGCAGGACCTCGTGCGCCTTGGAGTCGCCCTTGTGGGTGTAGTGCAGGTCGTTGGTGGCCAGCAGCGGCAGCGAGAGATCCTTCGCCAGCCGGAGCAGATCGTCGCGCACACGTCGTTCGATGTCGAGCCCGTGCTCCATGAGCTCGACGAAGAAGTTCTCGGGCCCGAAGATGTCCCGGAACTCCGCGGCAGCGGCAACTGCCTCGTCGTACTTGCCGAGCCGGAGCATCGTCTGGACCTCACCGCTGGGGCACCCGGTGGTGGCGATCAAGCCCTTGGAGTACTTCTCCAGCAGCTCACGGTCCATCCGTGGCTTGAAGTAGAAGCCCTCGATCGAGGCGAGCGACGACAGCCGGAACAGGTTGTGCATGCCGGCGGTGTTCTCCGCCAGCATGGTCATGTGTGTGTACGCGCCGCCGCCTGAGACGTCGTCACCGCCGCCCTCGCCCCAGCGGACCCGGGTCTTGTCGAACCTGCTGGTCTTCGGAGTCAGGTAGGCCTCGGTGCCGATGATGGGCTTGATGCCGTATTTGTTGGCCTTGCTATAGAAGTCGTACGCGCCGAAAACGTTGCCGTGGTCGGTTGTGGCGAGGGCGGGCATTCCCTGCTTCGCCGCCTCGGTGAACAAGTCATCGAGGCGGGCGGCGCCGTCGAGCATCGAGTACTCGGTGTGCACGTGAAGGTGGACGAAGTTTCCGCCGGATCCAGCACTCGACACGACTAAACCAGACCTCCTAGAGCTGCCTCTCGGGTGAACGCACCCAGCTCCCGATCCAGCCACAATGCCGGGACGCGGCGGTGGCTCGATGAGGAACAGAGTTCACTCTATTCGGCCACACCGACAACGTGTCGGCGCCCCGCCGCACGGTCTCCCGACCAACAGCTCCGCCTCCGGCGGCGACCGTTGCGAGAGGCCGCCGTCGTCGTTCGCACGTGCCACGTCGTAGCCCGGGCGTACCACTGTGTGGGTTGCCGGACCGTACTGTGGAAGCTGGCACCACCCCGCCAGAGCTGGAGGCAGCGGTGAACACCGACACAGCCATGCGTCAGCTGAGCCAGTCCGCCAACAAGGGCCGGCTCTGGCTCGGCCTTGCCGCCGCCGGCGTTCTCTCGTCGCGACGGATGCGGCGCGCAGCCATACGCGGCGTCGGATCGTTGGCCGTCAGCAGCGCCACGGTGAACGTCGCGCTCAAGCCGCTGTTTCGCAGGCAGCGTCCCCTGCTCGAGAACACCCCGCTGATCCGCCGGCTGCGTCGCCAGCCCCGGTCCGCGTCGTTCCCCAGCGGCCATGCCGCATCCGCCGCGGCTTTCGCGACCGGTGTGACGCTGGAGCGGCCACCGCTCGCGTTGGTCGTGGCCCCGCTGGCCGCCGCCGTCGCCTACTCACGGGTTCACGTCGGGGTGCACCACCCCAGCGACGTCGTCGCGGGTGCGGCGATCGGAGCCACCATCGCCGTCGCCAGCCGCCGATGGTGGCCCGTCCGACCGGCCGCCCCGGCACGCATCCGGGACCACGTCGCGGCGGAACCGCTCCCCGAGGGCGACGGCCTGGTGGTCGCCGTCAACGCCGCCTCCGGGCTGTACGGGGACCCGACCGACGAGATCCGCCGGCTGCTGCCCGCCGCACGGATCCTCCAGGTCACGCCCGACGTCCAGATCGATGCCCTCGTCGCGGACACGGACCGGACGAAGGCATTGGGCGTCGCCGGCGGGGACGGTACGGTCGCCGCCGTCGCTGCACTCGCCCGTGACCGCGGCCTCCCGCTCGCCGTGTTTCCCTGCGGCACCTTGAACCACTTCGCCCGCGATCTCGGGGTCGAGACCTTCGACGACACCCGGCAGGCGGTCGAGTCCGGACAAGCCGTCGACGTCGACGTCGCACGCGCCAACGGTGTGACGTTCCTCAACACGGCGAGCATCGGCGGCTATCCGGACATGGTCCTCCGCCGCGAGCAGCTCGAGAGCAAGCTCGGCAAGTGGCTTGCGATGGCGGTGGCCGCCGGGCAGGTGCTGCGTCGCCACCGGCCGATCCGGCTGAGCCTGGACGGCGTCCCCACCAAGGTCTGGATGCTGTTCATCGGCAACGGCCAATACGTCCCGCGCGGGACGTTCCCGGCGTGGCGCCCACGACTCGACGATGGTGTGCTCGACATCCAATACCTGACGGCCGGCCGTTTCTCCCGGAC
>NZ_ML142849.1:676708-685201 GCF_004138495.1 Phytoactinopolyspora endophytica
CGGGTCCATCGCGCCGCCACAGCCCGTTCGCTGAGCGTCGCAGCCGAGTCCGGCACGTTCGAGATCGCCTGCGACGGAGAGACCGTCGGCTCGTACGCGCACTGCGAGTTCACCAAGATGGCAGGTCAGCTGACCGTCTACCGCCCGCACGCCGTCTGACCCCTACATCTTCAGACGGCCAGAATCACCACGACGAACGTCACGGTGCCAGCTGGTCCAGAGCGTCCCGGAGATCGTCCGGGTACGAGGCCTCGAACTCCACCCACGATCCCGTTCCGGGGTGCTCGAAGCCCAGACGCATCGCGTGCAGCCACTGCCGGGACAGACCGAGCCGTGCCGTCATCGTCGGATCGGCGCCGTATGTGAGGTCGCCCACGCAAGGATGCCGTAGCGCGCTCATGTGCACCCGGATCTGGTGGGTGCGGCCCGTCTCCAGGTGGATCTCCAGCAGACTGGCCGCCGGAAACGCCTCCACCGTCTCGTAATGGGTGACGCTGGGTTTGCCGTCCGCGGTCACGGCCCATTTGTAGTCATGCTGCGGATGCCGTCCGATCGGGGCGTCCACCGTTCCCCGGGAAGGATCCGGATGTCCCTGGACCAGCGCGTGGTAGATCTTCTCCACCGTGCGCTCCCGGAACTGGCGCTTCAGCGACGTGTATGCCGGTTCTGATTTCGCCACCACCATGAGCCCGCTGGTACCGACGTCCAGCCGGTGCACTACGCCCTGCCGCTCCGCGGCTCCGCTGGTCGAGACTCGGAAACCGGCTCCGGCCAGGCCACCGACGACGGTCGGCCCCACCCAGCCCGGACTGGGATGCGCGGCCACGCCCACTGGTTTATCCACCACCACGACGTCATCGTCGTCGTGGACGACCCGCATCCCCTCGACCTCTTCCGGGACCACCTCGACGGGGGCCGCAGGCGGCGGCATCTCGACCTCGAGCCAGCCTCCAGCATGCACGCGTGCCGACTTGGGCTCCGCTACACCGTCGACCAGCACAAAGCCGTTTTCGACCAGATCGGCCGCCTTGTTGCGAGAGAATCCGAACAGCCGAGCGAGCGCAGAGTCGAGTCGCTCCCCTTCCAGGCCCTCCGGTACGGGAAGCACGCGCCGGTCACTCACCTCAGGTCTGTCCCGGCGTCGTCGTCGGCGGCGGTCGTGACGTCCGAGGAATCGCCAGACGTGACCTCCGTGGAATCGTCAGACGTGTCCCCAGCGGCGGTCGGCGAGTCCTCAATCGGTTCCGTGTCCGATGGGTCCGCCCGGTCGCCAAGATCGGCATCATCCCGGAGCCGGCCGCCGCCCATGCTCGCATCGTCGTCGGCGCTCGCATCGTCGTCGGCGCTCTCATCGTGGCCGTGGTCGAGGGCGGCGTCGACGGGGTCAGCCACCGCGTCGCCCTGATCGTCGGGGTGAGCGTGCGACGAGAGCGCCACTCCACGAAAGCTGAGCAACGCGATCAGCACCGCAGAGCAGGTGATCGACGAGTCGGCGACGTTGAAGACCGGCCAGTTCGGAAGCTCGATGAAATCGACCACGTGACCCTGCATGGGACCTGGTTCCCGGAACACCCGGTCACTCAGCGTGCCCAATGCACCGCCCAGCATCCCGCCGAGCGCGATGCCCCACATCGGGCTGGTCACCTTCCGGCTCACCCAGACAATCACCGCGACCACCACTGCCGCGATCACCGTCAGCACCACGGTCATGTCCGTGAACATGCTGAATGCCGCGCCAGGGTTGCGTATCAGGCGGAACTGGAGGAAGTCTCCGACCACGTTGATGACGCGGCCGTCCTTGAGCTCGGCGACCGCCCACACCTTCGTGATCTGGTCCAGCGCCAGGATCACCGCGGCGACAACAAGCAGCAGGCCCGTCCTGCGACGAGCCCGTCCACCGGTCTGGATAGCGCCCGATTCGCTGCTCACTCCGCCGCCGACCTCGCTGGGGTCAACGGACACGCTCACCGTCTCCCCCGTCTCGTCGAACGCCGGTCACAGAACGGCGGCAGGCAACCCGAGCTGCCCGCCGACCGGCCCCGCACACCTGACGTGCTGAATGTCTCGTCGCGACTCAGCGACGCTCCTGCCGTTGTTTGCATGCTACACACAGTGTCGCACGAGGGAACGCCAGTAGCCGAGCCTTGCCGATCGGGTTGCCGCAGCTCTCGCAGATCCCGTAAGAGCCGTCCTCGATCCGCGACAACGCACGCTCGGTCTGGTTCAACATGTCCCGATGGCTGGCCGCCAGCGACAGCTCATGCTCACGCTCGAACGTCTTCGAGCCGGCATCGACCTGGTCCTCACCGCCGTCAGAGGTGCTCCGGCGCAGCAAATCCGCGATGTCATGCTCGGCACCCGCGATCTCCTCCCGGAGCCGGGCAGAGTCCCCACGAAGCGTCTGACGCAGCTCGTCGAGCTCCTCCGTGGTCCAGGGGTCCTCGTCAGCACCTACGACAAGTGCCACTGGCTGTCCCTCCGGTGCCTTCACTGTTGCTTCCGTGCTGTCTGTGCGCTCGGTCATTCTCACGCACCCCCTGTTCTGCCACGTTGCCCGCCCACTTTTCGTCCGGGTCAGCTGAGGATAGATCCTCCATCGCTCACGTTCAATGAGTCACCTTCTTTCTCAGCGTTTCCACAGCGTTCTGATACGCGTGTCGATACTCAGCAGACAGTCCGCCAGGCCGATTCCCGTAGCCGTTAGGAATGAGCCCGCTTTCGCTCACAGCGAATAATCTCTGGTGTCTTCCCAGCTAGTTTGACTGATTGAGCTCGAATAGGCCACTGATCGCCGCAGTGGCGCTCTCCGGAACTTCGATGATCTTGGTTCGACTGGAGCCACCTGCGACGAGACGTACATCACGTCGTGAGCAGCCCAGGGTCTCGGCCATTGCGTCCAGGACCGCCCGGGTGGCCTTGCCATCGACGGCGCGTTCTTTTACCGACACCACCAAGGCGTCGCCGTACCGGCCGCCCACGCCGGGCCTTTTCGATCCCGGTTTCACCCGCACCGTCACTCGCACCCCTCCAGCCTCCCACGACAGTGCAGCCGCGCATCGATCGAGCGACTGTCGTGTTCGCACGGCTGGCCACATTCTGGTCCCGCGAAGCCTTGGGCGAGCGGTCAGCCTCACCGATCGACGAGTGAGTGACGTCCATCATAACCACCGGCCAATCCCAAGGTCACTACCGATCATCGTGTCCGCCCTGGACGAGCCGTCGTCGCGGCCGCCCTGCGAGTCTGTCCGAACTCCGGTACCCACCCGCGCCCCGGGCATGCCCGCGCAACCGCGCCACGGCTCCGCTACGCTCCCCGGTTTCGCACCCCGGGAGCGGTGCTACGAAACCGGGGTGATCCGCGGTCGGCTCCGAAGTACACTGGCTCCAGCGAGCAGGCGTTGAAGGGGACAAGTAGTCCATACAGACGGCCATGAGCGAGCCGGGGATGGTGTGAGCCCGGCGGTACGAGTGTGGGTGAATATCGCCCCGGAGCCGCCGGAAGAACAGTGCCGGTGCATGGCCGCCTTCATGCGCGCAGCTCATGGTAGTGCGCGGCGGAAGATGGCCCCGTCGTCGTCAGACGCGGCCGCACCGGCGCCCAGTAGAACCGGCCGCGCGCAACGAAGAGGGTCATGCCAGTGATCGCCGGCCACGCCGGGGACCACCTATCCGGGCGGGCCGCCGTCGCCTCAGCCGACGACGGAAGTCTCCCGTTGGCACGGCCAAGGAGGGTGGTACCGCGGGGTCAGCCTCGTCCCTCCGTCGGGCAACGACGACGGAGGACACACAGACGATGAGCGACACATACAGGGCCGTATCCGCCCAGGTCGACCTGCCGGCCATGGAACACGACATCCTCGCCTTCTGGCGGGAGAACGACGTCTTCTCTCGGGTCGTCAAGGCCAGCGAGGGCAAGCCGCCATGGACTTTCTACGAAGGGCCGCCGACGGCCAACGGCATGCCCGGCACGCACCACATCGAGGCCCGGGTCTTCAAGGACGTATTCCCCCGCTACCGCACCATGCGCGGGTACCACGTCGCCCGCAAGGCCGGCTGGGACTGTCACGGACTGCCCGTGGAGATCGCCGTCGAGCAGGAGCTCGGACTGAAGTCGAAGGGCGAGATCGAGGCGTACGGCGTCGCCGCCTTCAATGACCGGTGCCGCGCGTCGGTCCAGCGCTACGTCGGCGCGTTCGAAGAGATGACCGAGCGGATGGGCTACTGGGTCGACACCTCCCAGGCTTACCGGACCATGGACTCGTCCTATGTGCAGAGCGTGTGGTGGTCGCTGAAGCAGGTCTTCGACGCCGGGCTGCTGGTCGAGGACCACCGCGTCGCACCGTACTGCCCGCGCTGCGGCACCGGCCTGTCCTCGCACGAGCTCGCCCAGGGCTACGAGACCGTCGCCGACCCCTCGGTGTACGTGCGTCTCCCCCTCACCTCGGGCCCGCTCAGCGACACCACCCCGGGTGCATCGCTGCTGATCTGGACCACGACGCCCTGGACGCTGGTCTCGAACACCGCCGTCGCCGTACACCCGGACGTGACCTACGTCGCCGCCACCAGACACTCTCCGGCCGGTGACCCCGAGACGCTCGTCGTCGCGGAGGCGCTCTTCGACGCCGTGCTCGGCGAGGGCTGGACCGTCGTCCAGCGGTTCCAGGGCTCCGAGATGGAACGGTGGAGCTACCAGCGCCCGTTCGAGCTGGTCGAGCTGTCCGCCGAGGGCGAGCCCGCCAACTTCGTCGTGGTCGACGACTACGTCACGACCGACGACGGCACCGGCCTGGTCCATCAGGCGCCCGCGTTCGGCGCCGACGACCTGCGGGTCTGCAAGCGCTACGGTCTCCCCGTCGTCAACCCGGTGGAGCCGGACGGAACCTTCCGCGCGGACCTGCCCCTCGTCGGCGGTGAGTTCTTCAAGCACGCCGACGCCAAGCTCACCCGCGATCTGGAAGAGCGCGGCAAGATGTTCCGGCACACCCAGTACGAGCACGAGTATCCGCACTGCTGGCGCTGTCATACGCCGCTGATGTACTACGCCCAGCCGTCCTGGTACATCCGCACCACGCAGTTCAACGACGCGCTGCTGCGGGAGAACGAGAAGACCAACTGGTATCCCGAGACCATCAAATGGGGCCGCTACGGCGAGTGGCTACGCGGGAACATCGACTGGTCGCTGTCCCGCAACCGGTACTGGGGCACGCCGCTGCCGATCTGGCGCAACGACGAGGACCCGTCCCGGATGGTCTGCGTCGGCTCGCTCGACGAGCTGTCCGAGCTCGTCGGCGATGATCTCTCCGAGCTGGACCCGCACCGCCCCTATGTCGACGACGTGACGTTCACCATGCCGGATGTGCCGGGCACCTTCCACCGCGTGCCCTACGTGATCGACGCCTGGTACGACTCCGGCTCGATGCCGTTCGCACAGTGGGGCTATCCGTACGCACCGGGCAGCCAGGAAGCCTTCGCCAACGCCTACCCGGCGCAGTTCATCTGCGAAGCCATCGACCAGACGCGTGGCTGGTTCTACACGCTGATGGCGGTGGGCACCGCGGTCTTCGACCGTTCGTCGTACGAGAACGTGCTCTGCCTCGGCCTCATCCTCGCCGAGGACGGCCGCAAGATGTCCAAGCACCTCGGCAACATCCTGGAACCGATCCCGCTGATGGACGAGCACGGCGCGGACGCGGTGCGGTGGTTCATGGCCGCGAACGGCTCGCCGTGGCAGTCGCGCGGGATCGGGCCGAACGTGCTCGGCGAGATCATCCGCAAGGTGCTGCTGACGTACTGGAACACTGCCTCGTTCCTGTCCCTGTACGGTCGCACCGCCGGGTGGACCCCCTCTCAGGGCGCACCGGAGCCCGCTGAGCGGCACGTCCTGGACCGGTGGGCGCTCAGCGCGCTGAACCGGCTGGTCGGCGACGTCGACACCGCCCTGGAGAACTTCGACACTCAGCGCGCCGGTGCTCACCTGCAGGCCTTCGTCGACGATCTGTCGAACTGGTACGTGCGACGCTCCCGGCGACGGTTCTGGGACGGCGACCCGGCCGCTCTGGCGACGCTGCACGAGTGCGTGCAGACCCTCACCCGCCTGCTCGCACCGATGGTGCCGTTCATCACCGAACGCGTCTGGCAGGACCTGGTGGTGCCGGTCGAGGAGTCCGCGGCCGAGTCCGTGCACATGGCGACCTGGCCGCAGGCCGACACCAGCCTGATCGACGACCAGCTGGCCTCCGAGGTGGCACTCACCCGCAGGCTGGTCGAGCTGGGCCGCGCCGCCCGGGCGGAGTCGAAGGTCCGGACGAGGCAGCCGCTGGCCCGCGCACTGGTGGGCGCATGGGGGTGGGAGTCGCTCAGGGCCGAGCTGCGGGCGGAGATCGCCGACGAGCTCAACGTGCAGCAGGTGCTGTCGCTGAGCGAAGCCGGTGCCTCGGACGCCGCGGAGCCTGCGGGCGACTCCGCCGACGCGCTGCTGGATGTATCCGCGAAGGCGAACTTCCGCTCGCTGGGCAAGCGATTCGCGAAGAACACACCGACGGTGGCCCAGGCCATCGCCGGCGCCGACGCGGCCGCTCTCGCGGCATCCCTGCGCGCCACCGGATCGGCGACCCTGACCGTGGACGGCGTCGGCGATGTCGAGCTCACCCCCGACGATGTCGTCATCACCGAGACCCCTCGGGAGGGCTGGGCGGTTGCCCGTGAGGGCGAGACCGTCGCCCTCGACCTCACCCTCACCGACGAATTGGTCCGGTCCGGTTTGGTACGCGAGGCCATCAGGTTGGTGCAGGATGCCCGTAAGACGAGCGGGTTCGACGTGGCCGACCGCATCGAGCTGGCATGGTCCACGAGCGCCGAGGCGGCCCCACTGGCCGAGGCACTACGTGAACACGAGGCGTTCCTCGCTGACGAGGTCCTCGCTGTCCGGGTGTTCAGCGACCTCGAGGAGCTCGCCGGCCGGCCCGACCACACCGACTCGGACCTCGGCCTGACCTTCCGCCTACGCCAGGTCTAGCGGCGCAGGGCGCTAAGAACGCACAACGGCCCCGGCGCAGAACTCGCGATGCGCGAGTTCTGCGCCGGGGCCGTTCGCTAGCTCTTGGTCAGCCTTGCTCGTCGTCGAGCAGGCTCGCGACCGAACGCAGTGAACCACCGGTGGTGGAGGCATTCTCGTTGCCGCCACCGCCCGTCGTCTGTGCCTGGCCCTGAGACTGCGTCTGCGACGAGTTGTTGTTCGCCGGGCCAGTCCGCTGCGGCTGCTGCTGTTGTTGCTGCGGCTGTTGCGGCTGCGGTTGTTGCGGCTGTTGCGGCTGCGGCTGTTGCGGCTGTTGTTGCTGCATGTGGGCAGCGATCTCGGCCTCGGCCCGCTCCGTGTCGTTCGACGCACCCATCTCGAGCTTGCGCAGCTCACTCTCCAGGTACGACTTCAGACGGCTGCGGTACTCCCGCTCGAAGGCACGGAGGCCTTCCAGCTGGCGCTCCAGATCTGCCCGCTCGGTCTCCAGCTTGCCGAAGACCTGTGCGCGACGCTTCTGGATCTCCTGGTCGATCGACTCAGCCCGCTGGCGAGCGTCTTGCTCGAGCTTCGCCGCCTTCGCCTTGGTCTCGGCGTCCAGCTTCTCCGAGCGACTACGTGCTTCGCTCATGAGCCGGTCCGCTTCGGTCTTGGCGTCAGCGACCAGCTCGTCGGCCGTCTTCTGGGCCAATGCGAGCACCTTGGCAGCCGCATCGCTGGGCTGCCCACCGCCACCGGCCGGAGCGGCCGGCTGCGCAGCGGCCGGAGCCGCCGAGGGTGCGGCCGACGGTGGTGCTTTGGGAGCTTCGGGCTGTCGTGGCGGCTGGGCCGGCTCCGTCGTACCGACGGCCCCAGCCCCGCGGGTCACCGCGGCCAGCTTGTCACGAAGCTCGTCGTTCTCGCGCTGTAAACGCGCGAGCTCAGCCTCAACTTCGTCCAGGAACTCGTCGACCTCCTGCATGTCGTAACCTTCACGCAGGCGGACGGTCGTGAACTCCTTGTTCTGGACGGACTCGGGCGTCAGTGGCATAGCGTCACCTCGAATGTGTGCAGCGTCGACAGTCACCGTACCGCGTCACCCCAGGGATGCCACAATCGTAATGGCAATTCGCACCAAGATGATCAGCACGATGAACGCTAGATCAAGTGCGATCGAACCGATTCGGAGCGGCGGAATGACCCGCCTGATCGCTCGTAGCGGCGGATCGGTCACCGTGTACACGGCTTCTAAAACGACCAACAGCGGCCCTTTGGGCTGCCATTCTCGTGCGAAGACTTGGATCCAGTCGACCACCAGACGTACCAGCAGGGCGATGAAGAACAGCCATAGAGCTATCGACAGGGGCTGCGTAATGACCGACACAGCATCCGAACCTACCTGACGCTGGGGTCGGCTGCCGCAACCGGCACCGATCTAGGGATCGCATGGGACTCATATCTAATGTGATGGACTAAACAGAATCAGCTCTGGTTGAAGA
>NZ_ML142849.1:685236-688948 GCF_004138495.1 Phytoactinopolyspora endophytica
GCGCCATCGGCGATGCGCGCTTTGTCCTCCGCTGTGACCTGCACATCTGCGGGTGTGAGCAGGAAGACCTTGGCGGTGATGCGATCGATGCTGCCTCGCAGGCCGAAAATCAGTCCGGCTGCGAAATCGACCAGCCGCTTGGCATCGACATCATCCATCTCCGACAGGTTCATGATCACGGGGGTCCCGTCACGGAAGTGCTCTCCCAGGACCCGCGCTTCGTTATACGTGCGTGGATGTAGCGTGGTGATGCGGGCTTCCCGGGCGGCGGGCGCGCGGCGTGGCGCCGCGGTGGGCCGCCGGTCGGCCAAGGACGACACCGTGGCGGTGTGATCGCGCTCACGTTCGCGATCACGCTCCCGGCGATCCGGCAGCCGTTCCGGCTCCGGGTGCTCATGGGCATCCACAATCTCGTCCTCGTACTCGCCTTCGTACGGTTCGTCGTAGTCATCGTCATACTCATCTTCGTAGCGGTCCCGGTCCTCCACGAGGCCGAGGTAGACCGCAACCTTGCGCATTGCGCTGGCCATGCTCCAAGACCCTCCGCACTAGTGGTGGCCGGTCACTACCTTTCGTACCACTGACACTAGCTTGGCCAAACGCCTCGAACGAGGATTACAGAGCTCGACACGCACGGTGTGTCGTTAGAGATCTACGACACCATTTGATGCTGAAGTGCTTTCTGTGGCGACTGAGGCTGAAGTTATCGATGTGATTCAAGAATGGCCGGTCTGTCGCGCAACGCACGGCATCTGTAGCGCACTGGACACGGGTGGCAGGCGCGGACCGGCAATCCGTCCACGAGGCCGCCATGAGCGATGAGTCAGACGACTCTCTCGTTCGCGTGCGCGCAGAGCATGTTCGCGTGGGCGCGGAACATCTCGTGGGCGCGGAGCATAAGGAGACGGGCGGCCTTCTCTATGCCCGGACCCAGGCGAGGCCCGCGAAGCGGCCCGTCACGCCGTCCCTGCGGTACGAATACAAGGCTGGATCCTCGATGGTGCATGGCGATTCCGCGGCAAGCGGCTCCGCGCCGAGGTCGTCCAGCTGCGAGAGCACACCGCCAGGCACGTCCACGGCGGGTGTACCGTGCCGCGTCGTCGCCCACGACGCCGGAACGGCGGCCGCCACGTCCGCCCGCATGGCCTCTGGAACCTCATAGCAGGCACCACAGACCGCGGGCCCGATCCGCGCGACGATGCGTTCGGCTCCGAGGTCGCGCATGACCTTCACCACAGCCGCCACGACGCCCGCCGCCATGCCCGGGCGGCCGGCATGAGCAACACCGACGATCCCCCGCTCCGGGTCCCCGAGCACGACGGGCACGCAGTCGGCGACCATCACCGCCAGCGCGAGGCCGGGGCTCGCGGTCACCATCCCGTCGACGGCCGGAGCATCCTCCGCACTCCATGGCTGCGGGCCGTCCACCACGGCGACGTCGGCACCGTGCACTTGGTTCATGTACACCACGCGCTCATCTGACAGGCCGATGCTGCCGGCCAGCAGCGCACGGTTCTTCTCGACCGCGGCCGGTCGGTCGCCGACATGCCGCGCGAGGTTGAGCTCATCGAATGGAGGCTCGCTGACACCGCCGAAACGGTCGGTGAAGGCGAACGTGGAACGGCCGTGGGAACTGAGATCGGCGATCACAGCTCTATCTTGCCTCCCAGGCTCCGGCCGGCGATGCGCGCCTGAGGGTCCCGCGCGAAGAGGCAGTCGCCCGACGCACGAGGCCCCGCTCGCGCGACCTTTACTTCAGGAAGTCCGGCACGTCCAGGTCGTCGTCGGCTGGCACGACGCGGCGCTGCTCACGTGGCCGCGGCGGCTCCGCCTCGGGACGAGGCCGGGACTCGCGCACCGGCTCACCGCCACCCGTGTTGTTGCCCGAGTGGCTTCCCGAGCTGTCAGACGACGAGTCCGAGGACTGCCTCGACTGTGCTGCCCGATCGTTTCTAGAGTCGTCGCCCGCCTTCGGCTCCTCCGGAGGCGGAGGGGCCTGTGTCGCGCCGTTGGCGGCATCGCCCTGGCCTTCGGAGCGGCGGACCGTGCCCAGCTCACGTCGCGGTGGGAACCCGCCCTCGAAGCCCGCGGCGATCACGGTCACTCTGACCTCGTCGCCCAGAGCGTCGTCGATCACGGCGCCGAAGATGATGTTCGCCTCGTCATGCGCGGCTTGTGACACCAGATTCGCCGACTCGTTGATCTCGAACAGACCCAGGTCGGAACCGCCGGAGACGGAGAGCAGGACGCCATGGGCGCCGTCGATCGACGCCTCCAGCAGGGGTGACGAGATCGCCATCTCGGCCGCTGCGACCGCTCGGTCTTCCCCGCGCGCGGACCCGATACCCATCAGCGCCGAGCCCGCGTTGCTCATCACGGACTTCACGTCCGCAAAGTCCAGGTTGATCAGCCCGGGCGTCGTAATCAGGTCCGTGATGCCCTGGACACCGGAGAGCAGGACCTGATCCGCGCTCTTGAATGCGTCGAGGACGCTCACCTGGCGATCGCTGATGGACAGCAGCCGGTCATTGGGGATGACGATCAGGGTGTCGACCTCTTCGCGGAGCGCTTCGATGCCCGCCTCGGCCTGCATCGCCCGACGCCGCCCCTCGAACATGAACGGCCGCGTCACCACACCGATGGTCAGTGCGCCGAGCGACCGGGCTATCCGAGCGACGACCGGAGCTCCTCCGGTACCGGTACCACCGCCCTCGCCCGCCGTGACGAAGACCATGTCGGCACCCTTGAGCACCTCTTCGATCTCCTCGGCGTGATCATCGGCAGCGTTGCGCCCGACGTCGGGATTTGCCCCGGCGCCCAGGCCACGTGTCAGATCCCGGCCGACGTCGAGCTTGACGTCGGCATCGCTCATCAGCAGAGCCTGGGCGTCGGTGTTGATCGCGATGAACTCGACACCCTTGAGGCCGACCTCAATCATGCGGTTGACCGCGTTGACACCGCCGCCACCAATACCGACGACTTTGATCACCGCGAGATAGTTCTGCGGAGCAGTCACGTCCAGTCGCCTCTCAATCGAGTCCCGTTCTAAACCCTCACCCTCAAGTTGAGGTTTATAGTTATGTCAACCTGAGCGCTTTAAACGACGCTAAGCGGACCAACGCCGCACGGCGCACCGACACGCCGAAGAAGTCCATGATCAACATCATACGGAACTCGATCATTGCCTCGAGCACCGTCCCACGACCCTCGCGGCGCCCGAGCCGCTTCCTCGCTCCGCGTCTGAACCACCGCCCCACTCAGCGGTTCGCGCAGCCATCGCGGCGTCGTACTCGACAGCACGGCGGGTGGCCACACCCTCGTGTGCCCACCCGCCGGCGTCGAACGATCGCAGCGAAGGCGCCGCCTACCCGGCCGAGGCTCGCGCCTTCGAGCCTTTCGCGACGCCGAGACGCGGAGCGATCACGTGATCGAGGCTGAGCCGGCCGCCGCCGATGCCCGCGAACACCAGACTCGCAGCTCCGAGCGCCAGCACCAGCTCCGCACCATCCTGGTCGACGAACATGCCGTTGCCCACGTGCGCGAAGATATACGCGCCGACCATGTCGACCACGAGCAATATGCCGGCCAAGGGCGTCACCAGGCCCACGACGAGCGCCGCTCCTCCGATCAGCTCGACCAACGCCGCGAACCACGCCGCCGCTGTAGCGAACGGGACGTCCATCTGCTCGAACCCGGCGGCCACACCGTCGAT
>NZ_ML142849.1:688976-691398 GCF_004138495.1 Phytoactinopolyspora endophytica
CGGACAGTTTCTGCCAGCCATGCGCGATGAACACGGCACCGATGCCCACCCGCGCAAGCAACAGCACCGCGTCTCGGATTATCGGAGAACGGAACACGAACACTCCTTACTTGAAGCTTCAACTAGTACTTGATCTAGCGTAGTTGACCTGTCACATAACGCAAATCCGCAGCTCTAGCGCGACAACTCCCTACGGACGCGATCACGCGTCATGGTCCATGACCTAACGAGGGCAATCCGCAACGTCGTCACATCACACCGCTGACATCGCCGATCAACCCGGCCGCGCACATCGCCCCACCGGCACAGCCGATCCACACCGTCGCGTATCACGCCGCTGACGTGCCTGATCCCACCAACTCGTCGTACACGGCGCGAAGGTGACGGATGGTGGTCCTCGGGTGCCGGCGTATGTCATCGGTGGTGAAGCGCTCGATCCGCCAGCCACGGCGCACGAGAGTCCGATCTCGCTGGCGGTCGTAGGAGCGCGCATCGTGCGAGGAGTGAAACCTCGCTCCGTCGATCTCGACGCCGACCTGCAGTTGCTCGTCCGCGAAGTCGATCCGCGCAAGCAGGATTCCCGATTCCCAGACCTCGACCTGGCGTTCGAACCCGAATCCCGCGTCCCGGAAGAGCTCATCGGCTTCATGCTCAAGGCCCGACTCGAACGCGGGGTCGAACTCCTCTACGGCCCGATGCAACAGCGCCAAGCCGGCTCGGCCACCGAAGTCCTCCGCGGCCGCCAACACCTCGTCGAGTGTCACGCTTTCACGGCCGAACACGTCGTACAGGACACGCGAGAACTGCGGCGCCGGCAGCACGCCGGCAAGGTCGACGATGGTGCGAGGCGCGTTGAGGACCGGCTGCTCGTGGACGACGTCGGTAAACCCGTCGATGCGGCGGGAGCGCACGATGACCAATCCCGGGCGGCGAGGACGCTGAAGGCGCGCCGGTACCGTGAGCCACGTACGATCCGACGGGACGAGCGGATCGATCCCATGCAGCCGCGCCGCCGACGCATGGCTGAACCACGCCTCCTCACCGGCATAGAGCCGGCCAGCCACGGAAGCCGCGGCCCGTGTCTGCGGCGCACCACCGATCCGATATACCTTCGGATGTACGACCGACCAGCTTCCCCTGGCCAGGCGCGTCGTGATCTGATGTCGGGTGAGCCCGCATTCCAGCGCCTGATTTCGCGTGACGTTCCCGAACTGCGTCCTGGCAAGGTCCATCACAGCGTGGTCGGGCGTCGCGGCCCGAGAGTCCGAGCCGCCGCGCTCATATTCAGAAGATTCGGCCATGGCCCAATCTCGCCATGCATCCAACCCGCACCGCCAGGCCCAACCCCGATCTGTGGACAACTCCCCCATCCAACGCCGTTCTCCACAGCCCTTCCATCACACGACAAACCGCACAGTCTGTTCTCTGCTCCCTAGCCGCCCAGAGACCCCACGACGGACCACACGGTCTTCTCCGCCCGCTACCTTTGCCCCACGACAGACCACACGGTTCCCTCCGCACGCCGCATCTGCCCCACGACAGACTGCACAGTCTGTTCCCGGCCGGTCGTTTTGACCACGACACCGTGCACGACAGGATCGTGGGCATAGCCGTGCGAATCTCGACCGATTCAGCGGCCGTCGTGGAAGCAGCCGTGTGAATGGGTGCCGCCCCAAAGCCGATTTGGCCTATGGTGCTGATCGTCGTGGGAATTCTGACCGCTGCCATCGGCTCACAGCCCCACGACGCGGCTCACGACGCCGCATACCGGATGGAATTCGCACGGCTACCCACACGGTGCCGTTTCACGAGGCGGATCCGTGGAAGTGCGAGCGTCGGTGTATCGGTCCCCCAACGCCTCAACCGTCAGGGGACGACGGCGGGGTGATCTGGAGCCGACACGTCGTATGTCTCGGGCGGATCGGCGTCGTCCTCTTGCCGCTGCTCCATCAGCGCCAGCAGCACGCGTGCCTTGTCCTCGCCACGCTCCGCGGTCCCCCAGCGTACGGTCACACCGTCGGACAGGGTCAGCCGGACGTCGGCGGCCGACTCCACCTCGACGCTGTCCACGAGTTCCTCGATCGAGGACGGCAGCCCGGTCAGCACGGCCACACCGGTGGCCCGCGCCAGTTCGGCGGACTCCTCCGTCGGCGCATCCAGCTCCGGCACGCCGTCCGCCGGGGCGTCGGCCCGGTCGAACAGCACGCCGGAGGAGTCCACGCTCCACCAGGTGCCGCCGTCACGGATGACTGCCAGCGCCTCGCGCGGCTGTACATCGATGGTCAGCGTCTGCGGCCACGAGCGGCGGATCTCCACGTCGCCCACGTCGGGCAGCGCACGGACCCGGTCCGCGACCTCGTCCGTGTCCACCTGGATCAACGGAACACCGATCGGCACCTCGGCCGTCTCCACAACCTCGTCG
>NZ_ML142849.1:691408-692162 GCF_004138495.1 Phytoactinopolyspora endophytica
CGACAGCACCGATGACCACCGCACCAGCCACACAGCGACGCCGATCACCGCGACCACCAGCAGTACCAACACGATCCGCACCATCCCGCGCAGCCTCCGGCGGCGGGCACGCGCCGCGAACCGCTCAGCGCTCGCAGATCGCGTGGCGGTGCTCACACCCGCTCCACGCTCGCAGCTGTCTCGGTCAGCAGCTCCAGGACCTCCGGGCCGATCATCGTCACGTCGCCCGCGCCCATCGTGAGCAGCACGTCACCCGGGCGGACCCACGACGCGGCCAACGCCGGCGCCGCGGACCAGGACTGCTCGAACGCCACCTGGGTGGGCGGCAGCGCCACCGCGGATGCCACCAGCGCTCCGGTCACGCCCGGCTCGGGATCCTCCCGGGACGCGTAGATGTCCATCACCAGCACCTCGTCCGCACCGCCGAGAGCCCTGCCGAACTCGTCGGCGAAGATCCGGGTCCGGCTGAACAGGTGCGGCTGGAAGATCGCGACCACTCTGCCGTCGCCGGCGACCGACCGCGCAGCCGCCAGGTCCGCGGCCACCTCGGTCGGGTGGTGCGCGTAGCAGTCGTAGACCCGCACACCCCGCGCGATACCCTTCAGCTCGAACCGGCGGCGGGTCCCCGTGAACCCGGCCAGACCCTCGCGCAGCTCGCCGCTCGGCAGGCCCAGTCCCAGCCCTGCGGTGAACGCGCCCGCGGCGTTCAGCGCGTTGTGCCGGCCAGGCACCCTCAGGTCGACGCGGCCCTGCC
>NZ_ML142849.1:692222-693069 GCF_004138495.1 Phytoactinopolyspora endophytica
CGCGCGACCAGCTCGAACGATGCGCCGTAGTCGGACAGGTCGAAGTCGGCGAGCCGGACCATCGCGTCAGGTGACTCCCCGTACGTGTGTACCGTGGTGCCGCGAGCCGCCGCGCGCTCGCCCAGAGCCCGCGCCCCGGCGTCGTCGGCGCAGATCACCATGAAGCCCTGCACCCGGTCGGCGAACGCGTCGAATGCCGCGAAGTACGCCTCCTCGGTGCCGTAGTTGTCAAGATGGTCCGCCTCGACGTTGGTCACGATCGCGACTTCAGGGTCGTAGGCGAGAAACGACGCGTCGCTCTCGTCGGCCTCGGCCACGAAGAAATCCCCGCTGCCGTTGTGCGCGTTGGCGCCGGACTCGTTGAGGTTGCCCCCGATCGCGAACGACGGGTCCGCGCCGCAATGCTGCAGCGCCACCGTCAGCATCGACGTCGTCGTGGTCTTACCGTGCGTCCCGGCGACGGCGATCGCCCGGCGCCCCATCATCACGGCGGCCAGCGCGGACGCTCTCGGCAGCACCCGCAGGCACCGTTCCCGGGCCACCACGACCTCGGGGTTGGTCTCGCGGATCGCCGTCGACACGACGACGGTGTCCGCGTGCCCCACGTTGGCGGCGTCATGCCCCACATGCACCCGCGCGCCGAGCGCACGCAGGCCGGTCAGCACACCCGAATCCTTGGCGTCGCTCCCGGACACCTCGATGCCCCGGGCCAGCAGGATGCGGGCGATACCGCTCATCCCCGCTCCCCCGATGCCCACGAAATGAACCGCACCGAGCTTCTCGGCGGGAACAGCACTCTCCGGCGGCGCAACGATCACTTACCGGCCTCCGGCATCCTTTTTCGAGT
>NZ_ML142849.1:693097-694414 GCF_004138495.1 Phytoactinopolyspora endophytica
CCGGGTCCGTCAGCAGCGGCACCGCGTTCGCGGTCAGCCACGCTGCGCTGAGCTCGGCGTCCGCCACCATCAGGCCGCCTCCCGCGGAGACCGTCGGTTCCGCGTTCAGCCGCTGCTCACCGTTGCCGTGCGGCAGCGGCACGTACACCGCGGGCAGCCCCACCGCGGCGATCTCCGCGCAGGTGATGGCTCCGGACCGGCACAGCGCCAGGTCCGCGGCAGCGTAGGCCAGGTCCATCCGGTCGATGTAGGCGACCGGCACGTAGCCGGGCCGGGCGACGGCGGAGTCGATGTTGGCCGCACCGACCGCGTGCAGCACCTGCGCTCCCGCGTCGATCAGCGAGTCCAGCGCCTCGGTCACCGCGCCGTTCAGCCGGCGCGCCCCCTGGCTTCCGCCGAACACGAGCAGCGTGGGCGCATCCGCGGTCAGGCCGAAGAACTCCCGGGCCTCATCCCGGGAGGCGTCCCTGTCCAGCACCGCGACCGAACGACGCAGCGGGATGCCGATGTGTTCTCCGTGCGGCAGCGGCACACCTGCCGTCGCCAGGGCGACGTGGGAGGTGAACCGCGCACCGATCCGGTTGGCCAGCCCGGGTTTCGCGTTGGCTTCATGGACGACGGTCGGCAGCCCCAGGCGGCGCGCCGCGAGGTACGCCGGCAGCGCCACGTAGCCGCCGAACCCGACCAGCACGTCGGCCTCGCGCTCGCGCAGCATCGCCGCCGTCTGCCGCACCGCGCCCCGGACCCGCGCCGGCAACCTGATCAGCTCCGGCGTGAGTTTCCGCGGCATCGGCACCGGCGGGATCATCGCCAGCTCATAACCGCGCTCAGGCACCAGCCGGGTCTCCAGACCCCGCTCCGTGCCGAGCAGCACGATCTCCGTCTCACTGTCGGCGCGCAGCAGCGCGTCCGCGGTGGCCAACGCGGGCTCGATGTGCCCGGCGGTGCCGCCACCGGCGAGGACAACCCTCACGTGGTCCTACCCTCCCGACGCCGAAGCCGCTGCTCTCGCCGGGCGGCCAATGCCTCTTTGGCACCTGGTTCCTGCTTGGCCAAGGCAAGCAACACTCCGATCGCGGCCACCGTGGCCACGATCGACGCTCCGCCGTATGAGACCAGCGGAAGCGGGACACCAACCACAGGGAACACCGCCAACACCATGCCGAGGTTAACTACGGTCTGCACCATGAACCAACCGGTGATACCGGCTGCCGCCAAGCGGACGAATGTGTCTGTGGTCCGCATCGCGATGCGCAGGCCAGCATAGCCCAATGCCAGGAAGAGCACGATCACCATCAGGGTGCCGGGCAGGCCCAG
>NZ_ML142849.1:694447-699205 GCF_004138495.1 Phytoactinopolyspora endophytica
TCACCCAGGATGGCGAAGATGAAGTCAGTGTGCTGTTCCGGGAGCGTGCCCCACTTCTGTGTGCTGGCACCGAGCCCGGTGCCCCACCAACCGCCGTTGGCGAACGCGAAGATCGAGTTGGCCGCCTGATACCCGGTGTTGGTGTAGTCGGAGAACGGGTCCAGGAAGTTCCCTATCCGCGCGACGCGGTGTGGCGCGGTGAAGATGAGGTAGACGCTCATCACGCCGATCGCGCCGATCGCCAGGCTGAACAGCCAGGTCGGCACCCCGATCACCCACAGCATGGTGAGCAGGATCAGCATCATGATCGCCGACGTTCCCATGTCGCCCTGGCCGAGCGTCAGCGCGACGACGAAGGCCGCGACCGGCGCCACCGGGATCAACAGCTGTTTCCACTGGCGGATCAGGGCGCCCTTGTTGGCGAGGACATGCGCCACCCAGATGATCAGCGCCAGCTTCGCCGGCTCCGACGGCTGCAGCAGGAAGGGGCCGCCGAAGTCGATCCAGTTCCGGCTACCTCCGCGGACCACTCCGAAGCCGGGCACGAAAGTCAGCGCCAGCAACCCGATCGCGCCGATCACCAACAGCAATGACAGCGCGCGCAGCACCCGTAACGGCATCCGAGAGATCAGCCACGCGACGGGCAGCGCCACCCCCACCCACATGAGCTGCCGCAGGAAGTAGTGCGCCGGGTGGCCGAACTCCTGGGTGGACATGTACGTCGTGGACGAGAAGACCATGACCAGCCCGAGCAGCAGGAGCAGTCCAGCCGACCCCAGCACCAGGTAGTACGACGCTAGTGGCCGGCGCAGAAACCGGGAGAGCGCCTCCCGGGCGCCGCCTCCCTGGCCGCGCCTGCCTGCCGCCGTCGCGTCAACGGCCGTCATGGCGGTGCACCGCAGCCGCGAACGCCTCTCCGCGGCGGACGTAGTTGGCGAACATGTCCATGGACGCACAGGCCGGCGCCAGCAGCACCGTATCGCCCGGCTGAGCCAGCCGGGCTGCCTCCTGCACTACACGGTCCATGGCCATATTGTCCGTGTCCGCCACCTCGATGACCGGGACATTCGGCGCGTGTCGCGCGAGAGCTTCGCTGATCAGGTTCCGGTCCGCACCGATCAGGACGACGCCGCGCAACCGGTCCCGGGCGCCGGACACCAGCTCATCGAAGGACGCTCCCTTGGCCAGCCCGCCGGCTATCCACACCACAGGCTCGTATGCGGCCAGCGACGCCGCCGCCGCGTGCGCGTTGGTCGCCTTGGAGTCGTCGACGTAGTCCACGCCGCCGACGGTGGCCACCGTAGAGATCCGATGGTCCTCCGGCTCGAATCCGCGCAGCCCGTCGCGTACAGCCACCGCGGGCACCCCGATCGACCGGGCCAGCGCCGCCGCGGCCAGCGCGTTCGCCACATTGTGCGGCGCCGCCGGACGTACATCGTCCACCGACGCCAGCTCCGCCGCCGACGTCTGCCGCTCCGCGACGAACGCGCGGTCCACCAGGATGTCGTCGACGACGCCGAGCATGCCGACGCTGGGGATCCCGAGGGTGAAGCCGATCGCCCTGGCGCCCTCCGTCACCTCCGCGTCCCGCACCAACCGCTCGGTCTCCGGATCAGCGACGTTGTAGACGCACGCGGTCTCGACGCCCTGATAGATCCGGCCCTTGTCGGCCGTGTAGGCGTCCAGCGACCCGTGCCAGTCCAGGTGGTCCGGTGCGACGTTCAGCACCGCCGCGGACCGCACGGCCAGGCTGTGCGTCCAGTGCAGCTGGAAGCTGGACAGCTCCACGGCGAACACGTCGTATCCGGCCGGGTCCATCACCGCCGACACGATCGGGTCGCCGACGTTTCCGGCCGCGCCCACACGCAGTCCCGACGCCTGCAGCATCTGCGACAGCATGCGCACCGTCGTCGTCTTCCCGTTGGTCCCGGTCAGCGCCAGCCACGGCGTCGACGGGTCACGCAGCCTCCACGCCAGCTCCACTTCGCCCCAGATCGGCACGCCGGCTTTCTCGGCCGCCACCAGCAACGGCGCCGTCGGGCGCCACCCGGGTGAGACCACCACCAGCTGCGCACCGCCGGGCAGCTCCGCCGACGCCCCAGGGCCCAGCCGGACGGTCGCCCCCAGGATCTCCAGGATGGTTGCCCGCTCCCGCTGGGCGTCCCCATCCGACTCGTCGACGACCGTCACCGTGGCACCCAGCTGCACCAGCGCGTCCGCTGCCGCGAACCCGGACACCCCGATCCCAGCGACGACGACCGACAACTCGCCCCACGGACTCCCCCGGTCCGCCTGCTCCAACCACTCCAACACCCTCACCCCATTCCCATGATCATCAACCGTTGGCCGCACCATGCCCGGTCCAGGCGTTGATGATCATGGGGTTGACGCGTGTCATATCGTCGCGACCCATTCCGCGTAGAACAGCCCCACACCCGCCATGACGAAGATCCCGGCGATGATCCAGAACCGGATCACGATCGTCACCTCGGCCCAGCCTTTGAGCTCGAAATGATGTTGCAGCGGCGCCATCCGGAACAGCCGTTTACCGCCGGAGAGCTTGAACCAGCCGACCTGGAGGATCACGGACAGCGTGATGACGGCGAACAGCCCGCCGAGCACCACCAGCAGCAGCTCCGTCCGGCTGGTGATGGCCAGTCCGGCCAGTGCGCCGCCCAGTGCCAGCGATCCGGTGTCGCCCATGAAGATCTTGGCCGGTGACGCGTTCCACCACAGGAACCCGAAGCAGGCTCCCATCAGTGCCGCCGACACCACGGCCAGGTCATGCGGGTCTCGGATCTCGTAACAGCCCGGGCCGGGTGAGACCGTGCAGCTCTGGTTGAACTGCCAGACGCTGATCAGCGTGTACGCGCCGAACACCATCACCGACGCGCCGGTGGCCAGGCCGTCCAGACCGTCGGTGAGGTTCACCGCGTTCGACGAGCCGGACACCATCAACAGTGCCCAGATGACGAAAGCCGCCGCGGGAAGCTCGAAGGAGCTGTCCCGCAGAAACGAGATCGCCTCCGACCCGGGCGTGTAGCCCTCGTCGTTGGCGAAGTTGATCGCCATGATGCCGAACGCGACCGCCACAGTGATCTGGCCGGTCATCTTCGCACCGCTGCGCAGACCCAGGCTGCGCTGCTTGGCGATCTTGATGTAGTCGTCGAGGAAGCCGACCAGCCCCAGCCCGACCAGCAGGAAGAGCACGAGCAGACCGGACGCGCTCGGTACTGTCGGCCGCACCACGTGCGCGACCGCATAGCCCAGGACGACGGCGATGATGATCACCGCGCCGCCCATCGTGGGGGTGCCACGCTTCGTGTGGTGTGTGGTGGGACCGTCGTCGCGGATGAGCTGGCCGTAGCCACGCTTGGCGAGGATCCTGATCGCGGCCGGTGTGCCCAGGATCGAGACGATCACGGCGACGAAACCCGCCGTGAGGATCGAGATCACTCGGTGTCCTCCCTGACTTCCCCGGCGACGAGCCGGTCACCCAGGTGCCGCAGCCCGGCATCCCTGGACGATTTCACCAGAACGATGTCGTCCCCACCCAGCTCTTTGGACAGCAGCTCCTCCGCCGCGGCCCGGTCTGGCACCCACGTCGTCTCCCCCGCCCAGGAACCCTCGAGGCTGGCTCCTTGATGCATCGAGCGCGCGCCGTCGCCGACGACGACGAGCCGGTTGATGTTCAGGCGGACGGCGAGCCGCCCGATCGCGTCGTGCTCGGTCGCGGACGCCTCGCCCAGCTCCAGCATCTCGCCGAGCACGGCCCACGTACGCCGGCCGCCCGCCATGGTGACCAGCGACTTCAGCGCCGCCCGGACAGACTCCGGGTTGGCGTTGTACGCGTCGTTGACGACGGTGACACCGTCGCCGCGTTCGGTGACCTCCATCCGCCACCGGGACAACGGCCGCGCCGCGGTCAGCTCGGCGGCGATGTCGCCGGCCGACATCCCCAGCGCGTGCGCGACACCGGCGACGGAGAGCGCGTTCGCCACCTGATGCTCGCCGACGAAGGAGAGGTTGACCGGCGCCGATCCGGCCGGCGTGACCAGAGTGAACGACGCCCGGCCGCCCCTGTCCAGGCGGACATCCTCAGCCCGCAGGTCGGCGTGGACGGACTCGCCCACCTTCAGCACCGTGGCCTCGGTCTGCTCCGCCATCCGGCGCACCACCGGGTCGTCGCCGTTCAGAACTGCGGTGCCATCAGGCGGGAGCGCCTGCGCGAGCTCGCCCTTGGCGCGGGCGATCGCGTCCCGGCCGCCGAACTCGCCGATGTGGGCGGTGCCGACGTTGAGCACGACCCCGATCCGCGGCGGTGTGATGCCGCAGAGATACTCGATGTGCCCGATGCCGCGGGCGCCCATCTCGACGACGAGCGTGCGCGTCGAGGAGTCCACCCGCAACGCCGTCAGCGGCACGCCGACCTCGGCGTTGTACGAGCCGGGCGGCGCCACCACGGGGCCGAGCGGCGCCAGTACCTGGGAGAGCATGTCTTTGGTCGTGGTCTTGCCCGATGACCCGGTCACACCGACGACCGTCAGCGACGGAAGCCGGTCCAGCACGCCCCTGGCGAGCAGTCCCAGCGCCCGTTCCGAGTCATCGACGACGATCTGGGCCAGCGGCACGTCATCGACCACTCGTTCGACGATCGCCGCGACCGCGCCCGCTTGTCCGGCGGCACCGACGAACTCGTGCCCGTCGCGCTGTTCGCCCACGCGGGCGACGAACACACCGCCGGGCTCCACCTCCCGG
>NZ_ML142849.1:699215-703275 GCF_004138495.1 Phytoactinopolyspora endophytica
CCACGGGAGCCGAGACCGTCACGGTCTGCGGGTCCTCGGTGCTCGCCTCGGGGCCGGGCTCGAGTCGACCACCCGCCGCCGCGGCCACCTCAGCCAACGTCAGCCGAATCACATCGCCCTCCACCCGCGCAGCTCCTCACGGAGCACCTCACGATCATCGAATGGCTCCACGGTGCCTGCGATCTCCTGCCCTTGCTCGTGTCCCTTGCCGAGCACGATCACCGTGTCGGCATCTCCCTGCGCCAGCCGCAGCGCCGCGCTGATCGCGTCGCGTCGACCGGCTACCTCTACCACGTCCGCGCGTTCGGAGTCCCGCACGTCCTCAGTGCCCGCGAGCACCGCCGCCCGGATCGCCGCCGGGTCCTCCGAGCGCGGGTTGTCGTCGGTGATCACCACGACGTCCGCGGTGGCGGCGGCAGCGGCCCCCATGGCCGGGCGCTTGTCCCGGTCGCGGTCGCCGCCGGCTCCGATGACGGCGATCAGCCGTCCGCCGTCCGGCCGGTCTCGCCGCAATGCCCGTAGGACATTCTGGACGGCGTCCGGGGTGTGTGCGTAATCGACCAGCGCCATGGGCGCGTCGGGGGCATCCGGCTCGGGCCAGACACGTTCCATCCGGCCCGGCACACCGGTGCAGGCGGCGACACCGTCGGCCGCGTCCTCGAGGTCGACTCCCACCTCGGTGAGCATCGCCACCGCCAGTGCGGCGTTGGACACGTTGAAGTCGCCGGGCAGCGGCACCCGCAGCGGAACTGACCGGCCGTCGGCCGCAGTCAAGACGCCGGCCGCCGGCGAGGCATTCGACTCCACCACATCGGTCGCGCTCGACTCCTCACTCCCCCCGCGGCCAGCTCCGCTCGTTCCTCGCTCCGCCGCCCACTCCGCTCGCTCGTCGTCTCGCCGCTCCACAGCCCAGTCCGCTGGGCCCGCGCCCACCACCGTGGCGACGGTGACACTCGGGATCTCCGCACGCTCGGCGAGCCTGCGTCCGTACTCGTCGTTGACGCAGATCACCGCACGCTTGGCATGCCGGGACGTGAACAGCCGCGCCTTGGTGGCGAAGTACTCCTCCAGGTCGGCGTGGAAGTCGAGATGGTCCTGGGAGAGGTTGGTGAAGCCGGCGACGTCGAACCGGATCGCGGACGCCCTGCGATAGGCCAGCGCGTGGCTGGACACCTCCATGACGCATGCCCGCATGCCCCGTTCGCGCATCACAGCGAGGATCGCGTGCACGTCCGTGGCCTCCGGGGTGGTGCGGACACTACGGACCACCTCGTCGCCGATCCGGGTCTCCACGGTACCGATCAGCCCGGTACGGATTCCCGCCTGGCGCAGCCCGGCGGCCAGCAGGTAGGCCGTCGTGGTCTTCCCGTTGGTGCCGGTGACGCCCAGCGTCAACAGCTCCTTCGACGGGTGCGCGTAGATCGCCGAGGACACCTCGCCCAGCCATGCCCGGGGATGGTCCACGACGATGACGGGCACCACGCCCAGCCAGCCGCCGCCGATCTCCCGGCGCAGACCCGCCAGGCTCGCTCCGGCGTCGTCGGTGAGCACCGCCGCGGCGCCCGCCTGCACCGCGTCGTCCAGGAACCGGGCGCCGTGCGTCACCTCACCGGGCAACGCGACGTAGAGGTCACCCGGGCGCACCTGGCGTGAGTCATGGGTGACCCCGGTGACCGCGATGTCGTCCTGTTCCGGGACAGCACCGAGGGGAAGCAACTCTCGCAGCGCGGCCAGCGGGAACGGCTCGAGCTGCTGAGGACGGGGACCAAACCAATCAGGCACGGCAGCAAAATCTACTCGCCGTTGGTTCCATCGGCGAAGAGCGGGAGCTCCGGTGCCGGCTCCTCACCCGGCGTCACCCCGTCCCGTTCGAGGGCGAAGCGCAGGATGTCCGAGAAGGCCGGCCCGGCCAGCCCGCTGCCCGAGTTGCCGTTGCGTGGATTCATCAGCGACACCGCGACAACGTACTGCGGATCGTCGGCAGGCGCGAATCCCATGAATGACGCGTTGTACTGTCCGTAGCAGCCGCACTCGGGGTCGATGCGCTGTGCCGTCCCGGTCTTGCCGGCCACCCGGTAGCCCTCCAGCATGGCGCTCTCACCGGTGCCGCCCTCGCCCATCACGGCCTCCATCATCTGGGCCACCTCGGCCGCGGTCTCTTCACTGACCACACGCTGCGGGTCCTTGGGCTCCACCGGTGTCCGTTCTCCGTCCGAGTCGACGGTGGCCGAGATCAGTGTCGGGTCGACACGTACACCACCGTTGGCGATCGTCGCGTACGCCGAGGCCATCTGGACCGTGTTGACCGAGACACCCTGGCCGAACGAGATGTTGTCGTGGGTGAGCTGAGACCACTCGTCGAGCGACGGCAGCCGGCCCGAGGTCTCCGACGGCAGCCCGATGCCGGTCGCCTCTCCGATGCCGAACTCCGCCAGGTACCCGCGGAACGTCTCGGCGTCGAGCTGCTCGGCCGCCTGCAAGGTACCGACGTTGCTCGACTTCGCCAGCACTCCGGTCAGCGTCATCTCCTGCTCGGGGTGGCCGTAGTGGTCCCGGATGGTGTGACCGCTGCGCCGGATGTTGTCCGCCACGGAGTACGCCGTCGACGCGTCGGCCTCGCCCTCTTCCAGCACGGCCGCCATGGTCAGCGGCTTGAACACCGATCCGGGCTCGTACGCCTCCTCCACCGCCCGGCTCCCGCGGTCCGGGCCTTCGGTGTCCTCCGGGTTGTTCGGGTCGAGTGACGGGGAACTCGCCAGCGCGGCGATCTCGCTCGCGTCGTCGGAAAGCTCCAGCACGACGGCCGTCCCGCCGTCGGCGTTGGCGTTGTCCACCGCGTCCGCCAGCACCTGTTCGGAGTACCACTGCAGGTCTCGGTCGATGGTCAGCTCCAGGCCGTCTCCGGCCACCGGTTCCTCCCGCGCGACCGCGTCGGTGGCGATCCGCTCGCCGCCCGGGCTCTCCCGATACACCACCCGGCCGTCCTGGCCGGCCAGGACCTCCTCCTGGGACAGCTCGAGGCCGCCCAGCGGAGTCCCGTCCGCGCCGAGGAACCCGACGACGCTTCCGGCGACCGGGCCGGCCGGGTAGGCGCGGACCTCGGCGTTCTCGGCGTCCACGCCTTCGAGGTCCATGTCCTGGATCTCCCGCCACGTCGATCCGCCCACGCCCTTGGCGACGTAGGCGAACCGGTCGTCGCCGGTCAGCCTCTCTTGCAGCGTCTCGGCGTCCTGGTCCAGCACGGTCTCGAGCTGGAGCGCGTAGGCCGCCGGGTTCGCGACCTGGGTTTGGTCGACGAAGAGGTTGTACGACTCGACGGCGCGGGCCAGTGGCTCACCGTTGCGGTCGACGACGTCGCCACGTTCGGCCGCGAGCTCCACCGTCGTCCGCCCGATCTGGCTGGCCGTGAGCATGTAGGTGGAGGCGTCCAGGCCTTGCAGCTGTACCAGACGCCCGGCGAACAACGACATCAGGACGCAGACCCCCACGAGCAGCACCTTGAGGCGTTTGCGGGGGTCGGCCATCCGGAACAGCCGGGGCGGCCTCTTCTTCGTCGCTTTCGGCTTGGCCGGCCGGGTCTTCGCCGGCTTCCTGGCCGCCGGCCTCGTGGTCCGTCCCGGCTTCACCGCGGTGGTCTGCGCAGCGGGCCTGGTCGTGCGGACAGGACGCCGGCCGCCGCTCGGCGGCTTCCGACCGGCGCTTGCGGCCTTCGATCCGCCACCGGACGTCGTCCGACCGCTGTTTGCCGCCTTCGATCCGCCACCGGACGTCGTCCGACCGCTGTTTGCCGCCTTCGATCCGCCGCCCGACGTCGTCCGACCGCTGCTCGTCGCCTTACGCCCGCCGCCCGCGGCCGGCCGGCCGGGCTTCGCGCGCCCGGTGCCGCCACGTGGTGCGTCGCTCCCGCGCGGGCTCTTCGCCCCGCCGGTCCCGTTGCCGGCCGTCCGTCCAGTGCCCGACCCCGCGGAACCTGCGCGGCCGGTCCCTTTCGGCCCGTCTCCGCGCGCCGGGCGCCCGGCGCCACCGTTGTTCGACTGCCCGGTCCCTCGACGCCCGGGGC
>NZ_ML142849.1:703303-704432 GCF_004138495.1 Phytoactinopolyspora endophytica
CGGGAACCATTCCGAGTTCCTCGGCCCGTTCGGCCAGACCGGCGGGCGACTCCTGCGCGGCGACCTGGCTGGTCAGGATCTCCGCCCGGTCACGCAGTGCGGTGGTCTCCGCCTCGAGTCGCGCCAGCTCGAAGGATCCCTGCTGCAGGGCAGTGTTGAGCAGCAGAAGCCCGACCAGTCCCACGCCCAGGACCAGGAGGATCAGCACGACGAAGGGAGCCCGCGGCGTCCTCGCGACGCCCGGCAGGACACGGAGCGAACGACGCGTCCGTGGTCGCGAAACGCCAGGCGTGGTCAATGCCCTCTCAGCGCTCATGGTCGTTCCTCCCCGTGTGTTCGCCTCGCCCGCGCCTGTCGGCCGGCCGTGGCTCCGTGCTTCTCGTTCTCTCCGCCGCGCGCAGCCGCGCGGACCCGGCGCGTGGGTTCGTCTCCACCTCATCCGGCGCCGGTGTCTCTGCCTTGGTCAGCAGCCTCAGGAACGGTCGGTGCTCGGGAAGCTCTACCGGCAGTCCGTGTGGCGCTGTGGTTGTGGCGCCGGCCGCGAGCGTGCGCTTCACCATGCGGTCCTCCAGCGAGTGGTACGAGAGGAAGACGATGCGCCCGTCGACCGCCAGCGCGCCGATCGCCGCCGGGAGTGCCGTCCGAAGCGCCTCCAGCTCCCCGTTCACCTCGATCCGCAGCGCCTGGAAGGTCCGCTTGGCAGGATTGCCGCCGGTACGGCGCGCCGGTGCCGGGATGGCGTCCCGCACCAGCCGCACCAATGGTTCGCTGGTGCTGAACGGCTCCCGTTCACGCTGCCGCACGACGAACGACGCGATACGCGAGGCGTACCGTTCCTCTCCGTACTCACGCAGCATTCTGGTGAGGGCCGCGTGCGAGTACGTGTTGAGCACGTCAGCGGCGGTGGGAGCGTCCGACTGCTGGTCCATCCGCATATCCAGCTGCGCGTCGTGGGCGTAGGAGAACCCGCGGCCGGACTCGTCCAACTGGAGCGACGAGACGCCGAGGTCGAACAGGATGCCCTGGACGTGGTCGACACCGTGATCGGCAAGCACCGCCTCGAGCTCGTCGTACACGGCGTGTACCGCCGTGAACCGGTCACCGAACGGGGCGAGCCGGCGGCGGGCCG
>NZ_ML142849.1:704454-708921 GCF_004138495.1 Phytoactinopolyspora endophytica
CTGCGGATCACGGTCAAGACCGATGACGCGGGTCTGCGGGCACTGCCGCAGGAGCTCCTCGCTGTGACCGCCGAGCCCCAGGGTGGCGTCGACGGCGATGCTTCCGGCCGCCTGGAGCGCTGGGGTAAGTAGCTCGACCACTCGATCGAGCATCACGGGCACGTGTCCCGCGCCCGGCGCCTCCCGCTCCGACATCTGAACCCCCGTTCTCGCCGGTCGCATCGGACGAGCCATCGCGCCGCACAGGCGATAGCTTCGGTCTTCTGGTCGCATACCCATCTGGTTCGTGCAACCAGGTCCCCGCCCGCTCCTGCTAGGTCGATTCGTCGGTCCTGCCTGGCACCGGGGAAGGTGTGTCAGGCAGTGGTGAGCGGGCCGGAGACCTCGTTGCACGAGACAGCGTGGCCTGGGTAGGTGTGGCCTCGGTCGGTGTGGGCTGGGTTGCAGTGGATCCGGTCGCGGCTGCTGCTCGGCCGCTAGAAGATTCCCGGCAGCACCTCCTCGGAGATGTCGGCGAACATCGGCTCCTTCTCGGCCTGGTAGCTGTCCCAGGCCTCGCTGGACCAGATCTCGACACGGGTCATCGCACCGACGACAGTGCACTCCTTCTCCAGGCCGGCATACGTCCGCAGGCCCGGAGGGATGCCGATGCGTCCCTGCTTGTCCGGCACCTCGTCGCTCGCTCCCGCTGCGAGCATCCGGGCGAAATCCCGGGTGCCCTTGTGTGTGAACGGTGCGGCCCGAAGCTGCTCGGTGAACCGGAGAAACTCGGCCTTGGGCCACACATAGAGACAGCGCTCCTGTCCTCGTGTGATCACAACGCCCTCCGCCAGGTCTTCTCGGAACTTCGCCGGGAGAAAAAGTCGGCCTTTGTCGTCGAGGCGAGGCGTGTGGGTGCCTAAGAACATGCGCCCCACCTCCCCGTCGGCTAGGCCACCTTCGCTCCATTGCTCGCCACTCTACTCCACTTTCCCCCACTTGCAACCACAAAAGCTCCCCGTCGCGCCCTCTTCCCCTCCACTGAGCTTCCGATGGGCGATAAACCACCACGTCAGAGGCGTGTGGAGCCAAGGGGTGCTGAGTGGAGCGAGTGGAGCCCAGCGGGGCGTGTGACGTCGATTGGGGCTGCCGTGGACCAGTGGGACATGCGGAGATCGACGAAATGGAGTGCCCGAGTGGGGAGAAGTGGGGGCGGTGGAGCGCAGTGGGGCGGACGACCCACCCGCCGCCAAGTTGAGGTGCGCGCGATGCAACTTCCGACGGTCCCCGTACGTCTGACAAGGAGGCCACGCGAGTCAGGCGACCCTCTGCTCGCGTGTCCTCTCAAAGCGGCACCGTCTCAGTGAGGCGGTTCCGCAGGTGGTATACGGAGCAAACAATGGGTAAGCAGACAGGCTAACCACGAGGAAGAACACGGCATCGGGCTCGTTTATCGGCGAACAATTTGCGAGACTCGTGGGACAGCACACCCCACAGTGGGGCGCGGTGGAGCGTGCAAGGCTTACTTCCGCTCGCGGCGCCGGTGAGAAGGAGACCTCAGTGCCAGACCCCGCCATTCACAGCCAGCCTGGCCCACCGCCTGCCCCTCCTGCCGGCGCGGTCGCCCAGGATGAGCACCGTTCGGGAGAGCTTGACCTGGCCGATCTCACCGATACGGCGGACCGGCTTCAATCCGCGATCGGCGCGGTCATCGAAGGCAAGGCCGACGTCATCGAGCTGGCCTTGGCCACACTGTTCGCGGAAGGTCACTTGCTGATCGAGGACGTCCCCGGCGTCGGCAAGACCATGCTGGCCAAGTCGATCGCCCGGGCCATCGACTGCTCCGTCCGCCGGATCCAGTTCACGCCCGACCTGATGCCCAGCGATGTCACGGGCGTGTCGGTGTTCAACCAGCAGACCCGCGAGTTCGAGTTCAAGCCCGGCGGAGTCTTCGCCAACGTCGTCGTCGGCGACGAGATCAACCGGGCCTCCCCCAAGACGCAGTCGGCGCTGCTGGAGTGCATGGAAGAGCGCCAGGTCACCGTCGACGGCACCACCTATCCACTGGACACGCCGTTCATGGTCGTGGCCACGCAGAACCCCATCGAGATGGAGGGGACCTATCCCCTCCCCGAGGCCCAGCGCGACCGCTTCATGGTCCGGTTGTCCATGGGTTACCCCGCCGTGTCGGACGAGATCGACATGATCGACCGGCACGGCTCCTACACCGGCCTGGACAGCATGGAGCCGGTAACCGACGCCGCGCACATGCGCAAGCTGGTCGGGCTGGTCCGCTCGGTCTACGTATCGCCCGCGGTGAAGCAGTACGCCGTCGCACTGACCAGCGCCACCCGCACCTCCCCGGAACTGCGGCTGGGCGCGTCGCCGCGCGCCACCCTGCACATCGTCCGGGCGGCCAAGTCGTGGGCAGCGCTCGACGGCCGCGACTACGTGCTGCCCGACGACGTGCAAGCGCTCGCCGTCCCCGTCCTGTCCCATCGACTGTTGCCCACCGCCGAGGCACAGATCGGTCGACGCGAGGCATCCCAGGTGGTCACCGACATTGTCCGGCACGTGCCCGTGCCGGAGGGGGGCCGGTAGCCGCGCATGGGCCGTTCCTTCTCCGGACTCACCACCCGCGGCTGGGCATTCGTCTCGCTCGGCGGCGGAGTGACGCTCTCCGCGGTCCTGGTGGGCCAGCGCGACCTCCTCCGTGCCGGGATCCTGCTGGTCATCCTGCCTCTGACGAGCCTCATCATCGCCGCGCGGAGCCGCGTACGGCTGGCGGCCAGCCGGACTGTCGAGCCATCACGAGTCGAGGTGGGCACCAGGGCGACCATCCATCTGGAGCTGTCCAATCAGACCCGTATCCCGACCGGAGTGGTCCTGGTCGAAGACACCCTCCCCTACACCCTGGGCAGCCGCCCCCGCTTCGTGCTCGACCATGTCTGGTCGCGGTTCCGCCGCGAGGTGACCTACAACGTTCAACCCGCCATGCGCGGTCAGTACGCCGTCGGACCGCTGGCCATCCGGGTCACCGACCCGTTCGGCCTCGTGGAGCTGCGTCGTTCCTTCTCCGATGTCGGCAGGCTGGTCGTGACGCCGACCGTGTGGGAGTTGCCCGTGGTGCGGCTCGTCGGCGAATGGAGCGGCAGCGGCGAGACCAGGCCACGGGCGATCGCTACCGCCGGCGAGGAGGACGCGACCGTCCGCGCCTACCGGGACGGCGACGACATGCGGCGGGTGCATTGGCGTGCCACCGCACACCACGGCGAGATGATGGTCCGCCGGGAGGAGCAGCCGTGGCAGAGCCGGGCAAGCATCCTGCTCGACACCCGGCTGAGCGGGCACGTCGGCGAAGGCCCGGACTCGTCGCTCGAGTGGGCCGTGAGCGCCGCGGCCTCCGTCGGCACACACCTGTCCGGACGTGGATACGCGGTGCGCCTCTTCACTGACGGCCCGGCACGGGCCCACAACGACGGTGCCGCGACCCAGCACTCCCCGGGCAAGCCGGGCGACTCCGAGGCGGCGCTGCTCGACCGGCTCGCGGTGGTATCCGCCAGCCGGAACGCATCGGTCGCCCATTGGCAGGAACTTCTCGCTGGGACCACAACCGGCATGCTGATCGCGGTGCTGGGGCGCCTGCACCCGGAAGAAGCCAACATCGTGGCCCGCCTCCGGCAGGGCACGTCGGCCGCGCTGGCCATCCTGCTCGACATCAGCTCCTGGTCGACGATGGCGACCACGGAGGCTGAGCAGATCCGGCAGGCGCAGGTTGTGCAGAACCTTCGACGGGGCGGCTGGAGCGTCGTCACCGCTGGGCACGGAGATCATCTCGGCACAGTGTGGGAAGGTCTCGGTCTGCAACGCGGTACGAGCTCCTCCGCGAGGGGTGCAGCATGAACAACAGCACCAGGCTGACCGTCGTGGGCGGCATCGCGGCGCTGGTCGCGCTCCTGCCGCTCGTCGAGCTGACCCAGGACTGGGACTGGCTGCTGCCCGCCGGGATCGCCGTCGTCCTGGTGATGGCCACCGGATACGTCGCCCGCTCGCTGCGGATACCCGGCGGGCTCGAAGCCCCGATCCAAATCGTCGTCCTCGGCTGGTGGATCGGCCTGCTGGTCGCCGCGGACCTCGCCTGGATGGGTGTCTTCCCCAGCACTACCTGGCCCGCCCGCTTCGAGCAGGTCTTCGTCGAAGGCGCGGACACCATCAACGTCATGCCCAGTCCGGTCCCCGTCACCGACGGCATCCTGGTCTTTCTGGTCGGGGGCGCGGGCGTCGTGGCACTGGTCGTCGACATGTTCACGGCCAGCCTGAAGCGTGCCGTCCTGACCGGTGTCCCCCTCGCCGCCTGCTACGGCGTCACGGCGGCCGTCGAAGGCGGCGATATCGGCTGGTGGTGGTTCGCCCCGCCGGCCATCGCGTACCTGGCGATACTGCTCACCGAGAGCAGGGCGCGGGTCGCGGCCTGGGGACGCACCGCCG
>NZ_ML142849.1:708939-713972 GCF_004138495.1 Phytoactinopolyspora endophytica
CCGGCAGGTCCGGGGTCGCCGACATCCCCGGCGTCGACGCATTGGCCCGCAACGGCAGACGAGTCGGCGCGTTCGCACTGATCGCAGCGGTCACAGTGCCGGCCATGGTGCCGGCGCTCACCGACGGCTTCGTCGAAGGCCGTGGCGGAGGCGGCGGCGGAGGCGACGGCCGGACCATCCGCACCGACAACCCGATCCTCGACCTGCAGCGCAATCTCAACCGCCCGGACAACGTCGACGTGCTGCGATACTCCGCCTCGGACGACGCACCGCACTACATCCGGACCGTGACACTCGACTCGTTCGATGGCGACGTCTGGCAGACCTCGGATCGGCCGGTGCCGGAGTCACAACGGGTCAACGACGGTCTTCCCGACCCGCCCGGCATGGATCTCGACGACCCACTGCAGGTGGATTTCGAGTTCGAGATCACCGACAACTACAGCTCCCGCTGGCTGCCCCTCGCCTACCCCGCGCAGCAGATCGAGATCGAGGGTGACTGGCGGTACGACGACGACACACTCGACGTGGTCTCCACCGACGACGACGTCCTGGGCACCGAGTACACCGCTGCCAGCCTCGTCATCTCAACCGAAGCGGACACCCTGCGCGAGGCAGGCGACCACGACTCCGACGTCTCGGATGCGACCGAGCTGCCCGGTGACCTGCCCGACCTTGTCACCGACCTGGCCGAGCAGGTCACCAGCGATGCGGAGACCGACTTCGGCAGGGCGGCCGCGCTGCAGGAGTGGTTCCGCGGCCCGGAGTTCACCTATGACATCACGGCGCAGCCGGGTACTTCCGCCGGAGCCGTGGCAGACTTCCTCAACGACCGGACGGGTTACTGCGAGCAGTTCGCCGCCACGATGGCGATCATGGCTCGCCATCTCGACATCCCCGCACGGGTGGCGGTCGGGTTCACTCCGGGCACGTACGAGGGCGAGAACACGTGGCTGGTCCGCGCACACGACGCGCATGCCTGGCCTGAGCTCTACTTCGAAGGGGTCGGCTGGGTCAGGTTCGAGCCCACACCGGCCGGACGGACCGGAAGCGCGCCGTCGTGGACGGTCCAGCCGACCGAGAGCACTCCGGTCGACAATGCCCCCTCCCCGGACTCCACCAGTACCGTCGCTCCCGACCAAGACGCTGGGAGGCAGGTGGACGATGACACCTTCGACGGCGGTGCCGGCCCCACGTCGGGTACCCCCACGCGGTGGCCCTGGGTGGTCGTCGCCGTCGCTGCCGGCGTCGCGGCGCTCGCGTGGATTCCTTCCGGATTGGCGCGGCTGCGCCGCTCGCGGCGGTGGCATCGCGCCGGCGATACCTCGACCGCGGTAGCGGCGGCTGCGTGGACAGACTTCAGCGAGACGGTCCGCGATGCCGGGCTGGCCTGGGATGAGGCGGCCACTCCCCGTTCTGCCGGCCGTTCGGTCATCGCCGGTGCCGGCTTGTGGGGAGAAGGCAAGGAACTGGTCGAGCACCTGATCGCCGTCACCGAGCGTGCCCGTTATGCCCGGACGAGCGAGCCGGCGCCGGAACTGCGTGCGGACACGGCGATGCTCTGCCGGATCATCATGCGCTCGCGGCCCATGCGGCGACGTGCACGAGCGTTCCTCTGGCCGACATCACTACGCGATGCGTGGGATTCGTTCACCCGGAAGGCGTCGAACGGCCTCGACCGGTTGGACTCGGCGGGAGCACGGACTCGTGCGTTCTTCGACCGCACAGCACGGTCCACGCTACGCCGCTAGCTCCCTGTCCATTCCCGTCGCCTTGTGGCCCCGTCGTATACGGATGACGGGGCACAAGCCGGCGGTGGTCGACAGTACAGCGCTGGATCAATACTCACCGAAGCAGACGGCTGCGGTCTCGGATGACACGTTTCGTCTCCGATCGCACAATCTGTGTCGCCAACAGCGTGATTCGGAGCCCAACGCGACACAGAACGTGTCATCCGCCACGGGATGTGTCATCGACGGCGCTTCGACGCGGCCCGCCCAAGGTTAGATTGCGGGCCTCTCGCCCAGGCGTTCAGATCGACGACCTAGGCCATCATTTGTGCTCCCGCCGACCACTACGGACGCGTGATACGACCAGCCCGAGGCGAGGTCATCTGCCGGCCAGCGTTCGGTCGAACGATGTTCAGGTGGAACAGTCAGTTGCCGAAACCGCGCTCACGTCGGTTGCGCCAACGTTCCTCCATCCGCTGCATGAAGGAACCATGGCTCTGGCCCTTCGGCCCCTTTGACCGTCCCGCACGCCGCTGACGACGCGGCGATCCGGGACTGATGTTGGGAACCTCAGAGTCATCCGACGCCTCCGGCGCCCGGCGCCAAGATGTGACTCCAAGCCATGCTGAACCGAGCATGACCACGAAGCCGGCGACCGGTAGGACGAGCATTTGGTTGCCGCTTGTGCTCACCGTCAGCGCGCCCGCCATCAACAGCACAACGCCCAGGACGAATAAGATCCCAGCCCACACGGTCCGACGCACATAGCGCCGTCGTATGTCTGCACCGCGCATCGCGGTAGCGAACTTCGGATCCTCGGCCTGGAGCGCCTGCTCCATCTGCTCGAGCAGCCGCTGCTCATGATCGGAGAGAGGCACCGTTTTCCCTCCAACGAACGCGGACTATCAGGGGCCTTTCCTGCTGTACCCTCCAGCATATGCGTCTCGGGCGCTCGGGAAAAGCCGGGGTCAGAGAGAGACTGAGAAGAGTCCACGAAAATCGGGACCATTGGCACACTCTGGACTGCGGCAACGGCCCGATCCCACGCCCGAGGTCCAGTCTGGACATCAGTTCCGCCGTCATCGGCGGGAGGCGATCACGTGCAGCACGGCGGCCAGGGCCCGCATCTCCGGTACCGCTTCGGCTGCTGCTTCGAGAGCCGCCAGCGCCCTCACGTCGGCGGGTTCGTCCACCAGCGGCCCGGGTACCAGATCCGTGAAGATCCGGACGCCGTGGACCTCCTCGACCTCAAACCCGGCATCCGCCAGCACTGACCTCAGTTCCGGCTCCCGGAACCTCCTCGGAAGCGGATCCGATGCCCCCCACCGCCCGTCGGGGTCCTCCAGCAGCCTGCGGGCCTCGAGGAGATGCCCCGCGACGGCCTTGCCCATCACCGCCGCGTTGCGCTGAGCAGTTACAATGCTGACCAGGGCGTCCGCCCGCAGACATGAGGCGATCCCGTTCAGTGCCGAGGACGGCTCGTCCACCACCTCGAGAACTCCGTGGCACAACACAAGGTCGGCCGACTCTTTCCCCACCAGCGAGCCCAGGCCGGCGGCGTCGCCCTGTACGGCGCTGATCATGTCGGTGACGCCCGCTTCGCTGGCCCGTTGCCGCAACGTGGCGAGCGCGTTCGGACTCGGGTCCACCACCGTCACCCGGTGACCGTCGGCGGCCAGCGGTACCGCGAAGATACCGCTGCCACCGCCCACGTCGATGACGTCGAGCCCGGTTTTGCCCAGGGCCGCAGTGCGACCGGCCAGGATGCTGCCGACCTGGTCCCACACCGCCGAGCCGCGCACCCCTCGGTGCGAATGGTCCGTCATGTCGTCACCGTTACCCATCGACCTGAAGCCCTTCACGTCCGCTCCGGGCTTGCCCTCCACTGCCACACCCGACTAGGTCGCGTGGAATGGGAGCCGCCTGACTCACGTGGCCCCGCATCCCGGCGGATGCCCCGCTCGCTTCACCAGCGCCCCATTTCCCGCGCGACCTCTGCCTCCACCCTATGTGCGGAACCACCCTACGAGCGGCGGTTTCGCGGCTGTGGCACCGCCGCCGCGGATCAGCTCTTGCTCGATTTCGCCCACAGGTTCAAGCCGGCATCGACAGCGTACTGGTCGATGGTGGCCAGTTCGTCGTCGGTCAGAGCCGGCCGGTCCAGAATGCCCACGTTGTCCAGAAGCTGATCGACCGTACGTGCGCCGATCAGCACCGACGTGACCCGGCTGTCTCGCAGCACCCAGCTCAGCGCCAGCTGCGCCAGGGACTGCCCACGCCCCGCCGCGATCTCGTTCAGCGATCGCAGCCGGGCCAGCGCGTCGTCCGTGATCAATGACGGGTCGAACGAGCCCGGCCGCGCCGCGCGAGCATCGCTCGGTATTCCGTCGAGGTACTTGCCGGTCAGCAGTCCCTGAGCAAGCGGCGAGAACGCGATCACCCCGATGCCGTGCTCCCCCACCGCGTCGAGCAGATCGTCCTCGATCCAGCGGTTGAACATCGAGTACGACGGCTGATGGATCGCGATCGGCGTGCCCAGGTCGGCCATGATCCGCACTGCCTCCCGGGTCCTCTCGGCCGAGTACGACGAGATGCCGGCGTACAGTGCCCGGCCCGAACGCACGGCTGTGTCGAGCGCGCCCATCGTCTCTTCCAACGGTGTGTCCGGGTCGAAGCGGTGCGAGTAGAAGATGTCCACGTAGTCCAGGCCCATGCGCTCGAGCGACGCGTCGAGGCTGGCGAGCAGATACTTGCGCGAGCCCCACTCGCCGTACGGCCCCGGCCACATGTCGTAGCCGGCCTTCGTGGAGATGATGAGCTCGTCCCGGTATGGCTTCAGGTCCTCCGCGAATATCCGCCCGAAGTTCTTTTCCGCCGACCCCGGGGGCGGTCCATAGTTGTTGGCGAGATCGATGTGCGTGATTCCGTGGTCGAACGCCGTCCTGATAATCTCGCGCTGCATCGCCAGCGGCGTCTCGTCGCCGAAGTTCTGCCACAGTCCAAGCGAGACCGCCGGAAGCTGCAAGCCGGTCCTGCCGCTACGGCGGTACTCCATCGTGTCGTACCGGGAGTCATCGGCGCGGTGCGGTGCGTTGACGTGAAGGTCTTTTGGTGGTCGCTGTGCCATAGGTGCGAACCTATCGTCTATGGCGAAACGTCGTTCATCCCACCGCCGCGGCCCGTCGCATGATGCAGCGTCCTCTCCCGGTTCGACGAGCCCGTCGCAGGGCCGCGCCGAGCCCTCCCGGCGCGGACGGAACCGGGTCGCCCCGTCGGCGGGATCGTTCGATGTCGACGCCGGTA
>NZ_ML142849.1:714008-717441 GCF_004138495.1 Phytoactinopolyspora endophytica
CTGATTCCCGACGACGAGCGGGAGCGCGGATGGACCGTCGCCATCAACGGCGTCCCCAGCTCGCATCTGGACCTCGACGATCCGACCCGGCTCGATTTCGAGTACATGCAGTGGACCGGCCGCGTTCTCGACGTCCTGGCAGCGGACGGGGATCCGATCGATGCCGTACACATCGGTGGCGCCGGGTGCACGCTCGCCCTCTATGTCGCCTCCACTCGGCCAGGCTCGAGACAGCTGGTCTTCGAGGTTGACGCCGGAATGGTCGCTCTGGCCCGCTCGGCGTTCGGGCTCCGCGGCGTCGCAGGGCTCCGGGTCAAGACGGCGGACGGCCGCACCGGGCTGACCGGGCTCGCGGAGAACGATGTCGACGTCATCATCCGGGACGCGTTCAGCGACCGCGCGGTGCCCGCGGACACCGAGGGCTCCCCCAAGGCACGGGTGCCCGGGCACCTGTCCACGGTGGAATGGTGCCGCGAGGCAGCGCGGGTCTTGCGGGGCGACGGGATCTACGTCGCGAACGTGGCGGACGGCGCCCAGGTGCGCGAGTCGAGGATCGAGGCGGCATCAGCACGGGAAGTGTTCGAGCATGTGGCGTTGGTCGCCGAGCCTGCGCAGCTGCGCGGCCGCCGCTACGGCAACGTGCTGGTCGTCGCGTCCCAGGCGGAGCTTCCTGAGGAACTGCTCATCCGCCGGCTGGCCGGCGGGGCGGTACGCGCGAGGTTCGTCGAACCGTCGCGGGTGCGAGAGCTGGTGGCCGGTGTGCATCCGCGACACGATGCCGACCTACCGCCGACGGCTCGCCCGCCGACGTCGTGATCGGGTTCTAGGTGGACGAATGAAGAAGCGGGGGAGCCGGGATTTCCTGCACCGGTTCCCCCGCTTCTTTACCCAACGGACGAACGTGGGGTCTGTGGGTGTTATGCCACCCGGCGGATCGAAGCCCTGACTAGGCGGCTCGAAGCCGTGACTAGGCAGTGCCCGTCACCGCCGGGTGACCTCATATGTCAACTGCAGCCACTCGTGGAACCACAGCCTTCGCAGACATAGCAGCTTCCGGCTGGGCGCATCTTCGTGCCGCAGGTCATGCATAGCGGAGCATCGGTACTGGTTCCCTGGATCGCCTCCAGAAGCTCCGCGGAGGTGTGCGCATCAGCAGGGGCGGGCTTGCCCGCAGCGGCAGCCGCATCGGCGTCCGCGGCGTGCTCGCTCTCCTCCGTCGCGGCCGAGCTCTCCCGCATCGGCACCGACTGCCGGAAGGACTCGACCTCGAACGCGGTGTCACTTTCGACCGGAGCGTACTCGCCCGTCTGCAGTTGCTGGGTCCGCTCCGCGGCAGTGTGGATGCCGAGCGCGGAACGGGTCTCGAACGGGAGGTGGTCCAGAGCCAGCCGGCGGAAGATGTAATCGACGACACTCTGCGCCATGCGCACGTCGGGATCGTCGGTCATGCCGGACGGCTCGAACCGCATATTGGTGAATTTCTGTACGTAGGTTTCGAGCGGGACACCGTACTGCAGAGCGATAGAGATCGCGATGGAGAAGGCGTCCATCACCCCGGCCAGGGTCGAGCCCTGCTTGCCCAGCTTGAGGAAAACTTCGCCGAGGCCGTTGTCCGGGTAAGAGCCCGCGGTCACGTAGCCCTCGGCACCGCCCACGGCGAACGATGTCGTCTGGCTCGGCCGGGATTTCGGGAGCCGCTTGCGGGTGGGCCGGTACTCGACCACCACTTCCTTCTCCGGCTCCTTGTCGGCGTTGCGCGTGCTGCCGTCCGACAGTGGCTGGCCCACCTTGCAGTTATCCCGGTAGACCGCCAGGGCCTTCAGGCCGAGCTTCCAACCCTCGAGGTAGACCTCCTCGATCTCCTCGACGGTCGCAGACTCCGGCATGTTGACGGTCTTGCTGATCGCCCCGCTGAGGAACGGCTGGACCGCCGCCATCATCCGCACGTGCCCCATCGGCTCGATGGCCCGCGGCTGTCCGGCGGCGCAGTCGAAGACCGAGTAGTGCTCCGGCTTCAGACCGGGGGCATCGACTACGTTGCCGTGCTGGGCGATGTACTCGACGACGGCTTCGATCGTCTCCTCGGTGTACCTGAGCTTGCGCAGCGCCTCGGGCACGGTGTGGTTGACGATCTGCATCGACCCACCGCCGACCAGCTTCTTGAACTTCACCAGGGAGAAGTCGGGCTCGATCCCGGTGGTGTCGCAGTCCATCATGAAGCCGATGGTGCCGGTCGGAGCCAGCAGACTGGCCTGCGCGTTTCGCCAGCCGTTCTTCTCGCCGAGCTTGTTCCCCTCCTGCCAGAACGTCGTCGCCAGCTTCTGCACGTCGCTGTCCAGCGAGCTGTGCGTCCGCAGCGCGTCATTGGCGGCGGCGTGCTTGCGCATCACACGAGCATGTGCTTCGGCGTTCCTAGCAAAGCCCTCGTACGGCCCGACGACACCGGCCAGCTCTGCCGAGCGCTTGTACGCGGCGCCGGTCATCAGCGACGTGATAGCCGCCGACACGGCACGACCCGCCTCGGAGTCGTACGCGAAGCCGGACGCCATCAGCAGCGCACCGAGGTTGGCGTAGCCGATGCCCAGCTGGCGGTACGCCCGCGTGGTCTCAGTGATCTTCTCGGTCGGGAAGTCCGCGAAGCAGATCGAGATGTCCATCGCGGTGATGATCAGCTCAACCGCCCTCGCGAACGTCTCCCCGTTGAAGGTGCCGTCGGAGTTCAGGAACTTCAGCAGGTTGAGGCTGGCCAGGTTGCACGACGAGTTGTCCAGGCTCATGTACTCCGAGCACGGGTTGCTCGCTGTGATCCGGCCCGTCTCCGGGTTGGTGTGCCAGTCATTGATGATGTCGTCGTACTGGATGCCGGGATCCGCACACTCCCACGCGGCCTTGGCCATCTTCCCGAACAGGTCGCGAGCGTCGACCGTGTCGATGACCTCGCCCGTCATCCGTGCCCGGAGACCGAACTTCTCGTTCTTCTCGACGGCGTGCATGAACTCATCGGAGACCCGGACCGAGTTGTTCGCATTCTGGTACTGGACGGAAACGATGTCCTTTCCGCCCAGCTCCACGTCGAAGCCGGCGTCACGCAACGCCCGGATCTTGTTCTCTTCGCGGGCCTTCGTCTCGATGAACTCCTCGACATCGGGGTGATCGACATCGAGCACCACCATCTTCGCCGCCCGACGGGTAGCGCCGCCGGACTTGATGGTGCCGGCAGATGCATCCGCACCGCGCATGAAGCTCACGGGCCCCGATGCGGTCCCGCCCGACGAGAGCAGCTCCTTGCTGGACCGGATCCGGGACAGGTTCAGACCGGCGCCCGAACCACCCTTGAAGATCATCCCCTCCTCGCCGTACCAGTTCAGGATCGACTCCATGGAGTCGTCCACCGAGAGGATGAAGCACGCCGATACCTGCTGCTTGGACGCCG
>NZ_ML142849.1:717496-720999 GCF_004138495.1 Phytoactinopolyspora endophytica
CACGTTGAACCAGACCGGCGAGTTGAAGCTGAAGACTTGATGGAGCAGCATCCAGGCCAGCTCATGCTCGAAGATCTCGGCATCGTCCGAGGTAGCGAAATACCCGTGCTGCTCGCCAGCTCCGCGGTACGTCTTCACCACCCGATCGATGAGCTGCCGCAGGCTCCATTCGCGAGCGTCGGTGCCGGGCGCTCCCCGGAAGTACTTGGTGGTGACGATCGTCGATGCGTTCAGCGACCAGAACTCTGGGAACTCGACGCCTTTCTGCTCGAAGACCGTCTCGCCCGTCTGCCAGTTCTGCTGGGAGACGTCCCGGCGCTCCCATGTCACCTCGTCATACGGATGCACGCCGGGTGTGGTGTAGAGCCGATCGATGGTGAGTCCCCGTGCGGCCGCCTTCGCCCTGGCCTTGCCCGAGCCCCTGGCTCCGGACCCGCCACGGCTCGGACCGCTCACCGTCTCTGTCATGAATTGCTCCCTCGTGTCGTTCCCCCGTTGCCGGCACATCCGCGCTGGGACGCCGTGCCGGATTCGAGCCGGTTCTTCAGTTCTCTGCGGTCGGTGCGTCAGTGCTGCGGCTGCGCCACCCGCTCCGTTCGTTCGCCTCGCAGCGTGGCGATCTCGGCCTCGAAGTCCGCCAATGTGTCGAACCCTCGGTAGACGCTCGCGAACCGCAGGTACGCCACCTCGTCGAGCTCTCGCAGCGGCTCGAGAATGGCCAGCCCGACCTCGTTGCTCGGAATCTCGGCCGATCCCGAGCCACGGATGTGATCCTCGACGCGCTGCGCCAGCCTGGCCAGGGCATCCTCGTCAACGCCTCGCCCCTGACAGGCCTTGCGCACGCCCGCGATCACCTTGTCGCGGCTGAACGGTTCGGTCACCCCGGACCTCTTCACCACGGCCAGAGTCAGCTTCTCGACAGTAGTGAACCGCCGCTCACACGCGGGGCATTGACGGCGCCGCCTGATGGCTGCGCCATCGTCCGCCGTTCTACTGTCGACCACCCGGCTGTCGGGATGCCGGCAGAAGGGGCAGTTCATATGAACCTCTCCCTTCCATTATCTGACCTGTGGATGAGCTGGGGACAACCTGTGCACTACCGAACACAATCTGTGGACTACTTACAGCTATGTAACTACTACATATAGGGGTACCGTACGTCGCGACGACAAGCGTTGCAACCGAATCCCACCGATCCGCTTCCGCCTCTTCATCGCGCCAGGTCATACCCCATTTAGCGACCGCGGCTCGGCGCGTCGCCCCTGGAATCAGGGTCGTCAAGACGTGTCGAAGTGACCAAGCACACGCCGTCCGGCTCAGCGCTGTGCAGCTGGAACCATCAACGTGTCACCGGGGCGGATGTCCCCGCCCGAGCGCAATCCGTTGAGATCGATGATCGCGTCCACCACAGCCCGCGGATCCGCTCCGGGATCGACCTCGTGAGCGAGCTGCCACAGCGTGTCACCCGCTTCGACCTCGACCGGCACGGTCTCCACATTCGCATCGGCGCCGCCGCCCGCACGCAGGAACGGCACCGCCGCGAGGGCGATGAGCACCAGCCACAGCACCGCCACGACGAGCCGGCCACGGGCGGTGAGCCGCGAACCATGCATGCTGGGTGGCGCTGAGGTCGCGCACCGACGCGGCTGTGCATTGTCCGAACCCGGCACCATCAGGCGCCGGGGACGCGTTCCAGCGTCCACCGCCTGCCTGCGGACCAAGCGCTCACTCCCCGGCCGGACCGGAACCACGATTCCGGCCTCACCGCTGCCATCGCGGCTGGCCTGTTCGGTACGCGCCAGCGTCCCCGATTCGGAACGGACGATGTGCCCACGCCCGCCGACCGTGGCGCCGGCGAGGCCACCATCCGCGTGCAACCCGGAGACGGCGTCCCGGCGACCGGCACGCCTCGGACGCGCGAACGGCAGGACATCGGCGCCGGCGGCGAGGTCTGTTCCGTCCGAGCCACTCCCGGCCGGCATGCTGTGCGCGCCGGTGCCCGAGCCGACACGCCGCCGACGGCCACGCTCAGGCGCCTCACCTTCTCCGCGGACGGGCGCCTCAGGCTCCCCCATGGGCCGCGTCGATGTGATCAACATCGCCTCTACCTCCAGCTCTTTCCGATATGACACGACGGAAGGTACCGAACAGCCGTTCGATAGAACATCCGTGCGAGTATTTCTACACCCCGGCACCGACAATGTCGAGAAACCTCGAACAGATGTTTGATCGTGTCGTCTTTTCGAGCTAGCCTGGCGGCGTTAGATCATGGCGCACAAGGTTCACTCGCACGTCGTTCTCGTGCCGGCGGGCCGTGCGGCACAACTACCCGGAGGTAGCGTCGTGGCCAGACAAGGCAACAAAGAGCAGGGAGCGGGCAAGGGGACCGCACGGGGCGCCTCTGTTCATCAATTTCCCGACCCCACAACCGGTGGGCGCCCCATCCTGACCCCGCGGCAGTGGAAGGTTCTCGAAGTCATCCGTGATGCCGTCGAGCGGCGCGGATACCCGCCGAGCATGCGTGAGATCGGACAGGCCGCCGGGCTCGCCAGCCCGTCCAGCGTCTCGCATCAGCTGAGCGTCCTGGAGACCAAGGGCTACATTCGCCGGGACCCGCATCGGCCGCGCGCTCTCGAGGTTCTCGCACCTCCGCAGCGCGGAGATGAGTACTCGCCGGCCGACCTGGACCTGATACCCGAGGACACCCCACTTCCGGCACCGTCGTACGTCCCGCTTGTCGGGCGGATCGCCGCGGGCGGGCCCGTGCTCGCGGAGCAGGCAGTGGAGGACGTCTTCCCACTCCCCCGTGAGCTGGTCGGTGAGGGCGAGCTCTTCATGCTTAACGTCACTGGTGATTCCATGGTCAACGCCGCTATCTGCGATGGCGACTGGGTCGTCGTACGCCAGCAGCAGGTCGCGGAGAACGGCGAGATCGTCGCGGCGATGATCGACGGTGAGGCCACGGTCAAGACGTACAAGCAGCGCGATGACGGAGTCTGGCTGTTGCCGCACAACGACGCCTACGACCCGATCCCTGGGGATGACGCAGCGATCCTCGGGCGTGTGGTCGCCGTCATGCGCCGGCTCTGACGTGCCGCCACGGGCGCGTCCGAACCACGTACGCCGTTGCCCGGTGCATGGACCGACATCGCGTTCCATGCACCGGGCAACGTCTGAGCTGACGGTCTTCACCTACTCGTACGGTCACCATCGAGCAGGCTAATCAACTGCTCGAGCGCGTTCATCGGATTCCCACTGCCGTCGTCGGCCCCAACTTCGGAGCCTTCCTCAGCCGAGGTGATGGTGGGCTGTTCCACCTCCGCGGACATAGCCGTGCCGGTCAGCTCGTAGAGGCCGAGACGTTGCACACAATGGGGCGATTCGTCAGTTCCGCAGGAGGACTGTACTGATCCAAGATCAACAGGAGCCGCGCGGGGTGATCATCTCCCCCGCGGCCTCAACCGGCAACGTTGAGTCGCTCGAGCGCGCCGGTCACCACGGCA
>NZ_ML142849.1:721030-729565 GCF_004138495.1 Phytoactinopolyspora endophytica
GTGAACCACATCGGCGGCAACGACGCGCGCAGGTAGGTGCCGTAGCGCGCTGTCACCAGCCGCGGGTCGAGCACCGCCACCACACCGCGGTCGGTCGAGCGGCGGATCAACCGGCCCGCACCCTGGGCCAGCAGCAACGCTGCGTGGTTCGCCGCAACGGCCATGAAACCGTTACCGCCGTTCTTCTCCACCCAGCGCTGCCGGGCGGAGCTCAACGGCTCGTCGGGCCGTGGGAACGGCAGACGGTCGATGATCACCAGCCGGCACGAGTCACCGGGGACATCGACGCCCTGCCACAGCGACAGCGTGCCGAACAGGCTCGTCGCGGGATCCTCGCTGAACTTGCGCACCAGGGTGGGGACCATGTCCTCGCCCTGGCAGAGAATCGGGTTATCCGGCAGCCGGTCGCGGACCGCTTCGGCAGCCTCCTCCGCGCCCCGACGCGACGAGAACAGCGCCAGTGTCCGGCCGCCGGCCGCCGAGATGAGTTCCACCAGCGCGTCCACCGCCTCCGGGCGAAGCCCGTCACGGCCGGGGGTCGGCAGATCACGTGCGACGTACAGGATCGCCTGCTTGCCGTAGTCGAACGGCGAACCGACGTCAAGGCCGCGCCAGTCGGGCGCCTGCTCGCCGGTCAACCCGAACGCTCCGGCCGTCGCGTCGAACGATCCGCCCAGCTCGAGGGTCGCAGAGGTCGCGACGACGGTCATCTCGCCGAACAGCTTCTCGCGCAACAACCCGGCCACGGAGAGCGGCGCCACCCGCAGGATCTTGGCGCCACGATCCCGATCCTCGACCCAAACCACATCGTGCTCGCTCTCGCTGAGCAGCCGTTCGGACGTCTCGAAGATCTCGTCCACCATGGTCTTCGCCGCCCGGCGCGCCGCCTCCACGTCCGGCTCCTTCTCCCTGTCGGCGGTGGAGGCGAACCCGGACTGGACCGCTCGCGCGGCATCCCGGACGCCGATGAGCGCTTCCTGCAGCGGCGCGGGAAGCTCGTCGATCCGTGCCGGGGGCACGTCGGCCAGGACCTGGCGCAGGCGCTCGCCCGCCAGCCGCAACTCCCCGGCGTCCCCCTCGCCCGCATACGACCGGGACCGGGTCGCCGCGCGGTCGACCACTCCGGGCCAAAGATCCGCGGCAGCCACGCTGGTGACCCGCGCGGCCAGCTCATGTCCCTCGTCCACCACGACGATTTCGTGCTCGGGGAGCACGGGCACACCTTCGAGCGCGTTGATCGCCAACAGCGCGTGGTTGGTCACCACGATGTCGGCGTCGCTCGCCCGGAACCGCGCCTGCTCGGCGAAGCACTCCTTGCCGTACGGGCACCGTTGCGCGCCCAGACATTCCCGGGCACTGACGGACACCTGCGACCAGGCGCGGTCGCTGACGCCCGGCTCCAGCCGGTCGCGGTCACCGGTGCCGCCGTCTTCGGCCTGCTCCTCCGCCCAGTCACGTGCGCGGATGACCTCTGCGCCGATAGTGCCCACCGAGAGGTCGTCGGCGGCGACCAGCTCACCCTGGTCGTCCGGGACACCATTGCGGACCCGGTGCAGGCACGCGTAGTTGGCTCGTCCCTTCAACGTCGCCCACTTCGGACGGCGACCCAGCAACGGCTCCGCGACGTCGGCCAGCACAGGCAGGTCACGGTCGACGAGCTGGGCCTGCAGCGCGAGGGTCGCCGTCGCCACGACGGCCGGCTCGTCCATGCGGGCGGCGAACAGCAACGCCGGCACCAGGTAGGCCAGTGACTTCCCGGTTCCGGTCCCGGCCTGCACCAGCAGGTGCTCCCCGCTGCGGATCGCCTTCTCGACGGCTTCGGCCATCTCGATCTGTCCCGGCCGCTCCGTGCCACCGAGCGAGCTGACCACGGCGCTCAACAGATCGTCGATGCTGACGTCCTTGGGCCGCGGCCGCTTGCGCGGTGTTTCATCACCGTCGGGCCTATGGTCCTGGTCCGGGCCGCTGACGGCCAAGCCGGCCCCGGCTTCCTCTCCGCCAGCGGCAGGCCCCTCGCCACCTCGGTCTTCGCCGAGCGGCTCGCCGCGTCCACCTGGCGTCGTGTCGTCGTCCGAGCGGTCGGCGTCCTTGGGCATCTCATCCCGGATCGGACCGTCGTGCAACCCCGCGGCGTCCCCCTTGGTGGTGCCGACGCCTGATGACTCGTCGTCGGACAGCATCTCGAGGTCGCTCATCAGCTGCGGTTGCTCGTGGGTCACCGACGTGAGGCTACCCGTTTCGGGCCGATCGATCGACGCAGGGCCATCAGTTTTGGACCACATGCCGCAGCCGCCGTACCGGAGCATGGAGACTTCATCGGCTTCCTGTGGAAACAAGCTGCATCATGCACCGTTATCCACAATTCAGTGACCGCTATAGCCAGACCCTGCAAGAGGGCTCTATTAAAGGAGCATGACCTTCGGAGAGTATGGCGCCGTGGCCAACGCACATCACCATCCGCGGCCCGGACCGGACGAGTCATCCGCAGCCCGCGCCGCTTCGCCTCACGCAGGGCTGCTCCGCCCGGGGCCCACCGTGCCGGTCGGCCGCCCATCAGGACATGTCGGCCATGGTCAGCACTGAACACGAACTCACCATCGACCTGTTCCGCGAACAACCGTGGCTTGCCGCTCAGCTCTTGAGCCAGACGACAACCATCGACCTCGCCCGCTACACCGACGTCGACGAGCGGGCGGCGAGCCTCGCCGACCTCGAGCCCGCCACTTTCCACGCCGACGCCGTCTTCCTCTTCAGCGATACCGCAAGTGAGAACGGACAACTTGCGGTGATCCTCGAGGTTCAGCGTCATCCCAACGAAGACAAACGCCTCACCTGGCCTGCCTACGTCACGAACCTCCGCAAGAAGTTGCGCGGGCGACCGGTCATCTTGCTCGTCGTTTGTTCAGATCATGCCGTCGCTGAATGGTGTGCAAAGCCCATTCACCTCGGGCACCCAGGATTCGTCCTGAACCCTCTGGTGATCGGCCCTTCGAACCTTCCAGTCATGACGAGCCCTGCCGACATCGCCGCGGAGCCACACCTGGCCACGCTCGCAGCACTCGCACACAGACACGATGAAAACCTCCGAGCGCAGGTGCTGAAGCCCCTCCTGCACACCCTGATGGCCCAACGAGATCCGGACCTCGAGATGTACGCTGACTACGTGGTCAGCGGGATCAACGACCCTGATCGCCGGCAATGGGAGGACCTGATGACTCAGCTCAGGGAGAACTACCGAGAGGCCTACCGCCTCAAGCTTGAAGCACGTGGTGAAGCGCGTGGCGAAGCACGTGGTGAAGCGCGTGGTGAAGCGCGTGGCAAAGCCGAGACGCTATTACAGATCCTCGCGGCCCGGAGCGTCCATGTCCCCGACGACACCGCCGAGTACATCCTTTCCTGCCACGACAGCGAACAACTCAAGATATGGGTCGATCGCGCCCTCAATGCGACCACCATCGATGACATTCTGACGGAGTAGCACCGCAGCTGCGGGTAGGAAAGATCTCCAGGGGCATATCAGGGGCGCACCCTGCATCGGCCCGGACCGGACGACGTGATGGAATCGGTCCATGAGTGATGACCGCCCGCAGCTGATCCCCCGCGACGTGCTCTTCGGCAACCCCGAGCGCGTGTCGCCAACCCTGTCGCCCGACGGTACCCGGCTGGGCTTCGTCGCGCCCGAGGACGGCGTGCTCAACGTCTGGGTCGGCCCGGCCGATGACCCGTCCGCTGCGCGCCCGGTCACCTCCGACCGCGGTCGTGGCATCCGCATGTTCGACTTCTGCCACGACGACCGGACTCTGGTCTACCTGCAGGACACCGACGGTGACGAGGACTGGCGGCTGTACGCCCTGGATCTCGACACCGGCGAGGCGATACTCGTCACCCCGCAGACCGGCGTCACCGCCGGTGTGCTGGCCCATAACCGCTGGCACCCCACGACCATGCTCATCGCGCTCAACGCGGACAACCCCGCGCTGCACGACATCTACCGTCTCGACCTGACGACGCGGGAGATCGAGAAGGTCGAGACCAACCCCGGCTATGCCGGATGGATGGTCGACTCCGAGCTCGCCGTCCGCGGTGGGGTGGCGATGACCGAAGACGGTGGCGCCACCATCTACTTGCGCAACGGCCAGAGCGGGTCCGACGAGCCCTGGCTGGAGATAGGCCCGGACGACGTGACCGCCACCGGCGTCTACGGCTTCAGCCGGGACGGCAAGGTCGCGTACCTGACGTCGAGCGTGGGGGTCAATGCGTCGCGGCTGATCCGGGTCGACCTGGCGACCGGCGAACAGAGGGTTCTCGCCGAAGACGCCGAGTACGACGTGGCCGGTGTGACCTCACACCCAGAGACGCTGGAGCCCCAGGGCGTCACGTTCGTCAAGGAACGCAAGGAATGGCTGCACCTCGATCCCGAGTTCGGCGCCGAGGTCGACCACCTGCGCTCCCAGCTCCGCGGAGAGATCGGCGTCTCGCGGTCGGTCCGCGACGACCGCCGCTGGGTCGTCCACGACGTGCTGTCGGACGGCCCCATCCGGTACTACATCTATAACCGGGACACCCGTGAGCTCACCTACCTGTTCTCACACCGCACTGAGCTCGAGCAGTACGACCTCGCCGAGATGGAGCCGTTCAGCTTCACCGCGCGCGACGGCCTCACCGTCCACGGCTACTTGACCGCTCCGGTCGGACTCGAGCGACGCGACCTGCCGGCGGTCCTCAACGTGCACGGGGGCCCGTGGGCGAGGGACACGTGGGGCTACGATCCCGAGGCGCAGTGGTTCGCCAACCGCGGCTATGTCTGCGTCCAGGTCAATTTCCGTGGTTCCAGCGGGTACGGCAAGGCGTTCATCAACGCCGGTAACAAGCAGTGGGGCCGGACCATGCACACCGACCTGCTCGACGCTGTCGAGCACCTGGTCGGGCTCGGCTGGATCGACCGCAAGCGGGTCGGCATCTACGGCGGATCCTATGGGGGATACGCCGCGCTGGCCGGTGCCGCGTTCACCCCGGACGTCTTCCGCTGTGCCGTCGACTTGGTCGGCCCGTCGAACCTGCTGACGCTGCTCGACTCGATCCCGGAGTACTGGAAGCCGCAGATCGCCCTCATGTACAGCAGGGTCGGGAATCCTGAGACGGAGAAGGACCTCCTGTGGGACGCATCTCCGCTGTCGCGGGTCGAGGACATCCGGATCCCGATCCTCGTCGCGCAGGGTAAGAACGACCCCCGGGTCAAGGAAGCCGAAGCCGAGCAGATCGTCAACGCCCTCGTGGAGAAGGGCTTGGACCACGAATACCTGCTCTTCGAGGACGAAGGCCACGGCATGGCGAAGCCGGAGAACCGGGAGCGCTTCTATGCTGCTGCCGAGGCATTCCTTGCCCAGCACCTAGGTGGGCGATCCGCCGACTGAGGGGTTGCGTTGGTGGCGGGCGGTCGAGTTTGCCTCTGCGGCTGGGCCTCGGCGGCGATCTGCGTGGGTGGTCGGTTTCCGCTGCGCCTCGGCCTAAGTGCCGCTGCCGGCAATTCTCGACCGTCCGCCTGCCGCGAGCTTCAGTCGGGTACGTCCCGGGTTTGGGCAGAATGAAAGTCCGGGAGCGCGGCGAGGCGCTCCCGGACTTCTGTAGTGTGCTGGCTGATTAGGCGGAGTAGGGTGCGAGGGCGGCGGCCAAGGGCTCGGAGACCCGGGCGTGGATGCGGGTGCCGTCTGCCTCGTGCTCCACGGCGAGTACCTCTCCGGTGCCGTGCACCTTCGAGATCAGCTCCCCCCGGTTGTACGGGACGAGCGCGTCGACCTCGACCGGTGGCCGCGGCAGGCTCTCCTCGATCAACGACCGAAGCTTGTCGATCCCGGCGCCGCTGCGAGCGGACACCGCGACCGTGCCGACGTCGGCCCGGAGCAGTCGGGTGACCACGTACGGATCCGCGGAGTCCGTCTTGTTCACGACGACGATCTCCGGCACCTCTGCTGCACCGACATCCGCCAGCACCTCACGGACCGCGTTCAGCTGCCCCTCGGGATCGGGGTGCGAGCCGTCGACCACGTGCAGGAGGAGGTCAGCCTCGGCGACCTCTTCCAGGGTGGATCGGAACGATTCGACGAGCTCGTGCGGCAGGTGACGCACGAATCCGACGGTGTCGGCGAACGTGTACACCCGGCCGTCCGGTGTCTCGGCGCGGCGGACGGTGGGATCCAGCGTCGCGAACAGCGCGTCCTCCACCAGCACGCCAGCCCCGGTCAGCCGATTGAGCAGCGAGGACTTTCCGGCGTTGGTGTAGCCCACGATCGCGACCGCAGGCACCTGGTTCCGTCGGCGATCCGAGCGCTTGGTCTCGCGTGCGGTCCGCATGCCGTTGAGGTCACGGCGCAGCTTCGACATCCGGGTCCGGATCCGTCGACGGTCCGTCTCCAGCTTCGTCTCACCGGGACCACGGGTCCCGACGCCGCCTCCCGCGCCGCCGGCACGACCGCCGGCCTGCCGGGACAGGCTGTCACCCCAACCGCGCAGGCGCTGCGATAGGTACTCCAGCTGGGCAAGCTCCACCTGCGCCTTGCCTTCGCGACTCTTGGCGTGCTGGGCGAATATGTCGAGGATCAGCATGGTCCGGTCGATGACCTTGACCTTGACCCGGTCCTCCAGATTGCGCAGCTGGGAGGCCGACAGCTCGCCATCACAGACCACGGTGTCCGCGCCAGTGGTCAGGACCACCTCGCGCAATTCCTCCACCTTGCCGGATCCGATGAACGTCGCCGGGTCCGGCTTGTTGCGCCGCTGGACCAGGCCCTCCAGCACCACTGAGCCGGCCGTCTCAGCAAGAGCAGCCAGCTCGACCATGGAGTTGTCGGCGTCGGTGGAGTTCCCGTCGGCCCAGACTCCTGCGAGGACCACCCGCTCGAGTCGCAGCTGCCGGTACTCGACTTCACTGACCTCTTCGAGCTCAGTGGACAGACCGGCGACGCGCCGCAGAGAATGGCGGTCTTCCAGGTCAAACTCGCCGGTCGTAATCTCGACGTCGTCGTCATGGGCGCTCACCGCGCCGTATGTCACAAGATCATCAGACGTCTCGGTGTATGGATCGAATGTGGTGACCCGTTGCGGGTTCGTCGTCATGCTCCTTCTTCCGCCCCGTCTTCCGTATCGACCGGGGCATGAGCGATGCCAATAGTGTCGTTACGTTCAACGCCGGCGGCGAGCCAACGCATCCCGTGCTTTAAGGATGACACGCGCGCTGCCATCCATCACCATCATTTTCCGTGGGCGTTCGCGCTCGGGACGGAAATACCGGGTACCGCTCGCCAGATCGGCGAGAGGTACCCGGCCACATCACCGCTCGGGTTGCACCCTCGTGTCCGCCGCCAGCCGCAACGCCGACGTGGTGCGCACCGAGGCGGCCCTGCGGCCCCTTCGCTGCGCTGCACGCCGACGAGAACGCAGAGCGGCATTGGCAAGGACAACCTCACGGCGTTCCGATTCGATCTTCAACATGTTGCCACCTCTCAAACCGGTAGCCCTCCCCCGCAGAGAGCCACCACAAACGACGCTATTGCCCGGAACCGGATCCGGGATCAGACCGTGGTCGTCAATTCACGTCGTCCTACAGGAGGAGACGTCCCGCAGACGCATCCGGATGCTGTGACCTACGTCACATGCGCGCGCAACTCCGGCCCGAGGACGTCTCAGAGGTCCTTCCACGACCGCCATACGCTGCGGAATCAGCAGTGCGTGCCCTCCCGCCGAGGGAGTTCGCAGACGCGCAATCGGCCACGGATTAACATCGCGCAGCCGAACCCGCGACCCCTCAGGGTCAGAGCGCGACGGTGCCCCGCACGCCGAGTACGGCCGGTCCTGTGAGGAGCAACTCGCCATCCGCGCGGCGCGTCACGCGCAGCCGTCCGCCCGGGACGTCGACCGTGTACGTGGTCGAGCCCGAGAACGACGCCGCCGCGCTCGCGAGGTGACCCCCCGTCGCGTCGTCGCGTCGCATCGCCGCCCAGGCGGCCGCACATACGCCGGTTCCGCAGGAACGGGTCTCACCGACGCCGCGTTCCCAGACCCGCAGCGCGATGTGCCGCTCGCCCGCGACGGTGACGAACTCGACGTTGGCTCCGTCGGGAAACACCCCGTCGGGGCTCAGCGTCGGCGGCTCGGTCAGCACGCCGAGGCGGGCCAGGACAGTGGCCGGCCCCATCCGGCCGTGCTGATCGGCACCGCCGGCCTCGGCGTGAACCTCGCCTCCGTCGTCCGCCGGATCCATCGGCTCAGCCGGCCCGATCACGTCGTCGACGAAGACCACGGCATGGGGGTTGGGAACGGCGACGGCGATGGCAGGCCACCGACGCTCGGCGTCCAGACCCACGGTCACATGTGCCGGCTCCACGTTCTGGGCCGCCGTGCCGTGAACCGTCCCACCGCCGTCGCTCGCCGCGTCGTCGCTTGCGCCCGCGCCGCTCGCGACCATTGGCGTGGCGCGGCCCATCTCGACGGTGTACTCGCCGTCCGGCTCGGCGTGGACGGTTCGGAGGCCACCGCGCG
>NZ_ML142849.1:729614-733550 GCF_004138495.1 Phytoactinopolyspora endophytica
GCCAGTGTCAGCGTCGAGCCGTCGACCATACCCTCGTCGAACAGGTAGCGCGCCATGACGCGGACACCGTTACCGCACATCTCGGCGACCGAGCCGTCGGCGTTGCGGTAGTCCATGAACCACTCGCCCTCGACGGCCTGATCGGCGACCTCGTCGACGTGCGAGGCGGGCACCACCCGGATCAGGCCGTCGGCACCGATGCCCGCATAGTGATCGGTGAGCCTGCGCACGGTCGTGGCATCGAGCACGTCGCCGAGGTCACCGCCGGGATCCGGCACCAAGACGAAGTCATTCTCCGTGCCGTGCCCTTTGACGAACTCCACGTGGGTGCTCATCGCTGCTCGTCGCTCCTCACTCGTCCCCACCGCGTTCCAGCCATGATCATGAACAGTAACCGTGCTATGTGAACGGTTACTGTTCATGATCATGGTCGAGGTGCCAGACCATCAACCATATGTGATGCAGGTGGGCCGCGGCCTCCTAACGCCGGCGGACCTCGTCGAGAGCCTGAGGGCCCAGGTCGGCGGCGTCGAACGGTATCCAGGCGATCCGCTCGTCCTTGCGGAACCACGAGTCCTGCCGGCGGGCGAACCGCCGCGTCGCCCGCACCGTCTCCTCGCGGGCTTCGTCCTCCGTGCATTCGCCCGCGAGAAACGACAGGACCTGGGCGTAGCCCAACGCACGCGACGCTGTGCGCCCTTTGCGCAACCCGCCTGCTTCCAGACGACGCACCTCGTCGACCAGTCCCGACTCCCACATCATGTCCACCCGCCGTCCGATGCGCTCATCGAGCTGTGGACGTGGCACATCAAGCCCGATCTGCACCACGTCGTCGTAGGCGTACTCCCGTGGCGGCAACGACGCCGTGAAGGGCCGCCCGGTCAGCTCGATGACCTCGAGCGCCCGGACGATGCGCCGGCCGTTGCTCGGAAGGATCGCCGCGGCGGCATCCGGATCCCGCTCGGCCAGGACCGCGTGGAGGCGGGCGGAGCCATGCGCGGCGAGCTCCTCCTCCAGGCGAGCCCGTACGGCGGCGTCGGTGCCGGGGAACTCGAATCGGTCCAGGATCGCGCGCACGTAGAGCGCACTTCCGCCGACGACGACCGGGGTCACGTCGCGGCGCCGGCAGTCGAGAACGGCGGCGCGAGCCATCCGCTGGAACTCCGCGACGGTAGCCGCCTCGGTCACGTCCATCACATCCAGCAGGTGGTGCACCACGCCGCGTCGTTCGTCCGGTGGCACCTTGGCCGTACCGATGTCCATCCCGCGGTACACCTGCATGGAGTCCGCGTTGACGACTTCTCCCCCAAGCATCAGGGCAAGCTCGATCGCCAGATCGCTCTTGCCCGCCGCCGTCGGTCCTACCACCGCCACGATCGGAGTATCCGTGGCCTGCTCACCTGCGCTCACCAGTCCAGTCTCACATGACGGCTGCGCTGGTCATCAACGCACAGACCGTCCTAGGCGACCGGCACCGCGCTCGTGGTCATCAGCTCGTAGCCGTCCTGGGCATCCAGGCGGCTGTACTGGACGGTCACCGGCACGGAGCTCTGGAGCCGGCAGCCGTACGGCACGTCGGCCGGCAAATGCGTGCCCACCATCCCCGGCCGGTCGGTGCGGAAGTGCACGTTACGCCGCGCGTCCACGGTGACCTGCGAATACAGTGGTTCCCGGTCGGCGAAGTAGAACGTCAGCTCGATCCGCGCCTCCTCGTCCGACACGTTGAGCACGCAGAACGCCTCGTGACTGGGATGCTCTCCGACCGATCGGCTCGGCAGGAAACAGTCCGGCACGTGCCAGACACGATGGCCCTCACCCGACTGACCTTTCGCGGTGATGTCCGTCAACGCTCCTCCAGACTCATGTGACGGGTGGCTTCTCCACCCATCGTTATGCCGATTGTCTCGTGGAGCACCCCCATGATCATCAACGGTTAGACCCGTGATCATATGTCTCACCGTTGATGATCACGGGGCTCGCGTTTATCTGGCTGGTTCTGAAACGCTCGACAACATCTATGAACCCGCTGTTCATCCCCGTGTCATGAACCAGACAGGTACGTGCGGGCTCTCTTCGCAAAGTGGACCACCACCGTCGCGTAGCGCACTCACACCGTGTCCGTTTCGGCCGTAATGTCAACCCCGGAGACTCCGTCACGGACATCCGTTTTCGCGGCGGAGCAGGTGGAACGAAGGGGGTCACATATATGTCCACAGCCGTCGACCAACCCATCGGTCAGATCATCCGCTCGGCGCGACAACGCCTCGGTCTGAGTCAGTATGTTCTCGCGGATCAGTTAGCCGCCGTGTCCGGCAAGACCACAATGGGCAGGGACCGCGTCGCTCGTTGGGAGCGCGGTAGCCAGGTTCCCCGTAGTGAGTGGCGGCAGTGGCTAGCAGCCGTACTCGAGGTCTCGACCGAGCAGCTCGATGCGGGTGCCGAGACCGCGCGTCGGCAGAACCGCCTCGGCCATGCCATGGTCACCGCGAGCTCGCCCAACGGCTCCCACACCGTCCGGCGCTCGCAGGGCACGCCCGCGCTGCTCCCCGTATTCCGCTCCCGGGTACAGGCGGGGATCCTGGCCGCGACACTGCTCAATCCGCATCGTGCATTCAGTCTCTCGGAGCTTGCCGAACAGGCCGGCGGATCCCTGGCGTCGGTCTCCAAGGAGAGCAAGCTGCTGCAGGAGTCCGGCATCCTCTATACCCGGTACGACGGCGCCATCCGCCTGATCCGCGCCGCCACCGACGAGCCGATCCTGGGGCCCTTGACCGAGTTGATCCGGGTGACCTACGGGGTGCCACAGGTGATCTGTGAGGAGTTCGGCCGGGTGCCGGGGATCGGCCGCATCGCCCTCGTCGGCACCTGGGCCGAACGTTTCGCCGGCCTCATCGGACCCGAGCCCGAGTCCATCCAGGTCAGGGTCACGCCCCGCCGGACCGAGACGATGAGCGACGAGGACCTCGCCGCAGCGGGCGGCCGGTCCACGTCGCGTCTGCATCGGCCCGTCACCTACAGCGTCGTTCCCGCTCCCCCGCGCACCGACGGCGCCGCATCGGGTTCCAGCGCCGGCGTCGGGACCAAGCCCGCAGCGCGCGTCCCTTCGCAGCGCCGCCGACGTCCGGTGGTCCAGGTCGTCACGCATTCCGCCCTGAATGTGCTTCCGCCCGCGGCGGACGCCTGGACCACCGGCGCTGATGAGATCACGAAGCTGCTGGACAACGGGCAACTCGAGCTCTTCAGTGGCGACACCGCGGACGCCCGGCCCTACTTCGAGGCCGCCGACGCGCATCTCACCTCGGCCGAGGAGGTCACGACGTCCTCGCCTGGATCGGCGTTCGTGCTGGTGGGTCAGGCGGTCAAGAGCATCGCCACCGGCCTGCTGGCGGCGCAGGGCCTTCGGGCCGCCGCCGGCAGCCGCGCGGACGTGATCGGTCAGGCGACCGTCGCTCAGTTCGGTCCGCAGTTCAGGCAGGTCGAACTGCTGCGCCAGCGCCTTCTGGAGCTCGGCGACCCCACATGGAGGGACAATCGAGTGACGGACATGGACGTCGCCGGTGCGGTCCCCGCGGCACGTTCATTGCTCAAGACCTCACAGGACATAGCCATCGAGCTCAACCTGTTCGGTTAATGCTCGCGTCGTGGTCGGTGAGTGCCCCGTGTCAAGGAATCTGGATCACGGTGCACTCCGACGACGGAGCGACGGGCGCCGCTGACGTTGCCGAACCGACGCTGATGGACGGTACCGGCGGGATGAGATGCAGAACACGAAGACCTTTTTGTCCGGTATGGCACAATTGGCGCGCGACGAGCGACACTCATATACATGAGGCGCGTAGATCCATCGCGGCTGGCGGGTGCGCACGAAGCGCACTACGCCACGCTGTACATAGAGGTCACGGCTCACGAGGTCAAGGACATCGACGGCCGGGTCTA
>NZ_ML142849.1:733574-737364 GCF_004138495.1 Phytoactinopolyspora endophytica
CGTCGTCACCGTCGACCACCGCTCGGGCTCCGACGTCACCACGACGTTGCTGTACGAGAACTGTGAACCCCAGGAGGCGGCCGCCGACGCGCTTCAGTACACGTATCTGAACGAGTGACGCCGCCAGCGCGCACGCTGGCCTCTCACGGCTTCGCCTGCCGCTCGCTGCGGTCCGCGACGCCCGTGCGCTGTTGTGGAATCGTCTCGACCCCGGGATTCATACGCAGCGCCCGCCGTGGGGACTCGCCGTACTTCTCACGGTAGACGCCGCCGAAGTACCCGTAGTGGTTGAACCCGAAGGAGCGAGCGATCCGGTCGACCGTGGCGTTTCCCGCCGACGCTTCAAGCAATGCCTCGCGCACCCGCTCCAGGCGGACGTCTCGGTGGAACTTCCCAGGCGTGGTGCCGAGGTATTCCTTGAACGCGATCTGTAACATCCGCGGACTGATGGACACGCGCGCGGCAAGCGTCTTGGTCTTGTGGTCGTCCTCGGGGTTGCGCTCGATGATCTCCACCGCCTCCCGGAGATACCGGGGGAAGGTGGCCCACCGAGGATCCGCCCACGCCTGTCCTGCCACGCTCACCTCACTGGACTCGGTCAACACTTCCGCATAGTTGTGCGGCTGCACATCCAGCAGCGTGTCCATGATGAGAAACTCGGCCCTGCGGGCGTGCCGCGGATCTTCCAGGATCGAGCCCGGCGTGTCGAGCTCCTGGATCAAGAACAGCCACGCGCGAAACCAGCTGGCCGCATGCCCGCGGATGTCCATCAACCGTTCGAACCGGAGCGGATCACCCAGGGCGCCCTCCGTGAGCCGCCTGCTCAGGAAGGTCTCCAGCGCCGGATGCCGGAACTGCAGCACCAGCATCCGGCAGTCCGCACTGGCTCGCATCGAGGAATCGACGGAACCACCCAGCACGACCGCACGATTCCGCGTCAGGCCGAACTGCTCGGCGTCGACCTCCAGCTCAGCGATGCCCGACAGCGGCGCCAGTACGGCTTGGACCCCCTCCGGCACGCGGCACGATACGAACGCCTCGCCGCCGAGCTCGACATAGCCGAACATGACGTCCGGCATCTGATATCGGTGGGCCCTGGGTAACGACTCCGAGTCACCCACGTCGACATCCCGGACATCCCACCCGAAAGCTCCGTGAAGCACCTCCCTGACACCCTCAGAACCGACAGATCGAAATACCTCGTGTCGCGCAAGCGGCAAGTGCCTTGCTTGCTCTTCGTTCACGGACTCTATCCCCTTGTAACGGGCTACATGATCGGCTTCGTCGAACAGGCCCCCAACAGCGAACAGGCCTGCATCCGACCGCAGACCTCAACGCCCCACCGCTACATGATCAGGGACGAGGACGAGCCCAACAATCAAATACGCGAAATGCGCAGTCACCCGAACGAAAACGCGACACTGAGTCGTAGTGACAAATCGGTCAACAATATGTTCAAACACTCAAATAGGTCGGCCTTGCGGACCGACGACACCCCAGGAAAAGTCGACAAAAACTGAAATATAACTAATGCGCATCATATTTCTCAGATTTTTGAAACGCCGGTCGCCCACGTCGCTACGCCTGAGAGTCTGGCCCGCAAACCCTGGCGATGCGGAGGCGCATCCATGATGCGGGGCGCATCCATCCGCAGCCCGAGACGAGGCGGCGGCGGAGGAGGCCGACGTGGGCCAATCGGACGACGACAACGACCCTGGCCGGACTGCGAAGGGCTGACGCAGCCCCGGTCAGAGCTTGCGGAACAGGCCCTGACGTGCGAACGCATCTGCGAGGCGGCGCAGCGCCCGCGGATCGCCGCCTCCATCTCCCCGAGCGCGTGGCGTTACGGGGCATGATCCCGCACGCGGCGCCAGACCGGCCGGATCATGCGGCGACGATCACCTCACGAGCGGTCGCGACCGCCTCGCAGGTAAGGGATGTCGAGCGCGGCGAGTACTCGATACAAGGGATCGGGACCGGACTCGTTCTGCTCGAGAGCCTGAATGTCGGCCAAGCTGACGCCCGCCATGCGCGCCACATCTCGCTGCTTCAAACCTCGCCGCAATCTCCTGTTTCGCACAACGTCGCCCAGTGTGCGCTCGTCGTCGACAATCTTTTCGGTATTCGTCGTGTCCTTCACAGCCATCATGTTCACACATCTACCAGGCCGCTTAAGCACGTCATCATTGAGACGCGGCGGAGTGTGGAAAATAGCAGTGCAGGTCGCGGTAACCGAATGTGATCCAACTCGTATCTCACATAGCGGACGGATCGACCAGTCCCCCGAATCCCGAGATACCCCTAGTTTGCATGCCAAAACTCGCGTATCATTTGTTCTGTGTACTCTGCCGGATCGGGACGGCCGATAGACCCCGTTCGCCTGCCCGCCCGGCAGGGGCACCACAGGCCACCGACCCCAAACCCGGACCCGGTCAGCATGAACTCCGCACCAGCTGCCGACGACGACTGGCGTCGGCTCGCGGCCTGCATGGGCATGGATGTGAACCTCTTCTTCACCGCGGATATCATCGGCATCGCGAAGGCCAAGAGCGTCTGCGCACGCTGCTTCGTGCGCGAACAATGCCTCGACTACTCGCTCCAGGCGGAGATCCCGCACGGCGTCTTCGGTGGGCTCAACGAGAATGAGCGACGGCGGCTGCAGCGAGCCAGGGCGTTCGTCAGACCGGCGTCCGGCCTCTAGGCCGGCTACCGCTGGCCACACGCTCGGCCCAGCGTCTCTTTCGGCTCCTCACCGAACCTCTGCGTGTAGAGCTTCGCCAGGTAGCCGTAACTGCTGTACCACAAGTCGCGGGCGACCTCGTCGAGAGATACGTCGTCCGGCGACGAGCGCTCCAGGATCTCGTTGATGCGGTCGAGCCGCGTATCACGCAAGAAGACCGAGGGCGTGGTGCCCAGGTACTTTCTGAATCTGAGCTCCAGCGTGCGCACGCTCAACGAAGCGTGCTCGGCCAGCGAAGCGACCGTGTGCTGCCACTCTGGGTGCTCTTCGATGACGTCCAGCACGTCCGTCAGGTCTGGTGGGTAGTCACCGGGCCAGTCCTGACCGCTACCCGACCCACCCGCGTCGTTCATCCGCCGTTGTCCACCGACTCGTCCGCGTCCACCGACTCGCCCGCATCCACCGACTCGTCCGCATCCACCGGCTCGTCCTCGGCACGCCTCGGCGTGGGGTACTCCTGCTTCGGCCGGAACGTCAGGTTCTCCGCGATCTCTTCCTGTGCGCTCTCCCCGGAGAACTTCTCGATCACTCGTTCCGCCGCGGTCCGGACGGCGTCGATGGGGCTGCGCCGCGAGATATCGCTGCTGAACTCCGAGACCGCGACGTCGGTGAATCCCACCCGGATGGAAAGCAGATCCGCGGGCGCGCCGTTGCGATCATAGTAATTCTCGGCCGCGTCCTGGGCGGCAAGGGTGACCTTGACTTGGTACGTGTCATAGGTGGCGTTCTCCGTCATTGGCTGGATTGCCCCTCTCGGTCGACACATCGGCAGCCGGAAAGAACGCCGGGTGAATACCACCACGGCGCAGCGGCGCGACGACAGGCCCGTCACGCGACGAGCCCCGCACAACACGAAATCTAATGAAATAAGAACTTCAAAAAGCGTAAGCCATGCGCTTACCCACCACAACCATCCGGGCGATTTCTTTCGCGGCGGCATCGATCCGTGTTTCTGACCACTGCGACGCGGTCACCGACTCCTGCGCCGCTGTTTCTGACCACTGCGACGCGGTCACCGGCCCCTGCGCCGCTGTTTCCGGCCACTGGGCC
>NZ_ML142849.1:737385-741323 GCF_004138495.1 Phytoactinopolyspora endophytica
TCACCGGCTATACCTGGCGGCTACGGTCGCTTTGCGCTTGAGGCCGCTCACTCGGTTGCCGGCTCAGCGTGATGCGCGGATGCTCGCCGAATCGCGCCGTGTAATGGTTGGTGAAATGGCCCTGGTGCCGAAATCCCCACCGCCGGAATGCCTTCTCGACGGTCATCTCACCCTTCACCGATCCGAGCAGCGTCTCGTGCACACGGTCGAGGCGGGTGTTCCTGATGAACGTCGTCGGCGACACGCCCAGATACTCCTTGAAGCTCATCTGCAGGCTGCGTTCGCCGATGCTCACCCGCTGTGCCAGCAACGGAGTGGCGTGGTCCTCCTGCGGCTGCTCCCGGATCAGCCGCAACGCCTCGCGCAGATACGGCGGATACGCCAGCTCAGGGTCTCGTGGCCGCTGCGTCGGCACGCCGGCCGGGCCGCTGCGGGTGATGGAACCGGAGTAGTTGTGCCTGTGCACCTGCAGCAACAGGGTCAGTACCTGGCGCTCCGACTGCTCGGAGTACCACTGCTCGTGCACCAAGGCGCCCTCCCGGCCGAACTCGTCGACCATCATGCGCCAGCGCTCATACCAACTCTGACCATGCCCGCGGTCGATACGCAGCCTGCGCTCGAATCGCAGCGGCTGCTCCAGTGGCTCACCCGTCATCTCGCCGGCCAAGCCCTCGAGGACCGCTCGTTCGATGCGCAGCGTCAGCATCCGGCATTTGTCACGGCAACGCATGGACAGCTCGCCGGCGTCGGAGATCAGCACGGCCGCTCCCGGCGTCACGTTGAGATGCTCGCCCTCGATCGAGATCACCGCGATCCCGGACAACGGCGCGAGAACGACGATGGAGCTGCGGTCCACCGCGAACGTGACGTCGGTGTCACCACCGAACTCGACGTAGCCGAACACCGCGTCGCGGATGGTGCGGCGGTGGATGCTCGGCTCCAGCGGCGCACCGCCGCTGACGTGCCGCGGCTCCCACCCGAGCACATGCCGGAGTCCCTCCCGCATACCCTCGGCTCCGGCGGGCAGGGACAGCCTGAATCGCGCGAGCGGCAAGGGCCCGTTCTTCTCCGTATTCACCAGCCGGCGCCTCAGACCGTCGCCTGACGGCGCCCTCGCTGGGCAGTACTGTCATGCTTCGTTGACACGACTCTTCCCCTACCGGTCACGCCCACTCTCCCACCGTGCCCGAAAATCGCTCTAGCGGTCCATCATGGGCGACTTAAGCGATCATGGCAATCAATAGTCCGAAAGGTTCCTACCCGCTACCGAAAGTTCCGACTTGTCCGATCACCGCAGCGCCCGCCGATACGCTCCCGGCGACCGCCCGCAAGCCCGGGTGAAATGGTCGTAGAAGCTGCTCTGCGAGCCGAAACCCGCAGCGTGGGCGATCTCCGTCGTCGTCATCGCCGTCGTGATCAGCAGACGCTGCGCCTCCGCGACGCGGCACCGGGTCAGGTAGCTCCCCAGGGTGGTCCCCACCGCCTCGCGGAACAGCGTCATCGCGTAGTTCGGGTTCAGATGCGCCGCCCGCGCGATGTCCGACGGCGAGATCGGGTCGCGGTAGTGCGCCACGGTGAACTGCGCCATGACCGTCACGTTGCGCATCGCGTCACCCGAGCCCGCAGGTGAGCGCTTGCCGGCTTCGCCCGCCGTCTCCCGGTAGTGTTTCAGCGCACGACGCACGAGCGCCTGCGCCTCCAGCAACGCGATGGTGGCTGCGTCGTCGTCGATGAGCTCGTGACACCACGACTCGAACATCGCCCCGAGGTCACGTCCCACCGCCTGCGCCGGGACGATGACCGGGCGCATCATGAGCACCTCACCCAGGTCGCGGTCCGGCAGGCCCCAGCTCAGCACCGTGCTCAGCGGGATGTGCACCCAGCACACGTCGCCGGACTCCTCAGCGTTGGCGCCCACCAGGCGGTGCGGAGTCGCGGCCCAGAACACCGCGACCTGCCCGGCGGTCACACTCACGTAGGAACCGCCGAACAGATAGTCCAGCCGGCCGTCCAGCACCAGGTTGACCTCGACGTCGTCATGCCGATGCGGCTTCGGCATGGACGGCGGCGCGCCCCGGCGCACCCACAACGCGGACTTCATCGTCACGACGGAATCCCCCGCGTGGGCGGACTCATCGGCCCGCGGAAGATCGCCCGTCACGGCGACGTCCGGGCCGGACGACGGCGGCGGCGCTTGCACATCCACAACGGCGATCGTAGCGCGCGAACCTGAGTATCCCGGAACTCCCACGGCTCAATGCGGAAGTGTCACCGGGATTCACATCCTACGGTGCTGACATGACCAACTCCCCCAAGATCACCATCATCGGCGCCGGGGGCTTCGTGTTCCCGTTTCGCCTCATCGGTGACCTCGTCAGTTTCCCCGCCCTGCGTTCCAGCACGCTGTGCCTGATGGACGTCGACGCGACGCGGCTGTCCCGCACCGCGACGGCGGCCCGCGACCTCGTCAGCCACCACGGCTTCGACACCGAGATCGTCGAGACGACGGACCGTCGCGAAGCGCTGCGCGACGCCGACTTCGTGATCATCACGTTCCAGGTCGGTGGGGTCGAGTCCTACCGGCACGACGTCGAGATCCCCCGCACCTACGGCATCGACCAGCCCGTCGGTGACACCGTCGGGCCCGGCGGTGTCTTCCGCTTCCTGCGCTCGGTCGAGGCCTACGAGGCGATCGCCGCCGACGCCCGCGAGCTCTGCCCGCGCGCGCAGTTCATCAACTACGCGAACCCGATGGCCATGGCGACGGCGTTCCTCAACGCCCAGGGCCTGGACACCGTCGGGCTGTGCCACAGCGTGCAAGGCACCACCCGGATGCTGGCCCGCACCCTCGACGTCCCGTACGACGAGGTCAGCTTCCTCTCGGCCGGCATCAACCACCAGGCCTGGATCCTCAGGTTCCACCGCGGCGACGAGGACCTCTACCCGCGCCTGCGCGAGACCATGCGTTCGCGCCACCTGCGCGGGCGCGCCGCCTCCGGGCTCGCCACCGACGACGGCGACCACAGCGACGCCGCCGACGAGGCCAGCACCTACGAGGGCGGCAACGAGCAGGTGCGCACCACGATCATGGACGCGTTTGGCTACTTCCAGACCGAGTCGAGCCACCACGCCTCGGAGTACCTGCCCTACTTCCGGAAGAACCCGGAGCTGGTGCTCGACTACATCCCGCAGCGCTGGGACTACTACGAGATCTGCGCCTCCCACGACGAGCAGGGCGACATCGAGGGGCAGCTGGCCAAGCTCAAGGACCACCTGGCGCCGTCCGTCGAGTACGGCGCCAGCATCGTCAACTCCGCGGTCACCGGAACCCCGAGCGTCGTCTACGGGAACGTGCCGAACGCCGGCGGCATCATCACCAACCTCCCCGACGACGCCTGCGTCGAGGTTCCGTGCCTGGTCGACGGCAACGGGGTGCAACCGACCACGGTCGGTGCGCTGCCCGCGCAGCTCGCCGCCGTCAACCGGACCAACATCGGTGTGCAGACGCTGGCCGTGCAGGCAGCCCTCAGCGGTGAGCGCGAGCACGTCTACCACGCGGTCATGCTCGATCCGCTGACCAGCGCCCTGCTGACGGTCGACCAGATCCGCAGCATGACCGACGAGCTCTTCGACGCCCACGCCGACCTGCTGCCGGCCGCGCTCAGGCCGACGGCGGCCGGAGCCGCGGCCTGACCTGACCGCGCGACGTGCGGGCGGCGGCGCAGCGCCGCGAGAGCACCGCCGCCGCACGCCATGCGCCCCCTCCCGGTCACCCCCGGGCAGACCTCAACGGAGAGGACGACGGTGATGCGGACGACACATGGCATCTCATCGACAACGAAGGCGGAGATGAGCCGGCGGGGCTTCCTCGCTCTCGCCGGCATCTCCCTGGCCGGGGCGCTCGCCGCATGCTCCGGCGAGTCGACCTCGACGAAACA
>NZ_ML142849.1:741387-744225 GCF_004138495.1 Phytoactinopolyspora endophytica
ACCTGCGGATCTCGTCGTGGAATATCCCGACCGATCTCGACTCCTACCAGCGCCTGGCTGACGAGTTCGTCGCCGAGCACCCCGGCACCAGCGTGTCGGTCGAGGTCACCACCGGCCAGTTCCACCAGTGGTTCACCACGCGGCTGGCGGCGGACCTGGCGCCGGACATCATCCGGATCACCCCGCAGCAGATCGGCCGGTACGCGGCGAACGGCAGCCTGGTCGATCTGGAGCCAGGCGATCCCGGCTGGCTATGAGGACGACTACTCCGACCCGTTCTGGGCGATCGGCGCCCGCGAGAACGGCATCTTCGGCATCTTCCAGCACACCGACACCTTCATCACCTTCTACAACCGGGACGTGATGGAGCAGATCGGGGTCACACCGCCGACGACGCTCGACGACGCGTGGCGGTGGGACGAGTTCCTCGAGATCGCCGCCGAGGTCAAGAAGGTCACCGGCCGCTACGCGTTCGGCTTCGGCTGGAGCGGCACCCAGACCGCCTACCGGTGGCTGCCGATCGTCTACCAGAACGGCGGCGCCTTCCTCGGCGAAGACGGCCAGACGCCCAGCATGGACTCCGAGGAGGCCATCGAGGCCCTGGAGTTCGGCCGTCGCTGGTACGCCGACGAGCTGGTCTCCCCCGGGAACATGAACAAGTCCGAGGGCGGCGACGTCTCCCGCAACATGTTCCTCACCGGCCAGATCGGCATGATGCTGAACAACCCCGAGCCGATCACGCAGCTCGACGAGGAGATGCCGGATCAGTGGGGCACCACCTACATGATCCGCAACACCGACGAGGCGTCGGACCTCGGCGGCAACGCCCTGGCGGTCACCAAGTCGAGCAAGCATCCCGAGCTGGCGGCGGAGCTCGTCGCGTTCATCACCAGCCGGGAGAAGATGATCGACTTCTGCCACCACGGCAACTGGCTCCCGGCACGCTCGTCGCTGGACGCCGAGGACATCGAGTACGCGGCGAACACCGACACGATGCAGCAGTTCATAGACCAGGGCGCGCGGATCCCGCTCAACCTGGTCAAGGCCGAGTCCGGCCAGTACTTCAGCTCGCTGAACACGGTGTTCGCCGACTACGCGGACCTGTGCTTCCTCGGCGAGCTGTCCCCTACCGACGCCTCTGCGCAGATGATGGACGCGATGCGCAGTGTCACAGCGGAGTGACATCGTGACGACACAATCAGAACTCTCCACACGGCCGGCCGATCCGGCGCAGACCGAGCATCTGCATCGGCGCCGGCGGAGGTCGAAAGCACCGTACCTGTTCATCGGACCGGCAGCGCTGCTGTTCCTGGCGTTCTCGCTGGTGCCGATCGTCGTCGCGATCGGGCTGAGCTTTCAGGAGACGGCGACGCTCGGCGACGGCGAGTGGGTCGGGACGGACAACTTCGAGCGTCTCGGCTCGGATCCGCTGTTCCTGACCTCGCTGCGCAACACGATCATCTTCACCATCGGCACGGTGCCGACGGCGATGGTGATCGGGCTTGCGCTGGCAGTAGCGCTGAACCGGCCGATGCCGGGCCGGGCGGTGCTGCGCGCGCTGTTCTTCGTGCCGATGGTCGCCGCGGGCGTCGTCGTCGGCGTCGTGATGTCGTGGATCTTCAACGGCGACTACGGCGTGGCGAACAACTTCCTCGGCATGCTAGGGCTGGAGAGCATCCCGTGGCTGACGTCGCCGAGCTGGGCGATGTTCACGCTGATCCTGGTGGTGGTGTGGACCAGGGTCGGGTTCTGCATGGTGATCTACCTGGGCGCCCTGCAGTCGATCCCGTCCGAGCTGAAGGAGGCGGCGTCCATCGACGGCGCGTCCCGCTGGTCGACGTTCTGGCACGTGACGTGGCCGCTGCTGCGCCCGACGACGTCGATCCTGCTGATCCTGAACGTCGTGTTCTCGCTGCAGGCGTTCGACGTGATCTATGTGATGACCGGCGGCGGGCCGGGCTTCTCGACGACGGTGCTCATCCAGTACGTGTTCCGTGCGGCGTTCATCGACGCCCGGATGGGCTACGCGGCGGCGCTGGGCCTGGTACTGGTGGCGATCCTGCTCCTGTTCACGCTGCTCAGACAGCGCGCCACCCGGAAAGCGGAGGAGGTCCTGTGAACGCCACGCACCTTGGGGACCATGTTCGGACAGCGCCCAGACACGGCGGCGGCCGCCGGGCGGCAAGGAACGGACGACGGTCGAAGCCGAACCGGCGCTGGCTGTTGTTCGCCGTGCTCACCGCATTGGCGATGCTGATGATCTTCCCCGTCTACTGGATGGCGGTGTCGGCGCTCACACCGGGCGGACAGTCACAGAGCAGCAGCTTCTACCTGTTCCCGTCGGAGCCGACGCTGTCGAACTTCGACGAGGTGTTCTCCACCCAGCCGGTCTGGAACTGGCTCGGCAACTCGATGTTCATCGCGTCGGTGGGGACGGCGCTGAGCGTCTGCGTCTCGCTGCTCGCCGGTTACGCGCTGGCGAAGTTCCGCTTCCGGGGGCGCGGCGTCCTCTACGCGGCGTTCCTGGTCACCATCATGATCCCGATCCAGGTGACGCTGGTGCCGGCGTTCCTGATGGTGGCGCGGGCCGGGCTGGTCGACTCACCGTGGGCGGTGATCCTGCCGACGCTGTTCGACGTGGTGGGCATCTTCATCGCGCGCCAGTTCATGCTCGGCGTGCCGGACGCGCTGCTGGAGGCGGCCCGGATCGACGGTGCGAACGAGCTGCGGATATTCACCCGGGTGGTGCTGCCGACGTGCGGGCCGCTCGTCGGGGTGCTGGTCATCCTCGGCTTCATGAACCGGTGGAACGACTTCCTGTGGCCGCTCGTCGTTCTG
>NZ_ML142849.1:744241-744663 GCF_004138495.1 Phytoactinopolyspora endophytica
CCTCACCGTCCCGGTGGCGCTGTCCACCCTGACGAACAACCCGGCGTTCAGCTCGCCGTGGGGTGCCGTCATGGCGGTGGCGACGCTGACCGCGTTGCCGTTGCTCGTCGTCTTCCTGGTCTTTCAGCGGCAGTTCGTCCAGGGCATCGCGAGCACGGGGATCAAGTAGCGATCAGGCGGCCGGTCAGCCGTGGACACGGCTGACCGGCCGATCGTGTGGAGGGGTCAGCTGTCGTCACCGTGCAGCATCGCGAGCATGACCTCGTTCCCCTCGGGGTCGGTCAGCACCCAGCAGTCCGGCTCGGTCACGTCGGAGAGCACTGTGGCGCCCGCGGCACGCGCGGCCTCCAGCCGGCGTTCCGCCTCCTCGACGTCGACGGACACGTCGACCCGGACGCCGCCGCTGCGTCCCGGGACCCGAG
>NZ_ML142849.1:744751-759006 GCF_004138495.1 Phytoactinopolyspora endophytica
CCAGCCGATGGAACGACACCGCCGGCCCTTGGCCGAGCGGATCGACCAGGGTGTCTTCCTCGTTCATGCTGTTCAGCTCACTGTCGTAGCCGAGCACGGCCTGCCAGAACGGACGGATGGCCGGGATGTCCGCCGCGTAGACGGTGATCTCGAGCACCTGTGCCGCACCCTGTCTGCCGTCGCCAAATCCCAGCCAGGTACGCAGGCCCATGTCGGCGACGGCTGCTGAGATGCGGCCGGCCAGCCCGACGTCGTCGGAGGTGATGGCGGCGTCCGCGACCTGGCGAAGGGTCAGGACCACCCGTCCGGGCCTGATGTCTATGCTCAGGCGTTCGTCGGCATCCGGGCCGCAGGCCGCGACCGCCCGTGTTGAGACGTCAACCGCCTGGCTCAGGGACTCCACTTGCACGGACGTGCCCAGCACGCCCAAGACGTAACGCCACCCAAGGTTGGTGGCCGCGTCGTTTCCGTTGTTGAACTCCGCTGGTTGGTACCCGATAGCGTTCATGGCGACGAATCTGGCATACCGCCTCTACGCCCACTGACACGGAAAACACCGTGCCGCGCAGCGCCGCGGCATATCGCCACACGGCGCTGCCGGCTCAGCAGATCTCACGTCTGCGCAGGTCCAAGCCTCCTCCGGAGTGTTTCACTCGGCTGTTCCCCGAACCGACTGCGGTACTCCCCCGCGAACTGACCGTAGTGGCTGAACCCCCATTGGCGTGAGATCCGATCGATGGTGGGGCCTCCGGGACGCCAGGTCAGCAGTGCCTCACGCACTCGATCCAGCCGCACGTTCTTCACGTACGTCGTGGGCGACACGCCAAGATGCCGCTTGAACCGCATCTGGAGGATGCGCTCACCGACACTGACCCGACGGGCTAGGTCAGCGGTGTTCTCTATGCCCTGCGGGTGCTCGTGGACGATTTCCAGCGCGTGTTTCATGTAGTCGGGAAGAGCCGAGTCCGAGTCCTCGCTATCCGTCATTGCAAGGTCCCCCTGTCATTTCCACGTGCACGCCTCGCCGCTCCACTGACGACGTGGGGCCACAACCGCGCACATCCGTGTTCCCGGCTCCGGCGCAGTACACCGCGGCCTGACGATCGCCGATCAGTCTTGTGGGACGTATACGGCGAACGCAACCGTTTTCACCGCATTTTGCGAAACTACGTAGGAATCATGTGGAAACTACCTACACGACCCGAAAACGACGTCCACGGACCGAAAACGACGCCGACGCGCTCCCCCAGCGCCGGCGACCAACGCTACCGACCGTGCAACGCGACAACGCCGACTTCGTTGCCGGCCGGGTCAGCCAGCACCTGGCAATCGCCCGCGGGATGCTCGGACACCCACGTGGCGCCGAGTTCACGAAGCGCCCGTCTGCGACGTTCCGCCTCGCCACGGCTGACGCAGACGTCCACGCGTATCGCCCTGTGCCGCGCATCCGATGGGTCGATCTGGCGAAACCGGATCGTCGGGCCTTGGCCCAGCGGGTCGACCAGCGGATCCTGCGATCCACGACTTCCCGCCTCGCCGTCGTAGCCGGTGGCCGCCTGCCAGAAGGGCCGGACCGATGCGACGTCAACCGCCTCGACGACGAGCTCGACCACTTGCATCGAACGTGAGCCACCACGCCCGACACCGATCCCGGTCAGCAAGCCGAGATCGGCCACAGCTGTGCTGATCTTCCCGGCCAGCTCGATATCCCGGGCAGTCACCGACGCTGACTTCGCCGACTGCAGCGTCAAGAGCACCCGTCTCGGGCGGATGTCAGCGGACAGGTGGTCGTCCGCGTCTTGACCGCAAGCGGCCGTCGCCCGGGTTACTACATCCGCTCCTTGCGTCAGCGACTCCACGTGTACGTGGGTGCCGAGCGCGCCGTGGACGTATCGCCACCCGAGGCGCCTCACTGCGTCCGTTGCCTGTTCTGGAGTCGGGCCTTCCGGATTCTCTGCCATGTGTTCTGTAGAGTCCATGCCCGGCATCTTCCCGACTGCCCGGTTCCGTTCGAGCTATGGGTGGCGGCCCACCGCGGCCTACCGCGCCCGCCAATTTGGGACCACTCAACCCCCGGCGCCCTGCCACGCCGGCCCTGGCGTTTTCGCTTCCTTCCGTTGGTGAGGAGGGAACGGTCTCGTTGTTATCCCGAGGGCCGAGGGGATGTGGAAGATTTGGACGAGCCGATCTCCTCTGGTGATCTTGGCCCGGGGTACCAGGGCTTCGATTAGGCCTTGCGTTGGTTCACAGTTCCTTCGCTCGTTAGCGCGCGTCGCGTTCCTAGTTTGGACGGAGGCCAGCAGTCAGAACAGTTCGTCCTCGCTGAGCGGTCGTCAAGTCGCCGACCAGCCAGTGGCTTCGTGGACGGCCGATGCCGAGTCCTGCGAGCCCGGCCGAGGAGTTTAGCGGTCGAGCTTGCCGCGAACTCGGGATAGAGGTTAGTGAGCAGGCGAACGATGCGAGCGGTGGCGTTTCCGGCCGAGACGCGGTCAGGCAGACCGTCGCCCGAGCCCCGCCAAAGCCCGGCGCGGCCGTACATTGCCGTGACCATGAGGATGCGCAGTGCGGAGAGGATGACGAACTCGGCGCCGGACTTCTAGAGCTGGCGCCTTGGTATCGACGAACGTTGAGAAAGGCGCCGCACGGCTGGCCCCTCGGATTCGACTTCGACTGTGTCAATGACGCTCGCGTGAGCCGGGGGCGAAGTCGCGTCGGTCCATGGACATCGCGACGTTCTGGGCAACCTTGACGCCCTTGACGTTGCGGTCGTAGAAGATCTAGAGCGCGTCGTCCACGCCGAGTCCCCAGTACAGCTCGAAAGGATCCGCACGACCGAGAGCCGCTCCAGCGACAGCCCAAACCGTTCCGGGTTGTCGTAAAGCTCGTGCCACGCACTTGGCCTGGGTCTCTCCGTCGACGGCGACGACCGGGCGAGCGGCGTGTGCCCGACATGGTGAACACGTTGGCGCCTGCGGCAAGTTCGTCGCTGATCGAACCGCGTTCGCCCGCCAAACACAGTGTCCCGACGGCGACCAGCCCGCGCTGTGTCGGCCCTTGAGTCCGTCGGCGATGCAGTGAGCGCATGGGGTGATGTTCTTGCCTTTGGTTGTTGAAGCGATCCTCTGCTGTACCTCGCCGCGGAGTTCGGCGTTGCGACACTGCAAGCCCAACAGGAATGGCACGGCCCCCTTGTTCTCTTGGTGCGGGACAAGGGAACGAGCTGGATCAGGGTAGACGACACCACCGTTCCGATAACCGCGTCGGTGCCGAGCCGCATACGGTGAGACGGCCACCCTCGGCCTCGGGTGTGGGCCGCGGCAAGACACGCGACTCCTGGGATGGAGTGAGGCAGGTGAAGCCCAATCGGTGGGCACGGCCACGAGTATCCCTCGTGCGACTTCACCAAATCAGTTCACCTGCGCACTGAAAGCGCTGTCAAACACCAACTCCTCATCAAGCTTGGCTAATCTCTGTGTACGGGGTACAGTCGCCATATTCCGCTGATCGCTGACGACAGGACGCCGTGTTGCCCGACCTGACTACGCAGGTGACCGCCGCCGAGATCTCCCGGCTGGCGGGCGTCACGCGCGCCACGGTGAGCAACTGGCGACGCCGCCACCCAGACTTCCCCAGCCCGATAGGTGGTACGGACACGAGTCCTGCCTACGACCTCGAATCCGTTCGCGAGTGGCTGGCCAACCGCGGCCAAGTGCCGGAGGCGACACCGCAGGCGGAGCTGCGCATCGCCCTGCGTGGGGCTCCCGACGGACGGGCGCTGGTCCGGCAACTGCTGCCGCTCGTACCGCCGCTGGCGGGTCTACCTCGGGAGAGGTTGGCGAAGCTCGCCAGCCTGCCCGACGAGTCGTTCGGCGCGGAGCTGGCCGCGGCGGCGCGCGAACACCACGGTGAACTTCCCACGATATCCAACCCGGCGGCCCGAGCGCTGCTGCGCTGTCTCGACGCACATGGCGCGGAGACGACATTGCAGGTCCTCGCTAAGCACTTGCCCGACGCCGCGGCAGCCGGGATGTACACGACCCCGCGCGGACTAGCCGATCTCCTGGTTGCGTTGCCGGATCGCCTCGAACGAACCCTTGATCCGGCCTGCGGGGGCGGCGGGCTGCTGGCTGCGGCGGTACGAGCGGGAGCCTCATGCGTACTCGGTCAGGAGATCGCCGAAGATCAGGTCGCGTTGGCGCGGGTCCGTGCTGAGATCTCAGTCCCCAACAGCGAGGTACACCCTGGCGACAGCCTCCGCTCGGACGCCTTTCCCGACGAGCAGGTCGACGCCGTGGTGTGCAACCCGCCATTCGGCATCCGTGACTGGGGCCACGACGAACTCGCCTACGACTCGCGCTGGGCCTACGGCCTGCCGCCACGCTCGGAGCCCGAACTGGCGTGGGTGCAGCACTGCCTCGCGCACCTGAGCGCAGACGGCGCCGCGGTAGTCGTCATGCCGCCGGGTGCGGCCGAACGATCCGGCGGCCGACGAATCCGCGCCGAACTCGTACGCACGGGCACGCTGCGGGCGGTGATCGCGCTGCCGCAAGGCGCGGCACCGCCGCTACATGTCAGCCTGCAGCTGTGGGTGCTGGCTCCGCCGCCGAAAGCCGATCCACAGCCGATCCTGTTCGTCGACGCCTCGACCGAGCCGCACCGCAGTCGCGAGATCGACTGGAACTCTGTGTCGAAGCGGGTCTTGACGGCGTGGCACGCATTCCGTGAGGACCCCGAATGCGTTGAGCCGGAACCCGGCTTCGCTCGCACCCGGTCGGTCGTGGACCTCCTCGACGACACCGTTGACCTCACCCCACAACGACATGCGCGGGTCGCGACCGTCCTCGACCCGGACCGCCATGATGCGCTCGCTCACGAACTACGGGACCGGTTGCGACGCACGGGAAACGCTCTGGTCGGTCTCAGCGATGAGCAGCTGTGGCAGACCGCGGGATCAGAACCGGTGGCGTGGCGAACGGCCACGGTCGCAGACCTCTTGCGCGGCGGCGCGCTCACCCTGTACCGCGCGACACCGACGCGGGAGACGGTGCTGCCCGGCGCCGGCAAACCACCATCGATGCTGACCCACCACGACGTCCGCACCGGTGAACCACCGTCCGGCTCCCTGCACGACAAGCCGGTCGACAAACTCATCCCGATCGAAGCGGGCGACGTGCTGCTGCCGGACACGCTGCACGACGCCAGCTCGATCACGGTCCGCGTCGCCGGCGAGCGCGACTCGGGCAGCGTCCTCGGCCCGCACCTGTTCCTGCTGCGCCCGGACCCGGAACGGCTGGACTCCGACTTCTTGGCCGGATTCCTGTCCGCCGACCAGAATATCCAAGGCGCGACCGTGGGCACCTCGATCCAGCGACTGGACATCAAACGGCTACGGGTGCCGCTCATCCCAATGGAACGCCAATGCCTGTATGGGCAAGCATTCCGCCGCGTCCGAGCCATGCACTCAGCGGCGAACCTCGCCGCGAAGATCGCACGTGAACTTGCCGATCAGTGGGCGCTCGGCCTAACCAGCGGGGCACTGCTGCCGCCGGAAGACAGTTCGTGATCCCACCGCTGACAATCCGCCACCAGATCCGGCACCATTGTCCACCATCGATGAAGACCGAGGGGAACGTCGTTGAACACCAACAAGCACAAGAAGCTAGCCAACCACGTCTGGTCCGTGGCCGACCTGCTGCGCGGTGACTACAAGCAGTCCGACTACGGCAAAGTGATCCTGCCGTTCACGGTGCTGCGCCGACTCGAATGCGTGCTCGCACCAACCCGTGAAAAGGTGCTCGAAACGCTCGAAAGATACCGTGACCGCGACATCGACGTCGATCGGTTTCTCCGCAAGGCCTCCGGCCACCGCTTCTACAACACCACCCCCCTGACGCTGAAATCGATCGCGACCGATTCCTCGCACGTCGCGCGCAACCTCACCCAGTACATCGGCGGGTTCTCCCCGAACGCCTACGAGGTCCTGGAGCGCTACGACTTCGCCCAGCAGATCAAGAAGCTAGACGGCGCCAACCTCCTTTACAAGGTGACCAGCACGTTCGCCGATCTGGATCTGCGGCCCGAGGTCGTCGACAACCACCAGATGGGCTACACGTTCGAGGAACTGATCCGGCGATTCGCCGAACAGTCCAACGAGACCGCGGGCGAGCACTTCACCCCGCGCGAGGTTATCGAACTGATGGTGAACCTGCTCATCGCCCCCGACGACGACGCGCTGAGCAAACGAGGCGTCGTGCGCCGTGTCCTGGACCCGGCGTGCGGCACGGGCGGGATGCTCAGCGCCGCCTACGAGCACATCACGAGCCTCAACCCGGACGCGACCGTCGACGTGTTCGGCCAGGAGCTCAACCCCGAGTCCTGGGCGATCTGCCGGTCCGACCTCATGATCAAGGACCAGGACCCCGACAACATCAAGTTCGGCAACTCCTTCAGCGACGACGGCCACCGGAACGGCACCTTCGACTACCTGCTCGCGAACCCGCCGTTCGGCGTCGAATGGAAGAAGGTCAAGGAGGACGTCGAAGACGACCTGGAACGGCTCGGCGAGAACAGCCGCTTCTGGCCCGAGCTCCCCAGAATCAACGACGGATCGCTGCTGTTCCTGCAGCATATGCTGTCGAAGATGAAGCCGGCCGAGCAGGGCGGCGGCCGCGTCGCGATCGTCTTCAACGGCTCGCCGCTGTTCACCGGGGCCGCCGGGTCCGGCGAGTCGCAGATCCGCCAGCACATCCTGCAGAACGACTGGCTCGAAGGCATCGTCGCGCTGCCGGACCAGCTGTTCTACAACACCGGCATCTCCACCTACTTCTGGATCCTCACCAACCGCAAGAGCCCCGACTACCAGGGCAAGGTCGTGCTGCTCGACGCCCGCGACCAGTGGCAGAAAATGCGCAAATCCCTCGGCGACAAACGCAAATACATCGACCCCGATCAGATCGCCGATATCAGCCGCCTCTATGCCGAAGCGCTGCACGCCGCGAAGGACGAGAGCCACCCGCAGCACGCCAAGGTCAAGGTCTTCAACAACGACGACTTCGGCTACCGCCGCATCGCCGTCGAACGCCCACTCAAACTGCGGTTCGAGATCAGCGAGGACGCTCTCGCCGCGCTGCGCGAGGCCAAGCCGATCCAGAAACTCGACGCGCCCGAGGAATTCCTCGAGACGCTACGCCCACTGCTAGGCAAGACCTGGTGGAAAAAGACCGAAGCCGTCAAGGAGATCCGCCAAACCGTAACCCATGCCAGACTTACTTGGCCCACCGGCACCCCGTTCGCGAAGGCGCTGCGGGACGCCGTTGGCGTCCGCGACCCCGAAGGCGAAGTCCAGACCATCAAGGGCCAACCCGAGCCCGACCCCGAACTCCGCGGCTACGAGAACGTGCCCCTCGACGAGGACGTCGAAAACTACCTGAATCGCGAGGTCCTCCCACACGTTCCCGACGCCTGGATCGACCACACCAAGACAAAAATCGGCTACGAGATCCCGTTCACCCGGCACTTCTACGTGTACGAGCCGCCTCGCCCGCTGGCGGAGATCGATGCCGAACTCAAAGCACTCGAAGCGGAGATCCAGGAACTGCTGGGCGAGGTGACGGAGTGACCTGGCCCACACTCGCGCTCCGTCGCGTCTTCCGGATCGTCAATGGAGGAACGCCGACCGCCGACGAAGAAAACTGGGGCGACGAGGTCCCCTGGGCAACGCCTGCTGACTTTCCCGGAAACTTTGGGGATATCCGGTCGACCCGACGTGGACTGACACGACGCGGAGCGTTGACGGGATCGAGGATTGTGCCTGCAGGTTCGATACTGGTTTCGACGCGAGCTCCGATTGGTTACGTCGGCCTCGTTTCAGAGCGCATGGCCTTCAATCAGGGATGCCGCGCTCTTGTGCCGTCCGATAACACCTACACCCGCTATTTCGGTTACCAGCTCTCGGCACTGACTAACGTTCTCCAAGCGAATGGACAGGGAACAACGTTCCTTGAGCTGTCATCTGACAAGTTGTCTGAGACCCGGGTGACAGTTCCTCCGTTGGAGGTGCAGCGCCGAGTCGCCGACTTCCTCGACGCCGAGACCGCCCGCATCGACAAAATTTCCGGTCTGCTCCATGATTTCGAATCTCAGGTTAAGCATCGTGAGCAGTCTGTCCTGGGAAGAATTCTTAATGCTGGCGTCTCGTGCACTGCTGCAGAGCTTCCCGTAGGCTGGAAATGGTCGCGGCTCATGTTCCTGGCGGATCCGTATCGCCAGATCATGTACGGGATTGTCCTGCCAGGGCCGAACGTCGCCGATGGGGTGCCCATTATTAAAGGTGGAGATGTTGCGGCGAATCGATTGTCGGTCGAAGCACTTAGTCGTACGACGTATGAGATCGAATCTCGATACGAACGCTCCCGGCTACGAGGGGGCGATCTCGTGATTGCGATTCGCGGAAGCGTTGGGGAAGTTGCCGTGGTTCCAGATACGCTCACCGGGGCGAACCTGACGCAAGATGCGGCGCGTATCGCAGCCAGTAAAGGCGTCGACAGGGGCTGGCTTCGCTTGGTTTTGGAGTCGCCGATCGTTCAGGACCAGATCCGGAGCCGGATCACCGGCGCGACCATAAAAGGAATCAACATTTGGGATCTGGAGCGCGTTCTTGTCCCGACACCGCCTACGAGGCTTCAAAGGGAACATGCTCAGCAAGCCCAGGAGGCGCTGGCTCTGCACGAAAAGCTAGTCGAGAAGCGGCGGCGTCACGTGGCTCTTCTCGCCGAACGCCGCCAGGCGCTGATCACCGCTGCTGTCACCGGGGAGTTCGACGTGTCCGCTGCTAGCGGGCGAGGGATCGAGGAGTAGCCGATGAACCCGATTCATCACGAGATCGTGTTCGGGACCGCGATCGTCGACGCGATGACCGAGCGCGGCTGGGAGCTGGGCGCTGCCTCCGACTACGACGCCGAGCTCGGTCTGTATACCGGCGAGCTGTTCACATTCATCGGGGCTACCCAGCAGGCCGAGTGGGACGAGTTGCTCACCTACTACGGCGGTGACGCCAACGCGGCCCAGCGCGGATTCGCACAGCGGGTCGCGAAGGCCATCGACACCGACGGCGTGCTCGACGTGCTACGCAAGGGCGTCAAAGACCGCGGCGTACGCATCCGCCTGGCCTACTTCAAACCGTCGCTCGTCGCCTCCGAGTCAGCGCTCGACGATTACCGCGCCAACCGGCTCACCGTCGTCCGCGAACTGGCCTACGCCGCAAAGCAGGCCGACCGGGATAACCGCCTGGATCTGGCGCTGTTCGTCAACGGTATCCCCGTCGCCACGGCCGAGCTGAAGAACCCGCTGACCGGGCAGGGCGTTGAGCACGCGAAGAATCAGTACCGCTACGAGCGCGATCCCAGCGAACTCATCTTCGCCAAGCGGGTGGTCGCGAACTTCGCCGTCGACCCCGATCTGGTGTTCGTGGCAACCGAGCTGCGGGGCGAACGCACCCGGTTCCTGCCGTTCAACACCGGCTCGAACGGGCCGGGCCAGCCCGGCGGCGCCGGCAACCCGGCAGCGGTCGAGTTCGGCAAGTACGCCACCTCGTACCTGTGGGAGCAGGTGTGCGAGCGGGACAACTGGCTGGACTTGCTTGAACGGTTCGTGCACGAGCATCGCGAGAAGGGCGTCAACGGCCGGCTGAAGAAGTCGCTGGTCTTCCCGCGCTACCACCAGTGGGACGCCGTTAAGAAGATCACCGCGCACGCCGCCCGTCACGGCACCGGCCACGACTATCTGGTCATGGCCTCCGCCGGTTCCGGGAAATCGAACACGATCGCGTGGCTGGCCTACCGGCTGTCCTCGCTGCACACGCCTACGAACCCGGCCGAACTCGACCCGGAGGCGCGGGAGAACGGGCTCACACCGGGGACGCCGGTGTTCGACAAGGTGCTCATCATCACCGACCGCCGCAACCTTGATGCGCAGCTGCGTGCCACGGTGGGCAGTTTCGAGCAGACCGCGGGCACGGTTGTGGCGATCGACGAGAGGCAAGGCTCGAAGTCTGAGCAGCTGGCGAAACGCCTGTCCAGCGAGCAGGGCAAGATCATCACGGTCACACTGCAGACCTTTCCCGCGCTGCTGGACTACCTGCGACAGAACCCCACCGAGATCAAGGGCGCCAAGTTCGCAATCATCGTGGACGAGGCGCACTCCTCGCAATCCGGCGACGCTGCCGGGGACGTGCGCAAGGCGCTGCGCGGACTCGCGCTCGACGCCGACGACGACAGCGACGAGGTCGGAGCGACCGAGGCGAAAATCGACAAGGACGACATCGAGGCCAAACTCAAGCAGCGCGTCGCCGAACGCGCGAAGAACCCGAACTTGTCGTACTTCGCGTTCACCGCCACTCCGAAAGCCAAGACCCTGGAGTACTTCGGCGTCCTCGGCGAACACGAGGGCAAGCCCGCGTTCGTGCCGTTCCACACCTACTCGATGCGGCAAGCCATCGAAGAAGGCTTCATCCTTGACCCGCTGCGCAACTACGTGACCTACGACACATACTGGAAGCTGATCAGCAACAACCCCGACGACCGCGAGGTGGACCCGGCCAAGGCCACCCCCCAGCTCGCCCGCACCGCCGTAATGCATCCCTCGACCGTGTCGCAGCACGCGCAGGTGATCGTCGAACACTTCCAGGCGCACACGCTCGGACGTCTCGGCGGGCGCGCGAAGGCGATGGTCGTGACCGCGTCCCGGCAGAGCGCGGTACAGATGTCGCGGGCCATCAAGAAATACATCGCAGGCCTACGCGGCCAGGGCAAACTCCGTGGCGACATCGGGGTGCTCGTCGCGTTCTCCGGGTCGCTGACCTACGACGGTGAGGAGGTCACCGAGTCCCAGGAGAACGGCGGCCTGCCCGAGGGCGCGCTGCCGAAGGCGTTCGCCTACACCCGCGCCGATGACCTCACCACCCGCAATGGCGGGGCCGGGCAGCCCGAGTACCGGATCCTTGTGGTGGCGGAGAAATACCAGACCGGGTTCGACCAGCCGCTGCTCACGACGATGTACGTCAACAAGAAGCTCGGCGGCGTCTCGGCAGTGCAGACGCTCTCGCGGCTCAACCGGACGACCAACCGCAAGACCCAGGCTGATCTGGCGGTGCTGGACTTCGTGAACGACGCCGAAGCGATCCAGGAGTCGTTCCGGCCGTACTTCGAGGACGCGGCGACGCTACCCTCGGATCCGAATCTGCTCTACAACGCGCAGAGCCGTGTGCTATCCGCGCAGATCCTCGTGGATGCCGAAATGATCGAGTTCGCACGAGCGTTCCTGGCCGCCGAACAGGTCGCCGGCAGCAGCGAGGCGAAGTGGGCGAAGCTGCACGCCGAGCTCTACCGGCACATCGCGCCCGCCGTGGCACGCTACGAAACCCTGCTGAACGATGAGACCCTTTCGGAGCTCGCGGAGCAGTTCCGACAGGATCTCGGCGACTTCGTCCGCAAGTACGGGTTTCTGTCGCAGATCGTGCCGTACCAGGACCCCGAGCTGGAGCGGCTGTATCTATTCGGGCGGCACCTGCTCAACCGGCTACCGCACGGCAAGGACGGCGGCGTCGACATCGGCGAGATCGATCTCAGCCACCTACGAGTGGAGAAAACCGGTGAACACGATCTCGGGCTCACGCCGGAGGGCACCGCGGAGCTACGCGGTTTCGGCGACGGAACCGGCGCTGGCAAGGACCAGGACAAGTCGCTGTTGTCGGAGCTGATCGAGCGGTTCAACGACCGGCATGGCACCACGTTCACCGAGGATGATGTGGCGCGGCCGTTCAACGAGACCGTCGAGGACGAGAAAGTCCGGCAGGCCGCGATCGTCAACACCGAGGAGAACTTCGGGGCGGTCTTCGATGACGTCTTCGAGGACAAGATGGCTGACCACATTGACACCATCGCCAGCCTTGGAGACCAGTACTTCAGCAGTCGTGACAGGACGTTCAAGGAGTCGCTGAACCGCAGCGCTCGCAGCGCAGCGTGGCGGCTGATCCGCAAGCAGGAGGGTATTGACGACGCCGCGTGAAACATGCCCTGGCGGCTTGTCGTCAACGGCCTTCCTTGCACCCGGTGGACTCCAGATCAGTCGCGCGGGATCATGAGTCGGCGGGGCGTCAGTCGGTGCAGTGTGACGGTCGGAGGTGAGAGGACGCGTGGCGGACACGGTCGGCCGTCGCTACGAGCTGCGCGACGAGATCGGCTCCGGTGGTATGGGCACGGTCTGGCGAGCGTTCGACGTCGTGCTCGACCGTGAGGTAGCGGTCAAGCGAATCAACCCGCGAGCGATCGGCAGCGGGGAAGCGGTACAGGAACTCGCGAAACGCTTCCAACGCGAAGCTCGCGTCACCGCGCGAATCCTGCACCACGGAGTCCCGCAGGTCTACGATGCCGGGCTCGACAGCGGGGTCGCTGAACTGTATTTGGTGATGGAGCTCGTGCACGGCGTGCCGCTGCGCGCGTTCATCGACCGGCAGGTGGCGCTGCCTGTCAGCTGGGCCGCGGCGTTCGGCGCACAGATCGCGACGGTGCTGTCCCACGCGCACGCGGTTCCGGTCGTGCACCGGGACCTCAAACCGGAGAATGTGCTGGTCACTCACGACGGCGCTGCGAAGGTCCTCGACTTCGGCATCGCCGCCGTGCTGCGGCCTGACGCGGCCCGACTCACCGCGACCGGAGCGCCCATGGGCACGAGCCTGTACATGTCCCCGGAGCAGATCCGGGGCAGGCAGGTCACCCCACACAGCGATCTCTACGCGCTCGGCTGCGTGCTCTACGAACTGGTGTCGGGCTATCCAGTGTTCGGCGGGGACACCGACATCGACCGGTGGAATCGGCATCTCGACGCCGCTCCGGTGCCGTTACAGGAGGTGTGTGAGGACGTTCCCGCCGAACTGGATCATCTGGTGCTGGAGCTGCTCGCGAAGGCGCCAACCGAACGCCCCGCCGACGCCGCAGAGGTCTACGAACGGCTGCTGCCATTGCTTCCCACCCTCGGTTCGACACCTGAAGCGAGTGGGGCGGGATCGAGCGGGATGCCAGACCCGACGCTGGTGTTCCGCCGCCCCAACGCGCCGGGGAGCAGGCCCGATTCCGGTCCAGTTTTCGAGCGCGCCAGCGCGGCGGAATCGGCAGCAGCTGCTTTGGTGGTGCCGCGCACCACCTTGCGAGAGTCCATGGAGGACGCGGTCATCCGGGCGAACGTACTGTTGGAGGAAGAGCGGTTCCTCCAGGCCGCCGAAGTCCTAGACGCCGCCATCGAACCGGCGGGCAACGTCCTCGGCGCGGAGAATCCTCAGGTGCTGCAGCTCCGGTTGCGCCGGGCCGCGATCCTCGTCGTCGCAGGCGAATATCGCCTCGCGCGGCCCGAATTCGACGCGCTCGCAGATGCGTTCGCCCGAACCAAAGGGCCGGGCAGCGGCGACGCCGTGGAATGCGTGCGGCAGTCCGCGTACTGCCGGGCCGAGATGGGCCAGGTCGACGAAGCGCTCCTCCGGTTCCGTGACGTCCTGGACAGGATCAGCAGCGAGCGCGGCGACGGAACCGACACCGCACTCGAGGTACGTCGCAACATCGGCGAACTGCAGGCGGCGCGCAACGACATGGACGAAGCCGAGCGGACGTTGCGTGCACTGCATGACGACCTCATGCTCGTCAAAGGCAGCGACAACGAAGACACGCGCTACGTCGCCGAGCTCCTTGAGCGACTTCGGCCAGTGAACCCGGGATGAGTTCCAAAACCGAGGCGAATGCGCGGCCAGCGGTTGATGATCATGGGGACACAGCGGAGGAACGGGGTGCACCGCGTTAGCGTGCGAGCGTGTCCGAGGGCAGCTCCCCGTAGCGCCTGCGGTAGTCGGCGGCGAAACGGCCGCTGTGGTTGAGTCCCCATTTGGCGGACACCTGGCTGACTGTGACCATGTCCTGCTCGGAGGCTGTGAGCTCGTCATGGATGCGTTGCATCCGCACCCGGGTCAGGTACTCCTTGGGCGCCACACCCAGATGGTGCGCGAACCCCTTCTGCAGCGTCCGCACTCCGACGTTGGCCGCCTTCGCCAGCGACCTCACCGAGTGCTCCCACTCGGGGTGGTTCTCGATCAGCTCGCGCGCGATGCTCACGGCATAGTTCGGCACCGGCGAGTGCTCCGTGTCGTCGAGCAGCTCTGAGTAGTTGTGTAACTGTGTCATCAGTAGAGCGGACGTCAGCCATTCTTCGAACTC
>NZ_ML142849.1:759046-763384 GCF_004138495.1 Phytoactinopolyspora endophytica
GCGGCGCGCTGGTTGTTGATCAAGCTGTCCGAGCTGTCCAGCTCGTCGACCATCAGCCGGAACTGCTTCAGCCAGCTCAGTCCGAATCCGCTGCCGACGTTCATGCCAAGATCGAAACGTACCGGGCCGGGCAACGGCGCACCCAGAAGGTCACGCAGCTGTGCCTCCACCGCAGGTCGTTCGAGCCGGAGAATCAACATGGAGCATCCAGCCGACCAGTACATGCTCAGCGGCTCGGTCGGCGACACGACCGACGCGTAACGCGGAGTCGAGCAGATCTCCATCCCTCCACACCGGACGACGCTGTGCCCGGACAGTGGAACCTGCACGACGAAGAACGATCCGAGCTCGCCGGGCTCGATCAAGACCTCCCCGCCGTACGTGACATAGTTCGCGGCGAGCTTGGCCACCCGCCTGGTGTGCATCCGGGCGTCTAATTGCGATGACTGCCCCACCAGGTCCAGCCGATGCGGGACGAACACCCGTCCCACCAGCTCGCGGGCGTGGTCGAGGTCGTTTGTGTGGAACAGCTCGTATTGCTCGAGCGGCCGCCGCACCTCGTCTTCGGCCATGCTCCAATCCTGTTCCTCGGAAATTGTGGATAACTGAGCGTAGCCACTCCATCACGCTGAGCGACACCGCCGTAGCGAAATATTTGATTACGGATAGTCCTCACCGCGCGGTCACGCACGCTGTGAGCTCCTAAATTGGCCCCTGGTGGGGGCACCGCGGGTCGCAGAGACTGGCATCTACATTGCACAGTGCTCAGCAGGAGGCGACAGTTGCCGGCGTTCATGGAACCGTTCCGGATCAAGACGATCGAGCCGATCCCATTCCCGACGGCCGAGGAGCGCCAGTCGGCGTTGGTCGACGCGGGCTACAACCTGTTCCGGGTGCCGGCGCGGCGCATCATGATCGACCTGCTGACCGATTCGGGCACCAGTGCGATGTCCGCGGCCCAATGGTCGGCTCTGCTCGCCGGGGACGAGTCGTATGCGGGGGCGAGCTCGTTCGAGCGGTTCGAGTCCGTCGTGCGGGACCTCACCGGCTACCAGGAGGTCATACCGGTCCATCAGGGACGCGCCGCGGAGCGGATCCTGCTGGGCAGCCTGCTGAAACCTGGCGACGTCTCGGTGAGCAACACCCACTTCGACACGACCCGCGCCAGCGTCGAGTCCGCCGGGGCCACCCCCGTCGACCTTCCCGCCGGCGACACCGAGGCGTCCTCACCGTTCGGTGGGAACATCGATCTCGACGCCCTGCACGACTACCTCGCCGGCTCACAAGGCAGACGCGTCCGTTGCGTGGTGCTGACCATCACCAACAACGCCGGTGGCGGTCAGCCGGTCTCGTTCGCCAACGTCGAGGGCGCACGCCGGCTCTGTGACGAGTACGGAGCCATGCTCCTGCTGGACGCCTCCCGCTTCGCGGAGAACGCCTTCCTCATCACCGAACGTGAAGACGAACTGGCAGACCGGAGCCCACGCGATGTGGCTGAGATGATCTTCGCTCTCGCCGATGGGTGCTGGGCGAGCTTGAAGAAGGACGGCCTCGCGAACATCGGTGGACTGATCGCCTTGGCGGATACCGACCTGGCCCGCAGGTGCCGCGAGCAGCTCATCGCCGTCGAGGGCTTCCCGACGTACGGCGGGCTGGCCGGGCGCGACCTCGACGCGCTGGCGCGGGGCCTGATGGAGGTCACCGACACCAAGTACTTGCGCTACCGGGCCGAGACCGCACAATGGCTCGGCGATCAGCTGACGAAGGCGGGGCTTCCGGTGCTGCAGCCCACCGGCTGCCATGCCGTCTATATCGACGCCGCCGCGCTGCTGCCGCACATCCCACCGCATGAGCTACCCGCTACGGCCCTGGCCAACGAGCTGTACCGGGCGGGAGCGGTGCGCGTGTCCGAGCTGGGGACTCTCGTGTTCGGCAGGGTGAACCCGGACGGTGGTCACGACGTGGCGGCACCTCGCGAGCTGGTGCGCTTCGCACTCCCGCGCCGCGTCTACACCAAGAGCCATCTCGAATACGTCGTCGAGACCGCGGCGACCGTGGCCGGGAACGCCTCGACGATCGTGGGTTACCGGATCGTGGACCAGGCCGAGACGCTGCGGCACTTCAGCGCGGTGCTCAAGCCGCTGGGCTGAGCCCACAACGGGACCTGCGGCGCAACGACTTGCCCTGCGGCTGCCACGTCTTTGCGGGCGTTGCGCGCGATGTGCGCCGCCGCGTCCACGTCACCCCTCGGCAGCCGCAGGACTTCACTGATCCACCCCCGCCAATAGGGGCCGGGAATTCGTTTCCCGCGTTCCCAGCGCGAGACTTCTTCTCGCGTCAGCGACCAATTGCCAGATATCTCGACGAGCAGGTCGGCGATCTCGTACTGGCTGTATCCGAGCAGTATGCGAACGCGCCGGATCATCACCCCAACAGGCTCGTCCTTCTCCACCACACATGCTCCCGCTGCCGACACGATCCGAAATAGCGGCACTGCCTCGCCCCACACCAAGCCTAAGAGCGCCACTCGCCATGGCCAGTCCACTTCGCGAACGCCGTTATCCACTTCGCGCCCGACAGGTGTGACATCCGCGAGAAGAGCGACGAGCTGGCACTTGGCCCCTGCCCAAGTGCACGTCCCGCTGTCAAGATCGGCACATCGGCTGGCTGTGGGGCCAGTTCTCAGGGCGGAGGTCGCGGGAGCCATCGGTTCCGGGACGAGAGGGAAGAGACCATGGACAACAGGCTCGTGACATTGGTGAACCCAAATCTGGTTCACCCCCCGATAACTCCATACGCGCTCGATATTCTGACGACCTCGTTGGAATCAGCGGGATACGAGGTCGAGGTGCTTGATCTCACCTTTGTCCGCGAGGAGTGGAGCACGGCCATCGCCGAATATTTCTCATCGCGTACTCCGCTTCTCATCGGCGTCACCATCCGCAACACGGACACGATCTACCCGCAGGAGCAGCGGGTCTTTCTCGACTCGCACCGTGACATCATCCGGTCCATCAGGCGCTGCTCGGCCGCACCGATCGTCGGAGGCGGTGTGGGCTTCTCCTCGATGCCGTTCGCTCTGGTCGACTATTTCGGCATCGACTTCGGCGTCAAGGGCCCCGGCGAGGTCACACTCGTCGAGCTCGCCGACGCGATCGCCGCCGCCACGTCGCCCGCCGACGTTGCCGGGCTGATCATCAACGACGGCGACGGACATGTGCGCCAAATCCCACACGCCACCGAGCTCATCGCGCTCGGCCGGGCACAGCTGGTGAACAGGACCACTGCGTACACGCGCCGCTCCGGCGTCGACCACAGGGTGGACAACCTCAGGTACTACGAGCGCGGCGGACTGGGCAACGTCCTCACCAAGAACGGCTGTACCTTCGCATGCACGCACTGTGTCGAGCCTGATGCCAAGGGCAGCCAGTTCGCCCGCCGTGCCGAAACCGCCGTCGTCGATGAGATCGAGGCCCTGACCGCACAAGGCGTGCATGACCTGCACACCACGGACAGCGAGTTCAACCTCAACATCGCGCACAGCAAGGCCGTGCTGCGCGAGATCATCCGGCGCAAGACCACCGACCGGTCCTCCCCGCTGCACCGCCTACGGCTGTGGATCTACGTCCAGCCGGCGCCGTTCGACGAGGAGTACGCGATGCTATTGGCCGCGGCTGGCTGCGTCGGGATCAACCTGGCCCCGGATCACGTCCGCGATGACGTCCTCAACGGCTGGAAGATCACCGGCAAGGGCAGCCGGTTCTATACCTTCGACGACGTCCGCCGACTGTGCCGGCTGGCCAACAGGTACGGCATGCTCACCATGGTCGAGGCACTGCTCGGCATGCCCGGCGAGACCGAGGAGACCATGCACGAATGCGTCGACGCTCTGCAATCGCTGGACGCGACCGTCGTCGGCTACACGCTCGGCATCCGGGCGTTCCCCTACTCCCCGCTCGGCCGCGAGCTCGCCAGGCGCAGCGACGGAACGACGTCCGTGCCCGGCGTGCAGTCGAACACCGCCACCGAGCCGATCCTGCTCACACCGCTGGAGAAATGCACCAGCAGGGCCGAGTACGAGCGCCAGTTCATGTTCTCGCCCGACGGGGAGTTCCGTCCGGTCTACTTCTTCTCCCCCGACCTGCCCGAGGGCCCGACCAACACCGAGCCCGACGATCGCTGGTTCGCCAGCCTCAAACTCCTGCGCGACTGGGTCCCCGAACGCGACCACCACCGCGTCATGCTGCCCACGGCGCCCGGGCGCTCCGAAGACGACAACAACTACGCCGACAACCCCTTCCTGCTCCGCCTGACCGAGCAGGACTACAAGGGTGCCTA
>NZ_ML142849.1:763448-771387 GCF_004138495.1 Phytoactinopolyspora endophytica
CACATTGGCCCAAACGCGAACACATCATGCAGTCCGGCTGACCCCCTGCAGACCAACGTCGACGCCCAGCTGCGGCGGCGAGTTACGTCATCCCGGCCCTTCGGTCAACGCACGCTCAGGAGTCTCGCCGGCTCATCGGTGACGTCTTCACACCGCAGAAACCTTCCAGCTTCTCGACATGAAACACGGGGTTCACAAAGTGCTCGCTGGTGCTGTATCTTCCATCTCGCGGCCTCACCCACCTCGGGGCCGTGTTCAACACTGGTGGCGGCGCCTCCGGTCGAGACCCCCGAAGCCGGAGGCGCTGTCCGATGTAGCACAGGGAATCACGGTCGCGGCGCGCCAGCGAGCCACGATGGCGGCATCAGAGCGTGAGATGGTGTCGCTCAATCAGCGGGCCAATCGAGTCCATGTCCATGGACAGCCCGTACTGTGCTGCCAGCGCCACCAGGGCCGGGACATCAGGCTCCGGCTGGAACAGCGGCACGAGCTGACGGAAGTACTGCCCGAACCGGCCGGGCGAGATCATCTCGAGCACGCGGGTTTCCTCGTCGCTGGCGTTCCAGAAGGTGTGCGGGATGCCGCGGGGCTTAAGCACGAGGTCACCTGGCCCGGCGTCAAACGTCTCGTCGCCGATCTGCACACCTATCCGCCCGCTGAGGACGAACGAGTACTCGTCCTCGTGCCGGTGCGTGTGAATCGGCGCGGCGAGCACCCGCGGGGCGAGAGTGTGCTCGATCACCGTGAGCTCGTCCGACTCGACGAGGTACCGGTTGCCGAGGCTCTGGAGGTCCGCGCGGGCTCCTTCACCGGCTCGGACGAGGGTGTGGCCTGCGGTCGACATGCGAGCATCCTCCTCTATCAGACTCACCCCTCTCCAGGCGGCAGGTCAAGCCGAGGGCGACCGGAGCCCGGCAGCTGCGGCGCGTGTGTGTCCATCGCCTCCTCAGCCAGGCTGAAGTTGGGCGGTGAACTCAGGAGCGAGATCGACACCCACATGAGCGGCAATAGCCCGGAGGGCGTGACCGTCGGGGTCGCGCCCATCGCGCCCCATCAGGAAAGCGGGGACACCGCCGTGGTCACCTACTCGGACGCGGGCCTCCTCGTTATCGCTTTCGACAACGCGCCAGCCCGACCCGGCCATCCAGTCGTGCGCTGCGCTCCACTCCCAGTCCGCAAGGGCACCCGCCTCGTCAAAGAGCAGGCCAACCCCTCGGTCATGGGCGACGTACACGTGCCTGGCACCAAATGCCAGATGCTCAACCCGCATGAGGACCCTCCTTCCACGCACCCATGTGGCGCCCACACGGTGCGCCACCAGGTTGACTACACAAGCTACCGCCGATCGCGTCTGGTTGCGACCTGCAAAACGAGATTGTTATCTCATAAAAACACTCGCCGTTACACGCACGGAATCACGTGCTCGCCCCACACTCGGCATGCGGGTGATCGTTTCGCCCTGGCTGGCCAACGGCGACCGCGGCAGTAGTTAGCGCTTCTCAAGCGCTGGGCCCACCTCACCGCAACTGGCAACCTCACGCTACGCACCACTGCGCGTGCTCTAGACGGCTAGCCCATTACAGGCTATCTTCAAATGAGCTATTTCATTGTTCTTGAGACCACAGTAAGACACCTCCTCCGGCCGCCGCCGTTCCCCAGGTAACGCGCGTAGCACGGGCAGCTTGTACAACTCCCCCGTCGACGGCATACGGAGCTGGGCAGCTCTTGGGAGGCACCATGGAGATCAAAGCCCAACGAGGCCGTTGCATTGGCTCCGGCATGTGCGTGCATGCAGCGCCGGGGCTCTTCGACCACGACGAGGACGGGCGCGTTCAGCTCGTCACCGAGCGCGACAGTCCGGTAGACATCGACGCGGTCCGGGAAGCCGTGGCCTTGTGCCCGTCCAGGGCACTGTCACTTTCCGAGCATCGAGCTCCCGACGAGGTTCGCAAACGAATCGACCTCATCGCTGGATAGCCACGGCCATAACGGGGTGCTCTCCGCACGACGCGGAGAGCACCCCTCGACCAGTGGGGACGTTACCTGTCGCGCGCTGGGTAGGACGTGTCGCGGTCGCGGTAAGGGATGCGCAGCGCAGTCAAGACCGCGCGCACCCCTTCCAACGTCCCGGTGTCCTGCTCAACGCACCGGACCGCCGCCACGTCGATGCCGGCCAGGCGCGCCACGTCATTCTGTTCCAACCCGCGCCGCAATCTCTTGTTCCGCACCACATCTCCAAGGGTGCGTTCATCCCTCACGATCGACTCACGGCGTGCCCTCATTTGGCTCATGGTGATCAATTCTGACGCATGCCCCAAACCGGACGATCATGGAACGCAGGGGGCAGGACGCGGCACATAGCAGCTGTGGGTACACACCACATTTCTCGTCTTCTCCGGCGCCGGCGGACAGCCAGCAAGGCTTAGGCGCCCCCGACCGCTGAGTTGCGCAGGCCGATGCCGCAGGCCCCTACACTGATGATTGTGTCGATGATCTACCTCCAGACCGAACGGCTTCAGCTGCGGCGACTGACATTGGATGACGTCGACAACCTCGTCACACTCAATACCGACGACGGCGTGATGCGCTTCCTGGCTAGGACACCGCCGACGCGCGAGCAGGTAGTCCAGGAGGTGGCCGATCTGGTCGCCGTCTCCGAGACATATCCGGAGCACGGCAGGTTCATCGCCGCGGATCGCGAGGGACGTTTCGTCGGGTGGTTCGAGCTGAGCGTCAAGTCAGACGGCCCCGAGGCGCCAGAGCTCGGTTACCGACTCCGCAACGGCGCATGGGGTCAGGGCCTCGCAACCGAAGGCTCACGTGCCCTGATCGACCACGCGTTCACGAACCTCGGTGCCGAGCGCATCACCGCTGAGACCATGTTCGTGAACACCGGTTCGCGGCGCGTGATGGAGAAGAGTGGGCTGCGCTACGTCAAGACCTTCCATGTGGACTTCGACGACCCCCTGCCCGGCACGGAGCACGGCGAGGTCTTGTACGAGATCACACGCAAGGAGTGGCTCACACAGCGCCAGGTTTGACCCCTCGTAGATCACGTCCACCGCCGGTCAAGGAGATCACCGATCTGGTCGTCGGGATGCATGCCCTCAACGGCTAGTCTATCGCTCTGGACCGCACCATAGTGCTGTGGGACAGTGTGCAACGTGGCGGAGCAGGCGGAGATAGCCAATGAACGAGCGTTGCGAGAGCAGATTATGCACGCGCTCGAGGAGCGCACCAAGGTGAACGGTGACTTCCTTACCCGTGCCGAGTTGAGCGCCTTCCGATTCGGAGACGGCCAGACCCGGCGCCTGATCGATGCCTCACGCGGAATCTGGAACCCGCGCCACCTCGCCGCCACGCTGTCCATCGTCAGTTCCCCCGACGGCGATTACGAGGATCGCCAAGTCCGAGGTGGATACGTGCGGTATTCGTACCGCGCGGGATCGCCGGAAGGGGACAACACCAAACTGCGCAAGGCCAAGGAGCTCGGGCTTCCAATCATTTGGCTTAGAAAGATCGAGCCTCGTCTCTACGTCCGTATTTCCCCGTGTATGTGATCGACGACGACCGCGACGCCCGGGAGTTCGTCCTCGCGCTCGACGACAGCCTTCGGCTCATCGCCGACCCGCTCAACCCGACCACAGCCGAACGCACGTACTCCGAACGAGTCGTCAAGCAACGGCTCCACCAACGAGAGTTCCGCGCCCGCGTCATCCACGCCTACGGGATGCAGTGCGCAATCTGCGAGCTCAACGTCCCGCTACTCCTGGATGCGGCACACATCCTGCCTGACCGTCACGAGCTCGGGCAGCCCGTCGTGCAGAACGGGCTTAGTCTCTGCAAGCTGCACCATACTGCTTACGATCACAACCTGCTCGGCATCACGCGCGATCTTGAGGTCCGACTGGACGCCTCGCTGCTCCGGCAATCCGGGGGGCCAATGCTGCTGCACGGTCTGCAAGACATGCATGGGGAACGCATCACGACCCCCTCACGACGACGCGACCACCCTGACCGCGAACGCCTCGCACAGCGCTACCTCGACTTCCTCGCAGTTCAGGATCGGACTCCCGATACGCCGCATAATGCCCGTGTACGGCACGGTTCGGTCGCCGTCGCCCAGGCGGGATCCGGCAGCTCCAGCCTCACACTCAACACGGACCCAGAGCAGAAGGCCCTTACTCACCGATCTGGTACTCGTATGCCTGACGCACCAGGCCAATGACGTAACTGAAGTCCGTGTTCTCGGCCAGACCGACTTGCGCATCGCCGTTGCCCCACTGCCCTCTGCCGGTAACATCCCACGCCTCGTGGCGGTCATCATGCAGGGCATCGAATGGCATGTTCAGCGACAGCCGCAGGCGCGCGACTTGCGGGACGACGTCAACGAAGTTCGTGACAGCCTTGTAGGCGACGTAGTTCTTCAGGAACTCCTCGGTCACCGACGGATCGAAGGCGAGGACCTCAGCGCGGAACTTCTCGAACAACGCGCGGCGTGTGGGCGACAGCAGGTACGAGTGGTCTTCGATGGAGTAGGCGGTTTGCAGGCGTGGTTCCCGCAACTCGGAGCGCTCGACGGTTGACAGGCTCGGCCGTGGCCAGATTTTGATCGCTTCGGCAGCCAGGCGGGCTCCCCGTTCCTCAATCGCAGCGGCATTCCACTGCTCGATCGTGCCAAGCCCTCTGTTCAGACGAAGAGGGCTGTCCTTGAACCCGCCTTCCATATCCCGCTTCTTCGGGAACGGATGGTCACTGTACTCAGCGTTATAGCCGGTCAGGGTCAGGTTGCCGAGCGTGTGCAGGTAGCGTGCCTGTGTTTCCTCCCAGTCGTCACCGAGAGCGTCGCGCCAGTGCTGCGACAGGTTGTCGTTCTGCGGGAGTATGTGCTCAATCGTGTAGTCCTCAATAGAGACCGTCTCCTTGCGGCCGTGGTTCTCCATGCGCCGGAGGAAGTACGAGCGTCGCTTGAAGTTGTAGAGGTCATTGGTCCGAAGCGCATTGCCGAACTCTTCGTCCGTCGGGAAGGCACGGTAGCTCCTCATGCTGAGGAAATGTGCTGTCACGAAGTCGACGTACCGGTCCTTGCGTATGTACCTGGTGAACGTGCTGAAGGTGGTGTTCAGCGAGTTGGTCGGGATCCGGCACACAGCGCGGCGGAAGATGTACGACGTCACTATCTGCACGATCTGGCTCAGCTCCGCAGCCGTCAAGATCTCCTGGTCGTAGTCGGTGTAGAGCTCCAGCAGGAACGGATAAACAACGTCGGCCCTGATCTCCCGTAAATCTTGGAACGCCGCGGCCAACTCGGGGTTCTCCTCGTGACCAAGCGCCACCGCACAGTAACGACGCGAGTAGTCACGCAGCTCGTTTACCAGGCGCTCCACCGAGTGGCCATCACTGTTGAGCCGCCCGGCGTAAGCCTTGAACGCGTCGTAGATGTCTCGCAAGCGTGGGATCTCGCCAGTGACCACCGTGAGGTAGTGCCTGACGAACTCGTCGAACTGACTCTCGTACGCCGCTTGACCGAAGTCGACCTCCATCGGTCGCCAGTACTGCTTGTAGAGACGCTCCTGAGCGGACGGCTCCAGGCCCATCAGGACGAAGTTGCGGATCAGGTCAGCCTGCGACAGCTTCCGGCCGGTGGAGTTCATCGACTCGAAGATCAGCTGAGGACTGTCATGCGTCCGATCCAGTCGGATGTCCACAACCACGAGCTTGGCCAACCCTCGGCACACGACGCCTAGGTCGACGTCGGGCTGTACCAGCCTGGATCGGAAGAAGGCGAAGTTCGTCTCGACACGCTCGGAAGAGTCACGCGGCAGTTCTGCCCTGCTCACGATGGCCATGAGAGTGTCTTTGTCGGTCTGCGACAACAGCAGTTTGTAGAACCTGTCGCCCTCTTCATCGTTGTTGACAAGGTACCGGTTGCGTAGCTTCTTCGGCGAGAACCCATCGAGCGGTTCACGTTCGCCATCCGGGACGTTCCCAAGGACCTCAGCCAACGCCGCGACCACCAAGCTCACCGTGGTGAGACGTTGCTGACCATCGATGACCAGGTTCGGCTCCTGCGACGTTAGATTCGACAGTCCTTTCTCAACATGAACGATCGACCCGATGAAGTGTGCGTTCAGTTCGTCGTCGCTGCCGGCGCGAACGATGTCCGACCACAGCTGAGAGCACTCATCTTCCGTCCACGAGTACGTACGCTGGTATATGGGAATCACGAACTGGCTTCCCTTGGCCAGCAAGTCCAACAGCTTGGTTTCCGACGCCTTCATCTTCTCCCCATCGCCCCTTCGCAACGCAACGTCCACGCCAGCGCCCAGCAATTTCCTCGGATGCGTACTCGACCTCTCGGGTCGAACCGCAAGCCTCATACGAACTTCGCGATGCACACAAATCCGACTTGCGACGCTACCAGCAAGGCGGTCATTTCGATTCACAAAGTCCTTGTTCGCTCCAGCGAATTTCAGGCGCGAAGGGGCCAGACGTCTGCTGAAGTCGACACCCAGGGAGACCTACCTACCTCGCCCAGCCCAGCCATCACCGCAGCGCTCAAGCTGCAGAAGGCACGATCGACGACGCTGCCCGCGACTCCCCGCAGGCCTAGCGATCCGACGGTTTCCGCGCGTCGTACAGCTGCTGGCTTCGATCGATGTCGGGGTTGTGCTCGACCGCCCACTCGGCCAGCCGCACGGCAGGGTCGATCAACGTGCAGCCGACGTCGGTGAGCTCGTACTCGACGCGGGGCGGCACCTCGGCATACGCCGTCCGCGACACGAGACCGTCGCGCTCGAGGTGCTGCAAGGTCAAGGTCAGCATCCGCTGTGAAATACCGGGAACACGCTGCTGCAACTCGGAGAAGCGCATGCGCTGCTCGTGCAGCGTCGCGACCACCAAGAGTGTCCATTTGTTTCCGATCCGCTCCAGGAGCCTGCGGATCGCACGACCGCCATCGCCCCGGATCAAACAGGCCCTCTCGTACTGCGACATAGACACGCCCTTGTCAGCAACGCACACACGTGTGCCTTTTGTATCGGCTCCGATTGTCACTCATCATGTGCTTGCTTACAAGTCGTAACTATCGAGAAGAGGCCGTCATGGAGATCGCATACTGGATCGTCGCCGGGCTGCTGGGAGTCTTCTTCCTGTATGCCGGCGGCAAGAAGGTGGTTCAGAGCCAGGACCAGCTGGCACCCATGATGGGCTGGGTCGACACCATCCCGATGTGGCTCGTCCGCAGCATCGGCGTCATCGAGATCCTCGGCGTCACCGGCTTGACCCTGCCACCACTGACCGGCATCGCGCCGGTGCTCGCCATAGTGGCCGCCATCGGATTCGTCGTCCTCCAGGTACTCGCGACAGCACTGCACCTCTCCCGCGGCGAAGTCAAGGAGATCGGACTCAACATCACACTGATCGCTCTGGCCGCCGTGACGGTATGGCTGGCCACAACCTGGTAAGGAACGACGACGACCGCACGCTCGGGTTTTGCCAAGAGGCGAGCATGTCGGGGCGATGCGTGCAGCAGCGCCACCCGACACGATCGAAGACAAGACAGCCAGGAGACGCCTGCCTCGACGGGACCGTGGCGCCGCACGGAACGAGGCTGGAGTGACTCAGCCGCCCAGCTCCAGCCGGCGCCAGACGATCGCGGCATTCGGATCGCCGGAACTTGCCGGCTCGGTGTTGACCACCGTGAACCCCTCGCGCTCGTAGAACGTGCCCGCGCGCGTATTGCCGGCGAAATGCTCGACGAGGACGTGATCAGTCCCGGCGGGAAGCGCACCGATGGCGTGGCGGAGCAACTCGACACCGAGCGAACGGCCCCGGAGGTCCGGCGCGATATAGAGCTTCCAGATCACCTGCTCACCGGCGAACTCGCCCGTCTGGGATACGCCCACGATCGCATCGCCGGCCACCGCCACATGAACCC
>NZ_ML142849.1:771422-772568 GCF_004138495.1 Phytoactinopolyspora endophytica
ACCGCGACGGCGGACGCCATGCGCTCGGGGGCCCACCAGGTCAACTGTGCCTGCGCCGCGCCGGAGCCGAGGATCGGCGTGTAGTGCGCTGGGACTACGGCTGAGCCGAAGGCGACGATCGCGTCCACGTCGTCTGCTTCCGCCATGCGCACCTGCACACTCATATCCCCTCTACCCTCGCTTGCGTCGCGGCCACGCGGGGAAGCATACGCCGCTACATGAGAACAGGCATCATCACCACAGTTGTTGAAAGTGACAATCATTTCTTCTTAGGCTAAGGGCGATGTCGGGTCGTCGGTCATCGTGAGAGGCAACTGTGACGGAGATGGTGTCGAAGGTGTGGTCGACGCGACAGAGCGCGGCGGTGCTGCGGCTGCTCGATGAGACTGACGGCTTCCATAGCGCGCAGGAGCTCCATGCGATGCTGCGCGAGCAGGGGATCTCGGTCGGGCTGTCCACGATCTATCGCATCATGCAGAGGCTCGTCGACGCGGGTGAGGTCAACGTCGTTCACGGTCGTGGCCACGAGGCGAAGTATCGCCGTTGCGAGCACAGACGGCATTACCACCTGATCTGTCGGCTGTGTCACCTTGCTGTCGAGGTAGACGACGCAACACTCGACGCCTGGGCCGCGTCGTTGGCACAGGAGCACGGCTTCGTCGAAGTCGACCCCACCCTCGAAGTCCTTGGCCTGTGCCGTCAGTGCGCCGTGCAGCATGAGAGAGGCGAATGAGAACCGGTCTCATTATCTGTTACGGTGGTGGGCAGTTCGTAACGGCACAGCGAAGGGAGCAGAGCGCCGTCGGCGCTCAAGATCACCGATGACGATTCATACAAATGTCCTGCCCGGGGTGAAGCGTCGGACGCTTGGCCGTCGTCACCGGGCTGCCGTTCTCGCCGGCCTGGCCCTGCCTGGAATGTTGCTGGCTGCCTGCGGCGGCGATGACGACGAGACGACCGAGACGAGTGACGAGACCGTCGAAGAAGAGGCAGACAACGACGAGGCGAACGAGTCTGACGCCGACGAGACTGCTGAGGCCACCGAGCAGGCCGCCCGGTCGCCACGGCTGGCGATCACCTATGACGGCGGCATGCAGGTACTTGATGCCGCGACCTTGGATGTCGTCGACGACATCGAGCTGGACG
>NZ_ML142849.1:772599-773782 GCF_004138495.1 Phytoactinopolyspora endophytica
TGGCGGGTGACGAGCGGCACCTCTACGTCTCCACCACCGGCGGATTCCAGGTGCTGGACATGGGCACATGGGCGGAACCGCACGGCGACCATTCCCACTACTACACGGCCGATCCGGAACTGACGGACGTGACGGTGCCCGCCGAGACCCCTGGCCACGTCGTCGTGCATCACGGTCGAACCGCACTGTTCGACGACGGAACGGGCCAGATCTCCGTGCTCGACTCCGGTGACGTCGTCGAGCCCGACGCAGAGGTCCGTGAATACACCACGCCGTCGGCGCACCACGGTGTCGCCGTCGAGCTCGAAGACGGCAGCCTGGTCGTCTCGGAAGGCGACGAGGAAGCCCGCAACGGTATCCGGGTGCTGGACGGCGACGACGAGGAGATCGCGGCCTCCGACGACTGCCCCGGTGTGCACGGGGAAGCGATGGCCGCCGACGAGACCGTCGTCATCGGGTGCGAGGACGGCGTCCTGGTGTACTCGGACGGCGAGATCGAGAAGGCCGAGAGCCCGGATGACTACGGCCGGATCGGCAACCAGGCCGGCTCCGAGGAATCCCCGGTCGTGCTCGGGGACTACAAGAGCGACCCCGACGCCGAGCTGGAGCGGCCCACCCGGGTGTCGCTGGTGGACACTCGCGACGCGGGGCTCACCATGGTCGACCTGCCCGCTAGCTACAACTTCCGCTCTCTGGCCCGCGGCGACGACGGTGAAGCGCTCGTGCTGGGCACCGACGGACAGATCCACGTCATCGACCCTGAGAGCGCCGAGCTGGTCGACTCGATCCCGGTCATTGAGGAGTGGGAGGAGCCGATGGAGTGGCAGGAACCACGTCCGGCCATTCACATGCTCGACGGCTCGGCCTACGTGACCGAACCTGCCTCCAACATGATCCACGCCGTGGACGTCCCGACGGGTGAGGTGTGGAACAGCGTCGAGCTGGAGGTCACGCCGAACGAGATCAACGGTGTCACCGGTGACGCCGTCGAAGGCGTGTCGGCAGAGTTCGGCGGCGACGACGACCACGAACATGAGCACGACGAGAACCACGAGGACGACCACGAGCACGACGAGGATCACGAGGACGAAGAGCACGACCACGACGACGAGTAGGCAATGACACCCAGGGCGGCGGGATCGTGCACGGTGATCCCGCCGCCCTACGTGGGAGACACACATTG
>NZ_ML142849.1:773854-774145 GCF_004138495.1 Phytoactinopolyspora endophytica
GACGCAACGCTGGAGGGCGAGCGCACTCGGCACGGCCGTGACTCTCGCCCTTCTCGCCGCTGGTTGTTCGACACAGGGCGACAACGAAGATGACGGCGACGATGGCCTCAAGGTCATGGTCTCCTTCTCCGCTATCGAGTTCGTCGCCGAGCGCGTGGCCGGCGAGCACGCACAGGTCTCCAACCTGACGCCAGCCGGCGCCGACCCTCACGGTCTCGAGCTGTCTGGGGCGAGGACCGCCGAGCTTCACGAGGCCGACCTCTTCGTCTACCTCTCCGGGCTACAGGCCGC
>NZ_ML142849.1:774178-775495 GCF_004138495.1 Phytoactinopolyspora endophytica
GACGCCGTGGACTTGATCGAGGACGTGTCGGTCATCGACACCGCCGAGGTGGCCGAGGCAGACATCGGGAGTGGCCGGGAATCGGGTGAATGGCCCGACCCCGACCTCGACCCTCATTTCTGGCTGGATCCGTTGCGGTTGGCATGGGCCGGCCACCAGGTCGCCGATGCGCTCGCCGAACTCGATCCGGACCAGGCAGCGTACTACCGCGAGCGTGCTGAGGCATTGGACGACGAGTTGGTCGAACTCGACCACGAGTACGACGAAGCCCTGACTTCGTGCGCGGGAGACACGGTGGTCACCTCGCACGAGGCCTTCGGATACCTCGCCGCCCGCTACAACCTGAACCAGGTCGGCATCTCCGGCGTCGATCCGGAGATCGAGCCCTCCCCCGCACGGCTGCGAGAGGTCACCTCGGTGGTAGAAGACACCGACGTCCGCACGATCTTCTTCGAAGTCAACACGAGCAAGCGCGTGGCCGAACGACTCGCCGACGAGCTGGGCGTGGAAACCGACGTACTGGACCCGATGGAACGCCCCGCAGACGCCGACTACATGACGGTCATGCGCAACAACCTCGACGCTTTGGCCCGTGGCCTGGTCTGCGCCGCCTGACCCGTCGACGAGCCGACCGCTTACACGTGCAGACTACGAGCACGGCACGGCGACGCCGTTCGCCGTCGAGCCACAGCCTCAACTCGTACAGCGCTCGACTCCTGGTCAACGCACTGCGGGAGCACGCTTCCCGGTAACGCAGCAGCCGCCTGTGAACTCGTCTACTTCGCTAGGTGCGCAGGACGTCGTCAAGCGTATCGGCGGTGAGGACGTGGGTAGTCCAGGATTCGAGCTCGCCGGTCGAGGCAGCCCGCACACGATCCAGCACCGCCCGCGAGAGCGGACCGAATTTATGGTTCAGCTGCTGCAGCAGCGCCTCAGCGCGGCCCTCGGTGCGGCCTTCGGCGCGGAACATGTCTGCGGTGGTCACGTACGCCTCCTCTTAAAGAGCAGATCAGCGTGCCGCCACCGCAACGTGTTGTCCACGAAACTACCCGAGACCTGAGCCAGCCGATCCAGATCCAGCCCATCCACCCACACAGCCCGCAGCACCGCACAGCTGCAACGCCGCGTTCGCCGGCTCCCCAAGAATCGGCGGAACTCCGCGTCATGCGGGCTCGTCTGAGTGACCATGATCGCAACTCTACACTCGACCACAGTTGTCCATCCGTCACCGTTGTCGACGACGGGTGAAGAATGACCCCGTAGCGACGGTTGAATTTTGACCCCCTGGCGGCACCCTGGCTTTAGTCGAGCCGGGGA
>NZ_ML142850.1:0-1766 GCF_004138495.1 Phytoactinopolyspora endophytica
GTAGACAGTGTGCGGTTGTGCCTTGCTCGATCGACGCAACCTCAGCCCTTGGCCGCGAAGATCAGGAAATAGAGCACGCCGGGGACCACCAGCAGTGCGAGTGACCACGACACCCGCTCCGTCGATGAGGCCGGCTTCTTGCGGTCCTGCGCCCGAAATCGTCGCGTCTCGGCGCTCGTCAGGATCGACTCAGCCATCGCAGCCCAGCGCCTGCCGGGCGGCATCGCCGCGGTGGCTCCGTCTGCGCATGACCTGTCCCTCCAGCCGGACATCGATAGAAAACGTTGTCATGAAGATACGCACGCCGCCGAAGAACGAACAAGGCTGCGTTACGCAACCGTTATCTGTCGCTTCACTTCTCCTCTCATATATTGGCCGTAGCTACCGTGAACACACAGGACAAGGCGACCTGGGCAGAGAAGAGACGCATTCCAAGGCACGTTGTTGACCGCCCGGATATAGTGATCTAACGTAGAAAACGTTTGCTGCTAGAGACGGGAGCACGTTTGTGAGCCATCGCCCACAGGGGCTGTTCGCGATGCGCGCGGTCCATCGGCCGCGCCTCTTCCCACCCCCGCTGATGAAGCGCCTCGCCGAGCTCTGCGACATCGACCAGGCGGTGACCGTCGACGACTTCCGCACCGACCGAGCACACCGGCTGCTGGCCGAGACCGAGGTCCTCATCACGGGGTGGGGTTGCCCGACGCTCGACGCCGACGTGCTCGACCAGGCCCCGCGGCTGCGGGCCATCCTGCACGCTGCCGGGTCGGTCAAGACGCTCGTGACGCCGCAATGCTGGGAGCGAGGCATCGTCGTGTCCTCGGCGGCCACGGCGAACGCGATTCCCACCGCGGAGTACGCGCTGGCGGCGGTGCTCATGTCGGGCAAGCAGGTGTTCGTCCACCGAGAGCGGTACCGGCGCGACCATACGTTCGTGCTCGACCAGGCGCTGTCGGGCGTCGGCAACTTCGGCGCTCGCGTCGGCGTCGTCGGCGCGTCGCGGGTGGGCCGGAGACTGATCGAGCTGATGCGCCCGTTCGACCTCGACGTGTCGCTGTTCGACCCCTACGTCGAGCCCGCTGACGCCGCGGCACTCGGCGTGCAGTTGACCAGCCTCGATCAGATGCTGTCAACTTGCGACGTGATCAGCTTGAACGCGCCGCTGACGGCGGACACCTCTAGGATGATCGACCGCGATCGGCTCGCCATGATGCGCGACGGCGCCACGTTGGTCAACACGGCACGCGGTGGGCTGGTCGACAACACCGCCCTGGCCGACGAGCTGGTGTCCGGCAGGCTCTCCGCGGTGCTCGACGTCACCGATCCCGAGCCCTTGCCACCCGGATCCGTGCTCTTCGACCTGCCCAACGTCTTCCTCACCCCGCACGTCGCCGGCTCCCAGGGCAATGAGGTGCAACGGCTGGGCCGCAGCGCCGTGGACGAGCTGGAACGACTCGTCAACGGGGATCAGCTCGCCCACCAGGTGACGCCCGCGGACCTGGACACGGTGGCCTGACCATGTCCAACGACGGCCACCGGCGGCACACGGTCAAGGACGTCGCCGCGCGAGCACGCGTCTCGCCTGCCACAGTCTCGCGAGTGCTGGGCGGCACCTACCCCGTCGCCGCATCGACGCGCAGCCGCGTGCTGCGCGCCGTCGACGAACTCGACTACGTGGCCAACGCGCAGGCCCGGGCCCTCAAGGGAGCGACCTCCAAGACAATCGCGTTCGTCGTCAACGACGTCACCGGGCCGTTCTTCGCGCA
>NZ_ML142850.1:1811-3207 GCF_004138495.1 Phytoactinopolyspora endophytica
GGGCGTGGAGAGGCAGGCCACAGCGGAAGGCCGCCTGTGCCTCGTCTGCACCACGCACGACGACACGGCACGCGAGCTCGCCGTCATCGAGCTGATGCGGGAGCAGTCCGCGGATGCCGTCATCCTGGTCGGCGGCGGCATCGAGAGCGACGAGTACCACGAGCGCATGGTGCACCTGGCGCACAGCCTCGACAAGGCCGGCTCGCACCTCGTTCTGTGCGGCCGGCCATCGCTCGGCGAGGGCGTGCCCGCCACCGTGGTCGAGTACGACAACGATGGTGGCGCGTACTCGATGACCAGCCACCTCCTGTCGCAGGGTCATCGGAAGATCGCGTATCTCGGCGCCCACTGGAGCCTGACCACCACCACGGCCCGGATCAACGGGTTTACCCGCGCGCACGCCGACATGGGTCTCGAGGTCGACCCCGGCCTCCTCGTCGAGGGCCGGTTCCTGCACTCGTTCGGAGTCGCGGCCACGCGCCGGCTGCTTGCCGAGCGGCCCGACGTCACGGCGATCTTCGCGGCAACCGACATGGTGGCTGCCGGCGTGCTGTACACCCTGCGACAAGCCGGCGTGCGCTGCCCGGAGGAGATCTCCGTGGTGGGGTTCGACGACATGCCCTTTGCCTCGGATCTCTACCCCGCACTCACCACCGTGCACATCCCCACCGACGAGCTGGGCCGCACGGCTGTGCGCCTGGCCATCCATCGCGACGAATACGCCCAGAGTCAGCACGTCATGCTCGGAACCCACATCGTCGTTCGCGACTCGGTAGCCCCACCGCGCAAGGACGCCACCGCATGACCGCGGGAAGGGAGGGTTGACAGCGAACGATCTCTATAGCCTTTCGCTCACGGAATGCCCCTTTCCGGCCAGCTCTTGTCGCCATGGCGGGTTGGCGCCCTGCCGGGAGACGGTGATCGCGGCGGCTCGTACGGCTGTATCAAGGATCTCTTCAAGTTGATGGTTGGAGATCCGGGCCAACAACTCCCAGCGTGCGCGCCCAGCGAGCCCGGCTTCGAATACGCCGTCGATGACCGCGGCCATGAAGGTGTCCCCGGCGCCGACGGTGTCGATGACCGCGACATTGAGCCCGGGAACCTCGACGACGCCGTCGGCCGTGACGGCGGTCGCGCCATTGCCGCCTCTGGTGACGATGACGATCGCGGGTCCGGCCGCCCGCCACTGGCGGGCGACGTCGAGCGGCGTGCGGTCTGGGTGTAGCCAGCCGAGGTCTTCGTCGCTGACCTTGACGATGTCGGCGAGGCTCACCAGCTGGCGCACACGTTCGCGGGCGCGTGCGGCATCGGCGATGAGCGTAGGCCGGATGTTCGGGTCGTAACTGATTGTGGCGCTCGCGCGTCGTGCCTCGATGAGGGCTTGCACCGAATCCGC
>NZ_ML142850.1:3280-13475 GCF_004138495.1 Phytoactinopolyspora endophytica
AGGCGCCAGCAAGGCGGCAATCGATCCGGTATGAACGAGGTCAGCGGACTCGTCGATGATTCCGTCGAGCTTCCACTCGAGATCGAAGTCGTAGCTGACGGTGCCGTCGGCGCAGAGGCGTGCGGTCGCGACCGACGTGCGCTTGCCTGCTTCCGCCGCGACGAGCCGAACAGCTGAACCGTCGAGCCAACGCCGGATCCGGAACCCGTGCCGATCCTCCGCGATCCGGGTCGCGAGGCTGACTCGGCGGCCGAGACGCCCGAGAGCGACCGCGACATTCGCGGGGCTGCCGCCCGGTGACTCATCCACGGTGCCGTCCAACCGGTGCACGACATCGACGAGCGCTTCACCCACAACCAGGACCTTCCCGGCCACGACCCCATCAGCATCGATGCTGCTGGTTTCAGCTGTCATTCTGCCGTCTCCTGTAGTGGTGGGCGGACGTCCTGCAACGCGAGTGCTATGCGCCATGCGTTGCAGGACGCTTTGAGTTCAGGACACTCGTACGTCAGGCGTCCGGGAGTACCGCGGTGTCGAGGTTCCACACGTGGACGTATGCTTCTGCTCCTGACGTCACGGTCAGTTCCGGGTTCGACCAGTACACGCGCGTGGTCAGAGCAGCGCCGTCGCCGGTGAAGAGCTCGACGAGCGAACCGTCGACGAACACTGAGAACTCGCCCGTCCTCGGTCTCGGCACCGTGAACTCCCGCGTACCCGCCGTTGAGTCGCTGACCTCGACGTTCACTATCGTTCCCGGAGGATCGACGCTGATGTTCAGTTCTGACTCCCCGGAGACGATCGACCAGCCGCCGACGCCCTCATTCAGGTTCCCGGCCAGCTCGAGGGCGGGGCGGTCGATGACGACGCCCGTGGCCAGCTCAGCCTTGGTGACCACGGGACCGAGCCGCAGCCGCCGGAGCTCTGAAGCCGGCTCGGCCCGCGCTCGGTCTCCGTCAAGGGATACTGTCCGCGGCAAGGACAACGCGCCTACGTGCCGCATCTCTGCCTGCGTCCGGGCCGGCACGCGCTCTTGTGCCCAGCCCCACATCAGGGTCCGCCCGGATTCGTCCGTGGTCACGGCAGGCGCGTAGAAGGCGTCACCATAATCGAGTAATCCGACCTGCTCGCCGACGAAACGGCCGTCGGCGACGGTCCCTGCGAAGTACACCGAATGCATCAAGGGTTTCACCGCGTCCGGCACCTGACAGCTGACGATGAGTAGTACCCGATCACCGGAGAATACGAGCTGCGGGCACTCCCAATGCTCGCCGAGATCGAGTCCGTCGCGGATACGCGGGGCACTGTAGAAGATGCCGCGGTACTCCCACGACGTCGCGTCGCGCGACTCGTATAGCAGCACGGTGCCGTGCCTCTGACCGTCCACGGTCCCGCTGCCCAGCAGCATCTGCCATCGCTCGCCGTCGTGCCACACAAACGGGTCCCGGTGGTAGCCGCTCCCGAGATCGGCCGGCGGGGCGGGGATCAGCGGATTCGCGTCGTCCTTCGTCCACTCCGTCAGGTCCGCCGAACCCCATGCCCGGCACACCGACTCGATCCGGTCGTCATCGTCCCCGACCACGCCGGTGTAGTAGATGGCCGGGCGCCCACTCACCTCCCGCAGACAACCGGACCAGCAACCGTCCGAGTCCGGCATGCCATCCGAGTCGCGTGAACCGGGCATACGCTGCGGGCTCGGCGCGATGGCGTCGTCGTGGCGGGTCCAGCGCACCAGGTCCGGCGACGACACATGCCCCCAACGCGGCGGGCCCCAGAACGGCGCATCCGGATTCGCCTGGAAGAACAGGTGGTACCTCCCGTCCCACTGCACTGGGCCGTTCGGGTCGTTGATCCAGTTCCGGGCGCCGGTGACGTGGTACCGCGGCCGCCAGAAACCTGGCGCGGCCGTGTCGGCCGCTGGCGTCGTGGGCGTCGTCGGATCCGTCTGCGTCACTGCCTCGACTCCAGGAAGGAGGCACGGACCCGGCGTGCCTGCCCAGCGTTGGCCACCTGCCGCTCCCGGGTGTCCGCCGCACGCCGGGAGAACCATTCGGCGCGGTTCCGCTCGAACTCCGTCATCCGTTCGTCGCGCCGGCGCAGCATCGCCTGGCGAACCTCGTCGAGCGTGTCCCGATCCGGCAGCGGCACACCGTCGGCCGGCGGCGACTGCGGCCGGCGGGGCAGCCGCTCGTCAACCGGCGGAATCTCTAAGCGAGGGCCGGGCAGCGTCTGGTACCAGTACGCGGTGGACGACCAGTCGTCAGCGAGGTGGTTGGCGTGGCCGTGCTCCATCGTGACCCGGATCTTCTTCTCGAACCGCACCGGGTCGGCGAGGTGGAACCGATAGCTGACCTGGTATCCGGGCACGTCACCCTCGTGCACGATGGTGCCGCAGAACGGGTACGCGTTGCGTTGCATCCCCCAGGCCTGGTTGAAGTAGTCCTCGCCGCCGGTGCCGTGCATGCTGGGCGGCCAGCCGTCGTCGTCGATGAAGATCATGTCGTCGCCTTCGCCCCACCAGGTACCGGGGAAGTGCGCGACAGAGTGGTTGCAGCCGATGTAGTTGCCGGCGCCCTCGGTCTCCAAGATCACGTAGTTGCCGACGCCGTCGAGGTTCGGCACCTGCGTCTCCAGGCTGTTGACCTGCAAGTCCGGCGCCCAACCATCGCACGGGTTCTCTCGCCGCCAGTGTGCGTGGAAATACAGCGTGTCGTCCGGCAGTGGGTCGGCGTAGAGCTCGTAGTCGACGTAGTAGTACTGCACGTACGGGACGTCGTTCTGGTTCTCCACCTCGATCCGTGCCCGCGAGTTGAACGGCATCGGCAGGTAGCAGTTCAGCGCCGCTGGACCGCCGAACGTGAGCCGCTCCTCCTCCTTCACCGAAACCGTGAACGGCAGAGACGCGAAGTTCCCAGCTATCGAGTTTCCGATGCAGAAGAAGTCGCCGAGCGGGGCGACCACGCTCGGCTGTTCCTGGTCGTCCCAGTACATCCGGATCATCACCTTCCGGTAGTAGTCCGGGTCCGTGATCTCCCAGTTCACGCCCAGCGCGTTGTGGATCTCCAGCATGGCGACACCGGCCTGACGCGGGTCGATCAGCCCAGGGCCGATGATCCGGCGGCAGGTCTGGGTAAGCCACAGGTGCGTAATGCACCCTGGGCCTTCCAGATCCGCGAGCACGGCCGTCTCGCCGGGCATGACGACGAACGCGTCCTCGTTCCCACCGGTCTGGTCCCAGCTGGACACCCTGGCGCTGCGCGCCTGTCGGCGCTTGGCAGCCCGAGAGAGAAGATCATCGCCGAGCGCGAAGGGAAGGTTGTTCGACACGAGATGCGGGTCCTTTCTGATTGGTACGTACTGGGTGGCTTCAACCGGCCTGGTTTCCTGCCACTGAATCCGCTGCGGACGATGGACTCGATTCGAGTCCCGTGACATGCGTCTATCGCTGCTACCCCTTGAGTCCTGACGCCTTGATCGACTCGATGATCTGACGCTGCAGCAAGAGGAAGACCAGCAGCGTCGGGATAGCCGCCAGCAGCGACGCGGCCATGATCAGGTTCCACTCCCCTCCGTACTGGCTCTGGAATGTGGCGATGCCGACCTGGACTACCCACAGGTCCTGGTCACGAGCGACGACGAGCGGCCACAGGAAGCTGTTCCAGGCGGCGAGGAAGGTGATGACGCTCAGCGATGCCAGCATCGGTGTGCTCAGCGGCAGCACAACTTGAACGAATCGGCGCAGGTAGCCGGCCCCATCCAGATCCGCCGCCTCCTCCAGCTCCTTCGGGAAGGACAGGTAGAACTGGCGCATCAGGAACACCGGGAATGCGGTGAACGCGACCGGCAAGATGAGCCCTGCATAGGTGTTGTCCAGACCCATCCGGGTCACCACGTAGAACAGCGGCACCAGGATGACCGGCAGCGCGACCAGCAGCGTGCAGAAGAACATACCGAAAATGACCTCACGGCCGCGGAACCGCAGCCTCGCCAGCGCGTACCCGGCCATGGCGCCGAGCCCGACCAGGAGCACCGTGATAGCGACCGACGTCACCAGGCTGTTCAGCAGATACCGCGCGAACGGGATGCGAGTGAACACGTCGGTGATGTTGTCCAGAGTTGGGTTGTCCGGCAGAAGGCTGGAGCTGGTCGACTCCTCTGGCGGCCGCAGTGCTCCGGAGAGCATCCATAGCAGCGGGAACAGCTGCACCGCCGCAAGCACGGTGGCGAGCACCAACGCCAGCATGGTCGACACTCGCGTGCCGCGCCGCCGACGGCTGCCGCGCATCGCCAGTGCACCTGCGCCTGTGCGTCGGCGGTCGGCCTCAGTCCCGCTCAAAACGGCCTCCCTTGGTCAGCCAGAAAGCGATCCCGGTCAGCACCATCAGCGCCAGGGCGTACCAAACCGCCATCGCCGACGCGTAACCGAACTGGTTGCCGCGGAACGCCTGCTGGTAGATGTAGAAGATTCCCAGGCTGGTCGAGTTCGCCGGGCCGCCCTCGGTCATCACGAAGATCAGGTCGAACGCCTGTAGCCCGGCAAGCCCGGCGATCGTCGCCAGCACCAACGCGAAGAACGTCGTCGGCCGCAACAGCGGCAGCACCACGCTGAACAGTGTGCGGAGGTAGCCCGCGCCGTCCAATCGAGCCGCCTCGAACAGATCACCCGGGATGTCCTGCAGCCCGCCGAGCAGGATGATCATGTAGAAGCCGACGAAGAACCAGATGCTGACGAAGACAACCGTCCACAGTGCCCAGTCCGGATCGCCGAGGAACGACGGCGGGTTCTCGACGCCGAGAGCACGCAGCCACGAGTCCACCACCCCCACGCGGTCTGCCAGCATGTACCGCCACACCAGACCGACGACGACCAGGCTCACTGTGTATGGGGCGAAGAAGGCCGCCCGGAAGAACGCACGACCCGGCAGGTTTCCGTTCACCAGCAGCGCCATCACCAGTGCCAGCACATACAGCCCCGGCACGAACGCCCCGACGTAGAGCAGCGTCACGCGCATGCTGTCCATGAACTGCGGGTCGTCGAACATGCGGCGGTAATTCTCCAGCCCGACGAAGTCCATCCGACCGAACCCATCGGCCGAGGTGAAACTCAGCACGAACGCCATGAGCATCGGCACCAAGACGAAAACGCCGACGCCGATAGCCGACGGCGCCACGAACGCGTAACCGGCCAATGCCTCGCGTCGTCGAAGACTCATCCGTCCCGTCAACCGGCCGCTCAACCGGCTCATCGGTCCGCCACCGTGCCGTTCGGTTCCGCCTCGCGGGTTGTCCCCGTCTTCGTACGCCGGCCTGGTGGGCGTACCGCTATCTCGTGTGGAAGTCATCGTCATCAGGTCTGAAGTTCGAGGCATGAGACTGGCCGCCTCAGGAGCCGAGCGGGGCGCCGTCGTAGTCCGCCAGCGCGTCATTGATCCGTCCGTGGGCGTCCGCGGCCGCCTGCGCTGGGTCGACGCCGTTGAGCTGCGCGTCCTGGATGGCGTCGGTGACGGCCTGGACCACCTCCGGAGTGAACCGCGGCTCGCCTCGCCCGTACGGTGTGTCGTCACTGTCGAGGTTGCCGGGGTCGAGTCCCAGGACATCGAACGCGGCGTAGGCCATCAACTCGTCCTGGTCGAACAGGCCGTCGTCGTTGGCCTTCTGCATCACCGATTTGCGCACCGGCAGGCTCTTCTTGGCGTCGAACGCCCATGTGACCAGGCGGTCGACGCTCTCCTCGCCGGCCAGCGCCCAGGCGCAGAACTCGGCGGCCGCCTCTGCGTGCGGGCTGTTCTTGTTCACGCAGAACGCCCAACCGCCCATGTCGGTGATGGGGTCGGCGGAGGTGTCCGGGACCGGGAGCGGGAACATGCCGTACTCGAAGTCGGGCGCGCCCTCCTCCAGGAACGAGCCTCCGGCCGTCACCATCTGGGCCATCGCCGCGTAGCCGCTCGGCATGTTGGACACCAGGTCCCCGCCACCGCCGCCCTGCATGGTCCGCGGCGCCACACCCGCGTCGATCGCCTCCTGCCAGAATCCGAGTGCCGCCGCGGTCGCCGGCGAGTCGAAGGCCGATGCCAGCCCGGTCTCGTTGACGACGTCGCCGCCGGCCTGCCAGAGGAAGGGGTACCAGGTGAAGTTCTGGTAGACGTTCGGCGTGGTCTCGAAGAGGACGCCGAACTGGTCTCCCGTGGTGAGCTTGTCCGCGACGTCGAGCAGCTGATCCCACGTCTGCGGGATATCGCCTTCGGACAACCCGGCCTCCTCGAAAGCCGCCACGCTGTAGAACATGGTCAGCGGTTCGCTTTCCATCGGGATGCCGTACACCCGGCCATCGACGACACGTGTGCTCAACGCCGACTCGTAGAAGTCATCGATGCCGTCGCCGAGCGCATCGGTGAGGTCGTACAGCACGTCGCCGTTGTAGTAGCGCAGGAAGTCTCCGGGGCTGATGACGAACAGATCGGGACCGGAGCCGGCTGAGAACGCCGACTGCAGCTGCGTACCCTCGATGTACTCCGAGACCGGGATGTAGGTCAACGCGACCTGGACGCCGCCTCGCGCGTTCCACTCGTCCACGAGGTCGAGGAACCAGTCGCTCTGGGCCTCGACCGCGTAGCCACCGCCTTCCTGCGGCGCGTACCACTGCCAGAAGTCGATCACGTCGTTGCTGGTGCCAACGTCTCCCCCGGTGCCGGCTCCGGGGCCATCACCGTTGTCGTTGCCGCAGGCCGTGAGAAATGCCCCGCCGCCGGCCAGTCCGGCACCAAGGCCGAGCGAGCTGGAGAGGAATCGCCGGCGGGAGAAGCCGGCTCGATGGCCGCCATAGCCGGAACGGCGACCTTCGCCACCATCGCGGGGTGTCCATAGCTTCCCCGGCGGCACCACGCCGCCAGAACGGTGTCGTCTGAAGCTCATGATGCGGTCCCTTCGTTGGATCCGATACGTGCTGTTGTCTGGGTGTGCTGTGGATCTAGGAGGTGATCAGCCAGTCGCCTGGTCGAACTCGCATCCGCAAGAGCGCCGCACGTGCACGGTCGGCGGGACGACCACGGCGTTGACCGTACGGTCTGGGTCGGCGATGCGTTGGAAGAGCTGTTCAGCCGCGGTCCGGCCGATCTCCTCCACCGGCTGCGCCGCGACGGTGAGCGGCGGGTCAAGGAGGTCGAAGAACGGCTGGTCATCGAAGCCGACAACGGCGATGTCCTGTGGTACCCGCAGTCCGAGCCGCCGCACCGCCCGCAGGACGCCCAGTGAGATCAAGCCATTCGCACAGAACACCGCGCTCGGCGGCTCCGGGTGTCCGAGCGCTTCGATCGCCAGCCGCTCCCCGAGCTCGAACGTTCCCTGCACACCGACGGCATCAGTCATCTCGCCTTCGATGACCGTGAGCTCGGCACCTTCGGCCGCATCGACCGCGTCCCGGCACCCGTTCAGCCGTTCCCGGCTCGGTGTCGCGGCCGTGGTTCCCATCACGGCGGCGATCCGCCGGTGCCCGTGTTCGATCAGATGCGAAACCAACTCGCGCGCCCCGGCCCGATGGTCGACGAGCACGGCGTCGAACGGGTCACCGGCCACCCGGCGGTCGAGCGCGACGGTGGGGATACCGGCATCGAGAAGCTGCTGCAATGGTCCGACCTTCTCCGCCGACGGCGCGACGATGACACCGGCTACGTTCTCGCCGATCATCAAGTCGAGGTACAGCTGTTCCTGCTCCAGATCCTCGTCGGTGTTGCAGAGCAGAACCGCGTGCTTGTGCTCCGCGGCGACTCCCTCGATGACTCGGGCTACGGAGGCGAAGTACGGGTTCTCGACGTCAGAGATGACCAGCCCAATGGCGTCAGCCCGCTGCTTACGCAGCGCCTTCGCCGCCCGGTTCGATCGGTACCCGAGGGACGCCGCGGTCTCCCGGACCTGTCGCGCCATCTCCGAGCTGACGCCCAGTTCACCGGCGAGCGCACGGGACACGGTCGCGGTCGACACACCCAGCGCCTGGGCGATCTCCCGGTACGTCGGTCCCGCCATGTCCGGACTCCTCTCCTGCCGATGAGACGTAATCGATTACGCAATCGATTACGCCTAATGTAAACCACACTCCGGTCGCGCACAAGTGCCCGCCAGTGACACGGCCGAATGAGACCGTAACCGTGCTCGCCGCTGCCGGCTCGTCACCTCAGGCTGCCAGTGCCATCCGCAGGGCCGAAGCCCTAGACGCAGGCGACATCGCGACCGTGACCGTCGAGCTCATCGACCTATGACCAGCGTCGTCGGTTCCGCGCACGGCGGCATCGGGGGCAGAATCAAGGTGTGCGTGGACGCTTCGTAGTCGCGACCTCGGCGATCGATATCGCCGACGAGTTCAACGCTGCCTTAGATGACAGCGCAGCCGTCCCGACGCTCTCAGTCGACATCGCGCCGACGGATCCGGGCTAGGATGACGGATGCGGTTCCTGGCGCTTGGCCCGGTGGGCGTCGTCACTAGCGGACGCAGGGTCACGCTCGCGCGTGGGCAGCAGCGGACCATCCTGGCACTGCTGCTCGCGGGCGATGGCGAGATCGTCAGCGCCGACCGGCTGGTCGACGCGCTGTGGGGATCGTCTCCCCCGTACACCGCCCGGAAGTCGCTGCAGAGTCACGTCTCCCGGCTGCGCCACCAGCTGCTGTCGCTGGCACCCGGCGAGCCGACACCACTGAAGAGCGCGCCCGACGGTTACCGCCTAGACCTCACCGTCCACGAGTTCGACGCGCGCATGTTCCGGGACCTGTTAGGGCAGGCGAAGCGTAGCCGCGACCCACGGGAGAAACTCGCCCTGCTCGACCAGGCGGAGAGCTGCTGGGACGGCCCGGCGTTCGGCGACCTGGCCACGCATCCCGGATTGACGTCCGCGGCCCGCCACCTCGACCAACAGCGTGAGGCCGCGGCGGCCGACCGCATCGACGCCCTGCTCGCGCTCGGCCGGCACGACGAGACACTCCAGACCCTCCCCCGGGTCGTGGAAGCGGAGCCGTTCGACGAGCGGGCCCACGGCCAGCTGATGCGCGCCTTCGTCGCGGCCGGCCGACGCGCCGCGGCGCTCGCCACCTTCCAGGAGGTGCAGACCCGGCTCCGCGACGAGCTGGGGGTCGACCCGTCGCCTGAGCTGCGAGGATTGCACGAGGAGATCCTGCGCCAGGACACGGTGCCGCCCCCTCCCCCGCTGTCTCCGACAACGCCACCGGCCGAGTCCACACGGCGGTCGGATCCGCTGCTGGGGCGGGACCGTGACATCGAGATCCTGAGCACCTGGCTGCGGAGCGCCTCGCTGGTGACGCTCACCGGGCCTGGCGGCATCGGCAAGACTCGTCTGGCCGAGCGCCTCGTGGAGCACACGGCCGCGACCTGGCGCGACGGCGTCATACCTTGCGCACTGGCGCACGTGCGGGACGCCGAGGGCGTCGGCGGTGCGCTCATCACCGCGCTGGCGATCCAACCGTCCGGTGGACAGTCGGTGACCGACGCGCTGGTGTCGGGTCTCGGGGACCGGCACCTGCTGCTGTTGCTCGACAATTGCGAACATGTGCTCGAAGCCCTGACCCCGCACGTGGCAGCGATCGTGGCGGGTTGTCCCGGCGTCACGGTGCTGGCCACGTCACGCGAGCGGCTTCGGTTGTCGAACGAGCGGGTGTGGCCGGTGACGCCGCTCGGTGTCCCGTCTGAAGGGGCACCGACCGCCGATGTGCTGGCCACCCCTGCCGGGAGCCTGTTCCGGATGCGGGCACAGGCCGTGGATCCGGCCTTTCGGCTCAGCGACACGAACGCCGGCGCCGTGGCCGAGCTCTGCCGCCGCCTCGACGGCATGCCGCTGGCCATCGAGCTCGCCGCCGCCCGCACCCGGGCCCTGGCGCCGGCCGCGCTGGTGGAGCGGCTCAACCAGCGCTTCGCCGTACTCGCCGGTGGGCCGCGGCACGAGGGCGGCCGGCACCGCACCCTGGAGGCGGTGGTTGCATGGTCCTACGACCTGTTGGCCGCAGATGAGGCCGACCTCTTCGACCGCCTCGCGGTGTTCGCCGGCGCGGCGCCGTTGCAGGCGATCGAGGCGGTGTGCGCCGACAGTCACCTCCCGACCTGGAAGATCGCCGGCCTGCTCGGCGAACTCGTCGACAAATCGATGGTCGTGGCGCAGCACGACGGTGACGACCTGCGCTACCGGCTGCTCGACACCAT
>NZ_ML142850.1:13534-17639 GCF_004138495.1 Phytoactinopolyspora endophytica
CTTCGGCCAGCGACGACACGAGGACCGCGGGCTCGCCGATGCGCTGCGCCGCGCCCACGCCGCGCATCATGTGGCGCTGGCCGAGACCCAGGGCTCCCGAGTCCGCGGTCCAGAGGAACCGGAGGCAGTCGCCGTGATCACCGGAGCGATGGACGACCTGCGCGCCGCCCACGCGTGGGCGGTCGCCGACGGAGACGTGGACGTCGCTCTGCGGTTGCCGGCCGCGCTTCCCGACGAGGTCATGTTCCGGCTGCGCGACGAGGTGACCACCTGGGCACGTCGGGCGCTCTCGCTGACAGGGGCAAGCGAGCATCCCGCCCTTGCCGGTGCCTTGGCCACCGCGGCCTGGGGGGCGACTAGCCGGGACGAGTGCGAACGTGCCGTGCAGGAGGCCACCGCGTCCTACCGCAAGGCTGAGCCGGGCGGCTCAGTGGCGATGATCGCGATGGGGGCGCTCGGGACGGAAGCGTTGTACGAGGGGCGGCTGACCGATGTCCTCGCCCTGGCAGATCGACATCAGGAAACCGCGGAGGCGCTGGGCAACGGCTACCACTTGTCCTTCTTGTGGGTCTGCCGCATCCTCGCCCACCTCTACCGCGGCGACACCGACGAGGCGGCGGCCGGCGTGCCCGAACTGCGCCGGGTCGCCGAGCGATCCGGCAGTCCGACGATGCGCGCGTTCTCCTGCTACTGCGACGGCGAAGTACACCTGGAACGGGATCCGGACCGCGCCGCGCTCGCCCTGACCGAGGCAGTCGCGCTGGCCCGCAGCGCGGGTAATCGCCTCATCGAGGGCGTCTCGCTGGTGTGCCTCGCCTCCTCCCAGGGACGCCGCGGACGAATGCGTGAGGCCTTACACACCTTCCGGGACGTCGTGGCGCACTGGCGACGGGTCGGTGACCACACCCACCAGCTGACGGCCGTGCGCAACCTCGTCGAGTTGCTCGCCGAGATGGAGGCCGACGAACCGGCGGCGATCCTCTACGGAGCGGTCACCTCGGGTGATACCCCCACCTTCGGCATCGAGGCAGAGCGCCTCACCCGAGCGTGGCAGCAGGTCGAAGGGCGTCTCGGTCCCGAGGCAGCGGAAGCGCTCGCCACGCGGGGGCAGCAGCTTGGCGTACGCCAGGTGGGTGACGAGGCGCTGATCCAGCTCGACGCCCTGCTCGACACCTGACCATTCCGGCGGCCTGCGACGTTCCCACCTCCGCAGCCGCCCCACAGCCAAGCTGCAGCCACCCCACAACCGACGACTCACATCGTGACGGTGTTCGAGACCGTCAGACACCGAGGAGTCGTCATGACCATCACGCGCAAGACTTCAAGGCTCGGCCTCATCGGCATGCTGGCCGGCAACGGCCAGGCCACGTTCGCCGGCCACGTGAAGGAGGGCCCGCTCGACGGCTGGCTGCCGGACCGCTCTCTTGACGACGCGACGTCCGCGGAGCTCCTGTTCACGCTCAACGACCACGGACCGGCCCTGGCAGACCATCTGCCAGGGATGATCCGCACCTACCGCGGCGGGTGCGCCGACGACAGCCCCTTCCCGGAGATCTTCCCCGACACCGCCCTGGCCGACGGAGAGCCCGGCCCGAACCAGTGCCTGCTCTCGCAGGCCGCGGCTTTCCCCGCAGGCTGACCACCCCGGCCGAAGGGCCGACCACCCCAACCGAAAGGAATGCATCATGACCACCACCACAACCGCACCGGAGATCAAGGACCAGGCGGCGATCCTCCTCGGACACGTGGCCGGATACGCCGGGCACCGCACGGTCGGGATCGGCTTGCGCACCGGCCTCATCCGTGCCCTGGCCGATGCACCAGCAGGCACGACGGCCGACGAGCTGGCCGCGCGCACCGGCCACGACCCGTTCTACGTGGGCGTGTGGTGCCGATCCGCCTTCGCCGGCGGTGTCTGCGAGCGGGAACGCGACACCTATCGCCTCGCGCCGCACATGGCGACCCTGCTGCTCGACGATGACAGCCCGGCGTACGCCGGCGGCATCTTCGCGGTCTTCGAGCAACACGAGCTGTTCGACCGGTTCGAGCAGGTGCTCGGCACCGGGGAGCGGCTCTGGTGGAACGACTGCAGCCCTGCGTGGATCGATGGGGTGTCCAGGTCGGGCCGCCCCTTCTACACCCGGCTGGTGCCTGGAGGACTCGGGCGGATTCCAGGGCTGACCGAGCGGCTGGCCGACGGCGGCGTGATCGTCGACACCGGCTGCGGCGCCGGCCTGGGACTGGTGCGGCTGGCCGAGCACTACCCCGCCTGTGAACTGATCGGGGTGGACGGCGACGCCCACTCGATCGAGCTGGCCCGGGAGACCGTCGAGGCGGCCGGCATCGCCGACCGGGTGCGGTTCGTGACCAGTCCACTGGAGGAGTTCACGATCGAGCGGCCGGCCACGCTGGTGGTCAACAACATCACCATGCACGAATGCCGCGACATCGACCGGGTCACCGAGCGGGTCAAGGACGCGCTCGATCCGGGCGGGCTGTTCGTGATCTCCGACTTCCCGTTCCCGGACAGCGACGAGGCGCTGGCAACGGTGCCCGGCCGGGTGATGGCCGGCATCCAGTTCTTCGAGGCACAGATCGACGACCAGTTACTACCGCGCCACACCTACGACGCGCTGCTGGAGCGGCACGGTTTCACCGACCCCGGCAGCACCTCGCTAACTCCCGTCCACGCGCTCACCTGGGGCCGTCGCGCCTGAGGACGCGGAACGCCATCCGGGCACGGACACGACGGCGACCGACCGCCACACCTGATGAAGACCGACAACGAAGGAGACGACCATGTCCAACACTACTGACACGAGCGAACGCAACGGCGTCAACGTCACCCAGCTGACCGAGACCATCGGGGCGATCCAACAGGACCCCACGCTCGCGAACTTCCGGTTCCGCGCCAGCACCGCCTGGCAGGGCGGCGGCCACAGCCGAACGGAGATCAAGAGCTTCTGGGGCGCGGGCACCGAGGACGTCTCGCGCACCGTCCCGTTCACGTTGGAAGGCGACGAACCGCCGGTGCTGCTCGGTGAGAACCGCGGCCCGAATGCCGTGGAGACGGTGCTCCACGCACTCGCCTCCTGCCTGGCGGTGGGGTTCGTCTACAACGCCGCCGCCCAGGGGATCGAGGTCCGCAGCCTGGACTTCGACATCGAGGGCGAACTCGACCTGCACGGATTCCTCGGGCTGTCGGAGGACACCCGGCCGGGCTACCAGCAGATCGACGTCCGGTACCACGTTGACGCCGACGCCCCCGACGAGAAGGTCGCGGAGCTGTGCCGCTACGTGCAGCGCACCTCGCCGGTGCTCGACATCATCAGCAAACCGGTGCAGGTCACGGTCTCCCGGGCCGAGGAAGCCGGCTGAACAACCTGGCAAGCGAAGCGCCCCTCCCCCGTCACAGCAGGTGAGGGGCGCTTTACCGGCGCGGCGTCTCGAAGGCACCAGCAGCTCCTAGCGGATCACCCCGTATGCCACCCGGCCGCCGGCGTCGCCCGTACCGAGAGTGGCTGAGTCAGGACCGAAGACGTCCTCGTCGTGGGAGTGGTAGCGCGGCTGCTACCCGCTCCGGGATAAGCGGAAACAAGTTGTCCTGACCTCTTCTTGCGGCTGTACTTGCCCCGGCGAAGAATCCGGCCCGTGGCGCCGGAGTTGGGGCGAGATCCGTCATGCCGCGACCGAGAAGTCGGCCTCGGTAGCCGACCGCGCTCTCCGCTGCGTCGCTGTTGGGCGGACCCGTCTTCGGGTCCTGCGACGAGCCGCGGTCCTCCTTGTCCGGCAGGAAGATCGCATGCGTGTCAGTCGATCGGAGAGTCCGGGGACCGAGATCCGGTCAGCACCGGACAGACTCGTCGTAGTGGAGGGCGCAATGAAGCGTGGTCCCGTACTTACTCTCGTCACGGCCCTGTCGCTCAGTGTCTTTGGCATGGCAGCAGCGGACGCATCTGGGCCGGACGATGCTCAACCGAACCACCCCGAAATGCCACAGGATCCCAGCGAGCTCATGGCCGAGCTCGACGCCGCCGCGTCGAGCGTGAACACGGACCCGAGCCGCAACAAGACGAAGAACCTTGCGCTGCGGGGACGCGGCGAG
>NZ_ML142850.1:17686-30018 GCF_004138495.1 Phytoactinopolyspora endophytica
ACGAGAACGCGACCACGGACGTCTGGGCACACGGCCGCTTCGCCTACACGGGCACGTTCAACAGCCCCTGCGGGGGCGAGCCCGAGGCCGGTATCTGGGTCTGGGACGTCCGCAACAAGAACAGGCCGTCGTTCGCAGGCATCATCGAGTCGGAGCCGGGAAGCCGGTCGAACGACGTCAAGGTCGCCACGATGAACTCCGGCGACATCCTGGTACACACCAACGAGACATGCGGGGAAGGCGGCCTCGGCGGTTTCGAGGTCTACAACGCTGACGACCCGCGCAATCCCGTGCATCTGGCGACGGTACGGATCGACGAGCCCAACGAGGTCCTGCGAACCGAGTTCGGCGCTGTCAACCGGGGCGTGCACAACCTGTTCCTGTTCACGCAGGGCACCCGCGACTACGTCGCGCTCGCCACGCACGGCAACGCGTGGTTCGGCAGCACTCAGATCTACGAGATCACCGACCCGGCGAACCCGCAGTTCGTCAGCGCGTGGGGGCCCGAGCTCCTGTGCGAGGAGGACTTCTGCAGCGACGACCCGTACAACGAGACAGATCCGGACGTGCTCGTCGACCACATCAACTGGTGGGTGCTCGGCGACCCTGAGGGACCCACACCGGGCTTCGGATCTTCGACGATCCGGTCCGTGCACGACATCACGGTCACCGACGATGGGAACCTGATGTACGCCGCCGGTTGGGACGCAGGTCTCGTCCTGCTGGACATCAGCGACCCCGCCAACCCCGAAGTGGTGTCGATCGCGCTCGATCCCGAGAACGGCTCCCTGGACGGCGAGGTCAACAGCCATTCGATGTGGCCGAGCGAAGACGGCACCATCGTGGTGGAAGGCGAGGAGGATTTCGCCGCCTGGGTGACGGTCCAGCCGCCGGGCAGCCTGACCTTCGGCGAAGGTGACCCAGCCGCCCCGCTTCCCGGCACCGCTGTCAGCACATCCGCCGGCGACGACATCGAGGCCAGCCAGACCGGGAATGCGGGCACAGTCGACGCGGACAGCCTCGAGGTGACCTCGGGACCGCTGGCCGGTAGCACCTATCCAGCAGTGGAGCTCGCCGGTGACCAGCCGAAGTTCGACGATGTCGGGCCGGTGAGCGGCGACATCGTGTGGATCGGCCGAGCCTGCGACGGTGACGAGGTCCTCAACGCCGACGCCATCGCCGACGGCGGCATAGCCGTCGTCCGGAGGGGAGAGTGCCCCTTCCGGGACAAGAACTTCAACGCCGATGCGGCAGGCGCCGACGCCGTCGTGATCGCGAACCACCTTACGGACGACACTCCGTGGGGCGGCCTGCGGATCTGGGACTACTCCGATCCGGAGAACCCGGAGCTGGCGTCGACATTCGACACGGAGTGCAGTGCTTCGCCCACCCCGATCCCCGAATGCGACCCGCTCGGCACGTACTCGGTCCACAACGTCATCGTCGAGACCAACGATGACGGCCGGGTCAAGGCGTACGTGTCCTGGTATTGGGACGGCATGTTCGTCCTCGACGTCACCGACCCCGGCAGTCCGACCCAGACCGCTCGGTACTTCGACAACTCCGAGGAGTTCCTGGAGTCCAACGGCGGCAACCCGCACGACTTCTGGGGCGTGGACAAGATCCCCGACCAGCCGTGGATCTACGGATCCGACCGCAACGGAGGCTTGTACGTCTTCCAGGAGCGCGGCAGGGGCGCGTCCGGGTAAGCGATGATCCTTGGTGCCCGGCCGAGGCGTCGGCCGGGCACCGGCGTTCAGCTGAGCGCGGCCAGGACCTTCTGTACTCGGCGGTCCCGTGTCTCCTCGGTCTTGGCGTCCACGATGGGCTGTGCGTGCTGGCGCTGCTTGCTGTAGGACAGGGACTTCCAGGCTTCGGCAGCAGCCGGGTTCTCGGCGAACGCCGCGGCCAGGGCTTCAGGCACCTCGACCGTGCGTGGGGCGTCGTCCACCTCGAGGGTGACTTCGACCTCGTCCCCAGCGCCACGCCCGGTCGCCTCCCGGGTGGCAGCGTTGAACGAGATCAGGAACTTTCCGCCCATCGAGGCGATGGTATTGCGGTAGGTGTAATCGCCGTCGATGGTGACGACGACGGGTACCCGCTTGCCGCGCCCGAAGCCGAGTACGACTTCTTCCGGGACAACGATGCCGACATTGTTGCCGCCGCTCGCCCACAGGGTTGTCCTGAAGGTGGCCATGAATGTCTCCTCCGTCAGATCGGTGTACTGATATCGCTGTACTGACACTTGGACTCGAGCAGAAAGCGATTCTGATCGCTGCGGCGAGGGCCGGCACGCTTCTTCTCGCACATCCTCGTCATTCATGGTGTCCGGTCTCACGTGACGACGCGCACGTGGGGAGCGATCTCCGCCATACGTTCCTCGTCGTAGATGCCCAATCTCGACACGCTATACGGCAGTTGGTCGCCTCAAGGGTTGCGTTTGGTCATGCATTCACCTACATCGGGTGAAATGTCTCGAATTGATAGCGATCTTGTCGGGGTGTCAGTAGCATCGCGATGTGGGTGGCGGATTGGGTACGGGCCTGCGCTCGCATGTGATGGGGTCGAGACTGCGGATACCGCAGACGCTCGGAAACGTCGTTGCGCGTGACCGCCTCCTGCAGGCAATGCGGATCGACGAGGATTCATCGCGGTTCGTCACCGTCGTATCTGCGCCGGCCGGTTCCGGAAAGACGACGCTGCTGGCACGCCGTGGACGACAGCTCCAAGACGAGGGCGAGTGCGTGGGATGGTTGTCGCTCGATGCAGACGACAACGATCCGGTCGTCCTCTGGTCAGGTGTTCTGGGCGCATGCGACCGCGCTGTGCGCACGGCGAACGGAAGGAACGATGCGCTGGCCGGGCTCGCCCCGACCCGCCCGATAACCTCCGGGTTCCTGGCCGATTTCTGCCATGCGGTCGAGGCGCTACCGACCCGGCTCTGGCTGATCCTCGACGATGTGCACGAACTCGTGACGAGAGATGCGCTGGACGGGCTGACAAGACTCCTGCGCAATCCTCCGCAGAACCTGAAGCTGATGATCGGTTGCCGTTACGATCCCCCGCTCCCGCTGGCACGGATGATGCTCAACGAGACCGCGTTTGAGATTCGGTCCGCGGACCTGGCGTTCGACCGCGAAGAGACGTTGACGCTCCTGCGTAGCCATCATCTGTGCCTCGATGATCACGACGTCGATCTTCTCCTCGACCGGACCGAAGGATGGGCGGCCGGCTTGAAACTCGCCGCGCTGTCGCTGACCCGGTCTGACGAGCCGAAAGCACATCTCGCACGATTCGCCGGCGACGAGCGTCCGGTAGCCGATTATCTGGTGTCTGAGGTCCTGTCGCACCAAACCGAGGCAACACGAGACCTGCTGCTCGCGGTGGCCGTACCCGAGAGGCTGACGATCGAGCTGGCCGACGAGTTGTCCGGCCGTTCCGACGCCGGTGCGGTGCTGGAACAGCTGGCCCACGACAATGTTCTCGTCTACCGCGAAGATGCGCCTTCTCCGACGTACCGCCTGCACTCACTACTCCGGAGCTATCTTCTCGCGGAGCTCGACCGCCGTGACGCTGAGGCCAAACGCGCCCTGCATGCCAAGGTTTCGGGCTGGTTCGATCAGCACGGACTCGACGGCGCGGCCTTGGACCACGCCACGAAGTCCGCCGACTGGGCGGCCGTGGTACACCTGCTCAGCCAGCACGGGCTTCAGCTCGTCCTGTCCGGAGACCCTCGCCCCGTCGAACGCGCCCTGCGACTGGTTCCCGTCACAGCTCTCGACCGACCAGAGATCTCACTACTCGGCGCAGTCACCGCGCTCAGCTCGGGAGACATAGGTTCCGCACAGGACTATCTCGATCGCGCGCTGCCAAGGCTGGAAGCGGGCGACGATCCCGACACGCGTGACCTCGCTTCGGCCGTACTCCTCTACCGCTCGCGCGTGGGCGGCGTCCGACCGGCCGGCGAGCCGTCCGACGGGACCGCACCGCTGGCGCCGAGGACCCGGACGACGGCGGATCGGCCGGAGCTGGGCCTGCTGATAGCGATCAACCACGGGATCATCGATCTGATCTCGGGCGACTTCGAACGGGCGGATACCGAACTCAGCGAGGCGCTGGACGCAGCCAGCCGACACCACTTCGACTTCCTGGCTTTGGACTGCATGGCGCATCTCGCTATCAGCGCGGGCGCTGCCGGCAACGCCGAACGAACGTATGCGCGGGTTCGCGATGCCATCGACTTCGCCGATCGCCGCGGGTTGTCGTCGGCGACGCCAATGGTGCCCGTCTACCTCATGGCCGCTTGGGCATCGTGGGAGACTCTGGATCTCGACGGAGCAGACACGATGGTGTCGCTGGCACGCGCCGTCGATGGTGACGTGGAACCTCAGGTCAGGTTCTCGGTCGAGGCGCTGCAGGTCTACGTCGACTTCGTCCGCGAACGCGATGTGATAGGCACGCGCAACAGGCTCAGACGTGTGTGGGACGCAGCCCGGGCCATCACAGTTCCAGCTCAGGGCCTCAGCAAACACTGTCTGACAGAGCTACAGCTGGCCATGGGTGTGCGGGACGGATCCTGGATCGACGAGGTGGTGGTCAGGGCGGACATGATCCTCCCAGACACCGCGGACGCCCTGGTGATGCACGCGCTGGCCGATCTCCATCGAGGCCGCTGGGACCATTGGATCGAAAAGCTCTTGACCATGCTCGCGGAGGGACGATGCTGCGAGTGTGTCAGCGCCGACATCGCCGGGTGGTTGCTCGCCGCGCACATGGCCGACGTGAACAACCAACCGTCCAGGGCGCACGATGCGCTGATCGAGGCGCTGGATCGTGCCTCGCCGCGCGACGCGCGACGCGACGTAGCGACGAGTTCCGACCGGGTGAAAAGGCTACTGAGCATTCACCGTGGCCGCCTCGGCCGCCACGAGCGATTTGTCAGCGACGTGATTCACACGTTGCACGGCTTCCAAGAAGCATCGGATACCGTGCCGCCGTTTGCGGGCGGTGAGGCACTCACGGAGCGTGAGATCAGCCTCCTCCATGACCTCCCGTCGTTGCTGTCCTTGACAGAGATCGCCGATGCCCACGTGGTGAGCCTCAACACGGTCAAGACGCATCTGAAGGCGATCTACCGCAAGCTCGACGTCAGCAGCCGTCGAGCGGCCGTGGAACGCGCCCGCGTGCTCGGCCTGCTGTGACCCAGCGTTCGGCTTCACCCGATACGGGTGAAGCCGACCCGGTCGGCGGCGAGGAGCATGGCCATGATTCATCACCGCGAGAGATACGACATGGCCACGAGGAGAAGAGGCTCCGCGAGGCGTTCTCGCCGGAGTGAGGGACGCACCCTGTTGGGAGGACAGCATGGACGACAGCGGGCCCGTGGAACTCGTCCTCGTCGAGTTCCCGGGCAACGAGTTCACCGGCGAGATCGTGAGTGAGCTAGCACGACTGGTCGACAACGACACCATCGAGCTTCTGGACGTGATCCTGATCCGTAAACAGGCCGACGGATCCGTTCAGTGGCTGGAAGCCACCGAGGCCGACGACGTCCAGCTGGCCGAGCTCGTCGGCGAGCCTGCGGGGCTGCTCGGGGCGGAAGACGTCGAGGACATAGCGGCTGAGCTGAAGCCGGACTCCTCGGTCGGCATGATGCTGTTCGAGCATTCGTGGGCGGCACGGCTGGCGAGCGCAGTCAGCCACGCGAACGGACGGCTGATCGACTCGCAGCGGGTGCCCGCCGCCGCCGTGGACGAGCTGAGAAGCATGCTCGAGGAGGTCAGCCTGCCATGATCAGAAGAATGGGACGGCCTGGTTTGCTCGGAACCATGGCCCGCACGGCGGCGATCACGGGGACGGCGACCGCTGTTCACCGTTCCATGACGCGAGCCGCAGACCGGCGTGTCCAGGACAGGGCCGCGGCCGATGCCTACTACGCCCAGCAAGCTCAGGCCTCCCCGATGCCGGCGACGGCACCACCACAGCAAGCGACGGTGCCTACGGCGACCGGGAACGTCGAGGACATGACGTCCAAGCTCAGCAAACTCGGCGAACTGCACGCGCAAGGAGTTCTGTCGGACACGGAGTTCGCCGCTGCCAAGGCGAAGTTGCTGAGCTGAGAGCGCACCGTGGCGCAGGAGACCTTGACCATGCTCGTCGTGGTCTTCCTCGTGGCCGTTACCGCACCCTTCATGGTGGATCGCCTGCGTGCGTGGGTGGCCGTGCCTTCCGTTGTCGTGGAGATCCTGCTCGGCATCCTCGTCGGCCCTCAGGTCCTGGACCTGGTGAGCGACACCGATGTGATCGCTGTCCTGGCTGATCTCGGACTCGCGTTCTTGATGTTCCTCGCCGGGTACGAGATCGAGTTCGCCCGTGTGCGCGGCGATCCGCTCCGTCGGGCGGGATGGGGATGGACCGCCTCGTTGGTGATCGGCCTAGCTGTGGGCCTGATGGTCGCCGGTGGGACCACCGGCCTGGTGATCGGTCTGGCCCTCACCACGACGGCCCTCGGCATGATCGTGCCGATCGTCCGCGACAGCGGCGCCGCGGCCACCCCGTTCGGCGACCGGGTGCTGGCCGTCGGAACCGTTGGGGAGTTCGGTCCCATCATCGCGATCGCGTTCGTCCTCAGCGGCGAGCGTCCGCGGCACACCATCGCCGTGCTAGCTCTGTTCGCCGCATTAGCCCTCGCCGGCGCCTGGCTCGCACGCCAACCGCGGCATCCCCGGCTCGGCCGGGTCGTCACCACGACACTCGGCACCAGCGCTCAGGTTGCGGTGCGGCTGTGCGTACTGGTCGTGATCACGATGTTCGCACTGGCGGAATGGCTCGGGTTGGATCCGGTACTCGGCGCGTTCACCGCCGGCATCCTGGTCCATCTCTCCCTCGAGTCCAGCGATCCGGTCGAGACGGAGATCGTTCACGGCCGGCTCGAAGGTATCGGGTACGGCTTCCTCATCCCGATCTTCTTCGTCGTTAGCGGTGTGCGACTCGACGTCGAGAGCTTGGCCTCCGACGTCTGGGCGCTGGCCACGGTGCCCCTGTTCCTGGTGCTGTTTCTGGTCGTCCGTGGGATCCCGACGTTCCTCCTGCACCGCGGCGTCCTGGCCCTGCGCGACAACGTGGCACTCGCGGCGCTCGCCGCCACGGCGCTGCCGCTCGTCGTCATCATCACCACGGTCGGCGTCGACACCGGAGTACTGGAACCCGAGCGGGCCGCCGCCCTGGCCGCGGCCGGCATCCTGTCCGTTCTCGTGTTCCCCATCTGCGCAGCACGCTTCCGCGGCCACACCCCCTCGCCCACTCAGGCCGAACAGGCCTGACACCGTTCGCGTGGCTACCGGACGCCCGGCGCGTCGAAGATGCCGGACTTCGTGACGGCCCAGATGACGAAGACGTCGATTGCAATGATCAGCAGAGACCAGAACGGGTAGTAGGGGATGAAGAAGAAGTTGGCGACGGCGCTGAGAGCCGCCAGGGAGATGGCCGCGACCGCCGCGACGGTGCTCCCGGCCAGCAGGTAGAACCCCGCAATCGCCACGATGACACCAAGGACCAGGTGAATCCATCCCCATGCCGTGATATCGACGTCGAACGCGTAGTTCGCGGTCTGAACGAAGAACTCGTCTTCGATGATGGCCGCCAGACCCTGGAACACCTGGAACACGCCGATCATGATCATCATCGTGGCGGCGAAGACGACACCGCCGGTCGCCCATGCCGACGGCCGGTGTGCACGGCTCTCCGGCGTACGCTGGTCAGTCATAGCTACCTCCCTCATATGCAGGTGTGACCACCACGTGTGTGGCGGCTCGCTTCACCATGGCCCGGTTCGAGCATGATCAGGCTCACCCGCCGCGGGTGATTCACCCCGCCCGGGTGATCCTCATCGACACGACGAGCCATGCGGCCACCGAACCACCCAGCCCGATGAGCAAGCGCCACGGCGGTCAGAGCCTCACCCGATCGGGGTGAAGACCGCGCACCGGCCCGCCACCAGAGTCGGCTCATGGCCCGCCTACGGACCTTGGCGCAGCGCACGAGCGTGGCCACGCGCGGCTGGCTGCGAGATATCCGTCCAGAACGCCGTCACCTGCGCACCGACGCGATCGCAGCTGTGCCCAACTCGGTCAGTGGCGTCCCCGACGGCATGGCATCCGCGGCGCTGGTCGGGGTCAGCCCGGTATACGGGCTCTATGCGAACATCTTCGGCCCGCTGATCGGTGGCCTGTTCACCAGTACCCGCATGATGATCGTCACGACGACGACCGCCGGCGCCCTGGCGGCCTCATCGGCCTTGAGCCACGTGGACAGCGCGGAGCGCCCTCAGGCGCTGTTTCTGCTCACGCTCATCGTCGGCGTGCTGATGATCGTCGCCGGTGTCCTGAGGCTGGGACGCTATGTCCGCTTCGTCTCGCACTCGGTCATGACCGGGTTTCTCACCGGCGTCGCGGTGAACATCCTCCTGGGACAGCTGGCCGATCTCTCCGGAGCCGACGTGGATGGTGCCACCAGCGTCGCCAAGGCGGCCGACCTCGCCACTCATCCAGGACGGGTGGATTTCGCCTCTCTCGTCGTCGGCCTCACCACCTTGGTGATCCTCTTCGGGCTGGCCCGGACCCGTCTGGTCGCCGTCAGCGCGCTCCTGGCACTAGTGGTGCCGACCACGGTCGTCGCCGTGTTCGGGCTGGACAACGTCGCCCAGGTTCGAGACTCCGGTGACATCCCCCGGTCCCTCCCGCTGCCCGCGTTACCCGACCCGGGTCTGTTCTCGTTCGAGCTCATCACCGGAGCGGTCGCCGTCGCCGTGATCGTCCTAGTCCAAGGCGCAGGCGTGAACGAATCAGCGCCCAATCCCGACGGTTCCTCCGACATCAACCGTGACTTCACCGCTCAGGGCATCGCGAATGTGACCGTGGGGATCTTCCGCGGTCAGCCGGTGGGAGGATCGGTGAGCCGCACGGCACTGAACGTCGCGGTGGGACCGCGGACTCGATGGTCCGCCATCCTGTCCGGCGCCATCCTGCTCCCAATCGTCGTCCTGTTCTCCGGGCTGGTAGGCCTGGTTCCCCTACCGACGCTTGCGGCCGTGCTGGTCTTCGCCGCCGTCAAATCGCTGTCCCCATCGGGTGTCGTGACGATCTGGCGCACCGGTGCCACGTCGGAGATCGCGTTGGTGACGACGTTCGTTGCGACACTGCTCCTCCCCGTCGCGGCGGCCGTCGGCATCGGCGTCGCGTTGTCCCTGCTGCTGCAGTTGAACCAAGAGGCCATGGACCTCAAGGTGGTTGAGCTTGTGCAAGACGACGACGGCCGGTTCATCGAACAGCCCGCACCGGCAGAGCTTCCAAGCGAGAAGGTGACACTGCTCGATGTGTACGGCAGCCTGCTCTACGCCGGATCACGAACGCTGCAAGCGCACCTGCCCGATCCCACGCATGCCCAGCGAGCCGCGGTCATCTTGCGCCTGCGCGGACGCGTCTCACTCGGCGCCACGTTCTATCGCGTCATTGGCGCCTACTCGAAACAACTGGCCCGGTCCGGGAGCCGGCTCTACCTCTCCGGCCTCGATCCCCAGCTGGTCAAGCAGTTGCGGCGTGCTGGAGGAGTCGACCTTGCCGGTCCGGTTCGGGCGGTTCCAGCGACACCGGTGCTCGGCGCGTCCACACGACGAGCACAGGCACTCGCCGACTCCTGGCTCATCCGGCATCGCAACCATGACGACGCGAAGCCACCCGCAGAGCCAGACGCCTGAGAACTGACCTGGAAGGCGCTGCGCGCCTTCTTGCTACGCCGATTCCCGGGGCCCGCGCCGCAGCCACTCCTCGGCCGCGGCATACGCGGCTTCGACTGCGGCGAAATGTGTGTCCCGCTCCTCGAAGACGCCGTCCTCGCCGAGCCGCTCCGCGAAGCCGGATCGCTGGAGCACACGGATGAACTGAGGGTGCACACCGACGAGAAGCAGCCGGCTACCCAGCTGCTCGAGGTCGCTGTCATAGCGTTCGAGCGTCTTGAGCAAGGCTGAGCTGGCGATGTCTGGCAGGGCACGCAGGCGCAGAACAATCACGGCGTCGCGGGCATCGGACGTGTCCGGCCACTGCTCGGCCAGGCGATAGATCTCGGCGAAGAAGCTGACGCCCGTGTAGTTGAGCACTGTGACCGTGTTGGGTGCGATGCGCCTCGGAGGGTCGACGTCTCGCCAACCGCCGTCCGGATCGCGGACCAGGGCAGTCAGCCTGCCCTGCCGAGCGGCCTGCGTGCAGTAGAGCAACAGCGAAAGGACAGCACCGAGGACAATCGCGTTCTGCAACGGGATCTGGGTCGTCGCCAGAAAGGTGACGACCATCGCGAGGCTGGACAGCCACGACGTGCGCAGGACGAGCACGATGTCGGTTTTCCGTTCCCAGAGAAGCTCGGCCCCGATGACCACGATCAGGGCGCCGATCACCGGCATGGGGATCAGCTCCGCGTACCGGCCCACGGTCAGCACGATGAGCCCAAGCCACACACCTGCGAATATCCCAGCCCACCTGGTGGTCGCGCCGGCACCGGCGGCGACCCCAGTCCGCGACATCGAGCCGCCTGCCGGCAACGCTTGAAAGAGGCTACCGGCGATGCTGGCCGCGCCCTGTGCACCAAAGTCGCCGTTCATGCTGGTCCGCGACCCATCGGGGTTGGGCATCGCGGTGCTGATGCTGGCAGCTTGAGCCAGCGCCACCAACGCAATGGAGACCGATCCGACCACGAGATCCGAGGCGACCGAGAGGTCGGGAAGCACCGGCGCCGGTAGGCCTGCCGGTATCTGTGCGATGTCACCGGCCAGCTCGACGTCGGGACCGGCGACACCGACGACGGCAGTCATCGCCAGCATCGCCACCAGGATCGCCACCGCTGTCAGGGGCCGAATCGACCGGCAGATTGCCCAGATGGCCACAGTAGCCATGGCGACGCCTACCGCAGACGGCACCCAGGATCCGGCGTTCAGGATCGTGTCGAGGAGTTGACCGAGCTTGTTGTGGACGTCGGAGTCGTAGCCGGTGGCATCGCCGAGCGAACCGGTGATGATCTGCAAGGCGATGCCGACCGAGAACCCGGTCATGACGGCGTTGGACACGAAGCTCATCGCGGCGCCCATCCTCAGGACGCCGAACAGCAGCATCACCAGGCCGGTCATCAGGACAAGCGTCGCCAACTGGTTCTGATCGGCCGGATCGAGCCCAGCCTGTGTCAGTGCGCTCTGCGACGACAACGCGATGGCGCTCGTGAGGGTCGTCACCATGAGCACGGTCCGCGCGAACATCGAGCCCACAATGGTGGGAACGATCCCCGTGTAGATGCCCATGACAGGGTTGAATCCCGCCAGCTTGGCGTACGCCATACCTTCAGGGATGCTGAACAGCCCGGCGACGAAGCCCGAGACGGCGTCCTTCGGCGTCGGCCGGCCGAATCGCGACAGCCAGGCGTTCCAGCCCATGTAGCCTCCTCGTCCGGTAGCGACGGCCCACCGGTCAGGTTCCGGCTCACACAACTCGGTGGCATCACCCGCCAGGGGTGACGTTCGGCGCATGCGCCAGGTGCACGATGGCCGAAGGCCGGCCGAGCGCTGTCGGCCATGGTCCGCGGATCGCACAGCGTCCGTTGCGGCGTCCTGAGTCTCCGCGGCTGCGGGAGGGCGCCGCCGCCCACGACAGGCACAGGAGGCACGGATGGCCGAAGCCACCGCCAGGCCGGCGCATCCAGCATCGAGACTGTTGGCGATGTCGGCGCCGGCACTGGTCATCGGTGTCGGCTCGGCCGTGATGCTTGTCGCGGTGTTCGCTGTGGCGGATCGGCTGGAGCGGCTGCTGTGGGAGAGCTGGCCGTCGGCCATGGGTGTGCCCGAAGACGCGGCATGATGGACGGTGGTGATCGTGACGCTCACCGGCGCCGCGGTCGGCGTCGTCGTGTGGAAGATCCCTGGCCATGCGGGACCGGATCCGGCGACACAGAGCCTCGTCTCTCCCCCGCTGCCGCTGAATGTGCTTCCCAGCCTCGCTGTTGCTCTGGTGATCACACTCGCCGGTGGAGTGAGCCTCGGACCGGAGAACCCGATATTGGCGTTGGCCGTGGCTCTCACGCTCGCCGCCGGTGTTCGTGCACGCCCGGGTGTCGCGCCCTCGGCATGGGCCGGGCTCGCCACCGCGGCCATGGTGGGCGCGATGTTCGGGACACCGGTCGCGGCGGCACTGATACTCAGCTCGGCCCTCACCGGCTCGGAGAAGACGCCGTTGTGGGATCAATTGTTCGCACCGCTGGTCGCGGCGGCGGCCGGGGCCATTACCGTCGTCCTGCTC
>NZ_ML142850.1:30028-33418 GCF_004138495.1 Phytoactinopolyspora endophytica
CCGACCTTCACCGTCGCGGTGGAACCATACCGGGATCCGATGCCACTCGACGTCCTGACCGCCGCCCTGATCGCTCTCGGAGCGGCCGGTACCGGCCTGGTGGCGATCTATGCCTTCCGCCCGCTGCATCGGCTCTTTCACAACATCGGCCATCCGTGGTTGATGGTCACGACCGGCGGTGTGGTGCTCGGTCTGCTGGGTGCCTTGGGCGGACGGATCACGTTGTTCCGCGGTGTCGACCAGATGCGCGAGCTGACCTCCGACGCCTCCGACTACACCATCGCCGGGTTCGCGCTCGTCATCGTGGTCAAGCTGGCAGCTCTCGTGGTGTCCGCGACGTGTGGCTTTCCCGGAGGCCGGATCTTTCCCGCCGTGTTTCTCGGTGTCGCCATCGGTCTGCTGGTCAACGACGCGTTCCCGGCGGTGCCCGCATCGTTGTGCGTGTCCGCCGGCGTCCTGGGCACGGTGCTCGCGGTATCGCGTGACGGGTGGGTGAGCTTGTTCCTCGCCGTCGTCGTCGTAGGCGAGGTCTCCCTGACCCCGATCCTGCTGCTCGCGACGCTCCCTGCGTGGCTCCTGCTGACCGGCAAGCCGCAGATGGTTCTCGGCTCGGAGCCGGAACCGGACGCATCGACCCGAACGGAGGGGTGAAAGCTCATCCACGACGAACAGAGGAATGAAGACGGCGCCAGGTGGTATGTCAGCGCGGCCGCGGGCTCCGCCCGGCTTCTTCTGATCGTCGCGGCGGCAGTCGTGTTCTGGACCGTGCTGGTGGCTGCTGACCTTCTTCGTCCTGTTCTTCCTCTTGAAGGACGGGAACGGGCTCTGGGAACGCCTCATCCGGCGCTTTCCAAACCGGTACGCGCTGCTTGACCAGCTCGGCGGCAGCATGTGGGAAACGCTGGGCAGGTTCACCCGGGGCACCACGGTGATCGCCGCGATCGATGCCGGTGGAATCGGACTCGGGATGTGGTTGATCGGCGTCCCGTTCCCAGGCGCGATCGCGGTGCTCACGTTCCTGCTGGCATACATTCCTCTGGCGGGGGCGTTGATCTCCGGCACATTCGGGGTTCTTCTCGCCCTGGGCGACGGAGGGCTGTCACAGGCGTTCGCCGCATTGGCGATCGTGCTGATCGTGCAACAGGTCGAAGGGAACCTCCTGCAGCCGTTCATCATGGGCAACGCGGTGAGCCTGCATCCGCTCGTCGTGGCGTTCGCCCTCGTCCTGGGCGGTACGTTCGCCGGGGTGATCGGCATGTTCCTGGCCGTACCACTGACCGCGGCGGCCGCCGCAGCCATGTCTGAGCGGCGTATCCTCACCCGCTCCGGGTGAGGACCGGACATGGCGCACGTGGACACGATGACGGTGACCGTGTCAAAGGAAGGAGAGCACCATGGCGACGCTCACCGTATGGAGGTTCGACGACCCTGGTGGCGCCGAACGTACGGCGGAAATGCTCAGGGAAGCGCAGGCACAGGAGCTGATCACCGTCGAGGACGCAGCGTGGGTGTCCTGGGAACAAGGAAAGAAGAAGCCTAAGACTCATCAGGCACGCTCGACGACGACGGCTGGGGCTCTGTTCGGCAGCTTCTGGGGATTACTGTTCGGTTTGCTGTTCTTCGTCCCGCTGTTGGGCTTGGCCGTGGGCGCAGGCATGGGAGCGCTCAGCGGTTCACTCGCCGATGTCGGAATCGACGATGGGTTCATCCGCGAGGTGCGGGAGAAGGTCGTTCCGGGAACATCCGCGCTGTTCGTCCTCAGCCACGGCGCGGTGGTCGACCGTATCGCGGAGAAGTTCACCGGAACCGATGCCGAACTGATCCAGACCAACCTGTCCGAAGACGAAGAGGCCAAGCTGCGCGAGGTATTCGCACACGCGTAAGAGGTCACGCAGTATGCGGCGCCGGTGAAACAGGCGCACATGCTCGCGGGTCAGGCGACTCCCGTTCTGCGCGGCTTCTCAGGCCGACGGAGACGATCGGCCGCGGCATGGACGCATTCGCGTCCATGCCGCGTGTGCGAGGGAAGGCGCCCGGGCCCGGGCACCGATTCCATCACGGAGTGTCCTGAACACGCGTCGTGGCGGACCTCGCCACGCCCGAGACCAGGCTGAAGACGGCAACGCCGATCACGAGGTTGATGGCCGCAGTGGCCACCTCGCTTTCCACGTCCGAATCAGTCGCGAACGGTGCGACTGCGGCAGCGACGGTCGCCAGGCCCACGATCCACCCGAAGAACGACAACGCGCTCGGTGTGCTGAGCAACAGGATGTGCACCAAACCGGTCGCCAGCAGTGCCGCGACGGCGGCCGCGGCCATGAGCTGGGTCGTCGACGCGTCACCCCATGTGCCCTCCTCCTCCGGCGCCAGCACGTGAATGTCGAAGACACCGCGAAAGACCACGATGCCGACCAGAGCGATGAGCGCGGCCACCAGAGCCGTGGCCAATCCCCCCGCCCACAGCTTGCGGGCGTCCACCTGCACCGCCCGGCGCGCACCGCCCTGCGGAGACTGCGAATATCCACCCACGTCAAGACCACCACCATTCGCGATACATCTGTCCGTATCGTCAGCCTCGCGGTCGTGGGAACGTGCGTCCTCACCCGGCACGGGTGAGCTAGGGCTCATCGATGACCTAAACGATCTTCGGGAACGCGATCAGTAGGCCAATGCCGACGACCATCAGGACAGTCGCTCCGGTCAACACGGTCAAGCCCATCGTCGGCGACCTCAGCCGCTGCGACACGGCCGTGAAGAAGAGCACAAGCGCGAACAGCACCGTCAGCAACGTGTAGTTGTCGCCCCGCTGGTTGTTCTCCGCTTTCCTCTTCTGGCATGATCCGGTCACGTCTCGTCACACGTCCGACCGTGCTTGGCCACCACCACGTGGTGAACCGCCGGGAAGCTGCCGCATCTCCAACACCGTCAAACCCAGATCGTCGAAACGGGCCAGTAGCCCTCTCAATGCGGCTTTGTCCTTCACCGTGCCGAACATCGCGGTGTCGGCCCCGGGAGCAGGCGCCACGTCGAGTTCAGGGAACGCGGCCACAACCGTGTCCGAGACTCGCCCAGCGACTAGGAACTCATAACGCATCTCCGGCGGCCTTTCGCGACCGAGTGGATGGCAATGAGTACACAGTGCGCCTGCCGGAGCCGACATTCTTCACCTCTACAGGGTGAGCTCTGACGAGGTCGGCACAACGACGCGACCGCTGCCCCCGGAACCCGCGTCGTTGCTCCTGGCGTGCGTCCGTTCGACGGTTGGCCCTGGCCCCGCGCCGGTCCCGTCAGCGCCGGCTCATCGGTCGGTGAGCGGATCCATGAGCACGGTCTGGGAACGCATCTCACGGGTCACCTCACCCAGGTCGGGTGATGCCGACCGTGCCTGCA
>NZ_ML142850.1:33433-33958 GCF_004138495.1 Phytoactinopolyspora endophytica
CAAGCTGTGGTCCCTGATCCGCGTCGAGTCCCAAGGAGCTAGCGGGGACGACAGGCACGAGGAGGAGACGAATATGTCAGACAAGCCAAACATCCTGATCATCTGGGGAGATGACATCGGGATTAGCAACCTGAGCTGCTATAGCGAGGGCATGATGGGGTATCGAACTCCGAACATCGACCGGATCGCCGAGGAGGGTGTACGGTTCACCGACTACTACGGTGAACAAAGTTGCACCGCGGGCCGCGCGGCGTTCATCACCGGCCAGAATCCGTATCGCACCGGCCTCACCAAAGTAGGCTTTCCCGGCGCCGACATCGGCCTGCGGGCCGAGGACCCGACGATCGCCACGGCGCTCAAGGCCGAGGGTTACGCGACCGGCCAGTTCGGCAAGAATCACTTCGGTGACCTCGACGAGTTCCTCCCCACCGCACACGGCTTCGATGAATTCTTCGGCAACCTCTACCACCTCAACGCCGAGGAAGAGCCCGAGCAGCGGGACTACCCCAGCGAAGCGGACTTTCC
>NZ_ML142850.1:33988-38579 GCF_004138495.1 Phytoactinopolyspora endophytica
ACTTCCACGACCGATTCGGGCCACGCGGAGTCATCAAGTCATGGGCCAACCCCGATGGCACACAGCGCATCGAGGACTCCGGTCCGCTGACGAAGAAGCGGATGGAGACCTGCGACGAAGAGTTCCGCGACGCGGCGGTCGACTACATCCGCCGTCAACACGAGGCGGACACGCCGTTCTTCGTCTGGTTCAACACCACCCACATGCATTTCCGCACGCATACCCGGCCCGAGGATGAGGGGCGCTCTGGCCGCTGGCAGTCCGAGTACCACGACACGATGCTGTACCACGACGAGATCGTCGGCCAGGTGCTCGACGTCCTCGATGAGCTGGACATCGCTGACAACACCATCGTCATCTACTCCACCGACAACGGGCCGCACATGAACTCATGGCCCGACGCCGGGATGACCCCGTTCCGCAACGAGAAGGACTCCAACTGGGAGGGCGCGTACCGGGTTCCCGCGATGGCGCGCTGGCCGGGCAAGATTCCCGCAGGGACGGTGCTCAACGGCATCGTCAGCCATAACGACTGGTTCGTCACCCTCCTGGCCGCGGCCGGCAACCCCGACATCGCAGAGCAGCTCAGACAGGGCACCGAGCTGAACGGCACGCGGTACCACGTCCATCTCGACGGTCACGACCAGTTGCCGTACATCACCGGCGAGGTTGACGAGAGCCCGCGCAGGGACTTCTTCTATGTCTCCGACGACGGTGACCTGACCGCGTTAAGGTTCGAGAACTGGAAGATCGTTTTTCTCGAGCAGCGGGCGCCGGGCACCCTGCAAGTCTGGGTTGAGCCGTACACCGAGCTACGTGTGCCGAAGATCTTCAACCTGCGAACCGACCCGTTCGAGCGTGCCGACGTCACCTCGAACACGTACTACGACTGGCTGATCAGCCACGCCTTTCTCCTCGTGCCGGCTCAGATGTATGTGGCCGAGATGCTGCAGACACTCAAGGAGTTCCCGCCCCGCCAGGAACCGGCGTCGTTCAGCATCGACAAGGTGATGGAGAAGCTCCGCGCCGGCATGAGCAGCTCATGACCACCGTCGCGGTGGGCTATCTCCACGACGACCCGGTCGCGGAGTTCTACGACCGTCATCCCTACCCGCCTCCGGTCGCGCACTTTGACGCACAGACCGCTGGTGAGCACGACTCGTACGCCGAGCGCGTCGAGCACCACCGGGTGTGGCCCGAGCGCGCCCCGGACTCCGTGACCACCGTGCTCATCGCCGGATGTGGCACGTCGCAGGCCGTTCACCACGCTGTGCGGCGACCTTCGGCCCGCGTCGTCGCGGTCGATGTCAGCGCGGCCGCGGTCTGGCACACCCGCGAGCTTGCCACCCGTCATGGCGTCACCAATCTCGTGGCGCATCGGCTGCCGGTGGAGCGGGTGCACGAGCTGGGACAGCGGTTCGATCACGTCGTGTGCACCGGGGTGCTTCATCACCTCGCCGATCCGGCTCTCGGCTTGTCACGCCTGAGCGAGGTCCTCGCTCCCGGAGGCGCGCTCACCCTGATGGTGTACGCCCGCTACGGCCGGACCGGCGTGTCCCTGCTGCAGGAGTACTGCCGCCGGCTCGGGATCACGTCGTCGGAGGATGAGCTGGCCGATCTGGTCGCCACGCTGCGGGAGATCCCGCTCGGCCACCCGCTCAGCCGGCTACTCCGCGAGAGCCGCGATTTCTACAACGACGACGCGCTCGCCGACGCGCTGCTCAACCCGCGCGAGCGCGCGTACTCCGTGCCCGAAACGTTCGACCTTCTTGCTCACGCAGGCCTGCGCTTCGGCCGGTGGGTTCACCAGGCGCCGTATCTGCCCGGCTGCGGGTCGGTCGGCGAGACGCCGCATGCCGCTCGCATCGCCGCGCTCCCCCTCGCCGACCAGTTCGCCGCGGTCGAACTGTTCCGCGGCACGATCACTCGGCACGCGATGGTCGCCTACGCAGCGACCGACCCGCTGTCCGGGCACCTCGACTTCTCCGATCCGGACCTCCGCCGATGGCGACCGATCCGGGTACCCAGCGCGACTGTCGTCGAGGAGCGCACACCGCCGGGAGCCGCCGCGGCACTGTTGAACCGTGCCCACACCTGCACCGACCTCGTCATGTTCGTCACTGTCTCGGAACTCGAGATGTTCCGTCGGATCGACGGGGAGCGAAGCATCAGCGACCTGGGCGCCGAAGCCATGCCATTCGTTGAGCGTCTGTTCCGGCACGACCTTGTCGTGATCGACGCTTCTGGTGAGGTGCGACCGTGAGTTCCACGATCACGGACCTTCACGACGTCGTCCGGGTCGACGGCGGCGAGTTCATGATGGGGTCGAACCACCATTACCCCGAGGAGTCGCCGGCCCACCGGGTGCGGGTCGATTCTTTCGGGATCGACCGCTACCAGGTGACAAACCGGCAGTTCGCCGACTTTGTACGGGCCACGGGGTACGTCACGGTAGCCGAGCGGCCGCTCGACCCGGCGGACTTCCCCGGCGCGCCACCGCAGAACCTGGTCCCGGGTTCGCTCGTGTTCACGCCGACGCCCGGGGCCGTCGATCTCCGCCACCTGAGCCAATGGTGGACCTGGATGCCTGGCGCATGCTGGTCCCGGCCGGAAGGCCCCGGGACCGGCCTCGCTGATCGGGACGACCACCCCGTCGTGCACATCGCGCACGAGGACGCGGCCACGTACGCGGCGTGGGCCGGCGCCCGCCTCCCCACAGAGGCCGAATGGGAGTTCGCAGCCCGCGGCGGACTCGACGGGGCAGCGTTCACCTGGGGCGACCAGGCGCGCCCTGACGGCCGGATCATGGCCAACACCTGGGACGGGCCAGACTTCCCCTGGCGCTCGACCGGAGAATCCGGCTGGCTGCGGACCGCTCCGGTCGGCACCTTTCCCGCCAACGGGTTCGGCCTGTTCGACATGGCTGGAAACGCCTGGGAATGGACCGATGACTGGTGGACGAGCAAACATCCTGAGGACGCCATCAAGCCCTGCTGCATTCCGTCCAACCCACGCGGTGGCGACATCGAGGGCAGCTACGACCGTGTTCAACCTCAGTTCCGGGTGCCCCGCAAGGTGATCAAAGGGGGCTCGCATCTCTGCGCCGATAGCTACTGCCTGCGGTACCGGCCGGCGGCACGGCGGCCGCAGATGGTCGACACCGGGACGAGCCACGTCGGATTTCGCTGCGCATGGACGACCCTGGACGACCGCGGAGCAGCTGAGGCCCACTGAATCGATCTCGACCCGCATCGTCTCGATGCCGCACGGAGGAGGATGCACCGGTGACCGAGGAACGACTTCCCTCTTGGCGCCCCGGGGCGGCACGGAACACCATCCTCGAGTATCTCGATGGAATCGGCGATGTCCCCGTTGAGGATCGGGTCGCCTACATCGACAACGACGGCACCATGTGGTGCGAACGGCCACACTACGTACAGCTCGACTTCTTCGTCGACGTGCTGCGTCAACGATCATCGCACGACCCGTCGCTCGCCGGGCGCAGCGAACTCGCCGCCGTGCTGAACAACGATACGGAGGCGATGGACGAGATGGGGCTGGAGAGGATCGCCATCGCGCTCGCCGGGCTGTTCGACGGTCAGACCCCTGGAGAGTTCGCCTCCGCCGTGGACACGTTCATCGGCCGCTACCGGCACCCGACCTTTAATACACCGGTCCGATCACTCGTGTACCAGCCGATGCTGGAACTGCTCGACGAGCTCCGCAGACGCGACTTCACGGTCGGCATCGTGTCCGGTGGCGGCACCGAGTTCGTCCGCTGCGTCAGCCCGTCCCTCTACGGTGTGCCCCCGGAACTGGTGGTCGGGACGTTGATCGGCTACCAGTTCGCCCGCTGCGATCACGACCGTCCGCTGCTGAGGCGCACCGTGTCGCTCATGGGAAAGGCGAACGAAGGTGCAGCCAAAGTCGAGCACATTCAGGCCCAGCTGGGTCGAGCACCGATCGTCGCGGCCGGCAACTCCGCCGGAGACCGGGAGATGCTCGAATGGGCCAACGCCGGCCCGCACCCGGGCCTGGCGATCCTGATCGACCACGACGACGCCGAACGCGAATTCGCCTACGAGAGTCGCGCCGCAACGTTCGACGAAACCGAGCCGATCACCACCATCGCGGACCGGCTCGGATGGACGACGGTCAGCATGGCCGGCGACTGGACGACAGTGTTCCCTCCTCCCTCTTGACGGATGGCGACATATCGCCTACTCGCCCGAGAGGATCTCGATTTCGCAAGGTAGGGATCCATTGGAGGCACGTACCTGTAACTTAGATTGCTCCTTACTTAGCTTGCTCCTTACTTAGATCGCTGCTAACTTTGAACGCATCTACGTTAGGAGCAAGAATGGACAGACGACCTTTCGTAGGCAGGTCTCGCGAGTTGGCGTCGCTGCGGCAGCGGCTGGACTTGGTGGCGTCCGATGGTAGCGGCGTAGCAGTAGCCATCCGCGGCCGACGGCAAGTCGGGAAGTCACGTCTTGTTGAGCGGTTCTGCCAGGATGCCGGCCTGCCATACATGTACTTTCAGGCGAGCCGTGGCGTATCCCCTGCCGAGTCGCTAGGCGACTTCCTCGAG
>NZ_ML142850.1:38596-48092 GCF_004138495.1 Phytoactinopolyspora endophytica
GGATTCTTCGATCCCGGGCCGCGGCGAGCTGCCTACAACAGTGCCTACCGACTGGCTAGCCGCGTTGAAGCTTCTCGCCTTGGTGCTGCCGACCGACGCTCCCTCGGTCGTGGTGATCGACGAGTTGCCCTGGCTGGCCCAACAGGATTCTCGACTGGAGGGCCAACTACAGACCGCATGGGATCGGCACTTGTCTACCAAGCCGGTAATGTTGATCTTGGTTGGCAGTGACTTGCACATGATGGAGACGTTCACCGGCTACGATCGACCGTTCTACGGCCGCGCCACCGAAACGGTGATCAGGCCGCTCAATCCGGCCGAGGTCGCCGCAATGACCGGCTTGAACGGCGCCGACGCGCTGGATGCACACTTGATCACCGGCGGTTTCCCCGGCCTGTGCCGCATCTGGCCATCAGGCACGCCCGCACTGGAGTTCTTTGCCCAACAGTGCAACGATCCCTCCAGCCCGTTGTTCACCATGGGTGAGTTGATGCTGAACTCCGAGTTCCCGACTCCGGATCAGACTCGTCGCGTACTCGCCGCCATCGGGCACGGAGAACGCACCTTCAGCAACATCGCCAACACCGCAGGTGCCGGCCCGGGTGACGCGGTCAAGTCGGGGACTCTCGGCCCCATCCTGCAGCGACTCCAGGAAAAGCACGCCGTTGTCGCGGACTCACCGCTGGCGACCGAACCCGGTAACGGCGGGAAGCTCTATCGCATCGACGACACATACCTACGCCTCCACCTCGCCGTACTGGGTCAAGCCCAGGAAGACGTCAAGCGAGATCGGCCCGACCTAGCCGTGACTAGAATCAGGCGCCAGTGGGACACTTGGCGGGGCCGGGCTATCGAACCAACCATACGAGAAGCCTTATCCCGTGCCGCAGCCGCTGGCGAGCTACCGTGGCCGGAAGCCGAGGCCGTGGGTGGATGGTGGCCACGCGATTTCAATCCTGAAATTGACATTGTCGGCGCCGACCGTGCTCCGCTTGCACGCAAGATCTACTACACAGGTTCGATCAAATGGCTCACCTCGACCTTCGATAGACACGATTGGCGCGAATTGATTCGCGGCAGCTCGCGCGTCCCTGGAGTCACCGACGACGAGACAGGGTTCGTGGTAGTCAGCCGCTCCGGAGTCGAAGCCGACGTTACAGCCGATGTCGTGTGGAACGCGCACGATGTCCTGGCGGCTTGGAGCTGAACTCGTCCGGACCACTCCTCGCGATTAAGTCACCGACCGTCAGGAACTGGTCGAACTGGCCACCTACGCACTGAGCGCACACTCGCGACCTGACCCGCTAGAGGGCTAGATAATGAGAACTATTATTCTTGAACTGTCCGAGTGTGGCCGTTCGATCTCAGCTGAGCCGCAGCGACGTGTGCGGCTTCAACGAGGCGCACGAAGCGCCTGGCACGTTGCAGGCACAGCCCGCCATAGTCTGCACGAATCGTGATGAGGAGTAGAAAATGGAGCCCAGTGAATTCTGGTCGGTCGGCGACTACGGTGTCGTCGGCGACCTGTGGAGTCAGCCCGGGCGCGATCTGGCCGAGTCGCTCGACGTACAGGAGCGCGACGTGATCGACCTGGCCACTGGGACCGGCGTAACGGCGATCGCGCTGGCCCACGCCGGTGCCCGCTCCGTCATCGGCATCGACGTGACCCCGGTCCTGCTCAGCGAAGCGGCACGCCGTGCCGAGGCGGCCGCGGTGACCGTCGAGTGGATCGAGGCGGACGTCATGTCGATCCCGTTGCCCACCGACTCCGCGGACCTCGTCACGTCCACCTTCGGGATCGTCTTCGCCGCCGATCCCAAGCAGGCTCTCGACGAGGCCCGGCGCCTCACCCGCCCGGACGGGGACATCGTCTTCACCAGCTGGTCGGCCGCAGGCCTGTTCGGCCAGGTACGACGGACGCTGGCACCCTACTTTCCGGACGCGCCAGAGCCCTGGCACGAGACACCGGGCGACATCACAGCAATGGTCGGCGACGACGCCCGGGTGGAGGAGCGCACGTTCAACCTCACCGCTGCCTCACCGGAGGCGTTCATCGACCTCCTCGAGCAACACAGCTCTCCGATCGTGCTCGCGACGAGAACCCTGGGTGAGAGGTGGCCCCAAGCACGGAAGAGCCTGCTCGACATCGTCACCGAAGGCGGCAGCTACCACGACGGCGTGTTCCGGATCAGCGTGCCCTACCTGGTGACGAGCTTGAACGTACGGTGATCTCGCCGATCACAGCGCCCCCTCCTCCATGGCGGGCTCGGCGTCCAAGACCAGTTCGAACGCGGTGACGGCCGGCGAGCGGCGCACCGCGGCGACGACCCATCCGGGATCGAGTACGTCGGCGGCATAGCTGACGCCACGGCCGACGTTCCCCTCCACGACGGCGTGCACGACCAGAGCACCGACGGTAGCGATCAGCCGGTAGGCGTCAGCTGTGCGCATCGCCGCGGTGCGCACAACCGAGTGTCCATCCACGACGCCCGTCATCCGGAACACCAGCGCGTAATACGGCTCCCGCCCGAACAGGTCCAGCTCGGCAGCGCGGGTGAGCTCGGCCACCGCGCGTTCCATCTCCTCCCCCGCGACGGGCCGGCCGCGCATCCGGGTGAAGCTGGTGACCAGCCGATCACCCACGAACACGTTCCAGAAGTCCATGCTGTCGACGCCGATCGCGGTGGCCAGCCGCGCGGACTCTCCACTGAAGAACGGGTGCACGCTGACCCGATCCGGGAAGAACGGCACCTCGACGTCCTTGGCCGGGCCGAGCACCTTCTCCTCCAGCCGGCCGTGCCGCCAGCCCGCCAACGCATGCCCGTACCCATCACCGTCGTCGGTGTGCATGCTCAAGATCATGTCGGTGGCGCTGGACGGGCTACACCGCTCAAGCCCACCGATGTAGGTGGACAACGAGTCGACCTTGTCCATCTCGGTGGCCATCCAGCGCGGCACCAGGCTGGACAGGCCTGGCAACATGCCAGCGGACAGGACGGCCGTTCCGGCGAAGTCCGCCGAAGTCAGCCGCCGGTGGACCGGCTCGTCACCGGAGACGTCGACATAGGCGGCGCCAGCCGCGATCGCCGCGCGGGCGAGCTTGTCCAGAATCAGGTACGACGGCCCGGCGCAGTTGAGCACCACCGCGCAGCCCGCGCAGAAACGCACCACGCTGTCCGGGTCCTCGAGGTCGAACGTGAACGGTTGAGCGTCCGGGATCTCGGCGGCGATCTGCTCCAGCTCGTCCGCGCGCCTCCCGCCCAGCCGGAGCGGACCGAGGCCCATGCGGTTCAGCTCAGTGACGGCCCAGCGGCCGACGCTGCCCGTCGCACCGGCGACGGCGATCACGTGGCCGCCCGCAGCACTCCGGCCTGCATGGTCAGCTGCTCCGCGACCATGCCGGTCTCGCGGGCGAGGTCATCCAGGCCGAAGGTGTGCCATTGGCTGGTGCCGTGCACGATGCGGTCCTCGCCCGGTCCACCGGTGATGTGCCAGGTCGAGTTCAGCACCATGAGGTCGTCCTCGCCGGGCTCGCCTTGCAGGGTCGCCTCGTAGAGGTGGTCGCCGATGCGTTCCTTCGCGTAGGGCATCGGCGGCAGCTGCTGGGGCTCGCTGATCGGGAGCAGCTCGACCGCGATGGGCGCACCGGGAGCGAGCCGGGGCAGTAGCCGGTCCCAGAACTGCCTGCGCTCGTCGCGGTCGAGCATTCCCACCACGCCGAAGAGCACGACGGCGGAGAGCCGGTCCGGCAGCGGCATCGTCTCAGCCGGCTCCGCGAGGATGGTGACCCGCCGGCGCAAGTCGTCGTCGCCGGCCACCTGATGGGTGAGGACCGTACGCATCGCCAGGTCCGGTTCGGCGGCGACGATGCGGGCGTCGGGCAGGGCGTCGGCGATGATCCGTACCGTTCGCCCGGTGCCGGCGCCCACGTCGAGCACCGGCCCGGCCGCCACATCGACGTCGTCGAGCGCGGAACGCAGCGCGTCGCCGCCCTCGGAGTGGGAACGCGTGACCAAATCGTAGAACTCGACCGCTGGAGACGGGTTCAGCTCGCTCATGTCAGTGCCTTTCATGGTGTGGACAGTGGAGGGGCGGATGCCGGCCGGAGCGTCTTCGCGACGAGATCGGTCACGGCGCGACGATGCTCCACGAGGTAGAAGTGATCGCCGGGGAACTCGTGCAGCCGGAAGCCCTGGCCCGTGTACGAGGCCCAGTCTCCGGCCTCGCCCGCGGTCAGCTCGCCGTCGTCGGAACCGATCAGCGCCGTGATCGGCACCGGCAGCACGGCTCGGTCGCCGGGTACGTAACGCTCGATCAGCCGGTAGTCGTTACGCACGATCGGCAGCACCAGCGCGGCCAGTTCCGGTTCGGACAGCAGGTCGGCATTGGCAGGGCTGAGCCGCAGCAGCTCGGAACCCAGCCTGTCGTCGTCCCAGGTGTGCACCTCGCCTCCACGGTGGTGGATCGGTGGCTGGCGGCCGGAGACGAACATGTGGACCGGCGCCGGCAGTCCTCCCTGGTCCAGCCGCACGGCGACCTCGTAGGCGATCGCGCCTCCCATGCTGTGCCCGAACAGGGCGTATCCGCGCCGGGTCAGCGGAGCGATCTCGGAGGCGATCCGTTCGGCAGCCGTCGCCATGTCGTCCACGAACGGCTCGCCGAAACGATCTTCGCGCCCCGGGTACTGCACCGTGTGGATTTCGATCCGCTCGCCGACCAGACCCGGCCAGGCTCGGTACGCGCTGGCCGACCCGCCTGCGTGTGGCAGGCAGATCAGCCTCGTGGCGGCGTCCGGACGCGGCTGCAGGCAACGCAGCCAGCGGTTGTTCGGTGTCTTCATCGCAACAGCTCCAGCAGCGGCACGGGTTGTGGCTCGGGCGGATCGATCAGCGTCACCGGACCGAGCCGGGTGGACAGGTCCTGCCACACCGTCGCGATGCTCAACGCCCATTGCGACCCCTGCGACGACGGCCCGGAACCCTCCGGCTCGGCGATCTCGCGGCGCAGCTCGGTGAGAGCATCCGCCACAGCCTCGGGCCAGACACGGTCGAAGAGCTCCCGGAACGTGGGAGGCGGCTGGGTGTCGACCCGCTCGGTCGCGACCACGTCCAGCCGTTCGCTGCCGGGTCCCTCGATGACGAGCCGGCCGACGTCGTCACGGGCGCTGTGCAGGCGCGGGCTCCACAGCACCGGACCGTGCGTGTCGGCCAGCGCCAGCACACCTGACTCGAAGCCGACGCTGATCCGGTGCAGCAGCAAGGCGTGGTTGTCCGGGTCGGACGGGTTGAGCTGGTTCTGCACCCGCAGCGTCAACGGCACCCCGCCGACCACCCCGTGCAGGCTCGTGTACGGCGCGGGGGTCTCGGCCAGGGCGACGAGATCGGGCGGCAGCGCCACCGGTTCGGCGAACCGCCACGGCCGGACCCTGCCAACGGCGCGGGCGACGACATCCAGCAGCGAGTAGAGCACCTGCACCCCGCAGACCGCGTCCACGAACAGCGGCGGCTGCCGGCGGCGCATCGTCTCAGCGGCGGACAGGAACCGGCGGACCGGCTCGACGTGCGGATAAAGGGTGTTCACCCGGTAACGCACGCCATGTTCACGGGCGGCACGCAGGCAGGAGGCCAGCTCGTCCGGGTGCAGCGGATGCTCGTGCAGGACATGTATCCCCCGCTTCAGCAGCCGTTGCGTCAGTTGAGCACCGTCGCCGGCGCCGGTGCTCGACGGGACCGCGACGCAGGCGACGTCGATATCATCGGGCAGCTCTTCGGTGGCGGTGTAGCACGGCACGTCATAGCTCGCCGCGACCTGCCGGGACGCGGCGCTGCCGCGAGACAGGACACCGGCCAGCTCGAGGTCCGCCGAGGCACGCACCGCCCGCAGATGGATGCGGCCGAACCCGGTGCCGCAGACGAGCACGCTCAGGCGCCGCCCGTCCCCTGCGCCCATCCCGTCCCCTGTGCTTGCCCCGCTCACTGCCGGGCCCCTGTGAGCAGCGCGGCGATGCGGGGAGCGTTCGCTGCCGCCATGCAGCTGAAGTGGTCGCCGGGAAGGTCGTGCACGCTGAGCTCTGCCACGCAGATCCGCTCCCAGAACTCCGCCACGTCGGTCCGGGTGCCCGGGAGCAGGGTCGACGAGCCGCTGTTGCGCAGCAACGTGGTCGGGCCGGTATACGGGTCTGGACGGTGCCTGGCCACCGCGAGCATGCTCTGGCGGAACACGTCGAAGAACCGGGTGAACTCGTCGAGGGTGTAGCTGCCGGAGTTGTACGCCCCGTCCGCCGTGGCCACCTGGTGGATGGCAGCCAGCCGGTCGGGACGCTCGGCGCGGGCGAACTCACGGAAGGCGGCGCCGACAGCTGCGCTCTCGCCGTCCAGCTCGGTCAGGCAGCCGGCCGGCAGCCGCGCCGGTGAACGCTCGAGGATGCTCCGCACCGCCCGGCCGATGTCGTCGTAGCCGGCGGGCAGGCCCAGCGCGTCCAGGTCCGCCCCCATCGACTGAGCGAACAGGTACTCCACCATGAGCTCGTCCTCGACCGCCGGCGGCTGGTAGGAGCTGATCACGGTCAGCCCGTCGACAGTGGCGCCGGCCTCCGTCAGCGCCCGGGCCACCTCGGTGGCGAGCAGGCCGCCCAGGCAGTATCCGACCACGGTGAACCGGGAGCCGTGCTCCAGCAGGTCGCGTGCGTAGCCGGCGGCCAGCCGGTCGATCACCGCCTCCGGTGGCAGCGCGAGGTAGGTGTCGAGATCGGTCATCTCGACACCGAGCAGCCCGCGTTCACCGCCGCCCCGGAGCCGGGCCAGCAGCGCCTGGTACGGCTCTAGCGTCCCGGTTCCGGCGTGCACCAGCACAAACGTCGGTGCATCGTCCGAAGCGGACCCGAGCACGACGACGGGGGAACGCTCGTCGTCGGAGGCCGTGTTCCCGTCCCCAGCCGAACGCAGGTATCCGACCAGGCCTCGGACGGTGGGATCGTGCAGCATCTGGCGCAGCAGCACCGCCCAGTCCAGGCTGCCTGCCTCGGGCACCTGTTCACGCAGCCGTCCCACCATGCGCGACAGCAGGAGCGAGTCGCCGCCGAGGGAGTAGAAGTCCTGGTCCCGGCCGACGACCTCGGCGCCGAGCAGCTCCGTCCACAACGCGGCCACCCGCCGCTCCAGGTCGTCGACCACCGGGTCCCCCACCTCGATCGGCTGTCCGGGTCCAGACCCGGATCCGAGTCCGGACCCGGTCAGCCATTGGGTCAGCGCCGCCCGGTCGAGCTTGCCGTTGGCCGAGCGGGGCAGCGCGTCCACCAGCTGCACCGATCGGGGCAGCATGTAATCCGGCAGACGCGTGGCCAGGTACGCCAGCACGGCGTCGGCCGTGGTGTAGGCCCGGCTGTCGTCGAAACGGGCGAGGAACACGCCTTGACCGGCCATGGCCAGCGCGCTGTTCTCGGGCGGTACGCATACCGCGTCGGCCGCTCCGGCACCGGCCAACAGCTCCAGCCACTGGCGGCGGGTGAAGAACGCCTGACCGGTGCGGGCCCGCTCGTCATGGAAGTCTTCGGCGGTGAACTCGAACTCCATCGACACCAGCTGCGGATAGTTGTGTCGTCTGGTCGGTTCGATGAAGACCAGCCAGCCGCCCGGCGCCAGGAGCTCTCGCAGCCGGTTCAGCACCTCGCCCGCATCTCGCGAGTTGTGCAGCACGTTGGCACACAGCACCACGTCGGTGGAGTTGGGCGAGTAGCCCTGCTCCCTGATGTCGGAGTTGATGTCGAACAGGCCGTAGCGCATCCACGGGTGTTGATCGAAGGTGCCGCGGGCCTCGCTGAGGAAGAACTCCGAGACGTCGGTGAACAGGTAGTCCGGCTCCAGATCTGCGACGGCCGCGACGACGTCGGCGCTGGTCCCGGCGATTCCGGCACCCACTTCCAGGATCCGTAGCGGACCCGCGCCGTCCCGCCCGGCGTGCTGCTCGGCCAGCCGGCGGATGGCCTCCGCGACGACGCCGTTCATGCTGCGGCCCACCTGGTTCTCCCGGTATACCGCGTGCGCGGCGCCGAACTCGCCGTCGGGGAACAGGATGTCGCGGACGTCGAACTCTCCGCGCAGCATGTCGCCGAGCCGGGTGGTGCACGACCGCACGAACCCCAACAGCTCCGCGCCGTAGCCGGCGTGCCGTTCGAGCTGGTCGATGCGCTCCCAGATGTCGGACTCGCCGGCGGGGCTGGGAGGTGCCAGGTCACGGTACGTCCCGGCGGCGTCGAAGCGCAGCGCACCCGCGTCGACCAGCGCGTCGAGCCAGCGTCGCAGCAGCCGCCGGTGCCGGTCGGCGACCCCGGTGGCCGCCACGATCTCGGCCGCGGTGTGGCCCGCTCCCCGGTCGGCGAACAGGCCGTCGGCGCGCAGCTGAGCGGCCATGGCCTGCACGGCTACTTCGTCGACGCCCCGCATGAGCGCGGTGAACGTGTCCGCCTCGATGGCGTCCTCGGCTGCTGTCCAGGCGGCCGTCGCCGCGTCGATGACCTGTGCCGCAGCCGGATCGGCGGTGGCGATACCGCTGTCGGTGCGGGTGCCGGTGCCGCCGGTGCCGCTGTCGATACTGGTGGTGCCATCGGTGACGGGCTTGCTCTGGGCCAGCTCCGCGAAACCGGTCAACCGCCGAGCGTCGCGCTCGCCGTCGGCGACCACCGCGGCGTCGGCCACCGCCGGATGCGCGCGCAGCGCGGACTCGATCTCGCCGAGCTCTACCCGGTGCCCGCGGATCTTGACCTGGGTGTCCTCGCGGCCGAGGAACTCGATGGTGCCGTCGGGAAGGTAGCGGCCCAGGTCGCCGGTGCGGTACAGCCGCTCGCCCGTGCGCGGACAGGTGATGAACCGCTGTCCGGTCCGCTCCGGATCGCCGAGGTAGCCCTGGGCCAGTCCGGCGCCGCCGATGTACAGTTCGCCCGGCACCCAGTCGGGGCGGTCCTGCAGGGCGTCGTCGAGGACGTGGAAGGTCTGATTGGTCAGCGGTGTGCCGTACGGGATGCTGCGCCACTGCGGCTGGACGTCCCCGATGGGATACCAGATCGACCAGATCGCCGCCTCGGTGGCGCCGCCCAGGCTCACCACCCTCAGGTCCGGCACGGTGGCGCGAACCCGGTCCGGGAGCGCGACGGGGATCCAGTCGCCGGATAGCAACGCCAGCCGCAGCGTGCCGAGCTGGTTGTCTCCGGCCGGCGCGCCGTCCGCGTAGTCCTGAAGCATCTGCAGCTGGGACGGCACGGTGTTCCAGACCGTGATGCCGTGCCGGGCGATCAGGTCGGCCCAATGCGACGGGTCGCCGCGCCGCTCCGGGTCCGCAAGGACGACGGTGCCACCAGCGGCGAGCACCCCGAAGATGTCGTAGACAGACAGGTCGAACCCGAGGTTGACCACGCTGAGCACCCGGTCGTCCGGGCCGACACTGAAGCGCGCGTTGATGTCCTCGATGGTGTTGGCGGCCGCACGGTGGCTGATCACGACAC
>NZ_ML142850.1:48139-49832 GCF_004138495.1 Phytoactinopolyspora endophytica
GGGATCGCCGGTGGAGCCGGAGGTGTAGATGACGTACGCGGGGTTGTCTGGCGACGCGGGCACCGGCGGTCCCGGCGGGGACGGTGGCGGCGGGGAGAGGGAATTCCCGGCCTCGCCCGCGGCGAGGTCGTCGACCACGATCGGCCGTACCTCCGCCGGTAGCTCGTCCGCGGTCCCGCTCCAGGATTGGGTCAGCGCGAACCGCACACCGGCGGCGCTGAGGATCCGGTCTCGGCGGACTGCGGGCTGTCCTGGGTCGACCGGCACGTAGGCGGCCCCGGCAAGCAGCGCCGCAAGCACGCCGACCACCTGGTCTGCGCCCTTGACCATGCAGATCGCCACCAGCTCCCCCGGCCGGCAGCCAGCCGCCCGCAGCCTGCGGGCGGCCGCCTGGGCACGGGCGGCGAGCTCGGCGTAGGACAGCGTGAGGTGCGTGTCGACGACGGCGACGTCGTGCGGCGTCGTGTCCGCCCGGGCAAGCACCGGCTCGTGCAGCAGGTGGCTGGGCAACGCTGCCGCGGTGTCGTTCACCTCGGTCCGGCGCGCACGCTGCGCCCCCGGCAGCAGGTTCGGCGCGCTGTCATCCCATGCCTCGTCGGTCGTGGCCAGCCTGACCACCAGGTCGGCGAACGAGGAGAACGCATCGGCCGCAAGTCCGTCCGGGAACACGTCGTCGCGCACATCCCACGCCAGCAGCACCCCACCGGCGTGCTCGACCACCTGGCAGTCGAGCCAGACCTGCGGGGTCTGGGTGACGCCGTGCACGAACCGTCCCAGCGGCGGCTCGGTGGTCGGCTCGGCTGCCGGTTCGGTGGTAGCCCCGGCCGCTGCTCCAGTGGCCGTGCCGGCAGCCGCTCCCGTGCCGATGGTGCTGGTGAACACCACCGGCATCAGGGCGGGGCGGCCCTGGCTGCGGGTCAGCTCGGCCAGCACGTCCAAGCCGGAGAAGAGCCGATGGTCGAGGTCGTCGAAGAGTTGGGCGCTGACCGCGGACACCCGGCCGGCGAACGTGGATGCGGCGTCGAGGTCGACCGCCAGCAGGTTCACCGAGGTGAAGTCGCCGACGACGGATCCGATCCGCTCGTGCAGCGGGAGCCGGTTGAACACCGGCAGGTTCAGCGTGAACCGGCGGTGCCGGTTCCACCGTCCCACCGTCTCCGCGTAGGCGGTGAGCAGCACGGCCGACGCGGTGACACCATTCCGCTCGGCCCGCTTGCGCAGCCCGGCCCACTCGGCCGCGGCGAGCTGCCGGTCCAGGCGCCGGAATCGGACCGGTTCAGTGGCCGGTGCCGGCTCCTGGCGTCCGTTGCCGGGCAGCTCGGGCGACGGCGGCAGGCTGTCGATGCGATCCAGCCAGTACGCCCGGTCGCGCTGGAATCTGGGTCCGGCGCGCAACGATCGTTCGGCCAGCACGTAGTCACGGAACGTCACATCCAGCGGCGGCAAGGTGTCACCGCGCAGCAGCGCGTCCAGCTCGCCGAGCAGCAGCTGCACGCTGGCCGAGTCGACCACGATCAGCTCCACGAGCAGGTGCAGCAGCGTCGAATCGTCCGTCACGGTGATACGCAGGGCGAACAGCGGCCAGTGCTCGGTGGAGCCCGGCGAGCGGGTCAGCTCGCGCCGGACCCCGTCCAGGTGCGTCTCCACCGCGTCGGGCCTGGCGCCGCGCAGGTCGGTCACCGGGATCCGATAC
>NZ_ML142850.1:49862-51231 GCF_004138495.1 Phytoactinopolyspora endophytica
GTCCACCGCCGGTAGGACACGCTGGTGACCGTCACCGTGCACCACCGTCCGGAGCATGTCGTGCCGCCGGACGAGCTGGTTCCAGGCCCGTTCCAGGTCCGCCGGCGGAGTCGCGTCGTAGGCGATGTCGAGGTAGCCGGTGCAGGCCACGCCGCCATAGTCGAAGACCTGGTGCCGGCCGAGCTGGTAGGCAGCCTGCATCTGGGTCAGCGGGAACGGCTCGTGCCGGCCGTCCGGGTCCGCGACCAGTTCGGTGGTGTCGGCGTCGAGGTAGGACAGCAGGTCCGCCTTGTTCTGGACCAGCCTCGCCTTACGCTCGTCAGTGAGGACGCCGCGCGGCGCCCGGAATCGGAGCTGACCGTCGTCGGCCCACAGCCGGACTCCGAGCTGCTCGAACTCGGTCACCAGGTCACTGACGTTCATAGAATCCCGTCCTCGGAGGTCTCGGCTGCGTTGAGCTGGTCGTCGATGCTGCGGGCCAGGTCGGCGACGGTGGGCGCGGCGAAGAAGGCCCGCAGTGACACGTCGACGCCATAGCGTTTGACGGCGGTCTGGACCATTCGTGTCCCGGCCAGCGAATCGCCGCCGAGGGCGAAGAAGTTGTCCAGCCGTCCCTCCGGAGCGCGGCCGAGTACGTCGCCCCACAGCTGGGCCAGCTCCCGTTCCAGGGCCGTGCCCGGTGGTTCGGCGGACGCTGGCTCATCTCGTGCCTGCTCGCCGCGCATTGACTCCGTGGACGATGGATCCGTGGGTGATGGCTCGCTGGGCGGCGGTCTTCTGAACGACGGTTCTCCGGGCGACCGCGCCGGCCGGACGTCGTCGGGCACCGCGACACAGACCTCGGGCGGCAGCCCGGCCTGCAGGACCGCCCAGTCGATGTCCATGAGCCGTCGCAGCGTGGTGACATAGGCGGCGAACATCGCGTCGACCATTCCGTCCGGGAACAGCTCGTCGACGGAGTCCCAGCTCAGCAACACGCCGTCGGCCAGCTCCACGGCCTGGTGGTCAAGCCACACCTGCGGGGTCTGCGACGACGCGTGGTCGGGCCAGCGTGCCTCCCGGGCCAGACCGTCATCGACACCGAGCATGCTGGTGAACACCACCGGCACCGCCTCGGTCAGCCGGACATCACGGCGAGCGAGGTCCCGCAGGATCCGCACCCCGGACAGCTCCCGGTGGTCCAGGTCCCGCCACACCTGCGCCTGCAACCGGCGTGCCCGCGTGAGCCAGGTGTCGTTCTGGTCGAGGTGGTGGGCCACCAGCAGCAGCGACGTGAAGTCGCCGACCACGCGGTCGATGTCGGGGTGGACTGGCTGCCGGTCGAACAGGGTCAGGTTCACCGTCAGCTCCCGCTGGCCGCTCCAGGCCG
>NZ_ML142850.1:51243-55626 GCF_004138495.1 Phytoactinopolyspora endophytica
CCTCGGCGTAGCAGGCCAGCAGGACTACTGACGGCGTGAGGTCATGCCGTCTGGCCCGCTCGACGAGTGTCCGCCAGCTCGCGGCGTCGATGTGCCGTTGACGGCGGCGAAATCGCGGCGTGGCGATCTGCTCCGGCTTGACCCGGACCGGTAGCCGCGGCCCCGGGGGCAGCTCGGGCACCCGCTCACGCCAGTACTCCTCGGCGGCGGCCAGACGCTCGGGGTCGGGCCGGGATTGGAGCACGTAGTCGCGGAACGACAGGCCGATCGGCGGCAACGATGCGTCCAGATCGCGGTAGAGCCGGTCCCACTCGGTGAACAGGGTGAGCATGCTCAGCCCGTCGACGATCATGGTGTCGAACACCACGGCGACCCGGGTACGCTCCCCCAGACGGATCGCCCTGATGTCGAACAGCGGCCAGGCGGACGCGTCGTGCGTGGCGCCCCTCATCTTCTCGCGAATCGCGGCGAGTTCGATCTCCTCGTGGTCGTCGGCCAGGCCCGGGTCGAGATCGACCGCCGTGATGCGGTAGCGCGGCACGTCGCTCATGATGCGCTGGGTGCCGTCTGCAGCGACGACCGCACGCAGCATCTCGTGCCGCTGCACCAGCCGGTTCCACGCTTCCTCCAGCCGTGCCAGGTCCAGGTCCTCGTATTCGCGTTCGGTGGTGAACACAGCGGCGATGCCGCCCAGGACGAAGTCGTCCCGGCGACCGATCCAGTAGGCCTGCTGCACGTCGGTCAGCGGGAACGCGTCGTGCCGGTGCTCGGGATCAGGACGGATCGCGGGCGCTGTCTCGGCCCGTCCCGGCGTGAGCGTGGCTGCGAAGCCGGCCAGCGTGGGTGACGCGAACAGGTCGGCCAGCCGTGCTCCGGCCAGCCCGCGCTCACGGAGCCGGCTCACCAGGCGAGCCGCCAGCAGGCTGTCCCCGCCCAGCGCGAAGAACCCGTCTCCGCGGCCGACCCGGTCCACCTCGAGCAGCTCCATCCAGAGCTCCGCGACTGCCGTCTCGGCCACACCGACGGGCGATTCGAACGATGCTGGTGCAGCGTCGGCCCGTCCGTCCGAGGTCGCCGGGACGACGACGCCGGACTCGATCGGCCCGGCTCCGGTCCGGCCCTGGGCCGCAGCGGCGACAACGGGCTCGGTCTGCCAGTCCACGTCCGCCATTCGGCGCAGCGTCGCCTCGTATTCGGCGAACATGGTGTCGATCAGCCCGTCGGGAAACAACTCGTCGACGCAGTCCCAGCTCAGCAGCAGCTCGCCGGAGCGTTCGATGACCTGGTGATCCAGCCATACCTGCGGCGTCCGGGTCCGGGTGTAGTCGGGCCATCGCACGGACTGCGCGAGCGTGTCGTCGACACCGAGCATGCTGGTGAACACCACCGGCATCGCCTCCACCGAGGCGTCGCGATGCCGGGCAAGCTCCCGCAGCACCCGGATCCCCGACACCTCCCGGTGGTCCAGGTCCCGCCACAACTGCTCCTGCAGCCGTCGCGCCCCGGCGAGCCAGTTCTCCCCCGGATCGGGCCGGTGGGATGCCGGCAGCAGGGACGTGAAGTCGCCGACCACCCGGTCGATGTCCGGATGGAGCGGCTGCCGGTCGAACAGGGTGAGGTTGATGGTGAGCTCCGGCTGGTCGCTCCATCGGCTGAGCAGATCGGCATAGCAGGCCAGCACCACAACCGATGGGGTGAGGCCGTGCCGCCTGCCCCGCTCGGTGATCGCCGCCCAGGTGGGCCGGTCCAGCCGTGCCTCCCGGCGATGGAAACGCGGGACGTCGAGCCGGCCCGGGTCGATCCGCAGCGGCAGCCGGGGCGCGGGCGGCAAGGCCACCATCCGGTCCTGCCAGTAGCCCAGCGCCCGGTCGACGGCGGCCGGTTCCGGTTGCGCCTGGAGCAGGTAGTCGCGGAACGACAGGCCAACCGGCGGCAGGGATGCGTCCAGGTCACGGTAGAGCTGATCCCACTCGGCGAACAGGGTGAGGATACTCAGCCCATCGACGATCAGGCTGTCGAGCACGACGCACAGCCGGGTCCGGCCGTCGTCGTACCGCACCGCTTTGATGTCGAACAGCGGCCAGGTCGACGGCTCCAGCGTGGCGCGGCTCATCTGCTCGCGGACCGCCGCCAGCTCCGTGCCGGCCCGTTCCCCGGCCGTATCCGGGCCCGGTTCGAGGTTGACAACCTGGATACGGCAGCGCGGAACATCACGGAGGATGCGCTGGGTACCGTCGATGTCGACGACGGCGCGCAGCATCTCGTGCCGCGGCACCAGCCGGTTCCACGCCTCTTCCAACCGCCCCATGTCGAGGTCGGTGTGCTCGTATTCGACATAGAACTGCGCGGCGACGCCACCGAGCGGGAGCGCGGGGTCACGGCCGATCCAGTACGCCTGCTGCACATCGGTCAGCGGGAACGGATCGTGACGGTGCTCCGGCTCGGGCTGAATCGTCGGCGCGGCCTCGACCGCCCCGGAGGTCAAGGTGGCGGCGAAGCCGGCCAGCGCCGGCGACAGGAAGAGGTTGGCCAGCTCCGCACCGGCCAGCCCGGCTGCGGGGAGCCGGCTCACCAGCTGGGTGGCCAGCAGGCTGTCTCCGCCCAGGGCGAAGAACCCGTCCTCGCGGCCGACGCGGTCAACCCCCAGCAGCTCTGCCCACAGCTCCGCCAGGGCCTCCTCCACCGGCCCGGCCGGAGGCTCGAAACGTGTCGCGGCGTCGGCGTTCGCACCGTCGCCCTCGACGGCATCGCCCGTGCCGGCGTCGCCCGCGCCCGTGTGGCCGGCGCCGCGAGTGAGCTCGGCACGGTCGATCTTGCCGTTCGCCGTGAGCGGGAGGGCGTCCACCGGCAGGATCCGACCGGGCACGGCATGGGCCGGCAGCCGCTCGGCCAGGAAGTCCGGCAGTGCGCCGACGACGTCGCCGTCCGCCTGCACGAAGCCGACCAGCCGTTTGCGGTCCCGCTCCCCCGGCGCGACGACCACCGCCTGCGCTACCGCCGGGTGGGCCGTCAACGCGGCTTCGACCTCGCCCAGCTCGATCCGGTGTCCGCGGACCTTGACCTGGGTGTCGGCCCGGCCCAGGAACTCCAGCGTCCCGTCCGGCCGGTACCGCCCGAGGTCCCCGGTGCGGTACCAGCGGGTGCCGGCCCGCTCGACGAACTTCTCCGCCGTCCGTGCCGGGTCGCCCCGATACCCCTCGGCCACCCCGATGCCGCCGATCCACAACTCCCCCGGCACCCAGTCCGGACAGTCGCGACCGTGCCGGTCCACGACCCGGAAACGCTGGTTCCGCAGCGGGTATCCGTACGGGACGGACGACCAGGCCGGATCGACCCGGTCGACCTCGAACGCGTTGGACCAGATGGATGCCTCGGTCGCTCCGCCCAGGGCGACGAACCGGCACTGCGGCACCAGCGCCCGCACCCGGCCCGGCAGGTCCAGGCCCACCCAGTCGCCGGACACCATCGCCAGCCGCAGCGACTCCGGCAGGCCGGCCTCGGTCTCGGCCACGGTGACCAGCATGTCCAGCAACGCCGGCACCGTGTTCCAGACGGTGACACCGTGCCGATGCGCCAGCTCCACCCACCGCTGGGCGTCGCGCCGCTCGTCCTCGCCGATCAGCACCACCGTTCCTCCGGCGGCCAGCAACCCGAACACGTCGTAGACCGACAGGTCGAAATCGGCCGCCGACACCGCGAGCACCCGGTCGTCCGGCCCCACGCCGAAGCGGGTGTTGATGTCGTCGATCGTGTTCACCGCGCTGCGATGCGCGATCTGCACGCCCTTCGGCTCACCTGTCGACCCCGAGGTGAAGATGGTGTAAGCCAGCTGTTCCGGGTCGACGGCGACCGGTTCGGCCAGCGGCGGCACCTCGTCGGCGGCACAGAGATCGTCCAGCACGAGTACCGCGCCGGAGCTCTCGACCAGCCGCTCTCGGCGCAGCCGCGGCAGGTCCACGCCCACCGGGACATACATCCCGCCGGCCGCCAGCACGCCGAGCAGGCCGGCGACCTGATCTGGCCCTTTAGGCAGGCTCACGACGACGGCGTCCCCCGGCCGCACGCCCCGGTCCACCAGCCACGCCGCTACCCGCAACGCCCTCGCCGCCAGCTCCGCGTAGGACAGCTCCGTGTAGGACAGCTCCGCGTGGGACGACTCCCCGCCGTCCCACACCAGCGCTACCCGCTCCGGTGCCAGGCCGGCCTGGGCGAAGAACCCGCCGTGCAGCACACCACCGCCGGGAACGGACTCCGGTGCCGGACCCTCCGTCGCGTTCACCCGGTCCCGCACCGCCGCCTGCCCGGCCGGGATCGCCGGCAGGACCGGAGCGTCCCACTCGGTGCCGGCCGGCCGCTCGGCGTCCGAGAGCCACTCGACCAGCT
>NZ_ML142850.1:55710-56016 GCF_004138495.1 Phytoactinopolyspora endophytica
CGTAGGCGGAGAACATCGCGTCCACCAGGCCGGGCGGGAACAGCTCGTCCACCGAGTCCCAGTCGATGGCGAGGCCGCCCCGAGTCAGAGAGACCTTCAGGTCCAGCCACACCTGCGGTGTCTGGGTCACGCTGTAGACGGGAGCCGGGAACACCTCGGACAGGTCGAGCGAGGCGTCGTCACCGACGCCGAGCACACTGGTGAACACCACCGGCATCGCTTTCACCGTCGCGTCGTGCTGCCGCGCCAGCTCTCGCAGCACCTGCACCCCCGAGATCTCCCGGTGGTCCAGGTCCCGCCACAGCT
>NZ_ML142850.1:56094-57756 GCF_004138495.1 Phytoactinopolyspora endophytica
ACTCTGCGTGCAGAGTCGAGGAAGCTCTGACCGGTGCCGGCCCGGCATCCCACGAGCAGCAACGACGAGAAGTCGCCGATCACACCGTTCACGTCCGGGTGCACGTCGTCCCGGTCGAACAGGGTCAGGTTCACCGTCAGGTCCGGCTGGCCGCTGAATGCTGCCAGCACCTCCGCATACGCCGTGAGCAGCACTGCCGTCGGCGTGATCCCATGCCGGCGGGCCCGCTCGGTGAGCCGTGCCCACCGCTGGGGGTCGATGAACGCATGCGAGCGGCGGAAGCGTGGCGCGTCCACGGTGTCGGGTTCGACGGCCAACGGAAGCTGCGGCGCCGGCGGCAGGCCGGGCAGCCGGGATCGCCAGTACTCGTCGGCCGCGGCTACCCGCTGCGGGTCCGGCGCGACCTGGAGGACATAGTCGCGGAACGACATCTCCAGTGCCGGCAACGGCGCGTCCAGGTCGCGATAGAGCGCGTCCCACTCGGTGAACAGCACCATGATGCTGCGTCCGTCGAGCGCGATGCTGTCGAGCCCGACCCCGATCCGGAGTCGCGGCCGGCCGCCGCCGTCACCGTGGTCGCCGTCGTCCACGTAGGTGACCGCGCGGATCGCGAACAGCGGCCCGTTCGCGGTGTCAGCGACGTGGTGAGACGTGGTCTCGCGCAGCTCACGGAGCGCGTCATCGGGCGAGTGTCCGCCGTCGGTGACCGGGATCCGGTAGCGGGGCACTTCGGGCAACACTCGCTGCGTGCCATCCGCCGCCACGACCGCGCGAAGCATCTCGTGCCGTTCGACCAGCCGGTTCCACGCCTCTTCCAGCCGTTCCAGGTCGATCTCGGCGCCGTCGAGCTCGAGGTAGAAGTGCGACGCCACGCCACCCAGGGGAAGCTTCGGGTCGCGGCCGATCCAGTACGCCCGTTGCACCTCGGTCAGCGGGAACGGCTCGAACCGGCCGGCCGGGTCGGGTCGCAGCGCGGGCTGTTCGGACCGCTCTCCCGGCGTCAACGTGGCGGCGAAGCCGGCCAGCTCCGGTGTCGTGAACAGCGCGGCCAGCGTCGCGCCGCCGAGACCGGCCTCGCCCAGCCGGTTGACCAGCCGGGTGGCCAGCAGGCTGTCTCCGCCCAGCGCGAAGAATCCGTCCCGGCGGCCCACCCGATCCACCTCCAGCAGCTGCGCCCACAGCCTGGCCACGGCCTCCTCCACCGGCCCGGACGGCGGTTCGAAGCCGTGGGCGGACGTGTCGCCGGGCTCGGCGAGCACCTGGTGGACGGCCTTACGGTCGATCTTGCCGTTGGCCGTGATCGGTAAGGCGTCCAGGACGTGGATGTGTTCGGGAACCATGTAGCCGGGGACACGGCCGGCGAGCCAGTCACGCAGCTCGGCAGGGGCAGCGGCGGACGACGACAACGCCGCAGGCCCGGATGCCTGGGCCGGCGAGCCAGGCGACTCCCCTTCCACGTGACCGCTGAGCACCACGGCGGCGGCCAGCCGGCGGGTGGCGCCGTCGACGACGGTAGCGATCGCCTTGTCGACGTCCGGATGGACGGCCAGGTGCGACTCGATCTCGCCCAGCTCGATCCGGTGCCCGCGGACCTTCACCTGGTGATCGGCCCGGCCGAGGAACTCCAATGTCCCATCGGGCCAGTAGCGGGCCAGGTCGCCG
>NZ_ML142850.1:57770-61370 GCF_004138495.1 Phytoactinopolyspora endophytica
ACCAGCGCCGCTCATCGTGCTCGACGAACTTCTCCGCCGTGCGGACCGCATCACCCTGGTAGCCGAGCGCTACTCCGGTGCCGGATACCCACAGCTCGCCGGGTACCCAGTCCGGGCAGTCGCGCCCGTGCACGTCGGCCACCCGGCAGCGCATGTTGGCCAGCGGCACGCCGTACGGCACCGCCCGCCAGGCCGGATCGACGCGGTCGACTTCGAACACGGTGGAGTGGATCGCCGCCTCGGTCATCCCACCGAGCCCGGCGAACCGGCACTGCGGAAGCAGCGTGCGCAACCGGCCCGGCAGGTCGACGGTGACCCAGTCACCGCCGAGCATCACCAGCCGCAGCTTCGAACCGGGAAGGTGTTCGGCCCCGGCGACGAGCAGCATGTCGAGCAACGCGGGCACGCAGCTGACGACGGTGACGTCGCACTGCCGGATCAGCTCGGCCCACGCCTGCGCGTCGCGACGCTGCGACTCGTCGGGCACCACCACGCTCCCGCCGGCCGACAGGAAAGCGAACAGATCGTAGGCGGAGAGGTCGAAGTCCAGAGCCGACAGCGCGATCGTCCGGTCGGAGCCGTCGATGCCGAACGTGTCGTTGACCGCGTCGACGGTGTTGGCCACGGCCCGATGCGGCACCTGCACGCCCTTGGGCACGCCGGTCGAGCCGGAGGTGAACAACACGTACATGACGGCCTCGCCGTCGACGCCGGCGATCGACGTCACCGGCGGGTACGTGGCGGCGTCGGACACCGGGACGGGGACTGCGCCGTCGGGCCAGTCGTCGCCGGCCGCCAGCCCGGCATCGGTCAGCACGACGCCGACGCCGGCCGTGTGGAACGCCTGGGCGCGGCGGCTCATCGGCACGTCGACGCCAGACGGCACATACGCGGCGCCCGCGGCCAGCACACCGAGCACGGCGACAGCCTGGTCCGGACCCTTGGGCACAGTGATGCCCACGCAGTCGCCGGGCCGCACGCCCATCGCCGCAAGCATCGCGGCCACCCGGCGAGCCCGCCGGGACAGCTCGCCGTAGGTCATGGTGCCGGTGGGCATACTGCCGGAACGCGCGCTGTCACCGGCCGTGCCGGTACTGAACATCAGCGCCGTGCGGTCCGGCCGCGCCGCCGCGAGCCGGAAGAACCGCTCGTGCAGCAGTCCGGAGCGGCCGGTGCCACTGGTGTCGTTCACCTGGTCACGCACCGCTCGCTGCGCCGCCGGCAGCCGTGCCGGAACCGGTCGGTTCCACGCCGCTCCGTCGTCGAGCAGCTCTTCCACCAGCTCGACATACGCGGCGAACATGGCGTCCAGCACACCCTCGCAGAACACTGATTCACGGGCGTCCCAATTGAGCAGCACACCACCGTCGAGCTCGGTGGCCTGGGCGTCCAACCACACCTGTGGCCCTTGGGAGATGATCCACGACGGCCGTCCGAAACAGCGCTGTACCTCGGGCGCGAACAGCTCGCCCAGCTCCAGGGCGCTGGTGAACACCACCGGGGCCAGCACCGGCTCGCCTCCTGCGGCACGGGTGAGGTCGCGCAGCACCTCGACGCCGCTGTACTCGGCGTGGCCCATCGCCTCCCGCAGGTCCTTCTGGACGCGGGCTGTGCGGTCGGCGAACGGCACCGGGCCCGCGACGTCGACGTCCAGCAAGACCGAACTGGAGAAGTCGCCCACGATCGTGTCGACATCGTCGTGCAGCGGTTCCCGGTCGAACACCGGCAGGTTGAGCAGGAACCGGTCGCCGGCGCTCCACCGGCCCACGACCTCGGCGAATGCCGTGGCCAGCACCGTGGCCGGAGTCAGGCCACGCTCGTGGGCGCGCTGAGCAAGCAGCTGCCTACGCTCCGGGGGGAGCCAGTGGTGCCGCCGGGTGACGGTGGGGTCGCCGCCGGCGTCGTCGGCGGTCACCGGCAGCGCGGGAGCCCCGGGCAAGCCGGCCAGCTTCTCCCGCCACCAGGCGGCGGCCCGGTCCCGGGCCGCCCGGCGTACCGGTTCCCGTTCGGCGAGGTAGCGCGGGTAGGAGTACCGCAGCGGGGCGAGTTCACCGACGCGTCCGGAGTAGATGGCGGCGAGGTCGGCCAGCAGCGTGCGCAGGCTCATCGCGTCGGCGGCCACCATATCGAGGTTGACGTGCATCCGGCTGGCGCCGTCGTCGAGAAGGGTCAGCTGGACGTCGAACACGTCCCCGGCGGCGATGTCCATCACCCGGTGCGACAGCTGGTCACGGGTGTCCGCGAGCCGTTGCTCCGCCTCGGCGTTCGGCAGGCCGCGCAGGTCATGGACGTGCAGTCCGGACCAGGCGGGTTCCTCACCGACCCGCTGCCGTCCGTCGTCGCCGACCCGCACCCGCAGCATCCCGTGCCGGTCGACGAGGGCACGGACCGCGGCGTCGAGCCGACCGGGATCGAGGCCGGCGCCGCCCTGCCCCTCGGCGTCGAACTCGGTGTAGAAATGTGCGGCCACCCCGCCCAGCTGCTGGCCTTCCCTGCGGCCGATCCAGAAGGCGTGCTGCATGACCGCGAGGTCGAACGGTGCGGACTCGTCGAGCGGCTCCGGCGGGCTTTGACCAGCGTGGCTGTCGACGTGACCGGGAGCCTCGCCGTCAGACCGGGCACTGTCCCGGCCGGTGCCTGTGCCGTCGTGGCCGGCCTGCATGGCGCATACCAGTTGCCACCATTCGCCCACGGTCTCGCGTCCGGACAGGTCGGCGAAACGGGCCGGCACTCCCTGCCGGCGAAGCCAGCCCGCCAGGCGCATCAGCCGGATCGAGTCGAGGCCCAGACGGAGCAGATCGGCGTCCTCCGTCACCTGTTCCCCCGGCATCTCGGCCAGCTGGCTGACCGCGGCACGCAGATCGTCATAGGAGACCGGCGAGCTGACGACCTGTTCGTTCATGCATGACCCCATCCACGGTCGACTCATGATCAGAGTTAGGTTAGGTTAACCTAATAACTTGTCGCAATCCACCCCGCGAACCCATCTGGCGTAAGTTGGACAAGAATGATAATCCTTTCTATTACGACTTCACGTTCGACGGCAAGTGGCCGTCCACAGAAAGGCGGACGACGTTGCTCGAAGGCTGTGTTCCCTGGCCGGACGAGTTGGCCGAGCGCTACCGGCAGGCCGGCTACTGGCGTGGTGAAACCCTCGATGACCTGCTACGACGCCGCGCCCACGAGCGGGGCGATCAGCTGGGGGCCAGCGACGCGACCCAACGTCTCACCTACGCCGAGCTCGATGACACGGCCGGCCGCGCCGCCACGGCGATGTCCCGTGCAGGGGTGGGTCCCCGCGACCGCGTCGTCATGCAGCTCCCCAACACCGTCGACTTTCTGACCGTCTTCTTCGCGATCCAGCGACTCGGCGCGATCCCGGTGCTGGCGCTGCCGATGCACCGCCGCAGCGAGATCACGCACCTCTGCCGGGTCTCGGGAGCCACCGGCTACGTCATCCCCGGCCACCACTCCGGCTTCGACTACCGCGGCCTCGCCGCCGACGTGCGCGCCGCGGTGCCCGGGCTGACCCTGCTGGCCGCCGACGAGCTGCCCGCGTCGTCCGTGGACCCCACGCTCGAGCGTGCGCGGACCGACCCC
>NZ_ML142850.1:61450-61677 GCF_004138495.1 Phytoactinopolyspora endophytica
GGACGTGGCGTTGATGCTGGTGTCAGGCGGGACGACCGGTCTACCGAAGCTCATCCCCCGCACCCACGACGACTACCTCTACAACATCCGGGCCAGTGCGCGGATCTGCGGGCTGAGCGGCGACGACGTCTACCTTGCCGCGCTGCCGGCGGCCCACAACTTCGCGCTGGGCTGCCCTGGCGTCCTGGGCACGCTCGACGCCGGGGGCGCCGTCGTGCTCACCGATA
>NZ_ML142850.1:61714-64144 GCF_004138495.1 Phytoactinopolyspora endophytica
GGACGAGGCGTTCGAGACCATCCAGCGCGAGCGGGTCACCGTGACAGCGCTCGTCCCGCCCACCGCACGGATGTGGGCCGAGGCGACGGCATGGTCCGGCGAGGATCTGTCCAGCATGCGGCTGCTTCAAGTCGGCGGGGCGCGCCTGCTGCCCGAGCACGCCCGGCAGGTCACCGAGGCGTTCGGACCGGTCCTGCAGCAGGTGTTCGGGATGGCCGAAGGGCTGTTGAACTTCACCGAGCCGGGAGCGCCGGAGGACATCGTGTTCCACACACAGGGGCGTCCGCTCTCGCCCGCCGACGAGATCCGGGTAGTGGACGACAACGACGCCGACGTCACGCCCGGCGCCGTCGGCGAGCTCCTCACCCGTGGCCCTTACACACCACGCGGCTACTACCGGGCGCCCGAGCACAACGCGGCCTCGTTCACCGCCGACGGGTACTACCGGACCGGTGACCTGGTCCGGGTGACCCCCACCGGCCACCTCGTCGTCGAAGGCCGGGTGAAAGATCAGATCAACCGGGGTGGCGACAAGATCGCCGCGGCGGAGGTCGAGGAGCATCTCGTCGCCCACCCGGCCGTGGCCGACGCCGTCGTCGTCGCCGTTTCGGACGACCTCCTGGGCGAGCGCAGCTGCGCCTTCGTCATCTCCGCGCCCGGCGCCACGCCACCGGACCGCGCCGAGGTGGCCGCGTTCCTGGCCGAGCGAGGGGTGGCCGCGTTCAAGATTCCGGACCGGGTCGAAGCGGTCGAATCGTTCCCGGTCACGACGGTCGGCAAGACCGACAAGCGGGCGTTGGCCGCCCACATCGGAGCGACGGCATGAGGAGTGAGCGGAGCTGGGCCTCCGGCCCAGGACCGGCGCCCGTGGAGCACCCGACGAGCGGGGCACGACCACCACAGGTGAGCGGAGCCGGTCTCGTGCGCAGCGACATCGTCGACGCATGGGCGGCGTCGGTACCACGGCTGGAGCACGTGGTCGACGTGGCTGCGCCCGACGATCCGGCCGAGACCGCCGTCCGGCTCGCCCGGTCCGGCATCGCCGAGGAGTACGTGGTCTATGAGCGTGCCGGCACCTGGTACTTCGCCGCCGGCCCAGGCGCTGAGCTCACGATGGACGCGCGGCACCTGCGGCTGAGCGCCGGCGGGCATGCCTGGAACGTGCCCACCACCGGCGACAATCCGCTCCAAGGTGTAGCCCAAGCCTTGAGTGCGGTGCCACGCCCGGACTGGCGGTGCCACGGTTGGGCCGCGTTCGAGCTGGCCCATCTTCTGCACGGCGATGCCGCCGCGGCGGGAACGGAACCGCTGCTGCATCTGATGTTCCCCATGGTCGACGTGGAGCTGACACCAGGACAGGCCCGGATCCGAGGCGCGACGCCGGATTGGGTGCGCCGGTTGCCCGACCTGGTGACCGCGCCCGAGCCCGCATCGGCCACCACGGAGCTCTCCCTCCCCGCCGCGGACCCACAGCCCTACCACCGCGCCGTCGCTCATACGGTGCGCGACATCCGGGACCGGCGGCTGGAGAAGGCGGTGCTCTCCCGGGTCGTCCCGCTGCCGGACCAGCCGGAGCTCGACCTGATCGCGTCCTACCTCGCGGGCCGGCGACGCAACACACCCGCACGCTCGTTTCTGTTCGACACCGGAGGCTGGCGCGCCGCCGGATTCAGCCCGGAGACCGTCGTCGAGGTCGATTCGGCCGGGCAGGTCCGGTCCCAGCCGTTGGCCGGGACCCGCGCGTTCGGTTCCGATGCCACCGAGAACCTGCGCCTGCGCGAGGAACTGCTCGGCGATGCCAAGGAAGTACACGAGCACGCCATCTCGGTCCGGCTGGCCGCCGACGAGGTCGGCGCCATCTGCCGTCCCGGCAGCGTGGCCGTCACGGAGTTCATGTCGGTCCAGGAACGTGGCTCGGTGCAGCACTTGGCGTCCCGCGTGACCGGGCTCCTCCGCGACGGCGAGACGGCCTGGTCGGCGCTGGCCGCGCTCTTCCCCGCGGTGACGGTCACCGGCGCGCCGAAGCCCGCGGCACTGCGGACCATCCGCAGCCGGGAGAGCGAGCCACGCGGACTGTACGGCGGCGCCGTCCTCATGGCCGAGGGCGACGGCTCGCTTGACGCGGCGCTGGCCTTGCGCACCGTGTTCCAGCGCGGCGGCCGCAGCTGGCTGCGCGCCGGAGCCGGAGTCATGAGCCAGTCGGTCCCGGACCGGGAGTGGGAGGAGACCTGCGAGAAGTTGCGCAGCATCGCGCCCCACCTGCGGGCCAGGCGCGCTGCGCCGGCCGGCTCTCGCACACATGACGGTGCCGACCTCGACCGCACCGATCCACCGGCTCATTCAACCCGTCAACCAACCACAAAGGACATGCCGTGAACCGTTCCCTGCCCTCCCGCTCCGCCACACCGCGCCATGTCGCGCGGTCTCTCA
>NZ_ML142850.1:64164-65795 GCF_004138495.1 Phytoactinopolyspora endophytica
GGGGTTTCCTGTGGGGCACGCTCGGACTCGCCGCCGCTGGGGCCGCCGGCGGCGTGCTCACCGGCTGCTCCTCGGACGGTACCGCCGACGCTGGGACCGGCTCCGACTCCACCCCCACGGCGGGCGGCCGGTTGAGGGTCGGTGCGGCCGGCGCCGCGACCGAGACCCTCAACGTGCTGACCGCCACCGCGTTCACCGATTACATCTCGATTCACGCGCTGCACGACCCGCTGGTCTCACTCACCGGCGACCAGATCGAGCTCCGGCTCGCGGAGTCGATCGAGCCCAACGCCGACGCGACCGAGTTCACCCTCCGGCTCCGCCCCGACATCGCCTTCCACGACGGCCGGCCGTGCACCGCCGACGACGTGCGCTACTCGCTGGCGTCCCTCGCCGATCCGGAACAGAGCCCGAACTTCAGCCAGTACTACGCCGACCTCGATGCGGCCAACCTGACCGTCGTCGATGAACGCACGCTGCGGATACCGCTGCACCGGCCGCGGGCGGACTTCATCGAAGGGGGACTCGCGACCTTCTCGTTCATCTTTCCGGACGGCACCTCCGGCGACCAGTGGGAGTCCGGCATCGGGACCGGCCCTTTCCGGCTGTCCTCTGGCACGGCCGAAGGGCGGGTGCTGGAACGCAACCCTGACTACTGGGACGGAACGGCGCTGCTCGACGAGGTCGAGATCATCGCGATCGCCGACGCCGAGACCCGGCTGAACGCGCTGCGCGGCGGCGAGATCGACTACGCCTACGCGGTCAGCGCGGCCGGAGCCGCCGGGGTGGAGGGCGACGAGTCGCTCACCATCGTCCGCGGTGGAGCGGCCAACTCGCAGGCGCTGACGTTCGAGATGAACCTTGGCCTGGCGCCCTTCGACGACGCCGACGTCCGGCTGGCCATGAAGCTCCTCGTCGACCGGCAGGCGCTGATCGACACCGTCCTGTTCGGCGAGGGAACCGTGGGCAACGACGTCGTCGGGCACGACATGGTCGGGTTCAACGCCGAGCTCTCCCAGCGCGAGCTCGACGTCGAGCGAGCGCGGACGCTACTCAGCGATGCCGGTGTCAGCGAGGTCACCCTGCGCGTGGCCGAGCTGGCTCCCGGCCTCACCGACGCCGCCAACCTCCTCGTCGAGCAGGCGGCACAGGCCGGGTTGACCGTGACGGTCGAGACGGCCGACCCCGCTACCTACTTCGCCGACTACGAGACGCTGATGAGCACCCCATTCCAGGCCATCCCCTGGGCCAACCGGCCGGCCGCGACCCACATCGCCGCCTTCACCGGCAGCACCGGCGGTTTCAACGTCACCGGCGTGGGCGGCCAGGAGTACGACGATCTGCTCACCCGGATGCAGGCCACCGTCGACGCCGACGATCGGCAGACGGCGCTCGACGAGATCCAGGCCTACCTCTGGGAGCACGGCGGCGATCTGGTCTGGGGATACGCCGAACTGCTCGACGCCGTGGTGACCGGCGTCGACGGCCTGCGCTACTCGCAGTCGATACCCCTGCTCGATCAGGTCACGATGGCGTGACGAGACGAGTTGCACACCTGTCCCGCCGGCTGCCGCGCCACCTGGCGCCGGCGGCGATTCTGCTGCTGGCGGTGAGCTTCGGGCTGTTCCTGG
>NZ_ML142850.1:65849-68449 GCF_004138495.1 Phytoactinopolyspora endophytica
AGATCCTGCCGGGTGATCCGGCCAGTCAGGCGCTGGGCATGAACGCCGAGCCCGAACGGGCGGCCCTGCTCCGTGCCGAGCTGGGCCTTGACCGGCCGCTGCCGCAGCGCTACGTCGACTGGCTGGGCGGCCTGCTGACCGGAGACTTCGGTGTCAGCGCCTTGACCCGGCAACCGGTCGGGCCGGTGATCGGCGAGCATGCCGGCCGCAGTCTGATCCTGGCCGCCGGTGCGCTGCTCATCGTCGTATGTGTCGCCGTTCCGGCGGGAATCGTCGCCGGGTCCCGGCCGGGAACGGCCCGCGACCGGGCGACGTCGCTCGGCGCCCTGGCGATGCTGTCGATTCCGGAGTTCGTCCTGGCCACACTGCTGATCACGGTGTTCGCCCACGGCCTGGGCTGGTTTCCGCCGGTGTCGCTCGTCGGCGGCGGCTCCGGCGCCCTGGCCGAGCCGGCCAAGCTGGTGCTGCCTATCGTCACCCTGGCCGCTGTGGCCGGCTCGTTCACCATCCGTCTGACTCGCGCCGCCGTCGCCGAGGCGGCCGCGTCCGCGCACGTCGAAGCCGCCAGGCTGGCCGGCATCCGGGAGCCGGCCGTGCTCATCCGGCACCTGCTGCCGTCGGTACGGGCACCGATCGCTCAAGCGCTGGCGCTGGCCATTCCGTACCTCGTTGGGGGCGCGCTCGTCGTGGAGACCGCGTTCGGCTACCCAGGTCTGGCGGCGCTGGTGGCCGAGGCCGCCGCCAACCGGGACGCGGTCCTGCTCGGCGGCGCCGGAATGGTGCTGGCCACCGTGGCGGTCACCGGCTTCTGGCTGGCCGAGCTGGCGGGGAGGCACCGATGGGCCGGCTGACGCGGAGCTGGTTCCTGGTCGCCGCGCCCGGCGTCGTCGCTGTGGCGCTGGCGCTGGCCGGACCACTGATGGTCGACGACGACGCCACCGCCTCACGTGGGCGGCCGTTCCTGCCGCCCGCGCCGGGGCTTCCCCTCGGCACCGATCACCTGGGCCGCGATGTGTGGTCAATGGTGCTCGACTCCGGTCTGACGCTGATCGTGCTGCCACTCGTGGCGACCACCATCGGCACGGTCATCGGCGCCTCGCTCGGGTTGCTCACGGGCTGGCGGCGCACTGCGCTCGGGGTGGTCGCGGTGCGGGCCAGTGAGCTGCTGCTGGTCGTACCACCGTTGCTGATCACGGTGCTGGCGCTCAACGCGGCCAGTGGCTCCGGCACCGCCGTGCTGATCGTCGTGGTGGCGCTGCTCGGCGTCCCCAGCACCATGCGGTTCACCCGCGCGGCCACCTCCGCCGTGGTCAACCGCGGCTACGTGGAGCACGCGGTGGCGATGGGCGAACGCACCCCCACGCTGCTGGTCCGTGAAGTCCTGCCTACGGTCACGGCGCCGATCCTGGCGGACGCGGGCCTGCGCCTGGTGGGGGCCATCTACGTCATCGCCTCGGTGAGCTTCCTCGGCCTGGGTGGTTCGGCACTCGGCGACAGCTGGGCGGGCATGGTGGCCGACAACGTCGTCGGCGTGCCGCTCAACCCGTGGGCCGTGATCGTTCCGGCGGCCGCCATCGTCGCCGTCGTCATCTCGATCAACCTGGTGGCCGACCGGGTCGCCGACACGGCACGGAGGTCGATGTGACCAGGGATGTCATCGTCGTCGACGATCTGAGGGTCGGCTCCCGCACCGGCCCGGTGCTGACCGACGTCTCGTACCGGCTCGGCGCCGGCGAGCGGCTGGCCATCGTCGGTGAGTCCGGAGCCGGCAAGACCACACTGGCGCTGGCCGCCCTCGGCGTGGTCCGCCCAGGACTGCGGCGGCTGGCGGGCACGGTCCATCTCACCGGGCGTGATCTCTTCGCGATACCCGAGCGGACCCGCCGGGCGCTGCGCCGGCACTCGACCGCCTGGCTGGCGCAGGATCCCGCCGCCGCGCTGACGCCCACCATGCCGGTGGGCCGGCAGATCGCCGAGTTGCTCGACTCGCCGTCACCGGAGCGGATAGCCGACCGGCTGCGCGCGGTCAGCCTCCCGGACGACGAGGAGTTCCGCCGTCGACTGCCCGGGGAGCTCTCTGGCGGGCAGCAGCGCCGGGTCGCGCTGGCCCGGGCGCTGGCCGCCCAGCCCCAGCTCGTCGTGCTGGACGAGCCGACCGCCGGGCTGGACACGGTGACCAGCCGTGCCGTCGTCGCCGAGATCGAACGGTGGCAGACCGAGCTCGGTTTCGCCCTGCTGGTGGTGACGCATGATTTAGAGCTCGCCGCCCGCTCGTGCGACGAGGTGCTGGTGCTTCATGAGGGTCGGATGGTCGAGGCCGGACCGACTGTGGACGTCTTGACCTCGCCGCGCCACGAGTACACCAGGCGGTTGGTCGACGCGTATCCGGACGCGGAGTCCGGGCAGCGGGCTGCCACGCACACGTCAGTGGACACCACCGTGGACACCTCCGCACACAGCCGGCAGGTGCTCCGGGCGGACGACGTCCATGCCGGTTTCGGGGCCACCGCCGTGCTGCACGGCGTCTCGGTCGACATCGCGGCCGGCGAGTGCGTCGCGATGATCGGTCCGAGTGGCTCGGGCAAGAGCACGCTGGCCCG
>NZ_ML142850.1:68561-76956 GCF_004138495.1 Phytoactinopolyspora endophytica
CGGCTGCTGCACGGCGAGTCGCGGGCGCGCGCGTCCACGATCGCCACCGAGCTGCTCGAACGCGTGGGCCTCAGCGCCGCCGACGCCAAGCGCCGTCCGGCCGAGCTGTCCGGCGGCCAACGCCAGCGGGCAGCCCTGGCCCGGGCGCTGGCGGCCCGGCCGAAGGTACTGATCTGCGACGAGGTCACGTCCGCCCTGGACACCACCGTCGCCGCGGCCGTGCTCTCGCTGATCGACCGGCTCGGCGACGAGCTGGGCGTCGCCGTCGTCTTCATCACCCACGAGCTCGGCTACATCCGCCGCGTCGCCGACCGGGTCGTGGTGCTCGACGCCGGCCGTGTCCACGAGAGCGGTCCCACCGCCTACGTCTTCGACCGCCCCCGCCATCCCGTCACCGCGTCGCTCGTCGGCGCCGTCACGTCGCTCAGGACGACGTTGACGACGGCACCGGCCTTGGGGCGGGCCACTGACACAGCACACCTGTCCACACCGCTGGGAGGAAAAACATGAGCGTCGACACCTCCGAGTCCGCGCCATCCGCGCCACCGGAGACCGACCCATCGTCCGAGGCCGAGCCGGGTCCCGCCGGCGGCACGCTGCGGTCACGGATCGCGACGCTGCTGCCCTTCGCCCGGGACGACGCCGGACGATATGTCCTGTCCGCCGTCTTGGCCGCCCTGGCTACCCTCTGTCAGCTCGGTCCGTTCTACGTCATCTACCTGGCTGTGCGTGGCGTGGTGGACGGCACGGCCGACGCGGGCGACTTCTACGGCTTGGCCTGGGCCGCGTTAGCGCTGGTGGTCGGGCAGTACCTCTTCCAGGGCCTGTCCACCTACATCTCGCACCAAGCCGCGTTCGGCACGCTGTTCCGGCTGCGTATGCGGATCGGGGAACGGCTAGGCCGGGTGCCCCTGGGGCGCGTCACCGGAAAGCGGTCCGGCGAGATCCAACGCACCGTGTCACAGGACATCGAGCGCTTGGAGCTCTTCCTCGCGCACGCGATCCCGGACCTGGTGGCAGCCGTGGTGGTGGTGCTCGCGAGCACCACCTGGATGTTCGTCGTCGACTGGCGCATGGCCCTCGCCGCGGCGGTCTGCGTCGTCGCCGCCGTCGCACTGATGAGCCGTGGCGTGGCCCGCAGCCAGCCGCTGATGGGCGGCTACATGGCGTCGATGGGCCGGATGAACGGCTCGATCGTGGAGATGGTCCGTGGGCTGCCGATCGTGCGGACGTTCAACCGCACCGGCGAGACGTTCGCCGAGACGCAGGAGGCGATCCACGGCGCCGCGAAGTACCAGGCCGACTGGGGACGGGCGTTCCTCCCCCTCTTCACCGCCTTCTACACGGTGGCAGCGTCCACCGTGGTCACCATCGTGCCGGTGGGCCTGCTGTTGTGGTCCAACGACGCCATCGAGACCCCTGAGCTGTTGTTCTTCTTCGTCATCGGGCTGGGCTACGGGGCGCCGGTCGTCAAGTTGCTCGAGTTCAGCGCCAACATCTCCCACCTGACCTATGGGGTCCAGCTGATCAACGAGCTGAAGGACGCCGGCGAGCTCCCCGAGGCCGGCCACGACGCCGACCTGCGCGACTCCTCGGTCGAGTTCGACGACGTGAGCTTCCGCTACGACAGCGCCGACCGGGACGCGCTGACCGGTGTCTCCTTCCACGCCGAGCCTGGCACAGTGACCGCGTTGGTCGGTCCGTCCGGTGCCGGCAAGAGCACCGTTGCCCGCCTCATCTGCCGGTTCTTCGACGTCGATGCGGGCGCGATCCGGGTCGGCGGAGCGGATGTCCGCCAGATCCCGTTCTCCCAGCTCATGCGGCACGTCTCGTTCGTCTTCCAGGAGACGTTCCTGTTCGACGACACGGTCGCCGCCAACCTGCGGCTGGCCCACCCGGACGCCACCGACGAGGAGCTGGAGACGGCCTGCCGCTCAGCGCGGGCCCATGAGTTCATCGCCGCGATGCCCGAGGGCTACCAGACCCGTATCGGCCAGCACGGCGCGCGCCTCTCCGGCGGTGAACGGCAGCGGCTGGCCATCGCCCGGACCCTGCTCAAGGACACCGAGGTCGTCGTCCTGGACGAGGCCACCGCCTTCGTCGACCCGGAGAACGAGGTGGCCTTGCAGGACGCCATCGACGCGCTCGTGGCCGGGCGCACCGTCATCATCGTGGCGCACCGGCTGTCCACCATCGTCGGCGCGGACCAGATCCTCGTCGTCGACGAAGGACGGATCACCGAGCACGGCCGGCACGACGAGCTGGTGACCGCCGACGGTCTCTACGCCACCATGTGGCACGCGTTCCAGTCCGCCGAACAGGTCGCCCTCGGCGACGCGGTCCGTCAGGAGGGTTCATGACCGCGCAACGAAACGACGCCCACCAGAAAGACGGTGCCCTCGTGCTAACCACCGACCAGCCCACCTTCTACACCAGCACAGTCGGCACCATCTGGCGGCTGTTCGGCCCGCACCGCCGGGCGTACGCCGTCGCGCTGGTCGCCCAGGTCCTGATGTCGATGGCCGCGGCCGTCCCCGTGGTGACGCTGGTGTGGGCGATCGAGCGGATCCGGACCGACACGCTCACCAACGGCCAGGTCGGGCTGGCCATCGGGCTCGTCCTCGCCGGCGTCGCCGGTCAGTACGCATTCGGCTACCTCAGCAACCGGCTGGCGTGGACGGCGACGTTCTACGGGATCGGTCAGGCGCGCACCGACACGCTGAAACACGTCCAGCGTCTCCCGCTCGGCACGGTCCGCGACCGCGGCGCCGGTGACGTGTCGACGGTGCTGACCAGCGACATGGAAGCGGTCTCGACCTACGCCCACAACGGCCTTCCCACGTGGTTCAGAGCCGTGTCGCTTCCGGTGTTCATCGTGGCCGGTCTGCTCACCGTCGATGCGCCGATGGCGCTCGTGGTGGCCGTCAGCGTGGCCGCTTCCCTGCCGCTGTACAAGTGGACGTCCCGCTATCTCGGCCGCCAGGCGCTGGAACGCGGTAACCTGTCCGCCGTCGCCAACGCCCGGGTCATCGAGTACGTGCAGGGCATCGCGGTTGTGCGTGCCTTCGACCGGACCGGCTCCCGGCTGGACTGGTTCCACGACGCCGTCGCCGACGTCCGGCGCATCAACGAGCGGTTGACGGTCAAGCTGGTGCCGGTCGCGCTGTTGACCATGGTGATCCTGCAGCTCGGTGTCCCGCTGACCATCGGCATGCTCGGCTACTGGTACACCGACGGGCGCATCGACGCCGGGACCGTGCTGATCTTCCTCGTCCTCGTGCTCCGGGTCTACGCACCACTGCTCCAGGTGGTCGGCAGTGCCGAGGAGTCCCGCTTGGCCGAGGCGGCATTGCGACGCATCGGCGCACTGCACGACCTGCCCCCGCAGTCGTCGCCCGCCGAGGTCGGACCCGGGGTGGCTGAGCCGTCGGTCCAGCTCGAGGACGTCACATTCAGCTACCTGCCCGGGCAGCCCGTGGTGCATGGGCTATCGCTGGACGTGCCGCCGAAGACGATGACGGCCCTGGTCGGACCGTCCGGCGCCGGCAAGAGCACGGTGCTGGCGCTGATCGCGCGGTTCTGGGACGTCGACGACGGAGCCGTGCGGCTCGGCGGGTCCGACGTCCGCGATCTCACCCCGGAGCAGGTGTTCGACGCGATCACCGTCGTGTTCCAGGACGTCTACCTGTTCCAGGGCACCATCCGCGACAACATCGCCTTCGGCCGCGACGGGGCCACCGACGAGACCATCGAGGCCGCAGCACGTCAAGCTCAGGCGCACGAGTTCATCATGGCCTTGCCACAGGGCTACGACACCCCGGTCGGCGAGGCCGGCGGCACGTTGTCCGGAGGGGAGCGCCAGCGCATCTCCATCGCCCGCGCCATCCTCAAGGACTCGCCGATCGTTCTGCTCGACGAGGCGACCTCGGCCCTGGACCCGATCAACGAGCAGGCCGTCCAGCAGGCCTTCGCCGAGCTGGTCCGCGATCGCACCGTCGTCGTCGTGGCGCACCGGCTGAGCACGATCCGCTCGGCCGACCAGATCGTCGTCATGGACGGCGGCCGGGCGATCGAACGCGGCGAACACGCGGAGCTCCATGCTGCTGGTGGCCGCTATGCCCAGCTGTGGGCGGACCGCGAGCGCGCCAGCTCCTGGCGGCTGGCCCAGCCGGAGATCACAGGTCGCGCCACGTGAACCGGCAGCCATCGGATCACCACATCCGGCGATCAGCGGGTCAAGTCGTCGCTTTGGCCGTATCGTGAGGTGCGCATCATCGTTCGCCCATATGAGATGCGACGAGCATCGTCAGGCCCACGGGAGGTAGAAGCCATGACCGCAACAGCCCACGTTCTTCATGAAGGCCATGTCCACGAGCACGGCGGAGACTGCGGACACGTGGCCATCCCCCACGATGACCATGTGGATTACGCTCACGACGGCCACCTGCACCGGTCGCATGACGATCACGTCGACGAGTGTGAGCCCGACGGGCACATCGCTCATGAGGGCCACGCCCATGAGCACGGTAGCGGCTGCGGGCACGTTGCCGTACCCCACAACGACCACGTCGACTACGTCCACGATGGCCACCGGCACGCACATCACGACGACCACTGGGACGACCACTGATCACAACGGTCGCCAGCGGCTCGTCAGCCGGCCTGTTCTGATCGATCGAGCGGGCCGCCTCGCCCATGGGGCGGCCCTTCCCGGTCATGACGATCGTGGCGCATACATGATGACGGCGACGCCGAGCAGGCAGATCGCTGCGCCGATGATGTCGTAGCGGTCGGGCCGGAAGCCGTCGGCGATGATGCCCCACGTGAGCGAGCCGGCGACGAAGACACCGCCATAGGCGGCCAGGATCCGCCCGAAGTGCGGATCCGGTTGCAGCGTGGCGACGAACCCATAGAGCCCGAGCGCGATGACACCGGCTCCGATCCAGAGCAGTCCCCGGTTCTCCCGGACGCCTTGCCAGACGAGCCAGGCCCCACCGATCTCTGCGATGGCGGCCAGGACGAACAGCGCGATCGATCGAGCGACGGTCATGCCGGAACTCTAGGCCGTGCCGGCCAGAGTGGTGAACGGAATCGGACACTGTGGACTGTGTGCACACGTCTGTAAGTCGTGGCACCCGGCGTCGAGTGCGGCACGGAGGGTGTCACGGATGATCGTGAGGTCGTTGATGCGTGCCTCGATCTCGGTGAGCTTGGCCGCGGCGCGCTCGTGGAGATCGGCATCCGAGCGTGCGTGATGCCGGCCGGTGTGGATCAGCTCGGAGATCTCGTCGAGGGTGAAGCCGAGACGTTGCGCAGTCTTGATGACCCTGACCAGCGTGACCGTACCGGCCGGATAGAGACGGTGCCCGCCCGGTGTACGTTCTGGCGCCTGGAGCAAGCCGCGACGTTCGTAGTATCGCAACGTCTGCTGGTTCACTCCGGCCGCCCTCGCCAGCGCACCACTGCGCAGCCCATCGCCGGACTCAGCGAGCGCGTCAGTGGTCACGCCGGCCCCGACCCCTTGACGACGGTCTCGGCGAGGTGTTGAAGACCGTCGAGAACGGCCACGTGAGCTGCTGGGACGGTGACCGTGACCTCCAGCGCCCGCACCGCGTGGCCGACCCTTGCCGGGTGGAAGGTGAATGTGAAGAAGGAGCAGCAGTCGGTTTCGCGCGCCGCGAGCTCGCGAGCCGTCGCCTCGGTAGCGGGATAGCCATCCAGGATCAGATGCAGCTCGGTTGCAGACGTGCGCACGATTCGGTGCACGGCGGTGGCGAACATGTCAGCGAACTCGGTCACCCGTAGCGGCTGTTCCGCGGTTGGCAGGGTGCATGCATCGGGCACGAACGACGGACCTGGTGTCCGACCAGTGTCGGTGATGTCCATACCGACTACCATAAACCTGTACCTGGGTATCGAATTCAAGCCTTCCGCTGCCAGATTGTCGTTGCCACATGGCTTCGGTACACAGATACGGCGCCGGACGTCCCGGGCGTCCTTCGCGAAGGACTCAATGAGCTATATCAGTCATCGTCCGCTCTGCGTCTACGTTTCGTTTCACCGCGGCGGCGCTTGGCCGCCAGCCGGCGCTCGATCGAGCCACGACTGGGCTTGGTCGGTCGACGTGCCCGCGGCGGCGGCGCAATAGCCTCGTCCAGTATCTGCACGAGACGGGCCTCCGCCGCCTCTCTGTTGCGCAACTGGGATCGGTGTTCCGAAGCGCTGACCGTGAGCACTCCATCAGCGAGTCGATCAGCCAGCCGCCGCAGCGCACGTTCCTTCAGCCCTGGACTCAGGGCCGCGGATGCCGCCAGGTCATAGCTGAGCTCAGCCCTGCTGTCCGTGGTGTTGACCGACTGACCGCCCGGCCCCGACGAACGTGAGAAGCGCCATCGCAGCTCGGCCTCCGGGATCACGACCGAGCCACGGACACGCAGCGGACCCGGCATGGCGCCCATTTTGCCAGACCTGCCGTGCGGCCAGAGTCCAGCTCGATCGTGGAAGCGTAGGATGCTCGCGCCGCGGGGTCAGGGGGCTTCGGTGTCACCGATGGGCACGAGCTCGACGGTGACGAGACGAGCGAAATGGTCGCGCAGCTCTTCGGCCATGTCGACCGAGTCGCGGTCGAGCAGCCATTGAACCTGCAGGCCGTCCATCATGGCGACGGCCGAGCGTGCCGCGCTGGCCGGGCGCACTCCCGGTTGGAGGCTACCCTGCTCCTCAAGTTTCTCGAACATGCGGGTCAGGCGGGCACGTACCCACTCGTAGCGCCGCACAAAGTAGTCGTGCGCTGGATGGTCGGGTGCGGTCGCCTCGGCCGAGAGAGTGCAGTAGAGCTCGACGACGCCGGGCACGGAGCTGTTGTAGGCGGCCAGTCGCAACAGACCCGTGAGCGTGACGAGAGGAGCGTCGTCGTCCTCGAGCGGCACCATCTCGGTCGCGTGCTGGTCGCGACGGTCCAGTACCGCCGCGAGCAGCGCACTCTTGTTCGGGAAATGATGCAGCAGTCCCGCCTCACTCATGCCCACACGTTCAGCGACGTCACGGATGGAGCCTGCTCGGTACCCGCTCTTGGCGAACACCTCGAGCGCTGCGTCCAGGATGGCCCGCCGCTTCTCCTCGGTCTTCGCGTATGGACCGCGAGGTCTTCCGGCGCGCCGGCTCGGTGCCTGCTCAACGGTGCTCATACCTGCCGCTGCCTCCTCTCGATCGTCCGCCGTGCTCCCACCGTATACGCGGTCATGGCAGTCTGACGCTTGATCAAGTACCAGGTTAGGGCGCTATTTGCCACCAAACTCGCAATTGATCAAGGTGGCGTTACGGTTTAATAAAAACCTAGCGACCACTCGGTTTTGAATGTTACCGTACCGACTCACGGCAGCACGCAACGCTGCCCTGAGCTTCGGAGGGACCAACGATGTTCCACCAGAGGACCACAGCATCCATCGCGGTCATCGCAGCGCTGGCCTTGGCCGCGTGCGGAAGCGAAACCGACACGGGAGGTGAGGCGTCGGCGTCAGAGGGCTCTGGGACTCTCACCCTCGGCGCGATCATCGCCCCGACCACCTTCGATCCGGCCGGAAGCCAGTGGGGCAACCGTGCCCCCTTCTACCAGGCCGTGTACGACACGCTCCTGCTCGCAACCCCGGGAGGTGAGATCGAGCCGTTCCTGGCCACCGACTGGTCATACAACGACGACAACACGGTGCTCACGCTGACGCTGCGCGACGACGTGGAGTTCACCGACGGCTCGGCGCTCACCGCCGACGTGGTCAAGGAGAACCTGGAGCGGTTCAAGAGCGGCGACTCGCCGGATGCCGGCTACTTCGCCGGCATCGATGAGATCGTCGCGGTCGACGAGACCACCGTGGAGATCCACCTCTCCGCTCCGGACCCCGCCTTCCTCGACTACCTCACCCGCGATGCGGGCCTCGTTGCCAGCGCCGAGTCCTTCGACGACGAGAACCTCGCCACCGACCCCGTCGGCTCTGGCCCGTACATACTCGATACGGCGGCCACCGTGACCGGCACGAGCTACGTCTATACGAAGAACACGGACTACTGGAACCCTGACGTCCAGCACTACGACGGCGTGACCATCAACGTGTTCGAGGACCCCACGGCATCGCTCAACGCCATCAAGGCCGGCGAGGCGAACGGCGTGAAACTGGCCACCAACGACAACCTCCGAGAGGTCGAGGGGGCCGGCTGGACGGTCAACGCCAACGAGCTCGACTTCCACGGTCTACTGCTGCTCGACCGGGACGGCACGATGAACGAGGCGCTCGGCGACGTCCGGGTGCGGCAGGCACTGAACTACGCGTTCGATCGAGAGTCGCTGCTCCAAGCTCTGCAAGAGGGCAACGGCACCGTCACCGGCCAGGTGTTCCCGGAG
>NZ_ML142850.1:76980-77989 GCF_004138495.1 Phytoactinopolyspora endophytica
TCCGCGGCGTTCGACCCGGCGCTCGACGACCACTACGGCTACGACCCGGAGAAGGCTCGCGACCTGCTCGCCGAAGCCGGCTACGCCGACGGGCTGGCCCTCTCCATGCCGACGACGGCGCTCCTCGGCTCTACGACGTTCACGCTGCTGGAACAGCAACTCGCCGACGTCGGCGTCGCAGTCGAGTACACCGATCCGGGCAACAACTACATCGCCGACCTGCTGGCACCGAAGTTCCCGCTGGCGTTCATGGCCCTCGAGCAGAACCCTGACTGGCAGCTCATCCAGTTCATGGTCGGGCCTGCCGCGGTGTTCAACCCGTTCGGCTACGAGGACCCCGAGGCCAACGCGTTGATGGAGCGGATTCAGTTCGGCGACGCAGACGAACAGGCCGCCGCCGCCGGCGAACTCAACGCCTACATCGTCGAACAGGCCTGGTTCGCGCCGTTCTACCGGGTGCAGGGCAGCTTCGCCACCGACGCGAACACGACGGTCGAGATGCTTCCGAACAACATCTACCCGGCCCTCTACAGCTTCCAGCCGAAGAGTTAAGAGGCGCGCAGAACGGTGCACGCGAGTCAGGCGAGTCCCATTCTGCGCAACCTCTAAAGAGCCGCTGTCCCGGCCCGTCCGCCTCGCGCGCGGGCAGACCGGGGAACCACGTCTCCTCACACCACAGGGACGACTCATGTTTCGATTCGTACTCCGGCGTCTGGCCTCCGGCGCCGTCCTCCTCCTCGTCATCACCACCGTCGCCTACGCCCTGCTCTACGCCGGCGGCGGCGACATCGCCCGCCGCATCCTCGGACAGAACGCCACCCAGGAGCAGGTCGCACAGAAATCCGTCGAGCTCGGTCTGGACCGGCCGCTGTGGGAGCAGTACACCGACTGGCTTGGAAGCGCCGTGACCGGCGACTTCGGGCGTTCCTGGTTCAACGGCCAGCTCGTGGCCAACGGGGTCACCAGCCGGCTTGCGGTCACGCTCTCCATCGTCATCGGGGCGACGCTC
>NZ_ML142850.1:78073-78537 GCF_004138495.1 Phytoactinopolyspora endophytica
CGATTATCGCCGTCGGGCTCGGCGTCCTCGCCGCCGTACGGCGAGGGTGGATCGATCGCTTCGTGCAGTTCTTCTCGGTGCTCGGCTTCGCGATCCCGGGCTTCCTGATCGCACTCGGGCTCGTCCTGCTCTTCGCGATCAACCTGGGGATCTTCAAAGCGACCGGCTACGTATCCCTCAGCACATCCTTCAGCGGATGGCTCACCTCGGTCACGCTGCCCATCGCGGCGCTCGCGATCGGCGCAATCGGCGCGGTGGCACAACAGGTCCGCGGCTCGGTGATCGACGCTCTCCAGCGCGACTACGTCCGTACCCTGCGCAGCCGCGGACTCGGGTTCCGCCGCGTCGTCGTCAAGCACGTCTTGCGCAACGCCGGCGGCCCGGCGCTCGCCGTGCTGGCCGTGCAGTTCATCGGACTGCTCGGCGGGGCAGTGATCGTCGAGCAGATCTTCGCGATACCCGGC
>NZ_ML142850.1:78557-81487 GCF_004138495.1 Phytoactinopolyspora endophytica
TTGCCGTCCAGGCGACCACCTCCGGGGACATCCCGATCGTGATGGGCCTGGTCCTCGCCACCGCGGTCATCGTCGTCGTCGTGAACCTGGCGATCGACCTGCTCCAGGCCACGCTCAACCCGAAGGTGAGGCTGTCGTGACCGAGGCACTGTCTCCGGCGCTCGAGGCGCCGACGCCCACATCCGCGCCCGCGGCCAAGGCGTCGCTGCTCCGGCGCCTGCTCCGCAACCCGACCGCGATGGTGGCCCTCGCCTTCCTCGCCGTGGTGGCGGTCGTCGCGGTGCTCGGGTCGCTGATCGCGCCGCGCGACCCGAACCTCGCATCCTTGCAGGACATCCTGGTGCCGCCGGGCTCCGAACATCTGCTCGGGACCGACGGCTCCGGCCGCGACGTCCTCTCCCGCCTGCTCGCCGCCACCCAGATCAGCGTCGCCGCTGCGCTCGTCGCGCTGGCCGTCGCGTTGACGATCGGCGTCATCGGCGGTCTGCTCGCCGGATATTACGGGCGGTGGTTCGACGCCGTCTCGTCCTGGCTCACCGGCCTGATCATGGCGCTGCCGGGCATCGTGGTGCTGCTGGCGGCCCGCGCCGTGCTCGGGCCCTCCGTGTGGGTGTCGATGGCGATCTTCGGCGTCCTCATGTCCCCCGCCTTCTTCCGCCTCGTCTACGCGGCGGTGACCGCGGTGCGCAACGAGCTGTACGTCGACGCCGCTCGGGTCTCCGGACTCAGCGACGCACACATCATCGGCCGGCACATCCTGTTCGTCGTCCGCGCCCCGATCATCATCCAGGCGGCGATCGTCACCGGCATCGCCATCGCGATCCAGTCTGGCCTCGAGTTCCTCGGCCTCGGCGATCTCTCGGTGCCGACCTGGGGAAGCATGCTCAACGACGGCTTCGTCAACATCTACGAGGAGCCCATGCTCATGCTGTGGCCGGCACTGGCCATCAGCCTCACCACCATCGCTCTGGCGTTGCTGGCGAATGCGATGCGCGACGAACTCGAGCGCAGCGGCGGCGGACGCAAGCGGCGACGCCGGCATGTCGCTTCGCCACCCGCTGTCGAGGCGCCACCGGACCTTGTGGCCGTCGTCGAGCATGCCGACGACGCGCGAGGCCAGGACCACATCGGCGAGGAACTGCTGCATATCGACGGGCTGCGAATCGGCTACGACCAGCCGGACGGCGGCATCGTCGAGGTGGTCAACGGCATCAACCTGAGCATCCGGCGTTCAGAGGTGCACGGGCTCATCGGCGAATCGGGATCGGGCAAGACCCAGACCGCGTTCGCCGTCCTGGGCCTGCTGCCCGACGGTGGTCGCGTCGTCGACGGGTCCATCCGGTTCGGAGAGGCCGAACTGGCCGGCGCCGACGAGCGCGCCTACGCCCGGGTCCGCGGCCGGAGGATCGCCTACGTCCCGCAGGAACCGATGAGCAACCTCGATCCCGCGTTCACCATCGGCAGCCAGCTCGTCGAGCCGCTGCGCGTCACACTCGGGCTCGGCAAGAAGGAGGCGGTCGAAAGGGCGCTCGCGCTGCTCAGCCGGGTCGGCATCCCGGACCCCCGACGCACGTTCGCCGCCTACCCGCACGAGATCTCCGGCGGCATGGCGCAGCGCGTGCTCATCGCCGGCGCGATCTCCACCGATCCCGAACTGCTCATCGCCGACGAGCCGACCACGGCTCTTGACGTGACCGTGCAGGCCGAGGTGCTCGACCTGCTCCGCGACCTACAGGAGGAACGCCGGATGGGAATGCTCCTGGTGACGCACAACTTCGGCGTGGTCGCCGACCTCTGCGACCGGATCTCGGTCATGCAGTCGGGCCGCATCATCGAGACCGGCCCGGTGCGGGCCATCTTCCACGACGCCGAGCACACGTACACGCAGTCGCTGCTCGACGCCATCCTCGAGGACGGCGAGCCGCGCGGTGCGCTCGTCCCCGCCGGCGGCGAAGGCGGTGTGCGATGACAGCCAACCTGCTCGATATGCGCGATGTCGAGGTCGAATACCCGGGCAAGGGCTGGCGGGCCGGCGGGTTCCGCGCCCTGCAAGGCGTCTCGCTCGACATCCGTGAGGGCGAGACGGTGGGCCTGGTCGGCGAGTCCGGTTCGGGCAAGACGACGCTGGGCCGCGCCGTGCTAGGACTGGCACGTGTCACGAGCGGCCGGATCGATTACCGCGGACGCGACATCGCGCACCTCTCACGGCGGGAGCGCCGGGCGCTGAGCAGCGAGATCCAGGTCGTCTTCCAGGACCCGTACAGCTCGCTCAACCCCGCGATGACGATCCAGCAGATCCTCAGCGAGCCGCTCACGACGCGAGGTGCCGACGCCGAGTCGGCCCGGGCACGCGTCGCCTACCTGCTCGACCAGGTGCATCTGCCGCACGACGCCGGCTCCCGGCTTCCACGCGAGTTCAGCGGTGGGCAGCGGCAGCGCATCGCCATCGCCCGAGCGCTCGCCCTCGACCCACGGCTGATCGTGTGCGACGAGCCGGTGTCCGCGCTGGACCTGTCCACCCAGGCCCATGTCCTCGACCTGTTCATCGAGATCCAGGAGCGCACCGGCGTCGCCTACCTGTTCATCTCACACGACCTCGCGGTCGTACGGCACATCAGCCACCGGGTCGCGGTCATGTACCGCGGCGAGATCGTCGAATCGGGAGACGGCGCCCAGGTCACCGGCCACCCCGAGCACCCGTACACCCAGCGGCTGTTCATGGCCGCGCCGGTGCCCGATCCGGACCGGCAGGCACAGCGACGCGCCGACCGCCACCGCCTCGTCACACAGCACGCCGAGGCGGACGAACAGGCCGGGGCCGCCGTCGGCGTCGGATGGAGTGAGAGCACCAGTGAGTAGCGGCGCAGGGAGGAGCACGACATGACCGTCGAGAGCACCAGGGCGCCCTTGCCCGCGGACTTCGTGTGGGG
>NZ_ML142850.1:81527-82021 GCF_004138495.1 Phytoactinopolyspora endophytica
GCGACCGCCGCCTATCAGATCGAGGGCGGTGTCACCGAAGGCGGCCGCGGCACGAGCATCTGGGACACCTTCGCACGCCGGCCGGATGCGACGTTCCACGGCGACACCGCCGACGTCGCCTGTGACCACTACCATCGCTGGGAGTCGGATCTCGACCTCATGGCCGAGCTCGGCATCCCGGCCTACCGCCTTTCCCTCTCCTGGTCGCGCTTACAGCCGAGCGGTGCCGGGCCGCTCAACCCCGAGGGCGTGGCGTTCTACCGCTCGCTCCTCACCGGAGCGCGGGAACGGGGCATCGAGCCATACGTCACGCTGTACCACTGGGACCTGCCGCAGGCACTGCAGGACGCGGGCGGCTGGCCGGCGCGCGCCACCGCGGAGCGCTTCGGTGAGTATGCCGCGCTCGTCGCGGATCAGCTCGGTGACCTCGCCGATCATTGGATCACCATCAACGAGCCGTGGTGCGCGTCGTTCCTCGGCCACGCCTGGGGCAT
>NZ_ML142850.1:82065-84302 GCF_004138495.1 Phytoactinopolyspora endophytica
CGCCTTCCGCGAGCGACGCCCCGCGGTCAGCGTCGGCATCACCAACATAGTCAGCAACCTCGCCCCGCTCTCGGACTCATCCGACGACGCCCGGGCGACCGCGGCGATGGACATCCGGATGAACCGGATCTTCCTCGAACCGCTCTACCGTGGCGGTTACGGCGACGACGTCGTCGAGGTGTTCGGCGCCCATGGGCTCACCGGCGACGAGACCGAGAGCGGGCTGGTTCGCCCGGGAGACCCTGCACTGATCGCCGTCCCCACGGACTTCGCGGGCATCAACCACTACACCAACACGCTCATCCAGCACGACCCGTCGGCGCCGTTCAACGAGGTCCGGATGGTCCAGGTCGAGCCGGCGCCGACCACGTTCGGCTGGTCGGACACGCCGCACGCCCTTCGCGACGTCCTGCTGCGCGTCCGGAACGAGTTCACCGAGCTGCCGATCTACGTGACCGAGAACGGTGCGGCCTTCTTCGACTACCCGACGCCGGACGGCGAGGTGCGCGATCCGGAACGCGTGCATTACCTGGACGGATACACGCGAGCGGTTGCCGACGCCGTAGCCGCGGGGGCCGATGTCCGTGGCTACTTCGCGTGGTCGTTCCTCGACAACTTCGAATGGTCGCACGGCTTCTCGAAACGCTTCGGCCTCGTCTACGTCGACTACCCCACCCAGCGGCGCATCCCCAAGCAGAGCGCGTACTGGTACCGGGACTTCATCGCCCAGCACACCACCGGAAGGACCGCATGACGCCCACACCGACCCGCCTGCTGGAAATGCTGGCGCGGCTTGATCTCGAGGAGAAGGTGCGGCTGGTCTCGGGGGCCGATTTCTGGACCACGACGCCGATCGAACGGATCGGGCTGCGCGCCATGGTGTTGTCTGACGGACCGGCAGGCGTGCGCGGACCGGTGTGGGACGAGCGGAGTCCCTCAATCAACCTTCCCTCCGCGACGGCGCTGGCCGCGTCCTGGGATCCAGAGCTGGCGCGGCGCTACGGGGCCGTCGCGGCCGCCGAGGCCCGCCGGAAGGGCGTCGATATCGTTCTCGGCCCCACCATCAACCTGCACCGGTCGCCGCTGGGTGGCCGGCATTTCGAGGCGTTCAGCGAGGATCCGGAGCTGACCGCCGAGCTTGCCGTCGCCTACGTGAGCGGATTGCAGGACAACGGGGTCGCGGCCACTCCGAAGCACTACGTCGCCAACGACTCCGAGACGGACCGCTTCACCGTCGACGTGCGGGTGGACGAGCGCAGCCTGCGGGAGCTGTACCTGCTGCCGTTCGAACGAGCGGTGCAGGCCGGCGCCTGGGCGATCATGAGCGCCTACAACTCCGTCAACGGCGTGACCATGACCGAGAACCACCTGCTCGAGACGCCGCTGAAAGCCGAGTGGGGCTTCGACGGCATGGTGGTCAGCGACTGGACCGCTGTGCGCAGCCTCGGCGCCGCTTCTGCCCCGCAAGATCTGGCCATGCCCGGCCCGTCCCCCGCCTGGAGTGACGCGCTGCTAACAGCGGTCTGCGAGGGACGCGTCGCAGAGGCCGATCTCGACCGCAAGGTTCTGCGCATTCTCGCGCTCGCCGAACGTGTCGGGGCCCTCGACGGGGGGCGACCTGCCGAGCCGGAGCGGATCGACGGCGTCGCCTTCGCCCGCGAGGCGGCGATCGAAGGCAGTGTCCTGTTGCGCAACGCCGCCGAACTGCCTTGGGAAGCGTCGGCTCTGCGTCACGTCGCCGTGATCGGCAACAACGCCCGCGTGGCACGGACGCAGGGCGGCGGCAGTGCCACGGTGATCCCGGCGCGCGTCGTGACGCCGCTCGAGGCGATCCGCGAGGCCTTGCCCGGCGCGCGTGTGGACTACGCGCTCGGCGCGGTGGTGCAAGAAGGGGTCGCCGAGATCCCCATCGCACAGCTCCGCAACCCGGAGACCGGCGAGCTCGGCCTCGTCGCCACCTTCCTCGACGCGGACGACAACGAGCTGTTCAACGAACATCGTCAGTCGACCTCGCTGATCTGGTTCGGCGGTGACGCGCCCGTCGCCCAGGCGAGCCGCCTGGTCCTGCGCACGATCCTCGTCCCGGATGCGTCCGAGGAAGTCCACCTCGGCTTCGCCACCTCGAAGACCGGCCGGATCTTCGTCGATGGTGAGCTGCTGCTCGAAGAGACCCCGATCGTCGAGGGAACCGATCTCGGCGCGGCCTTCCTCTCACCGCCGTCGGCGACGGCGCCCGT
>NZ_ML142850.1:84327-84798 GCF_004138495.1 Phytoactinopolyspora endophytica
CGACGGCGGGCGTTCCTCTCGAGCTCATCGCCGAGTTCGATCTGGAGAAGAACGGCACCGCACTGGACCACGCCCTCGCCGTGACGGTCGGCCTGGCGCCGGCGCCGTCCGACCCGGACGAGCTCATCGCGCAGGCGGCCGCGTCGGCCCAGGCCGCGGAGGTAGCGATCGTCGTCGTCGGCACCAACTCCCGGGTGGAGTCGGAGGGCTACGACCGTAGTGACCTCTCGCTTCCCGGTCGCCAGGACGACCTCGTGCGCGCGGTGGCAGCCGCCAACCCGCGCACGGTCGTCGTGGTGAACGCGGGAGCCCCGGTCCTCCTGCCCTGGCGTGACGAGGTAGCGGCCATCGTGCTCGGCTACTTCGGCGGGCAGGAGTTCGGCACGGCGATCGCCGACGTGGTGTTCGGCGCCGCCGAGCCAGGCGGCCGGCTCACGACCACATGGCCGGCCGCCCCCGCCGACGTACCCG
>NZ_ML142850.1:84808-94312 GCF_004138495.1 Phytoactinopolyspora endophytica
ACGCCGACCGACGGCGCCCTCGACTACTCCGAGGGCCTGCACATCGGATACCGCGGCTGGCTCCGCTCTGGTTCGAGTCCCGCCTACCCGTTCGGCTTCGGGCTCGGCTACACCACGTGGCGGTTCGACTCCGTGGCGGTCGATGGAGAGCTGAGCGGCGACGGCGATGGGGCCGTGGTCCGGGTGCGAGTGACCAACACCGGTGATCGTGCCGGCAAGCATGTGGTGCAGGTTTATGCCGAACGCGACGACTCCGCCGTCGACCGGCCGGTGCGCTGGCTGGTCGGATTCGCCCCGGTCCGCGCCGCGTCCGGGACCGCGGCCGAGGTGGCGATCCCGTTGCGGGCGCGTACCCTCGCCTACTGGGACGGCGAGTGGCGCTACGAGCCTGGCGTCTTCCGGCTGCGCGTCGGCAGCTCCGTCGTCGACCTGCCGCTCGAAGCGGCCGTCAAGCTGACTTGAGGAGACGGAGGCGGTCTCGTGAACCTGCCCAACCCACAGTTGCCGGGGTTCAATCCGGATCCGAGCGTGGTGTGCGTCGACGACGCGTATTACCTCGCGACGTCCACATTCGAATACCTTCCCGGTATCCCTATCTACGCCAGCCGCGACTTTGTCGACTGGGAGCAGATCGGCAACGTGGCCACCCGGCCGGGACAGCTGGCCGACGATGTCCCGACCGCGGGAGGCGCCTGGGCGCCGACGCTTCGGCACCGCGACGGCGTCTTCCATCTGGTGGTGACCGATGCGATGGGCCGCGGCGCCCTTCATTTCACGGCCACCAGGCCGGAAGGCCCGTGGAGCGACGGCACTCCTCTGGGCATCGACGGCGTCGACCCGGACCTGGCCTGGGACGAGGACGGAACGGCGTACATCACGTACTCGGCGCTGTCCTTCGCCGAGGGCCGGCATCGCGGTATCGAGCAGGTGCGGGTCGACCTCGTAGCCGGCAGGGTGCTCGAACCACCTCGCTCGCTGTGGTCCGGAACCGGCCTGCAGTTCCCCGAGGCGCCGCACCTGTATCGCCGCGACGACTGGTGGTACCTACTGCTCGCGGAAGGCGGCACCGAGCGCGGGCATTCGGTGAGCATCGCGCGCGCGAAGACTCCGGACGGACCCTTCGAGCCGGCCCCGGTGAACCCTCGGCTGAGCGCACGCAGCACCGACCGGCCGGTGCAGAACACCGGACACAGCGACCTGGTGCAGGGGCCCGACGGCGAGTGGCTGCTGGTGCTGCTCGGTGTGCGTCCACGCGGCATGACGCGAGCCTTCTCCGCGCTTGGCCGCGAGACGTTCGTGACCCGGGCGCAGTGGGTGGACGGGTGGCCGGAGTTCGAACCGGTCCCTCTCGCGCCCCGGCCGGGCGTCGTCCGCTTCCGGGATGACTTCGACTCGGCCGAGTTCGCGCCGCAGTGGCTCGGCGTGCGGCGGCTTCCGGAGCAGCTGGGCTCGCTCAGTGAACGGTCCGGCTTCCTCGTGCTGGCCGCCGACGGCTCGACCCTCGACGACGCGCGGCCAGTGTTCATCGGGCGCCGGCAGGAGCACCAGACGGCCCGGGCCGTCGTCCGCGTCGACGTGCGGGACGGCGTCGGCGGGCTTGCCGTCCGCTATGACGAGTCGTCGTACTACTCGATCGAGGCCGGCGGCGGCACCGTCGTAGCCCGCGCACGACTCAAGGGCCTCACCCAGGAGTGGGCCATACCGTTCACCGACACCGACCTGGAACTTGCGATCACGTCGCGCCGGCCCCGGGACGTCGGCCCGATTCCGGCCACGTCCGACGTCGTCGAGCTGTCCGCCGTGATCGCGGGAGAAGAGACCGTGCTCGCGTCTGTCGACGGACGGTACCTGTCGGCCGAAGTCACCGAGTCTTTCACCGGACGCGTCATCGGGATGTTCGCGCGGGACGGCGTCGTCGCGGTGGACTGGTTCGATTACGAAGGCAGCGACGCATAACATCACTGAACGTCGTCACGCTGAGTCTCGGGGCTGAGTCGCGGGGCGGGAGGCGGCGTAGGGCAGACAGACGATCGCCGCCCGTGTCAGGCGCAGCTGGACACATCCAACACCAACGGACAGCTAGTGGTCGTTATCAAGAGACAACAGGCCCTTCGCGTGAGGCGCGGGGCCGGGCGAGCCCGATTCGCAGACGGCACCAGGACGCCGCGTCGATACCCGATTCAGGCACCGCCGTGTGGTGCAGCTTGCAAGCCTGCGCGCGGCCTTAGACAGGGCCGGTGGTGAACGCGCGACGGTGCGCGGTCGGGGTCGTCACCAACGTGCGCCGGAAGTGCTGCCGCAGGGCGACTGCCGAACCGAACCCTGATCGGCTCGCGATCTCCTCCACCGAGAGATCCGTGGTCTCCAAGAGCTCTTGCGCTCTCTGCAGCCGACGCCGGATCAACCACTGAATGGGGGTGGTTCCGGTGTGCGCACGGAACCACCGGTTGAGCGTACGTATGCTCGTCGCCGCCTGTTCAGCGATCGTGGACAGAGTCAGCTCGGTATCAAGGTGTGCTTCCATCCAGCGCAACAACGTCTCCAGCCCGCCATCATCCTGGACGGGGTGGGCATGCTCGATGAACTGTGCCTGCTCGCCGGAACGGTGCAGCGGCAACAGGGCATGTTTGGCGGTCTCGGCGGCCACCGCCGCGCCGTGATCACGCCGGACCAGGTGCAAACACACATCAACGCCGGCGGCACCGCCGGCGGTCGTCACCACGTCGCCGTCGTCGACATACAGCACCGCCGCATCGGCCCGAACCTGCGGATACCGGGCGGCGAACTCGGCCGTGTGCGTCCAGTGCACGGCGGAGCGCCGCCCGTCCAGCAGTCCGGTCGCAGCGAGCACGAACGCGCCGTTACAGAAGGAGACGATCCGGGCGCCGCGTGCATGGGCTTCCCTCAGCACGGCCTGAACCTCAGCCGGCACCTCCGCGGTATACGCCGACGGACTCAGCACCACCACCGTGTCCGCCTCCACGGCGTCGGCCCACGCGTACGGTGTCTCGACGACGAGCGTCGTCGAGACACCCATCACCACTGTGTTGCGTGCTCCAGGATCGCCGTAGATGCCCACGTCGTACAGCGGTTCGCACCCCGTCGGCCGGCCCAACGGATACGCCGACCCGAACACCTCGGTCACGACGGACAGGTCGAATCCCCCGGACGACTCCAGCGCCAGGACGGCCACGGTGTGCATGTCCAGAACCTATCGAAAGACGGCACCCGACCTGCTGGTCAGCCCTCAGCCCGGCAGGAAGCATCATCGGTGTGGCCGTGATCCTCCCAGCATTGATCTCACTCGTCAGCGCCCTGCTGCTCATCCTCACCGGCCGGCAGATCGATCGACACCTTGAATGGCGGGCTCGCCGATGGGCATGCCGTGTCCAGCAGCAAACCCACTCCGCCCCGAGCTCTCCCGACCGTGCCGACAACGAGTGACGGTCCGAGACCTTGACCTCGTGTTCCGCGCCGGCAAGCAACTCGCCGTCGCTCAGCGTTGCTTCTCCGCGACGAGAAGGATGTAACTGAGCGCTCCGGCGGCAACAGCGGAGCGGGCGGCGGCCAGGGCAGGACCGGCACGTTCGAAGTCGATCCCCAATGCCTCGGCCTTCGTCCGCGACGTCATCTGTACGACGGCGAGCCGGGCTTCGACCTGGTCAAGCATGCGTATCATCACCGCGTCATGCGGTTCGATGTGTGTGACAGACATTCCGACGTCGTTGAACAGGCCCACATACGCCTCGGCTGGACAGAGATCGGCCACGCACGCACTCTGACCGGCGAGCCTGGTCGACTCCGGTGACACACGGTCCGGCTCCACCATCGCGTCCGTGATGCCGACCCGGCCGCCGGGTCTGAGCACCCGTTCCAGCTCCGCCACGGTCGATCCGCTCGGCGATGCACCACATGCGCGTTCCCACACGACCGCGTCGAGTTCCGCGTCCCCGGCAGGCAGCTGCCGAGGGCCACCCATGACAAAGCTGACGCGGCCACGCAGGCCGGCCGCGGCTGCGGCGCCGGAAGCCAGCGCCACGTTGGCCGCCGACACGTCTATGCCTTGAACACGCGTGCCGAACTCCTGGGCGAGCACCACTGCACTGGCGCCACGCCCGGACCCGACGACGAGTACCCGCTCGTCCGCCACCAGGCGCAGCTGCCTGGCAAGACGCCGGGTCAGGGCCAAGCCACCGGGCCGATACGAGGAGCCGAGCAGCAATGCCACCGCATCCTGGCCATGCGACGCGACCCGGTGGGCCCTGGCCTCATCGTGAGCCATGGCTAGAGCCGTAGGAGGCCGTGTGGTTCCGGCGACGACGCGCCCAGATGAGCACCGCCGCCAACGCGGCGAACGCGCCGACCACGGCGGCCATGCCACCGGCGCCCACCCAGTCCAAACCGTCGGCCAACCAGCGCTGGATGCTCTCCCCCACGCCGATGACCGGGTCGTCGGTGTTCCCTCCGCGCAGGACTCGAATCTCATACCAGCCGTAGTAGGCGACGTACGCACCGGCAATGGTCAGCAGGACACCTCCGAGCCGGGGCACCAACCGGCCCGCCTGGCGCAACCACCCCACTACGGCCGTCTGCGCGAGAGCCACCGCCAGCGAGACCGCAACGATCACCAGGCCCATGCCGAGCGCGTACGCGCCGAACACGGCGGCTCCACCGGCAACGGTCTCCGTGCGGAAGCTGGCCACGACGGTGGCGAGGAAAGGTGCGAGAGTACAGCTCAACGACGCGGTCGCATACGCCACGCCGAACATCGCCATCGACGGCGCCGACCGGGTCAAGGCCGGACCTGAGACATTCAATCGCAGACCAGGAAGATCACGCCCGGCCAGCAGCCATCCACCGAGCCCCACCAGCAGCACACCGAGCACGAGCGTGAACCAGGGCAGGTACCGCTGCACACCGGAGGTGTTCGCCGCGACCGTGAGCAGCAGCCCGAACACCCCGAAGACCGCGACGAACCCGCCGGTCATCGCCCCTGCGAAAGCCAGCGCGCGCCCGATGGCCGCGGCCTGGGTCGGCGAATCCTTCCCGACCACGAGCATCGACGCGTAGGCCGGCAGCAACGCGAACCCGCACGGATTCACCACGGCCAACATGCCTGCGGCTACCGCGAGACCGAACGGCAATCCCTCCATCGTCGGCCCACCCGCCTAGCCGGCCAGCTCGGCTACCCGGTCGGCCAGCTCGTCGGGATCCAGAAAGCCGGAGTATGTCGTCTGACCAGAGGCGTCCACGAGTGCGAACGTGCTCTGCTCCGTGATCTCGAACTGCCGCCAGACGTCACCGTCCTGGTCATCGAGGTGCGTCAGCTCTTCGGTCTCGGTTAGCTCGATGAAGTTGTGCATCTCCTCGTTAGTACCGAGGCTCGCCACGCCGACGACACTCACGTCATCACCGTGTTCCTCGGCCAGGTCGAGAACATGCGGGGCTTCCGCGACGCACGTCGAGCACCACGGCGCCCAGAACCAGAACACGGCGGGACGCCCGGTCAGCTCGTCCGCGGCGAACTCCTCACCGTCGACCGTCGTCGCCGTGAACGTCAGCGAAGACTCACCCAGCTCAGCGGCTCTCTCGTCGCGTTCCGAGGCAGCGGAGTCGTCCGAGGTGTTCTCCTCCGTCTCAGCGCCGTCCCCTTCACCGTTCCCGCAACCCGCCAGCGCCAGAACGCCGGCGGCCACAGATACTGCCAGCGTCTGCCAGAGACGTGGCGCCGAATGGGAGTCGCCCGACTCGCGACCTCTCAACCACATCACAAGCTCCTGTCCTTGCACGATACATCTGCGAGTGGCGCCGTTCTCCGACTGTGCTCAGGCGGCTGGAGGATCCGCCGAGTGGATCCTCCAGGCACGTCAGAGCGCGTCGACACCCGTTCGCCGGGCTCTGGCTCCACGTTGACCGATCCGAACCGGCGCGGTCCGTAAGCGCGATCACGGTTCGACGATTCCGTTGTGGAGCGCCCATCGCCGGATCCGCGACTCGAGCCGAGGATTCCGGGACGTTGGTGACAGTGCCCTGTGTGTGAGCGCCGTTACCGACGTGGCCCCGAGCAGCCCGCAGAATCGCCTCAGATTGAAGACGACGAAGTCCGAGAGAGGCGAACGGTTATGGTCATCGCCGAACGAGGCCGGTCGCTGCTCCTGCAGCGGCGTTTCGCGGTGCTCGCCGTCGTCGTGCTGCTCGGCGTGGCCGCGTGCGGCTCCGATGAGCCATCCTCCTCCGCGTCGGAGTCGTCCGCGGACGACGCGGCCGGCGACAGCGACTCCGGGAACGGCAGCGGAGAGGTGACCGAGGTCGAGCAGATACCTGGCGATCCGGCGGAAGACGTGCCGTCGGCGCTGGACGACATGGAGCATGCGGAGTTTCCCGAGCCCTTGGTCGACCCTGCCCAGATAGTCTCCGGCGGGCCGCCCCCCGACGGCATCCCAGCCATCGACGAGCCCACGTTCCAAAGCGTCGGCGACGTCGACTGGCTGGAGGATGCCGAAGCCGTGCTGTCGGTCACGATCGAGGGCGAGACCCGTGGTTACCCGGTCCAGGTCCTCATGTGGCACGAGATCGTCAACGACACCATCCCGATGTGCCGGTCGCAGCGACGTACTGTCCCCTGTGCAACTCCGGCGTCACCTTCGACCGGCGCGTCGGCGACCGCGTCCTCGACTTCGGCACCTCGGGCCGGCTGTACGCCAGCAACCTGGTCATGTACGACCGGCAGACCGAGTCGCTATGGCCGCAGCTGACCGGGCAGGCGAGCGTCGGCGCACTCACGGGGGAGAAACTCGACAGCCACCCGATGATCCCGGTGGCCTGGGAGGACTTCCGCGAAGCGCACCCAGACGCCCTCGTGCTCTCCCGCGAGACCGGACACAGCCGCAACTACGGCGCCAACCCCTACACCGGATACGACAACCCGGACACCGGGCTGCTGTTCCACACCGACCCCGGCGACGACCGCCTCGACCTCAAGGCGCGCATCCTGGCTCTCACCGGCGACGACGAGACCCTGGCGGTCGACCGCGAAGCCGTCGCCGACCAGAAGGTACTCGAGTTCACCCTCGACGACAGGGACCTCGTCGCGTGGCACATCCCTGGTCAGGCCTCAGCACTCGACGACAGCACCGTCGCAGGCGGAGCCGAGATCGGATCCGTCGCCGTCTACGTTCCGGTAGCCGACGGACAGCATCTCACCTTCACCGCCGACAACGGCGAGTTCACCGACGCCGAGACCCGCACCACATGGAACATCCTCGGCGAAGCCACCGACGGGCCGCTGGCCGGACAGACCCTGGAAGCCGTCCCGTTCATCGACACGTTCTGGTTCACGTGGGCCACTTTCCAACCCGACACGCGGGTCGTGCCGTGAGCCGCAGCCGTACAGGCCGAGCACGCACGGGATCCAGAGGTCGGAACCGCCTACGACTGGCTTCTCGACGGGCTGCCACCCCGTCCGGGCAAAGTCCTGGACATCGCCTGCGGCAGCGCGCCCCTTCACCCGAGGCTCACCTCCACCGACGGCTACCTCGGCGTCGACATCTCAGATGGTGAGCTCGCGATGGCCCGCCAGCGAGGGCGGGAGCCGGTCACCCGTGCCGATGCCCGCCGGCTGCCGATCCGCAGTGACTCAGTGGACACTGTGGTGTCGTCGATGGGGCTGATGCTCATCATGCCGCTGGCCGAGGCGCTGCACGAGATCGCCCGCGTACTGCGCCCCGGCGGCGCGGTCGCCGCCCTGGTACCGGCGAGATGGCCGGTGCGGCCTCGAGATGTCCGGCCGCTGTTCGCGCTGGCGGTTTCGCTCCACGGCCTCGGGATCCTGCCCCAGCACCTGACGGCCCGTCTGGCCACCAAGCAGCTGCGCCAAGCGGGGCTGGAGGTCACCGATACTCAGCAACGGCGTTTCGCCTTCCCGATACGCTCGGCCGACGACGCCGCCATGGCCGTGCACGCCCTGTACACACTCGGCTACCCAGCGCACAGGATCGAGGCCGCGGTCGACAAACCGACCCGTATGGCCGGAAGCACCGAGCTTCCACTCCCGCTTCTGCGGATCGTCGCCAGGTCGTCGGGCTGATGACCGCCGAACCATCACCGGCGACAGCGTGCAGGGCCTGGCCACGCGTCCATGCTCGTCCTTGCTCAGGACGTGTTCGCTGACCCGCGTTGTCCGTGTGTACGTCTGACCTGCCGGAGAACAGGGACGAGGAACAGTGCGGCGGCGAGCGCGATGACCGGTGCGTCTCCGACGTGGGCGAACGGCGTCAACCCGGATCGAAGGGGCACGGTCTCGGTCAGCAGTTCCTCCTCTCCGAGAGCGCTGCGCACGACGACGTCGCCATCGGCGAGCACCACCGCCGAGTAGCCGGTCGGGGCGGCCAGAAGCACGGTCCGTCCGAACTCGCGAGCCCGGATGCGAGTCGCGGCGAGTTCGAGTGAGGGAACCTCGTCGGTGACGTACGAGGACGCGTTGGTCGGCGCCAGAACGATCTGCCCGCCGTCGTGAACGGCTTCCGCGACCCGGTCGGAGAAGAACACCTCGTATGAGATCACCACCCCGAGCGGCGTTCCGGACGCATCGAGCAGCGCATCGCCCTCACCGACGACGGCGTCACGAGGCACGAACCTGGTGTCGTCGGTGAGCCGCTCGATCAGCCCGCGCCACGGAATGTACTCACCGAACGGCACCCGGTGTTCCTTCTCGTACCGGCCGACAAGATCTCCGTCCGGTCCCCACAGCAGCGCGGAGTTGTGGAACCCGTCGCCGTCGCCTTCGGTGACGCCGACGACGAGGTGGGTGTCTAGGTCCCGAGCCAGTTCGGCGAACCGTTCGTCGAGATCCGTGCCCACGATCGGGCCCTCGACGTCGGCCACGTTCTCCGGCAGGAGGACAAGGTCTGCGGGCTGCCCGATGCTCTCCGCCACCGCGAGATGGCGCTCGGTGATGTCCATCGACTCGGTGTCGACCGCCCGGACTCCGCGCGGCCCACCGCCCTGGACCACGACGACATCCAGCGTCGCCGTCTGCTCCGTGGTCACGGCCGCGCCCGCCACGACCGGACCCACGGCCACGACGAGTGCCGTCCCGGCGGTCCACAGCCGCCGCCGTCCACGGTGAATGACGAGCGCGGCGAGCGCGACGCCACTGGCCGCCGCGGCGGCGGTCACCAGCAATGAGCCGCCCAGGGGTGCGGCGGCGACGAACGGCCCGTCGACCTGGCTGTGCACCACTGCCGGAAGCGGGAACCCACCGAACGGGAAGCGGGCCTGGACCGCATGCATGAGCACAAGCGCGGCCGGCAGCAACCACCATCCACCCGTCCAGCGCCCGCTCCGGCCCGACGGAACGAGGGCCGTGGCGGCCGCCAGAAAACACGTCTCCGCCACCGCCAACGCCACGTAGCCGCCCACGTTGAAGTCGGTGACCCAGACCAGCCCGAAGCCATAGAAGACCAGTCCACACAATGCACCCACGGCCATCCGCGCGCGCAGGCC
>NZ_ML142850.1:94343-95963 GCF_004138495.1 Phytoactinopolyspora endophytica
CAGCGCGATCGACAGCGCCGCCACGCCGAGCGGGAACAGCACCCACCACCCACGGGGCGGCATGGCCAGCGCCCAAGAGAGGCCGGCGGCCACAGCCAGCACGGCTCGGGTCACCCGGCCTTGCGGGCGCCACCATGGACGTTCGGCTTGGCGCGCATCGACCACGGTGTGTGACGTGCCCGGCCGCCCGACGGCGGAATCTCCTACATCAGTCGAATCGGCGGACAGTGAAATTCCCTCCATACCGTTCCGCAACAACAGGGGAGCACCATAGTCTCACCCTGACGTGCCTACCCACCCCGGCACCAGCCGTCCGAAACGCTGAGCGACTCTCCCGCCCGCCGCGGCTGCTGCTGGTGACCGGCCTTGCGCCGTGTCAACGACATCCAGCTACCTGAGACCGAAGTGGCGAAAATGTCCAGGCAAGATGCCATCGACCGTGTCAACCTGTACTGGACCGAGGGCCGATGCACCCTACTGCCGATGCGTCCTTACTGCTCTGCGGTCACCAGCCGTACGCCGAGAGGTTCGTTCGGCGCATAGACGCCGTGTCTGCGATCACACCGGGCGAGATCCCGCAGGTGCATATAGCCTCCACCCTTGGTGATGTACGGCGTGAGTGCCCAGGCTTCGCGAGCCGGTACGTCGGCCGGCGCCCCAGGGAATGGTGCGTAGAGGGTGCTCGTCAGCTCGTCGGCGTTGCCCGCCATGTCTAGCAGACCGAAGGCGCTCGCGCCCGCTTGATACCGACCGACCGGGCACGTACCGGCTTGACCAAGGTGCGCGAGACCGGGACGCCAGACATCGCCCCACGGGTATGTCCGGACGTCGTCACCACGCGCGGCGCGCACCCATTCGGGCTCGGTCGGGAGCCGGACATACCGGCCAAGCAGCTCCGAAAGCGCAGCGCACAGGGCAAAGCTGCCCTTGACGCCGACCGTGGCCGGGTGATCTGACCCGCCGCCCGCCAGTGTGACGGCTACTCCCGTCTGCGGTGCCAGCGCCTCGACCTGAGCGACGGTCAGCAGTCGCCGGCTGATCCGGAATCGATCAACGCTCACCGTGTGCCTCGGCAGCTCCTTGCGCAGCCACGCCGGCTCGACGCCCGACAGCCCGGGTGCCGCGAGCTCTGCTTCGATGATCTCCGGGGTCGACCCGATGACGGTGTCTCCGGCCGGAACCTCTACCAAGTCGTCGACGATCTGTGCGAGAGCGGTTGCGGCATCCATAGGGCATCATTCTCCTATGCGAGAGACGATCACGTGAAGTAGCCGTCGTGGTCTTAGTACCGGCCGAGAGTTCCCCGGCGCTTGGCGGTACGCTCGCCCAGCCCGAAGGCGAGGATGCCGGCGGCAAAGTACGCAAGCGACACCACGAGCAGCGGCACCAGCCCGCCGATACCCCAGGGCGAGGTGATGGACTCGTCGGTGAACAGCGCCGTGTAGAGGCTGCCGACGCCGTCGGTGAGCGGGAGGGCGTGGCTCGTGTCGCTCCACCAGCCTGGTACGTCGATCAGCGGGATCGCGCTGGCGCTGAACAGCATCACGAGGGTCAACACAAAGTCGTTGACCAGCTGTATCCGCTTCCACACCAGGGTCGCCCCGGCGATGATCAGCGACA
>NZ_ML142850.1:95985-98284 GCF_004138495.1 Phytoactinopolyspora endophytica
CGATCGCCGCCAGCATGATCATCGCCGCCGGCAGCAGCGCGGCCACGTCCCAGTCGATGCTGATCTCGACGAACGGCGCGACGATGGCGAACGTGCCGGCGGCGACCACCAGCGTCTCCAGGAATGCGGCCACCACCCGGCCGGCGGCGGCGACCAGCCACGACGGCAGCGGGGAGAGGTAGACCTGCTCGATGGTGCCGGTCTGGATCTCGGCGAGCAGCCGCCAGAACAGCTTCACGACCTGCATGTAGAAGAACGTGAAGGGGATGAACCAGACGAGCATGATCGAGGTCGTCTCGCTGTTGAGCGTCCACTCCACCTTTCCGGCGGCGATGTCGCTCCCTTGGCCGAGCAATGGGCCGAGCAGCAGGATGAACACGCCGAACATGGGCAGCTCGATCAGGATCTGCAGGCGCTCGGACCAGGCGAACCGCAGGCCTTTGCGGATCTCGTTGCCCAAGGCGACAAAGAATCGAGTGTTCATCGTGGACTCAGCCCTCCCGCGCGCCGCGCGCGGCGGATGTTGACGACATAGAGAACCAGGCCCGACGTGGTCAGGACGACTGTGTGCACCAGCAGCCAGAGCAGCGTGCCGTCCGACCAGGCGGTGGATAGCGGCTCACCCGCCAGCGTGGTGTTGAGCACCTGCACGCCGAGCGCGGTGGGGATGAACCGCACGACGGCCTCCAGGGCGTCCGGGAACATCGCGATGGGCACGATCATGCCCCCGAAGAACATGATCGCCATGTTGAACACGTGCGTGATAGCGCCGATGCTGACCACCCGCACCGTCAAAGCGATGATCAGCAGCCCGTAGCCGAGCGCGTTGACGAGCGTGAGCAACGCCGGTACCACCACTGATGGATGCGGCTGGTAGTCCAAGCCGAAGCCGACGGTGAAGACGACTCCGAGCACAGCCGCCATCACCAGTCCCGGGACGGCGAGCGCAACGATGCGGCCGAGCACCTGCGATTGCGGGCTGGCAGGACTCATCTGCATCTGCTCCAGGGTGCCGCCGTTGACCTCCTCAGCGATCCCGCCGCTACCGTCGACGGCAGCGGTTGCGGCGACGGCCACGGCCATCAGCGCCGGCAGCGTGAGCACCATCAGCTCCTCGACGATGTGCCCACCGCCGATGAAGAAGTTGACGCCCAGGTACAGTGCGGCGTTCATGAGCAGACCGACCACTACCATCGATCGCCGACGCCACGCCAGCAGCAACCCCTTCGAGGTCTCGTTCGCGGCAAGCCGGGTGTGAAGCCCTATTCCGGCACCGGTCCGGACGGCTGTCGGCAGGGAAAGGGTCGTCATGTTCTCGGTTCCTTTCCCTCGGCCGGCCGGGTGGCGCCGTCGTCGGCGTGGATGAGCCGGATGAAGACCTCCTCCAGGCTGGGCTGTGCCTGTGCCACAGACACCAGAGACACTCCGGCTGCCCGCAACTGAGCGAGGAATGCGTACAACGCATCGTTGTCGGCATCGCGCAACCTGACACGGGTCTCGTCCCCGTCCGGCTCAGCGTTGGCGCCTTCCGGCAGGGCATGGATGAGACCGTCGAACTGCCCGGCGACTCGGACTTCGAAGCGATTCTCGGCGTGACGGGACAGCAGCTCATCGGTAGGCAGGTCAGCGATGATCACACCGTCTTTGATCACCGCGATCCGATCCGACAGCTCTTGGGCCACTTCCAGCTGATGGGTCGTCAGCAGAATGGTCTTGCCTTCGTCGCTCGCCAGGTGAGCGAGCCAGTCCTTGAAGGTACGGGCGGCCTCCACGTCCAGGCCGAGCGTGGGCTCGTCCAGCAGGATGATCGGAGGGTCGGTGATCAATGCGGCCGAGACCGCCACCTTCTGCTGCATTCCGCGGGAGAACGAGCCCACAGTCTCGTGCCGCCGCTCCCATAGCCCCAGCTCGGTGAGCAGCCGTTTCGCCCTGGGTTTGATCTCCGAACCGCGAAGGCCCTTGAGGCGGCCGAAGTACATCAAATTCTCCCAGGCCGACAGCGGCCAGTACACGTTACGGGACCCTTCGAGGACCGCACCGATCTGGCGAACCGCGTTGCTTCGGTCCCGGGCCACGTCATGGCCGCCCAGCGTGATCCTGCCTGTGGAGGGGGTGATCAGACCGCTGATCATCTTGATGATGGTGGTCTTCCCGGCACCGTTCGGGCCGAGCAGGCCGATGACCTGGCCCCACGGCACCGACAACGTGGTCGGCTTCACCGCGGCGAACGCCGTCTCACCGCGGCCGTACACCTTGCCCAGGCCGGACACCTCGATCGCAGCGTCCGGCCCGGTGCGAT
>NZ_ML142850.1:98294-102019 GCF_004138495.1 Phytoactinopolyspora endophytica
GGTGCTTGCCCCTCGGTCAGCACGGCAGGCATAACATCCTCCATGACTTATGGCGTAAGTCTGATCGTGGACGGCGTTGCTGGCCGTCCGAGCTCACATCACCGCTGCCACTGAGGCGGGTGTCGCCGAAGACTACGCATACGCGTTGCTGCGCACCATCTGGTCGCATGCGCTCGGCTACGCGCTCGCGTACGTCAGCTGGGGCATCGGATGCGTCGGATGCGCGCCGGCAGTCGCCGACCTACTCCGTCCCGACGTCCCCGAGGATCTCGCCCAGGTGGCGGAGGTCTTCTGCGGGCAGTCCGACCCGGACGCACAGTTCGAGATGGCTCTCGACCTCATGCTCCGCAGCACTGAGGTCGGCTAGCTCGGCTCGTAGCGCAGCAACGCGGCCGCCAGCTCATGTCCGACGGCGAGGCCGACATCCATCGCCAGTATGACGACGTCGTCCCGCCCCGAGGCCCACTGCTCGGCCTCGGCCCGCGACCGGAAGAAGAAGCTGTGGTGACAGAAGGTGCCCCAAATGGCCGCCTTCGAGCTTATGTCGACCTGATCACTGTCGCGCGCGGGCCAGGTGATGACCGCATACACCGGGTCCAGGTTAGTGATCCCGGCCGGACTCACCTGTAGTCGCACAGTTCCGCCCGAGCCGGGCGATTTCGACTCCACGGTGATCTGCTTGTCGAGCACGAAGGCGTAGATCAGCGTGTCCATCGCGCACCACGCCCACATCCGCACACCATCGACGGTCATCTGGTGCGCGGTCGGGTTATAGGTCACCCCCAGCCCGACGATGTCACCGTCTTCGTCGTGCTCTGTCCACGCCTCAAGTAGCTCATCGGCTTGCTCGCGATCGATCCCGAGGTCGGCGACCATGTCACCGGCACGCTCGCGGGTCACGGGGCCCTCTTGCGCGAGCAGCCGCAACATCCCGACCAGCAGCCGGGCTGGGCCGGGGCCGAGGTCGAGCCCACCTCCACGCCTCGTCAGGTCACTGATCGCCTGCGTCGCGTCTACGCTGGTCATCGCCGGTACCTCCATACGTGAGATTGGCTGTTCGGCTTCGACTACGACGCTATGGTCTGACCCCAGGGTGAGGGTCAAGCCTCACCCGCCAAGCCCGCGGAAGAGCTCACACCACACCGCACCCTGGGATCGTCGGCCCAGGAGCTGCTCTCGCCCTCCAACTCAGACCTGTGGACCGCCTCGAACTCGTCGATGCGGGCCAGGGCCCGCTGCAACTCGGCCATACGCGTGTGGATCCGCGCGCGTGAGACTCGCAACCGTTCCGCCAACCTGGGTCCGATCGGTCCGCCGTTACGTTCCGGGAACGTCTCCGCGAGCTCGCGGATCTCAGCCACGGTCAAGCCAAGGCCGCGGAGCATGCCGATCCACTGCACGCACCACAGGGCATCGTTGTCGAAGAGACGATAGTTCGCCGTGCTGCGCCCGATCGTGTAGATCAGGCCCCAGTCTGTGTACTGGCGCAGTGTCTTGACGGACACCCCCGTCTTCCGGGAGAGCTCCCCTACCGTCATCACATGGGCATGATGACGAACACCGTTCGTATGCATAGCGAACACGGTAAAGATTCCAGTGCGGTGGAATGTCAAGACAGCGACCGGCGTCGCGACGGAGGTTGAGGCCGCGAATAGACGACTCCCTATTCGCGCGGCCACTGAGTCTGTCGCGCTCCGGCGAAGCCGAGCAACTCGTCGACAGACCACTGATCGTCAATATATGCGCCGTAGTTCACGGCGAGGAGACGACCGTCGGCGCCGATCAGAAAGTCCGCGGGCAAGCCGAGGTGATTCTCTCCCCTGCCCGCGACGGCCCGCAGGCTGGGCCTCCGCCGCAATCCGCGAGCGACGGCCCGCAACGACCGCGGCGCCAGGATGCGCCACGGAGACATTCTCTGAACACCGAATTCGGCGTAGAGCGCCTTCCCGGGATCGGCGACCGCCGCGAACGGCAGGTCAGCCTGCAGCTCACGCATCGTCTCGGCGTCCGAATGAAACACGACCACCTCACGTATCCCTGCCGCCAGGATCTCGTCGTGCCGCACAGCGAACGACCGCAGATGGCGGTTGCACACCGGGCAGCCCGCATATCGACGGAACTGCAGGTGCACGAGGCGCTCGGGGTCCGGCACCTGAACGCTGGCACCGTAGATGGTCCCCAGCTCATGGCCGGCCACGACGTCACCGACAGACATCCTCGTCATACTCACCTCTCCCGACCAACGGGCGGACGAACTGATCACGCGTCGCCCTGTTCACTGACGCGCCGCCCCGACTTCTTGAGACTGGACCACGATCGACCGCCGTACCGTGATCCCGCTCACCGACCGCGAGGCTAAACCGCGGCTTCACACGTAACATGACAATTGGATAACCACTCAGCCATCCAGACCTCAGCGACGTCAGAACGGTGCCAGCATCCTCTCGATGCTGTTTGCGCGACGAAAGGCACCAGGGGCAGAACATGGCGATACGTACCGACGGCAGGCCAGGTTTCCTCAAGCGGCGGGCACCTCTCCCCTCGGTGGACTCGATTCCCGCGCCAAGGACGGCAGATCGCGAGCTTCCGGGCGCCGCGGCACCAGCTGACCCGCCGAGCGGGGAACGGCTGCAGGATACTCGGGAGGCACACAGCGTCGGCGACGGCTTCGACGATGTTCCGGGAATCGCCGATCTCCGCCATCGTACGATCGTGATCGACCGGCTGTCTCCGGGTGACGACGGAGCGATCCCTGACCCGACGTACACCGTCAACGGCCAGTTCCAGCCGGAGATCGACATCCAACCGGGCGAGATCCAGCGCTGGCGGATAGCCAACGCCGAGCCGGATCGTGCGATGTGGCTGCACGTCGAAGGACACACGCTGCACCAGATCGGTCAGGACGGCTTCCCGTTCACACTTCTGCGCCCGGTGACCTCGATCATGCTGTCCCCCGGCAACCGCGCCGAATTCCTGATCCGCGCCACCAGGTCAGGCCGGTATCGTGTCCATGCCGAAAGCTACGACCAGGGCCATCCCGGCGGCGCCCGGCCAGCCGTCGAACTCGCCACGATGGTGGTCAGCGGGCGACCCGTCGTGAGCCGGTTGCCGCGCCAGCTCGACGAAGGGCCGCAAATGCCCATCGGCCCAGTCGTCAGGAGTCGAACGCTCCATTTCGGTCGAGACACCCCAGGAGGCAAGTGGGCTGCCACACGGATCACCGTCGACGGCCGCGAACTCGACGCCGACTGGTTCCACCACGAGGTCACCGCCGGCACGGTCGAGGAATGGACGCTGATCAACGACGACGTCTTCCAGCACCCCATCCATACCCACGTCAACCCGTTCCAGGTCGTCGACGTCCAGGGCATCCCTGCAGGTGACCCCTCGTGGCAGACCGACCCGGACATCTGGTGGGACACCTACCGCATACCGTCGAACGGCCAGCTCACCATCCGCATGTACTTCCGCCCCGACGTCACAGGCAAGACCGTGTACCACTGCCGCATCCTGCCCCACGAGGACAACGGCATGATAGGCACGCTGCTCATTCAACCGCCTGCCGATACGGGTGAACCTCTCCCGGGGTCATCGCCCCCACGCCAGGCGCCCAGGGAGTCGCGCAGCTCCCGGAGAGCACTCTCGATCTCAACCGCGACTGCCGGGTCCGACGGATCGACATGACAGTCGAGCGTGACCTGCCACACCGTCTGCTCGGAGCCAGG
>NZ_ML142850.1:102044-104416 GCF_004138495.1 Phytoactinopolyspora endophytica
GCCCGGCGAGCTCTGACCCGCGCTCCACGCTTGTCGCCGAGGGACACGTCGGTGGTGAGCAGGATCGTCGACGCGACACGCTCTCGGGCAAAATCGACCAATGGAGTACTGCCAGTCAGCTGTAGCGTGATGAGCTGCGGCCGCTGTGGCGTCAGTACAGCCAGCTCGAGCGTGTGCTCCGTATCATCCCAGTTGACCCGGGTCACCTGTTCCCACCCGGTGCGCAGCCACGAGTTGTCCGCATGCCGATAGAGGCTTCGCTCCGTAGAGACGACCCAGTTCCCGGTGACGTCACAGAGGATGCTGAGGACATGTTCGCCCGGTACCAACGGGATCTGCTCGAGAACGTCGGCGCGGATTCGGCGTCGCTCCGCCACACCTTCTGCCCACGTACGCCACGCCTCGAACGGCTTCGCGAAGAACGCCGGTGTATGTGGGCGTCGACGAGCTCGTGGTTCCGCGCCACTGCCGGCGACGACAGTAGTAGCCGGACGTACGTGCGAGCGTGTCAGCACCGCTTCGGGACAGATGACATGTGTCATGGACGACCACTCCCTCACAAGGGTTGTGGGCGGCGAGCTACCGCTCCGCCGTAGCACCATGGTGACCACGAACGACCGTCCGCGATCAGTAAGGAGGCTCACGTACGCGCCGTCTCTCCTACTCGCACGATTCTCTTGCTCGCACGGTGGGAAGGCGGCAGGATCGTTGCATGGCGACCCGTCCCGAGGTCATTGCGTTCGATGTGATCGAGACCCTGTTTCCGCTGGAGCCGATCCGGCAACAACTCGTCGATGCCGGCCAGCCGGGCCACGTGCTCGATGTGTGGTTCTCCCGGCTGCTGCGCGACGCCTTCGCGCTCGTCGCCAGCGGCGGGTACCGCCCGTTCGGCGACGTCGCGGCCGCCGCGTTGCGCTCTACTGTCGGATCCGCGCTCGACGACGACGCCGTCCGCACTGTGCTGGCCGGATTCGCCGAACTCGATCCCCATCCCGACGTCGAACCGGCCGTCCGGGTCGCGGCCGAAGCGGGCCTGCGTATGGTGACGCTGACCAACGGCACGGCCAAGAACACCCGCACGCTGCTTCGACGCGCCGGCATCGAGACCGACATCGAACAGGTCCTCTCGGTGGACGACATTCAACGGTGGAAGCCCGCACCGGAAATCTACCGGCACGCCGCACACAGCACGGGTGTTGCGCCGGAACGTGTCGCCCTCGTCGCCGCGCACGCCTGGGACACTCACGGCGCGCATCAGGCCGGTCTCACCACCGGATGGGTGGCCCGTCTCGAGGACCAGGTTCCCGCGATCTTCGCCACGCCCGACGTCGTCGGGAACGACTTGGTGGAAGTGGTCCGTGATCTTGCCGCACTACCTCCTGAGTAGACCTCGCGCGAAGGAGTTCGTGAGCACCGTGGTGACCGAAGCGACCATGGCGGCCATGGCCCAGATCGGATGGACCAGTCCGGTGGCCGCCGCGGGCACGCCGACGCCGTTGAAAGCGAACGCAAGCGTCAGGTTCTGCTTGGTCTTGGCGTACGAACGGATGCCGATCTCACGGGCGTCGGCCAACGCACCGAGACGGTCGCTCATGATGACGACGTCGGCGCACTCGATCGCGATGTCGGTTCCCGCGCCGATGGCGAACCCGACGTCGGCCTGGGTCAGCGCGGGTGCGTCGTTGATGCCATCACCCACCATGGCCACGCGCTGCCCCTCCTGTTGCAGCCTGCGCACCTCAGACGCCTTGTCCGCCGGAAGCACCTCGGCGAGGACTCGCGCGATACCGACCTCCGCGGCCACGGCCTCTGCGGTACGACGGTTGTCACCGGTCATCATCACTGTCGTGATACCCGCGTCCTTCAACCGCCGGATCGTCTTCGCCGCGTCGGGTTCGACCTCGTCCCCGATACCGACCAGCCCGAGCAGCGACCCATCGCGACCGACCGCGACGACGGTCATGCCGCGTCCCTCGAGCTTCTGCTGACGTGACATGGCGGCGGCGACGTCGATGTCCTGCTCCGCCAGGAAACCTGGCTTGCCCACCAGCACATACGCCCCGTCGACCGTCGCCTCGACACCCCGGCCGGTGTGGCTCTGGAAGCTCGCCGCGAGCGCCACGTCGATGCCGCGTCGCTCAGCGGCGTCGACGATGGCCCGCGCCACCGGGTGCTCGCTGGCGGACTCGGCAGCGGCAGCCGTCGCCAGGACCTCGGCCTCATCCGAGGCGCCCAGCGCCACAACGCTCTGCACAGCCGGCTCGCCGCGGGTAAGGGTGCCCGTCTTGTCGAACACCACGATGCCGATCTCACCCATGATCTGGAACGCCTCGCCTGAGCGCATCAGAATGCCCTGGCCGGCGGCCTGTCCA
>NZ_ML142850.1:104444-107059 GCF_004138495.1 Phytoactinopolyspora endophytica
CACCGCGAGCGGCGTCGCCATGCCGAGCGCGCACGGGTATCCGAGCACCAGGACCGCCAGAGCGGCGAACGTCGCCCTGAAGAAATCTGGCGACTCGCCGAACAGCAGTGGACCCACGGTCCAGGCCAGGAAACTGCCGGCGGCGATGGTCAGCACGCCCGGCACGAACCACTTCAAGATGGTGTCGACGAGCTGCAGCACCCCAGGGCGCAGCGCCCGGGCTTGCTCGATCGAACGGGCGACCTGGGACAGGAACGACTCCTCGCCCACCCTGGTCACCTCGACGACCAGCGTGCCGGTCTGGTTGATCGACCCGCCGATCACCTCGTCGCCGACGGTCTTCTCCGCTGCGATCGGCTCACCGGTCACCAGTGACTCGTCCACGGCCGAGATACCTTCCATGACCGTGCCGTCGACCGGGATGGACTCGCCGGGTCGGATCCGCACCGCGTCGCCCACAGCCACCTCGTCGACGCCGACCTCGGTCTCCTGGCCGTCACGGACCACCCGCGCCGTCTCCGGCCGCAGGTTCATCAGCTGACGCACAGCTTGCGAGGAACGCGTCCGCACCTTCTTCGACACGTAGTCGGACAGCAGATGGTAGGTCGTGATGAACACCGCGACCGCGAAGAAGTGGCCCGCCGGGAACTCGTCGCTGACAAACAGGCCCAACAGCCCTCCGGCCAGCCCCGCGAACGCTCCGAACTCCAACAGGACATGCTGGTTCAAGATCCGCCGGCGCAACGACGCCCACGCCATCCGCTTGACGAACCACGCCGTGACGAACATCGTGGCCAGCGCTAGTGCGAGCATGACCCACGCCAGGAACGGATGGGCCAGCACCGTGAAGAACGGCTCCATCCCCAGGAGCATCAACACCGCGGTGATCCCAGCGAACACCCCCGCTACGATCGTCCGGTTCTCCGACGTGCGCAGCTCGCGCTCTTCCTCCTCGAACGAGCGGACCTTATCGGGGTCACGGTAGGTGTAGCCGACCTGCTCCAATGTCCGCCGCAGTTCGTCGGCACCCACCAGGCGCGGGTCGTACCTGATCAGCCCTTCCTCGTGCGCCAGGGACACGCCGACGTCGTGTACACCGTCCATCCGCGAGTACGCCTTGCGGATCGTGCTGGTGCAGAACGAGCACGACATCCCGCCGATCTTCATCCGGTAGGTCGCCTCGTCACCGTCGGCGGTGGCGCCACCGGACGTGCTCCGGCTCTCGGTCGTCATCCTCATCCTCCCGGTACGCCTTCGCCTCACGACGGACCGGTCCGGCCGCACGGGCAAGCTCGCCGCTAGCCGTGTCGGAACCGGCCGTCGATGACCTTCTCTACGACCACCGTGCAGGGTTCCAGGAGCTGGAAGGTCAACGACGCCGACCGCCCGGCGTCGTGCAGCCCGGGTGTCCGGGCTCAGCCGATCCGCTGCAGAGCCTTCGCCCGGCGCTCGGCCACACTCGAGCCCGACTCGCGCCGTGCCATCCGGCGGAGCACGATCGGTGCCGCGATCAGACCCAGCAAGGCCCAGGCTCCGAGAACGCCGGCGGTCTCCAGGTGCCGCCAGGAGTCACCGACCTCGACGGTGACCGCGCTGTGCGGAAGCAAGGCGGAGCGCATGCCGAGCCCGAGCCAATAGATGGGGAACACTTGGGCGATCCATTCCAGCCAGCCGGGAAGGGCAGTGATCGGGTAGAAGACCCCGGAGATCGCCACCAGACCCAAGGCCGGCAGCGAGATGTAGCCGGCGCTGCGCGCGCCCGAGATCAGCGCACCCAGCATCGCACCGATGGACTGGGTGGCCACAAGGCCCAGCAGCAGCACCCAGGCCAGCGTGAGCCAGGTGTCGAGACCTCCGGTGTCCAGACCGTCGACGATGAGCACACCGGGGACCAGCAGGATCACCACGTACGCCAGGACGGTCCCGGATACGGTGACGAGCTTGCCGATGAAGTAGCCCCGGACACCGTTCGGCGTGGCCTTGGCCCGCAGCAGGGTGCCGTCTTCCCGCTCGGCACTGAGATACTGCACCACCAGCAGCATGCCGAAGGCGATGAACATCCCGAGCACGCTGGGCAGGACCAGTGCTCCCAAGGTGAACCCGCTGTCGGCGAAGGTCCGGCCCCGGAGAAGGAAGACGGCGACCAGAGTTGCCGTGGGCCAGAACAGATGGCCGAACAGCTCACCACCGCTGAGGGATTGGCGCAGCTCGATGAGCCCACGTGTCCCACCCGCGCGTAGGGCCGTCGTGGTTTGGCTCATCGGTCCGCTCCTTCCAGGGCGTGCGCCACCGCGTCGTTCTTTCCGGATTCGGCGTGCCGTACCAGCGTCAGGTAGGTGTCCTCCAACGACGAGCGCCGGATGTCGAGATCGGAGACGGCCTCGCCGTATCGAGTGAAAAGGTCGAAGGCGAACGCGGTCGGGTCACTGGTGGCGTGGGCGTAGGGCTGACCGTCGCGGGTCCAGCGCACCTCATCCTTGCCGACGATCTGCTCGGCCAGCTCCCCGGCCGTGCCGTTTGCGACGATCCGCCCGGCGGTGAGAATCATGATGCGGCCGGCGAGCTTCTCCGCCTCGTGGAGATCGTGGGTGGTGAGCAGGATGGTGGTCCGCCCC
>NZ_ML142850.1:107083-108607 GCF_004138495.1 Phytoactinopolyspora endophytica
CTGCCAGACGGAGCACCAGCTCATGGAACTCGTGCCTGGCCTCAGGGTCGAATCCGGCGGTCGGTTCGTCGAGGAACAGCAACTCGGGACGGCCGACGATGCCGATGGCCACATCGAGCCGGCGGCGCTGCCCGCCCGAGAGCATCCTGATCTTCGTATGGGCCTGCTCGGTCAGCCCCACGGCGGCGATGAGCTCGTCGGGATCCCACGGCCGCTGAACATGCGGGGTGGCATACTCCACGTAATAGGAGCCGAGGTGCGCGAGGAGCTCGCGCACTCGCCACTTGCCATGGTCCCGCCAGGACTGCAGCACGATTCCCAGCTGCGCGCGCCACCGCTCGTCGCCGTGTGCCGGATCCGTTCCGAGCACGTCGACCCGGCCGGCCGAGCGCTTCCGGAAGCCCTCCAGAATCTCGATGGTGGTGGTCTTACCCGCGCCGTTCGGCCCGAGCATCGCCAGTACTTCGCCGCGATGTGCCTGAAACGTCACGTCTCGCAGGACGTCGTTGGCGCCGTAGCGCATGCGTAGCCCGCTGACGTCGAGCACCACGTGGTCTGTCATCATCGCGTCGCCCTTTGATCGTCTGCTGTCGTCGCGCCATATCTAAATTCACTTCGAACGAAACGCTATGTTGCGTTTCTCGAACTCTCAATGCTGGATCAGCACTTTATGGCTGTTAAATTGCGTACAGAGGTATTTCAGTGCAATGACTTGACGCCGAATGCAACGGACGGTGATGTATCGATTGCAATGACATGCCCATGAACGCATACTGGATCGGACGATCGACCACGGGAGGCGGGCACGGATGCCGGGAGGCAGGCTGAGCCGGCAAGACCGGACAGAGATCGATTCCGGACTTGCCGCTGGACTCGGTTATGCCGAGATCGCCAGACAGCTCGGGCGTCCGACGTCGACAGTCAGCCGCGAGGTGGCCCGCAACGGCGGGTCGCGCGGCTACCGCGCGGAGCACGCACACCTCGCTACGGGACGGCGGGCCCGACGACGCAAGCTGACCACTCCCCCTGCGCTCCCGGGCGCGGCTACCCCGCATCAGAGAGATCCCGAAACAGTACGCGGCTTCATCGACCAGCTCACGACGGTGATGGTCGAGACAGGGCTGCCGCGGATGTCGGCACGGGTGCTCACGTGTCTGTTCACGGTCGACTCCGGCTCGCTCACCGCTGCCGAACTGGTCCAGTACCTGCAGGTCAGCCCTGCGTCTGTGTCCAAGGCCATCACGTACCTCGAGGGGATCGAGGTCATCCGGCGAGAACGCGACCCGGGGAGCCGTCGTGAGCGATACATCGTCGACGACGACGTATGGCTCGGCTCGTGGTCAGCCAGCGCCCGCCGGACCACGAGGTGGGCGGAGGTCGCCCGGGAAGGTGCCAAGCTCCTCGACACCGCCACGCCCGCGGGCGGCAGGCTGGACCAGATGGCGCGGTTCTTCGCTCGGCTCGGCGAAGACATGGCCGGCGGGCCGGCCACCATCGCGGCCTTGCCTGACGACACGTTGACGG
>NZ_ML142850.1:108685-109097 GCF_004138495.1 Phytoactinopolyspora endophytica
TTCGCCGCGCTCACCCACGCCCGGGCACCGCTCACGGTAGGACAGCTTGCGGCAGCTCTCGGCTGGTCGGAGGACCGCGCCAGCCACGCCCTACACGACGCCGAACAGCTCTCCGAGAGCGCCGACCCGATCGCGCTCCGCTCGGAAGGAAGCAGCTACACCGTGGTTGCCGCCCCGGTTCGCCTCACCGAGGAGCAACGTAGCGCTCTCAGCGCACAACCATCACCCAATGCCCCCACGTAACCCGCTGGTCCCGTCACGGAACGACATCGTGGTCGTGGGAACGACCACGATGTCGTTCCGTGTGCAGCCCGAATGTCGTCGCGTGCGGCCCGAGAAGTCAAGGGCCGGCACCGCGAGAATCACTCGACGGTGACATTGCTGATGTCGAAGGTCTCGTATGCCCACGGGT
>NZ_ML142850.1:109117-119931 GCF_004138495.1 Phytoactinopolyspora endophytica
AGATGAACAGCCCGTACACGACCGCGGCGATCAGCGCGAGGAAGACAAGCAGCCGGATCGGCCATGGTCCCGGAATCAGCCGCCATACCCAGGCGTACATCTAGCGGTCCTCCACACTTCGGATCTGCTGGCCTTCGGTTCAACGGGTACGCGCTCGTCGTCAGTTCCCGCTAGCGCACACGGATGATGTGCCCGTTCTCAGCACGTCGCCGATGAACCGGCCTTCGGAGTTCCTCGGGCACGACCAATCGGCACCCTCTAGACCGCGCGACGGTTCGTTCGCCGTCCACTGGTCGAACCCGTGGTATCGCCGTCGGACCCCTCATCCGAGCCGCCGGGTCGACCACGCTGTGAGCGCCAGAAGAGTCGCCGCGGGATGATGGACCATATATCTCCGTCTCGTCACCACGAAGACGGAACACGACGGACGGCTCCATGGCTTCCGTATGCGAGGCGGAAGCCACACCACCCCCTACAGGCGAAGTCTGAACACCGGGACGGAGGCGACGATGGGACAGGGCGATCCCGTCCCAGCCGCACGTCAAGCCCCGCCGGCGGTCTGGTTGCGGCTGGCCGGTCTCGGGGTTCTCGTGGTGTGCGGACTGGCGCTGTGGATCTTCGTCCCCGGGCTCGACGAGCGCGACATCTCCTCCTGGCTCGACGAGGCGGGCGTCTGGGGGCCTATAGGCTTCGCCGCCGGCTATGTCGTGGCCACCATGCTGTTGGTGCCGAAGAACATCCTGTCGATCGCCGCCGGGTTGGTCTTCGGACTCCCCGTCGGCGTGCTGCTGGTCTGGACTGCGGCGATGGTCGGCGCCGGTGTTTCGTTCTGGGTCGGGCGGCTACTCGGCCGCGATGGAGTGGCGCGGCTGGCCGGGCGCCACCTACACCGCCTCGACCGGCTTGTGGACCGGCACGGTGTGCTGGCGGTCCTAGGGGCCCGGCTCATACCGGTGCTGCCGTTCACGGCGGTCAACTACGGCAGCGGCCTCACCATGGTGCGGTTTCCCGCGTACCTCCTGGCCACCGCCGTCGGCATCGTGCCGGGCACGATCACCTACGTCGCGCTCGGCGCCTACGGCACACGGCCAGCGTCGTGGCAGTTCCTCCTTGCCGCAGGCGGGTTGGTGGCGCTGACCGGCGCCGGCGTGACGTTCGCCCGCGTGCGACGACGCAAGACGAACCGTCCCGATGACGAGGAAGCGTGACGATCGCTCCCAGAACATCAGTCATGTGTTCCGATGCGCGCTCGTCCAGACCGAACGTCCGCCCCGCCCATCCAGACCGAACGTTCGCGCAGGTCCTTGGCGTCAATACTCATTTCAGAGGGAGCTTGAGCAGTGCGTTCTCGACGAGCTCCGGCAGCGCCGGGTGTATCCAGTACTGCCCGCGCGCCATCCGGCGGGCGTCCAGGCCGAAGCTCATCGCCTGGATCAACGGCTGGATCAGCGTGGACGCTTGCGGACCGAGGATGTGCGCACCGAGCAGCTGCCCCGTGTCCGGGTCCGCGATCAGCTTGGCGAAGCCGGTGGTGTCCTCCATGGCCCAGCCGTAGGCGATGTCGGCGTAGTCGTGCGTGGACACGACGAAGTCGAGACCCCGGTCCTCGGCATGGCGCTCGGTCAGCCCGACGGAGGCGATCTGTGGGGAGCTGAACACCGCGTGCGGCACGAACCGATGGTCGCTCGCGACCGGCTCGTCCGGGTGCAACAGGTTGTGCTGGACCACGCGCTGCTCGTGGTTGGCCACGTGCTTCAGCGTCCACGGCGAGGAGATGTCTCCCAACGCCCAGATCCCATCGACGTTCGTCTGCTGGTACTCGTCGACCACCAGATAGCCGGTCTCGTGCGTGATGAGTCCCGTAGCCGAGACCTCGAGCTGATCGGTGTTCGGGCGACGGCCCGTCGCGAACAGCAGCACATCGCTCTCGACCACTTCGGCACCGCTGGGCCCTTCCAGGTGCAGCCGCGTGGCCGCTCCGATCTGTTCGGCTCGGACCACCTTGCTGTGCAACCGTACGTCCCACCGCTGCTGCGCGAGCTCCGTGAAACGGGCGGAGACGTCGGCGTCCTCCGCACGCAACATGGCGCCGGAGCGGGCGACGATGGTCACCTCCACACCGAATGAGCTGAACACGTGCGCGAACTCCGCGGCCACGAAACCGCCGCCGACGATCGTCATCCGCCTCGGCAACGTGTCCAGCCGCATCACCGTGTCGCTGGTGAAATACGTCAGACCTGCCAGTCCTTCGATATCCGGCACCACGGGACGCCCGCCCGCTGCGAGCACGATGCGCTCAGCGGTGATCGTCTCCGGCTCTCCACCATCGTTCGGGCTGATCGTCAGCTGCTTGTGCCCGGTGAAGACGGCGTCGCCCCGGTAGACCGTCACGTTGCGGTTGTCCTCATGGGCGATTCGGTACTCCTCGCCGGCGTCGGCTATCGGATCGATCCGGCCGAAGATCCGGTCCCGGACATCCGGCCAGCGCACCCCGTCCAACGTCTCGTCCACGCCCAGCCGGGCCGCCTTCCCCGGTGTCGCCGCGACGTCCGCGGTGTGCACGAACATCTTCGTCGGGATGCACCCGACGTTCAGGCACGTACCTCCGAACCGCGCCCGCTCCACCAACGCCACGTCCCATCCGGCGAACCGTTCGTCCAGCACCGAGTTCCCCGAACCGGTGCCGACCACGACCAGATCAAAATGCCGCATCGCCTCTACCTCTCGTCTCTCGTTCACATGTCACGCTTCGCTTCTGATTCATCTCACGCTGCCCAACGCCTGCCGCGGAACGGATATGCGCACCCTGTCACCTCGCTGACACTTCCCGCCCGCTGATCAGGCGACCTGAGGGCTCGCCAGGGTTCCCTGGACTGCGGAATCTACCGACATTCTCTCGGCCATGACCTCGATGATGTCGGTAGACTCCGGTACCTATCCGGGCACCGTGTCACTTGCGCCTCGCTGAGGTGCAAGCTCGACCGTGCGGGTTTGACCGCTCGAAGGATCGACATCTGGCAGGATCCCCGGGCCGCCGCGTTCGTACGATCCGTAACCGACGGCAACGAGACCGTGCCGACGGTCGTCGTCGCGGGTCAGGCCATGGTCAACCCGCACATCGACGCAGTGAAGGCCGCGCTCCGGCAAGCCGCACTGGACACCGATCAGTCACAAGCCGTGACAGCGGTGCACCCTCCGGCGCAGACTGCGTGGCAGCGGGTGCGTAGCACACTTTTCGGCTCCCGATGAGCCCGAAACAGACAACGAAGGGGCAGGCGATGGCGAAGAGCCGGAAAGTGACGTTCGCAGGGACCGGAGGCGAAGCGCTGGCTGGCCGGCTCGAACTGCCGGCCAGCCAGCCGCGAGCGGCGGCACTATTCGCTCACTGCTTCACATGCGGCAAGGACGTCGTGGCGGCCTCGAGGATCTCGCATGCGCTGACCGAACTCGGGATCGCCGTGCTGCGTTTCGACTTCACCGGACTGGGAGAGTCCGACGGCGAGTTCGCCAACGCCACGTTCAGCTCGAACACCGCCGATCTCGTCCGTGCCGCGGATCACCTGCGCATCACCTTGGCCGCGCCGAGCCTGCTGGTGGGGCATTCCCTCGGTGGGGCCGCCGTGCTTGCCGCGGCCGAGCAGATCCCCGAGGTGCGCGCGGTCGCGACGATCGGAGCTCCCGCAGACCCGGCGCACGTGGTCGACCTGTTCGCCGCGGACCGACCGGAGATCGAATCCGCCGGCCAAGCCACGGTGCAGCTGGCGGGCCGACCGTTCCGCGTACGCAGGGAGTTCCTCGATGACATCTCCAGCCAACCGCAGACGGACCGGATCGCCACCTTGAACCGGCCCCTCCTCGTGTTGCACGCGCCTGGTGACAACATCGTCGCCGTCGATCACGCACGCCGGATCTTCGACACCGCGCGCCACCCGAAATCCTTCGTCAGCCTCGACGACGCCGACCATCTTCTGAGCAACCGCGCCGACGCGGCCTACGCCGCCACCGTCATCGCCGCCTGGGCCGACCGATACCTGCCCGCCACGCCGAAGCCCACGGACGACGCGCAGAACGAGCCCGGCACGGTGATCGTCGCCGAGACCGGCACCGGCACCTTCACCCAACGGGTCCAGGCCGGCTCGCACCTGCTCATCGCCGACGAGCCACCCGCCGTCGGCGGCGATGATCTCGGCCCGACCCCGTACGGCCTGTTGCTCGCCTCGCTCGGTACATGCACGTCGATGACGATCCGCATGTACGCACAGCGAAAGAACTGGCCGCTGCGCTCGACCACCGTGACGCTGCGGCACAGCCGGATCCACGCCGGGGACTGCGAGAACTGCGAGACGACATCCGGCATGCTCGACCGCATCACCCGCGAGATCGAGCTCGACGGCGACCTCAGCGACGAGCAGCGCGCCAAGCTCCTCGAGATCGCCGACAAATGCCCGGTGCACCGGACTCTCCGCTCTGAGGTGGTCATCGACACCGTTGCGCTCGAGCCTGACGCGGAGGCAGCTCAATGATGACCGAGGCGCTGCCCGAACCACCGCAATCACGTCGTCATCGACGCGCTGGTCGGATACAGCTTGCGCGGTGAGGTCTGTCTAACACGATACGGCGCCACATCGCGGCAATTAGCGATATATCGCGCTCAGTTGCTGCCACTTGCTTCTTGTATCGCGGTGACAACGTGACTAGAGTGTCGGCGTGATCACTACCGCGCACGAGGCGCTGCACCGGATCTTCCAGGACGACAACACCCTGTTCAGCCGCGCTTTCAAGAGAATTCTCGGCGTCGACTTTCCCACGCCTCGCGCGGTATCAGTCCTGACACCCGACCTCACCGAGATCAAGGCGATCGCCCGGCACGCGGACACCATCCTGCTCGTCGAGACCGACGAGCAACCGCACATCCTCATCATCGAGTCCCAGACTCGCGACGACGAAAGCAAGCGATACAGCTGGCCCTACTATCTCGCCTACCTGTACACCAGATACAAGCATCCCGTGACGCTACTGGTGGTCTGCCCAGACACCGCCACCGCTACGTGGGCTCGCGACCCCATCCGTGTCGGATTGCCCGGCCACCCGTCACAAGTCACCTACCCATGGGTGCTCGGACCGGACAACGTTCCCGCCATCCTCGATGCCGACCAAGCTGCCGACGACGTCGTGTGGACGGTGTTCTCCGCTCTCACCCACCGCCTTGACGACAACGCCGGCGACGTCCTCAGGACACTGGCCGACGCACTCGACGCCATCGACGACGAATCTGTAGCAGGGTACTGGGCCGAGTTCACCGAGATAGGATTGGGAGACACGGCCGCACGCAACATCTGGAGGGATCTCATGTCGAAACTCACCTATCACTACCCCTCCCAGCTGCGCCTCCAAGGCCGCGAAGAAGGCCGCGAAGAAGGCCGCGAAGAAGGCCGCGACGAGGGCCGAGCCGAAGCGATCCTAGAAATTCTAGCGGCCCGTGGCATCGACGTCCCCGATGAAGCGCGCGCCCGCATCACCGAATGCACCGACCACGACCAGCTACGGACCTGGATCCGCCGGGCCGCAACCGCCAGCACGATCAACGACCTCTTCGGGCAGACGGACGGCGTTGCGTTCGGGACCGTCGATCACGGTCGATGATGCGGCCGCATCATCCGCGCTCGAGCCGGTGCACCAGCAGTCCTAGGAGCGCTCCGAAGGCGGCCGTGGCCGCCTACGGCGCCACGGCGTGCCTCCCCTATTCGTAGCTGTAGGTGCGTTCGATCAGGTGGTTCGGTGAGACGAGGGTCTCCTGCAGCAGCCGCCCGTCCGGGGCGAGTGTTTGCCGGACGTAGATACTCTCCGCGCTGATCGCGAAGCCGATCTCGGTGGTGTCATCGTCGTCGTTGAGGATGGTCGGGGCGTTGATCACACCGGAGCGATAGGGCTGTAGGTCGATGAAGTCGGCGCCGTCGGTGCGCATGCCGTCGCTACGGAAACCGGGCGGTGCGGTGGAGTCACTGCTGACGGACTCGACGAAGGTGAACTCGGGCTCGTCGTCCATGGTGTCCAGCATCTGATCGAAGATCTCTTGGGCATCCCGGGCCGGCCAGGGGACCTCGAACGTGGCCTCATCGCCGGTCCAGCCTTCGGCCTGCACGTCAAGCTCGACCGTGTTGGCGCCGACTCCCCACCGGGCAGGGCTGACGAAACAGCCGGACCCGCACGGTCGCAGGTCCAGGGTGGCCTCGTCCCCGCCGGGACCGGTCACGGTGCCGCTGACATCGAAGTCGTGCCCGACTTTGGGATCCCACTCGGGCAGCCGTAGGCGGAGCTCAAGCTGCCCTTCGCTGGCGACGATGCCGGTGGTGACATGCCCGGCCAGAGTCCCCAGACGTACAGTCGCCCCGCGCGCCGGTGGAGGGTAGGCCAGTCCCTCGGTCGCGTCGACAGGTGGCGCCGCGGAGCTGAGCAGGCCGCTGGCCGCGAGCACCGCGATCAGGGCCGGCCACTCGACCCGGGTGAGCCTCATAACGGCGGGGGCCGCACGGGGGCGACGAAGCCTGCGCCGAGCTGCGAGAGCCAATCCCGTCACGACGGCGACCAGGGCGAGCTTGACCAGCAGGATCTGCCCATACGTGGTCGACCACAGGGAGTCGAGGGCAGGCAGCATGATAATAGCGGCGGTGGTGCCGGTGGTGACGACGACGCCGTACAAGAGCAGCGCCAGCAGACCGTACTCGACGAACAGCGCACGCGCCTGGCCGGCCCATCGTCGCCAGCGCCACGCAGTGCGTACAACATGGAACAACGCTCCGACCCAGATCGTCACCGCGGCCAGATGCACCATGATCGTGGCCGACCCCCACGGCGGCGCCTCGGTCTGAACATGGCTGCGCAGCCCTTCCGCAACGATGACGACCATCAGCGCAAGCGCCATGACCCGGCGGAACGGACCCGCCGCAGCGAGGATCGCCGTCACCGTGAATGCGGCAAGCTCTACAAGGATGAGACGGCCCGCGGACGACTCGATCAGATCTCCCGGTGAACCGTTCACAATCCCGTCGAGGATGTCTCCACGGCCGAGTGAATGCACAGCGAGGCCAAAGCTGGCGACGACGCCGAGCAGGCTGCCCTGCAACAGCCACGGCCGTGGCGTGTCCAGGGCCTGGTCGGGACGAGCCATCCCCGCACGGCGGCGGGCCAGCGCATCACCAACCAGACCGCCGAAAGCCAGCGCGAGAGCGACGAACAGCCCCCAACGCAGCATGGCCGCCGGCCCAAGCCCAGGTGTCTGAGCAACGGACGGATCAGCCGTAGGAGCGGTGACATCCCCGACGCCGAAGCCGAAGGTGCCGGACACGTCATGCCCATCAATACCGGCGACCTCCCAATACACCGTGTAGCGGCCCTCGGCCAACGGCGAGCCGGGCTCAACGGTGATCCTCGTGCCGTCCTCGGACACCCGCGGCTCGCTCGTCTCTACGTCACCGCGCGCCTGGCCTTCCACGCTGATCTCGTGCACGGTGACACGCTCGTCGAAGACCAGGCCGATCTCCTCCGGGGGCGCGGTGATGCTGTAGCCGGCCTCCGGCAGCGTCGTGACCAGCGTCGGATGCGCCGCGGCCGGCTGGGCCAGAATCACCATGCCCGCCACGACGCCGGCCGGCACGGCCAGCAGCCTCAGCGCTGCCACGGCCAGGGGGAGGCCTGCCTTTCGCAGCACACGGCGATGGCCTTGGGAGGCAACGCTCATTGCTGACTTACTCGCCCTCGGCGAAATCGAAGCTGTCGGGAACGTCGACGTCCTCGTCGGGTGGGCCGTAGACGAGCGCGATCTGGCGATGTGACAGGAGCTCGATGTCGGCCGGATCTCCACTGACAAGCTTGCCGTCGACGTAGGCGCGCAGCGTGTTGGACTCGTCCGCCTCGAGTCCGCCGATACCGTCCTCGTCCAGACGGACGTCCCATTGAGCGAACACCTGGCCCAGGGTGTACCGGGCGCCCCGCTCCGGTGCCTCAACGTGCAGCACCCCGCGCTCGTCGTGTGTGTGCAGCTCGGACATGGCGGTGCCCGCGGGATGGATGCCGAGGTTCGCCGGAAGCACGACCGGCTCACCGTTGACGATCACGTCGAGGTGGGCGTGAAAGTGTGCGGCCGTACCCTCCATCGGCTCAACCTGCAGTCCGGCGTTCTCCGCCAACGGCACCGGGTCCGCGGGCAACGACCACGGCGGCTCGGTCTCACGCCCGTCGGCCACGACCGTCGGCAACGGGGTGTCCGGCTCCGGGTCGTCGCGCTCGTTGATGATCCCCCACGCAACTCCGCCGACGGTAAGCGCCAGTACGAAGCCGGTCGCGGCCACGATGAGCCGGCGCTGGCGGCGGTCGCGTTGCTCTTCTTCGCGGCGCATCGCCGCCACACGTTCTCTCGAGCCGAGCCGCTGCTGGGCGCGGCCCTTCGGCTCTTTCGACGATCGAGACGACACCTCGAGACCTCCATGCGACGGGTGGTTGGCTCTCCGATACTCTACCCAAAGACCTAAGTTCTTTAGGTGTAGTGATGCCTACGTCAGGACTGGAGAACGATCGCGATGCGTGCCCACTCTCGACGTGGTGTCCGTCGAGCCGTCCTGGCCACTCTGGCGGCCGCAACCGCACTGGCCGCCTGTGCAAGCGGAGCGGACGACCCCAGTGCCCCGGTCGACAACACCTCCGAGGCCGGACAGAGCAACGGATCGGCCGGACGGCTCTTGGAGGAGACGTCGGCCGATGGACACCAGCTGCGGGAAGCACCCGGCCAGGAGGCCCCGGGCGTGACGATGGAGGTGACCGAGGATCCCGCGTCCGGGTGGAACATCTATCTCGACGCGGAGCATTTCACATTCGCGCCGGAACGTGCCGGTGAGGAGGCACGCCCAACCGAGGGGCATGCTCATCTCTATCTCGACGGAGAGAAGATCGCCCGCCTGTACGGGGCGTGGTATCACCTGCCGGCTTCGGCGGTGCCGGAAGGCGAGCACACCTTGATGGTCCAGCTGAATGCCAATGACCACACCGCCTGGGCCGTCGATGGCGCGGCGGTGTCGGCCGAGACCACCATCGCCTCCACAGGTGACGACGGCTCCGGGCATCAACACGACCACAGCGACCATGAGGACGGCGATCCGCCCGCAGACTCTGGCGACCCGTCGCCGTCTGATACGCACGAGCCGTCGGACGAGACATCGGCCCCGCCGTCCGATGCGGCGCCTGACACGGACGTGAGCGTGCAGATCGGCATCTCCGGCGGTGAGGTGTCGCCATCTCCTGGACGGACGCCCGTCGCGCTCGGCGACACAGCGCGGATCGAGGTGACCAGCGACCAACCCGACACGATCCACGTCCACGGCTACGACATCGAAGCCAACGTGGGCCCTTCCGACCCGGCCGTGCTGGAATTCGTCGCCGACCAACCTGGCCTATTCGAGGTCGAGACGCATGACTCAGGTCTCCTGCTGACCCAACTCGTGGTCGAGTAACCGTCTCGACGCAATGCACACGACAGAGGTATTCGCCCACGGCGTCGGGGGACGCCAGGACCTCCCGATCCCGCTCTCGTTCGCCGTGGCCGGCGCGGCGATCGCGGTCGGGCTGTCGTTCGTCGCCATGGCCGTGCTCTGGCGACGCTCCCGCCTGACGGGAGACTCCGCCGGCCAGCCGATTCCGGTCACGCTTCAGCAGATCGCGGACAGCGCCGTCACCAGGGCCACCCTGCGCGTCGCCGGCCTCGCGGCGGCAGCCTTCGTCGCCGTCGCCGCCATCTTCGGGCCCGACGATCCGACCAACCCGACCGCCGGGTTCGTCTATGTCGTGTTCTGGGTCGGGCTGGTACCGGCCTCGCTGCTGTTCGGCCCGGTTTGGCGGTTGCTCAACCCGCTGCGAACGGTCCATCAGGGCTTGGCAGCCCTGGTTGGGATCCGGCCCGAGCAAGGGATACGAACCTACCCCCCGTGGCTCGGCTACTGGCCCGCGGCGGCCGGACTCCTGGCCTTCACGTGGATGGAGCTCGTCGCGCCCGACCGCACAGCCTCGGCGACGCTGCTGCTGTGGTTCACCACCTACGGGGTCGTTCAGCTGCTGGGCGCGCTGACCTTCGGCTCAGGCTGGTTCGACCGGGCGGATGCTTTCGAGGCCTACTCGGCGCTCATCGGCCGGCTCGCCCCACTCGGCCGCCGCGACGACGGCCGCCTGGTGCTGCGCAATCCGCTCGACGGGCTAGACGGAGTGCGTCTGGAGCCCGGTCTCGTCGCCGTGGTCGCCGTATTACTCGGCTCCACGGCCTACGACAGTTTCTCCAACGCCCCGGTTTGGGTCCAAGCCATGCAGACGTCGTCCCTCTCCCCGACCGTACTCGGCGCGCTCGGGTTTTCCGGCGCAATTCTGCTGGTGGCCGGCGCGTTCGGTCTCGGTGTGTCCGCTGCGGGCAGGACGGGCGCGGCAGGTCACCGACGACTGCCGACGGCGTTCGCCCACTCCATCGTGCCCATCGCGGTGGGCTATCTCATCGCGCATTACTTCTCGTTGTTCCTCTTCGAGGGCCAGCGCACCATCATCTTGGCCTCCGATCCGTTAGGCACGGGAGCGAACCTGCTTGGAACGGCCGACCGACAGGTCGATTTCGCTCTGGTGACGCCGGGCACGATCGCTCTCGTGCAGGTGCTGGCGGTCGTCACCGGCCACGTCGTCGGTGTCGTCGCGGCACACGACCGCGCCGTGCGGCTCTTCCCACCACGTCGGGCTGTCCTCGGACAGCTCCCGCTGCTCGTGTTGATGATCGCCTACACCGTCGG
>NZ_ML142850.1:119959-122014 GCF_004138495.1 Phytoactinopolyspora endophytica
CTGCTGTTCGCCGCGTAGACGCCACCAGCGTGACGTCGTCCGTCATCCATGCTCGCAAAGGCCGCCATCACCAGCAGTCCCGGTTCACCGCCGCGCATTCGTCAGCGGCGGCGAACCTTGCGGGCTCGTTGCCGCAACAGTCCGGGCCGGCTGTCATGGCCGGCGTGGCCAGGGCAATCAATGGAGCGACGACCAGGGCCAGTGCGGACGTCATTCCCAACGCACCAGTCCATGCCGCCAGTGGCCGATGGCCGGTGATGAGCCGGCGTATCCGGGTGGCAGTCGTCGAACCGGTCGCGGCGAGTGTTCCGCTTGGTGGTGCGCCGGCCGACAACGTGAGCATCGCTTCGGCCAGGCTCAGCCGGTGTTCCGTCCGGCTGGCCGCGTCGTCGGCTGACAGCTCGACCAGCCGCGTGACCTCATCGCGCGCGACCCGGAACGCCCAAAGCCATCCGAACGCTCGCACCAGAGCCGCGGCCGCGGCCAGAGCAAGGTGATGACGCTCGCGCAGATGAGCGCGTTCGTGCGCCAGCACCGCGTCCAGCTGGGCCCTCTCCAGCCTGGTGTGGGCGCCGGTGGTCATCACGATTCGGTGCCGTCGTCCAGCAACGCAGTAGACATAAGGCCGATCGTCGTCAAGCAACGTCACACCCGTGTCTTCGGCTGCGCGCCCGACGAGAGCCAAGGTCTCGCGGTGGCGTCGTCGCACCGCCGCGGAGTGAGAGAACTCGAGCATCGAGCAATACACGCCACGGACCGCGATCAAGGCCGCCAGCACCAGACCGCCGGTGGCTAGCGTGGCACCTCCAGGCGTGGCATACCGCGCTTGCACGGCCATCGCGCACGACTCGACCAGCTCGGCCAGGTTCGCACTCACCTGTGGAATCGGCACGGCAAGCGCGAGGCTACCGAACACGGTTGCAAGGACGATCGACAGCGATAACGCTTGCCACGCTGCGATCGCCAACCGAGGCGCCCGATCCGTCCAGCCCGCACGCCGCAGGGTCGTCGCGCCGACAGTAGCCAGTACGGCGGCGTAGCACCACAAGATCAACGCGACGCTCACTCGCCAATCCCCCGCTTCCTGGCCTCCTCCAGCGCCTGTCCCAGCTCGGCGATCTCACCGGGTTGCAGATCTTGCAGCAGCCGGGAAAACGCCGCGCCCCGGTCCGACGTCGTGTCGAAGGCCTCGCTCAGCAACTGCGCCGTGTACTCCTCCCGGGGCTGACGAGCCCAGTAACGATACGCCCGCCGATCCTTCTCCCGAGCCAGCCACCCCTTACGGAACAAGATCTCCATGACCGTCTGCACCGTCGTGTACGCCACCTCACGCTCACGTTGAAGTGCCTGCACGACATCACGAACGAGCACAGGCTCGCCCGCCTGCCACACCTCATCCATGATCACGGCTTCGAGTTCACCGAACTTCGGCACCGAACCCTCCCGCCTTCCCTCTCGGCGCATTCAAGACTCTTCCGCACCGCGCGACGCCAGCCAGCCTACGCCGCCACGCCATGCAGACCTAAGCACGTTAGGTCATTATCGAGGAAGGGCATCGCAGCCGCCGCGGCGATAGGTGCGGAGGTTCGCTCCCCATCGGAACTCGCACGGTCACGCACCGAACAGCCGCGGGACACTACGTGGACGTACGGCGCACATGCGAGCTACGGTGTGGATTGACCCCACCCCCGGTGGGGTGGAGAGGAGCAGTGCTATGGAGCAGTTGACAGCGCGGAAGAAGGACGCGGCGAACCGGCTGAAGACGGTCCGGGGTCACTTGGACGGGATCGTGCGGATGTTGGAGTCGGATGCGTACTGCGTAGACGTAATGAAGCAGATCTCGGCGGTACAGGCGTCATTGGAACGAGCGAATCGGGTGATGTTGCACAACCATCTCGAGACCTGTTTCTCGGAGGCCATCGTCTCCGGGGATCGCCAGGCGGCCATCGACGAGCTGGTCGATGCGGTGAAGTTCACGCCCGCGTTGACGGGCCCGGGCGCGCGGCTGACAGGCGAGGCCTCGGCCGAGCCGTCGGCTCCTGAGACGATTGGAGG
>NZ_ML142850.1:122074-124064 GCF_004138495.1 Phytoactinopolyspora endophytica
GGGTGTCGCGGACATCATCGTGCTCAGCGGCTCGGTGGTGCTCGTGGCGTGGCTTGCCTGGTTCTTCTTCGGGACGAAGAAGAGCGGTTCGGCAGCGCTTCGTGACGGCGTGCAGGAAGTCGAGATCAACGTCAAGGGGGGCTACTCCCCCGAGGTGATCAAGGTGCGCGAAGGTGTACCGGTGCGGCTCGTCTTCGATCGCCAAGAGAGCGGGGAATGTACATCCCAGGTGGTGTTCTCCGACTTCGGTGTCACCCGGACACTTCCGGCCTTCGAGAAGACCGCTGTGGAACTCATGCCACGGCAGGCCGGCCAGTACGGCTTCGCCTGCGGGATGAACATGGTCCGCGGGCAGCTTGTCGTCGAACCCGCCACCGACGGTCACGACACACACGGCATGGACGACGGCCCGGCCGCGGCCCACCAGCCTGACGGAAGCGTCGCCACTGCCGTAGAGGACACGGACAAGGCGCCCGCGACCGGGGGTCCCTCGCCCCCATCGTCCGACACCGAAGAAGGCCAGGGCGCCGTCCAGGACGAGCACCCTGACGAGCGCCGTGAAGAAGCAGCTTCCGACGACGACGCAGAAGCGGAAGTCCGTCGGGCGGAGATCTCGGATCTGTCTCGTCGTGTGCTCATCGGCGCCGTCCTCACCACACCGGTGGTGCTCGCGGTCATGATCCACGAGTTGCTGAACGCTACCTGGGTGCCGGACGCTCTGCTCAACCACTGGGTTCAGTTCGCCCTGATGACACCGGTCATGTTCTACACCGGCTGGCCGATCCACCGGGCAGGATGGGCGACGCTGCGGCGGCGGGGCGCCGAGATGAACGCGCTCATCACCATCGGTACCACCGCTGCCTACGCCTACAGCACACTCGTCACCGTCGCACCGGGGATGTTGCCAGAGGACCTGCGCGACGTCTACTACGAGGCCGTCGGCGTCATCCTCACCCTGATCCTGCTCGGCCGGCTCATCGAGTCGAAAGCCAAGGCCGGCACCGGCGAAGCCATCCGCGCTCTGATCGGCCTGCAGCCGAAGACCGCGCGAGTGCGCCGGGGCGGCGTCGACGTCGAAGTCGCGGTCGACGACGTCGAGGTCGGCGACCTGGTGCTCGTCCGCCCAGGCGAGAAGGTCCCGGGCGACGGGGTGGTGGTCGAGGGACACTCGAACCTCGACGAGTCGATGGTCACGGGTGAGCCGATGCCCGTCGAGAAGGGCCCCGGTGACGAGATCGTCGGCGCCACGGTCAACCAGACCGGCGCGTTCACCATGCGGGCCACCAAGGTGGGCGGCTCCACGATGCTCGCCCAGATCATCCAGCTCGTCCAACGCGCACAGGCGTCCAAGGCACCGATCCAGCGGCTGGTCGATCTGGTGTCCGGTTACTTCGTCCCGGCGGTCATCTTCATCGCCATCGCCACGTTCGCGACATGGTTCATCACCGGACCAGAACCCGCTCTGACCTTCGCCTTGGTTGCGGCCGTGGCGGTGCTGATCATCGCGTGCCCGTGCGCGCTCGGCCTGGCAACACCACTGTCGATCATGGTCGGTACGGGTAAGGGCGCACAGTCCAGCATCCTCATCCGCGACGCCACGTCGCTGGAGACCGCGCAACGCCTGGACACGATCGTGCTGGACAAGACCGGCACCATCACCCGCGGCGAGCCCACGCTCACCACGGTGACGCCCGTAGGCGCGTGGACCGGCCAGGAACTCCTCCGCCTGGTGGCCGCGGCTGAACGCTCGTCTGAGCACCCGCTTGGCGCGGCCATCGTCAACGGCGCCACCGAGCAAGGCGCCGTCGTCCCTGAGCCGGCCGAGTTCGACTCGGTGACAGGCAAGGGGATCCGCGCCACCGTCGAGGGTCAGAACGTCCTCGTCGGCCGCGGTCAGTGGCTCTCCGACTCCGGAATCGACATCACGGAGCTGGACGCCGTCGGCGCGAAGCTGGCCGAGACAGGACACACACCCATCCTGGCCGCCGTC
>NZ_ML142850.1:124074-126615 GCF_004138495.1 Phytoactinopolyspora endophytica
CCGCCCTGCAGCGGCTCGGTCTCGACGTCGTCATGATCACCGGCGACAACCGCCGCACCGCCGAGGCGATCGCCCGCCAGGTCGGCATCACCCGGGTGCTCGCCGAGGTACTCCCAGAGCACAAGGCCGCCGAGATCGAACGCCTCCAGGCTGAAGGCCGCCGGGTCGGTATGGTGGGCGACGGCATCAACGACGCGCCCGCCTTGGCCCAGGCCGACGTCGGTCTCGCCATCGGCACCGGCACCGACATCGCCATCGAGGCCGCCGATGTCACCCTCGTCTCCGGAGCGCTCAGCGGGATCACCGCCGGAATCCAGCTCTCGCGCGCGACCATGCGCAATATCCGGCAGAACCTTACGCTTGCCTTCGCCTACAACACGATCGGCATCCCGGTCGCCGCCGGCGTGCTCTATCCCTTCATCGGACTGCAGCTCAGCCCGATGATCGCGGCCGCCGCCATGGCGCTGTCGTCCCTGTCGGTGGTCACCAACGCCAACCGGCTGCGCGCCTTCACGCCGGCGCCACTCCCGCCAGGGCCGACGGTGTCCGACGATCTCCATGTCGCCGTCGAAACCCGGCAGCAAACCGACCGTACAGCGATCGATCCCGTCTGCGGCATGAACGTCGATCCAGCAACGGCGATTACCGCCGACGTCGATGGGGAGACCTACCGATTCTGCTCCGCAGGCTGTCGCGACATATTCGTTCAGCAAGCTTCGACACGCGGCTGATGCGCCCTCCTGCTCAGAGCAGGTCCTTCAGCTGGGTGTAGCCGCCGTCGACCCAAATACGTCACGCATATACCGGTCCGCGAGGGCTGAGGCCGCCCGATCAACGAGCTGTTGAATCTCGCCCGGGTCGCATGAGGGTGCCGAACTCGGCTATCCCGCACACGAGCGCCTCAGCTTGATTGAGCAGCACCCCGGAGACTTCCGGATGATGCCCGATCCATTCGTGTGCCGCGTGCTCTGTTCCGAAGAAGTTGATGAGGCCGCACGTCAGCTCCGGCGTCTGCTCTGTCATCGATCCTCCATGCTTCTCAGACGGCGCAGCACGAGAGCTTGGCGACGTCGCGCGTGAACGTCTGCGCGGCCAGCTTGAGACCCTCGGCCATGGTCAGGTACGGAGCCCACGTCTGGGCGAGGTCGGCGGTGGTGAGCCCGAACTTGATCGCGTAGACGCCGCTCTGGATCACCTCGCCCGCGCCGTCGGCGAGCATGTGCACACCGAGCACCTTGTCGGTCGCCTCGTCGGCGACGATCTTCACCAGCCCCCGAGTCTCGCGGTTCACCAGCGCGCGCGGTACGGCGCTCAGCGGCAGCACGGAGGTCTTCACCGCATACCCGGCGGCCAGGGCGACCTCCTCGGTGAGCCCAGCAGCGGCGATCTGCGGTGTGGTGAAGACGATCCGCGGCAGACCTGCCAGGTCCAGACGAAGGTGAGCACCGTTCACCGCGTTCTCGGCGGCGAGCGCACCTTGCTGTGCCGCCACGTAGACGAACTGCGGCGCCGTCGTGACATCACCGGCGGCGAACAGGTTCGGATGGTTGGTCCGCAGATACTCGTCGACGACGACGGCGCCACGCTCGTCGAGGGCGATTCCGGCCGCTTCCAATCCGAGACCGGCCGTGTTCGGGCGACGGCCGGTGGCGACCAGGATGTGATCGACGACGACCCGGAACTCCTGCCCGTCGACAACACCGACGACGACGCGCTTGTCGCCGTCGGACTCCACCTTGGTGATCTGGGCGGATGTGTGGACGTGCGAACCCTGATCGCGCAAGACACCGGCCAGAGCTTCGGAGATCTCCGGCTCTTCGGACGGCGCGATCCGCTCCATGACGTCGAAGACCGTCACGTGCGAACCGATGTGCGAGAAGAACTGGCCGAGCTCGAGGCCCACGGCGTTCGCACCGACCACCGCCAGCGAGCCCGGAACCGTATCCAGATCGAGGGCCGTGTCCGAGGTGAGATAGCCGGCCTCCGCGAGGCCCGGGATCGGCGGAGCGGCCGGGGCGGCGCCGGCGGCGATCAGGTACGCGCCGGCGCGAAGGTGCTCGCCGTCCACGGTCAATACATCTGGAGCGGTGAACACGCCGTCTCCCCGGAGGAGGTCGAGGCCGTACTCGGCGATCAGGTCCTCGTATTTCTCCTGCCGCAATGTCGCGACCAGTTCGTCCTTCTGCGCCACCAGAGCTCGAAGGTCAACAGGTTCCGCGCTCGTGCGCACACCGGCGAAGCCATGCTCAGCCGCCAGGTGATGAACCTCGCCTGCGCGGATCAGTGCCTTCGACGGCACGCAGCCGACGTTGACACACGTGCCTCCGATCGTGGAGCGCTCCACCATAACCACTCGCGCTCCGAGGTCGCGGGCGCGGATGGCCGCAGCGAAGGCAGCCGACCCCGAGCCGACGATCGCGAGGTCCCACGACGCGGCGCTACGGGCACCAATCGATCGGTGCGGGCCTGAGTTCACCGGTCTGTACATCACGGCTATGACCGTATGGCTTCCAGTACGCTGGAAGGTCAAGCGAGAGGAGG
>NZ_ML142850.1:126664-142226 GCF_004138495.1 Phytoactinopolyspora endophytica
GCTGATCGGGGAACTGGCACGCCGGGCCGGAACCACGGCGAAGACGTTGCGGTTCTACGAAGACGAGGGTTTGATCCCGGAGCCCGGCCGGACACCATCCGGTTACCGCGACTACTCCCCCGAGGCCGTGAGCCGGGTGAGTTTCATCCACGACGCCCAGACCGCCGGCCTCGCGCTTCGCCAGATCCGTCAGATCCTCGAGATCCGCGACGGTGGCCGGCCGCCATGCGAGCACGTGGGCGAGCTCATCGAGCAGCGGCTCGCCGAAGTCGCACACCGTATCGTCGAGCTCGAGCAGACCCGGGCCCGGCTCCAGGAACTGGCCCAGCGCACCAGGCAGCTCGATCCTTCCGAGTGCGACGGGTACTGCGACATCCTCCAGCCACCGGCCACGCCCGCCGTACAATCGCCGCCGGCTCTCGACAGCTAGTGCCCGCACCCGGACACCGGGGCAGCCGAGCGTGTGCGCTCGTCCTCGGCACCCTTACTCGCCCGCTTCAGCCTCCAGGGCCGCGGCGTCGAGCACGGTGATACGCCCGCGGGCCAGGCGCAACAGACCCTGTTCGGCGAACTCGCCCAGCACTTTGGTAGCTGTTTCGCGGGAGGTCCCGACCAGGGCGGCCAACTGCTCGTGAGTCAGCGTGATCTGCTGACCCCGAGTCAATACCCCGGAACGTGGGCTGTCCTGTGCCAACGTGTGCAGGGTGGAGGCGACGCGCTGCGGGACGCTCTTGAACACGCTCTCGGTCAGCCGTCGTTCCATCTCCGCCAGTCGCTGACCGAGGGTCGCGGCGATCCTGCTGGCGATGCGCTGATCGGCCATCAAGAACTTGTGAACGTCCGCCTTGCTCATCACGCACACGACGGACTCGTCGATCGCCTCGGCGAAATTGTCGTACATCGACTGGCCAAGCAGCACCATCTCACCAAAGATCGTGCCCGGGGTGATGATGGCCGTGGTCAACGCCCGGCCGTCCTCCGATACTCGAAACACGCGTATGCGACCGCGCTTCAGGATGAACAACGTCTCCACCGGGCTATGCGGGGAGAACAGGACCTCACCGGCCGTGTACGTCCGCATCGGGGCGTTGTCCGCGATGACCTGCATCTCCTGATCCGACAGGTCACAGAAGATGTCCACCTCGGTCAAGCACCAGGTCTTGTCCAGCTCGGCTGCCCGTTCCATTTCGGTCGTCTCCTCGCGCCGGCCGGGCGCCCACGGCGGCGGACGCTCGCCCCATGGCTGCTTGTCAAGGGCATCGATCCCCTTAGCCAGACAATACGACACTGCGCGGCCTGATTCACCGCCCTGTTGCAGCATGTCCATGAGGCGAGTCTTCCGGATCGTCAGCGCCGCTCCATGCGAGGCACGATCAGCAGGTACGTCACGGCGAGCAGCAGGCCGTAGAACAGATGCCCGACAAAGCTCTGCCACTGAGCGTCACCGATCTCAAAGATCATCTCGCTCATGCCGAGCCACGCCGGCATGATCCACAACGCGCCGATCAACCACCACGCGGCACCGTAGATCAGTCCGAGCACTGCTGCCGGACCGAGGTCTCCGATCCACCTGAAGAACAGCAACACGAAGATCGCGCCGAACAGCGCGGAGTTGAATAGGTGGACGAGCCACCCCACGCCGGTCGAATCACTGCCGATCAGATCCGCGACCATGGGCAACATGCCCATCGCCTGCATCAAGATGCCGAACCCTACGCCGCCCACAAGGCCACCAGCGATACCGGCGGCCACGCGAGTCGGCAAGCTGACGGTACTGGATGCTGCTTGTGCGTTTTCCATCACCGAACCTCCTTATTACTCGTCAACCCGTGTTCCGCCGCAGACCATACGGCGCCCACGTCCTCGGATTCGGTGATCCAGCACACACAACGGGGTACCCGCTCACACGAGCCACGCAGGAATTAGTGGCCCGCTGAACCACACGCGGCGCGCTCGCTATATGGGCAGGCGTTCGCCGTGCGACTCGACCAGGGCCTCCGGAGCTGTGAGCCGCCACGCCTCGAAGACCAGCTCTGCCAGCTCGTCGAGCTCGATGCCGTCAAGATGGACCACGACCCACCCGAACTGTCCGGCCGTGAACTGGATCTCGAACACCTCCGGACGTTCTGCGACCAGAGCGAGTTGTTCCGCCAAGGGCTGCTTCAGCCCGACCGTCTGCGTCGCCTCCCACAGAAAGCCGAAGCTCTTGTCGTGAACCTTGAACGTGGTGTAGTTCGCCGACGCCAGACGTCGCACGTCGGGAAGCCGGTCGATCATCTCGAGGAACTCATCAATCGATGCCGCCATATGCACATCGAACCAGCCTGCGCCCAGATTGGCGAGAAGCTCATTAGACCGGGCATCCCTGATCGAGCGCCCGGAACTGCCCGGCGTCGCCGCCCTCGCCGATCGGAGCCAGTCGCGTGCCATGTCGACATCTGCTGTATACCTACAGATCAGCATGCGTACGGAATAGACCGGGCATCATGCCGATGTGGCGATCGACAGCGCTGCCTCTCGAGCTCGGCGGGGCATAGGTACCCGCGGCGGGTCCTGGCGCCACGTCGCCATTCCCCTGGCGTTGGCCGCTCTGCTCATCGTGGCCAGCGTGACTGTACTCCCGGCCGCGGCGCCCCGGCTCAAGGAGGCCATGCGCCAGAATCCCGCGGCGCCGCTGCTGGTGACGGCGTGCTGGCTGCTCGCGACGTCCGCATTCGTCACCGGCAAGAGGATCGTCGCGGCAGGTCACCTGACCTGGGCGGACACAATCGCCGCACACATCGGCGGAACCGTGGCCAACAGGGTCGTACCAGCAGGTGCGGGAGCCGCCGGCGTCTTCCTCGCCGCACTACGCCGAGGTGGCGCGTCCACCGCCTCAGCGGTTGGCATGGTCGCTTTGTGGGCCGCCGCCGGCGGTCTCGCGCACGCCGCTGGATTCCTGTTCGGTGTGGCGTGGCTACGCGGTGGTGCGTCGGCGGTAGCCCTCGTCGTCCTGGTGACCTGTGCGGTGATCACGGCGGCAATCGTGGTGTCCAGACGTCGCGGCACGGCGGCCATGGCCCTCTCAGTCCGATGGCGAACGTCTGGCCGTACATCCAGGCCACCCGTGCCCCTCTCCCGGACTGCGCGCGGGCGGGCGGCTCGGAATCGCCTCCGCCACGCAGCGTCGGTGATCCACGACGTCCTCGCGCAGGCTCGTGCCCATCCGGCGATAGCGGTGGCCGCCGTCGCCGCTCAGCTCGTGGCCGTGACGTGCCTGGCCATCGGTTTTGCAGCGGCGACGGCGGTCTTGGGCGTACCGGTGACGGCTACCGCCAGTATCGCCGCCTACCTGACGGGGACAGCCCTGTCGGCGACCACGCCCACGCCTGCGGGAATCGGATCCGCGGAGACAGCGCTGGTCGCAGCGCTCGTCGTCGCTGGTGCAACCGTCAGTGAGGCCCTGCCGGCCGTGTTGCTGTTTCGCGCCGTGATTCTGCTGGCGCCGGTCGCCGCGGCAGCGCTGATCGCGGGCAGCCGGCTACTCCGATCGGCTACTGCCCTCGTCACGCGGGGTCGCGGCCGACGCGTCGCTGTCGAAGCCGTCAAGAGTGGCCTCGTCGTCGCCGAGACCAGCCATCGGGCCCCGCCCGTCACCCAGCTCTGATGATCGGCACCGCAGCACGAATCCGGCCCGGCCGGACGCCCCAAGCAGGCGCCACGTATTGCTTAGGTTAGTCTAACCTTATGACCAAGATTCGAAGCATTCGTGCCGTCGTCGTTCCTCTCGTCACCGCGTCGGCCGTCGTGGGACTCACCGCATGCGGTTCCTCCGATGACGATGCCGGTTCCAGCGAAGCGTCGGAAACCGACGGCGGCGGGACTTCGAACACCGCATCGGAGACCGAGTCCGGGACTCTCGACGAGCCGGTCACCATCGAGCATATCTACGGCAGCACCGAGATCGACCAGGTGCCGGAGCGGATCGTCACCATCGACCAGCAATGGACCGACACCATGCTCGCCATGGGGATCGAACCCGTGGGCTACACGGTCGACCAGTACATGCCCGAGTCCCGCGTGCCATGGCAGGACCTACCGGCCGACGCGGAAGGGCTCTCCCTCACCGACGGGCTCCCCGTCGAGCAGATCGCCTCGCTCCAGCCCGACCTCATCGTCGGCGCGCACTCGATCACCGACGAGCGAATCTACGAGCAGCTGTCCGGCATCGCGCCCACCATCCCCCTCCTCGACGATCGTGAGGTCACGCCGTGGCAGGACATCGCCCACGTCGCCGGCGAGGTCCTCGCCGATCCCGGAGGCGCCGAGGAGGTCATCAGCTCCGTCGACGATCAGGTCTCCGCGACGGCCGAGGAGCTGCCCGGTCTCGAGGGCAAGACGTTCGCCCTGGCGCAGTACGTCGTCGGGGACACGATGTACATCGTGGCTGACGAGGAGGACGGTTCGACCGTCTTCTTCGAGCAGCTCGGCATGGACATGTTCCCGCCTGTGCGCAGCGAAGGCGAGACGACCGGGGAGCCACGGGTGAACGTCAGCACCGAGCGAGCGGACCTGCTCGAGGCCGATCTGGTGACCTTCCTGGTCAACGGCGGCGACGAGAGCGACCTCGCCGACATCTCGGGCTTCGACCAGCTTCCGGGCACGGTCGCGGTCCTCGACTACCCCACGGTCGCCGGGCTGAACGCCCCCACTCCCCTGTCAATCCCGCACGCGCTGGAGCAGCTCCGCCCCTACCTGGCGGATGCGGCCGGCGCGAGCAACGCATAGCGGGCCCGTGTCAGCCCGGGTCGCGGCGGGCCCATGCGCAGCGTTCATCCGGTGAAGACGTCGTGCACGGCGTCGGTCTGATCGCGTGTCAAAGCGGTGGTCCCGGCTCGCGTGTTGGCTTCCAGCTGGTCGATCGTCGAGCTGGACGGGATCTGTGGCCCCATGCCAGGAAGGGTGAGGATGTACGCCAGCACCATCGTGCTGATCGGCACCCGCCACAGGCGGGCGAGCTCGGCCAGCCGACGCACCTTCTTCAGGTTCTCCGCGGTAGCCACCCCGTCCAGGAGTCCTTCGTCATACAGCCGGTCGCCGGGCCCCGCGGCGGCCGGGTCGAGGTAGCGATCGGTCAGAAGCCCCTGTGCGAGCGGCGAATACGGGACGAACGCGATCCCCTCCCCGGCACTCAGCTCGAGTACCCCCGGCCTCGTCTCCCCGTTGAGCGGATCGTAACGGTTCTGCACGGCGACCGGCCGCACCCGCCGAGACAGCGTGCCGGCAACGTCCAGATACGCACTCAGCTGGCCATGTTCGACGTTGGAGACGGCGAGATAGTTCACCAGCCCCTGACTGATCAGGTCCTCCACTGTCTCCAGACTCTCGGCCACGGGGACATGATCATCGAAGCCGTGAAACCACAACAGATCGATGTAGTCGGTCTGCATCCGCGCCAACGACGCCTTCACCGACTGGATGATCTGCAACCGGGAAAGCCCGGAATGGTTCGGGGTGGTCCCATCCATCCCGCCGAACGTCTTGGTCGCCAACACGACGTCACGACGCCGGCCCGGATGCCGCGCAAGCCACTGGCCGATGACGCGTTCTGAGTTTCCCGAAGCCGCGTTGTAGCGGTTCGCGGTATCCCAGAGGGTCACGCCGAGCTCGGCAGCGCGATCGAGCAGTGCCAGCGCGTCCTCCTCCCCGACGCGTGCGCCGTCGCCGGTGCCGGGATAGCCGAACTTCCACGTGCCCAACCCGATCGCCGATGCGCGCAGGCCACTGGCACCGACATAGCGATACGGCATGCCGCGGTATTCGTCGGCGCGAAACGGGACGTTGTACAGCTGCGGGTCCGGAGTCAGATCATCCATCACGTGTTCCCAGGTCAGGTTTGGCATGGCGGGCAGGTCAGCAGGAGAAGACGTGCACGGCAGGCACTGTACCGGCGATCTGGCGCAAGGTGTCCAGCGCCGCGGCGTCGGGGCCGATCAAGCGCACCGCCGAGCACTACACGCACGTTGCCCCACCGCCACGGAGGGAAAAGCCCACCCTGCCGCGAATGAAAAAACCAACCATTTCACGATACCTACCGGATGGAGAGTTTCTTATGACGCAACATGGCAACTCTCGAAGTCGCTGTGTTAGCGTGGCCGGGGTGACAAACCGCGTCAGGAAAGGCCCCTTTTGTGAATAAGAAGATCTTCCTCGGCGTCAGCGTGGCAGTCTCCCTGTTTGCCATAACGGCGTGCGGCGGGGACGACGCAGACGAAGAGAATGCCGGCGGCGACGAGAGTTCTGAGCAGGAAGGCGCACCCCAGGCTCCGGACCTGGAAAGCATCCCCGACGTCGTGGCCGTCGTCAATGGGAGCGAGATTCTTAAAGAAGATTTCGTTTCCGTTTATGAAGGCCAATTCCAACAGCTCGCTATGCAAGCGCAGACCACCGGCGAAGATGTCGACGAAGAGCAGCTGAAAGAGCAGACGGCCGAGAACATGGTCAATAACGAGCTGCTGGTTCAAGAAGCCGACGATCGTGGCTTCGACGCTTCTCAGGAAGACATCGACGAGACGATGAACGAGCTCGCGGCGCAGAACGGCCTTGAGTCCGGCGAGGACTTCATGGCAGCGCTCGAAGAGCAGGGCATGGGCGAAGAAGAGGTCAGGGCCGAGCTCGAGGTGCAGGTGCGGGTGGATCAGCTGATCGCCGACGAGGCCGGCGATACCGACCCCACTGAGGAGGAGCTGCAGGAGCTGTACGACGAAGCCGAGGCGCAGCAGGAGCAGATGGGCGAAGAGGCGCAGGAGCTGCCGCCCTTCGACGAAGTGAAGCCTCAGCTCGAGGAGCAGGCGAAGGCGGACAAAGAGTCGGAGGTCGCCCAGGCGCTGGTCCAGGATCTCCGCGGCGACGCCGAGGTCTCGATCAACCTGTGACGTCGTCCCCCGGCACAACCGGGTGATCCGGCGTACGGAAGGTCCGCGGGAGCGGCTCCGCGTACGAGCGCTCCCGCGGTTCTGCCCTCGGCGTCGTGTGCCTACCCTTCCCTGGGGATGTCACCGCGCCAGCTGCCTGTCTCGACGCCGCGCGATTCGATGAACTCCTTGAAGTTCTTGATATCCCGCCCGACGGCCCTCGACACGAGTCCAGCCTTCTCCCCGACCGTCTCTGCCATGCCTTCCGGGTCCATTTCCATCTGCAACGTCACCCTGGTCGTGTTGTCGTCGAGCTTGTGGAACGTCACCACGCCCGCCTGCTCCGTACCACCGGTGGATCGCCAGGCGATGCGCTCCTCGGGGTGCTGCTCAGTGATCTCCGCGTCGAACGAGCGCCTCATGCCGCCCACGTCCACGACCCAGTGCAGATGGCGGTCGTCGACCTGGGTCACCGACTCCACGTCGGCCATGAACTCCGGAAAGTCCTCGAACTGCGTCCATTGGTTGTAGGCGGTCGTAATGGGCACCTCAACATCGACAGACTTCTCGGCCATCGTGATCTCTCCTCCTCCACGTCGGTCATCTCACAGGCACCGATACCCGAGAGCGGAACGCGGTAACGGCCGACGTCACTGGTTCCGCCTACCGCGGCCTTCGGGCCGGGACCGCAGTACCTCCGCCACCCACGCGCACCATTCCACGGTGTCGCGTTGAAAGCGGATTCCGCGCTGGACCGTCAGATACGGCCCCAGATGATGAGTGGTCCTGATGAACGTCGCTTCGTCCCTCCCACCGAGGATCTGCTGCTCCAACTCCTCGAACGCGGCGAGCTTCTGCCGTGCGAGCTCCGCACAGCGCTCCACGTTCTCCAGAACCGGCGCCGGATCGACGAGGTCGACCGCCTGCACGGCCACCATCAGGTCATCCCGGCCGGTGGGAAGCTCCTTCGGGGCCGCGGCGAACTTCTCGAGCATCGCGGCTCCGTCCTCGGTGAGCGAGAACAGCCTCTTGTTGGGCCGGGACTGTTGGATGACCTCACGCGCCTGCACCATGCCGGATTCACGCAACTTGGTCAGCTCGGCATAGACCTGCTGCGGCTTTGCATGCCAGAAGTTCGCGACACCGGCCTCGAACCGTTTGGCCAGTTCGTAACCGCTGGCTTCGCCGTGCACGAGAGCCGCGAGAACCGCATGTCGAAGTGCCATGCAACCAGACTAGTCATCTTCATGATCAGTCACTATTATGATTAGTCATGAATCTGACTATCTCCGGCCTCGTCGTCTGCGGAGACAGCCTCTCCGCTGGTGTGGGAGACCCGGCTCCTCGCGCAGCCGGCCGACCTCGGCAACTCCATGGCTGGGTCCACCATCTGGTCGAGAACCAGCCCGGGATTACCCTCGATGCCAACCTCGCCCGGATCGGAGCCACCGTCTCTCACGCGCGACGTCGTCAGCTGCCCCAGGCGATCGACCACGCTCCCGATGTCGTCATCTGCGCCATCGGAGCGAACGACGTCCTCTCCCCCGGATTCGATCCAGCTGCCTTCGCAGACGACTACGACGCCTTGATCGCCGCTCTGACCCACGCCGCGACCGTCGGCGTGCTCACCTTCACGCTGCACGACGTCGCGGGCGGCCTGCCCCTGACCCGCCGCAGGCACGCCACGGTGCGCGCACGAACGGCCCGCGTGAATGAGGTCATCGAGAGGGTGAGCGAGCGACATTCCTGCTGGCTGCTCGACACACGTACAGAAGGCACGCCGGTACAGCTCGGCATGCTCAGCGTCGACCGGCTGCATCCGAACCCCCGCGGACACCGCTACCTCGCCTCGCGGGTCGCCGAGTCTCTCAGCCTGAACGGCGTGTGCCCACCGGGCGAAGCCGCCGTCCCGCCTCCGCCGGACCCTGTCCTTCGCCGGGCCCGGCACGGTTACGCCCACGCGACCTGGCTCGCCCGGCATGTGGTGTGGCCACGAGCGAGACGTCGCTGGGCCAGCCGTGCCGGCGGCCGCACGAAGAGAAAACGAACGGAGGTCAGCGAGACGGACTGACGAACCCGGACTCGTACGCCGCGATGACGGCTTGCGTGCGGTCCCGGGCACCGAGCTTCATCAGCACGTTGCCCACGTGTGTCTTGACGGTCTCGTGCCCGACGACGAGGCGCTCGGCGATCTCGGCGTTGGACAAGCCGGTGGCCATCAGCCGCAGCACCTCACCCTCGCGTTCGGTGAGACCGGCGGCACCCAGCTCATCTCCGTCCGTACGGCTGCCGCCATGGGTGACGACGAGGCGCTGCAACGCAGCCGGGAACAGGATCGAGTCGCCCCGTGCCACCACCCGGATCGCCTCCACCACCTCGGCGGGGCGGGCGCGCTTGAGCAGAAAGCCGCCGGCTCCGGAGCGCAGCGCCTCGTAAACGTAGTCGTCGTTCTCGAACGTCGTCACGACCAGCACGGCCGGCGGGTCGTCCAGGGTGGCCAGCAGGTGACGAGTGGCCTGAATCCCGTCGATGGCGGGCATGCGGACGTCCATCAGGACGACGTCCGGACGGAGCCGGCGCACCAGCGGCGCCACCTCCGCACCATCGGCCGCCTCGCCGACCACGTCGAGGTCCGGTTGCGCGTCGATGATGGCGCGCAACCCGGTCCGTACAAGCTCCTCGTCGTCGACGATCATCACGCTGATCGTCACGCCGAGCTCCGACCACGCCGGCCGCCGAGCGGCAGCCGGACCGAGACCTTCCACATGCCGTCATTCTGCCCGGCGCTCATCCGGCCACCCAACAGCCCTACCCGTTCACGCATGCCGGCAAGTCCCCGGCCGCCGCGCGCCCGGCCCACGGGCGGCTCCGGCCGTCCGCCGTGGACCGAGTTCGTCACCTCGATCGCGACGGCACTGGTGCCGATGTCCACCCGCAGCGACACCGGAGCGCCGACGGCGTGGCGGGCCGCGTTGGTCAGGCACTCTTGCACGATCCGGAAGCTCTCACGGGAGACCACAGCCGGTATTCTGCTCACCGATCCCGTCATGTCGACCGCCACCTCGGCGCCTCCGGTCCGCACGTCAGAGAGCAGCTGGTCCAGATCCGCCAGCGTCCGCGCCTGGGCCGTGTCTGTCTGCCGGTCCTCCCGCAACAGCCCGAGAACGTGGTCGAGATCGGCCATCGCGGCACGCCCGGTCTCCTCGACGGCACTCAGCGCGCGCCGGACGAACTCCGGGTCGGAGTCGAGCAACTCGCTGGCGGCCGCGGCCTGCAGCGTGGTCACGGTCAGTGCATGTCCAACCGAGTCGTGTAGCTCGCGCGCCAGCCGGTTTCGCTCGGCGAGCTGGTCGGCCTCGGCTTCGAGCGCGGCGATCCGCTCATCGGGCGACGGACCGAGCAGGACTGGCGCCATCATCGCCGCGAGCGTTCCGAGCCCTGCCACCGCGTAGGTGAGCCCGACCAGCATCCCGACTCCCAGCAACGACAGCCACAGCGTGTCATCGCCGTCCAGTGGCCCCAGCCGAAAGTCCTCCAGCGTCTCTTCACCGATACCGAACTGCGCGAAAATGAAGACGAACGCCAACGGCACGGCCACGAGCACGCCGACTGCCACCCCACCGCCCGCGACCAGATGCGTGGCGAACCACAGCGCGCTGCGCAGCCGTGCTTCGGGCGCTGGGCGGTCCGTAGCCACGTCGGGCAGATCCACGTCGAGCAGGAGGCGTGCCGCATAAGCCTCCAGCGTGCGCGTCGCGCGCAGGAATGCCGGCGCGCAAGCGATGACCCCTGTCACCGCCAGCAGCAGCAACATGACCACCAGCGGGGTCTCGCCGGTGCTTCGCATCTGGATGAACGCGTAGCCCACCATCACATAGGGGAGCACGACGACGCCGCCCAGCAGCAGATGTACGCCGCGCCGGTACGTCGACCCGCTCACCAGCGGCGCAAAAATCCTGCGGAGGGCCATGGCGACGATTCTCTCAATGTTCACGGCGGCGAGACCCATGATCATGAACACTTACCGTGCTATATACACGGTTTCTGTTCATGATCACGGATCAGATCGAGTCGACGTAGGTGACCACGAATGCGGCGCACGGAATCAGGTACGCGCCCGCGACGATCGTGATCGCGGTGAACGACGGCCTCTCTCTCAGTGCCACCCGGTACAGCACGAGCAGGACCGGGGCCATGACCAGGTGCAACTGCACGAGCGACGGATCGACGACGACGCCCGCCACGGCACACACCAGCGCGACCGACGCGCTGCCGGCCCACAACGCGAACCCCAGTTCGAAGGTCGCACGCCTGCCGAGCACCACTGCCGTCGTGCGGATTCCAGCGGCGCGGTCGGCGTCGTGGTCGGCCATGGTCGTCGGCAGGTACAGCGCGGCCGCGGCCATCAGTCCGATCAACGCGATCGGCCAGGGGAACCCGCCGGTTGTTCCGCTCACCGCGACCCATCCGCCCAGCGGACCAACGACGCCGACGGCGGCGGCGTTGACGACGACGTCGGCGCCCGCCCGCGCCTTCAACCGCAGCGGGGGCATGCTGTAGGCCCACGCGAGAACGACCGTGCCGGCGACGCCGATCGTGAACAGCTCGCCCATCGGAATGGCGACCACCACCGCCAGCAGGCTCGCCGCCGTCCCGATCCAGACCGCCTGCCGCGGCGTGATGCGTCCTTGCACCAACGGGGATCCGGCCTTCCGCGGGTTGATCCGATCGCTGTCCAGATCGCACGCGTCGTTGAACGCGAGTACGGCCAGCCAGAGCAGAGGCCCGGCCACCACAGCCGCATGGGCCATCGTGACGATCTCATCTCCCCTGGGGATGATCCGTCGCGTCTCGAGGACGAAACCGAGCTGAATGGCCACGACCGAGGTAACCCAGAACCGAGGCCGGGACATCGCCAGTACGTCGCGCGGATGCGCGCGCACGCCGGCCTGCCATGGGCGCTGATCCCGCCTGGCAGTCCCTGGGCGACGCGGATCGACGTTCGTCCGGCCGCGATGGGCCGACCGGTCGGTGGTCAGGACGGACATGGCCGCTCCGTATCTGCTGAAGCACGCTGCTCCGTACCGCTAAGAGCGCTGATCGGCCTCGGTTGACCGATGACCCCAGCGTCGCCCGTCGCCGTCGCCGGGCGGATCACGACAGCGGGTGAACCCACTCCCCCGGAAGGGGGATTCCGACCCACGAACGCCCATGCACGCACACGTCTCCGCTACGGTTGCCGTCGTCGCTATGACTGCCGTCGGCCGAGCCACTGAACAGGCAGGACGTGCGCCTCACGTAGCTCGTCAAGTACGAGATATACGACGTGACCCGGCTTGATCCGGGCCGAACGGTCTACGCAAGGAACGTAGACAACGCGTCCGCGACGTCGTCGGGGTTGTCTTCGGGTGCGAAATGCCCCGCCGCCCGGATCGTCTCCAGGCGAGCGCCCGGGATCGACCCGGCGAGGCGCTCGCCGGTGGCGGGCGGAAGCCACTCGTCCTGCTCACCCCACAGCACCAGCGTGGGAGCTGAGATCTGGTCGAGCCGAGCTACGACGTCCCGGGTGTCCTCGAAGCTCACAGCCGCGACCTGGTCGATCCAGCGCTGTTGGCCGGCGGATCCCGCCCACGGCGCGTGGTACGCCCGCGCGACGGCATCGGGCATCGGCTGATGGGTGGCGGTCTGCAGCCGTGCGGTGATGATGTCGTCGAAGATGTGCTGGGGCATCGTGCGGTAGACATCGGAGTGACGCTGCATGTGCTCGGTGAACGGCGTATTCCACGGCCCGAGCACGGCCGCGTCCAGCAACGCGAGGCGACGGACCGGCACGCCCTCGACCAGGTGTGCCCGGGCCACTATCCCTCCCCCGATGTCATGCCCGACCAGGCTCGGCTCGTTCAGGCCCCAATGCTCGATCAACTCGGCCAGCGTCCTGCTCTGCTCCGCGATCGATGGGACGGCTCCGGGGCCGAGCCGAGAACCGCCGAAACCCAGGAGGTCCCACGCGTAGACTCGATACCGACGAGCCAGCACCGGGACGACGCCGCGCCACAGATACGACCATGCCGGCGTGCCATGGGTCAGCACGACGGGAGGCCCGTCGCCCCACACGCCGGTAGCAACCTCGCCGCCGGATACCTGGACGTGGTGCTGGAGCTTCCACGACCCGTCCGCCGCTCTTACATTCATCCGAACCTCCCTTGTAATGGGTATACTTGAGCTTTAACCGTTACCGTACCGGCATGGAGTAAGGCTTGCAAACTGATTTCAGCGATTACGGCGTTGGTGCCGTTTTGGCGACCGACCTGGTCAACACGTCACCCGAGGTGCGCGGCGCCGGCGAAGTCCTTGTTGACGCGGCATCGCTGGTGCACTTCCTCACGGAGCATCGGGTCATACCTGATGCCCTCCCGAACGACGCGCAGCCGACCGAGAGGGATCTCTCCCAGGTCCATGCCCTGCGTCAGGAGATCCGGTCCATCCTCGAAGCGAACACTGAGGACCAAGCAGTCGAGAGCGCCAACGCACTGGTCACTCGCACGGGCGTCGGCCCGGTCCTACGACGCGGCACCGAGGGCCGGTGGGGGTGGCACGTCGCCACGGCGCCGCACGCGTCACTCGCCGATGAGCTGGCCGTCCTGATCGGAACCGGGCTGCTCGGCGCGCTGCACACACTCGGCCACGATCGTTTCCGGCACTGCGCATCTCCGACGTGCCACGGCATGTTCGTCGACACCAGCCGCGCTGGACGTCGCCGTTACTGCATGCCTGACCTGTGTGGCAACCGCGTCAACGTCGCCAACCATCGCGCTCGCCGGCAGGCGATCGACGCTACCGAGCCGCGATAGGGTGTCGTCTGAGATCGGAGGCGGAGCACATGCGCTACCGGGACTGGGGCGAACGTTCGACGCGTTGGGCCGGAATCCGCAGCACCACCGTCGACGTGGCCGGCACCAGCGTCCACATGCTCACCGCGGACGCGAGCGCCGACGTCCCACCGGAAGCACCCGCGCAGCTGCTGGTCCACCCCATGGCCAACGGCGCCACGATGTGGCTCGACGTGATCCGGCCGTTGACCGCGTACGGGCCGGTGATCGCCCCCGACCTGCCCGGTGCGTTGTTCGGTCACACCGAATCACCACATTGGGCCGCCCCGCGCGCCGAACCCAGCGCCCGGTTCCTGCGCGCTCTGATCAGCACGCTCCGCCTCGGTCCGGCAGTCGTGCACGGTTGGTCGATGGGCGGCCACGTGGCGCTACGATTCGCGCATCTCGCACCGCAGCACGTCGAACGGCTCGTGCTGATGAACCCCACACTGCCTGGACCTCTGACCATGGCTGAAAGGTTCGGGTGGCAGACGCTCGGCCGGCTGGCCGACAGCGCAGGCCCGGCGATGGCTCGCGGAACGGTCCGGTTCTGGGGCAGCCGTACGATCGAGGCCAAACTGCGTTACGTCACCGATCCCGAGAAGCTCTCGACCAGCGCAGCCGAATACAGCGGCGGAGATCCGTCGCGGCTGGCGCCCGAAAATCCGATGCTCTGGGCGGATCAGCTGCGTGAGCTCCAGAGCAGGCCGGAGAAGATGGCCGCCGCGGCCACGGCGTTCGCATCGGTCGTCTCGGCGATGTTCATCGACCGCCGCCCCGCCCTGGAAGCCATCGACGGCGTCGATGTGCCCGTGCTCCTGCTGTGGGGCGAGCACGATCCTCTGATCACGCGTCCGGTTATCGACTACGTGACCGGGCGCCGGCCTGACTGGGCGCTGCACGTGCTTCAAACGGCAGGACACATCGCGCCCCTGGAGCTCCCCCAGGCCTACGCCGATGCCGTCGGCCTATGGCTCGCTCGCGGCTAGGAACAGCCGAGCCGACTATCCGCACACTGGAACGTCGCCAACCCATCCAACCGGATCAACAGCTAAGCAGGAAGGCAGGAGCAGCATGCCCCCGCACACTGACATCGAGCTCGTCGTGTTCGACATCCTGGGTACTCTCGTCAACGAGCCCGCCGGAGTCCACAACAGCATCCGCGAAATGGTTCCGACCGGCAGCGCCGGCCACGTCGACGACCTCGTCGAGGTGTGGCAGCGGCACGTCGCGGATCAGCAACGGAAGATGCTCGACGGCCGCCGGCCCTACGCCAACAGCGACGTCGTCGACCGCGAAGCAGCTGAACTCGTGGCGACAACGTGCGGCGTCACCGACGCTGTCGCCGTCGACAGGCTCGCCACCGCCGAACGGCGGCTCGATCCCTGGCCCGACACCATCGAAGCCCTCGAAAGACTCGCACCGCATTTCCCACTTGTAGGCCTGTCCAACGCGAGCCGAGAAACGCTGACCCGTCTCAATGCCCACACCCGAATGCGATGGCACTACCTGCTCTCGGCGGAGGACGCCCAAAGCTACAAGCCCGCCCCTGACGTCTATCGGCTCGCTGTCGACATCGCCGGCGACAGTGCACCCGAGCACATACTCATGGTCGCCGCTCACGCATGGGACCTCCGGGGCGCACAAGCACTGGGCCTGCGCACGGCCTACGTCCAACGGCCCGTCGGAGACCCACCCCTCGCCACCGACTCGTTCGACTACCACACCGCTGGCCTCGCCGATCTTGCCGCTGCAATCCTCGTAGGCGTCTGAGCGCGCCGGAGTGACCTGCACGTGCGT
>NZ_ML142850.1:142239-147775 GCF_004138495.1 Phytoactinopolyspora endophytica
GCGGACGGCGCGCTCATCGACCGGTCGGGCCATGGTGACCCGCGGCCACGTGTCCAGCCCTCGGGTCGATTCCTCCTTGCGAATGGCCCGCAACCCGTCGGTCAGGTCCTCCTCGGCCAGAACACGGAAGCCCAGACGCTCGTAATACGGCGCGTTCCACGGCACCTGGGCATAGGTCGTCAGCGTCAGGCCGGCAAGCCCGCGCTCGCGAGCCCATCCGTCCGCGACGTCGATCAGCGAACGGCCGATACCTCGTCGCGCGTGGCTGGGATGGACGGAGACCTGCTCGATGTGCGCATGCTCGTCGACGACCTCGACGAGCAGATAGGCCACCGGCCGGTCGCTCTCATCGACGTAGACCCATGCCCGGTCCGCACGCTGGAACGTCGCCAGATCGTGCACCGACGGCGGCTCGTCGTCGGCGATCATGTCCATCCCGACATCGCGGAACGGAGCACCGGCCGCCCGTTCCACTTCCTGCAAGTATTTCAGGTCACCGGCTCGCGCATGGCGGATCATGGACGCACGCTACCGCATCGTCGGCCGCACCGGCTCCTGTCTTTCCATCATCGGCTCACACATGCCTGGGTTCCGATCCGCATAAGACGGGCGACGCTGCCAGATGGCCGATGTTGTTCACTGGTCAGCCTCCTTATCCTATCGGGCCCGTTACTGCGACAGTCTCCAATAAATAGCTGGATAGCATGCATCACGCGCAGAGAGGTCTTCCCAGTTGAGCGACGACCTTTGATACGTGTACAGAACTTTAGAATGAATTCACCCTGTACCGCACGGGCCCGTTCGGAGTCGTGATCACGTGGCTGGGAAAAGGATTGGACGGGGTGATGCTCGGCCTTGTAGCTTGCAGTGGACCGTGACACCGTCCGAGGAGGTGAGACCCATGAACGCTGCATCGATGTGGGTGCTCCCCTTCCCGTCACGGCCGGGCGAATGACGTAGGTGTCGCCGGGAGCGCCTCGACAACAAGGCGCTCACGAAAGGCAACACCTATGGACTCTCCACAATTCACCGCCAAGCCGTCGTCGAACGATACGGTCGAGCGCGACTTCACCGTGGGCGACGTCCCCGGACTCCGGTCGTCGACCTCCGGCGTCGATGGCGCGCCCCTCATGTTCGACGTGATCATTGCCGGGTGCGGGCCGACTGGCGCGATGCTGGCCGCCGAACTACGGCTGCACGATGTGCGGGTACTCGTTCTGGAGAAGGAAACCGAGCCCGTGTCGTTCGTCCGCATAGTCGGTCTGCATATTCGCAGTCTCGAGCTGATGGCCATGCGCGGACTGCTGGATCGCATTCTCGAACACGGAAGACAGCGTCCGGCCGGCGGATTCTTCGCCGCCATCCCCAAACCCGCGCCCCAGGGCCTGGATTCCGCGCACGCCTATCTGCTGGGCATCCCACAGCCGGTCATCGTTCACCTGCTCGAAGAACATGCGATCCAACTGGGTGCCCAGGTCCGGCGCGGTTGTGCGGCGGCCGATTTCGAGCAGGACGAAGAGGGTGTGACCGTCGAGCTGGCCGACGGCGAACAGCTGCGTTCGCGCTATCTCGTCGGCTGTGACGGCGGGCGCAGTACAGTGCGCAACCTGCTCCGCGTCGGCTTCCCCGGAGAGCCCTCGCGGACCGAGACGCTGATGGGCGAGATGGAAGTGGGTGTGCCGCAGGAGGAGATCGCCACCAAGATGACCGAGATCAGCGGGACCCACCAGCGAGTCTGGCTCCGGCCCGCAGGCGAAGGGGTCTATAGCGTCGTGGTCCCCGCCGCGGGAGTCAGCCAGGATCGCGCGGAGCCGCCCACCCTCGAGGATTTCAAACAGCAGCTGCGCACCATCGCCGGAACCGATTTCGGCGTGCACTCTCCGCGCTGGTTGTCCCGCTTCGGGGATGCCACCCGGCTGGCCGAGCGTTATCGGGTCGGGCGGGTGCTGCTGGCCGGCGATGCGGCACATATCCATCCACCCGCCGGCGGACAGGGCCTCAACCTGGGCGTTCAGGACGCATTCAACCTCGGCTGGAAACTGGCCGCACAGATCGGCGGCTGGGCGCCGGAAACACTGCTGGACACCTACCAGGCCGAACGTCATCCGGTCGCCGAGGACGTGCTGGACAACACCCGCGCCCAGATGGAACTGGGATCCGCCGAACCGGGCCCGCAGGCCGTGCGCAGGCTGCTCACCGAACTGATGGACTTCGACGAGGTGAACCGCTATCTGATCGAGAAGATCACCGCGATCGGTATCCGCTACGACTTCGGCGCAGGCCACGACCTGCTCGGCCGCCGCCTGCGCGACATCGACGTGAAACATGGCCACCTCTACGGCCTGCTGCATCGCGGCCGCGGCCTGCTGCTGGACCGCACCGAACACCTGAGGGTCGGCGGCTGGTCAGACCGGGTCGACTACCTCGCGGATCCCACCGCGGCACTGGACGTTCCATGCGTCCTGCTACGGCCCGACGGCCACGTCGCCTGGATCGGCCACGATCAGCAGGACCTGGACGACCACCTCTCCCGCTGGTTCGGCAAGCAAGCCAACTGATCTCGCCTGGCTTGAACTTGACGTCGGTGTCAAGGTTTATCGTTCAGGGATGGATCATGCGAACATCCACCCCGGCACGGACCCGGACCCGACAGATCCGGCGTTGCTGGCCCAAGCGGTGCGACTGGCGAGTGAGAACGGCGACACCGGACAGCTCCCGTTCGGCGCGCTCGTCGTCCGCGACGGTCTGATCCTCGCCACTGGCGTCAACACGGCATTGAAGGACCTCGACCCGACCGCCCACGCCGAGGTCGCCGCAGTCCGGAACGCGTGCGCCAGGCTCGAAGTGCTCCACCTCACTGGGACGACCATCGTGTCGAGTTGCGAGCCGTGCGCCGTCTGCCACGCCGTCGCCGCCTCGGTGGGTGTCGCACGGATCGTCTACGCCGCACCCAAGGAGATCATCCCCGATCTCCGCTACCCCGCGCCCGGTGACAACGCCACGCTGATGACCGGCATGCAGACAGGCCTGCGTGCCCTCGCACCAGAACAGATCGTCTACGTCCCCACCGACGGAGCGGACGAACCGTTCCGCCGCTACCTCGCCGCCAGGGAACTCTCATGATCAAGCTCGGTATCAACATTCGCAACTACGGCCCGCACGCGACGCCCGCCAACCTCCGCGAGTGGGTACGTTTCGCCGAGGACACCGGGTTCGTGCTCGGCGTGGTGTCCGACCACGTCGCACCAACCCCGGACGTCACCGAGATCTACCCCACCCCTTTCTACGATCCGTTCGCGACGCTGTCATGGATGGCCGGCATCACCGACCGGCTCGAGCTCGGCACGTCAGTGGTCATCGCGCCGTACCGGCATCCCCTGCATACCGCGCGTCTCGCCGCCAACATCGACCAGCTCAGCGGCGGACGCTTCATCCTCGGCATCGGCGTCGGATGGGCCGAGCAGGAGTTCGCCGCGATCGACGCGCCGTTCCGGAAACGGGGACGGATGACCGACGAGTACCTCGAGGCCGTAACCGCCGCCTGGACCAACGATGTCGTGTCGATGGACGGAGAGTTCGTCAGCTACAGCGACGTCAGCACCGGTCCGAGATCGGTCCGCACACCGCATCCACCGATCTGGGTGGGCGGGACCAGCCCGGGTGCGATCCGCCGAACAGCCCGGTTCGGCGACGCCTGGCATCCGAACAACGCCGAGCTCGGCTGGCTGCGAGACACCGGCCTACCGGCTCTCGGGGAGGCCGCCGGCGAGCTCGGGCGGCCGGTTCCCGCGTTCAGCCCGCGGATGCGGGCCCGGCTCAGCGAGCACGCCATCCCCGACGACGAGCGCCGTCCCGGCACGGGCACGCTCGGCCAGATCCTCGCCGACCTTGAGACCCTGACCGACATGGGAGCCGAGTACGTCGTGCTCGATCCCAACCCGGACCATCCGCGCGACGAGAGGCCACTCGCCGACGACTGGCGTGATCTGGGCATCATCGCGAAGCACGCGACTGAACTGTTCCACTGAGGCACAATGACCCGTCCACGCGACGCCTCGTAACCGACGCTTCATCGGACTCGAGGATTCGATGTGCCAAAACCCTACAGGTTCTGGCATATCGATGCGCCAAAACCCTACAGGTTCTGGCATATCGATGCGCCAAAACCCTACAGGTTCTGGCACAATTGCCGGCATGAGAGACGACGCCCTGAGAGCACTACTCCGCGACTCGAACCCGTGGTGGCTGGCCGCTGGCTCCAGAGGTGACGCACTCGCATGGGCTGAGCTAGATCCAACACTGACCAAACGAGCCAAATACGACCAAGGCTATCGAGCAGACGTTCTCGCTGACGTGGCTGCTGGACCGATCACCGACTCGTTGTTCGTTCTCCGGGGCCCCCGCAGGGTGGGAAAGTCCGTTGTAATGAAAGACCTGATCGTTCAACTATGTCGACGCCCGGATGTCAGTCTTTGGCAAATCATCTACTTCCCCGCCGACAACATGACAGACCAAGACCTGCGACGGTCGTTCGCTCTGGGCCGTGACCTCACCCGCTCCGCCGGAAACCAGACTCGCATCTGGCTCGTCGATGAGATCACGTCCGTTGCCGACTGGACGACGACGGTCAAATCTCTCCGCGACAACACGCCAATGGCACGCGACACCGTCATCCTTACTGGCTCCTCAGCCACATCTTCTGCGGCTGCGCTTCGCGACCTGGGCGCGGGCCGGGCCGGCGACACGAACACAAACCCGTTCCGGCTGCTCCTACCGATGTCGTTCTCCGAGTTCGTTCACGTCACCGACCCCGCCATACCCCGGCTGGACGTGGTTGCACCGTGGGAACTCCAGGCGGAAACGGTGGCGCAGACGGCTGCAGAGATGGACCCGTTTACCGACCTGCTCGATCTCGCATGGCAACGCTATCTGGAATGCGGAGGCTTCCCCCGGGCCGTTGGTGAACACACCAGGGCCGGAGCGGTCTCCGAGACGTTCGCCCGAGACCTGGTCGCCTGGCTGCGCACGGACGTTGATCCTGATGGGCCGCAGGAATCCGTCCCGTTACTACTTGACGCTCTACACCAAGGCACGACCAGCCCGATCAACATCCGCGCTACTTCCGAGCGTGTAGGCGTCAGTAGGGGAATCTTCGAGCGCAGACTCAACCGCCTGATTCACGCCTTCGGCGCCCTCCAATGCCCGCAACGCAATGACACGGGCGCACTGGTAGCGAGCGCGCAATCCAAGATCTACCTCATTGACCCCGTCTTCGCACAAATCGCTGCCGCAGTCCGCCCAGGGCTCGGGCAACGCGACTTCACCGCACTCACGGAGGCCGTCATCGCAACAACGCTCGCCCGCGTTATTGACGCGGCCTCTCCGGGCCGGCTTGTAGATGGAGACACCATCGGCTACGCCCGAACGGATCGAGGCAGGGAGGTGGACCTCTGCCCGGTACCCATCACCAGCCCGGACGGCGCGCGCCTCACGACACCTATCGAGTCGAAATGGGTAAGCTCCGGGTGGCGTTCAG
>NZ_ML142850.1:147809-148755 GCF_004138495.1 Phytoactinopolyspora endophytica
ATCGAGGCCAAGTACCAAGCCGGAATCGTTGCCACCAAGAATCTGACCGACACAACTAATCCAGCTTGGGCCCTCCCCGCCCCGATCGTGGCGCTGCTTCTTGGCGGATAGCGCATCCACTCTGAGTCGGCGCAGAGTGTTGGCAACCGACAGGCGCTCCGTGTGATCCGTTAACGGACCAATCATGCACGGGGAGCACGCCGGGATTCAGAGGAAGGCTTGAAGCCATCCCCAAAGTAGCGGTCATTGAGCGACGGCTGAGCTTTGTCCTGCCCCGCGCGAGTCTGACCAAGACTGCCATCCCGACCGTTCACACCCAGGTCTCATGGAGGTGCCGCCATCGCAGTCCGTGCGGTGCGCGATGTTCGCGGATGAATGTGGCAGTGGCTTGCCGTTGCGATCGGCCCGACGTCGCGCCGCGGTGTTCCTCGCGGTATGTGGCGACCACCGTCTCCGCGTCGGCCGCGACGAGGGCGATGTCGTGGATGCGGATCTCGATCGTCGGCTCGGTGCCGTGCGCGGCCTGGACCGCCTCCAGGACGCGCTCACGATCCACCAGCGCGCCGTCAGGGTCGACCATGGTGAACGCAGGGGCGAGCACATCGCGGAAGCCTCCGAACTCGTCCCCGTCGAGCGATGCGCGGCCGGAGAGCCAGCGCTCGATGATCCGGTGCAGGCGGATGATCTCCCCTCTCGCTGCCACCGTGTCCGAGTTGCTGTCTCGGGTCGCCGCGTCATGGCTCGCCGTCAGGTCCGAGCGCACATGCGCGCCCGTGCGTACGCCGCCGTCGTGGTCGTGGTCGTCGTGGTCGCGCACGCTAGACCGCCGCTTGCGCGAGCGTCGTCCACGGTTGGGCACGAACCCAGGCCCGAAGCGGCGTGAACCGGATGCCCAGCATTTCCTCAGCGCGGCCCGACGACGCGTCGCCGGCCCAGTCGGCGCAAG
>NZ_ML142850.1:148809-151046 GCF_004138495.1 Phytoactinopolyspora endophytica
CGCCGTCGTCGGTGGCGAGCCAACGGTAGGTTGACGCGACCCCGGCCGCGGCGTCGGCGCCGATGGCATAGACGAGCCCGCGCTCGAACTCGTCGACATCCTGCTCGGCGTACTCGACGGTCCGACCCAGCGCGACGCCGATCTCGTCGGCGAGTTCAGGACCGGTCACCGCATCGGGGCCTCCGATGCGCAGCGTCGTCCCCGCCAGCCCGTCGCGGGTGAGAGCGGCTACCGTCGCCGCACCCAAGTCGTCGTGGCAGAGCCAGGCCACCGGCAGGCCGGCAGGGAGCGGGTACCTCACGACGCCCTCGTGCATTGCGGGTCCGGCCACCCATGGCGAACAGAGATTCTCCAGGTAGATGAGCGGATGAAGGACGACGGTCGGCACGTCTGAGGAGAGCAGGGTCGCCGCGGCACCGCGACGCGTCTCGAACGCCGTCACGTCGGTCATCGCGTCGGGCACGCCGGTTCCGGAGTTGAACACCAGCCGGCGCACACCCGCCGCGGCCGCCGACTTGGCGACGTTGTCGACGTACGACGCCACGAGGGCCGGCTCGAAGACCATGGGAAGCGTCAGCGACACGTGGGTCACGTCCGCGAACGCTCCCGCAAGCTGCGCCGGGTCGGCAAGGTCGGCAACGGCCGGCTCCACGCCATCGGGCAGGCGACCGAATCCGGCCGGGGAACGGGTGAGGCCACGCACGCGGCGTCCGTCGCTGACGAGTCCGCGGGCCACGGCAGCTCCCTGCGCACCCGTGGCGCCGACAACGAGGTAGAGGTCGTCATCCGCATGCAGACGATTGTCGCTGTGGAGGTCGGCATCGGTCTGGAAGCCGTCACCGGCACGAGGGCCGTCACCGGTCTGGAGACTGTGCCCGTTATCGGGCTGATGGGGATGGCGGTGCTGGTCGATCGACGGCATCCGGACGGCTCCGTTCGCTGGTCGGTTACAGGATCGCCACCAGTCTGGCCATCAGCGGAATGCTTATCGATAAAGTGGAGTCTCCGATCTTTAAAGGATCGTCCGTAATGTCGCTAGCGAGCCCGGCATGACGGATGAGCTCTATGGGACAGACCGGATGAGCCCCGACACGATGGGTGAGGCCTATGGCGCCTGGAAGCAATGACCTTCTCAGCGAACTGCTCGCGCCCCTGCGGCTGCACGGCGTCTTCCACAGCCGTTGGTCGATGCGTGCGCCATGGGGCATCGCCGGGGAGGGCGAGGACTGCGCCCTCGTCCACTACGTCCACGAAGGGACATGCGTCGTCGAGATGCCCGACGACGCCGCACCGGTCGAGCTCGGGGCGGGAGACCTCGCGGTCTTCCCGCACGGCACCCCGCACCGGCTCGGTGATCGACCCGGACGCAGCACGGTGCCGCTGACCAGCCTCCTTCCCGACCGTCCACCCGGCGACGCCCGCACGGTCGAGGTCGGCGGGCCAGGCCCGGCCACCACGATGCTCTGCGGCGGCCTGCACTACGACATCGCGGCCGCCGCGCCGCTGTACCGGGCGCTGCCTGCGGTGTTCGTGCTCGACTCGGCGGCCCTGCGCAGCCAGCCGTTGCTCGGCGACACGCTGGCGCGGCTCGCTGAGGACTGGGTGAACGACCAGCCGGGCGCGCAGCTCGTCGCACTACGGGCTTTCGAGCTGGCCTTCGTGCTCGCCCTGCGGACGGCGCTGAGCACGCTCGACGGCGACCAGCCCGTGCTGCGTGCGCTCAACCACCCCTCGATCAGCAGGGCGCTGCTCGCCGTCCACACGAGGTTCTCCGAGCCCTGGACGTTGGAGTCGCTGGCCGCGGAGGCGGGCCTGTCCCGTTCGGCGTTCGCGGCTACCTTCCGGGACCTCGTCGGCCAGGCGCCGATGGGGCACCTGACCGCACGCCGGCTACAGGAAGCGGCTCGCCTGCTCGTCGAGACAGACCAGCCGCACGATCGGATCGCCGGACGCGTCGGGTACCGATCCGGTGTCGGCTTTCACCTGGCGTTCCGGAACCACTACAGACAGACGCCGGGCGAGTATCGTCGCAGGCAACAATCCCATGATCATCGAGGATTTGGTGGGTGATCATCCCGCGCATCCTCGATGATCATGGGATTGCTTCGCTCAGGAGCTCGCTTCCACTCGCACCGAGACTGTGTTCGCCGTGTATTCGGGTACGGCCACATAGCCCTCGATGTCGACATTGACCGTGCCGAACTCACCTCGCACCCGGCGACCACGGATGACCGGGA
>NZ_ML142850.1:151132-153212 GCF_004138495.1 Phytoactinopolyspora endophytica
TCTCGCCGGCGGCGGGAGCGCGGGTGAGGTCGAGACGGACCTCGAGAACGCTGCCCTCCTCGAGGGTGACGGTCCGGAGCACGTCCAGCACCGGCTCACCGTCGTCGCCGAGCGTCACGTCCAGCACGCCGTCAGAGGACTGCGTGTAGGCTCCTCGCACGTCGACGCCGCCCGCTTCCGGATCCAGCCTGAGAGTCCCGCCGACGACGCTGACGTCGCCCTTGCCGAGCGCGGTCGCCGAGCCGGCCGCGAGCGTGCCCGCCTCCAGCTCGGTGCCGCCCGTGTAGCCGTTGTCCCCGGTGAGCGTCAGCGCGCCACTGCCCCGTTTAGTGAGCCCGCCAGCTCCGGAGATGTCGTTGCGCCAGGTGTCGTCGGCGCTGAAACCACCGTCGTCGGCGTTCATCTCGACCGTCACATCGTCGCGGAACGCGCCGTAGCCGTCGGCCGCGGTGAAGAGATCCAGCCGGCCCCATCCTTCCGGGCCGTCCAGAATGGGGTAACCGGCAGGCAGCGCGGTGGTCTGCAGCACCACCCGGCGCTGTTCCGCGTCGAGGTACGGCAGACGCGTCTCCAGCAACACCTCCGCGCCCTTGGGCACGGCCAGCTCTGAGTCCGCACCGTGCCGGGGAAGGACGTATGTCAGCCGGGACGCGAAGGTCTCCTTGTTGACCTCACGGTCCGCGTAGCGATCGGTGTCCGCTCCGGCGGAGTGTGCGTACGCGTACAGCGTGTCGGCCGTGGTGCCGGTCTGCGCCTGGAAGTACTCGGCCGCCTGACGTCGTGCCGCGTCCTTGAGCTCGGCGTAGTCCGGGTCGTAAAGCACGGCCGCGGCCAGCGCCGTCGCCAGGACGCGGCCCCCGATCACGTCCACCGGCGAGTGCATGCCGCTGTCGATGCGGCTCTGGCCGAGGTCCGACGCACGGGTCAGTAGCTCCTGGAAACGCTCCGGGACGGCGTAGGCCAGGGCCAGAGCAGCCAGGTAGCTGGCGTTCGCGTGCCCGCTGGGGTAGCCGCCGTCCCGCTCCGGCTCGTCGCTGCGCTGACGGAGCAGTTGCGGTGCGACGACCACGTCGCCCTCGTAGATCGGAACTCCCAGGACGGGGACGCCGCCGGTTTCGACGACCTCGCTGTCCCCGGTCATCCGCCACGGACGCGGGTACTGGAAGGTGTACTTGCTCGGGTTGCTGGAGGCGTGCGGGCCACGGATGGTGTTGACGAGCTCCACTACCCTGCCCAGCTCCGAGTCGACCGAGCCCGCGCCGGTCGCGGAGCCCTCGGGCGCGTCGTCCGGCACTGCGTCGCTGACCTTTTCCGGCGGAGTCCCGTCCGGCGCGGCGGTGATGCTGGTGACCGCCATCGCACCGGCACGATACAGCTGTGTCAGCGGGCCGAGCCCTCCGGTGGCGCTGTAGCTCTGGTGCTGCCGGTCGTCGATGAAGGACTGCTTGGCCTCGGCATCCGTGCGCTCGCGAGTGATGTCCACGACGTACTGCATGTTGTCGCGCAGCACGGCCTGGGCACGCACCACCCCGTCGTCCCACGAGCTGCCGGTCTTCCAGAGCTCCTCCATCCCGGACAGGATCCGGACGGCGGCGTTGGTCTCCTTGCTGAGGTTGTCCGTTGTGTTGGTGAGGTAGTCGTCGACGAACGCCTGCACCGCGGCTGTGCTCTGCTCGGCGGTCACCACGCCGTAGCGCGCGGCATGGGCGGCACGGTGCGTGTCCGCCGCGGAGGTCAGGTGCTGGCCGAATGCTCCTGTGGTCGCCGGGCGGGGCGGTGCCGCCGTGGCCGGCTGCGAGCCTGCCAGCAGGGTCAGGGCCGACGGTGCGGCGACGAGCCCTGCTGAGACACCCACGGACCGCCGGAGAAAGCCGCGCCGGTCCATCGCCTTCTGCTTGTTCCTCATCTGTTCCTCTCTGTCCGCACGGGCCGGCGGTGCGCTGTGTTCACACCGCCGGGTAAGCGCTTTCTGGCACCGTTCCACAACCGAATGCGCTTGTAAAGACTTTTGTCCTTACATCCTGACGTCAGCCGTCCCCATGATCATGAACAGTAACCGTGTACATAGCACGGTTACTGT
>NZ_ML142850.1:153243-157604 GCF_004138495.1 Phytoactinopolyspora endophytica
GCCCATGGGTCGGCGTCGCCGCCGTTGTCGACCGCGGCGATCCGTCGCCGTAGAGTCCAGGACTCACCGGCGGCCAGCGTCACCTCCCACCGGCTCTGGATCCAGTTGCCGTTGCCGTACGCCGTGAACTCGGCGTCGTCGTACAGCAGAGCGTAGGTCTGCCCGTCGGTGCCGGTCATGCCGATCCAGGAACCGTCCGGGACGAACTCCCCCGGGTCACCGTACGGCGTGGTGATCGTGCCGTGGCCGGGGACGCCGCTGCGCTGACCCGGGCCGTCGTGATCGATGACGTCGCCGGCCCACACGGTCACGGACTCCGCACCGGTGTTGGTGAGAACGGACTCGGCGAGGATCCACGGCTGGCCCGGCTCGACGGTGAACATCGTCGCGACCGACACGTCCGGGACCTCCAGCGCCGCACCCGCGGCCCGGGCGACGCCACGTTCCGGCCCGGCGGACTCCACGTCCACCGAGGCCGAACGGACCAGACCCTGCTGCCAGCCCTCGGTCCCGGCCGGGGCGCTCGCCGCGACATACGGCAGGTTGAACCAGTCGATCTGGTCGAGGTGCCCCGCTGCCGCCATGTCGATCGGCTTGCCAGGCGTCGCGTTCGGTAGCTGGCCGTCGTTGGTGACCTTCGACACCGCCATCGCCAGCAGCCCGTTGCCCAGTACGAGGTCGTCGGAGACACCTTCGGCGTTCGGCCCTGGCACGCGTCGGCCGGTTCCGGCGTAGACGCCCGCGACGCGAGCAAGCGAGAAGTCCGCGCGTGGCGGCGCTCCCTCGTCCACGTCGAGCGTCATACTCGCTGACTCGTAGCCCACCGCGTGCGCCTCCAGCCGGTAGCTCCCAGGGGCCAGGAAGGACAGGTACTCACCGCTCGCATCCGTCCACACCCGCAGGGCCACCGAGCCGTCGTCCCGTCTGACCAGGATCTCCGCGTTGCGCAGCGGCTCGTCGTCGGCGGCGCTCACCACCGTCCCGGTGAAGCCGTCGCCCTCGTCGAGCCGTCGCGGCCCGGGCTCACCGTCGCGCACCTCGTACGAGGCGATCGTGTAGGCCGGCGACGACGCGCTCCGCGGATCCGTGACGATCCGCAACGTCGTCTGCCAGCGCTCCGGTGTCACCTCGCAGTGCACGTAGCCGCGGTAGCTGCCGTTGTAGAACTTCACGTGCGGATTCGCCGGCAGGCCTTGGCGGACCGCGTCGTCCCAGCCGATCCCAGACGAGATCGACGTGCCGACGAACTCCGAGGCCAGCACCGCCGACGACGGGTCGCTGAAGTCCGCCAGGATGTCGTTGACCCAATGCGAGTGCCAGTCGCCGGAGAGCACGACCGGGTTCGACGGCTCGTGCTCGACGATCGCGTCCAGCAGACGCTGCCGCGCCGCCGGGTACCCGTCCCACTGGTCGAGGTTGTACGCAAGACCCGGGCCGACGTCGTAGTCGAACGAGGCGAGGATGGTCTGCTGCGCGAGCACGTTCCACCGCGCCTTGGACTCCCGCAGCCGGTCGATGAGCCAGCGCTCCTGCTCCGGCCCGGTCATGGTGCGGTCCTCGTCGTAGACGTCGTCGCACGGCGGCTTGTTCATGCCGTCGCCGCATGCCTGGTCGTCGCGGTACTGGCGGGTGTCGAGGACGGAGAACTCCGCCAGCCTCCCCCAGCGGAACCCGCGGTAGATCGGGTAGTCCGGCCCGTCGGGCATGGTGCGCATCGGCAGGTGCTCGTAGTACGCCTGGAAACCGTTCGCGCGGCGGTCGGTGAACGGCAGGCCGTCGGGAGACCGATCGTCGTCCCTGGACCAGTTGTTCAGCACCTCGTGGTCATCCCACGTGGTGACGAACGGGAAGCGCGCATGCGCCTCGCGCAGGTCAGGCGAGGTCTTGTAGAGCGAATGCAACCGACGGAACTCGTCGAGGCTGCCGTTCTGGGTCTCGTAGATGTAGTCGCCCAGGTGGAGGACGAGGTCGAGGTCGTGCTCGGCCATGTCGCGATACGCCGGGTACGGGCCTCCCACCCAGTTCTGACAGGAGGCGACGGCGAAACGCAACGTGTCCGGATTGCTGCCGGGTGTCGGCAGGGTGCGGGTACGTCCGACGCGGCTGCGCACGCCCTCGGCTTCGAACCGATACCAGTACCACCGGTTCGGGGCGAGCCGATCGGCGATCGCGTGGACCGAGTGTGCGTCCCCAGGGCGGGCCGTGGCCTCGCCACGGCGCATCACGTGCCGGAAGTTCTCGTCCAGCGCGACCTCCCAGCGCACTGGCACGTCACGGTCCGGCATCCCGCCACCGTTCCCGGGATCCGGCGCGAGCCGCGTCCAGAGCACGACGCTGGTGTGGTCCGGGTCGCCCGACGCGACGCCGAGCGTGAACGGAGCGGGGTCGAGCTCGTCGGCCGTCGCCGCCTCCCGCCAGAGCGTTTGGACCGCGAGTGCCGTCACGGCGGCACCACCGGTCAGCTTCAGGAATCGTCGGCGGTCGAGCAGGTTCTCAGACATCGTCGCCCTCCTGGTCGCGGCTGTCTGCCGGATGGCGGAGGGGCCGGCCACGGGGAGGAGACCGGCCCCTCACTATTCAGTAAGGAAATGGACAACTCGGTCCCGAGCCAAGCCGACGAGCATGGCGTGCATGCGACCAGCAGCTGAACACCGCCGGAAGGAAAAGCTACGCGGCCACGATGACCTCGCTCTCCCAGGCGTGTCGCGGCTGGGTGTGCAGGCGCCAGTAGTGATCGGCGATGTCGTCCGGGTCGAGGTGCTCGGCCATATCCTCCGTGTCCGGCGTCGTGCCCCGCGCGACCGGGCCGTCGACGGTCACCGTGGCCACGTGAACGCCCGCCGGTCCGTACTCCTCGTCGAGCATGCTCAGGAACGTCCGCACCCCGGCCTTGCCGAGGGAGAGGCTCATGTAGCTCGGTTTTGGCGCCGGCATCCCGCCGGTGACGATGAACGTCCCCGACCGTCGGCGAGCCATCGGCGGCAGGACGTGTGCCGCCGTCGTGATCGCGCCGACGACGTTGACCGCCCACGCGTCGAGGTGTCCGGCGACGGAAAGGTCACCGAGCGCGTCCGGCCGGATCAGGGCGGCGTTGTAGACGACGGCGTCGGGCGGACCGAGCTCGCCGGCCGCGTCGTCCAGAGCGGCACGGAGAGCGATGTCATCCGTGCTGTCAGCCGCCAGCGGGACCACCGGAACGCCGTAGGGGTGGACGGCCTCGGCGACACCCTTGGCGGTCTTCTCGGTGCGGCTGATGAGCGTCACGGGAACGCCCTCACGCGCGAAGCGACAAGCGACGGCTTGTCCGATTCCTGGTCCTGCGCCGACGATGACGACTCCAGACATCAGGCACTCCTTCGTTCTCGATGCAATGACATCGCGACGCTAGACGTTGACATCAATGGGAAGGTCAAGTCGAGGCAATGGAGTGAGTATGCGGATCGGCACCCTGGCCCGCACGACAGGTGTCAACCAGCGGCTGTTGCGGTACTACGAGGAGCAGGGTCTGCTCCACCCAGCCCGAGATTTCAACGGCTATCGGGAGTACACGGATGCCGACGTCGTCTTGGTGCGTCACATCCGCCAACTGCTGGCGGCGGGTCTGCCGACCGCGGTGATCGCCGAGTTCCTGCACTGTATCGACGACGACGGAGGGAAGCCCGCGCCGTCGCTGTGTCCCATCATGCTTGAGCAGCTGGAACGGCAGCATGCACGCATGTCGGAAGAGATCGCCCGGCTTCAGTCGTCCCAGGACGCGCTCGCATCCCTGTTGGCCGCGGGCAGGTTCGACCGCCAAGGCGAGGACCGCCTCCGTGTGTGACCCATGAAACCGTCATGCGGGGCTCTGCCGGGGAGCGGGTGGGATGTTGTGGTTGAAGCGGAACATGTTTCCCGGGTCGTAGCTCGTCTTCAGCGCGACAAGCCGCGCATACGTCGCCTCCGTGAACGCCTGGCGAACGTCCTCGGGATCGGCATGGGCGACGCCGGCCATGAAGTTGAGGGTCCGCATGCCGCTGTTCCACGGGCTGAGTGCCTCGACCACTCGGTCCTGCCCGGCGTAGACGGCCTCGTCGTCGCCGACACCGAGGACACCGCCCGAGTAAAGCTGGAACTGGGCCGTGTTGTGCGCGACCGCGTTGGGCACGCGCGGCGGGCGAGCGAGCGCACCGCCGAGATGGCGGATCTCCACGCCAACCGCACCGTCCGACTCGGGTCCCGCCAGCTCAAGGATGGCTTCCACCGCGTCATGGTCGAGGTGATTGAGCTGCACGTTGTTGATGTGGTACGAGCCCGGTATGGGTGGGTCGTTATGGATGGTGCCGACATCGCTGTACGGAATCTCGGTGACGGTGTCGAGTAGC
>NZ_ML142850.1:157645-161487 GCF_004138495.1 Phytoactinopolyspora endophytica
GGTGGCGATCTCTCGCAAGGGCTTGATGAACCGGGCCCCGTCCTCCGGCGAGCCGACATAAGACAGCCGCACATGTAGCACGAAGCGGCCCCGCAGCTCCTCGCGGACGTCAGGAGCGTCCGGCCACTCCATCATGAAGAACGAGGACGAGAGCTCGTCGGGCACATCCATGACCCAGGTCCGGTACAGGTGCAGCACCTCGCGGACCGACTCGGCGGGGAAGAACAGGCCGCCGCCGTAGAGCTGTGAGACCTCGACCAGGTCTGCCTCAAGTGAGGTCACCACACCGAAGTTGCCCTTGCCGCCGCGCAGCGCCCAGAACAGGTCTGGATTCTCCTCCTCCGAGGCGGTGCGCAACCTGCCGTCCGCGGTAATGACCTCGATGCTGCGGACGTGATCGGCGGCGTAACCATACCGGCGGGCAAGGACGCCGATACCGCCACCGAGTGTGTACGAGACGGCGCCCACGAACGGTGCGGATCCGTTCAGCGGTGCGAGGCCGTAGCGGGCGGCCGTCGTGATGACGTCGCGCCACAGCACCCCCGCCTCCAGCCGGACCGTGCGCCGTTCAGGGTCGATGTCGTGCCCGTCCATTCTCCGCGTTGAGATGAGCAGGGCGTCGTCGTCGGCCGGTAGTGCCACACCGTGTCCTGTGGCCTGGACAGCCACCCCTAGGCCGTGGTCGCGAGCGAAGCGCACCGCAGACTCCACGTCACCTGCGTTCGCGGCGCCGACGATCAGTTTCGGATGGTGCCGCACGGAGCGGTCGAAGCCTTCCGCCTCTTCGGTGTAGCCGGTGTCTCCTGGCAGGAAGACGAGCCCGTCAAGACTCTCGGCAAGCTCCCTGATGGCTCCGAGCAGCTCAGCGGCGCTCGCTGGACTCGTCCGTTCGTTCACCGCAGCTCCATCTCTCCATCGTCCACGGCTGTGCCATTCATGGCCGTGTGCCCCGAGTCCGCAGTGAACTCGAAGGTGGGGTTGCGCCGGGCTCCCACCCGCTCCAGAGCCTCGGCCAGCAGATGCACCTGGTCCAAAGAGCTGCTGGCCGGATACAGCACCACATCGTCGACGCCGGCCCGAGAGAGCACGATCAGCTCGTCGAGCAGACGCTCGTCCGAGTCGATGGAGTCGGCAAGGATAGGTTCATTGTCCTGCGGATCCTTGGACCCGTAGTAATGCGCGACGTACTCGGACATGACATCCGTCGCGTCCGGGCCACAACAGAAGTACCGCCCGGTGAGGATCTGCGGCTTGCCGGATCGATCTGCCTTGGCCCACTCTTCGTTGACGCCGCGGACGCCGTTCGTCAGCAGTTCCCGACTGAGCGTCGGGGCCACCCAACCGTCACCGAAACGGGCCGCCCGGGCATATCCAGCCTGAACAAGGCCAGCGATGAGCAGCCGGGGCCGGCCCGCTCCAGGCAGCGGGGTGGCGCCCGAGATGCTCTTCACATCGCCGTCCCACACGCGGCGCATCTCGGTAAGGGCGTCATCGAAGAGCTTGCCGTGGCCCTTCGTCGGCGCTCCGCTGGCGGCGAAGTCGTCAGGCCAGCCGCCGATGCCCAGGCCCGCGGTCAGGCGGCCTTCAGAGATCAGGTCGATGGTGGCGAGCTGTTTGGCGAACAGGATGGGGTTGTTGCGCCAACCGACGTTCAAGACGCTGGTGAACAGCTGAATTCGCTCGGTCACCGCAGCCGCCGCCCCGAGGGACACCAGCGGGTCGAGGATGTCGTAGATGAGCCGGTCGATCGATCCCAGGGAATGGAAGCCGAGACGCTCGCTGTCCTCCGCCCACTGCCTGATCTCTCGCGGAGGACGCCCGGGAACGGCAACCGACAGACCAATTCCAATCTTCATCTTCACCACCTCAATCTGGGTACCAACGATCCGGACAGCCGATCTCGAGCCGTCGCGGATTCCGGCGGGGACAGACATGACCGTACTCACGGACGGTCGCCGTGGTCTTGAACGAATCGGACGTCCCCCCGTTCACCGCTATGACCCGCCCGTTGACAGACTCGCCCCCTAGGGCGCGGCACTCGTTGTGAAAGAGCTGTGCCCGGCCACGAAGGGTAGGGAGCCCACATGAACCCGTTGACTCTGGTCACCGGCGGCACCCGCGGCATAGGCGCGGCTACCGCGCTCCGCTTGGCGCGCGACGGTCACGACCTCGTGCTCGGCTATGCCCGTGACGATGCCGCGGCTAAGGAGCCGCCGCGAAGGCCGGGGTGGACACGATGACGGTCGGACTGGCCCAGGAGGTGGCGGACACGATCGCGTGGCTGATGAGCGACCACGCGTCGTACATCACCGGCACCACGCTGCGGGTGGCGGGCGGGCGGTGAGCTCACGCCGAACCCTGTGAAGTCGCGGCGCGACGTGTGTGGGCGGCGCCGGTCAGCGCCAGCCGACATCGATGCGGTTGCCCTGCGGGCTGAAGAAGTGCAGCGCCTCCATGTCCACCGCAACCGACAGCGGTGTACCGTTCCGAAGCTGCGGATACGGCGTCAGCCGAACCGCCAGTTCCGCCGAGCGGCGGTGATGCCGGCCAGGGACCGGCTTCAGGTCATTGAGGGTGTCGGTCATCTCCTCGTCGTCGGCGGATCGTGACCCGTCGATCATCCGAGATATGGCCTTTCTGAACGAGTGCAGCCAGCCACCTCTCGGCACACGCGTCGCGCCGCCGGCTCTGGGATCGTCGACCATCGCCGCGGCCGCACCCACGTCGAGAAAGGCCAACGTCTCGTGCCCATGGTGCTCCATCGTGCGCACATGCCCTGCCAGCACGTTGCCCGCCGTACCGGCCGCCACAGGCGTGAGCGACTCGGCACGCACCCCGACGACGATCTGTTCGCTGCGATACCGCGAGAGAATCCGCCGCCGGGGATCGGCCCATGGCATCCGAAGCCGCTGCTCACCCAGGATTAGATCGATGTGGCTTTCCTCCCGGACCTCGACCTTCGCCTCCATCAGGCCCATCCGCGGGCTGCCGAGAAAGGCGGCCACGTACATGGTGGCGGGACGGTTGTACACGGCGGCCGGCGTACCCACGTCCTGCAGGACGCCCTTGCGGAGGATGGCCACCTTGTCGGCCATCGTCAGCGCCTCGGTCTGGTCATGCGTCACGTAGATGACCGTCACCCCGAGTTGCTGCGCAAGACCGGAGATCTCTGTCCGAAGCTCGGCACGCTGTCCAGCGTCGATGTTCGACAGTGGCTCGTCCATGAGAAACAGATCGGGTTCACGGACGATGGCACGCCCCATCGCCACCCGTTGGCGCTGCCCGCCCGAGAGCCGGCCGATCCGTCGCACCAGCAGATCGGCGATCCCCAGTGCGGACGCCGCGTCGACCGTGCGCCGTTGACGTTCCTCGAGCTCGACGCCGGCCTGCCTCAGCGGAAAGCCGATGTTGTCGTTGACGTTCATGTGCGGGTAGAGCGCATAGTCCTGGAACACCATCGCCACTCCGCGCTCGCGCGGGGGCAGATCGTCCGCAGGCTCGCCGTCCATGAGCACGCTGCCGGCGCTCGGCTCTTCTAAACCGGCGATGATCCGGAGCAAGGTCGATTTGCCACATCCCGACGGTCCGAGTAGCACCATGAACTCGCCGTCAGCCACTTCCAGGCTGACGTTGTCCAGTGCGACCGTCCCCCCTGGAAAGATCTTGGTGACATCCTTCAGCGCCACGCCGCTCAAAATGCGCCACCTCCTTGGGTCGCCATGCCGCTAATGGAGCACACGACCACAAAAGGGGCAAAACCGCAATAACAAGGCCGCGCTATGGACGGTACCGCCCCCATAAGACGGCGAACTTTTCGTTCCTCCGCATAGATCGAAACCCTC
>NZ_ML142850.1:161499-163029 GCF_004138495.1 Phytoactinopolyspora endophytica
CGCCTCCTACGAGACGTGATCTCCCGTCGGGCCCGTCCCACCGTGCGTCGGGGAATCTAGGTTGGGAGCATGTCCGACACCGTTACGCCGTTTCGCATCGAGATTCCCGACGACGACCTGCTCGACCTTCGCCGGCGCCTGGACCTCACACGCTGGCCGGAGCCCGAGACCGTCGACGACTGGTCACAGGGCGTTCCGCTCGCCTACATTCGCGAGCTCTGCTCCTATTGGGCGGCGACCTACGACTGGCGTGCCGCAGAGGCACGGCTGAACAAGCTGCCCCAGTTCCGCACCGAGATCGACGGACTCGGCGTCCATTTCGTCCATGTCCGTTCGCCGCACCCCGACGCCGTGCCGCTGGTGCTCACCAACGGATGGCCGGGTTCGATCACCGAGTATCTCAAGGTGATCGGGCCGCTGACCGATCCTACGGCGCACGGTGGCGACGCGGCCGACGCCTTCCACGTGGTGTGCCCGACACTGCCCGGCTACGGGTTCAGCGACAAGCCGGTCACACCAGGCTGGGGCGTCGAGCGGATCGCCGACGCTTGGGCCGAGCTGATGTCCCGACTGGGCTACGACCGATACGGTGCTCAGGGCAGCGACTGGGGCACCAGCGTCACCACGGCCGTCGGCCAGCAGCATCCGGACCACGTCGTCGGGATCCACCTCATGCCGCCACTTGCGCCGCCGGACCCGGCCACGTTCGACGACCTCACCGATGCGGAACGGACCACGCTCGCGACACTTCAGCACGCCCAGGACTGGGAGTCCGGGTACTCGGTGCAGCAGTCCACCCGGCCCCAGACGGTCGGTTACGGGCTGGTGGACTCGCCGGCGGCCTTGTGCGCCTGGATCGTGGAGAAGTTCTGGACCTGGACCGACTGGGACAGCCGGCTCGACGAGGTGATCACACGGGACGAACTCCTCGACAACGTCACGCTCTACTGGCTGACCGGCACCGGAGCGTCGTCCGCCCGGCTGTACTGGGAAAGCCTCCGGAAGGTCAACGAGTCGATCTCGGGCTCCGTGACCGACACCGTGGCCACGCCCGCCGGCTGTTCGATCTTCCCCCAGGAGCGCCAGCGACCGTCACGCCGCTGGGCGGAGAGGCGATTCACGGACATCCGGTACTGGAACGAGCCGGACAAGGGCGGCCACTTCGCCGCGCTCGAGCAACCGGACCTGTATGTCGATGAGCTCCGGACGTTCTTCCGCCTGGTCCGCTAGGCCCACACCCGTGATCATCAACGAATCAACCACATCATGGTGTGGCCACCGGTTGATGATCATGGGAGTAGGCGGGGTGGACGTGGACGACGACGTGGTCGAGGTGGCGGACGCCGTGCCGCAGTTCGTCGTTGACCCGGCGCGCGATGCGGTGTCCGTCCTCCACGCTCACGGTCCCATCGACGGTGATGGTCACGTCGCCCTCGAGCCGGTGCCCAGCCCATCTCGCCCGCACCCGGCCGACGGCGCGGACACCGAGCACGCTCGCCGTCACGGACTCGATCTCCTCCACGGTCCCGT
>NZ_ML142850.1:163039-164046 GCF_004138495.1 Phytoactinopolyspora endophytica
ACGCCGTCCATGAGCCGGCGGAAGATCGTCCGGCAGGAGTTGATGAGGATCCATACGATCGCGACCGCGACGAGCAGACCCGCGATCGCATCCGTGCGCGGAAAGCCCAGCCATACGCCGGCCACGGCGACGACCACCACAAGCGATGTCAGCCCGTCGGCCCGCGCATGGTTGCCCTCGGCGATCAGCGCCGCCGAGCCGATCCGGCGGCCGACGCGGATCCGGTACACGGCCACGAGCTCATTGCCCGCAGCGCCGATCAGACCGGCCGCCAGCACCCAGCCAAGGTTGGATAGCTCCCGCGGATTGATCAGAGCGTCGACTGACTCGACGATGATCAATGCCGCCGACGCCGCGATGACCGCCGCGATCAGGACGCCGGACAGATCCTCGGCCCGTCGATAGCCGTACGGATAGCGCCTCGAGGGTCGCCGCCGCCCCAGCCGGAACGCGAGCAGCAACGGGATGGTGGTGACCGCGTGCCCCAGGTTGTGAACGGTGTCGGCGAGCAGGCTGATCGATCCACTGATAGCCACGATCGCCAGCTGCAGACCCGCTGTCGCCATCATGCCGGCGAGACCGGCCCACGCTGCCCGGATGCCCGCCTCACTCGCCTCTTCAGCTGTCTCGATCGAGTCGGTCACGTCGTGTGAGTGTGGCTTCAACACGTGCAGCGCCCGCGCCCACCAGCTCGCATGACCATGACCATGGCCATGGCCGTGGCCGTGGTCGTGGTCGTGGTCGCTCCGATGGGACGACTTCGGATCATTCTTCATAGGCTCAATATATACGTATCTACGTGATAACGCAGATAGTAAATATCAGGTAGTAGGCTGGCCTCATGCATGACGGCATCGCGGACTTCCAGATACCGACGGCCGATCAGGTCGACGGCGCGGCCCGTGCACTGCGGATGCTCGCGGATCCTACCCGGATCAAGATCATGTGGGCGCTGCTGCAGGGTGAATCATCGGTCAACTGCCTTGCCGAGCTGGTCGAGTCGGGGC
>NZ_ML142850.1:164083-165013 GCF_004138495.1 Phytoactinopolyspora endophytica
GCCGTCAGTCAGCACCTGGCGAAGCTGCGCTTGGCCGGACTGGTCGAGAGCCGCCGGGAAGGCACGTTCATCTACTACCACGCTGCGGACACCCACGTCCGCCAGCTGCTGGAGCAGGCGCTCTTCCATGCAGACCATGCCAAGGGCGCGCACCCCGAAGAGCACGACCCGCACCACGTCCACACTCTCGGCTGATCCATGCAGCCCGGCGGCTGAGGCAGCGGGCAGCGACGCCTCACCCACCGCGCTCACCGGCGTCCGCCCAACGCGAACGCCCAGGCAATGAGCCGCGCTAGAGCGTGCGCACCCGCGCCGTCGACTCGGCCGGCTCGAGCTCACACGGCAAGAGCCGGAGCGATGGACCGCCGGAATGCCCAGAATGCGCGCGCCCCTGAGCACGAGTGCCGTCCTCGAGCTGATCGATCAGCATCTCGACGGCGAGCCGGCCCAGCTCCGGGCCGGGCGAACGCATGATCGACAGCACCGGATCCGACATAGCGCCCACCTCGCTCGACGTGCTGATCGACAGCACCGACACGTCGTCGGGAACCCGACAGCCCGCGCGGGTCAGACCGGAGATCACGCCGAAGGCTGCCTGCTCGTTCATGACCATCACGGCGGTGGCCTCCGGCCGATCCTTGAGCAGGGCCGCGGACAGCTCGCGACCCGAAGCGGCATGCTGCGCGCACTCCATGAGCACGGACTCAAGGCCACGCTCGGCGCACACACGGCGGAAGGACGCCTCGGCGCGGACCTTCGCACCATAGCGCCGGAAGCTCTCGGTCGGCGGCCGCTCGGTCACGAACACGATCTCCCGATGCCCCAGCTGCTGAAGATGTGCGACGGCGTTCTCCACGGTCACGTCGAAGTCGATGTCGACGTACGGCAAGCCGGCCGGCTCCGCGGTGCGCCCGATCATCGCGAACGGCG
>NZ_ML142850.1:165039-165846 GCF_004138495.1 Phytoactinopolyspora endophytica
CATCGCCGCCAGCGCCTCCACCCTGGGGTCGTCCAGCAGCACCTCCATCAGCAGAATGCCGTCAACCAGGCCCTGACGCACCAGCTCGGTCAGCTCAACGCCGTCGTTGTCCACCGGCCACAGGACCAAGTGGTAGTCACGGTTGCTCGCCGCGCTCGCGGCGCTGGTGACGAAGCTCATCGCCGTGCTTCCGAGCTTGTGCTGGAGCGCCGGATAGGCCAGCGCCAGAATGTGCGTACGGCGGCTTGCCAACGCTCGGGCAAGCGCATTGCGGCGGAATCCCAGCTCTGCCATCGCGGCTTCGATCCGCTCGCGCGTCGCCGGAGCGACCGGCTTGGTGTTGTTCAGCACGAATGACACGGTGGCGATCGACACGCCAGCGCGTTCGGCCACGTCACGCATGGTTGCCATGAAGGTTTCCGATCAGGTCCGTCTCGACTGCGCCCGGTATCGCGCCGACAGTCTATCGGTTAAGCGTTTTGACTGTGAGCCTTGACACACGCGCGATCCGCCGTTCACACTGTTGGGCCAACGGCGGTTAACCGCTTTGACTCGAATGCTCGACGCCGTGGCGGAACCCACCCCGCCGTTGTCCCGCGCATGGCAGCGCGATGTGATCTTGCGCTGCCCACATCACCACATGTCCATCCACCCAAACGGCAAGGGAGCCCAGCGGATGAAGAATGCCAAGGTCACCACCGCGCTGACCATCATCGCCGCGACGCCACTCATGCTGGCCGCATGCGGCGGTTCCGACGACGGCGGCACCGAGAGCGGCGACGTCAGCAGCCTGAGCATCCTCGACTA
>NZ_ML142850.1:165872-167595 GCF_004138495.1 Phytoactinopolyspora endophytica
AGCCCGACAAGTCGCTGGTCCAGGAAGGCCTCGATCGGTGCGCCGACGACCTCGGAGTCACGCTGGAGCGCGAGACCGTCCCCGGCGCCGACCTGATGACCAAGGTTCTGCAGCAGGCCTCGTCGAAGACGCTGCCCGACATCCTCATGTTGGACAACCCCGAGGTACAGCAGGTCGCCGCCACTGGCGCTCTCGCCCCGCTCGACGACTACGGGCTCAGCGCGGACGGGTTCGCCCGGGGAATCGTCGACGCCACGTCGTATGACGGCAAGCTCTACGGGCTGGCACCGGTGGTGAACACGATCGGCATCTTCTACAACGCCGAGGTCCTGGACGAGGAGGGCGTCGAGCCGCCGACCACCTGGGACGAGCTGCGTTCCGCCGCCGCCGACCTGACCGAGGGCGACCGTTACGGCGTCGCGTTCAGCGCCAACGCCACGTACGAGGGCAGCTGGCAGTTCCTCCCCGCCATGTGGACCAACGGCGGGGACGAGACCGATCTCACCACCCCGGAGGTTTCCGAAGCCCTACAGCTCTGGGTCGACCTGGTTCAGAACGGATCCGCGTCGAACTCGGTGGTCAACTGGACCCAGGGCGACGTGAAAGACCAGTTCGTCGCCGGCAAAGCGGCGATGATGGTCAACGGCCCGTGGAACATCCCGGACTTGAACACCCATGAGGACCTGGAGTGGGACGTCGTCCAGTTCCCCGTCAACGAACAGGGCCAGACTCCCGTCGCCCCTCTCGGCGGCGAAGCCTGGACCGTCCCGCTGACCGGCGACGAAGCGAAGCAGGCCAAGGCTGCCGAGTTCGTCGAGTGTCTCAACAGCGAGGAGAACCAGCTCGCGCTCGCTGAGTCCCGGTTCACGGTGCCGACCAGGACCGCGCTCGCGGACGAGTACGTCGACCTGGTCCCGTCCATGGAAGCGTTCACCGAGCAGGTCTCCAACGCCCGGAGCCGGACCGGGCAGCTCGGCGAGGAGTGGCCCGAGGCCGCCACCGTGATCTACGAGGCGATCCAGCTCGCGCTGACGGACCAGGCATCGCCCGAGGACGCGTTCACGCGTGCCTCCGACGGATAGGTAGCACGAGATGCCCCTGGTCGAAGCGAGGAGGTGAGCGCTCATGTCCGAGACACACGTACGCCGGCCCGCCGCTTCCGGCGAGGTGCAGCCATCCGCGACGGGCGGCTCCGGCGGCGCGGGAGGCCCCGGCACATCGAGTGCCACGGCCCGGCGGCGCCGCGGGCGCGGTGGACGGAACGAGCGCCTTGCCAAGCTGATGTTCATGGCGCCGGCCGCCGTCGTCATGGTGTGCCTGTTCGGGTACCCCGTGGTGAAGAACCTGCTGATGGGGTTCCAGGAGTACACGCTCGCCACCTTCTTCACCGGCGACGCGCCATGGATCGGCCTGCAGAACTACACGTCGGTGATCAGCGACGACCTGTTCAGCAAAGCGATGATGAACACGGCGCTGTTCACCGCCGGGTCGATCGCCGGACAGTTCGTCATCGGGCTTGGCCTGGCCATGTTCTTCCGGAACAAGTTCCCGCTCAGCGGCGTGCTGCGAGCCCTGTTGCTGCTCCCCTGGCTGCTTCCGCTGATCGTGTCCAGTGCGACCTGGCGCTCGATCCTCGACCAGGACAGCGGGATCCTGAACCAGGCGCTGGGCGCAGTCGGGATTATCGACTCGCCCATCCCGTGGCTGAGCTCGCCAGACCACG
>NZ_ML142850.1:167605-169246 GCF_004138495.1 Phytoactinopolyspora endophytica
CTGGCGGTGATCCTGGTGAACATCTGGATCGGTATCCCGTTCAACGCCACCCTGCTGTACGGCGGGCTGCAGGACATCCCGGAGGAGCTCTACGAGGCAGGCGCGCTGGACGGCGCGACCGGCTGGCGGGCGTTCTGGCACATCACCTGGCCCAACTTGAAGGCCGTCGTGAGCGTGGTACTGGTGCTCGGCGTGGTCTACACCCTCAAAGTCCTGGACATCATCCTCGGCCTCACAGGAGGTGGGCCCGCCAACGCCACCCAGACCCTGGCCACGCAGTCCTACCAGCGGTCTTTCGTCGACTTCTCGTTCGGCGAGGGCGCGGCGCTGAGCAACATCCTGATCGTCCTCTCGATGGTCTTCGCCGTGGTGTACCTGCGTTCCAGCCGCCGCCGGGTCGACGAGTAGGGAGAGCCGACCCGATGAGAGACAACAGCTTCCGCCGCGCCGTCTACACAGCCGTCGGCATCACCCTGCTCGCCGTGATGCTGTTCCCGGTCTACTGGATGATCAACGCGTCCCTGCAACCGTCCGGCAACACACTCTCCGCGGACTTCTTCCCCCTGGACCCGAGTTTCGCCGGATACGAGCGTGCGCTGCGCGAACAGGGTGCCAACCTGGTCACCAGCATGGTAATCGCGCTCGGGACGGTGGCCTTCAGCCTGGCCGTCGCCGCCCCGTGCGCGTATGCACTGGCCCAGTTCAGGTTCCGGTGGGTCGGAGCGGCCCTGCTGGCGATCCTGGTCTCGCAGATGATCCCGGGGATCGTCATCGCGAACGCGCTCTACACCGCCTACGAGGAACTCGGCCTGCTCAATTCGATTCCGGGTCTGATCCTGGCCAACTCCACCTCCGCCATCCCGTTCGCTATTCTGATCATGAGGTCGTTCATGCTCGCGCTGCCGCCCTCTATCGTGGAGGCGGCTCGGGTGGACGGCGCCGGGCAGTTCCGGGCATTCCTGTCCATCGTCGTGCCGGTCAGCCGGAACTCCCTGGTCACCGCGGGCCTGTTCACATTCCTCTTCTCCTGGAGCGACTTCCTGTTCGCACTGACCCTCACGACCGAGAGCAACGTCCGTCCGGTGACGCTCGGCATCTACGAGTACCTTGGCACCCAGGTCCAGAACTGGGGTGCTGTGATGGCGACCGCGGTGCTGTCCGCTATACCCGCCATCGTCCTGTTGATCGGTGCACAGAAGTTCATCACCGCCGGAGCCGCCGGCGGCGCGGTGAAGTAGGGCGACCTGCCGCAGCACCGATCGCACCGACAAGTCCCATCCGCAACACATGAAGGAACGGACACTGATGACACACGCAACGAAGAGCGACGCCATCCGAGTCGTCGTCTGGGGCGAGAACCGGCACGAGAAGCTCGAGCCGGAAGTCGCCGAGATCTACCCGCAGGGTATGCACACCACCATCAAGGAAGGCATCGAGGAGAACCTCAAGGAACGCGCGTCCGTCACCACAGTCACCCTGGACGACCCGGAGCATGGCCTGACCGAGGATCTTCTCGCCAACACCGACGTGCTGGTCTGGTGGGGACACGCAGCGCACGGTGAGGTCGCCGACGACGTGGTGGAGCGGGTGCATCAGCACGTACTGTCCGGCATGGGTCTGCTCGTGCTGCACTCCGGCCAC
>NZ_ML142850.1:169304-170567 GCF_004138495.1 Phytoactinopolyspora endophytica
TCGAAGATCTTCCGCAAGCTGATGGGGACCACCTGCACGCTGCGCTGGCGCAGCGAGAACGACCGCGAGCTCATCTGGACCGTCGACCCGACGCACCCCATCGCCCAGGGGGTACCGCACCCGATGATCGTCGAGGCACAGGAGATGTACGGCGAGCAGTTCGACATTCCGGCGCCGGACGAACTGATCTTCATCAGCTCGTTCAGCGGCGGAGAGGTGTTCCGCAGCGGCTGCACGTTCCGTCGTGGCCACGGCAAGATCTTCTACTTCTCCCCCGGTGACCAGGACTACCCCGTCTACCACCACAAGGACATCAGACGGGTCATCGCCAACGGTGTCGAGTGGGCGCGCTCCGACATGCCCACCCGCTCGGCCCCGACGTTGCTCCGCTACGAGTCCGGCGACTTCTTCACCGGCCACGGATACGACGGCCCGCTCAAGAGCTCCGACGCGTGAGCGTGGCCAACGGACCGAAGGGGCTTCACATGAGGGACACCCCAACGAGCCCACCCGTACGGCTGGTCCAGGTCGGTGCAGGGGCGATGGGACAGGCATGGCTGCGGACCATCTCCGCGTCGCCGGACACGGAGATGGTCGGCCTGGTCGACCTCGACCAGGAGGCGGCACGACGCGGAGCCGACGCGGCCGGGATGCCCCATCTGCCCACCGGCACATCGGCCTCGCGGCTCGCTCGCGACGTCGGCGCCGACGCGGTGGTCAACGTCACCGTTCCAGTCGCGCACCATCCGGTCAATCTAGAGGCCCTGTTCGCGGGGCTTCCCGTCCTGTGCGAGAAGCCGATCGCCCCGAACGTGGCCCAGGCGCTGTCCATGGTCGCCGCCGCCGAGCTCAGCGGGCAGCTGCTGATGATCAGCCAGTCTCGCCGCTACTACGGAACCATCCGCCGGCTCCGGTCAGCTATCCACGATCTCGGCGTGGTCGGCTCGGTGGGCTGCGAGTTCTTCAAAGCCCCGCATTTCGGCGGGTTCCGGGAGCAGATGGACCACCCGCTGCTGGTCGACATGGCCATCCACCACTTCGACGCGGCCCGCTTCCTGATCGGGGCCGAACCGATCTCGGTGTACTGCGATGCGTACAACCCGGGCTGGAGCTGGTACGCCGGGGACGCCGCAGCCGTCGCGGCGTTCGAGTTCACCGGCGGCACCCGCTTCGTCTACAACGGCAGCTGGTGCGCACCGGGCGAGGAGACGTCCTGGAACGGCCGCTGGCGGATCAGCGCGGAGACCGGGTCGGCCTTGTGGG
>NZ_ML142850.1:170606-174633 GCF_004138495.1 Phytoactinopolyspora endophytica
CGACCACGAGCCCACCGTCGACGTCCCGGACCAGACCGGCGCGGCGCCGCTCGAGGACGTGGCCGCGCGTTCACGCACCGCCGAAGGACCTGAACGGGTCGAAGGACCGGAGGAGATCGCCGGATCATTGGCGGAGTTCGTGCATGCCCTGCGCACTGGTGCAGTGCCGTCCGGCGAGGCACACGAGAACGTGCTCAGCCTGGCGATGGTGGAGGCGGCCGTCCAGTCCGCCTCCACGGGCCAACGGGTGATGATCGGCGACGTGCTCACCACCGCACACGCCGAGGCCATTCAAGCCGAACAGCGCGACGACATCCGGACCGCGCTCGAGAAGTGGAGGGATGTCCGCGAAACCGTCGGCCTGACCGCGCGGTCCTATTGACAAGTCGCGCAGAATGGGCGAAGAGATCGCCAGGCTCAAGCCCAACCGGGCCACCGACGAACCGGGCTTATACGCCCGGCGTCACCCGCCGCCTGGAGATCTCTTCGCCCATTCTGCGCGACCTACTGACCGAGCGCCGTGTCCAGTGCGGCCCAGTTGATCGTCCGCGGGCTGCGTCGCAGGATCGCGGCGAGCAACCCCAGGCGTGCGGCGCGGACGTCGGGATCTTCCGCCATCACGAGGATCTCGTCGAAGAAGGTGTTCACCGGGTCGACGATCATCGTGCCGGCGTCCGCGAACGCGTTCACCGACCCGTTCGACCAGTCCCCCAGTGCCTGCACTGCCTCGGCCAGCCGAACCTCGGCGGGCTCCTGCAGGCGCGCGGCGTCGAACTCCGGCGACGTGTCGTCCGGGAGGATCCGCGCGATCCGCTGCAGCGCGGTCACCAGCTCGCGGAACTTTCCGTCATCGGCGCGCTCACGCAGTACCCGGAGTTCGTCCGCCGCCTTCCCCGGTGCGGAGGCCCCGGGCAGTACGGCATCGACGAACTCCACCGGAGTGCCCTCGTCGCGGAGCTGCTGGGCAAACCGGGCGACCACGAACTCGCGCGCTGTGGCAACCGCGTCGTCGGAGACCTCGACGTCCTGCGCCTGCAGCCGCTCGGCGGCCACCGACAGCCCACGGTCGATCGTCACCACTGACAGCTCGGGCCGGGTCCGCAGGATCCGCACGATGCCCAGCGACGCGCGGCGCAACCCGAACGGGTCCGAGCTCCCGGTGGGCTTCGCTCCCAGTGCGAACATCGCCATGACGAGGTCGAAACGGTCGGCCAACGCGAGCAGCGCGCCTGGCTGCGTCTGCGGCAGGGCGTCGCTGGTGTGCCGCGGCAGCTCCATCTCGTACAGGGCTTGCGCCACCGCATCGGTCTCACCGGCCCGGCGGGCATACTCCCGGGCCATCACGCCGGCCAGGCTGGACAGCTCGACGACCATCTGCGACGCCAGATCGAACTTCGCCAGCGCCGCGGCCCGGGTCAGCGTCGCCGCGTCGTCGTCGCTGACGGCGTCATCACCGCTCAGCGCGACGTCACCGCTGAGAACCGTGGCCAGCGCGCCGATCCGGTCGGCGCGCTCCGCCATCGAGCCGATCCGCTCCTCGAAGGTCAGCTGCGTCAAGCGGGACCGGAACGTCTCCGGCGCGACCTCCAGATCGGCGCGCCAGAAGAACGCCGCATCCTCGTAGCGCGCCCGCAATACGGACTCGTTGCCGGCCCGGACGACGGCTGCATCGCAGGCGCCGTTGGCGACCGCGACGAAGTTCGGCACCAGCGCACCGCTACTTCCGCGCACCGGGAGGTACCGCTGGTGCTTGCGCATCACCGTCGTGAGGATCTGCTCCGGAAGCTCCAGGTACTTCGGATCGAAGTTGCCGAGCAGCGTGTTGGGCTGCTCCACCAGGTTGGTGATCTCGTCGATCAGCCCCGACTCACCGTCGACGTCGACCTCGCCGCCCACTCGCTCCGCCAGGGAGCGCGCATCGTCGACGATCTCGGACCGCCGTAGGCCGGCGTCGGCGATGATGCCGCGCTCAGACAGGAACTCCAGGTATCCGGCGGCGGACTTCACCGGCACAACAGGCTCGTCCGCGGTCCGGTGGACCCGGGTGGTCCGGCCGCTGGTCAGCGCTGACACTCGCACCGGTACGACGGCTTCTCCGAGCAGGGCGGTCAGCCAGCGGATCGGGCGGGTGAAGGACAGCGACGGATCGCTCCAACGCATGTTCTTGTCCGACCGCAGCCCGGACACCACTTCGGCCAGCAACGCGGACAACAGGTTCGGCGCGCTCCGGCCGGTATCCGTGACCGTCACCGCGACGTGCTCATGACCGCCGAACTCCGCGGTGCTCAGTCCCTCGACATCGACTCCCTGACCACGGGCGAAGCCCAACAGCGCCTTGGTGGGCTGTCCAGACTCGTCGTAGGCGGCGCTGGCCCGCGGCCCCTTGACGGTGCGCCGCGCATCCGGCTCACGGGGCTCGACGTCGGCCACCGTCACGACGATCCGCCGCGGCGTGCCATAGACGACGATATCGCCGTGGTCGAGCCTGGTCGCGGCAAGTTTCTCGGTCACCGACGCGCGGACCGCCGCCACCGTCTTGGTCACTTCGGCCGGGGGCATCTCCTCGGTCCCGATCTCGAACAGCAGCGGCGCAGGCCCTTCCGGCGGTGACGGCGGCGCGTCGGACACCTCGGGCAGGAGCAGCGGCTCGGCCGGAGCGGACGGCGCCCCGGTGCCGAGCGGATGGCCCAGTTCCTCCCGGCGAGCCATCCACAACGACGCGACCTCCCGTGCCAGCCCACGCATCCGCGCGAACGCCTGCGCGCGCTCGGTGGTGCTGATGGCACCGCGCGCGTCGAGCACGTTGAACACGTGCGAGCACTTGAGCACGTACGTGTACGCCGGGACGGGCAGCCGCTGGTCGATCATCCGCTGCGCCTCGGCGGCGTACGTGTCGAACAGCGAACGGTTGGCGTCGACGTCGGCGTCGTCCAGGTAGTAGCGGGACATCTCATACTCGCTCTGCCCGAACACCTCGCCGTAGGAGATGCCGGGTGCGTACGCGATGTCCTTGAAGTGGGTCACGCCCTGCAGCGCCATCAGGATGCGCTCGATGCCGTAGGTGATCTCCACCGACACCGGGTCGAGACTGATACCGCCGGCCTGCTGGAAGTAGGTGAACTGGGTGATCTCCAGCCCATCGAGCCAGACCTCCCAGCCCAGTCCCCAGGCGCCCAGAGCCGGCGACGCCCAGTTGTCCTCGACGAAACGGATGTCGTGCGCGTGTATGTCGATGCCGAGAGCCTCGAGGCTCGACAGGTAGATCTCCTGCGGGTTGCCCGGGTCAGGCTTGAGGATGACCTGGAACTGGGTGTGCGTCTGCAGCCGGTTCGGATTCTCACCGTACCGGGCGTCGTCCGGGCGTACGCTCGGCTCGACGTAAGCGACTCTCCAGGGCTCGGGCCCTAACACGCGGAGGATCGTAGCCGGGTTCATCGTCCCGGCGCCGACCTCCGTATTGAATGGCTGCGCCGTCATACAGCCCCGGTCGGTCCAGTACTTCGTCAGCGCCTGCAGCGCGTCCTGCATCGTCACCACAGCGGCTTAGCCTATGGCCGATCACCGCCTCAACACGAATCGAATAGACAGATCGGTCCGCCCTTTTCGGCTACGACGGCTCGTCCACCCGATGCGCCAGATCCGGGCCGAACGCCGGGACGCAGATGGCGACGTACTCGGCACCGTCTGGACCGGCGACGTATCGCACGGTCTGCCCCGCCGGTGTGAGAATCGCCTCGCCCGCGGAGACCTCGGTGCGGGTACCGTCGTGCTCCACGACGAGGTCACCGGTCAGCACCAGTGTGACCTCGTCGAACTCCGGGGTCTGGGCAGGCTCGTCCCAGCCGGCCGGTGCCTTCATCCGAGCTACCGAGACGCCCTCGGTGCCGGTCGCCACCCGGCCGACGAACTCGTCGATCACCTTGCCGCCGGGCACGGGGATCCGTTCAGGCGTGGGAATGTGTCTCACCATGCCGCGATGGTACGTGCAACGCGGAGACCGTTCGTGGTCGAGCACAACGACCCCGAC
>NZ_ML142850.1:174643-181019 GCF_004138495.1 Phytoactinopolyspora endophytica
TCTCCTGGCCCACAGTTACGCTCAGCCCGCCTTTGGATGGCTCAAGCGGAACCTCAAGCCAAGAGGACAGCGTTTCGCATCTGTCGAGTACGCCGGCGACTCACGTCACTCGTCACACCTCAGCGACCGACGTCCCTCGTGACACGTCAGCGTCTGTATGGACGCGTAGTTTGTGGAAGCTTGTGACTGTCTATGATTGGCCCCGACAAGCCGTCAGATTTGTCTGCAGAGAGCATTGTCGCTCTGCAGACTCCTCTCAGCGTCGAGAATCCGCCGCCTGAGCCTGTAAGCGTGCCGACGTTGTCGGTGGCGTGTGGCATGATCCAGATCATGATCGCCTCGAAGCGGCAGGCGCCTCGGCACGGGCCCGGACACCTGGTGGTGGACGGGACCGACAAGACGTTGTGCCGGAAGGCGACGTTCGCGTTCGACCCGTCTCCTAGTCAGGAGCGAAGGCTGCTGGACCTGCTGGGCGCGTGTTGCGAGGTTTACAACGCCGGTCTGCAGGAGCGCCGCGACGCCTGGAAACTATCGCAGGCCAGCGTGTCGCTGTTCGACCAGTTCAAGCAGGTCAGCGAGTTGCGCAGGGTCCGTGACGACGTACTCGCCTGGGGCATCCAACCGCTTCGAGGCGCACTACGCAGGCTGGATGAAGCGTTCTCCGCGTTCTACCGCCGCCTGAAGGCGGGGCAAACGCCGGGGTATCCGCGGTTCAAGTCACGCCGCCGGTTCGACACCGCCAGCTGGGACGAACCCCGGTCCTGGAAAGTCGACGGCGGCCAACGCCAGCTGTATATCCAAGGCATCGGCACGTTCCGGCTGCCCAAGCCGGCACGACGTCAGCTGGGCCGCCTGACCGGACGCGGCGGCACCCCGGTGACGCTGACCGTGACCCGCCATCGTGCCGGAGGAACCAAGGACAATCCGAAGTGGGTGTGGCGGGCCACCGTCGGCTTCACCAGCGTCGCTGCCGTACCCAGTGAGCCGCACGTGGATGCCGGCTCAGTCGTTGGCGCCGACCGGGGCGTCGCGGTCACGCTGGCCACCTCAGACGGTGGTCTGTATGCGATACCGGAGTGGATACGACATCATCGCGATCGGATTGTGGCGTGGCAGCAGGAGTAAGCCAGAAAGGTCAGGTACTCCCGTGCATGGCGAGCGTTGAACCGGCGGATCGCCGCCGAGTACCGCAAGCTCTCCCGTCGGATCGACAATTAGGCCCGCGAGGCGCACGGAAACTGATCACACAGGCCGGGGTGATCGCGCTGGAGAGCCTCGACCTGACCAACATGACCAGATCGGCGAAAGGAAGTATCGAGAGCCCGGGCCGTAACGTGGCCGCGAAGTCCGGGTTGAACCGCGCGCTGCAGGACGTGGCGCTGGGACGACTAGCGCAATGGGTGCTCGTCAAAGCGGAAGAAGTTGGACGACGCGCCTGCCTGGTCGACCCCGCGCACACCTCCCAGCGGTGCGCACGCTGCGTCCACACCAGTAGACACAACCGACCCTCCCGGGACGAGTTCACCTGCCAGCAGTGCGGGCACACCGCGCATGCCGATCTCAACGCGGCGATCAACATCGCCGAACGCGGACGCGCTTGCGAAACCGCCTGGCACCAGGCCGGTTCCCCGGCACTGCCCAGGCGTGCGCCACGCATACGACGGCGACGGTCAACGGGCACGGCCGAACCCGAACCAGCGACCGCCTAACATGAGCACAGCAAGACCGGGGCCGGGTCGGCTCCGTGGCCACACCACCGGTGACCGAACGCAGAAGGAGCCACATCATTTCCGCGCAGACCCTGCTGATACTGCTGCCGCCATCCGAAGGGAAGAGTGCGCCCAGCCGGGGCTCTGTCGTCAACCTTGCAAAGCATTCCTTTCCGGAGCTCTCGGAGACCCGCCAGACGATCTTGTCCGCACTAGTCGAAGTCTGCCAGCGAGATACCGGCGCCGCAGCGACGGCGCTGGGACTCGGCCCCACTCAGGCCGATGAGATTTCGCGGAACGCGAGGCTCGCCGATGCACCTGCCGCGCCTGCCCGGAACGTGTACACCGGCGTCCTCTACGACGCGTTGGGGTTACGGAACCTCGAAGGCGCCGTAGCGCGACGCGCCAGCCGCAGCATCGTCATCACGAGCGGACTATGGGGACTGCTCCGGCCCACCGACCGCATCCCCGCCTACCGGCTCGGCGGCGGAGTTTCACTTCCCGGCGTCGGCGCGCTCGCGACACGCTGGCGGCCCGCATTGGACGCCGTCGTGCCCGCGCTCGCCGGACAGGGCGCCATCATCGACCTGCGGTCCACGACATACGAAGCGTTCTGGCGACCGGACCCGGAGCTCGCCCGGCGCACCGCCAAGGTGCGGGTCCTGCACGAGCAGAACGGGAAGCGCACCGTCATCAGCCACCACAGCAAGGCCACCAAAGGTCACGTCGTCCGCGCCATCCTGGAGTCGGGTGAGTCGCCGCGGACGCCGGTAGACGTCGCCGAGCTGCTCGCCACCCTGGGGTGGAAGGCCGAACTTACCGAGCCTGCGCGCCCGGCACGACCGTGGACGCTCGACGTCGTCGTCGACCACGTCGCCACACGGTGATCAGTGATCTTGGTTGGCTGAGGTGAACCGTTGCAGCCGCAGGCTGTTCCCCACCACGCTGACGCTGGAGAACGCCATGGCGGCACCGGCGAGCATCGGGTTCAGCAGGCCCGCGGCCGCGATCGGAATGGCCAGCGTGTTGTAGCCGAAGGCCCAGGCCAGGTTGGTCTTGATGGTCGAGAGCGTCCGGCGGGACAGCCGGATCGCGTCCGCCGCCGCCCGAAGATCTCCGCGGACCAGTGTCAGGTCGCTGGCCTCGATGGCGACGTCGGTCCCGGTGCCCATCGCCAAGCCCAGGTCGGCCTGCGCGAGCGCCGCGGCGTCGTTCACCCCGTCGCCCACCATCGCCACGACCGCTCCGTCGCCCTGCAGCCGCCGGACCACGTCGACCTTGTCCTTCGGCAGCACCTCGGCGACGACGTCATCGATGCCGACCTCAGCGGCGACCGAGCGAGCGACCGTCTCGTTGTCGCCAGTCAGCAGAATCGGTTTCAGGCCGAGCGCACGGAGCTGGCCGATGGCCTCCTTGCTGGTCGGCTTGATCGCGTCGGCGATGACGAGCACGGCGCGCGCCGCACCGTCCCAGCCCACGGCGATAGCCGTCTTGCCCTCCCGCTCGGCGACCGCCTTGGCCTCTTTCAGCGCTGGGTCGAGGTGCTGCGCCCAGTCGGCCAGCAGGCTCTCCCGGCCGGCGACGACGGCGTGCCCGTCGATGATGCCCTGCACGCCCATGCCTTCGACGTTCTCGAACGACTCCGTAGGCGCAAGCTCGCCCACGATCTCGCTCGCGCCGCGGGCGATCGCCTGTGCGATCGGGTGCTCGGACGCGTTCTCCAACGCTCCGGCCAACCGCAGCGCCTCGTCCTTGTCCGTGCCATCGCTGACGACGACGTCGACGAGTGTCATCTGCCCGGTGGTGACCGTGCCCGTCTTGTCGAGCACGATGGTGTCGACCTTCCGGGTGGACTCCAGCACCTCCGGGCCCTTGATCAGCACGCCGATCTGGGCGCCACGGCCGGTGCCCACCATCAGGGCCAGCGGCGTCGCCAGACCCAGCGCGCACGGGCACGCGATGATCAGCACCGCGACGGCCGCGGTGAAGGCGGCGGCAGGCGGGTCGCCGGTGCCGAGCCAGAAGCCGAGTGCCGCCACGGCGATCGCGATCGCGATCGGCACGAAGACGCCGGCGACCCGGTCCGCCAGCCGCTGCACGGCCGCTTTCCCCGTCTGCGCATCCTCGACCAGCTTGGCCATCTGTGCCAGCTGCGTGTCGTTGCCGATCCGAGTCGCCCGGACGACGAGCCGTCCGCCCGCGTTCACGGTCGCGCCGACGACGCGGTCCCCCAGGCCGACCTCGACCGGCACGGACTCGCCGGTCAGCATGCTCTCGTCCACCGCCGACGAACCCTCGACGATGACCCCGTCGGTGGCGATCTTCTCGCCCGGCCGGACCACGAACGCGTCGTCGACCGCGAGCTCCGCCGCCGGTATTCGGACCTCACGCCCGTCCCGTAGCAGGGACACTTCCTTGGCACCGAGCTCGAGCAAGGCGCGCAGCGCGGCGCCGGCCCGTCGCTTGGATCGGGCCTCGAAGTAGCGCCCCAACAGGATGAAGGTGATCACGCCGGTGGCGACTTCGAGATAGATGTTCGATGAGCCGTCCATCCGCGCGATGGTCAGCTCGAAGGGATGGGTCATCCCGGGCTCACCCGCGGTCCCGAAGAACAGCGCGTACAGGGACCACAGCATGGCCGCGGTGGTGCCCATCGAGATGAGCGTGTCCATGGTCGCCGCGCCGTGTTTCAGGTTGGTCCACGCTGCGCGGTGGAACGGCAGGCCCGCCCACACGACCACCGGAGCAGCCAGTGTGAGACTCAGCCATTGCCAGTAGTCGAACTGCAGGGCCGAGAACATCGCCAGCGCGATGACCGGCGCGGAGAGGATTGCGCTGATGATCACCCGGCTGCGCAGCGACTGAAGCTCGCGGCCGTGCTCGTCCTCGCCGTGCGCGCTGTGCTCACCGTCCGCGGGGCGCTCGCCGTCCACGTGGTGCTCGCCGCCCGCTCTGATCGCTTCGCCCCGCGCGGCCTCAGGCTTCGGGGGAAGACTGGCCTGGTAACCCGTCTGTTCCACGACCGCGATCAGGTCCTCAGGCGCGAGGTCGCCGGCGTACTCGACCTTGGCCTTCTCCGTGGCGAAGTTCACCGACGCCGTGACACCGTCGACCTTGTTCAGCTTCTTCTCGATCCGCGCCGCGCAGGAGGCACAGGTCATGCCACCGATCGTGAGCTCGACCTGAGATGCCGGCGCGACGCCGTTCGACCCGGCAGCGTCGGGCGCGGTCGCTTCCTCGTTCTGCGTGCCTGTCGTCATCAATCTCTCCGTGTGGATCTGTCAGTGGTCGGAGTGCGTGTCATCGCGGTCGTGTCCGTCGCCTGCGTCGCCATCGGCGTCCTCATCCAGACCGTCGTCTCCGTCGCCATCGGCGTCCGCACCCGAACCGTCGTCTCCGTCGCCATCGGTGTCCGCACCTGGATCGTCGTCGCCGCCGCCATCCGCGGCCGTCAAGGTGAACTCGGCTGTGTGGACCTGGCCATCGATCTGGAAGTCGAGGAACAGCCGGTAAGTCCCGGCGGTGGGTGTCTCTACCGCGAACCTGACCTCAGGCCCGGGCGTGGTGACCCCGTCGCCGGGATCGCCTTCCGGATGCACGTGCAGGTAAGCCAGGTCGCCAGAGCGCAAAGCCACCAGGTGACCGTAGGCCCCGAGATATGGCTCGAGGTCCGTGACGGGCTCGCCGTCCCGCTCGACAGTGGCGGTGACCTCCGCGCTCTCACCGGCGACGAGCCTCCCCGCCAGCGTGACCGTGTAGCCGTCGACGTCGGCAACACGAGAGTCCGCGGACAGCGGTTCGGGCGTGTGGTCCCCGCCGACCTCGAACGTGCGAGCGAGCGTGAGACCTTGGCCGAGCGCCGTCGGCTCGAAGTCGGCGAACACCTTGTACGTGCCGGCACTCGCCCACTCCCAGTCGATCGACCACGTGCCGTCGTCGTCGAGGGTGGGATGGACATGGCGGTAGCCGGTGGTGTCGGACCGCACCACGATCAGGTGCAGATCCTTCTCGTGAGACTCGGTGAACTCAGTCACCGGCTCACCGTCCGGTCCGGTGATGCTGAAGCTCAGCGTCCCCTGCTCATCCGTCGACTCGGGCGCGGTGATCGCCGAGAGCGTGTATCCACCCTCCGAGACCTGCAGGCCGGCCGGAAGCTCCGTGCCCGCCTCGCCCGAACCATGACCACCCGCGTCGCCGGAACCGTGTCCATCCGCGTCGCCCGAACCATGACTATCCGTATCCGCGTCGTCGGAGCTGTCATGGCCTGTGTCGTGCGTGGACAGCTCCTCATTCCGATCGATAGGGCTTCCGGTCAGGCTCCCGATGCCCAATGCCCCGGCGAACGTCACCCCGAGCACTCCGCCATACGCAGTGATCTTGATCGGTGTCTTCATCACGGTTACTTCCCACTCTGACGCCGGCCGTTGACAGACGTTACCTTCGCCCGTCTGCAGGACGATAACCCGTACCTAGCAGGGGTATATTCCATGTCGCAAAAACCATACCCCTAGGGGGTAGTAAATCGCAACTAGTCTAAGCCCGTGAGGCCGATCACGCGGACAGCCGGATCTACCGACATCGTCCAGGCCATAGCTCAGACAATGTCGGTAGACCTCCGCCTCCCCGCAACCCCACGCCGCAGCACAGACAACACCGGCAGACTTCAA
>NZ_ML142850.1:181037-182743 GCF_004138495.1 Phytoactinopolyspora endophytica
GTCCTGACTTCCCAGACCATCCCGCGTTCCGCAACGCCTCGGTCAGGATCGCGCCGACATGTTCCTTTCGACTACGTACCGCGTATGAGGTGAACGGCAGGACCCGCTTCCCACCGGCCGCCAGGATTGCCTGCCTGTCCAGGTCGGCGTCCCAGCTGAGGATCTCCATGTGCTGCGTACCGTGAATCTCGGCGCTGACGTCGTAACGGCTCCAGTACGCGTCGAGGTAGAAACGCCCATCCGGCCCTCTGACCACTGCCTGACGCTCGGGCTCGGGCAAATGAAACCGTCGTCGAATCTGCTCGAAGTCGCGCTCCGGAACGGACGCGATGCCACCCTCGGCATCGTCGATCGACTGGGTGATCAGACGGCGATGCCGACACGGCCCTCTGCGACTCAGCGCGTCTCGCAGGTCGGCTGGCCGCGCCAGGCCCTGCTGGACACCGGCCAGCACGATGGCGCGTGAACGCGTCTGCGTGGCCTGCCACGACGCCCCATCCACCAGGCTGCGCGGGACACGGGTCCGAGGCGGCCGCCGCATCGGGTGGACGTCCGCGTCCGTGAGCAAGCTCGACCTTTTCACAATAAGGCCACTGCGCCTCGGCGCCCGCGCATGGATGGGCACGACAAGATACCGCTCCGGCACCTCGAAGCCCTGCAGGCCATCGAGCTTGGCCGCCGTCAACCCGCCGAGCGCAGCTCCGGGGGACGCGGCGAGCACGCATATCCAATGCTCCTGACTCTCCGTGAGCTCGCCGTTGTGAAGCACGTATACGCCGCGATGTGGCCTCGACCACCGTCCGCTTCGCACGGCATGATCCACTGTCGCCCACGTCACCAGCGGTGCGATCTGATCGAGGCGGAACACGCCCTCCTGCTCACGCACGATCTTCTCGAGTGTCCGTTCAAGCAGAGCATGATCGTCCGGCCTCACGCGGCCAGGATGCCCGCCTATCGGCTACATGTCAGCTGCCGCCACACACTTGTGGATAACTAGGATCGTCCGAGGCTAGCCTGTGGATATCTATGCTTACCTCTATTGAGGCTCGCCTACTGCCTTTTTCTACCGACATTATGTGGGTCATGGGTCAGACAATGTCGGTAGATCTGAGGGAACTTACTGAGCCTTCCGGACCCGAGCAACACTGTCGAGCGGAACACGGAGCCCGGCCTTGACGGTCTCGAAGGAGGGCAGCGTCTCGTACCTGGCGACGAAACTGTCGGCGCCGAACAGCCGCCTGGACAGCTCGCGATTCTCCGCGATGTCGCCAGCGACCAGGATGATCACATAATCCCACTGGCCGATGATGCCGTAGCACTGCTGCACGGCGGACTCTGACTGCATGCGTTCACGGAACGACGCGTGGTGGTCGGCATCGTCGTCGACCAAGGCGACGAGAACCACGGCGAGGAGATCTGCCCCGACGGCGCGCGGCTCCACCACGGCGACCTGCGCGCGGATCACTCCGGCGTCGTACAGTCGGCCGAGGCGCCGCTGCACTGCACTGGGCGAGAGCCCGACGTCCTCGCCGAGTTCGTGCAACGGCCGCCTGGCGTCGCGTTGCACGAGGTCAAGCAACATGTAGTCGAGCTCGTCGAGCGTGATAGGTCTCTTCACGCAAAAATCTTGCGCCGCAGCGGGAGAATTTTCAATCGGCACCCGGTCGATCCGGTCTACCGTTCACAGCATGGACACACCGGAACAG
>NZ_ML142850.1:182753-197701 GCF_004138495.1 Phytoactinopolyspora endophytica
CGACGACCCGTAAGTACGGGCCCCGTACCGACCTCACCGCCATGCGTGGCGTTCACACCGACGCCACACTCGATGTCGCTGCGCCCGATGCCACTTGCAATGCCGACGTCAGCACCGCACTCGACGCCGATATCAGCACGACGCACGATGGCAAGGTGGACATCGACCTGGACCGCATCGCCGCCGCGTCCACAGTGATCGACCCGGCCTTCCTGGACACGCCGCAATACATCGACGAGCAGCTCTCCGACCGGCTGGGACGTCGTGTGCTCGTCAAGATCGAGACCTTGAACCCGCTGCGCAGCTTCAAGGGGCGCGGTGCCACATTCCGCATCCAGCAACTGCCCGCTGGGACCGTCGTCGTATGCGCGTCCGGCGGAGGCAACTTCGGCCAGGCTGTCGCCTACGCCGCGCGGCAGTGCGGGCTGCGGTCCGAGGTGTTCGTCCCGCCCACTTTGTCCCAGCTCAAGACACGCCGGATGGCAGCGTTCGGTGCCCAGGTGCACGTCGCCGACCACGACCATCAGAGTGAAGCCACGACCTTCGTGGATGCCGCGCCTGAACGCGTTCTGGTGGTGGACGGCCGCGACGTCGCCGTCGCCGAGGGCGCCGGCACCATCGGCATCGAGCTGATGAGGGACGCCGGCTTCGACACGGTCGTTCTTCCGCTCGGCGACGGCGCCCTGATCACCGGCGTGGCGCGCTGGATCAAAGCACAGGCGCCGGATATCCGGGTCGTCGGCGTCGCGGCCGCACCCGCGCTCGTGGAGAGCTGGCGCGCGGGCAGGGTCATGTCCATCGAGCGACGCAGCGCCTTCGCCGCCGCGATCTCGATCACCCGGCCGCATCCCGAGGCCGTGCAGCGGACTCGTGCGCTCGTCGACGACATGGTCATGGTCGAGGACCACGAGCTCGTGGCAGCGATGCATCTGACCGCCCACACGCTCGGCATACTGCCCGAGCCGGCCGGCGCCGCCGGGATCGCAGCCATCGCGGGGGGCCATGTGGCCGGCAATCACATTGCGACCGTCATCACCGGCGCGAACGCCGACCTCGCACCGTACGCGGAGGCGTGGCCACGCGAATAGCGCCACCGGCCGCCATGTCCGCTGACAGGTGCCGATCGCCGCTCGGGTGGCGGAACGCCGCGCGTCGCATAAGATCCTTAATCACGCCGAGGCCTTGAGATGAGGGCAACACTTTCGTTGCCCGAGCCATCGCGGTCGCCTCACTCCGTTGAATTAACTCAACACCAGGAGTAGGCTGACCGTGCCTAAACATCCCAACAAAGAAGTCCGAGCAGCCATCGCCGAGCTTGAGTCTGCAGACTGGCGGATCGAACCAAGTCCGGGGCACCCATGGGGGCGCGCCTACTGCCCAGGTGGGCGCAACGGTTGTCCGCCCGTATCGATCTGGTCGACCCCACGAGTGCCCGAGCGTTTCGCCAAATGGCTCCGCCATTGCCTAAAAGAGTGTCCGCATAGCGACCGGAAGGACGAGTGCTAATGCCTGTGTACGTATTCGAGGTGGAGCTCGTCGGCAATATCGACGAGTCGCTCGACGCCCTGTTCGAGGCCGGTTACGACGATGCACTCGTCCGTGGCGACGACCGTGGCGGCTCCGCCGGATTCGATCGCGAAGCCGGGACTGCGATTGAGGCGATTGTGTCCGCCATCGACCAGGCCGAGGCGTGCGGACTGGAGGTCGTCGGCGTGACGGAAGACCTCGTGACGCTCGGAGAGATTGCAGAGCGCACCGGCCGGACGCTCGCGGCGGTCGAGAACTGGGTGAAAGGACGCCGCGGTCCGGGAGACTTCCCCGAGCCCAGGGTTCCTCGCCCGCGTGCAGCTCTGTACAGCTGGGCGGACGTCGCGACGTGGCTCTCCGTGCACGAGGTCTTCGAGATCAACCCTGTCGACCTCGAGACAGCACACGCCTGCACCGTGATCGACGCCGCGATTCGAACTCGCCGCGGGCTGCGCACAATCCCCCAGCCCGATCGAGACAGGATCGTCAAGCTCGTCGCCTGAGCTCGCGAATCGTCAAGCTCGCAGCCACAGGCCTGTGGCGCGGGCACGATACGAAGGCATCATCAGCCCTGAGGAGCGTTCTCCCAAAGTCCCATGATGTTGCCCTCAGGATCCCTGAAGTAAGCCGCGTACCCCAAGTTGGCAACCGCCTCCTTGCCGACAATCGCTGAACCTCCGGCCTTCTCGATCGTCTCCAGCGCCGCATCGATGCTCTCGACGTCAACGGTGATCACTGGTCCGGTTGACGGGCCGACGCCACGTTGCAGCATGCCGCCGTTGATGAAGCCCGGCTCGCTCGGCATGCCGTCTTCCGTCGTTGGACCGGACGTCGCCATGGTGTAGCTCATCTCCGGGAGTTCCAGGACCGTCCAGCCGAAGGCTTCCCGGTAGAAGTTCCGTGCCCGGTCACCGTCGTCGAACGGAATCTCGAAATGCACAACCTTGCCGCTCACCGCCGTCACCTCCCACGTCAACAGGAATCATCGACGCTCACGCTAGACCCCCGGGCCGACGGAGAATAGACCACAACGAATTCTTTACCTAACATTCCATCTACCTCCGAACGCGACCAGCACGTCCGGCGTCGTCATATCAGTCACCGCGGGCCGCGCGGGCACGTCGTTTGCCCTCGTGCATGGCCTGGACCCGGGCAACCGGGATGGTGTGGCCCTCGTCGATCAGGTCTTGAGGCAAAGGCTGCGCCTCGGGCATCAGCTGCGTCCAAGGGTCCGCGTCGCCGATCAGTTCCGGCACCGTGTGCACGGTGAAGTCACGGGGATGGATGCCGTCAAGATCATCCCAGGCGACCGGACATGACACCGGCGTGCCCGGCCGGGCACGTGGACTGTACGCAGCGACCACCGTCGCACCCCCAGCCCGCGTCGAGTCAAGGAACACCTTGCCCTCGCGCTCCTCCCGGATGTACGCCGTCGTCGCGAGCGCCGGATCGAGACGCTCAGCGCGGGCAGCCAGCGCACGCGTGGCCGCGGCGACGTCGTCGGTCGCAGCCGGGGCCTTGAGCGGCACGAAGATGTGGACTCCCTTCGCACCGCTGGTCTTCACCGCACCCGACAGCCCCGAGTCGGCCAATGCCTGCCGGATCAGCAGCGCCGCACCCACCACCTTCTCGAATTCACCGCCTTCCGGCGGGTCGATGTCCAGCACCATGTAGGTCGGCTGATCCAGGTGGTCCGCAGGGACCAGGGTCACGTGGTACTCCACGGCCCGCTGGTTGGCGAACCACAGCAGCGTCCTGCGGTCGTTGCACAGCGCATATGAGACCTCCCGTTTCGAGGCCTCCGCCCACATCGACACCGCCTCGATCCACGACGGCGCGTACTTCGGGAGGTTCTTCTGCATGAACGGTGCCTGGCCACGGACCGTGCGCAGCACCGACAACGGCCGGTCGCGCAGCTGAAGGATGATGCGGTCACGGACGGCGTCGAGATAGTCGACCAAGTCCCGCTTCGTCGCGTCGGCCCCTTCGAACAAGGCCTGATCGAGGTTGGTCAGCGACACCCCATCCCGTTCTTCGCCGCTCTTCCCGCTGCTCATCGGATCACCCGTCCCGGTCATCTAGCCGTGTGAGGATGCTATGCCCATCCTCCTCATGGAGACCGTTCTGCGACCCAGAACTCATCGCGACATCCGCATTATCCGGCTGGCTCTTTAGCTTCCGGAAGTGTCTCACCCGTCTCCAGCAGGGTCTTCAGGCTGGACAACAGCTCTGGCCAGCCCTGGCCGACCATTTCCAGCATCGTGCTACCCGGCTCGAAGCCGTCATGTACGACGGTCAGCTTGACCATCTCCCCATACGGCTCGATGTCGAACGTCACCTTCGACCGCGTCTCGTCCCTGAGCTTGCCGGCCGCTTCGTCGCTCAGCTCGACGGCCTTCGCGAACTCGGGCGTCACCGTGTGCCAGGTGAAGGACAGCCGGCGACAGGGTTCTGACTCCAGAATGACCTGGGCCGGGTCGGCCATCGACACATCGCCCATGTTCCAGGTCATCGTCGATCCGACCTTCCAGTCCGTGTCGAAGGTGACATGCCAATAGCGGCGGGTGAAGGCCGGATCGGTCAGCGCCTGCCAGAGCTTCTCGGGCGTGGTGTTGATGTAAGTGGTGTAGACGAACTCGGGCTTGTCCATCGGACTCTCCTCCAACGCTCTCTTCAAATCGGCGAGGGCATGTACGCGCTCGCGGTGGTACTGGTTGATCCAGCGTTCGGAGATGGCGTTGATGGGCTCCGGGTTCAGGTAGTGCAGCTTCTCCCGGCCGCTCCACACCGTGGTCACCAGGTTCGCCCCCTCCAGCACGGCCAGGTGCTTGCTGACCGACTGCCGGGCCATGTCCAGCCCTTTGCACAGCTCGCGCAAGGTCTGACCGTCGTGAGCGTTCAAGCTGTCGAGGAGCCGCCGACGACTCGCGTCCGCCAGCGCCTTGAACACCTCGTCCATCACGTTGCCATCCTCCAACATGCAGCCTTTTGGCTGCATGTCCAAAATAGGCAGCCATTCGGCTGCATGTCAACCCGCCGATCGACGCTGACGCTGCGCGCGCCTCGCACCACAGCCCGGATGCCCGGTGCCATCATGGTGGTCATGACGGAACAAGCCCACGACGCCAACCGGAAGCTGAGCCGGCAGGAGGCATCCGAGGCGGTGAGCGAGCTCGGATGGCGGTACGTACTCGGGGCTTTCTGCACGAGCGTCAAGGTCACCTCGATCAGCCAAGCCGGGGACATCGCCGCGCTGGCCGCCGATGTGGCCGGCGCCCACGCGGACGATCATCTGCGCATCGACCTTCGGCGGGACCGTGTCATCCTCACCCTGCAGACGCTCTCCGTCGCGGCCGTGACCGCTCGCGATGCCGACCTGGCTGATCGGATCTCTTCAGCCATCGACGACCTCGAGCTTCAACCCACGCCCGGCGTCGACACCGACGCGCGGCGCTCCGTGCAGCTGATCGAGATCGCGATCGACGCCATCGACATCCCGTCGATCCGGCCGTTCTGGAAGGCCGTGATGGGCTACGCCGACGAAGCCGACCGCACCGGTCCCAAGGATCCGCTGGTAGACCCGCTAGGACAAGGACCGGCCATCTGGTTCCAGCAAATGGATACCCGCCGCCTCGAGCGTAACCGGATCCATCTCGACGTCTCGGTTCCCCATGACGAGGCACAGCGGCGGGTCCAAGCCGCACTCGACGCCGGCGGGACCCTGGTCTCCAACGCCGCAGCTCCTGCCTTCTGGGTACTCGCCGACGACGAGGGGAACGAGGCATGCGTGACCACCTGGCAGGGCCGCGACAGCTGATCGGCCACCGCTCCGGTCAGGGGCGATGCGCGCGGATCAAGAACCTGTGGTTCCGGACAGTGAAGCCGCCATACGCCCGGATGTGAGCGTCGATCTCGCGCAACGGTCCGTCGAACGTCTCGACGTCGAACCCCGGAACCTGCCATGGCACGGCCAGCAGCTGGAACACCACGGCACCGACGTCCAGGAACCGGCTCGCCGGGAACTCCTCCTCCGCCAGGTCGACCACCAGGCCGGACGACTCTAGAGCCGAGACGGTCGTGTCGAGGGTACGCGCATCGAGTTCGCCCGGCAGCGCGACGCCCAGAGCGTCGTTGAACTCCATGTCGTTCCTGCTGCCGACCTGCTGCGTGAGGAGGACGCCACCCGGCGTCAGCACTCGCGAGATCACGGCGGCGTCGAGTGCCCCGTGGCGGTTGAGCACCAGGTCCACGCCACCATCCGGCACCGGCAACGCACTGGCGTCGCCAAGGCGGACGTCGACGCCAAGCGGGCCAAGCCGTGCGGTCGCGACCGGCACGTTCGGCTCGTAGGGCTCGGTCGCGACGGCGGACGGCAGCGGCATGAGACTCGCGAGCATCTCGCCGCCTCCCGTGTCGACGTCGAGCAGACTCTTCGAGCGGTCTATCGCCTCGCGGGCAAGAGATGGGTAGTGCCAGGACAGGTCGTCGCCGTCGACACGTCCCGATAACCATGTGAAATCCCATCCTTCAGGCGGGGCTTCACGCGCTTCAGAGACCAGTTCCTCGAACGAGCGGTCAGAGTCATCAGGCGACGAGTGGTCGCGAACATCGTTGGTCATGGAGTTCCTTCATGCGAGAGAGACATGGACTGCCGAATCACCGCATGCGCCGTTCACCCCGGCTATGCGGTTCAGGACCCCGGCCGACGCCGAGGGCCCTCACGTCATGCAACCCGTAGGTCGCGGCTACTTATCTCGCATGCAGCCACCATACGGCGAGGTGGCCACGTGTGTCGCCAGAATTCAGTGGAGCGGCGTGCCGCACCCGCCTAGAGTTGGATCCGTTCGGTGTCCTTACTTAAGAGGTGCGTTACATGAGGGTCAACGCTCTGCCGGCAGTCGCCGCTCAGATCAGCAGTTCGACCGTCATGTACACCTCATACGTAAGGAATCATAGAAGTGGATCTTCCACGTAGTTTTACCATCCGCGAGAGCAGCCACCGCATACTCGATCCGTTCACGAGCGAGAAGCTCGCGACCCTTGGACAGGCGCTGCGCCTGCTGGCCGGCTCTCGCCTGCTCGACTTGGGAAGCGGCAAGGGCGAGCTCCTCTGCACGTGGGCACGTGACCACGGCATCAGCGGCACGGGCGTCGACATCAGCACGGCGTTCACCGAGGCGGCACGTACCAGGGCCACGGAGCTCGGTGTGGCAGGCAACGTGACGTTCGTTCACGCGGACGCGTCCGGGTATGTCGCCGATGAGCCGGTTGACGTCGCCTCGTGCTGCGGCGCCACATGGATCGGCGGAGGCGTCGCCGGCACCGTAGAGCTTCTATCGAAGAGCCTGCGCCCGGGTGGCATGGTCCTCATCGGCGAGCCGTACTGGCGGCTCGACCCCCCGGATCAAGCCACGATCGAGGGCTGCTACGCAAGTAGCAAAGACGACTTTATGACCCTGCCCGAGCTGGTGGAGCACTTCCACGACCTCGGCTACGACGTCGTCGAGATGGTCCATGCCGACCAGGACAGCTGGGACCGCTACGTCGCCGCTCAATGGCTCAACATGCGACGTTGGCTCGACGAGAACCCCGACGACGAGCTGGCCGACGAGATCCGCGAGGATCTGACCGTGTCTCCGGTCAGGCACGCCAGATATCAGCGGGAGTACCTCGGCTGGGGTGTCTTCGCCTTGATGCGGCGCTGACCCTTCGACAGCCGGCGCGTCATCAGCAGTGGGTGCGTTCCCGCCTCTCGATGGCGGGACGCACCCACAACGGCGGCTCAGCTACATTCGCCCTTGATGTCGACGAAACGGCCGTCGACCAGGAGCCGAACGCACGCGCTGGAATCGGCGAGTTTCGCGTCGTGCGCGTGCGCATAGTCGGCGGCCGAATCGTCCTTCCAGCGATACGGATAGACGGTGGCACCCTGGTCCATCGCCACACTGAGCGTCGTCGTGAAACTCAGGACATCCACGACGACGGCGAACGTTGCTCCGAGCGCCGTCTCCTCACCGCCGGCTCGGCCCCACTCCATGCGAACTCGCGCCACTGACTGCCTATGTGGGCTTTCCACGGCAGCAGCCCAGGCAATACGCGTCCATCACAGGTATCGATGCATGATGTGCAGGCCGACGCGGCCCTGCGAACGGTGTTCGAAGGCTTCCGGCACAGTTCCGATGATCTGGAACCCGAGGGACTCCCAGAGCAGCACTGCCGCGTGGTTGCTTTCCACGACCGCGTTGAACTGCACGGCCGCATACCCCTGCTCGCGCGCCCACCCGAGGGCGTACTCACCCAGCGAACGCCCGACACCCATGCCTCGCGCCTGGCCGGCCACCATGAAGCTTGCCGTGGCGACGTGTGATCCCGGTCCCGGCCGGTTGGGCCCCATCTTCGCCGTCCCGAGCACTCGGTCCCCGTCCACACAGACCACCGTCTGAGCGGGAGGGGCCTCCACCCAAACGCCTTTGGCCTGCTCGGAATCCCAGTCGGGATCGTAGACAAACGTCTCACCGGCGGCGACGACCTCGCGAAAGATCGGCCACACGGACTCCCAATCGGAGTCGTCATAGTCGCGAATCTGCACGTCCGCACGCTAACAATCACGACTGCGCACGTCGACTGGATTCCCGTCTGTTGACCCGCACCACCGAAGCACGCGAAACTATTATTTCGCGAACGTACCGTCGGAGGTGAAGATGGCGACGATGTCTACCCGGGCCGTCGATGAGGCTGCCGAGGCGGGCGCGGACGCCGGCGAACCGCTGATCGCCGTTCGCGACCTGACCGTCAGCATCGATGGCAACGAGCTCGTCGCCATCGACGAACTCGACATCCCCCGTGGTGGCCGGCTCGGCCTGGTAGGAGAGTCCGGCGCGGGCAAGACGATCACCGCGCTAAGCCTGCTGGACCTCCAGCCCCGACAGGCACAACGGACCGGGTCGGTCCGGCTGGAGGGGCGTGAGCTGGTCGGGCTGACCGACCGTGAGCTCAGCCGTGTCCGGGGCGCTGACGTCGGTGTGGTCCTGCAAGACCCGACGAGTGCGCTGAACCCGCTCACCCGCGTAGGTCGCCAGATCGACGAAGCGATCCGCATGCACTCGTCCATGACGAGACGGCAACGCAAGGAGCGCGTCCTCGAGCTGTTGTCACAGGTCCAACTCCCCGACGTCAAGCAGCTCAGGCGCCGGTTCCCCCACCAGCTCTCCGGCGGCCAGCGGCAACGCGTCATGATCGCGATCGGCATCGCGTGCAACCCGAAGCTCCTCATCGCCGACGAGCCCAGCTCGTCGCTCGACGTCAACGTCCAGGCCGAGATACTCGATCTGCTCGTACGCCTCGGCGAAGAACACAACATGGCGACGTTGTTCATCAGCCACAACCTGGGCGTCGTGCGCATGATCTGCGAACGGGTCGCGGTGCTCTACGGCGGCAAGGTCGTCGAGCAGGGGCCCAGCGATGCAGTTCTCGATCACCCGCGGCACCGCTATACCGAGGCCCTGATCGCGGCGAACCCCGATCAGATCGCATCGGACGCCGTGCAGGGCGCACTCGGGCAGCCGCTCTGGCCCATTCCGGGCGAGACACCGTCGCCAGGGCAGTTTCCCAGCGGATGCCGCTTTCGCAACCGGTGCGCACACGCCCTCGCCTCGTGCGCCGAGGACCCGCCGATCAAACGGACTCCGGCCGACGGCTCGTTCATCTGCTGGAATCCCGCCGACGACGGCGAGCGCCCCGACGCTCGCGGTTGACACATCTCACTCCTGGATCACACGGGATCGACGCCCGCGAAAACTCGCTTTAGCCATGGCCAGGCAAGCAATACGCTGAACGTCATAGAGCCCCAGCCCGCGAGCGTCGGATGGAGAGCGCGACCGTGTCGGACGTACGTCACACCCAAAGCCAGACGTCATCGGTGCTTACGTCGCCGGACGTGGACTTTCCGCGGTGGTACCAAGACGTGCTCACGAAGGCGGAACTGGCCGAGAACGGGCCGAGTCGCGGCAGTATGGTCATCCGTCCGTACGCGTACGCCATCTGGGAGCTCATCCAGTCCGAGATCGATCGCAGAATCAAGTCAGCAGGGGCGCAGAACGCGTACTTTCCGCTGCTCATCCCGCAGTCCTATATCGATCGGGAATCCGAGCACGTCGAAGGGTTCAGTCCCGAGCTCGCCATCGTTGAACACGCCGGCGGCAAGGCGCTCGATGAGCCGCTGGTCGTACGGCCCACGAGTGAGACGGTCATCGGCGAGTACATGTCCCGGTGGGTTCAGAGCTATCGGGATCTTCCGCTGTTGCTCAATCAATGGTGCAACGTGCTGCGGTGGGAGATGCGCCCACGCCTTTTCATACGTACATCGGAGTTCCTTTGGCAGGAAGGCCACACGGCGCACGCGACGCACGGAGCCGCCATCGCATACACGTTGAAGATCCATATGGATGTGTATCGGGACTTCCTGATGAATGAGCTGGCCCTGCCGGTGTTCATCGGGCGCAAGACGCCACGTGAACGGTTTGCCGGGGCCCTCACTACGCTGACGTGCGAAGGCATGATGGGCGACGGCAAAGCACTCCAACTGGCGACCTCTCATGATCTTGGACAGAACTTCGCTCGATCGTTCGATATCCGGTACCTCGATCGAGACGGCTCCCACCAGCTCGCATGGACCACCTCGTGGGGTTCGTCCACCCGGCTGCTCGGCGGCCTCATCATGGGCCATGGCGATGCCCACGGCCTTCGACTTCCACCGCGGCTGGCGCCGACCCAGGTTGTGGTGATCCCCGTGCGATCGGACGACGACGTGGTCCAGCAACGATGTCACGAGATCGTCGATCGAATGCGGGCGAACGGCCAGCGGGTCGCGATCGATCGTGCGGCCGGGGGTTTCGGTCGTCGGGTTACGGACTGGGAGGTCAAGGGCGTACCGCTACGTATCGAGGTCGGTCCGCGTGACGTGTCGCGCGACGAGGTGACGATCGCCCGGCGAGACACCGGGCAGAAGCAGACCGTCGGCATGGAGCAACTACCGACCGTCGTCCCTGCTCTGCTCACCGACATTCAGACCGAGCTCTGCTCGCAGGCGTTGCAACGTCGCGACGACCGGACCATGGCGGTGGAATGCATCGACGACGCCGCCGAGGCAGCGCGCACGGGCTTCGCGACGGCACCCTGGTCCATGATCGGCGAAGAGGGTGAATCGAAGCTTGCAGACCAGGGAATGAGCGTCCGCTGTCTGCAGCGGCCCGATGGGACGATTCCTGAGTCAGACGATGAGCGAGAGCTCATCGCGGTCATCGGCCGGGCGTACTGAACGGGGCCGGCGCCGTCGACGCGCCCTGCATCAGCTTGGTGGGCAGGACGATCTTCTCGACCAGGTGCCGATCGCCGAGCTGTGCCTGCACGGTCCCGATCGCCCGCTCCCCCAGCTGACGTTGCTGCTGGCGGACGTGGGTGAACCGGAACAAGCCCGAGTCGAAGCGGGCTTCGGGGTGGTCGAAGCAGACGATCGAGATGTCGGCGGGCACCCTGAGCCCGAGCCGTCCACAGGCTTCGCGCAGCATGAGGGCGATGTTGTACTCAGCGGCGAGGTAACCGGTGATGGCGGGATTGTCGCGCACGAACCCCACCAGCGCCTTGATGTCATCCTCGGTGTCGGTGGTGCTGCCGGGAATGGTCGAGGCCAGGGTGCGCAGTTCCGCGCTGTTCTCCAGCGGGACGTCCAACGTGGCGTGCGCGTCCACGTAGCCGTTGCGCCGGTCGTCGCTGGTGGAGACATGGCCGGCGGCACTGACGAAACCGACGGTGCGATGGCCGAGTCTCAGCAGGTGCTCGGTGGCAGCCCGTGCGCCGGAGCGGTTGTCGGAGCACACGGTGGAGACCGGGATGCCCTCGAAGATGCGGTCCAGAATGACGAGCGGGAATTGCTGTGTCACCAGCTCAAGAGCTGCCGGCGGGATGTACGCGGACGAGCTGGGAAGGAGCGCCAGGCCGGACACGCCCGCCCCGATAAGCGACCGGATGTGCTCGTCCTCCTGGTCGATGTCGCCCATCGACCGGGTCACGATCAGATAGGCGTCCGTACCGGCCGCGGCCATCATCCCCTCGATGACGTGAGTACCGAAGGTGTCGTCGAAGTTCGTCAGGAGGACACCGACAAGCGGCTTGGCACCGCCGGTCACGGTGGTTGCGCGCTGCGGCACCGGAGAGGAGCTGGTCACGAACGTGCCGAGACGTGGGCGCCGTACGATGAGCCCGTCGACACGCAGCAATTCGAATGCACGCTTGACGGTGATCGCACTCACCGAGAACGTCTTCGACAGCTCCGCCTCTGATGGCAGCTTCGTCCCGACCGGGTACCTACCGTCGACAATCCCCTGACGCAGCGCCTCGTAGACGCGCTTGTACAGAGCGGCCATGACTCTCCGAAGCAGAATGAATATATTCAATCTACAAGACGGCCGTGGCCGCGGCCATAATGACCGGGTCAGCTACCGACGTCGATCCCAGCAAGCTGCACCTGCCGAAACGCCGCCAGCCGCTCAGCTTGCTCCGTCAGCGCGTCGCGAACGGATGCGAAGTCATCCCGCCAGAGCTCGACCTGGACCTTCAGCCGTGTCCCGGATTTGCGCGGGCGCCAGGTACCTGCAACCTCACCATCGACGAGCACCGCTCCGGGGCGGCCGAGCACCGGCCACAGAACCTTGGCACGGGCCGGATCATCGACCAGGAGGTGACGGTCCTTTGCCTGCAGGAATAGGTCATACGGCCCGAGCAGCCTGGTCGTTCTCGCCGGGCCGGCGGTCAGCGTGTCCCGGTCGGACGCCAAGACCCACCGCCGTTCTCCCTCCACGGTCACCTCGACGACGTCCGACGGCCAGCGGTCCTTGACCTCTTTCACGGGAGAGTCCAGGTATCCAGCGACATGCTTCGGTGTGGACGGACCGAACATCCGGAGACAGGTACGGATCACGTCGTACTGATCCGGTGGCTCGGCGGCTGCTTCGAACCCCGGGATCGGCTCCATGACCGGCGGCGACGTCCCCGCCTGCAGCTCCAGCCCAGCACGCAGCGCCGCCAGCCGGAACGGCATCTCATACAAGTGCGTCGCGTCGCACGACCGGCAGAACCTCAGATACGGGGCATCCATCAGCGCCGAAACGCGCGCTGAGACCTCACCCTTCACCATCGGCTCGGTCACCACGGAGCGCATCACAGCGGCAACCGCATCCAACGCCTCCAGCGGAGCGATCCCCGCCGCCTTCAGCGGCTTGGCCGCGTCGAAGATCCGTTTGCCGGCGTCCGCGTCGGAGAAGGGTGCGACGGCTGCTGCGACCGCCGGCAGGTCCATGCGCCGATAGAGGTGCGGTGCTCCGCGGATGGTCCAGGCGGTGGCCAGCTCGTGACCGGCCACCGCAGCTACGTCGACGCCGCGCACCGCCAGCGCCCACAGCCCACCGTCGGGTCCGGTGTCCTGCACGCCGGCATCCAGGACGACGGTGTCCGCCAGCTCGCCCTCCGTGCGGTCGAGCTGCTGGGCACGGACACGGAAGCCGAGCACCTGGTCGCGAGTGATGACGGTCCCCACCGAGTCATCGTATGGCGCGCTGGAGTGCTACCGCGATCATATGGATGCCCGCATCAGCTGCCTGACCCGGAGGCGGGACGCTATCAACGGCTACATCGCCGCTGTCCGCACCAGGCCCTCCGGTTCTGCGTAGCGGGAGCCCATCTCCGTAGGCTCGGCTGCCAGACCGTCGTCAGCCCAAGTTCACCGTAGGGTATAGCGGGTATCCGGCCAGCACGTCGCCGGCCTGTCGGGCCACATCGCCGGCGATCTTCTCGTCGAGCAGATGCTTCCCCCTCGACAGGCCGCCATCGCGTGCCGGCGCCCGTTGGGTCTCGGTGAGGACAACGTCGATCAGCCGGGCGATCTCGCCCATCTCGGCCGGGCCCAAGCCTCGTGTGGTGAGTGCCGGTGTGCCGACCCGGATCCCCGACGTGAACCAGGCACCGTTGGGATCCCGCGGCACGGAGTTGCGGTTGGTGACGATACCGGCGTCGAGCAGCGCGTTCTCGGCCTGTCTGCCGGTGACGCCGTAGTTGGTGACGTCGATCAGCACCAGGTGGTTGTCGGTGCCGTCCGTCACGAGCTTCGCGCCGCGCCTCATCAGCTCTTCGGCGAGAGACTCCGCGTTCTCCACGATCCGCTGCGCATACGTCTGGAAATCGGGCTGCCGCGCCTCGGCGAGCGCCACCGCCTTCGCCGCCATCGCGTGCGACAACGGCCCGCCCAGTACCATGGGGCAACCCCGGTCCACGTGCTCCGCGAGCTCCTGCTGGCACAGCACCATGCCGCCGCGGGGGCCTCGCAGGGATTTGTGCGTAGTGGTGGTGACGATCTGGGCGTGTGGCACGGGGTCGAAGTCACCGGTGAAGACTTTGCCCGCGACCAGGCCGGCGAAATGTGCCATGTCGACCATCAGCGTCGCGCCGACCTCGTCGGCGATCTCCCGCATGATGCGGAAGTTCAACTTCCGCGGGTACGCCGAATACCCCGCGACCAGGATCAGCGGACGGAACTCGCGCGCTGTCTCGCGCACCGCGTCGTAGTCCAGCAGTCCCGTTTCCGGGTCGGTACCGTAGCTTGCCTGCTCGAACATCTTGCCGGAGATGTTCGGGCGGAAGCCGTGCGTGAGGTGGCCTCCCGCGTCCAACGACATACCCAGCATCCTCTGGTTGCCCAGCTCGCGGCGCAGCCTAGCCCAGTCTTCCTCGCTGAGATCGTTGACGTGGCGCACCTCGGCCTGCTGCAGCGCGGGCAGCTCCACCCGCTGCGCTAGTACCGACCAGAACGCCACCAAGTTCGCATCGATGCCGGAATGCGGCTGTACGTAGGCGTGATCCGCGCCGAAGAGAGCGGCGGCGTGCTCAGCCGCGATCGACTCAACCGTATCGACATTGTGGCAGCCAGCGTAGAAGCGCCGCCCTATCGTGCCCTCGGCGTACTTGTCGGACAGCCAGTTGCCCATCGCGAGCAGCGTGGCCGGAGACGCATAGTTCTCGCTGGCGATGAGCTTGAGTGACTCTCGCTGGTCGGCCAGCTCCGCTCGGATGGCGTCGGCGATGCGCGGCTCGATGGCGTTGACCGCCTCCAGAGCGTTGTAGAAAGCGACGGACTCGGGCGTCAGCGGGGATGTAGTGGCCATGGGACCTCCTCGTCGGCGGCTCGCTTGGTCGAGCCGGCCTGTCGTTTCAGAGGCCCAGACGCGCGGCACTACTCATCACGGGCCGCTCCCCGATGGTTGAATCCATCTCGACGGCGTCAGTCACGACCCGAGAAGACAGCCTACTAACAAGCCGGGCACGTCACACCTGTCGTGCCCGGCTTTCGTCGATCGGTTCCGCTCTACTTGCCC
>NZ_ML142850.1:197711-201746 GCF_004138495.1 Phytoactinopolyspora endophytica
GCGCTGAAGCCCTGATGCGAACCCGGCTTGTGCTGCTGGCCGATGATGCCATCGTGGGCACCTTGAACGATGTGGTGCTCGGCGTACTCCCGGCCACTGAACTCTCCGTCGCCGTCCGAGTCGTTGCAGGGACCGGCCTGGTGAGCAGAGGCAACTCCGGCGGAGCCAAGCAGTAGCGCAGCCGAGACGAACACTGTCGAGACGAGCTTCTTCATGACGCTTCCCTTCCACGTGCGTACGGATCGGTCTACGTTGATACGAACGCTGAACGGAAATGGATTGCCTTGCGGTCCGATTTCTCTGTTCTATGCCCCGGGCGACAAGCGCCCCAAACGCTCAGAGAGAAAATCTCGCTCAACATCGTTCTCGGCGAGGTCCAGGGCCTGCCGATAGGAGGAGGCGGCGGCTTCGGCGCGTCCTAACCGTTGCAGCAGATCCGCCTTGATCGCCGGCAGATAGTGATAGCGGGAGAGCTGCTTCTCCTGCTCCAACTGCTCGACGACACGCAACGCCGCTTCAGGGCCCGACACCATCGACAGCGCCACGGTCCGGTTCAGCGCTACGACCGGTGATGGCCAGGTAGACAATAGCTCGTCGTACAGGTTCAGGACCTGACTCCAGTCCGTCTGCGCATAGGTGGGCGCCGCGGCATAGAGCCAAGCGATCCTGGCCTGCAACTCATAGCGTCCTCGGTATGTCCGGCTGCTCGACGTCAGCAGATCATCTGCTTCGGCGATCGCGTCGTGATCCCAACGCGACCGGTCCTGGTCCTCTAGACGCAGGAGGCGCCCGTCGGCGTCGACCCGAGTCGCGCGGCGTGCGTCGGTCACGAGAAGAAGGGCGAGAAGGCCGAGCACCTCTGGCTCGTCCGGCATCAGCGAGCGCAACAACCGGGCCAGCTGCAACGCCCGGTCAACGAGATCGTTGCGCGCAAGCGACGGGCCCGTTGGCGCGGTATGGCCGGTGGTGAAGACCAGATGGATCACGCCGAGCACCGCTTTCAGGCGATCCGGGAGCTCGGCGGCGGTCGGTACTCGGAACGGGATGCGCGCGGCGGAGATCTTCTTCTTCGCTCGGTTCAACCGTGCGGCCATCGTGCTCTCGGAGACGAGGAACATACGGGCGACGTCGACAGTCGAGATCCCACACACCAATCGGAGCGTGAGCGCCTGCTGGGCTTCCTGTGCCAGCGCCGGATGACAGCACATGAAGATCAGACGCAACCGCTCATCAGGTACTGCGATGTCCTCTCCGGGCTCGGGCATCGGTTCGTCGATGTCAACCTCGTCAGCCACCTCGTCCGGCTCGACCAGCAGCGGCAGCTTCGCGCGCAGCGTCCGCTCACGCCGGGCAGTGTCCACCGCACGCCGCTTGGCAATCGTGGTCAGCCAGGCGGCCGGGTTCTTCGGAATCCCATCGCGCGCCCAGCTGACCAGTGCGCTGGCGTACGCCTCCTGGACGCACTCCTCGGCAATGTCCAGATCGTGCGTGACCCGCGCTGTCGCCGCGAGCACCAAGGCCCAGTCGCGGCTATGCGCATCGGCCAGGGCTCGTCGAACGTATGCGACCGGCTCGCTCATTCCACAGCCGACCGGGCCACTCCCCAACTCTCCACCGGGCGGACCTCGACCCCACCACCGTGCTGCAAGGCAGGGTTGCCGCGGGCGATCTCAAGTGCGGAGTCGAGGTCCGCCGCCTCGATGACGCAGAAGCCGGCGATGACCTCTTTGGCGTCGATGAACGGTCCGTCCGTGACCATGTCACCGCGGATGGACGTCGCGGTCGTGCTGGGCTCGAGGGCGAACGCCGCGACCATCGCGTTGCGCTTCTCGATCTCTTTCGCATGCCGATCGTGTGCCGCCCGATCCTCCGGGCGGGGCTCGGCATCATCCGTGGGTATCTTGTCGTAGATCAGAATCGCGTACTGCGCCATGTTGGTCTCCTCCTGGTTCGCGGCGGGCTCACCTTATATATCTACGTCGAACGGCCCGCACGAAATCGACAACGCTCGACCGACATGCCGCCGAGAAAGTCATCCAACACCGCGCACTGAAATGCCCAGCACTGGCGTACCTGATTACCGCGAAGAGCTTCGCCGGATCCGCGATCATTCGCTTCGGCTTGTGCGGGACGTCGCCCCGGCCGCGGCGATCGTCCCGACGACGGCGGCGCCCAACACGATCGTCCATGCCACCGGTCCCAGCGGCGTGCCGCCGAGGAACTGGCTCAGGCCAGGCGTCTGCACGGCCACGAACAGCGCGGCGAACGACGCCACCGACGTGCCGACCACCAGCCGGCTGTGCCGCCCGATGAGCAAGGTCTGCCCCAGCTGCGTGAGGACCAGCGCCGCTAGGCCCATAGTGCCGGCGCGCTGCCGCCGCCCGGTCCACCGGCCCACCGACCACGCCAGCGTGGCACCGAGCGCCGTGGCTCCCCCGCGCACCGCCACCGCCGACTTCAGGGAGGGCCCGAGCAGCGAACCCACCGGCTCGCCGTCGTCCTCTTCGTCGTGACCGCCGGCGAGGGCGACGGCCAACGCCGGGAACATGTCGGTGAGCATGTTGACCAGCAGCATCTGCCGCGTGTTGATCGGTGCCCGGCCGGCCAGGGCGGTACCGAGCACCATGAACGCCACCTCGCCCGCGTTCCCGCCCACCAGGATCGACACGGCGTCGCGCACCCGCCGCCACAGCGCGCGTCCTTCGAGCAGGGCCTGGTGCACCTGGCGCATGTCGGCACCGCTCAAGACCAGGTCGGCAGCCGACTGGGCAGACGTCGACCGCCGCGCCCGGACCCCGATCCCGACGTCGGCGAGCCGGATCGCCGCCGCGTCGTTGATACCGTCCCCGATCATCGCCACCACCCGGCCGGCCTTCTGCATCGCCGCCACGATTTGCGTCTTCTGCTCCGGCGTGACCCTGGCGAAGACCGTGCATCCGGCGACCCGGCGGATGCGTTCCCGCTCGGTCATCTGCTCGATCTCGGCGCCGGTGAGCACGTCGCCGTTGGCGATCCCGGTCTTGGCCGCCGTCGCACGCGCGGTCTCCGGATGGTCCCCGGTGACCATGACGACGCGCACGCCCGCACCGCCCAGGTCGCGCACCGTCGCCGCCGCATCGGGTCTCGGCGCGTCCGCGATCCCGATGAAGCCGAGCAGCGTCAACTCCTCCACCAGCGGCTCGATGTCATCCGTCTCTTCTGGGAGCCCGTGCCGGCGCTCGGCCACCGCCAGCACCCGCAGGCCGTCCGCCGCAAGCTCGTCGACCATCTGAGGCGACGGCGCGTCCCGGCACAGCGGCAGCACCACCTCCGGCGCACCCTTCACCGCCAGCACCGCACCGTCGTCGTCGATGTGCCCGAGCGTCGCCGAGTACCCCCGCTGCGTCTCGAACGGAAGCTCGGTCACCGGTTTCCAGCCGTCACGGTGCACGTCGCCCGCGGACTCGGCGCTCTCCAGCACCGCTCGATCGGTGGCATGCGGCACCGCCTTGACCTGCTCGGGCCGTACGTCCGGGCAGGCATGGCCGGCTGCCGCGAGCAGCGACCGAGCAGCCGGGTCGTCGGAATCGAGGTCCGTCTCGGCGGAAGCCAGCCGGGTGACGCGCAGCTTTCCTTCGGTGAGTGTGCCGGTCTTGTCGAAGCACACGACGTCGACCCTGCCGAGCGCCTCCAGCGCCCGCGACGCCCGCACCAGCGTCCCCTGCCGAGACAGCCGACGAGCCCCGCCTGTCTGGGCGACCGTCGCCACCAGCGGCAGACCCTCGGGAACCGCCGCTACCGCCACCGAGACCCCGGCCGCGACCGCCTCTCGCACGGGCATGCCCCGCAGCAGCCCGATCCCGGTCACCGCCGCACCGCCGATCGCCGTCGCCGGGAGCGCCTTCCTGGTGACCTCGTGCAGTCTGGCCTGCACACCGCCGGGCCGTGGAGCACCCCTTGCGGCGCCTGCCGCGCGGCCGGCTTCCGTCGCCGGCCCGGTAGCGACGACGACCGCATACGCCGAACCCGCGAGCACGCTCGTTCCGTCGAACACCA
>NZ_ML142850.1:201813-203191 GCF_004138495.1 Phytoactinopolyspora endophytica
GCTCCGCCACCGGTGCGCCGGGAGTCGGCGCCCCGTCCTTCGGAACAGGCAGCGACTCCCCCGTCAGCGCCGACTCGTCGACCTCCAGTTCCTCCGCGGTCAGCAGCCGGGCGTCAGCCGGCACCAGATCCGAGCCACGGAGCTCGATCACGTCACCCGGGACGAGCTTCTTGGCGGGCGCGTTCTCCACACGCGCGTCCGCGAGCCGGTCGAGATCCTCGACGACGACCCGGCGAGCGACCACTTCCTGCTCGGCGGTGAGCTCCCGGAGGGCCCGCTCCGCTCGGAGCCGCTGCGCACCGCTGATCAGTGCGTTTCCGGTCATGACGGTTCCGACCAGAGCGCCGTCCACACCCGACCCGACGACGGCCGACGCGACGGCGCCGACTGCGAGCACCGGCGTCAACGGATCGCCGAGCTCCTCGCGTACGGCCTTGGCCAGACCGATCGCGTCCCTGCTGTGCTCGCCGAGGGTGCCGGCCCCCGGCACGGTGAGATCCAGGACCGGCCGCATCCAGCGCGCGGGCCACGGCTGCTGCGTGCCTCGTCGCCTCGCGGCCGCTCCGTCGTGTTGGAGCCGCCGGTAGACGTCGCGTGCCTGCAGCTCGTGCCACGGCACATGGGTCACCGGCTCCGGCTCGCCGAAACGGGTGGCGCGCAACCCGGCGGCAGTTCCGCGCACCAAGGCGACCAGCGCGGCCAGCTGCACCGGGGCCAGCCCCAGGCTGGTACGCCGACGGCGAGCAGCCACCAGGGAGTGCAGGGCACCCAACGCCGACCCGGCCTGCGCGAGATGGACCGAACTCCGGCTCACCGCACGGGCCGCCGGCAGCGCGCGGAGAACACGCCAGACGTCTTCCAGCCCGTCCGCGCCGACCACCAGATCCGCCGACCAGTACGCGGTGCTGTTCTCTCGAGGCACTGCGACGCCGACATCCGCCGCGACCAAGGCGTCCTGGTCGTCGGCGGATATCACCAGGACACCGTGCCCGTCGCCCTGCAGACTGCGGACGTGCTCGGCCAGCGGCTCGTCGCCGATCGCCTCGTCGACCCGGGACAGCAGGTCCGCTACTGCCGGCCGGTCGGTCATCAGCACCGTCGCGTCACCGCCGCCGGCGGCCTCGAGCACCGCGTCGGCCAGGCGATCCAGCTCTCCGTCGGCAGAGACCAGCACGTCCGAGTCGACGACGATCGCGGAGACCCGGTCGAACCGCCGGAAGGCTCCGGCGTTCATCGGGACGACGCCGCGTCGGGACAGCTCCCGCGCCACCGCGGTGGCGAACCCCTCCCGGCCGTACCGTGCGGCCCGGGGAACCGCAGCTTGAAGCGCCTCTGCCGCCCTGCCGGGATCACGGGTGATCGCCAGCACCGCCGCCGC
>NZ_ML142850.1:203201-208239 GCF_004138495.1 Phytoactinopolyspora endophytica
GCGCGGACGCGTCCCGGGCCGGGGCGGCGGCCGGGGCGCGGAGGGCGGAACGGTGCCGGCCCGACCGGCCAGTTCCGGCTCGCGTCGCGTCCACACCTGGCGTCGGGCCCACACCTCGGCGAGCAACGTCGTCCGGTACACAGCATCAACCGCCGGCGTCGCGACCCCTTGTGACAGGCCGTGCACGGCCGCGTTCGCGAGCGTGAGCACGAGGTCGGTCTCGATCGGCCCGACCCGTCGTTTCAGGCCGCGACGCAGATCTCGCTCGATCTCGAGCAACGCGAGCGCACTCCTGACCTGACGCGGCAGCGGCGAGAACCGGAACACGGACTGGATGAGCGCCATGCCTGTGGCCACGCAGTCCGCCGCCAGCTCGGTGGCGACGGCGGCGATCGGCGTCGAGTCGCCCGGATGGGTCGGCCGTCGCCAGGAGAAGTCGTCCTCCCGGGTGCCGTGCTCTTCCTCCACGCCGCGGACGGTGTCCAGCAGCGTCCCGACGTCCACCCGCCCCTCGTCGAAGGCGACCAGCACCTGGCCGGTCACGGCGTTCACCCGCGCCCAGCGCACGCCTTTCACCCGCCGCAGCGCCTTCGGTACGTTCTCAGCCAGCCTGCGCCTGCCGGCACCATCCCGGCCACCGAGCCCACGCACCTCGATATGTACCGTTCCGTCACCGGACCAGACCCGTCGGTGCTGTCGTCTGGGGTGCACGTCGGTGAGCGCACGAGCGGCCGACGCGGCTTCCCGGGCCGGTTCACTCGGCAACATGTCGGCGGCCACCCGGGGCAGCTCGGCGGCCACCCGGGGCAGCGACGACAACGCGTGGGAGGCGGTCTGCGGCAGCACCTTGGCCGTGCCCTTCGCGACTCCCGCCGTGTATGCGGCGCCCGAGATCCCGGCCAACACCGCGCGAGCCCCAAGCCGCGCCACACCAGCACCTAGCATGCCGCTTCTGTTACCCGGACCGCCGAGTCCTAAAAGGCCACCCCGCCCAACCCTTGCGGCGTCAGGAACGGTAGTTGAACCCCGCCAGGGCCGAGGTGCCGTCGCTGTAGTGCTGGATCTCCGTCGCCGAGCCCGGCATCGGCTGCATCCGGAACATCGCCGACGGCGGCGCCTCCAGAACCATCCGGACCAGGGAGCGGATCGGCAGCGAATGGGTCGCCACCACAACCGTCTGTCCCGGATATGCGCTGACGATGCGGTCCCGGGCGGCAGCGATCCGGGTGGCGAGCTCGTCCAGCGACTCGCCGCCCGGCGGCCGGAACGACGTCGACTCGAACCATTGGGCCAGGTCGTCCGGGTACCGCTCGCTGATCTCCGCCAGCGTCAGGCCTTCCCAGACACCGAACTCGCACTCGCGCCACTCGTGGTCCAGCACGATATCCGCCGCTCCCAGCCGGGACGCGATGGCTTCGGCCGTCTGCCGGGTCCGCACCATCGGCGACGCTACGACGACCGGTACTCCGGGACCCGGTATCAGGCCGGCCGCGGAGGTGGCATCGGCGACGGTGCTCGCCTCCGCCTCGCCCGCCGGCACGGCGCCGTCCACCGTAGACAGGCGAAGGATCGCCTCGGAACCGGCCAGCAGATCAGCGGCCCGCTTGGCCTGCCCGAGGCCGACGTCGTCGAGTGGCGGCCCGTCCACACCGCCGCCGCTGAACGCATGGCCCCTCGTCATCGCGGTCTGACCGTGCCGGACCAGGACGAGGGTGGTCGGCGGGTCCATCTCCCCCGACCACAGGGCAGGCATTTCTCGGGACGGTTCCGGCTGGCTCTGCACGGACGGAGCCGGTTCCCCGGCACCTGCGAGATCCCCGGCGCCAGCGAGCTCTTCGGCCGAGGGCTGCGGGGTGGGTTTGCCGTCGAGGGCGTCGTTCAGCAGCCGGTCGGCATGGGCGTTCTCCGCACGAGGCACCCAGGTGTAGGCCACCGCGCCGGGCGAGAAGATCCGCTGCGCCGTCAGCGCCAGCGGCCGCATGTCCGGATGCTTGATCTTCCAGCGGCCGGACATCTGCTCGACCACGAGCTTGGAGTCCAGGCGCGCCTCGACCTCGGCATCAGGGTCGATGGCGAACGCCATCTGCAGGCCCGCGATCAACCCCCGGTACTCCGCGACGTTGTTGGTCGCGACGCCGATGGTCTCACCCGCCTCGGCCAGTACCTCACCCGAACCGGCGGAGCGAACCAGCGCGCCGAAGGCAGCCGGGCCCGGGTTTCCCCGAGAGCCGCCGTCGGCCTCGATGATCAACCGCGACATGCCTCTCACACGCCGCCGTCAGGCACCCGGACGAGGATGCGACGGCATTCGTCGTGACGGATCACCACCTCGGGGGCGAAGCTGGCGATCCGAGTGAGCTCCGCCGGGTCGAGCTGCATCTGGCAGCCCTCGCACATGCGGCGTCGCAGTGCCGCCGCGCCGATACCACTGGAAGAGGCGCGGATCTTCTCGTACAGGGCGAGCAGGTCCTCCGGGAGCTGGGCAGCGAGCTCGGCACGCCGCGTCCGTGCGTCCTCGGACTCCTTGTCGATCTCCGCCCATTGCGCGTCGCGGCTGCCTTGGACCTCCCGCACACGCTCACCGGTCTTCTCGCGCTGGTTGTTCACCGAGTCGACCTCGTTCTGGGCCTGCTCGAGACGCTCCATGATCTCCAGCTCGGTGTCCTCGAGCTCGGACTGGCGCCGGTTCAGCGACTCGACCTCCTTCTGGAGGCTCTCCAGCTCCTTCGGTGAGGAGACCTGGCCCGAGTCGAGGCGTTTCTGGTCACGCGATTTGCGAGTCCGTACCTGCTCCACATCGGAGTCGGCACGCTTCTGCTCGCGTTCCAGATCGCTCACGGCCGTCTGCGCTACCACGAGGGCATCGCCCAGCCGAGCGTGTTCGGCGGCGAGGGTTTCGACTTCAGCGACCTCCGGCAGGGTCTTGCGCCGGTGCGCCAACTGGTCAAGCTTCAGGTCCAGCTTCTGCACATCGAGGAGGCGGAGCTGGACTTCCGGGTCAACGTTCAGCAGTAGTCCCTTCCTCGGGCACGGGCGTCCCGGGTGAGCGGGACGGCTCGTGCAGTGTCCACGGATCTGTCGGTACCACGGATACGTGGGTTTCCACCCTAGTACCTTCTACGCCAAGATCGGCCCGCAGTCTCTGGGCCGCAACTGTGAGCCACGGCCATTCCCCAGCCCAGTGCGCGACGTCTACGAGAGCGGGCCCGCCGTTGTCGATCGCCTCGGAGGCCGGATGGTGCCGCAGATCCCCGGTCACGTAGGCGTCGACGCCGGAACGGCGCGCGGTTTCCAGCAAGGAGTCCCCTGCTCCGCCGCATACCGCCACCGTGCGGATCGGTGCATCAGGATCGCCCGCGGCCCGTACTCCCGCCGCGGTCGCGGGCAGCGCGCCCGCCACCCGCCGGAGGAATGCGCGCAGCGATTCCGGCTCCTCGAGCATGCCGATCCTGCCGAGGCCCGTCGTCGCCGGAAGGACCGCCAGTTCATAGATGTCGTACGCCGGTTCCTCGTAAGGGTGCGCGGCGATCAGCGCGTCGACGACGTGCGTCCGCAGCCGTCGTGGGACCACCATCTCCAGCCGGTACTCGGCTACCTCCTCGATCTCCCCGACCTGCCCGATGGTCGGGTTCGCCCCGGCGCCGGGCCGGAACGTGCCGGTGCCGGACGTCGTCCACGCGCAGCGCTCGTAGTCGCCGATCACCCCCGCTCCGACGGCCGTGAGCGCGTCCAGCACCCGTCCGGTGTGCGGCTCGGGAACGAAGACGACCAGCTTGTCCTGCTGCTCACCGGAGTGCGCGCTGAGCGGTCGCAGGCCGTGTAGCCCGAGCGCGTCCGCCAGCGCGTCGTTCACCCCGGGATCGGCGGTGTCCGCGTTGGTGTGTGCGGTGTAGAGGGCGATGCCGTTGGAGACCAGGCGATGGACCAGCCGGCCCTTCGGGTTGGTGGCGGCGACGCCGTGCACCGGCCGCAGGAACAACGGATGGTGGGTGACGATCAGGTCCGCGCCCCACTCGATGGCCTCGTCGGCAACGGCGGCGACCGGGTCCACGGCGAACAACACCCGCCGCACCTCCGCATCCGGGTCACCGCAGACCAGTCCGACGGCGTCCCAGGACTCCGCCCGCGACTGCGGGTAGTGCTGTTCCAGAACGTTCAGTACATCGGCAAGCGTCGACACAGCCGCCACCCTAGTTCAGACTCGTGACCATCAGCTGCGAACCCCAACGAGAAGGGCTTGCGTTCCAGAGTAGGCACGATTCGCTTCTTCGCGAACAGGTCCAGCCGCGTCGTTGCGACCGACCCAGGCACCGATCATCCACCTCATCAAGTGGCAAGCGGTTGATGATCGCCGCGCCGGCGGGCGAGAACGGCGAGCACGGTGGGGAGCGGGACGTCGTCCGTCCCCGATTCGGCGCCTCCTGTCCGGGGCTCCACGACGCGGACGATGCTCAGCTCACCGTCGAGCACGGCGTTGATGACGTCGGCCAACGGCACGTGCCGCATGCCCACCCTGTCCCGGATGCCGCTGTTGGTCCACCACGGCTGGTGCTCGTGCCAGCCGGCGCGGTGATACTTGGGGTGGATGATCCGTCGTCCGTCATCGGTCCATTCGACGGAGGGTCCGTTGTAGCACGGGTGCACGCCATAGAAGAGGAACAGACCACCGGGAGTCAGGACGCGAGCGGCTTCTCGTACGACACCGCGGAAGTCATCGACGTCGGTGGAAACCCACGTCGCCACGACCGTGTCGAAGGTGCCGTCCTCGAACGGCAGCCGCGCCGCGTCGCCCTGGACCAGCACACGGTTCCGACGACGCGCGACTCGGAGCTGGTCCGCCGAGATATCGACACCGACAACCGCGCGTCCGGTGGACCGGATCGCGTCCGCGTATTGCCCGGTGCCGCACCCGAGATCCAGGCACCGACCGCTCCCCCGCCCCAGCAACGACCGGACGATGTCGCTATGTCGCGATGCGGCAGGAGAGTTCCACTCGTCGTACCAGTCGGCGTGCCCGTCATAGCGCGGGCGGTCAAGC
>NZ_ML142850.1:208253-210003 GCF_004138495.1 Phytoactinopolyspora endophytica
GGCAACTCTGCCCACCTCCACGGATCCGGCTGGGCTTTCGATCATCGTAAGCCGGCACCGCCGGGACTCCGACCGACCTTCGCTATCGGCCGAATCCCTCCGCTCCATGATCATCGAGGATCCGCGGTGCTATAACCCTCACGATCCTCGATGATCATGAGAGAAGGCTTTACGGGGCAAGGGCCGCCACGGTGCGGGCTCTGTCCTCGGACGAGCCGACCGGAGTGGCCAGGAACTCCGTGACCCCGGCGTCGGCGTACCGCTGGACAGCCCGACGGACCGTGGCCTCATCACCGGCGACGACGGCGTCGCCAGGGCCGGACAAGCCCTCGCGGTCGAAGATGGCTCGGTAGCTCGGCAGGTCCCCTGCCATCTTCAGCTCCTCGTTCACGCGCGCCCGGACACCGTCGGGATCGTCGGTCACACACACCGGCACCTGGGCGACCACCTCGGGCGCCGGGCGACCGGCGCCCTGCGCGGCACGCATCAACGGGGGCAACAGATGGTCGGTGAGCGTGCGCGCGCTGGCCCACGTCGTGATGACACCGTCCGCGAGCTCACCGGTCAGTTGCAGCATCCGTGGCCCCAATGCGGACAACAGCACCGGAGGCGGTTCCGCGCCCGCCAGGTCGAACTGGCCGACAGCCGTCCAGTCGGTGCCGTGGTGGTCCACCGGCTCACCACGCAACAGCGGGACCAACGCGGAGAGGTACTCACGCATGTTGCGAGCCGGGGCCGTGAACGGGACGCCGTACTGCCCCTCGATGATCGGCGCATGGCTCGGACCCAGGCCGAGGACCAGCCGGCTGTCCGTCGCGGCCTGGATGGTCAGCGCCTGGGCAGCCATGGCCAGTGGGTGTCGCGGATACGTCCGCACGATCGCAGTCCCCAGGCGCGGCTCGTGTACCTCCCGGCCGACGGCGGTGAGCACCGTCAGCGGATCCCAGGTGCCGACCTCGCCGAACCACAACGTCGCATAGCCGGCTTCCGCCGCGTCGCGCGCCGTCGCCACGATCTCCGGCATCGTCATCCTGGAGATCTCGAGCCAGACCCCTGTCCGCATGTGTTCTCCCTCATCGTTCGCCACGTTCGCCTCCGGACAACGCGCCCAGATGCGGCTGGGAGCGTGCAGCCCGGCCACCGCGCCAGCACGATCAAGTCAACCGGCCGGAATGTCGTGGACCAAGACTCAGTTGACCTGTGCAGCGATAACCGATCGTGATCGTTCGAGGTAAAGGGGCAGATGTGGAGCTTCGTCAGCTGCGGTACTTCGTCACCGTCGCCGAGGAGTTGCATTTCGGGAGGGCCGCGGAACGTCTGCGCATCGTGCAGCCCGCCGTCAGCCAGCAGGTCAGCCGTCTGGAACGCGAGCTTGGAGTCACGCTGCTGGACCGTTCACCACGGCAGGTCAGCCTGACCAGGCACGGGGAGCGTCTCCTGCCGGAGGCGCGTACCGTCCTGGACGCGGCCGACCGCACGGCAGCCGTGGCCGCGGGTCTGGCGGCCGCTGGACGATGCATCCTCCGGATCGGTACCAGTCCGGGAGTGAGCGCCCGGCTGGAACACGGACTCTCCGCTCTTCAACGACTGGTTCCGGAGACCGAGGTCGAACTCGACGCCAGGCCCGTCCCGGAGCAACTGGAGGCGGTTCGCACCGGAGAGCTCGACGTCGCCATCCTGCGCACAGGAGTGGACGGCCCGTTCCTGGACACGGAGGCACTATGGTCGACGCCACTGTGGCGGGAGCCGG
>NZ_ML142850.1:210022-221198 GCF_004138495.1 Phytoactinopolyspora endophytica
GCGTCGCCCTCACCTCGTCACATCCGCTCGCTCAGAGCCAGTCGCTGCGGCTCGCGCAGCTCGCCGACCTACCGGTCAGAATGCCGGCTGAGAAGTGCGATCCCCTGGTCCACGGCTTCGTCGTGGATGCCTGCCGCCGGGCCGGTTTCGAGCCGCGGCCCGGACGGCCGGTGGGAACGCTGACGGACACCTTGGTCGAGATCGGCGCTGGAGCGCCCTCGTGGACGCTGGTCTACGGCGAACCCGGCACCATCACGACGACCGAGCGCGTGACCGTGATCCCGGTCGAGCCGGATCTCACGGTCACCGGCGCCCTGATCACATCCGCCACCAGGTCCTCAGCGTGCACCGAGACACTGCGCCGGGCCTTCTCGACCCACGACGTCAGCTGAGGTTGCCGGGGGTGTCGACGTGGCCGGTACCGCTGAGGTCGAACGGAGTCTCCGCATAGCCACGACGGACGTCGTTGTTCGTGTAGAAGATGCCTGAAGAGTCGCTGTCGGCGGAGATCGCATGGGCCGGCTCCGGCGCCGTGGAGGTCACCTTGTTGCCTTGGATGCTGACGTGCGACACAGCGGCGAGATGGATCCCGGCACCGCCCTCGTCAGCTCGCGCGGGGTTGGCGATGGTGTTGCCCATGATGTGCTGTTCCTCGCCATGCGAGACCGCCAGACCGTGGTGGTCCAGATCTCGTGCGTAGTTCCCGGTCACGACCGCCGACGACGAGTTGAGGACTTCGACGCCGTGGGCACCCGCTCCCAGGACCGAGTTGTTCGCCACGAGCGCCTCCGGCGCCCAGCGCACCACGATTCCGGTCTTGGCGGTATCGCGGACCACGTTTCCGGTCACCACACTGCCGTAGATCCGGCCGTCGCCGAGAGTCTCGTCGACGACACCGAACACCCGGATACCCTCGTCCCGAGTGGTGGTGTCGATGACGTTGTCCGCCACCACAATGCCGGAGATCGCTCGGTGGTCCAGATAGTTCGGATCGTCGTGCGGGCGCACCCAGACACCACCGCCCACGTCCGACATGGTGTTACCCGTGATGACGGCCCGGTTGACGTTCCGGATGCTCACCCCCCAGTACGACAGGCCACGCACGGTGTTCCCGGTGAAAACGAACTGGTCGTGGCTGGAGTCGGTGTACCCGCTATGACAACCGGCGAACGTCGGCCAATCCTCGCAGTAGTTGTTCACCACCCGGATCAGCTGGCTCTGGGTGTGGTCGCCGGCGCCGAACGGCTGCAGGCCGGGCCACGCCAGGTCGATGCTCACGGCTTCCTGGTTCCACGCCGCCGACGGCCGGGCTATCGAGCCGACGATCGTGCACGAGTCGACCACGCCGTTGAAGATCGCGTTGTACTCGATCGCGTGCCATTCCGACACGTCGCGGATCTCCAAGTGCTGGACGATGATGTTGGCGGCATGCCCGAACACGAGCCCCCACCCGGGCTGCGGGACCTCACGTGCGTTGAAGTCCCAGACCCCGCCTTCGACGATGATGTCCCCCGGCGCTTCGTACCCCGCGGTCGTGGTGTCCGAGCCGTCACGTGGGCCGTTGCTGAGCATCGCGGTCAGCTCGCCGGTACGGAGCAGCACCGTGCCGGGAGCCAGCGACAGCCTGGTGCCGGCGTAGATGCGAAGATGCTGCTTTTCGATCCGCCAACGGCCGGCACCCACAGTGACGTGGCCACCACCCTGGTCACGAGCATGGTCGAGGGCTCGCTGGATGGACGTCTCGTCCGGGTCATCGCCGGGGTGCTCGACGTGGAACTTCTCCCAGGGTGGCGTGGCGGCGGCCGGCGGGGCCGCCACCATCGTGGCGGCGGCCAGTCCGGTGCCGCCGATGATCGCTCCACCGAGAAGCGAACGGCGGGACGGGGCTGTTCCGGTGAGTTCCGACGGTCGGCGATTCGCTCTCCACATGCTCTGGATCCTCCATTGCTGGCGTGGCCGAGAACGGGTCTTCCTTTTCAGGCGATGACCCTCAGAGATTTCATTGTGTAGAGATTCATCCGATGGCGTCTATAGCTCGCCCTAAAGTGCGCAGTCTGCATTGTTCGAATGCGAATAGTGAACACAATCCGCTTCGGACCCTGTCGATACGCCGAGCCCGGAACGGCGTATCATCTCCAGCGCTTCAGGATCGGCGGAATCGTCGGTGAAGAGCTCATCGATCTCGGAGAGCCGGCAGACGCGCGCCGCCGCCATCCGTCCGATCTTGGACCCGTCGGCCGCCACGATCACGCGGTCCGCCCGCGCGATCAGTGCGGCGGCAGCGGCCGCCTCCTCAGGGTCGTGGTTGCCGGCCCCATGCCCGGCAACGATCCCGTCGACGCCGATCACAGCGATATCGAGCCTGATCTCCGACATGGACGCATGCATACCTGGACCGACGAGCTGGTGGGAGGTGCAGCGGTTGGTCCCCCCGGTGACGATGAGCGTCAGCCAGGCCTGGCTGGCCAGCTCCGCAGCGATGGTCAGCGAGTTCGTCACGACTGTCATGCCCATTCTCCCGGCGAGTGTCCGCGCTACCTGAAGTGTTGTACTACCACCGTTGAACCCCACGACCGGCCGGCCGAAAGGAATGGCTTCGGCGACGCGGCCGGCGATTCTCGCCTTCTCGCCGGCACGATGTGTCCGATAAGGCGCCGGCGTCGGAGCGAATTCGCCTGTCGACGTCGCACCACCGTGGGTGCGGGAGATGATTCCCTGATGTTCCAGGAATTGAAGGTCACGCCGAATTGTCGCGCTCGAAACCCGGAATTCCTCTGCCAGTTCGCTGACGTTCAAACTGCGGCCCGCGGCCATCCGCTCGACGATCGACGAGATGCGGTCCGAGCGGCGGCGAGTAGCCCGGAGCACGGTCAGCCGGCCGGGACCGTGAGATCCGCGACCAGCGCAAGATGGTCTGATGCGTCGCCCACCTCGACCAGGTCCACGGCCGTGACCCCGATATCCGCGGTCGCCAGGATGTAGTCGATGCGGATACTCCGGCTCACGGAGTCGAACGTGCCACCCAGTTCCGTGTGGCTTAGCGGCCACGCATCGGCGAACGGGCCGGTCAGTTCCTTGAGCGTCGCGCTCTCCGGGACGTCGTTCAGGTCTCCGGTGAGCACCAGCCCACGTGGGGAGCCTGGAAGCGTCCGGACGACGGCGCGGGCCTGTTCGGCGCGGAGCTCGGGGTTCTCGTGTGCGAGGTGGGTGGTCCACACGGTCACGGACGACTCTCCCAACAGCAACGACGCCCGCAACACACCGCGTTCCTCCATCCCTGGCCAGGCCGGAAGCGGCACATGGTCCCACCACTCGACCTGGTGCCGGGTGAGGATGGCGTTGCCGTACTCGCGCCGGGGACGGCCGACATCAGGCGGTGGCAGAGTCATGTCGGGGCCGTAGAGGGCGGTCATGCCGAGCCGGCGGCCCAGCCACCATGTCTGGTCCTGGAACCGGCTACGGCCGCCGAAATGGCGGTCGACCTCCTGCAACGTCACCACGTCGGCGTCGGTGGACTCGATCACCCGAGCCGTCCGTTCCAGGTCCAGAACGTCGTCGATTCCCTCGCCGTGCCGGATATTGAAGGTCAGGATGCGCACGGCCCGCTCACCGGGTGCCGAGCCGCTGTCGCGTGGCGTGCTGTCAGGAGAGGTCATCGGTGTGATCAGCTCATTTCTGCAGGTCGGAGCTCAAACCTTCGGGTCCTCGTTCGATGCGATACGCCACCGCGACCGGTTTGTGGTCGGATGGCGGGACACCGTCGGAGTAGAAGTCGACCACCTCACTGACCCGAGGGGCGAGCGGGCCACGGTGGAACTGCCAGTCGATGGTGGACGGCGTGAACTCCGGGTCGTTCACGTCCACCCGTGCCACCGGGTTGGGGAAGACCGGATGCGTCGCCGGCGAGAGACGCTTCAGGTAGCTGAACGAGTCCTCGAAGCCGGCCGAACGCAGGATCCACAACGGCCGCGCGTAGTCGTTGAGATCGCCGGTGAAGATGCACGGGATATCCGGTGCCAGCCGATTCAAGGCGTCGACCGTACGCCGGGCGTGCTCGGGCCGCGGGCTGACGTCGTCGTGCCACTCCGTTTCGTGGCCGGGCCAGGTGTAGTGCGCGGTGGCGAACACCAATGAGGTGCCGAGGTCGCGCACGGCGAGCCGAACCCAGAACAGGCAGGCGTCGTCGGCCCGGATGCCGATGTCCTCCGCCCCGTGATCCTCGTGCTTGAACAGGTCCCGGCGCCACCAGATGTTTCCCTGTCCAGCCCAGCCCGGGAAGTCATCCTCGACGCGGTCATGACCCTGAAGAACCTCGTCGATGACGGTCCGCGAGGCGAGACGCAGCTCTTGCGTGGCCAGGATGTCGGGGTCGCGGATACGCAACAGCTCCCGGAGCGGACCCGCACGATCCTCCCAGCGATGGTCTCCCCAGAGGTTGTAGACCATCGTGACCACCGTGTTCGCTTTCACCAGGTGCCCGCTTCCAGGATGACGGAGCGGCTCAGGTGACGTGGCTGGTCTGGATCCAGGTTCTTCGACAGGCCCAGCGCCACAGCCAGCCGCTGTATCCGGACCAGATCGGCCATGGCGTCGAGCCGATCGGCCACGACGTGTGCGCCGGCCTGGCGGACCTCGTCGATCAGCCCCGTGGGCGCATCGCCGCCGAGGAACCAGACGACGGCCGTGCTGTCGGCGAGACTGATCGGCCCATGCCGATATTCCATCGCAGGATACGATTCGGCCCAGGACAGAGAGGCCTCCCGCATCTTCAGCGCTCCCTCATGCGCGAGCCCGGCCGTCCAGCCTTGCCCGAGAAACACGAACCGCCGGCATTGCAGAAGTATCTCGTCCACGGGCTGGGCCAGTGCGAGCTCCGCCTGAGCGCTGGCCGTGTCGATCTCTTCCCCCAGATGAGCGCGTAAGAACGCGAGCGCGGTGGTGGCGAACCGCGTCTGCACCACCGACTTCTCGTCCGCGAAGTCGAGCACGACGAGCGCATCGGCCCGCTCCCGCACCGGGGAGCTGGCATCCGCGGTGATGGCGACCGTCGGCAACGATGTCCGCGGAGAACGCAGCACGTCGAGCACCTCGCTCGTCGTCCCGGACCGGGTGATTGCCACGAGCCGGTCATAGGGCCGGCTCACGGGGAACTCTGACGCCGAGAAGGCGTCCGTCTCGCCTTGCCCGAGGCGTTCCCGCAGGGTCGCGTATGCCTGTGCCACGAACCACGAAGTGCCGCAACCGATGACGGCCACTCGCTCGCCCGCCCTTGGAAGGGCCCCGGCTGCGGAGCTCAGCAGGGTGACCACCTGCCGCCAGCACTCCGGCTGGCTGTCGATCTCGGCTTGGACATGTGTCGCGCTCGGCACGGGTACCTCCGTTGTCTTTCGTGGGACTCGTCAGTCCTGAATGTCTCGGCCGAGCCGTGGGCGACGCTCACGCGCCGCCCACGGCTGCGTCGTCGCCTCAGGCGATGTTCGGCGGGTTGTTCACATGCCCGCTCCCCTGCATGTCGAACGCGGCGGTCGCGAAGCTGTCACGCACATCGTTGTTGGTGTACGCGATGTCGGACGAGCCGGCGTTAGAGACCATCGCGTGCGAGGGTTTACTGGCACCACTCCGCGTACGCACCGTGGTGCCCTGCACAGACACCAGCTCGACGTCGTTGAAGCGCACTGCCGGGGTGCTCGCCGGCGCGGCCCGGCCGGCGTTCACGACACTGTTGCCGGTGACCTGCTGGCCACGACCGCCGGATACGAGCAGGCCCTCGTCCTGGCTGTCTCGGATGTAGTTGGTCGCTATGACCGCCAGGTCGCAGTCCTGCGCCTCGATTCCGGCGGCACCGGTCACGAAGATCGAATTGTCGCTGATATGGGCCTCGGGTGACCATCTGGTGACAATCCCGGCGGTATTGGCCCGACGGATGACATTACCGGTCACCGACGCGCCGTAGATCTGCCCGTCCTCGCCCGATTCCGACTGACCGGCAAGTCGTATTCCTTCGTTACGAGTCGTGGTGTCGATGACGTTGTCAGAGATGACGATGCTGGTCACCGACTGCAGCTCAGGCACCGTCGTCGGTCGCAGCCACACGCCGCCGCCCACGTCGAACATGGTGTTACCGGTGATGACTGCCCTCGACGCGTTCCGCAGGCTGACCCCCCAGTAACTCAGGTTCGTCATCGTGTTGTCCGAGATGACGAACTGGTTGTGCCACACACCGCCGTATCCGGAATGGCATCCCGCGAACGTCGGCCAGTCCTCACAATGGTTGCCGATGATCCGGATCATCTCGCTGGGGGTGTAATCACCGGCCCCGAATGGTTGCAGGCCCGGGTAGGCAAGGTCGATGCTCAGGGCCTCCGCGTTCCACGGCCCGTTGGCTCGCGGCGTCGCCCGGATGAGCGAGCAGTTCTGGATCAGACCGTTGTAGATGGCGTTGTACTCGATGGCATGCCACTCCGGGACATTGCGGATCTCCAGGTCCTGCACGGTGATGTTGCGTGCATGCCCGAACACGATCCCCCAGGCCGGCCTGGGGTTGTTGTCGACGTTCACGTCCCAGACGCCGCCTTCGACGATGATGTCGCCGGGTCCGTCGTAACCGCCCGTGGTGGTGTCCGACCCGTCCCGTGGGCCGTTGGACAGCAGGGTGGTGGTCTCCCCCGTACGGAGCAGGGTCGTCCCCGGAGCAAGAGTCAGCCGGGTCCCGGCGTGAATACGCAAGGGCACCTCGACGTTCCACACGCCGGCGCCGACGGTGATGTGGCCACCGTCGGGCAAAGCCGCATCGAGGGCGTCCTGGATGGCTGTTTGATCCGGTGTGCCACCGGGATGTTCGACATGGTCGGCGGTCCACGGTGTGTTCGGGTCCTTTGCTGTGGCCGTGGGGGCCAGCGCCATGCCCATTCCGGTGGCGGCGCTTCCGGCGGCCAGGCTTCGGACCAATGATCGACGGGAGAAAAGCCGTGCTGGAGTGCGTGCGCTCGCAGTCATTCGTACTCCTCACGCTGGGTGGTGGGAAGGCAGGAGCAGGTAAATACTGATTGAACATGAGCGATAGGCGCCTCGATCGCTTGACAATGAGCATAGGTGTGCGCACGATTGAGCACAACCCGGCACGGTGCGAGGGTTCTCCCCGCCGTCCGTAGTCGTTCCGCCCGCTGATGTATCGGCATCTTCAGCGGTTTGACCTGGGGATTGTCCTGCTGACCGAGGAGAAGCTGTGATTCGAGGTATCCGTGACGATGGCCGAGTGACAGGCATTCGGACGCCAAGCCGTGCCGTTGTGGGAACCGCCGCCATGATCGGGCCGCTGCTCGCGGTGGCAGCGTGCGGGGCCGACGACGGCAGTGCCGAGGCCTCCGGAGAGGAAGGCCAGGTCCTGCACTACTGGTCCATGTGGCAAGACAGCGAACCAGACGCGCAGTACCTCCAGGAGGCGATCGACGAGTTCGAGACCGAAACCGGCATCACCGTGGAGGTGGAGTGGCACGGCCGAGACGTGATGAACAAGGTGCTCGCGGCTCAGAACACGGACTCTGTACCGGACGTGGTCACGCAGAGCACATCGAAAGTCGGCTCGGTGATGGTCAACACCGATCAGTACACCGACCTGAGCTCGCTGTACGAGCAGGAGGTATTCGGCGAGGACGTCACGATCGGTGAGGTGATCAACGAGGACTACGAGGTGGTGACGACAACTGAGTCCGGCGAGCCGTTCCTCGTGCCGTTCTTCGTCCACGCCTATGCGCTCTGGTACGACGCGAATCGGCTGAACGAGGTCGCCGCGAGCCCACCGGAGACATGGGACGACTTCGCTCAGATCCTGGAGGAGACACGTAGTTCCGGACAATCACCTCTCGCCCTCGACGGGGACATCGGGAGCTACGCCTCCATCTGGCCGGGCATGACGCTGGCCCGCATACTCGGGCCCGGCGGCTTACTCGAGCTCGCGACCGACCCGTCGGGTGAGGGTTGGGAAGACCCGGCGATCCGGGATGCCATGGTCGAGATCGGGGAGCTCGCCGCCAGTGGCTACTTCCCCGACGGCTACGACGCCAGCAAGTGGCCGACCGTTCAGCGGCAGTGGTTCGACGGCGAGGCGGACTTCCTGCTCATGGGATCGTGGGTGCCGCTCGAGGGAGACACCAAGGGGTGGGCGCCTGAGGACTTCGAGCTGGCCGCCATGAACTTCCCGGCGTTCGGAGACGATCGCTCGGTGCCGTTCGAAGCCTATGGTTTCGCCATCCCGAAGAAGGCGAAGAACGTCGACGCAGCTGAGCAGTTCATCGCTTTCATGTTGAACAAGGACACTCTCTCGACCTGGGCGAACGCGGTGCCCGTACTCCCGGCCCGCACGGATCTGGAGCAGGCCGGGTCGCTCGAGGGGATCTACACCATCATGCAGGACAACCAGCTCACACCACTGCTCGACGGGCTCCGCCAATACCATCCGGACTACTACTCGAAGATCTTCGAGCCGGCCGGACGTGATCTGATGCTGGGCGAGCTGAGCGGGGAGGAGTTCATCGCTCACATCAAGGAGCAGCAGGCCAACTACTGGGAGCTCAACCAGTGACACTTCTGCACGAGAGGCGGGACGCTCCCACTCGGAGCGTCCCGCCCGAGCGCCGTGGTAGTCCGGTCGACGTCATGCGCAGGCGCATGTTCTGGCCGTTCGTCGCACCGGCTACCGCGCTGTTCGTGGTCTTCTTCGTCGGCCCCACCATCGGCGTCATATGGATCAGTCTGAACGAATGGGCCGGAGCGGGCCCGATGTCGTGGCGAGGGCTCAAGAACTACGTCACGCTCGTGCAGGACCCGACCTTCCAGACCGCCTTCTCCAACAGCATGAAGATCCTCGTGCTAGTCGGCGGGTGTGTGTTCCTCGCGAGTTTCGCGTTGACGGCGGCGTTGCGGGAGATGAAGGGCAAGCGGCTAGCGCGATCGATCATCTTCTTCCCCGTCCTGGTGTCGGGCATCGTCATCGCACTGGTCTGGGGAATTCTGTTCCAGCACGGCGGCACGGTGAACTCGGTCCTCGGCAACTTCGGTGTGGAGCCAATCTCCTGGCTGAACTCGAGCAATATGTTCACGATGATCGGCCTGGGCATGGTCTGGATCAATGTGGGCCTCTACACCACCATCATCCTCGCCGGGGTCGACCGGATACCGATCTATCTCTATGAGGAGGCATCGCTGGCCGGAGCGAACGCCTGGCAACGCTTCAGGTACGTCACGCTGCCGCTGTCCAGGGACGTCGTGTCCGTCGCGGCTGTGCTCTGGACGATCGAATCGATCAAGATCTTCGAGTTCATCTTCGCCTTCGGGGGCACCACCAACGACATGCCGCCGACCTCGGTCTGGAACTCGGCCCTGTTCGTGTACGGCGAGTCGTTCGGGTCGTCGGCGTATCGATTCGGCTATGCATCCGCGTCGGCGTTGCTCATGCTGCTGGTCTTCACCGCCTTCGTGGTCCTGCTCCGCAGGCTCACCCACCGAGAACCGCTCGAGTTCTGATGAAGGGACAAGACGTGGCGACCACTGGCCGCAACACCGCCAGGGCACATCGACACACCGTCGCGAATTTCGTCAAGAAGGCACCGCGGTCGCTTGTGTGGCTCCTCGTCGCGGCGAACATCGCCGTACTCGTCTTCATGGTGCTGGCCTCCTTCAAGACCAGCGGCGAGATCTTCGACAGTCCGTGGAGCCTGCCGGAGGAGTGGAACCTGGACAACTGGACCGAGGCCTGGGTGACCTCGGGATTCGGGCAAGCGGCGAGGAACACCGTCATCGTGGTGGCTGCCGCTTCGGTGTCCGTCATCGCGCTCTCCGCGCCGGCGGCATACGTGCTGTCCCGCAGTCAGAGCCGGATGGCGAGTGGGCTCACCGTGGCGTTCGTCATGGGCATCGGCATTCCCAGCCAGGTTCTGGTGATTCCGATCTTCGTGATGCTGGCCGAGGTGGGCCTGGTCAACAGCCTGCCGGGACTCTACTTCGTTTACACGGCGCTCGGGCTGCCGTTCTCCGTGTTCCTGCTGACCGGGTTCTTCCGGTCGCTGCCGAGCGAGCTCGAGGAGGCGGCCCTGCTCGACGGTGCGGGGCCACTGCGGACGTTCTTCCGGGTCATGTTGCCGCTGGCGCGGTCGGGGATCATCACCGCGTTGACGCTGACGATCTTGTCGCTGTGGAACGAGACCCTGATGGCACTGGTCCTCTTGCAGGAGACGGCCAACTACACGCTGTCCGTGGCGCTGCTCGCCTTCTTGTCGACCGTGCAGTACGGAAGCGGAAGCTACGGTGCTCTGCTGGCCGGCGCATGTATCGTCGTCCTTCCGACACTCGCCGTGTACATCTGGCTCGGAAGGCGACTCATCGAAGGCATATCGCTCGGCTCTGGCAAGTGAAACGGAAGGTAGGAGTCCTGACCGCGATGCGCATCGTGCATATTTCGGACCTTCACATCGAGCCGGAGCCGGAGCGACGGTTTCCGGGCAGCTGGCGATCGCTGGAGAGAGACCGGTCGCAGCTGGCCCGTCTGGCTCCCGACCTCGTCATCGTCAGCGGTGACGTGACCAACTTCGGCGCGTACTACCGGGACCATCTGGTCCTGGCCAAGGAATGGATCGACACGATCGGCCTGCCGACGCTCACCGTTCCGGGCAACCATGACCTGGGGCCCAGCGTGCAGCGCGCACTGACGAACCAAGAGAACGAGGCCTATCAAGACGTCCCCTATCCGGAGACGCATTTCGGTTCGGTCTTCCTGCCCAGTCCGGTGGTCAGCCATGACCTCGGCGCGGTGCGGGTCGTCGGCGTCGGGCTCCGGGAGGGCGACCCGGACGGCGCTCTGCCCCGGTTGGAACGCCTGCTTGCCGCCGACGAGCGGCCGGTCATCCTCTGCGGGCACTATCCCGTGGTCCCGGCGCGCGAGACGCGGGCCTCGGACGAGTTCGGAACCGACGAGTTCCTCCCCACCGCCGGCCCGGCATTACTCGAGATCGTCCGAGCGCATCCGAACGTCCGCGCCTACGTGTGCGGGCACGTCCACGTCAACTCCGTACGCCCGGTTGCCGGGCATTGCGTCCAGATCACGGCGGGAGGACTCGGCCCAGGAGCGTCGGCGTTCCGGTCGTACGACGTGGACGGAACAGGCTTGACGTACTCGACACTG
>NZ_ML142850.1:221213-222966 GCF_004138495.1 Phytoactinopolyspora endophytica
GCAGCGGTCCGCTGACGTTCTGGGAGCGTGCCGTGACCACCGCATTGGGCCCCGACTACTCGCTGGGCACGTCAACCGACCGGACAGGAAGGATCACCTGGTCACGACCGTCCAGCAGAGCATGACCTAGGCGGCTCCGGTGCGCCCGCACATCGCCCACCTCACAGCGCGGCGCGCCACCGCCGCCCGGCTGGTCGCCGTTTGACCAGAGCCGTTGAGGGTATGGCCGCAGCTACATGGTCGCGCTCCTCGCTCTGCACGCTGTGGTGGCCGTGGCAGTCTGGTGGCTGTCACGGCCAATAGGTGCAAGGGCGGCGTTGGTCGGTGCCGTCGCACCCGCCGCGACGCTCGGGTGGCTGCTGTACCGGACCCCGGACGTGCTCGACGGGCACGTGTTCACCGCGACTGTCACGTGGGCACCGTCGCTCAGCCTGGACGTGCCGCTTCGGCTGGACGGACTGGCGCTGCTCGCTGCGCTCGTCGTCGCGGCCGTCGGTGCGCTCGTCCTCCAGTACTCCCGGCACTACCTGGCCGGCCGCCACGAGGGGACGGCACGTCTGCTCGGCGTCTTGGTGCTGTTCGCCGGGTCGATGCTGGGCCTGGTCCTCGCTGACCACCTGCTCGCGCTGTACGTCTTCTGGGAGCTGACCACCGTCTGCTCCTTCCTGCTCATCGGCGCCGCGGACCGGGACAGCCGCCGGGCCGCGATGCAGGCCCTCGTCATCACCAGCGGCGGCGGCTTCGCCATGCTGCTCGGCCTGGTCATGCTCGGGCACAGCGCAGGCGACTACCGGATCTCCGCCATCATCGCCGAACCGCCGTCCGGACGGCTGGTCGAAGCGGCGCTGGTTCTGCTCATCGTCGGGGCAGTCGCCAAGTCCGCCCAGGTCCCGCTGACCAGCTGGCTTCCCGCCGCCATGGTGGCGCCCACCCCGGTCAGCGCCTACCTGCACGCCGCCGCGATGGTCAAAGCCGGCGTCTACCTCATCGCCAGGTTCGCGCCGGCCTTCGATACCGCGACCGTCTGGCGGCCGGTGGTGATCGGCGCCGGCCTGGTCACCCTGTTCGGCGCGGGCTGGTGGGCGGTGACCCAGCATGACCTCAAGCGACTGCTGGCCTTCGGCACCGCAAGCCAGCTGGGGCTGCTGTTCGTGCTACTCGGCGCCGGCACCCGGACGGCTGCCCTGGCCGGGGCGACGATGTTCCTCGCCCACGCCGCGTTCAAGTCCACCCTGTTCCTGGTCGTCGGCGCCGTCGAGCACCAGGCCGGCACGCGTGACCTGCGCGAGCTGTCCGGAGTACGGCACACAGCTCCCGGCATCGTCGCCGTCGCAGGTGTGGCCTGCGTGTCGATGGCAGGTCTGCCGCCGACGGTGGGTTACCTCGGCAAGGAAGCCGCCTACGAGGCCTTCGTGGAACCGTTCCCCGCAGGCGAGTGGATCCTCGCGGGCATGGTCGCCGGTTCGGCCCTCACCGTGGCCTACACCCTCCGCTTCATCGCCGCACTGCTGGTCGAACGGGGCGGAGGCCCTGTCCCGGCACGCCCGCCCGCCATCGGTTTCCTGGCCGCTCCCGCCCTCCTCAGCGGCGCCGGCCTCGCGCTCGGGCTCGTTCCCGCGCTGACCGACGACCTTGCGCGGTTGCATGCACACGCCCACACCGAGCCGGGCGAACCCGTCTACGAGCTGGCGCTCTGGCATGGCGCAACACCGGCTCTCGCCTTGTCGGTGCTGACCGTGCTTCTCGGCGTCGC
>NZ_ML142850.1:222976-235930 GCF_004138495.1 Phytoactinopolyspora endophytica
CTCGTGCCCCGGGCTCGAAACCTCGGGGAGGCCGCGGGGCTGTCCGGCCTGGCCGCCCGGTCGAGCGCCGCGGTGACCGCTGCCGTCCGCCACGGCGTCGCCTCGACGCACACCGGTTCGCTTCCGCTGTACGTCGCCGTCATGCTGGTCGGAGTCCTGGTCACGCCTGCCGTCGTCCTCCTGGGCGACGACGTGGCGTTCGCCTCGGTGCGGCCATGGGACCGGGCGTCCCAAGGCCTGGTCGGCGCCGCCACGATCGTCGCCTGCGTCGCCGCCGCCGTGACCCGGCACCGGCTCACCGCCATCCTGCTCGTCTCGACAGCCGGATACCTCGTCGCCGTGCTCTTCGCCATCCACGGCGCACCCGAGCTGGCGCTGACCCAGGTACTCGTCGAGACGCTGGTGCTGCTGATCATCCTGCTCGTGCTACGCCGCGGTTCGGAGCATGCGGCGGCGTCCCCGCGGATACGACAGGGCGCCCGCACCGCGGTAGCCGTAGGTGTCGGAGCAGCGACCACACTCATCGCGCTGGCCGCCACGTCCACTCACACACCATCGCGGGTGGCCGGCGACTTCTTCACCGCCACCGAGGAGTCGGGCGCATCGAACGTCGTGAACACCGTGCTGACCGACGTCCGAGCGCTGGACACCATCGGCGAGGTCACCGTCCTGACGGTGACCGCCACCGGTGTGGTCAGCCTCGTGCTGGTCCGCCGCCGGACCGGCGGGCCGCCACGCCCGAGTGACGAGGAACGACGATGACCGACCGACCGGAACACACCGAGGCCCCGCCCGGGCACCAAAGCCCGAGACCGCGGCTGCTCCCGGCGGCCCACCACCAGCCACTCGCTCGCCGGTCTGTGCTGCTGGAAGTGATCACACGGGTGCTCTATCCGAGCGTGCTGGTCGTGGCCGCCTATCTGGTCGTCGCGGGCGAGGTCCGCAGCGGCGGAGGTTTCCCTGCGGGACTTTTGATCGGTGCCGGCCTGTCGCTGCGGTTCCTTGCCGGCGGCCCGCACGAGTTCGGCGCCGCCATGCCGGTCAACCCGGCAGGACTTCTCGGCGCCGGGCTCGCCACCATGGCCGGCTACGGACTCATCGGAGAGATCGCCGGCGACGGAGCGCTGTCCAGCACGACGTGGTCCATCGACCTACCTGTGGTGGGACATCTCGAGGCCTCGACCGCGATGGTCTTCGACGTCGGAGTCACCGTGCTCGTCACCGGTCTGGTGGTGGACGTGCTGCGGGTGCTGGGACCCGGCACCACACCGCAGGACCAGGAGCCAGCCGAGGAGGACGAACCGTGAACGCCACCAACCTGTCCCTCTCGCTCACCATCGGTGTGCTCTATGCATGCGGAAGCTACCTGATACTGCAGCGCGCCCTGCTCCGCGTGGTGCTCGGCTTCATCCTGATCGGGCACGGCGCGAACCTGCTTCTGCTGATGGCCGGGGGCGAAGCCGGTCCGGTGCCGCACACCGGCACACCGGCCGGTGAAGCGTCCGACCCACTCCCACAGGCGATGGCGATCACCGCGGTGGTCATCACGTTCGGTACGACGGCGCTGTTGCTCGGCCTGGTCTATCGCGCGATCGTGCTGCACGGCGACGACCTGCATGCCAGTGATCCGCGCTCGACCCTTCCGCACAAAGGCGAACCGAAATGAGCGCGGCCGTTCCGGTTCTGGTGCTGGGCCCCCTGCTGGGCTCGGCGATCTCACTGCTGCTGGGCCGCTGGCCCTGGCTCCAGCGGTTACTCGGCGCCGTGGTTCTGACCGGTGCGCTCACCGTCGCGGCGATGCTGCTCGCCACAGCGGACAGCTCCGGTCCGGTGGTCGCCCGGGTCGGCGGCTGGGACGCCCCGGCCGGCATCACCCTGGTGGCCGACCGGCTCTCCGCGCTGGTGCTGACGATCGCACTCGCCATCTGCCTGGCGATCTTCCTCTACGCCATTGGGCAGGGGTCGGCCGAGGATCGCGCCGAGCATGTGCCCTCCGTGTTCCATCCGACGTACCTGGCCCTGGTCGCCGGCATCGACATGGCACTGCTCAGCGGTGACCTGTTCAACCTGTTCGTCGGGCTGGAGGTCATGCTGGCGTCGTCGTACGTACTGATCACGCTCGGCGCCACATCGGAACGGGTCCGGCTCGGGGCGACCTACATCGTGGTCAGCCTGGGCGCGTCGATGGGGCTACTCACCACTGTGGCGCTGTTCTACGCCGTGACCGGAACGGTGAACCTCGCGGACCTGTCCATCGTGCTCGCGGAGGTGCCACCGGCGGTCCGCCACGTCCTGCAGTTGATGCTCCTGCTCGTCCTGGCCACCAAGGCAGCAGTGGTGCCCCTGCACATGTGGCTGCCGGACAGCTATCCCAGCGCTCCGGCCCCGATCACCGCCCTGTTCGCGGCTCTGCTCACCAAGATCGCCGTGTATGCGCTGATCCGCACCCAGACGCTGCTCTTCCCGCGCGACGAGCCGTGGCCGCTGCTGCTGGTTCTCGCCGGCGCCACCATGCTGGTCGGCGTCGTCGGCGGGCTGGTGCAGGCGGACGCGAACCGGCTGCTCTGCTTCCTCCTGGTCGGACACATCGGCTACATGGTGTTCGGACTGGCGCTGGCGACCGCCGACGGCCTGCGAGGCAGCATCATCTACCTGGTCCACCACATGACGGCACAGGCCGGACTGTTCCTCGTGATCGACCTCGCACAACGACGACGCGGCAGCAGCTCGTTGCTCGGCCTCGGCCGGGCGAGCGCCGCCGTGCCGGCCCTCTCCGGTCTGATCCTGCTCGCGGCGCTGAACTTCGGCAGCGTCCCGCCGCTCGCCGGGTTCGTCGCGAAGCTGGCTCTGCTCCAGGCCGCGGTCGCCGACGGGACGGCGTGGGCGTTCGTCGTCGCCGCCGTGGCCATCGTCGCCGCGCTGCTGACCCTTGCCGCCATGGGCCGGATCTTCGTGCAGGTCTACTGGGGCGCTCCGCCTGCCGACCAGAAGGAGCCGGACGGCGACGCCATCCACACGGGGAGCCGAGGTTCCATGCGACTGATGTACGGGGCCACCACCGTGGTGGTGTCCGCAGGGATCGCTCTGGCCGTCGCCGCCCAGCCGCTTGCCGCGGTCACCAGCCGGGCAGCCGACGACCTGACCGCGCGCACGCCGTACCAACAGTCGGTCCTCGGCGACCTCGGAGGTGCGTCATGATCTGGCGGCGGCACATCGGCGACCGCGTGCTGCTCGGCACGTGGCTGCTGATCCTGTGGTGCCTGCTCTGGGGACGTCTGACCCCGGCCGTGGTCGTGTCCGGGGTCGTCGTGGCCGCGCTGGCCCTCGCCGCGGCCCGGATCCCGGTCCTGCCGGTCGGGATGCGCCCGCGGTGGCGGCGGTTCCCTGCCGCGCTTGCCGGTCTCGTCACCGACGTGGTGCTCTCGAGCGTCGAAGTGGCGTTCGCGGCGCTGTCGAGACAGACCCCGTACGCGGCAGTGGTGGCGGTCTCCCTCCCGCCGATCTCGGACGTCGAGACGACGGTCGTCGCCAACCGGATCTCGATCGTCCCCGGCACGCTGGTCATCGACCTCGACCAGGAGGAGAACACCCTCTACGTCTACATCGTCCCGGTCCGCGACGTCGACGACGCCAGACGTAAAGAACGGCACGCGGTCCGGATCGCGGAGCAGACGATCGGCCTCTTCTCCGCGGTAGACCGCCGGACACCTCGGAGGACTGACACATGAGCGTGGTCTTCATCATCACGGGCACGCTGCTCGTCATCGCGGCTCTGCTCGCCTTGGTCCGGATGGTCGCGGGCCCGACGACCTGGGACCGGATCGTCGCGTTCGACGGCTTCGTGATCGTCACCGTGAGCGGCATCGCCGTGCTGGAAGCGGCGCGTGGAGAAGGTTCCGCCATCATGTTGCTCGTCGTCGTGTCCCTGCTGGGCTTCGTCGGCAGCCTGATGGCCGTGCGGCTCTGGGGCGAGGAGGAACACCCATGACGTTCGCTGAGATCGTGAGCTCGGTCTTCCTGCTCACCGGAGCGCTGTTCTCCGTCTTCGGGGCATTCGGTCTCGTGCGTTTCCCGGATGTCGGAGGACGGCTACAGGCGGCGACGAAATTGCAGGTTCCGGGGCTGCTGCTGGTGCTCGCCGGCGTGGGGGTCCTGCTCGCCGGGACCGAGGAGGCCTTCCAGCTGCTGATCGTCGCGCTCTTCCAGATCGTCACCGCTCCGGTGCTGGCGCAGCTCGTCGGCCGCGCCGCGTACCGGTCCGGCGACATCCGCGACGATCTCATGGTGGCGGACGACCTGCAGGAGCATCGGATCTCCGGCCGAGCCGAGAGCCCACCCGAGGAATCCGGCTGACAAGCCTCGGCGCAGCGGCCAACAGCAAGGTGACTCATGGCACGGCGTCACCGGCTGGCGGAGCCAGCGCAACGGCCTAGCACAGGTTTACCGGAGCTTGTGCTGGGTAGCTCCGGACCCGTGCGGCGTCCAGCCGCCATTTGGTCCCGTCAGGAGGCACCATGGCCCAGCAGAGCTCGACCGTCGTCGACGTCATCGTCCAGGACCACCGCGAGGTGGAGGAACTGTTCAAACAGGTTGAGGCAGCGACGGACGCGACGGATCGCCGAAACCTCACGGACCAGATCATCGCCGAACTCGTGCGTCACTCGGTCGCCGAAGAGCAGTACCTCTACCCGGCCATGCGGCAACACCTGGCGAACGGCGACGACCTCGTCGACGAGGAGATCTCCGAGCACGCCGAAGCTGAGGAAGTCATGAAGGAGCTGGAATCGCTGGACGTGGCCGATGCGAGTTTCCAAGAGAAGCTCAACGCGTTGATCTCCGACGTCCGCCACCACATCGAGGAAGAGGAGAACGAGGCGCTGCCCCGGCTCGCCGAGACGTGCCCGCAAGACGAACTGATCCGCCTCGGTGAGCAGGTGGAACGTGCCAAGCGGGTCGCGCCCACTCGCCCGCATCCCAGCGCACCGGACACGCCACCGATGAACAAGATCCTCGCTCCCGGAGCGGGCCTCATCGACCGGATACGCGACGCGTTGTCCGGCCGGCAGACCGGGTGATCCGCCAGGTGTCAGCGATCGACGGCCGGCCAATGTCCCATTCCCATCCGTGCCGTCCGAGATAACTGTACGGATGGGTATCTCGAATGCACGGGGTCGGCAATTGAAAATTTCGATTCATAATAACTACCAGGCTGGGCATCGGGTAATAAATGCCACGATGCTATTTGTGCCTCTGACGATGAGCTTGCGAAAAGGCGAAGGGGTAGCCAGAACAATGAATTCCCTGCCTCGAATGTCGGGAAGCAGCTGCGAAGCCGTATCGTCAGCGACGACCCCCCGGCAAGGGAGCCGGGCACGCCCAGTACCCGTGATCGACGATCTTGACGCGCTCGCGACTCTGGTCACATGTCGGCCGCGCATTTACCTGCATTACTCGGACGGCCTGCGATACGACGAACTCAGCGGGTCCAACATGCACTCGCTCAGGCTTGCCGTGGCTCCGATCGCACCCAAATCCGGCTGGACCGGAAGCGTGACCGAATGGGTGGCCCACCGCATATGCAGCTATCCGACGAACGATGAGAACGCGTCCGGAAGTCTCTGGCTTCTGCCGGGTCAGGTGACAGGACGTTGGCGCGATGGCGAACTCATCCTTGACATGAATCGCATACGCCCCATCGCAGAAATCGCTTCGGCGGTCATCTATGCCGCCCGCCGCGTCGACGCCTATTGCCGCCACGTCCCGTCACGTTCCAGGTCGCACCACCACTCCGTCGCCGATTGAGAAGGCGGTCGCTGATTCGGCGATCGTTGATTCAGCGGTCGTTGCCTCAGGGGGCCGTCTGCTCGGCGTCACAAACCCTATGGTGGTGTGGGACCGCTGGTGGGCGAGACGCGCGGATCGACCGGGCTCTTCTGTGAGCCAATAGGCATGGTGGCGGATTCGTCGGGCACGGATACGGCCAGACCCGAGGCCGCCGTCGCTGTCGCTGTCGATCCACCAGCCGGCGAGGAACGCTCAGAAGTTCCGTTCCGGCGTCCTCTGGTCACGCGGCGGGCACACCAGACTGCCACGACGCTCGCACCGACAGCACAGGTGAGAACGGCGCCGGGCCGGTTACGCACGGACGCCCTCACGTTCTCCATGAACCCACCCTGCGTCGGTCGCTGCCCCGCTTCCGCTACGTCCCCCGCAGTCCGGAAATCACGTGCCATGGACCGAAGCTCCTCGGCGAGCGATCGAAGGCTGTCCGCCGCGCTGGCCATCTGCTCGCTTGTATGTTCAGCAAGCTGTTCACGTGCTTTTCGAGCCGACACCTGCTTACCTCCGGGCGCCTTCCCATGCCACCTTCGACGCTTCTTTTTGGCCATCGCCTCCACACCTCCTGCGACGTTCGCACGTCTGCACCAATACCCGGTCTTCGACTCTCCAGTCGGCGAGCACGGCGTTTGACACGGAATGCCCAGGGTATCCGCCGCGGTACGCACCATTGGCCGATCGGCAGCCGACCCGGGAGTATCGACCATGCCACAGCCTGGAAGCCACAGGTACGACGTTTGGCGCGCCCGCCTCCGCGAGGAGTCGGAGGTGTACGGCGTCGTCGCCCCGACGATGCTCGACCATCTCGGCTGACGACGCCGTACACCGGGTGGCGTGGCAGCGTGCTCGACATCAGTATTCTGACCTGGACGACGACGATCGGCCTGATCGTCGTGCTGCTGGCGATCGACCTGGCATTCGCGGCCCTCCGGCCACACAGGGTGGGTTTCCGCGAGGCGACGGCCTGGTCGGTGTTCTACATCCTCGTCGCGGTCCTGTTCGGCGTGTGGTTCACGGCCCAGCACGGCGGTGATTTCGGCACGGAGTACTTCACCGGCTACATCGTCGAGAAGAGCCTCTCTGTCGACAACCTCTTCGTCTTCGTCATCATCATGACCACGTTCGCCGTTCCGGAGGAACACCAACACATGGTGTTGACCTTCGGTATCGTGCTCGCGCTGATCATGCGAGCGATCTTCATCGCCGTCGGGGCCACACTACTGTCCCTGTTCTCGTTCATGTTCCTGCTGTTCGGACTGCTGCTCGTCTACACGGCCGTGCAACTGTTTCGGCATCGAGACGAAGATCCGGACATTGAGGACAACACCACTGTCAAGTTGGCGCGGCGTGTTCTTCCGGTCACCCCTGAATACGTAGGGGGAAAGCTGGTCGCCCGGATCGATGGGCGCCGGATGGTCACCCCGCTGGTGATCGTGCTGCTGGCGATCGGCAGCGTCGACCTGCTGTTCGCGCTGGACTCCATCCCAGCGGTCTTCGGCATCACCGAGGAGCCCTACATTGTCTTCACAGCGAACGCGTTCGCGCTGCTCGGGCTGCGGGCCCTGTATTTTCTGGTGAAGGGTCTGCTGGACCGTCTGGTGTACCTCTCCACCGGGCTCTCGCTCATTCTGGCGTTCATCGGTCTCAAGCTGATCCTGCATTGGGCACACGTCGACATCGACGACCGTGTCCCGGAGATTCCCACCCTGCTCAGCCTCGCCGTCATCGTCGTTGTACTCGCCATCGTGATCGTAGCCAGCCTGCTCAAGACCAAGCGCCAACCGGGAGTGAAGGCGCACTCCGGCTCCTTGCGAGCACACCGCACCACAGCCGGCAAGGACGACCACGATCACACGCCGGATCGGGGCGACTAACAGCGTTCACGAAGCGGGCTAGCGTTCGCGAAGCGGGTCGTGGCCGACGTTCATCAGCCGGTGCCGCCTGCGCTCGTCGTTGACAACGTCCTCCTTGGTCAACCCGTCGGTCTCGTTTTCCACGATCTCGATGACCTTCTCCATGGTGTTGAAATCGTCGTTGGTGACATCCGTTCGCCGCTTGCCAAGGATCTCGACGACGCCCCGGCCGAGCGGGGGCGGCGCGGGGCCACCGGGCTTGGGCGGGGACAGGCCGGGCTCGGTGCCCAACCACGCCGTCAGCTCCTGCGACGTCATGTTCACCACCTGGTGAAAGCGTTCCCAGAGCTCTTCCACCTCGAGGGATGTGCGTGCCATGGCGAATCCTTCCCTCCGTCGACGCCTTGCCCGCGATCTGTACCCGCCCAGGCTGCGGCTCACGCCCTACCGGCCAGGGCTGCCGCCCAACCGGCGGAAGAGGCAGGAGTGACGTATGGATCTCGATGTACGGGGTACCGCACGAGCACGAAACCGGAACGAGGTGCGAAGCGCAACCATGCGCGGAGGTGACACACCGTGGGGCTGAAGACGTGGCTCGACCATTGGCCGGTATACCGCCAGCTCACCGGTTCCGACCCGCTGGGACGTGGGTCCGCGAGCATGTCGCAGCGCAGTGCCGGCCTGATGCCGCGGACAGCCACCGCGAACAAGGTGGTGAAGTCGATCTGTCCGTACTGCGCCGTCGGCTGTGGGCAGAACATCTACGTCGACGACGGTCACGTCACCCAGATAGAGGGCGACGAGGACAGTCCCATCTCGCGCGGGCGGCTGTGCCCGAAGGGCGCCGCCAGCGAGCAGCTGGTCAACTCCCCTACGCGCGAGACCACGGTGCGCTATAGACGGCCGTACGGCACCGAGTGGGAAGACCTCGACCTCGATACCGCACTCGACATGATCGCCGACCGGGTCATCAGCACCCGCCGTCGCACCTGGCAGGACACGGACGAGCACGGGCGGTTCCTCAACCGGACCATGGGCATCTCGCATCTGGGCGGGGCGACCCTGGACAACGAGGAGAACTACCTCATCAAGAAGCTCTACACAGCTCTCGGCGCGATACAGATCGAGAACCAGGCGCGTATTTGACACTCCTCCACCGTCCCCGGTCTGGGGACCTCGTTCGGGCGCGGCGGCGCCACCACCTTCCAGCAGGACCTGCAGAACTCCGATTGCATCGTGATCCAGGGGTCCAACATGGCCGAGTGCCACCCGGTCGGGTTCCAATGGGTGATGGAGGCGAAGCAGCGCGGCGCCACCGTGATCCACGTCGATCCTCGGTTCACCCGCACCAGCGCCCTCGCGGACCTGCACGCGCCGTTGCGCGCCGGCGCCGACATCGCCTTCCTCGGCGGGTTGATCAACTACGTGCTCTCCAACGAGCTCGACTTCCGCGAGTACGTCGTGCAGTACACGAACGCTGCGGCGATCATCGACGAGGAGTTCCAGGACACCGAGGACCTCGACGGGCTGTTCTCCGGATACGACGAGGAGAGCATGACGTACGACCCGCTGACGTGGGCCTACCAGGGCGCACGCGCCACCGCTGCGGCCGGGCACCGGGACATGCCCAAACCCGATGTCGATCGCTCGGCCGCAGCCGAGGAAGCCGGTGCCGGCGCCGGCGAGGAGGCCGGTTCGGGCGGACCACCCGTCGCCGGTAAGCCGTATCGCGATCCGACGCTGCAGGACCCACGCTGCGTGTTCCAGATCCTCAAGCGGCATTTCGCGCGCTACACACCGGAGGCGGTGGAGCAGATATGCGGCCTGTCCAAGGAGCAGTTCCTCCAGGTGGCGCATGCGGTGACGCGCAGCTCCGGGCGGGACAAGACAACAGCATGGGTGTACTCCGTCGGGTGGACGCAGCACACCGTCGGGGTCCAGTACATCCGCACGGCAGCGATCCTGCAACTGCTGCTGGGGAACATCGGCCGGCCCGGAGGCGGCATCCTCGCACTGCGCGGGCACGCCTCGATCCAGGGCTCGACCGACATCCCCACGCTGTTCAACCTTCTCCCCGGCTACATCCCGGTTCCGCATGCACGCCACGACGAGACGTTGGACGAGTTCGTCGAGGCCGACGCCGGCAGTACCGGGTTCTGGGGGAACATGAAGGCGTACACGGTCAGCCTGCTCAAGGCCTGGTGGGGCCCGCATGCCACCGAGGACAACGACTTCTGCTTCGGCTACCTGCCGCGTGTCACCGGTGACCACGGCACCTATCGAACCGTGCTCGACCAGGTCGCCGGCAAGGTCAAGGGGTACTTCGTGATCGGAGAGAACCCGGCCGTCGGGTCGGCCAACGCCAAGCTGCAGCGGCTGGGCCTGGCCAACCTCGAGTGGCTCGTCGTGCGCGACCTGCAGATGATCGAGACCGCGACGTTCTGGCAGAACGCGCCCGAGCTGGAGACCGGCGAGCTCGAGACCGAGCGGATCGGTACCGAGGTGTTCTTCCTCCCGGCCGCCGCGCACACCGAGAAGGACGGTACCTTCACCAACACTCAGCGTCTGCTGCAGTGGCACCACAAGGCTGTCGAACCGGAGGGGGACCGCCGCAGCGACCTGTGGTTCTACTACCACCTCGGCCGCCGGATCCGGCAGAAGCTGGCCACCTCGACGGACCCGCGCGACCGGCCCGTGCTGGAGCTGACCTGGCAGTACCCGACGGAGCGCGAACACGAGGAGCCGAGCGCGGAGGCGGTGCTGCGCGAGATCAACGGGTTCGGCCCGGATGGCTCCCCGCTCTCGTCCTACACCCAGCTCGCCGACGACGGATCGACGTCCTGCGGCTGCTGGATCTACTGCGGCTGTTACAAGGACGGTGTGAACCAGACGGCGCGCCGCAAGCCCGGTTCCGAGCAGTCCTGGGTGGCGCCGGAATGGGCCTGGGCCTGGCCGGACAATCGCCGGATCATCTACAACCGGGCCTCCGCCGACCCGGACGGGCGGCCGTGGAGTGACCGGAAGGCCTATGTCTGGTGGGACGCCGGGCAACAGAGATGGACCGGCCACGACACACCCGACTTCGAGGCCACGAAGCCTCCGGACTTCCAGCCGGAGGAGGGTGCGAAGGCACAACACGCGCTCGCCGGCACGGACGCGTTCATCATGCAGACCGACGGCAAGGCATGGCTCTACGTGCCGACCGGACTGCTGGACGGGCCGCTGCCGACGCACTACGAGCCGGAGGAGTCGCCCGTCGGCAACCTGCTCTACGGCCAGCAGGCCAACCCTGCCCGGCGGCTCTACCGCCATCCGGCCAACCCGTACCAGCCCTCCGGCTCGGACGTCTTCCCGTACGTGTTCACCACCTACCGGCTGACCGAGCATCACACGGCCGGCGGCATGAGCCGGTTCCTGCCCTACCTCTCCGAGCTGCAGCCCGAGTTCTTCTGCGAAGTCTCGCCGGATCTGGCTGAACAGCGTGGTCTGCAGAACGGCGGGTGGGCGACGATCGTCACCGCGCGCGCGGCGGTCGAGGCGCGGGTCCTGGTCACCGAGCGCATTCGGCCGCTACAGGTCCAGGGCCGGACGGTGCATCAGGTCGGGGTGCCGTACCACTGGGGACCGAACGGCCTGTCCACCGGCGACGCCGGCAACGAGCTGCTCCCGGCCGTGCTGGACCCGAACGTCAACATTCAGGAGTCCAAGGCCGCGACCTGCGACGTCGTCCCCGGTCGGCGTCCACGCGGAGTTGACCTCCCACGGCTCGTCGCCGACTACCGTGCCCGGGCCGGGATCGCCGAACAGGCCGGTGACACCCGGTGGACGGGCACAGAAGGGACGGCGAGCGCATGACCAACCAGCTGTACGGACCCGTCGACGACGTCACCTGGCAGGCGGGGTACCCGGACGACCATCCGCCCCGAGTGGGGTTCCTCACCGACACCAGCGTCTGCATCGGCTGCAAGGCGTGCGAGGTCGCTTGCAAGGAATGGAACCTGGTGCCCGAGGAGGGCATGGACCTGCTCGGCACGTCGTACGACAACACCGGCGACCTCGGTGCGAACACCTGGCGGCACGTCGCGTTCATCGAGAAGGCGGCGCCACGCCGGGAGCTGGTGGACCTCGGTATGCCGGGGAACGGGCCACCCGGCGGCGCCCCCGGGGACGGTTCCGCAGGACTGTCCGCGGCACCTCCCGGCGGGCAGGAGACCGAGGAGCCCGGGCGGGACATGCAGTGGCTGATGATGTCCGACGTCTGCAAACACTGCACGCATGCCGCCTGCCTCGACGTCTGCCCCACCGGCTCGCTGTTCCGCACCGAGTTCGGCACTGTGGTGGTGCAGGAAGACATCTGCAACGGCTGCGGCTACTGCGTGCCCGCATGCCCGTACGGCGTGCTCGACGTCCGTCCCGATGACGGCCGCGCCTGGAAGTGCACGCTATGCTACGACCGTCTCTCCGACGGCATGGAGCCGGCCTGCGCCAAGGCCTGCCCGACCGACTCGATTCAGTTCGGACCGTTGGATGAGCTGCGCGAACGCGGTCAGCAGCGGGTTGAGGAGCTGCGCGGTGCCGGTGTCGAGGAGGCCCGTCTGTACGGCGAGAGCCCGGACGACGGCGTGGGCGGCGACGGCGCGTTCTTCCTTCTGCTGGACGAGCCGGAGGTGTACGGGCTGCCGCCGGACCCGGTGGTGACGACGCGAGACCTGCCGTCGATGTGGAAGCACGCGGCGGCCGCCGGACTCACCGCGGCCGCCACGGTGATCGCCGCCTTTGTGGGTAGTAGACGGTGAGCGACAACGCACGACGATCACCCTCGGCGACGAGGAGATGGTGGGCGACGACGAGAGAGGGAGGACCGCGTGCCACGGACGACGGCGCGGCGTGGCGGTGAGCAGGCCATGGTGCCGCGCGCCGAGTTCCAGTCCTATTACGGCCGCCCGATCATCAAACCTCCGACGTGGAAGAACCCCGACGTGCCCGCGTACTTCTTCCTCGGTGGCCTGGCCGGCGCGTCGTCGGCGATGGCCGCCCTAGGAGATATGTCCGGACGGCCACGGCTGGCGCGGGTCGGCTGCCTGGCGGCTGCGGCCGGTGCGGCCGGGGGGACGGTGGCGTTGATCCACGATCTCGGCCGGCCGGAGCGGTTCCTGAACATGCTGCGGGTGTTCAAGCCGACGTCGCCGTTGAGCATGGGCTCGTGGCTGCTGGCGTCGTTCGGCACCCTCTCCGGGGCCGCGGCCGCATCGACGGTGACCGG
>NZ_ML142850.1:235956-239495 GCF_004138495.1 Phytoactinopolyspora endophytica
GCCCCATGCCGGCCGGGCCGCTCAGGCCGGGGCTGCGGTGCTCAGCCCGATCATGATGACCTACACGGCGGTTCTGGTCGCTGACACGGCGGTGCCGATCTGGCATGACGGCCGCCGGGAGTTACCGTTCGTCTTCGCCGGCGGGTCGCTGACCAGCGGCGGCGGTCTTGGCATGGTGAGCGTCCCGCCGCGCGACGCCGGTCCGGCACGGGTGATGGCGGTGTCCGGCGCCGCGCTCGAGCTTGCCGCGGAGCGGCGGATGACGTCTCGGCTGGGCATGGTCGCTGAGCCGTACCATCGAGGCCGCAGCGGCCGGTGGATGCGCGCGGGACAGGTCCTCACCGCCGCGGGCGCGCTGGGCGCCCTCGCCGCCCGTCGCAGCCGTGCTGGATCGGTGCTGTCCGGGGCGGCGCTGCTGGCCGGGTCGCTGTGTACCCGTTTCGGTGTCTTCGAAGCCGGGATGGCCTCGGCCAAGGACCCGAAGTACACCGTCGTCCCGCAACGCCAACGACGCGACACCTCCCATGATCATGAACAGAAACCGTTCACATAGCACGGCAAGTGTTCATGATCATGGGGCGGAGGTCCGGCGGTCATCGGGCATCCGCCGCGTCGCGCCCTGCCGGTCCAGGTACTCGAGCAGCGGAACGGCGACCCGGCGCGTCGTCCCGAGGGCTTTGCGCGCGTCGCTGACGGTGAACGGCTGCGGCAACGTGCTCAGCACGCGAGCCGCCTCGGTCACACAATCCGGCAGCAGCACGATCCCGTCCGCGATGCGCACCACAGCTCCGGACCGCTCAGCCGCTGCCAGCTCACGACGGCCTAACCCGAGCTCCGCGAGCCGTGCCGCGTCCGGCGCCGCGAAGGGCCGGTCGGCCAGGTCGGACCGCAACGTCGCGATCGCGTCGGCCAGCCCGGGCGGCAACGACGTTCCGTCGGCGGCCCCACGGACGACGACGCGGCCGGAGCGGATCTCGAACGGATCTGTCACCAGGGCGTGAACCAGCGCCCGGTCGGGCAGATCGAGCGCCTGCCGGACCACGTCCACCGGCGGGCCAGGTTCCAGCGGGTGGTCCCGCCGTGCCCCGCCGACGACGTCGTCGAGCCGCGTTCTCAGCCGCGACCACAGCTCGTCGTCGACGAGCCAACCGGCGGCCACCGGCGCGCTCGTCACAGGTACCCCCATCCGCTCCAGGTCCTCGCGTCGAGCCATACCCCGGCGGCGGAGCTCCGAACGTTCGTCGGGGCGGCCGTCGAGTTGGGTCAGCACCTTGGCCCGGGCCGCCGCCGCACCACGCCGAACCAGGGCCGGCGGCGCCACATCCAGCACGGTCACTCCCCCGCTGACATGGTGACGGCCCGGGTCGCGCAGGAGACCGCGGTCCCCGATCCGCAGCGGAACCGGCCGAGGCAACGCCAGCCGGGCGGTGTCCGTTCCGAGCGGACGCACCCGCGCGGTCACTGCGGCCGAGCCGACGTGGAACGTCACGCTGGGCGGCAGCGACGTCACGTCGTCGCCGTGGACCCGTACGTCGACCAGATCGCTCGACCGGAATCGGCCGGGCGTCAGCAGGGCGTCGCCGCGGCGGAGGTCGCCGGCGTCGACACCACGCAGGTTCACCGCCACCCGGGCGACGGCCGAGACTCCGGAGGCCGTGCGGCCCAGGCATTGCAGCCCCCGGACCCGGACCGTGCGATCGAGCGACGTGGCCTCCAACCGATCGCCCGCCCGCAGACGACCGGCCGAGAGCGTCCCGGTAGCGACGGTGCCGCTGCCGGTGATGGTGAAGGACCGATCGACCCAGAGCCGGACCGGGGCGTCGGCATCCGGTTCCGGTAGCCGCGACACGAGCCGGTCCAGCGCTCTCCTCAGCTCCTCCAACCCGGTGCCGTCCGTGCCGCTGACGGCAACGGTCTCCACGTCGCCGAGCGACGTCGCGGCGACCTCGTCGAGCGCGCGGCGGGCCGCCGGTTCCGGGTCCGCGAGATCACTACGGGTGACGGCGAGCAACGCGTGTTCCACGCCCAGGGCATGCAACACATCCAGATGCTCGGCGGACTGCGGCATCCAACTCTCGTCGGCGGCGACGACGAACAGCACCGCGGGCACCGGCCCGACACCGGCGAGCATGTTCGGCACGAACCGCTCATGGCCAGGCACGTCGACGAAGGCGACCGTCGCGCCCGACGGCAGGCTCGTCCAGGCGAAGCCCAGGTCGATCGTCAGGCCGCGCTGCCGCTCCTCCGCCCACCGGTCCGGCTCCATCCCGGTGAGCGCCTTGACCAGCGTTGACTTCCCATGGTCGACGTGGCCGGCGGTGGCCACCACGTGCATGTCACGCCTGCCCCTGGGTGGCTGTGAGCACCGCACAGTGGACCGTCTGGTCCAGGCTTTCAGGCACGCAGCGCAGGTCCAGCAGGAGCCGGCCGTGCTCGACCCGCCCCACGATGGCGGGCTCCGTGGTACGCAGCGGAATCGCCAGGTCGGGCTTGAGCGCGACCGCCCACGACGGCAGCTCCAGGCCGGGTGCACCGCCGCCGCCCACCACACTGACGGTCTCGACCACATCGGCCGTGACACCTACCTGGCGCAGCCCGTCCCGCAGGCCCTCCGCCCGCGCATGCAGCTCGGACACGTCGCGCCGGAGTGACTGCCAGGTCGGCGACTCCGTCCCTCGCACGGTGGCCTCCAGCGCGGCGAGGGTGAGCTTGTCCACCCGCAGCGCCCGGGCAAGTGGGTGGCTGCGCAGCCGATCGATGATGTCGGCACGGCCGAGCATCAGGCCGGATTGCGGGCCGCCCAGCAGCTTGTCTCCACTCGCCGTGATCAGATCGGCCCCGTCGGCCAGCATCGTGCTCGCGTCGGGTTCGTCCGGAAGCAGCGGGTCAGGAGAGAGCATTCCGGAGCCGGTGTCCACCACCACCGGGACCGGAAGGCCGGCCAGATCGCGCACGGAGACCGCCGAGACGAACCCGCTCATGGTGAAGTTCGACGGGTGCACCTTGAGGATGAACCCGGTGTCCGGCCCGATCACGGACTCGTAGTCGCGCAGCGATGTGCGGTTGGTGGTCCCGACCTCACGCAACGACGCACCCGTGCATTCGAGCAGGTCCGGAAGCCGGAATCCGTCACCGATCTCGACCAGCTCGCCGCGGCTCACCACGATCTCCCGGCCCGCCGCGAGCGCCGTCGCGGCGAGGACCAGTGCCGCCGCCCCATTGTTCACCACATGGGTCGCTTCGGCTGCGGGCACGGCGGCCGCCAAGGCGTCCATGGTCCCGCGGCCGCGCTGGGCCCGTTGCCCGGTCTCCACGTCATACTCGACATCCGTGTGGCCTGCCGCTGCCTGCAACGCTTCGATAGCCGCGGCCGACAGCTGTGCCCGGCCGAGGTTGGTGTGCAGAATCACCCCGGTGGCGTTGATCGTGGGCCGCAACGTCGTGGCGCGGCGCGGCAGGGCAGCCGCCGCCGCGTCCGCCACGGAGTCGGTTGAGATCTCACCCCGCCGGGCACGCTCTTGCGCCTGAGTGACCACGCC
>NZ_ML142850.1:239522-241604 GCF_004138495.1 Phytoactinopolyspora endophytica
ACGGTGGCGCGGCCGAGTGACGACGCCGCCTGCTCCAGGCGCGCATCGGCAAGCACGGTATCGGTCCTTGGAATGAAGCTCCGTTCGTCCGGTGTCTCGCTGGTCCGCATGGCCGCACCCTCCCTGCCCCAGACGGGGCTGTCTCGCCGTTCGCGGAGGCGGACGGGAATCGAACCCGCCCGGCCCGGGTTCCGGGCCACACCGGTTTTGAAGACCGGGAGGGGCACCAGCCGCCTGAACGCCTCCGCCTACTAGCCATAACCGCGCGCCACCGTGTTAAACGGTGCCGCGTGGGCACAACGTGGAGGCATGACCGCACATACCGCTCAACCGCCGGTTCGTCTTACACAATACGCGCACGGTGGGGGCTGCGCTTGCAAGATTCCACCTGGTGAGCTCGAGTCGGCTGTCTCCATGCTGGTGGGCCCCGAACCCTCCGGCGCCGTCGGCGAACTGCTGGTCGGGCTCGACGACGGGGACGACGCGGCCGCGGTGCGGCTGGAGAACGGCCTGGCGGTCCTCGCGACGGCGGACTTCTTCACGCCGGTCGTCGACGACCCGTATGACTGGGGGCGGATCGCCGCGGCCAACGCGCTCTCCGACATCTACGCGATGGGCGGCGCTCCGGTGGTCGCCGTGAACCTGCTGGGCTGGCCGCGCACGGAGCTGCCTTTCGAGCTGGCGTCCGAGGTCCTCCGCGGCGGCCTGGACGTCGCGCGGGCGGCCGGGTGCCATGTGGCCGGTGGTCACAGCGTCGACGATCCTGAGCCGAAGTACGGTATGGCGGTCACCGGCGTCGCCGGCCCGGATCGCCTGCTGCGCAACGACACCGGCCAGGCCGGGATGCCGCTCACCCTGACCAAGCCGCTCGGCATCGGCGTGCTCAACAACCGGCACAAAGCCACCGGAGAGGCGTTCCCGCACGCGGTCGAGGCGATGGTCGAGCTGAACCGTGCAGTCTCCCGCGCCGCCGTCGAGCTGGGCGTGCGGTGTGCCACCGACATCACCGGGTTCGGACTCCTCGGGCACCTGCACAAACTCGCCCGCGCGAGCGGTGTCAGCGCGATCGTCGAGGCCGGCCGCGTTCCCTACCTCGACGGCGCACGGGAGGCGCTGGCCGCGGGTTATGTCAGCGGGGGCACCCGCAGGAACCTGGACTGGGTCACGCCTCACCTCGATCCGGGCCGAGCCGACGACGCGGAACTGCTGCTGCTGGCGGACGCGCAGACCTCCGGCGGCCTGCTCATCGCCGGGGAGGTGCCGGGCCATCGAGTGGTCGGAGAGCTGGTGCCGGCCCGCACGGACGGCGTCACCCTGACCGTGCGGTGAGGTCCACGACACCCGGCGCGCCGGTCGGCGCCAGGGTTGTTGAGTGGCCGGCTCGTCCATTAGCGTCGATTTCAACGAAGGTTGAAATTGAGGGAGGCGTTCATGGAAGCCGCCATCAAGGTCGACAATCTCACCATCGATCGCGGCAAGAAGGTGGTGCTGCACGACGTCAGCACACAGGTCCAGCGCGGCGTCGTCACCGGGCTGCTCGGGCCGAGCGGCAGCGGTAAGACCACGCTGATGCGTGCCATCGTCGGTGTGCAGATCGTCAGATCAGGCAACGTCACCGTCCTCGGGAGACCAGCCGGTTCACCACCTCTACGCCGGGCCGTCAGCTATCTCACCCAGTCGCCGAGCGTCTACGAGGACCTCACCGTCCGGGAGAACGTGCGCCATTTCGCCTCGTTGTACGGGCTCGGCGGCGACAAGGCGGACGAGACGATCAGCGACGTCGGGCTCGCGGAGCGGCCCGATCAGCTGGTGCGAGACCTCTCCGGAGGTCAGCGCAGCCGGGCTTCGCTCGCCTGTGCCCTGGTGGGCCGGCCCGACGTGCTCATACTCGACGAGCCCACGGTCGGCCAGGATCCGGTCCTGCGCGACGAGCTGTGGCGCCGCTTCCGCACGTTCGCCGAGCAGGGCGCCACCCTGCTGGTATCCAGCCACGTGATGGACGAGGCCAACCGGTGCGACCGGCTGATACTCATCCGCGAGGGTCGGATCATCGCCGACGACACGCCGTCGGCGGTCAAGGCG
>NZ_ML142850.1:241618-242483 GCF_004138495.1 Phytoactinopolyspora endophytica
ATCTCGACCAGGCGTTCCTCACGCTGGTCCGGGAGCGAGCCGAGGACGGTGAGCTGTGATGTCCGGCCAGATTCTCGTCAGCACGACCGGCCGGATCCTCCGGCAGCTGCGCCACGACCGGCCGACCATCGCGCTCGTTCTGCTGATGCCGCTGTTGCTGCTGACACTGGTCTACTTCATGTTCGAAGAGCAGGAGCCGATGTTCCACCGGGTGGCGCTGATCATGCTGGGCATCTTCCCGTTCGTCATCATGTTCCTCATCACCAGCATCGCCATGCTGCGCGAGCGCACGTCCGGCACTCTCGAGCGGTTGTTCACGACCCCGGTCGGCAAGCTCGACCTGCTGTTCGGATACGGCATCGCCTTCGGGCTCGCCGCTGCCGTCCAAGGGATCGTCGCCACCACGTTCGCCTTCTGGCTGTTCGATCTGGACACCGCCGGCAATATGGCATGGGTCGTCGTCATCGCGGTGGCCAACGCCATGCTCGGCGTCTCACTCGGACTGTTGTGCAGCGCGTTCGCCCGCACCGAGTTCCAGGCCGTGCAGTTCCTGCCGCTCGTGGCCGTCCCACAGATCCTGCTGTGCGGGCTGTTCGTGCCCCGCGAGGACATGGCCGGCTGGCTGGAGGCCATCAGCAACGTCCTGCCGCTGTCCTACTCGGTCGAGGCTCTGATGGAGGTCGGCGCCAACGTCGATCCCACCGACACCATGTGGCGGGACTTCGGGATCGTCGTCGGCGTGGTGGTCGTGGCACTCGCGCTCGGCGCCGCGACGCTCCGTCGCCAGACGCCCTGACGCCCAGCCGAGCTCCACCTCAGATACGTCCAGGCGATCCGGCAGCGCTTCAGACGCTCTCCTGCATCG
>NZ_ML142850.1:242507-251058 GCF_004138495.1 Phytoactinopolyspora endophytica
TCTTCCTCTTCTTCTCGCAGAGTCCGATGCTCACGCTCACGTTTGCTGTAGGTAGCCTGCCTGACAGCTTCTTCGCCCTCCAGGCTGGAGCCGACGGCACCGGCGACGGTCCCCATCGAGCTGGCGAGCCACGCGACGTTCACGTAATCGGCGAACGAGACCGGATGGCCCAACGTCGACTCCAAGTAGTCGGAAGAGATCACCACAAGCGCAGCCACCACTATGGCCCCGAACAGAACCGCATACATGAACGCCACACCGATCAGCAACGTCACGACCGTCGACACGTTGTAGAGAACCGACTGCTGACGGGCCGACGCTGCGGAGGGTCTTTCCCAGAGTGTGTTGTAGATGATCAGCCACGTCGACATGGCCGCGATCGCCAGGACCATCACCAGCGCCTTCCGCAACGGGCTCAGAGCATCGCCCAGCTCCCACATGTTCGAGTAGAAGACGCCGAACGCCGCGATGCCCATAGCCGCCGCGATGGCGGTCGACATGCTCGGCACAAGTCGCCACGGGCGGTTGGTCCGTACCATGCCGAAGAGCAGGCGCACCTTGCCGCGCCGCCCGCTCAGCGCGACGTGCGCCTCGATGTTCTCCTCCTCCCCCGGAATCTCATGCGCCCCAGCTATGATCTTCGTGGCTGGACGGCGGCCGTGGGCAGAGCGTCGATCGGTCTCTGACCAGCCGAGAATCGGCGCGGCCAGCCGAGAGATCAGGTACGCCACGGTCGCTCGCACGCGCGCACGCGCGCGGAACCACCCCAATGCCGGCACGGACACGAGGGCCGCGGCATTGGACATGCTCAGGTCGAAAACGTGTGGCCGCACCCCTAGCCGCCGCGGGAGCTCTGTGAGACAGACCATCAAGTCCCACCCTTCCTCACGGAGCCTCTTGTCCACCCCACGGACCAATGCGACTTGACCGTCGTCGTCGAGCGGAAGTTCGTAGAGGCGTACCTCGACCTCCCAGGACACCTGGTCGTCGAACGTCTCCGACAGCTGCTCCGGGAGCCACTCGCTGAGTCCTTGGGCAAACTCGGCCGGTAAGCCTGGGTCCGCCACGAGCCCGATCGTCAATGAACGCTCCGCCGCCTTGTCCCAGTCCTCCACTGACACCCGCACCGCCTCTCCGCCGCCGTTCCATGTCTTCGTCTCATCACCTCGCTACCCGGCGGCGCGGGCACCACACCCGTGCTGCTCATTCACGCAATGACACGGAGTGCCAATTCACTGCCGCGAGCCACCTACGACCACCCGGGCGCGCTGATCGCGAATTGGGCGTTGACACACGGTGGCGGCCTGTGCTTCGGTAGCAATATAACGACGTGGTTAAGAAGCAGCCACCAGACCACTTGAAACCTGAGTAGGTGTTGGCTGTGTCCGCTCATATCTCCACAACCCGTCGCCCCGCATCCCAGGCCACCAGCCGGAACGACGTCGACCGCGTCGAGCTGACACACCGTCTGCTGAAACAAGCCGCCTCCGCGGCCGCCGACGAACGTCGCCGACTCCAAGACGAAGCCATCGTGCTCAACACCGGACTCGCCGAATCCATCGCCCGGCGCTACGCCAAACGCTCCGACGAACAATCCGACGTCACCCAGGTCGCCTATGTCGGACTGGTCAACGCCGTACGCCGGTACGCACCAGATCGCGGCATCGACTTCATTTCCTTCGCCATGCCCACCATCACCGGCGAGATCAAACGGTTCTTCCGCGACCAAGGATGGACCGTGCGCCCACCGCGGCGCATCCAGGACCTACACCGCCAGATCACCGCAGCCACTTCGCACCTGTCCCAGACACTCGGCCGCTCCCCCAGCCCCGAGGAACTCGCCGACCACCTCGACGAAGACGTCTCCGACATCAACGAAGCCCTCGGCTGCCGCAGCTGCTACACCCCTGTCTCCATCGACGCACCCACCCGCACGGAAGAAGGAGCGTCCCTGTCCGACATGCTCGGCGACGACGACGCCAACTTCGACCGCTCCGAAGCGACCACCGCACTCAAACCCCTCTGCCGCGAACTACCCGACCGGGACAAGCGCATCCTCTACCTACGCTTCTTCCACGGCTGGACCCAGCAAGAGATCGCCCAAGAACTCGGCGTCACACAGATGCAGGTCTCCAGACTGCTCGCCCGCATCCTCGGCCGGCTACGCGCCGGACTCGGGAACCTCGACGCGACCGACCACCCCCAGCTCACGCACCGCCGGGACCATCGTGGTCCGCAGTCAACCGCTCGACGACGTCACGCAGCCTGACATGGCGAACGTCGGCACGGCGGCCACTAAGCCCGCAGCGAAACCACTCCAGCCGAGGAGCAGCAAGCCGATACGTTGAGCACATCGGTGATGGCACGGCGGTCACCGCCCAGCGTGGAAGGTAACTCCAGATGTCGGATCTGCCTGTGATCGGCCCAGAGGAACACAACCGGCGTTCGAGGCCACTCCTGCGGACCACCCTCGGCAAGGTGCTGCGCCGCGCCCGCCTCGGTCAACGGCGGACACTCGCCGACGTGGCCCGCGCCGCCCGGGTATCGGTGCCGTACCTGTCCGAGATCGAACGTGGCCGCAAGGAAGCCTCGTCCGAGGTGCTGGCCGCCGTGTGCGGGGCGCTGCGGATCGAACTGCCCGACGTGCTGGCCGAGGTCAGGAGCGAGCTTGTCGCCGACCACGCCCGCCATGCGCGAGTGGTCCGGCTGGACGCCTTCCGTGCCAGGCGGACGCAGACCCGCCGGCCCGGCCCTTCGTCCGGCGACGTCACCCTCCTCGCGGCCTGATCACCACCCGGCAGCCGATTCGGCCATGACCGCCGCGCGGCTGGAGATGACCTGGTCCGCCAAGCCGTAGTCGACGGCTTCCTCGGCCGTGAAGGTCTTGTTCCGGTCGGTGTCTCTCTTGATCTTGTCCAGCTGGTGACCGGTATGCCTGCTGAGGATCTCGTTCATCTCGGCACGGACCTTGATCACTTCCTTGGCTTCCACGGCCAGATCCGGCAGTGTCCCTCTGGCCTGGCTCGACGGCTGGTGCAACTGCACCTTGGCGTGCCTGAGAACGGATCGCTTGCCAGGCGCCCCGGCGGCCAGGATCACCGCGGCGGCGGACGACGCCTGCCCCATGCAGAACGTGGCGACGTCGGCCCGGATGAACTGCATCGTGTCGTAGATCGCCGTCAGCGCGCTGAACGAGCCGCCCGGTGAATTGATGTAGAGGCCGATCTCCACATCGGGGCTGACCGACTCCAGATGGAGCAGTTGCGCCATCACGACGTTGGCGACGCCGTCGTCGATCTCGGTGCCGATGAAGACGATGCGCTCCGACAACAGCCGGGAGTAGATGTCGGAGACCCGTTCCCCGCCGGCGGTCTTCTCCACCACTGTCGGGATGGTGTACTGACTCATCGTCGTCACACCCCGATCCGCTGGGCCGTCGCGGGTCGCACGTCGTCCACCCGCTCCACGATGTGATCGACGAACCCGTAGCTGAGCGCCTCCTCCGCGGTGAACCAGTGGTCACGCTGGCTGTCCCGCTCGATCACCTCCGCCGGCTGCCCGGTGTGCTCCGCCGTGAGCCTGTTCATCAGTGCGCCCGTCCGCTCCAGCTGCTCAGCGTAGATCTCGACATCGGCCGCCGTGCCGCCGAAGCCGGCCGAACCCTGGTGCATCAGCACCTGAGCATGCGGCAGGCTGAACCGCTTGCCCGCGGTCCCGGCGCACAGCAGGAACTGCCCCATGCTGGCGGCGAAGCCCATGGCCAGCGTGCTGACGTCGTTCGGGATCATCCGCATCGTGTCGTAGATCGCCAGCCCGGCGCTGACCGAGCCTCCCGGCGAGTTGATGTAGAGGCTGATGTCGTTGCGTGAATCCTCGGCTGAGAGCAGCAAGAGCTGCGCGCACAGCCGGTTCGCCACCCCGTCGTCGACCTCGGTCCCGAGGACGACGATCCGCTGGTGGAGCAGCCGCGTAGCCAGCTGGTCATCGAGTGTGCCCGCGGCCGTCGCGGGCGCTGCGGCAGAAGTCGCCATGGTCTCTCCCTGGGTTGATGGTGAGGCCCGAACTCCCCGGGCCTCACCATCAACCATGCGGCGGCCCGCTCTGCCCGGCCAAGACAATCTGCCCACAGCAGAGCAGGCTCACCATCGAGCGTTCACGACTAACCTGGCGGCACGGCTCAGCCGGTCGGTGTGCCGTCGTCGTCGATGTCGATCACGCCCTCGTCCGAGTAGGTTCGCCGCTCGGTTCGCACGAGGTCGAGGTTCTCATCGAGCACCGGGAACACATGGACCGGAGTCAACGTGACTCGGGTAGTCCTACCGACGCGCGTGACGTTGATCTCTAGGTGTCCATAGTGCTTGCCACCGGAGACCAAGTGCGGCTCGCCGTTGACGACGTCCCATAGCTCAGGCTCACCCTGATCAGCCGTCCATTGGCTGAATGCGTTGTAGTTGAGTTGCGGGCTATCGAGCGAGGGACCGTCTCGGCGAACACCGCGAAGGCCGTCCCCCGATACGCCGACGTCGTAATAGTGGACACCGACGCCGTCGGCGTCTGAATCGACGAAGCTCCGTTCGAACATCTCGCTGTGCCCGGAGATCACCGCGGCGACCCCGTACCGCTCGAAGAGCCGGTGATAGACCCGCATCGGCGTACCACCTTGCCCCGACGTCAGCGAGTGGTTCATCGGTAGGCCGTGTTCGCCACTGCTGAACGGCGCATGGTGGAACTGTACGAAGACGACCTGCCCGGACGCCCGTGCGTCGCGCAGCTGTTCCTCAGCCCAGGTCCACTGCCGGCTGTCGGGACTGAAGTCCGACAGATCGGTCCCGCCGGCGGCTTCATACTCCTCGCGAGTGAAGTTCTCCTGCGTGTCCGTACCCGGGCCGGTGTACTCCCTGCCGGAGAGTCTGTCGTCTGGCGCATAGGCGTCCGCGCTGTCGTCAGGCTCTCCGTTATTGCTGTCCAGGGTCAAGACGGTGACCGGGCCATAGTCGACGCGATAGTAGTTGTCCTGGTGCTCCGGCGTGCCATTGCTAGGACCGTCGAAGTACGCGTGGAACTTCGCGCGCGATCGGACGACCGGCGCACGGTCGTCCGGCGTTCCGTAACCGCCGTTGATGGAGCCGTAACTCTCCCAGTTACCGAGTGCCGGCAGAATGGGCACGGACGATAGCAGGTCGCCGTTCTCACCTGCCGTGTGCCGGAAGAACTCATCCCAACCGGGCTGATACCCGCCGCCCTGGACCAGGTCTCCGGCGAAGAGGACGGCGTCGGGCGACCTGTCTTCGACGACCGCAAGGTTGCTGCCGAGCCCTTCGTCCTCGGTAAGCGGATACCGAAGAACGCGAGTGCCTGACAAGGTGGTGGTTCCGTGGACCTGGTCCCACGCGGAGCCCGGTTCTGCGGAGGGCCGGTCAAAACCGCCGTCGGCCAACGCACCGGGCGCCCACTCTCGCTGTTGTACGCGCCCTCGCGGCTCGGTCTCTGAGTCCGCCATCGCGATCAGCCGAACCTGCCGCCAGTCTTCAGAGCTCGGGGCGGTCTCGAAGTGGCCCCGGAACGTCGAATCACCCTGCTCTACGGTGTAGCGGTATCGGTGACCTGGCTTGAGGCCCTCAACTGGGACCGTGTGTTTGAAGCTACTGGGTCCCTGCAGCCACGACCCTTGTTCTAGGCCGGGTATTTCCTGGTCTAGTTCCGCGCTCGTGTATGACAACTCCGACTGCAGCTGGCCCTCGACGTCGTAGGTCAACTTTCCAGCGATTCCCGGCCCGCGCACGACCAAGCGCCCGGGCTCTGCTTCCTCTGTGAACCAGGTGACCCTGACACCCGACGCGCTCGGGTCTTGGAGATAGGGAAGGATCCGGAAATCGGCATCTGGCTGTCTGGATCCCGCGGCCGGCGCGGCGAAGCCGATGGGCAACAGAGCCACGACGAGGCCGAGAGCCACGAGGGATCGCTTCTTGTCACGCATGGTCTGCCTCGTTCCTCAGCGCCACGTCACCGACGACGATTCTGTGGTCCGAGTAGGGCGTCGACAGCACCCGGCCTGAGTCGGTGTCCACCTTGAAGTGCCGGCGGTCGACGAAGATGTAGTCGATCTTGCGGTTGCTCCGGTAGGGCTGGTCGTAGATGTCCGGAGCGCCCTCCGCCCCCATGGTCCATTCGCCCTGCCGGAGCGGACAGTCCTCGGTGCCGAGGTTGAACCGCCGAATGTTGCCGCGCCAGCGCGGGTCTCGGCCATCAACCTCCTCGAATACGCCGTGGCCGCCGCATTTCGCGTAGAAGAAGTCGAGTGACGGCAGGAATGGCAGCTCATTCAGATCCCCGAGCAGGGCGACCGGCATGTGCTCTGTCATCGGCGTGATGGCCTCGGAGATCAACTTGGCCTGTGCGTAGTTGATCGAGCGCCCGTAGTTCGGATCACTGGAGATGTCCGGATCGTCCGGGAAATACGTCTCGTTGATGATGACCAGAGGCACCTCGGTGTGCGTCACACACGCTCGGATGACCGCCGCGTCCGGCACGTCGACATCGCCGCACACGAGCTTCCGGAAGCGCTGCCGGTAGTGGTAACCAAGGTCCAGGTATGGCGTGTCACCGAACATGACCTGCTCGGACGGGTGCTTGCTGAGCAGACCCATGACGTACCACCCGTCTGGGTTGACCTCCGGGTCGTAGCAGTTCGGGATGTTGTAGTTGGTGACGACGACGTGCTCGGTGAGACCTTCGTATCCGGGCTCGGCCTTCAACCGGTCACGCAGCGCGACCCATTGCGTGTAGCACATCTCGTTGAGGCCGATGATCTCCGCGTCCTCGTCGGAGATCTTGTCCACGGCATCGTCTACCGGAGCTCCGGTGCGGCCTTGGTTGAAGCCGTTTCCGGCGAAGTTGAAGTCGAGCATCCGTACCGTCGACTCATCCTGCGCCACAGCCGCCGCGTCCGGAGACTCTGTCGCCATCGACACGGTAGGCGTCATCACGGCACCGCATACAGCGATCGCGACCACGACGTGTTTGAACCTCACGTGACCCTCCCCTTCCCACAAACCTGTCTAGACCAGTATTTTGACCGGAATGTAGCACCCATCGCCGGAGGCAACAAGAGGCCATGCGCCGCTACGAAGGCAGCGGACGCGACAGGTCCGGGCGGATTCGACTACCCGCCGAATAGCGGTTGCTTATAGCTCCGAAGGGCGGCTGACGTGCATCTGGATGGCATATCGGTCACCTCGGTACAGTGACCGCCCGAACTCCACGACCTTGCCCATGTTGTCGACCGCCACACGCTCCACGGCAAAGGCGGGATCGTAGTCAGGAACTTCCAGCCGACTGGCCTGACCTGGGCTGAGTCTCGCAATCGACACAGTTTGCTCTGCGGACTCGAGTCGTACGTCAAAAACCCGCGCCAGCACTTCGTAGAGCGAGTCATCCTTCCCCATCTCGGCGAGCAGACTCGGAAACCTCTCCGCCGACAGGTTGGTGCTCTCCAGCGCCATGGGAACCCCGTCTGCCGTCCTGACCCGCTCGATGGAATGCACGTGCTCTCCTGGCTCAATACCGAGCCGGGCGGCGACGTTGCGTGGCGACGGACGGGTACGGGCTCGGTATCGCCGCGACCCCGGTGTCATGCCGCGGTTCTGCATGTCTTCGCTGAACGACCGGAAGATCTCAGAGTGTGTGAGCGTCGGGTGCTGCACGAACGTCCCACGGCCGGCGACTCGACGGACCAGGCCTCGGCTTTCGAGTTCGTTGATCACGCCGCGAAGGGTCATCCGCGCCACACCGAACTGTTCCGCGAGCACTCGCTCAGATGGGAGCAACGAGCCCTCTCTGGATTCAAGCACCAGCGATGTCAGGACATCCCGGATGTGCTCACCCTTGGGGCGAGTCCCATCAGCCACGAACACTTCGGGCCTGCCATCCGCAGGCTCGTGTCGCTGCCTCGGCAATTCCTCAACTCCTCTGCTGGCCAGGACTACGCCCATCCTACGTACGGCACCTGGCGGTCGGACCGGCTTCAAGCATTGACGACCGGTATAGACCAGTATATCGTCAGAGCCCACGGACGCCACTCATCCAACTGGAGACTCACATGACCAGCAGACGCCGCGGCGCTATCGCCGCTCTGGGAACGCTGGCGCTCGGCATCGTGGCATGCAGTCCGAGCGATCCCGAGGGCAGCACTGGCTCGAGTACCACCGACGACATCAATCTGGAGGTTTGGGGATGGCGGCAGGAAGACGTCGCCGCCTACGACAAGATCTTCCAGATCTATGAGGCCGCTCACCCCAACGTGACCGTGGAATACATCCCGTACAAGGCCGACGAGTACGACACCATCCTCCGCACCGGGCTCTCCGACGAGAACGGGCCCGACGTCGCGCAGTTGCGATCGTACGGCTTGCTTCAGCCGCTCATCGCGTCGGAAAGCCTTGTTCCACTCGACGCTGAGATCGAGGATCTGGCGGATTTCCCGGACGAAATCCTCGACGGCGCCCGAGGTGTCGACGACGACCAGGTCTACGGTGTGCCCTTCGCCCTACAG
>NZ_ML142850.1:251162-252465 GCF_004138495.1 Phytoactinopolyspora endophytica
ATCTTCGGGGCGACCACATACGGCGGCTACGACTACCTAGACCGGATGCTTGCAGGCCAGGCGAAATTCACCGACCAAGCGTGGGTGGACTCGCTGTCCACGTGGATCGACACGAGCCAGTACTGGGCGCCGCAGTACGAAGGCGTGAGCTACACCGATGCCCAGGCGTTGTTCACGTCGGGCCAGGCAGCGATGTTCCCCGGCGGCATCTGGGAACTTGCGGTCTTCTCAGATGCCAACCCGGACCTGGACCTCGGAATCTTCAATGTTCCCGCGCCAGCAGACGCGGCAGTGTCGGAGACTCTCGTTCCGGGTTACGTCGACGGCTCGTTCGGAGTGTCGGCGCAGAGCCCAGAGCGTGAAGCCGCCCTCGACCTCGTACGCTGGATGGCCACCCCGGAGTTCGGCCAAGCATTCACCGATGAGCTGCGTCAGATCTCGGCCGTGCCCGGCGTAGAGCCCAATGACGAAATCCTTGCTCAGGCGTTGGACGCGTACCTCGAGAATCCGAGCCCATACGTCACATACGCGTACTTCTCAGGCGACCAGCCCACTGCTTGGGACCTGGCCTCAGAAGGACTCTCCGACCTCGTCCTCGGGAATTCATCCGCCGATGAGGCCGCGGAACACATCCAGCGGGGCGTTGATCAGTGGTTCGAGCCGAAGCAGTGACAGCCGGGCCAGACTCGTTGGCACGGGGACGTTCACGCCACCGCGCCAACCGCACACCGCGACGCTGGATCGCCGGGTTCTGTCTTCCAGCACTCGTGCTCTACGGCATGCTGATCGTCGCACCTCTCGGAACCGCGTTCTATTACGGGCTTTTCCGCTGGGACGGGACCCGCCGAGCGGAGTTCGCGGGCATCGGGAACTACCAAGAGGTGCTCACCAGGTACCCGCTCGGCGACGAGATCCCGATCGCGCTCTGGCACAACATCATGTTCTTCGTCGGGACGATGGCGATCCAGAACACGATAGGCCTCGGCCTGGCCCTGCTGCTCTACCGGAATCCGCGCTTCAAACGGTTCTTCCAGACAGTCTTCTCGCTGCCATACCTCATCAGCCCGTTGATCGTCGGCTATGTCTGGTCCCTGCTACTGAGTCCAACGTTCGGCCCGATCAATTACATGTTCCGCACCGTCGGCCTGGAATCGTGGACTCGGCCATGGCTGGGAGACCCGGACACGGCACTGCCGGTACTGATTCTCGTCAACGCCTGGCAGTGGATAGGCGGCCCCATGCTGATCTTCCTCGCCGCCCTGGGCGGCATTCCACAGGAGTATGAGGAGGCGGCGTCCATCGA
>NZ_ML142850.1:252487-252829 GCF_004138495.1 Phytoactinopolyspora endophytica
GCTTCGGCACCCCGCACGTTCTGGAGTATCCGATTACCTCTCCTCATGCCGGCCGTCGGTGTGATCACCGTCCTCACGTTCATAGGTTGCTTCAACATCTTCGACCTCGTCTATGCCCTGGGAGGTTCCGACGGCGGCCCTGGTGGCGCCATGGACGTACTGGGCTTGCTCTATTACCGCACGGCATTCGAAGGCGGAATTAACGCCATTGGAGAGTCTTCGGCACTCGCGATGTTGATCTTCGCCTTCATATTCGGTGTCGCTCTTGTCATCGAACGACTCTTGCGACGTCGGGAGGTCGCCGCATGACTGCCCTTCTTCCCACGTCGGACACGAAAACAC
>NZ_ML142850.1:252842-267829 GCF_004138495.1 Phytoactinopolyspora endophytica
CGCCCAAGCGGCCCCGCCTACACGAGTCGCGTGGCCGCCGCAGAACTCGGCGGCTCGCGGTTCAATCGATCCTGTGGCTCTACACCGCAATCGCGTTCGGCCCGCTGCTACTCGTGTTAGTGGGCTCGTTCCGGACCAACTCCGACATTCTGCGCCAACCCGTTGGGCTGCCCACTTCACTCAACCTCGACAACTATGTCCAAGCTTGGGGAACGGCGTCCCTGTCGACGTACTTTCTGAATTCACTGATCGTCACCGTCGCGTCGGTGTTCCTGTGCGTGATGGTCTCGGCTATGGCGGCTTACGCACTCTCCAGATGGCAGTTCCGCGGGCGGGCGCTGTTGGCCGCGTTCTTCATCTCCGGACTCATGATCCCCGCCAAGCTGGGGTTGCTGCCGGTCTTCTACATGTACCAGTCGATGGGACTGATCGACAGCCGCCTGGGCCTCGTCCTACTCTACGCAGCCACCGGGATTCCGTTCTCGGTCTTTGTGATCATGGGTTTCACCCGCGCTTTCCCAACCGACCTTGAAGAGGCGGCACGGCTCGACGGAGCGAATGAAGGGCGTATGTTCGTCTCCGTCGCGTTGCCGATCATGAGGCCGGCGCTTGCGGTCGCCACCATCTTCCAATTCGCTCTCACCTGGAACGATTTCTTCTATCCGCTGGTTCTCTTGAGGAGCGATGACAAATACACCGTTCCGGTCGGCCTGACGCGGTTCTTCGGAGAATTCGCGGCGGACCGAGCGACATTGTTCGCCGGCCTGGTCATCGCGCTCGTTCCGCTCGCCATAATCTTCGCTCTCGCGACCCGGCATATCATCGCGGGCCTCACGGCTGGAATGTCTCGATAATGACGAAGACCACATTCATCAGTATCGATGGCGGCAAGTCACAACTCCGGCTCCTGGCGGCGAGCGAAGAGCGCCGAGAGTACGGCGTAGGTCCCGGCATGATCTACCAACCGGACGAAGACGGAGTCGACCGAATCCTCGACAGCGTCCGTACCGCTGCAGAGATGATCACCCGTCCCAAGCACGTCGCAGGCGTCGTCGCCGGCCTCACCGGCTTACCAGGCGACGCAAACCTGCGGCAAGAAGTCGCCGCGGGTCTCACCGCGATGTTTCAAGGTCCGGTTTTGATCGTCGAAGATGTCGTCCTCGCCCACGCGGGCGCTCTCAACGGACCTGGGACGGTGCTGTGCGCTGGGACCGGCACCAATGTTCACACGATCGGGAAGTCGGGCGGACAGACGAGGCTCGACGGATGGGGGCCGCTCCTCGGGGATCGCGGCAGTGGCTATGCCATCGGCCTAGCGGGTCTTCGCGCTTCTATCGCGTCCCTCGATGGAGTCGGTCCCCGCACAGTGCTCGCCGAGTCACTCGCCGATGCCATTGATGGAACGGATCTGGCCAGCCTGCAACGGTTCTACCGGGATCCATACGTCGTGGGCCGAATCGCAGGCTTCGCTCAAACCGTGCTCAGCGCTGCGCCGGACGACACGGTGGCTCGAGCGATCTGTGATGAGGCCGTCCGCGATCTCGCCATCGCCGCCCAGACAGCAGCGGGTCGGCTGTCGGACGCAGGGCCACGAGTGTCCTACAGCGGACGGCTGATCGCGGCAGATGGATTCTTGAGTTCCCGATTACGTGACGAACTGCGAGCCCGGGGCTTGGAGTTGACCGATCCGATCGCATCGCCATTAGAGGGAGGCGTGATCTTGCTACAGCGCGACGAGCCCTATGCGGCCCTCCTTACCCAAGCTTGGCGCGAATCGAGCCTTTGGGAGACGGGGGATCTTGGGTGAGAGTAGGACACGGAGCAGCGCAGCTCCACGTACTCACGGCCGAACCCATGGGCGGCTACGCGGACCGTACAGACGGCGTGCAAGGCGTCCTGGATCCGCTGGAGGTACATGTCGTCACCTTCGCTGACGACGACCACCGCTTCGCGCTGATCGTGGCGGACCTGGTGTGTGTGAACAGCGACGTTGCCGGCCGTATCCACGCGACGGTCGGTGCTCTGCACGTCGACTCCTGTTGGGTCGCGGCCACCCACACACACGCCAGTCCTGAAGCAGGGTGCATCCCTGGGGGCAGCACGACACCCAGTAGCCTCGCCACCCGATTGCTCACCGCGGCTCGTGCTGCAACCGAGGCAGCCGTGGCAAATGAACAAGAGGCCACGCTGCACCCGACTCGTGTGCACGTCGCCGGATTGGCTGGACGGCGGAACACCGTCGATACACCCACCGACATACCCGTTGACGCGCTCGTTGTCACCGATGAGCGCGACGACGTCATCGGGACCATCGTGGTGTCGCCGGTCCATCCCACGGTTCTACCCGCTGACAATAGCTATGTCAGCGCTGACCTCAGTGGTGGAATCCGACGCGCCCTCGGTACCGGCCATCGGTGGGTCGTCGTCGCAACCGGTGCTGCCGGCAACATCAGCACCAGGCACACCCGGCGCGGCCGCACGTCAAGCGAGATCGATCGGCTCGGACAGCTGGTTGCCGAGCAGCTGAAGATCGACGAGCGGCTGCCGGCGCCACCGGATCAGGTCCGGATTCGCCCACCCGCGACACGTGTGATCGAACTTGAGCCGAAGAAGCCAGATGAGATCGACAGCGCCATACGGTTTGAGCTCGACAACAGCCGGTCGGACGAACGCAGCCGCGTGGTCCTCGAACAGGGCCGCCGGATAGCCGGGGAACTCGCGGCACAAGCGAGAACTGAGCCATATCGGGTCGCCGTCCAAGCTGTGGGGCTCGGTTCCGCCACGTTGGTCTCAGTGCCCGCTGAGCTGTTTCTCGAGCTTGGGGAATCGATTCGTGCTCGTGCGTCGGCAGCCAACGGACCCGCAGTCATCGTGCTCGGCTACACCAACGGCTACCTCGGATATCTCACCACCGGTGACGCACCTGAAACATATGAGACCTTCGTCAGCCCGGTACGCCGCGGCAGTGGCGAACATGTGGCGGAGGCGGCAAGCACGCTTGCACAGGCCGTCGGAGAGACGAGGAGCAGAACGTGATCAACTCTGAGTTCGCGGCACACGCCACAGACCTGGTCGACGACGTCCTCACCAGCCAGATGCCGGTGATGCAGACGGCAGCCACGATCGTCGCCGAGGCGATGGCCGACGGTGGAGTCCTTCAAGCATTCGGAACCGGCCACTCGCGGATCGTCACCCTGGAACTGGCGGGCCGCGCGGGCGGACTTGCCCCGGTCAGCATGCTTGCGGTCAAGGACCTGGTGATGTTCGCAGGCGAGGATCCAGCCACCATCCTCGACCCAACCTACGAACGCGAACCCGGACTAGCCGAACGCATCTACCGACTCGCTAAGCCCGAACCCGCCGATGTCTTTCTCATCGTCTCGAACTCCGGCCTGAACAGTGCGGTTGTGGAAATGGCACAGCTCGCGCACGCAGGTGGCCACCGCGTCATCGCTATCACTTCGCTTGCGCATACCCGGTCGTCGGCGGCACGCCATACAGACGGCCCGCATCTCGCAGATCTCGCAGACATCGTCATCGACAACCGCGCGCCGGCAGGAGACGCCGGCATCGATATCACGGCCGACGTACGGATCGGAGCCGTATCGTCCTTCACCGGTGTCCTGATCGCGCAGGTCCTCACCGAACTCATCTGTCGCCATCTGCTTTGCATGGGGCGAGACCTGCCGGTATTCATCTCGGCGAATTTGGCACACGGGGACGTTCACAACGCAACGCTTCACACCACGTACAAGGGACGAGTCCGCCCCATCGAGCCTTAGCGACATCCGGCGCCACGCGTCAAGTCCTGACTCCATTCAGACTCCATTCAGATCCAACATTCTTCATACCTCCGGTGAGAGTAGGCACTGAAGATGGACCCGGAGACCGGTATTCGCGCACTTCTTCAGCATATGCGGCGCGATATCATTAGGACGGAGAACAGAGAATGAAAAGATCCACAGCCGTAATGTTCGCCTGCACCGTTCTGACGCTGCTCGCGACCGGCGCTTCGGCGCTGCCAGCAGTCGGACCTGAACCACCTCCGGCCACGTCGACGGAATCGTCCCTTGCAGCCGGCATGGCGACTGTCAAGGTGATCACATACAACCTGTGCGGCGCCGCCGCGCACTGTGACAATCCCGGCGAGATATTAGATCGAACCGGATACGTAATCGACGAGGTGCTGGCCTATGATGCAGATGTCGTCCTGCTCACGGAAGTTTGCTACCTGCAATATGCGCACATGCGTGACGAATTAGCCGACAACGGCTACAGTCCCGGTTGGGTGGCCGCTTATGGACGAGTCAATAATTGCACGCCGCCTGGCGGGAATACCGAGACTCTCGCTTCCGAGAATAAGTTGCGGTTCGGCCAGGTGATGTTCGCCAAGAACTCCCTCACCGCCAGGGAGGACATTCCCCTGTCAGCCACCAATTATGGAGTAAACGCGATAATCAAGGCAATGTGCTACGACCTGGACGTTGGCGGCCTCGGGCAAGGCACGGCGCGAGCCTGCGTCGCGCAAACACGATCCGGCGCCTCCGGACCGGGTGCTCGCGCGCGCTGGGAGCAAAACGCAACGTTAGCGGCCGAAGTCGATCGCTACCTGCTGGGCAACGATCAAGCCGTGATCCTGGGCGGAGATTTCAACGCCGAGCCCGCCGACGACGAGATAGATATGTTCTACGAACTGGATGGTATCGGTGCGTTCGTGGAGGCGGACATGACTGACGCCGATCACTTCTCCAATGAGTGCCTCAGCCAACAACTAAGCCACTGCCGCAGCGGCGCGCCAACGTACGGCACCGGTACGGCAACTCCGAAGAAGATCGACTACATTTTCTTCTCCGCAGATCATGCTAGCAACCTGGACGCGGAAGTGAGGCCGATCGGCCCGAATTCCGATCACCATCTGCTACGCGGCTCAGCGACAATATCGCTGAGCGATTGATTGAACGACTATGACATCGTTACGCCCGTCCCGGCACGAGTGTGGACGATCCGCATCCAGTGACGGGGCATCGGTGCAGTCGGCGGCGTTGCGGCAGCCAGTCCGGGGGCACGCTCCCTAGCTGATGCGGCACGTTCAACCGTGACGACCCCACCAGGACGCATTGCGCGGCATCCTGGCACGATTCGACGAACTGGGTCCCAGTGTCATCGAGATGCGCAAGCTGCCCGACTGACCAGGCCCGCCCGTTGAGCGCGGGCTCCGGTATCGTCCATCGCCAAGGTTCTCAGGCCAGCAGCTTCGCCTTCTGACTCTCGAACTCGGCGTCAGTGATAGCGCCGGATTCGCGGAGCTGCGCCAGTTTGGTCAACTCGTCCGCGGTGCTCATGCCGGCGCCGTAGGAGCTGGGGCGGTACGGGCCGAGCCTTTGTTCGGCACTGCCGTAGCTTTCGAGCATCCGAGTGGTCATTCCTTCACCGCGGGCGATGAGGTACACCAGAGCGCCGAGGACCGGCACGACCACGACGAGCAACGTCCAGAGCGCCTTGGCCCACCCGGACAGGTCACTGCTGCGGAAGACGTCGGCCACCACCGAGATCAGCAGCCAGATCCACGCGACGAAAAGGAAAAACCAGATCATCGTGAAGAACAAGTTCAGGAGCGGATAGTCGTCCATAGGAACTCCTTCGGTCTGATCGCGCGTCGCGTGTGAGCGGTCCGCGTCGCGACGATGTGGCCAACTTGATGTAGCCAACTTCAATGATCACGACGAATACGCCCAACCCCCTCACCCCTCGGGGGTGATTCCCAGGCCCGCCGCCCGAACCGGGGGCCGACGCGCTCGACAGATCACAAGCAACGTCACCGCTAGCGCCATTCCTCAAGCAGACCGACCTCTCGAGCCCTCAGAACCGCGTCCGTCCGGGCCGAAACGCCCAGCTTGCGATAGATGGAGATGGCCTGAGTCTTGATCGTGTTGGGCGACAGGTGGAAGAGCTCACCGATCTCACGGAACGACAGATGGGTCGACAGGCTCGGCAGCAACCGGAGCTCAGCAGCGGTCAGCGAGGTAGGACCGGCAGCGTCGGCCCGCGGGATCTGCCAAAGCCTGCGTTGCAGGTCCGCCAGTTGGTCTCCCAGTGTGCCGACGTCCGGCATCCTGGCGATCACGTCGCGAGCCTCTGAGATCAGTTTCCGCGTTCCGGCCCGCTCGGACAGCTCGAGCTGCACCCGCGACGATTGGATCATCGTTTGTGCGGCGAGCCACGGAACGGACCGGCACAGCACCGAGCATTGCCAGTGAGCCCGGATGGCTTCCCGCCTGGCCAGCACTCGATCACCGTGTCGCAGCGCCGTTCGCGCCGACACGGCGAAAACGATCGAGCTCGGCAGGTATGCCTCGAGGCCACCGATAGAGATCGAGCTGCGGGCGCGCTGCGCGAACAGATCTGCCGAGACCCAGTCTCCTCGGCTCATGGCCAGCAGGGATCGCTCGGCAAGGGCGACGGACGACGTAGTGACCGACCCGATCCGCTCTGCGGCATCGACGGCGTCGGCCAGCGCCCTGTCGGCACTTTCGCCGTCACCGGAGAGGAAACTCCCAATGCCGTATACCATCAGGGCTGCCGGCCACCCGGGACTGGTCTCGGGCTCCAGGTGAACCGCGGCCTCAGCGTCCTTGCGCATCTGCTTGACTCCCCCTCGGCACGTGAGGGCACGCAGCAGATGCAGGGCCGGCACAACCGAGGTTCCGGCCTCGAGCGGGCGTTTGACGAGCGAACTCTTCTCGGCGATCTCGGCCCACCACGCCGCGCCGATCGCGTCGCCGGTCAGCGCGGCCGCCGACCCGGCGACAACCGCCAGCAACGGGCGTCGCTCGATCGCCTTCTCATCCAACCTGGCCAGCCAAACCTGCAAGGCCTCGACCCGCCCGGTCCGGTAGAGCCGGGGCGCCAACTGCTCCAGCAACGACGCCGCCCGGTCGTCGTCCGCCGCACAGGAGGCGTGGTGAAAAGCCTCTTCGAGCATGCCCCGCTGTTCACACCAGTCGCCCGCTCTGCGATGAAGCGTCGGCACCAGGTCGGGCTCGTACGCGGCCAGCCTCGCCATGAGCACGTCGCGGAACAGATGGTGATAGCGGTACCACTCACGCTGGTGGTCGAGAGGCACCAGGAAGACGTTGGAGTTCTCGATCGAGGTCAGAACCTGAGATGACCCAGTGCGCTCCAGGACCGCGTCACACAGCGATCCGCACATACGGTCGAGGACGGCGGTGTGCATGAGAAACCGCACCAAATCGTCTGGCAGCTGCGCGAGCACCTCCGAATGAACGTAGTCGGCGACGAACCGATCGCTGCCGGTGAACGCTGAGCTGTGTCGTCGCCCATCTTCGGCTGCGAAGCTCAGTGCAGCCAGACACAACCCCGCGGGCCAGCCTTCCGTCTTTCGCGCGAGCTCGGCCACCGCTTCGTCCGACACGCCCACCCCCGTGTTCCGCAGCAACCGGCAAGCCTCGTCGGCGTCCAGAGCCAGGTCGGAGGAGTCGGCCTCAGCTACGACACCGTTGGCACGCCACCGGGCCAGTGGGAGAGCCAGTACGTTGCGCGCGGTCACCACCAGCTTGGAGGCACGCGGGAGCCGCTGTGCCAGCTGTGCGATGACGTCAAGGCAGGCATGATTGACGAGATTGTGCGCGTCGTCGAGAAACAGCAACACTGGCGCCCTCATGGCGGCCAAAGCTGATCCGAGCTGGGGCAAGACTGTCGACGTGACCGAACCATTCGAGGCGAACGCGGCGAAGAGCATGGGGCTCAGAGGTTCGATCCTGTCGAGCGCGACCGCGATGTGAGCAAGCAGCACCGCCGGGTCGTTGTCGCCACCGTCGAGCGACACCCAGGCAGCCGCCGCGTTCCGCACCTGGCTCCACTCACTGAGCAGAGTCGTCTTCCCGTATCCGGCGGCGGCGTGAACGGCGACCACGGGAGCCGGTGAGCTCTCGAGCCGGTCGATCAGGGCCCGCCTGGATACCATCCCGACCCGCAAGGGCGGTGCGTGCAACTTCGATTCGACGACGTGGATCGGCGGACTCGTGAGGCGCGCCGACACACCTGAGAGCCACCTCAGCACGTCATCGTAGGACGCCGCCTGTTGGGGCGGATGAATACCGTTCATCGCCACGCTCCCCCTCACGTCGGCCGAACCGACGGCACACTCAGCATCGCGTGCCGAGGCGCAGTCTGACCTCACCCGCTTGGGGTGAAGGCGGCGCTGGCTCCTATCGGCTAGGCCGTTGCTGCACGGACCGCATCATCGCGGATGGACTCGAGATCGGCCTGCTCACTCAGCGAAGGCCTCCCGTGACAGCTCCTCCTGCTCAGTGCTCAGGTTGGTGTGGATCAGCATGGCTTCCTCCATCGGGAAAGGCGCCGGGCAGGTCGTGCACTTCACCCCGTTCGGGTGAAGATGTCACGGCCACGCGCGGATCACGATGACCGACATCGGCCGGACGGCGGGCCTGGGAGGTCACGGATGGGCGAGGCGATCGGGCAGATCCTGTCGCTGGGCGTCGGAGTGGCACTGAGCCCGTTGCCCATCGTCGCCGTGGTGCTGATGCTCGGGACCCGGCCCGCCACAATGCCGCGATCATGACCGTCGTCGCGCTGGTCATCGGCACGAAGCTGCTCGGCGACGCCATCGCGGGGCTGACGTGACGAGCTGGGACGTGACGAGCTGGCCGGACACGCCTCCGCGACATGCGGCCGCCGCGGCATGCCCGCTCAGTGCCTCACCACCTCAAGCACGTCAGGGCACCGGGGATGTCGACCGTGTTTCGCGGTCCGCCGCGACGTCCCGTCCGTGCACGGTGAGCGCCCAGATGACGAACCCGCTGACGACGATCACGATGACCGACCAGACCGGGTACCACGGCAGGGATGCGAAGTTAAGGATCGCAGCGAGAACGGCAATCGACACAGCGACGATTCGCGCCCATAACGCCCCCGTGAACAGGCTCAGTCCGGCCAGGAACAAGATCACCGCCAAGACGATGTGAATCCAGCCCCACGCGGTCAGGTTGAATCTGAACACGTAGTCTTCACGCAAGACGTACACCTCGTCTTCCAGCACTGCTGCAAGACCGGCGATGAACTGAAAGATGCTGCCGATGATCAGCATCAAGGCCGCGAACGTCGCCCATCCGATAGCCCATCCGCTGACCGGCCGTTGGGTAGTCATCGTGCCGTCTCCCCTCTTGACGATTGCGAACAGGACGGTCCGGCACAGCCAGGTGCACCTGCCTGAGCGGCTGCCGAGGTAGCACCCCGGTGCCCACCACATCCGGCCGTGCCGGGCCCGCCCGTTGTCTCGGCTCAGCGAATCAGGGACAAGGCGGCCGGTACATCGCCCCATGAGGGTGAAATCCGCTCTGTGCCGTGCGACGAAATCATCCATCTGGCATGAAGCGACTCAGGCGAGCCGTCCGTAGACTCACCAGCGATTCTGGGCCATCGTCCCGGATCGAAGGGGCCGCTATGGCAGGCGATCGACGCACCGCGCCGGCAGACGCCGATGCAGCCACCGAGCTCGCACAGCTGCAGGAGGAGAACGCGACTCTACGGGCCCGTCTGCGGCGTCGCGCGAACGTTCGCCGGTGGCTCGCCACGGTGTTGACCGTGCTGTCCTCCCTGCTCATTATCGTCGGCACCGTCGCGGTCTGGACCGACAGGACAGCGTTCAACACCGACCGATTCATGGCCACCGTCGAGCCAGCGCTTGATGATCCCGACTTCTACTCGGCCGTGGGCAACGTGGTTTCCGAGCGCGCCGTGGAGGCCCTCGATCTTGAGACACGGGTCGCCAACCGGCTGAGCCAGCTGGACGAGTACATGTCGCAGGCGCTCGTCGACGCAATCGACGTCAGCCCGCAGGAGAGACAGCTCCTCTCTCGCTTCGACCGGCCTTCTCTTGACGCCCTCGCCGCCCCGATCGCGGGCGCCCTGGAGGATCGAGTGACCGAGATCATCCAGCGCCGGGTCGCATCCGACGAGTTCGCGGCCCGGCTGGCCGAGATCGTCCGGCGGGCGCACAGTGGCGCCATAGCTCTGGTTCGCGACGAGCCCGACGAGCTGCCGAACGTGTATGTGACCGCCGGCGACGTGCGGCTCAACCTCATCCCGGTCATCGCAGACGCATTGCGCGAGGTGATCGACGAGGTCCGCGACTTCTTACCCGACGTCGAGCTTCCGGACCTGATCTCCGCCCAAGTGGAGCAAGGCCGGCTACAGCTGAGCGAAGCCCTCCAGACGCAGCTTCCGGACGACTTCGGGCAGGTAACTCTCATGTCCGAGGCGGCGCTCGACGACGTGCAGCAAACGGTGCACCGCCTGGACCAGCTGGTCTGGCTGATCGTACTGCTCACGCTGGCTATGATCGCGATCACGATAGCCGCGTCCCCCACCCGGAGGCGGACCGTCTTCCAGCTCGGTGCCGGCATCGTGATCGGCCTGATCGTCGGCGCAGTGATCATCCGGCGGCTGCAGGCAGCGATCGTGGACTCGATCGAGCGAGCCGATGGTGAGCGCGCGGCGGAGAGCCTGTTGAGCGCGACGATGTCCAGCCTCCGCACCGTGGCACTCGTCGTCGGAGTGTCTGCGCTCATCGCCGCCATCGTCGCCTACCTCGCCGGGAGACCGGCCTGGCCGGGCGCCCTCGCCGGACGTGTCTCGCGGCTGACCTCGCGCGCGGCAGGGCCGAGCGAGCTGGACCGTCGAGTCGGCGCGCACTATGAGATGTTCCAGATCGCCGGGGTCGTCCTCGCCGTCGCGGTGCTGTTCGTCACCGGAATCGGCATCGTTCAACTTGTTCTCCTCGGTCTGCTCCTGGCGCTCTACCTGTGGGCGCTGTCAGAGTCGAAGCGACACGCATCATGAGCCCCACGCCAACCGCCTCGACCCTGATCCTGATCTCAGCCGGCGTGCTCGTGGCGGGGCTCTGTCTACCCGCGCGACGGCTGTTGCCTCGCCTCGCGTCGACGGACACCAGCCCGTGGTCCTCGACGCTCTCCTACGTCGCCACCGCCTACGGCATCGTCGTCGGATTCTCGATCATCTTCCTCTTCGGCGAGTTCTCCGCCGCGCGCCAGGCCGTCGGCGACGAGGCCACCTCGGTCGGCACCGCGTTCGAGGAAGCCCGCCTCTTCCCCGGTGACTCCGACCATATTCAGCACGCCTTGATCTGCTATGCCCGCGCGGTGCCGGAGTTCGATTGGCCCGCACTGAGCGACCGATCGGCCGCACCCGAGGTAGATCAGGCATACCGTGACATCTTCCTCGCCCTCGGCGAAGCCGAGCAGCCGGCACAGAGCACGTTCCAGCCGGCAACCGCTACCAACATCCTCGTGCAGGTAGGAAACATCTCGACCGCGCGGGAGGCCCGTCTCGTGGCGGCCGGGATTCAGATCCCCACGCTGCTCTGGGTGCTCTTGCTAGGCGGTGGCCTGCTCGTCGTCGCGCTCATCTTCGTCGTGACGGTTGCCGCCCATCCCGTGACACAGGCAGTGCTCGTGGGTCTCTCGGCCATGTTCACCGTCGTGATGATCCTGATCGTCGCGGCGCTCGGCGCTCCGTTCGCCGCTGGTACCGGACGAGTGGCACCTAAGCTCATTGAGGAGACCACGGCATCCATGGAGCAATCCGAGCCTGAGCTGGCATCCCAGCCGTGCGACCACGACGACGGCGAGTGACTCACGTCAGCCGAGGCGCGCCGTGTTCGCCTGCCTCACAGGGCTGTTTCGCCGCTTACCGTGTGCGGCCACCTGCTCGGGCGACGTCCAGAGATCGGGCTTGCTGGTCACCCGCTGAGCCGGCTGCTCGGCTGCCAGCTCATCCCAGGCTCGGCTCAGGTCGCGGAGCAGGATGTCGATCATCTGGCGGCTGAGGTCGAGCCGCACGACCACGCGCATCAGATGCACGTTCTCCGCGTGGGGCGGAAGGCTGTACGCCGGAACGATCCAACCGTTCTCCCGTAGCCGGGCGGAGAGGTGGTAGACGTCGAACCCGGGGTCCTCGCGCATCGTGAACGTTACGACGGGCTCGGCGAGGCCCGGATTCAGGATCACAAACTGTCCGGTCGCTTCGAGCCGCTCGTTGAGGTACCTCGCATTCGCGAGCATGTTGGCGACGATCGACTCGTAGCCGCTCCGGCCAAGGCGCAAGAAGTTGTACATCTGCGCCTGGATCATCGCCGATCCCCGAGAGAAGTTGAACGTATACGTGGGCTGTGCCCCTCCGAGATAGTTCACGCTGAACACGAGATCCTCGGGCAGCATCGTTCGATCCCGGAACACCAACCAGCCGACCCCCGGATAGACGAGACCGTACTTGTGCCCGGACGCATTGATAGATGCCACCTGTTCAAGGCGGAAGTCGAACTTCAGGTCGGGCTCGGCGAAGGGAGCGATGAAGGCTCCGCTGGCACCGTCGACATGCATGGGTATGTTCCAGCCTCGTTCCCGCCTGAACCGGACCAGGAGGTCGTTGATCTCCTCGATCGAGTCGGCTTCCCCGGTGTGCGTCGTCCCCAGAACGGCACCGACGGCGATGGTGTTCTCGTCCACGAGCGCCTCCACGTCGTCAGCGCCGATGACGAACCGGTCCGGCTTCATCGGGATCTTTCGAGGCTCGACGTCGAAATAGGCGGCGAACTTGTCCCAGACGACGTGAGTCTCCGCGCCGTACACCACGTTCGGCCGATCGGCCGCTAGGCCTTGCTCCCGCCGACGGTTGCGCCAGCTTCGCTTGTGGGCGAGCAACCCCAGCATGATGGCCTCGGACGACCCGATCGTCGCGACGCCGACGACCTCAGCCGGATCGGGCGCGTTGAACAGGTCACCGAGCATGTGCACACACGCCTCCTCCATGAGGGACGCGGCCGGGTACTCCTCGTGATCGATGTGGTTCTTGCGGAGCGCGTCGTGGATCAGTCGCTCGGCTTGCGGCTCCATCCACGTCGTCACGAACGACGCGAGGTTGAGCGTGGCCCGCCCGTCCAGCATCAAGCCCGTATGTAAGAGCTCGTATACCTCGTCGGGTGGCATCCCGTCATCGGGGAAGTGCGTTGCGTCGATGTGCGTGCGGAAGCCCGCCAGGCCGTGAATCGGCGGCGGCACCCAGGAGCTGCTCGGTTCGGGTGTCACTCAGACCTCCTCCGATCGTCGCCTCAGTGCTTGAGGATCCTGGCCCTCTCCGCCGCGAACTGCCCCTCCTCCTCATTGTCGTGCCATCGCCACCCGCAGCCGCTCCTCCGGTTCGATGAAGTGGTCGTGGTCGTCCGCGCCGACGTCGATCTGAACCCACCGGACTCGCCCGCTGAACTGGCTGGTCGCCGTCGAGCGGCCGGCGGAGACCGCGGTGCCCGTCTCCCTGCCGACGTTCGTCGTCTCGTCGGCCGAGAAGATCAGCGGCTGTGTCATCCCCACTCGTCCACTTCCCGCTTCCTTGCCGTCGTAATACAGCTTCACGTCCCCGCCCTTGGCCAGGCCACCGCCCTCATAGGCGAACTCCATCCGCACCTGGTGCTCGCCGGTCGGAACCGGATCGGCCGCCGTCACCGCGAACTCATGAATGCCCAGCACGTTGTAGACGAACGTCAACACGCCGTTCGTCGTGTACAGCGCCCAGCCGCCGAAGCGTCCGCCCTGAGCGATGATCACTCCCCTGGCACCGGAATCGGGCACGTCCACCTCGGCCGTCACCGAGAACGACTTGTTCTTGATGTTGACCACGCTGTTCTCGGACAGCCGGCCCATGCGGCCGAACAGCAGCTGCGAGTTCCCGCGGATGAGCGTCGGGCGACCGGCGATGTCCGCATCCATCCGCTCCACGGCACGGTCGTCGAGCGGTATCACGTTGTACTTCGTCGCCTCGATCAGCCACAATCGCTGCAGCTCATGTAGCCGTTCCGGCATCGTCCGGGACAGATCGTGCGCCTGCGTCCAGTCCGCGCTGCCGTCGTAGAGCTCCCAGACGTCGTCGTCGAACGGCGGCGTCTTCTCACCGACGAGGAGCCAGGGTGTCTTGTGCTTCGTCACCGCGCTCCAGCCCTTGTAGTAGATGCCGCGGTTGCCGAACATCTCGAAATACTGCAGATCATGACGTTCAGGTGCGCCGGCGTCGGCGAAGCTGTACAGCATGCTGGTGCCCTCCATCGGCGACTGCATGACGCCGTTGACGAAGGCGGGTTCCACGATGCCGGCCGCCTCGAGCACAGTCGGCGCGACGTCGATGACGTGAGTGAACTGGGCACGGGTACCGCCCCCGTCGTCGATACGCCGCGGCCAGTGCACGATCGTCCCGTTCCGGGTGCCGCCCCAGTGCGACGCCACCTGCTTGGTCCACTGGTACGGCGAGTTCATCGCCCATGCCCAGCCGATCGAGTAGTGGTTGTACGCAGCCGGGGAACCGAACTCGTCGAGCTTCGAGAGCATGAACTCACGCGTCTCGAGGGACGCCATGCCGTTGAAGTTGGCCATCTCGTTGAACGCGCCGTTCGCGGTTCCCTCGGCCGACGCTCCGTTGTCACCGATGATGTAGTAGATGAGCGTGTCGTCCATGATCCCGAGGTTCTCGATCGCGTCGATCAGCCTCCCGACCTGGGCATCGGTGTGCTCGAGGAAGCCTGCGTAGACTTCCATCTCCCGCTCCAGCACCGGCTTGAGCTCCGGGTCCATGTCGTCCCACCCGGGGATCGCGGCGTGCCTGGCGGTCAGCCGCGCGTCGGAGGGGACCACGCCGAGCTCCTTCTGCCGCTCGAAGGTGATCTCCCGCTGGCGGTCCCAGCCGTGGGCGAATGCTCCCCGATACCTGTCCACCCACTCCTTCGGCACGTGGTGTGGCGCGTGGGTGGCGCCCGGCGCGAAGTACACGAAGAATGGCTTCTCCGGCATCAGCGCCTTCTGCTGTCGTACCCAGTCGATGGCCCGCTCGGCCAGGTCCTCGGTGAGGTGGTACCCCTCCTCTGGCGTGCTCGGTGGCTCCAC
>NZ_ML142850.1:267851-272635 GCF_004138495.1 Phytoactinopolyspora endophytica
GTCCCCTCATACAGGGCGGGGTCGTACTGGTTGTTCTCGCCCCCGATGAACCCGTAGAAGTGCTCGAACCCACCGCCTCCCGACGGCCAGCCGTCGAATGGCCCCAGCGGGGACGACTGCCACACCGGGACCTCGTGGCACTTGCCGAACTGGGCGGTCGAGTACCCGTTGAGCTTGAGCGTCAGCGGCAGCGGCGCCTTCGTATTGGGCCGCAGGGAGTTGTTGCCCGGAGCCGACGTGGCGATCTCGGTGATACCGCCCATGCCGACCGAGTGGTGATTGCGCCCGGTGAGCAGGGCTTGGCGGGTGGGGGCGCACAGGGCCGTGGTGTGGAAACGGGTGTAGCGCAACCCGCCGGCGGCGAGCCGATCGGCAGTAGGCGTGTGTACCGGGCCGCCGAAGGCGCTCGCCGCACCGAACCCGACATCGTCCAGGAGGACGATCAGCACGTTCGGCGCTCCTTCTGGGGGGAGCAATGGCTCGATCGGCGGGTACGACACGTCGGGATCCTTGGCGTCGTACAAGGTGGGCCCAGGCGCCGGCCGATCCGGGATCGGCAGCGTCGCGCGCAGATGACGGTCGTTCCGAGTAGCCATGACATTCCTCCGCTTCGCCGAAGCAGCCCACCGCCGCGGTGGTAACAGCATTGAAGCGGCCAGAGCACGCATTGCCATCACCCGATGGGGATGATTCCGGGAACATCAACGGCACAGCGGCTACTCTTTCGCCGGCGCCTCCTGGTCCGCGGCGAGCTCGCGCCTGAGCCGCCTCATGTCGACCTTCCCGGTCGGTGTGCGGTCCAGCGTCGAACGTATGTCGATGACGCGTGGCTTCTTGTATCCGGCGATCAGAGCGTCGACGTGGGCGCGCAGCTCGTCCTGCCCCGTTGAGGAGCCCGGCACCGTGACCACCACCGCTGTGACGATCTCTCCGAAGCGGCGGTCCGGCATCCCGAACACGACGGCGTCCGACACATCCGGGTGTGACAGAAGGGCCTCCTCGACTTCGACGGGGTAGACCTTCTCGCCACCGGTGTTCACCACGGAGCTGCCCCGCCCCAGCAGATCGATCTCCCCACCGCCCCGGACGCTTACCAGATCGCCGGGCGCGACGTGGCGCACGCCGCGGATGACACGGAAGGTCGCGGCGGTCTTCTCCGGTGCACGGTGGTACCCCTGGGGAAGCGTTCCCTTAAAGGCGAGCACGCCCCGCGCGCCAGGGACGTCCTGTACCTCGTTGTCCTTCTCGTCGAGCACGACCGCATCCGGGAACAGCCGCAGCGTCGCCGGTAAATCCTGAGCGGAGCGGGAAAGCGCGACTGCGTAGGGCCCGCCTTCGGTGGAAGCCAGCAGGTCAACGATCGTCATGTCGCCGAGGCCGTGCAGTTGCGCCTTGACCTCATCGCTGAAGCGCATACCGGCGCTGATCACGGTTGCGACATCCGGCAGGCCGGAGCCTTCCGCCGCTTCGGCGAGCGGTGCGGCGACAGCGTCACCGGCGACGATCAGGCGGGTGACTCGCCGATCCCGGGCAACCTCGACGGCCCGTTGGGGGTCGAAGCCGGGCTGCGGAAGCAGGACCAGGGAGCCGCCCAGCACCAGCGTGTTCATCGAGTTGAACAACGCGGTCCCGTGCATGAGCGGAGCGAGCGGCATCGTCGCGACGCGCGGTGTGACAGGGCTACCGGCGACCTCGACCATACCCTCCAGGGAGTCTGGCGGGGTCAGCCCGATGGCGTCGTAGATGGAGTAGAGCTGCACCGTCAGCAGCTCATCCATAGCCCAGACGACGGCCTTGGGCCGGCCCGTCGTGCCGCCGGTATAGAGGAGAAGCTCACCCCCGGCGGGAGCGCTGTCCGGCAGGCGCGGCGCGTACCGCGCGATGTCCGCGAAGTCGACGGCATCGACCAGGCGATCCGGATCGACCAGGCGGTCCGGCGAGCCGGCAGCTGGGGCGTCGCTGATGCGCAGCCGTAGGCGCACGCCCGCGGCGCGCACGTCACGCACGACGTGTTCCAACGACGACGGGAAGATCAGCGCGACGGCCTCGGAGTCTTCAAGGAGTTCGTCGACCTCGCCGGCCCGGTAGCGGAAGTTGACCGGCACCGGGGAGACTCCCATGGCCAGGCATGCGAACAGGGCGACCATGTACTCGGGACGATTGTAGAGGAAGATCGCCACCTTGTCGCCTGGACGCACGCCCGCGTCGTCGAGCACGGCGGCCAGCTGCCCGGCCTGCCGGGTGAGGTCCGGATAGCCGATCACCTCCCCGTCCGCCTCGACGGCTACGCGGTGGGGCAGCGCGCGCGAGACGGCCTGCCAGATGTCGCTGTAGTTCAGCCTCATCGTGTCCGCCTCCTCATCCGATCGACGGCGGGCCCGAACGCTGGGCGCGATGCGCGAATTCCGAGCGCCATACCGCATCTATGCCCGCCGCGTCCCAACCCCCATCAGCGTAGGCGGCGTGGAGCTCGGCGGGATGCGCATAGAGAGTGAGCTTGTCACCCCCGATCCCTATCGCCTGACCGGTGACATCGGCTGATGCATCCGAGGCCAGCCAGACGATGAGCGGCGCCACATCCTCCGGCGAGCCCAGCGCGTGGTCACGCCGGTACTGTGCGGGGATGGGCTCGCCGTTGACAAAGGACTCGTACAGTTCGGCATACGCCGGGATCGTCGCCGTCATCGGGCTCAGCGCGGTGGGGATCACGGCGTTGGCCGTGATCTCGGCGCGGGCGAGCTCGAGCGACCAGGTGCGTGCCATCGCGACCAGGCCGGCCTTCGCCGCGGCGTAGTTGGTCTGGCCAAAGCTGCCGTGCTGGCCGGCGGGGGAACCGACCAAGATGATCCGGCCGCCCTCACCCTGCTCGCGCAGCGCGGTAGCCACGGCGCGGCCGGTGGTGAAGGAGCCCCGCAGATGAGTTTCGATCACGAGGTCGAAGTCCTCGTCGCTCATCTTCCACAGCACCCGATCACGCAGCACCCCGGCGTTGGCGACCAGCACATCGATGCGTCCGAAAGACTCGCGCGCGGCCGTCACGAGCGCGTCGGCGGTTGAGGTGTCGCCGACCGGGCCGATCGAGGCGACGGCGCGGCCACCGGCCGAGGCGATCTGCTCCGTGGTCGCCTCGGCAGCGGCGCCGTCCAGGTCGTTGACGACGACGGAGGCGCCGGCCGAGGCCAACGCGAGCGCGTACGCCTTCCCCAGGCTGCGGCCCGCACCGGTGACGATGGCGACGCGGCCGTCCAGCCGTTGCGCGCTCATCGGTAGTACCTCAGCACCAGCTCGGCCACGCACGCCGGTTTGGCGCCACCGAAGATCTCCCAGGTCACCGGGACTTCGATCTGCAAGCCTTCGGCCAGCTCGGTGACCTGCGAGACCTCGCCGCTCACCCGGATGCGTGAGCCGACCGGCACGGGGGCAGGGAAACGCACGCGGTTCAGACCGTAGTTGATACCCATCCCTGCGTCCCGTATCTCGAACACCTCGGCCATCAAAGGCACGACGAGGCTCAGGGTCAGCAGTCCGTGGGCGATGGTCGTGCCGAACGGTGTCTTGGCGGCGTAGTCAGGGTCGAGATGAACGGGGTTGTGGTCACCGGTCACCCGAGCGAAGAGGTCGATCTCGTCCTGAGTCACCTCTCGCCACGCGGACGGGCCGAAGCCCTTTCCCGCGACGGTGGGCAGCTCGTCGAGCGTGACTGACAGGGCGGCGGGTTCAGCCATTGAGATCTCCTCAGTGCCGTCGTGCGCGAACCAGTGCAGCTACATTTTCAATTCAGGGTACCTGAAATGAACATTGCCGGTCGCTCGCATCTTGGGCGTGGAGCCCGCACGCCTGCGCTAGCCTGGTGCACGCTTTGGAGGACAGCATGGAGCCGTACGGCAGTCTCGTGTACGTGATCAAAGAGCTCGAGCTCGGCCTGCGGCGCCGTTTCATCGAGGTGTGCGCCACGGAAGGACTGACGGCCGCGCAGTACACGGCGCTGACGGTCCTGCTGCGCCGCCCCGGCCTCACCAGCTCAGAACTGGCCAGACGCTCCTTCGTGCGGGCGCAGACCATGGCCGCCACGATCGACCCACTCCTGGAGATGGGGCTCGTACGTCGTGAGCGCGATCCCCGTCACGCCCGAAGCATGTCGCTGTACCTCACGGATGCCGGCGCGGAGCTGACCGAACGTCTCTCACCCTCGATCGACGCGCTCGAGGACCTGCTCGTCTCGCACTTGGAGGATGACGAGCGTGCGGACTTCGCCGACTACCTCAGGCGCTGCCGCCATGCTCTGGACGAGACCGGCTCGCAGGTACCAGCCGAACCGGACTCCCCCGTCTCCGACGCCGGCGACGCCGCGCCTGAGAACGCACGAACGGCGAGCATACGAACGCTGCCGACAGAGCGCTCAGGACGTTCGACATAGCAGCTGACGCCAGGCGCACGGATCTCCTGCCCGATCTGGCCGTTATTGCAGCACAGCCTTGTCACCATGTTCAGCAGCATGCTAGCTTTCAGGCTCCCTGAAAAGGATCGATCTGTTTCCGAACGGCTGCCGTCCCCTCTCAAGGACCGCGGAGGTTCGAGGAGACTTCTGATCCGAGTTCTCAACGAGGAGGGCGGGCCATGACACAGGCACAGGAACCCACGGTCGCGGGGCCGACGATGCGGCGCGCGGTATGGATCGGCGGCGAATGGCGAGATCCCGTCGACGGCGGCACACACGACGTCGAGGATCCGTCCACCGGGACCGTCATCGGCCAGGTCGCCGCGGCCACCTCAGCAGACGTGGC
>NZ_ML142850.1:272684-278585 GCF_004138495.1 Phytoactinopolyspora endophytica
GACGGCCAGGGAGGCGTTCGACGACGGGCGTTGGTCGGGCCTGGGCGGGCGTGAGCGCTCCCGCATTCTGCTGCGTGTCGCCGCCCTGATACGGGAGCGCAACGAAGAGTTCGCACGCCGGGAGAGCCTCGACGTCGGCAAGCCGATCGGCTTCGCGCGCACGATCGACGTGCCCGGCGCGGCGGAGCAGTTCGAGTACTTCGCCACGCTCGCGCAGCATATGGACGGTGCGGTGCGTGAGACCCCGCTGCCCGCATTCGCCTACACCCGGCGCGAGCCGCACGGGGTGGTGGCGGCGATCAGCCCGTTCAACTTCCCGATGATCCTGACCAGCTCCAAGCTCGCACCGGCACTGGCCGCCGGTAACACCGTGGTGCACAAGCCCGCTCCGCAGACGCCGCTCAGCGCGCAGCTGCTCGCCGAGGTCCTGGCCGATGCGGGAGTGCCTGACGGCGTGTACAACCTTCTCACCGGCCCCGGTGCCGAACTCGGCGACGCGCTGGTACGTCATCCGGACGTCGATGCAATCGCATTCACCGGTTCGACCGCCGTAGGGCGCGTCGTCGCACGCACCGCCGGTGAGCTGCTCAAACCGATCGCAGCGGAGCTGGGCGGCAACGCCGCCGACCTCCTCTTCGCCGACGCCGACCTCGATCAGGCGATCCACGCCGTGATCAATTCCTTCGTCTTCAACACCGGGCAGTTCTGCATGGCGGGCCCGCGCCTGCTCGTCGAGCGCCCCGTGTACGACACGGTCATCGGCATTCTCGCCGACGCCGTCGGACAGGTTCCGCTCGGCCGGCCGAGCGACGAGAGCACGGTGATCGGGCCGCTCGTCAGCGCCGACCAGCTGGAGCGGGTCGACGGCTTCGTGCGTGACGCCGCCTCACGCGGTGGACGGATCGCAGCGGGCGGGCGGCGCATCGACCTCGACGGTGGCTACTACTACGCACCGACCGTGATCGCCGACCTGCCCAACGACGCTATCGCCGTGCAAGAAGAGGTCTTCGGCCCCGTCCTGACCGTCCAGCCCTTCGACACCGAAGAAGAGGCCATCTCCCTGGCCAACAGCACGGCGTACGGGCTGGCAGCCGGGGTCCAGACCGGCGATATCAGCCGGGCGCACCGGGTGGCCGCGCGGATCCAGGCGGGCATCGTGTGGGTCAACACGTGGGGGCTGCTGGACCCGGCCGTTCCCTTCGGTGGCGTCAAAGCGAGCGGTTGGGGCCGCGAGAGCGGGCCTGAAGCGTTCGCCTCGTTCACCCGCACGAAGTCGGTGGTCATCGCGGTCGACGGCGACTGATGACAGTAAAGGCGCAGTGGTCGTCTTCAAGGCCGCTCCCCGGCTGTGAGGTACAGCTTCAGGTACGGTGACCCTCAGATCCGACCGGGAGAATCGGCCATCGTGTCAGAGCTGGCGCAGCTGTGCCAGGTCAGCGAGATCGCGATCCACCGCGACCTGGAGGAGCTGGAACGCCAGGGTGCCGTGCGGAAGTTCCGCGGCGGATCACCAAGGACTGACGGTAAGCCGCGATCACTCGTCCCGGTCCAACCCACTAGGGCACGTCTCCTAAATGCGTGACGCCCTAGCCGAGACCACGCCGACCGCGAGGACACCGGCGCTGAGGACGAACCGCACCTGACAATCATGGTGGGTCAAGTCGAAACGCGCCGAGGCGGGCCGGTCGACGGTGCGGGCGTGAGTGTGTTCGCGAGCGCGCGTTCGGGGCCGCCTCGCGACGATCCGTCCTACGGTCCCCGGCGATGGATGGACCGGCCAGTTCGGCCGTAAGGTGCTGTGCATGTGCTGCGCTCCCGCCGTTGCGGCCACGAGCCGATGAACCAGGGCACCCATCCCGAAGAGCTGCCGGCCGAGGTCCTGGACGACGTGGCCAGCGTGGTCGGGGCAGAGGTCACTCTTCTCAGTCGCCTACCCGGAGGCGTCAATGGGGGTGCAATGCGCATCCAGTTGACCGGAAGAGCAAATGCAGTTCTCAAAGCAGCGCCCCGGGCACACCCCAACCACCTGGACGAGACGTTGCGAGCCCAGAGAGTGGTCGAGCACATGCGTAGGCGCGGCTATCCCACCCCGGCCTGGCTCGGAGTGGGGGCCACAGCCACTCATGTATGGCATCTGATGGACTTCGTTGACGCGGCTCCCGCGCCAGAGCTGACCCCGTCCCTCGTTGAGCAGCTGATGGAGATCATCGAACTCCAGGCTGGCCAAGCCTCCGAGCCCTACGACCACTGGTCGTACGCCTGGCGGGTCGCCACCGGTCAGGAATCGGCTGTCGCCGGGCTGGATTTCAACGAGACGCCGGAGCAGTCGCTTCTCCGCCAGTCCGTGGCCAGGCTCTCGGGGCATTCCTCCGTGGTGTCGGCCCTGGTCGAGCGCCTGCGGCTCGTGTGTGCCGACGTCCCACCACCACGAGAGGCACCTGACATGGTCCATGCCGATCTCTCAACCCCCAGCAATGTCCTGGTCCGTGACGGAGCGGTGGTGGCGGTCGTGGATATCGGGAACGCAGGTAGCGGCACGCGGGCGACCGATCTCACCACCCTCGTGTTGTACACCTTCCAGGATCCGCTGCTGGACGATGTCCGAAGGCGGCTGTGGACGAGAATCCTCGACCTGGTCGGCTGGGAGGGGGCGGCGGTGCTCGCAGCGACACAGATCCTCCACATGCTCGAGATCCCCATCCGTCACGGGCGCCACGATGTCGTTCCAGGGGTGGTCAAGCGCGGCCATCGCGCCCTCGACGAACTGAACGCGCTTCGCTAGGGCACGTCTCCTAAATGTGTGTCCAGGTGATGCACGCTGAGAGCAGGACGGCGGCTCGATAAGTGATGGCGAGCTTGTCGTAGCGGGTGGCCAAGGCACGCCACTGTTTGGCCAGGGCGAAGCAGCGTTCGACGACGTTGCGCCCCTTGTAGGTCACGGCGTCCAGCGTCGGTGGGCGCCCGCCGGCGGAACCCTTGCGCTGGCGGGCGGCGGTCTCGTCCTTCTTCTGCGGGATCACCGCCTTGATGCCCCGGCCGGCAAGCATCCGGCGCGCCTTGCCGCTGGTGTACGCGCGGTCGGCGATCACGGTGTCGGGACGAGTACGTGGCCGTCCTGGTCCCAAGCGTGGGACGCGGATATCTGCCAGCACGTCGACGAGCACCGCGCCGTCGTTGCGCTGCCCACCGGTGACCACGATCGCGAGCGGGCGACCGCGTCGACCGCCGCGTGGATCTTCGTGGTCAGCCCGCCGCGCGAGCGACCGATGCCGTGACCAGCAGGCTCACGCTCACCCCCGAGCGGGCTGTGGACGAACCCGGCCGGTGTCGGCGTGTAGTTCGACGTCGCCCCCTGTGTCCTGCTCCGGTCGCGAGGTGTTGGTGCCGTGCTGGTGGGCACGGCTGATCGTCGCGTCCACCGACACGTTCCAATCGATCTGTCCGATGGCGTCGGCATGCGACAGCAGGCGTGCAAGCACGCGGTCCCAGGTCCCGTCACCGGCATACCGGCGGTGCCGCTTCCACACCGTTTTCCATGGCCCGAACTCCTCGCGCGGCAGGTCACGCCACGGGATCCCGGTCCGGTAGCGGTAGACGATCCCATCGACCACCCGCCGGTTGTCACCGAACGGGCGCCCCCGCCGACCGACGTTCGAGGGCAGCATCGGCTCGATCCGCTCCCACTGCTCATCAGTCAAGGCCCGGTACCGCGAAGACGTCACCCGGCCAGTCTGCCGCGCGCCTCAGCACCTATTTAGAGACACGCCCTAGCTGTTGCGGGTCAGGACGTTCATGACGTTCGAGAATGTGATCGGTGCGAATGTGGGCTGCGGTGTCACACGGCGAATCTCGACTTTCTGCCGGGGAACCGATTCCTTTTTGATCCAGTGCCGGGTCTATCCCGTATGACTCACAACGAAGCGGATATCAACCGTCTTCATTGGCAGCGGTGCGCTGCCAATGACTACTCGGTCCCGTGGGAGGCGTTGACCACCCAACCCGAGGCGATCAAACAGGAGTGGGTGGGAGACGATCTCTGGCTGTGGCCGGAGGCGACCGCCAACGATGCAGTGTTGCTCTCGATCCACGGCGGCGGCTTTGTCGGCGCATCGGTGTCCACTCACGGAAAGTTGTTCGGGCACATCGCGGTCGCAGCGGCGACTTCGGCGTACGCCGTTGAATACGGATTGGTCCCAGACCACGTCTACCCGAGCCAGATTGACGCAGTAACCGCCGTGTACCGTCGCATCGCGGCGGACCGTCCGGTTGCACTGCTGGGCGACTCCGCTGGCGGCACACTGGCGCTCGGCATCGCGCTACGCGCGCGGGACGAAGGACTCCCGCGACCTCGTGGGCTATATCTCATATCACCGTGGACCGACATGGAAGTAGCTGGCAACTCCTTTGACACGAGCAGCGACCCGTTCTTCGGCCGGGAGATCGTGCGAGGCCTCGCCGCCGGCTATCTGGACGGCACGGACCCGCGTACGCCGGTAGCGTCCCCGCTGTACGCCAATCACCGGGACCTCCCGCCGACCTACATTCAGGCAGGCGAGGAGGAGGGCCTACTCGATGACAGTCTGAGGTTGGCCGAACGAATGCGCACGGCCGGCGTCAACGTCGAGCTCGACGTTGTTCCTGGTGAACTGCACACGTTCCAGATGACCGCCGGCAATACCGCGGCGGCCGACGACGCGATCAGGAGGGCGGGCACATGGCTGCGGCATACGCTGGGAGCATGACCGGCTTCGAGGCGGCGACGGAGCCGCTGCGGGGAGAACTCGTTGCGCATTCCTATCGGATGCTCGGGTCGTGGGCTGATGCGGAAGACGTCGTACAGGACGCGTTGCTGCGTGCCTGGCGGGCTTGGGAGAAGTTCGAGCATCGCTCGTCGGTCCGGACGTGGCTCTACCAGATCGCGACCAACGTGTCCCTTACAGCGCTGGAGGGCCGGAGTCGGCGGGCGTTGCCGTCAGCGCTGGGCCGACCGGAGCCGGACGAACCGGAGACACTGCCGCCGGATGCGTGGGTGCAGCCTTATGCGGCCAGTCGGGATGACGTGCGGTTAGCTCTGGTCGCAAGCCTGCAGACCCTGCCGCCGACTCAGCGAGCGGTGTGGCTGCTACGCGAGGTGCTTGCCTTCCCAGCAGCCGAGGTGGGCACGATCCTGAACATGTCGGTCGCCGCGGTGAAGAGCAGCCTTCAGCGTGCCCGCGCGCAGCTGGAAGGCTGCGACCTGCGACCTGACGACATTGTGGAGCCGGACTCTCCCGAGGCGCGGAGATACCTGGACGCCTACGTCACGGCGTTCCAGAACGCCGAGGTCAACGTACTGATCGAAGTCCTACGTGCCGACGTCAAGTTGGAGATCCTGCCGGGTCGACAGTGGTTCGGCGGTAGGGAATGTAGGCACGTGCTCCAGGCGGCCGTGGGCAAGCCGGGCGACTGGCGGATGGAACCGACGATCGCCAACGGCCAGTCCGCCGCGGTGGCATACCAGAACGGCGAGCCGTACGGGATGGCTGTGTTGGACATCCGACGGGACGGGCTTGCCGCGGTGACGGTGTTCAACGACCCAGAACTAGTGGCGCGGTTCAGCCGAGCGGCATCGGAAGGTTTCCAGGGTCCGACTTAGGCACACGGAACCGGCTATCGTGACCGCATGTCGCTGGCGGGAAGAGACGACGAGCTAGCGCGGATCGAACGACTGCTGGGGGATGCGCGCGAGGAGCGCAGCGGCGCACTGGTGGTGCGGGGCGAGGCGGGCATCGGCAAGTCGGTGCTTCTCGACCATGCGGTGTCGGTGGCGGAATCCGAGGGTCTCCAGGTGGTTCGCGGGACCGGGGTCGAATCCGACTCGGAGCTGGCGTACGGGGGCCTGCATCAGCTGCTGTTTCCTCA
>NZ_ML142850.1:278619-290269 GCF_004138495.1 Phytoactinopolyspora endophytica
GGACCGGTTGGAGGCACTGCCGGGGCCTCAGGCCGCGGCATTGCGCGGCGCCTTCGGGCTGAATGAAGGCGGCGAGACGAACCGGTTCCTGATCTCCGCCGGCACCCTGGCGTTGCTCGCGGATATGGCGGAGGAGGCCCCACTGCTCTGCGTCGTCGACGATTTGCAGTGGTTCGACCAGGGCTCCGCGGAGGCGCTGCTGTTCGCGGCCCGTCGCTTCGAGGCCGACTCGATCGCGATGCTGTTCGCGGTGCGCGAGACGTCGATGCCGTTCGAGACTCCAGGTGTCAAGGTCGTTCACCTGTCGGGCCTCGCCGCGACCGATGCCGCCCGAGTGCTCGACGGCCACGCGCCGGAACTGGCCGACCCGTTGCGGGCCCGCGTGCTCGAGGAATCCGCCGGTAACCCCCTGGCGATCATCGAGCTCGGATCGATCCGACGCGAAGCCGATGACACCGGCCTGTCCGACCCGGCCGGAATGGTCGGCACGCTGCCCGTTCCCCGCCGCGTCCAAGAAGCGTTCCGCCGGCAGATCGCCGAACTTCCCGAACCGACGCGACGAGCACTCCTGGTGGCCGCGGCCGACTCCGCGGCACCCCTCGCGACGATCCTGAGGGTGGTCGAGGCCCTCGGCGGTGCTGCCACTGACCTGGCTCCCGCGGAGCGGGCCAACTTGGTCCGGATCGGGAGCCGCATCGCGTTCCGGCATCCACTCGTGCGCGCGGCCGCCTATCGAGGCGAGCCGCTGCATCAAAGGGTCGATGTGCACCGCGCGTACGCCGACGCGCTGAGCGAATACGCCGACGCCGACCGGCGCGCCTGGCACCTTGCCGCTGCCACGACCACTCCCGACGAGGCTGTGGCGATCGAGCTCGAAGGCGCCGCCGAGCGTGCCCGGCACCGTGGCAGTGCGATGGCGGTGTCTGTTGCCTACGAGCGCGCCGGCCGATTCAGTACCGACCCGGAGCTGAAGGCCCGTCGAATTGCCAGGGCCGCCCAGGCCGCGTTCGATGCGGGCAAGCCCGACCGCGCCGCGCGGCTGGCGGCCGAAGCGCTCTCGCTGACCGCCGACCCCGGCATCCGAGCCGAAGCCATCTACGTCCAGGGCGCCGTGGCGTACGAGCGCACCTCGCCGCGGACCGATGCGGAACTGACGATCGAAGCCGGCGCGCTGGTGATAGATACCGATCCCGAGCGCGCCACGCTCACTCTCTACGAAGCCATGCACGCCGCCCGGCACGGCGCGGCGCACGACCTCCTGCAACGCGCCGCGGAGCTGATGCGCGGGCTCGCTCAGCCAGAGGGCCGTGCGACCATGGTCTCCGCCCTCCTGGGATGGGCGGAACTGTTCGCCGGGCGCCCGGAGCGAGCCGTCGGCCCGATGCGCGACCTTCAGGCCGCCGTGCGCAATGGCGACCTCGACCTGATGCACGGTATGACCGCCGGGTTCGGCGGGCTCCTGATCGCCGCTGACGACGACGTCGTCACCGGGACCAAGGACATGCTGGCCCAGGTGCGGGCGACAGGGGCGCTGGGCTGGGTCCCGTACACCCTCAACGTATTGGCGGTGGCGCGGCTGCTCCGCGGCGAATTCGCGGACGCCCGCGCGCATGTCGCGGAAGGCGCGGCCATTAGCGACGAGTTTGGCAACTCGACCGAAAGCCTCGCCCACCGCTCGGTCGAAGTGTGGCTCCGCGCCGTGTCGGGCGAGGAGTCCCGCTGCAGGGATCTGGCTGCGGAGGTGCTCCCCGAGGCCCGGAACCGGCACCGGGTGAACGCCGAGATCGCGGCCTGGGGCCTGGCGATGCTCGACCTCTCCGCCAGGCGGTTCGAGGTCGCTCTCGACGGACTCGAACGGGTCTGCCGCGGCCCCGCCCGCCGCGACGTGCTGATGCGCGCGGTGCCTGACCTGGTGGAGGCGGCCGTGCGCGGCGACGCACCAGATCGGGCGCAAGCAGCGCTGACGGAATTCGCGCACTGGGCCAAGCAGGTCGAGCGCCCGGTCACCACCGGACTCGCGCTGCGCTGCCGCGCGCTCTTGGCCGACGACGACGGCGCCGAAGCGCTCTACGCCGAAGGGCTGCTGCTCCACGAGCGGTACGGCGGCCCGTACGACCTCGCTCGCACCCGGTTGGTCTACGGCGAGTGGCTGCGTCGGCGGCGGCGCCGTACCGAGGCCCGGGCCCACCTCGAGGCGGCGGCTGTCACCTTCGAGCGCATCGGCGCGGCCCTGTGGGCCGAACGCGCCCACGGCGAGCTCGCCGCCTTCGGGGGCGCCAGGGAAGAAAAGCGCGGCAGCGGCCCCCTTACCCTGCTCACCGGGCAGGAGTTGCGGGTGGTGCAGCTCGCTGCCTCCGGGCTCACCAACAAGGAGATCGCCGCACAGCTCTATCTCAGTCCGCGTACGGTCGGCCATCACCTCTACAAGGCCTACCCGAAGCTCGGCGTCACCGCCCGCAGCGAGCTGGCCAACCTCGTCGCCGAGATCTGAACCTCCTTGCCCGAGGTCAGTAGTCCGCCCTCCGATGCCAGTCACGATGACTGATGCGCCACCGCGTCAATCCTCCGTAGTGTCCAGGACAGGGCGGTCCCGAACCGAGGGACTCACCTGCGACCAAGGAGAAGACGATGACGCAGTACTTCCTCAGCCTCCCGCACAACTCCGACGAGGAGCCGACGATGGAGAGCATGGACCCCGCTGAGCTGCAGCAGATGATGGCAGAGGTGGGGGCCTTCAACACCGCGCTCCAGGAAGCCGGCGCCTTCCGGTTCGCCGGCGGGCTGCACCCGCCGTCGACCGCGACCACGGTGGACGCCACGGGCGACGGTCCAGAGTTCACACCCGGTCCGTTCGTGAAGGCCGACGAGTACCTCGGCGGCTTCTGGGTGATCGAGGCCGACAACGACGACGACGCGATCGAATGGACCAAGCAGGCCTCCCGAGCACTGCGGAGCCGAGTCGAGGTGCGTGCCCTCCAAGAGGCGCCGGCCGCCTGAAACGGCGCCGATCGGACGCCGACACACTCGAGCTGACTGCCACGGTGGAGCTCTCAACGAAACCGCCGCCGATGCGGTGGCACGAGAAGCGAAGGAGCTTGTGATGTTCGACATTGCACCGCAGCAGGCCCAGGGCAAGGTCCTGTTTCACTTCACCATGTCACTGGACGGGTTCGTGGCGGGACCAGGCCACGCCATGGACTGGATGACCGGGTTCACCGGCCGCCCCGGCGCGGAGCAGGAATACATCGAGACCACCGGTGCGGTCCTCGGCGGCCGGGACGGTTGGGACCTCGACCCGACCGCTCGCCCCTATGGCGCGGCCTGGGAGGGGCCGATCTTCATCCTCACCCACCACCCTGAGGACGCCACGCCCGCCGAAGGTGTCACGTTCCTGGACTGCGACGTGGCCGAGGCGGTGCGCGTCGGGCTGGAAGCTGCGAACGGGAAGAATCTCGAGGTCCTCTCGCCGACGATCGGCCGCCAACTGCTCGAAAGGGGCCTGATCGATGAAATCGACCTGCACATCGCACCGATCCTGCTCGGGGAGGGCATTCGAGTGTTCGACAACCCGGGCGGGCAACCGATCCGGCTCCGACACGCCCAAGGTTCGCAACCCGTCGCCGAGGTGGACGTTCGCTTCCTCCCTGCTGCAGCAGCGTAGGGATCAAGGCGGCCCGGTTGAACGAATGTCGGGCTGAACCATATCTATCGGTCCAACGAGAGCCGACATTGGACATAGATACGGACAAGGCGAGCGTGGAAGCTATGAACGCTACCGAAAGCGATCGTCAACCACACATAGGAGGAGTGACATGCTCAGACAGGTCACGCAGGGTGTGCTGACCCACCAGAGCGAGTTGCTCGAGAACAACGCCGTTGTGGTGCAGGGCCGGGCCGGCGTGCTGCTCATCGACCCCGGGGTCACAGGATCCGAGATGGCCTGCCTCGCGAGCGACCTTCGCGATCTGGGCCAGAGCGTGGTGTCGGGCTTCTCGACGCATCCTGATTGGGATCATGTGCTCTGGCACCCCGATCTCGGCGAAGCGCCCCGATACGGCACCGCGCGCTGTGCGGCGCATATGCGTCAGGTGCGGTCGGACCCGGACTGGAAGGCCCGTGCCGCCGAGGGACTGCCGCCGGAAATCGCCGAGGAGACACCGCTGGACCTGTTCGGCCTCATCACCGGCCTGCCGGCCGAGACGGCGCAAATTCCGTGGGAGGGACCCCGAGTCCAGATCATTGAGCATCAGGCGCACGCCCCGGGCCATGCGGCGCTGTTCATCGAGGAACGTGGGGTGCTCGTCGCCGGCGACATGCTCTCTGATGTCTTGGTTCCAAATCTCGACGGGCTGAATGACACCAATGACCCGATCGAGGAATACCTCGTCGGGTTGCGGCTGCTCGAAGGCATATCAGGCGATGTCGATGTCGTTGTCCCCGGCCACGGTTCAGTCGGCGGAGCCGATGAGCTACGCGCCAGGATCGAGATGGATCGGGCGTACGTGCTCGCCTTGCGTGAGGGCCGAGTTCCCAATGACCCGCGGGTCGGCCCAACGGCCAAGCCCGGCTGGGAGTGGGTCAGCGAAATATCCGTCGGGCAGGTCCAGCGCCTCGCCGAACGAAACGAACGCGGCGGCTTTCCCGGCTAGCGATCGGCTCACGACACGTTCGAGTCGCAGGCGGATATCGTCGCGTGCTCGCCTACAGTCGTGGGCATGGCGCACAAGCGCGCGGTGGTGGCCGCAATGGTGGCAGGCCACGGTTGGCTGGTCAGTGCGGTGCTGAGCGTGGTCTCGATCGGGCTGACGGTCGCACTGGCTCCCTTGGACTCCGAGAGCCCCCGGCCCTGGATGCTGCTAGAACCCGTGGCCTTGGCCGTGCTGGTGGCGGTGATGGCGCGCTGGGCACGGGCAGCGGCGGTGGCTGCCACGCTCGCGCCGATGATCGCGTTCTCCGTGCTCGTGCTCCGCTACTCGCCCTCGTCGACCGAGAGCTGGTCGAGCGGCGCCGTCGCCATCGGACTGTGGGCCGGAATGGCCACGGTGTCGGCCGCCGCCGGAGTCGTGCTTCGTCTCCTGGCGCGCGCCCGGGATGCGGCGGCCGAGGCGGGGGCCCATCGCCGACAGCTGGCCGTGGCCCACGACCTGCACGACTATGTCGCCCACGACATCAGTGAGGTCGTCGCCCTTGCCCAATCGGCGCGGTTCGCCACCCGGACGGAGCACGCCGAGCTCCTGGAGCAGATCGAGCGGGCAGGTCAACGCTCGCTCGCGTCGCTGGACCGCACCGTCGGCGCCCTGCGCGGGGACACGCGGGACAGCCACACTCCCGACCTGGCCGCGCTGCAAGCCTTGGTGCGCCGCTTCCAATACGCGCACGGACCGATCCTGCGGTTGGACGGCGCTTGGGACTCCTTCGACGACTTCCCGGCTCCGGTGCGGTCGCTGGTGGCCCGCACGGTCACCGAGTCCTTGACGAACCTGCGCCGTCACACCGATCCGGGAACGTCCGCGGTCCTGGCCCTCGCGCGCCACGACGACCGCCTGGAAGTCGACGTCACCGACGCCGGGCCACGCGGCCCCGTCCCCGGTCCGGCCTCCGGACTGGCGGCCTTGGAAGCACGCGCGCAAGAGGCGGGCGGCGACCTTCGATGGGGCCCTGACGGCGACGGATGGCGCATGTCCTTGACCCTGCCGCTGCCGAGGAGCGACCGATGACGATCCGTGTCCTCATCGCAGACGACCAGCCGCCGATTCGTCGGGCGTTCCGCGCCGCCGTCGACGCCCAACCGGACATGACCGTGGTCGCCGAGGTCGGCGACGGCCGCCAAGCAGTGGCACAGGCACGACGCCTGCGTCCCGACGTGTCGCTGGTGGACGTGCGGATGCCGGTCCTGGACGGCATACAGGTCGTCGAGGCGCTTGCCGGTCCCGGACGACCCGACCCGCTCCGCGTCGTCGTGGTGACGACCTTCGACCTCGACGAGTACGTCCACGGTGCGCTCAGGGGCGGCGCGAGCGGATTCCTCCTGAAGCGCTCCGACCCGGACCTGCTGGTCTCGGCGATCCGGGCCGCTGTCGCCGGAGACACCCTGATCAGCCCCCGGATCACGGTCCGGCTGCTGGACCGGCTCGGTCGGCGCGGCGAGCCTGGGGCCGTGGCGGGCCTGACCCGCAGGGAGCGCGAGATCGCCGAGGCAGTCGCGGACGGTCTGACCAACGCCGAGATCGCACGGACGCTCTTCATCGCTCCGGGCACGGTCAAGAACCACCTCGCAGCCGTTCAGCGCAAGCTCGGCGCCCGGAACCGGGTCAGCCTCGCCGCCGCGGTGTGGAGCAGCAGACCCGAATCTGGGCCGAACGGCACATAGCCGCCGCAGCCGGTGGCCGGTGACCATTGGCCGATGACACGACGCATTCGAACGGGACACGACGACCGCCCACTGTGGCACGACACCGCTCCCGGCACGCCGCGATGGGCGATCCGAGCCGCCCACGTCATCTCCCTGGTGACCCTGCCCGCCGCGCTCTGGCGGCTGGGAATCATCGTCGGCATCCCGTGGGGCTACGACCGGGCCTGGATCGAACGGTCCCAGCTCGACACGCTCGACGGCGCGGCCTACCTGCTCGGACTGAGCGTGGTATCCGAGATTGCCGCACTCTGCTCGTATGCCCTGGTCCAGCGCTGGGGAGAGGTGATGCCGCCTTGGGCGTGGCCGTTGCGCGGCTGGGCCATCCCCGCGTGGCTGCCCGCCGTCTGCGGAGTCCTCGGAGGGGTCGCGATGACTGCGATGTGGACCGTTGGGACCGCCGTGCTGGCGATGAGCGGCACAGCATTCGATTCCCAGATGGAACCCGGGGCGGCCACCACAGTGCAGCTTCTGGCATACGCGCCGATGGTGGTCTGGGGGCCGCTGTTGCTGGCATTGAGTTTCCAGTACTCCCGGCGACGAGCCCGCACGTCGCAAACGCTCACGGCCGCTTCGACGTCGGATTGATCCGGGTGGGCCCCGGCACGGCGGTCGGCCGTTCCGGGGCGATCGTCACTGGTTCGTCGTTGCGAACGGCTCTCGCCACATCGGGTACATCGACGGTCGCCGGGGAGCTTCAGCTCCTCGGACTGCTCGAAGCCGGAGCGGCCGCACCAGTCCGCCAGCCGCTCGTTCGCCGACTCCAGATAGCCGGCCACTGCCGACGAGATTGTGATCATGGAATATCGTGTCGGGCATGACCACGGACGACTGGTTGGCCAACACCCGAACCTCTTACGACACGGTCGCTGTCAGCTATACCGACCAACTGCGTGACGCCATCGCCGGTGACCCTCACCTTCGCGCCGCTCTGGCGGTGTTCGCTGATCGTGTGCGGGCCGCTGGCGGGGGGCCAGTGGCAGACGTCGGCTGCGGCCCCGGACACGTCACCGTCTACCTGCACGGACTCGGTGTCGACGCCTTCGGCATCGATCTTTCTCCAGGGATGATCGACGTGGCCCGGCGTGACTACCCCGACGTGCAGTTCGAGGTGGGCTCGATGACAGACCTGCACCTGAGCGACGCTTCGATGGCGGGCCTGCTCGCCTGGTGGTCGTTGATTCACATCCCCGACGACGAGGTGCCGACGGTCTTCGCGCACTTCCGCCGAGTATTGCGTCCAGGCGGACCGTTGCAGCTCGGGTTTCACGTCGGTGACACCTCGCGGCTGAAGACGGAGGGTTATGGAGGCCACCCAATGACGGTCTACGTTCACCACCGTCAGCCTGACAAGGTGGCTTCCTGGCTGCGTGACGCTGGGTTTGAGATCGAGGCTCAGTGGCTGTGCGACCCGGACGGGCAAGTTCCGCAAGCATTTCTTTTCGCACGCCGTCCCTCCTAAGAGCCGCCAGTGCTCTATCGGCTACTTGCAGACCAGCTCGGTTCGCCCGACGAGGCGCCACGAGGCTGGGCCGAGCGCGGGCTTCGACTGCTCGATAGCAAGGTGGCCCGACGGATGCTCTGGGAAATGGAACAGGGTACGCCCGGTTGAGGAGCCTGAGCCGGAAATCGCATCACATTCGGCCACCATTCCACAATCCGCGCGACATCGACGAACTGTGGCCACCATCACCTGGCAAGCGCTCGCGGCCGCGTCATCGGCACACCGCTCGTGGAGGTCATTTGACCCGGTTCGGAGTGACACCGTAGTGACACAGCCCACGCAGCATTGGACGCCTGCCTGTGGGCTGGCCTGCACGTAAGTGTCGTGGGCGCAGTTGGTTCGAACCAACGACGTCCGGTTTGTAAGACCTCGGTCAGGCATGTCGGGCGGTGACGCAGGACACTGTTCCGTGTCGTTCGTGCTGGTCAGAAGCAGAACTGCGTACCGGAGCGTCTCGGAATCTCCCGCCGCGTACACCCGCCTCGGATGCGGCCGGCCTCCCCTGGGCCCCCGGGGGAGGCCGGCTGTAGAGCATCACGACACGAGCTTCGTCGCATTCTCGACGCTCTCGGAATCGTCTATGGCCAGAGCGTCGAGGATGTCGGAGCGGCGCGCTCGGTAGCTGGCACCAATCCTCAACAACGGCACAGGAAACTCGCCGTTCCGTGCCAACGGTCCGGGTGAGATGACGACCGCGTCGATGTGCGCCAGGTCGGCGGTCGTCCACCCCTCCTGAACGTCGAGCATCGTTCGAGGCCTCCCTGCGGCCGAGCCTGCGCCGTCCGCACCGCCCGTCGGCTCAGCGCCGGATCACTGGAACACGATGGTCTGGTTGCCGTGCCGGACGACGCGGTTCTGCGCGTGCCAGGTCACCGCACGGGACAAGACGTCTCGCTCGACATCGGCTCCCCGCCGCTGCAGGTCGGCCGCGGTGTCGACGTGCGTCACCCGGACGACGTCCTGCTCGATGATCGGCCCCTCGTCGAGTTCTGGGGTGACGTAGTGGCTCGTGGCGCCGATGAGCTTCACCCCACGCTCCTTGGCCGCCTTGTAGGGGCCGGCCCCGATGAAGGCAGGCAGGAAGGAGTGATGGATGTTGATCACGGGGACGCCGAGGGCATCGATGAACCCCTCGGAGAGGATCTGCATGTAGCGCGCGAGGACGACGAAGTCGACGTTGCCGGCGAGTAGTCGCAGGATCTCAGCTTCGGCCTCGGTCTTGTCCGGCCCCTGCGACGGCACGTGGTGGAAGGGGACGCCGAAGGAACGGACGTCCTCTGCGGTGTTCGTGTGGTTCGAGATGACCATGGGGATGGTCACCGGCAGCTCCCCTCGCCGGTGCCGCCACAACAGGTCGAGCAGGCAGTGGTCGGTGGTCGAGGCCAGGATGGCCATCCGTTCCGGGACGGACTGGTCCGTCAGCGTCCACGTCATCCCGTAGGTACGCAGCGTCTCGTCCAACTCCGCCTCGATGTCCGGCATGACCGCCGTGAGTCCCTCCCGGTGGAAGACGACGCGTTGGAAGAACGCTCCCCCATCCGGATCGTCGGTGTACTGGTCCAGCGAGACGATGTTCGCCTTGTTGACTGTCAACACAGCCGAGATCGCGGCGACGAGGCCGATCTGATCGGGACCGTGGACGATGAGGCACGCGTGATCACGCAGCTCCGGCGTGTGCAGGGTCATGCCGTCTCCTGCCGTTGGATGTCCCCGACGTAGGAGCTGACCCACTCCGACGTCGCAGGCAGGCCACCGAAGGTGTAGAAGTGGAGCTTGACGTCCCCGGCGTCTGGGTCGGCGTCCAGATCGGCCGCCAGGCCGCCGATGAACCGCTCCGGTCCTGCGGTTCCCATCAGGTTGGTCAGCGAGAACCCGTACTTCTTGACGATCATGGCGTTCGCGCCGATGCCGAAGCGCCGCGCGAAGGAGATCAGCCTCTTGACCCCCGCTGGGCCTGGAGTCCCGATCCGGATCTGGGCGTCGATGCCTCGCGAGCGCACCTCGCGGATCCACGCCATGACCGGGCCGGTGTCGAAGGCGAACTGCGTGAGCAGCACGGTTGCCAGACCCTGCTCCGCCAGCGCGGCGTGCTTGGCCTCCAGGTGCTCCCACAGCACATCGTTGGGGATCTCGGGATGGCCTTCGGGGTAGCCCGCGATCGCCACCTCCTGTACGTCATGGCGCTGCAGCACTCCGGAGCGGATGACCGACAACGCGTCCGGGTAGGGACCCTCGGGACGGGCCGGGTCCCCACCGACTGCGAACACGTGATCCGTGGCCCCGACCGCCTGCAGCCTGGCGAGGAAGGCTTCTAGCTGAGCCTGCGAGGAAAGCCGGCGGGCAGAGATATGCGGGACCGGGACGAACCCGGCCCGGGCGACAGCGGCGGCTGCGCCGATGCGCATCTCGAGATCCTCGTTGCCCAGGAAGGTCACGTTGATCCGGGTCCCGGGGGGTGTGGAGGCGTGTGCCTCCTCCAGCCCAGCGACGTCCTTTCCTGTCATCTCGAGAGAGAAGCCGTCCATCAGGCGCAGGGCGGCGGTGGGGTATTCAGCAGACGCGATGCGTGACATGGTCCGGGTCCTTTCCAGTAGCGGGAGGCGGATGCTTCTTCAGGTGACGAGGGACGAAGGACGTCACGCGCCGACGGCGGTGTTGGAGCGGTACTCCCCGCGCGCCTTGGCCACGAGCGGCGCCGGCTGGACCGTGGCACGGATCCGCACCTGGACGTGCTCCTCGACGGCCGGCTTCGACGAGGGTGTGGGCTCACCCCAGACGAGGGTGACCTCGGTGCCCGGCGTGGCTACCGAGGCGTCGACGACCGCGACCGACAGCATGCAGCGCTCGTTCGCGGAGTAGCCGGTGTGCATGGACCGGCCCACGTAGGCGCCGTCTCCGGACTCGACCCGGTCGTAGTGGTAGGTCGCGTAGTGGGCGATCGGCTGGTTGATGAACTTGGCGCCGACCCCGGGACGGAACATCGACCCGAAAGCCTTCTCGACGTCCTCGCCGTTCCATACGAGCGTCACCTTGCGGTTCTGCTCGGACCGTCCTCCGGCGACCTGCTGCTCGAGCGCCGCTCGGCCGATGAAGTCGTGGTCGAACTTCACGATGCGGCCGTAGCCAACGTCGTAGGGCGAGAAGAAGTAGTCCTCGACCTGTGGGGAGTAGAAGCTCCCCCCGAGGGAGACGGTGGCGTCGATCTCGTCGGCATCCAGCCAGCTCCGGAAACCGGCGCTGCTCTCGCCGGCGTAGAAGGCCGGCAGCGGCCGGGGCAGCCAACCGGACTCCAGCGAGTTGGTCAGGTAGGCGCGGCCGCCGACCTGCACGAGCCCGTGCCTGCTTCCCGCCTCGAGGATGGCGCCCACGACCGCGTCCCGGTCCGCCCAGGGCCCGACGAACTCGAAGCCGGGCTCGGCCGCCATCCCGTGCCGAAGGGCGCGGACGGTCTTTCCCGCGATCGTGAATCGGGCGCCGTGGAAGAACTTGACGGCGGGCGGCTTCTCGCCGAGCACGTCCCGGATGACGTCGATGGCACCGGGACCCTGCACTTCGTAGCGGTAGACGACCGGGTCGCCGGTTCGGGCGTACGACGGGTTGTCCCGCCAGATCTCCACGTCGTACCCGCCGGTCTCCGCGTGGTACTGGAGCCAGTTGATGGTCGGCGGGATGCCGACCGCCTGGAACTCATCCTCCTCGTTGCGGAAGAGGATGTTGTCGCCGACCAGGTTCCCCTC
>NZ_ML142850.1:290323-294350 GCF_004138495.1 Phytoactinopolyspora endophytica
TGACCGCGACGTACTGCTTCGCCGCGTCGACCGGGAAGTACTCGACGCTGTTCACAGCGGTGTCCCGGATCAGCTTCAGGGCGTCCGGGCCCTTGATGTTGAGGTCGGCCAAGTGGTGCGACTGGTCGAACAGCACGGACGTGCGGCGCCAGGCGAGCTGCTCGTCTCGCCAGTTGGTGAACTCCGGGGTCACCGGTGTGCTGACGATCGGCGGTGACTGCGACTCCCACAGCAGTGTGTGGGCGCTCCCGGCTGCTGCGATGGACTCTTCGAGGTTCTTGGCCATGGTCGGTTCCTTCTGCTGTGCGGGATCTGATCTCGCTCGGACGGGTTGTCGAGGTGGGCTCGCGTCTGGCGGGCCGACCATCAGTCGGTGAATGGATCGGTGAAGCGGGCGTCGACCACGCCGGCGGCGTCCCCGCGGCTCTCCTCGGAGATGAGGCCCGCCTCGACCATCAGGTCGATCGATGTGGCGAGTGCGGCTTCGGAGACCCGCAGTCCCGACGGCCACATGCCGAGGTCGCGGGTGATCGTGAACCCGGCGGCGGCGAGGTCGGGCTCGTCGGGCGTCGTGATGCGTTGGTAGATCGGCGTGGTCGTGGCATCGGCAGCGGGGTCGTTGACGATGTCGTGGGCCTCGGCCAGCGCCCGGACCAGGCGGCCGGCGGCGTCGTCGTGGGCGTCGAGCCAGTCCGCCCTCGCGACAAGGGCCGCGAACACGATCTCCGGGATGACCTCGGAGATGTCGCCGAGCACGCCATACCCCTCACGCTGGGCGAGCAGGCTCCACGGGACGGGCTGCGGCGCAGCGTCGATCTCGCCGTTCTGCAGGGCGGTCCAGCGTGCGGTGTGAATTCCTGCCAGCACGAACGTGTAGGCATCCGGCTCGATGCCGGTGCGGCTGAGCAGGCGCCGCGTGTAGATCGACGTCCCCTCCGTCAGCGACGACGTCCCGATCCTGGCGCCGCGCAGCTCTGCCAGCTCGGAGAGGCCCGGACGCGCCACCATGGACATCGGCAGACGCTCTGCGTTGGAACCGATGACGCGCAGGTTGCCGCCGCCGAGGTGGTCGACGATGGCGCCCTCGGGGGGCGTGATGGCCAGGTCAACGGCGCCCTCGCGCACGGCCGCGGTCGCCTTCTCGACAGAGCCGAGCCGGTGGAACTCTATAGTCAGCCCGTGGGCGGCGAACAAACCTCGATCCTCGGCCACAAAGACGGGCAGCCAGTTGAAGCCCTGGGCAGCGCCGGCGAACCGGATGGTCGTGGTGGCAGTAGTCATGCTCGTACTCCTCGTTCGCTCGCGATCGCTCGGGTGGCCAGCAGCGTGTCCAGCCGGGGGTAGACACGCCGGGCGTTGCCCTCGAAGACGCGTCGGAGGTCGTCCTCGCCCAGCCCGGCTGCCTCCAGGTACCGCCGGGTGTCGTCGAAGGGGTGACCGGTCTCGGGGTTCTCGCCCGCCACCGCACCCAGCAGCTCCGATCCGAACAAGATGTTGCCGGGCCCGATGACCCCGAGCAGCAGATCGATGCCGGCCTGGTGGTAGACGCAGGAGTCGAAGAAGAGGTTGTCCCGCAGCCTTTCGAAGCCGTCCAGGACGCCGTTCTTGAGAGCGATCCCACGGTAGCGGCCCCAGTGGTAGGGCACCGCTCCTCCGCCGTGCGGGATGACGAGCCGCAACCCGGGGTGCCGGTCGAACAGGTCGCTGCCGAGCAGCTGCATGAACGCGGTGGTGTCGGCTGCGAGGTAGTACGCGCCCGTAGTGTGCACCGCGGGACGCGTTGATGCCGAGACATGGATCATCGCCGGCACGTCGAGCCGCTCCAGGGTGTGCCACAGCGGGTCCCACCAGGGGTCGGGCAAAGGGGGAGCCGTCCATCCACCTCCGGACGGGTCGGGGTTGACGTTGCAGGCCACGAAGCCGGCCTCGACGCAGCGCTCGAGTTCGGCGACCGCAGCGTCCAGTCCGCCATCCACGGTCTGCGGGAGCTGGCAGGCGGCGACGAAGTTGTCGGGGAAAAGCTCCCCGATGCGGCGCACCGTGTCGTTGGACTGTCTCGCCCATTCGATGGCCGTCTGCTCGCCGGGGACGTGGTGGCCCATCGCGGAGGCGCGCGGCGACAGGACCGTCAGGTCGGTGCCACGTTCGCGCTGGAGGCGCAGCTGGTTCGCCTCGACGATCGCGCGCAGCTCGTCGTCCGGGACTCCGGCGTAGGGGGCCGGGCGAGCGGCGCGCCCCTCAGCGTGGGCGACCTGCGCCTCGCGGTGGGCCCGGAACGCGGCCGGCTCGCTGGTGAAGTGCCCGTGACAGTCGATGATCATCAGCGCGTTCCTCCCTCCGGTGGATCGTCAACGCCGGGTGAGTGGCCGGGGGCCGGCCTCATCACTCAGGTGATGGTGAGTGCCTCTGGGTTTCGGCGATAGCCACAGCGTGGCAGCGCGTGCATGCCGGGAAAAGCGGAGAAATCCCCACCTGTAATTCGGTGGAGTCGACGTACACAGCGCGTTGCCGAAACCTCGACGGAACCGAATCACTAGTGCGGAGTTCTCCGCTTTTCCCGGCATGCACGCATCGGCACGATGAGGTCGTGAGGCGTCCGAACTCGGATGTCGGTGCAGAGAGGTGGACCATGACCGAGGGTCGAGGACAAGACACAGCAGCGGAGGCTCTGCTGGAGTCTGCGGCGCTCCCCACGATCCCGGCCGGGATGGTCGCGGAGCTGGCCTCCGCTGTCGGCGACGAGTGGGTGCGCACGGACCGAGCCGCGGTCGACGAGTTCAAGGACCCCTTCTGGATCCCGGGCGACGAGACCTTCGCCGCCTCGGCCGTCGTGCAGCCGGGCTCGGTGGCGCAGGTGCAGGAGGTCATGCGCATCGCGAACCGCTGGGGAGTCCCCGTCTCGCCGCACAGCCAGGGACGCAACCTTGGTCACGGCGGGGCCTCCCCCAGTCGTCGAGGTGCTATCCAGCTCGGCTTCCAGCGCCTCGACCGGGTGCTGGAGATCAATGACGAGCTGGCTTACGCGGTCGTCGAGCCGGGGGTGACCTGGCAGGACCTGCACCGCGCCGTTGCCGAGCGCGGCCTCGACCTGATGACGCCGGTGCCGGACCTGGCCTGGGGTTCGCTCATCGGCAACACCATGGACTCCGGCCACACCTACCAGCGCTACGGTGCCGACTACCGGCTGCACGCAGGCTTCGAGGTGGTGCTGCCCGACGGTGACCTGTTGCGCACCGGCCAGGGCGCCCACCCGTACAGCCCCACGTGGCACACCTACCGACGCGGCCTCGGTCCCTCGCTGGACGAGCTGTTCGTCCAGTCCAACCTCGGCATCGTTGTGCGGATGGGGGTGTGGCTCCAGCGACGACCTGAGGCCTACGCGCCGCTCGTCCTCGTCGTCGACGAGGACGCCGACCTGGAGGGGGCGATCGACACGATCCGCGAGCTGCGGCTCGCCGGTCACCTCGAGGGGATCCCCGCGGTGTACTCGACGCTCCGCGCCGCGCACATGGTGCTGGACGACCCGGTGCCGGCCGACCCCACCCCGTTCACCAGTGAGGAGCTGCGCCGCATCGGTACGGAGAAGGGGGTCGGCGCGTGGGCCGTCCGGGCAGCGGTGTGGGGCGATCGCGAGCTCGTGGAGCTCCGGCTGCGCCGCATCGAGGCCGCCTGGCTGCGCATCCCGAGCGGTCGAGTGCATCCGGTGCGCATCTACGAGCGCGGCGAGTGGGACGACTTCGCTCGGTCGGCCGAGAAGATCACCGCCGGCATCCCCACGATGAAGGCAATCGAGTCCACGCCCGATTACGTCGCACACCTCGACGTCTCCCCGGTGGTCCCACTGCAGGGCTCCGCGGTGCGGGAGGTAGTCGAGGAGCTGCGCCGTCAGTACGCCGCGGCGCAGCTGAACTTCGGGGTGGGCATCATGGTCACCGGAGAACGGTCCGCCGTGCCGATCGCCGGGATCCGCTACGACCGCACCGATCCGGCTAGCGTCCGGGCGGCGGTAGAGACCGGTCGTCGGATG
>NZ_ML142850.1:294375-296444 GCF_004138495.1 Phytoactinopolyspora endophytica
CGCGCTCGGTGAGCTGGGCTACCTCGACGGCCGCCCTCACATCGCCCAGATGGACCTCGCGGCCTCCTACGCCTCGTTCAACGACCACGCCTACCGCAGGTTCGTCGAACGCCTCAAGGACGCCGTCGATCCCGGAGGCATCCTCGCCCCCGGCCGGCACGGCATCTGGCCGGCTCGCGATCGGGTCTCCGCGCCATGAGACGCGTGATGCCCGCCGCCACCTCCACCCCCTTCGACGCCGATGTCCTGGTCGTCGGTACCGGCCCCATGGGAGCCACGACGGCACTGACGCTGGCCACGTACGGACTACGCGTCATCGCCCTCAGCCGGCAGAACTGGCTCGCCGACTCCCCCCGCGCGCACGTCACCAACCTGCGGACCATGGAGGTCCTGCGAAGTCTTGGCCTCGAGGAGGAGGCCATGGCCCGGGCCACACCGTGGGAGCTCATGGGCGACACCACCTTCACCACCAGCCTGGCCGGCCGGGAGATCGCCCGGCTCGCGAGCTTCGGCCTGGGCGACCGGAGGTACGGCGAGTACCTGGCAGCGAGCCCGTGCCGGATGGCCGACCTGCCACAACCACTGCTCGAACCCCTCCTGGTGGGGGCGGCGGCCACTCGCGGTGCGGTGTTCAGCTTCAACACCCTCTACCGCTGCAGCTCCCAGGACGCCGACGGTGTCGACGTCGAGCTCGAGGACCGGCTGACCGGGCAGGTCCAGACCAAGCGCGTCCGCTACCTTGTCGGAGCCGACGGCGCCCGCTCGAAGGTCATGGAGGACGCGGGCCTGTCCGTCGAGGGCCAGCTGCGCCGCGGGGGCACGGTCTACGCGCAGTTCGACGGTGACCTGTCCAGGCACATGGCACACCGTTCGAGCGTGCTGACCTGGATCGTCAACGACGACGCCGCCGTGGGCGAAATCGGGCTCGGGCTGCTCCGAGCGGTGCGGCCCTGGGACCAGTGGATCGCCGGCTGGGGCTTCGACCCCGACGCCGGCGAGCCCGACCTCAGCCTGGACACCGCTCGGGCACGGATCCGTGCATACGTCGGCGACCCCGAGTTCGAGCCGGACATCACGGCGGTGAACCCGTGGTACGTCAACGAGGCCTTCGCACCGGCGTACTCGCGAGGACGCGTCTTCTGCGGTGGCGATGCCGTGCACCGGCATCCGCCGTCGAACGGACTCGGATCCAATACCAGCATCCAGGACAGCTTCAACCTCGCCTGGAAGCTCGCCTACGTGATCCGGGGTCACGCCGCCGAGACACTGCTGGACTCCTACTCCGCCGAACGGGCACCGGTCGGAGAACAGGTCGTGCGCCGGGCCAACCAGTCGCGGCGGGAGTACGCCGGGCTCCACAGTGCGCTCGCCGCGGAGCGCCCCGGCGGGCCGTCGGGCGCGGCGAAGCTCTGCGCGGCGACACCCGAAGGTTCCCGCGCCCGTGCCGCCCTGGCCGAGGTGCTCGCACTCAAGGACAACGAGTACAACGCCCTGGGGGTGGAGCTGAACCAGCGCTACTCCTCCCACGCGGTCGTGCCCGACAGCGAGGTTCCGGAGGAGTTCCTCCGTGATCGGGAGATCCACGCTCAGCACACGACGCGTCCGGGCGCGAAGCTGCCGCATGCGTGGCTCGTCGACCGGGAGGGCCGCCGGCTCTCGACCCTCGACCTGGTCGGTGAGGGTGACTTCACGCTGCTCATCGGACCGACCGGGCGACCCTGGGTGGAGGCGGTGACGTCCCTGGGACTGCCATACCTGAAAGCCGTGGTGGTGGGTGGGGAAGACGCGCAGGACCTGTACTTCGACTGGGCCCGGGCGCGGGAGGTGGACGAGGACGGAGCCGTCCTCGTCCGGCCCGACGGCTACGTCGCCTGGCGAAGCCGGACCGCCGAACCCGTGGCCCGCGACCGGCTGGCCGGCGCACTCACCCGCGTCCTGGGACGACCCGTCGCGAACTGACGTGGCCCGGCAAGGGCCCGGCGTGACCCGGCAAGACCTGGAAAGGACAAGGCCCTCCGGTAGGGATCCGGAGGGCCTTGTCGTCCCGGTTTCGCGTGACACTCACAGCT
>NZ_ML142850.1:296479-297951 GCF_004138495.1 Phytoactinopolyspora endophytica
CTGGTGAAGCCTCCTTCGCCACTGGCTACGCCGTTGATGGCCTCGTTGATCTGCTCGAACGACCAGACCTTGGGCTCCAGCACCGACTGGATGTCGACGACCCCCGCCTCGATCAGCCCCACGAGTTCCATGCACTCCGCAGTGGTGAACCAGGCCGACCCCACGAACGAGAGGGAGTTGTCCATGAAGTACTTCGGATCGAGCCCGACCTCGCCGGCAGCACCGCCGATGTCGACGATCGTGCCGCCACGCCGCACGGCGTGGACCGCGTCTTTGAAGGAGTCCAGGGACCCGACCGCCGCCAGGGTGTCGACGTGGAAGTCAGCCCCTGTACCTCCGGTGCGTGAGCGGACCCATTCCGCGGTCCCTCCGTCTACGTTGCTGAAGATCTCGATCCGTCCTGGTGCGAGTGCCTGCAGCCGCTCGAGCAGCGGCAGTCCACGGGCAACGGCGTAGACCTTCGAGACTCCCAGCGCGAGTGCGACGAGCGTCGTCCCGACACCGAGCGTGCCCGTGGCTCCGTGGATGAGCAGCGACTTGCCGGCCAGCGGTCCGAGCTTCTTGACGGCGGCGTAGGCGGTGCCGAGGTACCCCAGGCGCGTCGCGTGCCGGAAGTCGAGGGAGTCGGGGAGCTTCACGAGCGCCGCCAGGGGGGCTCTCATGTACTCGCAGAAACCTCCGTGGGGATACTTCTCGAACATCGCCACGCCGTCGGGATGGAAGGCGAAGTAGCCGGCGAACACCCAGTAGTGGCACTCCTGGGGGCGTCCGGCGGTGCACGGGTGGCACGCACCGCACGAGCGGGTGGGGTTGACGTAGACGCGGTCGCCCGGACGGACACCGATGACTTGCTCGCCCACCTCGTGCACCACGCCGACCGGGTCGAGGCCGAACGTGGCCGGCCGCGGCGGCAACGGCTCGTGCGGGAACCACGTTTCCCAGTTGGCCAGCACGTTCGCCAGGTTGGGCACTATCCCACACGCCTTGACCTCGACGATGACGTCGGTACCGGTGGCCCGAGGGCGCTCGACACGCTCGACGCGCAGCGGCTCACCGCGTTCGTGCTGTCGCGCAGCGAGCATAGTTTCCGGCGCCGAGGACGCACGCTGGTCGGAGGTGTCGGATGCGGGGGGCCTCTGTGAGGAGGTGGTCGTCATGAAGTCTTCCCGTCTGCCCTCATGGGCGCTCGTGTTGCGTACGACGAGGCGTCAGCGCCTGGTCGCTCCGATCAGTACGAAGGCCAAAGAGGCGGGGCGGTCGCCTTGGTTGCGCCATGCGTGCCGGGTCCCGTTCTGCACGACGACGTCTCCCTGGCGCAGGTGCACGGTCTCGTCGTCGAGCTCCAGCCAGATCTCGCCGTCGAGCACGATGTCGTAGTCGACGCTGTCGGTCGTGTGGACGCCAGGGGCGTCCGGCTCGAAGTGGCTCGCGAAGTCGGGGGCAAAGTCGACCTGCTCGGCGCCGGCCGCGGC
>NZ_ML142850.1:298003-301510 GCF_004138495.1 Phytoactinopolyspora endophytica
AATCCGGGAGCCACGTACACGCTGTCCGGGGGGAACTGCACGATCAGCAGTGAGGTCTCCCCCGGCCCAGGGAGCAGCGGCCCCCTGCGCGGGGCGGTCTCCTGCTCCGCTGCCGGCACCGAGGGTGAGGCTGCCGTGCGGTACACGACGCTGCTGAGCATCCCCGGGATGGCTTCATGGTGCAGCGCGTTGGGCACAGGCCCGTCGCTCGCGACTCCCGACCGTCCGTTGCGTCTCGTCGTGACGACACGTCGGGGCGTGCGAGGACGCTCGAACAAACCGTCACTCACGGATCAATCCCATCTCCTCAAGCCGGCCCCGCAGCGCCGGGTCCACGTCGAGGCTCGACTTTCCCGAGCTGTACAGCCGGCGCTTGCGTTCCTCGTCGAGCGCGCGTGAGCGAGCCGCCTCGAGGACGACCTCGGCGTCCACACGGGGAACGATGCAGATCCCGTCGTCGTCGGCCACCACGACGTCACCGGGGTGCACCAACCGGTCGCCGCAGACCAGTGGCACCTGGACGTCGGCCAGCGTCTCCTTGACGGTGCCCTGGGCGCTGACCGTCTTGCTCCAGACCGGGAAGCCCATGCTGCGCAACGCGCTGACGTCGCGCACTCCAGCGTCGATCACGAGCCCCCGCACTCCACGTGCCTGCGCGGCGGTGGCCAAGAGGTCGCCGAAGTACCCGTCGTCACATCGCGAGGTCGGAGAGACGACGAGGACGTCGCCCTCCCCTGCCAAGTCGACGGCGACGTGCAACATCCAGTTGTCGCCGGGCGGCACCTCGCACGTCACGGCGACCCCTGAGATCGCCGCGCCGACCTGCCTCGGTCGCAAGCGCGGGTTCAGCAGGCCCACCCGTCCCTGTGCCTCATGAGTCGTCGCGACCCCGACCTCGGCGAAGGCGCCGGCAACTGCCTGGCCGGCACGCGGCTGACCCGTTACCACTCTCGCCATGCTCAACAGCTCCTCATCGCGTTCGGCCACCGCCGCAATCCGGGCGCGTCCTAGGACCCATCGTCAGATCCATCACTGAGTCCCGGTCTTGATGACCTTGGCGAAGTAGGGCGTCGGTGCCACGGTCACTCGGATCTCGCGCAGCTCGTGGCTTCCGACGTTGTCGCGTCGGCTGTTCGGCTCACCCCACAGCAGCGTCAACTCGGTGCCGGGCTCGGCCAGCGAGGCGTCGATGATCCCGTGCGAGAGGATGTGCCGGGCGTTCGCGGAGTAGGACATGTACTGGGAGAACCCGACGGTCTCGCCACCGCTCAGCACGGCATCGGCGGCCCAGGTCGAGTACATGGGGGACGGAAGGGCGATGTACTGCGGAGACGTTCCGGTCCCGAAAAGTGCCGACTCGTTCACCGCCGTCACGTCGGCGTCGTCCCAGACGAGGGTGACCTTCTTGCGCCGCTGGTTCTCTGCTCGCTCGGCGAGAGCGTCCCGGCCGAGGAAGTCGCGGTCCCAGTCGATGATGTTCTTGTATCCGACCTCGATGGGATCGACGTAGTAGTCCTCGATCTGATCCGACACCAGGCTGCCTCCGAGCGATCCCAGCGACTCGAGCGAGAAGGTGCTGGTCCACTCGCGGTAGGGCTTGAGCTGTTCTCCGTGGTAGATCGCCGGCAGCGGAAGTGGCATCCACCCCGACTCCTGGGCGGTCGTCGAGTATGCGAACGCCCCGACCTTGCGCAGGCCGTACTTGGCTCCCAGCTCGTCCAACCTCTCGCGGACCGGCTGCTGGTCGGCCCACGGGCCGTAGATCTCGAAGCCTGGCGTCCCGGCCATGCCATGACGCAGGGCCCGGATCGGCTTGCCCGCGATGGAGATGTCGGCGATGCCGAAGAATCCCGCCTCAGGAAGCGGACCATCGAGAGCGTCTGTCACCAGGTCGAGGGCATGCACGCCCTGGATCTGGAACCGGAACACGTCTCGGGGGTGCTCCATCACCGACCAGTTGTGATCGAGTGTGGTGGCGACGTCGAACGAGGTGGACTCGGCGTTGTACTGGACCCAGTCCAACGCCATGGGAGCGCCGACCAGACGCAGGAAGTCGGTGTCCTCGTGGAACAGGATGGCGTCCCCGATGAGGTAGCCGTCGGGACTTGCCACGACGAGCTGCTTCGCCCTGCGGACCGGGAACGGGTCGAACTTGTTGACCGCGATCGTCAACAGGAACGGGATGATCTCGGTGCCGCGAAGGTGGAGCTCGCTCATGTGGTACGACTGCTCCAGGAGGGCGACGCCGTCCTTCCAGGCACAGACCTCGTCGCGCCAGCTGGTGAACTCGTTGGGGATGCCGGGGAAGACATAGGGGCCGAGCTGGTGGGGCCCACGCAGCAGCGACACCGGCCCGCCCGCCCCTTGGATCCTCTGCTCGAGCGTCTGAGCCTCAGTCATGGTCAGCGTCATCTCGTTGTCCTTTCAACTGGTTGTCGAAGGATGAGCCGGTGCGAACGTCGTCCGGGATCGGCAAGACGCGTGGTGGCGGGGGTACGGGGCTGCCCCCCAGCTCGACGCGCGGCCACTCGACGCCCCGAGCGAACTCGATGACGGCTTTGGTCCGCTGTGTCGGCTCGTACTCCGCGGGCCACACCACGTCGATCGACAACGGAGGAACAGGCGGCCAGATCTCCTTCATGACCACAGGGAAGCCTCGTACGGCACCTGGGTCCATGTGCCGCTGGACCAACATGCCGTAGCCCAGGCCCCTCCCGACCAGTGTCCGCACCACGTCCGGATTGCCGGTCCGGTGTCGGATCCTGGGGGTGAGACCACGCGCGTCGAAGATCGACAGCGCGTGGGAGCGCGACGGAGGACTGTCGAGCATGATGAAGTCCTCGTCCGCGAGGTCCTCGAGGCGCACGTGCGGCATGGCGGCCAGCCGGTGGCCGGCCGGGAGCAGCACGTGCGGCGGCAGCGTGAACAGACGCTCCCTCCGTACGCTGCGCGGGAGCTGGACGTCGTAGACGAAGGCCACGTCGACTCGGCCCGAGGCCAGCAGCTCGGCCAGCCGGTCCTGTGAGGCCTCGATGACCTCGACGTGAAGCCGGGGGTGGCTGTCGGCGAAGGCGGTGAGCAGAGGGGGCAGGACGGTCGGGCCCAGCGTCGGGAAGCAGCCGATCGACACTGGCCCGGACAGCTGGTCGGTCGAGGAGACGAGAGACGCGTACAGCTCTTGCGCACCCCGCAGGAGCACTCGGGCGTCGGCGACCACCTGTTCCCCGGCGCTGGTGAGCGTGAGCCCCTCGGCCTTGCGGCGGACGCAGAGCCTGGTGTGCAGCAGCCGCTCCAGCTGGGTGATGGCATCGGACATAGTCGAGGGCGAGACATGCATCCGCTCGGCCGCACCGACGATCGTGCCCGCTTCGGCGGCTGCGACCAGGTAGTCGAGCTGACGCAGCGTGAACGGCGGGAACGACGCGACCGGCGGCTGCACCGCGGGGATCGACACGTCTCCTCCATCGCTGAACGGGTCACCGCGAGTGCGGTGTCGAACCGGGCCGC
>NZ_ML142850.1:301552-316088 GCF_004138495.1 Phytoactinopolyspora endophytica
GGCACCGAAGCCTGTGAGCTACGCCTCAGTCTTTGAATACGGACGAGTATCCGTAACTCCGACCCCGATGTCAATAGACAGTTCGAAGGAACCTGAGCGGGGTCCGCCGATGGCGTCTCGCCGGCGCCAGGACCCAAGATTCAAGGCGCCGGGCTTGCCGAGAAGGCGTGCCCGGGGCCGGACACGCCTCACACCGCCCCGAGTAGGGGCGTTCTCATGAACTCCTGGTCAGCGGTACGCCGGCGTGGTGTGGGCCTGGACGAGCGCCTCGAGGACGTGGCGCAGCATCTGTCCAGAGCTGTTCGCCTCGAGGAACGTCGCTATCCCCCCGAAGGTCAGGTCGAGAACCAGCCCCCCGAGGTCCAGGGGGTCGATTGGGTGCGGCTGACCGGGGAACAGCTTGGCCAGCAGCAGCGTGCCGACGTCCCGCCACTGGCTGAGGAAGAGCTCGCGATGGTGCTGCTCCAGCGCATCGTCACGCCGAAGCCGACGGAGGTACTCGATCGCGATGAGTCCCCACTTCATCTCGGCAGCCCGCGCGTCGCTCCACCGGGCGATGACGTCGATGACCTCCTCGGCGGTCTCCGCGTCGGCCAGCAGCGCCTCGAGCTCGGCGACGACCTTGCCGGTCTGTCCCTCGAGGAGGTGGTCGAGCACGTCCTGCTTGGAGGAGAAGTTGGAGTAGAACGCACCCTTCGAGTAGCCCGCTGCCTCGGCCATCTGCTCGACCGAGGCGCGGTCGTAGCCGTCTCGCGCCACGACGTCGCCGGCCGCCTGGAGAATGCGCTCGCGCGTCAGCGCCTGGCTCTGTTCACGGGTCAGTCGCATGCGTCCTCTTTCCTCGATCGTCCGCCATCTCGCACGGTTCGGCGAACCGTTCAGTATGCGAAGTCAGGATAGTCTTCGCGGGTGGACGGCCGGCTCCCGCCCCCGGTCAGCGGGTCACGGTCGCGGGTGACTGCTCCGATGGGGCGTCGTCGTCCGGGCCCTGTCGAGTGAAGGGCAGCGCGCGTCGCACCGCGCCGGCCCGGGCAGCCGTCTTCTCCCACTGGGAGAGACCGACGGCGCACAGCAGCGCGATGCCGTTGAAAAGGTCGCTGATCCATGGCGGTGCGCCGATGAGCTGCAGCCCCTTGATGCCGGTGGCCAGGACGTAGACCGCGAGCACGGTGCCCCACACGTTGAAGCGCCCGCCCGCAAGCTGCGTGGATCCCAGGAACACCGCCGTCAGGGCGGGCAGCAGCAACCCCGGCCCCACCGTCGGTTCCCCCGTGTTGAGGCGCGACGTCAGCAACACGCCCGCCATGGCCGCGATGACACCGCCGGCAACCAAGGCACCGACGCGCAGCCGGACGACGTTCACCCCGGCCAGTCGCGCGCCGGCTGGGTTGTACCCGGCGGCGTACATGCGACGGCCGACGGGGGTTCGCTCCAGCACGTACCAGACCACCACGGCGAGCAGGAGCATGAGATAGGTCGGGACCGTGATCCCGAAATACGTGCTGATCGCGATGTCACGGAACCCGTCCTGCAACCCGATGATCTGCTTGCTCGAGGACATCCAGGCGAGTCCGGCCAGGAGGATGGAGCTGAGGCCCAGGGTGGCGACGAAGGAGTCGATGCGCCCTTTGGTGATGATCAACCCGGACACCAGCCCGACAAGGGCCCCCACCAGCAACGTGATCGGGATGGCTATGACGAACGGGACGTCGTGCTTGACCTGCAGCACCGCCACGAGGATGCTGGCGAACCCGACCTCCGCGCCGATGGCGAGGTTGAAGGAGCCCGTGGTCAGGGGGATCATCACGGCGATCGCGGCGATGGCGGTGATCGCCTGAGCGTCGAGCAGGGTGTGCCAGGCGCCTCCTTGGAGGAAGGTCTCCGGGGTCACGATCGAGAAGGTCGCGAAGATGACGATGAAGATGTAGACAGCGCTGATATTTCGGAAGGACAGCGCAGTGAGCCATCGGGTGGTGATCGAGTCGCTACTGGACATGTCGGGGCTCCTCGCCTCGGGAGTTTGACGGGGACGCGAGGCCGTAACCCTCGACCACGAGCGCAGTCTCGGTGAGCCGGTCGCCGGCCAGCTCGGTGGCGACCACGCCGTTGCGCATCACGGCAACGCGGTCGCAGAGGCGGACCAGCTCCTTGGCGTCGGAGGAGCAGACCAGGACGGCCATGCCCCTCTCTGCTGCAGCATCGATCTCGCTGTAGATGAACTGCTTGGCGCCGATGTCCACGCCTTGGGTCGGCTCCTCGAGCACGAGGACGCGGGGTTCGTTGCGCAGCCACTTGGCGAAGACGATCTTCTGTTGGTTGCCGCCACTGAACTGTGCGAACCGCTGCTCCGGCGCCGGCGGTCGCACGTCGTACCTCCTGGCCAGGTCGCCGGCTGCTGTCCGTTCTGCGCGGCGCCGCAGCGCCCCGAACCTGCCGGTGACCGGGCGAAGGTCTGGGAGCGTCATGTTCTCCCGGGCGTTCATGGCGGGGACGGCGCCGAGTGTCGCCCGGTCTCCAGCGACGAAGGCCATACCTCGTCGCACGCTCGCCCGGGGCGACCGGCTGAGGTAGTCCCGCCCGACGAGCCGGAACGACTCAGCAGCGGCGGACACGGCACCGAAGACCAACGACGGCACCGTCTCCCGGCCCGAACCGACGACGCCGGCCAGGCCGACGATCTCGCCGTGTCGCAGGGTCAGATCGAAGCCGTGGACCTGTGGTCCGGTGAGCCCCACGATCTCGAGGGCGACCTCGTCGACTCCTCGCGTCCGGGCGACGTCTGGCCGATGGTGGACCTGGGATCCGGTGACGTGGGTGACGAGCGCCTCGTGATCGACGTCGGCGGTCGGCAGATCGGCGACCTTGGATCCGTTGCGCAGCACCACTACGCGATCGGCGAGGTCGAGGACCTCGTCCAGCCGATGCGAGATGAACACGACACCCGCCCCGGCGGTGGCCGTGCGCCGAACCGCCTCGAACAGGATGTCGACCTCGGAGGCGTGCAGTGCCTCAGTGGGTTCGTCGAGGATCAGGATGTTCCGTTCATGCTTCCACCCGTCCAGGGCCCGCGCGATGGCGATGATGGAACGTTGGGCCGGCGTGAGCCGTGAGATCGGCACGTTGACGTCGAACGGGTCCCCGAACCGCGAGATCAGCGCCCGGGTGTGCTCACGTTCGCGCGCTCGCCGGTTCGGGGCCAGTCTGGGCCGATCGGCGTCGGGCGCGAGCTTGAGGTTCTCGACCGCGGTCAGCTCCGACACCAGCCCCAGATCCTGGTGGATGACGTGCAGCTCCGTCGTCGTACCGCCCAGCTCGGCGAGCTCAACGCGCCCCGCGTCGGCGGTGTCCACCCCCGCCAGGATCTTGACGAGGGTGGACTTGCCTGACCCGTTGTGCCCGACCAACGCGACGATCTCGCCGCTGGCCACCTCCAGCGAGACACCGTCGAGGGCACGCAGTCCGGGGAAGTCCCGGACCACCTCGACCGCCCGCAGGAGGGGGACCCCGAAAGAGCCCCCCTCCGCGGGTGCCACAGGAGTGCCTTGGGTCATCACTTGCCCCAGAGCGTGGCGAAGTCGGACTGCATGTCCGGGTAGGCCACGAAGCCATCGGGGTACTCGCCGGCGGTGTCCTTGGTGAGGATCCGCGAGATGGCCTTGACCCACGGCACCCAGTCGTCGTAGACGACGTCGACGCCCTGGCTGCGCCGCAGGCCCTCGTCGAGCATCAGCCAGGTGTACTCGTCGTAGTCGACAGCGAAACCGGCGACCTGCTGCCCGCTCGCGATCTGCTCGATGTTGGGCGGGAGGGAGGACTGACCCAGGCCGGGCACGTCGATCCCGGCGAGGTCCATCTTCGCCTTCAGACCGATCTGCATCTGGTCTGCGGGCGTGATGAAGAAGTCAGTGTCGGGGTTGGCCTGCAGATCACTGATGATCGCGTCGCCGGCGGTCGTGTCCATCGTGGCGACCGGGATGTCGGTGACCCGCAGCGAACAGTCCGGGCAGTTCTCGGCCAGGTAGTCCTTCGCGGCGTCCAGCTGGACCCCGGAGAAGGACAGCTCGGGGATGTTGTAGAAGACGAAGTTGCTCCCGGTCCCGCAGGTGAAGGCGATCGCCGCGGCAGCGAGCACCTGCCCGTTCACCTTGGACGCGCCGACGCCGAACTGGGAGTCCAGCAGCCCGAACTGGTCGGCGTTGGTCGCGCCCGCGTACACCACGGTGGTCCCGACTTCCTCCAGCGCCTCCAGCTGACTCTGGAAGAACGTCGCGTCGACAGCGGCCGCGATCAGGATGTCGGGCGCGTCGTCGGCAACCGTCCCCACGGCTGCGTTGATGCTCTGGGCATCGATCCCGGTGTCGACCCGCTGAAGCTGGACGCCGGCCGCCTCTCCAGCCTGCTCCAGTCCGCTCCAGATGATCGACGCGACGGCCGATCCATTGTCGAGATAGGCCACCGTCGTCGCGGGGTCGATGGGCTGTGGGAGCGGCTCGGCCACCGGCAGGCTGGTGGCCTCCTGCTCTAGCTCGGCGACCAGGGACTTCGCGGCGTCGTAGTTGATGCCCTCGGCCGGCGACGCCGAGCAGCCACCGCTGTCGTCGGCGTAGGCCACCTTGGCGTCGCCCCCGGAGCCGCCCGATTCATCGTCGGAGGAACACCCCGCGAACATCGCCATGGCCACCAACGCGGCCGGCACAACCAGAATCCGAGACCTGTGTACACCCATAGGACGCCTCCAACACTTCGTTGTGCGTGCAGGTCTCTTGTTGCCTGCTCCGCTTGAAGAGCGCGAACGGTCAGGGTGAGATACCGACCGGAATTCGCGTGCCTGGCAGTACACCAGTACCGGGGGGGCCTGTCAATGGTCCCCTCCGTGACCCTTGACATTCCGAATGGATTCCGAATACTTTCTGGTATCGCTGTGGATCCGCAGCGTAAACCTGGACAATGCGATCCGGATGCGAGCGCGCGATCCGAGAACGGACTAACGATGAGCAATGACGCTTCCGCCGTGACGAGCTTGCAGTCGATGATCGACCGCGCGGGCGGGCCGGTGCCCCTGCTGCGCAGCTCTCCCCTGGGTCCCTACCAGTTCCCCGGCATCCCGCCCGAGTTCACCAACTGGCGCGACGAGGTGCGGGCGTGGAAGGACGGTGTCGCCCTCCTGGAGCAGTCGTACCACATGACCGAACTCCACCTGCGGGGCTCTGGCGTCATCGCGTTCCTCAAGGAGCTCGCCGTCAACAAGTTGGACGTGTTCCCCGTCGGCCGTGCCAAGCAGCTCGTCCTGGCGGCGCCGGACGGCAACCTCATCGCCGACGCGATCGTCTTCCACGAGGAGGAGAGCTTCTACCGTGTCGTGGGCGCGCCCTTCGCCAGCGACTGGCTGCTGTTCAACTCCGAGTCGACCCAGCACGACGTGAACGCAGAGAAGAATGACAACTGGTCGGTCCACCAGACGCCTCGGGACGTGTTCCGCCTGCAGATCCAGGGACCGCGGGCGCTGGACCTCCTAGCCGAGGCCACGAAGGCTCCCGTGCCCGAGATCTCGTTCTTCGGCATCGGCGAGCTGACCATCGCCGGCAAGACCGTCAGGGCGCTGCGCCACGGGATGGCCGGGACCCCCGGATTCGAGATCTACGGCGCGTGGGACGACCAGGAGGCCGTGCGCGCCGAGTTCGAGCACGCCGGACTCGAGCACGGTCTGCGCAAGGTCGGCGCCCTGGCGTACTCGACGACGGCCCAGGAATCCGGCTGGATGCCGATGCCGCTGCCGGCGATCTATGCCGACGAGCGGCTCCGTCCCTACCGCGAGTGGCTCAACAACTACTTCCTGGAGTCCATCGGGTCGCTGGGCGGCAGCCTGGTGTCCTCACACATCGAGGACTACTACGTCGACCCGATCGAGGTCGGGTACGGCGGGCTCGTCGACTGGGACCGCGACTTCGTCGGCCACGACGCCCTCAGGGTCAAGGCCGCGGAGCAGCGGCGCACCAAGGTGACGCTGGAGTGGAACGACCAGGACGTCGCCGGAATCATCGGCGACTCCCTGTTCGGCGCCGAACCGCGGCCGCGCTTCATCGCGCTCCCCACGCCGATGTACGCGACCTTCGAGTCGGACGCGGTCCTCAAGGACGGTGAGGTCGTCGGCATATCGCAGTGGTCGTCGTTCACGGCCAACGCCAACCGCCTGGTCTCGACCACGCTCGTCGACTTGTCTCTGGCCGAGCCCGGCACCGAGCTCGTGCTGCAGTGGGGTGAGCCCGACACGCAGCGGCAGACGGTCGACTCTCACGAGGTCCGGCCCATCCGCGTCCGGGTGGCTGCGTCCCCGTACTACGCGAAGGTAATCAAGACCGGCCAGTGACGCCGCTATCGCTGCCGCACGACGCGAGTCCGGCGGCCTCGCGTCGTGCGGCGTGCAGGAGAGGACGGACCACCATTACCGCGACGAAGCTGGACGGCACCGCGACGGCTGCCACGATCACCGAAGAGCTGCGCGAACGCGTCGCGGCTCTGAACGCCCGGGGCGCGAAGCCGGGCATAGCAACGGTGCTCGTCGGCGCCGATCCGGCCTCGCAGCTCTATGTCTCCATGAAGCACCGACGGTCTCAGGCCATCGGCATGCGCTCCATCCAACGTGAGCTGCCCGCGGACGCCACACAGCAGCAGGTTGAGGAGGTCCTCGACGAGCTGAACGCCGATCCCTCCTGCCACGGCTACATCGTGCAGCTGCCGCTGCCCGGGCACCTCGACACCGACGCCATTCTCGCGCGCATCGGCCCTACCAAGGACGCCGACGGGCTGCACCCGACCAACCTCGGGCGACTGCTGCTCAACGTGGGCCAGCCCACCACCACGCCCCTCCCCTGCACGCCGCGCGGCGTCATCGAGCTGTTGGAGCGCAACGGCTACGACCTCGCCGGCAAGCACGTCACAGTCGTCGGCCGTGGGGTGACGGTTGGACGCTCGATCGGTCTCCTTCTCACCCGGCGCGACATCAACGCGACCGTGACGCTGACCCACACCGGCACCATCGACCTGCGCAGCCACCTGCGTGCGGCCGACGTCATCGTGGCCGCCGCAGGCGTGAAGCACCTGGTCACCCGTGAGGACGTGGCTCCGGGGGCCGCTGTGGTCGACGTGGGCGTTACCCGAGAGGTTGACCCCGAGACCGGTCGACCTCGCGTCTTCGGCGACGTGCACCCCGACGTCGCCGAAGTTGCGGAGTGGCTGTCGCCGAATCCTGGAGGTGTCGGCCCGATGACCGTGGCCTTGTTGATGGCCAACGTTGTCGAAGCCGCCGAGCGGACCTCCGGCTGAAACCCCGGGCGGACCGGACGGCGGCTCCGTGGACGGGAGGGCGAGCTGTCGCGAGTCGTGCAGCTCACCGGCGTAAACGAGAGTGCTCAGCGTCACTATGGGCGGAAGGGCGCTTCGATGGCGCGGTCGAGGATGGTCGCGAGCGCCTGGGGCTGGTCACTTGAGGTCCATGCCATCAGGTCCGCTTCCACACATCCCAGGGTAGCGACGATCACCGCGTGGGACCGCGGGTCGGAGTCCCCGGCCGGATCGGCGCCCAGGCGACGCGCCATTTCGGGCTTGCTCGCCCTTGCGCGCCTTGGCCTTGGGTTGCTCGCGGTCCTCGGAGTGGTCCCACACGTTGTTGCCGCCGAGCCAGAGCGCATAGTCGCTCAGGTCCAGTCTTATGGAGAACCCGGGGTTGATCCCAGTTCGGGTAACGAGTCAGGTCGCGCCGACGTGCTCTGCGACGAGGTACCGGACGAGATCCGGCCAGGCGCCGCAGACTGGCATCTTCCTTCCGCAGGACCTCGTCGAGCCACGTGACCGGGTCCTTCTCCTTCCCCGGCGCCGTCGGCGGGAAGTGCCCCGGCAGTCGCCGGCACGTCCTCAGCGGCCCGTCAACACGTTCGCGAAGCGGGTGATTCGGCTCGGCCGACGAAGGCCGGAAGCCTCCCGCCGATCAGCCTGGCGGTAGAGCGCGTACATCGCTCGCACACCCAGCCAACGAAGCGGCTCCGGCTCCCAGCGGCGTACCTCCCGCGCGGTCCACGGCAACGCGACCATGGGGCGTACGCTGAGCCGACCTGCCGAGTTGACGACGGCGGAATCAACGTTCTGCTCCAGGCCTACGCAATGGACTTCGACGACCGCACGCCAGCGAAATTGTCGTGACAGACGACATCTATGCGGTCCGTCGATCACCTGAGGCCGCTCATCGACCAGGGAATGAAGCTGCTCACCCTGGACCGCGAGACGCAACCCGGCGACTCTGCGGAGCGTGAGCACCGACAACGTACTCGGCGCACGGATAGCCATCGAACATCTGATCGGACTCGGGCATCACCGGATCGGCTTCATATCAGGCTCCACCGACACCTTCAGCCGCCAACGACCGTCTCGCCGGATACGTCGACGCGCTGACCGACGCGGGTATCGGAGCGCGACACCTACACAAGCGTCTTCGAGGAGGTCGACAAAGATGCAGCTGAAGCGGCCGCCGCGGTGGTCCCGCGGACGCCCCGAAGCGCGTCCGGCCTCCCCACGGCCTCCGCAGCCGATGCACGAAGCGCCGACTCTCGCCGAGCAGAACGAGAAACCGCAGGTGAGACGTCGATTGTGTAGGTGGGCGCAGTTGGTTTCGAACCAACGACCTCCGGTTTGTAAGACCGGCGCTCTACCCCTGAGCTATGCGCCCCGGCGACCGACAGCCGCAGGCCAGGCGGACCTGACAGCCGGTTCAGATTACCTGGATCGCGCGCGTATTGCCCAATCCGGTCACCGGACTTCTGCCTAGCGCCGCCTGCCGGAGCCGAACCGTCCGCCGGGTCCGTGCCCGTTACGGCCTTCGGAACGGGACTTGCCAGGTGGGTCCCCATGCTGCGGGGGCGTGTCAACCGAGGTAGGCCCACGGCTGCCTTCATCCGGGCCGTGGCAGGGCTGGGAGCCATCAGACGGCCGCTTGGCGTGCTTCCCGAGCACCCGGTCGATCGCGCTGGCAACCTCGTTCGTCAAGTCACGCCCGTCGTCGTCGGGCCGCCGATGGCGGCCACCGACGCTGACGGCTATGCCGCGATCCGTGGTGCTCTCGACGGCCAAGAACTCGGCTGTGGCCGACGACTCACAGGTACGGCAGACAGTCTGGCCGAGACGCCGGACGAGGTTGGTCCCGCCGCATGCGGGACAGTGGTCGACATCGACCGTCCAATCACCGTCCTGCTGGCACTCCGGGCAGACCAAGACCTGGCTGTCCGCCTGGACGGCCCGCACCCACAGGCGCGAGCCCCGGGCGGGGTCGGCCTCACGGGCGCCGCATCGATAGCACGGCATGGCAGTTCCTCCCCGTCACCGTCGTCCGCCGGCGAGCTCCCCGAGAGCACGCTGGTAGTCCGAGATATCGCGTGCGTCCGGGATGGCGTTGACAACACTCCACCGGACGATTCCCTCGCCGTCGATGACGAACGTTCCGCGCAGCGCGCAGCCACGCTCCTCATCGAAGACACCGTATGACGTTGCTACCGCGCCATGTGGCCAGAAGTCGGACAACAACGGAAAACTGATGTCCTCGCGCTCGGCGAACACGCGCAGCGCGAACTTGGTGTCGCACGAGATCGCCAGAACCTGCGCGTCGTCGGGAACCGATGGAACCAGTTCGTCCCGGAGAGCGCGTAGCTCACCGGTACAGACACCCGTGAACGCGTACGGATAGAACACCACGACCACAGGCCGGCCGCGCAGGGCAGACAACCGCCAGGTGGCCCCGTGATGATCCGGGAGCTCAAAGTCCGGGGCCAGCATGCCGTTCAGATTCATCGAGGAAACACTAACCCCTTGGTGCGACAAGCTTCGTGCCCGACCATTCCTCGGCCACCGAGACGGTGGTCGTGGTGGAGAGCCCGGACGTCAGCGCCGCATCGGCGATGTCGCTTGCGTCCACCTGGCCTGGGCGCCCGACTTTGGGTGTGAGCAACCACACCACGCCACCCGGGGCAAGTTCGGTGATCGCATCCACCAGCGCGTCGGTCAGGTCGCCGTCGTCGTCCCTCCACCATTGCAAGACGACGTCAGCGACCTCGCCACTGCCCTGGTCGATGAGCTCGCTGCCCGTGGTGTCCTCGATGTCGATCCGAAGATCATCATCGCAGTCTTCGTCCCACCCAAGCTCTTGCACCACTTGGCCTGGACGGAATCCAAGCTTCATGGCCGGCCCATCGTCTTCTGCCGAGTGGCCCGCGGTCTGGCCCACCGATCGTCCTCCTTGCATCCTGTGGCCCGCCCATTGCGAACCACCTTCCGCCCGTAGTCCACCCAACCACGCGTCATTACGCAAGTGAACCCGCCGGATAAGTTCCGGCACTGCGCATGAGGTTGCGTCGTCAAGTGTGAGGTACAGCCTGGCACGCCTTGTACCCGATGGGACACCCCAGAAGCAGAAAACGCACCCCCGTGGTGACGAAAAAGGGCGGAGCGAGGAGGATAGGAGGTGAAGACAGTGACCCTGGAACCTCTTGGGGCCGGCACATACACCAGCTGCTGGCTCCCACCGACCACGAAGGGATCGTCGTGGCTGCAGACCGCTCCCCGATCATCATCAACGGCCTTCCCAGCCAGCTACCTGACGCAGATGCCGACGAAACTCAGGAGTGGCTGGAGTCGCTGGACGCCGCGATCGAGCACGGAGGGCGACATCGCGCGCGTTACCTCATGTTGCGATTGCTGGAGCGGGCAGCGGAGCGCCAGGTGGGAGTGCCCAGCCTGCGCAACACCGACTACATCAACACCATCCCGCCGGAGTCCGAGCCGGCCTTCCCGGGCGACGAGTTCGTCGAGCGCCGTATCCGCGCCTACGCCCGGTGGAACGCCGCCATGATGGTACAGCGGGCGCAGCGCCCCGGAGTCGGAGTCGGCGGGCACATCTCCACCTATGCCTCGTCGGCCAGCCTGTACGAGGTCGGCTTCAACCATTTCTTCCGCGGCAAAGATCATTCTGGCGGCGGCGACCAGATCTACTTCCAGGGGCATGCGTCGCCCGGCATGTACGCCCGCGCCTACCTCGAGGGAAGGCTGAGCGAGCATCAACTCGATGGCTTCCGCCAGGAGCTCTCCCACGACGGCTTCGGTGGCGGACTGCCCTCGTACCCGCACCCGCGGCTGATGCCGGATTTCTGGGAGTTCCCCACGGTCTCCATGGGCCTCGGCCCCATCGGCGCGATCTATCAGGCCCGGTTCAACCGTTACCTGCAGAACCGCGGCATCCGCGACACGTCCCAGCAGCACGTCTGGGCGTTCCTCGGCGACGGCGAGATGGACGAGCCGGAGACCATCGGCGCCATCGGTGTGGCCGCGCGTGAGGAACTGGACAACCTGACGTTCGTCGTCAACTGCAACCTGCAGCGTCTCGACGGCCCGGTACGCGGCAACGGCAAGATCATCCAGGAGATGGAGTCCCTGTTCCGCGGCGCCGGCTGGAACGTCATCAAGGTCATCTGGGGCCGGGAGTGGGACCCGCTGCTCGCCGCCGACACCGACGGCGCGCTGGTCAACCTGATGAACGCGACGCCGGACGGTGACTACCAGACCTACAAGGCCGAGTCTGGCGCCTACGTCCGCGAGCACTTCTTCGGCCGCGACCCCCGCACGGCCAACATGGTGGAGCATCTCAACGACGACGAGATCTGGGGCCTCAAGCGAGGTGGTCACGACTACCAGAAGCTCTACGCCGCCTACCGCGCCGCCATCGAGCACACCGGCCAGCCCACCGTCATCCTGGCCAAGACCATCAAGGGCTGGACGCTCGGCTCGCATTTCGAGGCACGCAACGCCACCCACCAAATGAAGAAGCTGACCGGGGACGACCTCAAGCAGTTCCGGGACCGGCTGTACATGGAGATCCCCGACTCGGAGTTGGAGGATGTCTACAACCCGCCGTACTTCCACCCGGGCAAGGACTCCGACGAGCACGCCTACATGATGGAGCGCCGCTCCAAGCTTGGCGGGTACCTCCCGGAGCGCCGCACCGCGGCGAAGCCATTGGTGCTCCCCGGGGACAAGGTCTACGAGGTCGCACAGCGTGGATCAGGCAAGCAGTCCGTCGCCACCACCATGGCTTTCGTCCGGCTGCTCAAGGACATACTGAAGGATCCCGAGATCGGCCACCGGATCGTGCCGGTGATCCCGGACGAGGCGCGCACCTTCGGCATGGACTCGCTGTTCCCCACGCTCAAGATCTACTCGCCGCACGGGCAGAACTACACCTCCGTGGACCGCGAGCTCTTCCTGTCCTACAAGGAAGCGACGGACGGCCAGATCCTGCACGAGGGCATCAACGAGGCGGGATCCGTCGCCTCGTGGACTGCCGTGGCCACGTCGTACGCAACGCACGGCGAGCCGATGATCCCGATCTACATCTTCTACTCGATGTTCGGATTCCAGCGCACCGGCGACGGCCTGTGGGCGGCCGGAGACCAGATGGCCCGCGGCTTCGTGCTGGGTGCGACGGCCGGACGCACCACCCTGAACGGCGAGGGCCTGCAACACGAGGATGGCCACTCCGTCCTGCTCGCCTCTGCCAACCCCGCCGTCGTCCACTACGACCCGGCGTGGGGGTTCGAGATCGGCCACATCGTCAAGGACGGTCTGCGCCGGATGTACGGCGAGGACGCCGAGAACGTCTTCTACTACCTGACGGTGTACAACGAGCCGTACGTCCAGCCGGCCGAGCCCGAGAACCTCGACGTCGACGGCCTGCTCAAGGGCATGTACCTGTACAAGCCCATGGAGGTCGCGCCAGGCGACAAGGTGCCGCACGCTCAGATCCTCGCGTCGGGTGTCGCGATGAACTGGGCGCTGGAGGCACAGCGGCGGCTGGCGGACGAGTGGGAGGTCGCAGCCGACGTCTGGTCGGTCACGTCGTGGAACGAGCTGCGCCGCGAGGCGTTGGCCGTTGACGAGTGGAACCTCATGCACCCCGACGAGGAAGCCGAGATGCCGTATGTCACACAGCGGCTGGCCGAGACGACGGGTCCGGTGGTGGGCGTCAGCGACTACATGCGCGCCGTCCAGGACCAGATCGCACCGTACGTACCGGGTGACTGGGTCTCGCTCGGCACCGACGGATACGGCATGTCCGACACACGTGCCGCACTGCGCCGGCACTTCAAGGTCGACGCCCAGTCCATCGTGGTGAACGTGCTGACGTTGCTGGCCCGGCGCGGCGAGGTCTCTTGGGATGTCGTCCGCAAGGCGCACGGGCAGTACCAGCTCGATGACGTCAACGCCACGACCGCCGAGGAAGCGGGCGGCGAGTCCTAGAGCACCAGGACGCAGCGCCCACCAGGTCACCCGACCTGGTGGGCGGCCGGAAACACCACGACCGGGCACACGACCCGGAACGTAATGATCAGGATCAGTACCAACGATCTGTCGCGGCAGGTCAGGTGCGGGGCGTGCTGATGTCTGTGTGCATCTCCCAGACAATGACCTCGGCGTCGTTGGCTGCGATGATGTGGCGGCCGCCCTCGTCGGTGATGCGCGCAGCATCGCCCTCATCGAGATGGCCGACTCCTTCCACATCGACCGCGCCACGCGCGATGTAAAGGTGGAGGAACGGCGCATTGGGCAACGTCACGGCCAGAACCTCGGTCCGCACGTCGGGACGATCGACAAAGCCACGCACATCCACGTCGGGACGACCGGCAGACCCACGCACATCCGAGTCGGGACGGCCGGCAGATCCAGGCGCGTCGGCGTCGGCACCGCTTCCGGCGACGACCCGCGTGCGCGGCGGTTCGAGGTGGCCGGCGCGCAACCGTGCGATGTGCATCGCGGCCGATCGCTGCCCCAGGCCGATCGCGGCGGAGCCTGTGTGGCGCGGCATGCCGCTGGCCACTGTGATCAGGTCGCCTGAGGCTAGCTGGGCGGAGACGTCGTGCTGCTCGTACGACGGGTCGACGCCCGGCGTGTCTGGCGGCACCCACATCTGAACGAATCGCAGCGGCTGTCGGCGCGTCGCGACCGGGCCGGTGTCGTCTCGGCTGTCCACCACGTGTTCGCCGGCCATGTCGGTGTCTTCGCGGGCGAGGCCGCCGTCGTTGAACTCCGAATGCTGGACACCACGGCCTGCGCTGAGCCGCTGCGCCAAGCCAGGATGGATCACACCGCCGGCTCCCGTGGAGTCGCGGTGCACGAGTGCGCCCTCGAGGACCCAGGTGACGATCTCGACGTCGCGGTGTGGGTGCGTGGGGTATCCGTTGTCGGGCTCGATGACGTCGTCGTTGTTCATCACCAAGAGACCGAAGCCGACATTGCCGGGGTCATAGTGCCGGCCGAAAGAGAACGAATGCCGCGACGTCAGCCCGGATTCCGCGCTGACGAACCGGTCCGCGCCACGCATGATCACGATGTTCGCCACACCCCCAGTTTCCCCCGAGCGATCACCGCACCGCGTACCCTGCCGGATATGTCTCCGGCACGCGACACCGAACGCCATGAGCGCACTGTCCATCTCTTGGAGCAT
>NZ_ML142850.1:316109-317304 GCF_004138495.1 Phytoactinopolyspora endophytica
CGGGCACGTTGGCGACGGCTGCCATATCCAAGATGGAGGAGCGGCTCGCCTGGTATCGATCGATGCCTCCGGAGCAGCGATCATGGGTCGGGCTGGTGATTCAGGCGGGCATCGCCGCCTTCGTCGACTGGTACCGCAACCCGGGCGACGCGCGACCGACTCCAACCGCCGACGTGTTCGGAACGGCCCCCCGGGAGCTGATCCGGTCGATCAGTCTGCAACAGGCCGTCGAGGTGGTCCGGGTGGCGATCGAGGTCGTCGAGGACAACGTCGCCGACGTGGTGGGCGAGGAGGACGCGCCCGCCGTCCTGGAAGGGGTTCTCCGCTACTCCCGCGAGGTGGCCTTCTCGGCCGCTCACGTGTACGCCCGGTACGCGGAGGCACGTGGTTCGTGGGATGCGCGGCTGGAGGCGACCGTCGTCGACTCGTTGCTCCGCGGTGAGGTCGACGAGGATGTCCGTTCGCGGGCGTCGGCGCTGGGATGGACGGCACAGGACGGAGTCGCGGTCCTCATCGGGAGGCCGCCCTCCGCGAGCGACGGCACCGTCGATGCCATCCGGCGCAGCGCGCGCAAGTCCGGCTACGACGTGCTCACCGGCATACAAGGTGATCGGCTCGTTGCCGTCCTCGGCCACGTCGAAGACCCCGTCAAAGCGGCGGACTGTCTGGTCACGCATTTCGGCGCCGGTCCTGTCATCGTCGGCCCGCTGGTGCCGGACCTGGTGTCGGCCAATGTGTCCGCCAGGCACGCCGTGTCGGCCCTTCTCGCCGCCGACGGCTGGCCCGACGCTCCCCGCCCGGTCGCATCGTCGGCGTTGCTGCCGGAACGTGCTCTCTCCGGAGATGACGAAGCGGTGCGGGAGCTCGTCCAGGAAGTCTTCCTCCCGGTCGCCGAGGCCGGGCCCGTCGTCTTGGAGACGCTCGCCGCCTATCTGGAGACGGGTGCGTCCGTCGAGGCTGCCGCGCGGCTGCTGTTCGTGCATCCCAACACGGTCCGCTACCGCTTGCGGCGGGTCGCCGACGTCGCCGGCCTGATGCCTACCGACCCACGAGACTCGTACACGCTGCGTATCGCGCTCACCCTGGGCCGGCTCAACCCGCCCTCGTTCGACTAGGGCGTGTCTGATGGATCTCGGCCGTAGCGAGCAGGTGCCCGGCTGGATGCCTCGCAAGGCCGAGGAGGGAGGCGCACTGG
>NZ_ML142850.1:317326-320418 GCF_004138495.1 Phytoactinopolyspora endophytica
GCACGCCCTAGGGCGTGTCTGAAGCAGCGACCCGGGCCGGCGAGCCTGCTCACCTGGGCCGATACATCGTTCCGGCGGCCGTCGAGGAAAATCGCCTTGCAGGCACAATGACCAGTGATTAATGTATCCGAGATGGCGACCGTTGTTCGATATTTCGGACGCTGCCGCCCGAGTCGATCGGGCCGCCGTCCACAGAGGCGCAGACTGGATGGAGTATTGCTGCCCTGCTGAGCGCTGTAGCGATGTGCGGAAGGCGACGTGATGGGACAAGGACGTACCGTGCCCGCGGTGGACCGGGCCGTGATGATTCTCAACCTGTTCCTGGACGGTGAGGGGTCGCGGACCGTCCCGGACATCATGGCGAAGCTCGAGCTGCCCCGAAGCACGACATATGAACTGGTACAGACTCTGGTCGCCAACAAGTACCTGCGGGCTGTCGACGGTTACGGCAACCGCTACGACCTGGGGTTACGTCTACTCGAGCTGGGGAGCACGTTCTCCGCGGGCATCGACCTCGCGGGGCAGGGGCGCGTCGTCGCGGAGCAGATCATGTCCCGGTGCGACGAGACCGTGCACATCGCCAGCCGAGACGGCCGCGACGTCATCTACCTGGTCAAAGCGGACAGTCCGCACGCCGTACGGATGGTGTCGGCGGTGGGACGGAGGCTGCCGGCACACTGCACCGCCGTCGGCAAGGCCATGCTCGCCGATCTCCCCGACGATGAGATCACACAGCTGTACCACGACATGACCGACTGGCCCAGCATGACGCCGAACACGATCACCAGCATCGATGGGCTACGGGCTCAGCTGGACCAGATCCGCGCCAGCGGGCTCGCGTTCGACGACTGCGAGTCCAACCACGACGTCAAGTGTGTAGCCGCGCCGGTCCGCGATGTCAGCGGAGCTGTCGTCGCCGGCATCAGCATCTCCGTGCCGGTCCATCGCGCGGACCGGCTCGACGACGAACTCGCCCGCCACGTGGTCGAAGGTGCCCACGACCTGTCGGAGCGGCTCGGATACACCAGAAGACGGAGCATTTCATGACGCCGACCCGCGACCAGCACGCAACGGCTTCGGCCGAGCCGATGCAGGCCACCCGCTCGTTCCTCGCCTCGCTAGGGCTGCCCGGGCGGGACCTTCCAGAGCTGCATTCCTCCGGCGCGCGCTTCGACGACGGCCGCCGGTTCCGCGTGGAAATACCCTCCGTCGAGAGGCCGGACGTGTTCGAGGCCGTCCTCAAGGCCGCCGAAGAGTTCGACATCCGCATCGACCGGGTCAGCCAGGGCAGCGGCATCATGCTGCTGACAGACCGCGAGATCGAGCGGATGGTCACGCTGGGCCGAGACAACGGGGTCGAGGTATCGCTGTTCACCGGCCCGCGGGCGGCATGGGACATCGGAGCTCAGACCGGCTCCACGTCCGGCAAGGTCCTCGGCGCCAGCCTGCGCGGCGCGGACCAGCTCGTCTACGGCGTGGAAGATGTGCGACGAGGGTGCGAGCTTGGAGTGCGCAGTGTCCTCGTGGCTGACGTCGGCCAGCTGTGGGTCCTCGCAGAGATGAAACGCGCCGGTGAGCTGCCCGCCGACCTCGTACTCAAGGTGTCCGTCTCGCTGCCCGTGGCGAATCCCGCCACCGCCCGGGTGCTGCAGGACATCGGAGCGTCGACGCTGAACCTCCCCGTCGACCTCCCGGTCTCCGCGATCGCCGCCATCCGCTCCGCCGTGTCGATTCCCGTGGACGTCTACATCGAGGGCACCGACGACTTCGGCTCGCCGGTGCGCCACTACGAGCTGCCGGAGATCGTCCGGGTGGCCTCCCCCGTCTACATCAAATTCGCGGTGCGCAATGCTCCGAGCCTGCACCCGTACGGAGGGCACCTGCAACGGCTCGCCGTCGAGACGGCTCAGGAGCGGGTCCGGCGCGCCGCGATCGGGCTCGGCATCCTTCGCCGGTATGACGCCGAGGCCGTCCAGGAGTCCGCGCGTCGGTAGCCAGCGCCTCCGATCAGGTGCGAAATCGCCGCTCAGACGTGCCTCTTTGGGGCATTGAGGGGCCCTTTTGTAGGAACCACCCAAAGTTACTTGGAAGACCTTGTTAACCGCCCCGACCCTTCTACGGACCGGTAGGCAGCAGGGTGGAAGGGTGTTGGTCATCGTCGCGCCCGGTCAGGGTTCCCAGTCTCCAGGCTTCCTCGCGCCTTGGCTTGAATTGCCGGCGTTCGCCAACCGGATCGAGTGGCTCTCAGCGGTGGCGGGCATGGACCTGGCTCACTACGGAACCAAGGCCGACGCAGAGGCCATCCGGGACACCGCCGTCGCCCAGCCCTTGCTGGTAGCGTCCGGACTCCTCTCGGCGCTCGAGCTCTTCCCCCAGCCGGCGGACGCGTTCACGTCGGTCGCGGCGGTGGCGGGCCACAGTGTGGGCGAGATCACCGCCGCCGCAGGTGCCCGTGTGATCACCGCGGAGCAGGCGATGGTGTTCGTGCGGGAACGAGGCCGGTGCATGGCCGACGCGTCCTCCGCGACCCCCACCGGTATGACCGCGATCCTCGGCGGCGATCCCGACGACGTGCTCAAGGGGATCGACGCGCTCGGGCTCACCCCCGCCAACATCAACGGCGCCGGCCAGGTGGTCGCTGCCGGCACCTACGAACAGCTGGACGCCCTGAACGACAACCCTCCGGACGGAGCCAGGCTACGTCCGCTGCCTGTCGCGGGTGCGTTCCACACACACCACATGACGCCGGCCGTCGAGACCCTCCGCCGCTACGCCAATGCCATCAGCACCCACGACCCGCGGACCCGACTGCTGTCGAACAAGGACGGTCATGTAGTGCATGACGGGCGCGAAGTGCTCAGCCGGATCGTCGACCAGGTCTCCAATCCGGTTCGCTGGGACCTGTGCCAGACCGCGATGGCCGACATGGGGGTCACCGGCATTCTGGAGGTGCCGCCGGCCGGCACACTCGTCGGACTCGCTCGCCGCGCCATCCCGGGCGTCGAGACATTCGCCCTGAAGTCGCCCGACCAGCTGGGCGACGCCCGGCAATTCGTGGAACAGCACGGCGACCCGAGCCCCATCACGGCCAG
>NZ_ML142850.1:320452-334247 GCF_004138495.1 Phytoactinopolyspora endophytica
CTGGCGTCTCGTCGTCGCGCCGATGAAGGGTTCGTTCAACGCCGAGCCGCTCGACGTCGGCGCCCAGCTGGCGAAGGGCGACGTCGTCGGGAAGGTCAACTCGTTGCGCGATTCGCTGGAAGTGCGTGCCACGCACGGCGGTACCGTGCTGGAATGGCTGGTAGAGGATGGTGACCCGGTGGCACCGGGTCAGCCTCTGATCCGGTTGCACCCTGAGGCGGTGGCATCATGAGCGGCTCGATCAAGGTTCCGGCATCGGCCCGGCCGACGCGGATACTAGGCATCGGCGCGTACCGGCCGTCCCGGGTGATCAGCAACGACGAGATCATCAAGAACATCGACTCCTCCGACGAGTGGATCCGCACCCGCTCCGGCATCGAGAACCGCCGGTGGGCGACCGAGGACGAGACAGTGATCTCCATGAGCGTCGCGGCCGCCGGCAAGGCGCTCGCCGACGCGGGCGTCCGGCCGGAGCAGGTAGGTTGCGTGATCGTCGCGACGGTCACCCACCTGTACCAGACCCCGGCAGCCGCCGTGCAGATCGCGCACAAGCTCGGCACCAACCATGCGGCCGCGTTCGACATCTCCGCGGCCTGCGCCGGATTCTGCTACGGGCTGTCGCTCGGCTCGGACATGGTGCGCTCCGGCACGGCCGAGCACGTGTTGGTGATCGGCGTGGAACGGCTCTCCGACCTGACCGACATCCACGACCGCTCGACGGCGTTCATCTTCGCCGACGGTGCGGGTGCGGCCGTCGTCGGCCCAGGTAACAGTGATGACGAGCAGGGCATCGGCCCCGTCGTCTGGGGCTCCGATGGCCAGCATCTGGATCTGATCAGGCAGCGGGAAGAGTGGCGGGAAGCGCTCTTCGGCGAGGGTGGGCCGCGGATGCCGCACCTGGTCATGGACGGCAACCCGGTCTTCAGATGGGCATCGTACGAGATGGCGAAGGCGGCGCAGCAAGCCATCGACGCCGCCGGAATCACCATCGACGAGCTCGACCTGTTCGTGCCGCACCAAGCCAACATGCGCATCACCGACGCCATGGCGCGTTCGCTGAAGCTGCCGGAGAAGGTCGCGATCGCCCGCGACATCGCCCAGCAGGGCAACACATCGGCCGCGTCGATCCCACTCGCCTTGGAGCGGATGCTCGAGACCGGCGAGGCCACAAGTGGTGACCTTGCCCTCATCATCGGATTCGGGGCGGGTCTCGTCTATGCCGGACAGGTGATACGCATACCCTGAGGATCGCCTTTTGGCCGGGCGGCCGCCAGCACGACGACGTGCGAGGCCGCTCATCGTTAATCAGCATCAACCCTTGAAGGAGAAGCCGACCCGATGGCCAATACCGAAGAGATCCGCAGCGGCCTCGCCGACATCGTCAATGAGATCACCGGCGTGCCCGCGGATGACGTGCAGCTCGAGAAGTCGTTCACCGACGATCTCGACATCGACTCGCTGTCGATGATCGAGGTCGTGGTCGCCGCCGAGGAGAAGTTCGGGGTGAAGATTCCCGAGGACGAGGTCAAGAACCTCGCAACGGTCGGCGACGCCGTCTCCTACATCGAGAAAGGCCAGGCCTGATCACCATGGCACGCACCCAGGTTTCCGTCGTCGTCACCGGGCTCGGCGCGAGCACGCCTGTCGGAGGCGATGTCGCGTCGACCTGGGACTCGCTTCTCGCCGGCCGGTCCGGTGCACGCTCTCTCACACAGGACTGGGTCGAGGAGTACGACATGCCGGTGCGCTTCGGCGCACCGGCAGCCGTCGACCCGTCCGAAGCACTCCCGCGGGTCCAGGCCCGCCGTCTCGACCGTTCGGCGCAGTTCGCCGTGGTCGCGGCGCGCGAGGCATGGGCCGACGCCGGCTACGAGGGCAACGCCTCGGACGCCGGTTTGGACCCCGACCGCGTCGGGGTGGTGTGCGCTTCCGGCATCGGCGGCCTGCACACCCTGCTGGGAAACTACGACCTGCTCAAGGAGCACGGCCCGCGGAAGGTATCGCCGCTGGCGATCCCCATGCTCATGCCGAACAGCCCGGCCGCCAACGTCAGCCTCGAGCTGCAGGCGAGGGCCGGCGCACACGCACCGGTGAGTGCGTGCTCGTCCAGCGCGGAGGCGATCGCCTACGGGTTGGACATGATCCGTTCCGGACGGGCCGACATCGTCGTCGCCGGTGGGTCCGAAGCGGTGATCCTACCGCTGCCGATCGCCGCGTTCGCGAACATGATGGCGATGTCGAAGCGCAACGACGAACCCGAACGCGCCAGCCGGCCGTTCGACCGGGACCGTGACGGGTTCGTGCTCGGTGAGGGTGGCGCGCTGTTCGTCCTCGAGTCGGCCGAGCATGCCAAAGCTCGCGGCGCCCGCGTCTACGCGGAGCTCGCCGGCGCCGGGATGAGCGCCGACGCCCACCACATCGCCCAGTCCGAGCCCGGCGGAACGGGCGTCATCGCGGCCACTCGCAAGGCACTGGTAGACGCCGACTTGAGCACCGACGAGGTCGCTCACGTGAACTGCCACGCCACGTCCACCCCGGTGGGCGACGCGGCGGAGTCGGTGGCGTTACACAAGGTCTTCGGCGACGGTGTCACGACCATCCCGGTCACCGCGCCGAAGTCGATGATCGGCCACCTACTCGGTGGCGCCGGCGCGGTGGAGGCCATGACGACGGTGCTCTCGCTGCACCATGGACTCATCCCGCCGACCATCAACGTCGACAACCTCGACGAGGAGATCGACCTCGACGTCGTCCGTGACGCTCCGCGGAAACTCGACGACGCCCGCCCGGCAGCGCTGAACAACGCGTTCGGCTTCGGCGGTCACAACGTCGTCCTCGCGTTCAGGAGGCAGTAATGACCGCCGTTGCCAGCCGTCCTGTTCCCGCGCAGGCTGCGGGCAAGCCCGCCAAGCCTCCGCGGGAGGAAGATCCGCGTAATCCGGGTCACCGGCTCGCGGCCCTGCTCGACGAGGGTTCGCTCGAGCTGATCAGCCCCGACGACCGCAGCGGGATGCTGGCCGCCGTCGGCACCGTGCATGGCACGCCCGTGGTCGCGTTCTGCTCGGACGCCACTGTCATGGGCGGTGCGATGGGTCATGACGGCTGCAAGGTGGTGGTCGACGCCTACGAGCGCGCGCTCGCCGATGGTGTACCGATCATCGGGCTGTGGCACTCGGGTGGCGCGCGGCTGCCCGAAGGTGTGCTGTCGCTGCACGCGGTGGGGCTGATCTTCGAGGCGATGACCCGCGCGTCGGGCGTCATCCCGCAGCTCTCGGTGGTGCTCGGCCCGGCCGCCGGTGGCGCCGCTTACGGACCGGCGCTCACCGATATCGTCATCCTCGGCCCTGAGGGCCGGGTCTTCGTCACCGGGCCGGACGTGGTGAAGTCCGTGACCGGCGAGGACGTCGACATGTTGCGGCTCGGCGGTCCGGAGCCGCACGGCCGCCGGTCCGGCGTCGTGCACGTTGTCACCAGCACCGAGCGAGAGGCGCTGGATCGGGCGCGGCACCTGTCGTCGCTACTGGGCAACCAGGGCGAGATCGCGGTCGACGACGTTGCGGACGCGGACCTCGGTGCGCACCTGCCGGAGTCGGCCAAGCGCGCCTACGACGTGCACCCGATCGTCGGCGACCTGCTCGACGACGAGACGCCCCTGGAGCTGCATCAGCGCTGGGCACCGAATATCACCACGACGCTCGGCCGCCTGGGCGGAAGGACCGTGGGCGTCATCGCGAACAACCCACTGCGACTGGGCGGCTGTCTGGACTCGACGTCGGCGGAGAAGGCGGCCCGGTTCGTCCGGATGTGCGACTCCCTGGGGGTGCCTCTTGTCGTCATCGTGGACGTTCCGGGCTACCTGCCCGGTGTCGGCCAGGAGTGGGATGGGGTCGTACGCCGTGGCGCCAAGCTTCTGCACGCGTTCGCAGAGGCGACCGTCCCGCGTGTGACGCTGGTGACACGGAAGGCCTACGGCGGCGCGTACATCGCGATGAACTCCCGCGCGCTCGGGGCTACCCGGGTGCTCGCGTGGCCGACCGCTGAGGTCGCCGTGATGGGCGCGGTCGCCGCCGTCCGGATCCTGCACCGCCGCAAGCTGGCCGAGGTCCACCCCGAGCTGCGTGCGCAGGTGGAGGCCGAGCTCGCCGAGGAGCACGAGAGCACCGCAGGCGGGTTGGACCGGGCGATGGAGATCGGCGTCGTCGACGAGGTCGTCGAGCCTGCCGTGACCCGCTCGGCGTTGGCGCGCGCCATCGCCGACGCCCCCTCCACCCGCGGCAAGCACGGCAACATCCCGCTCTGATTCGTCGAGGTGGCGCGCAGCACGAACGCGCGGTCAGCCGAGCTTGCCCAGAATCCCGGTCATCTGCTCCGAATTGAAAGCCCGAAGCGTTGAGGTCCGGATGTTGCCCTGGGAACCGAGGGCCAACAGGAAGGCGGTCCCGGTTTCGTCGTCCGGAAACTCGGCGATCGACACGATGTCATATTCGCCGACGGTCCAGTAGACGTCCCTCAGCGTTCCTCCCATACGCTCGGCCAGCTCGGTGGCCGCCTTTGCGCGCTCGACGGTCTCCTTGGTGTTCCGGACACCCTGATCGGTCCAATTGATCAGGCTGATGTACGTGGGCATCATCCTCACCCCCGCGAGGTTGTTCCACACCGACATGGTCGTTTTTGCCAACGACGATGCTTCAAAAGCTACGCCGAGTTCGCCGCGTTGGGAATGCTCCGAGGTCGAAACCGATGATGTGCCTCGCGCGAGCGGTGGGCCGGTTGACGGCTGACGGTGCGCCCCTTGCAACCGGAACAGCCGTCGGTACGGCTCCACGAAGACCACACGGACGTCGTGGGCGAACAAGTCGGGCTGCGTACTCGCCGCCGTTACGATTGCCGAATGCGCGTTGGAGTGTTGCTGCTTCCCACCGATCCATGGTCGGAGACGGTGAAACTTGCGCAGCGCCTGGAGCGGCTGGGGTATGCACATATCTGGACCTACGACCACCTGTCGTGGCGCCGATACCGTGATCACCCCTGGCATGCGGCGACTCCGTGGCTGACCGGGTTGGCCGCCGCCACCACTACGGTTCGGCTCGGCACGATGGTGGCCTCGCCGACCATCCGACATCCCGTCACCCTCGCCAAGGAAGCGATGACGCTGGACCACATCTCTGGTGGCCGGTTCACTCTCGGCGTCGGGGCGGGCGGTACCGGATTCGACGCAGAGGTCTTCGGCGGTGAAGCCCCAACCCCGGTCACAGCGCGCGGCCCGGCTGAGCGAGTTCGTCGCCGCTACGGACCTGCTCTTGCGCCAGCCAGCCACGTCCTACGACGGTGACTACTACACGATCAGTGACGCCCGCATGCTGCCCGGCTGACCCGGCCATCGTCGAGGCGATCGCAGCCGATGTTCTACCCGGCCTGCACTGACGTAGCACTAGCAGCGGACGTCGTCACACACTGCACGCACGCACAGCCTTGGTTCTGGCTACGTTGAGAATTGCAGGACGGCCGCACGATCGCGTTGTGGGCTTCGCCGTGTGAAAGGCGGCGCGTCAGGCAGGGGCGAAGAACTCCCGGAGATCGCCGACAAACAGGTCTGGTTCCTCGGCCGCGAAGAAATGACCGCCCCGCTCGTACTCCGTCCAGCGGACAACATTGTGGTCGCGCTCCGCGAACGCCCGGATTGCCACCTCGTTGGAATGCGCCAAGAGAACCGCCGTCGGCACCGTGCCACGCGGCGTCGGTTGCCACCCGGCCGGATCGTTCATCGCCTCGTAGTACCACTGCGCCGACGAGCCTGCCGTGCCGGTGAACCAGTACAGGCTCACGTTGGTGAGCATCCGGTCCCGCTCGATCGCCTTTCCGGCTGGCCCTCCGGAGAGTCGGTCCACGCGGCGAACTGCTCCAGGATCCACGCAAGTTGGCCGACCGGCGAGTCGTGCAACCCATAGGCGAGCGTCTGCGGGCTCTTCGACTGGATCTGCAGATAGCCGTCGTTGAACTGTTCCATGGCAGCCCAGCGTTCCTGATCGGCGCCGCTCAGCTGGTCGATCTCGCCGTCGGCGCCGGAGGGGAATGTGACGAGTGCGCTCAGGTGCACGCCGACGACGCGATCGGGATGCCGCCTGCCGAGCTCTGGGCCCACGAGTGCACCGGTGTCGCCGCCGTGGACGCCGTACCGGTCATAACCAAGACGTGCCATCAGGTCAGCGAACGCCGACGCGGCGCGGCCCGTCGTCGTCCATCCGGCCGCCGTCAGCGGCGCTGAGAAGGCAAAGCCGGGCAGCGACGGCACCACCAGGTGGAAATGCGCCGATAGCGGCTCGAGGACGTCCAAGAACTCCAGGAACGAGCTCGGCCAACCATGCAGCAGTAACAGCGGCAACGCGTCGGGTCGCGACGAGCGGATGTGCAGGAAATGGATGGTCTGGCCGTCGATGGTGGAGGTGAACTGCGCCAGCTCGTTGAGCCTCTTCTCGTGCTCTCGCCACTCGTAGCCGGCGCGCCAGTACTCGACCAACTCTTTCAGATAGTCGACCGGCACACCACGGCTCCAGCCGGCTCCGGGAACCTCGGCCGGCCAGCGGGCATGCTCCAGCCGCCGGTTGAGGTCGTCCACGTCGGCCTGCGGGATCTCGATGCGGAAAGGTGTGATGGATTCGCTCATGTCGATGACGGTAGACGCACTAGAGGACAGTTCCGGTCCTCTAGTACTGGCAGAATTCAGCGTCATGAAGGAAACCTCCGGCCGTCTGCTGCGGCTGCTCACGCTGCTGCAGACCCGACGCGACTGGCCGGGCGCCGAACTGGCCGTCCGGCTGGGCGTGACCACCAGGACCGTGCGCCGCGACGTTGAGAGGTTGCGCGATCTCGGCTATCCGGTGCACGCCGGCAAGGGCATCACCGGCGGCTACCGTCTCGACGCAGGAAAAGACCTGCCACCCTTGCTGCTCGACGATGACGAGGCCGTCGCGGTAGCGGTCTCGCTGCAGACCGCGGCCGCCAGCGGAGTCACCGGCGTCGAGGAGACCGCGCTGCGAGCATTGGTCAAGCTGAGGCAGGTCCTGCCGGTACGGCTGCGCCACCAGTTGCACGACCTGCAGCTCACCAGGGTACAGCCGCCCTGGGCCACCACCACGGTCGATCCCGATGTGCTCGCCACCGTCGCCGCGGCGTGCCGCAACCGTGAACAGCTGCGGATCAACTACCGCAACCAGGGTGGCACGGACACTACGCGGGTGATCGAGCCGCACGAAGTGGTGAACTGGGGCCGCCGTTGGTACTTGGTTGCCTGGGATCTCGATCGCGACGACTGGCGCACGTTCCGGATCGACAGGCTCCGCCCGTGGACACCATCCGGGCTCCGATTCACGCCCCGGGAGCTGCCCGGCAGCGACGCAGCAGCGTTCGTCGCCGGGAGGATTTCCGACCTGTGGCCGTGCCGGGCCACCGTCCTTCTCCACACGCCAGCCACATCACAGGAGGCACAAGAATGCATGGTCCACGGCCGCATCGAACGGGTCGACGACGATACGTGCCTACTGCATCTCGGCGCGGACGACCTGCACGGTGTGGCGTTCCTGCTCGGTGCACTGAAGGTCGACTTCACCGTTCGCGAGCCGCCTGAGTTGGCAGACCATCTCCGGGCCGCGGCCGCGAGATTCCACCGCGCTACCCCGGATTGATCTGGTCGCCGATGTCGCACTCGTCGCCCATACCGCGCCGCTGACGCCGATCTGACACGCAGACCGAGACCGGGGGTCGGGGGTTTGCACGCGGTTCCGTGGAGTCGCTATAGTCATAACAGCGGTGACTCGTCCTCAAACTTCTTGAGGGCCTCCCGCCCAGCCTTACGCCCCGCCAAGTGCGGGGCGTTCGTGCAACTACGGCACCCATTCCCACTCGTGGACGACCCGGTGCGAGATCCTGTTCCAGATCTGCTGGTTGGCTAGGACAGCGCGGTGATCTGCCTCAATCACGCTCATACGCCTGTGATGCATGTAGGCAACAAGATCTACAGCTTGGATTAGCCGACTCGCATGCGACGGCGCGAAGTGGATCGTGTCGACAATCTGTTCGAGCTTGCTCGATCGGTACCCGGGAGTGCCCGCTCGACGGTAGTCCCACAGGTTCTGACGATAGGTGTCCTGCCCGTCGATCTCATCTGCGATCAGCAGCACGCGTTGCATCGGGTCACAAGAACGCGCATACGCATTCACCCTTTCCATGACGTGTTGGAGCACTACCCCATGTGGTCTGGCGGCGTCGCGGTAGCGGGCATTTAGGCGTGCGACGTCGACGCCACGCAGGATGACAGACACATCATGTTCACCGATGACGCGCATCGCCCGCTCATAGATCCGGATGCGTGCTCGGACCTGCCTCTTCATGCAGAACCAAGCGTCAGAAGCGCTAGAGATGGCGTGCCCGTGCAGCTCGGCGTGTAGCGCGACGCCGAAGTTGCGGGACGCATCGGCTACAACATCATCAAGAGCAGTCGCCAGCGACTGCGCCTGCCCGTCAGGGCAGCACAGTGCCGCGATGTAGTAATGATGACGCGAGTATGACTCGTCCAGGTAGGTCAAGAGCATGAGAGTCCTCTTGCAATGAAGATCAATAGGCAAGTGGATTTTACACGCCGCCAACACGTGCAACCGCTCTCTACTGCCCTCCAATGCGATTGGACGAGCCCTATAGCTTCTCAACGCGGGCAGGCGCCCCACAAAGTGCAGGGCGCCTGTGCGCGATCAGTTCTCGGCAGTCAGTCGATGCGGATGGGTGCGATCTCGAACTTGTCGAGGTTCGGCGCCCACTCGCTGTCCAGCGCCGGCATGCACGGTTCCGGGCAGCCCGGCGCCGCGGCGCTATTCGCCGGGTCGTTGTACAGCGTGATCTCGTTCATCCCCGCTTCAAGCGTCACCGGCACTCCCCTGGCCCACCAGTTGCCCCAGGACCAGGTGTTCTTGAACCAGTGCCTCCTCGGCTCGTCGTCGTTGACGGAGATGTCGATCGGCCGGGAGATGATGTCGGCGTTGTACGGGTGGCCAGTGTCCCGCTCGTCGTTGGCGTAGTGGACGACGAGCATGTGCTCACCCGCGACGTCGGCCTCAACCTCGAGCGTGACACGGTTCTCCGGGCCCTGACCGACATCGCCGACGTACTGCCCGCCCGACGCGTGAGAGTGGCTCTCCACCGCGGCGTTGCCGGACAGCGCCGCATCTTCCGCTTCCACCGCCTGAACCGGCTGCGGCCCAGACGACGCTCGCGTCGCGGTCAATCCGTCCAACCGCAGCGGTGCTGGGCCGGCCTGTTCCACCGTCACCCGGTTCACCCCGGCCGAAAGGAACAACCGCTCGGTCTGGGTGTCCCAGAACGACGCGCCGGGCGCCGAGCGCAGCACCGCTCCGTCAACGGCACGCCGGTCCAGGCTGACCTGCCCGGCCGCAGAGCCCGGCCGCCCCGGGCCCGAGTAGCGGAAGTCCACGTCGTAGTACCCGTCCTCCTCCGCGTACACGACGAAGGTCGCCTCCGCGCCGCGCCGCAAGGAGATGTGCCCTGCGCCGGACTGCTCCGGGTGGTCGTAGCCGAACTCGACCGCGCCGTCGTACTGCGTCAGCTCGGCCTCGTAGTACCGGGTCACGGCGTCATGGCTGGTGACGCGCTCCAGGTCGATCCAGTCCAGGGTCGCCTCGCCCACCGCTATGCCAAGCTCCGGATGCGACGTCGCCAGTCGAATCTGGTTCTGTCCCTCCTCCAGGTCGACGGTGACGCCCTTCCGCGTCCGCCACGTCCAGTTCATGGTGGCCTCGTAGTCGACGAACTGGGCCTGCTCGCCGTTCACCGACAGCACCTGCTGCGACGGCTGGCCGGTCTGGTTGCCGTACATGATGCCGAGCCGGTACTCCCCCGCCTCCGGCACCTCGACGTCGAACGTCACGGCGCTGTTCTCCTGGTTGAGCGAGCCCACGTCGCGGTTGCCGGACGCTGCGGCAGAGTTCCAGTTCTGCGGCGTGCCCTGGGTATACACCTGACCGGCGGTGATGGTCGCGTCTTCGGCCTCGTACGACGCCCGCCACGGCCGCTCCACCGGCCCGCGAGTGCCGACGCCACCCGGCGACAGGACGATCTCGTACGCCGACATCAGATCGACGTTCGCTCCACCGTCGCCCTCAACGCCGAGCCCACGCACCGGGACCGTTACCGTCCCGTCGTCCTTCACCGCGACGTCGTCCTCGAGCAACACCTCGGGCGGCGGTGCGTCGGAGTTCTGACCGCTCCACGTCGTCGCCGCGAGCCGCACGTGCACGGTGTCACCGAAGATCTCCGGGTCGACGTTCTCGACGACGACGTCGACGTCATCGGCTGTGCCGCCGGCGACGATCCTGGCCTGCCGACGGTCGTCGTCGACCGAGGCGATGCCGTCGAGCGCATCCAGGCTGGTGGTGTCGGGGCGAGTCACCGCCACGGTGTCACCGCCGCGCATGTCGGCGTACATCTTGTAGAACCACCAGCCCGCGCCGGGCTTGTTGGTCTGCACGACGTCACCGGCGAGCCCGCCGGCCGCGGTCCAGTAGGCCTTGCCGCCCGCGGCCACCTTCGCCTCCTCGAACATCGCGACCCACTGCACGAGCTGCCCCGGGACGGTGAGGTCGCGGTTGCCGGCGTACTCATTGATCTCGATCGCGATCTCCTCGATGCCCAACTCTTCCTCCAGAGCGCGGTACACCGCGTATGTGTCACGGAAGTAGTTGGAGCTGGCCGGATCCAGGCTGTTCGACGGGAGCTGGTGCCAGGCTGTGACGTCGGGCAGGACGTCGTTGTCCCGGGCGAAGGTCAGGAAGTCGCGGTAGTTGCGCTCCCGGAACGTCGCGTCGTTCATCCCCGCCACCCGGGCACCTGGGTGGTGTTCCCGGATGTATTCGACGGCGGTCTTCCAGTGATCCAGGAACGCTTCCATACGCTCCTGATACAGCGCGTCGTTGCCGGTGCTGAGCTCGTACCAGATGTGATCTGGCTCGTTGAACGGCACGTAGACGAATCGGTCCGCGTGCGGGCTGCCGGACACCTGGTCGACCACCCAGGCCAGCTTCTGCATGTAGTCGTCGAAGCAGACGTCGTTGCAGGGGATCTCCCCGCCGACGTTCTCATACGTCCATTCCTCGTACATGTCCTGCACGTAGATCTGGACATATTCGCCGCCGGTGCGGAAGAACGGCTCACCTACGACGAGCGCGTCGCCGTTCGGGTGCTGGGCACCGGCTGGCGGCTTCTGCGCGATGCTGTGCATCCGCAGTGGTTCCAGCGTGTTGTCGCTGGGCACGCCGTCGTCGCTGAGCCCGTACAGAACGCCGTTTCCGGCCCCGAGGAACTCGCCGGTGCGGTCGCCGAGGTCGACCCGGAGTTCCTGGGCGCCGTCGGCGCGCGCTTCCTGATGGGGCATGGTCGTCGTCGCGATCGTGCCGGAGACCGCGACACTGAGCGCCGCGATCGGAGTGATCCATCTTCGCATGTCAATCTCCCCTTCTTTGGGCAGGTGAACAGACATCGGCAGGCTTGATGATCAAGATCATGTTCCGTTTTGAGCCCCTATTTGGGCCTGAAAGGGATCATGATCTTGTCGACTGAGCCCGGCGGGCGTCGCGGCCTCCTCTCGCCGTGCTGGTCGGGCGCAGACTCTCGGTATGGCCGGTCGGGTGGATGGTTACTTGACGGCACCGCTGGTGATGCCGGAGATGATCCGGCGCTGCGCCACGATGAACACGACCACCAGCGGCAGGCTCATGACGACGACGTAGGTGAAGATCAGGTGCCAGTTGTTCAGATACAGTCCGGCGCTGGCCACCTGGAACAGATTGAGCGGCAGCGTGTCGATCCGCCCGCCGATGACGAAGAACGCGTAGAAGACGTCGTTCCACACGTACAGGCAGATGAGAATGGTGGCGGTGGCCAGCACAGGCCGGAGCAGCGGCAGGATGATCCGGGCGAACACCTTCGCCGGTCCCGCCCCGTCCACTCGCGCGGCCTCCTCCAGCTGCACCGGGATGGTGCGGATGAACCCGGTGACGAAGAAGACCACGGTCGACATGTAGATCCCCATGTACACGCCGATCATCCCGACGGCGGATCCGGCCAGTCCGAGCTGCCGCAGCAAGAGCACGATGGTGACGACGGCCGGCGGCAGCACGATGCCGCTGATCGCCCCGGCGTAGAGCACGGCGAAGAACCGGCTGCTTCGCCGGGCCAGCACCCACGCACCCATCGACCCGAGCAGCAGCACCCCGAACACGGCCGGCACCATCACCAGCATGCTGCCGGCGAACGCGGCCGGGACCCGGCCCCGGTCCCAGACCTCGGCGATGTTGCCGAACAGGTGCCACTCGGTCGGCAGTGAGAAGTCCGGTGTCAGCGCCTCACCCTGCGACTTACCCGCCGTCGCGACGACGAGCCACAGCGGCACCCCGACCAACAGGGCGACCAGCAGAATCACGACGACCGGCTGGGCTCGTGCAGCGAAACTACGGCGGCGCTTGGATCGGCCGGCCGGCCCGTCCCGCATCGAGCGGTGCCCGGTGCCGGACAGGGTCGTGCTCAATGCTCCTGATCGCGCTCCGCTCACAGGACCTCCTCTCGCTTGCGCAGCGTCCGGATCACCGGGAACGCCAGCACCACCACCATGAGGAACAAGATCAGGCTCATCGTGGTCGCCTGCGCGAACAGGCCCTGACCGAAGGTGCGGTAGATGAAGATGTTCAGGATCTCGGTGGTGCGGGCCGGCCCGCCCTCGGTGGTGGCCTGGACGATGTCGAAGCCGTTCATCGAGCCGAGGAGAGCAGTGGCAACGCTGAACGTCACTGCCGGCGCGAGTAGGGGGAAGCGCACCGCCCAGAACGCCTTCCAGGTCGACGCGCCGTCGATCCGCGCCGCCTCCAGGATGTCCTCCGGCATGGTCTTCAGGCCCGCCAGGTAGATCAGCATCGACAGGCCCATCCACTTCCACGCGTGGATCAACGCCACCACCACGATGGTCCAGGTGGTGCTGCCCAGCCAGGCCACGGTGACGTCCGTGCCCAGTACCGCTCCGACCACGCCGTTGAGCGCGCCCTCCGGCTTGAGCAGCGCCTGGAAGATGTAGCCGACCGCCAGCGCCGACATCACCACGGGGATGAAGAAGCACACCCGGGCGAACCTGTTCAGGCGAGTGTCGCGCTCCAGCAGGACGGCCAGGGCCAAGCCGAAGACGTTCTGGAAGATCGCCACCAGCACCGCGTAGACGAGGGTGATGCGCAGCGAGGAGAACAGCGTCCCGCTCGACGCCAGATTCTGGAAGTTGTCGAAGCCGACGAAGTTGATCTCACTCTTGAACCCGGACCAGTCGGTGAAGGCGTAGACGAAGTTGTACACGGTCGGCAGGAAGAAGAAGATGCCCAGCACCACGAATGCGGGCACCAGGAAACGCCCTGGATGGTTGTTCTTCTCCGCCCTGGCCTGCGCACTGTGACGATGGTCCGGGCGGCGGGACCGCATCCGGCGGGCCGGCGCGCGACGTTCCGCGTCCACGTCCGTGCCGTGTGTCATGGCCACCCTGAAGTCCTCCTCGACGTGGGGACTGCCGTTAGACGTTGCTGCCGGGTGGTGCCGGGCGGAAGAGACTCCAGGCGCGGCACCACCCGGTCGCTCTAGAAGCCTTCCGCGCCGGCGGCCTCGGCCAGCTGCGCGAACTGGGACTGTGTAGCGGACGCCACCTCTTCTGGCGTCATCGCGCCATTGAGCATGTCAGCCAGGTTCAGATACAGGTCCG
>NZ_ML142850.1:334289-347194 GCF_004138495.1 Phytoactinopolyspora endophytica
CCAGCGCCTGCATCGACCCGACCGAGTCGGACAGCGACGCGTGCACGTCGACCAGCGCCGCCGGCACCGTGTCCGGCGTGGCCACGTCCGGCTTCAGCGAGACCGTCTCCCGCTCGTTGACGAAGCTCTCGTACTGCGGGCCCATCCAGAAGGCGAGGAACTGCTTCGCCGCCGCCTCCCGCTCCGCGTCGCCGCTCTTGAAGGCGACCAGCGCGTTGGCCTGGTCGGGGATGAACGTTCCGACGTTGCCGGACGGGGAGATCGGGAAGAAGCCGATCTTCTCGTCGAGCTCCTCGCTCGACGCCTTCGCCTGCAGCTGGCCGAAGAACGTGTTCACCTGGATCACCATGGCGGCCTCGCCGGCGAGGAGGGCGTCGCCCTGGTCCTCGAACGTGGCCGTCGTGATGTCGTCGTTGAACAAGCCCTCATCCACCAGGTCGCGGTAGGTCTGGATAGCACCGAGAACAGTCTCGTCGGAGAACGTCTCCTCGTTGGCGTTGATCCGGTCCCATAGACCGTCCTTCGCGGCGTCGGCGAGCTGGACCTGGACCCACCACTGGGTGGCCCACTTGTCCCCGCCCATCTCGTAGAACGGGGTGACGCCCTCCTGGCCGAGCGTGCGGGCGATCTCCACCATCTCGTCGAAGTTCGACGGCAGCTCGGTGATGCCGTGCTCGTCGAAGACCTCCTTGTTGTAATACACGCCCTCCACGGCCGGGCTGGTGATCAGCGCCGCGTACCGGGTTCCGTCCAGGATCCCGGTGATGTCCTGCAGCGTGGGTTCGAGTTCGTCGATCCACGGGGCGTCGTCGAGCGGTTGCAGGTTGGTCGGTGCGTTGATCGCCGTCAGCATCGACGCCGTCGGCTGCCAGAACGCAAGGTCGGGCTTGTCGCCTGTCGCCACACGCGTCTGGATGCCCTGCTCGTACGGGTCGGGCACGGTGACGATCTCGATCGACGCGCCGGTCTCCTCCTCGAAGGCCGCCGCCACCTCCTCCGGGATCATGTTGCTGTTCTGCGCCGCCCAGATGGTCAGCTCGACGCCGTCGAGGCTGGCATTGGGGTCGATGTCGGCCTCAGCGGTCTCGGCATCTTCTGGTTCCGTGCCCGCGTCGTCGTTGGACTCCACCGACGGGTCGCTGCAGGCGGCGGCCAGAAGTGCCAGGGCCGCTACCAGGGTGGTTCCAATCCAGGGTTTCCTCATCGAACTCCCCTTCTCGGGTTGATGGGTGCGTCGTGGTCACGACCTCAGGTGGGCGTGAGCTCGATCAGCCGCGCGGCCGGCTCGTTGCCGGACGCGGCTGCGGTGAGTACGCCGAGCTCGGGATCCCAGGTCAGTTCCCACCTGGGCAGTTCGGCCGGGAACGCGATGTCCTCGCGGACAGCGTGTCCTTGCAGGTGTGGCAGGTTGAGCGATACCTGGCCGGCGGTACCGTCCCGCCGCCAGATCGCCAGATACGTGCGGTCCCGGCTTGGTTCGGCTACCCGGAAACCCACCGCGACCCACGGATCGGACCAGTCCGGCAAACCGATCGGCCAGATCGGGACCGCGCGGGTCAGCTCGGAACGGATGGCTCGATGGACCGTCACGCCCTCACTGACCAGCCGGATCTGCTCGGCATTCATGCGGTCCAGGTGGCCGGTCAGATACAGCCGGCCGGCCAGTCCCGTGACCATGGTGAAGGCGATCTCTTCGGGCGACATCTCCGGCTGCGGGTAGGCCCAGTTTCCCGCCTGCTCCGGCAGCACGGACATGGGCGCGGACGCCGCGATCGGCGGGTAAAGCAGCGGGTTGCGCTGGTCGCTGGTCGACTGCAGGTGCAGCCGGGAGAGGATCGCGTAGTCCATGCGCATGGCGCCGGACGCACAGTTCTCGATGACCAGGCCAGGGTGCCGGTCGAGGGTCTCGTCCAACCAGGCCAGATAGGCGCGGTTGTGACCGAGCAGGCCGTCGCCCGGAGCGGCGGCTTTCACCTCGGTGCCGACGCCCGGGTTGATGTTGTAGTCCAGCTTGAAGTAGCCGACGCCCAGCTCCCCGACGAGCCGATCGACGACGCCGGTCAGGTGCGCCCACGCCGCCGGGTGCCGGAGATCCAGGTGGTACCGGCCATGCTCGGCCACCTTGGTACCCGCGTGCTGGAAGAACGCCTCGTCGGGCAGCTGGTCGACGATCGGGCTACGGGCCCCGACCACCTCAGGCTCCAGCCACAGTCCCGGCACCATGCCGGCGCGCCGGATCCGGTCGATCACCTCGGTGAGGCCGCCCGGGAACCGAGCCGTTGCCGGCTCCCACGCTCCGACGGTGTCCCACCACGGGCCGTCGTCGTACCACCCGGCGTCGATGCAGAAGTACTCCGCGCCCGCGCTCGCCGCCGCGTCGATGAGCGGGAGCAGGCGCTCGGTGGTCGGGTCACCCATGAGGGTGTTCATGTAGTCGTTGAAGATCACGGGCAGGGCGTCGCGGGTGGGATGCGGCCGGACGATGGCGCGCCGGTAGCGGGTCAGCGCGGCCATCGCGCCCTCCAGGCCACCCACGCTGGACACGGCCACCCCGACCGGGACCGTGGTGAACTCGTCACCGGGTTCGAGGACAAGCTGCCAGTGGTGGTCGGCGTCGGTGGGCCCGGAAGCCAGCAGATAGACCCCGTTGAGCCGCTCGCCGATCTCCCATCGCCAGGCCCCGTTGTGCTCGATCTGCCAAGCCACGGCCGCGCCGCTGGACTGGTCGGTCAGAACGCCGCCGGGCATCGCCTCGCCGGTGGACCAGGTGCCATGGCTCACGGCGGAGAAGCATCCGCGCGGGTTCGCCTCGTGCAGCCCCAGGTCGAGATCGGGTAACCCGACCTCGCGCACGGCGTCGCGCCGCCACCGGCCTTCGGCGAGCCAGTCGCTTCGGCCCTGGTAGAGCTCGAGATTGTCCACGTCGACGGCGCCAGCCGGGAACGGTGTACCGGCGAACGAGCTGATCGACTGCACGGTCACCGGCTCGTCGCCCGTCGCCCGAACGCGAGCCCAGGTCCGCGCTGCCGGCAGCCCGTCAACTGTGCTGAACACGGTGTCCACGGTGAGGCCCGTCGCGTCGTCCCGGGACGTGATGTGCAGCTCGGTCCAGCCGTCGTTGCGGAGCTCGTGGTGACCGGCGTAGCGCAACCGCGCTCCGATCAGCGTTCCTACCGAGCGGCTGCCGGACCAGCTTCCGCCGTGGCCGACGGCGCGGACCTCAACGAGTGGCTGGCCGCTCCCCGGTGTATCCCCGTCGGGAACGTCTCCAGTGTCGGGCGTTGTCGCGACGGTGGATTCAGCCGCCCCGTCATCGAGGCGGGCCAGGCGCGGCGGTGCGTCGTCGGAGACTGCCACGACGACGCTGAGCGCCGCGTGGCCCCAGTGGATGGCGGTGTCGGTCGAGCTGGATGTCGGCACGGCACGTCCTCCATGGATCGTCGGCTCGATGCTGGGGATTGTTAACGCTCACGTTCGGCGTCGTGCTCAAAATGATAAGGTTTTCATAGCGCATGTCAACAGGCCCACGAGAGATCGAGTTGCCGAACCGTCGCGGCGTGGACGTGCATCTGGTGCCCGGAACCAAGGTGCGTCCGAGGGATCAGCAACCTCCTGCGCGACGCCCGCCGTCCGCCCGGCACGGCTGATACCCATCAGCGATGCGCCAGTTCGACGGCACGTATCAGTGCTGGTCAGACCGGCGGCGGGCCGGCGCTTTCGCGGATGACCAGCCGCGGCTGCCTCGCCGAGGTCATTGGCGACGACCTGCCCTCGATCAACGCCGCCACCAGATTGAAAGAGCGCTGGCCCAGTTCGGCGAAGTCCTGCTCCACGGTCGTCAGCGCGGGCGCCCAAAGCTCGCCGAGCGGATGCCCGTCGAAGCCCACCACGCTGACGTCTTCCGGTACCCGCCGGCCGACGTCGCGGAGTCCTCGCATCAACCCGATGGCGAGCTCGTCGTTGCCGCACAGCACCGCGGTCACGTCCGGCCGATCGCCGAGACTCCGCCCGTGCTCGTATGCGCGGCGCGGATCCCAGCCGGCGTACATGACCTCCGGAATCTCGGCACCGGCCTTCGCCAGCGCCCGCTGCCAGCCCGCGGCGCGGCCGGCCCGGCGGCCGGACGTCGGGATCGCGACATGGTGCACGGTCCGGTGTCCCAGGCCCAGCAGGTACTCCGTGGCCTTGACCGCGCCCTCGATGTCGTCGAGCGTGGCGTGTGGGACGCCGGTGCCGCGGCTACCCGACGCCGCCACTACAGGTACGCCCTTCGGCAGCGCCCGGACGGCCGCCACGCCCGGCGGATCGAACTTCAACACGATCATGCCAGAGACAGGGTTCCGCAACGCCAGGTTGACGGCGGAGGCGACGGCCGCGGGTTCCTCCGACTCGATCACCGTGATCATGACGATGAATCCGGCCGCGCGGGCGGCCTCCTCGATGCCCTGGATCGTCACGGCGTAGCCGTAGCGCGTGGTATCGCTGGCAAGGACCGCTATGACGGATTGATGCCCCTTGACCAGGGCCCGCGCCGCCCCGTTCGGCCGATAGCCGAGCTCCTCGATCGCTGCCAGCACCCGCTCCCGGCGCGCCGTGCTCACCGGCACCGAGCCGGTGAGCACGCGCGACACCGTCGGCACCGATACGCCGGCCAGCTTGGCGACGTCGGTGATGGCGGGGGCACGTGTGGATGGTCGTGGCATCTCACCGCAAAGCTTAACCAGCTACGCCTCTTCCCGGCGTCAGCCCGCCGAGGGTAGTGAAGAAGTCGCACCGCTCTTGCGCTTTCTCAGCGCGACGGCGGCGACAATGCCGGTCAGCGCGATCACTCCGCCGGCGAGTCCGTCGATGATGTAGTGGTTCGCGGTGAGGACGATCGCAGCGAACATGAGGATGGGCATCGCCACGCCCAGCGCCTTCGCCCAGCGGCTCGTCGTGAGAGTCGCCCAGGCGATGCCCATGAGCAGATTCCATCCCAGGTGCAGACTCGGCATGGCCGCGTACTGGTTGGTGAACCCCGGCGGCTGCAGGACCCGGTAGGCATTCGTCTTATCGGTGACTGTGTCGATGAACCCGTAGTCGAGCAGGAATCTGGGCGGCGCCACGGGGAAAGAGGCGAAGATCACCAGCCCGATCGCACCCGAGATGAGCAGGGCGTTGCGGAACAGCGGGAACGCGGAGCGGTGCCAGAAGAGCACCCACAACAGCGTTCCGACCACCACCGGCCAATGGCCGTACATATAGATGCCGTTGAGCACGTCGACCAGCCAGCCGTGATCGGTGACCCGCGCCTGGAGATCTGCCTCGACGAAGATCCCGACAGTGCGTTCGAAGCTGACGATCCGTTCGGCATTGTCGTACGCGAGCTCGACGCGGTTGTCGATGAGTCCACGGACGAGGAAGTACAAGAAGACCGCCGCACCGACGATCGCGCCCTCGCGAAAGAACGCCCGCGCACGGAACCTGAACCGCCCGGCGCCCGCGGGGGCCACGGACCGGTCGGCCACTGTATCCGCGGCCTCGGGCGCGCCTGCGGAAGGCATCTCCCACGGCCGGGACTCGCGGACGCTCACCGAGCCCTCATCCGAGGGGACCAATCCACGTGCCCCGGCGTTTCACGGTCACGCTCGGCCGTCTGGCCGGCCGGCCGAATGCTGACGTACTCGCCTCGCATGGTCCATCGCCCCCGCAGTCTCATGGACCTCTGCTACCCCGATTCAACAACGTCCGGCTTCGAGGTCCCTCCCCTGTAGCCATGATCGAAGATTAACTATTCCACGGGAGGGGTTCCTGTCGCAGCGAGTTTTTGGTCACAGCGGCTCAGCGGAGCACAGCCATATCGGTCTGGCTTGCTGAGTGCGGGTGACGCTGATGATCAGGCTGAACCCGATAGACGCCACCCGCACTCAGCGGGCACGGGCGGTTAGTGATGAACGCGCGTGCGTATGCCGTACCCGTATGGGAAGAGCGGGTCGTAGTCCTCGTCGCCGATGTTCATCGGCACCTGCTCCTCGCTTCGCGGCCAGGTCATCGGTAGCTTCCCGGCGAAGGGCCGCTCTCCGAAGAGGACGTCCGCCACGCCCGCGCCCTCGCTCCCCGGCAGCCACGACGCCACCAGCGCATCCATGGAGCCGAGCTGGTCGGTGACGATCTGCGGACGTCCGGAGACCACGAGCACCACGCACGTCTCGATCTCGGAGCACACCTCGTCAACGACCTCCTGGTCACCGGGCTGCAGGCTCAGGGACTTCTCCTCCAGCTGCTCCGGTGTGCAGAACCCGCACTCCGGTCCGCCGACATCGCCGAACCCCTCCGCATACGGCGTCTCGCCAACGACGACGACGCCCACATCCGCGTCGTCCATCGGGGCTGACGCATCCAGGCTGTACGTGACCTCGGCGTCGGGTGCCACCTCCTGGATACCCTCCAGGATCGTGGTACCCGGGATGATGTCGCCCGGCTCCCCCTGCCACGTGATCGTCCAGCCACCGGCCTGGTTGCCGATGTTGTCGGCATTGCGGCCCGCGACGTAGACGTTCGCGTCCGGCGCCAGCGGCAGCGCCCCGTCGTCGTTCTTCAGCAGGACCTGAGAGTCGGCGACGGCCCGCCGTGCGAGTTCCCGATGCTCTGCGCTGCCGACCTCGTCCAGGTTGTCCGTCGTCGCGTACGGCTGCTCGAAGAGCCCGAGGTCGAACTTGGCGCGCAAGATGCGGCGGACGGCGTCGTCGATGCGTTCCTCACTGACTCGCCCGGCGTCGACCTCCGCGAGCAGAAGATCCTGGAACTCCTTGGCAGTGTTGGGCTCCATGAACATGTCGGTGCCCGCGTTGACGCCAGTACGCACCTTGTACGGGGTCAGACCGGCGTCGTCCGGGTTGTCCGGATCCGGGATCTGGTGGATAGCCTCCCAGTCCGAGATGACAAAGCCCCGGAAGCGGTGATCACCCTTGAGCACGTCGGTGATGAGCTCGCCGTCGGCGTGGGTCTTGATCGGGTTGCCTACGCCGTCCTCGGTCCAATCGATGCTGGAGAAGGACGGCATGACGCTGCGCACGTTGTGTCGCCGGATGGCGGGACGGTACGGCGCGAGGTGAGTCTCCTCGAGCTCATCCCGGCTGGTGACGACGATGCCCTGGTCGATGGTGTACTCCTGCTCATCCCAGGGTTTGCCCTCGTTCTCTTCGGCGGTCTCCTCGTCGTACTCAGTGCCGCCGTCGCCCACGTAGTGCTTGGCAGTAGCGACGACGCGGTCGTCATCGATCGGACCGCGGCCATGGCCCTGTAGGCCGTCGATGACCGTCTCCATCCGGGAGACCAGTGCCGGGTCCTCGCCGAAGCTCTCATACGTGCGTCCCCAGCGTTCGTCGCGGGCGACACACAGGCACGGCCCGAAGTTCCACGGGATTCCGGTGGCCCGTACCTCCGCGGCCGTCGCCCGGCCGATCTCTCTTGCCAGGCGGGGGTCGCGAGTGGCGCCGAGGCCGATGTTGTGCGGGAACACCGTCGCACCGTGCACGTTCGCGTGCCCATGCACGGCGTCGATGCCGTAGATGAGCGGGATACCCAGTCGGGTGCTCAACGCCTGGCTCTGGAACTCGTTGACCATTTCCACCCATGCCTCGGGCGTGTTGGGTGTCGGCGTCGACCCGCCTCCGGACAGCACGGATCCGAGGCCCCACTCGGCGATGACAGAAGGGTCGTCGGCGACGGCGCCACGCTCGGCCTGGGTCATCTGGCCGATCTTCTCTTCGAGCGTCATCCGGTCGAGCAGATCCTCGACGCGGCGATCGACCGGCACCCTCGGATTGAGATACGCCGGATCGGTTGAGTGGTGTCCCGAGCCCGAACGTGCCGAGCTCGAAACGTCTGCTGCCGAACTGCCTGAGTCCGTGCGAACGTCGTTGGCTGAACCACTGACGGACGGGATCAACGACATCGTCAGAATGCCGGCCCCGATGAATGCAATAAGCGAACGGGATCGCATGTCACCCCTCCAGTTGAGGCGATCCGTACGCCGGCTTGGCCAAGACCTGGCGATCTAGTGCCCGTCATCCTCGCGTTACGATCTGATGTCGTCAAGGTCTCTTTATGTCTTGTTAACGCACTTTCTTCGTTGGCTCGCGGAAAGTACGGCAAACTGCGTCACAGCTGCTCGCTGAAGCGCCATCGAGGACGTGTTTTCGTTAGGTTGAGGGGATGCCGAGCAACGACGACGCTGTCACCATCCGCCGCGCGGACCCTCGAGACGCCGCCGCTGTCGCCAAGATCTGGCACGAAGGTTGGCCCGACGGCCACCTTGGTCATGTTCCCGACGAGCTCACCGCCGCGCGCACCAAGAAATCGTTCGAGACCCGTGCCGCCGATCGTGTCGGCGACACGGTGGTCGCGGTAGTCGACGACGACGTCGCCGGTTTCGTCATGGTGGTCGACGACGAGGTCGAGCAGGTCTACGTGTCCCGGCACCACCGCGGAACCGGCGTGGCCGCGCTCCTGCTCGCCGAGGCCGAACGCCTCGTGGCCGGGAATGGCCACGAACGAGCATGGCTAGCCGTCGTCGCCGGCAACGCCCGAGCGCGCAGCTTCTACGAACGAAACGGATGGACCGACGGAGGACCCTTCGAGTACCCGGTGGAAACCGCCACCGGCCGCATCTCCGTTCCGGCCCATCGCTACGTCAAGCGCGTCGCCGGTCATCGAACGCCGTGACCAAGACGGCCAGACAATCACGACTCTGACGGACGTCGTTGTGGCTGCCGTGACCGTATCTCCATCGCTAGAGACACCAGCTCGGGAAGCCAGCGATCGTCGGTCAAGAGAAGCCGTTGCGCCTCGGCCGCTTCTACAGCACGGACGTCGACGACCTGTTCCCCGTCCGTTGGCGACGTGGGGGCAGAATGGAGCGAAACGTCGGCGGTGCACCACAGCCATGCCTTTTCCGGGTGTGGCTGATGTGGACGATAGGGTGCGGGGCGGTCGCTGACGCCGTGATGCGCGCCCACCCAGAGCAGCGGGCTTTCGAGCCGGGCGCCCGCCTCTTCTTCCAGCTCCCTCGCGGCGCAATCTTCGATACTCTCGCCGGGCTCGCGAGTTCCGCCGGGCAAGAACCATACGCCCCGGTCGTCCTGGCAGACGACGATCCGGTCGCGAACAAGAGCTACGACGTGCACGTTCGTGACCAACTCAGCGGCGGGAGAGGACGTCGAGAACGACCCGTCGAAACCAGCCCATTCCCATCTCTGTGGAGCGAAGAGCAGCGGATAACGGTCCGTCAGATCACGCTCGAACTCCATCATGGAGAACCATGATGACATCGCCGGCGGCGGCCCTGTACGTGGGAGAGATCATCCTCAGAATTGATGCCTTGCACCTCCACGGCATCGGTGGATGCAGGCTCGTCTGAGTACGGCAAGGGGTGCTATCCGACGACGATCCGATCACCGCGGATATACCCCGTCTTGCTCGGTAGTGGCAAGCGTCTGTTCGCTGACGGAACTGTTCCCACCGCACTGCGACGCACCGACACCAGTTTACGACCGCCTGACACGGGCGGATCTTTGGCTCATTCTTGTGGGTGCGACGCACCACCAGACGACTCACGGATGACGAGCTCCGTGGGCAACACCACATCTCCGACCCCATCGTCCGAACCGTTGATCTGCGCGACCAGCATGGAGACGGCACGCACACCGTGCTCGTGGAGCGGCCATCGGACGCTGGTGAGGGGTGGAGTCAGGTAGGCGCAGATGGGGAAGTCACCGAAGCCGACCAGCGCGACGTCGTCGGGGATCCGTCTGCCGGACTCCTGGAGGGCATGCATCGCACCGACCGCCATCCAATCGTTGCCCGCGTGAAGCGCCGTCACGTCCGGCCAGCGTTCGAGCGCTTCCTTAGTGGCTCGGTATCCGTCCTCGGGCGTCCATGTCCACTCTCCAGGGTCAATATGTCTCGGCGCTTCGAGGCCCCGAGACGTGAACTCCTCCGAGAAGGCTCGTAGCCTCGGCAGCGGTTCACCTTCGGGAGTGGCGCCGGCGACCATCACCACGCTGGTGTGTCCGCTGTCGATCAGGTGCTTCGCAGCTTCACGCATGCCGCCACACTCGTCCGTCGTGACGGCTCCGACCTGGTCCAACGGCAGCTCTCGGGACTCCTCCCCCAGCCCGACGTACACCACCGGCGTGCGCCAGTCGGCGAGCTGCCGAGCGAGCCAGTCGAGGTTGTGCACCAAGATCCCGTCCACCTGGGCATCCCGTAGAACGCCGAAGACGTCGTATGACCCCGGTTCCACCACCGGTGGAAGGAATTTCACGGTGTGCTGACGCTGAGTAGCACCCTCGACCACGCCCACCATGACGTCTTCGAAGATCGGTAGTCGCAGCTTGGAGGGCGGGTGCCTCGTGACGACTCCGACTGTGAGGTGCCGCCGCCCCACCATGGCGCGCGCGGCAGAGTTCGGCACGTATCGCAGCTTCTCTGCGGCGTCGCGGATCCGCTCCTGGATCTCCTTCGACAACCGCAATTCGTCGCCACGACCGTTCAACACCAGCGAGACGGCGGTCGGTGACACGCCCGCCAACTTGGCGACGTCCGCCCTCGACACCGCGCGAGCCCGTGCAGTCACGGCCAGCAACTCCTTCATCGACACCCTTGACGGATGCTAGCAAGGACCGGCACGCTGCGGTGCTAAGAGCTGTTAGCACGCAATCGTGCAACGATATTCGTCCGCTCCTTCACCAATGTCCGTGGTTCGGCAGTCAGCGACGAGGTTGAGCATATGAACGACAAGCTCTGGGGACGGCCGGTCGACCGGCGCGATGATACGCGGCCGAACATCGTACTGATCTTGGCGGACGATCTCGGCTGGCGTGATCTCGGCTGCTTCGGCTCGACGTTCTATGAGACGCCGAACATCGACCGGCTGGCCGAGTCCGGGATCTCCTTCGTTCAGTCCTATGCCGCATCTCCGGTCTGTTCCCCTACCAGGGCAAGTCTGCTCACCGGCAAATATCCCGCCCGGGTCGGTGTCACCAATTGGATCGGTGGGCACGCCGTCGGGTCGTTGCTGGACGTCCCGTACTTCCACTGCCTGCCGCAGCAGGAGTATTCGCTGGCTCGGGCGCTCGGTGATGACGGTTATCAGACGTGGCACGTGGGGAAATGGCATCTTGGCGGCGGCGTGACCGCACCAGATCGGCATGGCTTCGAGGTGAGTATCGGTGGGACCTCACGGGGCTCACCAGCGAGCTACTTCAGCCCATACGGCATCGGCGACCTGGAGGACGCACCCGACGGCGAGTTCCTGACTACCCGCCTGACCGATTCCGCGGTCGACTTGATCAGCGACAGCAACGACAAGCCGTTCTTCCTCAACTTCTGGCACTATGCGGTGCACACACCCCTGCAAGCGCCGGCGGACCTGGTGGAGAAGTATCGGCGCAAGGCAGCCGGTCTCGGATTGGACGAGAACGACGTCGAGATCGGGGAGTCGATGCCGGCCTGGCATTCGCGGCCTGACCGCATCCAACGCCGCACCGTTCAGTCGCATCCCACGTATGCGGCCATGGTCGAAACCCTTGATCACAGCGTGGGGAGGATAGTCGAAGCGCTCAGGAGCGTAGGCAAACTCGACAACACCATGATCATCTTCACGTCCGACAACGGTGGCCTGTCAACAGCGGAGGGATCTCCGACCTGCAACGCTCCCCTCAATGAGGGCAAAGGGTGGATGGCTGACGGCGGCCTGCGGGTTCCGACCATCGTCAGCTGGCCGGGCCAGATCCCGGCCGGTGTCACGTCGGACCTGATCTTCTCCACGCCAGACTTCTACCCAACGGTGCTCAGCGCCGCTGGCCTCCAAGCCCGCCCGGAGCAGCATGTAGACGGCCTTGATCTGTGGCCGATGTGGCGAGGCAAACCCGGCGACCGCGGCCCGATCTTCTGGCACTACCCGCACTACTCCAACCAGGGCGGCACGCCCGGAGCGGCCGTACGTGACGGTCGGTGGAAGTTGATCAGGTATTTCGAGGACGGTCACCAGGAGCTATACGACATGGACCTTGACGTTTCCGAGCAGCGCGATCACGTCGCCGACCAGCCGGACGTAGTTGATCAACTCAGCCAGGCATTGAACGACTGGCTAAAGAACATCGGCGCACAGATCCCGCAGCCCAACCCGTACGCCGATGCCGGACCGTGGCCGGACGCTCGGAGCCAAGGATGACCAGTGGGTCACCGGATCAGCGCGCCGTGGCCGGTTCCGCATACGCTCGAATCTCGACGATCTCGGCCCTGGGAACGCCCCAAGCCATCTCCGCCACGACTCTGATCTCGGAGGCGTGAACCGGCTCGTCGAATCGGTGGACTCGATGACGCCGGCGATTACCGTGAACCCGCTCCAGGACCGTCCATGCGCCGTCCGTCCATGCTTCGATCCGGTAGTCCCGGACAAGATTGGGCACGGCGTTGAACTCCGTCCGGTGGTGGTGCAAGTTGATCAGATCTTCATTGACGTCGTCGTTGAAGGTCAGCCTGACTTCCCCGATACGGGCTCCATGTTCCCAGGACAATTGCAGCCACTGCTCCGCCTCGGGCAGCACCGGCCCGGAGGCCCAGAGATGAGGGCCACCGTACGGCCGGGTATAGCCGTCGAGAGCCTTCTCGGGATCGTAGGCGTGCGTGGTGCCGTCGATGCCGACGGCAAAGCAGATCCGTTGCGGCGTCAGGGATTTCCATTCACGTACCGGCTGTGGCCGATCCGCTGCCTGGCGAAGTTCCTGCCGGGTGAAGCTGAGCACGCCGTAGGGCGCCGCCGGGCCGGCGTGCAGCTCGATATCGGGGTTGGCACGGATGACGATGAACACGTTCCGCGGCTCGGCCTCGGGGACCGCCAATGGCACGGCGACGCGCTG
>NZ_ML142850.1:347236-357856 GCF_004138495.1 Phytoactinopolyspora endophytica
CGCACCACGCGCGACTGAGACGTGCACGGCGTCGATGAGCTCTGCCGGGACGTAGTTCTGGGGCCTGCCTGTGTCGTGGACCTCAACGTCGAGCTGCGTGTCCGTCGCTGCGTCCAGCATGATGCTCAAGCCGCCGAATGCCGTATCCACCGGAACAACGAGACCTGCGTCGGAAGCTAGTCCGTGTCGAAGGCCGCCGGGCTGGATCTCGATGGCCTGCAGAGTGCTCGACGCGGTCACCGTCGCGGAGCGAGCCAAGTCCGCGTCGTCGGAACCGCGAACGCCGAGCAGCGACGCGTCCTGCCGCAGCAGCGTCTGTTGCAACAGCGGCACATGCGCCTGACCGAGCACGCGTGCAGAGAAGCCGTGTTCGGCACACAGCGCGGCGGCGGTCCCGGCGGCTTCGCCGATCGTTGCGCACGTGGCCATCACTCGCGTGGTCCCGAACGCCACATGACTGGCCGAGATGTTCCGGCCCGCGAACATCAGGTTCTCGACATTCGTTGAGTACAGGCAGCGGTAAGGAATGTGGTAGCTGCCGTCGGTGAACAGGTGCTTCGAGCCTGCGTCGGCGGCGTACATTCCTCCGGGCGGATGCAGATCGATCGACCATCCGCCGAATGCGATTCGGTCCTCGAAGGGCGCCTGGTCAAGCACTTCGTTCTGGGTCAGGGTGTGATCACCGATGAAACGCCGGTATTCACGCTTGCCAGGTATCGAACCGACCCATTCCAACGTCATCGTATCGGCGTCGAACTTGCCCGAGTTCTTGATGTAGTCCCAGATACCGTAGATCACCGACCACAGCTCGTCGCGGATGCGCTCATTCTCGTGAACGGTGTCGAGCTCGCCGCCCCATTCAATCCACCAGTACGCACAACCGTTGTCTCCCGAGCGAATCACACGCCGCTCGGGTATTGACGTCTGGGTGATGTCCTTGGCGAACGACGGCGGAATGTAGTCGACCTTTTCGCCGGCGTCCTTCGTATAGAACAGCAGTGTGCTGCCGAGTGTGACGTCGTCGGCCACGTCTGGCGCCCACGACTCTGAGAACTCATGGCGCGATTCTCTGCCGATCCGATACTCGGCGCCCGCCAGGTGTCCGATCAGGCCGTCACCGGTGCAGTCCAAGAACACCGGGCTTTCAAACCGCGTCGACAGCTCAGAACCCATGGTCCACCCGGTCACGGACTGTATTCGCCGGCCGTGTTCCGGGCCGCTGGCCTCGACGTCGCGGCAGTCGGTGTTCAAGAACAAGCTGATGTTCGGTTCCGCCTTGACGGTCTCAAGGATCAGCGCGTCCCAGAGATAGGGATTCCCTTCCGGATTGCGGTACTGATTCTCGACGAACAGTTCGCCCATGATCCCGCCCTCCCGGGCGAACCGGTGGACGCCGTGTGCCGTCGCGCCCACGACCCACACCCGCACCTCGCTGGACGAGTTGCCGCCCAGCACTGGCCGGTTGTTGACCAAGCTGACCTGCTGCCCGAGTCTTGCCGCGGCCACGGCCGCGCACACGCCCGCGAGGCCCCCACCGATAACCGTGACATCGCTGCGGACGAGCTGTTCACGCATTGCCTGTCTCTCCTTCAGTCTCGGCTCGATGCCCTAGAGGGAAGGCGCCTTCCCCGCTGCTTGGCTCAGGGAACGAAGTCCTTCTCCACACGCCGCCGCGCCTCGTGCAGCCACAGTCGCAGCGAGTCGTCGTCCACCCGCTCCGCCTCGCCTGCCACGGACAGCGCGAACGGTGGGTAGTTCGGCAACTCGACATCTATGGATCCGGCCACATGGGACTCCGTCACCCAGCGGCGCAGGATCAGCACCCCACGTTCCACCGCGCTCCCCAACAGGTCCGCTATCTCGGCGGGCGTGCCCGGGACCCTGTCGGTCGGCCGCTTCCAGCCTTGACGATCCCGTGACTGCTCCAGCAGGGCGATCGCCTCCGCATGGGGACGATCCGCCATGAGGCGCAATGCCGCCGAGGAGAGATGGAACGGGAAGCCTCTGCTGGAGAACGGGATGGACGCCTGCCCCAGCCGCGTTCGGTTGAAGTGAAGCAACTCGCCCCGCCACAGCGTCGCCAGCGTCGCTTCGAACCCGTCAAATTCCGCGGCGATGTCTTCCATGGCCGGACGCGCCGTGTCCACCAAATGAAACCCTTCGACGGCGGCCGTTCCCAGAGCAAAGACGCCGAAGTCGGGCACATATCCGCGGCTACCGGCCCTACGCACATATCCATCGGCCGACAGAGTGCGGATAATCCGCGATACCGACGTCTGATGTAGTCCGACCCGCTCACCGATGGCCGTTGCCGACAGCGGCCGGCCCGCCCGGACCATGAGGCTGAGGATCTCCAGACCATGGTGCAGCGCCTTGATCTCACCGCCGTCGCCTCTCGCCCGAGGCTGGCCATCACGCATGATGTGACGCTATCAAGCGCTATGCGCTTAGGACAAGCGTCAGGGACGCACCCGCCAAGCTAGGCGACATCTAACCTCGAACTGGGCGAACCCTCCCGATCACGGCGGGCGGCTCCTTCATCGGCGACCCCTTGACGGATGCAAGAAGGCAACGGCACACTGCGGTGCTAATAGCTGTTAGCACCGCAGGGCGTACCTCGGACGCTGACAGCGCAATGGCCGGACTCTCTGAACGTCGCGGCACGCTCGATCGCCGTGGAAGCGCCCGGCCTGGACACGCGCTCCTAGCGCCACACCGAGGGAAGGGATTGCTCGCATGGCGACAACGAGGCTGCTAGCGAAAAGGCGCAGGCGTATTCCAGCTCGCTGGAACGTCACGTTCCTTGCTTTGGCCACGGCGCTGATGGTCTCCTTCACGCAGCTCATCGCCGTCGTATCGACCCCGACGGCATCGGCACAGACCACCTTCTTCGACGACGACTTCGAGTCTGGCGGCACGGACCGGTGGACCGCCCTCGGCGGGTCGTGGTCCATCGTCGATGACGGCTCCGGGAACAAGGTCTACCGGCAGAGCGAGAGCCAACCGGACCAGGCCGCGCATGCGATCGCCGGTGACCGGGGCTGGCGTAACTACAACCTCGCCGCCGAGGTCACGGCGTCGGATCTGACCAATGGTGAGGTCGGTCTGATCGCTCGCTACCAGGACGAGTCCAACTTCTACGCTGTCGAAGTCGGCGCGGGCCAGCTCGAGCTGACGAAGACAGTCGACGGGACACAGAGCACGCTCGCCAGCGCGTCGATCGATCTGGCAGCGGGCTCCGGCCACCTCCTCGAGATCGAGCTGAGGTCCGACTACATCAAGGCCTACGTCGATCACAATCTGGTGGCGTCGAGCTACGACTCGGACCTGGCCGACGGCCAGGTCGGGCTTGGCACCTGGGGAGCCTCTGCCGCATTCGATGACGTCCGGGTCTCGAAGCCCATCGAGCTCGGCGTGATGCGGGCCAACCTCCATTGGTACGAGCGGTTCTTCGTGGACACGTTCCAGAACAACGTGAACCGGTGGCAGCGGATCGGGGACTGGGACCTCGTCCCGCGTGAGATCGAGAACGGACAGGACGACAACAACGTCGTCGAGGCGAGCGAGAACGACGACGGCAGGGATCCGCTGGCCATGTCTGCCTGGGCTAGCACCGTGAGGGCGGACTCCACGACACGGGCGACGCTGATCCCGGTCGAGGAGCTGGACGGCGACAAGCGCGCGTCGGTGATGTTCCGCCTGGTCAACCGGTGGAACTACTACGCCGTCCATGTCAGCTCGACGACCGTGACCCTCGAGCGGAAGGTCAGCAACGCCTCCGAGGTCATCGCCCAGGCACCCCTGCCCGAGGACGTCGAGATCGAGCCGGAGACGCCGCTGTACGTCGACATCGACGCCTACGGTTCGGACATCGACGTCTACCTGAACCACACCGCCGTCCTGTCCGCCGAGGACTCCACCTTCGCCGAAGGCAGGGTCGGCCTGGGCACGCACGGCACGGTGGCGCAGTTCGACGACGTCGAGACACACAACAAGTTCGACCAGTTCGCCCTGCTCGATGAGATGAAAGACAACGGTATGAACCGCGCGCGGCTCACCTACACGCGGTACAAGTACCTGCGGATGGCCAGCGACTGGGTCAAGCATGCGAACGAGATCAACCTGGACGTGTTGATGAGCTTCTCTTTCACCGGCGATCCGCAGTACTACCCGAAGGGAACGGAGAAGGTCTTCGGCTCGATCTCGTGGGGAGCGTACCGGCTGTCCGACATCGACCCGCATCGCTTCGCGCGGGCATACCGCACGTTCCTGAAACACTTCCGGGACACCGGAGCCCAGCTCGACCAGGTTGGTCTGGGCAACGAGGTGAACTGGTTCGGGTTCAACGGCGACCTGCGCGAGGTCGAGGGACCGAAGATCTTCGACCTGGACACCGACCTGTCGGATCCGGAGTTCGCCAAGACCCGCGAAGGCATCGAGAAGTACGGCCGACTACTGGAGCAAGCGCGGCATGTCACCGACTCGATGAGCCGGCTCGGCGATGTCGAGCTCGTCTCGGGCGGGCTCAACCACCCCGACACCGAGGGGATCATGGAGAACGACAGGGTCACCGTGCGGCCGGAACTCTTCCTGACGTTGCTGGAAGGCAGTCACCAGGACCAGCCCGCGAACGCCCCCGACTACCTGTCGACGATGGACCAGATCGGCGTGCACCTCTACCCATTCCAGAACGGTGGCCGCTCCTACGACACGAACCCAGACACGGCTTACGCCACCACCGTGGAGTTCGTGACTGAGATCATGGATCCGATCATCGACGCGATCGGGCCGGACTACACATTCATGGTCGCAGAAGCCGGCGCCTACCGCCGGGACGCGATCACCCTGCAGGGCGAGCTGATCACCGAGGAGCAACGACTGGAGCTGTATCGGACGTTCGTGCGGGCGCTGCAGGACCCCGCGCTGGCCGACGTGAACTTCAGCACCATCATGATGTACTCCTTCGACGACGGCCCGTGGGCCGCCTACGACGACGGCAAGCTGCTGCCGGTCGGAGAGGTCTTCGCCGAGTACCCCTACTGACACCCGGCGGACTCCGTCGACCCCACCTCAAGACACTGCGTCCTGCAGATCGTGGCCTATGGCGCTCGATCTGCAGGACGCTAGTCCACCCGCACTGATCACGGTCAAACGCCACGCAACGAAGCGAAAGGCAGGGATCGATGACACATTCCACAACCGCGAGGTATGCCCTTGTCCTGATCGTCACCATGGCCTTGTCGGCCATCGGGCTCCAGCCCGCTCAGATCGACACCGCAGCCGCCCAGACGGCGGCGTTCTCCGACGGCTTCCAAGACGACAACGATGCCGGCTGGACGAGAGACTCCGGCACCTGGGATGTCGTCGCCGGCACCGGAGACAACCTGGTGTACGAGCAGTCAGCCACCGGCTCGGGTGTCGGCGGGACCAGCATGATCGACGACCCGACGTGGACGCCCTTCCACCTGAGCGTGCAGGTCAAGCCACTCGACCTCGAGGCCGGCGGTGACGCCGTCCGGGTGCTCTTCCGCTACACCAACCTGGACAACCACTACGTCGTATACCTCACGCCCACCTCGGTCCAGCTGAGGAAGCGAGCCGGCGGGAACCTGACCACCATTGCGCAGGCGCCCGTCAGCATCACCAACGGCGCCGACCACTGGATCGACGTCGAAGGCCGGGGAGACCATTTCACCATTCATGTCGACAAGACGTTGAAGATCTCCGTCCACGACGGCACGCACGCCTCAGGCGGCATCGGGCTCGGAACCTGGCAGACAGCTGCCCATTTCGACAACGTGAGGGTCACCAACGTCGTGCGCATGGGCGTCGCGCAGAGCAACCTCGGCTGGTGGGACAACCGGCCCATTGAGGCGCAGCATGACGTCCTCGCTGCCATGGACGACTCCGGGATCAATCGCGTCCGGCTCGCCTTCGCCAGGGACTTCCGGGATGAGCGGGAGGGCCAGTGGCCCGCCGTGAAGGATCAGGTATGCCATGCGGTGAACGAGGAGGACTTGGACGTCACCCTCGTGATCGGGCTGGGCGGAAACGAGTTTTACTACCCTGATGGCACGGCCAAGGCTGTCCGGACGAACTTCGCCGATGTCTTCCGGATCTCCGATCTAAATCCAGCACTCTTCGAGACGGCTCTGCGTGGATACCTCACAGAGCTCGAGAGCGCCGGCTGTGCGATCAGTGCGCTCATCATCGGCAATGAGCTGAACTGGATCGGCTTCAACGGTGATCTCCCTGAGTTCGATCCCACACAGGGGAAGATCTACCGCAACGACGACCCGGCAACGACTGGCGTGAACGAAGAGACCGAGTGGAGTGATCCTGCCTACGAGCAGATCCGCGTGGGCATCGACAAGTGGGGGCAAGCGATCTCACGCGCGAGTCAGGTCGCTGACGAAGTCTTCGGGCAGAACGTGGTCAAGGTCGTCACCGGCGGCTTCGCCGACATACCGCACGGGCACGTCGAGAACAAGGGCGCCAGCTACCTGGATCCGGAGCTGTTCCTGCAGCTTCTTCAGGGCACCCATCCGAACCAATCGGGCAGCCCTGACTACATCGCCAACGCCGACCTCATAGGCACACACGTATACCCGTACCGACCCTATGACCTCGACCTGGGCACCGGATACAGCACGATCAGGGACCACATCGTCGACGTAATGGACCCGGTGGTCGACAAGATCGGCACACCGAAGGCCTTCTGGATCGACGAGTTCGGGTTCCGCAACAAGCACGATGTCGACGGTGACGGCGATGCCGAGATTGTCACCGAGACACAGCGCCTGCAGCTGTTCCGCTGGTTCATGCTGGCGCTGCACGACCAAGAGTTCGAAGGCATTGATTGGCGCAATGTCTACGTGTACAACTTCGTCCAGAATGAAGCCCTCAGCATCTATGAGTGCGTTACACCGACGGACGAGTACCAATGCGAGACGGGCACCCTGCTGAGGTCAGGAGAGATCTTTCGGGACCACCCCTACTAAGAGATCGCGACCTCTCAACAGGCCCGCGGCTCTGCGCTGAATACCCTGCTGACGTTCGAAGGCGGGTGGGGGTTCAGGGCTTCTCGCCCCGAACCTGCCACCCGCCGTGACATGTCTATGGTCATTGACGCGTCGAGCTTCGGACTACCAGCTCGGTCGGGAGGACCACCGCACCGAGTCCGTCCGGCTTGCCGTCGAGTTGCGCCAGCAGCATCTCCACCGCCTTGCCCCCGAGATCATGGAGCGGCCACGTCACCGTCGTCAGTGGCGGGTTCAGGAAGGCGCTCACCGGAAAGTCACCGAACCCCACGACCGCCACGTCATCGGGGATGCGGCGGCCGGCCTCTACCAGTGCTCGCATGGCGCCGATCGCCATCCAATCGGAGCCGACTTGCACAGCGGTGATGCCGGGCCACGCCTCCAGCAACTGTTTGGTGGCCCGGTGGCCGTCTTCCGGCGACCATGTCCAGTCCCCAGGATCGATATAGTGCGAGATACCCCCGCGATGGTGTGCGAATTCATCGATGAATGCCCGCATACGACGCAACGGCGCCCCTTCTGGCGTGGCATTGCCCACCACCCCTACCGTCGTATGACCCACATCGGCAAGGTACCGAGCCGAGGAACACATGCCTCCCTGCTCGTCGGTGGTCACCATACCGATTCGATCAAGGGGCAGGTCATCGTGGTCCTCCCCTGGACCGACATAGACCACCGGCATTCGCCAGTCGGCCAGCACCTGGGCGAGCCACCCGACGTTATGCACGACGATGCCATCCACGTGCGCATCGCGCAGGACGGCGAAGACATCGTACGACTCGACATCGGTCACCGGTGGCAGGATCTTCACCGTGTGCTGACGACGAGCAGCCTCCTCCACCGCACCCACGGCAAAATACTCGAAGATCGGCAGGTGCAGCGTGCTCGGTGGCTGCCGAGTCACCATTCCCACCGTGAGATGGCGCCTGCCGACCATCGCCCGGGCGGCCGAGTTCGGAACATAGCGCAACCGCCACGCCGCCTCCCGGACTCGCTCCTGGGTCTGTTTGGAGACCCGCTTCTCATCAGCGCGGCCGTTGAGAACCAACGAGACCGTCGTCGGTGAGACACCCGCCTCTCCTGCGACGTCGGCCCGCGAAACGCCATGCTGTCGCGTCACGACCTACCTCTCTCCACAGAACACCTATCCGTGCTGTCCGAACAGGGGCCGCTGACGCCTACGGGCGACTTACCCCCACTTTGCGATGGCTCCCTTGACACATGCTAACAGCAGTGGGCACACTTTAGCTCACACCTGTTAGCACGCTCATAGGGGTGCTCGTCAGTGCCCTCATCGGCCACGAGCGGAGCAGGACCGAACAGCTCCACCGAACAAGACAGTGAAGTCACGCCCTAACCGTGGAGACATCATGACTACCAACCACCGCTCTTCCCGGACAGCCGCCGGCGCCAGCGCCGCACTCAGTCGTCGTCATTTCCTTCGTGCCAGCGCCGCTGCCGGCCTATCCGTCCCGGCCATGGGACTGCTCAGCGCTTGCGGCGACGAGGACGAGACAAGCAACAGCGGGAGCGGAGGGAGCTCCTCATCCGAGTTACGAGTCATCCACCTGCCATGGATGGAGAACGTCGCGCCATGGCTCCCGGACCTGGGCACGCAGTTCGAGGAGAACAACAGCGGCGTGAGCGTGGACATCTCCCCGCTGGCCGCCGCCGAGGGTAACCCGGAGGCGCTCATCCAGCGCTTCACCCTGGAGTCGCGCAAGGACGAGCCGTCGTTCGACGTGCTCCTCGGTCCGACGCCGTTCAGTCTTGCCGCTCCTCTCGCCAAAGCGGGGGCCATCGCGCCGATCGGGGACCTGATCCCGGACGACATCCGCTCGCGGATGGCCGACTCGGTGCTGAGCGAGGTAACCGGGCCGGACGGCGAGATCTGGGCGTTCCCGTTCTGGCAGGACGTCATGGGCTTCCTCTACAACAAGACGCTGATGAACGACGTCGGCATGAGCGGGCCGCCGACCACATGGGAGGAACTGCGCACCCAGGTGGCGACGGTCCAGTCGAACCTTCCCGACGGCACGTACGCCTACGGTGCGGACTGGAACTGGGTCACCCGGATGTTCCTGCCGATCCTGGTCACCATGACCGACACGCCGTATGCCGAGAACGGCACGCCGAACGTGGCCGACCCGGCCGCGCTCGAAGCTCTGGCCCTGGTCAAGGAGCTCGGACAGGCCAGCCCACCGAACTCCGCCACGGAGCTCGCCTCTACCGAGGTGTTCCAGGCCGGCAAGGTCGTGATGGAGAGCTACTGGCAGCCTCAGTATCTCCGCTCCATGGAGGCCGGGCTGACCGAAGACGAGCTGGGCTTCAGCGGAAACCTCGGCGGTGACTACAACAGCACCGTGTTCTGGTCCACCGTCGCCCTGATCCCGGCCAATAGCCCGAACGCCGAGCTGGCGGTGCAGTTCGTCACCGACGGGTTCCTGAGCGACGACGGCATCCAGCAGTCGATCGACGGGGCCGGCCGTTTCCTGCCGTTGAACGACATCGAAGACAGGTTCCCGGACTGGATGAAGCCGCTGTACCAGCAGATGCTCGAAGGTGCCCCGCTCCCGCTGAACGACTCGTTCGTGGAGGTCGTCCAGAACACGTACCAGTCCGAGGTCGAGAAGATGGTCATCCAGGACCAGTCACCCGAGGACACCCAGCAGAACCTGATCGACGCGTTCTCGGCGTACGAATGGTGATGGGCACCGCAATGACGACGCGCGACGATGCGGGGACGTCCGGGGGCGCGGGGACGCCCAGGACTGTGCGGAAGCCCGACGTCGCGAGGAGGTTTCGGCGCGCTCTCGCCGGCTATCTCTTCGTGGCGCCGGTGGTCGTCCTCATGGGCGTCTTCGTCTTCTACCCGCTCGCGCAGACTGTTTACCTGACGTTCTTCGACTACTCCTTCCTCACCGAGACCAAGGAGTTCATCGGCTTCGACAACTACGTCGAATGGGTCCAGGACCCGCTGACCTGGCAGACGCTCTGGGTCTCGGTCAAGTTCTTCCTCTACTACGTCGTCAGCTCGATGGCGCTGGGGCTGCTGATCGCCATCATGATCGACCGGCTCGCCACCAAGTACGCACCGTCGGTGTACCGGACCGTCTTCTACTTCCCTGTGGTGCTTCCGGCCGCGATCGTGTTCTCGATGTGGCTGTGGATCTACGATCCCACGCTGGGGATGTTCGCCCACGTCAGCGACGCTGTCGGCGCGGACACCGCGCCGAACTGGCTCGGCGACCCGGATCTTGCGCTGCCGGCGCTCGCGATGATGAACACCTGGCGGTTCCTCGGCGAGACCGTGATCTTCTTCCTGGTCGGGCTGGCCGGCATCCCGCGCGACTACGTCGAGGCCGCCCGGACGGACGGCGCCAGCGAGCTCAGGATCGTCGCCCGGATCACCATCCCGCTGCTGCTCCCGTTCATCTTCCTGGTCTTCGTGTTGCGGCTGCGGGCCCTGGAGCTGGTCACCGAGCCGTTGTTCATGACCCAGGGCGGACCCGTCGACGCCACCCGCACGTATGGCCTGCAGGCCTACGAGCTGTTCCACAACCAGGACCGGATCGGTTAC
>NZ_ML142850.1:357911-362859 GCF_004138495.1 Phytoactinopolyspora endophytica
ACACCTGGTTCTTCCTGCTCGCGGTGATCGCCGTGGCCGCCGCCGTGTTCGCCAGCCGACGTCTACGGAGCTACCAGACATGACTGCCGCCACCACCGTGAAACCGCCCGCGGCCAACGCCCACAGGCCGGCCCGGCGCCGGAAGCGGCAGCCGGTCGAGCACGCCACCCTCGTGGTGCTCGCCGCGGTGCTGCTCACACCGTTCGCCTGGTTCGTCTCGGTCGCGTTCCGCCCGAAGGACGAGCTCTACCAGCTGCTCCCCAGCTCACTGACGCTGAGCAACTTCCCGGCGATGATCGACCGCGTGCCGGACATGGTCAGTTACTACGCCGACAGCATCATCATCACGTTCGGCGCCGTCGCCATCATCGCCGTCGGGTCGGCGCTCGCCGGCTTCGCGTTCGCCCGGATGAGCTTTCCCGGACGCGACGTTCTGCTCTGGCTGATCGTGGGAACGATCTTCATCCCACATCCCACGGTCGTGGCGGCGCTGTGGGTGCAGCTGTTCGAGCTCAACCTGCTCGACACCCGCCTCGGGCTGACCCTGGTGTACGCCGCCTGGGGGTTTGCGATCGGCACCTTCATCATGCGCAACGTGTTCAAGCAGATACCGATCGAGTTGGAACAGTCGGCGCGAGTCGACGGCGCGTCCAGCTGGCAGATCCTGTGGCGGATCTACACGCCGCTGGCGATGGGTGGGGTGATCGTCGTCTCGATGCTGTCATTCGTGCACATCTGGGGCGAGTACCTGTTCGCGTTCACGTTCGCCGGCGGCGACGTCATCCCGATGTCCCTCGGCATCCAGTTCTTCCAGCCCAGCGGCTCCGACCCGACCTATACCTTCAACGTCGCCGCAGCCGCGGGCCTGGTGATGTTCATCCCGTCGCTGGTCATCTACATCGGATTCCAGCGCTGGTTCAGCCGCGGCGCGATGGAAGGGGCGCTCAAAGGGTGACCACCGAACAGCCGAACATCCTGCTCATCACCAGCGATCAACAGCACTGGAACACGATCGGAGCGTTCAACCCGGAGCTACGCACACCGAATCTCGACCGGCTCGTTGCCGAAGGCACCACGTTCAGCCGGGCTTACTGCCCGAATCCGACCTGCACGCCGACCCGCGCATCGATCATCACCGGCAGGTATCCCAGTCAGCATGGCGCGTGGACGTTGGGCACCAAGCTTCCCGAATCCGAGACGACCATCGGCTGCCTGCTTGCTGACGCCGGCTACCGATCGGGGCTGATCGGGAAGGCACATTTCCAGCCGCTGCTCAGTACCCCCGAACATAGCTCGATGGAGTCCTACCCGGAGCTTCAGGATCTCGACTTCTGGCGGAAGTTCCACGGCCCGTACTACGGGTTCGACCACGTCGAGATGCTCCGCAACCATGTCAACGAAGCTCACGTGGGCCAGCACTATGCGCTGTGGATGGAGGAAAAGGGGGCCACCGACTGGCGGAGGTACTTCTCGCCGCCGACCGGGACGATGGCCGCGGCCGACGGCTTCCGCTGGGACATTCCCGAGGAGCTGCATTACAACACCTGGCTGGCCGAGCGCGCGTCGTCGTTCATCTCCGACTCCGTCGGCCGCGACCAGCCGTTCTTCTGCTGGGCGAGCTTCCCTGACCCGCATCCGCCCTACCTGGTCCCGGCACCGTGGGACTCGATGTACAGCCCGGAGGAGTTGACGATCCCCGAACTCGTTCCCGGCGAGCACGACCGGAATCCGCCCCACTTCGGACTGAGCCAGGAGCAGGAACCGGACTTCAGCGCGTGGCGGGAGTCCGGGTTCGCGATCCATGGATTGGGATCACACCAGCTCGACGATGACCAGCGACGACGGCTGGTGGCGGCGTACTACGGCATGGTCAGTTTCACCGACACGTACGTCGGCGTCATCCTCGACAAGCTCGAACGACTAGGGGTCGCCGACAACACGATCGTCGTTTTCACCACCGACCACGGCCACTTCTTCGGTCAGCACGGTTTGCAGCACAAGGGACCGTTCATGTACGAGGACTTGGTCCGGGTCCCGATGCTGGTCCGCTACCCTGGCCGGGTTCCAGCGGGCCGTGTCTCGCCCGCGCTCCAGTCTCTCGTGGACCTCGCACCGTCCTTCCTCGACTTGGCGGGTCTGGACATCCCGACGACGATGACCGGGATCAGCCAGCGCGACGTCTGGCTCGGCCGTCGGGACGGTGCGCGGGATCATGCGATCTGTGAGCACCACCACGAGCCGACCACCGTCAACCTACGCAGCTACATCAACGAGCGCTACAAGCTGACCATCTATTACCGCCAGACCTACGGAGAGCTCTTCGACCTCGACCAAGACCCGAACGAGTTACACAATCTCTGGGACGACCCGAGCTACGCCGGCCTGAAGACCCAGCTGCTCCTCGAGTATGCATGGGCAGAGCTCGGCAAAGAGCCCATGTGGATGCCGCGCATCGCCAGTGCATAGCCCGTCACAGACCGGGCATGCTGACGTACATGGACAGAACACAGGTGACGGGCTGGGTACAGGCCTATGAGAATGTGTGGCGGACTCCGGGGACGGATGCGCTCGCTTCGATCTTCACCGAAGACGCGGCCTATCTCCAGGGCCCGTACCAAGAGCCCGTCATCGGTCTGCCGGCCATTGCGCGGATGTGGGAAGGCGAGCGCACGGGCCCGGACGAGGTGTTCCGGATGACCAGCGACATCGTCGCCGTCGAGGGCAACACCGCGGTGGTACGAGTCGAAGTGTTCTACGGCGAACCAGTCGACAAGGAGTACCGCGACCTTTGGGTCATCCGGTTCGCCGCGGACGGACGCAGTCAATCCTTCGAGGAGTGGCCCTTCTGGCCGTCGCGATCGATCACCGTACCCACCGACACAGGCGTCAGGCGCAGCGAATAGGTTCCTCCGCTGCAGACCAGAACTCGGCGCCGTCGGCGTCATCAAGGCTGACAAGATAGCCTGCGTCCTGTTCCGTGCTCAACCAGGGCTGTCGACGCACCGGCACCATAGCATGCCGCAAACGGCATGGTCAGTGTCACCTACGAGCGCACAAGCAGGCGCCTTTCACGAGGCCGCACCGAGCCCGATGAATTTCACCTCCGGGCCAGGTCTGCACTGACAACGGCCGGCCGCCGAGACAACGGCACTCGGCGACTGGCAACCGCACATCACTCCAGGAAGGCCTGCTGACATGACCGCAACCGAGCCCGAGACCACATTCGACGCCCGCTACAGCGAAGAGTCCGCCCAGGCGACCCCGTGGGCAGACGCTCGTCGCCAGCTCGCGGAGGCCGAGCTGTCCTGGATCTCGACGGTCCGTCCAGACGGGCGGCCGCACGTGACACCGCTGCTGACGGTATGGGAAGACGAGATGCTGCACTTCTGCACCGGCCCCGACGAGCGGAAATGCCTGAACCTGAAGCAAAACCCTTCCGTCACCTTCACCACCGGCACCAACACCCAGCACGGCGGGCTTGATGTGGTGCTGGAGGGCGAAGCCGTCCGCGTCACCGACGCGTCGACGCTTCAGCGCCTCGCGGACACGTGGGTCGCCAAGTACGGCGAGGAGTGGCGTTTCAACGTCGGCGACGGCGTGTTCCGCCACGTCAGCGGCGTCGGCGAAGCTTGGGTCTTCGCCGTCCATCCGACGACGGCGTTCGGGTTCGGCAAGGACCCGTTCAGCCAGACCCGCTACCGCTTCGAGCAGCGCTGACGACGCCCGCCTCGTCGGCGCCCGGTCAGGTCGCGTTCGCGTCGTCGGGCGCCTCGGTGTAGAAGGCCGTCGTCCGATCCCCGGCGGCGTTCGCCGCAGCCGGGTCCTCGCCGGCGGCGATGCTCGCGTCGCGCCACCGCTCGCTGCTCAGCGTGATGAACCGGCGACCCTCGTCGGACGCGCTCCAGGCCATGACCTGCTCCGGGTCCACGGCCTCGCCGCTCTCGATGTGCAGGGCGAGTCCGATCAGTCCCAGGTCCCAGCCGACACCTGCCGCGCCTGGGCCGAACTGCGCCCACCGGTCGTCGTCGACGTGCGAGATGTGCTCGAGCTCGAAGCGCGTGCGGTGGTCATCCTCCGGCGTCAGCCGCACCTCGATCCAGCTGACCTCGCCGCCGTACTCCCAGGTGGCGGAGAAGCTACGAGGAGGATCGCAGCGCTGGATCGTGCCCGAGGCGTTGCCCTCCAACTCATACCTCCCGTCCAGACGCAGCTCTCCCGAGATCGGCAGGAACCAGCGCGGGATTCGTTCGGCATTGGTGCACGCGTCCCAGACGTCTTCAAGGTCGGCCTGGTAGATCTGGCTGATGGTGGTGGTGCGGGCTTCTCCCGCCTCCAGGACACGGGTTCCCACCTGCCGGCGTCTCGCGTTGATCTGCTCGACGACGTCGATCATGTCACGCTTCCCTTCTCGTGGTCTTCGGGATGTGCACGCTGCCGCCGTTCGCGGCGCCCACGGGCCAGCTCCGTCTCCAGCGCCATCAGCGGCGGCGTCCAGAACCGTCGGAAGTGGTCGAGCCAACCGTCTACCTCCCGCAGCGGTTCGGCATTGACGGCGTAGAGCCTGCGCGCGCCCTCTGGCCGGACCGTGGCGAACCCGGCCTCCCGCAACACCTTCAGATGCTGCGACACAGCAGGCTGGGTGATCCCGTATTCCTCCTGAATCACCGCACACACCGCACCGGAGGTCATTTCGCCGTCGGCGAGCAGTTCCAGGATCCGTCTCCGGACCGGGTCACCGAGGACATCGAACGCGTGCACGAGACAAAATTATAGCGACGACTTATATAAGTCAATACTTAATATACCGCGCCGGGGTTCCTGGCCTCATGTAACGCTTGTACAGCCTGAGAGGCTGCCAAGTGTTACATGAGGCCAGGAACCCCAAAACCATGGCAATGGGTCGGGCCCGGCGTTACAGCTTGAAGCGGTCCAGCACGACCGGAGCGAC
>NZ_ML142850.1:362900-365108 GCF_004138495.1 Phytoactinopolyspora endophytica
TGTGCGCAGGTCGTACAGGTAGCTGACCACTTCCCCGGCGGCGGTGTCCAGGATGGAGAACACGGTGAAGTCGTTGCTGGAGGCGAACGGCAGCGGCGTGCCGTCGTCGTTCGTCAGCGGCGCCACGCTCGGCACCACCGGCTCCAGCCCGCCGGGGTTGCCCTGCGCGGAGTAGTTGTCCGCATCCCACGGTGCTGGCGGGACCGGTCGCGAGCGGCCGGACAACGGGTGGAACGCACCATAGGTATTGCCGACGTTCGACGTCTCCAAGTAGTTCGTGCCCGACGACGCGACGAACCGGTTCCACAGATGCGAGTGCCCGTTGAGTACCAGGTTCACCCCGGCCTCCTCCAGCAGCGGTGCCACGTCGCGAGTCAGGTAGTTGTCCTCCTTCGGATACTCGTAGCGCACCCGCGGCTCACCGTTCTCGCCGGTCTCCTCGATTCGCACCGGGTCGGTGAACGGCGGTGACAGGTTGTCGCCCAGGCCGTTCGGCCCTTCGTGCAGCATGACCACGGTGCGCTCCGCGGCCTGGAACTCCTCGCTGGCCAGCTCTTGCTGAAGCCACTCGTATTGCTCGCTACCGACACCGATCTCTTCGAAGATGTGCGAGCCCCACCCTTGGGCGAGCGGATCGTCCAGGGTGCCCGGCGCCTCGGTGAAGCGTGACGTACCCCAGCCAGCCGGGTCCGCAGCGATGTTCGGGCTACGCCAGATCCGAGTGGAGTACAGCGAGATCAGCCGGACGTCACCGACTGTCGTCGCGTAGTACCGCTCCCCGCCCGGCGACGTATCCGGCAGCGTGAACAGCTCCTCATAACTGGTCGTGTTGAATGAGTTGTCGGTGATCCACTGCTCCTTGACCTGCTCGTCGCCTTCAGGGTTGACCTGATCGGCGACCTTCTCGTACTCCGCCTCGGCGACCGCTTGCGGCACGGGCGAGGTGAACGACTCGTTGAGTGTGCCGAGCCGCGCCCGGCCCATCACCTCGTGGTTGCCGACGGCCGGGAACAGCGGCGCATTCTGGATGATCTCGCCGCCGGCATACTCGACCCCGTTGGCCTCGTACGACGCCCGGCCCTGAAGCGCCGGGAAGAAGGCGAAGCCGCGCTCGTCGTCGAACCACTCGGACGCTCGGTCTGGGACGTTCACCAGATCGCCCGCCAAGAACACCGCGTCGACCTGACCGATCGTCTCGGACACTCGCTGCAGGTTGGCCGGCGTGTTCGCCTTGAGCTGGTGGTCGCTGGTCAGCAGAATCTTCAGGTCGTCACCTCGCTCCGGGCTCGGCGCCAGCGTGTACGTCTTGGAGGCGACGAGGTGGGTTCGGTCCAGCGACACCACGCGATACGGGGTCCGTGCCCCGGCGCGGAGACCGGTGACCGTCGTCTCGTGCCGGTAGACGTTGCGCTCAGTGACCTGATCCGGCGCGTCGGGGATGGCCGAAGCGGCGTCCTCCGCCATCTGGGAGAGCTTGCCGGTCTCGGCGGTGAAGACCTCGACGCCGGGTATCCGGCCACCACCGACGGCCGCTCGCAGCTGACCGTCGTTCAGCTCGCCGACCAGCTCGCCGACGATCACGACATGCGCGCGCCCCTCGAACTCGGTCATCCACGCGACGTTGACCGAATTCGCACTAGGCATCTGCAGGTATGGCTCGGTGAGAAGCTCTCGCGAATCAGAGGAGGACGGCGAGGACGGCACTGCCGACGACGGGGCAGCTGCGCCGGACGCTCCGTGTGAGCCGACGGCAGACATCACCATCAGAGACACCGCCGAGACGGACAGGACAAGAACACGTGCAGCCATCGGGACGCTCCAAGGGAAGGAGATCGGGTGCAAACCCCGGATCATCATCCGGCCGAGTGATGAACACTGCCTCCGGTCGTCCGTGAACCCCGGCAAACGCCCGGGTAACCGCCGGGCGTCGTCAGGCCATAAGGCCGGCCAGCGGCCCAGGATCCGAGCGTCATCGGCGGCGGGTTAGCGGCAAACCCCCAACCCCCCAACGTCCTCCTCGACGGAGGGATGAAGGGGCTCGATGCCGTCAAAGAAAATGGGCCCGGCTCTACCCCCACTTGGGGGGAGCCGGGCCCATTCACATGGTGAGGCCGCTGTTTCCCGGATCACCGGGCCGGGGAAATCACCGGTGCCGGAGCGGCCACGAACAGAGGGCTTGTTACCTGGCTGTGACCCTACACTTGACCC
>NZ_ML142850.1:365122-366571 GCF_004138495.1 Phytoactinopolyspora endophytica
CTGTGAACCCCTTGACTCAACTTTTCTTACACGACCTGGTGAAGCCAGCGGACCGGCGCACCATCACCCGCGTATCGAAAAGGTTCCAGCTCATCGTCCCAGGGTTTCCCTACCAGCCGGCGGAGCTCGTCTTCCAGCCCGATCTCACCCGCTGCCGCCTTGATGACGGCGGACTTGATCCGGTCCTCTGGGATCATGATGTCGCCGTGCACCCCTGTCACAGCATGGAAGATGCCCAGGGCAGGCGTGTACGCATAACGCGCGCCTTCATTGCCCGCGCTCGGTTCCTCCGTGACCTCGAACCGCAAATGCAGCCAGCCTCGCAGCGCGGAGGCGATCTTGGCACTCATGCCAGGCTCGCCTTGCCACGACAACTCAGCCCGGTAGGCGCCGGGCTGGGCAGGCTGCGGTGTCCAGTCAAGGCTCACGCGCACACCAAGTGCACCGGCGGCTGCCCACTCAATGTGCGGGCAGAGCGCCGGCGTTGCGGCGTGGACGTACAGGACGCCACGTGTCGTCACCAGATCCTCCTGTGGGTCGAGGGACGCCTTCCCCTGCGACCTCTTCCCATCACTTCAGGATCAAGCGACGTTCCTATTGTGCACGATGGCGGGCGTAGATGCCACGCGAACCGCACACCACACGGCGTGTCACCCGGTCGCTGCCCGCGAACGGTGCATGGCAAGGTGGAGCACAACACCCGCGCCACACCCCAGGCGCTCACCGGCCACCCGAGGAGTGACCCTGCTCATGTCGTCCGAGAACCCGTTCTTCTCCCCCAGTGACCTGCCCTACCAGCTGCCACCGTTCGAACGGATCGACGAGTCGCACTATCTGCCCGCCTTCGAACGTGGCATGGCGGAACAGCGGGCAGAGATCGACGCGATCGTCACCGATGCCGAGCCGGCTACGTTCGAGAACACGATCGTGGCCCTGGAACGCACGGGCGAGATGCTGAGGCGGGTATCGGTCGTCTTCTTCAACCAGGCATCCTCCGACGTGAACGACGCAGTCCAGGAGATTCAAGCTGAGGTCGCACCGAAGCTCGCCGCGCACGAGGACGCGATCTACCTCGACGCGGATCTCTACGCACGGGTCAAGGCAGTCTACGACGCCGAACCCGACCTCGACCCTGAGTCGCAGCGGCTCCTCGAGCGCTACCATCTCGACTTCGTCCGCGCCGGCGCGGCGCTAGACCCCCAGCAGCAAGACAGGCTCCGCGAGATCAACGAGGAGCTGTCTGCGCTGTCGACAACGTTCCAGAACAAACTCCTCGCCGACACCAACGCCTCCGCGATCGTCGTCGACGACGAGAGTCAACTCGAGGGGCTCTCCGCCGACGCCGTCGCGGCCGCTGCGGAAGCCGCCCGCGAACGCGACCTTCCGGGCAAGTATGTGCTCACCCTCATCCTGCCTACCGCCCAGCCCGTGCTGAGCTCGCTCGCCGAC
>NZ_ML142850.1:366581-370892 GCF_004138495.1 Phytoactinopolyspora endophytica
CGCTGCGCGAACGCATTCATCAGGCTTCAGTGCAACGCGGCAGCAATGACAATGAGCACAACACCGCGGAGACGGCCGCCCGGCTGGTGCAGCTCCGCGCTGAACGCGCGGAGCTGCTCGGTTACCACGATCACGCCGCCTACGTGCTGGAGGACAGCACCGCGGGCTCGCCCGCTGCAGTGCACGAGATGCTCGACAAGCTCGCGCCCGCCGCCGTCGCCAATGCGCATACAGAGGCGGCCGCGCTGCAGGAGTCGATCGGCGACGAGTTCGACCTTCAGCCGTGGGACTGGTCGTTCTACTCCGAACGGGTCAAGCGAGCCAAGTATCAGGTCGACGGCTCCGAGCTTCGGCCGTACTTCGAGCTTGAGCGTGTGCTGCACGACGGGGTCTTCTACGCGGCCAACCGCCTCTACGGCCTCAGCTTCGCCGAACGCACCGACCTGGCCGGTTACCACCCGGATGCGCGGGTCTTCGAGGTGACCGACGCCGACGGCTCCGGCGTGGGACTCTTCGTGGGCGACTTCTTCACCCGCGATTCCAAGCGCGGTGGCGCGTGGATGAACTCGTTCGTGGACCAGTCGTCACTGTTGGGCACCAAGCCAGTGGTGATCAACAACCTGAATGTCAGCAGAGCACCCGCCGGCGAGCCGACTCTGCTGACGTTCGACGAGGTCACAACGCTGTTTCACGAGTTCGGCCACGCGCTTCACGGCCTGCTCTCCGACGTGCGATACCCGAAGTTCTCCGGCACCAACGTCCAGCGCGACTTCGTCGAGTTCCCCTCGCAGGTGAACGAGATGTGGTCGGTGTGGCCGGAGGTTCTAGCCAACTACGCCAGGCATTACCGGACCGGAGAGCCGCTTGCCCAGGAGATCGTCGACCGGCTCATGGAGTCCCAGATCTGGGGCGAGGGTTTCAAGACCACCGAGTACCTTGCCGCGTCGCTGCTGGACCTGGCCTGGCACGAGCTCAGCGCCGACGACGCCCGGCGCCTGCTTCGGGACGGGTCGGCCCTACACGACGCCGGGACATCGCGTACAGCAGCCGAGGGCGGAACCGCTGCCCGGGTGGCGGGATTCGAGGCCGAAGCACTGACACGTGCCGGCGTTGCCGTGGCGGCGGTTCCGCCTCGCTACCGGACGACGTACTTCGCGCACATCTTCGCCGGTGGCTATAGCGCGGGGTACTACTCCTACATCTGGAGCGAGGTGCTCGACGCCGAGACCGTCGACTGGTTCAAGGAGAACGGCGGTCTACGGCGCGAGACCGGCGACCACTTCCGCCGCACATTGCTGTCGCGCGGCGGCAGCATGGACGAGATGCAGGCGTTCCGCGACTTCCGCGGCCGCGACCCGCAGATCGAGCCGCTCCTCCAGCGTCGGGGCCTCACCCAGTGAGCAGCCTCGGCCCAGAGAGCAGCCTCGCCCGCGTGAGCAACCTCAACCAATAGGGCAACCTCACCCAGTAATGCGGACCGTCGGGCTTACGCAGCCGCTGTCGTGGCCGCCCGCAGGGCCCGATGCCGCAATCCGTGTCGGATGCTGCAATCTGTACCGCCAAGAGCCCGCTTCAGGCCGTATAGCGACACAGAATGTGGCATCCGACACGGATTGCAGCATCGACCGCTGGTCGCGCTGGCAGTCCCATGGCCGCTCGTCGACAAGACCTCACGAGCGCGGCGCGGAGGGGCCGCACATGGTGATCGTTGGGCGTGGGTAGGGTCGAGGCCGTGGACAGTGTGCGGATGATCGAGCAGTGGCCGGTTGAGAACGCCGCGGCAACGGTGGTGGCCCCCGACGGGCGGATCTTGGGAAGTCACGGAAACCTTGACCAGGTCTTCCCACTCGCGTCGGTGACCAAGCTGCTCACCGCCTACGCCGCGCTCATCGCCGTCGAAGAGGGCGTCGCCGAGCTCGATGACCCAGCCGGCCCGGAAGGCTCCACGGTCCGGCATCTGCTCGCGCACGCTTCTGGGCTGAACCTCAACGATCACACGACCATCGCGCCGGCCGGCAAGCGGCGAGTGTACTCCAGCGCGGGTTTCGAGGAGCTCGCGGATCAGCTGGCCAAGCTCTCCGGCATCGCGTTCGCCGACTACGTGCGAGACGGTCTGCTGGCGCCGCTGGGCATGACGTCGACGGTGTTCGAGGGATCACCGGGTCACGGCGCGTCCTCGACCGTCAACGACCTGGCCCGCTTCGCCGCCGAGCTGCAGCATCCGACGCTCTTGGACCCGAGCACCCTGGGTACGGCGACCGAGGTGGCCTTCCCCGGGCTGGTCGGCGTCCTGCCGGGCTATGGCCGACAGGATCCCAACGACTGGGGCCTCGGGTTCGAGATCCGCGGCCACAAGAGCCCGCACTGGACGGGGTCGCAGAACTCGCCCCGGACCTTCGGCCATTTCGGGCAGTCCGGCACGTTCCTCTGGGTCGACCCGGATGCCGAGCTGGGCACCACCCCGGGCATCCTGGATACGCCAGATGCCGCCGGCGCCACGCCGAATACCGAGGCATCCCCTCGTACCGGTCTGGCGTGCGTCGCGCTCACCGACCGTGACTTCGGCGACTGGGCCATCGAAGCCTGGCCCGCGTTCTCCGACGCCGTCCTCACCGAGGTCCAGCACCTTCGACCATGATCATCGAAGAGTCACCCGGTACGCGCACGTCAGCGGTCCCGCCCCGTCGAGCAGAACCCCGCACAAAGGATCTTGACAGAGAGATCGAGGCTTCAGGGCACTCTGACCTGCATCCTCGATGATCATGGGGAGTCGAGGGCCCGGGCGAGCAACTGGACCGGGTGCAGCACCGGGATATCCAGCTCGCGGCCGATCTGCAGCGCACATCCGGGGTTAGTGGTGACCACGACGTCGGCCTCGGTGGCCCTCAGCGCTTCCGCCTTGCGACGCCCCAGCTCTCCGGCCGCTTCCGGCTCCACCAAGTTGTAGATCCCGGCCGAGCCACAGCACAGACCGTCGTCCAGGATCGGCCGCAGCTCCACGCCGGGGATCCGGGCCAGCACGCTGCGGGGAGCCGATCGCACCCGCTGGGCATGCGTCAGGTGACAGGCGTCGTGGTACGCGACGGCGAGGTCGAGGCTGCCGTAACGACGGCGTGGTTCCAGCTCCGCCAGCACCTCGGTGACATCACGAACCTTCGACGCGAACGCCGCCGCCCGTTCCGCGTATCGCGGGTCGTCGGCGAGCAGCCTTCCGTAGTCCTTCATCGCAGAACCGCAGCCAGCGGCGTTGACCACGATCGCGTCCACGTCCAGCCGGGCGAAGACGTCGACCACCGCGCGGGCGCGCTCCAACGCGGACCTCTCCCGTCCACCGTGCAGCTCGAGCGCGCCGCAGCACCCTTGGCTCACCGGCGCCACCACCTCACACCCCTCGGCGGCCAGCACCCGCACTGTGGCGTCGTTGACGTCGCCGAAGAACACTTCCTGGACGCATCCGGTCAGGAAAGCGACACGACGACGGCGCGCCCCCTCGGCCGGTGTCCGCGAAGGCGTTCGCCGCACCACGGCCTTGACTGTCATCGGCGGCATCACCGATTCGAGCGAGCGCAGCCTTGCCGGCAGCCGGTCCCGCACCCTGCCATTTCGGATCAGCCGGGCGAGCCCGAGCCGCTGGTACAGCAGACCGAACACGGCGGCGACCCGCAGCCGGCGGCGGCCGGGGAATGCATGGAAGATCATCGAGCGGAACACACGGTCCCGCCATGGCCGCCGGTAGTCACGCTCGATGGTGGCGCGCGCCGACTCGATCAGCTGGTCGTATTTGACGCCGGACGGGCACGCCGACACACAGGCCATGCAACCCAGACAGGCGTCAAGGTGGCCCACCCAGGTGGCGTCGATCGGCGCGTCGCCGTCGAGGGCCGTGCTCATCAGATGGATCCGGCCACGCGGCGAGTCCATCTCCTCGCCCCATAGGTCGTACGTCGGGCAGGCCGGCAGGCAGAACCCGCAGTGCACACAGTCATCGATCAGCTCGCGGTCCACTACAGGCCTCCCAGAAAACGTCCGGGTGCGAAGCGTCCCTCCGGATCCAGCGCGCGCTTGACCGACCCGGAGAGCTCGAGCAGCCGGGACTGGCCGGGATCACCCCACGGGTCGACATAGGCGTCCAAGCCGGACGGGCGGTCCCGCACGACGACGCTCCCTCCAAGGGCACGGACGCTGTCCCGCCACGCGCTGACCACCGCGGCGTGCGCCGGAACGTCGTCGCCCTCGATCACCGCGTCGTGAAGCCCCAGCCCGGCGTGACTGTGCAACGTCACCATCAAGCCGGCCGCGGCGGACGCACGA
>NZ_ML142850.1:370910-373361 GCF_004138495.1 Phytoactinopolyspora endophytica
CACACAGGGCCTGGGCGGCGTCGGCCAGCTGGCTCGGCAGGGTCGCGGCCCGCGCCACCGTGCGGATCGACGGAGTTACGACGTCCTTCACCGGATCCGTCGCGCTTTCCTCGCCGAATCCCACCACGCCGGCTCCCGATCCGGCAGCAACGAGGCCGGCACTCCCGCCTCCGGCGTGTGCCTCGCGCCAGGCGTCCCACACGTCGGCGGCGCCGTCGACCGGCTCGGCGCTCAGACCGTGGCGGCGGACGATCTCGTTCAGCTGGTCGACCCGTGCTCCGAGCCCGGCGTGGCGTCCCTCGATCTCTATCAGGAGCGCTCCGCTCTCATGATCATGAACAGTAGCCGTGCTATTTACACGGTTACTGTTCATGATCATGGAACCGGACCACTCGATGGCGCTGCACTCGACTGGGCTGGCCAGGAGATCGACGACGAACGACGATGCGGCGACGGCGGATGCCGGAATGAGCAGTGACCGCGTCGCCTCCGGCAACGGGTGCAGCCGCACTGTCAGCTCGACGACAAGGCCAAGGGTGCCGAGCGATCCGCACCACAGCTTGCCGAGGTCGTACCCGGCTACGTTCTTGATGACCGTGCCGCCGCTGCGGCTGACCGTGCCGTCGGCGAGCACCACAGTGGAACCGATGACCAGGTCCCGGATGCCGCCGTACCGGAACCGGTGCGGTCCGGCGTCGTTCGCGGCGTAGACGCCCCCGACCGTCACCACGCCGTCCCCGGCCACGCCCGTCCCCGATCCTCCAAGATCGCGGTCGCCCGAGTGGAACGTCCTGGTTCGCCGCATCGGCGGGTCGACGGCGAGCTGCTGACCCGCTTCCGCGAGCAGTCGCTGCAACCGCTCCAACGGCATGCCTGCCTGCACGATGGCCGTCATGTCACCCGGCTCGTGATGGATCAGCTGATCGAGCCCGCGGGTGTCGATCACGCTCCACGCACGATCGGCCGCGGGCGAGCCTGACCCGCTCACCGCACCGTCATAGCTGTTCGCGTTCCCGCGCCCTGTGCTCGCGTCAGGTGTCCTCGTCGTCCCGTTCGGACGTCCGCCCCAGCCGAGCTTGGTTCCGCCGCCATGGACGATCAGATTCGTGTCAGCGTCTCGCGCAGCCAGCACCGCTTCACGAGCGTCGCTGAGATCCGCCGGACGGTACACGGCCGTCACATCCGCTCGATCACGCCGGCCGCTTCCAGCGGGTGCTGCCGGTACGGCCCTGGCCGCTCCCCGCACAGCCGGGGAGTCGGCAGCACCTTGTCCGGGTTGCAGCGGCCTTCCGGATCGAACGCGGCGCGCACCCGGTCCATGACGGCGAGGTCCTCGGCGCCGAACATCTTCGGCATCGAGCAGGCTTTATCCGCCCCGATGCCGTGCTCGCCGGAGAGCGACCCGCCGAATGCGACACACAGCTCCGCGATCCGCGTGGACAGCGACTCGGCTCGCTCGGACTCCCCCGGGCGGGTGCTGTCGAAAAGGACCAGCGGGTGCAGGTTGCCGTCGCCCGCGTGGAACACGTTGGCCACCCGGAGCTGTGCCTTGGCCGCCATCTCGGCGATCCGAGCCAGGCACTCCCCCAGCCGCGTCCGCGGGATGACACCGTCCTGAACGAGATAGTCCGGGGCGAGCCGGCCCATCGCCGCAAAGGCCGCCTTCCGGCCGCGCCAGATCAGCGCACGCTCCTCCGGATCATCGGCGATGCGGATGGCCGTGGCACCGGCCTCCTGGCACAGTGCCACTGTCTCGGCGAACGCCGTGTCGCACTCCGCGCCCGGGCCGTCCAGCTCGACGATCAAGGCCGCCCCGGCGTCGATCGTGAAGCCGGCGGCCGCGTCCTCCTCGGACGCCCGGATGGCGAGGTTGTCCATCATCTCCACGGCCGCGGGCACGATCCCGGCGGCGATGATCGCGCTCACCGCGTCGCCCGCGGACGCCGGAGAGTCGAAATCGGCGACCAGCGTGTGGACCGCCTCCGGACGCCGCAACAGCCGCAGCGTCACCTTGGTGACCACGCCCAACGTGCCCTCCGAACCGATGAGCAGGCCGCGAAGGTCATACCCGGGCGGGTCGAGCGTCGGCCCGCCCACCTCCACCACATCGCCGTCCGGCAGCACCAGCTCGCAGCTCAGGACGTGGTTGGTGGTGAAGCCGTACTTCAGACAGTGCGCACCACCGGAATTCTCGGCCACGTTGCCGCCGATAGAGCAGACGATCTGGCTCGACGGGTCGGGCGCGTAGTAGAGATTGTGTTCGGCGACGGCGCGGCTCACGGCGGCGTTCGTCACGCCGGGCTCGACGGTGATCCGCTGGTTGACCGGGTCCACGTCGAGGATCCGTCGCATCCTGGACAGCACGATCAGGACGCCGTCCGGGTGCGGAAGCGCACCACCGGACAGGCCGGTTCCAGAACCACGCGGCACCAACGGCACCGCGTGCTTCGC
>NZ_ML142850.1:373386-379958 GCF_004138495.1 Phytoactinopolyspora endophytica
TCCTCACCACGCCGACCACCTCGTCGACGCTGGCGGGCAGCGTGACGAGTGCGGGCACGCTCTTGTACGCTGCGAGGCCGTCCGACTCGTAGGTGCGGCGCTGCGCGTACTCGGTCACCAAACCGTCGTCTCCCAGCACGTCGTGAAGATCCCGCTCAACCGCGGCGACGTCAATCTGTGCCCCGCCGGCCTCCGTGCCGGCAGCATGCCCGGCGGCATCGTCTGATCGGATGGGGCGGGCGTCGTCCCGCGACTCGACCACATCGCGCTGGGCTCGAGTACGCCCGGCGCTGTTACGGCGGTTGCGTCGTCGCAGTTCCGTCATCGCGGCACCCACTCTCGGGACATCCCGATGACGCCATGTTAACGGGGGTTCCTTGACTCACGTAACGCTTGGATAGGGTTCGAGCGCCCTCAGCGTTACGTGAGTCAAGGAACCCCTGTGTCTAACCCGATCCGCCCCGCCGGCCGCAGACCAAGCTGAAGGCTCGACGGGCCGGAGAGCTTCTTGACTGATCTTCGGCCGGCGGAAGATCAACGCATCCAGCAGGTAGAGCAACCCGCCGGCCGCGTGAGAGGGAGAAGAAATCTCCGGCCACCCGGGGCGAGGACAGCTCCACCTGCGCTCTGCGCCGCCCCTATCCGGTGGTGAGGGTGAGTTCGAAGGTGTAGCGGGATGCGCGGTAGATGTGCGAGCCGTATTCGACGGCCCGGCCGGCTTCGTCGTAGGCGATCCGGTTCATGGTGAGAAGCGGTGCGCCCGGCTTCTCGTCCAGCAGCCGCGCCTCCGCGGCTCGGGCAGCCCGGCCGCCGATGGTCTGTGTCGCGATCGTCAGCCCGATGCCCGCGGCCCGGATCAGATCGTAGAGTCCCTGCTCAGCCAGTGCCTCGCGGCTCAAGGGCAACAAGGTGGTCGGAATGTAGTTGTGCATGATCGACAGCGGCTCATCGCCCGTGTAGCGCAGCCGCTCTATCACGTAGACCTCCGTATCCGGCGGTACGCCGAGCTTCTCCGCGACGGCCTCGGGCGGCGCCTGGATCTCGAAGCTGAGCACCTCGGTGTGCGGCTCGCGCCCGGCGGCACGCAGGTCGTCGAAGAGGCTGGACAGTTCGACCGGGCGTCGCACCTTGGGTTGGACCACTTGGGTGCCGACACCGCGCTTGCGGACGAGCAGACCACGGTCGACGAGGTACTCGATCGCACGCCGCATGGTAGGCCTCGACAGGCCCAGCTGATCCGCGAGCAGGATCTCGTTGTCCAACCGGGTCCCCGGTGGGTACACGCCTGACTCGATGAGCTGCTCAAGATGCTGAGCGACCTGGAAATACAGCGGTACCGGACTGGTGCGGTCGACTACCAGCTGCGGGATGCTCTCGGCCATCCAGACACCTCATCCTCGAATGTATACGGACATCAGTATGTTAAAACATCCAAGCTGTCAGATCCCGGTTGTCCAGACGTACGCGACTTTCGGTCACAATTCGACCAACGTTGTGGATTGGTCTAGCCAAGGTTAAGAGATCGTGACAACCTGACAGCAGCCGAAACCCCGCCCGGCAAACCCCTGCGGAGTCGACCGGGCGCGCCAGCTGCTGGAGGTTCGATGACGACCCCATACAGGTCCCTGACCGGCCATGATGCCGACGGCTACTGTTCCTCGGCCGTTTCGCCGCTGACCAGCTGAACGTTTAAACGTCATGACATCCTCGCATGCGGCGGCAGCGAATCCCGATACGTATGAACCCGACTCGACTCGACACGAGTCTCGATGGCAGTTGGAGGACGGATGAAGACCTACATCACGCGCGGCAGATTCGCCGCGGCGCTCCTCGTTCCCGCACTCGTCTTGGCAGCCTGCGGCGGTGATGACGACGATTCGTCGGACGGTGCGGCCGGTTCCGAGGACGGACAGGTCGCCCTCGTCGTGGCGGAGAACGCGATCCAAGGCGGCAAGAACGCCGAGGCAGCCGAATGGGTCGAGGACTGGGTGATCCCCGAGTTCGAGGCGATGAAGGCGGACGAGGGTGTTGAGGTGACAGTCGGCTTCGAGGGCAGCGGCGTCGACGATGAGGACTACAAGACCGCCTTGGCGCTCGACCTGCAGACTGGCGAGGGCGCCGACGTGATCGGTGGCTTCGACGGGATCTGGACCGGCGAGTTCGCCCAAGCCGAATACATCCAGCCGCTCAGCGAGGTGTATCCGGAGTCGGAGAGCTGGGACGGCTGGGATCAGATCACCGAGAACGTCCAGCAGAACCTGTCCTTCAACGACGAGCGTTACGGAATCCCCGGTGGCACCGACGGCCGCGTCATCTACTTCAACAAAGAACTCTTCGCCGAGGCTGGACTTCCGGAAGACTGGCAGCCCACCAGCTGGGACGAGATCCTGGACGCGGCACGCGCACTGAAGGACCTCGACGGCGTGGTGCCGCTACAGATCAACGCCGGGACGGCCATGGGCGAGGCGACCACTATGCAGGGCTTCCTGCCGTTGCTGGCCGGGACTGGTGCCACCGTCTGGGAAGACGATGTCTGGCAGGGCGCTTCGCCAGGAATGGAACAGGTACTCGACTTCTATGCGACCGTCTACGGCGACGAGGAACTGGGCGACCCGCTGCTCCAGCAAGAGGCAGCAGGAAGGGACAACTCGTTCCTGCAGTTCTCCGAGGGTGAGATCGGCATGCTGATCGAGGGCGACTACCTATGGCGTTCGGTGATCAACGCGGACTCGGACATCGCTCCCATGGAGAACCGGGACGAGGTCATCGGCTGGGCACTGATCCCGGCCATGGAACCGGGAGCCGGTATCGACGGGCAAGACTTCGTCAGCATGTCCGGCGGAGGCGGCCAGGTACTCAACCCGAACACCGAGCATCCAGATCTTGCCTGGGAGCTGATGGCCTTCATGAACTCACCCGAGGCGCTGCTGGAACGGCACAAGGACGATCCGCGGATCACCTCCCGGGCGGACGTGAACGAGGAGCTCATCGACGATCCGATGATCACCTTCATCGCGGAAGAGGTACTGCCGATCTCATTCTTCCGTCCCGGGCTCGAGGAATACCCCGAGGTCTCGATCGCACTGCAGGAAGCCACCGAGACCGTCGTCGGCGGCACCTCGCCGGCGGACGCGGCGCAGCAGTACCAGTCGACGCTCGAAGGGATCGTAGGTGCCGAGAACGTCGCTGAATAAGCAAGAACCGCCGGAGGACCCTCCGCTTGTTTCCACGCCTGAGCGGGGCTTCCTCCGGCGGCGACGGCGGCTCAACGAGGACGCGGCAGGCTTGGGGCGGGCCCGCGCCGGCGCTTTTGTGGCGCCGGCGCTGGTGCTCATCGCCATCTTCCTGGTGTTTCCGGCGCTGTGGACGCTGTATCTGGGCGTCACCAATTGGCGGCTGACCGGCCTGGCGGCCGCCGAGCCGGAGTTCGTCGGGCTGGACAACTACGTCGATGCGGTCACCGACGACCGCTTCGTCGGCTCGCTCACCCGGACCCTGGTCTTCGTCGCCTGCTCCGCGATCGCCGGGCAGATGCTGCTCGGCTTCGCCATCGCGTGGCTGATGCGCCGGGCGAGCAAGGCCGTACGCGGCTTTGTCGAGACGCTCGTGCTGATCGCCTGGATCCTGCCGGCCTCGGTCATCGCGTGGCTGTGGCTCGCCATGCTGGACCGTCGGAACGGTTCCTTGAACGCCATCCTCGGCACCGAAGACACCGCATGGCTGCTCGAGTACCCGATGCAGTCGATCATCGCTTTCAACATCTTCAACGGCACCGCCTTCTCGATGCTGCTGTTCAGCTCGGCGCTGGCTTCGATACCGCCGTCTCAGCTGGAGACGGCGAAGATGTCCGGCGCCGGTACGTGGGCCACACTCCGGGACGTGGTGTTCCCGAACATCCGGGGCCACATCCTGACCGCTGTCCTGCTGGTCACCCTGTGGACGTTCAACGTCTTCACGCCGTACCTGCTGACCGGCGGCGGGCCAGGCCAGGAGACGGAGATCTTCCCGGTCTTCATCTACAACCTGGCGCTGAAGACCGGCGAGCTCGGTCAAGGCGCCGCGTTCTCGCTCATCATGATCGTGATCAACCTCATCATCGCGCTGGTCTACCTGCGGGTGCTCAGGGAACGGAGGCACACGTGACGACCGCCACGGAATCGACGACGCCCGCGGCCCCGGGTCCGGAGAACGGACCGAGCCCACACGAACAGAGCATGGCGTTCGTCCGGACCGCGCTGGGCCGGATCGGGCGCTTCGTGTTCATCGGATTCGTCATCGTGTTCTTTGCGTTGCCCGTGCTCTGGCTGGTCAGCGCCCCATTCGACCGCGCTCCGGCGTTGCGGCTGTCCGTTCCCGAGTTCACGCTGGACAACTTCGACGTACTGCTGGACAACCCGTTCGCGATGCAGTCACTGGGTAACTCGCTGATCATCTCCCTCAGCACGATGGCCATCGTGCTGGTCCTCGCCTCGCTCGCGTCCTATGCGCTCTCCCGGGTCCGGGTGCCCGGGCGTGACATGCTGCTCTACTCGCTGCTGCTGCTGTCGTCGATCGTCACCGGGACAGCCGCGATGGTGCCGACGTTCGTGCTGATCACTGAGCTGAACCTGATCGACACCCAGCTCGCGGTGGTGTTGGTGATGGCCGGTGGGCTGCTCCCGGCGGCGATCTTCATCCTGAAAGACTTCATGGACAACACCCCTCGCAGCTATGAGGAGTCCGCTCGCGTATACGGCGCGTCGTCGCTGCAGATTCTTCGGCACGTCGTCGTTCCGATCGCCCGGCCCGGTCTGGCCACGATCGCCGTCTGGAGTGTGGTGCAGGTGTGGGGCAACTTCCTGGTGCCGTTCATCTTGCTGCGTACGCCGGACAAGCTGCCGGCGGCCGTCGTGATGTTCACCTTCTACACCGAGGGCGGCCAGCCCAACCTCGCGCTCATCTCCGCGTTCTCACTGTTGTTCTCCGTCCCGGTCGTGCTGCTGTATCTGTTCGTCAACCGGCGCTACGGGTTCCGTTTCTATGGAGGTATCAAGAGCTGATGGCGGAGATCGTCACGCAACAGCTGGTGAAGGAGTTCCCCGGTGGCGTCCGGGCCGTCGACGGTCTCGACCTCACCATCGAGGACGGCGAGTTCTTCGCCTTGCTCGGTCCGTCGGGATGTGGGAAGACCACACTGCTGCGCACCATCGCAGGTCTCGAAGCCGCCACCGAAGGCCAGCTGTTCATCGGAGGTCACGATGTCACGAACGTGCCGCCGGGCAAGCGCAAGGTGGCGATGGTCTTCCAGGACTACGCCCTCTTCCCGCACATGTCCGTCGCGGACAACATCGCGTATCCGCTGAAGATTCAGAAGGTCTCCCGGGGTGCCCGGCTCGAGACGGCGGAAGAGACCGCCAACGGGCTGTCGCTGGACGGGCTCACCGGCCGCCGGCCCGGCCAGCTGTCCGGTGGACAGCAGCAGCGGGTGGCTCTAGCGCGCGCGGTGGCCAGCAACCCTCAGGTCTTCTTGTTCGACGAGCCCTTGTCGAACCTCGATGCCCGGCTGCGGCTGGAAGCCCGGACGTTCCTCAAGCGTCTGCAACGTGAGCTCGGCGTCACGACGGTGTTCGTCACCCACGACCAGGCCGAGGCCTTGGCGCTGGCCGACCGGATCGCCATCATGAAGGACGGCCGGCTCCAGCAGATCGGCAGTCCCCGCGAGATCTTCGCCCAGCCTGCCAACACCTTCGTCGCCGGGTTCGTCGGTTCGACGCCGATGAATCTGCATCCCGCCACCATCTCCGGCGATCGGGTCGAAGTGGCGGGTTCAGCCGTGCCGCTGCCGCCGTCGGCGCAGGGCCAGGTGAAGGAAGGCGACGAGGTGATCTGGGGCGCTCGACCCGAGTACCTACGCTGGTCATCGTCACCCGTAGACGGCGCCGTCGAGGGCTCCGTCACCATCGTCGAGAACCTCGGCGCGTCCGCGCTGATCACCGTAGAAGCCCAGGAGATGCTGATCCAGGTGGTCGTGGACGAGGACGACGAACCGTCGCCCGGCACGCGAGGCTGGGTCGTCGCTCGCCATGACCGCACGCTCCTGTTTGATGCCACGACTGACGCGCTCATCGGCGCGACCGCCACCGTGACGTCCGAGCCGACACTGGGCTGAGGCGGCTCCTCATGATCATCGAGGATCCGGCGTACGTGCGCACACCGGATCCTCGATGATCATGGAGACGGAGGATCGAGAATGACGACCCGAATCGAGCGGAAGCTGACACCGGAGGATCGAACGACGTCGCCGTACCTCGAGTTGCCATTCGAGGTGACGCCCGGCACGCCGTCGGTCGAGGTGCGGCTCTCCTTCGACCGCGAACGTGGCGTCATCGACCTGGGCTGCCTCGGCGCGGACGGCTTCCGCGGGTGGTCGGGCGGTGCACGCTCGCGCTTCGTCATCACCGCCGACTCGGCCACCCCTGGGTACCTGCCCGGCGAGCTCGAGCCCGGTATCTGGTCCGTCGTGCTGGGCCTGCATCGTGTTCCCGGTGACGGGCTCGACGTCATCGTCGAGATCGACACGCCGGCGGCCGGAC
>NZ_ML142850.1:380055-384625 GCF_004138495.1 Phytoactinopolyspora endophytica
CGAGACCGAACCGCCGTTCCCTCCGGCGCCGGCGCAGCGCCGGTCCCGCCGGGACCTGCCGGCCGACGCCGGTCGCACCTGGCTGGCCTGTGACTTCCACGCCCACACGCTGCACTCCGACGGCTCGCTCGGCCGGGCAGAGCTGGCCGCGCTCGCCGCCGGGACGGGGCTCGATGTCCTCGCCGTCACCGACCACAACACCGTCAGCCACCACGACGGGCTGGCCAAGATCGGCGCCGAGTACGGTGTCACGCTGCTCCCTGGACAGGAGGTGACGACGGACCGCGGCCACGCCAACGCCTTCGGCGCCATACCGTGGATCGACTTCCGCCGCCCAGCGCAGACCTGGGTGTCGCAGGTGGCACGCGACGGCGGCCTGCTCTCCATCAACCACCCGCTCTGCGCCGACTGCTCGTGGCATCATCGGCTGCCCGAGCATCCGCCGCTGGCCGAGATCTGGCACTGGTCATGGCTGGACACGCGATGGACCGGGCCGCTGGCCTGGTGGAGCGCGTGGGGCTGGGAGACCATCCCGGTCGGCGGCAGCGACTTCCACAGCCCAGACCAAGGGCGCCCGCTCGGTGTGCCGGTCACCTGGGTCGCCGTCGATAACGATCATGTCGATCTGGGCCCTACGGGTACCGCCCATGACGCGCCGACCGGTGTTCCCGCCACAACCGATGCCGTGCTGGACGCGCTGCGGGCCGGGCGCACCGCCGTCGCCGCCGGGATCGATGCCCCCGCACTACTACGAGCCGACGACGAACTTATCGCCGTGGGCGCCGACGGCACCGTCCTGGTCGACGTCGATGGCCGCCGCAGCGTCGTCCGCGGCGAGCTCGCCCGGTTCCCGGCGGCGCCCGGGCCGCACCGCCTCGAAACCCCCGACGCCGCCGTCGTCGCACTGACGCCGTAGCCGCCCGCCTCGGCGCCGCCCTTGACCCGACCTTGACCGGGCCTGGAGTCGTCGTCGAGACAGTACAGGTCACAGGGCCAAGCCCGTTGGCCTTTGCACGCTATGGGGGGCTGGCATGACGGAACCAACGACGTCGAACGGACTCGCGCAAGGCCTGCGTGGAGAGCTCATCGGCCGGTCCGATGATGGGTACGATCGCGCCAGGCAGTTGTACAACGGCATGATCGACAAACGGCCACAGATGATCGCGCGATGCGTGGACGCGGCCGATGTCATCAGTGCGGTCGCCTACGGCCGGGAACACGGCCTGATCATCGCCATCCGCGGAGGCGGCCACAACGGGCCTGGCCTCGGCAGTTGCGACGACGGCCTCGTGATCGACCTATCACAGATGAAGGGTGTGCGGGTCGATCCGGAACGCCGCACGGTACACGTGGAGCCCGGCTGCACCCAAGGGGACGTTGATCACGCGACTCACGCGTTCGGGCTGGCCGTGCCCGCCGGGATCGTGTCGACGACCGGCATCGCGGGGCTCACGCTCGGCGGCGGTACCGGATATCTCAGCCGCCAGCATGGCCTGACGATCGATAATCTGCTCGAAGCCGATGTCGTGCTCGCGGATGGCAGGTTCGTCACGGCGAACGAGACGCAACACGAGGACCTGTTCTGGGCGCTGCGCGGTGGCGGCGGCAATTTCGGGGTCGTCACGAGCTTCACCTTCCAGGCGCATCCTGCCAGCACCATTTACGGCGGCCCGATCTTCTGGCATCGCGACGACGCGCGTCAGATCATGCAGGCGTACCGCGAGTTCCTCCCCCACGCGCCGGAGGAACTCTGCCCCTTCCTCGGGTTAAAGACCGTCCCGTCGACGGCGCCGTTCCCCGCCGAGCTATGGGGCCAGCAGATCTGTGCATTGATCATGTGTCACAACGGCACCGCGGAGGAAGCGGAAGCCGCCCTGAAGCCGCTCCGTGAGGAACTACCGCCACCGATCCTCGACGGCGTCGCGACGATGCCCTTCCCGGCGTTGCAAGGCTTGTTCGACCCGTTGTTGCCGTCGGGCCTGCAATGGTATTGGAAGGGCGACTTCGTCAAGGATCTACCCGACGAGGCCATCGACGCGCACCTCGAGCACGCCGCCCAGGCACCCAGCGAGCTGTCATTGATGCACCTCTACCCGATCGACGGAGCGGTGCATCGCGTCGGGCGGAAGGACACGGCCTGGAACTACCGATCGGCCACCTGGTCCATGGTCATCGCCGGCATCGACCCGGACCCGTCCAAGGCCGAGGCGATCACCAGCTGGGCGCGCTCGTACTGGGAGGCCGTGCACCCCCACACCATGGGCGGCGGATACGTGAACTTCCTGATGGAAGAGGGCGACGAACGGGTCAAGGCGACCTATGGCGACAACTACGAGCGCCTTGTGGCAGCGAAGAGCACGTATGACCCGAACAACCTGTTCCGCATGAATCAGAACATCAAGATCTCATAGCGCAGGTCCGTTACGCTTGGCGAAGACGAGACCGAGCATCGTGGACAAGCGAGGATCATGGACGCGGATCTGGTGCTGGAGGGCGGCGGAGTCAAGGGAATCGCGCTGGTCGGCGCGGTCAAGGTGCTGGAGGAGCGCGGCTACCGCTTCCACCGGGTGGCCGGCACATCTGCCGGGGCGATCGTCGGCGCCTTGGTGGCCGCCAATGTCAGCGCCGACCGGCTGCACGAGGTCATGCGGGAGCTTGATTACCGTCGCTTCAAGGATGGCAACCTGCTGAGTCGGCTCGGCCTCCTCGGCCGGCTGGTGTCGATCGTGACCACCAGCGGCATCTATCGCGGCGAGTACCTGCGTGACTGGCTCCGCGAGCTCCTCGCCGAGCACGATGTACGCACCTTCGCCGACCTGCGGGGCGATGATCCGGACACGTCGCTGCCGCCGGAGGAGGACTACCGCCTCGTAGTCATGGCGTCGGATATCTCTCAAGGCGTCCTGCGCAGCCTGCCGTGGGAGTACAACGAGTACGGGCGGAAGGCCGACGATGTCGACGTCGTCGACGCGATCCGGGCCTCGATGTCGATCCCCTACTTCTTCCGCGCTGCAAAGCTCCATCACCAACAGGCACGCGCCAAGAGCTGGCTGGTTGACGGCGGCATGCTCTCGAACTTCCCGGTCGCGGTCTTCGACCGCCGCGACGACCAGACGCCGCGGTGGCCGACCTTCGGCATCAAGCTGTCTGATCGTCCCGACGTGGCGCGAGAACAGCTGCACGACGTCAACGGCGTGATATCCATGACCAAGGCCATGATCGGCACGATGACCGGCTTCTACGACCGCATCTACCTCGACGACCCGGCCGTCCTCGCGCGCACCATCTTCATCGATACGTTGGACGTGAAGGCGACCGACTTCGACCTCGACCGGGCCACGCAACAGCAGCTCTACGACAACGGCCGACAGGCCGCCGAAGCTTTCCTCGACGGCTCGGACGGTCGACCGGGCTGGGACTTCGACGCCTACCTCGAACGCTTCAGGCCTGACTCGCAGCCAGCGCAGGCTGCACCCGAACCGGCCGAGCCGGAGCAGCCAGCGCAGGACGAACCTGCAGCCAAGGCAGCTGGCGCCTGAGCGGCACCACCCTGCGGCGCGGTAGCGCGTCTCATGAGTTTCTCGCACGACGGATGGCCGCCATGCGCTCCTTGTCAGTGAGAACACCGGCGAAGGGACCCACCTGGCGTAGATCGATACCTCTTTCGCCTGGCGAGAGGCACAACTCAATGAGTTCGCTCACCGAACCCTTTCGCAACGCGCCTTCCCACTGGTCGATCCATTCGTGAGCCAACGGTCCACGAACGGTGTCACGCAGCTTCGGCACATTCGCCAACGCCTGGCCGATCACCGGCCTGGAGTCCGCGCGCAGCTTACGTGCCACCTCAATTAAATGATTAGAACGATAGATCGCAGTACACCACCTTGAGGCTGATGGCGGCGCCATCGAACAGGCCCATGGAGCCGCAGCCTGGTGCGCCCACGTAACGGCGAAGGTGCCCTCGCTCCTAGCGCAAGACCTCGCGGACCTGTAGTGCGACGTCGACTTCGTGCGGGAGACCCTCGACGAGCTGGGGCACCAGACGCCTCCCAAGCTCGGCTTCGTCGGCGGCCACGGTGCGCAACCCACTGGCGCGCTCCACGTTGAACACGAGCCAGTCGAGGCTGCTCGTTAACGTCGGGCCGAAGTCGCGGGGCTCGATCTCGGTGTCCACTCCCCCGGCGCCTCGGTACGCCCGGACCACCTCGCGGGCTATGTCGAATTCGCTCCAGCACGCCATGGACATGGCGACGTCGGCGAGCTCGGAGCGCGGCACCAGCGGCGTCGCGACGTCCCAGTCGCAGAGTACCGGACCATCGCTGGTGAGCAGTACGTTCTTCTGGTCGATGTCGCCGTGGCTCATGAGTTCGTCGTCGGCGCGATCACCGGCCTGGCGCGCCAGTTCCGCGATCACCCCGACCTGTGGTTCCAGGTCACTCAACTGTGCGGCGAACTCACGTGCCCCTGCGCGACGCGCTTCCTCGACGATCTCCGGCCATCGGTCGGCATTGTCCGTGTTGACGATCGGGAAGAGGCCACGCTCCTCGACCTTGACGTTCAGCAGGTGCAG
>NZ_ML142850.1:384637-402752 GCF_004138495.1 Phytoactinopolyspora endophytica
CGAGGGTCCGACCTACCCACGCGGCGACCTCACGGTCGACGGGCCCCGGGCCAGGCACGTTCCCATCCACCCACCGGTGCATCCGCACCGGCACCCGCTCTCCCCCGCCAGCCGACTCGACCCACGCCAGGCACCCGCCATCAGCTGGATTCGGTATCGGCTCCGGCATCGGCACGCCCGCGGCGAGAACTCGCTGCTCGAACTCCCACGCCGCGTCGAGCCAGTCCCGCCACCGCGGATCGCGCCACGGATTGCGCATCTGCTTGACCGCGTAGCTGGCGCTGTCCGTGTTCAGCCGATACACCCGGTTCGACCATGCCCCGGAGACCGGCGACATCTCCACCGCCGTGCCGGACAGTCCGAACGCCGCCAGGACCACCGCCGGGGCGGGCGCGTCGTCGATCCTCCCCTGAGGATCTGCATGTTCCGATGCCACGCTGCGCACATTACCGACGGAGATCACTGGAATCACATGAGTTTCCGGTTACCTCACCCGGACGGCAGAGGATCCCGACGGTCGCCGGCCGCCACCGCTTCGCCGAGAGCCTGCAACGGGTCGAGCCCCACGCCGCAGGACGCCGCCGATGCCGGGCAGCGCACATCATCACGACCTGCCCTTCGGACGTTCCGGGTGATTAGATTTGGTGTCTCGACACCCGGAGGTGCGTCGTGTTCGTACTCACCGTCATCGTCACGGTAGTGCTCGCCGCGGCCTTGACCATGTCCGCGTACATCAAACTCACCCTCCGTGAACCGTACGTTCAGGGCTACGTCCGAGTGGGCGTGCCAGCCGAGAAGCTCAAGTACCTGGCGTTCGTCCTTCTCGCCGGTACGGCCGGACTGATCCTGGGCTTGTTCTGGGCGCCACTCGGGATCGCCGCCGCAGCGGCGTTGACGTGCTACTTCCTGCTTGCGATCGGTTCCCACATCCGTGCAGGCGACGGGAGGAGCCTGCCGGCCCCGGCAACGTTGGCAGCGTTGTCTGTGCTCGCACTCATCATGCGCAGCGCTACCGTGTGAATTGACGGTCGAGCCCACACCGCAGGACGCGACCAGTGCCGATCACGCGATCATCAAGTCAGCGTACGCCGCACCAGCGCAGGAGAGCCCCGGCATACCTCGACACTTTTATCGCGGACGCATATTTGTATGGTAGACAGTACAAGTGGCAGATCAACGTGACGACGTCGCTGCGTGGCTGGCAGCCCTTCCCAAGATCGAGTTACATCTGCATCTGGAGGGATCCCTCAGGCCCGCCACGATGTTCAACCTCGCCGAACGGAACAACGTCGACATCGGAGCCTCCACCCCGGACGACCTGACCGGTCTTTACGAGTTCAACGACTTCGACGACTTCGCCCGTCTCTTCCTCACCGGCCTGAACGTGCTCCGGACAGCGCAGGACTTCGCCGACGCGACGTCGGCCCTCGCGGCCGAGCTCGCATCACAGCACGTCCGTTACGCCGAGGTGACCACTACCCCGTTGAACCACCAGCGGCGCGGCATCGCGCTCGAGGAGTATCGGGACGGGCTCGACGAAGGACGACGGCGCGCCCGTTCGGAATCAGGAGTCGAGCTCTCCTGGATCTGCGACATCTCCCGCGAGTCCGAGGACCCCGGCTCCGAGGCGACAATCGACTACCTGTTAGGGCCGGCAGCCCCGGACGGCGTCGTCGGGCTCGGCCTGGGCGGTATCGAGTCCGGCTTCCCGCCCGAGCTGTTCGCGTCGTCGTTCCAGCGAGCGAAAGCCAACGGCCTGGCATCGTTACCGCACGCCGGAGAGACCGTCGGTCCGGCCAGCGTCTGGGGAGCGCTCAGGTCGCTCGGTGCCGACCGCATCGGCCACGGCATCCAGAGCCTCGACGACGAGAAGCTCGTCGCGCACCTCGCCGACCAGCGCATCCCACTGGAGCTCGCCCCGACGTCCAATGTCTGCTTGAAGATCGTCGACAGCCCGCAGGCCCATCCGCTGGGCCGGCTCGCCGACGCCGGGATCGTCACCACCATCAACACCGACGACCCGGCGTACTTCCAGACCACACTCACCGACGAGCTGCTCACGGCACACCGGCTACACGGCTTCACCACGTCGAAGCTGCTGGCCGCACAGGTAGCCGCACTCGATGCGTCGTACGCGGGTGCAGAGATCAAGGCGCGGATACGCGCCGAACTGGAGCGCGTGCTCCCGTGACCAGACCCCCCGGCGCCGACCGTCCGCTGTACACGCGCATCGCCGCGTCGCTGAAGAGCCGGATCCTTGCCGGCGCCTGGGCTCCAGGCGAACGCCTCCCCGGCGAGGAACACCTCGCCAGGACGATGAGCGTCAGCCGCGGCACGATACGGCAGGCGATCGCCGCCCTCCGCGACGCCGGCTACGTCGCCAGCCAGCAGGGATCCGGAACGTACGTCGCGGCCAGGCCTCCCATCGAGCCGCTTACGCCGAGATCGGGGCCGGTCTACACGGGTTTCCTCGATGATCTCGACGACGAGGCCGCCCACGTCGAGGAGCGACGACGCACCCAGCAGACCTACCCGGCCGACGGCGCCGTCGCTGCTGACCTGCGGATACCTGCCGGATCACCGGTGACGCGGTATCGAGCCGTTCGCGTTCGGCACGGGGCGGTGTACGGAGTGGCGTCGGACATCGTTCCCGCGAGCGTCGCCCGACAGATCACGCCCGACGTGCTGGACCACAGCCCCACGATGGTCGACGCGCTCTCCGCCGCCGGACGACGCGTCGCCGAGAGCTTGCAACGGGTCGAGCCGACGCTGCTGGACGCCGCCGATGCCGAGCAATGCGACGTCGCTCCTGGATCCCCCGGGCTCGCGTTGACCGGCGTCGCCTACGACGACGAACGCACACCCATCAACAGCTACACACTGACCGTCGTCAAGGGCTACGGCATCGGCCTCCTCCTCACCCGCGCCAACCAGCCCGGCTAGCCGAAGGGCTCCTTGCTGATCAGAGACGCGCGGCGCTGCAACAGAGCCCGCTCGGCTGCGTTGTCAGTGCGGGCGATCGCCGCGTCGTAGGCGCGTGCTGCGTCCTCGTAGCGTCCGAGTCGGCGCAGCAGGTCGGCACGGATGGCGTGCAACAGGTGGTAACGGCCGAGATCGAGGCCGTCGACCAGGCTGAGTGCCGCCTCCGGCCCGTCGACCTCCGCCACGGCGACGGCACGGTGCAGCGCCGCGACCGGGCTGGGCGCGAGCGCCATCAGCTGGTCGTACAGCTGGACGATCTGTGACCAGTCCGTCTCTGCCGCGGACGGCGCGTCGCTGTGCACAGCGTTGATCGCCGCCTGGATCTGGTACGGGCCCGGCTGGTCTCGTCGCAGGCACGCCCGGACGATGCTCTGCCCTTCAGCGATCAGGTCCCGATCCCACTGGCTGCGGTCCTGATCGACGAGCAAGACGATGTCACCGCCGTCCGTCGTACGGGCGGCCCGTCGCGACTCGGTGAGCAACATGAGCGCGAGCAGGCCCATGACCTCGGGCTCATCAGGCATGAGCTCGGCCAGGAGCCGTCCCAGGCGGATCGCCTCGGTGCACAGATCAGCCCGGACCAGCTGATCACCCGAGCTCGCGGTGTAGCCCTCGTTGAAGATCAGGTACACCACAGCCAGCACCGACGTGAGCCGGTCTGGAAGGTCCGCGTCGCGCGGAACACGGTACGGGATCTTCGCGTCGCGGATCTTCCCCTTGGCGCGGACCAGGCGTTGCGCCATCGTCGGCTCCGCGACCAGGAACGCACGAGAGATCTCCGTCGTCGTCAGGCCACCCAGGAGCCGAAGTGTCAGTGCCACCTGGGCACCCTGTGCGAGCGCAGGGTGGCAACAGGTGAAGATCAGCCGCAGCCGGTCATCGCGCACGGGTCCCTCCTCCTCGACCGGATGGTCCTCTCCGTGCAGCAGCGCCGCCTGGGCATGCTTGTCTTCACGGGACGCTTCCCGGCGAAGACGGTCGATCACCCGGTTACGGGCGGTGGTGATGATCCAGCCCGACGGACTGGGCGGAAGCCCAGCCCGTGGCCAGCGCTGCACGGCGGCAGCGAACGCGTCCTGGACCGCCTCCTCGGCGACGTCGATGTCGCCGAATCGGCGGACCAGGACGGACACGGCGCGGCCGTATTCCTCGCGGAAGACGCGTTCGATCTCCGCGTGGGACACCACGGGCGGGTCGGCCGTCACGCGCAGGTTCGCTCGCTCTCGTCGATCAGGGGCCGGACCTCGACCGGCAGCGTGACCGCACGGGCGAGCTTGCGGCCCCATTCGAGCGCGACGTCCAGGTCGGGCGCCTGTAGGACCGTGAACCCACCGATGTGTTCCTTGCCCTCGATGTACGGGCCGTCGGTGGTAAGGACGTCGTCGCCCTTCGCCTGGAGGACCGTGGCGGTGCTCGGCGGGTGCAGGCCCCCGGCGAATACCCACGCACCGGACGCCTGCATCTCGGCGTTCACGGCCCTGACATTCTCCATGATCGGCTCCAAGACCTCCGGCGGCGGCACGTCGCCATCGGGCTGGTAGATGCTGAGCAGATACTGCGCCATGATGTTCCTCCTTGCCAGTGACGGTACCGGGTCATCCCGGTCTCTCACCCTCTACACGAACGACGCACGGCCGAATCGACACCGCAAGAGGACTCAGCGGCTCGGAGGCGTGAAACTCTCGCGTGCCCGCTCGACCTGGGGCCTGATCACGCACTCCTTCACGTGGTCATTGATCAGCCCCATGGCCTGCATGAACGCGAACACTGTGGTGGGACCGACGAACTTCCAGCCTTGCCTCCTCAGGTCCTTCGACAAGGCGATCGACTCGGTTGAGGTCGACGCGCTCTGTGGCTCAGCCAAGTCTCCGGCAGGCTCGTAACGCCATATGACTGCGCTCAACGATCCTCCGCCGTCGGCGAGCTCCTCGGCACGGCGCGCGTTGTTGATCACGGCCTCGATTTTGCCGCGGTGGCGGACGATCCCTGTGTCCTGCAACAGCCGGTCGACGTCCCTTTCGGTGAAGCGAGCGACCTTATGGATGTCGAAGCCGCAGAAGGCGGCGCGGAAATTCTCGCGCTTGGCCAGGATCGTGCGCCAGCTCAGGCCCGACTGGAAGCCCTCCAGACTCAGCTTCTCGAACAGCCGGTGCTCGTCGGCGACGGGGAACCCCCACTCAGTGTCGTGATAGGCCAAGAACTGCGGTGCCGCGCCGCTCCAAGGGCAACGGGGCCGGCCATCTGGAGCGAACATCGAGGCAGTCATTCTCGTGGTGTCCTTACGTCGTGAGTGCTGCGCTGGTCACTCAGGCCAGCAGGAAGCTCAGCCGGTCGTCGGTCTTTGCCGCGTCGATCTCGATGATCTCGGCGCTGACTACGCCTTCGGCGACAAACGGGTCCTCGTCGACGCGCCGCTGCAGGTCCGCCAGCGACGTGCCGTGCGCCAGGATCGCACCACCCGCGGACGGCTGGATGCTGCCGACCAGGAGGAAGACTCCGTCGCCGAAACCGCGCCCGATCCACTCCTGGTGGCCAGCCATGTGCTGACCGGCTGCGCTCTTGTTGTCGGAGAACCGAAGCAACACCACGAACATGTAGTTCCTCTCTTCGATGTTCAGTGCCTCAGGCATTTGCCTGGGCGTCGGCGTCTCGTACGTCCTGTTCCGCATCGCCGGTGTAAGCGCTGAGCCAGTCACACATCCGCTGAACTTCCCGACAGATGAACTCCTCGTCGTGGAAGGCGTTCGCCAGCGTGGCCACGCCCTGACTGAAGGCGAGCACATGCATCGCCAGCGCATCGGCCTGCGCTTCGTGACCGAGCAAGGCGAACTGCTCACGCAACCACACCCGGAACACCTCGAACAGGCCCTTCGCATCCTTCAACGCCGCGTGGTCGAGCTTCGCCAGCTCGGTGGTCAGCGTGCCCACCGGGCACCCGTGATTCTGGATGTCGGCGCGATTCGTCAGCACGATGTGGATAAACCGCCGGATCCGCCCGCCTGGTGTCGGCTCGTCGGCCTCCCATTGCTCGAGCATCGCGCGCCTCGCCCCCACACGGGCGTCGATCACCGCGTCCAAGATCTCATCCTTCGACTTGAAGTGGTAATAGAAGTTCCCTCGCGAGATCCGCACCTCGTCCGCGATCGCCGCGAACGACGTGTGCTCGTAGCCGTGCTGATAGAACAGCTCATCGGCCGCCTCGACGATCCGCGCCCGCGTCACCGATCCACTCACGACATTCACCTCCTCGATCGAGAACACCTCACACCACACCTTAGGACGAGTGTCCTACAGTAACAGAATAGGACAGCCATCCTAATTGCGAGGCGGGCCCGACGACGTCGCTCAGCACCGCAGGTGGGAGGTGATATACACTATTGATATCTACCATTAGGGAGGGGCTTGATGCCGACAACCACATCCGCTACTCCTGTTACAGCCGTCGCCAAGGTATTCATGCACGGCAGGAGTCAAGCCGTCCGCCTCCCCAAGGCGTTCCGGTTCGACAGTGACCGCGTGCGGGTGCGGCGCGCCGGCCGTGGCCTATATCTCGAGCCGGTCATCACCGACGTTGACGATTGGTTCGCCGCCATGGACCGCCATCAAGATGTGGAGTTCATGCCGGAGGGACGCGATCAACCCGATATGCCGGCCGAGCGGTCGCTCTGACCGGAGGTCCGATCTACATGGCCGTCTTGCTCGACACCGACACAGCCATCGCGCTCATCCGTGACCGCCCCGCGTCTGTGCGGCATCATTACCGGAACGCTCATGCCTCGGGCTACGAAGTGTGGCTCTCCTCAATCAGCCTCTTCGAGCTCTGGTACGGCGTCAACCGCAGCCGACACGCCGACGAGAACACTGAGCGGCTCGCCGACTTCCTCAGCGGGCCGATCACCATTGCGGATTTCAATGAGCTCGACGCCGCGCGCGCCGGACAGGTGCGCGCAGAGCTAGCCGCGGCCGGCACACCAATCGGGCCGTACGATCTGCTGATCGCCGGGCAGGCCAGCCGGGCGGGGCACACGCTGGTCAGCGCGAACACCCGCGAGTTCAAACGGGTCAAAGAACTCGATGTTGAGAATTGGCTCACAGCGTAGGCGCGTCAGGGGCGAGAAACGTCTCCTCCCCAGGACCGCCACAGCGCGGCGTACGGCCCGTCCGCCGCGATCAGATCGTCGTGCGTACCCAGCTCGGTGATCCGGCCGTCCTCGACGACGGCGACCCGGTCGGCGTCGTGCGCCGTGTGCAGCCGATGCGCGATGGTGATCACCGTCCGCCCAGCCAGCACCGCGGCCAGCGATCGCTCAGCGTGCCGTGCCGTCGTCGGGTCCAGCAGCGACGTCGCCTCGTCGAGGATGAGCGTGTGCGGGTCGAGCAGGACCACCCGCGCCAGCGCGATCTGCTGCGCTTTGGCCGCGTCCACCTGGAGTCCGCCCGCACCCAGCTGGTTGTCCAGTCCGTCCGGCAGCGCGAATGCCCAGTCCGCGTCGACCGTGTCCAGTGCGGCCAGCAACGTCTCATCGGGGGCGTCCGGCGCCGCCATGGTGAGGTTCTCCCGCAGACTTCCGATGAACACGTGGTGCTCCTGGGTGACCAGCACCACCTGGCTCTTGTCCGCCTGCACGTGGGCTACCGGGATCCCGCCGACCAGAACGCTGCCGGTCCGTGGGACATCGATGCCGGCCAGCAGCCGCCCCAGTGTGGTCTTGCCCGCGCCCGACGGACCGACGATCGCCAGCCGCTCCCCAGGCCGCACGGTGAGATCGATGCCGCGCAGCACGTCCTGTCCCTCGATGTAGGCGTACCGCACATCCACGACCTCGATACGTTCATCGGTCGGTGCTGCTTCAGCTGCGGCGCCGGGCATCGGACCGCCGTCCGCAGGATGCGACGTACGGTCCGACGGGACCAGGCCGACGCCGGCGACTCTGGCCAGCGAGGCCCCGCTACGCTGCAGTTGCTCAGTCCACATCTGGATCCGCTCGATCGGGTCCCTGAGCCGCCACAGGTACAGGCTGCCCGCCACCACCGCACCCAGGCTCATCACACCCTCCGTGTAGGCGTACCCGCCGACCATCAGCAGCACCGCGACCGGGACGGCGTTGGCGAGATCGCTGACCGGGAACAGGACCGAGCGCAGGAACAGTGTGCGCACCCGCGTCCTGTACACCTGATCGATCGCGGTATCCATCTCTGTGATCCGTGCCTCGCGCAGGTCCAGCGCCTCGACGGTACGGGCGCCCTCCGCCGTGGCAACCATGCTCTCCGCGACGTCCGAGCCGGCCTGGCCCTCGGCGAGGTAGGCCGTACGAGCCCGCTTCAAGTACCAGCGGGTCGCCCAAGCCATCAGCGGCAGCCCGACGACGGCGCAGGCACCGAGCAATGGATGCAGGAAGAACACAGCACCGAAGATGAACGTCACCTGCAGGAAGGCCAGAGAGACGTCCGGCGCGGCATTGCGTAGCGTCACACCGACTACCCCGACGTCGGCGGACGCACGCGTCATCAGGTCACCGGTGCCTGCCCGTTCCGCGACCCGCGACGGCAGGGCCAGCACGCGGTCCACGAACTCTTCGCGCAGCCTCGCCAGTGCCCGCTCGCCGAAGCGGTGCACCGTGTACCGGGCGAACCTGGTCAGCACCAGCTGGACAATCGCGAGCCCGACGAGGGCCAGCGCCAGAGCGTCGATGGTGGCCACCGAGGCGTCGCCCGACTCCACCACATCGACCATCTCGCCGACCAGCCACGGAGGCGCCAGCCCGACCAAGGCGGCCAGACAGGTCAAGGCGATGACGGCTGTCATAGCGCGACCGTCGTCCCGGACCAGCCGCCAGGCGGCTCGTCGCACATCCGGCGCGTCAGCGACCGGCAGCCGCCACTCGTCGTGACTCACCGTACCGCCCCCTGGAGCAGGTCGTCCTCGTCCGAGCCACGGAAGACGAGAGCCCGGTATCCCGGCTCGGTCGCCAGCAGCTCCGAGTGTGTGCCGACGGCGGCGACCGTCCCACGGACTACGTAGGACACCTGGTCGGCCTGGTCGAGCAGCAGCGGCGACGTGCCGACCACAAGCGTGGTGCGTCCCTGACGGGCTGCTCTCAGCCGGCTCGCGATGGCGGCTTCGGTGAGTGCGTCCACGGCCGATGTCGGCTCGATGAGCAGCAGCACCTCGGCCTGAGCGAGCAGCGCCCGGGCAAGCCGGATCCGCTGCTGCTGACCACCGGACAGGTTGCGTGCCTGTGCCTCGATCGGAGCCGCCAGACCGTCCCGGAGGGCGGCAACGATATCGTCGGCGCTCGCTGTGTGCAGCGCGTCGTCGATCTCACTGTCGCTGACGATCGTGTCGCGGTGGCTACCTCCAGAGCCGTCGTCCCGCCGGCCGCTCCCGACGCCATCTCGCAGTGTCCCGGCGAAAAGGTAGGCATCCTGATCGGCGACCAGGATCCGGCTCCTCACCTCGGCCAGCGCCATCTCGGACAACGGGACGTCGCCCCAGGTGGTGTCCGACTCGGTATAGCGGCCGAGCCGGTCCACGATCGCAGCCGCTTCCGCTGCGTCGGAGCTCACCAGCGCGGACATCCGCCCGGCGGGCACGGTCAGCTGCGATTCCGGATCGCGCATGTCCGCCGGCTCACGAGGTCCGTCGGCGGTGGACGGCCCATCCTGGATGCCGGGCGACATCGCCAGGATGCGCACCACCCGTCGCGCGGACACGATGCCGCGGGTGATGTCGTCGGCGCTTTCGATGAGGGCCGACACTGGCAAGACGAGCACGGCGACGTAGCCGTAGACGGCGACCATCTCGCCCACCGTGATCGTGCCATCGACAGCCTGGCGTGCGGCGAGCCACACGACGGCGCCGACGAACACGATCGGCAGGCCCGCCCCGACCGCCTCAACCCAGCTGGTGATCGCGCCGACCCGGTACCCATCACTGCGCAGCGCCGCAGAACGGCCTCGGTAGCGTTCCGCGAACACCGCCTTGCCACCGATGCCGAACAGGACGCGAAGGCCGGACACGATGTCGCCCGCACGCGCGGTCAGCGCTCCTTGCTGCTCGCGATACGTGGTCTCGGCGCCGCGTAGCCGGCCGAGCAGCGGACCGATCAGCAGCGCCAGCGCCGGGACGCCCAGCAGCACGACGACGGCGAGCAGCGGCGAAATGGCGAACAACAGCGACGCCACCACCACGTAAGCGACCACTGCGCCCACGCCGGGCCCGGTCACCGTCATGACCTGGCTGATCCGGCCGACGTCGGCCGTCTGTACGGCGGCGATCTCACCGGAGGAAACATTGCGCGGCAGGGTGGCGCCCAAGCGCACAGCTTGCCGCACCACGACCTGGACCGTGCGATATGCCGCGTCGGTGCGGGCGAAGGTCATGGTGCGGTGCCTGAGCAAGCCGAAGCCGGCGTTCAGGACGCCGACGGCCAGAACCGCGGAGACCCATAGTGCGAGCGTCGCCATGTCGCCGCTGTTGATTCCGTCGTCAATCGCTCTCGCCGTCAGGTACGGCGGCGCGATGTGCACGCACATCGACAGGCTGCCCCACAGAGCCCCACGCAGCGCCCGCGTCCACTGCCGGATTACCAGCCACCAGAGATAACGCACCGGACCACGGCTGTCCGGTATCCCCGGATCCGCATGCGGGACGTGGCGGCTCATGCCGTCCTTACGAGTTCAGGGCCGAGCAATCCGCAGTCCTTCCATCGACCTTCGCATTGAACCATGGCGTCGCCATCGTGATCCGACGGGTGTCCGGGGCGAAGAAATTCCGTGGCAACGCGTACGCCGATCGGGTCATGATGGCCCGGTGACCGACAGCGCCGACGCCGATGTGACGTTCGTGTGTGAGGCGTTCGGCCTTGGGGAGCTCCGCGGTGCACGCCGCGTCGCACGTGGCGCCATGGGTGCCGTGTGGCGTATCGACGCGGATCCGCCAGGCTCGTCGTCGACGGCCACGTACGCCGCCAAGGAACTGTTCTGGGAGGTCCCTTCGGCGAGCGCGGCCGAGGACGAGGTGCGCTTCACGGGTCGGTGCCGGCAGGCCGGCGTACCGAGCCCCAGGTCCCTGGCCGCAACGGCAGGCGGATATGTGGCGCACGATCCGTTAGGGCAGGCTTGGCGTGTCTATGAGTGGGTCGACGGCGAGGTGCCGGACCGGACCGACACCGAGACCGTCCAGTGGCTGGCCGGGCAGCTCGGCCGCATCCACGCTCTCGGGCTCGAGCCGGGCGACGACGCCAAGCCGGACCCGTTCTATCAGCGCGTTGACGTCGACTGGGACGAGCTCGCCGACGACGCGTCACGCGCCGGTGTGGACTGGTGGCCCGCGCTCGAAGCGGCGACTCCCCAGCTGGTCGAGCTCTCGTGCCTGGTCAACGCCTCGCCGGACGGGCGGCCCATCATGTGCCATCGCGATCCGAAAGCGAGCAATGTCCTTCGCGACGCGGCCGGACGCCGATGGCTCGTCGACTGGGACAACGCCGGACCGATGGCCCCGTGGCGCGAGCTCGGCCTGTTGCTGATGCACCATCTCGCCGACGTCGATGCGCTCCGGGTGATCGGGGCGTGTTACCGCGACCATGGCGGCCCCGCACAGCTCGGTACGGCGCAAGGCTTCGCGACCGGCCTGGCGACATGGCTGAACTTCCTGCGCGGCCAGGCAGGAGTGCTTCTGGACCCCAAGGCCACGCCTGACCATCGGCAGTTCGCTGAACAACGCGTCACCGGGCTTCTGCGCAACATTCCGGCCTTGGAACAACTCGACCACGCCGCCAGCGCCGCCGCGCCGTAGACGGATCAGGAGTCTGCGGTCACACGCTCTGCCATGGCGTCTCGTGTGCCTTCGAGGAACTCGTTTGGCGAAACCTACCGGCGCCACCGTGACATGCCCACCGAATCCTGACTACACCGAGATCGAGATGGAGTATCGCAGCTCACCGACCTTGTCGGAGTAGGGGCGTACGCTCTTTGCCCACAGAGGTGAAGCGCTGGTTCGGCGACAGGGAAGCACAACGGGCAGGTGCGACATGAAGCGGTGGTGTCGAGATGGCTGATCAGGATGATGTGCGCCGTATCGCGCTCTCGTTGCCCGAGACGGTGGAGTCCGATGAGAGGTTCGCGTTCTCGGTCTTGAACAAGGGCAAGGAAAAGGGCATCGCCTGGGTGTGGCTAGAGCGCGTCGAGCCCAAGAAGCCACGCGTTCCACGCCCCGATGTGCTCGCTGTACGCGTCGCCAATCAGGGCGCAAAAGAAGAGCTTCTCGCGTCCGACCGTGACAAATTCTTTACTGAACCGCACTACAACGGCTTCCCAGCCGTGCTCATCCGACTGCCGGAGGTCGACCAGGACGAACTACGAGAGCTCCTTACCGATGCCTGGCGATGCCAAGCACCCCGCGCACTGGTCAAGGAGTCCGGAATCTAGCCCGCACGCTGGCGCAGTCTCAGCGACGGCCCGAATGGACACCCTGTTCTCCGGGCCGGGAGAGCTTCCAAAGCCAGCCGATGGGACGCAGGCCCAAACGCGCCGCCACCCGCTGCGACGACTGGTTCGTCGCGGACGTGCTATATAACAGCCGTCGTCCGCTCGGCGCCATCAGCGTCGCCCATTGAGCGGTCACCGCCGCGGCGTGCCCCTGACCTCGGAAGTCCGGGTGAGTCCAGACGCCCGCCTCGGCCCCTCGAGCGGTCTGGGCCGGCGTGTTGCACATGGCGATGACCTGGCCCTGATGCGTGGCCATTGCCCACGGGCCCAGGTTCCCAGCGAGAAGCTGGTCCCATTCGTCAACGTCCCAGTCGCCGGGATGAGCATCGCGGACGGCCTCCACCTGCGCAGAACCGGACAGCACCATGTCTGCTGTGGCCGCGAACCCGACGCCGGATGGAATCAGATAGCTCGGACCAGACGACCTCTCCACCGCGCCGAATGCGTCCTCAAGGAGACCCTGACAGCGAGCGAGTGACGCGGGCGGCCGGCCCGAAGCACAGGGCTCCGTCTCGCTCAAGACGAGATCCGTCAGCTCGTCCGCAAGCATGTCCGGCACGCCCGCCCCAACCGCTACCCGACGCGCACTACCTGTCGCGCCGATCACCAGATAATGCGAGCCCGGGATACGTCCGTCGCTGTTCATATCCCACAGCGTTTCCATCTCGATCTGAAGCAACTCGACGTCACTGAGCAGTTCGGAAGCATCAACGGCCATGTCGCCGGACACTCCCGGCCGACGGACGCTCGATCACACCGTTTTCTCCCACCGCGTCAGGGCTTGAGCACGACCTTGCCGGTGGTCTCCCTGTTCTCGAGCGCGACGTGTGCCGCCGCTGCTTCGGACAGCGGGAAGGCCTGGATGGTAGGAATCATCCTCCCTTCTGCGGCGGCCCGCAGCGCCCGCTCCTCACGCTCCGAGAATCTCTCTCGCTCGCTCAGCAGGTGTCCAAGCGCATCGATGGTCGTCAGGCTCCGCGACTTCTGCAGCTCGGGATCGAGATGGGGCTCGTGCCTGGATGCGTTCCCGATGCTCACGAACCGGCCGCCGTCGGCGAGCAGGCCGAACGCAGAATCCGCCTTCTCGCCTCCGACGCCGTCGAGAACGACAGTGACCCGACGGCCGCCGAGCTGCTCGCGCACCGTGCCGGACCAGTCTGGTCGGTTGTAGTCGACGGCGACGTCGGCGCCAAGGTCACGCACGGCCGCGACTTTGGACGGCCCGCCCGCGGCGCCCACCACCGTCGCGCCGAGATTGTGGGCGTACTGGACCAGAAGGCGGCCGATCCCTCCGGCCGCGGAGTTGACCAGAACGACGTCCTCGGGAGTGAGTTCAGCGACGTCGAGCATGCCCAGTGTCGTGGCCCCGGTGCGGACCATGGCCACCGCGGTGTCGACGTCCAGCCCATCTGGGATCGGCTGCACATCGACGACGTCCGCGACCGCCTTCTCCGCGTAACCGCCGGGCTGGCCCGCGGCCGTGACCACTCCGGTGCCGATCCACGACGGGTCGACCCCGGCGCCGACCGCATCGACGACGCCCGCCACTTCACTTCCGAATATGGTCGGGAGCTCGGGAAGCGGCGGGCCGATCGCCAGGCCAGCCCTCATCGCTGTCTCGATCAGGTGCAGACCCGCTACCTCGACGACGATGCTGACCTGGCCGTCCCCGGGCGTGGGGTCGGGCACGGTCTCGTAGGTCAGGTTCTCAGCTGGACCGAACTCACGTAAAACGACTGCGCGCATGATGTTCTCCTAAGGGACGCGTTCTCTGACGTCCCCAAGGCTGCATCCTCAACTAAAGTTGAGGTCAAACTGCTTTCGCTCTCAGCGGACCGCCGAGGAGTTCGCCCACCGCCGCCACCCCACCAGCGCCGCACCGAAAGGGCTACGAAGCCGCGCTTAGAGCGCCGGTGGCGCCAGCGATCTACCGTCCCCGAACTGCAAGGCCGGAGAACGAGGCGGACTTGGGTATGCGCGTCGACGGCCTCAGGTCGCAGGCCCCACCCAGGATGGGAAGAATTCGCCGGGGGACCGTGGTTCAATTACACACATCGTGTAGTTAGCATTCGATGATCTTAAGGAGAGACCCGTGAGCGCTTTCAACGACGACGAGCGAAGCTACCTGCTGTCCACGGACCGCCCGTCCAGGGAACGCCTCGCGCGCATTGCGACGGTGGGCGCGGACGGCACACCGCACGTGACGCCCGTGGGATGGTCGTACAACACTGAGCTGGACACGATCGACATCGGCGGACGTGACTTCGCCCGCACCAAGAAGTTCCGCGACGTGCAGCGTTCGGAGCGGGCCGCCATGGTGGTCGACGATGTGCTACCGCCGTGGCGACCACGAGGCATCGAGGTCCGTGGCCGCGCCGAGGCGGTCGACGGCCCGACGCCGCTGATCCGGATCTACCCGGATCGGGTCCGTTCCTGGGGCCTGCAACCAGACTGATCCTCCCGCTCTACGCCTCGATCTACCGACATCGTCTAGGCCATGGCAGAGACGATGTCGGTACATTGGGGCCGGCCTACGCTACGCCGCGTTCGGCGACGCCGCTTAGTAGAGCGGAAACGCCTAGTTCTCCCCATCGCGGCTCACACGAGCACCCAGCAACACGTACATGGCCAGACCCACGGCCGACACCGCAGCAGCCGCGAGGGATGCCGCGCCGACACTCCATGGCTGCAGCGGCCAGGCCCACCACGCCGTGTCCGCCGACATCGGCCTGGGTGTCGCGCCGTAGACGAAGGCGCCGTAGCCGAACGCCGGGAGCCAGGCCAGCCGGGCGCCGATGACGACGGCGGCACCGACCACCAGGCCCGTCAGGCCGAACGTGTTTCGGACCAGCTCGAACGTTCCGTATGTGCGTGGTTCCCACGTCCCGATCAGAGCGAGCGCGGCACCGGTCACGAGTGCGACAACGACGACGTGCACCAGCCGGTACCGCCGCCACCGAGCGGGCATCGACCGCTCAAGTTCCTCAGCGGCACCGGCCAACCCCGGCGACGCCAGCACAGCGGCCATCAGTGGAGCCACCAGAACCACCGGCAGCCGCGCATCGGGCCCCGACGACCATGGTCGATGCACCAGCCAGTCGGCGGCAGCCCATCCCGTCAGGGCCACGACCGCGACTCCCAAGAGCAGCAATGGCATTCCTCTGGCCCGCACGTGCAGAGCGACGAACGCGGACGCCCGATCGCCGGGGCCGAGCTGTGGCCGGCGCAGCGCGCCCGATCGCAGCATCATCATCGTCACCGGCACTCCTTGTCCGTGGTCGACAACGCGTCTGTCTCTAGCGCCCACCTCATTGCAGCTCTTCCATCAGGGTGGCGAAGGCATCGGTGTCGCAGGTGCGGGCCGCTGCCATGTACCGGCTCATCCACTCCTTCTGTTCGGCCTCCGGTTTGGCCAGCAGCACCTGGAAATCGGCCTGCTCGCCGTCTTCGACGACCGTGCCCGCCGGGCTCGGGTCGTCGAGCACCCAGTGATATGCGACCCCCGACGCCCACAACATCGGTTCCTTCTCCGGCGACGGTCCATGACCGTCCACTTCCCCGTCCGCGTCGTCATACGGATCACACCGCCGGTAGACCACATCGTCAGCGGCTTGAGCGAAGACGGTGGCCAGGTTCTCGCCGTATTCGTTCTCTTCTGACAGCCCGCCGTTCCAGGAGATGAGGGCGCTCAGATCGACGACGGCGGTGTCTTCGGGTATTGACGACGACGTGGCATCCCGCGCGCCGGCAGCACCATCGGTCGCGGCAGCACCTTCAGTCGCCGCAGCGTCGTCGACGTCGTCGCCCCGGGTCGATATCGAGTCGACGGCACGCACGAATCCCCCGTCGATTTCCTCCCACCGGGCCAGCTGTTCCCGCACTGGCCCCTTCGCGTCGTCGAGCAGGAATGCGTTCACCCGGGTCATGCAGAGCTCCGCACCTCCGTCGTCGGTGCAGACCAGCTCCCGCGCGGCCGGGTCGGGCGCCCAGCGGTCCGCCGGACCGCTCACCAGCGGCATCGCCGCCACGACCGCGACCGCCGCAGGGACGACGGCGGGCCATTTGCGCCGCGCCGCCGCCAGCATCAGCAAGGTGGCCGTCAGCCCGGCCAGCCACACCAACTGCAGGAGCTGTGCGTCGGTCTCAAGGTACTCGACTCCGTTGCTGGGCCAGTCGATGCCTGGAGTGAGCCACGACCATGCCGTGCCGCTCGACGCACTCACCACACCTACACCGGCGAACACGACCAGGCCGACGGTCGGAGCCACGACGCGGCTCGAGATCCACCGGCCCGCCGCCACCCCGACCGCGCTGGCGGCCGCCAAGCCGACGAACGCCACCGCCAGTGTCCACCACCAGCCCTTTCCTCCGTATGTCGCCACCCGTGCGACCAACACGGCACCTGGCGCCCACGCCACCGCGAGGCCGGCCAAGGCCCCGAGCGTCACCGAGCACCACGCCAACAGCACCTGGTGCGCCGGCGGCCGCGCGGTCGACCCCAGCAGCTCTACGATCCGCCGGCGATGTTCCCGCCCCACCTGCCATGCCCCGGCGGTAGCCGCGAACGGCAGCAGGGCGAACAGGACGACGGACGTGTACTCGGCCAGCGGTCCCCAACGGCCGGCCCACCGCTCCGTCTCGTTCAATAGCATCGCGCCACCGGCGACCGCGATGCTCAACGCCGCGACCGGCGCCGTGCCCCGCATCAGCTCGGTCCGCAGCACCCGCCACGTCATGCGGTCCACCCCGCGCGTGCGTTCCTCCGTCCCGCCCGCGGGCTCCTCCGTCGCGCCGCTCATCGCTGCCTCGCCGCCCTCAGGACCGCGGTGTAGCCACGCTCGATCGGCGAGTCACCATCGACTGTGTCGGCCCCAGCCTCGGCCAGCTCATGGGGCGTGCCACGGAAGACCGCTCGGCCGTCGTTGACGAGCGTGACGTCGGTGCACGCCGCCGTGACATCTTCCACCAGGTGCGTTGCCACCACGACACACGCGTCCACCCCGATGGTGCGCAGCAGTTCACGGAACGCCACCCGCTGCTCGGGATCGAGCCCGGCGGTCGGTTCATCCAGCAGCAACAGGTCGGGATCGTTGACGATCGCCTGGGCGATCCCGGCACGGCGCAACATGCCTCCGGACAGCTTCTTCAGCCGCTCATCGGCGCGGTCGAGCAGACCGACACGCTCGATCGCCCGGTCCACGGCCGTCGGCACGGACGCAGCCGGCATCTCCTTCAACCACGCGAAGTACTCGACGAACTCGCGCACCGTGAACCGCGGATAGTAGCCGAACTGCTGCGGCAGGTAACCGAGCCGGCGCCGGACCCGGCGGAGCCGCCGATGGTCGCCCAGTTCGTGGTCGAGCAGCGACACCGTTCCCGACGTCGGCGCGGCGACCGTCGCGAGCACCCGCATCAGCGTCGTCTTACCCGCTCCGTTGGGCCCGAGCAGCCCATGGACACCCGCGTCCAATGTGAGGTCGAGCCCGTCCAATGCCGTGCGTTTGCCGAACCTGACCACGAGGTCACGCACCTCGACATGTGTTCCGATCATGGTGGGCACGGTCGTCATCAGATCTCCATCCGGGGTCGGTGTGGAACAGCTAGTCGGTCGAAGGCGGTGCGCCGAGCGGCGACCACCAGGGCG
>NZ_ML142850.1:402823-403473 GCF_004138495.1 Phytoactinopolyspora endophytica
GCGGCCACGGCCAGCCAGACCGGGGCGGACTCCGAGGTCAGCAGTGTGGGTGTGTTCCGGGCCGGGGCATCCAGCACGGCGACGGCCACGGTGAGTGCCCAACCGAACGCGGTCACGGCGGCCGCTCTCGGCACGCCGACCACCGAGCCCAGAGCCAGCGTCAGGACGGTCAACGCCAGGCTCGCGAGCAGCCAAGGCACCGGGGAGCCGTAGCCGGACACGACGCCGACGGCCGCCGCCACCGCCGTCGAGGCCGCCAGCACGACAGCCGAGCGGACCAGGAGCAGCCGGAGACCTCCACCCGGCGTGGACGCGATGATCTCCCGGGAATCGTCCAGGCCCGAGCCGTATGAGAGGGCGACGCCCAGGATCGGCACCATCGGCGCTACGGCGCCGAGCAGCGGGATCTCTCCGCCTGGGGTCAGCGGCATCATGGCTCCGAGGGCAGCCGCCAAACCCAGGACGACGACGCTGGCGCCCAGCCACGCCCATCGCGCCGCCGGCCCGGCCGCCACCAGTACCGACACCTCACGCCAGCGCGATCCGCGCCGGACCAGGCCCTGCGGTGCCAGGCCGGCGGAGACCGCCGTCCAGCCGTCGTCCACGGCACGGGCCAGCGACGGGATGTCATCGGCGGCAGCGGTGACCAC
>NZ_ML142850.1:403523-406944 GCF_004138495.1 Phytoactinopolyspora endophytica
CACGACAGTGCTCACACGCCGCGAGGTGGGCCTCGACCGACCACGCGTCCGCGTCGCCGATCCGTCCGTCCACGTACGCTCGTGCCGTCTGCCGCGGTATGTGCCAGCTCATGCGAGCGCCTCCTTCAGCTGAAGCCGGGCCCGGCGGGCCCGGGACTTGACGGTTCCTTCCGGGACATCCAGCAGCACTGCCGCCTCCCGGACGGAGAAGCCATCGAGGACGGTGGCCTGCAGGACTGCCCGCAGCTCCGGCGAGAGCCGGTCGAGCGCGACGGCGATCTCCGCACCGAACGACGACGCCAGTGCCTCCTCCTCAGCGGACGGAACCTTGACCAAGTCCTCGTGCGGCTCCCCTGCGGTCTGTGCGCGTGCGGCTCGGCGCCGGTGCGCATCGATCAGGCGCCGGGTGGCGATCGACCAGAGCCAGCCACCCGCCTGGTCCGTACCTGTGTACGACGACGCCGCACGCCAGACGGCCAGGAACGTCTCCTGGAGCACGTCCGCGGCCAGGTCGGCATCGCCGCAGCGCCGCCGCAGCCGGACCAGCAGCCAGGTCGCGTTGCGCCGGTAGTACTCCTCGAACGCCGCGCGGTCGCCGGAACCAGCGGCGCGCAGCAGCTCGTCGTCGCAGCGTTCGCCTGTGAGAACCTGTTCCGGCGGTCCCAACGGCGCTGCGGCGGCTCCCGCATCCCGACCGACGGCGTTGTCGCCGTCGCCTTGCCGGACCGGGCGCGGATGACCATCCTCGCCACCGCCAGCACTGCCGAAAAGGACTCTCTTCACGTCAGGTAGAGACGCAGCGTCGGCGGGATCGGTTCACACAGCTGCACGGCACGTGCAGCCGAACCTCCGTGCCGGGTCGACGACCGTGTCGGGCCGCGTCGTCCAGGTCTTCTGGCATATCCGCATTCTTCCGTGTCCACGACCCACACGCGGTGGAATGGCTCTCGCGAAGGTGATGTTGTATGATGCCCTGTCTTCAACTTCTCGATGACGGAGTCAGGGGCACAGCGATCAGGGCGGCCGTGGTGGGCATTACGTCCCCGGAGAAGCGATTCAACTCAACTCTCAGCGAGTTCTCAGGAAAACCGGAATCTCTAGGGCGCCTCGTACGTTATGAAACGTATGTTCGTCGGGCGAACTGGGTACCGTCCGACTAGCGACGACAGGAAGGGAGGAGCCATGGCAGTCAGCACCGACGTCGACGTCACACGTCGTGGTCCGCGTAACGGCTCCGAGGGGGAACCTGACCTGGTCGGGCGATACCTCGCGCAAATCGGCAAGACACCGCTGCTCAGCGCAGAGGAAGAGGTAGAGCTGGCCAAGCGCATCGAGGCCGGTGTATATGCGACCGAACTGCTCCGCGCCGCCGATGCGGGCGAGAACAAGAATGAGCTCACCCCGAAGTACCGCCGCGAACTTCAGGCCATAGCCGACGACGGCGAACTGGCCAAAGACCATATGATCCGGGCCAATCTCCGCCTGGTCGTCTCCGTGGCACGCAAACTCTCCAACCGAGGTTTGCCGTTTCTGGACGTGATTCAAGAAGGCAACCTGGGGCTCATGCGCGCCGTCGAGAAGTTCGACTACGCCAAGGGCTTCAAGTTCTCTACGTACGCCACGTGGTGGATCCGGCAGTCGATCCAGCGTGGACTCGCCGAGCAGACTCGGACGGTCCGGCTGCCGGTGCACGTCGCCGAGACGGTCGCCAAGCTGCACCGGATCGGCCGTGACCTGCAGCGGCTACTGGGACGGGACGCAACGGTCGAGGAGATCGCCGAGGAGGCCGGACTGCCCCCCGAGCGGGTCATCGAGCTGCGGCGCGTCTCACGGGATCCGCTCAGCCTGGACACGCCGATCGGTGAGGACGGTGACACGTCCGTCGGTGAGATCATCGAGGATGACGACGTCGTACGGGCCGAAGACGTCGCCGAGCACCATGCCCTGGTCGACTCCCTGCGCACCGTGCTCGACTCGCTGCCCCCGCGCGAGGCGCGCATCATCGAACTCCGCTACGGCCTGGCCGACGGTCACGAGCACACCTTGCAGGACGTCGCGGATGAGGTCGGCGTATCCCGCGAGCGCGTCCGGCAACTGGAGAAGCACGCTCTCGCCGCGCTCCGCGAACCGCAGAGGCGGCACTCTCTGCTCGCCTGGGCCAGCTGAGGGCCGGCTGCCGCCACAGGCACGCAGTCACGGTCCGTGTGGGCCTACCGCACGTACGGTGACACGCAGCACGTACAGTGACAACGACGCCCGTTCGACGCTCCCACGTTGAGCGGGCGTCGTGCTGTGCTGCGAGATTGCGCGGAATGGGAGTCGTCTGCGCAGGCCCCCGCATCCCGGCTCGGATAACCCACTCGCTTCACCGGCACCCATTCCGCGCGACCTCTTACACATAGAGCGGTGGGTACTTGCCGGAATGGTTCGGAATGCGCTCGCCAGGGATGGTCATTCAGCGCAGCACACCGAACTATGTGGACCAATGGCGTGAAATGCCCGGCGGATTACCGTAGACCCAGTAGAGTGGCAAACGCATTCCGGCAGGCGGTCGCGGGAGGGAGCCTCATGGTCGAGCAACGAGCCGGCGCGGTCACATTGACTGACGTCGCCCGGGAGGCAGGGGTATCACTCGCCACGGCGTCGCGCGCGATCAACGGCAGCACACGGCAGGTGGGCGAGGAGCTTCGCGAACGCGTCCTCGATGCCGCGCGCAGGCTTAACTACGCCGCCAATACGCAGGCACAGGCCGTCGCGAAGGGCCAGACCAACCTGGTCGGGCTGCTTGTTCACGACATCGCCGACCCCTACTTCTCGTCGATCGCCGCCGGTGTGATGCACGTCGCCGAGACCCACCAGATGCTGGTGACACTGGCGAACACCGGGCGCAGCCCACTGCGCGAGATCGAGCACCTGAACTCGCTGCGCGGGCAGCACAGCCGCGTTGCCATCCTGGTCGGCAGCCGGGTGGCCGACAGTGCCGAGATGGAAACGCTGCGGCACGAGTTCGCCATGTTCGAGCGCACGGGAGGACGAGTGGTGATGATCAGCCAGGACATCCTGCCCGTCGACACCGTCGCCCTGGAGAACCGCTCGGGCGCACGTGAGCTCGCCGGGGTGCTCGTCGAGCTCGGCTACCGGCGCTTCGCCATCCTCGGCGGTCCGTCCACCCTGCTCACAGCACGTGACCGGGTGGAAGGATTCCGCGACGGCCTTACTTCCAGCGGCATCGAGCTCGATCCGGCCAACATCATCCACGGCGGGTTCACCCGGGACGGCGGCTATGAGGCCATGTCCGAACTGCTCGACCGGAGCGCCGCGATCGACTGCGTCTTCGCGGTCAACGACGTCATGGCCGTCGGAGCCATGACCGCGTGCCGCGACCGCGGCGTCGACCTTCCGGAGAGCCTCGGCATGGCCG
>NZ_ML142850.1:406974-407707 GCF_004138495.1 Phytoactinopolyspora endophytica
ATTCGACGACATCTCCACTCTGCGCGACGTCAGCCCTGCGTTGACCACCGTCCAGATGCCGCTGGAGAAGGCCGGCTCGCTGGCACTCGTGCTCGCCCTCGACGCGACCCCGGACCAGCCGCCCCGGGTACACCGCCTCGCCGGCGAGGTCGTGGTCCGTCAGAGCACCCCGGAGCGGACGCGCTCCTGATCGACGCCTTGCAGGGCGACGAACGCCGCACAGGACGGCGGTCGCAGGGGCCGTTCACCGACGCTGTGCATGCGACCTGATCCATGTAGGACTCACCGATCCGCTCGGCCACGCGAGCGGACTCTGCGTCGACATCAGATGGGCCCTCGACCAGGTGGCCATTGATCAGTCCATACCGCATCAGCGACCGGGCCACTGCCAAGGTGGCAGCTCGGAACTCCCAAAGCCGGCCTCATATTTGTTAGTTTTAGTATTGCGAATACTTATGGAGGGCCAATGATCGAGATCCGGCATCTCGAACTCCTGCAGCAAGTCGCCGCGACGGGGTCGCTCTCGGCGGCGGCCCGGGAGCTCGGATTCTCCCAACCAGCGGCGAGTCAGCAGATGCGAGCCCTCGAGCGCACTGTGGGGACGCCTATCCTGCTCCGCGACCCGGGCAGCACCCGGCTGACCGAAGCCGGCGAGATACTGCTCCAGCACGCTGACGACATCCTGGCGCGGCTCTCCCTGGCAAAGAAAGAGATCGCCGCGATCACCGAGCTC
>NZ_ML142850.1:407755-410560 GCF_004138495.1 Phytoactinopolyspora endophytica
GCCGGCACCGTCCGGCTGGCGTCCTTCCCCAGCAGCAGCGCCACCATCCTGCCGCGCGCACTGAGCGCTGTCACCCGCGACCACCCCAACCTCCATTTCACCTTGGTCGAGGCCGAGCCGCCGGAATCGCTCGACCTGCTTCGCAAGGGGTCCTGCGAGATCGTGATCGGCTACACCTACAAGCGGCCCGAGGAGCCCGAACCGCAGGGACTGCTGCGCGTTCCCCTCTGCGACGATCCGCTCTACCTCGCCCTCCCCCGGCCGCACCGGCTCGCCGGTGACGCGGAGAGCATCTCACTGCGCAAGCTCAAGCAGGAACGCTGGATCGCCGGCTGTCCGCGCTGCCGCCGGCAGCTCCTGGACACCTGCCACGATGCGGGGTTCGAACCGGACATCGCGTTCTCCACCGATGATTACGTGGCGGTGCACAGCCTGGTCTCCGAAGGGTTCGGCGTGGCGTTGCTGTCCAGCCTCATGATCTCTTCGGTGGGGTTGAGCACTCTGGAGCTGCGCACCGTGACGCCCACACCGGTCCGTTCGATCAGCGCCTACACGACGGCGGCCCTCGCCAAGGTTCCGGCCGTGCGGACGACGCTCGAGGCATTGACCGTCACGAGCCGTGAGCTGCGCGCCAGTGACGGCATCCCGGCAGCCGCCGAGAGACCGGCACGCGATGGACAGCCATCAGGTACCGGGGGCGCTGCGTGACCTCGTAGCCACTGGCCTCGCCACGCGTCGCCCTCCGGCTCGGCTCCGGTGCTGGCAGGCGTAGCGTGGCGCCATGCGAACCGAGATCGACCATCTGGTGTGGGGCTGTCCAGACCTCGGCCTACTCGTCGACCGGGTGACACGCCTGATGGGTGTCGCGCCCCGTTTCGGCGGCCGGCACGAGGGCCGGGGCACGCAGAACTACCTGCTTGCGCTCGGGCACGGCCGCTATCTGGAACTACTGGGACCGGACCCGGAGCAGCCCGAGCCGGCCGGGCCCCGCCCCCTCGGGATAGACCAGACCACCGAGCCTGGGCTGATCGGCTGGGCCATTCGCACGACGGCCATGGGCGACCTTCTGCGCGCGGCACGCGCCGAGGGCTACGACCCCGGAGAGGCCGTGCGAATGTCCCGTCGCACCCCAGCCGGCACTGTCCTGGAGTGGCTGCTCACCCCGCCGGGAGTGGGTGGCGTGCTGCCCTTCGTCATCGACTGGCTGGGCAGTCCGCACCCAGCCGCCGACCTCCCGTCCGTGGAACTGATGTCGTTCACGCTCCACCATCCCCAACCCGACGACGTGCGAGCGGCTCTGACCGCGATGAACCTGGACGACGAAGAGGTCACAGTCGCCTTCGCCGCCGACCCCGGCATCTCCGCGACCCTGGCGACGCCGCAAGGAGACGTCACGATCCAATAGGTCCGCTGAGCGGCGATGTCGACGGCACGTCTTGTATCGGATCGCACGTTCTGCACCGGATGGCACGTTGCGTATCGCATCGAGCCGAGAATCGCGCTCTTGGCGACACAGAATGTGCCGTCCGATGCAGAACGTGCGATCCGATACAGAACGTGCGCAAGGCGCTAGAGGGTATGCAGGTGGAAGCCGCCGTCGACGTCGATGACCTGGCCGGTGCTGAACGGGAGCAGATCGGAGGCGACCGCGACCACGGCCTTGCCGATGTCCTCTGGCTGACCCCAGCGGCGGATCGGCGTGATGCCGTCCTCCAGGATCAGCTTGTCGTACTTCTCCTTAACTGCCCCGGTCATATCGGTGGCGATGATGCCAGGCCGGATCTCGTAGACATTGATCCCGTGCTCGGCGAGGCGGTCGGCATACAGCTTCACCATCATCGCCAGGCCGGACTTGGCGACGCAGTACTCACCCCGGTTGACGCTGGCCGCGTACGCGCTGATCGACGAGACCACCACGATCTTCGGCCGGCTGCCGGCTCCGTCCCGGACCTGCTCGACCATCCTGTTCGCGACAAGCTGGGTCAGGAAGTAAGGCCCCTTGAGGTTGATCCCGAGAACCCGGTCGAACGATTCCTCGCTCGCATCCAGCAGGTCGGCACGCTCGGTAGGTCCGACGCCGGCGTTGTTCACCAGCAGGTCAAGCCTGCCGAACGCGGCGTAGGTCTCATCGACCAGCCGGGCGCGGTCCTCAGCCACGGACACGTCCGCTTGGACCGCATGCGCTCGCGCACCCGCCTTCTCCACCTCGCGCACGACCTCGTCCGCGGCGTCGGCGTTGCGCGCGTAGTTGACGACCACGTCGACCCCGGCCCCTGCCAGTGCCAGAGCGATCCCGCGTCCGATCCCGCGCGACGCACCGGTCACCAGCGCCGCCTGTGTCTCACTACTCATGCACTTCTCCCATCACACTTCCGTATTCCGACAGGCGCCTATGTGCCGACCCGCATACCGACAGGCGCCGACGCACTCCCTCAGGTGCCGTGCTCCGGCTCGCGTTGCTCATGCGCCCTGCCTGGATACCCGAAGAAGACGACATTGCGGTCGCCATCGACCACAGAGCACTTCGTTCCGCGGTAGCGGGCAGCCGCACTCCGTCCTGCCGTACGCGCATCGCCGCACCGCGTCTTCCGTCAGGAGCCGAAGAAGGTGTAGTACGGCTCGTCGCGGGCGACCCGCTGCACGTACAGCGCCAGCTCACGCGCGTGGTAGTCGCCCCACATGCAGGCCTCACCGTTGGGAACGTTCTGGCCTGGCGCGATGTGGTCCCAGCCGTTCGGCCGGTGATACACCGAGTGCAGCAGCAGACCCTGGTGGTCCGGGTCCGCGGAGAGATACGGCTCGTCG
>NZ_ML142850.1:410575-414150 GCF_004138495.1 Phytoactinopolyspora endophytica
GATCGTGTCGCAGACGGTGAGGCCCGCCTGCCAGTACCGCCGGCCGGCTTCGGTATCCGTGCCCAGGTACCGGCCGAGGCGCAGCAGGCCCTGCGCCGTGATCGCCGCTGCCGACGAGTCCACCGGCTCGTGGTCGTTGTAGGGGTCGGAGGGACGCGAGAGGTAGTCGTCGCCGAGCTGCACCAGGCCGGGTGCCCCGGTGTCCCAGTACGGGACGCCGTCCGTCGGGGTGTTCTCCAGGTAGAAGTCTGCCGTCGCGGTAGCCGCCTTCAGCATCATCTGTTCGACGGCGGCCCGGCCGCCGTACGGCTCCAGGTCAGCATCAGGCACTGTGGCCACGAACTCCAGCTGCTCCGGGTAGCCCGCAACGGCCCAGGACAGGCCGCGGGTCCAGGTCGAGAACGGCGAGTATCCCTGCTGCGTGCTCGGGCAGCGGTACTGCCCGTCGTTGGTGTTGAAGATCGACTCGTGGACCGTACGGCCCCAAATGTCGTAGGAGTCGCGGCCCTCGCCGTAGTAGACGTTGTATTTCGCGGTGTTCGCCGCGTGCTCGATCAGCCTGCCGAGCAGCGAGATCTTCTCGTCGTGCTCCGCCATCAGCGTGTGCCCCAGCTTGTGCGCGACGGCGAGCGCGCGGCACGAGCGGATCGTGTCGACGAAGAGCGAATGCGGGCCGTTGAACGAGTACACGTAGCCGGTACCGTCGGCGGTCCGCTGCCATCGCGACGCCTGCACCGCGCCGCTGACCTGCAGGGCCAGCTCGTAGAAGGAACGCTCGCCCGCGTCCTCGGAGATCTTGCCCTCACCCATCAGGCGCCAGAGGTTGCCGTAGGTGCTGACGTTGTTGAACCCGTGGTCATGCACGCCGATATGGCTGATGTGGCTGGCCATGTGCTGCGTGGTCCGGCTCCGGCCCAGGTCGAGATAGGCTTCGTCACCCGTGGCGTCGAACTGCAGGACCGCGGCGCCGTACTGGAAGCCCTGGGTCCACTCGGTCCAGCCGCGAGACGTGTAGCGGCCTTCGACCGTGTACACCGGCGCGCCTTTGTCCGGCGGACAGGTCTGCTCGATCGAATCGATCTTCGCTGCGGACGCCTCCCAGAGCCTGTCGATCTTCCCCAGCAAAGCAGCTGGCGTCAGCGCATCATTCACAATCACGTTGGCACTCTCCCGGCCTCGTTGGTCGATGCACGAACGACGGACCCGAGGGACCGGTGTTGCCGCAAGCAACGACGGACGCGAGGACCGGCGTCGCCGTGAGCGCCCGATGCCGCGGCGACCGATCCGTGGCGGCCCGTGGCTCGTGCATGACTCGACGTTCGTCTGTCACCCATAAGCCGCCGCTCCCCATGATCATGAACATAAACCGTGCACATAGCACGCTTAGTGTTCATGATCATGGAACTGAGCCCTTTCTGGACGACCTATGAGGAGACCGGCCAGACCCGCTGCTCAGGCAGGCCTGTCGCGGCTCCGGTACCATAGTGTACGCTGTCGGTAAGCGTTTTCCCAGGAGGGTTCAATGACACGCAGGTCCATCGGCGTCATCATGAACGGCGTCACCGGCCGGATGGGGTACCGGCAGCATCTCGTCCGGTCCATCCTCGCCATCCGTGCGCAGGGCGGAGTCGAGCTGGCCGACGGCACGCGGATCCAGGTCGAGCCGCTGCTGGTCGGCCGGAGCGAAGCGAAGCTCCGCGACATTGCCGAGCAGCACGGGCTTGACCGGTGGACCACGGACGTCGACGCCGCGCTGTCCGACCCGGACATGCAGATCTACTTCGACGCTCAGCTCACGTCGGTCCGCGAAACCTCGATCGTCAAGGCGATCGAGGCCGGAAAGCACATCTACACCGAGAAGCCCATCGCCGAGAGCGTCGAGGCCGCCCTCAACCTGGCGCGGCGCGCGAACCAGGCCGGGGTGAAGAACGGTGTCGTGCACGACAAGCTCTACCTGCCCGGCCTGGTGAAGCTCCGCCGCCTCATCGACAGCGGCTTCTTCGGCCGCATCCTCTCCGTCCGCGGCGAGTTCGGGTACTGGGTGTTCGAAGGCGACTGGCAGTCCGCGCAACGTCCCAGCTGGAACTACCGCAAGGAAGACGGCGGCGGCATCGTCAGCGACATGTTCTGTCACTGGGACTACGTCCTGACCAACCTGTTCGGCCGCGTCGAGGCGGTCACGGCGCGTGCGGTCACGCACATTCCGCAGCGGTGGGACGAGCAGGGTAAGCCCTACGATGCCACCGCCGACGATGCCGCCTACGGCATCTTCGAGCTCGACGGCGGGATCGTCGCACAGCTCAACTCGTCGTGGTGTGTCCGCGTCCACCGCGACGAGTTGGTCGAGTTCCAGGTCGACGGGACCGAGGGCAGCGCCGTCGCCGGACTGCACAACTGTGTGGCGCAGCATCGCGGCGCCACGCCACGACCCGTGTGGAACCCGGACCTGGTGGAGACCGAGCCGTTCCGTGACCAGTGGCAGGATGTCCCGGCGAACACCGACGTCGACAACGGCTTCAAGGCGCAGTGGGAGGAGTTCATCCGGCACGTCGTCGAGGACGGGCCACACCCGTACGACTTCCTCGCCGGCGCCCGTGGTGTTCGCCTCGCCGAAGCCGGCCTCGAGTCGTCGGCGGAGGGCAAGCGGATTGCGCTGCCCGAGCTCACCCTCTGAATCAATAAGACGACGCACCGTGGAAGCTTGCTGTCGCCATAGCAACCATATGGAAGCTTGCTGCAGACCGCCGGCCACACCGTGGAAGCTTGCTGCAGTGCCGGGTCGGCACGGTGTGTGACTCATACCTGACGGGAGCCTGATGAATCGTCTGTCGTTGAACCAGAAGACCACCAACTCGTGGACGGTGGAGCAGGCTGTCGACGGATGCGTCCGTGCCGGGCTGGAGTCGATCGGTCTCTGGCGCGAGCCGGTGCACGAGGCGGGTCTCGCCAAGACCGCCACGCTCGTCAAGGACGCGGGCCTGCGTGTCTCGTCGCTGTGCCGGGGCGGGTTCATCACCGTGCATGAGGGCGAGCAACGCCGCCGGGCGATGGACGACAACCGCCGCGCCATCGACGAGGCGGCCGAGCTCGGCACCCGGCACTTGGTAATGGTGGTCGGCGGACTCCCCGAGCCCGGCGGCGCGGGAACGCCCGTGCTGCCGGGAACAGCATCCAGCGGGGCGAGCACCAGTGAGGCAGGTACAGGCGGGTTGGAGCAGGCGCCGGCTGAGCGCGACCGTGACCTGCCCGGAGCCCGGCAGCGGGTCGCGGACGGGATCGCCGAGCTGGTGCCGTACGCACTGGAACGCGGCGTCCAGCTCGCGCTGGAGCCGATGCATCCGATCTACTGCGCCGACCGTGGCGTCCTCTCCACGCTGGGCCAGGCGCTGGACATCGCCGAGCAGCACCCGGCCGAGGCGGTCGGCGTCGTCGTCGACACGTTCCACGTCTGGTGGGATCCGGACATCGAGCGGCAGATCGCACGCGCCGCCGGCCGGATCTCCAGCTTCCAGGTCTGTGACTGGATCACCCCTCTCCCAGCCGATTCTCTGCTCGCTCGCGGGATGATGGGCGAC
>NZ_ML142850.1:414228-419339 GCF_004138495.1 Phytoactinopolyspora endophytica
TCGACTTCCGCTACTTCCGGCAGCTGGTCGAGGCCGCCGGCTACAACGGCGACATCGAGGTGGAGATCTTCAACGCCGACATCTGGGCCGCCGACCCCGACAGCGTCGTCGCCCTGATGAAACAGCGCTACGCCGACTGCGTCCTGTAAGCCTGCCTGAGGCATCCCGCGGCCGCTCGGATGGATATCCGGGCTGCCCCCACCACCGGGCCGCCGTCCTCCTGGTCTGAAACAGTCCGGGACGCGCCACAGCGTCCGGGCGTCACACGCTACGGCTTCGCGTACAGGTCGGGCTTGTCACGGAGCTCAACGGGCACCCTGTCCCGGCTGCCCAGTGACCGCAGGCCGGCGTCGGCGATGACAGCAGCGGCGTAGCCGTCCCACGTGCTGGGCCCGATCGCCTCGCCCGCGGTCACCGAATCGACCCAGTGCTGAAGCTCCACGTCGTAGGCCCTCTCGAACCGCCCCTGCCAATCCGGGGGAACTGGCGCGGTCAATGCGCCGTCCCGACGGACCACCACGGGTGAGACCGGGCCCAGCTCAGCGGTCCCGTCCTCGCCCACCACTTCGCAGCGGATGTCGTAGCCATAGCGGATGTTGACCGATGTCTCCAGGTCCACGAGGACGCCGTTCGAGGTCTCCAAGAGCAGGAGCAGTGGATCCTGGACGTCCCCACCGTGCCGGCTGGGCCGCGGCCGTAGCACGGTCACGGCGGTGATCTCTTCCTCCAGCAGCCAGCGCACCATGTCGAACTCGTGCACCGCCGTCTCGGTGACGGCCATGTGAGCCTCATAGTAGGGCGGGGGCGACGCGTTACGGTGTGCGCAGTGCATGAGCAGCGGCAAACCGATCGACCCCTCCTGGACGACGCCCTTGAGCTCCACGTACGCGGGATCGTACCGGCGCATGAACCCCACCTGCACCAGCCGACGACCGGCCGCAACCTCGGCGTCGACGATCCGCGCGGCAGCATCGCCGGACGGCGCCAGCGGCTTCTCGCAGAAGACCGGCTTGCCCGCCTCGATGCAGGCCACGACGTACTCCTCGTGCGTCGCACCCCAGGATGCGACCAGGACGGCGTCCACGTCGTCGGCCGCGATCAGGTCCCGACCGGTGGCACGCACCGTGGCGCCGGGCACCCGCCTGGCGACCTCATGCGCCCGGGCGGCGTCCGCGTCGGTGACGGCCACCACCCTCGATCCGGACAGCACGTGGGTCAGGCGGCGGACGTGGTCCTGCCCGATCACCCCAACGCCGATGACGCCGACGCGAACAGCCATGCTCATCCCCTTCTCTCCCATGATCATCAACCGTTGATCCGGTCAGCTGCGGTCAACCGTTGATGATCATGGGGTCAGCCGAGCGGAAACCACTCTCGCAGCATCTCGCGGTTGGCGAGCTGATCCTCGGCGGCGCGCCCGGGCGGGTCGGACGGCGACGGGACGACGTCCTGCTCGACGACGAGCCACCCGTCGAACCCATCAGCCATCACACCGCCCATGAACGACGCCAGATCCAGGTCCCCGGCGCCCAGCGCCACGAAGGCCTTGCGCTCCCACACGGCACGCATGCCGGCACGTTCCCGGACCACGGTCTCGAGCACATCCCGGCGCACGTCCTTCAGATGCAGATGGTTGACCCGATCCTTCCATCGCCGCCAGCCGTCGACCGGATCGCCGCCACCGATGATCAGGTGACCGGTGTCCAGCGTCAGCCCCACGTCGGTGCGGTCGAGAAAGATGTCGATCTCCTCTGGGGTCTCCACGTGCGTGCAGGCGTGGTGGTGGAACGTCGGCTCCAGGCCCGTCGCGCGGACCCGGTCCGCGGCCTTCCCGACGTTGCCGACCAGACACTTCCAGCCGGCGTCGTCGAGCATCACGTCGCGACCGCCGCCCGGATTGGCGCGACGCGCATCGGAGCCCGCATCCGCAAGCGTCGGCAGCGGCAACCGGGACCGGTCCACCTCCGCAGCGGCGACGAAGATCTCCAGGACCTCGTCCAGTCCGGCGAGGGCGGCCTCGAACTCGGCGTCGTCCGCGGTGAACGGCAAGTCCACCCACCCGCCGGCGAGCGCCATCCCGTGCTCGCGAAGCCGCCCCCGCAGCACGTCGCCACGCCCGAGCCAGCCAGGCGGGCCGAGGTCGATACCGTCATACCCGGCGTCGCGCAGCGGAGAGAGGATCGTCTCCGGCTCGGGAAAGTCCGCGCCCGTGGTCAGCTCGAAGATGCCGAAGCTCACGGGAGCGTTGGCTATGCCTGTGATCGCCATCTGCTTTTGCCTCCAGCGCCGTCGTCGGCGACAGTGATCAGGACGTCGTACGAACGCGGGTTGACGTGGTCGGCACGTCGTGCGACGCGGTTAGGTAGTCAGGACGTGGTCGGGAAGTGGTAGCTGGCGCCGACGGGATTGCCGACGTGCGGCCAGCGGGACGTGATGACCTTGGCCCGGGTATAGAAGGACACGCCTTCGGGACCGTGGACGTGTTTGTCGCCGAACAGGGAGTCCTTCCACCCGCCGAACGAGTAATATGCCATCGGAACCGGGATAGGCACGTTGATGCCGATCATGCCGACCTGAACTCCACGCTGGAAGCGTCTTGCGGCCTCGCCGCTGCTGGTGAAGATCGCCGTGCCGTTCCCGTACGGATTGTCGTTGATCAGCGCGATCGCGTCGTCGACGGTCTCTACCCGGACGACGGAGAGCACCGGGCCGAAGATCTCCTCGGTGTAGACGTCCATCTCGGTGGTAACCCGGTCGATCACCGTGGGGCCGACCCAGAACCCGTTCTCGTGTCCGTCGACCGTGTAGCCGCGGCCGTCGACGGTCAGCGTGGCGCCCTGCTCGGCACCGGAGCCGATCAGCCCGTTGATCCGGTCCCGCGCCTGCGGGGTCACCACCGGGCCCATCTCACTCGCCGCATCCCGCCCCGGGCCGACCCGGACCTTCTCCGCCTTGGCGGTGACCGCGTCGACCAGGCGGTCGCCTGCGTCGCCGACGGTCACAGCGGCCGAGATGGCCATGCACCGTTCCCCCGCCGAACCGAACGCGGCGGCGACCATGTGGTCGGAGGCGAAGTCGACGTCGGCGTCCGGCATGACGATCGCGTGGTTCTTCGCGCCGCCCAGGGCCTGCACCCGCTTGCCGTTGGCGCTGGCCCGCTCGTGGATGTAACGGGCGATCGGGGTGGAGCCGACGAACGAGACGGCGGAGATCTCGGGGTGGTCGAGAACCGCGTCGACGGCGGTCTTGTCACCGTGCACCACGTTGAACACGCCGTCGGGCAGGCCTGCCTCCGACCACAGCTCCGCCACCAGCATCGACGCCGACGGGTCGCGTTCGCTCGGCTTGAGCACGAAGGTGTTGCCGCAGGCGATCGCCACCGGGAACATCCACATCGGCACCATCACCGGGAAGTTGAACGGTGTGATGCCGGCGACGACACCGAGCGGCTCGCGGAAGCTGAACACGTCGACGCCGGTGGAGACCTGGTCGGAGTAGTCGCCCTTGAGCAAGTGCGGGATGCCGCAGGCGAACTCCACGACCTCCAGCCCGCGTTGCACCTCGCCCAGCGCGTCCGAGACGACCTTGCCGTGCTCGTCGGCGATGATCTCGGCCAGGTCTTGAGCTCGGGCGTCGACGAGCTGGCGGAAGTTGAAGAGGATCTTGGTCCGCTTCGACAGTGACGTCTGCGACCACGACTCGAACGCGGCGGATGCACTGGCGACCGCGGCGCTTACATCGGCGGAGTCGGCCAGCAAGACCTCGGCCTGCTGCTGGCCCGTCGCCGGGTTCCAGACCTGGCTGGTCCGGGTCGACGAGCCAGACGTCGTCCGGCCGTCGATCCAATGCTCGATGGTTCTCACGGGTATCTCACATCCCCTTCCGGGAGTTACAGGTAGCGGCGCTGGTCGGCCTTGTGGTGGTCATAGCTGGCGCGAGCCTTGCGGGTGGCGTCCACCTTCGCGACCTCGGCGACCGGTACGTCCCACCAGGACTCGCCGCCGGGGGCGGGCACCAGCGGGTCAGTGTCGATGTGCACCATGACCGGCCCTGTCGCCTGCTGCGCCTCGCGGAGCGCGGCACGAAACTCGTCGACGCCGCTGGCGCGCAGCACGTGCACGCCGAGGCTGGCCGCGTTGGCCGCGAGATCGACCGGGAGCGTGTCCCCGTCGAGTCTGCCGCTGGCCGCACCGCGGTACCGGTACTTGGTGCCGAACCGCTCGGCGCCTACCTCTTCCGAGAGCGCCCCGATCGACTGGAAGCCGTGGTTCTGCACCAGCACGACGATGACCTTGATGCCCTCCTGGACCGCGGTGACCAGTTCCTGCGCCATCATCAGGTACGAGCCGTCGCCGACCATGATGTAGACGTCGCGGTCGTCGCCGGCGGAGAGCGCCGCCATCTTCGCGCCGACACCGCCGGCGATCTCGTAACCCATGCAGGAGTACCCGTACTCGACGTGGTATCCCTTCGGGTCCCGGGTGCGCCAGAGTTTGTGCAGGTCACCGGGCATCGAGCCGGCTGCGCAGATGACGACGTCGCGCGGGCGGGAGATGTCGTTCACGGCGCCGATGATCTCCGACTGCGCGGCCAGCGGGCCGTGGCCGAGATGGTAGGCGTCCTCGACGGTACGGTCCCACTCGGCGGCTAGCGTCGTCGCCCGGTCGCGATACTCGGCGCCGGTGTCGTAGCCGGCCAGCTCCTTCGTCAGCGCGACGAGCGTCTCCCGGGCGTCGGCGACGACGGGGATCCCGGCGTGCTTGGCGCCGTCGAACCCGGTGATGTTGATGTTGACGAAACGCACGTCCGGGTTCTGGAACGCGGTGCGGGACGCCGTCGTGAAGTCGCTGTAGCGGGTGCCGATGCCGATGACCACGTCGGCCTCCCGGGCGAGCCGGTTCGCGGCCGTCGTCCCGGTGCTCCCGACGGCACCCAGGGCCAGTGGGTGGTCGTACGGCAGCGAGCCCTTGCCGGCCTGGCTCTCGCCCACCGGGATCCCGGTGGCCTCGCAGAACTCGCGCAGCGCGTCGGTCGCCTCGCTGTAGATGACGCCGCCGCCGGCGACGACGATCGGCCGCTTCGCCGACCGGATCAGCTCGGCGGCGCGAGCG
>NZ_ML142850.1:419420-425765 GCF_004138495.1 Phytoactinopolyspora endophytica
CGGTTCCGGGACCGGCCGCGGCACGTGCCAGACCCGGCGTTCGAACAGCTCCACTGGCCAGTCGTACGCCTCGGCCTGCACGTCCTGCGGCAGCGCGATGGTCGCGGCACCGGTCTCGGCCGGGTCGGTGAGCACCCGCATCGCGCCGAGAAGCGCCGACGGCAGCTGCTCCGGGCGCCAGACCCGGTCGAAGAACCGGGACACGGGACGGAACGTGTCGTTCACCGAGATGTCGTACCCGGCGGTGCTCTCCAACTCTTGCAGCACCGGGTTGGCCACCCGGGTGGCGAAGACGTCGCCGGGCAGCAGCAGTACCGGCAGCCGGTTGATGGTGGCCAGCGCCGCGCCGGTCACCATGTTGGTGGCACCGGGTCCGATCGACGCCGTGCAGGCCATCGTCGACAGCCGGTTCCGCATCCTGGCGAACGCGCTGGACGCGTGCACCATGCCCTGCTCGTTGCGAGCCTGCCGGTAGGTGAGCGCCCCGGGATCGGACACCTCGGCCTCCAGCAGTGCCTGCCCGAGGCCGGCGACGTTGCCGTGGCCGAAGATGCCGAAACAGCCCTCGAAGAACTTGTGCTCCACACCGTCGCGCTCGGCGTACTGGCGCGACAGGAACCGCACCGTCGCCTGCCCGACCGTCAGCCGCACCGTCTCACTCACCACTCTCGCTCCTTCTCTCTACTCCCATGATCATCGAGGATCGCGGGGGTTATAGCACCACAGATCCTCGATGATCATGGGGAACTCAGGGGTAGGCGGGGGTCCGGATCCTGGTGTTCCCACTCGCTGCGAACCCACCCGTGCGCCGGGTCGTCGCAGATCAGCCACTCGCGCTTCTCGCCCGGCCCGGACATCACGTTGAGGTAGTACATGTGGTAGCCGGGAGCTGCCACCGACGGGCCGTGCCAGCCGTGTGGGATCAGCACGACGTCGCCGGTGCGCACCTCCTCCAGCACCTCGATCGGCCGCTCAGGCGTGCCGTACACGCGATGGAACCCGAACCCGTCCCGCTGCGTCGTCCCCCGGCTCGGCGCTCCCCTGTCACCCGGGCCGTCGGAGATCTCGAAGTAGTAGATCTCCTCCAAGACCGACTCCACGCCGGGGCGGTCCTCGTCGTGCTTATGCGCGGGGTACGAAGACCAGTTCCCTGCCGGCGTGATGACCTCGACCGCGATCAGCCGGTCCGCCTCGAATGTGTGCGCCGAGCCGAAGTTGTTGACCTGGCGGGTGGAGTTGCCGGAGCCGCGGATCTCCACGGGGACATCCTCGGCCGCCCGGTACCGCGCCTGGAGCCGGTTGGCGCAGCGTGCCGCCGGCAACGCGAACCGGCCGCGTCCGTCGGCGCCCGTCGACGTGATGGTGACCTCGGCGTCGCGCGGGACGTACACCGAGTCCGTGACCCGGTTGAACACGTTGTCCCGTCCGTGGACGATGAACTCCTCGCCGTCGCAGACCACGGTGCAGGAGCCCGACAGCGGCAGCACGAACATCTCCTCGTCGCCGGTGCTGAACGCGTGCTTCTCCCCCGGGTCCAGCTCCACGATCCGCAGCGACGAGTATCCCAACGGACCGTCTGTCCCCGGCGTCACCTCTAGCGCATACGCGTCGTCACGTGCCGCGCCCGCCGGAAGGTAGTACTCGTTCCTCGTCACGTCACCCATCTCCGCATCACCTTGTCTTCCGCGTCGTCCGCGTCGCTGCGACCCGCGCATTGATTGCCATCATCTCGCCGGAGGAAAGAACATGCATTGTGGTCGTGATGACGACCACAATGTCGTTCTTCCTTTCGCAGCGTCGGCGGGTGCACGGCCCAAGCCCTTGTTCGCAGTGTTCAACATCTCGGCTATAGCTCTCTCACAGCAGGCTGACGGCTGTGTCGACCGCGCCCGCGACGTCGCCGTCGGGCGGGTAGAGCAGAGTCCGGCCGACGACGAGTCCCATCGCCGTGGGCAGCCGCAGTACCTTCTCCCAGCGACGGAACGCCGCATCCGGGTCGTCGGGCACCTCGCCGCCGAGCAGCACCGCCGGCAACGTGGAAGCCGCCAGCACCCGCTCCATACCGTCCGGATCGTCGTCGACGACCGGCAGCTTCAGCCACGTGTAGGCCGACGTGGTGCCGAGACCGGCGGCGACCGTGACGGAGCGGATGACGGCCTCGGTGGAGAGGTCGTTCTGGACCCGGCCGTCGGTCCGATGCGAGATGAACGGCTCCACCATGGCGATCCGCTTGTGCGCCGCCAGCTCGGAGACGGCATGCGCGCACGCCTGCATGGTCGGGGCGGTGGCGTGGTCTTCGGGGTCGATGCGCAGCAGCATCTTGCCCATCTCGAAGCCCATCGCGTCGATCGTCGCGGCGTCGTACCCGGTGAAACGGTCGTCGATCTCGAACGCCGTCCCGGCCAGGCCGCCGCGGTTCATCGACCCGACGACGACCTTCCCGTCCAGGGCGCCGAGCAGCAGCAGGTCCTCGAGGAGGTCGGCGGTGCCGAGCACTCCGTTGACGCCGGGGCGGGACAGCGCCACCAGCAGCCGGTCGAGGAGATCGGCCCGGTCGGCCATCGCCGTCGCATCGGTGCCCGCCCGCAGCGATCCGCGTGCCGGATGATCAGCCGCGATCACCATCAGCTTGCCCGCGGGCCCGACCAGGCTGTCCGGTCGCACCCGCCGGGCGGCCGCCTCAGCGATGGCTTCGGGACGGGTGGTTCTAGCCCGCACGATGGTTTGCAGACGATCAGCGGACATCGGAGTCTCCTAGACGTGCTTCGACCTCGTCGGTCGTGGGCATGGCGGACGAGCAGGCCAGCCGAGAGGCGACGATGGCTCCAGCCACGTTGGCGAACTGTACGGTGCGTTCCAGGTTCCAGCCGGCGAGCATGCCGTGGCACAGCGCGCCGCCGAACGCGTCTCCGGCGCCCAGGCCGTTGACGACGTCGACCGGCGTGGGCGGCACCTCGTAGGTTCCGGTCGGGTCCGCCGCCAGCACGCCCTTCGGGCCCTGCTTGACGACGGCCGAGGTGATGCCGAGGTCGCGCAGCGCCGTCGCGGCCGCGACCGGATCGTCGGTTCCGACAGCGGTATGACACTCGTCGAGGTTCCCGACGGCGACGGTGACGTGCGGCAGGGCCTTCTGCACCTGCTCGCGGGCGGCCTCCCGGGACTCCCAGAACATCGGCCGGTAGTCGAGGTCCAGGACGGTGATGCCGCTGCGGCCACGCGCCTCGAGCGCCGCCAGGGTGGCGGACCGGCTCGGCTCTTCGGACAGGCCGGTGACCGTCGCCCAGAACACCCCGGCAGAGCGGATCGCGTCGTAGTCGAGCTCGTCGGCGCTGATCTGCATGTCCGGTGCGGGAACGCGTCCGTAGAAGTAGAGCGGGAAGTCGTCGGGTGGAAAGATCTCGCAGAACGTCACCGGCGTCATCAGGTCCGGAACCGTGGTGACCATCTGGTCGTCGACTCCGAAGTCCCGCAGCGCCAGGTGGAGAAAGCGGCCGAAGGGGTCGTCGCCGGTCCGGGTGATGGTCGCGGTGCGGCGCCCGTGCCGGGCGGCGGCGACGGCCACGTTCGTGGAGCTACCGCCGAGGTACTTGCCGAAGCTCTCGACTTGCTCGATGCCGACGCCGGTCTGCAACGGGTAGACGTCGACGCTGATCCGCCCCATCGTGACGACCTCATAGGGGGCGCTCATGTGCTCTGGTCGCGCGCCGCTCATGTTCTCTGGTCGCGCTCCGCTCCTCACCTGCTCCGCGGACGGCTGCACTCGTCCCTCGCTACGCCGACCACTCCGCTCACTCGTCCCGTCGCCGCTCATGCTGTACGGACCTCCTCGATCCGGACCGGGCGGTGCTCCAGCCGGGACCGGGTGGCGGCTTCGGCGACGTAGAAGCCCTCAAGTGCGTCGGCGACGGTGCACGGGCTAGGCAAGGCGCCATCGGCCACCTCGATGAACGCGTTGATCTCGGCTTCGTACGCCGGTAGGAAGCGGGACCAGAACTCCCGGTACGGTGTTCCCCCCGGGAAGGCGATGTCGGGTTCGGCGGAGACGAGCGCGGTGTGATCATCGAGACCCACGGCGTACGTGGCCTCGGTCCCGGCCACCTCCATGCGGACGTCGTACCCGCCACCGTTGTAGCGCGAGCCCTGAACGGTGGCCAGCGTGCCGTCGTCGAGTGTGAGGAGGGCGGCGGACTGGTCGACGTCGCCGGCCTCGCCGAAGTACGCGGCTCCGCGGTTGGCACCGGTCGCGTAGACCTCGACGACGTCGCGCTCTGTCACCCATCGCAGGATGTCGAAGTCGTGCACGTGGCAGTCCCGGAAAATGCCGCCTGAGTGCGGCACATAGCCGGCGGGCGGTGGTTCCGCGTCGGCGGTCACCATGTGTACCCGGCGCAACTCGCCCAGTTTCCCGGAGCGAAGCGCCTCGCGCGCGGCGGTGTAGCCGGCGTCGAAGCGGCGCATAAAGCCGATCTGGTTCGGGATACCGGCGCGCTCCACCTCGTCGCGCACCTGGACCGTGCCGGCGATGTCCGGCGCCACCGGCTTCTCACAGAAGACCGGGAGACCTGCCCGGGCCGCGGCGATGATCAGGTCGGCGTGCGCCGATGTGGCGGCGGCGATGACGATGGCGTCGACATCCACGTACGCATCTTCAGGGGTGGTGACGGCCCGCACCCCAAGCTCAGCGGCGACCTGGGCCGCACGATCCGCGTCGACGTCCGCCAGGACTACGTCGGTGACCGATGGGTGGTCACGGACTACTTTGGCGTGAGACGCACCGATGCGCCCGACGCCGACGAAACCGATCCGCATACTGCCGCTCCTCATCCGTTCTGCTCTGACCTGCTGCGCGCCCGTGTCGAGCACCGCCCAGACTTCTGGACGATTGCTTGTGAGTCTGCTCCCCGCGACGGCCGTCGTCAACAGTTTGTCATGACATTCTTACGTCATATCGTAACGGTCCGATGCGCGGGGTCTGGCCGGCGTGTTGGCTTACCCGCCGATTGGGAACCGGAGCCCGAAACCTGGTAGTCTTCTGCGTCGGCAGGCAAGTCGTGAGCCGATCCCGCATAGCTCAATTGGCAGAGCATCTGACTGTTAATCAGAGGGTTACTGGTTCGAGTCCAGTTGCGGGAGCAGAAGGGCCCTCCTACCAGCACAAACGAATGTGTTGGCAGGGGGGCTTTGTAGATCAACACCCTTTTACCCCCCGGATTGCTAGAGCAGCTCAGCATTCCCGGAGGTCTCATTGCGTCGCTTGATGTAGTGCCGCAGGGTCGTAGTGGCATCGGAGTGCCCGAGCTGGCCAGCAGCCGTCTGGGCGGGCGAGTGTCCCGGCCGCCTCATGACGCCCCCGGGCCCAGGGCTCCGGGCTTGAGCGATCGTGGGTGCGACTACGCTTTACGAGCGTTGCGTCTGATCCATCCGATGATCGCCGTGGCGACGAACAGGACGACCCCGATCACGCCGAGCCACAAGATGCCCTCGATCGCGAACCCGACGATCGAGAGGATCAGCCAGAGGGCGAGTAGCACGATGACGAGCGTCAACATTCTCTAATTCTACGCTTCCACAATGTCGCGCGAGTGGAGATTGATGCACGGACCCGCGCCCTGGAGGCCATCGATGTGCCTGACCACGTTCAACACATGGTGAAATATACTAGAAAATATTTGCTAGCTTTAGAGTTCCTTTGTTACGGTTGGGGTACTACTGGCGGACGCAATGTTCGCCGAATTGAGGAACTCCATGGGGACAGCAGGCACACGCCTGATCCACGGTCTCGACCCCGCCGACATCGCTGACGATCTCGCTCGGCTGTGCTACTACGAACAGCCGCCAATCCATGTCGTGCGGGCACACGTGGGGGCCCAGTCACACGCGACTCCGGTTAGCGCACATGCGGACCGGGTGGCCGAGACCGCATGGGAGTCCGAAGGCGGCGCAACAGCCTCCGAATCCTGAGATACCCGGGGAGACCCACATGAGCCCCACATCGCCCACCATGACCGAGACAGGAAGCACGCGAGCTCCGGGCCGCACGCGGTACGTGAGCTCGTTCACCGAGCTGTCCCGCCAAGTCCAGGCCGCCGGACTGCTCCGGCGGCGGTACGCCTACTACTGGACCAAGATCATCACCACGGTGGCCGCGTTCGCCGGCATCTGGGTGGCGTTCGGATTCCTCGGCAACTCCTGGTTCCAGCTCCTTCTCGCCGCAGGATTGGGGGCTGTTCTCGCCCAGATCAGCTTCCTCGGCCACGACAGCGCTCACCGGCAGATCTTCGCCTCCCATCACTGGAACGAATGGACCTCCCGGGTACTGTCCGGCCTGTTCGCCGGACTCAGCCA
>NZ_ML142850.1:425787-442190 GCF_004138495.1 Phytoactinopolyspora endophytica
GCTGGTGGATGAGCAAGCACAGCCGCCACCACGCGAACCCCAACAAGGAAGGCGCTGATCCCGACATCGGACCCAGCGCCTTCGCCTTCACCCCTGCCATCGCCCAGAACCGGCGCGGGCTGGCCTCCCGCCTCACCCGCTGGCAGGGCTACTTCTTCCCCCTCATCGCCCTCGTCGGACTCGCACTCCACATCGCAAGCGTTCAGACACTCGTACAACGGAAGGACCTCAAACACCGCTGGTGGGAGGTCGCGTTCATCACGAGCCGCCTCGGTGGATACATCACCGTGCTCTTCCTCGTCCTACCACCAGGCAAGGCCGCGGCCTTCTTCGGCGTTCAGATGGCCCTATTCGGCCTCCTTCTCGGCGGCACCTTCACCACCAACCACGTCGGCATGCCCATCGTTCCACCCGACATGAGAATCGATTTCCTGCAACGCCAAGTACTGATGTCTCGCAACATCACCGGAGGCAGATTCACCACCTTCGCCATGGGCGGGCTCAACTACCAAATCGAACACCACTTGTTTCCCAACATGCCCCGCCCGAATCTGCGCAAAGCGCAACAGCTCGTCCGAGAGCATTGCGCCAAACACGACGTCCATTACACCGAAACCAGCTTCTTCGGCGCCTATCGCGCGATCATCCGGTACCTCAACACCGTCGAGAACGCCACCACCGACCCGTTCCGCTGCCCCCTCGCCGCCCAGTACCGCGCCTGAGTCTTAGCGGTCAGCCAGAAGGTCGAGCACCTCGCCGATGGTCGGCTTTCGGCTGATCGTGCCGGGCATCGGGAGGTGGTCCTGGATGTGATATCGGTTGCGGCGCCCATCGCGCTCTTTGATCACATAGCCCGCTACCTCGAGGTCAGTGACGATCCCGTACGCAGTGCGTTCGGTGACATCCAGGGCGGCAGCAAGATCACGAAGCCGGGCGTCGGAGTGTCCGGCGATGAACACCAGAGCCCGGGCGTGGTTGGTGATGAAGCTCCACTGAGTCACAAAACCATGGTACATGATACTAGAAATTATATACGAGTATTTACTTACTAGAATCATAAGGCCCATGTAGATCGAGTGGGAGACAGAGGCCGAGGCGATGCCATGGAACGTCGTTGCTGCTCGGATAAATCTGTTGCTCCGATGGAGCGACCCCTGATAGCAAAGCGGTCATGGTGATCTTCCAATGACGTGGCCGCGACCAGCCGGACCGCTGACCCTGCGTCCCCCCACCGACGACGACATCGACCAGGCCCTGACCTGGCGGTACCACCCGGAAGTGACGAAGTGGCTGATCCGGACCGAGGTGGATCCCGATGCGTTTCGAAAGGCGTGGCTCGACGCTCGGGATGACCCGAACGACTCTTCCGCCGTCGCAGAGCTCGACGGAGTGATCGTCGGCACCGGGGCACTCGAGGTTCAAGACGGGTTGGGCCAGACGCATGGCGACGAGTGGCGCGCCACCGAAGGCTTGCTCGGTTACCTCATCGACCCGCGATTCGCCGGAAACGGCTACGCCACGGCGATAGCCCGTGCGCTCCTTGAACTCTCATTCACCGAGCTAGGACTTCGGCGCGTCACAGCCGGCTGCTTCGCCGACAACCTCGCATCGTGGCGCGTCATGGAGAGGCTTGGCATGCGCCGCGAGCAGCACGGCGTCAAGGACTCCTGGCACGCCGAGTTCGGTTGGGTCGACGGCTTTACCTACGGCATCCTCGCTGATGAGTGGCTTTCGGGAGTGGCACGCCGGGCTTAATGGCCGCCCAGCCTTGCCGGCATTTCGAGATTCCCTACCTGCGCAACGTTCAGGCGGACGGTGTCGATCGCGCTTCGATGACAGCGGCCGTGGTGCGGATGTGCTCTCGCACAGCAGCCTCGGCCTTGTCTGGGTCCCCGGCGACGATGCCGTCGATGATTCGCCGATGCTGCTCCACCGCTCGCTGGAGCGAGCCGATGTGGTCGGTGATCAGTTTGACCACGCCATGCTGCATCTCCCGCACGGCGGTCAGTACAACCGTCAGGTAGCGGTTGCCGGTCGCCTCCGCGATCGCCGAGTGCAGCTTCCAGTCCGACTGCGTGAAGGCTTCCCCGTCCCGATTGGAGACGGCCTCGATGTTCGCCTCCAGCTGCTCCTGAATGTGGGCCAGACTCTCGTCCGTCCGGCGCTCCGCCGCCAACCTGGCCGCGGTCACCTCCAGATGCTCCCGGAACTCGAATAGCTCGTTCACCGCGGTGTCATCCGGCGCCACTGACAGGGACAGCACTCGTGATACTGCCGGGCCGGGATCGGTACGGACGTAGCTCCCGCTGCCTTGACGGGAAGACACCAGCCCCATCGCCTCGAGTAACTTGATCGCCTCGCGTACAACGCTGCGGCTCACGCCGAACTCGGATGCCAGCTGCGTCTCGCTGGCGAGCTTCTGCCCATGCGACAGCTCCCCAGTACGGATCTGTCCCTCGATCTGCGCCACGATCTGGTGGGAGCGTGTCTGAACCGGCACTAGCGGTTTGAACTGCACTATGTCATGTTACCAGGTTGTCCAACGTGTTATCCCTGGCCAGCCGCGGTCTTCCCGGTTCTGCCGGCCGTCAGCCGGGCAGGTCCTCGAACGCAGCGCTCGGGTTCGGCGCCGGAACGCGTGCCTGCACGGCGGACATCCAGTCGTGCAGGCACGCAGCGAGACTGTCGGCCCGTCGAAGCTCCTGGCTGTGAACGTTGCGTTCCTCGGCCACGTCCTCTCGAAGGTTGTACAGCTCGTCGTGCCCGTCCTCGAAGAAGTGGACGAGTTTCCAATCGCCGTCCCGGACGGCCGCAGCCGGGGTCCCGCCGTTGTTGCTGTAGTGCGGATAGTGCCAGAAGATCGGCCCCCGTTCGAATGGCTCACCCCGCAGCAGCGGCCCGAAGTCCACCCCATCGACCCTCGGCGCCGGCGACGGTGGCCGCAGACCCGCGGCGGCCAGGATGGTCGGGAAGAAGTCGGTGCTCGTCACGGGTTCACCGATCTGCGTACCGGGCGTCGTGACACCAGGCCAGCGCACGATCAGTGGCTCCCGCACGCCGCCCTCGTACATCCAGCCCTTCCCCTCGGCCAGCGGCGCGTTGCAGGTCGGCGACCCGGTGGCCGACGACAGACCACCGTTGTCGGAGGTGAACACCACGATCGTATTCTCCGCCTGGCCGGTCTCCTCGAGCGCGTCCAGCAACCGGCCGACGTTCCGGTCGAGGTTCTCCACCATCGCCGCGTACGCCGGATCGCCTTGGACCAGGCGCCGTCGCACCGGCTGGTGCCGCTTGTGCCAGACGGGATAACTCTCGCCGTCGGAGAACTCCTCCTGGTCGTCGAGCCCCAGCTCGGCCCGCTTCCGCTCGTACTTCTCGACGCCGTCCGGCGGCGCCTGGATCGGCGTGTGCACGGCGTAGTGCCAGAGATTGAGGAAGAACGGTGTCTCGCCCGCGCTGCGGACGAGGTTGATCGCCTCGTCGGTCAGCCGGTCCGTGAGGTACTCACCGTCCGGCCCGTCGTCAAGAGCCGGGCATCCGTACGGACTGAAATAGCTTGCCGGCTGCCCACGGTGACTGCCACCGATGTTGACGTCGAAGCCGTGCCGGTCTGGCCAGGTACGGCGGTCCCCAAGATGCCACTTTCCCACATGCCACGTGCGGTACCCCGCATCCCGCAGCACTCGCGCCATCGTCACCTCGCTGAGCGGCAACGACGAGAAATACGGGACGTCACACAACCGGCCCACACCCTGGCCGCCGATGAACTGTGTCACCCCGACCCGCGCGGGATACCGACCGGTGAGAACGCTGGCTCGGGTGGGTGAGCAGACCGGCGCGGAAGCATAGGCGTCGGTGAACAGTGCGCCCTCGGCGGCCAGCGCGTCGAGCCGGGGCGTCTCGTAGAAGGAACTGCCATAGCAGCCGAGATCGCTCCAACCGAGGTCGTCGGCCAGCACGAGAACGACGTTGGGCGGTCGCTCACGTGCCTCATCGGCTCCCGTGGCACGATCTGAGTCCGGTCGGTCGACCATGCAGGTCCCTCCAGGCATTCGGGGCGGTACCAGTTGTCCGGCAACCAGGTTAGTCAGGGCGACGTGTCGCCGAGTGGGCGCAACCCGCAAGCTCAGCCGGCGGGCGGGTCTCCGAGATCCGGAATGGTCAGCTGCACGCCGCCCTGAAGCGCGGACTCGTGCGCGATAATGCCCGGAATGCAGTTCCGCGCCGACTCCCAGACGTTGTTCGGCGGCAGGCTCCCCGCGTTCACCGCCTTCGCGAAGTCGTCGACCAGGAAATGGTGCGAGCCGGCGTGGCCGTTCGGCAGTTTCGCGAACTCCGGCGGCAGCCGGTCCACGGGGTGAACCGGTGTGTAGCCGGCATTGAAGTCTTCCTCCATCGCCTCGTGCACTGGCGGCGTGAACTCACCGCTGCGACGGTGATGGCCGGGGCTCAACTTCGAACTCGTCAGATACTGGAAGAGGTCGGCCTGGTCCTCGAGGTGCAGCGTGTTCCACACTCGGGCGTTGCTCTGCTCCTCGTAGCTTCCCTTGGTGCCGTACATGCTCATCCGTGACGACAACTGACCCCGCCAGCCGACTCTGCGGAACTCGTTGACACGGCACATGCCTCCGTCCGAGGTCCGGAACAACGCGGTCTCATTGCTGAAGTTGTTGTCCCACATACTGATGTCGGCGTCGAAGACGCCGTCGTCCTCCCGGTCGACGTAGCCGAGGCACGACACCGACTCCATCCGCGCGCCCGTGACCGACAAGATCATGCTGACCGAGTGCGTCGGGTAGAACATCGGCGGGAAGCTGGCCGTCCGCTTCCACTCCGGTCCCCCACTGCGCTGGTACGCCTCGTAGAACCCGTGGGACATGTCGTGCAGGTATTCGCCTTCACCATAGACGAAGTGCCCGATGTCGCCGCGCCGGAACCGGTCCCGGCAGTAGAGCGTGGACGGCGTGTAGTAAGCCGTCTCGGCGACCATGTAGGTCAGCCCCGTGTCGCTGACTTTCTTCACCAGTGCAGACATGTCCTCCACGCTGATCGCCGCCGGAACGGCGCAGAAGACGTGCTTACTGGCTTCCAACGCCATCATCGCGTGCTCGGCATGCATCCACCGCGGAGTGAAGATGGCGACCGCATCGACGTCGCTATCGCACAGCTCCTCGATAGACGCGTAGGTATCGTCGACGCCGTAGTGGCGGGCCCCACGCTCCAACCGCTCCGGCGCCACGTCCACGAGTGCCACATCGCTCACACCAGGATGGACCTGGAACAGCGGCACGAACGACGACGCGAACTGCCCGAGGCCACATACTCCGATCTTGAACGTCCGACTTTGCACCATCAGCCAGGTCCTCCGCGTGTAGATCCCGAAACATACATCTGTTGATCAGACAGGTCCTAGACCCTTATAGCCTTCCCACCCAATACCGGCACACAGCATCTCGGAAATGCCGCCCTCGGCAGTGCGCGCCAGTTCGGCGCGTGCCAGCTCTTTCAACCAAAGAAATCATCCTTGACATAAGCGGAAAGACTTCGCCACACTAACACAGTCGTCAGACAAGCAGGCAACCAGATTAGCGGTCGAGGAGGACCCATGAACAGATCGAGTAACAGACTGTTCACCGCAGGCGGCAACGGCCGAGTTTCGGCGGGCCCCAGCCGGAGAGACTTCCTGCGTACGACGGGCATACTCGGAGCCGCCGGGCTTTCGGGCATCCTCGCCAGCTGCGGAGGTGACGACCCGCCTTCGTCGGAGGGGAACGCGTCCTCGCCCAGCAGCGGGGGCGGCCAAGGCGGCGGAACGGTGCGCGTGTGGACCGTCCCCACCGGCCCCGAAGACGAGCAGTTCCAGCGCGCCCAGTTCGACCAGTTCGCTCAGGACAACCCGGACGTCGAGGTCGAGCTTCAGTTCTTCCCGCCGGACCAGTATGCGAACGCGATGCAACTCGCCTTCACCGGTGGTCAGGACACGCCGGATGTGTTCCGCCAGTCCAGTGGGCAAGGCCTCGATCTACGCGGAGCCCACGGCCGCGGGTGGGTCCGTCCGATCACGGAGTTCCTCACGGACGATTTCACGGCTCGGTTCCCCGATTACGTCTACGATCCCGACCGCAGCCCGCTGTACATCGACGACGAGGCGTGGGGCGTCCCGAATGCCGACCCGGCGGTCAACGGCTCGCGGCTGCTCTACTACAACATCGATGTGCTCGGGGAGTTCGGCTTCGACGCGCCGCCTTCCACCTGGTCGGAGATGCGGGAGATGGCCGCGAAGATAACGACGGACGGTGGTGGCCGGGTGTACGGCACCGCGCCGGTCGGAGGCGCATTGAAGACTGCCATGATCCTGCAGAACCTCGCCGGTCCGCAGCCGTACCGCTCGGACGCGGAGCCGCCTATCAGTCTGCTCACCGGAGAGCCGGCCATGTCCGAGTCGTCGATGGTCGAGATGGTCGAGTTGCTGCAGTCCATGAACAGCGACGAGATCTTCACACCAGGCTGGGAGACGTGGGACCCGACGCAGGTGCTGCAGCAGATGGCCGCCGGTCGCCTCGGGATGTATATCTTCCCGGTCTTCCACGCTGCGGAGCTGCGTAAGGCCAACGCCGACCTGAACCTCGGCATCGCCTCGCCGCCGGTGCCCGACAGTGGACGCGCGGGCTCGCGCGCCCCCGCGAACGGGGTGATGGCATGGTGGATGATGAGCTCCGAGGCGCGCAGCCCGGAGGCCGCGTGGCGCGTCCTGGACTTCTTCGGCTCGGTCGACTTCCAGCGTGCCGCGTTCGAGGACCAGGGCCAGATCTCCATCATGCCCGGCGTCTACGAGGGCATCGAGGTGGACGAGGACACCACGCGCATCCGCGAGGTCGCCGCTGAGGTCGTCCGTAACCGACCGGAGCCCACCGACGTCGACCCCGCGGTCGAGGAGTTCTACGAGAACCTGGTCAGCAATGGTCCGCGCCCCAACCCGCTGGAGCGCATCACCGAGGCGATCACCCGCGGTACCGACTTCCGGGCGGCCGCCGAGGCCTACGACGAAGAGCTCGCCGAAACCATCGAGGCGGAGCTCGAGCGCAGCGACCTCGGCACCATGGACGCGTTCGTCTTTCCCGACTGGGACCCCTTGGAGGAGTACTCCGCCTCCTGAGCCGGCGCGCAGACCAGGAGCCAGGCGGCTCTCGGGGCGTCGTGCCCCTCTGTCTGGCGACACCAGCCAAGACCTACCGGCCACCACGACGGCGGCTCCTGTCTGCGCGGCCTGGATCACTGCCCCGACAACGGTTCCAACGCGTCTGTCGACTCTCAGGATCGGGAGAAATCTACGATGTCGAAAACCCGTGGTCTTGTCGTACTACTCATCTCGGCCGTTCTCCTACTCTTTCTCACCGCCCCGCAAGCAAGCTCGCAGTCGTCCGAAACTCCGCCGACGGTGTACGTCGCGACCGACGGCGACGACAGCAATGACGGCTCGGAAAACCAGCCGTTCGCCACGCTCACCAAGGCCAGAGATCACGTACGGACACTGATCGCCGACGGCATGACCGACGATGTGCAGATACTGGTCCGCGAGGGCCAATACCACCTCGACGAGCCGCTCAGTCTCGACGAGAGTGACTCCGGCCGCGATGGGCACACCGTCCGTTGGTCCAGCCATCCGGGCGAGACGGCCGAGATCATCGGCGCCAGGCCGATCGAAGGGACATGGGAACCCACCGACGACCCGAACATCCAGCGCATCGCCATTCCAGAGGTGGCCGACGGGTCGTGGCGGTTCGACCAGATCTTCGTCGACGGGGAGCGGCGCGCCAAGGCCCGTTTCCCGAACGACGGCTACCTGCTCACCGACGGCGGCGCGGGGAACCTACGGGAGTTCTCCTTCCGAGACGGCGACCTTCCCGAGTGGCCGGTCACAACCGGTGCTCAGGCCGTCGTCTGGAGCAGCGATTTCTTCGCCGACACTGTCGGCGTCGACGGAATCGACCACGGATCGGACTCGATCACCGTCACGGACGACCTGCTCCGCCCGATCGAGCAGGGCCATCAGCGTCGCTACTTCGTTCAGGGGTTCAAGGAGGCTCTCGACGCGCCCGGCGAGTTCCACCTGGCTGAGGGCGAGGGCTACCTGTACTACTGGCCGGCCGAGGAGTCGCTCGAGGACGCCACCGTGCTGGCTCCGACCGTCGACAATGTCGTCGAGGTCGTCGGGTCCTCCCCCGACCAGCCCGTCCACGACGTGACGTTCGAGAACCTGCACCTGTCGACCTCCACGTTCTCCCCGTACTTCAACGAGACGCACGGCATCGAGTGGAACCGGCCCGCCCCGGCCAACACGCCGGGTGTCGTCTACCTGGAGAACGCGCGTGCCGTCACGGTCAGCGACAACGTGATCTCCAACGCCGGATTCAACGCGGTCTCGCTGCACAAGTCCGCGGAGGAGAACGTCGTGGCACGCAACGAGATGCGCGACTTCGGCTACCACGGCGTCCTGCTCATGGGGACGATCAGCGGTGAGTCCGATGACGACGGGAACCAGGTCTATGACAACCGGGGCAACGTCATCTCGGACAACCACCTGCACGACGGCGGCGTGCTGGCCCCACACGGCGGTGGTGTCTTCATCCATCAGAGTGGGGAGAACGTCGTCGAGCACAACGTCGTCCACGACATGCCCCGCTATGGGATCGCCGCCAAAGGCGGCCGGTCGCCGGACTTCATCGACCAGCTGACCAGCCGGGACAACACCATCCGGTACAACGACGTCTCAACGGTCATGCAGGACACGGACGACGCCGGCGGGATCACACTCACGACGACCGGGCCTGGCAACCTGGTCGAGAGCAACCGCGTCCACGACATCACCGCCCCGTACGTCTCCAAGGGCCAGGCCTACGGCATCTACCTCGACAACAACACCTCGCATGCCACGGTGCGGAACAACCTGGTACACGGAATCGACGCGGTTCTGCCCACCGCGTTGCATGGCCCGATCAACGCCAAGGGCCCACACAACACGATCGACAACAACATCCTGGTCCAGAACACGGAGCGCAGCTCGGGATTCGGCATCCGGCACGCGCAGCACGGCCGGAACGACGCGATCGACCACCTGTACACGCGCAACGTGATGGCGCTGCAGGCCGAGGGGGCCGCGTTCTACGAATTCCTGAACTTCGAGGAGGACAACCTCGAGCTCTCCGATGACAACGTCATCTACAACGCCGCGGACAGCTACACCATCCGCGGTCTTCCCGGAGTCGAGAATCTCGACGACTGGCTGACATTCATGGGTAGCCGGTATGACCAGAACTCCGTCTTCGACGATCCTCAGTTCCGCGACGCCGGCTCCGGCGACTACGTCCTCTCCCCCGAGTCTCCGGCGTTCGCACTGGGCATCGAGGACATCGACCTGTCGGTGATCGGGGCCACGGCCGAGGCACCGTTCGCTCCGGGCGACCTGGCACGCATACACGTCACGGCGGGCGGGCAGGTCTCCCGAGGCGACGTCGGCGTCGGCGACGACCTCGAGCTGGCGGCGACGGCCCGGGACGACACGGGGCTACTGTTCCCCGACTCGGACGTCTCGCTCAGCTTCGCCAGCGTCGACAGCTCGATCGCGACTGTGGACGGCTCCGGCGTGGTATCCGGCCACGCGGCAGGCGTCACAGCCGTCACCGTCACCGCGGATGCCGGAGACGCCGGGCAGGCCGAAGTCTTGTTCCCGATCTACGTGGGTGACTCGGTCGACTCCATCGAGCTGAGCGCGGACACCGACGTCCTCGCTGTGGACCAGCAGGCCTCACTGCGCACGGTCGCACACACATCGCTCGGGACGAGCCGGCGACTCGACCCGGGCGAGGACGGCGTGACGTTCTCCTCCGACGACGAGAGCGTGGCCACCGTCGACGACAATGGCACGGTCACCGCGCTGCAGCCGGGAACGGCGACGATCGAGTCCGGGTACACCTCCGGAAGCCAGAGCGTCACCGACACGCTGACCGTCACGGTGCACGACAAGGTCCTCGACAGCGTCCTTGCCGGCACCGAGACCCTCGGCGTCGAGGAGGGCGGGTCGACCCCGATCACGGTCTCCGCGCTGTGGTCCGACGGAACGGACGTCGACCTGTCGGAGATCGACTTGAGCTACTCGAGCGGCGACGAGTCCGTCGCCACGGTCGACACCGACGGCACACTCACCGGTGTCGCTCCGGGCACGGCCACGATCCGCGTCACCGGCAGCTGGAACGGGATCGAACGGCACCACCAGTTCACCAACTACGTCGTGCGGGACACCGCGCTGCCGGACGGCTGGATCCACACCGACGTCGGCGACTGGGACGGTCAGGAGAGCTATGTCGAACACGACGACGGCCGCTGGGTGCTCAACAGCAACGGCATCGACGCATGGGGCGAGGAGGACCGGGTGACCTATGCCCACCAGAACGTGGACCTGGCCGACTACCCGAACGGGTTCTCCGTCGTCGCGACGGTGGAGTCGGTGGCGGAGATCCATACCAACTCGATGGCCGGGCTGATGATCCGGGACGACCTCACACCGTCGGCGACGAACGTCGCGCCGAGGATCAGGCCCGGCGGGGTGATGCCGGTCGGGTACCGGCAGAGCGCCGGCGGCGGCACGGTCAACGCCTCGGGCAACCCCCAGACGGACTTCCCCGCCACGCTGAAGCTGACCTACGTGGACGGCATCCTCACCAGCTCCTATCTCGACGGCTCGGAATGGGTGGAGTCCGCCCAGGTCACGGTCGACATGTCGGACGAGGTGGGGGTGGGCATCTGGAACGCCGCCGCCGACCCGACGGGACTGTCGCAAGCCGTCTTCAGCGACGTGCAGATCGTCGCCGAGGACCCGGTGCCGGCCGATCCCGAGACACGGGCCGAACTCGAGCGAGAGATCACGGTCGCCTCCGCCTTCCATGCCACGAGCACCGAAGGCGACGGCGACGGTGAGTATCCGTCCGAGGCGATGGCGGAGCTGCACACCGCCATCGAGGCGGCGCGCAGCCTGCTGGCCGACGAGAACGCCACGCAAAGCCAGGTCGTCCGCGAGACCGAGTCGTTGACCAGTGCCATCACGCACTTCCAGAACGCACGCGTGGTGCCGAGAGTCTTCACACTGGACTTCGAGGACGACCCCGTGGGGCAGCCTCCGGAGTCGGTCTACACGACCACGCCGGACAACGGCACCGTCGCCGTCGCCGAAGGCGGCTATGACGAGCGGCAGGCCATGGTGATCGAAGGAACGGAGACGACCTACCGGGTCTTCGCCGACGTCCCGCCTTCCGAGGCGGACCGGACGACCTACTCGATGCGGTTCATGCCCGAGCAGAACTCGGTTCCGTTCGTGTACCGGCTGGGCTCGGCCGACGGCGAGGAGCAGATGATCCACCTCTGGTTCCTGGGCAACGGCACCATCCGCCTGATCCACGGCGACGGCTCACAGGAGATCAACATCGCCTCCTACAGCCCCGATCAGTGGTACACCGTGGACGTCACCGCCGATATGACCAACAAGACGTTCGATCTCGAGCTCGACGACGAGCCGATCATCTCCGACGTGCCGTTCCGGCATCCGGTCGAGTCGATCGAGACGGTGGAGTGGCGTGCCGGCGACGGACGGTTCTGGATCGATCACGTCACCGCCATCCCCGTGCAGGACACGGATGCGGCCGTCGAGTCGATCACCGTCGACGGAGCGGAGCTGGAGGACTTCGACCCGGACGAGACCAGCTACGTCGTCGAGCTTCCACCGGCCTCACCCGTGCCGGCGGTCGAGTCGACGCCACGGCATCCGCAGGGCTCGGCCTACGTCGCCACGCCCGACGAGGTGCCCGGCACAGCGTGGGTGGTCGGTATCTCCGAAGACCGCACCACGCACCGTTCCTACGAGATCGAGTTCACCTGCGGCACGCACTCCCCAGAGGAGACGGTCGTCGTCGGCGACGTGGACAGCGACGTGCCGAACTACTCCCGCGCGGACGGCTGCACGTTTCTCGACCTCGTGGACGACGAAGGGCCGTTCGCCGACCACGGCGAGCTGGTCCGAACCGTACGGTCGCTGGCGAAACAGTGGTACGACGACGGGATCCTCTCCCGGCAGGAGTACCAGACGCTGGTGATGTCCGCGGCGCAAGCCGGGACGAACGAGTGAGGCGTGACGTCACCGGTGCGGACATGACCGACAGAAGAAGCGGCTGGGCGGCCGGAGGTCGATTCCTCCGGCCGCCCAGCCGTCCGTCCGCGACGTTGTCAGACGTCGTAGACGCGGATCGCGACCACGTGTGCCCGCTCGCTTCCGTTGGTGGACTCGACCACCACGCGGACGCTCTCCGCGTGGACCGGACCGTCGAGCCGGTGAACGCGGCGCCGGCGGCGGTTGTCCCGCTCCTGCGCGACGGTGATCCACTCGCCGTCGGCCAAAGCCTCGATCCGGTAGTCCTTGACCAGCGCCGGGATGACATCGAATGGCGTGTGCGTGCGGTGCAGGTTGTTGAGGTCCTCGTTGACGTCGTCGTCGAAGATGACCTGGATCTCGCCGACCTCGACCGGTGCGGGCCAGCTCAGCCGGACCCATTCCGCGCGTCCCGGGCGGATCGGCTCGGATACCCACATCTGCGGCCCGCCGAAGGGCCGCGCGTAGCCACCGATCACGTTCTCGGGCCGGAATGCGGACGTGGTGACCCGCACGCGCAGGCATGGCGCCTGCCTGGGGATGACCCGCCACTCTCGCAGCGGCTGCGGATACCCGAGGTCGCCGGGAAGCTCGATCCGTTCGAACCCGATCACGCCCGGAAAGTCGTCAGCCATAGCCAGCGATACCTGTGTGTTCCGCTCGATCACCACGAAGGCGTTGCGGGCCGGCTCCGGTTCCCAGCTCACTGGAAGCGTGACCCACTGCCCTTGGCCGGCAGGCACCGGCACGCTCGCCTTCGCCACCGGCTCGGCTGGGACGTAGTTCTGGGCCCGGCCGGTCGAGTACACGGTGACCGACAGCTCGGTGTCGGCCGCCGCGTCCACCAGCACGTCGATGCCGTCGAGACGCGGATCCACCGGGACGATGGCACCGATGTCCGCGTCGAGCGCCTGGCGACGTCCCGCCGTGTCGACCGCGAGGTCGGTGAGCGTGCTCGACGCCGTCACGGTCGCTGTCAGCGCGTGGTCGGCCGGATCCTCGTAGGCCATCCCCAGAATCGGCGCGTCCTGGCGCAGCATCGTCAGCTGCAGCTCCCGCAGGTGTCGGGCGTGCAGCTCACGTGGGGCGACGTCGTTCGCCACGCACAACGCGGCGGCGGATCCGGCGGCCTCCCCGGTAGCCGCACACGTCGCCATCACGCGCGTCGTACCGAACGCCACGTGGCTGGCGCTGATGTCCCGGCCGGCGAAGAGCAGGTTGCTCACGTTCGACGAGTACAGGGACCGCAACGGGATGTGGTAGTTCCCGTCCGGCAGCCAGTGCTTGGAGCCGGCTTCGTTCGCGTACACGCCGCCCACCGGGTGCAGGTCGATCGACCAGCCGCCGAAGGCGACCCGGTCGTCGAAGTCGGCCTGGACGAGGATGTCGTTCTGGGTGAGGGTGTAGTCGCCGACGAACCGTCGGTACTCGCGCTTGCCCGGGATCGACGCGACCCACTCCAGGGTCAGCGTGTCCGCATCGAACTGTCCGGAGTTCTTGATGTAGTCCCAGATTCCGTAGATGACGCCCCAGAGCTCGTCCCGGATCCGCTCGTTGTCGTGGACCGAGTCGAGCTCGCCGCCCCATTCGATCCACCAGTTGTAGCAGCCGTCCCGTTCGGTGCTGATGATGCGCCGCTCGGGGATCGAGGTGGTGGAGATGTCCACAGCGAAGCTCGGCGGCACGTACTTCACCGGCCGGCCGATGTCCTTCGAGTAGAAGAGCATGGTACTGCCGAGCGTCTTCGAGTCCGCGACCTCCGGCGCCCACGGCTCCCCATACTCGTCGCTGGACTCCCTGCCTACGCGATATCGCGCTCCCGCCAGGTGGCCGACCAAGCCATCCCCGGTGCAGTCGAGGAAGACCGGCGCACGAAACTCGATGCTCCGCTCAGAGCCGGTCATCCAGCCCGTCACCGACTCGACGATCCGCGCGTCGTCCGGGCCGTCGGCCTGGACGGAACGGACGTCGGTGTTCAGGAACAGCTGGATCCCCGGCTCCGCGCGCACGGCTTCCAGGACCACCAGATCCCAGTAGTACGGGTTGCCCTCGGGGTTGCGGTACTGGTTCTCCACCAGCATCTCCCCGATGATCCCGTTTTCCCGGGCGAAGCGCTGCCGGCCATTCGCGGTGGCACCGCAGATCCAGACCCGGACCTCGCTCGACGAGTTGCCGCCGAGGACGGGCCGGCTGTTGATCAACGCGACGGACCGTCCCAGCCGCGCGGCCGCGATGGCGGCGCAGACCCCCGCCAGACCTCCACCGACCACGACAACATCGGCGTTCACGGATTCCTCGCGCATACATCACTCCAAAGTTGTCTGATGACCTGTCTACTATGCTGTGCTCGAATCGACACTGTCAAGACAAGAGGTCGCCTCGTACCGCATGGACGGATGGCGCGAATCGCCTCCGCAACCGTCAACTGCGCGGCCCGGGAGGCGGAAACCACCATCGCGGACAACCGGTCGGACGAGTTCATCCGTTACTTGAAAGTCGTCAGACAAGCAGTTAACATGACGACCGTGTCGTTTGAACCCCTGCGGAAGCCGCAGACTCGGTCCCAGCTGGTGGTCTCTCAGATCGAAGATCAGATTCGCGCCGGCGAACTCACCCATGGCGAAAAGCTCGCGAGCGAGACCCAACTCGCTCACCAGTTCGGCGTCAGCCGCAGCGTGGTCCGCGAAGCGCTGCGGCTCCTTGAGGCCATGGGCCTGATCAGCTCACGACACGGCAGCGGCAGTTACGTCAGCAACAACACCGAACGCATCGTCTCGCGCATCCTGTCTCTGTCCGTCATGCCCGACGAGACGTCGGTTCACGAGCTCTTCGAGTTTCGCGAGTCGCTGGAGAGCGACGCCGCACGCCTGGCCGCTCAGCGAAGGTCCGAGGGCGACGTCGACACCATCCTTCGACGGCTCGAGGCCAATGCGTCCGCGGCGGCAGCGCGAGACGCTGAGGAGTTCACCCGGACCGACTGGGAGTTCCACGCCGCCATCTCTGAGGCGGCAGGCAATCGCTACCTCGCTGTGGTCCTCAAGGCGGTACGAGAGATGCAGTACGACGTCGTCAACCTGCTGACCACGGACACCGGGTCCGTCGACCAGGCCGTGGACCAGCACCGACGGATCGTCAAGGCCGTGATCGAAGGATCCGCGGAAGGAGCCGAGAGCGCCGCGAGGATACACATCCAGACGACCGCCGCATGTTGCATCGAGCGCGCCATCGCGTCGATGCAGGACTGAGACCACCCTACCCACGCGCATACCGAGAGGGAGGCCACACACCGTGAGCTCTGCGCGCCTGACCGAAGCAACCGGTATGGCGCCACCGCGACGCAGACCACAGAGCCTGAGATCGCGCATGTGGCGATACCGCTGGCACTATCTGTTCATCCTGCCGATGGTGGTGCTGTTCGTCGCGTTCACCGCGTGGCCGATGGTGGCCAGCTGGGTCTATTCCGTGTTCCGGTGGTCCGGCTACGGACCGATGAACGACTTCGTCGGTCTGGCGAACTATCGGGAAGCGTTCAGCGACCCGCTCTTCTGGAACGCCTTCCGTAACACCAGCGTCTTCGCGCTGTTCGCGATCTTCGTACAGTTGCCTCTCGCCCTGCTGATCGCGATGGTGTTGAACAACAGCGCGCTCAAGGGCCGCAACATCTACCGGGTGCTGCTGTTCCTGCCCGTGGTCACCACCACGGCGGTGGTCGGCGTCGTCTTCGCCATCTTGCTCGACCCCTCGGGCGGCCCGCTCAACGAGCTGCTGCTCAGCCGGGAGTTCCTCGACCGGCCCATCAACTTCCTCGGCAGCGAGAGTCTCGCTCTGCCGACCGTGCTGGTCATCGACATGTGGAAGGGCATCGGCGTCACCATCATCTACTGGCTCGCCGCGTTGCAGACCATCCCCACCGAGCTGTACGAGGCGGCACGGATCGACGGGGCCGGCCGCCGGCAGATGTTCCTGCGGATCACCGTGCCGCTGCTGGTTCCCCTCGGCGTGGTCATCCTGCTCCTGACCTTCGTCACCAGCCTGAACGCCTTCGACATCGTCAAGGTCATGACCGACGGCGGTCCGAACGGCGCCACGGACATCATCCAGACCTACATCTTCCGCTACGCCTTCGACCCCGAGGGCACGCCGCGTTTCGGATTCGCCTCGGCCGTCGGGATCCTCTTCGGCGTCGCCGTCATGCTGCTGAGCCCAC
>NZ_ML142850.1:442217-454160 GCF_004138495.1 Phytoactinopolyspora endophytica
CACCCGCGCCCAGACCCAGGAACGGGCCGACGACGGTTCGCCACGCCCCGGGGCCGGCACACCGGCCACACGTCGCCGCCGGCCGCACGGTCTGCTCCGGCAGCTCCCCGCCCACCTCATCCTGATCGCGGTCTGTCTGGCCTGGACATACCCGTTCATCTGGATGGCCTCGACCGCGTTCAAGAACAACAGCGAGCTGTTCACCAACACCCTGGGGTTGCTTCCCGACGAGCCCACCTTCGACAACTTCACCCGGGCCTGGAACTCGGCCAGCTTCGGCCAGTACACGGTCAACTCCGTCATCGTCTCGGTCGCCGTGGCCGGACTGATCGTGCTCATCTCGTCGCTGGCCGGCTATGCGCTCGGCCGCGGAGACATGCCCGGCAAGAAGATCATCGTGGGCATCCTGGTCGCGACGATGTTCCTCCCCAAGGGCTACACCATCCTCCCGGTGTTCATCCTGGTCAACGGTCTCGGCATGAACAACACCCTGTTCGGGATCATCCTTGCCGAGGCCGGGCCGGCGCACGTCGTCGGGATCCTGTTGTTCATGGGCTACTTCTCGCAGGTGCCCAAAGAGCTGGAGGAGGCCGCCGTCGTCGACGGAGCCGGACACTGGCGCATCTACCTGCGTATCATGTTCCCGCTGGCCAAGCCGGTCACCGCGACCGTGTTCATCTTCAACTTCATCTCCGCCTGGCAGGCGTTCCTGATCCCGCTGGTCTTCACGCTCGGCGCTCCAGACCTGCGGACCACCGGCGTCGGCATGTATTCCTTCTTCGGCGAGTACAGCATCGACTGGACCGGGCTGGCCGCGGGTGCTGTGATCTCGGTTCTGCCGATCATCGTGGTGTTCCTGTTCCTCCAGCGGTACTTCATCGAAGGTCTCGCCGGAGCCGTCAAGGGATGACCACGACCGGCCAGAAGGCCGGGCACGGTCGATCACATAACCGCGAGGAGAGAGTGCATGGCAACCCAACCGCCGGCCAACGTTCTGCTGATCCACTGTCACGACCTCGGGCGCTTCCTGGGCTGCTACGGCGTCGAGACCGTGCACACGCCGGTCCTCGACGCGCTTGCCGCGGACGGCATCACGTTCACCGACGCGTTCTGCACCGCCCCGCAGTGCAGCCCGTCCAGGGCCGCGCTGTTCACCGGGCGGTACCCGCACAGCACAGGGGTGATGGGGCTGACCCACAAGGGGTGGGACCTGCACGACTCTGAACGACATCTCGCCCAGCTCCTGCGCGACGGCGGCTACCGCACGGATCTGATCGGGATCCACCACGAGTCGTTGCGTTGCCCCGACGACCAGATCGCGGCCCAGCTCGGCTTCGACCACGTCGACACACTCGGCGCCACCCACTACGAACGACGAGCCGAGCTCGTGGCGGACCGCTCAGTGGCCGTGCTCGCCGACCGGGCCCGACACCCCGACCAGCCGTTCTACCTGCAAGCCGGATTCCTCGAGCCGCACCGCCTGCAGAACCCGGAACCAGGCCGCGACGCGATGGGGTTCACCGGCGGATACATCGAGCCGGACCGCAGCCGCGGCGTCACGATCCCCGGGTATCTCGCGAACGACGACGGCACCCAGCAGGAGATCGCCGAGCTGCAAGGAGCCGTCACCTACACCGATGCCGCCATCGGGCGGATCCTGACCGAACTGGACCGCACAGGCCTGGCAGAGCGCACGATCGTCATCTTCACGACCGATCACGGCCTCGCCTTGCCAGCCGCGAAGTGCACTCTGCGCGACCCAGGGCTGGAGACCGCGCTGATCATGCGTGCGCCGTCGCTCGGCTGGACCGGCGGACGCACCGTCGATGGCCTGGTGAGCAACGTCGACATCGCCCCGACGCTGCTCGAGGCTGTCGGCCTGCCCACCCCCGGGAACGTGCACGGACGCAGCATCGGCGCGGCGCTGGCGGGCGAGTCATGGCAGCCGCGGGAGGAGGTGTTCGCAGAGCTGACCTTCCACGACTACTACGACCCGCAGCGATGCGTCCGGACCGACCGGCACAAGCTGATCGTCCACTTCGACAGGTGCAACCCGCATACCGGCGCAGCCACTCAATCGTGGCGACCACGCTCCACCCCCGTCACGGAGAGGCTCGCGGCGACGCCGACGATGGTCGAACTCTACGACCTGGACGAAGATCCCCTCGAGCTGACCAACCTGGCCACCGACCCTCACCACACCGATCTCGTCGACCAGCTACGCAGAACGCTGCTGGGCTGGATGGAAATGACGGACGATCCGCTCCTGCACAGTGCCGTGAGCTCCCCCGCGCAACACAGCGCACAGCATTTCGTCACCACCGGGCAGCCTGCCATTCATCACAGTTGATCACCATGAACGAGGAGAGCCATGCGCACGCCTAACGTGCTCTATCTGATGTCCGACCAGCATGCCGCGTCCGTTCTGGGCTGCGCCGGCGACGAGGTGGCGCTGACCCCGAACCTGGACCGGCTGGCGGCGCGAGGCACCCGGCTGACCAATATGTACTGCCCGTCTCCCATCTGCGTCCCGTCGAGAATGTCGATGCTGAGCGGCCGGCACCCGTTCCGGAACCAGGTGTGGACCAACGACCACCCGTTGCCCGGTTCGATCGCGACATGGCCGCACTCGCTGGGCGCCTCGGGCTACCGGACCCGGCTGGACGGCCGGCTGCATTCCATCGGGACCGACCAGCTGCTCGGGTTCTCCGAACGCAGAGTCGGCGACCACTCCCCGAACCACCCCGGGGGCCGCACGTCCGACCTCGGCGTGCTGATGGGCACCGCCGCGCCGAAGCGGATCAGTCTGCAGCGGTCCGGCCCCGGCAGCAACCCGTACCAGTGGCACGACGTGGACGTCACCCGGGCCGCAGTGACCTCGATCGAGGAGTTCGGTGCGCGGCAACGGGCCGGGGACGGCCGCCCGTTCGCGTTGTCGGTCGGGTTCATGCTGCCGCACCAGCCGTATGTGGCCGATCCGGAAGACTACGCGCTGTTCGAGGGCCGCGTCCCGCCGCCCGCCGTCTCCGCGACGAGCGCGCCGTCACATCCGCACCACCGGAGCTGGCGCGAGCAGACCGACATCACCGAGGTTTCCGCCGAGGAGCAGCACCGTGCCCGCATCGCGTACTACGCGATGACGTACCGGCTGGACGTGATGGTCGGCGAGGTCCTGGACGCGCTCGAACGCCAAGGGCTGGCCGAGAACACCCTCGTGATCTACACCTCCGACCATGGCGAGCATCTCGGCGAGCGTGGCCTGTGGTGGAAACAGACGTTCTACGACGAGTCCGCGAAGATCCCGTGTCTGGTCTCCTGGCCCGGCCGGATCACCGCCGGCACGACGCATGACCACGTCGCCGGCGGCGTCGACCTGACAGCGACGCTGCTCGACGCCGCCGGAGCCTCGCCGCTGCCGAACGCCGACGGCCGTTCCTTCCTGGACGTCGTCACCGGCACCCCGGGCGCGCGCGAGGCGTGGGCCGACGAGGCGTACTCCGAGTACTGCACCGATGACGGCAACATCCAGCGGATGGTCCGCCGCGGGCCGTGGAAGCTGAACTACTACGACGCTCAGCCCGCGCAGCTGTTCAACCTCGACGCGGACCCGCACGAGCTCACCGACCTGGCCGGCGACCCCGGCCACGCCGGCACGCACGCCGAGATCCACGACGAGCTGCGCGGCGCCGTGCTCGACGGGTGGGATCCGGCCCAGGTCCGGGCCGAGATCGACGCCATGAGCGAGGACCTGCGCATCCTGACCGAGTGGGCGGCGCGTACCGGGCCGCCCGACACCCACCGCTGGCGGCTCACGCCGCGGATGAGCGAGCTGGAGTCACCGGGCACGGCGGCCGGCTCGGAGGTGCCGGAATGAGCGACGCCGCGCACATCACCAGCACCGACCGCAGCTCGCCGCCCCGATGGGCACTGCTGCAACGCGAGCTCATCACGCGCCTGGAGGAGGCGGCTGAGGAGTTCGTCGACCGCTACACCCGGGGAGACCGGACTCTGATCTGGCGCTCGGACTGGCCGGGCATGGACGGCTCCGACGACCCGTACGAGGCGTTTCACAACCTCGTGCTGCTGTACGTGCTCGGCGGCAACCCCCGGATGCTGGAGCTCGGCGAGGCGATGTGGGAAGCCATCACCTGGCAATGGACCCAGTACGGGCAGATTCACGACGAGTTCGACGGCTACTACGACTGGATGCACCACGGTGAGTCGTCCCACCTGCTCTACTTCACCGGCCTGGCCCGCCCGGGATCGTTGAAGTGGAAACAGCGGGCGACGAAGCTCGCCGACCTGTATGCCGGCCCGCAGGCGCACGGGGTGAACTACGATCCTGTGCACAAGATCATCCGGTCGCCGCTCACCGGCAGCCGCGGCCCACGGTTCACGGTTACCGCCGAGGACTGGGTGACCCACCGCCCCATCCTGAAAGACACCCCGTTCGACGACATCGACGGCGCCGGCGTCGCGTTCCCGTGGCTCGACGACTCCATCTTCGAGCAGATACTGCAGCGGTTCAACGAGCGCGTCACCCGTGGCGACGTGCCGGTGAACCTGCACGCCACCGCCCTGGCCACGCACGCCTACATGTTCACCGGCGACGACCGCTACCGGGACTGGGCGCTCGAGTACGTACACGCGTGGACCGAGCGGACCCGCGCCAACGGCGGCATCGCCCCGGACAACGTCGGGCTCAACGGCGTCGTCGGCGAGCACAACGACGGCAAGTGGTGGGGCGGCTACTACGGCTGGCAATGGCCACGCGGGCTCAAGGACATCCTCGAAGGCCTGACCAACGCGGCGATGAACGCCACGCTCCTCTCCGGGGACAGCGCGTTCCTCGAGCTGCCGCGCATGCAGATCGACAGCATCTGGGACCTGCGCCGCCGCGACGACACCGGAGGCTGGCTGCTGCCCAGCAAGCACCGCGACTCCGGGTGGACCGACTACCAGCTGCCGCCGCACGTGCCGTTCATCCACCTGTGGAACACGTCCGTCGCCGAGGAGGACGCCGAACGCATCGACCGGCTCGAGCTGCCGTCGTCCTGGACCGACGTCACGGTCCCGCGCACCTCCGGATACGACCCGGACCTCGGCCGGGACACCAAACACCTGATCGCCAACACACACGCCTGGTACCGCTACATCCGCGGCCACAACGCGCATTACCCCGAGGCGATCCTGCGGGCCAACCTCGACGCTGTCGCCCGGCAGACCGACCGGATGCGTTCTGCCGCCGGCGACCCGCACACCTGGGACGTCAACCACCCGTACAGCATCCACATGTGGCAGGAGATGTGCCCCGTCGTCCTGGAAGGGCTCGCCCAGCTCACCCTCGGCAGCCCGATGCACATGTCACACGGCGGACTCCAGCACGCCAAGCTCCGGTACTACGACGGCACCCGCCGACGGCCCGGGCTACCGCCCCACGTGTCGGCGCTGGTCTCCGCGGTCTCCGCCGATGCCGTGACGCTGGAGCTGGTCAACACCAGCGACTCGGAGGACGGGAACATCATCGTCCAAGCCGGCGGCTTCGGCGAGCACCACATCGCCGACGTCACCGCCCGGGACGGCGACGACCGAGTCCTCCGCAAGATCAGCGACGTCGGGAACCACCTGACCGTACACCTCGGAGCCCGGGCCGCGGTGACCCTCGACATCGGCTTGCGCCGCTACACGCGTCAGCCCACCTACGCCTCCCCCTGGACCGACCCGCACGCGATGCCCGTCATCGTCCCTCGCGATCCGGACGCGGTGGACCTCTCCCGCTGGGCACATGACGGCGCGTACGGCCCTCCTACTGTCACCGACGCCTGAACGGGGCCGGCTCACCATGAACTCTCCACCGCCCGTCACCGGATCGGCCGACCTGACCAGGCTGGGCCTGGGCTGCGCTTGGCTCGGGCCGCCGCGGTCCAGCGCCGCGAACGCTCAGGCCACGTTGCAGCACGCGCTCGACGCGGGAATCGGCTACTTCGACACCGCGCCGCTCTACAACGCCGGCGCCTCGGAGCGGTGCGTCGGGGAGGCTCTGCGAACGATGCCCCGTTCCTCGTTCCGGCTCTCCACCAAGGTAGGCCGTCGCATCGAGACCACCGACGACGGGACACCGACGGTGGCCGCCGACTACACGCCGGCCGGTGTACGACGCTCGCTGCACGACAGCCTCGAGCGTCTCGGGCTGGACCGGGTCGACCTCATCTACCTGCACGATCCCCAGAACGCCACCGGCGACGTCCTCGGTACGTACGCCGAGCTCGAGCGGATGCGCGGCGAAGGCCTGGTCGACGCCATCGGCGTCGGGGTCAACCAGGCCGAGTACGCCGCGCCCTTCGTCGCCCACAGCGACGTCGACACCGTGCTGCTCGCCGGCCGATGGACCCTGCTCGACCAGAGCGCCGCGTACGAGTTCCTCCCCGAATGCCAGCGGCGCGGGATCTCCGTCGTCGCGGCCGGCGTCTACAACACCGGGATCCTCGCGGACCCGTGGGCGGCCGAGCCACGGTACGACTACCGCCCAGCCGCACCCGGGCTGGTGCACCGAGCGCGCCAGATCGCCGAGGCATGCCAGGAGCACGGAGTCCCGCTCAAGGCCGCGGCGCTGCAGTTCCCGCTGACCCATCCGGGTGTCACCTCCGTCCTCATCGGCGCCGCAAGTCCGGCCGAGATCGATGAGAACGTCACGCTCTTCCGGTACCCGATACCGGCGGGTCTCTGGACAGACCTGGCACGCCGCGAGCTGATCCTCGAGCCCGGCACCACCCGCCCGGGGGCATCCGGTGTCTCCGCCGACCCAGAAGGAAGGCAGGCATGACTGAGACGACCGTGTTCGACACTCATGTCCACCTCGTCGACGACCCGGGCTGGGTCACTGGCGAGCGCCTGCGTCCGTTGCAGCGCAGGTTCACGGCCGCCGACTTCTCGGCGGCGACCGCTGGGACCGCCGTCGCCGGGTTCGTCGCCGTGCCCGCCGTGCCCACCGTGGAGGAGACCTGGCGGCTGCTCCGCCTGGCGGCCGGTCACCCATCTCTCGCCCGCGTGGTCGGATGGGTCGACCTCACCGCGCCCGACGTCGTCGAGACCATCTCGGATCTGCAGTCCGGTCCTGGCGGCGATCGCCTGCGAGGCATCCGCCACCCCGTCCGCCGCGAGCCGGAACTCGAGTGGCTGACCCGCGTCGACGTCAGGCGTGGTCTGCACGCCCTCGCCGAGCGCGGGCTGCTCTTCGAGCTGCTGGTCCTTCCCGGTCAGATCCCGTCCGCGGCCGCCGTCGCGAAAGAGTTCCCGCATCTGAGCCTGGTCCTCGACCACGGCGCCACGCCATCGCTGGAGGACGGACCGTTCGACGGCTGGGAAGAGGACATCCGCGCGCTGGCAGCCCATCGGAACGTCACCTGTAAGATCTCCGGCCCTCTGGTCCACGTCGACCCTCGCACCACGCCGGACGAGAACATCGCCCGCTGTGTGGAGGTACTGGCCGATGCGTTCGGAAGCGACCGGCTCATGTTCGGCTCGAATTATCCATTCTGCCTCTTGACCGGCACGTACTCAGACGCGGCTAGCCGCGCTGAGGCGCTGCTCGACAGCCTCACCGAGCTGGAGAGAGACCAGATCTTCGCCAGGACCGCCCGATCGGTCTACGGCCGCCACGTATGAGTCGCTGACGTCGCACACGCCCGTCCGCTGACGTCACACGCGCCATCGCCGTCACGATTTGACCGCGCCGGCCATTCCCTCGATGAAGGTCCGCTGCAGCAACAGGAAGACGACGATCACCGGGATCAGGCTGATCAGCGCTCCGGCGGCGAGTCCCGCCCAGTCGGTGGTGTCGCTTCCGAAGAAGCTGTACATGCCGACCCCCAGGGTTCGCAGATCAGGTCTTCCGAGCGTGAAGACCAGCGGCACCAGGAATGCGTTCCAGGCGCCGATGAACCTGAACAGTGCGACGGTGCCGATCACCGGCTGCGCCAGCGGCAGCATGATCCGCCAGAAGATACGGAGAAAGCCCGCGCCGTCCATCCGCGCCGCCTCTTCGAGATCCTGGGGAAGCCCGGCGAAGTATCCCATGAACAACAGGATCGGTACGACATGAACCGGGCCTGCCGCGGCGAGGACCGCTCCGGTGAGATTGTTGTTCAGGCCGAGGGAGTCGACAAGCACGAAGACCGGGATGATCGTGTAACCGTCCGGAATGAACATCGTCGCGATCAGAATGCCGACGATGATCTTCTTTCCCGGGATATCACCACGCCCCAATGCGTATCCGGCCGTCGCCGAGACGAACAGCACGACGGCGACCACGCCCAGGGAGAAGACGACCGTATTGATGGTGTACGACGCGAATCCGGCCGTGTCCCACGCTCGCGTGATGTTGTCCAGGGTGAACTCTTCCGGTATGAGCCCGATGCCACCGAGGAACATCTCACGCTGAGACTTGAACGCGCTGGTGGCAACCCAGATGAACGGATAGACCCATACCAGGCACAGGGGAATCAGCAGCACGTGCCATAGCTTCGCGCGGTGCCGCAACGCCACACTCTCGCCTGCACGGTCCGACCTCCGGACGGGCGCCTCGCGTTCGCTGTTACCGGGTATCACGGGCGCAGACATTCACTTGCCCCTTCTCTCGTAGCGCTTGCGCAGCAACGGAGCCTGCATCAAGGTCAGGATCAACATGAAGATCCCGAACACCACCCCGGCCGCGCTCGCGAAGCCGTATCTCGAGGCGGAGAACGACGGGTCGAACGCGTATCGATAGATGTAGGTGGACATGACGTCGGTCGAGAAGTTCGGTCCGCCCTGAGTCGTCGCCTGAACCAGGTCGAACGGCGCCATGCTCGTCTGGAACGTGAGCAGCAGGATGACGATGGCCAGCGGCGCCAGGACGGGGATCGTCACACGCAGCAGAGTCTGCCGGGCGCTGGCCCCGTCGACTCGGGCCGCCTCGTACAGCTCGCTGGGCACGGTCTGCAGGGCCGCCAGCCAATAGACCATCGTGATGCCGAATCCCTTCCAGAGATCAATGCCCAGAAGTGTCGGCAGCGCTGTCGATTCGGAGCCGAGGAAGTTGATCGGCTCGTCGATCAGACCCGACCGCGACATCACCTCGTTGACGATTCCGCCCGCGGGATCGAGGATCATCGCGAATACGATGCCTACGACCGCCGTAGTCGTCACGACCGGCAGGAAGATCAGCAACCGGTAGAGGTTCCGGCCACGCAGCCGCGGGTTGTTGAGTATGACGGCCATGACCAACGCCAGCGGGAGCTGCACGAATATCGCCACGGCCGAGAAGATCAACGAGATTCGGAAGGCGTTCCAGAACGCCGGGCTGGAGAGCACCTCCTGGTAGTTGCCGAATCCCACCCACTCGCTGGGTGGCCCGATGCCTCCCCAGTCATAGAGCGAGTACCACCAGCTGGCCACCATGGGCCAGAGGGTGAAGCTGAGGAAGAGCACCGTCATCGGCACGAGAAAGACGTAATGCCAGGCGTGCTTGCGCATGCGGGTCCGCAGCTTCTCTGCTTTGCGCGCCTTGCGCCTGGCGGGCCCACCGCCCGCGGCGGCGGTGCGGCCCGAGGCGTCAGTGACTTCAGCGACGTTCACACGGCTCCTTCGTGACCGTACTGCTCAGCTCAGGTGGCCGGAGCCCAGTCCTGCATCGGGTCCCACTCCGGGTAGCTGAGATCGTCTCCCGTGATCTCGCCGCCCGCCGAGGCGAGCTGCTCGATCTGCGTATCGAGGAAGCTGTCGATCTCCTCATCCAGGGCCGTCGCCTTCGGCGCGAAGTCCTCACCCCGTGTGATGGCCTCAACCGAGGTGGCATGCCATCTCAGGTCAGGTTGAGCGATGAGCTCGGTCATGAGCATCTTCACGGCCGGGCTCCCATCCGTGATGGGGTCCGGCGCCCGGCGGACCGTCTCGTCGTGAATGGTGATCATCTGCTGTTCCACTTCAGACAGGTCCGCCGAATCGCGCCAGACGCTCTCGACCGCGGTGAACGACCGGAACGTCTCGAAGTACGCCCGCTGGAACTCCTCGGAGACCAGGAAGTCCATCAGGAGCCACGCTTCGTCGGGACGGGCGGATTCGGCCGACATCGCCCAGATCGGGCTGAAGGCCGCCCGTAGCCCGAGGTACCCCTGACGCCCGGCCGCCGGGACCGGCAGCGGGGCCAGCCCGAAGTTCAGCTCGGGATTGAGGTTGGCGATCTCGTTGACATGCCATTCCGCGGCCGCATAGAACGCGATCTTCTCCCGCGCGAACTCGGTGAAGACGCGCTCCCCGTCCCAGCTCTCCCAACCGGGCATGACGATCTTGTCGGTCTGCAGCTGCCGATACAGCTCGACGAGGTCGACCAGCGACGCGTCGCTCACGCCCGCCTGGCCGGTGGTCAGGTCGAGCCCGAGGCCACTCGGCTCGCCTATGCTCGACGGCCCCGCCGCGGCCTGCAGGAATCCGACCTCGCGGGCATCCGACTGACGGAACGCACAGCCGTAGTAGTCGCCGCCGCCGTTCCGGGTGATGTCGTACGACATCTGCTCCAGCTCCTCGAAGGTCTCCGGCGGGCGGTCCAGGCCGTTCTCCTCCAAGATCGCCTGGTTGTAGGCCAGCAGGCTTCCCGACCTCCATTTGCCGGAGACGAGCGGCAGCGAGTGCAGCCCGCCCTCGCGGTGCAGGCCGGAGATCAGGGGATCCAGGCTGCCTTCAGGAAAGCGAGACCTGAAGTCGTCGTCGATGTAGTCGTCGAGTGCTGCGGTGTACCCGCGACCGTGCAGCCGGTCGAGGTTGTTGGCGCCGTTGACATAGAAGATGTCCGGTGGGTTGCCTTGCTGGAACATCAGCTCGACGGCGTTGATGTTCTGAGCAGGCGGGTTCTCGATCATCTCGACAGAGATGCCTGGGTTCGCCTTCTCGAAGTTGTCGAACTGCTCGCGGAAGAACTCGGCGCCGCCCGCATGTCCCGAAACGATCGCGATGGTCAGGGCGACATCTCCGGACGAGCTACCGCTTTCACCACCACTGCACGAGGAGACGAATGCGGGCGTGGCGACGGCAGCGGCACCAAACCCCATTGTGCGTAGAAATGAGCGACGAGGAACAGTAGAGCGATACACAGAGTCCTCCTTGACTGGTCGGCCACTAATCACATCGTGAAGCTGGCAATGTCTGGCGTACGTGCGGCTCCTGCTGGGCCCACCGCCCCTACGGGCCGATCTCCTCCTTCGACAGCGCCGCATCGAACCGATCGCCCGTCATTTGAGCAGATCGTTTCGACTGTCGGCGCGAGGTTGGCACGAGCGTAGCTGGCACGCCCGCTTTACGCAAGCGGTACCTGCTATGTGACGATTCAACCCACACACGGCCCGGCAAAGCCATCGCCAGTGGTCAATGGGCGGCTCCGATCCACCATTCATACGTCCGAGAGAACGGCAGCCTCCGCCGCAGACGCGCACATGCCCTCACCACGTACTGACCCGCCGCATGTGTTAACATGCAATCCACATTATGGGTTGTAATTGCGCAAGTGGAGGTTGACATGGCCAACGCCGCCCCCCGGGAGGCAGCCGGGGGAACCCAGAGTGTCGAGCGGGCACTGTCATTGCTGAAGGCCTTCACCGAGACGGAGCCGGAGCGGCGAGTATCCGAACTCGTCGAGCTCACCGAGCTCGGACAGTCCACGGTGTCCAGGTTGGTGGGTGCGCTCGAAACGCTGGGGTTCCTCGCGCGGGACGACCGCAGCGGACTCTATCGGCTCGGTCCTGAGATCGTCAGCTTGGCTGGAATCGCTCTCAACGAGTCTGCTGTGCACGCCCAGTCACGACAGATCGCCCAGAACCTCGCCGCTGACCTCGGCCTGGGCGGCAACGTCGCCGAGCGACACGGAAGCGCGGCGTTCTATCTGTGCAACTTCGAGGGGCGGCTGGCGCCGCG
>NZ_ML142850.1:454223-457010 GCF_004138495.1 Phytoactinopolyspora endophytica
GTTGATCGGCGAGAGCTACCCCTCGTATACCCCGCATACGATCTCCAGCCTCGATCATCTCGTCAAGGTCATGGCCGACGTTCGCGCCAACGGCTACGCCACCGAGGTGGAGGAGCTCGCGTTCGGCCGAGCCTGTCTCGCCGCTCCGATCCGGGACCGTTCCCGGCGGGTGGTCGCGGCGCTGTCGGTGTCCGGACCGATCTCAGTGATCGACCTGCCTGAACGTCAGAAAGAGCTGGCGACCAAGGTCATCGAGCACGCCGACCAGATCTCCACTGGCCTCGGCTACCACGCGATGCACCTCGGCCACTGACCGGCACTCGGCCGTCGTTCTCAGGACGTCGGCCTCGGCAGCGCCCGGTGGACGACGACGGCGCCGAGCAGCGCGGGTACCGCCGGGAAGAACAGCGGCAGAGCGGCGGGGCTGCTGAACCACACGCCCAGCACCAGCGCGACCGTGAGCAGTCCAATCCCCACGCTCAGCAGGGGACGCCGCCACACGATCGTGACCGTCGCCCTCCACGCTTCGGTCACGGACAGCTCGAGATGCGCCAAGACGGCCGGCAGCTGAAGCAGGGTCACACCGTAACCGAACGTGAACACCACCGCGCCCAGCGCGAACGGTGTGCCCCGGGCGGCGAGCGTGTAGAACACGACCACCCACATCGTCAGGATCGGCACGCCCAGCGCCAGTTGTGAGGCGGTCAACGCCGAACGCCAGTGCGTCCAGAAGTCTCGCCAGGGTCGCGGTGATGTGCCGAGGAGGTACTCCCGGAGCAAGGCGTAGAGCGCGAAGGTCGCCGGAGCGAGACCCGCGACCACCAGTCCGGCAAGGACGCCCATAAACCACAGGACGTTGAGCCCGACGAGCCTGACCGGCCAGTCGAGGACCCTGTACAGACGACCGAACCGGCCGCCGACCTCGATGTCAGCCATTCGCTTCGAGACGCGCCAGCAGGTCGGCACGGACGAAGGCGGCCGGCGACGTGATGGAGAGCCCACCATCGACGGGTAGCACGACTCCAGTAATACCAGAGGCCGTGGGCCCGCCGAGGAACACGACGCTTGCAGCGACCTCCTCCGGCGTGATCGTCCGCCCCAGCGGGTAGCCGCCGGCGGCTTTCGCGGGATCGACACCCCCGACGACGCCGGGCGCGACAGCGTTCACCCGAACCCCACGTCTCGCGTAGTCGAGCGCCAGCTGGCGGACCAGCGCGTCGACGCCTCCCTTGGCTGCCGCGTAGGCCGGCACCCATGGCGCGGCCAAGAACGCGTTCACCGATGATACGGCCACGATAGCGGCGCCGCTCCCGAGATGCGGCAGGGCCGCCCGAGCGGTGTGGAAGAACGTGTCCAAGCAGCTGCTCATCGCACGACGCCATTGCTCGTCCGTCGTCTGATGGGCGGGTCCGGTCGGCATCGCTCCCGCAGCCGGGACCAGGACGTCGACGCCGCCGAGGACGGCGATGGCTCGTTCGACGGCGTCCGTCGCGGTATCGGCTACTCCGCAGTCCGCCGTCAAGTCCGCGGTCAGGACAGGGTTCCCGGACTCCTCCAGAGATATCCCCACGACCCTTGCGCCGTCTGAAGCGAATCTCTCCGCGATGGCCTGCCCGATGGACGACGATGCACCGATGATCACGACTCTCATACAGCCCCTTTGTCCAAGATGTGTGGGCCGTCGGCACCGAGTCCCAGCGGCTTCAGGACCGCCTCCAGCAAGGCCCGGCCGCCAGCGTCCAGCGGCTTGGCCGGCGAGCGCACCGTCGCGTGCTCGATGATGCCGCGGCGGACCAGCACCTCCTTGTGCACTGCCCACGCAATGCCCTGCTGCAACCCATGCACCACGAGGGGCAACAGGCGGGCGAACGCCTCCCGTGCCTGGTCCTCGCGCGCTGCGTTCCAATCGTCCAGAATTGCCGCGAGCAGGTCCGCGAACTCGCAGGCCGGCATGGTGCCGACGGAGCCGCGCGCGTACTCGTCCAGGACGAACTGTGCGTTCTGCCCACCGAGTACAACGAACTCCTCGTCGTCGCCGATCGCATCGACCACGGCGCCCACCTTCGGCACGGTCGGCGGGGACTCGACCTTGATCGAGGCCACGCCGGTGAGCTTGCTGAGCTCCACGATCAGCGCCGGGGACATCGCGACACCTGTGACGCCAGGGGCGTCCTGGATCATCACCTCGGCACCGGCCGAATCGGCGAGCTCGCCCACGTGTCCGTAGAACTCGACGATCTGATCCGGGCCGGGAGCCACCATGAACGGCGGCAACACCATCAATGTGTGCGCGTTGTCTTCGACCGCCTGGGCGGCCTGCTCGAGTGCGGTGGCGGTCGAGGTCGCGTTGACGCCGGCTACCACTGGCACGGCACCGGCGACGACGTCGCTCACTTCACGCAGGATGAGGCGCCGCTCGGTGGCGGTCAGAGCGAAACCTTCGCTCGCCATGCCGAAGGTCGCCACCGCATCGACAGGGGCGGACAGCTGGAACTCGACCAGCCGGCGCAGGCCGGCCACGTCGAGCGCGCCGTCGGACTGGAAGGGAGTAGCCAATATGGGCACCAGGCCGCGAACTGTGCGGCTGTCGTCAGCCGCGGTCATGAGGCTTGGAACGTTTCGCTGAGAGTCCTGACGGCGTCCTCGTCGACATCGATGCCGAGTCCGGCCCCCGATGGCAACGGGATGTGGCCGGTTGCCGGTTCGAACGGTTCGACGAGCAGGTCCGCGGCCGCTGCCACGCCGCCGGCCCGTGGAGCCTCGAAGGCCGTCATGTTCTCGGTCGCC
>NZ_ML142850.1:457057-457529 GCF_004138495.1 Phytoactinopolyspora endophytica
CGTGCAGGCTCGCCGCGACAGCCGGCCCGAGGGCGGCCGACTGGTGCGGCATGACGGGGCGATAGGCGGCGTTCGCCAAGGTCCCGATCGCCATACCTTCCGTGATGCCGGTGCGTCCGATGTCGGGTTGGAGAATGTCGGCCGACCTCCTCGAGATCCAGTCCGCGGCTTCGAATCGGTGCCGTAGCGCCTCGCCCGCCGCCACCGGAGTGTCGATCGCGGCCGCGAGCTCGGCATGTCCGGCAACGTCGTCTGCGGCGATGGGGGATTCGAAGAACCACGCTGTGCGCTCGTCGAGCCCCCGGCCGAGTCGGACCGCGGCCGAGATGTCATAGACACCGTGAGCGTCCAGCGCGATCGACGCGTCCGGAACCGCGTCGGCCACCGCGTCGAAGGTGGCCAGGTCCCGGTCCACCCCCTGCCCCAGATGAAGCTTGAACCGTTGCACCCCGCTCGCCTGAAGTTCGGCCGC
>NZ_ML142850.1:457572-457981 GCF_004138495.1 Phytoactinopolyspora endophytica
CCCGGCTCCGATCGTCTGAGCCTGGGACCTGGCTGCAGTACGTCGGGATGTCCCGACGGAACGCACCACCGAGCAGCTGTGCCACCGGCAGGCCGGCCGCCCGGCCGCACACGTCCCAGAGGGCGATGTCGACGGCAGCGAGCGCATCCGCTTGGTGGCCGCCGAGATGCCCCCGTTCACGCATGAGCTCACCCAGCCGGTACCGCAGTGGACGCACCTGGTCGGCTCGCTCCCCCATGAGAACCGGCGCGAGCAGGTTCTCCACGATGGCGCCGGGCACCCCGGGAACCACCGGCGCCAAGGCCTCGCCCCAGCCGACCGTGCCGTCCGCGGCCTCCAGCCGCACGAACAACGTCTCGTGCGCGCGCGGCTGGAGCGTACCTCGACGCTCGTCGACGCCGTAGGGATG
>NZ_ML142850.1:458039-458843 GCF_004138495.1 Phytoactinopolyspora endophytica
CCGTCGGCCACGGACCCCGAGCGTGGCAGGCGGAGAGGGAAGACCTCGACGGAGGTGATGATCAGGTCACCCACAGGGCGGCACCTCACAACGGTTGGATATCTCTAATATGCCTTAGGAATCCACATTATGGCACAGCCATAACTCATGAGCTGTACGAACCCGTCCACGGGGCATACAGCACACGCACGTGCTGCCGGGACATGGCATTGCGCACGCCCTGCGTCACGACCGCGACCGGATCGAATCGTGAGGTGTTGGCCCGCTAAGCAGCTCTAACAACTAGATAGGAGATAGATCTTGAGCAACATGCATATGACAGCTATATTACGGGTCACTGTTGTCAGCGAAGACATCGGAGGACATCGTGGAAGGTCTCACCAGGAGGAGCTTGCTGAAAGCGGGAGGCATTGCGGTCGCAGGCTCGGCGATCACCGTACACACGACCGCGTGGGCGCAGCAGCAACCGGACTTCAACGTGAAGGACTACGGCGCCGCCGGGGACGGCGTCACCGACGACGGGGCGGCGATCCGGGCCGCCATCCAGGCCGCCGTCGACGCGGGTCCAGGACGGACGGTCTTCTTCCCGGCAGGAAGATACGCCCTGGGCAACGACCTGACACCCGAAGAGGTCGAGGCCGAAGCGCAGCTCCTGCTGGCCGGCATCGAAGACCTCACGCTGCGTGGTGCGAACGGTGCGACCCTCCTCTTCACCGAGCTGATGAAAGAAGGTGTCGCCGTCTACGACTGCACACGAGTGGTGCTGCGGGACCTCGCCATCGACTGGGACCCACTGCCGTTCAC
>NZ_ML142850.1:458904-462656 GCF_004138495.1 Phytoactinopolyspora endophytica
CGACGACAACGGAGCATGGCTCGGACGCAAGGACGGCATCAACTACATCGGATACGAAGACATCCAGCAGCTCAGCGCCAACACCTACCGGTTCTTCGTCGGTCCGCAGAGCCAGCGCCAGCACGTACAGTTCCTCGACGTCGGGGACCGATTCGTCCCCGCGATCCGTGGCACCACGGGCAGATCCGGCAATGCCGTCAGCGTCCGCGAGAGCGTCGACTGCTCGATCGAGACATTCGGTATCTACGCGTGCCCACGGCTCGGAGTCCTGAGCTTCCACACCGAGGGTCTCACGATCAAGCACTGTGACGTCGAACCGCTGCCCGGCAGCGATCGATGGGTCAGCATCGCGGCGGACGGCTTCGCCTCGAGGAGCGACCGGCAGGGCCCGCTCATCGAAGACTGCAGTGTCACCGCCGCCCTCGACGATTCGATCAGCTTCAACACGGGTTGGAACGACATATTCGAGGTGGAGGCGCCGGATACGCTCCTGGTGCGGTATCGGATCGAATACCGGGTGGGCGACGACGTGCGGGCACTCGAGCAGCTGAACGGTGTCCCGATGGGCGAAGCACGCATCACCGCCATCGAGTACCTCACATATCAGGATGAAGACGCGATGCGACTCACCCTCGACCAGCCCATCGCGGACCTGACCGGCTCCGGAACGTCCCGGAGCTGGCGCCGTGGGGATCGCGATCAGGGCGAGGGCCTGTACTTCAACACGCTGCTCAACCTGAACACGCGCGCATCCGGCTTCGTCGTCCGCCGCTTCTCCACCCACTACTACAACGGCTTCCGTGTCCGCGGCGTAGACGGCCTCATCGAGGACTGCGAGTTCGTCCACGCCAAGGGCGACGCCATCCTGATGGGCCAGGAGCTGGTCTGGGGTTCGCCGGTCAACACCGAGAACGTCACGATCCGCAACAACCAGTTCATCGGGAACTACCACATCCCCTCGCGGCTGATTCAACTGCCGGAATACAAAGCCAGCGACATACTCCTGCGGAACACGAACGCGACCAGCGACGGCCTCACCACTGAGCAGAGCAACACCGACATCACCATCGCCGGCAACCACTTCGAGGGCTACGCGGTAGAGCAGTCCATCCTCATCTCCGGAGCCCAGCACGTCACGATCGAGAACAACACGTTCGTCGACCCTCACCCCGATTTCCCGGACGTCGAAGAGATCACGGTGGGGCCGCACACGAGCGACATCATCATCCGCAACAACACAGTCCCGCCGGTGAAAGTCGCGGCGCTGGTTCTCGATCCCCCAGAGATCGGCAATCCAGGTGAGTCCGCCACCCTCACAGTCCTCCTTCGCAACGACATCGACACGGTCCACTCGGGCGAAGTGGTGTTGGACATGCCGGCGGGCTGGCAGTTGACTCCCAGCCCGCTGTCGTTCAACGTCCCAGCGGGCGCCGAGAAGGAGTACGCGGTACAGATCACTGCTCCGACCGACGCCCAGCGCAACCAGAACTACCCGCTGACCGCGTCGATCGACGGCAGCAACACACGCCGCCTCGACGTGGCCATCGCCACCCTCGACACCATCGTCGACCACACGTCCGCCGACTACTCCGAATCCGGAACCTGGAACGACAGCGCCAGCCTGATGGGGTACAAAGGCGAGTCGTTGACCAGGCACAGCACACAGATAGGCGCGACGGCGACCTGGACTCCCGACCTGCCCTTGTCCGACCTGTACGAGGTCGCCGTGTGGTACCCGGAAGCGGACAACTCCGCTCTGGAGGCCAGATATATCGTGTCGGGATCCAGTGGCACCACCGAGCTCGTCGTCAACCAGCAACAGGACGCCGGCACCTGGCGCAACCTCGGCACCTTCGAGTTCTCAGCGGGCACCGGCGGCCACGTCCAGCTCGTCGTCGAGACCCGCGAGATCCCCGGCGGCTTCCACCGAGCGAACGCCGTGCGCTTCCGACCGCTGGAAACGACATCCTGACCGGACAAAGGCGCGTCTCCGCCCTTGGACCACGACACGAGAAGGGGGTTTGACACGGGCGAGACCAGCGACCTTAGGACTGCGCGTCCCGGGAGCTCGGGACGAAACCGAGGTCGCGGGCGGCCGCGGCCGCTTCGCCCCGGGAACTGACACCGAACTTGTCCAGGATATTGGCGACGTGGTACTTGACCGTGTGCTCGCTGATATGGAGGTGCTGGGCGATCTGCCGGTTGCGGTGGCCGTGTGTCAGTTGGCGCAGGACGTCGACCTCCCGCGGATTGAGTTTCGTCAGTGGATCGGCCGCCGGGGTCTCGGGCGCACTGAGCGGGATCTTCACGGTGATGGTGCTTCCCCATCCGGGCGCGGCATCGAGATCGAGTTCCGCGTCGAGCGCCGCAAGGTTCATGGCGAGGCGACGGATGCCGAAATCGTCGCGGGTCAGGGTCCCCGGTCCGTTGTCTCGAACCGAGACATGCAGCGCGCCGGCGACGACGTTCCACGCGACCCGGATCCGCGTCACATCGGCTTGTCCCAGCATGGTGAGCACTGCGCCCCGGACGCTCGCTCGTGCTGCGTTGGCGACACTCGCGGGTAGCGGGTGATCGGGCTCGTCCGGTGTGCCGAGATCCAGGGTGGCGTCGTTGTACCGCATGAGCAGGACGAGCTTGTCGGCCATCTGGGAGAACGCCTCATCGAGGGTTTCGGTGTCATGACTCCGTTCATCCTCGCGGGCCGTGCGGAGTTCCACGAGCGCCGATGCGGCCAGGTCGGTTGCCGTGTGCCGTGCTCTGGCGTCGGGGAGATGGTGTGAACGCAGTGCGCCCAGCAGGGTCGTGAGCGTCGTGGCATGGGCGTCGGTCAGCTCGGCCGCGATCCTGGCTCTCTCGTTCGATACGACCCGGGAATGCGACAGCTTCGCGGGCTCCACCCGGGTATTGAGAGCGACGATGTGCGCTGCCGCGATGTCCCACAGGTGCTGGAAGATCCTGCTTGCGGCGTCACTTGGCGTGTAGCCGTCGGGAAGGAGGCCGGCCAGTACGGAGCCGGCGGACCCATCGGGAGAAGAGGCCACCGCCAGCACTGACCGGGTGGTGTCGGCGATCGTGATGTGCCCGTGCCATGGCTGGCCGATCTCGACGGTATTGGCCAGCCGAATCATCTCGACCACAGTGGCGGGGCCGGTCGGCACGTCGCCGTGCGAGCGGACAGGGGAGGCGATGCAGTCGCCGCTGTAGAGAAGCACCCCCTCATGCGGTACCACCTCGCCGGCGACGGCGGACAGCTGCGGCAGCGTGTCCGGGAGAGATGCGTCGAGCAACCGGACGACTCCCGCGAGCGCATGTTCGACGTGGGCGCAGCCGTCCAGAGACATAGTCCACATACTAGGTTGCCGGACGCGGACAGGCGGCCATTCTTTTGGCTAGGAGGAACCGTCCAAAGGAATAGCCGGCCGCCGCGTCCGGCGAGATGAGGCTGGAGAGGTACGCCTCGCATCAGCTACCTCACGGAGACGCCATGATCCGCCACCGTCAGTACCTCCTCGACATCGGAATCCTCATCGCACGGCTCGGAACCGGCCTCATACTCGTGGCTTACGGATGGCAGAAGCTCGTCGACTGGGGCCTCTCCGGAACGGCCGAGATCATGTCCGGCGGCGGCGTGCCGCTTGCGGACATCAGCGCGTACGTCGCCACGTTCGTCGAGCTCATCGCCGGAGTCGCGCTCATTCTCGGGGCGGCGATGCCCCTGGCCGGGCTCAGCGCCGCCTTCGTCATGGCCG
>NZ_ML142850.1:462683-462954 GCF_004138495.1 Phytoactinopolyspora endophytica
GATCATGTTCGTGAACGGTAGTTCGGGGATCTACGCCGAGGAGGGCGGCTTCGCGTTCCCACTGGCAGTGGGCGTGACCGCACTGTTGCTGGCGGCGACTGGTTCAGGCCGCTTCGGCCTCGACCACATCGTCGTACGGCCGTTTCTCGAACGCCGCCGGGATATGGCGACCGTTTCCTGAGCACGGCGAAGACCGACGGTATGGCACGGTGGTCGCCCGGCGCGGAGCCGGACGACCACCTGCGATGCACCTCCTCGTCAGGACTGAGTG
>NZ_ML142850.1:462999-465816 GCF_004138495.1 Phytoactinopolyspora endophytica
TACTTGATCGAGAACGTCGATAGACGTATCTCGCCGTCGAACACGAGATACACGTCTCGCCGACCATCAGCCTCGGACAGCTCCGCGTTGACCGTCGTGTACTCGTAGACGCCGCCGGTGCTCTCCACCGTCGCCGTCCCCACCAGCGGTCCGGTCGGGGAATCCAGCCGGATCTCGATCGACCCCTCGTCCGAGCCACCATTGGCAACCTGCGCCCGGAACGTCGAAGCGCGACGACCCAACTTAGCGTCGGCGAACTCGATCCACGCGCCGTCATCGCCCTCGACAGCGGTGCCGCGCTCCTTGCTCTCATCGACCAGCTGGACACCGGAGTAATCGTCGAAGTTCTCGGCCCGAGTCAGCTTCGCCAGATTGCGCGCCGGGATCGTCTCGCCGTTCACCCGCAGCGTCGTCTGCTCCCGGATGTCGTCCGACGACGCCCCCAGCAGCAGGTCGTAGTCTGACTTCTCCACCACCCACTTCTCCCGGGTGACGTCCCAATGTGCCAGGTCGGAGGCGCGCAGCGTGAACTCCACCGTCTCGGTCTGACCCGGCTCCAGCGACACCCGCTCGAATGCGCGCAGCTGCTTCTGAGCCACCTCGTCTCGTGACTCCTGCTGGTGGGTGTAGAGCTGGACCACCTCGTCCCCGGCCAGCTCGCCGGTGTTGGTCACGTCGACGCTGACCCGCACCTTCCCGTTGCCACCGACCGCCTTCCCGTTCGTCTTCAGGCCGGAGTACTCGAAGTCGCTGTACGAGAGGCCATGCCCGAACGGGTAGAGCGGCTCGCCGTCGTGGTACATGTACGTCCAGCCGCTGTTGATGATGTCGTAGTCGGTGATGCTGGGCAGGTCGTCGACGCCGTCGTACCACGTCTGGGTCAGCCGGCCGGCCGGGTTGGTGTCGCCGAAGACCGCATTCGCGACGGCGTTCCCGGTTTCCGAGCCCGCATGCGTCGTCCACAGCAGAGTCTCCGGCTGGTCGTCGAACGTCGTCGGGTAGCTGGTCTCCAGCACGACGACGGTGTCCGGGTTGGCCGCGGTCACGGCCTCGACCAGCTCCTGCTGGCTGCCGCCGAGCTCGAGGTTCTCCCGGTCGTGGTTCTCCCTTCCGTAGACGAAGGGCTGGCTGCCGACAACGACGACGGCGGCGTCCGCGTCGGAGGCAGCGGCCACCGCGGCGTCGACCCCGCTGTTCACGACCTCTCTCTCGAACCGCGCGGCATCGGCCTTCAAGCCGGTGCCCACGGTGCCGTCCTCGGCGACCGTGACGTAGTGCTCGGGGAATCCCCACCAGCTTTCGTTCGTCTCGTAGCCCACGTACTGGATCAGGTAGGTCCCGTCGTCCTGCTCCTCCAGCCGGAACTGCTGCTGGACGAACCAGCCGCTGGGCTCCTCAGAGCTGGTGTTGTACGGCCCGAAGTTGCCGGTCATGTACGTGCCCGTGTCGACATTGCGCAGTGTCGCGTAGTCGGACATCCACTCGTTGACGTCCCACTGCGACGCAGCTGTGGGCTCCGTCTCCGACGCGACCACCTCGTCCTCGGGCTCCGTGCCCGTGGCGGTGAGGTACCTGCCAGACTCGGTGTCCTTGAACGCCACCCGGTCCAGCGCCTCGACACCGGTCACGCCGGCGTCGTCGCCGAGCCGCTCGGTGATCCCGTCCAGCGGCGTCACCTCGTACGGCATGGTCCCGCCGTACCAGTCGCTGTATAGCTCGTCGTGCAGTGGGCCGATCACGGCGACGCTCGACGTTTCGCCCGGGTCCAGCGGGAGCGTGCCGTTCTCATTGTCCAGCAGAACCAGCGCGTCCTCGGCGGTCTCGCGGTTCAGCTCCCGGTGCTCCGGCCGGTCGAGGATGTCGGCGGTGATGTCGCCGTAGGGACCGCCGTCGGGGTCGAAATGCCCGAGCCGGAACCGGATGGAGAGCACGTGCCGCACCGAGTCGTCGACGTCGGCGACCGTCAGGTAACCCTTGTCGAGCGCGGACTTCAGGAAGTCGATCGTGGCTTCGGGGTTGTTCTCGTCGACGGTGAAGCCGTCCACCCCGGCCTTGATCGCGGCCGCATACGCCTCGTCGTGCTCGTCGAAGTAACCCTGCAACTCGACCAGCGCCCGCGGCGCCCAGGCGTCGCTGACGTTGTAGAGGTCCTTGTCGGTCCACGACCGGACGACCTCGTCGATGTCCGGGTCAACGTGCGTCGGGCGGCCGTTGACCAGGTTGTATGACGCCATGACACCGGTGGCCGCGTCGGCGGAGATCGCCGGCTTGAACGCGGCTTGGGCCCACTCCTGCTCCACCCGCGGCGTCAGGTTCGACGACGTCAGGCTGCGGTTGGTCTCGTTCCCGTAGCCGTAGAAGTGCTTCAGCACCGGCGCGACCTTCAGGTACTCGGGGTCGTCGCCGGACAGACCGCTGCCGTAGGCGGTGGAGATGGCACCGGTGAGCAGCGGGTCCTCGGAGTAGGCCTCCTCGTTGCGGCCCCAGCGGGGATCGCGGAGCAGGTCGACGACGGGCGCCCATGTCTGCAGGCCCCAGAGCTCGGGGTTGATCGAGTTGTAGCCGCGCAGCTCATCGCCGACGACCGAGCCGACGTCCTCGATCAGGTCCGGGTTCCACGTGCTGGCCAGTCCGATGGCCTGCGGGAACACCGTCCCCTCCGTGCCGAGCACCTGGCTCCAGTTGTCGTTCAGGTCGTTGGACCAGGCCACACCGTGCAGGGCCTCGGTGCCGGCTTTGAAGTACGGGATGCCCAGGCGAGGGATGGGGTCCTGGGACTGGTGTAGCAGTGACAGCTTCTCGTCCAGCGTCAGCCGG
>NZ_ML142850.1:465878-467957 GCF_004138495.1 Phytoactinopolyspora endophytica
GAGCAGGTCGTCGATCCGCTCATCGAGAGGCAGGTCAGGGTTGCGGAACGGATAGTCCTCGTCCTGGGCACTGGCGGTGGGCGCCAGCAGCAAGCCCACTGCGAGCAGCGGAACGGCGAGCAGGGCAAGGATCTTGGTCGGGCGGTGCGGCCGACGCATGGGAGATCCCATGCGTCGTGGCCATCGTAGCGACAGGGAACTCATCGGGCTTCACGATCCTCTCCGTCGAGGTCGCCGGCCTACCGCCGTGTGCGGTGGCCGGAGCGCGCGAACGTATCGAAGCGCTTCGACGTTGCACTGGAGCGCTCCCAGTCGAAGCGCTTCGACTGTGGCACACGAGGCTTATCAGGTCAAGGATTGACTCCGTACCCGACGGACGGTAGGAACGTCGGCCGCCCAGGGGTGATACGCGCCGCAACTCGTCGCACCCGCCGTCAATCCGGGGCGCGCGGAGAACGGGGGTGCCTATACTGTCACCGCCGATACGGCGCAACACGCCAATAAGTGAACATTCGAAACCTTTCGAGTGAAGGTCTCGATCACACCCGCAGGATGGTCGCCCGTGCCACCACGAATGATCGATGTCGCCCGCCGGGCCAACGTTGCACTGAGCACGGTCTCCTACGCGATCAACGGCCAACGAGCGGTGTCCGAGGAAACCAGGGGCCGCATCCGGCAAGCCATGGAGGAACTGGGATACCAACCCAATGTGCTGGCCAGAGGCCTGGCGAGCAAACACACCAACATCTTGGCGCTGCTCTTCCCCACGCCGGAACGCGGTCTGGGCGTGACCGAGATGGAGTTCGTCGCCGGTGCCGCCGACGCCGCCCGCGAGCACGGCTACCACCTGGTGCTCTCCCCCAGCGAGCTGCGCAACGTCCGCGACCTCGAGCAGCTGACCGGCCAGGGTCTGATCGACGGCGCACTGGTGATGGAGGTCCGGATCGACGACGATCGGGTGCAGCTCCTGGAGCAGGCCGGCATCCCGTTCAGCATGATCGGCCGCACCAGCGATCCCGGACGCATCAGCTACGCCGACATCGACTTCGAACAGACCACGCGGGACGCCGTCAGGCACCTGGTCGAGCTGGGACACCGGTGTATCGGCTTTCTCAACCACTCGCCGTCGGCGTACTCCGTCGGCTACGGACCGACGGTGCGTGCCTCCGAAGGCTTCCGGCGTGCTGCCGCGGCCGCCGGCGTCGTCTACGTCGAGCGGCTGTGCGGCGACAACGCAAGCGCCGGCCAGGCCGCATTCCACGAACTGCGCGCGGCGCAGCCGGACATCACCGCGCTGATCGTGATGAACGAGCGGGCCATCGTCGGCGTCATGGACGCGCTGGACGAGATCGGATGGCGAGTTCCCGACGATCTCTCGATCGTCGCGATCGTCTCGTCGACACGCGTCACCGAGATGATGCGGCCGAAGCTGACCACGTGGGAGCCGCCGAGCGCCGAACTCGGCCGCCTCGGGATCCAGATGCTGTTGGACCAGATCGATGGCGACGGCGGCGAACCCACGCCGACCCAGGAGCTGTTGCCCTGCCGGCTGGCGGTCGGCGCCAGCTCCGCCCCTCCCCCCGCTCGCTGACCGCCTGTCATCTCTGGGCGACTCGCTGAGCGTTGTCAACCATCTCGGTCCGAGCGGCGTCTATTGTGCATGACCGAACAACGTCGGCGTGCCTTTTCCGCCATCGCGCTCGTTGGCGCCGCACTCCTATTCGCAGCCGCGTGCGGCGACGAGACGCCGCAGGTCAGCACGCAAACTGGCGACTCGGTCGACGACGCGCCCGAGCCTCAGGAGAGTGCAGACAACGCCGGCCAGGCAGCAGCCACGCCCCCGTCGCCCGGTGACCTCGTCGCCACGTGTGGAGCCGTTCAGTTCGACGAGCTTCCCGCGGATCCGTCGTCGTTCCCCCCGATCGCTGACCAGGCAGACGACATCGATCTCACCATCGCCGAAGGCGAGGACGAGTTCTTCGAGATCCACGACTGGTACGTCACCCACGAGAGCGACGACGAACTCACCCTGTTCGGCGTTCCGCACGAGCCGGAACCCGAGGCTCCGCCGTACGCGTC
>NZ_ML142850.1:467979-468379 GCF_004138495.1 Phytoactinopolyspora endophytica
GCTTCAGCCGCGACGACGGCAGCTGGGTCCCCGACAGTTGGGGCCAGTGCCGGGTGAGCGTCAACGCCCCAGGCTGGGGCAACGCGCGCTTCGTGCTCGACCCGGACGTCGAGCCGGACCCGGAGGTGAGCAGCGTCGCGGTCCAGGCCTGGGAGATGGAATGCGCGAGCGGGCAGGCCCCGGACGGGCGCGGCGTACGGCCCGTCGTGCTGAGCGAGGACGAGGCGACGGTCACAGTCGTCGTCCTCGTCGAGCCAGTGACCGGAGGTGCAGATTGCCCCAGCAACCCGAGCTTCCCGCTGGAAATCGACCTCGCGTCACCGCTGGGTGACCGGACCATCCTCGACGCCAGCGTCGACCCCGCACTAGAACGCCCGTGGCCGCCCACCGAATCCAGCCT
>NZ_ML142850.1:468421-468796 GCF_004138495.1 Phytoactinopolyspora endophytica
GGACGGCATCGAGGAGTGACGGCACCGCGCTAACGGAGCCTGCCGTAGCTCAGTCGCGGAGCTCCAGCCGACGCCAGACGATCGCGGCGTTCGGATCGCCCGAGCTGGCCGGCTCGGTGTTGACCACCATGAACCCCTCGCGCTCGTAGAACGTGGCCACCCAGGGCAGGCTCACGGTCGCGGAAATGTCGCAGAGTGCGCACTCAGTGCGCGGGCAGGCATCCACCGTCCAAGATGTAGCCGCCGACGTCGAGTTCGACGCCGCTCTCAACGGCACCGTCGCTCTGAGCATCGACGGCCTGAGCGCGAACGCCGCCGTGTACACACGCGCCCCCGGTGTCGACCGCGATCCCCAGCGACGGCAGAGGCTCATTG
>NZ_ML142850.1:468852-473223 GCF_004138495.1 Phytoactinopolyspora endophytica
GTCCACGTACGGCCTGATCTGAACGTTGTCGCCGTATCCAGCCGCGGCGAGCGCCTCCCTGGCCTCGGCTGGACTCACCATCCGTTGTTCGGCGAGCGGCATCAACGCCTCTCCGATGATCGGCAACTGCTCCCGGGCGACGTTCACCGCCTCGACCTCGGGATCCATGCGCTCCTTGTAGCGCCGGTTGGACCGCATCATCTCTTCGGTATCGACCGGCACACAGCCTTCCGGAAGCTCGACGTCGTACTCTGGCTGAACAACGCACGCGGCCGTCGGCGTCGGCGTGCTGGCCACGGGCCCCTCGGATTGAGCGGTGGACACGTGGAGGCCTTCGCCCGACGGCCCGGATTCGCGGGCGATCAGCGAGGTGACGACGAGCGCCAGGGCGACCACAGCTGCCATGACGCCGCCGACGGCGACGACTCGTCCGAAGGCCTTCATGAAGTTCGATCGTACTGGCCGAGCTGCTCGACACTCATCTGGGACGCTCGCCGGGTTTCATCTCGATGATCACATCTCCGATAGCTCAGAGTGATCACGGCAAGAGCGCATCGGCCCGGTCTGTCAATGTGCTGACAATCCCGGTCTGTCAATGTGCTGACGATGTTGTGCAGCCCCTCGAGGGCACGCTGGCGAACGAAGTCCGCGAGTCGCGACCGCATGAGGACTCGACGAGGGGCAGGTGGCTCCGTCAGCCGCCACACTGCGATGCTGAGGCCGTGGAGACAACTCAGACTGCGCTGATCGACCGCTTGGAACGAGAACGCAATGTGTGGCTGTGCACGTTGCGGGCCGACGGGTCGCCGCACGTCACGCCCGTCTGGTTCGTCTATCTCGCCGATCGCTTCTGGATCAGCAGCGGCGCACGGAATCGCAAGGTGCGCAACGTCGTGAACGATCCCAGGGTGAGCCTCGCTCTCGAGGACGGCGACACGCCGTGCGTGGCCGAGGGACGAGCGCACGTGCACACGGGAACGCTACGCGAGGACGTGCTCGCCGCCATCTCTGCGAAGTACGGCGGCTGGGACGCGGCGACTCAGATCGAACCGTACGGACCACGGGTCATGCTCGAGATCCCGGTCGACCGCTGGCTGTTGAAGGGCGCCGCGCAGTAAGGATCCTGATGGCGCAGGTATCCGCCGTGTCATGACGTATGGACAAACTCTTGACACCCCGCCGCGGCCGACGTAATCATGAACGGATCTTGGAAAGCGGTTTCTCTCACCGAAGCGGGCGCGGCGCAGAAGGAGCAGGCCGATGGAACATCACGGCATGGACCGACGGAACTTCCTCAGAACGGCCTCGGCCAGTCTGATCGCTCTCCCATCAGCTTTGACGTGGATGGCCGGCGCGACATCGGCGTCCACGAATTCCGGTGTCGCTTTGCCGGCCGACGGCGACGTGGACGAGGAAGCGCTCTCCATCCTGGTCGACGCCGCGGATGAACTCGGGAGCAGTGCGTTGGCGTCGGACGTCCGCGCCGGTTCCCCGCGTTCACAGGCCCGCACGATCCGCCGCCTCGTCGCCCCGTTCGTATCACCGCGCTCGCGGCACCACCATAGTGGTGAGTTCTTCGACTCCATCCTTGAGCGGCTGCGAGTACTGGGGCGGCAGCAGCATGACAACGGCACCTTCACCATCGGCAACATACAGTCCCCGCCGGACACCGGATTCCTGATCGAGGATCTCGGCGTCATGGTCTCCCTGCTACGCGCCGACGACCACCCGCGCCGTCGCGCACTCGCGCAGCCCGTCGAGCGGATGATGCGGCGCGCCGGACCGGGCCTGGTCAACGGCGGCGTGCACACTCCGAATCACCGCTGGAAGCTGGTCTCGGCGTTGGCGCGTATCCACGACGTCCGCCCTGACGCTGCGTATGTGCAGCGCATCGATGACTGGTTGGGTGAAGGGATCGACCAGGCCCCGGATGCCATGTACAGCGAGCGCAGTCCCACGTACGCGGCTGAGGTCACCAACCTGTCGCTGCTGGCTGCCGCCTGGGTCCTCGATCGCCCGGAGCTGCTCGACGGGGTCCGTCGGAACCTGGAGATGTACCTGTACCTCACCGAAGAGAACGGCGAGGTCGAGGCGATCCACTCGCGGCGCCAGGATCAGGATCATCGGCTCAGGCACGTCCGCGACTTCTACCTGCAGTACCGGGAGTTCGCGCTGCGCGACGACGACGGCCGGTTCTCCGCCGTCGTCAAGGGCATCGAGCAACGCGACGCAGAACACCTCGGCGACGCGTTCGCCAACGTGCTGGAGCGCCCCGAACTCGTCGCCGTGCTCCCCGAGCCGGCCGACGTGCCGACCGACTACGCCGAGACCTTCCCCAGCGCGCAGCTGGCTCGCGTCCGCCGTGGCACCACGTCGGCGTCGATCTTCGGCGGTACTGACTGGTATCAGGACGGCGAGCAGACCCACCTGTTCAACCGCATCGGTTCTGGCATCTCCACCAACCCGACGTTCCTGAAACTGCGCCACGGTGACGCGATCCTCGAAGCGGTGCGCATGTCGCCCGTCTTCTTCAGCATGGGTCACTTCCGCAGCAACGGGCTGGAGGTCGTCGGCGACGGCGTCTACCGCCTGCACAACGAGCTGGCCATCCCGTACGCGCTGCCGCTGCCCGAAGAGCATCGTCGTGAGGACGGCGACTACCGGCACACCAACTCGATCGACGGCCGCTACTTCTCCAAGCTCGACTTCCCGAACCGCCCGCACCATTTCGTCACGCTACGAACCGAGGTGCTGGTCACCGAGGTCGCCGACGGCTTCGATCTCGACTTCACGGTCGACGAGACCGACGACGTCAACGTGACGATCGAGCTGTCCTTCCGTCCCGGCGGCGAACTCTCCGGCGTCGAACCCGAGACCGACGACGGCGCGTACCGGCTGCTCGACGGCCACGGCTCGTACCGCGTGGGCGATGACGTCATCGAGTTCGGCCCGGGCAGCGACACGGGCTACGTCGACATGGCCTCCGGAGAGCAGTACAGCGTGCACAACGGCGGCCTGCCACCGCTCAGCGACCAGCGTGTCTACATCACCGGTGTCACACCGTTCGAACACCGGCTACAGCTGCGCTTCAGGCGTCCGTACTGACGACGTCGCCCTCCTCGAACGCCGAGAGGGCGCTGACGATACGGCTGCCCGCGGTGCCCATGTGCGCCGTCATCGCGTCGCCGGCCGCGGCCGCATCATGACGTTCCACGGCTTCGAGCACCCGGGCATGTTCGTCGATCGCGGCCCGAGCGTCTTCCTCCTTGTCGACGCTGCGGTCCACCCACACTCTCAGCAGCGAGCGGACGCTCTGCAGGACCGCGACGAGCGCGTCGTTCTCCGACGCGGCGACCAGCTCCTGGTGGAAGCGGGCGTCCGCTTCCACGAACGCGTCGTGATCGGCCAGGTCCGCGTGCTTGCGCATGTTCGCCAGCTGCTCGCGCATACCCTCGATGCCCGCGGAGTCGATCTTCTCGGCGGCGAGCCGCGCCGCCAGCACCTCGAGCACGGAGCGGATCTCCACCAGATCCTGTGTGCTCCCGGCGCCCAGCATCAGCCCCCAGCTCAGCGTCCGGGGCAACAGCTCGGAGACGCCTGAGTGCAGGTACGTCCCCGATCCGGGACGGACTTCGACGACGCCGAGGATCTCCAGCGCCGCCAATGCCTCACGCACCGCCGAACGGCCCGTGCCGAGCATCTCCGCCAGCTGCCGCTCGGCCGGGAGTCGCGATCCAGGGGCCAGCCCGCCGCTGGTGAAGTAGGCCAGCAGTTGAGATGCGACGGCCGCCGTCGGCGTGCTCGCCGAGATGGTCGTGAGACGGCCGGTGAGCTCCTTGGTGGGGTCCGTCGGATAGCTGGGCATGCGTCGAGGATAGTTCACATTCAATTGGTCAACCGGTTGACAAGTTAGAAACATCCTGGTTTCTTGGTCGCTACCGCACTGCCCCACCCGAAGATGCGGAACAGATCACAGGAGATCGACGATGACCCGTCTGTACAACGACCCCGCGGCGTTCGCCGACGAGCTCGTCGACGGTTTCGTGGCCGCCAACCATCGCTGGGTCCGTCGCGTCCGCGGAGGAGTCGCCAGGGCGGACGCGCCCGACGCAGGTACTGTCTCCGTCGTCATCGGTGGCGGCTCCGGGCACTACCCGGCGTTCAGCGGCCTGATCGGGCCGGGCCTCGCCGACGGTGCGGCCATGGGCAACCTCTTCGCCGCGCCCTCTGCCCAGCAGGTCTACTCAGTCGCGCGGTCGGTGCACCGAGGTGGCGGGATCCTGCTCACCTACGGCAACTACGCCGGCGACGTCCTGCAGTTCGGCCTCGCGCAGGAACGGTTGCGCTCTGAAGGCATCGAGTGCGAGACCG
>NZ_ML142850.1:473271-474895 GCF_004138495.1 Phytoactinopolyspora endophytica
CGTCACCGACGACGTCTCCAGCGCCCCGCCCGAGGAACGCTCCAGCCGCCGCGGCATCGCCGGAGACCTGGTCGTGTTCAAAGCCGCCGGCGCCGCCGCCGCCCAGAAACGGCCGCTCGACGACGTCGTACGGATCGCCTCCAAGGCCAACGACCACACCCGCTCGTTCGGCGTCGCCTTCAGTGGGTGCACATTGCCGGGCGCGGAACAGCCATTGTTCACCGTGCCCGACGGACGCATGGCCGTCGGCATGGGCATCCACGGCGAGCCCGGCATCGACGAGACCGACGTGCCCAGCGCCGACGAGCTGGCGGATCTGCTCGTCGACACGATCCTGAAAGAGGTCCCGGAAGGCACCGGCACCTCCCGCGTCGCCGTGATCCTCAACGGCCTCGGATCCGTGAAGTACGAGGAGCTCTTCGTCGTCTACCGGCGCGTCGGCCAGCTGCTCTCGCAACGCGGCCTGGACGTGGTGGAGCCCGAGGTCGGCGAGCTGGTCACCAGCTTCGACATGGCCGGCGTGTCCCTCACCCTGGCCTGGCTGGACGGGGAGCTCGATGAGCTGTGGCGGGCGCCCGCCGCGTCCGCCGCCTACCGGAAGCTCCCCGCACCCACGGCGGAGAACCGCCCAGCCGCCGGACACCACCCGCCGCCCGGCGACCACGCCGACGGCCATGTCTCCCCCGCCGACCTCGGCGAATCCCCCGCCGACATCGGCGAGGCCGACCTCGATGACCTTCCCGTCCCACCCGCCGGCGCCGACTCACGCGCGGCGGCGCCGATGGTCCTCTCGGCCCTCGACTCGATCCGTGCGGTCCTCGACGCGCAGACCGACGAGCTCGGCCGGCTCGACGCCATCGCCGGCGACGGCGACCACGGGATCGGCATGCAACGCGGCGCGACAGCGGCACAGAAGTCAGCCCACACCTCCACCCACCAGGGCGCCGGCGCGGGCACCACGCTCGCTCGCGCGGCGGACGCCTGGGCTGACCGCGCCGGCGGCACATCCGGCGCGCTATGGGGCGTCATCCTCCGTGCGATCGCCGACGAGCTCGGCGACGACGACGCACCCGATCGGACGCGCCTGAGCACCGGTGTCCGGGCCGCGGCCGCCAAGGTCAGCGAGCTGGGAGGGGCTCAGGTCGGAGACAAGACCCTGCTCGACGTCCTCGTCCCGTTCGCCGAAGTGCTGGCCGCCCACGTCCGGGACGGCGACGACCTGCGCGCCGCATGGACCGCGGCGGCCGACGTCGCGCGCGAAAGAGCCGAGGCCACCGCCGCGCTGGCGCCGCGGTTGGGCCGCGCGCGTTCGCACACCGCCAAGAGCGTCGGCTCCCCCGACGCCGGCGCCGTCTCGCTCGCGCTCATCACCGAAGCCGTCCGCGACGCCCTGTTCTCCAGCGATTCCTCCGCTGACTCATCCAGTACCTCATCCGGCAACAGCTGATCCACGACCTAGGAGCAACGTTGACTGACAAGCTGCGGATCGTCGTCGGAGCCGACGACGCCGGATTCGCCTACAAAGAGGCCCTCAAGGCCGACCTCGAGGCCCACGAGCTCGTCGAGTCGGTGACCGACGTCGGCGTGGACGAGGCGGGACACACCCCCTACCCCACGATCGCGA
>NZ_ML142850.1:474969-487254 GCF_004138495.1 Phytoactinopolyspora endophytica
GCGGAGAAGGTCGCGGCAGGCCAGGCCGACCGGGCGCTGCTGGTGTGCGGCACCGGCCTGGGCGTGGCGATCGCCGCCAACAAGGTGCCCGGGGTACGCGCCGTCACCGCGCACGACAGCTTCTCGGTCGAACGCTCCATCCTGAGCAACAACGCCCAGGTGCTGACCTTCGGCCAGCGCGTCGTCGGCCTCGAGCTGGCCCGGCGCCTCGCCCGCGAGTGGCTCACCTACCGTTTCGACTCGGCCAGCGCGTCGGCCGAGAAGGTCCAGGTGCTCAGCGACTACGAGCAGTCCTCGGCACGGCCCTCGGTACGGCGCTGATCCGATGGCTCCCGGCTTCACCATCGGCGTCAGCCTGAAGATGTACTTCTCTCACGTACACACGCTCGCGTGGTGCCGCGAGGTGCGTGCGCTGGTCGGCTCGCACCCGGCGATCCGGTCCGGCGCCGTCGAGCTCGTCGTCCTGCCGACCTTTCCCGCGCTGGTGCCCGCCCATCTCACACTCGGGGAGGCGATCCGGGTCGGCGCGCAAGACCTGTCGGTCGCCGACGACGGGCCGCTTACCGGGGAGGTCGGCGGGCCGGAACTGGCCGAGATCGGATGCAGCCACGCCGAGGTCGGCCACGCCGAGCGACGTACGCTGCTGGGTGAGACCGACCGGACAGTCGGGAAGAAGCTCGCCGCTGCCCTGCGCAACGGCCTGGTGCCCATCGTGTGTGTCGGCGAGGCGGACCAGACGGACCCGGAGTCGGCGGCACGGACCGTGTCCGAGGAGCTGCATCACCTGCTCGGACCCGCCCGCGCTGACGGCCTGCACGGCCGGCTCGTCGTCGCGTACGAACCGCACTGGGCGATCGGCCGTCCCGAGTCGGCACCGCTCGACCACATCACCACCGTGTGCGGACGTCTGCGCGACGACCTCCGCGGTGACGCCGACTTCCCGGACAGTCACGTCATCTACGGCGGCAGTGCCGGACCGGGACTGCTCTCCGCGCTCGGCGACTCCGTCCAAGGTCTGTTCCTCGGCCGTTTCGCGCACGATCCGCACGCGCTCGCCCACGTCCTCGACGAGGTCCACACGCTGAAAGAGGTGAACGCATGATCGGCCTGAGCACCTACGCCTACCTCTGGCGCTGGTCCAGGCACAGTCCTGAACCGCTCAGCCTGCACGACATGCTCCACGACGCCGCGTCGCTCGGCGCGCATGTCTTTCAGATCTGCGACTACCCGCCGCTGGAGGGGATGAGCGACAACGAGCTCGCCCGGACCCGGAAACTCGCCGCCGACCTCGGCGTCGTCCTCGAGGTCGGGACCCGGGGCACCCACCCTGAGCATCTCAACCGCTACCTGCACATCGCGGAGGCACTCGACTCCACGTTCGTGCGCTCGATGATCAAACCCGGGGACGGGCCGGATCTGGAGGAGATTCCGCAGGTCCTCGCCGGTGTCCTGCCGGCGTACGCGGAGCGGGGCGTCGCCCTCGGGCTCGAGACCTACGAGCAGGTGCCCACCTCGACGCTCGTCGGAATCGTCGACGCCGTCGCGCACCCGGCGCTGGGGATCGTCCTCGACCCCGGGAACTGCGTGGCGGCGCTGGAACACCCGGCTGAGGTGGTCGATCGCACCTCGCCGTACGTGAAGAACCTGCACGTCAAGGACTTCGCCTTCAGCCGCCGCGACGGCTGGGTGGGGTTCACCTTCGCCGGTGCCCCGCTCGGCGAGGGCCTGCTCGACTACGACGACATGGTGCGGCGTGTGCAGCCCGCCGAACGCGGCATCAATCAGGTGATCGAGCACTGGCTTCCCTGGACCGACGACTTCCCCCAGACCGCACGCCTGGAAGACGAGTGGACACGGCACAACATCGAGTACCTCAGGAGTAAGAACCCATGAACATCAACGATCTGACCATCGCCGTGATCGGCGCCGGCGGGAAGATGGGCCAGCGCGTCTCCAACAACCTCAAGCGCACGGAAGCCACCGTGTACTATGCGGAGAACTCGCCGGCCGGGCAGGAACGGGTCCGGGATCTCGGCCTCGACGTCACGCCGACGGAGAAGGCGGTCGAGCACGCCGACGTCGTCATCCTCGCGGTTCCCGACACGGTGCTCGGGCCTGTCAGCGAACAGGTCGTCCCGATCGTCAAGGAGGGCGCGCTCGTCCTGACCCTCGATCCGGCCGCCGCGTACGCCGGACTGCTGCTCCAGCGCGACGGCGTCGAGTACGTCTGCGCCCATCCCGCGCACCCGTCGATCTTCCTGCAGCGCACCACGGAGGAGGAGTACGCCGACACCTTCGGCGGAGTCGCCGCGGCCCAGCACGCGGTGGCCGCCGTCGACTCGGGCAACGAGTCCGTCAAGCCGAGCGCCGAAGCCGTCATCCGGACCATGTACGCCCCGGTGATCGACGTGCACTGGGTGAGTGTCAAACAGCTGGCGGTCCTCGAGCCGACCCTGGTCGAGACGATCGCATGCATGATCGGCGAGCTTCTCAAGGAAGCCCTGGAAGAGACCGTGAACACCGTGGGCGTGCCGCGCGCCGCGGCCGAGGCCCTCTTCCACGGCCATATCCAGGTCGCCCTGGCCAACGCGCTGCGTGGTGACAACCCGTTCTCCGACGCCTGCCACATCGCCATGGGCCATGGCCGCCAACTCATCGTCAAGGAGGACTGGAAGCAGGTCTTCGACGACTCGGTGCTCGACGAGACGATCACCAAGATGCTGAAGATCGACACGATCAAACGCTGAACCCGACCGGCCACATTCGACCGCTCAACGATGAACGGAAAGGGCCTCTCCCATGAGCATTATGACCACCGTCGCCATCGCAGTCGCGGCGATCGCACTGCTGTTGTTCCTCGTGATGAAGCTCAAACTGCCCGCGTTCATCGCGCTGCTGCTCGTCGCCGTCGCGACCGCCATCGCGACCGGGATGCAGCTCGATGAGATCATCCCCACCGTCATCGACGGGATGGGCGGAACCCTCGGAAACGTGGCTTTGCTGGTCGGCTTGGGCGCCATGCTCGGCTCCGTGATCGAGAAGACCGGCGGTGCCGAGGCGCTTGCCGAGAGATTCATTCAGAAGCTCGGCCGGGAACGGGTCGGACCGGCTCTGCTTCTCGCCTCGGCCATCGTCGCCATCCCGATCTTCTTCGACGTCGGGTTCATCGTCCTGCTCCCGATCATGTTCAGCTTCGCCAAGGCAGCCGGGCACCGATCGCCGGTGTTCGTCGGGGTGCCGATCGCCGGGCTCATGGTCTACATCCACAACACGGTTCCGCCGCATCCTGGCGTCACGGGGAGCAGCACACTCCTTGGAGCCGACATCGGGCTGGTGACGATCCTCGGCATCCTCATCTCGGCCCCGCTGGGCGTCCTCGCGTACTACACCGGCAAGAGGATCACGTCCCGTCGGGAGTTCCCGATCGAAGCCGTCGTCCGTGAACGGTTCGACCAGACGGTCGAGCGCGACGACGACGAAGCTCGTGGCGGGGCGTCGTCGCGTGGCGGTGCGGGTGGTGGATCGTCGTCCGGACCCGGCGCCGCCGGCGGCGGACCTTCTTCCACGGACGGAATGATGGGTGGCACCGCCGTCGCCGTGGCGACCGGCCAACGGACCAAGCCCGGTCCGGGCGCCGTCGCCACCATGATCCTGCTCCCGATCGTCCTGATCGCGATCGGCACGGTAGGAGGTCTCAGGCTCGACGAGGACACGGACGCGGCACGTGTCGTGTCGCTGATCGGCCAGCCCGCGTTCGCACTGCTCGTCGCACTGACCCTCGCCGTCTACGTGCTCGGGAGCCGGCACGGCTGGGGACGGCAGGAGCTGGGCGACATGATGAACGCCTCACTCGGGCCCGCGGCGATCGTCGTCTTCGTCACCGGCGCCGGCGGGGTGTTCGCCACCGTGCTCACCGAGAGCGGTATCGGAGAGACGGTTTCGGATCTCCTGGTCGATTCCGGTGTCCCCATCCTTCTGATGGCATTCCTGCTAGCGACCGTGTTCAAGGTCGCGCAGGGGTCGGGCACCGTCGCGACGCTCGCGTCCGCCGGGTTGCTTCAGTCCGCCATCGCCCAGGGCGATTACTCAAGCATGCAGATCGCGCTGATCGTGCTCGCGGTCGGTTGCGGCTCGGTGGCGCTGTCTCACATCAACGATTCAGGGTTCTGGATCGCCAGCCGATTCCTCGGCCTCTCCGTCGCCGACGGCCTGCGCACCTGGACGGTCCTCACCACGGTGCTCGGCTGGGCGGGCATGATCATCATCACGGCGCTCTGGTTACTCGTGTCGTGAAGCTCGCTGCTGCCCGCCTCGCTGATGTCGGCGAGGCGGGCGATGCAGCGTGACGTCGCCTAGTCAGCCCGGGCCCCCGACCCTGGTGGGGTCTAATGTGACCGCGCCAGGCCCATCAGCGCGGTCACGTTGCCGGCGTAGATCCGCCGTCGTTCGTCGTCGTCGACATCCAGTTCGTCGATCACCCGGATCATCTCCCGCACATAGAGCGGTCCGCCCTCCGGGTCGAACGGGCAGTCACTGGCGAAGAGAACGTTGCCCACGCCGAAGAACTCCAGGCCGCAGCGGGTCCCGATCGCCGAGCCGGACAGTGCCGTGTCCGCGTAGAAGTTCCGAAAGTACTCGATGGGCTCCCGTTTCAGGCCGTCGACCAGCCGTTCATACGACGGGTCGTCGGTGCGGCTGCCGAATTGGTCCGCCCAGCCGAGCCGGATACGGCCTTCCATCGCGGGGATCATCGCACCCATGTGGTGCGTGATGACCTTGAGCCCTGGATGGCGGTCGAAGAGCCCGGAGAAAACCATCCTGGCCATCGCGGCGCTTGTCTCATACGGCCAGCCGAACGCCCACCAGATCTCGAATTTGGAGGTGTCCTCGGTCGGGTAGTCGGCGCATTTCGCGCCGCGCGCCGGGTGCATCCATACCGGAAGGTCACGCCCGGCCATCTCCGCGAAGATCGGCTCGAAGTCCGGATGATCCAACGGGACACCGTTGACGTTGGTGAAGACCTGTGCGCCGCGTGCACCGAGCACATCGATCGCGTATCTCGCCTCCTCGACCGCCGCGTCCGGTGCGTTCATCGGCAGCGAGGCCACGAAAGCTGGGAAGCGGTCCGGATGGTCGTCGACGACCTCACGCATCGTCTCGTTGGCCAGGCGAGCCAGCTTCACGGCGACGTCCGGGCCGGCCAGCAGTTCGATCGGCGGTGAGGACAGGGTGAGGATCTGCTGATATTCGTCGCCGAACTCCTCCATCATGCTGAGCCGGGCGTCCAGGTCATGCAACGCCGGAAGATCCAGCCAACGCTTGAGCGCCCCGGGGTCGGTCACGTGCTTGACCATCTCGTCGAAATAACGCCGCGGCAGTATGTGGCTGTACGCGTCGATCTTCACCCAGACTCCTTGCTGGTCGCCGGCACCCAGCCGGTGACCTTGCGGTCGACGAACTGAACGAGCGCGATGGCCGCGAGGGCCACGGCGATGATGACCAAGAGGATCGCCAGCACCTCCGCGCCGTCGAACCTCTTGCCGGCCTGCGTGACCATGCGCCCCAGCCCGACGACGGCGATGAACATCTCGCCGTTGATCATCCCGGTGACAGCCCGCCCCATGCCGAGCCGGATACCCGCGAAGATCATCGGCGCCGCAGCGGGAAGGATGACTCTGGTGACGAGCTGCCATTCACCTGCGCCGTACGAGCGCCCCATCTCGATGAGCGAGTCGGAGACGTTCTCGACGGCCGACGCCGTGTTGATGATCATGATGAACGCCGAGTACATGAAGACCACCGCGACGATCGACGCCTGTCCAGCGCCCAGGATCGAGAAGAAGATCGGCGCGAACACCAGCGACGGTGCGGTCAGCAACGCGTACACGTAGATGCCCAGGGCGGCGTTCACTCGCCGATACCGGCCCATGGCCGTCCCGACGACAAGGCCCGCGACCAGTGACAGCGCGAAGCCGAGAGCCAGATTGCCGAGGCTGGTCAACAGGTTCCCGAAGATGTCGCCATCCGTGATGAGATCCCCCAGCACACCCAGCACGTCGGACAGCGGCGGGAAGAACGGCACGTCGGCCAGCCGCCCGATGACCTCCCACGCCAGCGCAGCCACGACCAGGGAGAGCAGGCTCGCATTGACCTTCCCCGCCGCGGAGACCCAGCCAGTACGGGCCGGCGCCCGGGTTTCTGTGTTCGCATTCATACGCTCGGCCCGCTGCCCGCCACCACGCTGCGCTCCTCGTGCATCTCGCGGAGCCGCTCCCACAGGTACGCGGTGATGTTCACATAGTCGCTGGAGCGCTCGACGCCGCCGACGTCGCTCGACCTCGGCCGTTCCAGCGGCACGGGCACGATCTCGGAGATCTGGCCCGGCCGGGCGCTCATCAACACCACCCGGTCCCCGAGCAGGACCGCCTCCTCCATCGAATGCGTGATGAACACGACGGTGAGCCGGTTCTTCTCCCAGATCGCCAGCAACTCCTCCTGAAGGAGCCGACGGGTCTGCTCGTCCACCGCGCCGAACGGCTCGTCCATGAGCAGTACGGACGGCTCCACGGCAAGCGCCCGGGCCAGCCCGACACGTTGCTGCATTCCCCCGGAGAGCTCGCCCGGACGCTTGGACTCGAACCCGGAGAGCCCGACCAAGCTGATCAGTTCCCGCGAACGCTCTTCCCGCTCCTTCTTTCCGACGCCGCGCATGCGCAGCCCGAAGGCCACGTTGTCCAGCACCGTCGCCCATGGCAGGAGCGCGAAGTTCTGGAAGACCATGCTGCGGTCGGGGCCAGGTCCACGGACCGGAGCACCGCCGATCGCGATCTCCCCCTGATCCCACGGCAACAGACCGGCGATCATCTTGAGCATCGTCGTCTTGCCGCAGCCGCTGGGGCCGAGAACCGTCAGGAATTCGTTCTCCTGAACGGTCAGGTTGACGTCGTCGAGCGCACGAACCGCGGCTCCGTCCTGCCCGATGAACGTCTTGCCAAGCCCGGATATCTCGATCATCGCTGGTTGGCTCCCTTCTGATTGTTCGGCGCCCACGGCGCGACTTTCCGTTCGAGCAGACGCGCGAGCGAGATGAGCACCAGCGCCTCGATGAGGATGGCCGCGATCGTCGCGTAGAGCGCGGGACCGTTGAACATGCCGCGATACTCGAGGATCAGATTGCCGAGCGCGAGCGAGACCATCAGGAGCTCGACGATCACCATCCCCGTCACCGCACGGCCGAGGCCCAGCCGGATACCGGTCATGATCGACGGCAGCGCACCCGGGATCAGGATCCGCATCCAGATCTCACGCTCGCTTGCACCGAAAGAACGAGCCATCTGGATGAGGGCCGGATCGACCTGACGCACTCCCGCACGCACGTTCACGATGACCATGACGATCGCAAAGATCGTGACCAGGATGACCCGGGACAGCAACCCGAACCCGACCGACATCACCAGCAGCGGGATGATCGCCGCCATCGGCGTGACAAGGAGGATGTTCAGGTACACGTTGAGATACCGCTCGAGAGTGCGGAAGCGGCCGAGGACGACCCCGACCGGCACCCCGATTCCGACGGCAAGTGCGAAGCCGATGACGAGGGCCTGGTTGCTGACGAACATCGCGTCCCAGAACTCGCGCGTCCCCACCAGCTCTACGAAGGCCTCCACCGTCTCCGTGAAGGTCGGCACCAGCAGACCGCCCCAGACTGTGCCGTAGACCTGCCAGCCCAGCGCGAACAGTACGAATGTGCCGATCTGGTACGTGAGGTTGGAGTCGAGCGCGCGAACCCACGCCGGCCGACGACGCGCAGCCGTGACCATCGGGCTGCTCGTCGGCGCCGTCGAAGGACGAACCGTCTGGGCCATGGCGCTACCGGAGGAACGAGAAGTCGGCGGCATCGGCGGCATCCATCTCGTCGATGATCCCGGCTTCGACGAAGAAGTCGATCGTTGTCTGCATGTTCTCCTCGGTCAGCGCCGCCGCGTCGAACAGCCCGGCGTCGACGTAGCTGTCCGCGATCGCCGTCAGCGTCTCGTCCGGTGACTCTCCGAGATGCTCCTCGACGAGCGACACCAGATGCGCGGGGTCGGCGTTGATCTTCTCGTGCTCCTCCACCAAGGCGTCCACGAAAGTCTGCGCCGCCTCAGCGTTGTCGGAGAGGAAGTCCGCATTGGCATAGACCGTCTGCGGGTGCACGTCGGTCAGATACTCAGCGAAGTCGACGACGCGATTGAACGTGGCATCCGTGGTCTGCTCAAGCGTCACGACATCGGCGATCTCCAGCGCCGTCGCTGTGATCTCGCCGGAGACGAGCGCCTGGGCCCTGACGTCCGAGCCTCCGATCACCAGGTATTCCGGATCGCCGTTCGAGCATTCGTCCGACACCCACGACTTCACCATCGCGGTGGCGACCGCGCCTTCACTGAAGATTCCGACCGGCGCGCCGGCGAGGTCGTCGCAGGCCGAGACCGTCTCGTCGCCATAGACCGCCCACTGGTTCCCGACGACGTCCGCGATGATCCGGATCGGCGCGCCCTGTTGAGCCGCGATCAACGCCGGGCTGGTGGCCTCCGCCGAGATCGCGTAGTCGCCTTCGGCCAGACCCTCGATCGCCAGTTCAGGCTCGGCGAGTTCGACGACATCGATGTCGTAGCCCTCGTCACGCACGGTGTCGAGCGCCGCCATGATCGGGACCGTCGTGATGTCCGGTTCCACGAGCGCCACCGTGAACGCGTCCGAGTCGGACCCCGAACCACCGGAACACGCTGTGACGAGCATGGCGGTGCCGGCCAGCCAGAGACCGGCCCAACCCGTCGCCGAGAACTTCGTTCGGTATCGATCCCGACCTGGCGAGCTACACGTCCCGAAGCCACGTGACTTACGTGAATTGCTCTCTAGCTGTGCGGCTCTTGTCGACGACATTGTCCGGCCTCCTCTATCAGCAGCGGTGACGAGACCATATCGGGATCGATCCCGCTCGTCAATAGCTCACCCGATGCGCGCCACCGACTCGCGCTGGACCAGCTCCGGCCGGCTGTGCCGGGACGACGCCGCCGACGCGGTCGCATCGAGTGCGAGCTCGACGGCGTTGCGAGCCAGGTCGTCGAAGGGCACCCGGACGCTGGTGATGGGTACGGCGAGCTGAGCCGCGATGGGCGTGTCGTTGTAGCCGACGACCGACAGGTCCTCGGGCAGCCGGAGTCCCGAACGCTGCACGGTCGCCATCAGACCCACAGCCAGGCTGTCGTTCGCGGTGAACACGGCCGTGGGCGGATGCGCCAGCGCCAGCAGCCGCTGGGCCGCCTGGCCACCCGCCTCCATGCTGAAATCGGAATGGTGCACCAGCTCAGCGGCGACCTCGAGGCCGGCCTCGAGCATGGCATCGCGGTAGCCGCTCTCACGCTGCTGCGAGCTGGACGCGTACTCGGGCCCACCCACGAAGGCGATCCTGGTATGCCCATGTTCCACCAAGTGCTGCGTCGCGAGGTATCCGCCCAGACGATCGTCGACGAGCGCAGCCGAGGACTCGCCGTCGGTCCGGATCGCCAGGGCATAGTTGACCTCCTGATCGCGGAGTTCGACGAGCAGTGGGTGCGAGCCATCCGTGCGTGCCGTCGTCAGGATCAGACCGTCGACGCGTTGCGCCACGAACGCCCTCCCCCGCTCGAGCTCCACCCGGGGGTCATCCCCGGTGGTGATCACGGCAGCGTGCATGCCACGGGTGTTGCACTCGGCGACGATCGCCTCGTAGAGCATCGCCATGACGGTGTCGGTGAGCCGCGCGACGACGACGCCGATCACACCGCTGCGCTGTCGTCGCAGGTTAGCGGCCCAGTTGTTCGGCACATACCCGAAGCGTCGGGCGACCTCTCGCACCCGCTCCGCAGCCGGGCCACCCGTTGGCGAGCGACGATCGAGCGCCCGGGACGCCGCCGAGCGGCTCACTCCCGCCAGGCGTGCAATATCGGCAAGTGTCAGCGATTTCTCGCCCTTGGTGGTGTCCGCCACGTCGCCCTCCTCGATGCCATGCGCGACTGAGAACACCCTATGCGGGATCGATCCCGCGCGCTGCATCCGAACCGCATAGTGCGCCTCTCAGGCCGCACGAGGGCTGCAGCCGGCGCTGGTGAGGCGCCTGCCACGGGGTTATGCCCCCGTGGCCACGGACACTCGCTTCATGGATCCTAGCGGCGAGCTACCCCAAGAGCCGGGGATCAGATCTCCCCTGCCAGGCACTGCACACAGCATAGTGAGCCTACGCGCACGTACTGCGCACAACTTGGCTCACAAGCGCCGGAAGAGCTCCTCGATAACCAGATCCGCAGCAGCATCAATGTCATACGCGTTGGGCGCCGCATTCACCAGGGGATCCAGATCACCGCGGAATTCGGCGTCGGCGACCTTGGATCGTAGGTTCTTCTCGGCAACTGTTGATGTGAGACCTGGCGGGCGATACATCGCGAATGCCTTCATGATCTGCTCTGGATCCAGCGACAACGCAGTCAACGCGAGCCAGAGATCAAACAGATCACGTCCCTTGGAACGCTGGTACAGTGCTCGGACCTTGGTCGCCATGAGCTCGACCGGATGACACGTCAAGATATCTTCCTCGCCCGTCCACCATTGCGAGTTGACCTGATGTCTCAACCGGACGGGCTCGATCAACGGCTCACGTTCACGAGTGTTCACCTCGATCTTGATCCGCAGTTTGCTGCCGTCGACGGCACGCCCCCGCCACAACACCTTCGGATACGTCCCGATCTTGGTAGACACCTCGAACTCCAGCTGCTTTCCAAGATCAGTCAGTGCACGGGTCAGCTTCCCAATTCCATCATCAGTACGACGAACGTAGTCCAAATCCTCGCTGTATCGACGGGGCCGATCGAGGTGAAGCTTGTGAAGGGCTGTCCCACCGCGGAAGATCAGCTCCTCGCCAAGGTACGGGTGACGCCCAATCGCGCAGATCGCGCGGGAGAGCAGCAAGTCCTGCTCGACCTGAGCCTGGAGCGGCCAAGGATGCTCAACCGACCAGGCGGTAACGAACACTTCGGGGATCATAGGTCTGGCTCCACCTCCGCATTCACGCGAATGCACCATCGAGAATCGACTGAACCGCGTTCTGGTCTATCAGGTCTCAACAGGCTCGGTACTTCTGAACGGCGGCGCACAGCGGCGGAGAGCGCTTCAACATCTATGCCAGGCGCGACGAGGTCTAGCAACCAACCGACGCGCCTCCCGGCCGCGACAGGAAAGCTCAGACTCACACGTGCGAGCTCGCTCATGTCAAGCACGCCGTCCTCTACCAACTCCGCGAGCACCGTGGCGGCGTTGGACAAACCAGCAGCTCGCCGCAGATCATCGCACAAGTCGAGCGCTGTCACCTCCGGCGTCGCAAGCCACACGTAACCGGTCGGCACGTGATGGCGTACACGTGGTAGTCCCTGGAGACCTGCACGTGTCACGAAGTCGAACCGAGTGCGTCCCACCGCGCGGGCGGCCAGACGAGCGTCAACCGCGACCTGGAACACCTGTGGACGTTGGTGAGCCGCGCCGTGAATCTCGGCTGCGGAGAGCCAGCCCACGTAGTACTCGCGGCCCAGATGCAGCATGAGATCTTCGATGAAGTGGATACCGGGCGGCGCTCCCCAGGTGCGGTATTGCGCGGGCACCGGGATCCATAGTCCGCGTGCCGGGCTGACCAACTGCTTGCGTAGCGCGGATGCTCGCAGACGCGTTCTTACCTGTTCGGGTGTGACTCCAAGGAGGTCAGCGGCGTCATTCGTATCGATCGACGTTCTGCCATGCGAAAGTAACCAATCAGCCAGATCACCAGCGCGGACCTGCTCGGCCATCCCACTGCACCACCTCTGATGTTGCTATAGTTACGATATTCGTAACTATAGCAACATCATGCCTAGCACGACAGCCGACCACGGAGACCTGATCATCGCGTTTGCCACCCAGTGTCAACGTACTTAGCGTAAGTACATTGACACTAGTTCTCCGCCGTACCGCGAGTAATGATGTGGTCCACGGCGCCCTCCAGGCTCTTCGGCTTCGCGTAGAAGGCCGGCACCGGCTGCACGATCGAGACGCCCATACGAGCCAGCTTCAACATGTTCCCAGATGGATCTCGCTCAACCGGAGCCTCCCGCACCGTGAGCGCCAGCCGACGCCGTTCCTTAAGAACGACGTGCGGTCGTCAGACGTCGACACCGAGGTTGATGTAGCCGAGGTAGCCGTCGTCGGTCTCGTCGACCATAAGAAGGTCGACCACGTCATAGA
>NZ_ML142850.1:487269-487796 GCF_004138495.1 Phytoactinopolyspora endophytica
GGTGTCGTTGCGAGTGTTGCGGTTGGGGTGCTCGTCGTACGGCGAGATCGAGAAGACCGTGTCACTCAGCTCGTCGTCAAAGTAGAGCTGCGTGGTCAGCACATTCTCACGGTCGACGTGGACCTTCAGATGGATGTGAACCGTGCGGCCCGTGTACCAGCCCGGATAGATCGTGGTGAACTGGACGATCCCGTTCTCATCGGCCACCTGGGCGCCACGCAGGTAGGTGCCGTCGTCGCTCGGCTCGGCCTCTTGCACCCCCTCGCTGTAGGAGCCGTCGGACACTCCGCCGGCGCCTCCCGAAGCCACTTCGAAGCCGGAGTACATGCCTCCGGCGTCACAGTGCCAGATCTCCACCACGCTGTTCCCCAGCGGCTCACAGGACGCGTCCCACACACGCAGCGCAAGCTGGAGCGTCGTTCCTGGACGGTCCTCGCGGAGATCGCTGCGGATCGAGTCGACGTCGAACCAGTACGGGCCCTGCGTCGCCTCCCGCGTCAAGGAGCACGTCCCGGCCGAGTCCAGCA
>NZ_ML142850.1:487818-491794 GCF_004138495.1 Phytoactinopolyspora endophytica
ACGCGGTCGTGGATGGACTGAGCGTGGCCGTCCCGCCGTCGCCAGTGCCTGTGCTGCCGGCGTCGTCCGAGCTGCCCGCGTCATCCGAGCCGTTCGAACAGGCCGCGAGCAGCGCTCCGAGCCCGATCGTGCCACCAAGCCCGAGTGCGCGACGCCGGCCGATCCGTACCCGACTAGCGATGACGTCCTGATGCATAGACAGTTCCCATGTCCTCATTGTGACGGCTCTGATCACCACCACACATTGGCAAGCAGACTAGTTGCGCATTCTGAGGATTAGCTGGGAAGAAGCTGTGCAATAGGCAAGGAAGCTCAGTTCAGTGGTGACCGACATCTCCGATCTCTTTCTGGACGCGGGCCAGCTCAGTGGTCAGCTCGCGGGTGACCTCGCGATAGCCGGGCTGGTCATAGACGTTGCGCAGCTCGTGCGGGTCGGCCGCCAGGTCGAACAGCTCCCACTCCGGCTCGGTCGCCTGATCGGCCACCCCGTTCAGACCAAGCCCCTCGCCGTAGTAGTACACCAGCTTGTACCGGTCGGTGCGGATCCCGTAATGCGCCGGCACATAGTGCGGATCTGACATGTGCTCCCAGTACCGGTAATACGCGGTACGTCGCCAGTCCGCCGGCGGCTCCCCTTGCAACAACGGCACCACGCTGCGCCCGGACATCGGCTCCGGAGGCACCACCCCGGCCAATTCGGCGAACGTCGGAGCAAAGTCCGTGTTCAACACGAACGACGACGACACGCTCCCCGCCTCCACCAGCGCTGGATACCGCACCAGCAACGGCATCCGCAACGACTCCTCATACATGAACCGCTTGTCATACCAGCCATGATCGCCCAGGAAGAACCCCTGATCCGAGGTGTAGACCACGATCGTGTTCTGAGTAAGACCATGCTCGTCCAGATAGTCGAGGACCCGCCCCACGCTCTCGTCCACCGCCGCGATACAGCGCAGATAGTCCTTGATGTAGCGCTGATAGAACCACCGACGACGCTCAGCCGTGGACAACCCCTCTGGAGGATCAGCCTTCACATCCCGGCGCCGCATGTGCCGATCCACCCGCATATGTGCTTGCCTCGCCGCCTGCGACCGGGTCTCGTAATCGTCGTACAGCGTCTCCGGCTCCACCCGATCGTCGTCGTACAGATCGGCATGCCGCGGGTGCGGCAGCCACCACCGGTGCGGCGCCTTGTGATGCAGACCCAGCAGGAACGGCCGATCTGCATCCCGAGCCTGCAGCCAGTCCCGACTCATATCCGTGATCAGATCGGTCACATACCCCTCGTACTTCCGCTCCACACCGTTCTCGATCATCACCGGATCGAAGTAATCCCCTTGCCCGGGCAGCACGTTCCAGTAATCGAACCCGGTCGGGTCGGCGTGTCCGCCGTGACCCAGGTGCCATTTCCCGATCAGGGCGGTCTGGTATCCGGACGCCTGCAACAACTGCGGGAACGTCTGCTGCCGCCCATCCAGCTCGTCGAAGAGCGTGCGCACCCCGTTCTCGTGGTTATACGTCCCGGTCAGGATCGACGCCCGGCTCGGCGTGCAGATCGCGTTCGTACAGAAACAGTTGTCGAACCGCGCCCCCTCCTCAGCCAACCGATCGATCTGCGGCGTCGAGTTGATCCGGCTCCCATACGCCGAGATCGCATGCGACGCATGGTCGTCGCTCATGATGAAGACGATGTTCGGGCGGTCCATCAAGACTCCGTTCTGCTAGGCAACGCGGTGGCGGGGCACGGCCGGCGTATCACCCCGCCCACGTGCGACCAGACTGGGCGCGATGTAGACGAAACTTCTGCTGTGTCGACAGTTCTATCAGTTCCTTCTAGGTTCGGCTAGATGCGACCAGTCGAATACCGCCAGGCTGCCACCCACGGCCATAAGAAATTTCTGTCACTATTGACCTGTTCATCATTTCCTTCTACCTTCTACGTAGCTCCACCGGCCCGGGACGGTCTGCCGGCCTTCCCGAGATCCGCGGCCATCGTCACGCTTCAACGTTGACGTCGAGACCGACGACGCCGACCTCAATGGGAAGTAGAGGAGTACTCCGGTGACAGAGACACCGTCCGAATCCATGGCCGAGGGCGCTTCCGGCGCGGCCAGCCTGCCACCATGCCTCGAGCGCGTCCGCGGGGCCAGGCCGAACCTGACCGGCGCGCGCGCCCAGGTGGCCGACGCCGTGCTCGCCGACCCGTGGAAGATACGGGGTGCGTCCATCCAGGTGCTCGCCCAGACTGCGGGCGTCTCGGAGAACGCCGTCAGCCGGTTCACGCACGCCGTCGGGTACTCCGGATACCGGGAGTTCGCCCAGGCGCTCTCCCTGGACCTGGGCAAGACGCTCGGCCTGTACCACTCCCATCCAGTCGACCTGGTGCTGGAGGCGCGCTCCGGCCTCGGCGGTCCGCTCGACCTGGTGCAGCGGGTCATGTCGCTCGAAGTCGAGTGCATGCAGGACACGCTCACCAACCTGTCCGAGCCCGCGCTCCGGCACATCGTCACCCGTCTGGGCGTTGCACCATCGGTGCTGCTGCTAGGCACCGGGACGGCCGCCCCGCTGTGCCAGATGTTCTCGTACCGGCTGGCCAGCATCGGCACCGCCGTGACCTGGACCGCCGACCCGATGATGATGCTCGCCCACGTAGCTCGCCTGAACCCCGGCGATCTCGCCCTCGGCATCTCGTACTCAGGCAAGTCTCGGGACACCGTGCAGGCGCTCGGGTACGCCAACCAGCGTGGCATCGAGACGGCCGGTCTCACCGCGAACCCGCAATCGCCGATGGGCAACGTGGTCGACACAGCGCTGACGATCTTCAGCTCGGCCGTGTCCAGAGGTACGGCGCAGTTCAGTGCGCGCGTCGCCGGCCTGGCCCTGCTCGAGGCGATCGCCACCGCCGTGTCGGAAGAGAAGGGCGGTGCCGCGCTGAGCATGCTTCAGGAGCTCGGCTCCACACAAGCCCAGCTCAACGACCTGCCCATCGACGAGGACAGTGACTCGTGACGGTCATGCCGCTGCGGATGAGCATCGCCGGCATCGGCCACTGGCACGCGCCCCGCCACATCGACTCGTTCACGGCGGCCGGCGCCACCGTCGTGGCCGTGCACGACGACGAGGCCGACGTGGCGAAGACCTGGGGTGAACGGCTCGGCTGCCGGGTCGCACCCGGACTGGACGAGTTGATCGACGAGGACGTGGATCTCGTGCTGGCCATGCCGCGGCATCGCGACGGTCCGGCTGTCGTCGCGCGGCTCATCGAACGCGGGCTGCCGTTCGTCGTGGAGAAACCGGTCGCCGCGAGCGCGGCCGAACTGTGGCCACAGGTACTCGCCGCCGAGGCGAAGGGGCAGTTCGCGGCGGTGCCGTTCATCAACCGGTACAGCACGTTCTGGGACCACCTCGCGCGGGTGCAGGCCGGGGGGTTGCTGGCGCCTCCGTGCGTGGCTCGGTTCCGGATCGTCAACGGACCACCCAGCCGGTACGTCGACGACGGCGTGGCGTGGGCGCTGGATCCAGAGATCGGAGGCGGGGGTGCGCTGCGCAACCTCGGCCCGCACACCGTGGACGCCTTCCTGTCCCTCGCCGAGGGCCAGGTCAGCGTCGCCGGTGCCGTGCTGACCGACCGGCAGTACGGCATGGACGTGGAAGAGCACGCGATCGCCGTGCTCCGCGACGACGCCGGCCTGATCGGCGTCGTCGAAGTCGGATACAGCGGCCCCCATCATGACGGAACCGACCACGAGTGGGCCCTCGTCGGGCCCGGCTCGAGCGTGCGCGAGCTGCACAGCACGGTCGGCGTGATCACCCAGGAAGGCCAGGCGGACTTCGCTTCACCGCCGGTCATGCAGCGATATCGCATCTTCGCCGAGGACGTCGTCGAGCGACTGCGCGCACGCCGCCCCGCACCAGTGACACTGCGGGACGCGTGGCGGGCTCTCGAGGTCGTCGACCGCATCTACGACGCGGC
>NZ_ML142850.1:491854-505127 GCF_004138495.1 Phytoactinopolyspora endophytica
GAACGCTCCGTCCAGGAGCCTCCGCACCGCGGAAGGAGAGATCCCGTGACACACAGCGTCAACGCACCATCCATGAGTAGGCCCATAAGTAGGCCCATGAGCAGGCGCGGCTTCATGCGCGGCGTCCTCGGTACGGCCGCCGGCGCGGGTGCGCTCGGCGCGCTTTCCGCCTGTGGAGACGACGGCGGATCGTCGTCCTCCTCGGACGGCGACAGTGGCCGGCTGGTGTTCTGGCACAACTACACGCAGGAGGCGCGCGTCAACTTCATGCGCGACGTCGCCGACCGGTTCGAGGAGAGCCACCCAGACACCACGGTGGAGATCGAAGTGGTCCCGTTCCCCCAGTTCCCCACCAAGTGGCCGGCGGCACAGGCGGCGGGCAACCTACCCGACGTGACGACGGTGCTGCCGACGGTGGCGGTGTCCATGTGGCAGGCGGGCGCTCTGCACCCGATGGAACCGGTCCTCGAGGAGCTCGGCGGGACCTCCGCGTTCAGCCCCGGTCTCCTCGACCGTTCCGCCATGTACGAGGACCAGCACATCCTGCTGCCGCACTACGTGCACAACCGGCTCCTGGCGCACCGCACCGACATCCTCTCCGAAGCCGGCGTGAGCTTGTCGGAGCGCCCCTCCTGGGACGAGGTCCTCAGCGCGGCTCAGGCGACCACCAAGGAGCCCGACCAGTTCGGCTGGATGCTCAAGCTGTCGGCCTCCGACACCGGCGGCGGGTATCTGCTGTGGATGCTGACCCGCTCCGCCGACGGCAAGTTCTTCGACGCCGACGGCACGGCGATGCTCGATACGCCGGAGGTGAAGCGGGCGACCGAGTTCCTGGTGGAGCTCGGGCGGACGGCGAGCGGACCCGGCCAGGTGAACTACAACATCAACGACAACTTCTCGCTGATCAACGCCGGGACCACAGTGCTCGCCGAGGTCTCCGGAGCCGAGATCGGCATCGCCGCGGTCGATGCTCCGGACATCGCGGACAAGCTGGCGACGACGTTCATGCCGACAGACGTCCAGCCCGGACACCAGATGGGGGCGGTGTCACTCGCGTTGCCGAAGGGCAACAATCCCAGCCTGGCACAGGAGTTCGCGGCCTTCCTCTACGCGGAGGAGAACTACGTACCGTTCCTGCACACGATCCCGCTGTTCATGTTCCCGGCACTCGCCTCCGCGAACAGCCCGGAGTTCTTCGACGAGCCGACCATCGCGAAGTACGAGACGACCGCGCAGCAGACACTGACCGGGGTGGAGGAAGGAAGCCCTCCGGGCTTCGAGGACGGCCCGAACCCCTACGCAGGGCCGGTCTTCAACAGCCACGTGATCGAGCAGATGCTGCAGAACGTCCTGGTCGGTGGTGCCGACGTGGACAGTGCCCTGGCGACCGCCAACCAGACTGTTCAGGCGACTCTCGATGACATCTCGTCTCGCCTCGGCTGAGCGGGCGCCCGCCCACAGCGAGGAGCCGGCTCCGGGTTCGCCCGGGTCGGCTCCGCCGGCCGCCCGTCCGTGGTATCGCGCCCTTCTGAGCTGGATGGACCACAGGACGCATCTGCTGATGGTGATACCCGGCGTCGGACTGCTGCTGGCTATGGTCGCCTACCCGGTGGGCTTCAACGTCTGGAACAGCTTCACCGACCGGAACCTGAGCTTCCCCACGTCCGAGTGGGTGGGGCTGGCCAACTACGAGCGGGTGCTGACCGACGCCGCGTTCTTCTCGGCGATCACCCGGACGCTCGTGTGGACGTTCAGCTCCGTGGCGGGTCAGCTGCTGCTGGGCTTCATCGGAGCCGTGGCTCTGCAGGCTGTTCGCCGTGGGCAAGGACCACTGCGGCTGGGCCTGATCATCCCATGGGCGTTTCCGTCGATCGTGCTCGCGTACTCGTGGAAGTTCATGCTCGATCCGATCGTCGGCGTCGTCAACGACGTGTCCATGCGGGTGGGGCTGATCGACCAGCCGGTCGCCTGGCTCGGGAACGAAGCCACCGCGATGCCGGCCGTCGTGGCCATGAACATCTGGTTCGGCTTCCCGTTCATGATGGTGGCGCTGCTGGCCGGGCTGCAGACCATTCCGGTGGAGCATTACGAGTCCGCCCGTGTGGACGGCGCGAACTTCTGGCAGGAGCTGCGCCACATCACCCTGCCGGGCCTGCGCCACGTGATCGGCGCGCTGATCGTCCTGCGCAGCATCTGGGTGTTCAACAATTTCGACTTCGTCTACCTGACGACTGGCGGAGGTCCGATCCGCGTGACGGAGACGCTGCCGGTGTACGCGTTCCAGATCGGCTGGACCAACTACGACATCGGGCGGATGGCGGCGGTGTCGGTGGCGATGCTGGGCGTCCTCGTCATCATCATCGCGGTCTACCTCAAGGTGCTTCGCGTGGACAAGGAGGACTAGACGATGGCCACCGCAGTCGCCAACGCCAGCACCGGACCCGCGCGGACGCGGCGCCCGAAGTGGCGCAAGGACCGGCGCCGGCAGCTGGTCGGCTACGCCGTCCTCACGCCGCTCATCGGTTTCGCCGTGTTTCCGCTGCTCTGGATGGCCGCGTCGTCGGTCAAGACCCCGGAGGAGCTGTACACGTTCCCGCCTACGTGGATTCCGGACGGAGTCGACTGGGGCTTCTATCGGCGCGTGCTGGAGGGCACCCAATTCACCGACTTCATGGTCAACAGCGCCGTCGTCGGGATCGGCAGCACCGCCATCGTCGTCGTGCTGTCCGCGATGGCCGGGTTCGGACTCGCTCGGGGCGGCTTTCCGGGGCGGCTGTTCGTGTCCCGTAGCGTCCTGGTGGCGTACGTGTTCCCGACCATCCTGTACGCCATCCCGCTGTTCACGGTCATCTCGGGGATCGGGCTGGCCGGCACCTACCCGGGCATCATCATCGTCCACGTCGCCTTCAACTTCCCGTTCTGCACGTGGCTGATGATGCAGTACTTCCGGAGCCTGCCGAAAGAAATCGAGGAAGCGGGACGGGTCGACGGGCTCACCCACATGGGCATCTTCGTCCGGGTGGCCATTCCGCTGGCCGCGCCCGGGCTCGCCACCACCGCGATCTTCGGCTTCATCAACAGCTGGAACGAGTTCCTGCTGTCGTTCGTGATCCTCGGCGGTGGTGAGCGGCGCACGCTGCCCGTCGGCATCTACAACTTCGTCGGCAGCGAGGTGGCCGACTGGGGACCGCTCATGGCGGCCACCACGCTCGCCGTGGTCCCGACCCTGGTGTTGTTCCTGGTGATCCAACGGAAGATCACCGGCGGCCTGACCGGAGGGGCGGTCAAGGGATGACCGGGACAGAGCCGGGCGCGGACACACAGCCGGGCACAGGCACACAGCCGGGCACCGTGGCGCCGTCGCGTCGGTGGTCGTTGTTGCTGCACTCGATGGCCACACCCGACGTAGGCCCGGTCGGATGTCTGGAGTCCGCCCACCGACTCGAGCTCGACGGCATTGAGCTGATCATCGACGACGAGTACCGATGCGGGCTGCGGCCGGCGGCCAGCAGATCGGAGGTGAACGGGGTGGCCGGCGCGGCAGCGGATCTGGGACTGCGCGTCGCCGCGCTGTGTCCCTATACCCGGGATATCGACGCGGAGTCCGAGTCGGACCGGTGGCGAGCCGCCGACGAGCTTCGCCGCGCCGTGGATCTGGCGGCCGAGCTGGGCGCCCGGCACATCCGGGTGCTCGCCGGACGCGACCGGCCCGAGCCCGAGCGAGCGGCCGCGTTGGCTCGGGCCTCCCAGACGCTGGGCGAGGTCGGCGTCTACGCCCAGCTAGCGGGGGTCAACCTGAATGTGGAGAACCACATGGACACCCTGGCCACGAGCGCGGCCACGACACGTGACCTCGTCGCCGCTGCCGCAAGTCCGACGGTGGGCATCCTCTACGACCAGGCCAACCTGGCGATCATGAGAGCCGAGGATCCGGCCACGGCGTACCTGATGCAGGAGCCGTTCATCCGCCACGTCCATCTGAAGAACTTCCTGCCCGCCGAGGGCGGACGCCGACCTGTCGGGCTGGACGCCGGAAAGGTCGACTGGCGCGCAGCCCTACTCCTGCTCGACGGCTACATCGGCACCATGACCTTCGAGTACGAGCGGCGCTGGTTCTCCGACCAGCTGCCACCCGTGGAGACCGTGCTGCACCGCGACCGGGACCTGGTGCTGCGCACAGCCGCAGAGCTGGAGCGCACCACGTCACGTATCGATCGGAAGCCCGGCGTGTGAACGGGCAGCCCTCATTTCCTTCACTTCACCGACCCGACGCGAGGAACCCGATGCGCTTTCTGTCCTACCGCTCGCCCGACACTCCTGGCGCCGCGCCACCGTGCTGGGGATACCTCGACCTCGGTCCGGGGGACGCCGCTCCGCCCGACCCCGCGTCCGCGCCGCCGACGCCCGTCGTCGACGTGACCCGGATGGCGACGAGAACGGGCCGGACATACCCGACCAGCGTGCGGGCGCTCGTCGAGATGGCACCGGAGGAACGCTCCGCGCTGTTCGAAGCCTGGCGTGACCAGGTGCAGGACACCCGAGCAGCCACCGTGCCACTGGGCGAGCTCCAGGTGCTGGCGCCGATCCCCGAGCCGCGCCGCAACGTCATCGCCGTCGGAGCCAATTACCGCGAACATGCCGACGAGTCGCCGTACTCCCCCGGGCTGCCGGACCGTCCGATCTTCTTCACGAAGGCCACCACCACCGTCACCGGCCCGGGGCCGGTCGTCGTCGATCCGCGGCAGTCCACCCGCGTCGACTGGGAGGTGGAGCTCGGCGTCGTCGTCGGCGCGCGGGCGCGCTCCCTGACCCCCGCTACCGCGCCGGATGCGGTCTTCGGCTATCTGACCGCCAACGATCTCTCCGCCCGTGACCAGCAGCACGAGCGCCCGGAGGGCCAGTGGTTCCTCGGCAAGAGTCTGGACGGCTTCTGTCCTCTCGGGCCCTGGCTGGTGACCGCCGACGAGGTGCCCGACCCGCAGGACCTCAGCCTGTCCCTGACGGTGAACGGGGTTCCGAAGCAGCAGTCGAGCACGGCACGGATGGTGTTCGACGTCACGGATCTGCTGGTGGAGCTATCCCGGTTCATGACGCTGTTGCCCGGTGACATCGTCATCACCGGCACCCCGGCCGGCGTTGGCGACGCCCGGACGCCACCGGAGTACCTGCACGACGGGGACGTCGTCGTCGCCGAGGTAGAAGGCATCGGGCGGCTACGCACGACCTTCACGACGGCGCCGGGAGCGTGACCGTGGCAGACCCGATTGTCGTGGTCATGTCCGAGGAGCTGCGTGCCAGGATCTTCACCGAGGCAGACTGGGACCGGCTCGGTCGGGCCGGTGAGCTGTCGTGGGTGAGCGACGTGTCATCGTCCGCATCTGTTCGCACCGTCCTCGCAGACGCACGCATCTGCGTCACGGGATGGGACACCCCGCCCCTGCCGGCGGCCCTGTTCGACGACTCGCGTCCGGGCTCGCATCACGGTTCACATCGGCTGGAGCTGGTCGCACACACCGGGGGCTCAGTGCGGCGCCTGGTGCCGGCCGTCGCCCTCGAGCATGGGGTGCGGATCACCCAGGCGTCGGCGGTGCTGGCCGAGGCGGTAGCCGAGTTCGCGGTCATGTCCATCATCGCCGGCCTGCGTGACGTCGTCCCCTTCGCGTCCGCGATGCGCGACGGGGAGACATGGTCGCGGCTGGTTGAGCGACCGCCGGGGCGGCTGCTGCGTGACCAGGTGGTGGGGATCGTCGGCGCCAGTCGCACGGGCCGCGCCACGCTGCACCGGCTGCAGCCGTTCGGCTGCCGGTGCCTCGTCGCCGACCCGTTCTTGACCGAGGACGCGGCGGCCGACCTAGGTGTCCAGCGGGCGACACTGGAGGAGCTGGTTGAGCGGGCGGACGTCGTGTCCCTGCATGCTCCAGTGCTTCCCGAGACGCGCGGCATGCTGGGCCGGGGTCTGATCGGCCGGCTCAAGCCGGGCGCGCTCGTCGTCAACACGGCACGCTCCGCACTCGTCGACAGCGCCGCTCTGCTGGAGGCCGCCGCCGCGGGTCGCATCCAGGTGGTGGCCGACGTCTTCGACGACGAGCCGCTTCCGGCGGACAGCGAGTGGCGTCGATGCGTCGGTGTCGTCACCACACCGCACATCGCCGCCCTCACCGTCGAGACGCTTCACGAGCAAGGGGCGGCCACCGTCGACGAGGTGCTGCGGTTCGTCAACGGCGCGCCGCTCCAGCATGAGGTGACGCGCCAGGCGTACCAGATCAACGCCTAGCCCATGATCATCAACGGTGAGCCCACCTATGACCGGCCCAACCGTTGATGATCATGGGCGTGGTGGCAGGCTAGCGGATCTCACAGGTCACGCGCATCCAGTCCATCTGGAAGGCCGACGCGTCGCCGTTGTTTCCGGACGACCAGAGCCGTACGGCCGGATCGCTGTCCCGATCCTGGATGGTCCAGCTGGCGCCGGTGTCCGCACCGTTGCGGAACAGCTTCGCCTCGCCGCCACTCGACGTGTCGACCCGCCACGAGGCCCGGTCACCGGCGTTGTTCCGCTGATAGATCCGGCTCCATGACGACTCGCCCTTCTTGATGGTGTAGACGCCGTCTTGCTGGATCGCCAGCATGAGCCGGCGGCTGCGGTTCGTCACGCTCATCGCGAGGCTGGCGCCGAAGCCGTTGGACTGGTTGAGCGTGCTGTAGTCCGTGACCTCAGCACGGAAATCGACCGAGAAGTCGCACCGGTCCGGCAGCTCCTTCGAGATTGCATTCTGACCCGTGGACGGGCTGGCGATCCGCAGCTCACCCGCCGGGTTGATCGAGCCTCCGGCCTGGAACGCATCCCAGCCGGTGAGGTCGTTCCACATGGTGGAGACCAGGTTCTCCTCCACGCTCACCCAGTTGACGCTGGCACCGGCGGGTTCCGTACTCGTGCCGGACGTGGAGAGCGTGGTGCGGATCGGCTCCGAGCTGAGTGGCGTCTGCCACTCGACATCGGTGTCGATCGAATCGAGGTAGAGCTGGGCCGTGCCATCCGGCTGGACGACCACCCGGTAGTGGTGATCACCGGTGCCGATGCTGGTGGCGTGCACGAGCTGCCAGTCTGACGACCCGGCCACCTTGGCGTAGATGCCGTCCGATTGCACCGTCATGGCCAGCAGCCGGCTGCCGTTGGCCACCTCGAGCTTGAGGTTCGCCCCGGTTCCGGTGGCCGGGTCGAGCGTCGTCGCCGAGGTGATCTTGCCGCTGAACGCGGCGATGAACGTGCCCTGGTACGCGTGCTCCTGCTCGACCGACGTCGTCGTCCCGGCCGCGTTCGACAATTCCAGCCGTCCGCTGGTCACCCCGGCGGAGCCGCCATTGGCAGCCGTGTCCCACGAGATCGTGTCTCCGTCGTCCCAGTTCTCGTTGATCCCGGTGAACGCGTCGGAGATGTCGAGTTTCGCCACCTTGATCGCGGACGTGTCATGCTCCCACACGACGAAGTACTTCCCAGGGGCGTACTCGTCCGCCATCGCATACGTGTCCCAGCCCGCGCTGTGCGGGCGGTCGACGACCTCAGGGCCGTCGGCCAAGAACCGGCCCGGACCCCACGGCTGGTCCGGCTTCTTCACTTTGTAGTTCAGGATCGCCCGGAACTCCTCCGGCCGGGTCTCGATGGGACTGGGGAACCGCCCGCCCATCGTGTTGTAGATGGCGAGATACTGACCGTTCGAGTCCTTGGTGACGTAGCCCTTCGTGCCCATGTTCGGGATGTTGGTGTCCAGCTCCAGCGGGGACCAGGTGAGCCCGCCGTCGGTGCTCTCCGTCCGGGACGTGTAGACCGGCCCGGTCACGTAGTCCTCGGCCGGGAAGGCGACACGGTTGAACATGATCAGCTTGTTCGGGTCGTCCTGGTCTACGACGAGCTGGTTCTCACCCGACCTCGTGTCGAGCGGATCCGGCGCGTATGATCCCGCCGTCCAGTTGACCATGTCGGTCGACCGCATGACGGCAACCTGCCCGCCTTTCCAGAACGGCACGGTGTGGTATCCGTTGTGGTAGAGGGGACGACCCGCGACCACGAAGCCGTCCGGGACATTGGCGAACGACACTGCGTGGTCCTGCCAGGTCTGGCCGCCGTCGGTGCTCTTCTTCATGAAGTTGGTGACCGGCTGGCCATTGTGCGAGCTGGCAGGCGCCCGGCCGAGAAACGCGTACAGGTCACTATCCACGCGGTAGAGGATGACGTAGTGCCACCCGTGCGTGGAATCCTTCGCGGCGAGCGTCTTCGGTGCGCTCCAGGTCTGCCCGCCGTCAGTGGAGTTGGCGTATTTGATGGCGCCGTTGTCGAACTGTCCGGACGTGTTGCCCTCGCGCCAGGCGGTCACGACATTGGTCGGGCTGGTCGAGATGATGTCTGGGGTCCGGATGCCGTCCCCATCAAGCAGAGTGGTATCCGAATGGACGGTTACTTCGCTGGTCAGACTCTCGGCGTTGGCTCGCGGCGGGCCACTGAAGACCATCGCAAGCAGGCTGACGATCGCCCCGAAGGTCCCAAGGGCGAGAAGGCGCGGCTGAAGTCGCCGACGGACGTTCTTCATCGTAGAGGACACCCTTTCCGTGAGGTACAGACATGGCGACGGGGCGGGTGTCTCGGGTGGGCCGCGGTCCATTCGCAGCACAGACATCGGGGGTGTCCGTTCTCGTGGCTGGCGTCGGCAAACCCCCGTGCGAGAGAATGTATCATTAATTTACACTCAATTGCCCACTCTAGAAGTTTTTTCTTCTCCACCGGCGTTTGGGTCTTGATCCGGCCCTGACCAAACGTTGACCCGCTCCCCGCAGAGTGTCGGAAGCGCAGATCTCAAGCCTCGCCGCCAGCGAGGTGGACGCGACAGCGCCAGGCCGAAACTCAATGCGCAGTTCGACAACGAGCGCAGAGATCAAGGAGGAAGATCATGCTCACCGACGCGCCTGTCACCACCATCCTGCCGGTCAACGACCTATCCCGCGCCGCGGCTTTCTACCGCGACCAACTTGGCCTCGAGGACCTCGGGGAGTCACCGGGCGGCAACTGGGCACTGCGCACGACAGCCGGCGCCCGGATCGAGCTGATGGCCGCCGAGCAAGGAGCTCAGAGCAAGCACACGGTCATCAGCTTCGAGGTCGAGGATCTCGGTGGCCAGATCGTCGAACTCGAAGGCAAGGGGGTGAAATTCGAGGACTACGACGAGCCGTTCAAGACCACCGGCCACGTCGCGACCATCGACGGTCACCAGGCAGCATGGTTCACCGATACCGAGGGCAACTTCATCTGCCTGCACCACGAAGCACCGAGCTGACCGAACGATGTCGCCGTGTTACTGGACGCATGCAGGGCACGGCTACTGGCAGGGGAAGTCCATGCCGCCGACCATGGTGCCCAGCACGCGGATCTCCGCCAGCCGTTCGGGCGCCTCCACACACTCGTACGGGTCGGTGTCGAGGACGGCGAAGTCGGCGTACTTCCCGGCCTCGATGGTCCCCACCTCGTGGTCCATCTTGAGCAGGTAGGCGCCGCCCACAGTGATCGCCTGCATGGCTTGATCGAGTGTGATCCGCTCGTGCTCGCCGATGGCTGAGCCGGACGGGGTGCGGCGGGTGACCGCGTACATCGCGGTGAGCAGCGGGTTGAGTGGCGTGACCGGGGTGTCGCAATGCAGCGAGATCGGCACCCCGGCGCGCAAGGCCGTCGCAGCGGCATTCATCCGAGTGGCTCGGTCCACGCCCACGGTGACGTCCCGATGCTGGTCGCCCCAGTACCACAGATGATTGGAGAAGATGTTCGCGCAGGCACCGAGCTCGGCCATCCGCCGGTACTGCGCCGGAGTGCTCAGCTGGGAGTGTGTCACGGTGTGCCGGTGTCCCGGCCGCGGGCTCTCGCGCAGCACGTCCGCGAGTGTGTCGAGGAAGACCTGGGTGGCTTCGTCACCGTTGCAATGCACGTGGATGAGGAGCCCGGCCTGGTGATAGGCACGGAACGCCTCGGCGTAAGAGTCCGGGTGCTGAACCCAGATGCCGTTCTCCTCACGGTCCAGGTAACCGGGTGGCTGCAGCCTGGCGGTGAAGCCCTGGATCGAGCCATCGAGCATGAGCTTGACCCCGCCGTACCGCATCTTGGGACCGCTACTCCCCCGCAACTGCACGATCCTGCGGGCGGCGTCGACGTACGACGGCACGGCCCCGCCCGCCAGGAACTGTGAGATCCGGCCTGGGAAGTCGCCGGCATCGACGACGGATCGCCAGCGGCGCACGGCGTCGTCGCTGGCCGGCTCAGGGCTGTTCAGGTCGGTCAGCGTCGTCGCGCCGACGGTGCGTGCGCCGGCCGCAAAGGCGTGGATCGCATCCTCGTCCATCGAGATCAGCTCTTCCCACCGGTGGAACAGCGAGCTCAGCGCCATCGCTCTTGGCTCGCGCAGCTCGCCGGTGAGACGCCCGGCACCGTCGGTGACAACGCCGTCGGTCGTGGCCGACGCGTCGATACCGTCCAGCGCCAACGCGGCGGAGTTGAGGGTGAGCACGTGCAGGCTCGCGTGCATCACCATCACCGGGCGGGTGGACGACACCCGGTCGAGATCGGCGACGCCGAGGCGCTCTCCCGGGAGATGCAGCGGATCCAGTCCCCATGCGAACAGCGGCCGGTTCGGATCCTCCAACGTCGCCTCGGCACGGGACAGCTCGGCGATGACGTCCTGCAGACTGGTGCACGCCGCAGACCACCGGCCGTCGGGCATGATCCGCGGGAAGTAGCCGACATAGGCCGCGCGCCACATCGCCCCCGCCATGGCGTGCGAATGCGCCTCGACGAAGCCGGGCATCAGCACCCGATCCTCATAGCGCCGGTCCACCCGGGCAGGGCCGTATCGCTGGAGCTCGTCCACGGTCCCGACCGCACGGATCCGGTCCCCCGCCACGGCCACGGCTTCCGCCGTCGGCCGTGCCGGGTCCATGGTCCGCACGAGCCGAGCTGGATAGACAACGACCTCTGCTCGCGCCATTCGCGGCTCCTCCTCCGGGCTGATCGACGACGAACGCCACATTGCCACGCAACGCAACGATGCCGCCGCCCGGACCGGCTCGTTGGTCACCGCAGGCTAGCCAGGCACACCAACACTGGAACCTTTTCCGGGTTCCTTGCCTCATGTAACGCATACCGCGTTGACCGAAGGGCCAAGCGTTACATGAGGCAAGGAACCCCGGCGTGATCAGCCCTTGATCGAGCCGGAAGCAAGGCCGGCGACGTAGTAGCGCAGCAGTGCGACGTACAGGATCACGCACGGAATCATCGCCACCACCGCTCCGGCGGCCAGAAGCCCGAAGTTAACCTGCCCGAACGTTCCCTGTTGCAAGCCCTCGCCCGCGGTGAGCACGGTCACTGGCTCACGGGGATCCAGACCCGCATCGGCCCCGGCCCACGGTTTGCCCACGCGTAGTAGGGGATCGCGGTCAGCGTGACCGGCCGTTGCCGGCCCTCAACACTGCCGCTGGCACGAACGACGGTCACGCCACCCAGCAGGTCGGGGCGGTGCTCGACCTCGAATCCGGTCTCCGCATCGATGCGGACGTCGTCCACGATGGCCCCGGCCTCCTGATCCACCTGCTCGAGCGCATACACGAACGGTCCACGTTCGATGGCGACGCAACCGCGGACCGCGTCCACCCGGTGGTCGGCGACGGTCAGCCTCGGCTGCATCGGCAGCTCCAGGACAACCTCGTCACCCGCAGTCCATGTCCGGCTCACACGCGAGTAGCCACCCGCCGTCACCGGCCGGCCGTCGAGTGTCGCATCGGTTGCCCACGCAGGGATCCGCAACGCGATCTCGACGTCGCGTGCCGGCGCGGATGCGACCCGTAGCCGCACCGCACCATCCCACGGATACTCCGTCTCCACGTCGAGCACCAGGGCATCGCCGTCCATGGGAACACGGACGGCACCGGCGGCGTACTGATGGATCTGCACACCCCGGTGGTCCGCCGTCGCCACATGGCCGGCGAGGCTGGAGAAGGTTCGCATGATGTTCGGCGGGCAGCATGCGCAGGTAAACCAGCCTCGCCGGCCATGGGCGGGGCTGCGGTTCTCGTCCGGATGCGCATCGCTGCGTAGCTGAAGCGGGTTGACGTAGAAGTACTCCGTCCCGGCCAGCGAGACCCCCGCCAGGAACCCGTTGAGCAGCATCCGCTCGATCTGGTCGGCGTAGCGGGCCTCTCCGGTCGCGAGCAGCATCCGCCAGGCCCACTGAACTCCCCCGATGGCCGCGCACGTCTCTGCGTATCCGCGGTCGGTGGGCAGCTCGAACGGATCACCGAACGCTTCGCCCTCCCAGCGCGAGCCCAGACCACCCGTGACGTACTGCTTCGACCGCTCCATCGAGTCGTACTGGGTGGACAGCGCCTTCAGCAACTCCTCGTCGCCGGTCTCAACTGCGACATCCGCGGCGCCGGCGCCCAAGTAGACGGCACGTACGGCGTGGCCCTCGACAGTCCGGGCTTCCCGGACCGGGACCCGATCGGAGTAATAGGTCGGTTCATTGCCGTAAGACTCCATCAGGCCGTGGCCACGGGCCTGGACGAAGAAGCGGGCGAGGTCGAGATACGGCCGGTTCCCGGTCTCCCGGTAGAGCTCGACGAGTGCCATTTCCACCACCGGATGCCCGTCGACGTCGCGGCGCTTGCCGTCGCCGAAGGTGGCGGCGAGGTGGTCGGCCAGCTTGACAGCGACGTCGAGCAGGTCCGTGTATCCGGTGCCGCGGACTTGTGCGACCGCGGCTTGAATCAGGTGGCCTGCGCAGTAGTGCTCATGACTCCATGGCAGATTGCCGTAGCGCTGAAACTCTCGTGCCTGCATCACCGAGTCGAGGTAGCCGTCGTCCTGCTGGGCGGCGGCGACGAGAGCCGTCACCCGAAGCTGTTCGGCCAGGAGCTCCTCATCGGGTTCACGCGCGTACTCCCACGCGGCCGCCTCCAACCACTTGTACACATCTGAGTCGGCGAAGATCGGGCCTATCGCGTCGCCGTCCGACCGTCCGGCCGCGATCTCGAGGTTGGCCAGGTTCCCCGCCTCGCCCAGCTTCGTCAGTCCTTCCGGTATCGACGCGGCTCGGTTGGCCTGGGCGCGTTGGTGCCATAACCCTGAGGTGATCTGGACCGCATGCGGCCCGAGCGGCCGCAGGACGGTCCAGGCGTCTCGGGTGGGTGCAGCCGGGCCACGCTGAGCCAGGTGAGAGGCGAGAGTGGTGGACTCCTGGGACAT
>NZ_ML142850.1:505158-515975 GCF_004138495.1 Phytoactinopolyspora endophytica
TCCTTTGAGGAACACGTTTTCCTCAACGTACGACCAAGGAGGTGCCGTGTCAATACGCCCATTTATCACTGTTCATGCGCGTGCGATGTACACTTTGAAAAGACGAGGGAAAGACCTCTGTTGAGACTGAGGAAATACCGGAAATCATCAAGGGGTGGGGGATGACTCAAGGGAGACAGCCAGTCCGTATCATCGACGTCGCCGCACTCGCGGGCGTCTCCGCGAGCACCGTCTCCAAGGCATTGAACAACACGGGCGCGCTCCACGACAGCACCCGGGAGCGGGTACGGGCGGCAGCCGAGAAGCTGGGATTCGTACCGGACACGCGTGGCCGTGCTCTGTCGTCCCGACGCAGTTTCGCGGTCGGGCTGTTGAGCACCGACTCTGCCGGCCGGTTCTCATTGCCGGTCGTCTTGGGAGCCGAGAGCGCCCTCGCCGTCGGTGAGATCTCCGCTTTGCTCGCCACGGCCCGCCACGATCCAGTCCGCGAGCAACACCACGTCCGTACACTTGTGGCCCGCCATGTCGATGGCATCATCGTCACGGGCCGCACCACCGATCCTCGGGAGCCGATCCGGGTCGCGGTGCCCGTGGTGTATGCCTTCGCCCCGTCGTCGGACCCGGACGACGCGTGTGTCGTACCGGATGACGCGGACGGCGTGCGGCAGGTCATCGCACACCTGCATTCGCTCGGCCATCGACGCGTCGCCCACGTCGGGGGACGCCCGGACCAGCGCACGTCACACATTCGCAGGGACGCCGTCATCCGGGCACTTGACGACACCGGCATGGAGCTCGTCGGCGAACCGCTGTTCGGCGAGTGGAGTGAGAGGTGGGGCCGCCACGCCGTCGATATCCTGCTCAGTTCCCACCGGCCGGATGAACCGTTGCCGGTCGACGCGATCGTCTTCGCTTCGGACCAGCTTGCACGCGGCGGCTGTGACCGGCTGCGCGAGCGCGGGCTGCGGGTTCCCGCGGACATCGCCGTCACCGGTTACGACAACTGGGAAGTCATGGCATTGGCAAGCCGGCCCCCGCTGACCACGGTCGACATGCGGCTGGAAGAACTCGGACAGCGGGCAGGCGAACTACTCTTGAACGCGATCGCGGGCCGGCCGTCCCACGGCACGGAGATGGTCGCACCGCGACTGATCACGCGCGAGTCGACCCTGGGCACCGACTGATACGAGCGACATTTCAGGGTAAGCGGCCCTCACCTGCGCAGGTTGCGGATCTGCCAGCACACTGCGGCTACCGCCAACCATATGATCAGCATCACCAAGCCGACCCCCGCCAGCCCTGCGCCGGCGGCAATCTCGCTGGACATGTCATTGTGCGGCGAATCTTCACCGACAGCATGGGTGTACAACATCAAGCCGACTGCGGTGGACACCAGGCCGAGGCCGACAATCACGGTCAGCCAGGGATTGGCCGGTGTGCTGGTCACAGGCTGCACGTGGTGGTTCATGCTGCGTATCCCCCTGTTCTCCGCCCTGTACCGCACCCCCCTTGTTAAAGCTATGCACAGACCAGACATTTGACGCAAGGGGCCAAACGACCCCCTTTGCCGACGATCAAGACCTGACGACCGACCAGTTACGTATGATAACGATTATCCACTGCTCTGATCCGGAGGTTTACCTCAAGCTATATTGAGGTTATAGAGTCAGCACTGTTCGGCGGATCCACCGCATAGCCAACCCTGAGGAGCTCCCTTGACGATCAGCTGGGCCTATATCTACGAACACGTCGGCACGGACTCAGTCGCCGACCGCGCGGTCATCGAGCGGGCAGGTCAGCGCACTGTCCTGGCACCCGTCCCTGACGCGGCCGAAGCACCGGCGCTAGCTCGCACGCTCGTCGAAGACTATGACGTCACACTGATAGAGCTATGCGGCGGCTTCAGCCTTGCGGACGCGGCGAGAGTGGCCGAGGCCGTGGGCGACCGGGTCGCTGTCGGGCACGTGACGTTCGCGGTCGACTCGGTCGCTGCGGCTGCGGCCTACGGCGCGGCCTTCGAATCTGCTGTCACACAACCCCCAGGCCAGGCACCTACCCCTGCATAGGGTTCAGACAACCCGCGGAGGATATGCCCCATCAGCCCGTCTGCCCTTCGGCGGCCCGGACGCCGAAGGGCAGACGCACGAATGACCCGGCGTCGCAGCGCGGACGACCGTCGATCGGCACCGCGCGGCGACGCCACACATCATGAGCGGCCGGCCCCGAACCGGCGACGGAACTTCTCCACCTGACCCGCCGTGTCGAGTATCTTCGCCCGCCCCGTGTAGAAGGGATGGCTCGCGGACGAGATCTCGACGTCCACCACCGGGTACGTCTGACCGTCCTCCCACGTGATGGTCTTGTCCGAGGTCGCGGTGGAACGGGTCAGGAACGCCGTGTCAGCGCCGCTGTCCCGGAACACCACGGGGTGGTAATCGGGGTGGATCCCCTTCTTCATCAGCTCTCCCAACGGTGAACGCGCATGCGATTACATGCTTATGATAATCACTTTCATCACCGTCGACGAACCTCACTTCATCTCGCTGCGCATCACGCGGGCCAGGCCCAGCGCGAAGGGCAACGCCAGCCAGACCGCCACGGACGTTCCCAACTGTGCCCAATCCTTGGAGTTCATCGCTTCCTCCAGTAACGGCTCGGTCGTCGATGCCAAGTCGAGCCATTGCGCAGGTCCCTCCAGCGCGGAGCTGAGCCCCGTAAGGATGCTCCATAGCGTCGGCAGGACGAAGTACAGAACGATGGCGAGCGGCGAGCTGAGGAACACCAGACCGAACGCGATACCCACGAGAACGTTGATCAGCTGGAACAGCGCCGCGAACCCCAGCACATTCCCTCCGAGCGACCAGCTACCCGACGCGTCGGTCACCAGCGGCGCAACAACGTTCGCCAGCGCGGCCAGGCTCACGCACGTCACCAACACACCGGCGACCAGTACCGCGGCCGCGGCTGTCTTCGCCGCCACGACCATCTGCCGTCTCGGTTCGAGCGCGAACGTCGTCAGTGCCGTGCGCTGCGACCACTCGCTGGTCACCGCCAGGATGCCCAGAACCGGAAGCAGGATGCCCACACCTAGCTGTGCGATCTGGAAGAAGCCGCTCAACGACAGGTCTTCCGCATCGCCGGCGACCATCAGGCCGATCATCAAGCCCACCTCGCTGAGCAGGACGATCACCAGCAGGGCCATGCCCGCACGCGTGTTGGTCATCTTGCGCAGCTCGACCCCGGCCAATCGTGCCAGCGACGGCGGAGCCGGCCGGTCGGTACGGACGGAGCCGGAAACAGTCACAGCGGACATCACACGGCCTCCCTGTCGAGCTCGGACGGTTGCACGGGCCGTGTCACCTCAGGCGGCGGCCCGTCGGACGAGGGCGGGCCCGACGAGGTCAGACGCAAGAACATCTCTTCCAGCCCGGCCGAGTCGGCCGGACGGAGCTCGAGCAGGACGATCCCGGCCGCAGCCGCAACCCGTCCCACCGTCTCCGCATCGGACTCGACGGCGAAAGCACCGTCGCGCGTGGCCTTGGCCGTGACGCCGGCATCGGCCAGCACCCTCTCCAGCGCGGACGGCTCCAGCGCACGGACCACCAGCCCGCCCTGGGTCAGCAGCTCGTCCTTGCCGCCGTCCGCGACGATCTGGCCGTGGCCGATGACGACCATGTGATCGGCCACGGCCTCGACCTCACGCAGCAGGTGCGACGAGAGCATCACGGTCCCGCCTCGATCGGCGAAGTCGCGCAGCAGACCGCGCATCCAGAAAATGCCCTCCGGATCCAGGCCGTTGGCCGGTTCGTCGAGGATGAGCACGCTCGGGTCCCCCAGCAATGCATGTGCGATTCCGAGCCGTTGGCGCATGCCCAGCGAGTAGTTGCCCACCCGTCGTTTCGACGCGGCGCCGGACAGGCCTACCTGCTCAAGGATCTCCTCTACCCGGGCAGAGCCGACGCCCAGCAGCTGACCGGAGACGGTCAGCACTTCATGGCCGGTACGACCCGCATGCTGTGCCGACGCATCGAGCAGCACGCCCACGTGCCGCCCGGGGTTGGGTAGGTCACGGTAGGCGACACCGTTGACCGTGGCCGTACCGGACGACGGACGGGTCAGCCCGCAAATCATCCGCATCGTGGTCGACTTCCCGGCGCCGTTCGGGCCGAGGAACCCGGTCACGGTGCCCGGGTGGCAGCTGAACGACACGTCGTTCACGGCCGCGACCGGCCCGTAACGCTTCGTGAGGTGTTCGACAGTGATCATGAGATCTACTCTGTCGCCGCCACCCGGCCCGGCGCGTCGCCCAGGAGGCGAACGTTCCGCAACCAAAGTCGGGTTCTCCATCGACCTTGGTTGCTCCCCGCTCCGTCATCAGGTCCGTACCGTTGTCCAGTGTGAACTCCCGACCGTCCCTGGACACCCGCGGTGCATCCGGTGCTGAGCTGCCCGGCCTGCTGCCTGGACTGCTGCGAACCGATGCGGACATCGACCGCAGCACGCGACGCACGCGCCGCACGCTGCGGGACTGGATCATCGACGTCGTCTGCTTCCTGATCGCCATCGGGATCGGCCTGGCGGGATTCGACGCGGCCGCCGTACACATGACGAGCGAAACGACTGAGCTTGCCGACCTGGTCGCCGGGGCCGCGGCCTGTATCGCGTTGTGGTGGCGACGGCGCTGGCCGGTCGCGCTCGCTGTAGCGGTCGCACCCGTCTCGATCGTCGCGTCCTCTGCCGGGGGCGCCTCGATCATCCTGCTGTTCACCGTCGCCGTGCATCGCCGCTTCACGGTCACCATGGCCGTCGCCGGCCTGCACATGGTCTGCGGGATGCTCTTCTACGGCATTTACCCCGACCCGGAGCTCTCTCCCAGGATGTCGCTCGCGGTGAGCGCCCTGGTGGTCGTCGCCGTCACGACGTGGGGGCTGTTCGTCCGAGCCCGCCGTCAGCTGGTCATCTCACTGCGGGAGCGCGCGCGGCAGGCCGAGTCGGAGGCCTCGCTCCGCGTCGAGCAGGCCCGGCACCTGGAGCGGGAACGCATCGCACGGGAGATGCACGACGTGCTGGCGCACCGGATCTCGCTCCTCAGCGTGCACGCGGGCGCTCTGGAGTACCGTCCAGGCGCCCCCGAGAAGGAGATCGCCGCCGCGGCGTCGGTGATCCGCTCCAGCGCGCACCAGGCCCTACAGGACCTGCGAGACATCATCGGCGTTCTTCGGTCGCAGCCCATAGACCAGGCCGACCCGGAAGGGCCGCAGCCGACGCTCGAACAACTCCCGGCGCTGGTCGAGGAGTCGCAGCAGGCGGGGATGCGGGTCAGCCTCGACGACCATCTCGACGACGGCGCGCAACCGCCGCCGTCCACGGTGGCCCGCTGCGCCTACCGCGTCGTCCAGGAAGGTCTGACGAACGCACGCAAGCACGCCCATGGTGCCGGGGTCCGGGTGACGCTCGACGGCCGGCCCGACGACGGCCTCCAGGTCGAGGTCCGCAACCGCATGCCGGTCGGATCGGCGGCCCGGCCGGAGATCCCAGGCGCCGGCACCGGACTGATCGGGCTGCGCGAACGGGTCGGTCTGGCCGGCGGACGACTCGAGCACGGCACGACACCGGATGGCGACTTTCGCGTGTCCGCTTGGCTACCGTGGCCCTCGTGACCACCGATTCTCCCGCCCCGAGTCCGGCAGCCACGCCGGCCATCCGAGTCCTCATCGTCGACGACGACGCGCTCGTCCGCGCGGGCCTGTCCATGATGCTGGCGGGAGCCCCCGACGTCGAGATCGTCGGTGAGGCCGCCGACGGCACCGACGTCCCGGCAGCGGTCGAGTCTGCGGAACCCGACGTCGTCCTGATGGACATCCGCATGCCCCGCATCGACGGCCTCGCGGCGACGGAGACGCTACGCAGCCGTCGCGACCCTCCCGAGGTCGTGATCCTCACGACGTTCGACACCGACGAGCACGTCCTGCGTGCCCTGCGGGCCGGTGCCACCGGTTTCCTGCTGAAGGACACGCCACCGGCCGACATCGTCGCCGCCATCCGGCGAGCGGCGGCCGGAGAGCCGATCCTCTCCCCCGCCGTCACCAGGCAGCTCATCGCACACGTCGCCGGCGGCACCGGCGGCGACGGCGGCCGGCAGGTCCGGGCGGCAGCAAGGCTCGCGGACCTGTCCGAGCGCGAACACGACGTCGCGCTCGCCATCGCGCACGGCAAGTCGAACGCCGAGATCAGCCACGAGCTCTACATGAGCGTGGCCACCGTCAAGGCGCACGTCTCCCGGATACTGACCAAACTCGAGCTCAACAACCGGGTCCAGATCGCGCTACTGGTTCACGACGCCGGCCTGGCGTGACCACCGGTCTGGCTCCCGGTCCGGCGGCAAGGCGCCGCACGAGCGACGCGCTGCCTCAGCTGGCGGCCGCGCTCCCCTCGACGGCGTCCGCGAGCATCGGGACGAGCTCCTCGAGCAGCAACGGCAGGCTCAACACGGTCACGAACGACGTGGCCGCACCCAGTGGATCACTGGACTCAAGGAAGACCTCCCGCTGCTCGGTGTGCACCGGCAACGACTCGTACAGCGCACCACCCACGTCCTCCGCCTCGGCAGCATCCAGCCAGACGATCGCGTCCACGTCGAGCATCTCGACCCGCTCCTCGCTGAGGTTCGCGCCGAACTCGTCGCCGGTCACGTCCGCCAAGCCGTCCGGCAGCTCGAATCCCAGGGCGGTGAGGAACTGGCCGCGAGGGTCGTCCGGGCCATACACGAAGATGCCCTCGTACGGCGTGGCCATGACGGCGGTAGCCTCGGCGAACGCCGGATACTCGGCACGCGCGGCATCGAACTGGGCTTCGACGTCGTCGATCAGCGCCTCCGCCTCGTCCGCCATACCGACAGCCCGGCCCGTCGTGCGGGTGAGCTCCGCCCACCCGATGCCGTAGTCAACCTGGCCCGCCGGATGGCCGACCGTCGGAGCTATCTCCGACAACCTCTCGTACTCCTCCTCCGTCACGCCGGAGTACAACGCGAGAATCAGGTCCGGATCCTCGGCAGCGATACCCTCGTAGTTGATGTCGGTCGAGTCGCCGACCACGACGGGGGCCTCCCCTCCGGCCGCTTCCAGCTCGTCGGCCGCCCACGGCCAGATCGCACCCGGCTGCTCGCCGAACCATTCGGTCGTTGCCACGGGCACGATCCCGAGTGCCAGCAAGGCGTCCTGGTCCATCAGCCCAACGGCCGCGACCCGCTCAGGCCGCTCGGGCACCGTCGTGCTTCCATACGTGTGCTCGATGGTCACCGGAAACGCCGCATCGCCCGTATCACCGCCCGCGTCACCGCTCGACTCTCCGCCTGCGTCGCCGCCCCCTTCGTCGCCTTCGCCCGTACTCACGTCGTCGGTCGCGTCGTCGCCCGCATCATCCGAGCCGCAGCCGGCGAGCAGGAGCACGCCACACACCAGAGCCGCAAATGCGGCACGGGCCACAGGGCCATGGCCTGGGAACCGCAGAGCCACCCCCACGCTCGCACCCGCGCTCGCACCCGCACCTGAGCTCGCGCGGCCCCCACGCTCGTCCATTCGCAGTCTTCTCACACCACAACTCCCGTCTCGTCGATAGGTGGCACACCATCGGCCAAAGTATCATTAGCCTCACCTTACTTAGGCATACCTTACGGGACCCCGAACAGTCCGCATAAACCACCGGGGTTCGTGGCCTCACGTAACGTTTGGCGGGCCTGGAGATCGTTGTAGCGTTACCTGAGGCCACGAACCGACCGAGGCCCGGCCTTCAGGTCGCACCAGAGCCGTCTATCCACAGCTGCCGTCGTCGGACGTATGCGCCCCGGGGTTCTCCACATTCGGCCAGGTGACCTTCCCCGCGTGTCTCTGGTCGCGAACGATAGGCGACGTGCCCGAACGCGTGAACCACCTGTCAGGTGACGTGGAAGACCTGCTTCTCATCGGCGACGGTCTACTCACGGTTGCCGGCGCACGCGAGGCGGGTATCACGCGGCCGCGGCTTCAACGGCTCGTGCAGGCCGGACTTCTGATCCGGCTAGCCAAGGGCATCTATGCCCGCCGTGAGGATTACGAGAACGCGGAACCGTGGCACGCATTCGCGCTACGCTCACGGGCGTTCACGACGGCGTGCGGCCCGGACGCATACGCAGCCGGCTGGTCGGCCGTGGCAGTTCGCGGCCTGCCCACCGTCAGCCCACCGCCGGAGAAGCCGATGGTCGTGGTTCCCCTGGAAGCGGGGTGGGCGAAGAACTCCACATTCGGCGAGATCAGAAGGGCGGACTTGCCGCCGGAGCAACGTTCCGTCGTCGGCCGCTGTCCGACAGTGACCGACGCCCGGCTGGTCGTTGACATCGCTCGCACCCAGCCCCCGAGAGGACGCATTGGTCCTCGCCGACGCTGCACTGGCATCGGGCACCACCGTGGAGAAACTCACCCATGTCCTCGGGATGCAACTCGGCTGGCCAGGAGCATCCGCGGCGAGATGGGTCGTTGAGCACGCGGACGCCTATGCGGAGTCCCCGCTTGAGGCGTTGGGACGGCTCACGTTCATCGAACACGACCTGCCCGTCCCCGTCTCGAACGCCTGGATCGAGCTCGGCCCGGTGCGGCTCCGCCCGGACCACCTCCTCGACGACCGATGGCTGATCTTCGAAGGCGACGGCGACACTAAGTACAACAACCGTCTCGACGCCGCGACCGTGATCCGTCATCAGCGTGAGCGGGAATGGCAGCTCCGTGAGCACGGACTCGAGGTTCACCGCTATGGCTGGCCGGACGCTCGTCACAGCCGTGGGCAACTTGCCGAGCGGTTCCGGGCGGTGATCGCCGCACACCCGCCACGTACCCACCCGTGTCCTTGGTACCGGGAACGCAGGACGTACCGGCACGTGGCCTAGAAGGCTCGTGGCCCGAAGGACTTCGTGGCCTGACGTAACGTGTGAAGCTCTGGCGGATGCGCGCAGCGTTACGACGGGCCACGAAGGCGAGCGCACCGGCGCCCCGCGCGGGCAGTCATCGCGTGGCGTCGGCGAGCAACGGCACGATGCCGTCGATCGCGTACTGCGTCGCCAGCGTCGTGCCGATCGCATAGGCAGCCGCCAAGTCGCCGTCGATGACGACAGAGCGTCCATCGGCGACGGCCGGCACGGACTGGAACTGGCGGTCCTCGGTGATGTCGGTGGTCGGTATGTAGATGGGAAATGCGACGACGACGTCGGCGTCCAACAGGTCAAGCCGTTCCGGAGAGATGTCCACCGAGAAGCCCTCAGGGCCGGGTTCGAGCTCCTCGATAGTGGGACTCTGCTGGAAGCCGAGCCTCTCCAGGAACACCACCCGCTGAGCGCCCTCGACGTACGCGCCCCAGCCCTCGCTGGTCTTCGGCGCGGCCACCACGGTCTTGCCCTGCCACTCCGGGTGCTCGGCCGCGGCGGCCTCGAAGGCCGCGTCCACCTCGTCGAGCAAGGCGTCGCCCTGCTCCGCCAGGCCCAGAGCTGTGGAGATCATCCTCACCTGTTGCTCGGGGCTGGTGAGGTAGCTGTCGCCGCCGTCAGGCACACCGACGGTCGTCGCGATGGACGAAAGCCGGTCGTAACGCTCCTGGTCACCCGAGCTTTTGACGTCGAGGATGAGATCAGGCTGGAGAGCGGCGACCGCCTCATAGGAGGGCTCGAGCGTCTCGATGATCTCCGGAGGCTCGTCGTACAGCCCTTCCGCCCAGGGCCCGACTCCCTCGCCGCCGAACGCAAGCCAGTCTGAGGCGCCGACCGGTTGCACACCCAGCGCCAGCGCGGTCTCCGCATCGCCCCACCCGAGAGCCACCACACGTTCAGGCTGCTCATCAATGGTGACCTCACCGAACTTGGTCTCGACAACCGCCGGGAACGTGCCGTCGGGTGCGCGCTCACTGTCATCCGCCGAGCCGTCCGGCGCGCTTCCTCCGCCCTCCGTGGCGGTGTCATCGCTCCCGCAAGCAGCGAGGACGAGAGCAGCGGCGCCGGCCGCGATCACCGCGATGCGCGTGAACCTCATGCTGTGAAGAACCTTCCTGTCGTGTCGAAACCCGCTGCACCCTCGGGCCGGGTTTCGTGGGCTCAGGTAACGCACGCGGCTCGGGGAACGCTGCCAGGAGTTACGTCAGCCCACGAAGCCGCCGGTACACCGGCTCACGCGTGTCCGGGCCGCGTGCGGTCACGTCCGAGCGGGGCGACCATGGGCGTCGCGGTGACCGGGTCGGGTACCACCCGGCACTGCAGGCCGAAGACCTCTTCGACGAGGTCGGCGGTGACGATCTCCCGCGGCGCTCCTTCGGCGACGACGCGCCCGTCCTTCATCGCGATCAGGTGGGTCCCGTAACGGGCCGCGTGGTTCAGGTCATGCAGGACCGCCACCAGGGTGTTGCCGTCATGGTGCAGATCGGTGAAGAGCTCCAGCAGCTCGATCTGGTGCGTGATGTCCAGGAACGTCGTCGGCTCGTCGAGCAGAAGCAGGGGCGTCTGCTGCGCCAGCACCATCGCCACCCAGACCCGCTGACGCTGGCCACCGGAGAGCTCGTCGACGAGCCGCGCCGACAGATCCGAGACCCCGGTCGCGGCCATAGCGTCGAGAACGGCCTGCTCGTCGGCGTCGCTCCACTGGCGGATGAGCTTCTGATGCGGGTATCGGCCCCGGGCCACCAGGTCCGCGACCGAGATCCCGTCCGGCGCGATCGAGCTCTGTGGCAGCAACCCGAGCCGGCGGGCGACCTCTTTGGCCTTGTACGAGGTGATCGACTTCCCGTCGAGCACCACTGATCCGGCC
>NZ_ML142850.1:516010-518619 GCF_004138495.1 Phytoactinopolyspora endophytica
CGGGGTCAGCAACCGCGACATGGCACGCAACAGCGTCGACTTGCCGCAAGCGTTCGGACCGACGATCACGGTGAACGACTCGTCCGGAATCGACACGCTCAGGTCCTCGGAGATGACACGTTTGTCGTAGCCGATGGTGGCGGCGTCGACATGCAGGCGTGCTGCCGGCGAGCCGGCGACGCTGGCCCGCGACCGGTCGTCGTCGAGAAGAGTCATCCGTCCGTCCTTCGTTCGGTCCTTCAGGAACGCGTCCCGTGTGCCGTTCATATCCGCCGCCTCGCCTCATGGATGAGCAGCCAGACCAGGTAGCCGCCGCCGACGACGACCGTGACCACACCCACCGGGAGCGCCGCAGGTAGCCGGTGCTGGGCCACGTAGTCGGCCGTACACAGCAGGAACGCGCCGAGGAACGCTGCCGGGGCCAGTGCGACGCCCGGGGTCCGGGCGAGACGGCGAGCGATCTGCGGCGCGGCCAGGGCCACGAACGCGATCGGCCCGGCCGCCGCGGTGACCGTCGCGGTCAGCGCGACCCCCACCACGATCAGACCCAGCCGGGACGGTTCGGCCCGCACGCCGAGGGCCTTGGCAGCGTCGTCGCCGAGCTCGAGCTGCCTGAGCGGGCGTGCCAGCGCAGCCGTGGCGCATAGCAGCAGGAAGATGACGAGCGCACCGATCCCGGCCTGCTCCCAGCTGGTGGCGTTCAGCGTCCCGGCACCCCAGACCGCAGCGGTCATGGCGACTTCGAGGTCGGCGGTGAGCATCATCCACGTGTTCAGCGATCCGAGCATCGCGGAGATCGCGATACCGACGACGATCAGCCGGAACCCCTGCACGCCGCGCTTGAAGGCGAGCAGGTAGACCACCGCCGCCGTCGTGATGCCGCCGGCCAGCGCACCTGCGGCGACGTCGAGATAGGAGCCGCCGATCAGGATGATGACGATCAGTGCGCCGGTGTAGGAGCCTGCCGAGAACCCGATGATGTCCGGGCTCGCCAGCGGATTACGGGTCAGTGACTGGAAGATCGCACCGCTGACGCCCAGTGCCGCGCCGAACACGATCGAGGCGGCCACCCGCGGCATCCGCCATTCGAGGACCACCGTGCGCGCGAATCCGTCGTCGCCGACGAAGATCGCGGAGCCGACCTCACCGATGCTGAGCACGTAGTCGCCGCTACCGAGCGTCACCAGCGCGACCAGCACCGTGGCAGCGGTGATCGCCGCGCACACCACGATCGTGCGCAGGTCGAAGCGCAACCAGAAGCCGCCGCGGCGCCAGCGCAGCGTGCGACGGCCGAAGTCCACCCGTGCGGCCGGCGCGTCACCCGCGTGGCCCGGCCTGGTCTGCATACCGGTCACAGGCCACTCGCCTTCTTGCGGCGGATGAGAATGATCAGCACCGGCGCACCCACGAATGCGGTGACGATACCCACCGGCACCTCGCCCGGACGCATCAGGACGCGACCGAGGATGTCGGCGCTCAGCAGCAGGATCGGCGCCAGCACCACGGTGTACGGGAGTATCCAGCGTTGGTCCGGCCCGACGATCCACCGTGCGACGTGTGGCATCATCAGGCCGACGAAGCCGATCGGTCCGGCGATGGCGGTCGCTCCCCCGGCCAGCAGCGTCACGGCGATGACGACGATCACCCGGGTGCGGGTCACGTTCGCCCCCAGCGACGAGGCCATGTCCTCACCGAGCCCGATCGCATTGAGGGGCCGCGCGGAGACCATGGCCAGCAGCAGGCCGGCGGCCAGAAACGGCAGTACGGGCCAGACCACGTCGAGGTCCCTGCCGACGAAAGACCCGGCGTTCCAGTTGCGCATCTGGTCGAACGTCTGGGGGTCGAGCAGCACCAGGCCGGTCGTGATGCCGCTGACGACCGCGCCGAGCGCGACACCGGCCAGCACCAGGCGTACCGGATCGGCCGGGCCACGACCGGCGGAGCCGATCAGGTAGACCGCGACCGTGACCATGAGGGCCCCGGCGAAAGCGAACCACAAGTAGCCCGAGACCGACCCGACGCCGAACACGCCGATCCCCAGTGCGACGAACAGCGCCGCACCCGCGTTCACACCGAGAATCCCCGGGTCGGCGAGCGGATTGCGAGTCAACGCCTGGGTGAGAGCGCCGGCGATGCCCAACGCGGCGCCGACGACCAGCCCGACCACCGTTCTCGGCAGCCGCAGCCCGCGCACGACGTGGTGGTCATCGATGTCCGCGTGATCGAACAATGCGTCCCACACCACTGTCAGCGGGATCTCCCGTGCCCCGACGGAGATGCTCAGCAGCACGACGACGGCGAGCGCCGCCAAGGCCACCAGGAACCCCGCGCCGCGCACGGAGTTACGTCTGGCCACACCACGGACCGGGACCGTCGAGGTCTGCCCTTGTGCCGCACGGTCCTCACGCCGGTCGCCGGCTTCGCGTCCTTCACCGGCGTCGCGCGACCCCGCGGTGACGACGGTCACCCGGACCGCTCCCGCTTCCACGGCGCCGCCGCTGTGTCGCGCACTGCCTTGCGCACCTGCACTCCGTTCGCTGCCCGACCGTTCCGGCCTCACGATCCGCCGAGCTCCATTGCCCGGGCCGCGAGCGCGCCTGCCCGCGGAT
>NZ_ML142850.1:518630-518834 GCF_004138495.1 Phytoactinopolyspora endophytica
CCGGACCACGCCCGCCCGACGGGCCGTCCGTGCTGACCGCGCAGCGCCGCACGCCCTCGATAGCGTAGCCTAGCCTAACTATCAGAGTGCCAGAGCCGTCGCACATGAGCAACGGCACCGGACGGGTGCCGCCGGTGCCGTCGTGCTTGTTGAGCGTGAGTGTCGTCATGGCGGTCTTAACCGAGTCACATGCGACACTCACGC
>NZ_ML142850.1:518860-522460 GCF_004138495.1 Phytoactinopolyspora endophytica
GGCCGAGGGTTCAGCCTTTGTCAGGGGCGGATGCTTCCGCGCGCGAACCAGGTCCGGCAGACCCCGTCGTCGCCGAGGTCCGACGCCAGCTCGACGAAGTCACGCCCGTTGGCCAGGGGTATCAACGACGAGCTGTAGTTGGGGCACCAGTGGTTGTAGGCGTCGGGTATCTCGATGGGAGCCGCGATCTCCAGCCAGCCGGAGCTACCGTTGCGTTGGACGAAGATCGTCGAGCCGTTGCCGTCGGCGATAGATCCGTCGGCCTCCTGCAGCAGCTGCCCGATGACCAGCAAGGTGCCCTGCGGAGTCCCATCCTCCACCCAGGTCACGGTCGGAGCGTGCGAGAAGTACCGGCCCTGGACGCTGGTGATGACGTCGCCGTGCTCGTCCGGATCGCCCCAGTCCCAGCCGTCGTCGGAGTGCCTGGAGTAGACGGCGCAGTCATACTGCCCTGGCGTGCCGCACACTTCGAAGACCATCACGTAGCTGCCGTCCGGCAGCGTCCGGACGATGGGCATCCCCGGCCGTGTGGCGCCGGATTTCGACTGCACCGTGTAGCTACGCTCTCCCCACTGCACGCCGTCGTCCGACACCACGCGCACCAGGCGCTGCGTGCCGTCCAGGGCATCGGTCTCGTCGGCATAGTGGCAGACCAGCCTGCCCTGCGCGTCTATGGAGAACTCCGGCTCCCACAGCCCGCCGCTGTTCGGGGCGCTCGCGCACGCCGAGAGGTAGCTCCAGGTGTGGCCGGCGTCCTGGCTCTGCCAGATGTCCAGATCCATCCGCCGCTCGGAGCCGGCGTTCTGGCCGACGCTAGCCGAGTACAGCAGCGTCCCCTCCGGGAGCTCACCGACCTGCTGAGGCAGCTCGTACAGCGTCCCGCAGCACAGGCCTTCCTGACCGTTGCGCTCAGACACCGGCACCGACGCGATCGGCTCGAAGCTTCGGCCGTCGTCGTCGCTGGAGAAGATCGCGGCTTCCCCGCCACGGTCGGTGAATGTCGTGACGCTGGCGACGATCGTGTCGTTCACGGCGTCGTCATCCTGGTGCTGCAGACGCACGCCTCGCGGGTACATGGATACCTGATCGGTCAGCAGATCCGGCTCGGCCTCCCGCCGCGCGCCCGACAGCGCAGAGTCCGCCGGACTCCCTGCTACCGAGTCCGCCGGGCTCCCCGCTACAGAGTCCGCCGGGACCTGGGCCGCGGATGACGGTACGGCCCAGGCGGTCCCGGCCACCAGTGCGGTCCCTACCAGGACGGCTAGCCGGCTGCGTGTGACGAACATACTCCTACCTCCGGTGAGTCGAATGAACACGAGGACAACTCAGTTGCCGCCGAGGCCGGCGGTCGCCACACCTCGGACGATCTGCCGCTGGAAGAACAGGAAGATGAGCACCAGTGGCAACGCCGCCAGCACAGCGGCCGCCATCATCTGCGCGTACTGGACTCCGAACGCGTTCTGCACGTTGGCCAAGCCGACGGGCAAGGTCATCAGGCTCGGGTCCGAGGTGATGATGAACGGCCAGAAGAAGTTGTTCCACGCACCGATGAAGACGAAGATCGACACGGCGGCCAGGATCGGCCGGCACAGCGGCATGACGATCGTCCAGAAGATCCGGGACCGGCCGGCGCCGTCCACCTCCGCGGCGTCCTCGAGTTCACGCGGGACGGCCTCGAAGAACTTCTTCAGAATGAACACCATCGCCGGGGCGACCACCTGCGGAAGGATGATGCCCCAGTACGTGTCGACCATGCCCATGATCCGCATCTGCTGGAAAAGCGGCACCACCAGGACGTTGGCGGGGACGATGATCCCGGCGATGGTGATCGCGTAGAGGACGTTGCGCCCACGGAACGGCAGCCGCGCGAACGCATATGCAGCCCAGGCCGACGTGATCACGGTGATGACCGTCACCGCTACCGCCACGAGCGTCGAGTTGAGGAACCATACGACGAGATCGCCCTGCGACAGCACCTCGGTGTACGCCTCGCCGGTGACCCGGCTAGCCGTCCATTCCGGCGGATAGGCGGTCGTCTCGGCTTCGGGTTTCAGCGACGTGGCCAGCGCCCACAGCATCGGCAGCAGCCACACGAACGCGATCAGCGCGGCGGCGACCCACATGCACACGCGCCCCAGCCGCGGCGTGAACAGGCGAACCGGGCCCGGCCGGCGATCATCACGAGACGACGTGGTGGAGTCGAGCGGCAACGTTGGGGCGCTCATCATGCGCTCCCTTCTCTGCGGGAGAACAGTTTCAGCTGGACGAGGGCGATGACGAGGATCACGAAGAAGAACGCGTACGAGATCGCCGAGGAGTAGCCGATCCGCAGCCCGGTGAACCCGACGTCGTAGATGTACTCCAGGATCGGACGAGTGGCGAAGTTCGGGCCGCCTTGGGTGAGCAGGTATATCTGGTCGAAGACCTTGAGGCTGGCGATGAGCTGGAGCACCAGGATCAAGCCGGTGGTGCGCTTGAGCAGCGGAAGGGTGATCCTGAACAGTTGCTGCCGCGCGCTCGCGCCGTCGATCGCCGACGCCTCGTACACCTCCTCCGGGATGCCCTGCAGTGCGGCCAGGTAGAGCAGGTAGTTGAAGCCGACGGTCCACCAGACGGTGACCATGATCACCGACACCATGGCGGCGGTGGGCTCGCCGAGCCAGTTGATCGGGCCTATCCCCACTCGGTCGAGGATTCCGTTGAAGAAGCCGAAGTCAGTGCCGAGCATCCAGGTCCAGACCATCGTCACGACCGTGACCGGGACGAGGAAAGGCATGAAGTAGGCGAGCCGGAAGAGCCAGCGGGCGGGCATGTTCCGGTGCGTCAGCAGCGCCATCACCAACGCGACGACGATGAGGAACGGCGTGCTGAACAGGGTGAACGTCAGCGTGTTCCCCGCGCTGCTGCTCACGGCGTCGTCGGACAGCAGTTCCCGGTAGTTGTCCAGGCCGACGAATTCGCCGGTGCCGCCGGCCAGGCTGGTGTTGAACAGGCTGGTGACGACTCCCAGAATGATCGGGGTCAACAGGAAGACCACGTACAGCGCGAAGAACGGGACGATGAACCACACCCCTGGAGGGATCCGGTGTCCTGGTCGCGAAGGTTCACGGGTCGTGATGGCCCGGGTACGGGTATGAGTATGGGTTGCGACGTCGGTGCGCCGCGTCGGGTTGTCCGCAGATGGGGTCGACATTGACGTCCTCTCGAATCGGTGACCGATCAGACCGGGCTCGGCGTACTCAGCAGGTTGTTCATCGCTCGCTCCCACTGGTCGATCCCCGCGTCGGGGGTCATCGAGCGGGTGAACACCGCGTTGAGTACCTGCCCCATCTGGTTGTGAAAGTCCGATCCGGCGCCGGCGAACCACGCCTGTGGATCCAGCTCTCCAACATCCGCAGCGCTCCGATAGTTGGACTGCGGCTCGAGCACGCGGTACTCCTCACTCTCGGAGACCGGGTTATAGGCGGGGATGTGTCCGCCGGACGCCCAGACCAGGGCGTCGGCGAGCAGAGACGCGATGAACTCGTAAGCCAGGCGGTCGTTGTGGACGTCCCGGGACCCCTGATGCGGTAGGACCAGCGCATGTGAGTCGACCCAGAC
>NZ_ML142850.1:522477-529160 GCF_004138495.1 Phytoactinopolyspora endophytica
CGGTTCGGAACCGAGGATGGCGGGGACCGGCAGCATGGTGAAGTCGAGGCTGCCGGATTCCATCGCCTCGTTGTACGCCGGCATCTCCCAGCTGCCGTTGAGCTGCAGCCCGGCCAGGCCGTTACTGAAGGCGGCGCGGCTGCCGTCGTAGTTGAGCGTGGCCGACGCTCGCTCGCCGTCGAAGATTTGGAGAAAGTACTCCATGACCTCGACCATGGCGTCCCGGTCGTACTGGACCCGGTCCCCGACCGGCAGCTGGATGTCACCACCGAGCTGGCGGTAGAAGGTCCAGAAGTTGCGCCAGACCGACGACGGGTCATTCCCCGTCGCCAGTGCGAGCTCGCCGGTCGCCGCGTGGATCTCGTCCAGCGCTTCGAGGAAGTCGTCCCGATCGCGCAGCTGGACCAGCTGGCCGGACGAGTCCAGCAGTCCGGTGGGTGCGACGGCGTCGCGGTTGACGTAGAGGACCAGGCCGTGGACGTCGAGCGGTACCGCGTACAGCCGGCCGTCGACAGTAGCCCGCTCCACCAGGTGCTCCGGGAAGTCGCCGGGGTCGATTCCCGCCTCGGCGAGCCGGCTCTCATCGAACGGATCGAGCAGGCGGCCAGGAGCCATGCTGGTGAGACGGGTGAGGTGCAGGGCGCCGACTTCGGGTGCCCTGCCTCCCGCGGCCGCCATCGCAAGCTTGGTGTAGTACGGAGCACCCCAGGTCAGGGTCACGGCCTCGAAGTCGATATCGGGCCGGCGGGACTGGTAGTTCGATTCCATCTCCTGCATGCGCTCACCGTCACCGCCGGTGAAGAGGTTCCAATAGCGCACCTGGTCGCCTGCGCCGAACACCGTGCCGCCGCAGCCTCCCGCCAATGCCGCCGCGGTCGCAGCGCCGCCGATCCGCAGCAGGTTTCGGCGAGTCAGCGACCCTCCGGAACTGTGGTGTGACATCTGATCACCATCCGATCGCGTCGTTGCCATCGTTGTTGCATCGTTGCAAGATCACATCGAGAGCGCCTCAGGCGGCATCACGAGCGGCGCCGGCGAACCGGCGCTCCCGACAGGGGTCAGCCGGGATACTCTCCGGACTTCTCGAACGCGGCCACCCGGGTCTGCACCTGGCGGAGCCGTTCGATGTCGAACTTCGGCTTGCGCTCGAAGGTGTAGAGCCCGTTGCGTTCCTGGTACACGTCGGTCAGCTGGGTGAAGCAGTAGCCGAACATGTTGCCGTCGTCGAGCAGTGCTGAGACGAGTCCGGCGAACCGCTCGACCCACTCGTCCTCACTGCCCGGCGGGAGCCCATAGCCCCAGGAGTCCGGTCCCGGCACGTCGTCTGGACTCCACCAGATCCCACCGAACTCACTGCAGAAGTACGGCTGGCCCGCATACGGCAGGGACCAGACCCGGCCGTCGGGACCGGTGTTGGTGTACGCCTCCCCTCGGTCCAGACCCGCCATCTGTGCCCGGAAGGCGGCTGGGTCTTGCTCGTAGCTGTGCGAGTCGTAGACGTCGGTCCCGGCCACGCGGTGGGAATAGCCCGACGTGTCCAGGACCGGCCGTGACGTGTCGTACGCCTTCGTGGCCAGGAAGAGCGCCCGCGTCGCGTCGTCGAGCAGGGTGATCTCGTCGCCGAGTTCCTGATATGTCTCGTTCAGCGGGCACCAGCCGATCACCGCGGGATGTGAGTAGTCGCGCTCGAGCGCTTCGAGCCATTGGCTGACATACGACATGTCCGGGCGCTGATCACCATCCTTCCCGCCCACGTTGCATCCCCAGTCGGCGAACTCGCCCCACACGAGGTAGCCCATCCGATCCGCGTGGTAGAGGAACCGCTCTTCGAAGACCTTCTGGTGCAGCCTGGCGCCGTTGAACCCGGCGGACAGCGAGATCTCGATGTCCCGGACGAGGTCGCCGTCGGATGGGGCGGTCATCACCCCGTCGGGGTAGAAGCCCTGATCGAGCACGAGGCGCTGGAAGACGCGCTTCCCGTTCAGAAGGATCGCGTTGCCGTGCATGGACACCGAGCGCAGGCCGGCGTACGAGTCGACCCGATCCACGACGTCGCCGTCCTGGCCGACCAGCTCGAACCGGATGCCGTACAGGTGCGGGTCCTGCGGGGACCACAGGCGGATGCGGTCCGCGGGGATGTCGATGCGGGCCTGGACGGCAAGCCCGGCGCCGGCACGGACGTCACCGGCGACGACCTCTCCGGCGTCGTCGGAGACCGTGTACCGCAGCCGCAAACCCGGCCGGCCGGCCGATATCGGAGCCTGGACATGGAAGACACCCTCGACCGCGTCCGGCGTGATCCGGGGCCGCTGCAGGTGGGTGTCGGGGACCGGCTCGAGCCAGACCGTCTGCCAGATCCCCGTAGTCCTGCGGTATACGGCTCCGTGCGGCCGGTACCGCTGCGACTGCTTTCCCCTCGCCTGCGGCCCCGTGGCACTGTCCCGTGCCCGCACGGTGACGACGGCTGTGCTGCCCGGCGCACAGGTGTCGGTGATGTCCACCGAGAACGGGGTGAACCCTCCCCGGTGACGGCCGACCTCAGTGCCGTCGACCCAGACCGTCGTGTCGTAGTCGACCGCCTGGAAGTGCAGGACCACCCGCTGACCCGCCCACTCGGCCGGGACGGTGACCTGGCGGCGATACCAGACTGCCGTGAGGAAGTCGTCGGTCCCGATTCCCGAGAGCTCCGACTCGGGTGCGAACGGCACGGTGATCGCCGAGCTCAGCGTCGTGTTCAACAGTCCGCGCTCGAGTCCGGAATCCCCCTGGTCGATCTCGAACTCCCAGGTGCCGTTGAGACAGAGCCACTCCGGCCGCTGGAACTGGGGACGTGGATACTCCGCTCGCGGGATGGCGGTCTCTGGCATGGGCGGCCTCTCTGGTCGCTCGACGACGATGGCACGGATACCTTCTCTGCATCGTTGCATCCGCTCGTTGACGAAGCAGTCTGTACCAACTCTTGCATCGATGCAAGAGGTGGACGCGTGAGAGTTAGTATTGATTCCGTTCAACTTCGACCGCTCCATAGCCAGGAGGACTGCCGTGCCACCCACGCTCCGCGATGTCGCCGCGGCGGCCGGAGTCTCCATCAGAACCGTGTCCAACGTCGTCAACGGCTATGCAGCTGTCTCCGAAGAGCTGCGCGTGCGGGTGCAAGCCGCCCTGGACGAGCTCGGCTACCGTCCCAACCTGCTGGCCCGCAGCCTGAAACAGGGCCGCTCCAACCTGGTCGCTCTCGTCCTGCCCGAGTTGGACAACCCATATTTCGCGGAGCTGACCAGGGCCATGGTCGAGGAAGGCACCCGCCGCGGCTTCACCGTCATGATCGACCAGACGAACGGCGACCCAGAACGGGAGCGCGACCTCGTGTTGCGCGCCGACCGCACCGCGCTGTTCGACGGCCTGATCGTCAGTCCGCTCGGCCTCAGCGACGAGCAGTTCCACGAGATCCCGACGTCGCATGCGGTCGTCTTTCTCGGCGAAGACGACCACCCCAAGTTCGACCACGTCCGCATCGACAACAGCGCCGCCGCTCAGGCAGCCACGGCGCACCTCATAGGGCAAGGCTGCCGGCGGGTCGCCGCGCTGGGCGTGCATCCCACGGTCTCCCACAGCACCGCCGTCACCAGGCTCGACGGGTATCGAGCGGCATTGGCGGAGGCGGGCATGCCGTTCGATCCCGATCTGGTGATACCGGCCGACCGTTTCACCCGCGACGAAGGCGCCGCAGCCATGCATGCCGCTTGGAAACTCGACGACCCACCCGACGGGTTGTTCTGTTTCAGCGACCTCCTTGCACTGGGAGCCCTGCGCACTGCCCACGAGCTTGGCATTGCGGTACCCGGCCAACTGGCGATCATCGGTTTCGACGACATCGACGACGGTCGTTTCAGCACACCCACGCTCTCCACGATCAGCCCGGACAAGCGATGGATCGCCACCGCCGCGTTGGACAGCCTGACCCAACGGATCGCGGGCGAGGCGACCGAGCCCTCCACGATCATCGCGCCGTGGGAGCTACTCGTCAGGGAGAGCTCGCAACGCCCGGGCACGTAGCCGTCGGAATGTCCGGACCAGGAGGCTATCGGCGCTGACGGTATCGCGCCGGCGTGCGATCGTGGTAAACCATGGTCGGGATGGGACATAGTAGGCCGACAATCGTCGTCGTCGAGGACTCCCCCGATGTGCGGTCGCTGATCACCACTCATCTGAAGCTTTCGCGGCTGTTCACCGTCGTCGGGGAGGGAAGCGACGGCGCCGAGGCCATCAGCCTCGGCTACCGTCACCGGCCCTCGATGATGTTGCTGGACATGTCGATGCCGACGATGGACGGCCTCGAGGCCTTGCCTGCCATCCTCACCGTCGCTCCACAGACGCGCGTCGTCTTCTACAGTGGCTTCGAGGAGCGAGACATCGCTCAGCGCGCCGTCGAGCTCGGCGCCGCCGGGTTCATCGAGAAGTCCACGCCGCTCGAACAGGTCACACAGCAGCTGGTCACCATGCTGCCTCCCGGCGACTCCGGGGCGGTTCCGCCGCAGCGGATCAGACCGAGCCTCAGCCTGATCACGTCCAAGGTGGCCGGGCACCGGCAGCGCCATCCCGCCGAGGACTCGCGCGACGTGCTGGACGAGCATCTGGAGCGCTTTCGTGAGGTGTTCGACGAGTCCGCCATCGGGATGGCGACCATGACTCTCACCGGCAGCATCGTCCGTGCGAACCCGGCACTGGCGAAGCTCATGCTATGCAGGCCGGGCGACCTCGTCGGCGTGGACTACGGCCGCCTCACCTCGGGTCGAGGCGATCAGTTCGACGCTACCCTGGCCGAGGTGATCGAAGGGTCCGCCGAGCTCGCGCACATCGAACACACGGCGGGCGATCCGGACGACCCGCGCACGGTCCGAGCGACGATCTCGTCTGTGCGGGATTCCAGCGGACAACCGTTGTACCTGTTCCTGCAAGTGCAGGACTTCACGGAGCAGCGTGCCGCCGAGAACGAGTTACGCGGCAGTGAAGAACGCTTCCGGCTGCTGGTCGAGGCGGTACGTGAGTACGCCATCTTCATGCTCTCGCCGGATGGGATCGTCATCAGTTGGAACGTCGGGGCGGAACGGATCAAGGGCTACCGTGCCGCCGAGATCATCGGACACCACTTCCGCGCCTTCTACAGTCCTGAGCAGCAACAAAGCCGGCACCCTGAGCACGAGCTGGAGATGGCGATCCGTGATGGTCAGTACTCGGAAGAGGGCTGGCGCTACCGCAAGGACGGGACGCGATTCTGGGCATACGTGGTGATCACGGCCGTGTACAACGCGCGCGGAGAGCACATCGGGTTCACGAAGGTGACCCGGGACCAGACCGGACTGAGAGATGTTCACCTTCGAGGCGAGCAAGACCGGCCGACATCGGCCGGTACCGACGACTCGCCGCAGGAGCTCAATGCCCTGCTCCGGCAGCAGGCCGAGGATCAGTCCCGGCTCCTCGCCGTCACGTCACACGAGCTGCGTACGCCGCTCTCGATCATCCGCGGCTCCGCGAAGACACTCGCTACGCGCTGGGACGAGCTCGACCACACCGAACGTTCCACTCTCCTGGCCACCATCGAGAACAGCGCCAACCGCATGCAACGGCTCACCTCCGACATGCTCACCGCGGCCACGATCGACAACCACTCACTCCAGCTCCAGAAGAGCCGGACACCGCTTGCCCCAGTGCTGTCCACGGCCGCGAACGCGCACCACGTAACGCACCCCGATGCGGAGATCGTCGTAGACGCGGCCACGGACATCCACGTGCTCGCCGACGCCGACCGTCTCGTTCAGGCGCTCAGCAATCTCATCGGCAACGCCCTGTGGCACGGTGCGCCGCCAGTACACATTTCCGCCTCAACCGCCGACGGGGTGGCCCGGGTCACTGTGGCCGACGCCGGGCCGGGCGTGAACGCAGCCGTGCGGCCGCGATTGTTCGAACGGTTCGCAACCGGCCGCAGCGACGGCGGCACCGGCCTGGGGCTGTTCATCGTGCGCGAACTCGCACGCGCCCATGGCGGAGAGGCGTACTACGTTCCGGGTTCCGCGAAGCATCCGGCTGGCGAGTTCGTGCTGACGATCCCGGTGGTGTGACACAGACGTCGACGCGGCTCACCGATGAGCCAGGCGACCTCAGGTCCCGGCTGGTCGCCGCGGCGCCGGCAGCCCGGCGATGGATCACTCGCCGGCGGGCGCTCCGGTGGCGAGCGCCGCATCGACCTCCTTGAGATCCTCCAGGTTGTCAACCATACGCATCAACAAGGAGAGAAGCTGTGCCCGCTCTGCCTCGCTGAAGCCCGCGGTCAGCACGCGCTCCCGTTGGCGGGAGAGCGGCAAGACGCCCTGATGGACGGCGCCGCCGCGTTCGGTGAGGTAGAGCCTGCGCGCGACGCCTTCCGGCTCACTGCCGATGAGCCCGAGCCGGGTGAGCTCGGCGACGCAGCGCGAGACGACCGCCTTGTCGAGCCGCAGGGTCTCGGTGAGCTGCTTGGCGTTACGGCCCGGGGTGATGGCGAGCGCATTGAGGATCCGCCAGTCGTTGACTCGAATCCCGAAACGCTTGTGGTAGACGGTCGAACCGCCGTGTGCGAACGAGTTGGAGATGACGACGACAGCGCTCGGCACGTACGTGCCGATCGTCATTACGTCGGACAGCGG
>NZ_ML142850.1:529171-537484 GCF_004138495.1 Phytoactinopolyspora endophytica
GAGCTCGGCCTCGGCGGTCCCCGCCGCCCTTTTCTCATGAAGCTCGCCCAAGACCCTTGCCTCTCACTAGTTGCTATAGCAACATAGGACCATCGCTTGTTGCTATAGCAACAGTATCGGGAGGATCATCGTGGATCCAGCAGCACGTCCCCTCGTCTCATTACGCGGCGTGAGCAAGACCTACCAGGCAAAAAAGGGCACACCGGTCCAGGCGCTCACCGACATCACCTTGGACGTCGCTGAAGGCGAGGTGGTCACCCTCGTCGGCCCCTCCGGATGCGGAAAGAGCACGCTGCTCCGGCTGCTCGGCGGTCTGCACATGCCGACGGAGGGGGAGATGCTGCTGGCGGGTCAGCGGCACACCGGCCCGAGCCACCGGATCGGCATCGTGTACCAGCAGCCCTTGCTGTTGCCGTGGAAGAACGTGATCGAGAACGTGCTCGTCCCGATCCGGGTGCGCCGCGCCAAGCTGGCGCCTTACCGCGAGCGGGCCAAGGAGCTTCTCACGGTGCTCGGCCTCGACAGCTTCGCCGCGAGCTATCCGCATCAGCTCTCCGGTGGCATGCAACAGCGTGTGGGAATCGCTCGGGCGCTCATCCAGGACCCTGAGATCCTGTTGATGGACGAGCCGTTCGGCGCGCTCGACGCGATGACGCGCGACACGCTCACGGTCGAGCTCCTGCGCATCCACGAGGAGTTCCGCACGACGATCGCCTTCGTCACCCACAGCATCGCCGAGTCGGTCTTGCTCGCCGACCGGGTCGTGGTGATGACGCCACGTCCCGGCCGCGTGGCTCAGGTGTTGCCGGTGGGCCTGCCACGTCCGCGGACCCTGAAGGACGTGAACTCGGAACGCTTCGGACAGTATGCCGGCGAGGTGCGCGCCATCCTCGACGAGCACCTGGCCGATCACACCAAGGCGGTGGCGTGATGTCAGCCGTCCAGAAGCAGACCGTCCCCAGCGCGGAGGCCATGTCCCGCAGCGGCCGTGGCCTCGTCGCCGTCGGACAGCTGGTGAGCCGGGTGGGCCCCTTCCTCGGGCTGGTGGTGATTCTCCTCGCCGGCTGGGAGGCGATCGTCCGTCTCCTCGATGTGCCCCGCTACACCCTTCCGCCGCCCATGGAGGTTGTAACCGCCCTGGTCAACGGCGTCACGAGCGGAGTGCTCGTGACGCACACCTGGGTCACGCTGCAGGAGGTGCTGCTCGGCTTCGGCCTGGCCATCCTGTTCGCCACGGTCATCGCTGCCGTGGTCACCCGCTGGGAGCTCATCGAGCGCGCCTTCATGCCTCTCATCGTCGCCCTCCAAGCCGTACCGAAGGTCGCCCTCGCGCCGTTGCTGCTGACGTGGTTCGGGTTTGGGATGACCTCGAAGGTGGTGACGACCGCCCTCTTGGCGTTCTTCCCGCTCCTGATCAACCTCATAGCGGGCATCCAGTCGGCGGATCGCGACCGGATGGAGATGTTCCGGGGCCTGGGAGCAACGAAATGGCAGACGTTCCGGATGCTGCAGATGCCGGCGGCCCTGCCGTACTTCTTCGCCGGCCTCAAGATCGCGCTGACGTTCTCCATCATCGGCGCGATCGTCGCGGAGTTCGTCGGCGCTCAGGCCGGCCTCGGCTACATGATCCAGCTCTCATCGACGAACCTCAACGTCGCCACGACCTTCGCGGTCCTCGTCATTCTCTCCGCCATCGGAATGACGCTGACCTCCCTCATCGGCTGGCTGGGCGCGAAGGTCGTCTTCTGGCAGGGCAAGGGTCTCGACGCCATCTCGGGGTCCTAGGCGGCGATCAGAAGCCGGAGGCGAGCACAGCAGGGCCCGAAGGGTCGTACAGACGGCGATCGACATACCGAGCGAAGGAGCTAAGGTGCGAGACCCCAACACAGTATCCAGGCGACGCGTCCTGGCTGGTGCGGCCACATCCATGACCGTCGCCGTGATCGCGGGTGCGTGTGGCATCCCCGGCGAAGGCGGCGACGACGATCTACGCTCTATCACGATCGTCGTGACCCAGGCCGCGTGGACATCGAGCTATGCGCCCTTGGCGGCAGCGGACGAGCTGGGGTACTTCGAGGACGAAGGGCTCACCGTCGAGTGGGTCAACTTCCCCGGGGGCGCCACCTCGGCCACACAGTTGCAGCAAGGCGCCGCCGACGTGGCGATCGCGGCGCCGGAGCCCGTGGTGATCGGGCACGAGAACGGAGAGTTCACGGCGCAGTACTACGCCATGCTCTTCCGCCGCACGCTTTTCGGCGTCGCAACCTTCGAAGGCGGCGCTGTGCAGACGGCAGCGGACTTGGAGGGCGCACGGGTCGGCGTGGTGAGCCTCGCCTCCAACGGCGTCTACGTGGCTAAGGCGGTCGCCGCCGAGGCCGGCGTCGACCCCGAGTCCTTGCAGTTCGTCGAGATCGGCGCCGGACCTCAGGCGATCGCGGCCCTGGGATCGGACGCGGTCGACGTGCTGTCGACCTACGACTCGCAATACCAGACGATGCTGAATGCCGGCGTGGAGGTGGAGGTGCTCGAATCGGACTTCGTCTCCGGTCTGAACGCGGGAGGACTCATGGCGCTGCCTGAACGGCTCCAAGACGAGCCCGAGCTCTTCGCGGCGATCGGCCGGGCCGTGTTCAAGGGCGTGGCATCCTGCGAGCAGGACCCCGAGGAGTGCGTACGGCTGCTGTGGGAGTTCGATCCGTCGACGAAGTCGGTGGAGGTCTCCGAGGAGGAGGCGATGGCGAACGACCTGAGCATCCTCCAGCGCCGTATGGAAGGCTCCTACTCCCTCGAACCGGATGAGAGCCAGTGGGGATCCCACCAGGACGGCACGTGGCAGGTCTTCGTCGACTACATGGTCGAGTCCGGGCAGATCCAAGGCGACGTCGATGTCGATGGCCTCTACACCCACGATCTAGTTGACGAGATGAACGACTGGGACGAGTCCGATCTCTAGACGAGCAACCGATCCCGAAGCCCCTGACGCGCGACGAAGAGAGATGAAGAGATGACCGTGCTCGCGTTCTCGAGCGACTACAAGCGCATCGCCACTGAGGAAGCATGGGCCTCTCGGCAGATGCTGGAGATCTACCGGCGCGAGCTGGCGTCCGGCTCGATCACCGATCCTGGGTTCCGTAGCCTCTGGGGCTACTACCTCGGCTCGACCGAGCGCGCCTCGACGCTCGCCGCGCGCATCGTCGAGGCGGACGAGGGGCGGATCGCCGCCATGGACGAAGCCGGTGTCGACGTGATGATCCTCTCGACCACCACGCCCGGGACCCAGGTCCTCCGCAGAGAGGTCGCCGTGCCGTTGACCATCGAGATCAACGATGAGCTGCGGGATGTCGTCAACCAGCACCCTGACCGGTTCGAGGCGCTGACGGCCATCGCACCCCAGGACCCCACAGCCGCCGCAGAGGAGATCCGGCGCGGACACGACGAGCTCGGGTTCAAGGGTGTGATCCTCAACTCCCACGTCCAGGGCCAGTACCTTGACGCGAAAAGGTACGACCCCATCTTCGAGGCGGCAGAGGCGCTCGACACACCTATCTACCTGCATCCCAACACGCCGATCCCGCGCATGGCGGAGCCCTTCATCGAGGCAGGCCTCGACGGCGCGGTCTACGGGTTCTCGGTGGAGACCGGCCTGCATCTGTTGCGGCTGATCACCGCGGGCGTCTTCGACCGCTACCCCACGTTGAAGATCGTGGTCGGACATCTCGGTGAGGCGTTGCCGTTCTGGATGTGGCGCCTCGACTTCATGCATGGCGCCGCCGTGAGGTCACAGCGCTACGAGGCTCTGAAACCGCTGCGAAGCCCCGTGAGCGACTATCTGAGACAGAACATCTATTACACAACGAGCGGGATGGCCTGGCACCCTGCGATCGAGTTCGTTCGCGAGGTCGTGGGGATCGACCACCTCATGTTCTCGTGGGACTACCCATATCAATGGGCTCCCGAGGAGGTGGCCACCTACGACTCGCTGCCATGGCCACTGGAGCACAAGAGGGCCTTCTTCCAGGGCAACGCGGAGCGGGTCTTCCACCTCGGTCCTTGACTCGCGCCATCAGAACTCGAAGTCGTCGATGTTGTCGGCGTTGAATCGGGTCGGCGGGCCGAGGGTGATCACGCCGTCCGGCCCGATCTCGTACTCGCCGAGGTCGCCGGCGGTGAACGTCTCACCTTCGGCGCCGGTGATGATTCCCGACGCCATCGCGGCGCCGGCGTACGCGGCCAGCTCGCCCAGCGCTCCCGGGTCCCACAGCGCGAACTCGGTGACGGTGTCGTCGTTGACGAACTCCCGCATCTGGTTCGGCGTGCCGAGCCCGGTCAGTGCGATCTCTCCCTGGTACTCCGAGCCCTGCAGGTATCGGGCCGCGGCCGCGATCCCGACCGTGGTGGGCGAGATGATCGCGTCCAGGTCAGGGTTGGACTGGAGCAGGCCCTGTGTCTCGGTGAACGATTTCTCGTCCTCGTCGTCGCCGTAGACGGTGGCGACCAGCTCGATGTCGGCGTAATCGGCGTTGTTCGCGAGTTCGTCCTCGATGACAGCGATCCACGCGTTCTGGTTGGTCGCGTTCGCCGTCGCGGACAGGATGCCGATCTGGCCCTCACCACCGACCTGTTCGGCAGCCATCTCGATCAGCGCCCTGCCGACCTCGTCGCCGTCGACCTGGCTGACGAAGGCGTCGCGGCATTCGGCGTCGACATCGGAGTCGAACGTGACGACATACGTCCCGGCGGCGCGTGCCTGATCCAGCGACGAGCACAACGCGTTCGGGTCGTTGGCCGACAGCAGGACGGCGTCGGCGGCCTGCTGGCTGAGTGTGTTGATGTAGTCCACTTGCGACGACGCCGTGGCCTCCGAGGGCCCGGTGTACTCGTACTCGCCGCCGAGTTCGGTGACGACCGCCTCGGCGCCTTCACTGGACACCTCGAAGTACGGGTTGTTCACCGACTTGGGCAGCATGGCGATGGCCAGGCCTTCCTGGTATTCGCCCTCGGGGTCGGCTTCGGCGGCGGGTGCGTCGTCATCACCCTCGTCGCCGCTGGTGTCGTCATCGCCTTGGGTGGTGCCACCGCAGGCGCCGAGTGTGAGCGCGACAGCCAGCCCGGCGGCCAGCGGAAGAATCCGCCGCCGCGACGTCCTGCGCACCGTGGTCATGTGCCTCATGATGGGTCCTTTCTCGCGTCGGAAAGAGAGACGGGGTCGTGGGAGATGGGTACGCGGGCCCGCCGTCGGCGTGTCAGCGCAGCGCGTGCGGAGCTGACGATGTTCGGCGCCAGTACGGAGATGATGAGCAGGACACCGGTGACGATGGTCAGCTGGTCGGCGCTACGGCCACTCAGACGCAATGCGTTCTGGAGCGCGGTGAGCAGGACGACACCGCCGACGACGCCGGGCAGCGTGCCCTTGCCGCCGAAGATCGACACCCCGCCGAGCAGGACGGCCGCCACGACGGTCAGCTCCAGCCCGTTGGCGTTGTCGGCCCTGGCGCTGGAGAACCGCAGCGTCCAATACACCCCGACCAGGCCTGCGACGGCTCCGGAGAGCACATACAGCCAGAACTTGACCTTGCCGACCGGGATGCCGGCGAACGCCGCGGCCACCGGGTTGGCACCGATGGCGTACGTCGAGCGCCCCACCGAGGTGGCGTGGAGCACCGCGGTGAACAAGGCCACCAGCACAAGGATCGGGATGGTGACATTGGGGATCCACTCACCGCCGATGCCGCCGATCGCCCAGTTGGTGAACGGGCGCGGGAAGTCCGCCACGGCCGTGTCCCCGAGCAGGACGAACGCCAGGCCGCGGTAGAGCGCCAGCGTCCCGATGGTGACAGCCAACGAAGGCAACCCGAGGACCGTGACGAAGAACCCGTTGACCGCGCCGAGGACCGCACCGATCAGCACCGTGACCCACAGGATGGTCTCCAGGGGCAGCCCAGCGTCCCACATCGCCCCCATGGAGGCACTGGTCAATCCGACCATGCTCGCGACCGACAGGTCGATCTCACCAGTGACGATGATCAGGGTCAGGGGCAGCGCCAGGACGAGGATCGGCGCCATCTCCAAGATCAGGAACCCGAAGTTACGCGTCGTCCCGAAGTGCTCGACGCCGACGGCCGCCACCACGATCACGATCGCGGCGACCACGATCACGGCAACGTCCCAGGTGGCGAAGCGCGACCAGGACCGCCGTTCAGCGGGCGCGGCAATGACGTCAGCCGACATGGGAGCCCTTCTTCCGCAACGAGACGGCCACCCGCGCCGCAACCAGCCGATCCAGTGCGATGGCTCCGACGATGAGGGCGCCGACGATCGCACGCTGCCAGAACGGGTTGGCGCCGAGCACCGGCAAAGCGCTGTTGATCACCGTGAGCACCAACGCTCCGAGTCCTGCACCGAGCACCGTGCCGCTGCCGCCGAAGATGGCCACGCCGCCGACCACGACGGCGGCGACGACGTCCAGTTCCAGCCCGGAGCCGGCCGAGGCGTCGACCGTGCCGAAGCGCGCCGCGTACAGCACGCCGCCCATGCCGGCCAGCGCTCCGGAGGCGAGATACGCGGTCATCAGACGCCGGGTGATCGGAATGCCGGCAAGCCGTGCGGCCTCCGGGTTGGACCCGATGGCGTAGAGGTCTCGACCCGACCGGTACCGGCCGAGGAAGAGCGCGACGACGAGCAGGACCACGCCGGCGATGACGAACAGCCAAGGAACGCCGAAGATCCGGGCAGTGCCGAAATCGAGGAAGCCCCGCGGCATGTCGCCGGCGTTGATCCGGCTCCCGCCGGCCACCGTGTACACGACGCCACGGAAGACGTACAACGTGCCGAGCGTGGCCACCAGCGGCGGCACCTTCCCCCACGCGACGACCGCCCCGTTGATCAGTCCGCACGCGAGGCCGACGCCGACGCCGATCAAGCCCGCCACCGGGATGGGAAGACCCGGGTTCTCGGCGAGCGTCTGGGCCGTGATGAAGGCGGACAGACCGAGGACCGAGCCGACCGACAGGTCGATGCCCTTGGTGAGAACCACCATCGTCACCCCGGTGGCCAGCAGCGTGATGATCGAGGCGGACAGCAGCACGTCGCGGATGCTCTGCTGAGACAGGAAGCGTGAGTTGGCCAGCGTCGTCACGATGACCAGAGCCACCAGTACCAGCGCCAGCCCGAGGGCGCGGAACCGCAGCACGGCGTCCAGAACCGTAGAACCTGTCCGTGTGCCCGGGTCCACCTCGTGGACCGAGTCGGTCGGCGCTCCGCTCGGCTGCGGCGAGACAGTCGTCACGCGTGCGCCTCCTGCCCGGTGGCGGCGAACATCACGGCTTCCTCAGTGGCGTCCGGCCGCGCGATCTCGGCGACCATGCGACCTTCCCGCATCACGAGGATCCGATCGGCCATGCGTAACACCTCAGGAAGCTCCGACGAGATCATCAGCACGGCCACACCGTCAGCGGCCAGCTGCGACATCAGCCGGTGAACCTCGGCCTTCGTGCCGACGTCGATGCCGCGGGTCGGTTCGTCGACGATCAGCACCTTCGGCCGGGTCGACAGCCATTTGGCCAAGACCACCTTCTGCTGGTTACCGCCGGAGAGCGTGCCGACCGGGTCACTCAGACGCCCGTACCGGGTGTGCAGCCGGGCCGTCCACTCCGCGGCTTCACGCTTCTCCGCTGCGCCGGTCAGGAAACCCAGCTTCGCCAGCGACCGGGTCCGCGCGAGGGTGGCATTGCGCACGATCGACAGATCGAGCACGAGACCCTGCTCGCGTCTGTCCTCAGGGACGAGGGCGATGCCCGCGGCCATCGCGGCACGCGGATCGTCGGAGCGGACTTCGGCGCCGTTCACACGCACGGTGCCCATGTCGCGGGGATCGATGCCGAAGATGCCCCGGGCGACTTCCGACCGTCCAGCGCCCACCAGCCCGGCCAGGGCGACGATCTCTCCGGCCCGGACGGCGAACGACACGTCATCGTAGACACCGCCACGGGTCAGGCCTGTGACCCCCAGGACCTCCTCGCCGAACTCGACGTCCTGCTTCGGGAACAGCGCATCGAGCTCCCGGCCGACCATCCGACGGACAATCTGGTCGATGGTGACCTCGGCCATGAGATCGGTCGAGACATGGGCGCCGTCACGCATCACGGTGACCCGCTCACACAGCTCTTCGACCTCTTCGAACCGATGCGAGATGAACAGGATCGCGGCACCCGCATCGCGTAGCGACCGGGCGACGGCGAACAGCCGGTCCACCTCGACACCGGACAACGCCGCCGTGGGCTCATCCATCACCAGCACGTCCGCGTTCAGCGAGAT
>NZ_ML142850.1:537557-544955 GCF_004138495.1 Phytoactinopolyspora endophytica
TTGGCGATCTCGACGATCTGCTGATCGGCGATCGACAGACCGCGTGCCGGCCGGTCCGGATCCAGCGGCACGGCCAGCCGGTCGAAGAGCTGCTCAGCGCCGCGGTTCATCGCGGAGCGGTCGATCCGGCCCAGCGTTCCCCGAGGCTGGCGGCCGATGTAGATGTTCTCGGCGACGGTGAGGTCGGGGAAGAGCGTAGGTTCCTGGTAGATGACCGCGATGCCGGCATCACGGGCGTCGCTGGGCGAACTGAGGTCCACCACCTCGCCACGCAGCTCCACCGTGCCCCGATCCGGGCGATGCACGCCGGCCAAGACCTTGATCAGGGTCGATTTGCCGGCGCCGTTCTCCCCGACGAGAGCGTGCGCCTCCCCGGCGTACAGCTCGAGCTCAGCGTTGCGCAGCGCGGCGACGGCACCGAAGTTCTTCGACACACCGCGCAGCGCCGCGGCCGGCCGGCCGGCGGGTCGGTCCATCTCGTCTCCCTTGCACGTCGCATGTTCCGGTTCGATTTGCCTAGGAGTCACATGGATCGTTTCAACCCGGTGTAATGCGTGACATTACGCAGCGCATAACCAGATCGTCAAGAGAAGACCGGCAAGCTTGTATCGACCGCCGATGGGCGGTAGCTCAGGCGGTCAAAGCAGGGGACTCGTCATCCCTTGGCCGCCACCTCGTCACGGCCGCGAACGCGCCCCGAGCCGGGCAAGAAGAGCCGCGCAGACCGAGGCACGCTCCATCAGGCTGGGAATCTCGATGTACTCGGCGTCCGTGTGCGCGCCTCCCCCGGCCGGCCCGAGGCCGTCCAACGTCGGCACATCGGCCGCCGCGGTGAAGTTGGCGTCGGACACGCCACCAGCAGCGACCGTCTCGATGTGCACGTCCAGCTCTCGTCCAGCATCCGCGTATGCATCGGCGAGTTCCGTGAACGGCCGACCGAACGCCGGACGGCCCTGGTAACGCGTCACCTGAGTCACGGTTCCCTCGACCGGTCCCGCGCCCGCCAGCGCGCCGAGCCCGCGCTCGACGGCCAGGTCCGCGCTGTCGTCGTCGAAACGCACATCCACGTGCACCGATGCAGAGGCAGGAATGATGTTCGGACGACTTCCCCCGTCGGCGAGCACGACGTTCACCGACGCCGTGTCCATGCGGCGTCCGAGCTCCTGGACGGCCAGGATCTTGTGAGCGAGCGTCTCGAGAGCATTGGCTCCGGCGCCGGGATTCGACCCGCTGTGGGCTGCGCGCCCGGTCACCTCGAGCCGGTAGCGCGCCACCCCGCGCCGCGACGTCACGATCGCACCCGAAGGCCTCGCGGCCTCGAAGACGAGTGCGGCGTCCTGGCCGGCGGATGCCTCCTCGATCACCGGCCTCGAGAACGGCGAGCCGGACTCCTCGTCCCCGTTGAAAACCACGGTGATGTCGAGGCCCGCTAAAGCGTCAGCGTCGAGACGACTCAACGCGGCGAGGATCACCACCAGGCCGCCCTTCATATCGGCGACCCCGGGTCCGAAGGCACGCTCGCCCGCCACCGTGAACGGGCGAACCTCAGCGGTTCCCCGGGGAAACACCGTGTCGACATGGCCCACCATGAGCACCCTGCCGGCATCTGCTCGCGTTCCGGGCCGGTGCGCGACCATGACGTCCGGACCCCCGGCGCACGTGACCTTCTTGACGCCCAAGCCCAGCCGTTCTACGGCTGGGGTGAGCAAGCGATACACCGCATCGATCCCCGCATGATCGCCCGGCGCGCTGTCGGTGTTGACCAGATCTTCGAGCAGCGCCAGCCAGCTGGCCGCGGTGGTTGGATCGGTGACGTCTGTCGGCATAGCCACGTGGATCGTTGTGCCTTCATTGGTAGTCATCAGTGTTTCCCAAGATTGGATGCAGAATAGACGACGTTAGGTAACACGGCAACACCGGGGGTCGCCGATGGATCGCTTGTTATCTCCTGCTTCCTCCCCCTGTCGCGAGGATGTCACCAGCACATTCGCCGTCTGGAAGCACTGCACATATAGCGTGCGATAGGCTGACACCTCACCATCGGGAAGCAGAGAGAGGGCTCTAGGATGGCCACCAGGAGAACTTCGGAGCGACAGCGGCAAGCCCTCGTCGAAGATCTTCGCCGATCCTGCCAGGAGGGGCGGCTACGCCCCGGAGACATGCTTCCCACTGTGCGGGAACTTCAGGAGAAGTATCGCCTGTCGCCGCGGTCGGTGACGTCCGAGCTGAGAAAGCTCGTGGACGAGGGCCTGCTCCGCACCGTGCCGCGTGTCGGCATCTTCGTCGCCGACACGGCGACTGCCGAACCGGACAGCTACCTGATGTTGGTCGAGGCCGAAACGAGCTCGGCGACGACGTCGATCGTCGACCGGGTCCGGTTCGGGTTCGAGGAACGCGTGACCCAGCTCGGGGCGGCAAGCGCAACGATGAACATCGATGTCGCCTTGAAGCGCGCACTGGACGGGACGCTTCCCCCGATCGCCGGGGCCTTTCTCGCCATGCCGGACCGCGGCGAGGACTTGGTGGCCTTCGGCGACGCATCGACGGCTCGGGTCCGCTGGGCCTCGATTCCGATAGAGCCGCAGGATCCGCGGATGGTGATCGACATGGTGACCGTCGATCACGAGGACGGCAGCCGGGCTGCCACCAGGCACCTGTGGCAACGAGGCCACCGTCGTATCGCCTTCCTCGGGCTGCACGCCGTCGCGGACGACGACCCCCGGTACCACTGGTCGGCATTGCGCATGCAGGGCTGGCAGGAGGCGATGAGCCAGCTCGAGGAACGCGTGGACAACATCTTCTTCCTGCCGGAGACTGCCCCCGGCTCATATGAGCAGCAGGTCGAGACTGCCAGACGGACTGCCCGGGCCATAGTTCTCCGCCGAGATGTGAGCGCGGTGGTGTGCGCCAGCCACAAGGCAGCGCTCGGCCTGCTTTCCGCGCTGCGGGATGCGGGTGTCCCACCGGAAGGCTGGCCCACGCTGGTGGCCTTCGAAGATACCGCAGAGCTGGGCGGGGGAATACTGACGTCCGTACGGGTCCCATGCGAAGACATCGGACGTGAAGCGGCGCAGATCCTGTGGGAGCGGCGACACAGCCGCCTCGTGGGCAAGCCAGTGGATCGCCGGCTCCCGATGCCGGTCATCCGGCGCGTTGATTCCCACAACGGCTGGCCGGAAGCCGGCGACATCGCATCGACCGAGTCGCATCGATAGGCACTGGAAGTACTGCTTCCCTTTGTTTCCATTCTGTGACGCACACCCGAACACCGCGCGAGCGCAGACCACTCAGCCCCCTTCGCAGAGGCCTCCGAACCCACGCCCTCAAGCATGACAGAAGCGTCGAATCGGGCCGCCACGGACTGGCGTCGCACCCACTGAGGTCACCTTTATCCCTGGTAGCAGGCCTGACGTGCAGGCATCACCGCCGGCCTGGCACCCCATCCCCTCGACGGCGGAACGGACTCCGGCGCACTCGCCAGATCCGCGGCCACCGCAGGCTGGGGCCATCTTCTCCGCAACTCCCCGTCGTCGTAAACCCGCCTCTCGATCGGCGTCACGTTTTCGTTATTGAGAAACAGTTGACATGCAATGAGATACAGAACAGACTCACTGCAACCAAACGCGCGACTGGTGGCTTGTTCCTGATCGAAGGAGACGTCCATGGCAACACCGAACCGTGCGCCGACCCCGGGCTCCACCGTCAACACGGGCATGACACGGCGTGGCTTCGTCCGCAACGCGGGACTCCTGACCGCCGGTGGTTTGTCAGCCGGTGCTCTCGGCACGTCCATGACAGCGCCCGCTCTCGCATCCACATCATTCGACTACACGACCCCTGAGGCTTTCCACGCCTTCGACGCGGCCTATCAGAGCGGCGGCCAAAGCCCCGACAACAACAACGAGGCCGGCGCCTTGGCGTGGCAACAGTCCTACGCCCTGCGCAGCTTCGTCATGATGTACCTCGCGTACGGCGACACGTCGTACCTCGACCGGCTGATCGACAACGTCGACATCATGCTCACGCACCGGGACAGCGAGCGCGGCGTGACCGACTACCGCGGGCTCTCGCTGCCGGCCTGGCGGACCATGAACCCCTACACGCTGGGAATCTGCGAGCTCACGGACGCGAGCGGGCAGCCGACGCTGGAGATACGTAGCGGTCGTACGTACCCAGACACGGTGACGGTAACGGTGAGCCACGGGGCTGGCGATACGTTCTCGTTGGTCGTGCACAACGCAAAGTTCGATTTCACCGAAACCTATGACGACCTGACGATGGATCCGGGAAGCCCGGACTACGCCGTGCGCCGCGTCTATGACGACTACCCAAGAGACATCCTCTGTACCGCTCATGACCAGGGCGTGAGCACCAGGCCGGCCGAAGGTGTCTTCGACATGTTCGCGCAGCCAGTGATCATGGCAGTGCACACCGGAATGATCACCTATCCGATCGCCAGTTTCGTTCGGATCGTCAAGTCCGAGCCCCAGCTCAAGCACGATCAGCATTACCAGGACAAGGCCGATGAGTATCTAGCCGCGGTGGACGATGCTGTGGCGATCCATGACAGGGAGTGGCGCGAGACCAGCGACGGTCGCGGCTACTACTTCCGGGAGAAGGGCTTCCCCGTCGGATTCGACGGTCAGGCACAGCCGCTGAACATGACCCTGGCGCTCGGCCGCACCGTGCTCGAGCTCGCCGCGATCACCGGGGACCAGCAGCACGTGCACCGCGCCACCGCCCTGGCCGAAATGTTCAAGGCGGAACTGAGCGACCAGGACACGTCCGGTGTCACCACTTCGACCTGGTACTACTTCCCCACCTACTCGGCAGCCTGGAGCGGGTACACCAAGACCGGATCCGCGGAGACCGACATCTCCATGCACAAGCCGGAGTACGCGGTGAACGGCGGCTATAAGAACTTCGAGGACTACAGCCACGGAGCCATTGACGTCGACTTCGCAGCGCTGGCTTATCAGCACGGTTTTGTCTTCACCGATCAGGACATGGAGAAACTGGCCGCAACGTTCACGGAGAACCTCGCGGCGCACGACCCGGACGGTGTGGCTACTCTCCGCTACGTCGTCAGCGGCCAGGGCGCCCTGCGGTCCAACCCGCTCGGCGCAACCCGTTGGATGGCGCTCACCCAGTGGGACACGGACATCTTTGAACACTGCCTCGACATCTACGCAGACCGTGACACCCAGCCGACGCCGACCAGCGGAACCCGGCTGTTGGGTGTCGCCATGCTCAACTGGGGCGCTCGCCAGGGTGCCGCCAACGGCCATAGGGGCCGCAGACGAGCGGCGGCACGCCGGGAACCTCGCCAGTGACCACTGAATGGAAGCGACCATGACCATCTGGGCAAACCTCCTGCACATCAGCTACAACTTCTGGAGTGACTCGCCGGAGCCACGGCGGTTGAGTGCGTACCGCGACGAGATGCAGTTCGACGACGGGCTGTGGACCGAACTGACCCAGAAGATGGCCGACAGCCACCTGAACATGGTCCTCCTGGATCTCGGTGACGCCGTCCGTTACGAGTCACACCCGGAGATCGCTCTCAAGGACGCGTGGAGCACGGCGCGCCTGAAGGACGAGGTCGCCCGGCTACGGGAGCTGGGGCTAGAGCCCATCCCCAAGTTGAACTTCAGCACCGGCCACGACGCCTGGCTCGGGGTGTACCAGAGGCAGGTCTCGACGCCGGTGTACTACGAGGTCTGCAAGGACCTGATCGCTGAGGTCAGTGAACTCTTCGGTGGGCCACGGCTGTTCCATCTCGGCATGGACGAGGAAACAGCAGCCAATCAGCCCAGGTCGCGGCTGGTCGTGATCCGGCAACACGAGCTGTGGTGGGAAGACCTGTGCTTCTTCGCCGACGAGGTGACCAAGGCCGGCGCCCGGCCGTGGGTGTGGTCGGATCACGCCTGGCGGCACCCGCAGGAGTTCTACTGGAAGATGCCGAGGTCGATCGTGCAGAGCAACTGGCACTACGACCTGGACTTCACCGACGACAACGAGAACGACCGTCCACGTGTGATGCCCGAGCCGGAGAACCGTGCCTGGCGGTATTTGACCTACCTCGATCTCGACGATCAGGGCTTCGACCAGATCCCCACGGCCAGTAACTACCGCCAGGCGAGGAGTTTCGGGCTGACGGTGGACTTCTGCCGGCGACGACTCGACCATGCCCGCCTGCTCGGCTTCCTGCAGACCACGTGGAAGCCGACCATCCCGCAGTTCCGGGACCATCACCTCCAGGCCATCGACCAGGTCGCCCGCGCCGTCGCGCAGAGCCCTGCAGGGCAGGCCGGTGCCTGATGTCCGATCTCGCCATCCACGGCGGCACCCCGGTGCGCACCGAGCCGTTCCCCGCGTGGCCCACGTCGGGTACCGAGGAGGCGGAGGCAGTCGCGGAGGTGCTGGCCTCGGGCCGCTGGGGAAGTACCCACGGTGACGTCGTTCGCACCTTCGAGGACGAGTTCGCCGGTTACCAGCAGGCTGAGCACTGCGTCGCCGTCTGCAACGGCACGCTCGGGCTCACTGCCGCGCTGAAGGCACTGGGCGTGGGGCTCGGCGACGAGGTGGTGATGCCCGCGTACACGTTCGTCGGCAGCGCCACCGCAGCGTTGATGATCGGCGCCGTGCCCGTCTTCGCCGACATCGACCCCTCCACCCACCTGCTGGACCCGGCGGCGGCCGAGGCAGCGATCACCGAGCGCACCGCCGCGATCATGCCGGTGCATCTGGCCGGGCAGCCGTGCGACATGGACGCCCTGGTGGAACTCGGACGGCGACGAGGCGTAGCGGTCGTCGAAGACGCGGCGCAGGCACATGGTGCCGAATGGCGTGGCCGGCGAGTGGGCGCGCTCGGGGACGCCGGCATGTTCAGCTTCCAGACCAGCAAGAACATGACCTCCGGCGAAGGCGGCGCGGTAGTGGCGAACTCGCCGGACGTCGGCCGCCGGTTGTACGCCCAGGCCAACGTCGGCCGGGTGCCGGACGGCAGCTGGTACCAGCACGAGCACGTCGGTTTCAATCTGCGGATCACCGAGTTCCAGGGGGCGATCCTGCGCGAACAGCTTCGCCGCCATCCCGGGCAGACACGGAGTAGAGACCGCCTCTGGGCCCTCCTGACCAGCTTGCTCGCCGACGCACCAGACCTGAGGGTCCCGCGCATCGACGAGCGCGTGACCGCACACGGCCGCCATCTGTTCACCTTCCGCATCCGCGGCCTCGGCGACGCCGAACGGAAGACACGCTTCGTACGAGCGCTGGCGGCCGAGGGCATCCCGGTCTCCGGCGGTTACGTCGGGCTGCACCGCAACAACGCCATCCGGCACGAGATCCACACGATCACCACCATGCTCGGGCGGCCACAACCGAACCCCGAGCTCC
>NZ_ML142850.1:544984-551135 GCF_004138495.1 Phytoactinopolyspora endophytica
AGATCGTGGCCGAGGCGATGTGGCTGTCACCGCAGACGCTCCTCGGGACAACAGCGGACGCCGAGGACATCGCCACTGCTATCCGCAAGGTTCTCAACCATCCGACGGATCTGTGACGCGCCCGCACGTGCGGGTCGCACCACCTCGTCACAGCTTCACAGTCACATAGTTCATGGAGGAATCATGGGCGCAAGCAGACGTTCGGCTCGACACGGTTCCCGCACACGTCGATCGGCGGTCGCCGCCGTGGCGGTCGCGCTCACACTGTCCGGGTGCACCTTGTTCGCTGAGGACGCGGACAGCGGCGACAGCAGCTCGGGTGACGGCGACGGCGATGCAGCGCCGGAGCAGGTGCTACGGCTGTCCAGCAGCAACCTCTCGATCATCGACCCGCAGGTGGTCACCTTCGGCATGTGGATGTCGGCGAAGGGGATCTTCGAAGGGCTGGTGGTACAGAACGACGACGGCACCGACGTCGCTCCCGGCGTGGCAGAGAGCTGGGAGGTGTCCGAGGATGGATTGACCTACACGTTCAACCTTCGCGAGGACGCGAAATGGTCCAACGGCGATCCGGTGACCGCCGAGGACTTCGAGCGCAGCTACGAGCGGCTGTTCACCCCCGGGGCCGGCGAGACGGGAGGCAGCACCGACGGGGCCAACTCGTACCAGAGCGCCACCAACATCAAGGGCGCCGCGGACTTCCTGGAAGGCGCCACCGACGACTGGTCGGAGGTGGGCGTCCGCGCGGTGGACGAACGTGTCCTGGAGATCGAGGTGGAGTCCCCGACCCCGGGTTTCCTGCTGGCGATGACCCACCCGTCGATGTTGCCGCTGCACATGGACACCGTCGAGGAACACCCCCAGGACTGGCAGGAAGCCGAGCACATCGTCAGCAACGGGCCGTTCGTCGTCGACGTGTGGGTGACCAACTCGAGCATGGAGCTTGTCCCCAACCCGCACTACTGGGATCCCGACAACGTCCATCTCGATCGGGTCGAGATCGCGCTCCTCGAGGGCGGCACGACGGGCGCCGCCACGGTGCCGTACGAGAACGACGAGGTGGACATCGTCGGTCTCGCCAACGCCGACATCATCCGGATGGAGAGCGACCCGGAGCTGGCCGAACACGTTCGGGTGGCGCCGTCCGTCTCCTACGTCTATCTGGCGACCCTGCGCAGCGAGAACCCGCTGCTCGAAGATGTCGACATCCGTAGAGCGTTGTCGCTCGCGCTCGATCGGACCTACATCGCCTCGGTGACGCCGGATGGCGAGCCGGGCCGTTCGCTGGTGCTGGGCAACGTCCCCGGCTACGACGACAGCATCGAGGTGGATGAGGACATCGAAGAGGCACAGCGGCTGCTGGCCGAGGCCGGATACCCGGATGGTGAGGGGTTCCCGGAGATCAACCTGCTGGCCGGCACGTCGAACGTGGACGTGGAGGCCACCGTCGACTCGTGGCGCCGCAACCTCGGCATCAGCGCCAAGGCCGACACGGTGGAGTCCGGTGTGCTGGTCGAACGTCGCTGGGCCGTCCAGGATGAGGACTACATCGGGTTCTACTACGGATCCTTCGCCGGAACCCCCGACTGGCCCACCATGGTCGGCTCTCTCTGGTCGCCGCAGGACATCCAGGAGTTCAGCCTTCCGGCGGACATCTGGACCGAATACCAGGAGGTCCAGGCGGACGGCGACCTTTCGATCGCCGAACGTAACGCCGAGATGGCGGCGATCCTCGACGAGCACGCCAGCGACGACTCGCACGAGCTCGCGGACCTGGTCGAGCAAGCCATGAACGCCGATGACGAGGCCGAGCGGGAAGCCCTGTTCATCCAGGCGGCGCAGTTGCGGGAGGAGCAGCACCTGATGATCCCGGTGTTGTGGAAGGACCGCTATTTCGCTGTTCGTCCGACGATCCAGGGCTTGAACCTGCGGCCCTCGAGCGATGCCTACTACCTCAAGGGCGTCAGCATCGCGGCCGAGGAACAGTAAGGACACCAGCATGGCTGTTCGGCCGAACCGGCGCGGGGAGGGCACGCGATGAGTTTCATGACATATCTGAGCAAGCGTGTCGTGCGCATGGTGCTCTCCCTGACCGCCGTATCCATGATCACCTTCACCCTGTTGCAGCTCGCCCCGGGGAACTTCGCGGACATCCAACGGATCAGCGCCGGTGCCTCTCAGTTCGGAGGGGCCGGAACCGAAGATATGGTGCACGCGTTCGCATCCCGCTACGGCGAGGAGATTCCTGCCTGGCGGCAGTACCTGATCTTCATGAAGGGAGCCGTCACCTGGGATTTCGGGCCGTCGTACAAGTACCCGGCCCAGGACGTGCAGGACATCATCGCCCAGGGTTTCCCGATCTCGGCGACCATCGCGATCATAGCGGTGTTGCTGTCCCTGGTAATCGCGATACCCGTCGGGGTATACGCGGCGGTCCGGCAGAACTCCGCGGCCGATCACGGGACGATGTTCCTGATCACACTCGGAACGGCGCTGCCGAACTACCTCACCGGCGTCATCCTCGTGCTGGTCTTCACGCTCACACTAGGCGTGCTGCCGTCCAGCGGCTGGGACGGACCACAGCACATGGTCATGCCCGTCTTGGCGCTGGTCCTCGGGCCGACTGCGGTACTCGCCAGGTACGTGCGCTCAAGCATGCTGGAAACGCTGCGCGAAGAGTACGTCGTCGCGGCCCTGGCGAAGGGCGGACCACGATCGACGGTGATCACACGGCACGCGTTGCGGAACTCGATGATCCCGATCGTGACGGTACTCGGCCCACTCCTGGCATCGCTGATGACGGGCACCGTCTTCGTCGAGGCGCTGTTCCGCATTCCCGGCTTGGGCCTGTACTTCGCCCAGGCGGCCGCAAGCCGGGACATGCCGCTGCTGATGGGCACGGCCCTGTTCTTCGCATTGATCTTGATGACCATGAACCTGATCGTGGACCTCGTCTACGGGTACCTCGATCCCCGAATCCGAGCAGCAGGGGGTGTGAGCCGGTGGCGACGATCACAGAAGAGCCCGCAGCGGCAACCGGCGTAGAAGCCGACAAGGCCAGAAGTCACTGGGCTCGAGCATGGGCCCGGTTCAGGGCCAACAAGCTGGCCTTCGCGAGCCTGATCTTCTGCGCACTGCTGATCGTAACCGCGCTGGCGGCGCCGTGGATCGCGCCGTACCACTTCTCCGAGACCGACCCGGACGCGCGGCTGGCACCACTGCTGACCGACGGGCACCTGCTGGGGACCGACCTACTCGGCCGGGACATTTTCAGCCGGCTGATCTACGGACTACGCACCGCGTTGTTCGTCGCGTTCGGCGCGGAGCTGGCGTCCCTGGTGGTGGCCATCCTGATCGGGCTGTCCGCGGGTTACATCGGCGGACGGGTCGACCAGGGCCTGATGGGCATCACCGACGTCATGTACGCGTTCCCGAGCTACCTATTCGCGATCGTGCTGGTCACCGTGATGGGACGCAGCCTGTGGGCGGTGATGCTGGCCATCGGGATCTCCTCGTGGGTGACGCAGGCGCGGTTGGTGCGCGCCCAGGTCCTCACCGTCAAGGAACGCGAGTACGTCGAGGCGGCGAGGTCGATGGGTGCGTCCGGGATGACCATCTCCATCCGATACATCCTGCCCAACGCCATCGGCCCACTCTTGGTCACCACGAGCTTCGCCATCCCAGCGGCCATCGGCGCCGAAGCCGGCCTGGCGCTGTTGGGACTCGGTGTCCAGCCGCCCACACCGTCGTGGGGGTCGATGATCTCGGAAGGGACGAGCTACATCCTGGCCGCACCACACCTGCTGTTCCTCCCGGCCACCCTGTTCGCCCTCACCCTGCTGGCGTTCACCTGGGTGGGAGACGGCATCCGGGACGCCTTCGACACGAGCGGGGAGGACCGATGAGTAGCGCGTCGTCGCTGGAGGTTGAGGACCTTCGCACGGAATTCGTCCTCCGGGACCGGGTGCTGCGGGTGGTGGACGACGTCAGCTTCACCGTCGAACCGGGCCAGGCGCTGGCCATCGTCGGGGAGAGCGGCAGCGGGAAGAGCGTGGCCATGCGCAGCGTCATGCGGTTGTTGCCGAAGACCGGCAGGGTCGCCGGCGGTCAGGCACGGCTCGGCGGGACCGACCTGCTCGGCCTGTCCGAGCGCCAGATGCGCAAGGTCCGCGGCCGCGACATCGGCATGGTCTTCCAGAACGCCATGGAAGCGCTCAACCCGACCCTCACGCTGGAACGGCAGCTCACCGAGCACCTGCTGTGGCACGGCATTTGCGACCGGGCGGAAGCCAAGAGGCGCGCCGTCGAAACCCTCGGCGACGTCGGCATTCCCGAGCCGGAGAAGCGGATCCGCACCTATCCGTTCCAGTTGTCCGGAGGTATGCGACAGCGGGCCATGATCGCGATGGCGATGGTCACCCAGCCGTCCGTGCTGATCGCCGACGAGCCGACCACGGCCGTTGACGTCACCGTCCAGAGACAGCTGCTGGATCTGCTGGCGCGGCTGAAGGCGCGCGGTACCGGAGTCATCATGATCACTCACGATCTCGGCGTCGCCCGGTACTTCTGTGACGACGCGATCGTCATGTACGCGGGCCGGGTGGTCGAGCACTCACCGATCCGCCCGCTACTCGCCCACCCCGCGCATCCGTACACCTCTGGCCTGTTCTCCTCGACGCTGGAGGTCGGTGCCCGGCAACGGGCGCTGCGCCCCATCCCAGGATCGCCACCCGATCTGGCCCATCGGCCACCCGGGTGTGCCTTCCACCCGCGCTGCGACCGGGCCGAGGAAAGGTGCGGCCAGGAGGATCAACCGCTGCTCCCGTGGAGCGGGAACGGCAGCGACCTTGTGCCGGGCACGGTCGCAGAGACGGGCCGGCCGACGGACGAGCGCACGGACGACCGGGCCGACGAGCGCACAGGACGACGCGAGGTCGCCTGCTGGAAGGCGGTGCAACATGGCTGATGTCACGGTGCGACCCGACGGCGCGGGATCCGGCCCCGGAACCGACACGGAACCCGTCGACGGCCGCCTGATCGGCGTCGACCACGTCGACAAGGTCTTCAGCACCAGGGCCGGTGACGTCCACGCGGTCAGGGACGTATCCCTGTCGGTCCGACGTGGCGAGACACTCGGTCTGGTCGGAGAGAGCGGCAGCGGCAAGTCGACCATGGCCAGGCTGATGATGGGTCTGATGGCGCCGACCGACGGCACCGTGACCTTCGACGGGGTGGACCTCTCGACGGTCCGCCACGGCGACATGCGCCGGCTGCGCGCCCAGATGCAGATGGTGTTCCAGAATCCGTACGGGTCCCTGCTTCCCCACTACAGCGTCTCCGCGAACGTGGCCGAGCCCCTCCGGCTGCACAAGCGGGGTGATAAACGGTCGCGGCGGCAACGGGCGATCGAACTGCTCACCATGGTCGGCGTCAATCCACGGTTCGCTGATCACTATCCGCGGCAATTCTCCGGTGGCCAGCAGCAGCGCGTCGCCATCGCCCGGGCACTCGCCCTGGAACCGAAGCTGTTGATGTGCGACGAGCCGACGTCATCCCTGGACGTCTCCATCCAGGCGCAGGTGCTCGCGCTCCTGGACGAGCTGCGCGCCGGCCTCGGGCTCACGCTGGTGTTCATCTCGCACAACCTCGCGGTGGTCGAGCGCTTCGCGGATCGGGTGGCCGTGATGTGTCTCGGGCAGGTCGTCGAGATCGCGCCGACCGAGATCCTTTTCGACTCGCCACGCCACCCCTACACCCAGCAGCTGCTGGCGGCCGTCCTGCCCGTGAGCAAGGACCCGCTGCCGGCACCCGCCACGCCGTGGCAACCCGAAGCCGGGGACCTACCGCTGCGCGAAGTAGCTCCAGGGCACTACGTCCGGGACTGCACGACGTGAGTGAGCTCGGCACCCGCACCCGCACACACGATGTTCCGGCCATCCCCCAGCCCTCACGGCGGCGTCGCCGGAAACCATGAAGGAGATGTGACGTGAAGGATTCCGTGCCGATAACGGTCGTCTTCGAACCGCCTGTCGATGGGCCGTCGCCGGACACCGCGAGCCGGCCTTGGTGGCACTACTGCACCGAGGTACTCGATCATCTTCGCCTCCCATACGACGTGGTGCTTCCGGCCGTACTGTCCGCGCGCGAGCAG
>NZ_ML142850.1:551162-558652 GCF_004138495.1 Phytoactinopolyspora endophytica
TCGTCCTGTTCCCGTCCCGGGTCGACCTGGCCACTGCCGATGTGGCCGGCGTGCGTCGTTGGATCGCGGACGGCGGCGTCGCCATATCCGTCGGCGCGGGGACGCTCACGGACGCGTTCGGCGTCGTCGGCGCCGAACGCGTCACCGCCGGGCACGTGACCGTCGCCGGCCAGAACGGCTGGGTCGACGCACCGGACGTCGCTCTGCGCGCGCTCGGCGGAACCCGGCTCGGTGTGACCGGGCCGCCGGAGGAGACGACGGTGCTTGCGCGGTGGCAGGACGACGGCTCCCCGGCTCTGGTGGTCCGCCGGCACGGCCACGGCTTCATGATCGTCTCCGGTGTCGACCTCTGGCAGAGCATCGTCCGGATCCAGCAGGGCGACCCCGTCGACCGCGACGGCGAGCCGGCGGCCGACGGCTCCGCCCCGGTTGACGACGGCGTGCTCAAGTGCGACGACGGCATCACCCTGTGCTACGAGTCGGACCGGGCTATGCCGCCGGGCCCGTGGACGTCGCGTCCGGACGGCCGCGATGGGCTGGGGCCGGTTCCGGTGTTCCATCGGCCGCACGCCGACCTCTGGCGCCAGATCCTCGTGCAGTTGCTCTTCGGGGCCGCAGGCCGGGCCGGCGTCGTCGTCCCGTGGCTGTACTACTGGCCGTCCGGTGTTCCCGCCGTCGCCCACCTGTCGGTGGACTCCGACCGGAACGTGACCGAGGAGGCGGAGACCACGCTGCGTCTCTTCGACGAGATAGACGTGCGCACCACGTGGTGCCACGTCTACCCCGGCGGCTACGAGCCGGACACGGTGCGGGCTATCGGCGAGCACGGCCATGAGCACGCCCTGCACTTCAACGCGGTCGGCGACGCGGACATCGCGACGTGGGGCTGGCCGCAGCTACGCGCCCAGCACGCGTGGGCGCGGGCGATGACCGGACACGAGGAGATCGTGTCCAACAAGAACCACTACACCAGGTGGGAGGGCTGGGACGAGTTCTACCGGTGGTGCGTGGCTCTCGGCATCCGGATCGACGAGTCTCGCGGCCCCAGCAAGCAGGGAAACGTCGGCTTCCCGTTCGGGACAGCGCATCTGTCGTTGCCCATGACCGGTCCCACGCCCGGCGCCGCGGGGTACGACGGGCGGCTGGATGTGGTCGTGTTGCCGCTGCATGCACAGGACCTCGCGTGGGCCGCGCACGAGTCAGTCCGCGATGTCATCCTCTCCCAAGCGCTCGCCCACCATGGCGTGGCGCATTTCCTCTTCCACCCGGTCCATCTCCATCGCCGGGAGTATGTCCGCAACGCCTGCCGCGACGTCGTGGCCCTGGCACGCCAACTGGGTATGCCCTGGTGGACGGCCGAGCAGCTCAACGATTGGGAGCGGCTACGGCGGCAGGTGGGCCTCTCGGTCCGGCGGACCGACGCCGACGCACTGGAGGTCGTCGCACGCACCGCCCGCCCGGTGCCCGGCGCCGCCATCGACCTCGTGCTTCCGGGCACCTGGACAGAATCGGCCGTCACCGTGGACAGCACCGCCGATGCGGCCGTGACACACACCGCCGCCGAGCGGCACGGCCGGACGATGCTGGAGCTCGGCACCGACCTGCCCAAAGGGACGACGGTGCTCACGGTCCGGCTCTCCCCCACTGCCACACCTGCCACACCTGCCACGACGAGTGGAGGCACGTCCCGATGAACCCGCACGACGACGGCAGCGCAGCGACCGCCGCCCTGATGAGTGAGTACCTCGACCGGATCACCGAAATGCTGGAGACGATCCGCGCGGATGAGGCGGGAGCGGTACACCGCGCGGCCCGGCTGATTGCCGACCAGATCGCCAGGGACGAGCTCGTCTACGTCTACGGCCCCGGCGGGCACTCCAACCTGGCAGCACAGGAGGTGTTCTTCCGGGCCGGCGGGCTGGTTCACATCAGCGCCATCCTCGACGAGGGCACGCTGTTGTCCAGCGGTGCGCTGCGCTCGATGGCCATGGAACGCACTCCCGGGTACGCGACCGTCGTCATGCGAGACAACCGCATCGGCGCCGACGATCTGCTCGTGCTGGTCAACGCCTATGGAATCAACGCGGCGCTGATCGATGCGGCACTCTACGCGAGGCAGGCAGGCGCGACGGTGATCGGGGTGTCGTCGCGCGATCATGCCGAATCCACTGCGCCGGACCATCCGGCCAGGCATCCGTCCGGGGCGAACCTCCACGACCTCGTCGATGTCCACGTCGACACAAAGGTGCCCGTGGGCGACGCGGTCCTGAGCGTGGACGGAGTGCCGGAGAACATCGCGGCGATCTCCACGTTCGTGAATGCGTACGTACTCAACTCTGTCGTTGCGGCGGCGACGGCGGAGCTGGCGCGCCGCGGCACGACCCCACCCGTCTGGCGCAGCGGAAACGCGCCCGGCGGCGACAGCCAGCACGCCACGTTTCTCGGCCGTTTTCAGGACAGGGTGCGGTGGCTATGAGGCGTGCGGTCGAACCGACGCTGGTCGGCGCGGCGACGGTGGACATCACGCCGCCGGTGGGCTCGTCGATGGCGGGTTTCGCCGTCCGCGTCGAGCCGTCCGTGGCTGTGCACGATCCGCTGTTCGCCACCGCGGTGGCAGTCACCCACGGCGACAGCGCGTCCATCATCGTCGCCTGTGATCTGATCAGTCTGGATCTGGCCGACGCGGCCGAGATCCGCCGGAGAATCGGGGAGGACCTGGGCGTTCCCACCAAGTCCGTCGCGGTCTCGGTCAGTCACACGCACGGCGGGCCGAAGGTCAAAGCGGTGGGATTCGGCGCCGAACGGGACGAGCAGTACGTGGAGTCGGCGTTCGCGAACATCGTCGACGCCGGCAGACGGGCGTGGAAGGCGCGCCGTCGGGCATGGCTACGGTCCGGGGTGGCACCTCTGGACTCGGTCGCGCACAATCGCCGCGGCACCGAGGTGATCGACCCGGTCGTCTTCGCGATGCAATGGACAGACGATTCCGGTTCGCCGATCGTGACGATGTTCTCGCACGCGTGCCATCCGGTCACTCTCGGACCGGACAACCTCGCCATCACGGCGGACTGGCCCGGCGCGGCACGCAGCCACGTGCAAGAGATGACGGGCGGCGAGGTGATGTTCCTCCAGGGATGCTGCGGACAGCTCAACACCGGCCACCTGGCGACCGACAGCTTCGCCACGGGTCCGGACCCGAAGCGCACCTTCGCGGCCGCCGACTCGATCGGTGCCCGCGTCGGCGATGGTGTCGAACGCGCGCTGCGCGCGGCCGACCCGGTGCCGGTCACCGACGTGATCGCCACGTCGCGGCAGGTGTGGCTGCCGATGCGCCCGGCTCCCGACGCCGCCACCCTGCGTGCCTGGGCGCGGGATTGGACGCTGGAGGCGGCCTCCATGTCCGGCCCGCGGCGGACGTTGCTGACGACCTGGATCGAGTGGGCGCGGTACTGGCGGGATCGACCGTCCCCTGGTGGGTTGGATGTGCCGATATCGGTCCACTGGTGGGGCGCCTTCGGCGTCGTCATGCTCCCCGGCGAGCCGTTCGTGGAGTTCGCCCTGGAGACACGCCGTGCACTGCGGCGTCCGGACCTGCTCGTGGTGGGCTACACCGGCGGTGTGCCCGGCTACATCCCGCTGCGCGCCGAGGACTATGCCGCCGGAGGCTATGAGATCGAGATGGCGTACCGGAGCTCGCGGCTGTTCTCCGGGCCCTACCTGCCGAGCGCCGGGCAGATACTGCTCGAAGCGGCTCTCGACCTAGCTCGGGAGAGCGTCGCGGACCGCGCAGGCGGCGTGAGGAGAACGCGCTGAGTGCTCCGTGGAACCAACGCCTCTCGGATGCAACCTGCCATTCATGCCGCACACGGATCTCAGCATTCGTGCCGGGTGTCCTCTCAATACGAGAGGACCAGCAAGCTAGTATTGGCCGTCGATGGGGCGGTAGCTCAGCCGGTTAGAGCAGGGGACTCATAATCCCTTGGCCGCGGGTTCGAGTCCCGCCCGCCCCACCACCCTTGACGACGAAGCTTTCGGCGCAGGTTGATGAACAGTGGCACGTTCGGACACGTGGCACCGCCCTCGGTGACGAACCGATCGGCAAGATCACTCCGCGCGTGCTTAAGCAGTTCTACGCGAACCTCCTTGACGTTTTCCCTTCTCACCTGGTGATCGTCTTGAGCCGCGGCAGCCGGAAGTATCACGCGCGGCGATCAAGTCTGTATGTCAGCGTCGTCTTGCAAGCCTTTGAGCAGGAGATCGACCATTCGAATAGCCGATCGCTTCCAGTTCTTATCAGGGCTGACGTTCGCCACGCCGCCGAGAGCGCGGAGCAGGTCGAGCGGCTCGATGTCGGCCCGAAGGGGCCCGGTTTCCGTCGCCCGGCTCACCAGCGCATCCACAGCAGACGCGAGGCGGACCGAGGAGTCGCTGTACAGGCCGTCCGGCCCGCCGATGAGCGTGCCGAGTACCTCCGAGAGGCCCTGCTTGGTGTCGAGGAAATCCACGAACAGCAGCAGCCACTCGCGAAGCGCTGCTATGGGCTCTCGTTCCTCCGTCAGCTGTGCGGCCGCATCGACGAGCGAGTCGGTCTCCTGCCGGTACACCGCCTCGATCAGCGTCTCTCGCGTCGGGAAGTGGCGGTAGAGCGTGGCGATGCTGACGCCCGCCTCGCGCGCGACCTGCTCCAGGCTGACGGTCGCACCCAGTTCGGTCATGGCCCGCTTCGCCGCGGTGACCAACCGTGCCCGGTTGCGCTCGCCATCGGCGCGCGGCCGACGCGCTGGCTTGGCTGCAGGTCCGTGCTGCATGGCTGTTGACGCCCCTTGATAACCGTAGGGATCCTACGTATATTAACCGTAGGGTTCCTACTTTTTATCATGGTTGGGTTGGAGTAACAATCGTGTCCAAAGATCGCACCATCCTCGTGACGGGCTCGACCGATGGAGTCGGTCGCCGGGTCGTCGAGAAGCTCGCGGCGCCCGGTGTCCACCTTCTCGTGCACGGTCGGGACACCGCTCGTGGAAAGGCGGTAGTCAGTTCCATCGAGCGGGCTGGCGGCTCGGCGACGTTCTTCGAGGCAGACTTTGACTCGCTGGCCGATGTCCGCAGACTGGCCCAGGCGGTTCAAGCCGAACACACGCAGCTCGACGCATTGGTCAACAACGCGGGCATCTCGAAGCCCAGCGGTCCACGCCGGGAGAGCGCAGACGGATTCGAGCGTCATTTCGCCATCAACTATCTCGCCCACTTCCTGCTGACGCGCCTTCTGCGCCCGAACCTCGGGGCACAGGCGCCTTCGCGGGTCGTCAACGTCGTCTCCGCCGCCCAGAATCCCATCGACTTCGACAACCTGATGCTCGAGTACGGATATGGCGGCTACCGCGCCTACGGGCAGAGCAAACTCGCGCAGGTCATGCTGACCTTCGACCTGGCCGAGGAGTACGCGGGGGCCGACATCACCGCGAACTGCCTCCACCCCGGGACCCATCTGGACACCACGATGGTGCGCGAGGCCGGAATCAGCCCTGCCAACTCGGCTGACGCCGGTGCGGACGCGATCCTCTCCCTCATCGCCCCGAACGACACCACGGAACGGTATTTCGACGGCAAGTGGGAAACACGTGCACACCGCCAGGCTTACGACCGTGAGACGCGCCGGAGGCTCAAGGTCATCAGCCGACGACTGACAGAACTGGACCTCTGACGTAGTGCATGTGGTCCCGACGGCGACCACGAGCCCAACCGAACCGTGCCGACTCCGAAGCCGTGCGGAAGCCGTGGACGGGCACGGAGTCGCTGCCGCACAAGTAGTCGAGCCCGCAGACCACGAACGCCAACCCGTCTGCGGTTCTTCGACGCATGTCCCACGTACCGACTCCGGTCATAGTGTGAATATCGCACACCTTGCCGGTCGGCGCGTGGCCCGTCGAGGCTGTCAGCTGTGCACACGCCCCAGGAAGTCACGCGCGAGTGCCACGATTTCCTCGAGATTGGTCTCGAGCGCCCAGTGGCCACCGTCGAGCAGATGCAGCTCTGCCTGGGGCAGTTCCCGCAGGTACGCACGGGCGGAACCTTCAGGCATGTAACCGTCCTGAGGTCCCCATACGATCAGCGTGGGTGGTTGGTGTTCGCGCAGGTAAGCCTGGTACCTGGGGAACCACTCGAGGTTCTCCCGCAGCCCTTCCATCAGTTGAACCATGATCTCGCGACGTCTCGGCTCGTTCAGCAGCGGCCAGGACAACTTCCAGAGATCGGGAGGGATGCGCTCGGCCAGGCGCTGCTCGACGTCGTTCAGGAACTCGTCACGGAAGCCTTCCTCGCTGACGGCTTCTGCGAGCGTGGCACGTTTATCGGCCGTCGGGTTCGCCCAGTATTCCTTGAGAAAGCCGTACTTGGGGCCGAGTTCGTCTTCGTAGATGTCACCGTTCTGAATGATGAGCGCGGCCACTTGCTCGGGGGCTCGGATCGCGAGCCGAAGCCCGATCTGTGAACCATAGTCGTGCAAATAGAGGGCGTAGGTCCTCATGTCCAGCGCCGTCGTCAAACGTTGAAGGAAGTCCGCGTAGCCGTCGAAGTTGTACGTGAAGCTCGCTGGATCAGGTGTGTCGCTGTAGCCGAAACCGGGGAAATCCGGCGCGATCAGCCGCCAGCGGTCAGCCATGGCAGGCAGGAGATGACGAAACTGGAACGACGAGCATGGGTAGCCATGCGGAAGCAGCAACGCCGGCGCATCCGGCGGGCCTGCCTCGCGGTAGAAGATGCCGATGCCGTCGAGCTCCATGTGCCGGTGCCGAACCGTAGCAGAACTCACGGCGGCCGGGTCCGCGTCCCGTACCGCGACAGATGGGTGCTCCATGGGCGATTCCTCCCTTCCTCACCACGCCCCTACCCGGACGTCGAGGGCTGAATTCTCCTATCGGCCGCCGCACTGCTCATGCGATCTGACCAGATTCACCGTCGATCGAATACCCACCGCTGGGATAGTCCATCGACGTGACGTTCCCGGCGTCGCTGCTCGGGCCTACCGTGCGTGGGCCGAATCGCCTTCCGTTCGGTGTGGTAACAGAAAGTGCACTCGTGTTGACGCGTTGCGCCAGCCAACCGACACTCTCAGGATGGGACGGCCCCGCCGCACGGCCCGGCTGGCCGCGGCCAGCCGGATCGTTGCGGTCGCCGTGACCGCGACGACGATGGCGCTCACCGTCGCCGTTCCGTCGGGGGCACGGCCCGCCGTCGCCACCACGCCCACCTCCGACGAAGGCACCGTCCGGATGGCGCGCGCCACGTGGGACACCGGATGGTTTCAGGCCGAGGTGTACCGGCAGCTGATCGAGACGCTTGGCTATCGCGTTGAAACGGTCACCACCATGGAGAACGCGGACTTCTACCGCGCAGCGGCCGCCGGCGAGGTGGACCTGTGGGCGAACGGCTGGTTTCCGCTGCACGACACCATCATCGACGACGTCGGGGCGCGAGACCGGCTCGAGACG
>NZ_ML142850.1:558690-564220 GCF_004138495.1 Phytoactinopolyspora endophytica
CCCAGGTGGACGACGGCGCCGCGCAGGGGTATCTCGTCGACCGGGAGAGCGCCGAGCGGTACGACATCGATTCCCTGGCCGATCTGGCCGATCCCGACGTTGCCAGCCGGTTCGATACCGACGGCGACGGCGCGGCCGATCTGACGGGATGCTCTGTCGGCTGGGGTTGTGAGGCCGTCGTCGAACGCCACCTCGACGACCTCGGGCTGCGAGATACCGTCACCCACGTCCAGGGGGAATATGCGCCGTTGCTGGACGACGTGGTCGAGCGGTACCAGCGCGGCGAACCGGTGCTGTTCTACACGTGGACGCCGAACTGGACATTGGGCCAGCTGGTTCCCGGTGAGGACGTCACATGGCTCGACGTGCCGGACGGCTGGCCGGCGAACGACATCCGCGCGGTGGCCAACACTGCCTTCCTGGATGAACACCCACCCATCAGGCGGCTGTTGGAGTCGGTGGTGATCCCGCTGGAGGACATCACCGTGCAGAACGCGAGGATGCGAGCCGGCGAGGGCGCACCAGCGGACATCCGCCGGCACGCGCACGAATGGATCGCCGAACACACCAGCGAGGTGACAGCGTGGCTGCACCAAGCGGACCCCGAACTCGAGGCGGACCTGGGCGAGCGTCCGCCCGGCTCAGGCGCGGGTGCCAACCCCGACGGGTCCGGGGCCGCGTCGCGTGGTGGCACCCTGATCGTTACGACCCGCGGACTCTCCCCGTTCGTCGCCTACGAGGACGACGAGTACACCGGATTCAGCGTGGAGCTATGGGGCCACATCGCCGAGCGCCTCGGGGTGGACTACCGCATCCAGCAGGTGAACAGCCTGGCCAAACAGCTCGATGACGTCCAACGCGGGGCGGCCGACGTCGCGCTCGGCGGGCTGGACATCACCTCCGGACGCGCCGAGCAGGTCGCCCTGTCCCAACCGACGTTGCGATCCGGCCTGCAGGTGATGGTCCGCTCCGACGAGGGCTCTGGAATCGGATCCGCGCTTGGCCGGATCGTCACCAGCAATCTGGTCACGTGGATCCTGTGGTTCGTCGCGATCTTCGGACTCATCCTCATCGCGGTCGGACACGTGATCTGGCTCCTGGAACGGAACCGAAATCCGGACATCCCGACCAGCTACCCGCGGGGTATCGCCGAATCTATCTGGTGGGCGGTCGTCGCGATCACGCCGTTCGGCGCCGGCAACAATACACCCCGGCGCAACCTCGGGCGGGTCTTCGCCGTCGGGTGGATCCTGGCGGGATACTTCCTCCTGGCCTACTTCACCGCCAGCATCACCAGCGCCATGGCGGTGGACGAGATCCGCGGCGACATCGCCGGCCCGGAAGACCTGGCCGGACACCGTGTGGGCACCGTGGTCCAGACTCCCGGCGCCGAACATCTCACGACGATCGGCGTAGGGCCGGTCCTCTACGAGGACATCGACCAGGCATATGCGGCCCTGCGCGACGGCGAACTCGACGCCGTCGTCTACGACGCACCCGCACTGCAGCACGAGGCCGCCCGCAACGGGCGAGGCGAGCTGCAGATGGTAGGCCCGGTGTTCGAGGAGTTCAGCTACGGCATCGGCACGGCGCTCGATACCGGCCTGCGAGCACGCATCGATGTCGCGCTTCTCGAGCTCGCCGAGAACGGCATCTACGACGCGGTCTACGAGCGCTGGTTCGGCGGCCGCTGACCCGCTAGTCGTCGAGCCATTCCTGGATCATGACGTCTGACGCGTGCACGCACATGACGCGAAGCGTCCCGGAGCCGGTGTTGGTGAAGCCGTGCCAGACGTCCGGCGCGACGACGGCCGTGTCGCCCGCGTGCGCGACGAGTGTCTCATCGCCGATGCGGATGGTCGCCTCGCCCTCGAGTACCGTCCAAGTCTCGCTGTAGGGGTGGCGATGCAGGCCGGGCCCCTGGCCCGGCTCGTTCTTCACAAGAAAGAACGAGATGCCAGAGCCGTACGGCCGGCCCTCGAACCGAAGAGTCTGACTCTCCCCGACGCGGAGTTCGCTGGCCGGAATGGTGCGGGCGCTCATTCGTCGAACTCCGCGACCTGGTTGGCGTAGACGAGTGCGAACTTCATGCCATAGCTCCTTCGGATGTTCCGATGCGGCCCTCCCGCATCGCGTGCTGCCCACACTCTCGCGATGTACGAAAGGCGGCTAACCTTTCGGCGTGGACCGAAAGTTCGTCGAGTTCCGGCTCGCCCCCGACGACATCTCTGCCATCCGTTTCGGCGTCTCACCTGGGCACGAGCTCTGTCACGCGGTGCGGGTGCTGCAGACCCCCGGCGAGCAGCCGCTGCAGTGGAGCTGGATTCGCGCGGTCCGCGACGCGGTGCCGACCGGGGCCTACGATCTGCTCCGCGTCGTGATCGGCGCGAGTGGGTACTTTCCGGATTTCCTCACCGCCAGCCCGGCGTGGGACATGACCGCCGACGACGAGATCGCCCGGCTGCGCGAAGCTCCGCTCGACCCCATGCGCGTCGACCTGAACAAGATGATCGACCGGTCCACCGGAGCGCGGCAGGACACCCTTCGCAGCATGCGCGACGAGCCGGCGCGGGCGCGGGCCATGATCGCCGACGCCTGGGGCGAGTTCTGGGACGCCGTGCTCGCCCCGCACTGGAACCAGCTCGATCGCCTGCTGCGCTCGGACATCGCCGTAAGGTCGCGACGGATGACCGACGCCGGCATCGCCGCGATGGTCGGCACGCTGCACGAGCAAGTCGACTGGCGCAGCGACGCGGTACGAGTGCGCATGCGGGTACACAGCGAGATCGTCGACTGCGCCGGCAGTGGGCTCGTACTCGTGCCGTCGGTGATGGCACGACGCTGCGCCGTGCTGACGGAGCGCCCGGCCCAGCCGACGCTGTTCTATCCGGCACACGGTGTCACCGAGACCTGGTCGCACGACGACGGCGCCGGCGAGGCGGCACTCGCCGGGCTGCTCAGTGCCGGCCGCGCGCGGTTGCTCCTCGCATTGCGTGAGCCGCTGTCGACGAGCGAGGCCGCATCGGCTGCAGGGATGTCGGTGTCCACCGCGTCCGAGCACCTCGCCGTGCTGCGGCGCTCCCGGCTCGTCGACCGTCGCCGCGACGGCGCGCGGGTCCTGCACTCACGCAGCCCACTAGGCGAGGCGCTGCTCGCGGCAAACGTATGATGCCACCGGGATGGGACGTCCCATCAGCCGAACCGACTCCACCGGATCGGCTGCCGCCTTGTGTGGCCGCGTCCATCGTGCCGGAAGGCCGTGACGCGAGTTTGATCCCACGCTCTCAGCCAGGGTGAGTCGTCGTACGAGTCTCTACTTCCTGGTGGAAGGTGCGGCGGTAGGTGTCCGGCGGGGTGCCGAGCGTTCGGTTGAAATGGCGGCGAAGAGTCGCCGCCGTGCCCATTCCGACGCGTTCGGCGATACTGTCGACGCTGTCCCGGCTCGACTCCAGCATCTCCTGTGCCCGCATGATCCGCTGCCGTAGCAGCCATTGCAGCGGGCTGGTCCCTGTGACCTTGAGGAACAGCCGGCCCAAATGGCGCGGGCTCACGTTCGCTCGCCGTGCGAGGTCGGCGACGGTGAGGGGCTCGTGCAGATGCTCGGCGGCCCAGTCCAGGAGGTCATTCAAGCTCTGGCCGTCGCCGGTCCGCAACGGGGTGGCGATGAACTGCGCCTGGCCCCCGTCCCGGTGCGGGGCCACGACCAGTCGCCGGGCGACGCTGTTGGCGACCCCCGCGCCGTGGTCCGTGCGGACCATGTGGAGGCAGAGATCGATCCCCGCAGCTTGGCCCGCCGAGGTCAGCACATCGCCGTCGTCTACGTAGAGCACGCTGGGATCGACCTCGACCTCCGGATACTGCTGGGACAGCCTCGCCGCGTACATCCAGTGGGTGGTAGCGCGTCGCCCGTCGAGCAGACCGGCAGCGGCCAGGACGAATGCCCCGGTACAGATGGAGGCCACCCGCGCTCCCCGCTCGTGCGCAGCGCGTACGGCGTCGACCAGTTCGGTGGGCGGGTTCTCGGCGGCGTCGTCGCAAGCCGGCACAATCACCGTCGCCGCATCCACCAATTCGTCCAGGCCGTGCGGCGTCTCCGTGCGGAACCACTCCCCGACCCGCGCGCCGGCGGCGGCACAGACAGTCAGGTTGTACCAGTCGGTGACCGATTCCGGTCTCCTGCCGCCGAAGACCGCGCACGGTATGGCCAGCTCGAATAGAGACATACCGTCGGCAATCGCGAGTGCAACCGGCGCCATGTCCGAAATTGTACGCATAGGGTCGTTCCAGCCACTCGTACCCGGTTCCACGGTCGCCCAACATGGCTGTCATGACAAGGCAAACTCTGGGGACAGCCGCCTCCACTCATACGAGGTACGCGAAATCCATCGGTGCACGAGACCGGGAATGGCTGGCGATCGGGTTAGGTGTCGCGGCGGTTGGATGGGGTGCGAACCAGTTCGCGCCGCTTCTGCTGATGTACCGGGCCGATCTGGATGTGTCCGCGGCCACCGTCCAAGCTACGTACGGGCTGTACGCCCTGGGACTGATTCCCGGGCTGTTACTGAGTGGCCCGGCTTCTGACCGTTACGGCCGCCGTCGGGTGCTGGTACCGGCCCTGGTCACGTCTGCACTCGCCAGCCTGCTGCTGATGGCAGGAAGCGCGGCCCTTGGGTGGTTGTTCGTCGGGCGCCTGGTCGCCGGCGCCGCCAGCGGTATGGCTTTCAGCTCCGGGACGGCCTGGATCAAGGAGCTCTGCACACACCGTCTCGACCGTGCGCCGAATCCAGGTGCCCGACGCGCGACCATCGCGATGACCACAGGATTCGCCGGCGGGCCGCTCGTTGCCGGTCTCCTGGCGCAATGGGCGCCTTCCCCGGCGCTCTCCGTATACCTCCCCCACCTGGCCTTGACGCTCCTGGCCATCCCTTTGGCGCTGCGCGCCAGAGAAACACGTTCGGTGAACCGAGAGACCGCGCCGTGGACCCCGTCGCGGCTGCCGACCGCGAGCGGTCGCCGCTTTCGCGGCGTCGTGTTGCCGCTCGCGCCGTGGGTCTTCGGCGCATCATCGATCGCGCTCGCCTATCTCCCTGGGCTCGTCAAGGATCGCCTCGGGGACTACGCCTTGCCGTTCGGCGCTGTGGTCACGGCACTGACCATGGTGGCCGGCATCCTGGTTCAGCCGCTCGCCCGTCGCCTCGACCTTCCGGGCAGGCCGACGCTGATCGCTGCCGCGTTGGCCATCGTCGCCGCCGGTCTGCTGTGTGCATCATCGGCCGCCGCGACCTCCCAGCCGTTGCTCGTCGCCGCGGCCGCGCTGATGCTCGGCGCCGGTTACGGATGCTGCCTGGTAGCCGGCCTCACCGAAGTGCAGGCCATGGCTGGTTCCCACAACCTGGCCAGGCTCACCGCCGTCTTCCAAGCGATCGCCTACCTCGGGTTCGGCGCACCGTACCTGCTCGCCGTAGCGGAGCACATCATGTCCGCGGCCATGCTGCTGCTCTGCACGGCGGTGCTTGCCGCACTCACCCTG
>NZ_ML142850.1:564247-572682 GCF_004138495.1 Phytoactinopolyspora endophytica
TTGGATCGCCCACCGAGCCGTCCTCGGGGGACCCAGGTGAAATCGTCCGGGTCAGGGCCGGTCCGCTCATCGCGGTTCAGCCATGCGACCGAGGCGACATCGTCGTCACCCGGCACAGTCCAGCGCGGTTATGGTTTAGTCGGATAGCCCGTCCCCGTCGTCCATTCCCGTCCGCGCCGATCACGCCTGGGAGAAAAGATGATGCGCGCCGCTGTCGTCCCCCGCTACTCCATCATGGAGGTCGCCGACTTCCCCGTCCCGACCATCAAGCGAGAGGGCGATCTTCTGGTCCGGATGCACCGGGCGTCGATCTGCGGGTCGGACGTCCACACGCTCTTCGACGGCCTACTCAACCCGGACCGGCTCGGCCGCCCGGGATATCCGGGACATGAGGGCGTCGGCGAAGTGGTCGACTCGCGCTCGCCGGAGTTTCCGATCGGAACGAGGCTGCTCACGGTCCCGACCGGGGCCATCGGCGGTTGCTTCGCCGAGTACCAGTTGATCAGCCAGACGCGCGTGGTCCCCCTTCCCACGGACGGCGACATGGAGCGCCTGCTGATGGCTCAGCAGTACGGCACGACCCTGTACGCGATGCGCACGTTCTGGCCGGGCGATGGCAGCACGGGCATCTCGACCGGGACCGCCGCCGTCATCGGAGCCGGATCGGCCGGGCTGTTCTTCCTGCAGCAGCTCAAGCAACTCGGGTTCGACAACGTCGTCGTCTCCGACCTCAACGCGCAGCGGCTCGAGGTCGCACGTCTGCAAGGCGCCGATGTCGTCCTGGACGCGGAGACCGGCTCGCTCCCCGAAGCGACCCTCGATCTGACCGACGGTCAGGGAGCCGACCTGGTCATCGAGGCCGCCGGTTACGACTCGTGCCGGGCCGACGCCATCACGGCCGTGCGCCCCTTCGGCACCGTCGGGTACTTCGGCCTGCCCGAGCGGTTCGGGACGGCCGAGTTCCCGATGTATGAGGCCTTCCGCAAGGCGGTCCGCATCCAGTGGGCCGGAAAGACGCAGGAAGAGCCTGGGCTCACGTCCTTTCGGGACGCGATCCGGCACATCCAGGAGGGCCGGATCGACGTCGAGTACTGCCTCGGTTCCGTGTTCGGGATCGAAGAGCTTCCCCAGGCGATGGAGATCGCCAGGGAGCACGGCAACGGCGCCGTGAAGCTCTCCATCGACCTCGCCGACGCCCACGTCCAGAAGGAGCTCAGGGCACCCAGTTGAACTCGTCCGGATCAGGGCCGGTCCGCTCGTCACGGTTCAGCCCTGCGATGGTGGCGACGTCGTCGTCGCCGAGCTCGAAGTCGAAGACATCGAAGTTCGCCTCCATCCGGCTGCGGTTCGCCGACTTCGGGAAGACGATGTCACCGCGCTGAATGTGCCAACGCAGCGTGACCTGTGCAGGTGTCTTGCCGTGCTGTTCAGCGATCCGCACCAGGGTTGGGTCGCCGGCGACCGCGCCCTTGGCGAGAGGAGACCATGCCTCGGTGGCGATGCCGTGCCGGCTTCCGAACTCGCGTACGTCGTCCTGGGTCAGGTACGGATGGACTTCGATCTGGTTGACCGCGGGAACGGTCTCCGTCTCGTCGAGCAGCCGCTGCAGGTGATGCGGCTGGAAGTTCGACACACCGATCGCCCGGCAACGGCCGGAGCGGGAGATCTCCTCCATGGCCTTCCACGTCTCGACGAAGTCGCCGACCTTGGGCAGCGGCCAGTGGATCAAAAATAGGTCGAGGTAGTCGAGCCCGAGGTCGGCCATGGTCCGGTCGAATGCCTTGATCGCGTCGTCGTAGGCGTGGAAGCTGTTGTTCAGCTTGCTGGTCACGAAGATCTCATCACGGGATATGCCGGACGTGCGGACCGCCTCACCCACCCCTTTCTCGTTCCCGTACATCTCGGCGGTGTCGATGTGCCGGTACCCCACGTCCAGGGCGGTCAGGGTCGTCTCCTTGGTCTTCTCCGGCTCGACCTTGAAGACCCCGAATCCCAGCTGTGGGATCTCGACACCGTTGTTGAGGGTAATGGTGGGTACTGCCGTCATCTCGTGTCGTCCTCTTCAGCGCTCGTTCGGTCACGTCCGGCTACTGCGCGCGACGGCGCGGGCCTCGTCGCGCAGCCCTCTCATCCGTCAACCCTAGGCGTCGGGTCGTGAATCGGTCCATCGCTGCAGCGGGACCCGTGACGTCATCCGATCAGCCGTCCAACTCCAGGTTGGAAGGCCAGCGCATGACATTGGCAACAATCCCAGTGATCCCGCATTCTCGTCGCTTGGCGTCCTCGCTGGCCCGTTCGGCATTCCCGATCGCCGCGTCTACTTCGGACAAGAGCTCGTCGGATGTAGTGGGACCAAAGCTCGACAAAGACCAACGCCAGTCGGCTACGACGTTGCTGTCGACGTTTCCGTGCCTCTCAAACGCATCAGCGGCAGGTCCGCTGGCGCTTCCAACGGGTTCGCGGATCTGTTGCCATGTGACGGTAGTTTGCCAAGCACCTGGGGGGGGACTACCCGCTGGACTTTGAGCAAGGCCAAGTATGCATCACGGAATGTCCTCAGGTCCTCAGCGTCACGCTCGTACCGTTCGCTCGGCTTCACGGATGCGAGGATAGTGCGTCAAGGTTCTGAAGGGCATCGAAGCAGGCAAGGAGTTCAACAAATCCTGGTCTTGTCCGCTATCCACACGGCCTGGCGCCATACGACACCGGGCAACGCCCCGAACACTTCGGAAACGCAACTATGGTCAAGATCGCGTGCTCCCGATCTGCGCCCACGTCGCACGAACGGCCCGCCGACTGTGAATATCGACAGGCCGCCTAGCTGTAAAACATGGGCGGGCGATACTGGAATCGAACCAATGACCTCTTCGGTGTGAACCATGGACGAAACCTCTTTCTACCTGCGGAAACGACACATCCGCAGGTAGAACGGGTCCGTTCGAAGCCGTTGACCGCCGTTCCAGGCCGTTCAACGCACGGATCTGCTCCCAAGTTGCTCCCAATCCATGCTCCCCACTCCCTCATACCCGCCTCCGCACTCCCTCCAGATTCGTGCTCGACAGAGGCATCTGTTCGGACACCGACGCCACGTCGACGTCCTTCCAGCCCTCGGCGCCAGCGTTGCAGTTGTGTCGAGGTTGCTGCATCGGCGGCCAGGTCCGTCCGCGACGGATGTCATGGGGGCGTGGCGACTCCCGGCTTCGAAGACTCCTGCAATGCCGTGATCTCATCCGGCGTGGGGCAATACCCGTTCCGGATGCAGACCCGCCAGGGCCGGTAGCCACGGTCATAGCCGGCGCGCATCGCGGGATCTTCGGGGTCGAGGTCGGCGAACAGCACCTGAGGCGTCCCGTCTGGGCGTCCCCGGACCAGCCATCGATCATCGGGCGAAGCTACGCAGGATACGGCTGCTCCCGACGCGACGCCGGGTGCCGCGAATGCGATCCACATCCCGGTCAGCAACGCGTGCGCCATGGATCGGCTATCCCCGAGCGGCTCGGCGGGCCTGTCGTCGTAGCTGGCCAATAGCACGCAATCTGTCCCGAGTGCCTCGTACTCGATGAACACCTCTGGCATGTTGGCCTCGATGCACGAGGCGCAGCCGAAGCGGAACCCATCGACTTCGAAAACCGTCGGATGATCACCCGCTGCATACATGAACGTTGACTCGGTAGGTGATAGATACCGCTTGTCGTAGCGGCCGACCAGGTGCCCGGTCTCACTGATCACGTACAGGCTGTTGAAGGGTCGCTCGCGTTCCGCCACCAGGTGGACCGAGCCGACCACCGCCCACAGACCCACGTCACCGGCGTGCTTGACTGTCGCGGCGAGTTCCTCCTCCAGCACCGCCCAATCGGCCCGTGACCAGTCCGACTCCGCCACCCGGTCCGGATCATGCGACATCAACCGCTTATGCGGGTATGCCGACAGCGCCCCCTCGGTGAACAGGATCAACCGAGCTCCACCGTCGGCCGCGCTGGCCATCAGATCTCGAACTTGTCGTCCCTGTTCACGAATCGACACCCCGTCCGGGGTCTGCGTCCCAACACCTTGCGCCACCGCGATCCGAATCGCTGCCATGTCGCGTGATCATCGCACCCACCGCTGACAGCATTGGCCATGACTCCTCGGACATATTTCCAGTAGTGCCCCATAGAGTGGTGTAGCGCTGGTGGCCAGCCTCGTCGCGGACGTGGGCGCGGTCACCGTGTGATCCTTCGAGTCAACCTTCCACAGAATCCTCGAACGGAGTCATCACGATGACCGCACCTCATATTGTCGACCCTGCAGGCCTGCTCGCGGAAGCCCTGTCCGAGGCGTCGCCGGATCTGATGCGCAGCCTGCTGCAGACCATGATCAACGCGTTGCTGTCCGCGGACGCCGACACGGTCGTTGGCGCGGAATGGGGCAAGCCCAACCCTGACTGGACGGCGCAGCGCAACGGCTACCGGCACCGCGAGCTGGACACCCGCGTCGGCACCGTCGACGTCGCGATCCCAAGCTGCGCTCGGGCACCTACTTCCCGCAAATGGCTACACCACTACCAGGGACTTGACCCATACGCGCCAGGCCAAACGGCAGGGCCGGCAGTTCATGTGCGCTCGAAGGATGTGACTGGCGCGCATGGCTCAGGCGTATCCGTCGCCGGCTCAACGGTTTACGTAGTGCCCTGTGCGGCAGTTTCTGGTCCGGGGCGATGAAACGCATCCGGTGATCTGGCCTCGAGCTCGGAGCTGAGCCCGTTAGTGCTGCGGTTCGCCTGCGTCGCGGTCGACGGGCGCTGTCGGAACGTTGACAATTAGCGCTTTGCTGGCATAGTTGAATCTATCCGGGGTTTGATCCGGGGCTATCCGGGATAGGATGGGCATGGTCGCAGGCGTTGCGGTGACTCGGGCCAAGGTGTTTCTTAGCTGGTGTCACGCGGACAAACACTTGAAGGATGCTCTCTTGGCGCCTCTTCGTCCTGCTCTTGGCTGGTTCGTTGATCTCCAGATCGAGTGGTGGGAAGACAGCCATCTCAGCTGTGGTGAGGACCTGCAAGCGGCAATTGTCGGCCAGCTTGACGAGGCTGACTACGGCGTGTTGTTGCTGAGCACAAGCTATTTCAGTCGGCCGTTCATTAGGAAGCACGAACTTCCCCGGTTCGCTGGTCTCCACGCCGACAAGGGTTCCTTGCCGGTAGCGCTTAGCCCTCTGATGGGCTATGACGGCACATGGAACATGCACGGGGTGGAACGTCAGACCGTGTTCACACTTGACGGGAGGACCTTCGAGGAGCTTGCCGGGGTCGAGCGCAAGAAGTTCGCCAACGAGCTCGCTTCGTCGATCAGGCGCCGTCTGCTAGGGCTCAACGGTTATCGCCCACTATGACTGATCATCTCCCGCGTAGCCTCGTCGACGCCCACGTGCGGCGCCTGCGTGACACGACGTTGCTGACGGCTCTTCAGCAGGTTCGGTTGGAGGCGATCGTCGGTGTGCTGCGAGACGATGGCCTGTTTTTGCTTCGCGATGCTCTAGTTGCTGCTGAGTTCCCGGAAGGTGACGCGCGTGGGCAGGATGCGTTTCAGGACTTCCGCAAGAGGGTGAACCAGGCGGCGGTCGACGGCGGCGTCGATCTTCGGTTGGAGCTCGACTCGCGTAAAGTCTCCCCGGATCAGCGGTATGGCTGGTTCGACGGTGCCGATCTGGCTGATCAGGAGATCGCTTCGTTCGCCGGCGCGACGGCGGGTCGTACGGACGTGGTCCATGCCGTAGATCAGGAGGTTGCCGAGCTGAGAGATTCTCGGCGCACACGTGTCTACGTCAGCTTCCACGAACCAGTCGAGACGCGTGAATCGCGGAAAATGAGTGACCTTCTGGCGCAGCTGCGGGAATCTCTGGCGCTTCTCCCAGGCAATTGGGAGGTCGCGGACTGCACGTCCGTGGGGCTGGGCGAGGATCCCGACGCCACCCGTGCTCGGCTGTGGGAGCAGGCCGACGTCCGTGTAGTGCTGGTGTCACCGGCATATCTGGCTAAAGACAGCACCGAACGAAGCCGAGTGCTTGACACGCCCGGTCCCGTCATTGGTTTCGCGTTCAGAGGGCTGCCGGACGGCCATCTGAGCCTCGGTCAGTTGCGTCTACATGACATCAGGCATCGCCAGCAGCCGTGGGATGAACTCAGGAACAGCCAACAGCGGCGGCGTTACGTTCAGGACCTCGTCGACGAAATCCGCCGCAGCGTCGTCGAACCATCAACCTCAGTCAAGCTCAGCGAGATTCGTGACACGGACCCACATTTGAAGCAGTGGTCGGCCGCCCTCGCCCACCGCAGGCGCGATACAGACAGCGAGCACCTGATAGAGGCCGACCTTGCAGAGGCAAGCCTGAGAGAGTCACACCTCGACGGCCCTGCCACATCGCGGGCGAAACCTCTATCCGCAGTGAGCCGGTTGATCGAGTGGGCGTGCGACCAAAGAGACGATGCGCCCCGGCTGTGCGCACTGCTCGGCGACGTCGGAATGGGCAAGACAACCACGGTCAAGCTATTCACACGACGATTGCTCGGCGAACGCGACGCGGATGCCGCCCTGCCGTTACCGATTCTCTTCGACCTCAGAGATGTCGACATCAGTGGTCTAGCAGGGAACATGTCGCTCGACTACATCCTGACGACGATGCTGAACGCGAATCGCCCACACGACGTCGCCGCCGAGCACCTGACCCCCAGGACCATCCTCGGGCGAATCAACCAGGGCAACACCGTTGTCATCTTCGATGGCCTTGACGAGGCACTTGTCCATCTCACACCGCACGAGAGGCAGCTGTTCACCAGACAGCTGTGGCGGGTGATGGACCAAGACTCGACCAGCAAACTCCTGCTGACATGCCGCACCCAGTACTTCCGCACCATCCGTGACGAGACGACCTACTTCACCGCAGAAGGCCGCGAGAAACTGCGCAGCGCGAGCTACCTAGCCTTAACGATGCTCCCGTTCCGCCCAGAGCAAATTCGCGAATACCTGCGAACAAACCTCGAACGAGACGACGCACAGGTCAACGGTTTCCTCGACACGATCGCCGCAGTCCACAACCTGCCAGACCTGGCACAGCGTCCGCTGACGCTGCGGTTCATCGCCGACCAAGTCGAGTTCATCGAGCGAGCCAAACTGGACGGCCGCACAGTGCACGCGGTGGACCTCTACCGTGAATTCGTCGATCGGTGGCTTTCACGCGACAGCGGAAAGCACAGCCTCCTGCCCGAGCACAAACAGCTGTTGATGGAGGAGATAGCGGCAGAACTATGGCGCTCGCAGAAGAACTCCTGGGGCCCGACCGAGACGGAGGACTGGCTCCTGGAACTCCTCGACCAACGGCCCGACATCCAACGCCACTATCCACAGCGAGTACCCGACCTGTGGAAAGCAGACTTCCGCACAGCCACCTTCCTGTCCCGCACCAGCGACACATACTCCTTCGCCCACCGGTCCCTCGGCGAGTACTTACTCAGCCAGTACCTATGCCGAACCCTCACAGACACCGAAGCCGACCGCGAGCGGCAGCTGGCGAAATTGTCCATGCCAGTGCCAAGCCCAGAAACTCTAGACTTCCTCGGACAGTCCATCTCCGGCCTCCCCGACACCGAGAGATCCCGAGCGCTTGCGACCTTAGGACAGATCCGGAACCGATACGTCCTACACGCCTCCGAACTCGCCTTCGCCTACGCGCTACACGCGGCCAAGCAAGACCATCCGCACCAGCCGCTCGCCGGCGTCCAACTACCCGGAGCACAGCTCGACGGCTGGACGATCGAAGCAGGGCAAAGGAAATCCGATACGGCCTTGTTGCCATTGCGCGAGGTCAACCTGGCCGGTGCATCGCTCAGAAGTGCAACACTGCGACAAGTCGACCTCACAGGCGCCATCCTTACTGACGCTGATCTGACTAATGCGGAATTCCACAACTCCAGACTCAGTTCAGCACGATTCGCGCGCGCCCGCGCCATAGGCACCGTCATGCGTAAATGCCAGGTATACGGCGCCAACCTGCACGAGGCTGTCGCATACCGAGCGCAGGCCCTTGCCTGCGAGCCGGCCTACGCAGAGGCGCCCGGCTGGATCGTCGCCCCGACGCCAGCAGCGCCCGACAAATCCGAAACCAATCTGTGTCAGCTCACCGGCCACACCGGCTGGGGCCGCGCGGTGGCGTACTCGCCAGACGGCACCCACCTCGCCACCGCCGGAGACGACCACACCGTGTGGCTGTGGGACACCGCCACCGGCGAACAGCTGCACCAACTCACATGCCACACCGACTGGGTCGAGGCGGTGGCATACTCGCCAGACGGCACCCACCTCGCCACCGCCGGGGACGACCACACCGTGCGGGTATGGGACACCGCCACCGGCGAACAGCGACATCAACTCACCGCCCACACCGACAGGGTCCAGGCGGTG
>NZ_ML142851.1:0-11736 GCF_004138495.1 Phytoactinopolyspora endophytica
GCACCTTCGTCCCCATCAGCCCACCGCCACACACACAAAGAAGGCCACCCCGAAGGATGGCCTCCCCGCCAGGATCCGAAGACCCAGGAATGTCGACCTTGACCTGCGCGTTTTTCTGTGGAGCGGGTGACGGGAATCGAACCCGCACTGTCAGCTTGGGAAGCTGAAGTTCTACCATTGAACTACACCCGCGTGCGTCACCGAATGACCAACGCCGCGATGGATAATACCTGCTTTCAGCCCGCGAAGACACCTCGGTCCCCGGTCATACCGCATCCACTGGGCTGTGCAGCGGCAACCTGATGGTGAACACGGACCCGGCCCCCGGCGTGCTCTCCACGTCGATGCTTCCTCCCTGCGCCTCGACCAAGTGCTTCGTGATCGCCAGCCCGAGACCGCTACCTCCGGTCTCCCGGCTCCGCGAGCTCTCGACGCGGTAGAAGCGATCGAACAACCGGGGAAGATGCTCCGCCGGGATCCCGGCGCCGTCGTCCTCCACGGTCAGGACCGCCGAGCCGTCGCCCCGTCGCGCACAGACCCGCACCTCGCCGCCATCGGGAGTGAACCGCACGGCGTTGGACACCAGGTTGCTCAGAGCCTGCCGCAGGCGTTCCGGGTCGACCCACACGATGGCCTGCGACGCATCACCTTCAGATCCTTCGAGCTCAGACTCCACCGACAGGGTCACGCCTGCTTCGTCGGCGCCGGCACGATGAGCGGCCACCACCTGCCGGGCGACCTCCGTCGCGTCCCGGGGTTCCTGGTGGAACCGCAACATGCCGGCATCGGCGAGTGCCAGCTCCTGCAGGTCATCGATCAGCCGGCGTAGCAGGGACGACTCCTCCAGCAACGATCGCACCAACTCGGGGTCGAGAGGAACGACGCCGTCCTCGGCAGCTTCCAGATAGCCTTGCACGTTCGACAAAGGCGTGCGCAGCTCGTGCGCGACGTCGCTGATCATCGCCCGCCGTTGGGTCTGATTGGCCTCGATCGACGCTGCCATCGAGTTGAACGCGCCGGACAGCTGCGCGACCTCGTCCCGTCCGGACGTCCGCACCCGAACACCGTGTTCGCCATCGCCCATCCGCCGCGTCGCGTCCGTCAGAGCGCGGATCGGCCGGGTGAGGCGCCGGCCCCCGAACACGGTCACCCCGGTCACCACCGCGAGCACGGACCCGCCGGCGACGAGAGTCCGCCCCAGCCCGTCGCCGACGAACGGGTCGAACCGTTCCTCGCCTCCGGTGTAGAGCAATGCCGGCTCAGCGACGAACGCGGCCATAGCGTCCTCCCATGCGGTGCTCAGGCACTCCGTTGACGCGATATCCGCCCCCGTCGCCTCACCGGTCGCCGAGGTCTCCGGACGCTCGCCCTCGCCGCCATCGCTGACCTCGACGCCCTGGCCCTCGGTGAACTCGGGAACCACAACCTTCAGGCCGTAGTCGTTGGTTATCGTCGAGTACGACGCTCCATGCTCGTCCAAGCACTCCGTCGCCAGCCGGACATAGCTCTCGTTCAGCTCCTGCGCGATTCGGCTCGGTTCGCGTAGCTCATCTGGGATGCACCGGTCGACCGCGTCGCCTTCAACACTCGTCGTACCGGTCTCCAGGCGCTCCACAGGCTCAAGCTCACCCTCGAGACGCAATGAGTCCCTGGCCTCGTACATCGTGAAGACGTCACCGCTGATCGAGACCACCACGTCGTCTTCCGTGCCGATGTCCCGTTGAACACATGTCTCGGCCTCTGCGGCGAGCCGGTTGCGTCGCTCCAGCTCATCGTCACTCATCCGCCACGTCGGCGACATGTACTGCCCCGACATGGAGTTAGCCACCTGCACGCCGACGGATGCCGCATCCAGCGGCACGTCGAGCACGTCGATACCTGCTGCCCCAACGCTGTCCACAGCCTCTATGATCGTGGCATCGAGCGCGGTGTATGTACCGCCCATCGCGGATCCCTCGGCGGTCGCCGCGTCGATCTCGGCGGTCGGGTCCGACGGCAGCGACGGCGCGTCGTCAGAAGAGGAAGCCGCTGAGTCCGCGATGATCTCACCGTCCAGGCTGGTCAACGCGACGCGCCTGCCGGACTGCTCCGCGAGCTCGGCCACGGTCTCCGTCACGTCCGCCCACGAGTCGTGCGCCATCGCATAGGAGGTGAGCTGCTGGTAGAGGAAGGTGTCAGCCTCCAGCGTCCGCTCGAACTCACCACGGAAACGCTCGCTGGTCTCCCGGGTGGTCAGCCAGGCGGTGGCCCCGATCGCGAAGACAGCGACGGCCAGGGACAGGCCGAGCAGCCGCAGGAACAGGCTATGTCGCATCGGATGCCTCCATCCGTTCGGCGCTCTGCGCGTCGTCACCGACCGTGTCGGCCATCCGGTAGCCGACGCCGTAGACGGTCTGCACGTATGTCGGCGCCGCCGGGTCAGGTTCGATCTTGCGTCGCAGGTTCATCACGTGCACGTCGACCGTGCGGTCGAGGACGTAATGCTCGAAGCCGAACGCCTGCTCCAGCAGGTACTGGCGGCTGAAGGCACGCCCCGGCGACGCAGCCAGGCACTCCAGGATCTTGAACTCCGCCGGCGTCACCTCGACGCGGCGCTCGCCCAGCCGCACCTCGTGCCGTACCGTGTCGACCTGCAGCTCCCCGATCCGATACGGCAGCTCGCCCTCCGCTGAGAAACGGCCCGATCGGCGGAGCACCGTCCGTACCCGCGCCACCAGCTCCCGCGGACTGTACGGCTTGGTGATGTAGTCGTCGGCGCCAAGATCGAGACCGAGCAGCAGGTCGTCCTCGGTCGAGCGCGCGGTCAGCATGATGATCGGCACGTCGGTCTCCGAGCGGAGGATCCGGCAGACGTCCAGCCCGTCCACGCGCGGCATCATCACATCCAGGATCAGCAGGTCAGGCGAACGACGGCGGGCCTCGTCCAGCGCGGACCTTCCGTCGCGGACCACGAAGACACCGTGGCCCTCTCGCTCCAGATAACGGCGGACCAGCTCCGCCTGCTTGTGGTCGTCCTCAGCCACCAGGATCCGTGCTCCCATGAAGGAGAGTGTCCCAGGATCCGGTCAAGATCCTGTGAAGAACGCAGCCCTGACCTCTCCTTCATCGGTTCTTAACCGCCGGTCGACGACGCTCGACAGCATGCCGCGGCGGATGTGGGCTCCTCTGCCCGGTTCGAATTCCACTGACAATCTCATGGAGGACATATGCGCGTCAGGGTTGTGATCACCGCCGTCGGCGCCGCCGGCCTCGCCATCGCGAGCTGCTCTGGCGGCTCACCGGGCGACGACGGCGCCGACACCGAGAACGGCAGCACCACCACCAAGGAGGGCGTCGACAACGCCGACGACGACGGCAGTTCCGACGACGACGGCAGCAGCCGCAGCGACCAGCCAGAGAGCCCGCTGTCCGCCTACATGCCGGGGATGACGTTCTCGAGCGGCGGAATGATGTCGTCCTACGCCGTGTCATCCGGCGGCTCCGAGATGTCTGAGCAGGAGCGTCAGGACTTCCGGCGTATGGAGGAAGCCATCGCCGAGTGCATGCGCACCGAGGGCTTCGAGTACGTCCCGGTCTCGCTCGACGACGTCCAGTCCTCGCCACACGAGGACGCATACGCGCTCGAGCCGAAAGACTTCGCCGAGGAGTACGGCTACGGGGTCAGCACGCTCATGTTCGGTCCGGACGAGGCAGACGAGGAGACCACTGATCCGAACTCGAAAATCCGCGACGAGCTGTCTGAGGCGGCGCAGGAGGAGTACGACCGCGCTCTGTGGGGCGACCTCGGTGGGATGGCCATATCCGACGGGGAAGCCGCCGAGGACGATGTGTCCGAGGACGGGGCCGACGGCCCAGGCGACGAGCTGATGACCGAGCCCGATGACCTGGGCTGCCAGGGGCAGGCGTCGACCGAGATCTACGGCGACCAGTCCACACAAGTCGAGGACGGGAACCAGTTCCAGCCGCTGTTCGAGGACATCTTCGCGTTGCAGGAACGCATCCAGAACGACCCACGTGTCGTCGCAGCCACCGAAGAGTGGGCGGGTTGTATGGCCGATGCCGGGTACCCAGGCTACGAGACGCCGGACGATCCACAGAACGAGATCTTCGACGAAATGCTCGAGCTGCAGGGCCACGGCGAGGAAGGCGAGTCCGAGACCGTCATCGTCGGTGGGCCCGGCGGTGGCCCCGCGAACGCCGACGTCGACCCGGAGCAGCTGGCCGAGGTCCAGAAACGCGAGGTGAAGACCGCCACTGCCGATTATGCCTGCCAGCAAGAACACTATGAGGACGTCCACCGTGAGGTGGTCTTCGAAATGGAGCAGGAGTTCGTCGATGACAACCAGGCGGAGCTTGAGCGCTACCGGAACTGGATGGCCGAGTCCGGTGAGATCGGCTGATGCAAGCTCGCACCAAGACTCTACTGATCATCGTCGGCGTCGCCGCCGGGGCGCTGGTCGCCGGCGTCTTCGCTGGTACGCGTATCACCTCACCGGCGGACGCGGCGGCCCGCGCGGAGCCCCCGGAGGCCTCTGACGTCACCGTCCCAGTCGAGCTCCGCGAACTGGAAAGCCAAGTGGTGACCCGCGGAGACGTGTCCTACACGGGTACGGTCAGCGTCGAGCCGCAGTTCCCGGGGCTGGAGACCACCCCGGTGGTGACCGGCAAGGTCCCAGATGTCGGTGACAAGGTTGAACGAGGGGACGTGCTGCTCGAGGTGGTCGGCCGTCCGGTGATCGTGCTGCCGGGCGACGTTCCGATGTACCGGACGCTCCGTCCCGGGATGAGCGGCCCGGACATCGAGCAGCTCGAGAAGGCCCTGGACAAGCTCGGCTTCGACCCCGGTGAGGTGGACGAAGACTTCACGGGTTCCACGAGCCGCGCGGTCAAGGAGCTGTTCCAGGACAAGGGGTACGAGCCGCCTGCCATCGATCCTGACATCCAAGCGGAGCTGGACGCAGCCGATGAGAGCCTGGACCTAGCGGAAGACGAGGTACGGAACGCCGAGTCGGCGCTTCAGGCCGCTTCCCAGGGCCCGAGTGACGCCGAGAAGATCCAGGCCGAGCACGACGTCGACGTGGCCGAGGACCAATTAGAGCAGGCGAAACAGGACGGCGACGCTGAGGCGATCGACGACGCGGAGGTCCAGCTGGAGCTGGCGCAAGCGCGCCTGGACGAGCTGCTGGCCGGACCGGATGTCTCCGCCGAGCAGGCGGCGCTGGATGCGGCACGGAACCGGCTGGCGGAGGCACAGCAGAAACGGGACCAGGCGGCTGTGCCGGCTAGCACCCCGCTTCCCGCGTCGGAGGTCGTGTTTGTCCCGTCTTTGCCGCGCCGCGTCGACGAGGTGAACGTGAGCCGCGGGGCCGAGGTCGACGGCGCCGTGATGTCGATCAGCGGCGCCGACATGGTGGTGACGGTCAACGTCGACGCCTCCACCCGAGAGCTGCTCAAGGAAGAGATGGAGGCGATCATCGACCTGCCGACTGGGGGCCAGGTCACGGCGCCCATCGCCAAGATCCGCGAGGCCTCCGGCGACGACGCCTCCGGCTATGACGTGCAGATCACACCAGGCGACCTCGAAGACGAGCAGGTCCAGGCATTGCGCTCGGCGAATGTGAAGGTCACCGTCCCGGTCGCCAATACCGACGGTGAGGTACTGGCCGTCCCGCTGGCCGCGCTGACCGCCGGCACCGGTGGCGAGGCAAGGGTCGAGGTGCAGCGCCCCGCGTCCGGGGACGATACGGCGACGACCACGGAGCTCGTCGAGGTGGAGGTCGGCCTGACGGCTGAGGGCTACGCCGAGGTCACGCCCGTCGACGACGGCTCGCTGGAAGAGGGAGCCCTTGTGGTGGTCGGCGGCGACGGCGCCGACGCGTCCCTGACACCCGAGGAGGAAGCGGCGGTCGATGACTCCGAGTGAGCCCTTCCTCTCCAGCGTCCTGCAGGACGAGCACTCTGAACCACCATCTGCAGGACGCAACCATGAGGAGCAAGGTGAACAGGATCAGGGCAGGCGGACAGTGGTGGAGATGATCGGCGTCTGCCGGACCTTCCCCGGAACTCCCGAGGTCCATGCCGTCCGGGACATTAACCTGACCATCTCTGAGGGTGAGTACCTGTCGATCGTCGGGCCGTCCGGTTCGGGAAAGTCCACACTGCTGCATCTGCTCGGGCTGTTGGACCGGCCCAGCGTCGGGACCTACCTCCTGGACGGCGTTGATGTGAGCGAGCTCTCCGACGCCAAGCGCTCGGAGCTGCGCGGAGAGCGGATCGGCTTCGTCTTCCAGGCTTTCCACCTGCTTCAGCACCGCAGCGTGCTGGAGAACGTGGAACTGTCCATGCTGTACCGGAGGATCCCGCGCCGCGAGCGGACGAAGCGGGCGCGGGACACGCTGGACCGGGTGGGGCTCAAACATCGCGTCGAGTTCAGCCCGCAGACTCTGTCCGGCGGGGAGCGGCAACGAGTGGCGATCGCGCGAGCTCTGGCGGCCGAGCCGAGCCTGTTGCTGGCCGACGAGCCGACGGGCAACCTCGACTCCGGCAACGCCGACGCGGTGCTCGACGTCTTCGACAAGCTGCACGGAGAGGGGCTCACCCTCGCCGTCATCACGCACGACGACGACGTCAGCACGCGCGCGGACCGACGCGTCCGCATCGCCGACGGCACGCTCACGGACGAGGTGGCCTCATGAGGCGGGCTCCGCTGCGGCGACGGCTCGCATTGCGGGATCTGCTCGGCGAAGCGCTGGCCGGAGTGGCGGCTCGGCCGTCACGACTCGCTTTGACCACACTGGGAACGGTCGTCGGCATCGCCGCGCTGGTCGCCACCATGGGTCTCGGTCAGACGGCATCCGGTCAGATATCCGGCCGCTTCGATGCGACCAGTGCGGTACGCGTGGTCGTCGAGGCAGGTGAGAGGGAAGGCACCGACGGAGGTGTCAAGATCACCGAGCTTCCGTGGGACGCGGCGGATCGCGTCAGCCGGTTGGCCGGCGTGGCCGCGGCCGGAACGTTCGCTCAGGTCGCCGTCGAGGGCGCACAGGTACGTGGCGTACCGGTCAGCGATCCGGGTGGTGCAGTCGAGCACGACGTCCCCGTAGCGGCCGGCTCCCCTGGCCTGTTCGACGCCGTCAACGCGGTTCTCTCCGACGGGCGGTTCTTCGACGCCGGCCACGACGGACGGGGCGATCCGGTCGTGGTCCTCGGCCGGTACGCCGCGGAGCGTCTCGGCGTCAACAGAGTCGACTCGCAACCGTCCATATTCATCGGTGACCGACCGTTCACTGTCATCGGGATCATCGATTCCGCGTCACACCGCTCGGAGCTCCTGGACGCCGTGGTCCTCCCCATGGGGACGGCGGATTCACTGTACGGCCTCGACGCACCGGGGGCGCTCGAGATCCGCACCGAGCTCGGCGCAGCACAGCTCATCGGGTCACAGGCCGCCCTGGCGGTCGCCCCGAACGATCCGGAGCTGCTCAACGTCGACGTGCCGCCCGCGCCTGGCTCGTTGCGGGACGAGGTGTCGACTGACGTCAACGTCCTCTTCCTGGCGCTGGGCGGGCTCGCGCTGCTGGTCGGTGGCCTGGGTATCGCGAACATCACACTGCTGTCGGTCATGGAACGCATCTCCGAGATCGGGTTGCGGCGGGCTGTCGGCGCGACCCGGCGGCACATCGCGAACCAGTTCGTCGTCGAGAGCATCGTGATCGGCTTCCTCGGCGGCCTGATCGGGGCCGCGGCCGGGGTGCTGGCGACCGTGGGTGTGTCGATGGCGCGCGGCTGGACACCGCTGCTCGACCCAGGGCTCGCCGCCGTCGCGCCGTTCCTGGGTGCTCTTATCGGACTGGTCGCCGGAACCTACCCGGCCTGGCGCGCCTCGACCATCGAGCCGATCGCGGCGCTGAGAGGCGGTTGAGCTGCTATGTTTAGTCCACGAGCTGAGACGCCTAGTTGCGATCTCGTCTCGATCGCCGCACGTTGTGGCGAATGGAACGACCCGGAAGGTGCAGCCGGGTAAACCGTTCGTATAGCGTTAGGGGTTGGACCAGGTTGAGGTGGGGTTCGCCCGACTGGTCAGGTGGAGGCGACGACATCGTCGCCACCCGGCTGATGTCAACGGCGACACGGCGGTCACCATACGAGGTTGACGCGCCGGAACCCCATCTGAAGTCGACTAGTCGCGTGGCTCACCGGTGCCCGTACGGCGCCGAACGGCCCGCCCGGGCATTCCGGTGCGTCGCGTGGCCGACTAGCGAGAGGTGACGCTTTGGCCGCGGTACGCGCGGAAGGACTCTATAAAGTGTTCGGCCGGAAGGCCGAACAAGCGGTGCGCCAACTTGAAGAGGGCGCGACCTCCGAAGATGTGGCTCGACTCGGCGCAACTGCCGCCGTCATCGATGCCAGTTTCGAGGTCGAGCCCGGTGAGATCTTCGTCGTCATGGGCCTGTCCGGCTCTGGCAAGTCCACGCTGATCCGGATGCTCAACGGCCTGTGGAAGCCCACGGCTGGCGACGTCTACATCGGCGACACCAACATCGCTCATGTCAACGACGCCGAGCTGCGTCAAGTGCGCAAGGAGAAGATCAGCATGGTCTTCCAGCACTTTGCGCTGCTGCCGCACCGCACGGTGGTGCAGAACGCCGCCTATGCCCTCGACATCCAAGGCGTCGAGAAGGACGAACGGCTCACGCGTGCGTCGGAAGCACTTGAACTGGTCGGTCTCGGCGGCTGGGACGACAAGTTCCCGTCCCAGCTCTCCGGCGGCATGAAGCAGCGGGTGGGACTCGCTCGAGCGCTCGCGGCGGGCAGCGACATCATGCTGATGGACGAGGCGTTCTCCGCGCTCGACCCGCTGATCAAGCGCGAGATGCAGGACCAGCTCAGCCAGCTGCAAAGCTCGCTGAACAAGACCATCGTCTTCATCACGCACGACCTGAACGAGGCGATGCGGCTCGGCGACCGGATCGCCGTAATGCGCGCCGGCCGCATCGTCCAGATCGGTACGGCTGAGGAGGTGCTGAACGACCCTGCCAACGACTACGTCGCACAGTTCGTCGCCGACGTCGACCGCACGCGAGTTCTGACCGCGTCCAGCGTCATGGAACCCGCCCAGTACGTCATCAACGCCAACTCCGGGCCTCGAGAAGCGCAACACACGATGCGGGAGAAACAGACGAGCGCGGCTTTCGCCGTCGGCCGACGGGACAACAAGCTGCACGGAGTGGTCCGCGACACGGACGTGGTGGGCGCGGTCAACCGGGGCGACACGACGCTCGAAGGAGTCATCGACCCCAAAGTCGCGTCTGTCCACCAGGACACGTACCTCGCGGATCTGTTCGCGCAGTCTGCCGAATCGCCACTTCCGCTGGCGGTCGTAGACGATGACAAGCACCTGATGGGCGTAGTGCCGCGCGTCACCTTGCTGTCTGCCATGGCCAGCATCGCCAGCGTCGTACATGCCGGTGAGGAAGCCGCCGTGGACACTACTGGCGGTGACGGGCGCACCAGCCTTCCCGAAAACGGCACGACCCAGCTACAACCCGACGCAGGACCGGCCGTCGGCCGCCTTGCCGACTACGGCACGACGGCGCAGAATCCTACGGAGGTCGACCGTGATTAGGACCGAGTCCGAGTCTTTCGACCCGCTGGACCCTGAGCTCGACGTCGGAAACTGGATCAGAGATGCGTACGACTGGTTCACTGACACATTTCAGCCGGTTCTAGACGGCATTGACTCCGCACTGAGCTGGGCGTTTGACACCTTGTTCGACGTCCTGAGTGGGCCGCCGTTCCTCGTGATGATCGCGATTTTCGCCGTTCTCGGCTTGATCGTCCGCTCGTGGCAGTTCGCCGTCTTTACGGTTCTGGCCTTCTACCTGATCGCCGCGATGGGACAGTGGGACGGTGCCATGCAGACGCTGGCGCTGATTCTGCTCGCCGCGACCATCGCGTCATCGCTTGCGGTCCCATTAGGCATTTGGGCGGCGAAGTCACAGACCGTCAGCCAGATCGTCCGGCCGGTTCTCGACTTCATGCAGACCATGCCCGCCATGGTGTACCTGATTCCCACGCTGTTCGCCTTCGGCATCGGTGTAGTGCCGGGAATGATCTCGACCGTCATCTTCGCCATGCCGCCTGGTGTGCGTTTCACCGAACTCGCCATTCGGCAGGTCGACTCCGAGGTCGTGGAGGCCGGTCAGGCATTCGGCGCACCGCCCGGGCGGATTCTGCGTCAGATCCAGCTACCGCTGGCACTTCCCACGATCATGGCCGGGATCAACCAGGTGATCATGCTGTCGCTCTCGATGGTGGTGCTTGCCGCCTTGGTGGGATCCGGCGGACTGGGCGGCGAGGTGGTCGCCGGGCTCAACGCGCTGAGCATCCCGAGAGGTGCTGAGGCTGGTCTTGCCGTCGTCGTGCTGGCGATTTACCTAGACCGAAGTGTTGCTGCGCTCGCCGACCGCGCTCCCGTGGTGCGAGCCAGCCAAGTTCGGGAGTAGATCCCGAGCTGTTCTGTGTAAGTCAATACCAAGGAGAGAACAATGCGGAGATCTAGACTTACCGCCGTTACTGCTGGCTTGATCGCCAGCGGGCTGTTGCTCGCCGCGTGCGGCGATGACGACGAAGACAACGGCGACGACGGCGCGACTACGGAGGAAACCGACGACGCCGGAGACGAAGAAGCCGGTGACGACGGAGAGGCGACCGATGGCGACGGCGCGATGCTCGAGACCCAGCTGATCGCCGACTCCGACACTGCCAACTGTGAGCCGGCGTCTGAGGCGGCGCCGATCCCGGATCCGGAGGGAACGGGCGACGACCCGACCGAAATCTCCATCGCCAACTTCACCGGCTGGGACGAGAACATCGTCGTGTTCGAGCTCCTCAACGCGGCCCTCGAAGAGCAGGGCTACACCGTCGACTCCACCGACCTCGACCCCGGTCCCACCTATCAGGGTGTCGCCGAGGGCGACGCGGACGTCATGCTGGACGCTTGGCTTCCCGGGACGCATGGCGCCACCTACGTCGACATGGACAGCCCTGATGGCGCTCAGCTCGGCGAGGATCTCGAAGACCTGGGCTGCTGGTTCAACGAGGGCTTCCTGACCCTCGCGGTGAACAACGACTCGCCCGCCCAGTCGCTCGACGAGCTGGCCGATTTCCAGGACGAGTACGGCGGCCGGATCGTCGGCATCGAAGAGGGTGCCGGCCTGACCCAGACAACTCGCGATTCGGTCATCCCGACGTACGGACTCGACGACTGGGACTTCGCCCCGTCGTCGAGCCAGGCGATGCTGGCCGAGCTCGAGTCCGCCATGGACTCGGGTGACAACATCGTGGTGACGCTGTGGCACCCGCACTGGGCGTACGCGGCGCATGACATCCGCGACCTGGAAGACCCCGAAGGTGCTCTCGGCGGTGCTGAGCGGCTGTACTCCCTCGGCCGGCCCGGATTCACCGAGGAGTACCCGAACGTGGCCCAGCTGCTCAAGAACCTGCACCTGACCAACGAGCAGCTGCTGGAGATCGAGGACATCATGGTCGTCCAGAACGACCGTGAGGACAACGCCGGATCCGTCGCCGAATGGCTCGACGCGAACCCGGACTTCATGGACGCCTGGAGGAACGGCGAGCTGTGACGGGGGAAGTCCACTGTCGCAGTTAAGAGAGACGCTGGGTGGCCCGACCAAAACGGCCACCCAGCGCCTCTCTTTCTATGCTCGAGTCTAC
>NZ_ML142851.1:11766-13451 GCF_004138495.1 Phytoactinopolyspora endophytica
AGTACTGATGGGCGTTCCTACCTAGTTCCAAACATTTACACGTATTACGTCCACACCCTGGTGAGGCTGGCATGTACCAACCTGCGTCCCATCGTTACCCTGGTACTCGTTGAACCTCATATAATCTTCACCAGTACAGCTCCACTCCAGTCGCCATTTTTCAAACGGAGTAGCAATGTAGTTGCACCGACCATAGGCCTTGTTACCATCTATCCAGGTTGAACATTGTGCGAATGTGCTCACATCATCGGACTTTAGCTCCGCTGCCGATGTTGTAGGCGCCGAAGCAATCGTCGCGCCCCCCACGAGGACACTAAGCGTCAGCAGTGTTCGTCCGAATGTCCGTAATCTGCGCATCACATTCTCCTTTACCAAAAATGAACGCTTACACGGGAACCTCAACCATCGCCGTGATCATCCAGCGTGTTTCGTTCACGATTATTGCCCTCTACCGGTATCCCGTGTAGGCATGGCTAGGCCGTTGCAGTTAACTTAAACGGCGCTCTATTCTTCGTCACAACCTCCTTTACTTCTGTCTTGGACCAACAGCCTCGCTTGCGAGGCCACAGTCCTGCCACGCTTTTGCCATGCCCAATTCATGGACGTCTTGACGAGCGCGTGAAGTAGCAGCAACTAGGCAGTTGAAGCCATTGCTATCCTTACTCTGCAACGGACTTGCATAAGCTTGGTTGTCGTTCTGCGGATCCGTCGACTGCATGCCCGCTTTCCGCGGTGACCAGCAAGACCCATTGCATGACCTTGGACGCGTCGTAGGCTTACTTCGCTTCCGAGGTCGCCTGACGAGGGCCGAAGGCTTGAACTTCGCCCCCATCGTCAGCACTCCACGGGTTGTCACGTGACCAGCCGGTGAATGTGACCACCTGGTCCGGCCGCCCTTGCCCCTTTGCGCTCCTTCGCTATGCGCCCTCGCGAACCTGGCCGTGGCCCGACACGAGACGCCATCCACAACCCACTTTCCATGGCCCAGCAATGTCACCGCTACACGGGACTTCGTACGCGAGGCGCGGAGAGCAACCCTGCCGACCTGCTTGGCGAGGCTCTGTCCAAAGCCTCGCCTGATCTGATGCGTCAGCTGCTGCAGACGGTGATCAATGCTCGCTCCGCGCCGATGCCGACGCGGTGGTGGCTGCGGAGTGGGGCCAGCGTTCGCCGGGCCGCACGGCTCAGCGCAACGGCTACGGCACCGCGACCCGGACACCCGGGTCGGCACAATCGACGTAGCAGTCGGAGAAGCTGCGCACCGGCGCCTACTTTCCCGAGTGGCTGCTCGAGCGTCGGAAGCGGTCCGAGTCCGCGCTGATCACGGTCGTCGCTGACTGTTACCTCGCCGGAGTCTTCACACGGCGGAGGGACAAACTGGTCAAGACCCTCGGCATCAACACGCTGAGCAAGTCGCAGGTCAGCCGGATGGCCGCCGACCTTGACGAGCACGTCGAGCAGTTCCGCTACCAGCCGCTGGATGCCACGCGGGGGTAACCTTCAGCTCAACCGAGCACTGTTCACCATCGCCATGGTCCAAGCACGCTGGCACTCGCCAGCACGCGAGTTCCTCGCCAAGAAGCGCGCCGAGGGAAAGACGGCAGCAGAGGCTCGCCGGTGCCTCAAACGACACCTCGCCAACGCCGTCTACCCCGCCATGATCGCCGACCTGCAACGGTCCGACG
>NZ_ML142851.1:13543-18232 GCF_004138495.1 Phytoactinopolyspora endophytica
GATGCCGCCTGACCCCGTCACCGACACCACGACGGAGGCGAGCACCGACCCAGTCCTCGAGCGCAGCGCCTGACCCACCGAGGATCGCCGGGCGCTACACCACTACTTGGGACTTGACCGAGTCTCGTCGTCACGTTGACCCGATTGATACCATTTGCTATTATTTATAGTCAATAGCTATCAAATCAATGGTGGGTTGTTTGATGCGATTTTACCTGTTGGGTCCGATCGAAATTAGAAATGGACATACCGTTTCCAAGTCGACCGACTCATTGAACTGGAAACTTCTTGTCACGTTACTCCTTGAGCCTAATCATGCATTGTCTATAAACTACCTATCCACTGCACTCTGGAACGACGATCCCCCGACAACCGCGCGTCAACAGGTCCAGAACATTGCATCTGAGCTTCGACGCAGATTGAGCCGCCTTGGAATCGAGGGAATTATTTGCCGCACTGGCGACTCCTATCGAGTGACGAGCTCGACCCAAAGCTTCGACCTTATGGAGTTTCAGAACCTGGTGCACCAGGCTCGCATATCTTCGAAAGACAACCACTACGGTACCGCATTGAGTCGGATTAGGTCTGCATTGGACCTATGGCGAGGAGCCGCACTCTCAGGGGTTTCTGGATACTTTTTTGAACGAGAAGCACAACGCTTGGAGGAATTTAGACTCTCTTCAACTGAAGAGATGATGGCCCTCGAGCTGACAATGGGTAACCATGAACATGCGGTATGCGAGTTACGAAAGCTTCTAAACGCGCACCCGTCGAGACAACGACTCGCGGCGCTGCTCATGTTGGCGTTGCATCTTACAGGGCGGAGTGTTGACGCGCTGGACGTATTCATGGACTTGAGAAATCACATGATCAACCATTTAGGACTCGGGCCAGACACGGCGATAAAGGACCTACACCAAGCGATTCTTCGCGCTGATACATCTGCTTCGCCGCGTCACGTGGATCCACCATATGCTCTCTGGCGTCGGCTCACAGCCTTAGCCTGAGTCTACTTCCCACGTGTGGCTGACAACGGCGCGTGAGGCGTGGACGCTCTTTGAACTTGATGGTGTGCGTTGCGAGCGCCACCATTCGGACTAGAGGGGCCATCTCTCAGATGTGGTCTGCCGCACGCAGTGGCCGGGATAAGTGATCTTCGATCATGGGCTGCTGGTTTTGCACGCGGGTCTGGCCCGATACCTGCTGTGTATGGGCCAGCGTGCGTCGCATCGTGGAGTAGCTGGCCGATCTCCTGCCCAGCTCCGAACAACCCAGCAGACCCTCCGCGCGGACCAGCCGGGCCACCGGCTGCACAGGCTCCACGTAGAGGTCCAGCAGGCCCTGAGCCAAGTGCTCCAACAGCTCACGGGCCCTGCCCAGCAGCACCCCGAGCTCGGCATCAGTATGCGCAGAACCGACATGCTTCACGATCCGCTGACGCCCACCGGCGTACTCAGCGATCTGCACCGCCGTCGCTCCCGACGCCGTCCGCACCCGCCTGATGAACGCCACACAGCGACCCTAGAACACCTCCTTAGTGCGTGAAGCGCCCCAACCAAACGACATCACGACAGCTCAGCGCCCTGCCGTCCCAGCAGTCCTCTGGAGGTAAGCAAACTCAGGTTGCATTGGCCACATCTTGTACGGCGACTGTGACGAACGGGACCCTGGCGGGCAGGCCGACTCCGCACTTCGGGAGTCGTCGGTCGTCACCGAGCAGGTCAGCGCAGCCCGACAGGGCCGGTTGCACCGGCGAGCTCACGCCTAGAAGGCGACTCGCACCAAGATGGGCGACCCCTGCGCTGCCCTCACTCGGCCTAGGGCCCGGTGACAAGCAGCGACCTCCGGCATTCGGGTATCGTCCGAGCATGCTGCTTTCGGATCGAGACATCAGGACCTCCGTCGAGAAGGGACGGATCGTCCTGGAACCCTATGACCCGGAGATGGTGCAGCCGTCCAGTATCGACGTCCGGCTGGATCGGTACTTCCGGGTGTTCGAGAACCACCGCTATCCGCACATCGACCCGGCGCAGGAGCAACCCGATCTCACCCGCATGGTCGAGCCCACGGACAACGAACCGTTCATCCTGCACCCCGGTGAGTTCGCACTCGCCTCGACGTACGAAGTCGTCACCCTGGGCGACGACGTCGCCGCCCGGCTCGAGGGGAAGTCCTCGCTGGGCCGGCTCGGCCTCCTCACCCACTCGACTGCGGGCTTCATCGACCCTGGCTTCAACGGACATGTCACGCTGGAGCTCTCCAACGTCGCTACGCTTCCCATGAAACTGTGGCCAGGCATGAAGATCGGCCAGCTGTGCTTCTTCTCGTTGAGCAGTCCAGCGGAGGAACCGTACGGCTCCGAGCGGTACGGCTCGCGTTACCAGGGCCAGCGGGGTCCGACCCCGAGCCGCTCATACCTGAGCTTCCACCGCACGGACACCTAAGTTACCGACGAGTAGGATGGTGTCCGAGATTCGAGAACAGTTCGTTCCAGCCGTGGAGTGAGAGGAGGCTGGGTGCCATGCAATACGCCGCCGTAGTCGTATCGCTCGGTGTCACCGCCATGGCGCTGGTGGTGCTCACCGACGCCGTCATCCGCATGGTGAGCGTCATCCGGCTGGGCCCGTCCGCGCCGGAGCGTTTGGACCACCCGGGACAGCGCGCCAGAACACTGATCCGAGAGTTCCTCGGCCACAACCGCATGCTCAAGCGACCCGTCGTCGCTGTGGCGCACTGGTTCGTCATGGTCGGGTTTCTCCTCCTTTTCGCGACTCTCATCACCGCGTACGGCCAGCTGTTCGACGCGGAGTTCATGTTGCCCCTGATCGGTGAGTGGCACCCCTTCGAATGGTTCATCGAAGCGCTCACCTGGCTCACTCTCGCCGGGATCACGACTCTGATCGTCATCCGGCAGGTATCACACCCGCGGAGCGAAGGACGCCGGTCGAGGTTCTACGGCTCGACGTTCTGGCAGGCGTACTACGTCGAGTTCACCATCGCGACGATCGCGATCAGCATCCTCCTGCTGCGAGGCCTGGAGTACCGCCTGATCGGCGACGTGGCGCACTTCCCGTTCACGTCATTCATAGGCGAAGCCTTCTCGGGTGTATCGACCTCTGGCGTCGAGAGTCTCATCCACGTGGTCGCCGCCGTGAAGATCACCGTGTCCTGGATGTTCTTCATCGTCATCGCGTGGAAGCTCACCATGGGCGTGGCCTGGCATCGTGGCCTGGCGTTCTTCAACATCTTCTTCAAGCGCAACGCCGACGGCGCGCCCGCACTGGGGGCGGCCAAGCCGCTGACCGTCAACGGCCAGCCCGTCGACTTCGAGAACATCGACGACCTCGACGAGGACGCAGCTCTCGGCGTGGGCAAGGTCGAGGACTTCTCGTGGAAGGGTCTGCTGGACTTCTCCACCTGCACCGAATGCGGCCGCTGCCAGTCTCAGTGCCCGGCCTGGCACACGGACAAGCCGCTGTCGCCGAAGCTGCTCGTCATGGGCCTCCGAAACCACGCGTTCGCCAAGGCTCCGTACCTGCTCGCGGGCGGCGGCAAGGACATGATGGGCGACGAACAGGGGAGCCCCGAGCAGCTGGCGAACGTACCGGCACAGGCGTTGGCCGAGGCCGAACGTCCGCTGGTCGGCGCGACCGAAGGAGACCCGGCGTGGCCGTCGGCGGGCGCCGTCATCGACCCCGACGTCCTGTGGTCCTGCACCACCTGCGGCGCGTGCGTCGAGCAATGTCCCGTCGACATCGAACACGTCGACCACATCCTCGACCTGCGCCGTTACCAGACCCTCATCGAAACCGAGTTCCCGAACGAGCTCAACGGCATGTTCAAGAATCTGGAGAAGTCCGGCAATCCGTGGGGCATGAATGCCTCCAAGCGGATGGACTGGGCCAAGGACCTGCCGTTCGACGTCAAACAAGTCGGCGTCGACGTGGAGTCGCTGGACGAGGTCGATTGGCTGTTCTGGATCGGCTGTGCGGGTGCCTTCGAGGACCGGGCCAAGAAGACCACACAGGCGGTCGCCGAGCTATTGCACACCGCGGGCGTCTCGTTCGCGGTGCTCGGCGATGGGGAGACCTGTACCGGTGATCCCGCCCGGCGCTCGGGCAACGAGTTCCTTTACCAGCAGCTGGCGCTGCAGAACGTCGAAGTGCTCCGGGAGACCAAGGCGGTACGCGTCGTCTCCAGCTGCGCGCACTGCTTCAACACACTCAAGAACGAGTACCGGCAGCTCGGCCTCGAGCTCGAAGTGGTCCATCACACGCAGTTGCTCAACCGGCTGGTTCGCGAAGGCGAGCTGACTCCGGTCGCGGCCCCCGACGGGGAGGTCGCCGGGCGCCCGGTCACGTACCACGATCCCTGTTATCTGGGCCGGCACAACAAGGTCTACGAGCCACCCCGGGAGCTGGTAGAGGCGCTGCCCGGGGTGGAGTACCGGGAGATGCCCCGCAGTGGCTCCACCTCGTTCTGCTGCGGCGCCGGCGGCGCGCGCATGTGGATGGAGGAGCGGACCGGGAAGCGCATCAACAGCGAACGCACGGATGAAGCCCTGGCCACGCTCACCTCCTCAAGCAACGGCGAACGTGACGGCATCGACCAGCAGGCATCCGGCTCGATCGCGGTGGGGTGCCCATTCTGCCGGGTGATGCTCTCGGACGGAGTCACCCAGGCGCAGTC
>NZ_ML142851.1:18305-32485 GCF_004138495.1 Phytoactinopolyspora endophytica
GGCCAGGGCGAGAACGTCGACGTCGTCGACGTCGCGCAGCTCTTGCTCGCGGGCGTCAGGCGCAACGAGAAGAGCACTTCTGGAGGCGGGCTCGTCGGTCAACCGGACGTCACGCCCGACAACTGACCGCAACGCGACCCTCACTCCAACTCCGGCTAAGCGCGGACCATGGCGTCAGCGTGAGTCGTACTGGCGCCAAGATGGCGTCATGCGGCTCCACCGCATTCAGGCCGGGCAGAACGGAAACACAGGTGGCTGCACTGTGCCTTGGGGACCGAAGTTTGCGCCATTCTGCGTCCAGTGAGCCAGCGAGCACTTGACATGACATCATATTGACGCCACCATGGCGTCATGGAGCTCACGCCTTACGTCACTTCCCTCCGCAACGCGCTCGGGGCTGCCGGACACGCGGCGTCCGATGACGTTCGTGAAGCGGCCGACCGGCTTTCCTACGCGATCGAGCCTTCGCTGCGGCTCACGCTCATCGAAGCGTTAGGGGACGCCGCCGCGGAAGTCACCACACAACTCGACGGAGTCTCGGTCGACGTACGCATCCGAGGCGGCAACCCCGAGTTCGTGGCGAGCGACGAGCGGTCCACGACATCGTTCTCGCCTCCGGAACCGCCGGAGCCGCCGAACCCGCCCCCGCCGCCGGACGTGGAGGAGAACCTGTCCCGTGTATCTCTGCGACTACCCGAAAGCATCAAGGCCCGAGTCGACGAGGCCGCGGCCGCCGAAGGCCTGTCGGTGAACGCATGGTTGATCCGAGCGATCAGTCAGACACTCGATGGCGCGCAGACCGGGATCCAGGCCGGCTCGACGGGAGTGCAGGTCGGGCCGCACGGCGTCCACGTCAACCTGGGACGACGTATCTCCGGATGGGCTCGCTGACCATTCAGTCCACCCTCCCGTCTTCGATATGAGGAGCACCTTAACCATGACCACTTCCAGCTATCCCCGCGTCTTTCCCGCGCCCACGCCGATCAGCCTCTCCGTGAAATCCCGATCGGGCAACATCCAGGTCACGGCCGCGGACGTTACTGAGACCACGGTCGATATCCAGCCCGGCAAGCCCGGCGATACCGACGCCATCGAGGTGATCGACCGTGCGCGCGTCGACCACCAAGAGAACGCCCTGCGCATAGACATCTCACGCCGCGGTAAGGGGCCGAGCCTGCTCCGCGACCCGTCGGTCAACGTCCGGGTCACCGTCCCCTTGAGCAGTGCCGTGAGCGTCCAGGCCGGCTCCGCCGACGTCGTACTGACCGGCGGTCTCGGGGACGTCGCTGCCAAGACGGGTTCGGGCGACGTCATCGCGGAGAGCTGCGCCGACGTCACGATCAAGACCGGCAGCGGTGACATCAGGGTCGATGGCGCGACCGGTGCCGAGGCGAATACAGGATCCGGCGACATCCTCGTCCAACACTGTTCGGGCCGGATCGGTACCGACACCGGCTCCGGAAACATCCGTATCGACCGGGCCGGCGACCACACCGAAGCTCACACCTCATCAGGCGACATCGAGGTCGGCGAGGTCATGGCTCAACTGGATTCCAGGACGGCGTCCGGCGACATCCGGATCCGGCGCGCGATCGAGGGTGACGTTGCCGCCAAGACGGCATCGGGTGATGTCACCGTCGGCGTCGCCACCGGGACGGCCGCCAAACTGGACTGCTCGTCCGCGAGCGGCAGGGTGCGCTCCGATCTCGAGCCGGCCGACGCTCCGGCCGAGACCGACCGGACGGTCCTCATCGCAGCGCGGGCAGCCAGTGGGTCCATCACGATCGCCCGCGCCTCCTGACGGCGACGAGATCATGATGTCCGTCGACGAATATTGCCGGCTCCGCTTCGACGCCGCCGATCGGCTCCGCGAGGCGGAGATCCGCAGGGCAACCCGTGTGCAGCGGGCGCCGGACAAGCGGGCCCGAATCGCTAGAAGGCGGGCCCGGCGGCTCGAGCTCATCGCGCTCGCACTCGCCGCATGCTCCGCCACGTTCGGCCGGCTAGCCGGGGCCGCCCACACTCGCGCAAGGATGCGACGAGCCCAGATGTCATGAGTCCGTGCGAGACCCTTGATGCTCGCGCAGCTCACGACCGCGCCGGACGTCGTCCGCAGCTTTCGCCGCTGCCTTGTCACTCTTCCGGGTGTCCCGGGGTGGCAACTGCACGGCCTCTTCGGCGGCGATCCCGGCCTGCAACTCGCGGCCACGCTCCAGTTCGGCGTCGAACTCGGCGCCGAACAGCAAGGCAACGTTCGTGATCCACAACCATAGGAGGAACACGATCACACCTGCCAACGAACCGTAGGTGCGGTCGTAGCTCCCGAAATTCGCCACGTAGAAGCCGAAACCAGCGGATGCGACGGCCCACACGATGAATGCGAGCAGGGCGCCCGGACTGATCCACCGGAACTTAGGCTGCCGGACATTCGGCGTTCCGTGATAGAGGACCGCGATCACCAGGAGCACGATGACCACCAAGAACGGCCACTTCGCGATGTTCCAGACGGTCACGGCGGTGTCCCCGAGCCCGATGGCACTGCCGATCGCCTGAGCCATAGGACCAGTGACCACCAACATGACCGCGGCCGCCGCCGCCAACAGGATCACCACCATGGTGAGCAGTAGCATCACGGGGCGAAGCTTCCAGAAAGGCCTGCCCTCCTCGATCCCGTAGATCCGGTTCATCGCCCGGCCGAACGCACCGACATAGCCGGATGCCGCCCATAACGCACCGGCAAGTCCCAATACCAGCGCCAAACCGGCTCCGGGCACCTGTGTGATCTGCTCGATCGGCCCACGCAGATCGGCCGCCAGATCCGCCGGCGCGAAGTCCTCGACGATGTCAAACAGGGTGTCTCGGGCTTCGTCCTCCTGGCCGATCAGTGCCGGAAGCGACACCAGCGCCACGACTGCCGGAAACAATGCGAGAACTCCGTAGTACGTCAGCGCCGCGGCGAGATCGGTGCATGCGTCGGCGGAGAACTCGCGCATGGTCCGCTTGGCGATGTACGTTTTGGATGGCCCGGTGAGCTGGGCCGGGTGTTCAGGCTTCTCCGGGTCGTCCGGGTGGGGCGCTTCCGTTCTGTCCGCAGGACCTTGTTGGTCTACCATGACGGCTCCTCAGTGTCGTCGCCGCCACGCCACCACGCAGATCGCCGCAGCCGCAGCCACCGCCATGGTCGCCCCTGCCACGTACACAAGTGGACGTGACTTCTCAGCCAGCCGATCCGTCAACTCTTCGACGGTCTCACCCAACTGTTCGCGGGTGTAGTCCAGATCGCGCTCGATCTCTTCGATGTCCGCGCCTTCGGGCGGTTCGGACCGCAATGCCGTTCTACCTGTCATGTTCTCCCCGCCCTGTCACCTCATCAACGTCACGTCTCACGTTCTCGATGGTCCGCTCCGGCGGTGGCTTCGCCTTGCCCACCTCACTCTTACCCGTGAGGGCCGCGATAGCTGCGAGTACGAACAGCACGCCAGCCACGATCAACGCCGCCGCCCATCCCGGAAGCACCAGTTCGAGCGCCAGGATCCCAGCTGTGATCAGCGCGGCAACGCCGAAGAAGGCCAGCAGTCCAGCGCCACTGAACATGCCTACGCCAACACCGGCATGCTTGCCCTTTTCCCTGACCTCGGCGACTGCCATTCGCATTTCGTCCCGGACCAGGCGAGACGTCTGCTCGGAGAATTGCGCGATGAGCTCCCTCGTGGGCGGCTCATCGTGCCGCGTACGGTCATCCATCCGCGCACTCCCCCGTTCCTTATAGAGGTCGCCAACGGATGGTCAGATACCCGGATCCGTTACAGGCATTCGTCGGGCGCGTTTCGGACGACCGGCGCGGCGCTGCAATCCTTGCTTTCTATGAAGCCAAAAGCCATGACCGTCGTCCCCGGCCGTCTCATATAGTCACCGTCTCATATAGGCACCCTGGCTACTCGGGATGCCCCGGAAACCCCGCCGAGACCCGTCCGGGAACCGCTGATCGCAGTTTCACCCGCAAGCAAAAACCCCGTGCAGGCGATGGGTTCTCGCCTCCACGGGGTTGCTGGAACAGCCCTCAAGCTCCCCGGTGCGGGTTCTGCGGGTCGTCGTCTTCAGCGGACCAGGAGTAATCCTGTGCTGGCGGTGGTTGGTAACCCTGCGGCGGCTGAGGAGGCTGCTGATACCCCTGCGGCGGTGCCTGCGGCGGTGCCTGCGGCGGCTGCTGCTGGTAACCCTGCTGACCGTAGCCCTGCTGCGGCGCCTGGGGCGGCCGCTGGTAACCCTGCTGCGGTGCCTGTGGTGGCTGCTGGTAACCCTGCTGCGGCGCCTGAGGAGGCTGCTGCTGGTAACCCTGCTGACCGTAGCCCTGCTGCGGCGCCTGAGGCGGCTGCTGGTAACCCTGCTGCGGCGCCTGAGGAGGCTGCTGGTAACCCTGCTGCGGCGCCTGAGGAGGCTGCTGCTGGTAACCCTGCTGACCGTAGCCCTGCTGCGGCGCCTGAGGAGGCTGCTGGTAACCCTGCTGCGGCGCCTGAGGCGGCTGCTGGTAACCCTGCTGCGGCGCCTGAGGCGGCTGCTGGTAGCCCTGCTGCGGCGCCTGGGGCGGCTGCTGGTAACCCTGCTGCGGCGCCTGAGGCGGCTGCTGGTAACCCTGCTGCGGCGCCTGGTGATACTGCTGCTGACCGTAACCTTGCTGCGGCGCCTGGGGGTAGGGCTGACCGGTCTGCGGGTTGATCGGCGCCTGCGGGGCACCTCCCTGAGCCTGCATCTGCTGCAGTGCGGACGCGCCTCCGGCGCCCTGGAACGCCATGAAGGCCGCGAACCCGAGAGCGAGCGAGCAGAGCAAGATCAGGAAAGCCCCGATGTGCGGGCCGGTGCTGATTTCCACACCGATCGCGGCTGCTTCACTCGAGGCCCCGCCATGCGCCAGCGAGCGGATGAACTGGATCAGGCCGAACAGCGTCGTCAGCGCCGCCAGTCCAGCCGTGATCAGGTCGTGGTTGAAGTTGATCTGATCGGCCACACCCAGTATCCGGATGACCTCCCACGCAATCAGGAGGATCGCCAAGATGCCGACGAGGACTCCGATACCGTTCCAGCCACTCACGCTATTACTGAACCCGCCGCCAGCGCTTGCCCGAACCCACGGGAAGAACAACGAGATGAAGAGGACGGCCCCGCCGATGAGTGCGATCAGCCGGTAGGGCGGCAGCGACTTGAAGTCGATCCCGTTAGACGACACGGAGAACCCTCGTTCCTGTTGCCTGGGCGATTGCAGATCTGTGCGTAGTACATCATCCCGGAGATTCACACATCCGCAAGTGAACATTGGCGGATTGTGCCTAATTGTCCGCTATGCCCGCTACACAGCCGCTTACTCCGCTTTGATATCCGCCACCGCGTCGATGATGAAGGCCAAGGTGAACGCCTCGTCATGCCACGCGTCGTACCTCCCGGACGGGCCACGGTGCCCCGCTCCCATCTCGGTCTTGAGCACAAGCGGCTTCTCGCCAGTGGCAACCGCGCGCAGCTTCGCCACCCATTTCGCCGGCTCGTGGTAGCCGACCCGCGGATCGTTCAGTCCCGCCGTGGCAAGGATGGCCGGATATCGGACCGCTTGCACGTTCTCGTACGGCGAGTAGGACTTCATGTACCGATAGACCTCAGCCGACTCGACCGGGTTGCCCCATTCCTCCCATTCAATGACCGTCAGCGGCAATGACGGGTCCAGGATGGTGTTCAGTGCGTCGACGAACGGCACCTCACCCACAAGCGCGGCGAACGCCGACGGCGCCAGGTTGGCCACCGATCCGATCAGCAGCCCGCCGGCGCTGCCACCCCGGCCGGCCAGCCGGTCATTCGACGTCCATCCGGCCTCCACGAGCCGTTCCGCGCACGCCACGAAATCGGTGAAGGTGTTCCTCTTCGCCAGCATCTTTCCCTGCTCGTACCAGGCGCGGCCCATCTCACCGCCGCCCCGCACGTGCGCGATGGCGAAGACGAACCCCCGGTCCAGCAACGAGAGTCTCGGGATGGAGAACCACGGATCCATGGAGGCTTCGTAAGATCCGTACCCGTAAAGCACACATGGTGCCGTCCCGTCGGCCGGAGTGTCCAACCGCCGGACCAGCGATATCGGAATCCGGGTTCCGTCCTCGACCGTGGCCCACTCCCGCACCGTCTGGTATCGACTGGGATCGAAATCACCGAGCACCGGCTGCCGCTTGCGCAACTGCAGTTCGCGGGTGCCGACGTCGTAGTCATAGACCGAGCTCGGCGTCCCCAGGGACGTGTAGCCGAGCCGGAAGGTCGCCGTCGTGAACTCGGGGTTTCCTCCCGGCCGGACGGACCGGACCTCTTCGGGGAAGTCGATGTCGCGGCCTGGCTGCGGCTCGCCGTCGTGCAACGGGATCACATGCAGGCCCGTGCTCCCGCCACGCCGCAGCGGAACAATCAAGTGCCCGGCGAACGCGCCCACGTCGACGATGCGCCGCCCCTGCTCGTGCGGCAGGACGGGAGTCCAGTGCTCCCGTCCCGGCGATCCGATCGGTGCCTTCGCCAGCTCGAAGTCCAACGCGCCGTCGTTGTGGACGATGAAGAAGTACGGCCCAGAGTGGTCGACGAAGTACTCCACCCCCTGGCGGCGTGGCTCCACCAAGCGGAATTCGCCGTTCGGCTCGTCCGCCGACAGGATACGCACCTCGCTGGTGATCGAGCTGCCCAGCGTGATGAGCACGTACGCCTTGCTGCGGGTCAGGCTGACATCGGCGAAGAAGCGCTCGTCGTCCTCCTGGTGCACGATCTGATCCTCGGCGGCGTCCGTACCGAGATGGTGCCGCCATACCCGATAGGGGCGCATCGCCTCGTCGACGGTCGTGTAGAAGAGTGTCGATGCGTCCGCGGACCAGGCGGTGCTGTAGTACGTGTTGGGCACCTCGTCGGGCAGGAGCTGGCCCGTTTCGAGATTCTTGACGCGCAGCGTGTACTTCTCCGCTCCGTCGTAGTCGGTGGAGAAGATGAGCAACCGGCCGTCCGGACTGACGTCGAACGCTCCGAGCGCGAAGTAGGGCGACTCTCCGGCGAGCTCGTTCTCATCGAGGAGCACCTGCTCATCGGCGGGCGAGACGATCGGCTGTGCAGGGTCGTCCGGCAGCTCCGGTTCCGTCCGAGAGCGGCAGTGGATCGCGTACTGCCGACCTTCCACGGTACGTGTGTAGTACCACCACCCGCCGTATCGGCTCGGCACGGAAAGGTCGGTCTCCAGCGTCCGCGCCTTGATCTCTTCGAAGATCTGGCCCTGCAGCCCTTTGGTGTGGGCGGTGACCGCCTCGGTGTACGCGTTCTCCGCCTCGAGGTAGGCCGTCGTGTCCGGATCGTCGCGATCCAGGAGCCACGCGTACTCATCGACGACGGTGTCACCGTGGAACGTCCGGGTATGCGGAACGCGCTTGGCGACGGGCGGGGACAGGCGATCGGCTTCGGACATGACCCGACGGTACCCCAGGGCCGATCCACTGACTTATCCGCCGTTGCGGGCCCGGCCGACGGTCGTCGAGGGCGCCGCCGGGTCACAAAGTTGTTCTATTAGAACTAGAACAATAGACTTAGTGAATGCTCATCCGGATGGACCCGAACTCGTCCGAGCCGCTGTTCGCGCAGCTGGCTGCAGCCGTACGTGGTGCGGCCGCACGTGGTGAGGTTCGGGCGGGGGAACGGCTCCCGGGCGCACGGGACCTGGCCGACTCCCTGGGGCTCAACGTCCACACGGTTCTCCGCGGCTACCAGCAGCTCCGCGACGAAGGCTTGGTGGAGCTGCGAAGAGGACGCGGAGCCGTGCTCACCACGCAAGCATCGGACGGACTGGCCGCACTTCGAGAAGCCGTCACCGAGGTCGCGTCCCAAGCCCGGCGGCTCGGTCTCACGACGGATGAGCTGGTCGACCTGATACGAACGGAGTACCAATGACTCACGCGACACCCCAGACGCCGCGGACCCGGCCCAGTGGCCGCACGCTCCTCGCCTCGGCGGGCATCCCCTTCCTGGTGGCATTCATCGGAGCACTCCTGGTCTGGAGCTGGCGCGACGATCTGCCGTCGCGGGTAGCCATTCACTGGGGAACCAGCGGTGCCAATGGATTCGCCTCGGTCGAGGCCGTCGCCGGTATGATCGCGGCTTTCGGCGTGGCCTTCCCGGCGATCGCGCTGATTCTGTCCTTCGCAGGGCGTCACGATCCGACGGTGGCGCGCGTCGTGACTGGGATGACATCGGGAACGACGACGCTTGTCACGGCACTCGTCGCAGGCCTGGTCGCCGATCAACGGGGGATCTCCGACGCCCGCGACGCAGACCTGAGCGCTGCCGCGTTCCTGGGAGCCGTCGGCCTGGCCGTAGCTGTGACCGTCATCGCAATATCCTTGGTGCCCCGGCGCACCGGGTCCGGCGCTCTCGTCCCAGAAGACGCGCCTCGCGTCCCCCTCAGTGAGAACGAGTTAGTCGTCTGGACCCGTTCGGTCGCCGCCGGGAGTCTCATGGTGATACTCCTGGCCGCCGTCGTCGGCGTTACCGCCATCACGGCACTGCTCACGGGGCAGTGGGCCGTGCTGATCGTCACCACCATCCTCGTCGGTCTGATCGCCCTGATGTGTTCGATCCGAGTGACCGTCGACCACCGGGGAATGACCGTCAAGAGCTTCCTCGGGTGGCCGAAGTTCCAGACGCCGATCGACGAGATCGCACACGCCGAGATGGCACGGGTGCGCCCGATCCCGCACTTCGGCGGCTACGGCTACCGTATTGCGCTCTTCGGCCCGTACCGGGGCGCGAGCGGCTTCATCATGCGAGGGGGCAACGGCGTACTCGTCGAGCGGACGGACGGCAAGCGCACGATCGTCGTCGTGGACGACGCGGAGACAGCGGCCGGCTTACTCAACGCCATGGTCGAACGGGCCCGGGCCCAATAGTGCGGTCCGGCTTGCCATAGATGTTAGCGAGTGTCAACATTCATGGACATGACCGTTCCAGGCCGCCATCGCGACACCTACCACCACGGCGATCTCCGCAACGCGCTCATCACAGCCGGTGCGGAACTCGCCGGGCAGGGCGGACCTGACGCGGTCGGGATCCGGCCGGCCGCCCGCATGGTCGGAGTCACACCCACCGCCGCATACCGGCACTTCAGCGACGCCGACCAGCTCCTCAACGCGGTCAAAGACAGAGCTTTCACCGTCCTGCTCGAAGCGATGCGCGAGCACGTCGCCGCCATCGGGACCAGCGGCACGCCCGCGGATCGCGCGGTCCAGCGGCTCGAAGCGATTGGGCGCGCCTACATCGAAGCCGCACTGGCCGAGCCTGGCTTGTTCCGGGTCGCCTTCGGCGAACGGGGATCCCTGCCGGACCTGCCTGCCGAAGCCATGCCCCCCACGTTCCGCGTGCTCAACGAGACGCTGGACGAGCTGGTCGACGCCGGCGTCATGCCTCCCGACCGGCGGCCGATGGCCGAGCTTGCGGCCTGGTCCGCCGTGCACGGATTCGCCCGACTGGTCCTGGACGGACCGCTCTCTCAGCTACCGGACGCCGCCAGGCGGGAGGCGTCGGAACGGATCATCGGGATGGTGCTCGAAGCTTTCGCTCCCGACCGGTCGGGCAAGGACGGCCGATCGGGTGATTCCACCGACGGGACGCCCTAGCCGGACAGGCGAGCGTCCGCGTGCTAGCCGATCAGGTCGCGCACAGCGATGATCGACTCCCGTCCCGCTCCCACACCGACCGCCGAGATAGGCGCACCGCAGAGCTCCTGCACGGCCTCCACGTAGCGTCGCGCGGCCGCCGGCAGCTCGGCAAGCGAACGAGCACCCGAGATGTCCTCGTCCCACCCTTCGAGGTACTCGTAGATCGGTGTGGCATGGTGAAAGTCGGTCTGGGTCATCGGCATCTCGTCGTGCCGGACGCCGTCCACGTCGTATGCGACGCAGACCGGTACCTGATCCCAGCCCGTCAGGACGTCGAGTTTGGTCAGGACGAAGTCGGTGGTGCCGTTCACCCGGACCGCGAAGCGGCCGACAACCGCGTCCAGCCAGCCGCACCGGCGGGGGCGCCCGGTGGTTGTGCCGAATTCGCCTCCGTCCTTGCGTAGCCGCACGCCGTCCTCATTGGTGAGCTCGGTGGGGAAGGGTCCTTCACCCACCCTCGTCGTGTAGGCCTTCATCACGGTGACGACCCGGTCGATGCGCGTCGGTGGAATCCCCGCGCCCGTACACGCGCCACCAGATGTCGGGTTCGACGAGGTCACGAACGGGTACGTCCCGTGGTCGACATCCAGCAGCGTCGCCTGGCCGCCTTCCAGCACGACGTTCGCGCCCTCGTCGATCGCCTTCGCCAGCAGCAGGCTGGTGTCCGCGACCATGGGCCGCAATCGATCGGCGTACCCCATCAACTCGTCGACGATCTCGTCCACCGTGACCGCGCGCCGGTTGTACACCTTGACCAGGAGCTGGTTCTTCTGTACCAGCGCACCCTCGACCTTCTGGCGGAGGATCTTCTCATCGAAGAGGTCCTGCACACGCAAGCCGACGCGGGACATCTTGTCCGCATAGGTGGGGCCGACTCCACGACCGGTGGTGCCGATACGGCGGCTGCCCAGGAACCGCTCCACCACCTTGTCCAGGCTGCGATTGTACGGCGGCAGCAGGTGCGCGTTCGCGCTGACGACCAAGGCCGAGGTGTCCACGCCGCGTGCTTCCAGCGCGTCGATCTCCTCGAACAGCACGCCGAGGTCGACCACGACGCCGTTACCGATCACCGGCACGACACCCGGGGTGAGGATTCCAGACGGCAGCAGGTGCAACGCGTAGGTCTCACCGTCGATCACCACGGTGTGCCCGGCGTTGTTACCGCCGTTGAACTTGACGACATAGTCAACCGAGCTGCCGAGCAGGTCGGTCGCCTTTCCCTTGCCTTCGTCACCCCATTGGGCTCCGACGAGAACGATCGCGGGCATGGCGGGGTGTTCCCCCTTCTTACATGGACGATTACTGACGCCGAGGCTACCGGAAGTTCCGGTGATCACGACCGGCAGCGTGCAAAGCCGGCATTCGCCTACGGCCTCGTCTGGCGGTGGGGCCCGCGTGTCACCCATCGTGGCACACGAGGCACCCCACCCCCAGCTTCCGGAGTCGGTCTAGAGCAGTTCGCCGGCAGCGGTCGGGCTGGAGTCACGCAGGAACTGAGCGCACCGCTCCGCTTCCTCGGCCTCGCCGATGCTCTCCGCGGCGCGACCCAAGGCATGCAGCGCCCGCAAGAACCCTCGGTTCGGTTCGTGCTCCCACGGGATCGGGCCATGCCCCTTCCAGCCGGCACGCCGGAGCTGGTCGAGGCCGCGGTGGTATCCGGTACGGGCGAACGCGTAAGAGGTCACGACGTCCCCGGCCTCGAACGCACGGTCGGCCAGCTCCGCCCACGCCAGTGACGACGTGGGATGTGAAGCGGCCACCGTCGCCGGATCGACACCGGTGGCCAGCGCCTCCCGCGGCGTAGGCTCGTCCGGAAGCAGGGTCTCCGGCGGCCCGCCGAGAAGATCCTCGCCGGGCATCACTTCATCCTCTGCCCAGCCGACCGCAGCCACTGCGTGGCGTTGACAACGCGCTCAGCCATGCCGGCCTCGGCCGCCTTGCCCCATGTGCGGGGGTCGTACATCTTCTTGTTGCCGACCTCGCCGTCGATCTTCAGCACACCGTCGTAGTTCTTGAACATGTGCTCGGCGACCGGGCGGGTGAAGGCGTACTGCGTGTCGGTGTCGATGTTCATCTTCACCACGCCGTAGTCGACCGCTGCCGCGACCTCTTCGGCAGTCGATCCGGAGCCACCGTGGAACACCAGGTTGAACGGCTTCTCCTTGCCGTACTTCTCACCGACGGTCTGCTGGATGTCACGGAGGATCTCCGGACGCAGCTTGACGTTGCCCGGCTTGTACACGCCGTGCACGTTCCCGAAGGTCAGCGCCGTGAGGTAGGTGCCCTTATCACCTGTGCCCAGCGCCGCGGCGGTGGCCAGGCCATCCTCCACGGTGGTGTACAGCTTCTCGTTGATCTCGTGCGCGACACCGTCCTCTTCGCCGCCGACGACGCCGACCTCGATCTCGAGGAGCGTCTTGGCCTCAGCGGAGAGCGCGAGCAGCTCTTCGGCGAGCTTCAGGTTCTCGTCGAGCGGCACGGCCGAGCCGTCCCACATGTGCGATCCGAAAAGGGGATCGCCGCCGGCCTTCACTCGTTCGGTGGACGCCGCCAGCAGTGGCTTCACCCAGTGTTCCACCGCGTCCACGGGAGCGTGGTCGGTGTGCAGGGCGATCTGTACGTCGTAGCTCTTGGCGGCCTCGTGAGCGAAGGCGGCGAAGGCAATGGCGCCACGGACCCGGTCCTTGACCGTAGGACCGGACAGGTATTCCGCGCCACCGGTCGAAACCTGGATGATCCCGTCACTCTCGGCCTCGGCGAACCCGCGCAGTGCGGCGTTCAGGGTCTGTGACGAGGAGACGTTGATGGCCGGATAGGCGAAAGCTCCGGCCTTGGCGCGGCTGATCATCTCCGCATAGACATCAGGGGTGGCGATCGGCATAGATGACTCCATTCCGTGTAGACGGCTGCGCCGGACCTGCGGTCCGTATCCCACCTCGCGGCACCGGGAGGCGAGACGTCAACAGCCAGTATCCACCGAAGCCACCCTCTGATGCGACGTGGGCGCCGAGAGCCGGTTTCGACGCCAGTGGCCGACCGGCACTCCCGCCGTCACAACACAGCGAGATACGCTCGCATTGACACCGTCTCGACATCGAGGGAGAGCTGTGGCAGAGCGTACAACCGTCGTTGCCAGCCAATCCGGCCTACACGCCCGTCCGGCGGCCGTCTTCGTCAAGGCCGCTGCAGAGCAGCCCGCCAAGGTCACCATCCGCAAGCCCGACGGCGAACCGGTCGACGCATCGAGCATCCTCTCCCTCATGACGCTCGGCGTCGAGCAAGGAGACGAGGTGATCCTCGCCGCCGAGGGCGACCGTGCCGAGGAGGCACTGGATACTCTCATCGCGTTGCTGGAGACGGACCTCGACGCCGAATGACCCGAACTCACCCATAGTCAGCACCGCCGACGAGCCCTGAATTTAGGAGCGCGCGTGGAGTTCGCAGAGGTGGTGCGGCGGCGGCGCATGGTCCGGAACTACACCGATGACCCGATCGAGCCCGCGGCAATCGACCGGGTTCTGGCCCATGCCGTACGCGCACCGAGCGCCGGCTTCAGCCAGGGCTGGGCGTTCCTCCGCCTGGACACCGCCGCGGACGTGAATCTGTTCTGGGAGGCCGCCACACCTCCCGGACGCGGGACCGACGCCTGGTCACAAGGTCTGCGCCGAGCACCGGTGATCATCGTCCCGATGTCCTCGAAACAGGCCTACCTCGATCGTTACGCGGCGTCGGACAAGGGCTGGACCGACCGCGACGAGGCCCGCTGGCCAGCCCCGTACTGGGACATCGACACCGGCATGGCCAGCCTGCTCATGCTGCTGACCGTGGTGGACGAGGGGCTCGGCGCATGCTTCTTCGGCATCCCTCCGGAACGGATCGCGGAATTCCGCGCCACGTTCGCAGTGCCGGACGAATACACCCCGATCGGTGCCATCACCATCGGCTACCGGGCGCCGGACCGCCGGTCACCGTCCCTGCAGCGCGGCCGCAGGAGCGTCGATGACGTCGTCCACCACGGCAAATGGAACGGCACCCGCTGAAGGCCAGTTCCCCCATGATCATCGAGGATGTTGGGGGTTATAACCCCGCTGATCCTCGATGATCATGGGGAGGAGTATGACCTCAGTCGAGCAGCCGGGCGCGGAGAGCGTCGGCGTCCTCTGAGGTCCATCCTTGGCTCGAGAGCCAGTCCTGCAGCCCGCCGACGTGCTCGTCGGCCAGGTCGAGAAAGTTCTCCATGGTCTCGGGAAGTGCGAAATGGCTGCTCAGGGGGCGGCTATTCAAATCGTCGGCATAGGTCGGCGTCTTCGTCAGCCGGTCCATGATCTGCTCGATCCGAGTGTTAGAGAGCGCGTAGTCCTCCACGATCACCTCGCGCGGCACCCCGACGGTGGTCAGAGTGAGTGCCACCAGAACGCCGGTACGGTCCTTGCCGGCTGCGCAGTGAGCTAACGCGGCGCCGTCACCGTA
>NZ_ML142851.1:32511-33284 GCF_004138495.1 Phytoactinopolyspora endophytica
GCGCGCCCAGCACGGATTCCGGGCGGGCCTTCAAAGTCTGGAGATAGAACTCGCCCGGTGGCAGCCAGTTCTCCTCACTGCCGTCGTACTGCCTGGCCCACGGCAGGACGGCCTCGCCATCGATTCCAGGCTGTTCCTCGATCTCGGCGAGCAACGAGAAATGATGGATGGTCACGTCGGACACACGAGTCAACGGACCCGGCCCCTCGAGGGTGATCTCCGCGCCGCTGCGCAGGTCGAGCACGTCCCGCAACCCCAGGGCGCCCACCAGCTGGTCTATGTCCGCCTGAGTCAGGTCCTGGAGGTTGTCCGCGCGCAGAATCCGTCCGAACTTCGTCGTCGTACCGTCGCGCGTCGGGAGCCCACCGAGATCTCTGACGTTGACCGCACCGGCCAGTTCGACCCATCGCCCGTTATCGCTCACATTCACCACCACATGACCTCGCTTCCACTGTCGAGCCTACCGTCCAGGCGACCGGCACCGTTCCGCGCGCTAGCCGCCCGATCCCCCGTCTCCTGCTCGCCGAAGTCCTCGGTACATGGGCGGCCGGACGGAGGAGTTAGGCTTCTCACATGTGAGGACTCTTGTCATTGGCTCGGGCGGACGCGAGCACGCTCTGGTGCGTTCTCTTCTCCGTGATCCCGAGGTCTCCGAAGTCCACGCCGCACCCGGCAACGCGGGCATGGCGGCCGACGTCACCGTCCATCAGGTAGACCCGCTGCAGGACGACGCCGTGGCCGACCTTGCGGCCCGAATCGGCGCCGACCTGGTG
>NZ_ML142851.1:33315-42863 GCF_004138495.1 Phytoactinopolyspora endophytica
AAGGGCCACTGGTCGAGGGCGCGGCCGATGCCGTCCGGGCACGCGGCATCGCGTGCTTCGGGCCGTCCGCACAGGCCGCTCGCCTCGAGGGTTCAAAGGCATTCGCCAAAGAGGTCATGGCAGCCGCCAATGTCCCCACCGCGATGGCGGTCGTCTGCGACACGCCGGAACAAGTCGCTGACGCCCTGGACCGCTTCGGCGCCCCGTACGTCGTCAAGGACGACGGGCTCGCTGCGGGCAAGGGTGTGGTGGTGACCCGCGACCGCGACGCGGCTCTCGCCCACGCTCAGGCGTGCGGCACCGTCGTCATCGAGGAGTTCCTCGACGGTCCCGAGGTCTCGCTCTTCTGCGTCACCGACGGCGAGACCGTCATTCCGTTCCCGCCCGCTCAGGATTTCAAACGCGCCTACGACGGCGACGCCGGGCCGAACACCGGCGGCATGGGTGCCTACTCGCCGTTGCCGTGGACGCCGGAGACCTTCGTCGACGATGTGCTCGACCGCGTCGTGCGCCCGACCGTCGCCGAGATGTACCGTCGCGGCACTCCGTTCGTCGGTGCCCTGTACACCGGCCTGGCGATCAGCTCACGCGGCATACGCGTGGTCGAGTTCAACGCCCGGTTCGGCGATCCGGATATTCAGCCGGTGTTCGCCCGGCTCCGTTCCGGTCTCGGTGGATTGCTGCTCGCGGCTGCCACCGGCACGCTCGCCGAGCATCCCGGCCCACGCTGGGACGACCGCGCGGCGGTCAGCGTCGTGGTCGCGGCCGAGGGCTACCCCGAAGCGCCACGCAAGGGGGACCTCGTCGTCGGTCTGGATGATGCCGCGGCGTTGCCGGACGTCGAGATCTTGCATGCCGGGACCCGGGTCGACTCCGCGGGAGCCGTCGTGTCCAGCGGCGGACGAGTACTCTCCGTCACAGGCCTGGGCGACGATCTTGAAGAGGCCAGGTCGCACGCCTACGAAGGCGTCGGGAAGATCCAGCTGTCCGGCAGCCATCACCGTTCCGACATCGGCCTAGCCGCCGCGCAAGGAGAGGTCCAACTGCCTGCGTCGTCGAGCTGAGTCTCACGAACAGCCGGCGGTCACACACGCCTGGTACCCCCGCGCGCCCACACGGTGCCCGGGCTGACCCCGTAGCCTGTTGCGGTGAACACGCAGCGACGAGGAGAGCCGGCCGCATACGCCGCCGGACTTCCACAACCTCAACGATGCTTGATCATGGGCGTCGTCAACGTCACGCCGGACTCGTTCTCCGACGGCGGTCTGTGGTTCGACCCGAAGCTCGCAGTGGACCACGGTTTCAGGCTGGCCGCGGAGGGCGCTGACATCGTCGATGTGGGCGGTGAGTCCACCCGTCCCGGAGCCAAGCGGCCGCCGATCGAGGAGGAACTGCGCAGGGTGGTGCCCGTCATCCGCGAGCTCGCCGCGGCCGGCCTCACAGTGTCCGTGGACACGATGCGCGCCGAGGTGGCCGAGCAGGCGCTGAAGGCCGGCGCGCACCTGGTCAACGATGTCTCCGGTGGTCTCGCCGACCCGGACATCCTGCGGGTCGTCGCAGACGCGGGCGTTCCCGTCGTCCTGATGCACTGGCGCGGCCACGCCGACCACATGCAGCAGCACACCACGTACACAGACGTCGTGACCGAGCTGATGCAGGAGCTCCGGCCGCGCGTGGATGCCGCTCTCGCCGCCGGCGTCGACACGGACAGGATCGTGATCGACCCGGGACTCGGCTTCGCCAAGACATGGGACCACAACTGGACCATCCTCAACCGTTTGCGCGAGATCGTCGACGCCGGTTACCCGGTCCTGGTCGCAGCGTCGCGCAAGACGTTCCTCGGCGAACTCCTGGCGGATCCCACCACGGGTGAGCGACGGCCGCCGGCGCAGCGCGACGCCGCCACCGCCGCGCTGACGATAACCAGCGCCCTCGACGGAGCCTGGTGCATCCGGGTCCACGAGGTACCCGCCAACATCGATGCCGTCCGGGTGGCCGCTCGGTTGGGAGCGGAGACGTGAAGAGCGAGCGGCTCCGAGGAGCTCTGAGTGGCCGATCCCACGCCCCCTGGGGCAGCGCACCGAACCCGTCTACGGCTAGGGTCGTCTCGTGCCTGACCGGATCGAGTTGCGCGGTATCACCGCGCAGGGACGCCATGGCTGGTTCCCTCACGAGCAAGAACAGGGCCAGCCTTTCCTGGTCGACGTCGCATTGGCCGTCGATACACGTCCGGCGGCAGCAAGTGACGAATTGTCCGATACCGTCGACTACGGCACCCTTGCCGAACGTGTGGTCGACATCGTCGAGGGGGATCCGGTCAAGCTGGTCGAGACTCTCGCCCAGCGGATCGCTGACATCTGCCTGGACGACATCCGGGTGGAAGAAGTCGAAGTGACCGTGCACAAGCCGCAGGCACCTACGACGGTGCCGGTCGGTGACGTGACCGTGACTATTCGAAGGGCCCGCAAGTGAGCAATGTTCCCAACCCCAACGTGGTCGACGCCGACACCCTGACGGGCGACCTCCGTCCGCTGCGACGGGCGGCGTACGCCCTTGGCAGCAATCTGGGTGACCGCCTCGACTTTCTGCAAGGCGCGGTCGACGCGCTCACCGACTCCCCGGAGATCGTCGCGGTGGCAGTCTCACCCGTGTACGAGACCGAGCCGGTAGGAGGTCCGGCGGACCAGCCGAAATTCCTCAATGCGGTCCTCGTCGTGGATACGACGCTGTCGCCACGGTCGATGCTGGAGCGGGCGATGGCCACTGAGATCGCATACGGACGCACCAGAGAGGAAGCCAACAGCTCCCGGACCCTCGACGTCGATGTTCTGGCGGTGGGCGACGTCACCGCAGACGACGACGACCTCAAAGTCCCGCATCCACGCCTGGCCGAACGTGCGTTCGTCCTCATGCCCTGGGCGGACGTCGATCCTGATTTCAACGTGCCTGGGCTTGGCAGCGTCGTCGAGCTGAGCTCCGCCGTCGACGCCACCGGCGTACGACGCACCGACGACATGCTCGAGCTGCCTTCCTGACCGGCCGTGGCAGGGCAATGCTCTGCCACGTAGGCTCGATCCCCACGATGCAGAAGACGAAGATCGCAACGCTGGTGTGGGTCGGGCTGGTCGCCGCGCCGATCGGCTGGTCGATCAGTCGGCTCATCCAGGACTACTCGCACGAGTTGCCTCCCGTCCCCGTCTTGTTTCCGGTACTCGTAGCGCTGCTGGCTGCCGTGCTGTTCGTCGGTGCGTACGAGGTCAGAGGCTGGGTACGAGAACGCCGGCACGACCGCCACCTCGGGCCGCTCCGAGTGGCTCGGCTGCTCGCCCTGGCCAAGGCGGTCGAGCTGTTCGGTGCGGCCGTCGCGGGTGCCTACGTAGGTCTCGCCATCTTGGCCATGGATCATTTCTCCGTTCCGATGGGGCGTGACCGGTTCCTGATGGCCGGTACGGTCGTCGGCGCCTCAGCGCTGGCCACAGTGGCTGCCGTGGTGCTGGAGCGGGCATGCGTTGTACCCGCGGACGACGACGAGCCCCGCATCGAAGGCAACAGCGAGGACTGACACGCGGTCGAAATCGAGATGCCCGTCTGCCCTCGACGGCCGAACGCCGGGCCGCCGGGAGGCAGACCTGAGCGACTCCTTCAGACGCATGGTGGACATGTCCGCTTACGAGTCGATATAGCGCGTTCAAGCGATCGACAATAGGACAGTCGGCCCATATTCTTCCCAGCTCCGCAGGTGTAACGTCCGGTGCTTGGAGCGACATCCGGGGAAGGGTAGGGGAAAACCGGTGGAGAACGAACAGCCTCGCCACCGCAAGTCTTCGCTGATCGCTGCACGTATTCGATTCACCGCGGCGGTCGTCGTACCGCTCACTGTGATGACGAGCACGTACGTAGCGCTACGCGAGTATGAGCCGGCAGCCGAGGATGGCCAAGCGCAGAGTGGCCCTGCGAAGCACTCCAACGCCGCGCTCGTGTCCGACGACGATGAACTCGGGGGGCCAAGTGAGACCAGCACGCAGCCTCCGTCGTCGGACAACCTGACGACGAGACCGACGAACGACGATCCGACGGCCGAGGAGGGGCCTTCCGGCGGGGCCTCCGCCGACGACGACTCGACCGGTGATTCGCCGCCCGACCCGCGGTCGACGAACGAGGGACGAGGAAGGGCCCGGGAAGGGGTGACGCCATCGGAGCCCAGCCCTGATCCCGAGGAGACGCGCTCGACGCGGAAGTCGTCTGGGCCCACGCATGAGCCGGACGATCCCCGGCCGCCCAGCGAACCAGACCCACCGGCTGACCCACCGACGGCGACGGCCACACCGGAGCCGAGCAGCACCTCGACGGTGCCGCCGAGGCCGACCGCGACACCTGAGCCGACCGCGACGCCGGAGCCGGACCCGACGCTCAGCCCAAGCGACCCGCCACGGCGGTTGCCTCCCGATCTCACCCGCGCCGAGCAAGCCGTGCTCGACGCGACGAACGAGGTTCGACGGGAGATCGGCTGTCCCGTTCTCCGCGTCGACCCCGAACTGACCGATGCGGCTCGCGCACACAGTGCCCGTATGCGTAGCGACCGCTTCTACTCGCACGTCGGTCCCGATGGTCAGGGACCTCAGGATCGCGCACGGGCCGCGGGCTATGAGGCGGATGTAGACGAGAACATCGCCCGGGGCACCCGCCGGGGCAGGGCCGTCGTCGATCGGTGGATGCGCGATCCCGACGCACGCAGGACCATCTCCGATTGCGAGAGCAGAAGCGTCGGTATCGGTGGCGAGACAGGCTTGTTCACCAGCTGGTGGACTCAGGTACTCGGGCAGCGGTGACGTGGCCTGTTCCCGTCGGCGACCAATGCCGATGTTGCGTCCTCTGTATCATCACATCCGATGAAAGCCGAGCGAGGTCGAAGAGAACGCAAGAAGATCGAGGCGATGCGTCACATTCAGCGTGTGGCACTCGACTTGTTCGACGCGGACGGCTATGCCAACGTCACCATCGAGCGGATCGCCGCCGAGGCCGAGGTCTCGCCGAGTTCGGTGTACCGCTACTTCGGCACGAAAGAGCGAATCGTCGTCCATGACGAGTACGACCCTCATTTCATCGAGGCCTTCGACCAGGCGATCGCCGCCCATGACCCGGTCGCCGCCCTCAAGGAGACCCTCTCAGTGGTCTTTCGTCAGGTTCTGCGCGAGGACGAAGAGCTGATTCGGCGGCGGATGCGCTACACCATGGGTGAGCCATCCGTGCGCAGTCAGATGCTCCGCGACGCGGAGGAGATCGAGATACAGCTCGGGGAGATCATCGCCCGCCGTACCGGCCGGCCCGCGGACGATTTGGACGTCCGGGTGGTGACGGCGGCGATCACCCGCGCATTCATGGCGGCATTGACGTACTGGCATGAGTCGGGTTACCGGGAGTCTCTGGACGAGATTCTCGACCGCACGCTCACGATCGTCGGGCGCGGATTGACACTCGACTAAGGTGATTTTCCACAGCTTGGCGCCCGCCACGAGCGTGCGCGCCAAGTTATCCACACTACGGGTCTGCGGCTGCTCCGGCCGGCCGAGAATGGTCAAGATAGCCCGCATGAATGACTTCAGCACAGATGTCGACAGCGCGAGCGTCGCGGTCGAGACGGCCGTCTCGCACTACCTCCGCCGCCGGCACTCAGACGTGAACGACCTCACCCATGAACTCATCGCCGGGCCACTCGGGACCCGAGCGGTGGACGCCGCCGTCATGCGGGTTATCCGAGAGCATCTGGGCCAGCTGTGGGATCAGGGCTGGCTTCCGATGGACGTCTACCAGATGGTGCGCCGCAAGCGCCCCAAATCGGCGCATTCCCTGGTAGTCGATGCGATCGCCGGCTATGCCGCGGCGTATGCGGCCTCGACCATTCATCCTCGCTGGCACGAGCAGCTCGCCGAGCTCGAAGCCGAACCATGGTGGGATCAGAGCCGGCCACACGCCAGCCAATGGGAGCAGCGGCACGGCCTCAGCCGCAGCAGCGCACTCCTGACGGTGATCGAACTCATCGCCCTCTTCAAGACCATGGGTCCGCTTCCCGTGATCGTCCCGCCGCCGGGCGGATTGACAGGCCCGGAGACGCACAACCTCGGCTCGCCGGTGGATGAGCGCATCCTCGGCAAGATCCGGGCGTTGCTGGCCAAAGCCGAGTCGACGCCGTTCAGCGAGGAAGCCGAGGCACTGTCAGCCAAGGCACAGGAGCTGATGACCCGGCATTCCATCAAGCGAGCCATGGCCGGCGCCGGTGGCTCACATGAGCCGGCTGCCTCCGCCCGCCGGATCTGGCTCGACTCGCCCTACGTCACCGCCAAATCCTTCCTCGTCAGCAGCGTCGCCTCGGCTAACCGATGCCGATCGGTCATCTATGACGGACTCGGCTTCGTGACCGTGCTGGGGGACGATGTGGACCTCGAACATGTCGAGTTGCTCATCACGTCGCTCATGGTGCAAGCCACCCGGGCGATGCTCTCGTCCGGGCCACAGGTCGCATCAGGCGGGAAGTCCCGCACTCGTTCGTTCCGGCATTCCTTCCTCATCGCATACGCAACGCGTATCGGTGAGCGGCTACGCGAGATCAACAGGGCGAGCATGGAATCCGCCGGCGCGGAGCTCGTCCCCATCTTCGCCCGGCGACGAGAGGCTGTGGACAGACTTTTCGCTTCGCTGTTCCCACATCGGTTGGCCAGCCGTTCGGTCTCGGTGGGCAACGCTGCCGGGTACGGTGCGGGCCGTGCCGCAGCCGACCAAGCGGTGCTCCGCGCGGGTCGACGCGAGGTTTCGCCCCGGCACTGACAACGGCTTCTCCCGATCCGCCACGTCCGCCCGCGCTCAGGGTCCGAGCGGACACGCACGGGTACGCTGGAAACCTCGACCACTGTTGAGGTCAATCTGGAAGGCACACGTGGACGACATCGTGGATGTACCGACTTGGGACAAGAAGGAGCTGACCGTCGGGGAGCTGTCGGCACGCAGCGGTGCGGCAGTCTCCGCACTCCACTTCTACGAGCGCAAAGGTCTCATCTCGTCACGGCGCACCACTGGAAACCAGCGCCGCTACGCGCGGGCCACACTCCGCCGGGTGGCGCTGATCCGGATCGCACAGCGGGTGGGCATACCTTTGGCGCAGATCAAGGAAGCACTCGACGAGCTCCCAGACGGCCGCACACCCACGAAGAAGGACTGGGAAAAGCTCTCCCGAGCATGGCGCAAAGAGCTTGACGAGCGCATCCAGGCGCTGCAGCAGATCCGGGACGACTTCACCGACTGCATCGGATGCGGGTGCCTGTCCCTGAACCGGTGCAGCCTGGCCAACACGCACGACGAGCTCGGTGGCCACGGATCCGGCCCGCGGCGCTTGGTCGAGGTCGAGGCTTCCTGAGGGCTCGCGTTGTGGCACGTCACCGGCGACGGGTCACGCCGCGATGAGTTCTCCTTACGCGTTCGGTCTATCAACGTAGTGAGTTGCCAGCGGCGAGACCCGCCGGGATGCTGATAGAGGAGGACACGGTGCCTGAACCGAACTCTGACCTCGCGGTCGAGACGTCAGATCTCGTCAAACACTTCGGCGATACTCGTGCCGTCGACGGAGTCGATCTCAAAGTGCCCAGCGGCACCGTCTTCGGCATACTCGGGCCGAACGGCGCCGGCAAGACCACCGTGGTCCGGATGCTTGCGACGTTGCTGATCCCGGATGCGGGACACGCACGTGTGCTGGGTCATGACGTCGTGCGAGAAGCAGACGCCGTGCGAAGCCGAGTCAGTCTGACCGGCCAATTCGCCTCCGTGGACGAAGATCTCACCGGGCTGGAGAACCTGATCCTGCTCGCCCGGCTACTCGGCATCTCCAAAACCCGGTCCCGGGAACGGGCAGCCGAGCTGCTCGACGCGTTCGGGCTCGAGGATGCCGCGGATCGCCAAGTGAAGAAGTACTCGGGAGGTATGCGTCGCCGCATCGACATCGCCGCGAGCATCTTGGCGACACCCGACGTGCTCTTCCTGGACGAGCCGACGACCGGGCTGGACCCGCGTAGCCGGAACCAGGTGTGGGATATCGTCCGTGTACTGGTGGCCGGCGGGACCACAGTGCTCCTCACCACGCAATACCTCGACGAGGCGGATCAGCTCGCCAACCGGATCGCCGTCGTCGACCATGGAAAGGTGATCGCCGAAGGCACCAGCGGCGAGCTGAAGGCCTCGGTAGGTTCCGGGGCCGTACACGTACGGCTCCGTGACGCCGGCCAGCGGCCCGAGGCTGAACGCGTGCTCACCGAACGGCTGGGTACCGAGGTATACCTCGAACATGACCCTGTCGCGCTGACGGCTCGCTCCGCCGACGCCGGACGGGTGTCCGGCGCCATCTCCGAGTTGACCGCATCCGGCATCGCGGTCGCCGAGTTCTCCCTCGGCCAGCCGAGCCTGGATGAAGTGTTCCTCGCCCTGACTGGGCATCCGGCAGAAGAGAACGACGAAGAGACCGAGGAAGCGGCATAATGTCCACCCATTCGGCTTCGACCCATGTTCACAATGGAACGCCCGCCGTCGACGAGAAGCTGCTCGCAGCGCTGTCCACTCGCGAGCGACCGACTCGCCCGAATCCAGTGCAGGTCTCGCTGACCTTCGGCTGGCGTGCGCTGCTGAAGATCAAACATGTTCCCGAGCAGCTGTTCGACGTGACCATGTTTCCCATCATGTTCACGCTCATGTTCACGTACCTGTTCGGCGGCGCACTGGCCGGATCGCCGCGTGAGTACATACAGGACCTGCTACCCGGAATCCTTGTGCTCACGGTGGCGATGATCACCATGTACACCGGCCTGGGGATCAACAAGGACATCAACAAGGGTGTCTTCGACCGGTTCCGGTCGTTGCCGATCTGGCGGCCGGCCGTTCTCGTCGGTGCGCTCTTCGGCGACGTACTGCGCTACACCCTCGCGTCCATCATCGTGATCGGTCTGGGCCTGCTGCTGGGCTTCCGGCCCGACGGGGGAGCGCTGGGTGTAGTGGCGGCGGTCGCGTTGCTGTTGGTCTTCGCCTTCAGCCTGTCGTGGGTCTGGACAGCGCTCGGATTTCTCATGCGTACTGAGGAGTCGCTGATGGCGGTGAGCATGATGATCCTTTTCCCGCTCACGTTCATCAGTAATGTCTTCGTCGACCCGTCCACCATGCCCGGCTGGCTTCAGGCATTCGTCGACGTGAATCCGATCACTCATCTGTCGTCGGCGTCACGCGGGTTGATGCACGGTGACGTCGACACATCCCAGATCGGTTGGGTGCTGCTGGCGTGCGTGGTCTTCGTCGCGGTCTTCGGGCCACTCACCATGCGGCTGTTCAGAAAGAAGGAGTAGCGGGTCGCGACGCACCGAACGAGCGAAACCCCACCACAACCGGGGCTCCGAGCTCGCGCACACGCCACACCCGGCTCGCCCGAGCAACCACCGACCAACGCGGACCGGGGGTGTAGGGGGTTCGTCCCCCACACAGATATGACGAGACGGACTGTGCTTGCGGTAACGCAAGCA
>NZ_ML142851.1:42890-50752 GCF_004138495.1 Phytoactinopolyspora endophytica
TCGTCGAGTGCGCGAGGGGGGAGTTGAACCCCCACGTCCTTTCGGACACACGGACCTGAACCGTGCGCGTCTGCCTATTCCGCCACCCGCGCGCTGCGATCCGACCATAGCGTGACATGGTCGGCTGCGACAAAAAGCTTAACACGCACCCACGGGTCGGCTCACCACAGGCTGTGGGCTCACAATGGTCTGGTGCACACGCAGGTAGTGCCTCGGCGGGGACGATGTGGTTGTCCGCCGTTACGATCGTGGCACGAGAGACGTCGTTGACGCTCGCGAGGGGAAAGGAGGTGGCCATGGGCGTACTGCAGAAGTTCGAGCGACGGCTCGAGAACCTCGTCCAGGGCGCGTTCACGAAGGCGTTCAGGTCAGAGGTTCAACCGGTCGAGATCGCCGCGGCGATCCAGCGTGAAATCGACAACAACGCCCAGATCGTCACCCGGCAACGATCCCTGGTGCCCAATGCCTTCATCATCGACCTGGGACCAAGCGATCACGATCGGCTCGGTCCGTACATGGAGACACTCTCGAGCGAGCTTGTCGAGATGGCGAAAGAGCATGCGGAGTTGCAGCACTATGCCTTCACCGGGCCGGTGACCGTCACCTTCGAGCGCCATGAGGACCTTCGTACCGGCGACTTCCGGATACGAAGCCAGGTTCGGGCGGGTGTGGACCGCGCGCCGGAGTACATGCCTCCGCAGGCTCCACAGAATCAGGGCGTCGGCTACCTGGTGATCAACGGGACCCAACATCCCCTGGTGCCGCCCGGCGTGGTGCTCGGCCGCGGCAGCGAGAGCGACATCAGGATCGATGATCCCGGCATCTCCAGGCGTCATGTGGAGATCCGGGTCTATCAGAGCGGCGCGGATTTCCAGCTGGTCGCCGTTGATCTTGGATCAACAAACGGTACGGTAATCGATGGTGCTCGCGTGCCGCAGGCTACAGTCACCGACGGCTCGCAGATCATGCTCGGGTCGACCGTTGTTCACGTGCACAGATGGAGGTGAGGGGTGTCTGAGCTAACCCTGACGGTTATCAGGCTCGGCTTCCTCGCCGTACTCTGGCTCCTTGTGCTCTCCGTCACCTCTGCGATGCGTGCCGATCTTTTCGGTGTGCGGCCACCCAAGCCGCCGAAGCAGTCTCGCGCCGCCGCTCGCCAATCGAAGCAGCCGAAGGGCGGCAAGGGACTCCCTTCAAAGATCGTCATCGTCGAAGGCCCGGACACCGGCCGCGGCGTGCCCCTCCAAGGCGCTCCGGTCACGTTCGGAAGGGGCGACGAGTGCACGTTGCCGCTGGCCGACGAGTACATATCTACCCAGCATGCGCGCCTGCGGTTCCATGAAGGACAGTGGTACGTCGAAGATCTCGGCTCAACGAACGGTACCTACGTCGGCAACGAGCGGCTCACGCGCAGCACGCCGGTCAACGTGAAGAGCAGGTTCCGCCTCGGTAAGACCGTAGTAGAGCTGCGGAAGTAGGCTGCCCGATGCCGTTGATGCTGCGCTACGTTGCCCGTTCCGATGTTGGACTCATCCGGGAGGGCAACGAAGACTCCGGCTATGCCGGTCCACACCTGCTCGCCGTAGCCGACGGCATGGGCGGCCATGCGGCCGGAGAGGTGGCGAGCCAGGCTGCCATTGAGGAGCTCATCGAGGTCGAGGACATGCCCGGCCACGGCGATCCTCGCGAGGCGCTCAGCTCGGCGATCCAAGCGGCCAACAACCGAATACGTCAGCTCATCGCCGACGATCCCAGCCGCGAAGGCATGGGGACGACGGTCACCGCGCTGCTCTGGACCGGGACGGCGCTGTGCATGGGTCACATCGGCGACTCTCGTGCCTATCTCCTGCGCGACGGCGGCATCGTCCAGCTCTCGCACGACCACACATTCGTTCAGTCGCTCGTCGACGAGGGCCGTATCACGCTCGAGGAGGCGGGGGTCCACCCCGCTCGATCCCTCATCCTCAAAGCACTGCAAGGTCAGGGCCCTGTCGAGCCGGATCTCGAGCTCGTCGAAATCATGCCAGGTGATCGATTGCTGGTGTGCAGCGACGGGCTCTCCGGCGTGGTGTCCGACGATACGCTCGCCGAGACCCTGGCCTCAGTCGATCAGCTCGATGGAGCCGCCGACGAGTTGATCCGGCTCGCCTTATCCGGGGGCGCGCCCGACAACGTCACGCTGATTCTCGCGGATGTGATCGAGACCGATGCTCCACCCTCGGTAGATGACACCGCAGAGTCGTTCCTCGTGGGTGCGGCAGCCGGCGACCACCCACCGCAGCGAGAGCGTCCGCATCGCCGCCGTCCCGCTGCTGCGCTCCGCGTTCTGCTCGGTGGCGAAGAAAAGCCCAGCGACCCCGAAGATCTCGAGGCACTCCGATACGCACCAAGGCCACCCCGGAGATACCGATGGGTGCGCCCAGTAGTGCTCCTCATAGTGGTCGTCCTCGCCGCGTGGGGCGGCCTGACTCTGGCCAACGACTGGGTCCGGTCGCAGTACTACGTGGGTCAGAACTCCGGAGAGGTCGCCATCTTCCAGGGCGTCAGCCAGGAAGTCGGATTCATCAGCCTGTCGCGGCTGCACGAGATCCCCGGTGACCTGCCCGTGAGTGCGCTGCCCACGATCTACCAGGATCAGGTCGAAGCGACCATCACCGCCGAGAACGTCGAGGACGCCGAGGAGATCGTCGAAACCCTGCGGCGGCAGGCATGCCGGGCCGCGGGCGCGGACGAAGACGAGGACGAGGCAGATCCTGAGCCCACGTCGCCTCCGACTGGTACTCCCGGCAGCACTAGAACTCCCGATGCCACCGGCACGTCGTCCCCGACCGGCCAGCCCAGGAGAGGTCAGCCGGCCGGGACCTCGAGTCCCACTGCGAACGCTCCGACATCTGACTCCCAGGACACAGACTCGGACGACGAGGGATGGGTCTCGGCAGACGACGGTCTCGATTGCACGGAGGTGCGCTGAGTGAGTCTCAACCAGCGCTTACCTCGAAGCGAGCCCGCCAACGAAGAGGCCGTGGTACCCCGGCGAGGCCGCGGCACGGAGTTGTTGCTCCTGATCTTCGCCGTCGGTATCTCGACGTTTGCCTACATCAACGTCGACCTTGGAGCCCTGGGCGAGGTTCCCGCCGATGCCATGGCGTACCTCGGAGGGTTCTTCGCCGTCTCGTGTATCGCTCACATCGTCATACGGATCCGGGCTCCGTACGCGGACCCGGTGATCCTTCCCATCGTGGTGACGTTATGCGGCCTTGGCCTCGCCATGATCCACCGTCTCGACATCGCCGACGACACCTCACACGCGACAACCCAGCTGACCTGGATGCTCGTAGGAGTCGCGCTCTTCCTCGCCGTCTTGTTCTTCATTCGGGATCACCGGATTCTGGCTCGTTATCCCTACCTCATGGGTTTGACCGGTCTGATCCTCCTCATCCTCCCGCTGATGCCGGTCATCGGCCATTCGATCCGGGGCGCTCAGATCTGGATCCGTGTCGGCGGGATGAGCTTCCAGCCGAACGAGGCGGCGAAGATCGTCCTGACCATCGCTTTCGCCGGCTTCCTGGTGCAGACCCGGGATGCCCTGGCACTGGCAGGCCGACGCTTCCTCGGCATCGACCTGCCGCGCGCGCGTGACCTGGGACCGATCCTGATCGTCTGGGTCACCGCGCTCGGCATCCTCACCGTCCAGAACGACGTGGGGCCGTCAGTCCTCCTCTTCGGCAGTTTCGTGCTGCTCATTTACATCGCAACCGAGCGAATCTCTTGGATCATTCTCGGTCTCATGCTGATCGGCTTCGGTATCTACGCCGCCTACAACGTCGTATCGCACGTGCGGGAGAGGTTCGACCTCTGGCTCGATCCCTTCATCGATCCCACGGGCCAGCTCGCGCAGTCGCTTTTCGGCCTCGCGTACGGAGGCACCATCGGAACCGGACTCGGCCAAGGCCATCCGGACATGATCCCGATCGCCGAGAGCGACTTCATCGGTGCTGCGCTCGGTGAAGAGCTCGGGCTCGCCGGCCTGGCAGCCGTGATCCTGCTCTACGCGCTACTGGTCTCCCGCGGGCTGCGCGCCTCGCTCGTGTTACGTGACCCGTTCGGCAAGCTGCTCGCTGCCGGCCTCGCGAGCGGCCTGCTGCTTCAGGTGTTCGTGGTCCTGGGCGGCGTGACCAGGCTCATCCCGATGTCCGGCCTGACCACACCGTTCCTGGCCCTGGGTGGCTCGTCGCTGGTGATGAACTGGGTGCTCGTCGCCCTGCTGATCCGCCTCTCCGACGCAGCGCGCAGGCCAGCTCCGACCGACACGCCGTCGTTCGCCGACGACGCCGCAACACAGGTGGTGAGAGTGACATGAACTCTCCGATACGCCGTGTCTCAGCCGGCTGTCTCCTGCTGGTCCTGGCGTTGTTGATCAACATCACATATATCCAGGCCTTCCAGGCTGACGACTTGAACGCTCGCGGCGACAACAGGCGAGTGATCATCGATGAGTACGCGAGAGCGCGGGGTCCGATCCTCACTCGCGACGACGTTCCGATGGCGGTATCGGAGGACGTCGGAGGGGAGTTCCAATTCCTCCGCGAGTACCCGGAGGGTGAGCTGTATGCGCCACTCACCGGCTTCTACTCCTACCAGTACCAGCGCTCGGCTCTTGAGCGGGCACAGAACGACATCCTGTCCGGGGATGACGATCGCCTGTTCGTCCGCAGGCTGATCGATCTCGTGACTGGCGAGGAGCCGAAGGGCGGCGCGGTCAAGACCACGATCGACTCAGCGGCACAAGAGGCCGCGTACGAAGGGCTCGGCAGCGACAAGGGCGCCGTCGTCGCAATCGATGTGCAGACCGGCGAGATCCTGGCCATGGCGAGCACGCCGTCGTATGATCCGAATCCGCTGGCCAGCCATTCGATCAGCGAACAGAACGAGTTCTGGACAGAGCTCAAGGAAGACGAAGACAGGCCCGATCTCAACCGGGCGATCGCCCAGACACTCCCTCCGGGGTCCGTGTTCAAACTTGTGACCGCCGCGGCTGCCATCGAGTCAGGCGACTACGACACTGAGACCGTGATCCCCGGGCCAGCTGAATACGATCTTCCGCTCACCGATCGGACGCTCGGCAACCAAAGCGGCCAGGCATGCGGTAGCGACGACGAGACGACGCTGACCAACGCCTTACGTATCTCATGTAATACGGCGTTCGCCTACCTGGGCGAGGAGCTAGGCGACGACGTGCTGCGCGACCAGGCTGAACGGTTCGGCTTCAACGCCCAGCCGCTGACCGAGGACGGCATGAACGCCGCGACCAGCAGGTTCCCGGATGATCCCGACGAGCCGCAGACGGTCTTGTCGGCCATCGGCCAGTTCGACGTACAGGTGACCCCGCTGCAGATGGCGATGGTCACGGCTGCGATCGCCAATGACGGTGTGCTGATGGATCCGTATATTGTGCAGGAGGTTCTCGCTCCAGACCTCGTCTCCACCGTCGAGCAGACCGAGCCGGAGGAGCTGTCTCGCGCGGTGTCGCCCGACACGGCTCAACAGCTTACTGAGATGATGGTTGACGTCGTTGAGAACGGCACCGGGTCCAATGCGCAGATGTCTGGTATTGAGGTCGCGGGGAAGACGGGTACCGCCCAGAGCGATCCAGAACGGCCACCGTATGCGTGGTTCACGTCTTTCGCGCCGGCGGACGACCCGCGCGTGGCGGTGGCGGTCGTCATCGAAGAGGCGCCGGACACGGCACGTGATGACATAGGCGGCGGCGCGCTGGCGGCACCGATCGCCAGAGCGGTGATGGAAGCGGTGTTGGGGTGATGAGGCGCGAGAGAGCCTGGCGACCTGTCTCATCTATCGAACAGATGTCACGGACCGGGCAGCGATGAGCATGCTATTGCCGGTAGCGTTCCCGAGCGCGACGAATATGTGAGAAAGGGCCAACGATGAGCGAGCTGCAACTCCTCGGCGATCGCTATGAGCTCGGCGAGGTTATCGGCCGTGGCGGCATGGCCGAGGTACGACGGGGGCGGGACACACGTCTCGGTCGTGTCGTCGCGCTCAAGATGCTCCGCGTCGACCACTCGACGGATGCGACCTTCCAGGCCCGTTTCCGTCGTGAGGCCCAGTCCGCGGCGTCCCTGAACCATCGCAACATCGTCGCGGTCTACGACACCGGCGAAGACATGGTCGACGGCCATAAGATCCCGTACATCGTCATGGAATACGTGGAGGGTCAGACCCTGCGCGAGATGGTACGGGACCAGGTCCGATTCATGCCTGAACGGGCGATCGAGGTACTCAGCGCGACGCTGGACGCCCTGGATTACAGTCACCGTGCGGGTATCGTGCATCGCGATATCAAGCCAGGCAATGTCATGATCACCACGGCCGGCGAGGTCAAGGTGATGGACTTCGGCATCGCTCGGTCGTTGGCGGACACCGGCATGGCGCTGACACAGACCGCCGCCGTCGTCGGCACCGCGCAGTACATCTCGCCGGAGCAGGCCCGCGGTGAGCAGGCCGATGCAAGGAGTGACCTCTATGCGTGCGGCTGCGTCCTGTATGAGCTGCTGACCGGCCGGCCACCGTTCGTCGGGGAGTCCCTCGTCTCGGTCGCGGTCTCGCATGTTCGGGAGTACGCCACACCCCCGTCGGCGCTCGACCCGTCGATTCCGCCGGAGCTCGACGCGATCGTCATGAAGGCCCTGGCGAAGGGGCGAGACGAGCGCTACCAGAGCGCCTACGAGATGCGCGCCGACCTGCAGCGGGCAGCGGCAGGGGTTCCGGTCGCCGCCTACGCCGACACGTCCGCCGCGACACAGCTCATGGCGGGCGGCGCACCGGCCTATGACGACACCCAGGTCGCCCACGACGACACCATGGAGGGTGACGAGGTCGAGGACGACGAGGAGTCCAAGGGTGTCAGCTGGTGGGCGGTCGCGCTGGGGGCCCTCGCTGTACTCGCCATCGCCGGGCTCATCGGCTTCCTGATCTTCCGTGATTCCAGCGGCACACCCCAGGTCAGCGTCCCGACCCTGACCGGGGAGAGCCGGGAGGCAGCCGAACAGATGATCGACGACCGCGGGCTGGTCGCCAACGTCGAGTCCCAGGAGACGGACGAGCCGGACGAGGTCGATACGGTCCTGAGCCAGAATCCGCCGCCGAACGAGCAGGTCGACGAAGGATCCGAGATCACCATCGCTGTGGGTGTCGAGCCGGACACCGTGATCGTCCCCTCGGTCGACGGCCGACCTCAGGACGAGGCCGAGCAGATCATCGAGGAGGAAGGCCTGCGGGTCGGCAGCATCGACCGAGAGGACAGCGACCGGCCCGAGGGTGAGGTGCTCTCGACCAGTCCGGAAGGCGGCGAGTCGCACCCCCCTGGCACCGCCGTCGACCTGGTGGTGTCCACCGGTGTCCAGGAGGTCGAGGTGCCCGATCTCGTCGGCATGCAACGGGTCGAGGCAGAGAACGAGCTTGAGCGCTTGGGCCTGGACGTCGAGGTCGTACCCGAGCCGGCGGATCTCCCTGAGAACGAGGTCTTCCGGCAGAGTCCGCAGGAGGGCACGCCTCGCGATGAAGGTGAGACGGTCATCATCTGGGTCGCTGAGCGGCCTGAGGGCGAAGGTAACGGCAACGACGAAGGTAACGGCAACGGCAACGGCAACGGTGACGGCGGTAACGGCAACGACACCGGAACTGACGAAGGCAACGACACCGGGACCGACGAAGGCAACGACACCGGAACTGACGAAGGCAACGACACCGGGACCGACGAAGGCAACGACACCGGGACCGACGAAGGCAACGACACCGGAACTGACGAAGGCAACGACACCGGAACTGACGAAGGCAACGAC
>NZ_ML142851.1:50773-51894 GCF_004138495.1 Phytoactinopolyspora endophytica
GCTGGGACGACGGGGACGGGGAGACACCGTCACCTTAAAGAAGGGCGAGGCGGAGATGGCCGGGCCTGAGGCACAACCGTCATTCTCCGCTTAGGCCCTGGACGGTTCCGTTCCTCCAGCACCGGGCGCGGAGAGGCAGACGAGAGGTCCTATCGGGAGACGACCGGCGCCAGGCCGGCTGAGCGCCCAACCGCTTCCTGGTCACCGCAGACCGCCAGCCAGTTGGCCAGCATCCGGTGACCACCCTCGGTCAGCACGGACTCCGGATGGAATTGAACACCCTCGACCGGGAGCTCGCGGTGCCTGGCCCCCATGATCACGCCGTTCTCCGTCCAGGCCGTCACGTCGAGATCGTCGGGCATGGTGTCCGGCGCGATGGCCAGTGAGTGGTAGCGAGTGGCTGTGAACGGATCCGCGAGGCCGCGGAGAACGCCCGCCTCCTTGTGGCGTACCTGGCTGGTCTTGCCGTGCAACAGCTCCGGTGCCCGGCCGACCTTGCCTCCGAAGGCTACTCCAATCGCCTGCAGCCCTAGGCAGACACCAAAGATCGGCACCGCTCCCGCGTGAGCCCGGATGAGGTCGACACAGATGCCGGCCCGTTCCGGCGTTCCGGGGCCCGGCGAGAGCAGTACACCGTCGTACCCGGCGACGCCCACTACGTCGTCGTTTCGGCGCACCTCACACTCGGCTCCGAGCTGCTGAAGATATTGGACGATGTTGAAGACGAAGCTGTCGTAGTTATCGACGACGAGGATCCGGGTTGTCACGAGCCCGACCCCGAGATCCGTGATCCCTCGTATGCCGGCATGTTGACCAGGTCCTCCACTTCGACGTCATAGCCAAGCCCGAACGCGTCGGCCGCGTCGCGGTACCAGCCCACGGCCTCGGACTGATCGAGTGCGCCAAGCATCGAGTCCACGTCGCCGATGGCCGCGATCTCATAAGGGGGCGAGTAGTGCTTCCCCTCCAGCTGCAGAACCGATCCGACGCAACGGACAGTGCTGGTGCTACCGATACGCTGATCCATCACCATGATGGCCTCGGCTCCTCCCGCCCAGAGGGCATTCATCACGGCCTCAAGGTCCTGCTGATGGACGATGTAGTCCTCAACGTGTGCGCCG
>NZ_ML142851.1:51955-55612 GCF_004138495.1 Phytoactinopolyspora endophytica
TGCGAGCTCCTGTTCGCCGTTCACCTGTGGAGAGTCATCGAGTGTCACCGTGACACCGGTGCCCTCGACAGCATCGAGCACCGCAGCCGAACGCAAACCTTCGGTCTGCTCCTGAATCTCCTTGGTCTCGTTGTCGCCCTGTCGTGAGGTGAGCTCATCGACGTCGACCTTCAGCTGCTCCGCGTCGGCGATGAGCTGCTCAACGCGTCGTTCCTCAGCACGGACCAGATCGGGCATCTCGAGGACTTCGCTGCCCCGGAGATCGGTGCCGCCAGAAGTCTTCGCACTGATCACGAGAAGCGCGCCACATGCCGCGAGCACGATGGGCGCCAGCGCCTTCCAACCACGAGCGGCGGCCGAATCCGGCATGGCATGCACCTTCCCCGGAGGACGATATTAGAGAGTAAACGTCGTGAGCTACTACGCTATCCGAGCATCTTGATTACATGGAAACGCAACGTCACAGTCCGCTTCGCCTGAGAGGAACCCGCCGTGCCGATGTCGCGCCGCCGTAAGAAGGATAACTCCGTGGTTCAGGAGCCCCGCGATACCAGCGCCTCGGGTCGCTGGGTCGTGCCTACCATGCTGACCCTGCTCATACTCGGCCTGGTCTGGATCGTCGCCTACTACCTCCTCCGCGAGGAGATCGGTTTCATGGACGCTATGGGCGGCTGGAATCTGGTGATCGGCATGGGGATGATCACCGGAGGGTTCATCACCGCCACCCAGTGGAAGTAGGCGGCGGGCCGTCACACGTGTCGCGTCGGTCCCCATGCCGTGGCCTATGAGAGGCCAGACATGGGGACCGAGAACGCTCGAGGGTTGTCCACTCCTGGTACGGCCGCTGGCCCCGGACGCCCCACAAACGAGACGAACCAACCGTCACTGAGCTGCACCGATACGCGCATCCACAAGTCTTTACACACCTGTGATTACACGCTTGTAGTTTGTCCCCACTGGGGATAACACCTGTGGATAACTCATGGCGGGGCAGCTCTGTGCTTCCGTGGCTAGGCCACGGTCGCCACGACGGCCGTCACGATCGCGGCCGCGACCACCGAACATCCGGCTATGCCCCAGACAAGCCGATGCTCGCGCGGGGCGTGCGCGAAGACGAAGGCCAGGATTCCGCCGGTCACCAAGCCACCTAGATGAGCACGCCAGTCGATACCGGACGCGGTGAACCCGATGACCACATTGATCGCCAGGATCGCCACCACCGCGCTGACGTCGCGCCCGAGCCTCCTCATCACGACGAACAAGGCGCCCATCAGGCCGAAGACGGCGCCGGACGCGCCCAGAGACATCGTGTACTCACTGGCGCCGAGCAACGACACCGCGGAGCCGCCCAGCGCCGACAACAGGTAGAGCGCGGTGAAACGCCATCGGCCGAGCACCGGCTCCAGAGCGCTCCCCAGTATCCACAGGGCGAGCATGTTCATACCGATGTGCCACCACTGCTCGTGCAGGAACGCAGCGGTCAGGAGTCGATACCACTCGCCCTCGACGACACCGATCTGCAGCGGGTCCGGCTCGTATCCCATTACCAAAGCGAAGCGCGCCGGCAGCTCAGGCCAGTTCGCGCCGTACGCCAAGCGCATCGTGTCCGAGACAGAACCGCGTTGCACGATCTGCACCAGCAGCCATATGACGACGTTGATGCCCACCAGCGACTTGGTGATGAGGTCGCCGTGCTGGCGGATCTCACCGCCCAATACCGTGCGGGCTTGACGCGTTGTCTTCGACCCTTGAGCGATGCAGTCCGGACATTGGAATCCGACCGGCGCCGCGGTCATGCACTCCGGGCAGATGAACTTCTCGCAGCGTGAGCAGCGGATATAGGTCTCGCGGTCCGCGTGGCGGTAACACGTCGGTACCCCGGGCCCATTCGGAGGCGGGCCTTGCACCTGGCCAGATCCAGTCATACGTGCGAGATCTTCAGCTGCCGCTGACCGAGACCGAGTTGATCACGACGGGATCCACGGGCTGGTCGAGACGGCCGGTGGGAACGGCGGCGATCGCATCCACCACCTGACGGCCCGCCGCGTCCGCAACCTCACCGAAGATGGTGTGCTTTCGGTTGAGATGCGGCTGCGGGCCCACCGTGATGAAGAACTGCGAGCCGTTCGTGTTCGGGCCGGCGTTGGCCATGGCCAGCAGGTATGGACGGTCGAAGATCAATTCCGGGTGAAACTCGTCGGCGAAGTCATAGCCAGGGCCACCACGTCCCGTCCCGAGGGGATCGCCGCCCTGGATCATGAAGCCGGGAATGACCCGGTGGAAGACAGTGCCGTCATAGAGCCTGGCGGAGGTCTTCTCCCCGGATTCGGGGTGTACCCACTCACGCGTGCCCTCCGCAAGCTCGACGAAGTTACGCACGGTCTTCGGCGCGTGATTGGGTAATAGGTTCAAGGTGATGTCGCCATGGTTGGTGTGCAAGGTCGCTTGGAGGTCGTTGGCCACGATGTGCCTTTCAGAATTAGTCGGTCCGATTAACTCTCATCTTCCCACGGAGTGCCTCAGGTAGGCATAGGGTCGGATACAAGGCATGATCTACGACAGGAGTCTGACACGGTACGAGGTTGTACGGACGGGGCAGCAGGTGGAACAGGCAGGGCGTCCAACGCCCGCTCAGCTGGTGAGGGCGGAACCTGATATGGAACCATCGGGCGGTAATGAGCAGCTCACGGGCACGGGTGCCGACACGACCGGACCCGCGTCCGGGGTGAATCCGTCCATGCGGCCTCTGAAGGGCCAAGAAACGCAATCAACAAGGAGGCCCGTCTTGCGTAAGTTGTTCGGCAAGAGACGGAAGAAACACACTGACGAAGCGGTCACCGAGGTCCGCGAGGCCGCCATTCATGCGCGTGAAGCCGCGCGCAATGCCGGGAAACGAGCACGCGACGTCGCGACGCCGGCACTTCACTCGGCTCGGGACCGGGTTGGTCCCGTCGTCGAGTCCGCATCTGACCGCGTCGCACCCAGTGTTGAGGCTGCCCGCGCCAAGGTGGGCCCGAAGGCGTCTCAGGCGAAGGAATCGCTCATGAACGACGTCGTGCCAAAGGTGGCCGGATCGCTGGCCGGGGCGGCCGACAAGCTCTCAGACAGGGCTCAGGACCTCTCCGAACGGGCCGCTGAGATCGCGGAGGAACCGAAGCGTCGGCGTCGCAAGAAGCGCCGCCGCACCGCCCTTGTGGTGCTGGGTGGTTTCGCGGCCGCCGGTGCGGCCGTCGCTGGCGTGCTGCGCCGGCGCAGCTCCGACGAGCAGTGGACCACCTATGATCCGTCCACCGGTCCATGGGCTCCCGCCCCGGAGCCGACCGAGGAATCCGCGGGCGAGAAGGGCGACGAGCCTACAACGGCGGCGTCGGAGGAGAAGGCAGCCGAAAAGACCGGTGAGTCGACCGACGAGGCCGGCGCCGAAGACGCCGGATCCACGACGGAGGAGGCTACGAAGAAGACCGCAGCCTCAAAGAAGACTCCGGCCAAGAAGACCACTGCGAAGAAGACCGCTGCGGCGAAGTCGAGCGGCTCCGCCGCGAACAACAGTCAGGCCACTCTCGACAGCCAAAACTGACGCGGCCGACGTGCGCGGTGGCGCACAGTCACAGCACGCATGAGGCTCCGGTGCCCGAGTGGCCCGGAGCCTCATGCGTG
>NZ_ML142851.1:55652-56372 GCF_004138495.1 Phytoactinopolyspora endophytica
GATCCGAGATGCGGATCTTGGCGCTTGTACTGGTGGAGACGAGGGGACTTGAACCCCTAACCCCTGCCTTGCAAAGGCAGTGCTCTGCCAATTGAGCTACGCCCCCTAGGGATGACTCGTCCGGTTCGAAGCGGTACCGAGCCTCGACAAGGATAGCGCGTCTCCGCGCTCCGCACCGAATCCATTGATGTATCGGCTCTGTGACCTTGTCCCGAACCCAGGCGTAGGCCGATCTCGGGGTCGGGAAGGCCGACCACGTCACAATCGCGCAATGTCCGGGGCTTCACCCCGGACAGTCACGCCACCCGTTGATCGACCATTGCACGCGAACTCCCCGTGTCGTCCACCGGGCCGGTAAGTCCGGCCGTCTAGAACGATAGGAGCTGACGTCGCGTCAACATCAGCCCCGAAACGCCCGCGCCAGCATTCAAGCCTTGTCGGCAGGAGGAACCGGGTCAGTGGCTTCCGCCCACAGATCACGCTCTTCCTGGCCCGACTGATACCGCCGGTAACCGACATAACCCGCAACCGCAATGAGCGCGGTGAACAAGATCTTCCTCTTGGACACGATGGTCCGCCTCCAGACAGTTCGTTAACCTCAGATCGAGGCTAACGTACGTGTCCGTACGGCGCACACCCGATTGGCAGGAAGAGTCTCAGGTTCCGCCGAGGCGCGTCAGGAAGTCCTGGCCGAAGTGTCACTCCTCGACCTCGACCACG
>NZ_ML142851.1:56382-59027 GCF_004138495.1 Phytoactinopolyspora endophytica
GTCATGGGGTTGTGCTTGACCCACTCCGCGGTCTCGTCATGCGCGCGGTCGATGTACTGACTAAGGCGCTCGGGATGGACACGCCATTGTCCACGGCCGCCCATCTTCATGGCCGGCAGCTCGCCACTGCGAACCAGCGCGTAGACCTGTGCAGAGGAGGCGTTCAGTAGTTCAGCGACGTCAGCAAGAGTCAGTAGCTTCTGTTCCATGACATCAGCTTAGGTCCTTCGTCACGTATGCGCGGCAGCGTATCCCGGCGATGCGCGCACCGCCATGACTGCATCGGCGATCAGGCTCGCCATGCGGACGATCCGTCCCGTCATTGAGCGCGTCCCACGTCCGTGTCCTCCACCGTTGGCGTGCTGACACCCGCCACCACGGCCCGCCAACGGTACTTGTCGACACAAATAGTACATGGACGTTTCACGTTTGTTGTCCGGAGTGTCTTGACTACACCCGCGCTACGCGGAGATAGTGATAAGTAAAGCGTGAATGCAATGACGAGAGTCGAAGTCCGGCGGACAGATGCCGTCATCCTTGCCCTGCTATTTATTGGCTATTACACCGTGCATTGAACGTCTGTGCACGTCCAGCGATCACGCACCGAGCCGTACCTATTGGCTAAGACATGTCCGTACAGCCCATCTAGAACGGGCATTCCTTCGGGTTTCGGGGGGGGATTATGCAGGTCGAGGAACGCAGGTTCGGCGATCACATCGCCTACGCGGACCATACCCATGGTGTCGGGTTGTTCGTGGAGGCCGCCGAGTCCTACATCAAGTGGTGGGAAGACGCGATCGATTGGCAGCAAGAGGCGGGCTGGCAGATCGTCGAGCGCCCGCAGCAAGACGGATTCAAGATCGCCGGGCGGACAAAGGATGGGAAGGTGGCATTCTTGATGACCCGCAACGACGTGAAGCGGTCCGATATCGACCGAGATGCGCTGAAGACGCTGGCCCGCAAGGTCGGCGTAAGGCTGACTCTTTGACCGGGAGGTCCGCAGTGGAAGACGTACCCGACCTCACGGATGCTGTGGAACGAGCCATGGATCTTGGCCACGATATCGCCTGGTCTCCAGTGGTCGATGATCTCGAGATCTTGCATGCATGGGTGTGCGGCAGCTGCGGTGGCGCCATGGTCGAAGCCTTGTCAGGGCAGAACGACGGACTGACCGAGCCATGTCCAGAGCCGACATGCCTGCACTATTGGCAGACTCAACATGACTCGTACATGTGTGTGCTGCCGCGTGGACACGAAGGAGAGCATCAAGGGTCCGCCAAGCGTGTGCGACGCTGATGCGCACACGCGGGTGACCCGCACGTGATCGACGTTTGTTGAACTGGGAAAATGGGTGGGCCTAACTGGACTTGAACCAGTGACCTCTTCCTTATCAGGGAAGCGCTCTAACCGTCTGAGCTATAGGCCCGCGAACTCAGGTGCGTCCAGAAGACTACCGTACATGTACCGGCCGGCCCAAACCGGCCGGTATCTCTTCTGGCCTCTGTCAGTCGTCCTCGGCCAGCGTGAGCTCGAGGCCACCGAGCAGGCTTGCCGACAGGTTGTACAAGAACGCCCCCAGGGTCGCGAGCGCAGTGATCAGCACCACATTGACGACCCCGATGAGCGTCGTGAAGCCCAGTACACGAGACAGCGCCACATACTGGTCGACGTCGATACCTTCGCTCGTGCTTGACTCAGTGAAGTCAGTCACGATCTCGCTGATCGATTCGAACACTCCGGCGGCATCGAGCACCGACCACAGCACCGCCACAGCGACGAACAGCGCGATACCCAATGCGACAGACAGCAGGAACGCTGTCTTCATGACTGACCAGGGATCCACTCTCACCAGGCGCAGGCGAGCCTTGCGCACGCGTGGAGGCCGGCGTGTGGCCGTACTCCGTTGGGACGGCGTCCCGTTCTCCGGTGCTGGCCGTTCGGCACCGGGAGCGTAGGCGTCGTTCGGGGCAGCCGGTCGCGCGTCGGCGCTGACTTGGGTATCTTCCAGCGGTGCCGCAACAGGGGGAGCGGCTGGAGCTGCCATAGTCCGTGCCTGCGCCGACGGCGGAGGCACAGGTTCAGGCCTTGGCCCCCGAGCAGGTCCGGAGGGCTTGGGAGCCTTTCGACCCTGCGAGTTGGCCGCGTCGGCCGCCTGCACGACGGCCGGCGGCGCCACCGGAGGAGGCGGAGAGCTGGCCGGCCGCGCAGGAGCGGGCTGCTGCTGGCCGCTACCGGCTGACGGGGGCGCCGGTGGCGCCGGTGCCGGTCCGGAGGCAGAGTTGGGACGCGTCTGCCGGCGTGCGCTCGTGGCCGAACGCGCGGCTGCCGCACCTCGCGGCCCCGCCTGTGGCGCGTTCGAAGACGAGGGCCGTCTCGCCTGGACGGCGGGGTCAGGTGCGTTGCCGTTCTTGGAGGCTCCGGACGACTCGGGGGAGGCGTCGCCGGCCTGTTCACGTTCCCCTTCAGCTGTGGGACGTCCGGCTTCTCCGGAACTCGTCACAAGCCATCACCTTCCGAGTTGCTGTCAGTATCCGGGGCGTCGGGTTCTTCGACCGCATCATCGTCCTCCACCTCGGCACTGTGCGCAATCGCCACGACCGCGTCATCGGCGCCCAGCGAGACGTACTTCACCCCCATGGTGTCAC
>NZ_ML142851.1:59062-61028 GCF_004138495.1 Phytoactinopolyspora endophytica
CGGCACGTCACCCACCGAGCTACGTGTGACGCCTCCCGAGGCGCGGATGGCCAGCACATCATCGCTGTCCCCCACGACCAGAGCGCCCACCAGAGAACCTCGATCCTCGTTGATCTTCATCGCCTTGATGCCGAGTCCACCTCGACCCTGTACCCGATACTCCTCCACAACAGTCCGTTTTGCGAATCCACCATCTGTGACGGTGAAGACGTACGATTCGGTTCCATCATGGACAACTGACATCGACAACAGCTCGTCGCTCTCGCGGAACTTCATACCGACGACGCCGCCGGTCGGGCGGCCCATAGGACGCAGCTGCTCGTCGTTGGCGGTGAACCTGATGGCCTGCGCCTTCCGCGACACCAGCAGGATGTCATCGTCGGCGCTGACCAGCTCTGCGCCGATCAGCTCGTCGTCTTCCTGGCGGAACGTCAGCGCGATCACACCGCCGGACCGGTTCGAGTCATACTCGGCGAGGCGGGTCTTCTTCACCATGCCGTGCTTCGTCGCCAGCACCAGATAGGACTCCTGCTCGTAGTCGCGGAGCGTCATAACCCGCGCGATCTTCTCGTCAGGCTGGAATGCCAGCAAGTTCGCCACGTGCTGTCCTCTGGCATCACGAGCCAACTCCGGCAACTCGTAGGCCTTCGCCCGGTAGACCCGTCCCCGATTGGTGAAGAACAGCATCCAGTGGTGCGTGGTCGTCACGAAGAACTGGTCGACGACGTCGTCCTCACGCAGCTGGGCGCCACGAACACCCTTGCCCCCGCGCTTCTGCACCCGATAGAGGTCGGCCTTGGTCCGCTTCGCGTAGCCCCCGCGAGTGATGGTCACCACGACCGGCTCCTCAGTGATGAGGTCTTCCGCCGTGAGGTCGCCTTCTCCCGGGATGATCGCCGTACGGCGCTCATCGCCATACTTCTCGACGATCTCGCTCAGCTCTTCCCGGATGATCTGATGCTTACGGGGCTCGGAGGCGAGGATGTCTTCGAGGTCGGCGATGTCCGTCACCAGGACGTCATGCTCAGCCTGGAGCTCGTCGCGGGACAGTGCAGTCAGCCGGCGCAGCTGCATGTCGAGGATCGCCGTGGCTTGAATCTCGTCGATGTCGAGCAGCTGCATCAGGCCGGTCCGCGCCTCCTCGACGTCGGCCGACCGCCTGATGAGTGCGATCACCTCGTCGATCGCGTCGATCGCCTTGAGCAGACCCCGGATGATGTGCAGACGTTCGCGCTTCTTCCGCAGCCGGAACTCGGTCCGCCGCCGGATCACCTCGACCTGATGTATCACCCAGTGCCGGACGAATGCGTCCAACGGCAGTGTTCGGGGTACCCCGTCCACCAGGGCCACCATGTTGCAGCCGAAGGTGTCCTGCAGCTGGGTGTGCTTGTAGAGGTTGTTCCTGACGACGGTCGCGACGGCGTCACGCTTCAGCACGACGACGAGGCGCATACCGGTCCGCGAGGACGAGTCGTCGCGCAGGTCCGCGATGCCGGGCACCTTGCCGGAGTCGGCCAGCTCCGCGATCTTTCGGGTGAGTGAATCCGGGTTGACCTGGTATGGAAGCTCGCTGACGACCAGACAAGTACGGCCTCGGTCGTCCTCTTCGACCTCGACCACGGCGCGCATCGTCACCGAGCCGCGGCCGGTGCGGTATGCCTGCTCGATACCACTGGTTCCCACGATCAGACCATTGGTGGGGAAGTCCGGACCCTTGATCCGCTCGAGCAGGGCTTCGAGCAGCTCCTCGTTGGTGCACTCCGGATTATCCAGGTACCAGTCGACGCCGGCCGCCACCTCGCGCAGATTGTGCGGAGGAATGTTCGTGGCCATCCCGACCGCGATTCCACCGGACCCGTTCACCAGCAGGTTGGGGAAGCGGCTGGGTAGAACGTCCGGCTCGGCGCCACGCCCGTCGTAGTTCGGAGAGAAGTCGACCGTCTCCTCTTCGATGTCCCGGACCATC
>NZ_ML142851.1:61056-76646 GCF_004138495.1 Phytoactinopolyspora endophytica
CCAGCGGCGCCATGCGGCACTCGGTGTAGCGCATGGCCGCTTGGCGGTCATCGCCACGGGAGCCGAAGTTCCCTTGCCCTTGGACCAGCAGGTACCGCATCGACCACCATTGGCCGAGCCGGACCAGAGTGTCGTAGATCGCCGAGTCACCGTGCGGGTGGTAGTTGCCCATTACGTCACCGACGACGCGGGAACACTTCGAGAACCCGCGATCCGGCCTGTAGCCGCCATCGAACATGGCGTAGAGCACGCGGCGGTGCACCGGCTTCAGGCCATCGCGGACGTCGGGCAGCGCCCGGCCGACGATGACCGTCATGGCGTAGTCGAGATAGCTCCGCTGCATCTCGACCTGAAGGTCGACGGGCTCGATTCTGCTGCCGCCCGCCGCGGCGGTGGTGATGTCGTCAGTCACTAGTTAATTCCTCTTAGATGTCCAGGAAGCGGACGTCGCGGGCATTGCGCTGGATGAACTTCCGCCGGCTTTCGACGTCTTCACCCATGAGCGTGCTGAACACCTCGTCGGCTTGGGCGGCGTCGTCAAGGGTGACCTGCAGGAGCAGCCGCTGATCGGGGTCCATGGTGGTGTCCCAGAGCTCGTCGTCGTTCATCTCACCGAGACCCTTGTACCGCTGCATGCCGTCGTCCTTCGGCAGCCGCTTGCCGGCTTCTCGCCCGGCGGCGATCAGCGCATCCCGTTCACGGTCGGAGTAGGCGTACTCGTGCGGAGTATCACGCCCCACCCACTTCAACTTGTACAGCGGTGGCTGGGCCAGGAACACCCGGCCCTGTTCGACCACCGGGCGCATGAACCGGAAGAGCAGCGTCAACAGCAGGGTGCGGATGTGCTGGCCGTCGACGTCGGCATCCGCCATCAACACGATCTTGTGATACCGCAGACGGTTGATGTCGAAGTCCTCGTGTACCCCGGTACCGAGAGCGTTGATGATCGCCTGAACTTCCTGGTTCTGCAGGATTCTGTCGATGCGCGCCTTCTCGACGTTCAGGATCTTTCCTCGAATCGGGAGGATCGCCTGGATCTTGGGATCGCGTCCCTGCTTCGCCGGGCCACCAGCGGAGTCTCCCTCGACGATGAAGAGCTCACAGTCCTCTGGGTTCGTGGACTGGCAGTCCGCCAGTTTGCCCGGGAGACCGGCGCCTCCCATCAGACCCTTACGGCTACGCGCCGCGTCACGAGCCTTGCGTGCCGCCACCCGGGCGACGGCCGCACTCTGCGCCTTGCGGGCGATCATCTTGCCTTCGGAGGGGTTCTGCTCGAACCACGAGCCCAACTGCTCGTTGAAGACCCGCTGCACGAAGCTCTTCGCCTCGGTGTTGCCGAGCTTGGTCTTGGTCTGACCCTCGAACTGCGGCTCAGCCAGCTTGATACTGATGATCGCAGTCAGCCCCTCCCGGACGTCGTCGCCGGTGAGGTTCGGGTCTTTCTCCTTCAGCACACCCCAATCCCTGGCGAACTTGTTCAACAGGTACGTCAGGGCCGCGCGGAAGCCCTCCTCGTGGGTGCCGCCCTCGTGGGTGTTGATCGTGTTCGCGAAGGTATGCACCGACTCGGTGAATTGGTCATTCCACTGCAGCGCCATCTCCAGGCTCATGGCCTGTCCGTCGCCGTTCTCGGCCTCGGCCTCGAAGGCGATGACGGTGTTGTGAATCGGGACCTTGGAGGCATTCAGGTGCTTGACGTAGTCCGTCAGGCCATCGGCATAGTTATACCGGACCTCGCGAGGCGCTTCGGTCTGCTCGCTCTCGACATCCTCGCCCGCTCCGTCGTCGCGGCCTTCGGGCCGTTCGTCCCGCAGCCCGATGGTCAAGCCCTTGTTCAAGAACGCCATCTCCCGGAACCGGGTGGACAGCGTCTCGAAGTCGTAGCTCGTCGACTCGAAGATCTCATCGCTTGCCCAGAAGGTGACCGTAGTGCCACTCCGGTCCGTGGGCTCGTGTCGCTGCAGCGAGCCCTGCGGGACGCCCCGTAAGTACGTCTGGGTCCACCGATACCCGTCCCGGTGCACCTCCACATCGAGCCGCGAGGACAGCGCGTTGACCACCGAGACGCCGACGCCGTGCAGTCCGCCGGACACCTTGTAGCCGCTTCCCCCGAACTTGCCGCCGGCGTGCAGCTGAGTCAGGACCAGCTCTACGGCCGGTTTCTTCTCGACGGGATGCTCAGCGACCGGAATACCGCGGCCGTTGTCGACGACCCGGATCCCTCCGTCGGCAAGAATCGTGATGTCGATGGTGTCGCAAATGCCGGCCAGCGCCTCGTCGACAGAGTTGTCCACGACCTCGTTGACGAGATGGTGAAGTCCTCGCTCGCCGGTCGAGCCGATGTACATACCGGGTCGCTTGCGAACGGCCTCAAGACCCTCGAGGACAGTGATGTCGCTAGCATCGTAGGACGCGATGTCGTCCGTCACGAACAGGGACCTCCTGCTGAAATGTGCACAAGGCAGCCCGCTCACCCGTAGGCCGCATACTGGCCCCAGGAGACCGAGCGGCCTATTGGACTCCTCAAGTCTACCCTGTCATCGCGTCAGGATGGTGCTTCAACGGCCCAGAATCGCCGTTTGGGCGCCATAGATCGCCTCGGATTAGCCCCCATACCCGAGCAGCCCCTGTCATCACGGCAGTGCGCCGTAGATCGACGGACCGCCGGCAAAGGATCACCAAGGCGGATCGCGCCGGGCCGCGATCAAGATCGGCGGCGCTGAAACGTCGCGTTTGCGGACCGTATACACGGTCCTTGCGATGCCTTCTGAATTATCCGTAGGTGTCGCGAGGTCCCCGGCCAGGTACGGAACGTGGCCCTCTGGTCCAGCTCCGTGCCTGCGGGCCAAGGACGTTGACCCTGGTCAGCGTCCCGTGGCCGATCTCCTCGTTGATCCTGCGGACCAGTTCCGGAGCGAGCAAACGCACCTGGGTGGCCCACGCGGTGGAATCGGCACGGACGGTCAGGACGGTGTCCTCGTAGTTCTCCGGCTGCACATGCTCGGCGACGTCCGCCCCCACCAACTCGGCCCACCGCGCGATGACACCATGGACCGAGAGGTCTTCCTCCCAGCCGTGCTCATTGGAAAGCTTCTCGACCGCGGCACCCAGCGGTTGGGGGTCACGCTCGTCCGCAGCCGGTCCGCTCCATCCGCTCCCCGCCGCTGGACGAGAGGAACGGCCCGACCTGCGAGGTGAACGTCCCCGGCCCGGCGTCACTCTGATCCGCCCGCCGGCCTTCGCCCGAGCCACCAGCGCCTTCGCCAGATCCACGCCGTCCGGGTCCCAGCCTTCTGCTTCCACGCTCGGAACGTCGTCGCTCATGCCACTCTCCTGACGTCGCCCCCGAGCACGTCAACGCGCGCTCCGGCCAACGCGTCCGGTACATCTTCCGGGACTGCCGCCGTCACCAGGACCTGTTCGGCGGCCGACGCCAGCTCCGCCAACCGCTCGCGCCGCCCGGTGTCCAGTTCGGCGAAGACGTCATCAAGCACCAGGACCGGATCGCTTCCGATGGTGCGCAGAAGCTCGTACGACGCCAACCGTAGAGCCAGGGCGAACGACCAGGACTCACCATGACTCGCGTATCCCTTGGCCGGCATCGGGCCTAGTCCGAGCACGAGGTCGTCTCGATGGGGTCCCACCAGGGAGACACCACGTTCGATCTCGTCCTTGCGCATCCGGCCCGTCGCCTCGACCAGGGCGTCCACCAGAACTGCACGGTCAGCGGTGAGTTCTGTGTCCGGCCCCAGCGACGACTTGTATTCCAAGCGCACGTCGACGTTGTTCGTGCCCGAGCCGGTCGCGGCGACCGACTCGTAGGACTTGGCTACCAGCGGACGCAACGCATCGACCAGCTCGAGCCGCGCGGCCAGAAGCTCGGCACCTGCCTGCGCAAGGTGGGTATCCCAGACGTCCAGGGTGCCGAGGTCCGGCCCAGCCGCACCGCCCCTGCCGGCCCTGCTCGCGCGCATGGCCGCCCCCGCAGACTTGAGCAGGGCATTGCGCTGCTTGAGGACGCGTTCATAGTCGGAGCGGACTCCCGCATATCGCGGTGCCCGCGCCACCAGCAACTCGTCCAAGAACCGCCGGCGATCTGACGGGTCACCCTTGACCAGGGCGAGGTCCTCCGGAGCGAACAGGACCGTACGCAGGGTCCCCAAGATGTCTCGCGGCCTCTTGACCGGCGAGCGGTTGAGCCGCGCCCGATTGGTCTTGCCCGGCGTGATCTCGATCTCCACCAACGACGGCCGGCTGTCCTGATCGGCGTTGGTGGCGACACTCGCGCGTACGACGGCGCGCTCCGCACCGAGCCGTACCAGCGGACCGTCCTGCGACACACGGTGACTGCCCAGGGTGGCCAGGTAACCGACCGCCTCGACGAGGTTCGTCTTGCCCTGCCCGTTCGGCCCGATGAACGCGGTCACGCCGTGATCCAGCGGAAGCTCGACCGTCGGGTATGAACGGAAGTCGACCAGTGACAGGTGGGTGACGTACATCGGAGCCGGTTCAGCCGGTCCGGTCGTCGGCTCCCGGAGCGTCCCCGGGCGCCTGTCGAGTCGCGTGGCCGCCGAATTGCTGACGCAGCGCGGCGACGGCGCGCATCGCCGGCGAGTCCTCCTGCCGAGATGCGAACCTCGCGAACAGGGCGGCCGTGATGACGGGGACGGGCACCGACTGGTCGATCGCCTCTTCCACGGTCCAACGGCCTTCACCGGAGTCTTCGACGTATCCCACGAGCTTCTCCAGCTCCGGGTCGTCTCGAAGGGAGCCAACGAGCAGGTCCAGCAGCCAAGACCGCACGACCGTGCCACGAGACCAGGCCTTGATGACACCTTGCACATCGTCGACCACGCTTGCGGCCTCGAGCAGCTCGAATCCTTCGGCATAGGCCTGCATCAGGCCGTATTCGACGCCGTTGTGCACCATCTTCGCGTAGTGACCGGCACCTACGCCGCCCGCATGGACGAATCCCTCGTCACGAGGTCCCTCCGGGCGGAGCGTGTCGAAGATGGGCAGCAGACGCTGGACATGCTCCGTGTCACCGCCGACCATCAATCCGTAGCCGTTCTCCTTGCCCCAGACCCCACCGGAGACGCCGCAGTCGAGGTACCCGATTCCACTTTCGGCCAAGAGTGCTGCGTGCCGGGCGTCGTCGGTGAAGCGTGAGTTGCCACCGTCGACGATGACGTCACCCTCGCTGAGCAGCCCGGAGAGCTCCTTGATGGTGTCGTGCGTCGGCGCACCGGAGGGCACCATGACCCACACCGCACGGGGCGCGGAGAGTCGCTCCACCATCTCGGCGAGGCTGCCGGCGTCGCTCACCTTCGGATCGAGCGCATACCCGACGACCGTGTGGCCCGCCGCACGAAGACGGTCGCGCATGTTGCCGCCCATGCGTCCAAGCCCGACAAGACCAAGTTCCACGTCTACAGCCTTTCACGCATATTGCCCACAACTGGGACTGAGCCTAGAACTACGCCTCCCAGTGTGCCGCACGCGGTCCCGCCTCTGGTTCAATCCCCGCCCTCCAGCGGACCGGTGGTTGAGCTTCGAGGTCAATGTGAGGTTGTGGGGAGGGATAGATTTCTTCGGACTGATCTTCGGCCGGCGGCTACTCTGCGCAACCAGCCGCCCAGGCCGCCCGCCGGTCGCGTGAGAAGGAGAAGAAATCTATCCCTCCCCACCGCGGACGTTTCCAGAACGACGCGCGCAACAGCCTCAGCTGGACAGACGGATTGGCATGGCCAGGTACCGGTAGCCGGACGTCGGCTCTGCCTCGAGGCTCTCGATGCCCTCGACGACGACGGGCTTGAGCGGCGTGTCGGTGAAGGACATATGCACGAACGGCGTACCCAGCGCCTGTAAACCGTCGAGCAGATAGTTCGGGTTGAAGCCGGTGGCGATCGCCGGCCCGTCCACGTGCGCCTGAAGGGCTTCCGAGGCCTGTGCGTCGTCCCCGCTGCCTGCCTCGAGGACCACCTGCCCGTCGTCGAAAGCGAGCCTGATCGGCGTGTTGCGCTCGGCAACCAGGGCGACGCGTTTGACGGAGTCGATGAGCGAGGCGATCTCGACCTTGGCGACGGTGGCGATCTCGGCAGGGAACAGGCGGCGGTAGTTCGGTACCCATTCCCCGTCGATCAGCCGGCTGGTGGTGTGCCGGCCGCCGGCCGCCAGACCGATCAGACTGTCCTCGGACTCGCTGCCGAGCGCCAACGTGACCTCGTCGGTCGAGGCGAGCGTCTTGGCTGTGTCGACCAGGGTCCGAGCGGGAACGAGCGCGACCGCGGATATATCCGGCCTGACAGGGTTCCACGTCAGCTCGCGCACAGCCAGCCGGTATCGGTCGGTGGCACCGAGGGTCACCGTCTCGCCTTCGATCTCGATCCGAATTCCGGTCAGGGTGGGCAGCATGTCGTCGCGACCGGCCGCCACGGCCACCTGACTGATGGCCTCGGCGAACACCGTGCCGTCGACAGTGCCGGAGGCAGCGGGCAAGGCAGGAAGCTCGGGGTACTCCTCGACCGGCAGCGTCACCAGCGTGAATCGAGCGTTTCCACAGGTGATGACTACTTTTGATCCGTCGGCGCTGAACTCGACCGGCTTCGCAGGCAACGAGCGTGCGATGTCGGCGAGCAGCTTCCCCGAGACGAGCACGGTGCCCGGATCGGCGACCTCTGCGGGTACAGCGACTTTTCCAGAGACCTCGTAGTCGAACGACGAGAAAGCGACCTCGCCACCCGAAGCATCCAGGCGGAGCCCGGCCAAGACAGGAACTGTGGGCCGGTTGGGCAGGGTACGAGCCGTCCAGGCAACGGCCTCAGCCAGTACGTCGCGTTCGAGCCGGAACTTCACGGGTTTCACCGTCCTCCCCGCGGGACGAACCCGGCGGATGTTCTGTGCGTCAGGTCTGAACTGTGTGTGTTGAGCCCCGTCATCCTTGCACGGAGCCCTGACACGTCTCCCATATGGTCTGCCGATCGTGTCGCGCACGTTTCGTCCACACGATCGGCCCGGGCCGGAGTTTGTGGTTCTTTGAGATTCATAAATGTTCTCGTCTGGTTCATAGCAGTGGTGGAAAGTGTGGATAACAACAGATATTGCAGGTGAGAATGGCTACGCGCATCCACTGCGTCTGTGGGGGCGACCAGTGGACCACGTGGACGGCGAATGGCTGTCCACGGAAGAACAGGCGGTGTCCACCGCCCGTCCACGGTGATCTGCCCGACGTCCACAGACTTGTCCACAGCCTGTGTGGAAAGGATCATGGGATCGGTGGTCATTGTGGGTCACGCCTGCCGGGCTTGCTGTTTGATGCGGTTGGTGAGCTCCGTGACCTGGTTGAAGACGCTTCGTCGTTCAGCCATGAGGGTGCGGATCTTCCGTTGGGCGTGCATCACGGTGGTGTGGTCACGCCCGCCGAACTGTTGACCGATCTTGGGAAGTGAAAGGTCGGTCAACTCCCGGCAGAGGTACATGGCGATCTGCCGAGCGGTGACGAGGACCCGGCTGCGGCTGGTGCCCTGGAGATCGTCGATGGTCAGGCCGAAGTAGCCGGCCGTCTGCGCCATGATGGTGGCGGCGGTGATCTCCGGGCCCGTATCGAGATCGACCAGATCTCGGAGGACGACCTCGGCGAGGTTCTGATCGACTGGTTGCCGGTTCAGACTGGCGAAAGCGGTGACACGGATGAGCGCGCCTTCGAGCTCTCGGATGTTGGTGACGACCCGGCTGGCGATGTATTCGAGGACGTCGGGTGGCACGTTCAGATTGTCCTGAGCGGCCTTCTTGGAAAGGATGGCGATCCTTGTCTCAAGGTCCGGCGGCTGAACGTCGCAGATCAGCCCCCACTCGAATCGGTTGCGTAGCCGATCCTCGAGCGCCGAGAGCTGCTTCGGCGGCCGATCAGAGGTGATCACGATCTGCTTGCTGGCGTTGTGCAGCGTATTGAACGTGTGGAAGAACTCTTCCTGAGTCTGGATCTTGCCCTCGAGGAACTGGATGTCGTCGATGAGGAGCACATCGACGTCGCGGTACCGTCGCTGAAACGCCGAGGCCTTGTCGTCTCGGATGGAGTTGATGAAATCGTTGGTGAACTCCTCCGAGCTCACGTACCGGACGCGCGTCCCGGGGTACATGTCACGCGCGTAGTGGCCGATCGCATGCAGCAGGTGCGTCTTCCCGAGTCCGGACTCGCCGTAGACCAGCAGTGGGTTGTAGGCCTTGCCCGGCGCCTCGGCTACGGCCACGGTAGCCGCGTGGGCGAAGCGGTTGCTCGAACCGATGACGAACGAGTCGAAGGTGTAGCGCAGGTTGAGATGCGGGCCTTCGGTGTCGGGTTTCGGTGAGCCGCCACTGGCGGCGGGAGCCTCGATGCGTGCGGGACGAGGCGACACACGTTCGTCGTCGACAGTGGCTTGGCGAGGTTGGGGAGGCGCGGCGGGCGCGCTCGAGGTGTCCAGGATCTGATTCGGATCGAATCCCGTGTCGGGGGGCCCATCGGCGTCCGATGACTTGTCGGCGGCCGGCGAGACGCTGATGGCCAAGGAGATCGATGTTCCGAGCACGTCGGCCAATGCCTGGACGATGGGTGTACGTAAGCGCTGCTCGACCTGAGCGCGGGTGAAGTCATTCGGGACGGCGACGACAGCGGTACCTTCGACGAGCGTCACCGGCCGCGTCTGAGCAAGAAAGGCGCGCTGTTGGGGCCCGATCTGCTCGCTGTGTTCGAGCACATCGAGAGCCTTGGCCCACGCGACATTGAAGTCGCTAGCCGGCTGCTCCGTCACTCCATACTCCAAACTGGCGACACATTGGACGCCGCCCCCGTAACATGTTGTCCACATCGTCCTCCACAGCCTGTGGAGGACCTGAATGGCATGTGGTTCCGGGCTGTCGCTTCGTTTATGCGCTGCGCTGACGCTCTGGTCGAAGATCGTTTCATGGCCCGTTCCCGCATGCTGTCGAACACGTGACGCTAACAACATGCCGGCCCGCATTCAACCGATGTCCACAGGATTGGCGCTGGGATGCGGGCGTGTCGCTATCCTGCCATGCTGTTCGGTGGTGAGAAGCTGGCGGGTTGCGCTGAGCGTCTCCGCTAGCTCGGTGGTTTGACCTTACGTACCGGCTGCGCGTACCGTTGTTTGGTCCGGCGAGGACTCTGTTCAGCGTGCCCAAGGCGGAGAAAGGCCGACGGCGCGCCGGACGTGTGCTGCCGGTCGTGAATCCTTTCCGTACACAAGCAGACTGCCTGTCTCAACGATCTTCAGGAGCCCGGACGTGAAGCGCACCTTCCAGCCGAACAACCGCCGTCGTGCCAGAACCCACGGCTTCCGGCTGCGCATGCGTACGCGTGCCGGCCGGTCCATCCTTGCTACCCGCCGCCGTAAGGGCCGCGCCAAGCTGTCGGCCTGAACAGTGACATCCCGCTGGATACGAGGGTGCTGAAGGCCGAGCACCGCCTTCGACGGTCGCAAGATTTCACGTCGACGGTCCGTCGGGGTGCAGCGGCACGCCGGGCTTCGGTGGTTGTGCACGCACGTGTCACAGATGAGCCCATTCCGGCGAAGGTTGGTTTCGTCGTTGGGCGGGCGATAGGAGGCGCAGTGGTGCGAAACACCGTGCGTCGACGGCTGCGGCATACGGTCGCGTGTCATCTGGCGGAGCTGCCGGATGGGTCGAAAGTTGTCGTGCGGGCGCTTCCAGAAGCGGGGCGGGCCTCGAGAGAGGCCATGGTCGCGGACGTACGGCGGGCGCTGGGCAGTGCGATACGTCGTGCTCGGAGCCGATAGATGACCAAGCTGTTGGTAGCGATGCTCAGGCTGTACCGGCTGGTGGTGAGCCCGCTGTACGGACAGACCTGTCGCTACTACCCGTCGTGCTCGGCGTATGCCCTCGGTGCGGTGGAGACCCACGGTGCGGTTCGGGGTAGTTGGCTTGCGGTTCGACGTATCGGCCGCTGCCATCCGTGGTGCGCCGGCGGAGTGGACCTGGTGCCGACGCGGGTGAACTATCGCTGGTGGGGTCGGGCTGACGGCACGGACGGCGAAGACGATGACCCGATGGCCGGCGAAGAGCAAGGCGATTCTGCACCCGGACGGACAGACGGGGTTGATCCGGTCGATTCGGCTGGACCGCGCTCGTCGAGGCCGGTGAACAGCGGCCCGATACGTTCGCACGATCTCATAGGAGCTTGAGCACCAGTGGATACCGTTCTCACGCCGTTGTTGTGGTTGGTCAGCTGGATCATGATCGGCTGGCATTGGCTCTTCGCAGAGTTGATTGGTATCGATCACGACGGCGTCAACTGGGCGTTGTCGATCATTGGGCTCGTCATCGTCATCCGGATCCTGCTCATCCCGTTGTTCGTACGGCAGATCAAGTCGCAGCGAAAGATGCAGTTGTTGCAGCCACAACTACGTGAGCTGCAGAAGAAGTACAAGGGCGATCGCGAACGTCTCCAGCAGGAGATGATGAAGCTCTACAAGAACACAGGCACGAACCCTTTCGCGTCCTGCCTGCCGATCTTGCTTCAGGCGCCCTTCCTGTTCTCGCTCTTCCGGGTGCTGGACGGCATCGCGCGTGATCATCCGCGTGGCGCGTTCCAGGACCACCAAGAACTCTTCGAGTCCGCGGGCCGTGCGACAGTCTTCGGCGCGGAACTCGCGGAATCGTTCCTGACCACGGAGATCATCCAGACCCGCGTCGTGGCGGTGATCATGGTGATCGGCATGGTCGCCTCGCAGTTCATCACCCAGCGGCAGATCATGCGGAAGAACATGCCGAAGGAGTCCCTCGAGGGGCCGTTCGCGCAGCAGCAGAAGATCCTGCTGTATGTGTTGCCCCTGGTCTTCCTGTTCTCCGGTGTGTATTTCCCGCTCGGCACGGTGCTCTACTGGCTCACGTCGAATATCTGGACCATGGGCCAGCAGCTGTACGTGATCAGGCGGATGCCGGCTCCCGGGAGCGATGCAGAGCAGGCTGCCCAGCGCCGGAAGGCTGAGAAAGCCAGGCGGAAGGGCCTGACGGTCGCGGAGCCGGAAGCGGCGCCCGAGGTGCAGCCCGGTCAGGAGAACGGCGAGGCGAAGCCCAGGCAACAGCCGAAGAAGAAGAGCCGGGCCGAGCGGAAGAAGAAGCGTTAGGCGGAGCTTGTGCCGGCGAGGTGTGCAGGATGAGTACGAGGTACTTGAGGAGTCGACTGTGAGCGATCGGGAATCGGGTGGAGCCGCGGTGTCGGAGACGGAAGCCGCGGCAGTGCCGACGGTCAGCCAGCTTGAGAATGAGGGCGATATAGCCGCGGACTACCTCGAGGCCTTACTTGATATCGCCGATCTTGACGGTGATATCGACATGGACGTGGAGAACAACCGAGCCATGGTGTCGATCGTCGGCGATGATCTGGGCGTGTTGGTGGGCCGGGACGGGGAGGTTCTGGAGGCGCTCCAGGATCTGACTCGGCTGGCGGTGTGGCGCAGTACCGGAGAACGTACCCGGCTGATGCTGGATATCGGTGGATTCCGGGCGCATCGCAAGTCGGAGTTGATGGAACTGGCGAAGCGGGCCGTGGAAACGGTCCGGTCTTCAGGAGAGCCGGAGTCGCTGGGCGCGATGACGCCGTTCGAGCGGAAGGTCGTGCACGACGCTGTGGCTGAAGCGGGTCTCCGAAGTGAGTCGGAGGGCGCGGAGCCGCGGCGGTACGTGGTCGTGCTGCCGGCGTGACTGGACGCGTCACGCACAGTTTCACGTGAAACCGGAAGAGGTGGCCCCCAACGCCGCAGCCGTGGTCTTTGGATCGCGGCTTCCGATGGCGTTGCAGTACGTGCAGTGGTTGGCCACCGCAGGTATTGATCGAGGACTCTTGGGGCCGCGTGAGGCCGCGCGCCTGTGGGATCGCCACGTGTTGAACTGCGCCGTTGTCGGTGAGCTTATCGAGAACGGGGAGTCGGTATGCGACATCGGATCGGGAGCCGGGCTGCCAGGCGTTGCGCTGGCGATCGCGAGGCCGGACCTGGACGTCGTCCTCCTCGAGCCGATGCAGCGCCGCGCGGACTTCTTACATGAAACAGTCGATCTTCTGGAACTCCAAGGCGTGACGGTAGTCCGGGACCGGGCGGGCGATTTTCGGCCGATCGCGCCATTCGACGTGACGATCGTCCGGGCAGTCGCCAAGATGGGACGGTTGGGAGAATGGAGTACCGGCCTGCTTCGGCCTGGCGGCAGACTGCTGGCGCTGAAGGGAGAGACGGTGCATGAAGAACTCCGCCGCGAAGCGAAGAATCTGAGGCGCGCGGGTATGTCGTCTTGGACCGTGGAATCGGTCGGGAGAGATGTCGTCAGTCCGGCTACTGTTGTGGCCGTGGTGAAGTACGACAGTCGGAGCAACCCATAGGGTAGTGAGATTGTCGGGAAGGACGCCCTGAGAGTATGAGTTCCGTGGTGCGTAGCCTAGGCTGGCCGCAGATCGCGCGGCAGAAGGCCGGGCCGGGGGACGGACCATTGGGGTGGCTTGTTGAGAACAGGACACCGGAAGATCCAGAGTCCGCACGACCTCTGAAGGATGAGTCGGTGAACACTGAGGACCTGAATACAGGGCGTGCCGCATTCGTCGGTGATGGCCCGTCCATCGACATGACCGCCGGAGAGCCGGCGAGCTCGCTTGTCGGGAACGACACGCCGATCGCGCAACAGGCGGCGGCGGCACTGGCAGCGGCCGGGAGAAGCCGTGTTCCGATGCCAAGGCCGGAATCACCGCGCATCATGGTGGTGGCGAATCAGAAGGGTGGCGTCGGTAAGACGACCACCGCCGTGAACCTCGCAGCGGCTATGGCGATGGGTGGCTTGAAGATCCTGGTCATTGACTTGGACCCGCAAGGGAACGCGTCGACGGCATTGGGAGTCGATCACCACGCGGAGATACCAAGCATCTATGACGTGCTGATCGAGGGAGCATCGCTGGAGACGGTGGTGCAGCTCGTCGAAGGGTTTGAGACGCTTTGGTGCGTGCCGGCGACGATTGACCTGGCGGGCTCAGAGATCGAGCTGGTGTCCTTGGAGAGTCGTGAGGCCAGGCTCCGTGAGGCGCTCGACGAACACGTGAAGTCTGAGCCGGAGAACTATGATTACGTCTTCATCGACTGCCCTCCGTCACTAGGCCTGCTGACCGTGAACGCGCTGGTGGGTGGGAACGAGGTTCTCATCCCGATCCAGTGCGAATATTACGCGCTCGAGGGGTTGAGCCAGCTCCTGAAGAACATCGACATGGTCCGGGCGCATCTCAATCCGGAGCTGGCCGTGTCGACGATTGCGCTGACGATGTACGACGGGCGCACGAGGCTGGCATCGCAGGTGGCCGATGAGGTTCGCCGGTACTTCGGGGACACTGTGCTGAGTACGGCGGTCCCGCGATCGGTCCGGATCAGCGAGGCGCCGAGCTATGCCCAGACGGTGATGACATACGATCCGGCCTCGAGTGGTGCGCTGTCATACCTGGAGGCTGCGCGGGAGATCGCGAACCGCGGAGTCGGTATCAATGGAACGGGGAACAGAGAACAGGGATGAGTGATCGACGGAGAGGTTTGGGACGTGGTCTTGGGGCGTTGATCCCCACAGCGCCGGCGGATGTGGAAGGTAAGAGGACGTCTCCAGCGGACGTGTTCTTCGGTGACCCGGCTGTCGATGAGGCGGCGGGCGGATCCGACAGCCTGGACGTCGGCGCGGTTTCACGTGAAACAACCACACCGGAGGAGGCGGACGCGGGCGAGCACCTCGTGCCGGTCGACGGCGCAACCTTCGCTGAGATTCCGGTGGAGGCGATCACACCGAACCCCCGTCAGCCTCGGCAAGAGTTCGAGGAAGAGGCGCTCGACGAGCTGGCTTACTCGATCAAAGAGATCGGACTGCTGCAACCGATCGTGGTGCGGCAGCTTGGTGAAGATAAATACGAGCTCGTCATGGGCGAGCGTCGCTGGAGGGCCTGCCAGAGTGCAGGCTTGGCAACTATCCCGGCGATTGTCAGGTCGACGTCCGATGACGACATGCTGCGCGACGCACTACTGGAGAACCTCCATCGGAGCCAGCTCAATCCGTTAGAGGAAGCGGCAGCGTACCAACAGCTTCTAGACGACTTCTCCTGCACGCATGATGAGCTTGCGGATCGTATCGGCAGGAGCAGGCCGCAGATCTCCAACACACTGAGACTTCTGAAACTGCCGCCGCTCGTTCAACGCCGCGTGGCTGCCGGCATTCTGTCGGCCGGACACGCCCGCGCACTCCTGGGTCTGGAAGACGGGGCGGCGCAGGAGCGGCTGGCTCAACGCGTGGTGGCCGAGGGTCTGAGTGTGCGTAGTGTCGAGGAGATCGTGGCCATCGGCGACGGAGAGTCACAGTCCCCGCGGAAGAAGCGGGGCCCTAAGCCTATGGCACCGCGACTCAACGACATCGCGAGCTCGCTTTCGGAGCGGCTCGATACGCGGGTGAAGGTCGACCTTGGCCGCAGCAAGGGCAAGGTGACGATCGAGTTCGCCAGTATCGACGACCTCGAGCGGATCGTGACGACGATCGATCCGAAGCTGAGGCCCCCGCAGGCGTGAGTCGCACGCCGGCTACCTACCGGCGGCCTGGGAATGTGGTGCCGGCTCGCGAGGGCGTTCCACGTGAAACATCCTGCTTCCAGAGATCCACGTGGCACCCCGCAACTGACCAGACGCAGTCCTAAGCAGAACGGTGGCGCTCAATCGACGCCACGAGAAGGTCACGCGCGAGGTCGCCCAAACCGACACCGGCCGCCCGCACAGACTGCGGCAGCAGCGAAGTCTCCGTCATGCCGGGTGCCACGTTTACGTCGAGCAGCCACGGCGTGCCGGTACGGTCAACGATCATATCGGTGCGAGAGATGTCGCGGAGTCCGAGAGTCCGGTGTGCGGTGACCGCAGCCTGTGACACAGCCTGAATCGCGCTCCGCTCCAGCCGCGCGGGAACGAAGTACTCCGTCGTACCAGCCGTATAGCGCGCGTGGTAGTCATAAGTCCCAGACTCCGCGGCGATCTCCACCGCGGGCAGTGCGGATGGCCCGTCGCCGGTGTCGACCACCGGAACGGACACCTCGACGCCATCGATCAACTGTTCGATCATCGCCGAGCTACCATAGGCGAAGCACTCCACCATGGCCGAAGGCAGCTGGTCGGCTTCCCGGACCATCGACGAGCCAAGAGCCGAACCCCCGCGCGCCGGCTTCACCACGACTGGAAGTCCGAGCCGACCGACGAGCGCCTCGAGTAACGCGGCAGCTCCGAGTTCGCGGAACGTCGACTGGGAGAGGACGACGCCACGGGGAGTGTTGAGGCCGGCGTGCTCCAGCAGACCTTTCGACACCGGCTTGTCGAAGGTTTGGCGACAGCTGCCGGGTGGGGATCCAACGTACGGCAATCCCAGCATGGTGAGGATCTCCTGGATTGCGCCATCCTCGCCCTGGACGCCATGGAGCAGGGGAAAGACCGCCGCGGGCGGATCGGCTCGGAGCACCGAGACCAGGTCGGCATCGGCGTCGCGCTGAGAGACGTCGACGCCGACCTCCCGTAGCGACTCGGCCA
>NZ_ML142851.1:76656-77393 GCF_004138495.1 Phytoactinopolyspora endophytica
ATCTCAGGGAGACATCGCGCTCGTGCGAGAGCCCTCCTGCAAGGACCAGTACATGGCCGAGATCACTCATACGAACGCCTTTCTCCCCTGGAAGATTCACTATCTGGCCGTCCTCCCGCGACCGAACACCGCACGCGCCTTGGTCAGGTCTGATCCGGTGCTGGGACGTCGAGGCCCGGACGGTGCGAGGAACCGGGCGCGCCGAATGCGGCACGCAGCTCCATCTCCTGCTCGATGACCTGGGCAAGCCTGCGCACGCCTTCGCGGATTCTCTCGGGCGTGGGATAGCAGTAGGACAGGCGCATAGACCGGCTACCGAAGCCATCGGCGTAGAACGCTGTGCCTGGAACATACGCGACCCTGTTCGTGACCGCGCGAGGCAACATCGCTTTGGTATCCAAGCCGGCCGGCAACGTGAGCCACACATAGAACCCGCCCTGAGGGCGAGTCCAATGGGCACCGTCCGGCATCATGTCGTCAAGGGCGTCCAGCATGGCGTCGCACCGCTCACGGTACAGCTCACGGAAAGCCTTCACCTGGCCTCGCCAGTCATGGCCGGACAGGTACTCAGACACCGCCAACTGGGAGAACGCCGGTGGGCACAGAACGCTGCTCTCGGCCGCCAGGACCAGTTTCTCCCGTACAGCATGCGGAGCGAGCGTCCAGCCGACCCTGAAACCGGGCGCGAACGTCTTGGAGAACGAGCCGAGATAGATGACCCCTTCGGGATCGTCAGC
>NZ_ML142851.1:77428-77831 GCF_004138495.1 Phytoactinopolyspora endophytica
ATGGCGCGTTGAACCTCGCCGTCGAACCCGAGCAAGCCGTACGGATCGTCCTCGACGATCAACACACCCGCCTCCTGGCAGATGCTGAGGATCTCCCGCCGACGGTCAGCCTGCAGCGTCACACCGGCAGGGTTGTGGTAGTTCGGAATCGTGTAAAGAAACTTGATCGTGCGGCCACTCGCCTCGACTGCGGCGATCGCCTGGCGCACGCGCTCAGGTATCAGCCCATGATCGTCCATCTCGATGTGCACGACGTCTGCCTGGTACGAGCGGAACGTGCTGAGCGCACCGACATACGACGGCGCCTCCGCCAAGATGACGTCGCCCGGATCGATGAAGATCCGCGTCGTCAGATCGAGCGCTTGCTGCGACCCGACGGTGACCGTGACGTCGTCGGGATGGC
>NZ_ML142851.1:77902-80854 GCF_004138495.1 Phytoactinopolyspora endophytica
GGATGGCCATGAATTCCCGCCGGGCGCATCACTTCGCAGATCTGTTCGCGCAGACCTGGATCACCTTGTCCGGACCCGTACTGCAAGGCCGTAGCGCCGCGCTTGCGTATCAGCTCGCTCAGTAACGAGCCCACGACATCGAGCGGCAGGCCGGAGATATTTGGCATGCCACCCGCAAGCGACACCACCTCGGGCCGGGACGCGACCGCGAACAGCGATCGCACCTCCGAAGCGGTCATGCCATGGGTGCGCGTAGCGTAGCGGTCGACGTATGAATCAAGCTTTGAGCCGGTGGAAGGTGCTGCTGCGTCAGTATTCCTCCGTTGAGCTTCGGGATACTGCCCCATGTCACACCTCCACCTTCCGCATCGACGAATACGTACCCGGACCGTCCGGTTACAAGTCGGCCAACTTCCAACGATGCCCTAAAACGTCCGGCTTCGCACGCCGCCGCCCCTGATTACCCGTATCCTGAGACGCCTCTATGCCTGGGCCAGGTCCCGTAGATGCAACACACCCGTCGGCGCATCCTCGCCCGACGGCAGGTACACGCGCTGGACCGCGACCACCACGGCCTCTGCCACGACATCCCGGAACTCCGGATCGGAGAGCCTGGCGGCGTCACGTTCGTTCGTGATGTAGCCGAGCTCTATGCGGACGGCGGCCATCGTGGTGTGGCGGAGCAGATCCCAGGTCTTGGAGTGGCAGCGACAGTTGATGAGATCGGTGCGGGCGACGATCTCGCGCTGGATCAGTCCGGCGAACTGTTCACCGATCGCGCTCATCGTGCCGGGCCGGTCGCCGCCGTAGTAAAAGGTAGCCACGCCTGAGGCGTCGGGGTTCGGATGCGCGTCGACGTGGAGGGAGACCATGAGGTTGGCACCGGTCTCGTTGGCGAACCGGGCCCGCGCAGTCTCGTCGAGCTCGACGTCCGAACCGGGGCCACGGGTGAGATACGCCTCTACCCCAGTGGCCGTCAGACGGCCTTCGATCCGAGCGGCCAGATCTTCGACGACCTTGGCCTCTTCGAGGCCATGTCCGGTATTCCCGACGTCGCTTCCGCCGTGTCCAGGGTCGATGACGACCACCTTGCCAGGCAGCCGCTTCCCTGCCCGGCGCAACAGTTCGGACGCGCGCAGGCTGTCCGGGCGTCCGCCGGTCACCAGGGGCGCGAGCCGGCCCAGCGCCTTGAAGGTGCTCGGCCCACACGTGCCATCGGCTGCGAGGCCCACGTTCCGCTGGAGTTCGCGAACCGCGTCCCCGGTGCGCGATCCGAAGACGCCGTCCACCTGCCCCACGTCGAATCCGAGCTCGGAGAGGCGTCGTTGCAGGGCCATGACGTCATCACCGGACTGCGGATTGGCGACGACGTAGGACAGGAGACGATCTCCCAACCGCCAGCGGGCCTCGTCGAGCACCCGGTAAGTGGTGGCATCGACGACGCCCGTGACGGTCAGCCCTCGCTCTTGTTGAAACTGGCGGATTGCGCGGTCGACGTCTTCGTCGAACACGTCCGGGCCAGGCGCTGTGTCGTCAAGCAGGCGCAACAACGTGAGCTTGGTACGGATCTCGGAGATCGCGGGGCCGGTATCACCCAGCCGGTAGCGAACAGCTGTCATCAAATGTTCCAGCGGGTCCGTGGATTAACCGACATAGTCGGCGAGCTCGTTGAGCAGGAGCTGCTTCGGTTTCGCGCCGATGATCTGCTTCACAACCTCTCCGCCGGAGTAGACGTGCAGGGCCGGTATAGACGTTACCCGGTTGGAAGCCGCTGTGGCCGGGTTCTCATCGATGTTCAGCTTGACGATCTCGAGCTTGTCCTGAGAGCCGGCGATCTCTTCGAGGACCGGAGCGATCATCTGGCATGGCCTGCACCATTCTGCCCAGAAGTCGACCAGCACCGGCTTGTCGCTCTTCAGGACCTTCTCCTCGAAGTCCGCATCGGTGACGTGCTGGATGGTGCCCATGGATCACTCCTCGATATGTTGGTGCAATGTCCCGGGTCAACTGCCGGACATCGTGCTGGTGGACTAACTTGCCTGCTCAGTCGTCTGCGGCGAACTCGTGGCCTTCATGTCGCTGAGGTATCGCTCGGCGTCGAGCGCAGCCTGGCAACCGGTGCCGGCGGCCGTAACCGCCTGTCGGTAGATGTGGTCGACGAGGTCGCCCGCGGCGAACACTCCGGTCAGGTTGGTCCGGGTGGTCGGCGCGTCGACCTTGACGTAGTCCGCGTCGTCCAGCTCGACCTGGCCTTTGACCAGCTCAGACCGCGGATCATGCCCGATCGCCACGAACAGACCGGTCACGTCCAGCGTCCGCTCCTCGCCATTGACGGTGTTCCGCAGCCGTAGGCCGGACACGCTGTCATCGCCGAGCACGTCGGCGACCTCCGCGTTCCAGACGAACTCGATCTTCTTGTCCGCGAATGCGCGCTCCTGCATCACCTTCGACGCGCGAAGCTGGTCACGGCGGTGGATGAGATAGACCTTGCTGGCGAACCTGGTCAGGAAAGTCGCCTCCTCGATGGCGGAGTCCCCGCCGCCGACCACGGCGATCTCCTGGTCACGGAAGAAGAAGCCGTCACAGGTCGCGCACCACGAGACACCGTGCCCGGAGAGACGCTTCTCATTCTCCAGCCCGATCTCGCGGTAGCCGGATCCCATCGCCAGGATCACCGCGTGCGTGCTGTACTCGTTGCCCTCGCTGTCCTTGACCACCTTCACCGGACCAGCCAGGTCGACGTGCGCAGCGTCGCGGGTGACGATCTCGGCGCCGAACCGCTCGGCCTGCGCCCGCATCTCCTCCATCAGTTCGGGGCCCATGATGCCGTTCCGGAACCCGGGGTAGTTCTCCACCTCCGTGGTGTTCATCAGGGCCCCGCCCCAGGTGACCTCACCCTCGATCAGCACAGGGTCAAGCCGGGCGCGCGCCGCGTAGACGGCAGCGGTATAT
>NZ_ML142851.1:80864-83444 GCF_004138495.1 Phytoactinopolyspora endophytica
GCTGGACCGGAACCGATAATCACGACGTTTCGAATGTCGCTCACGTTCGTGCCCTCCGCGGGTGCTCTCGACGTCTCCACCTGCCCCAACGGATCCTGGGCGCCGGGAATTCCCACCCTACTAGCTAGGCTCAGCAACCGAGACGGAGCGCGTAGCCGTGTCACTGCTCAGGATGAGCAACCGCGACGTCCGGCGTCTCGTGTCCTGGGGCGGAGCCGCACTCGTTGACGATCCAGCCGGTCAAATCCTCGTCGTCCTCGAGCACCACCAGGATCTCGCCGCCAAGCTCGGCGCTGCCGGCAAGGTCAGCACCGCGCTCACTGGCCAGCACCTGTCCACAGCCTGGTTCTACCTCGTCACGCTGTTCCCATACATCGATGACCGCCTGGGCGAGCATGTTCTCCGAGAACGCCTCCGGTTCCGCAGCCCCTTGGTCATCCTCGGCCGCACCAGCGTCCTCTTCGGCCTCGTCATCCTCGTTCGGCGGAGCTCCGACTGCGGTGTCCGACTCACCCCGGTCCTCGTCCACATCTGTGTCAGCGTCGTCCGACTCCTCGTCGGGCATGTTTCCACCGCTGGTGGTCATATCGGGCGGCGAATCGTCGTTTACGAGCGAGTATCCCACCAGGCCGACAAGAGCTGTAGCGGCTGCCGCCGCCAATGCGACGGGCATCCTCCGGCGGAACCACGCCACCGGGCCACTGCTCGCCTGGGAGTCCGTGACCGATGCCTGCTGTTCATCACGCTCCCTGGCCGCCGTGGCGACGATCGCCTCCTCGGTCAGCGCCGCATTGATCCGCTCCGAGATGTGCGAGGGCATCGGCAACCGATCCGGGGCGGCGCGCAGCAGCCCGGTCACCTCGGTCAGCCGGCTCACCACGGACTGGCAGGACGCGCAGCCGTGAACGTGCTCAGACACCATGGAGGCGTCGTCCTCAAGAACGCCCTCAGCCAGTTCGGCCAGGACGTACTCAGGAGGGTGCCGGTCAGCAGGCGTCACCGACGCTCACCTCCTTGTTCATTGGCGGTCTCAGGTGAGACGCGGCCCCCGCCTCGTTGGTTCCCTTCGCCAGAGCGAGATTGTTCTGCAGACAACAAAGGGAGCAGTCGAGCTCGTGCGCGCGCGCACCGGCTCTTGATCGTTCCGGTCGGAAGACCGAGCATCTCCGCGACCTCGGCGACCCGATAGCCCTCCATGTCGACCAGGACGAGCGGTACGCGTTGATCGTCCGGTAACGACGCCAACGCCGTCTCGACATCGAGCCGGACCGCAGTGCGATCTGACGGGTCCGGCCCAGGATCGAGCGCTGCGGTGACAGCCGGCGATTCGGTGCCGTCGAACGGCGTGGGGTCGGCGGGGCGGGCCGCGGAGTGCCGGACGCGGTCGAGGCAGGCGTTCACGACGACGCGATGCAACCACGTCGTCACGGCCGACTCGGCACGGAAGGACGACGCCCGCCGGAAGGCGTTGATCAGCGCGTCCTGAAGAGCGTCAGCGGCGTCGTCGGGGTTTCCCAGGGTGCGCAGTGCCACGGCCCAGAGTCGGTCTTGATGCCGACGTACAAGCTCACCGAACGCGTCGTGATCGCCACGAATGTGGCGTTGCAGGAGATCGTCGTCGCTCTCCTGGTATGCGGCGGGCTCGCCGGTCAATCCGAACCTCCCTCTGTGCCCAAGATGGTCACCTCGGCCACACCACTTCGGTAGTTGCCGTCGTACGGCGGTAGCCGGGTGAACCACACCAAGACATAGCGGGTTGTGACGGCCTCATCAAGTGTATGGGTCAGCTCTTCGCCGACATCTTCCTGTCCATCAATCGGCACCCATTCGTCGATACCGGCAGGCGGCTGAGACGCGCCTTCCTCGGCCGCGTAGATCTCCACGGAGGCGCCCGAGTTGAGCAGCGCGAGCCCGATCTCGGAGACAGCGTGTTCATCACCGAGGTCGACGTACAGCCCCACGCCCTCCTTCTGGTCCTCCAACGGGGCGTAGTAGTTGAGCGTGTGCCAGATGGTCTCCGGGTCACCATCGATGGCGTTGCCGACCTGGTCAGGGCTCTCTGGGGTGCTGCCGAACGGGTCGAAGTAGTCGGCGGCGGCCAGGCTGAGAGGTGTCAGCTCAGCCTCCTCGCTGGGCTCATCGTCGGGTGTGGACGGATCGCTGGCATCCTCCGTGGGCCCGTTGGTGTCCGCCCGGTCGTCGTCCGAATCGAACGCGCTCAACATGAGCTGCAACCCAAGAAGAGTGGCGCCGACCAGCAGCAGTGCCGCTCCGATGACCCCTAGGAAGCGGTTGAGACGGCTGGTACGGCGTCGATCCCGCCTGGACGTTCCCGGTGGCACTGCCGCGGCCGTCGTGGACGCGAGGTACGGGCTGCTCATCTCGTCGGCCCGGTTGGACACCGCGGCCGGGCGGTCCGGAGGCGGTCCCGGGATGACGAACTCGTCCGTTCGGGGACCGGCCCCGAGCTCGGCGGCGATCTGAAACGGCGAGTGCAGGGGTGCCGTGTGGTGCCGGCGTGCGTTGCCGACCGAGCGGTCGGTGATGACATCGAGCGACGTGGGGATGCCCGGGCGGATC
>NZ_ML142851.1:83485-84303 GCF_004138495.1 Phytoactinopolyspora endophytica
CCTGGCCGACGGGAGCTTGCCGTCGATGCGCGGGGCGGGCGCCAGCCCTCCGGACACGGTGGTCGGCCAGTGAGCCGTCAGGCACGCGTAGAGCACGCCTCCGACCCCGGCCGCGTCCAGGCCGACCGGATCGCTCAACGGCGCGTCAGAACCGTCCCGGTACACCTCAGTCGGCCCGTGGAGTACGGCCTCCGTCTCCAGACCGGCGATCTTGATCGACCCCTCCGCGGTCAAGAAGATCAGCGTCGGAACGAGATGCCGGTGGAAAAGTTGCTGAGCATGTGCGCTGGCCATCGCGTCGGCGACCTCGCGGCCGATGGCTGTGGCGTGCTGTGTATGGAACGGACCGTCCGCGAGCAGAGTGCAGAGATCACGGCCCGGGGTCCACTCCCGGACGAGATAGGACACGCCGTCCGTGCCGATATCGAGAACCCGGAGGAACCTGGGGTCGTCGATGGTCGAGGCCTTCCGCGCGGCCGTGACGAACTGCTCGGCCCGAGCGTCGTTGGCGTCGATGGTCTGGATGAACACCGGGCGCTGCAGGACGTCGTCGAAGCCGTGCCAGGAACGCGCGCCGGCGGTGTCGTCGAGCAGACGCTCGACGCGGTACCTGCCGGCGAGCATCTGAGCTCGCCCCGAGGTCTGAGTGGCCATGCCGCTCCGCGGTCCCAGCGGGAGCTCCGGCTGGGTGTCGACGCTGAGGTGGTCGGCCCTCCGCGTGTGACCCAAGCCCCCGTCTGGAGCAATGCTAGGCCGTACACGGCTTGCTGTCGGGCTGGAAACGCTGGGTACGCCGTGCATAGTGGCGCCGTGGATGG
>NZ_ML142851.1:84324-85446 GCF_004138495.1 Phytoactinopolyspora endophytica
CGAGGAAGAACTCGACCGTGACATCGGGGTCGAGCGCCGCCTGACGGAAGATGCTGAGCGTACCGGTCTCGACGATCGGAGCCGGATGCTCGGCGGTCTCATCGAGCGCATGGTCCGGGATCGACGTCGTGGTTGCTGCGGACTCTTCGCCGGCGGAGCGCTTACGAACTTTCGCCAGGACCATGCCGACGGCCCGGCGAACCTCGGCGATACGCATGGCATAGGCCAAGCCGACGAAGATGACCATGCCGACCGTCCCGCCCACGGCGAGGTCGACAAAGTGAACCAGCATCGACGGCAGGGGGTCGAGCACTCCGAGCTGAGACCAGCCCTGCCACACCAGCCATGCGACAGTGGAGGCGATCGCGGTGGGGATGAGCAGCCGCACCAGATGCTGGACCAGCGGCCCGGTTGGGATACGACCGATCTCATGCTGGAGCCGTTTCAGGCTGACGGCGGCACCGACAACGTAGGCGGCGCTGTACCCGACGGCCAGCGTCATGGTGACGATGTCGGGACTCGGCGAGATGATCGCGATACCTACCGCCCAGACCACCATGACGGCGGCGATCCACACCTGAGTGAAGAACGGTGTGCGGGTGTCCTGCAGGGCATAGAAGCCCCGCAGGCACAGGTAGTGCACGGTGAAGGCGAGTAGGCCTGGAATCAACGCCATCAGGGTGCGAGCGAGCATGTCCGTCTGCCCGCGTGCCGAACCGTAGTCGAAGATCATGTCCGTCATCGGGTAGGCCAGGACAGCCATGAGTGCGCCGAGCGGGACGATGATGGCCAGGCAGACCCTGATGGCCGAGACCAGCCGGTCGCGCATCTCGTCGAGATAGCCGTCGGCGGCGAGGTCGGACAGCCGGGGAAGCAGAGCGGTGGCCAGCGACACGGTGATCACCGAATGCGGCACCATCATGATCAGCATCGCGTTGGAGTAGACCGTGTAACCCGCACCGTCCTCAGCCCCAGCGGCGCTCGCACTGGTCGCGATGTTCACGAAGAACAGGTAGGCGATCTGGTTCACGACGACGAACCCGAAGGTCCACATGCCCAGCTTGATGGGCTCGGCTAGGCCGTGCCCCTTCCAGTCGGTCCGGAACCGAAGCGAGAAGCCGG
>NZ_ML142851.1:85487-93524 GCF_004138495.1 Phytoactinopolyspora endophytica
TTGCGCAACACCGGGAGGAGGATCAGGGCCTGCGCCGCGACACCGGCCGTGGATCCGACACCGAGCAGTAGAGTCTCCGACGACTCGAACGTCTCCGGAGACTTGGTTCCGAAGACCACGAGATACGCCCCGAACACGCCGATCGCCACCACGTTGTTGAGGATCGGCGCCCACATCATCGGGCCGAACCGGCCCTTGGCGTTGAGGATCTGGCCGATGAGCACGTAGAGCCCGTAGAAAAAGATCTGTGGCAAGCAGAACCGGGCGAACGTGACCATGTTGTCGTAGTACGGCCGCATCTCAGGTTCGAGGTACCGACCGTCGACGACCAACCTGATGATCAGGGGCGCGGCCAGCACCGCTAGCGCGGTGGCCACCAGGAGTACCGTCACGGCCAGGCTGAACAGCCGTTGTGAGTAGGCTTCACCGCCATCGGCGTCGTTCTTGATCGCCCTGACCAGGACTGGAACCAGGACCGAGTTCAGGATGCCCCCGCCCACGAGGACGTAGAGCATGTTGGGGATGACGTTGGGCACGTTGAAGACGTCGGCCGTCAGCGTCAAACCGAGGGCCGCGGCGATCACGGCGGCCCGTCCGAATCCCGTCAACCGCGAGACGACGGTGCCGGCAGCCATCACGGCGCTCGAACCGAGGATGCTCGGCCGTTTGGGGCTCGGTGGTTCGCCGCTGGCCGCCGCGGTCCCAGGTGCGCGGCTCATCTGGTGGCCTCCGTGGTACGCGAGGACAGCTCGCGGCGATCATCGTTCCCGTCTGCGGCCTCGCCCTCTGTGAGCTCTGCGGACTCTGAGTCCCTGCCATCGGCCTTTCGGCGGAGCATCGTCCGGAGCACTGAGCCACCGAAGAGGACGACGGCACCGCCGATGATGAACCAGCCGATCGTTCCGTAGTCGGTTGCGTTCACAACGGTCCGAGAGGCCGTTCCGAGCGGAGAGCCATTGCTGGTGACAAGCTGGACCGTGATCGGCACCCGCCCGTTGGTGGCCGCGTTCGCCTGCACCTCGATCGTCTCGCGGGAACCTGCTTCGACCCGTCGCACCTCGACCTCGTCCACCTGGAGCCGGTCCGGGTTGGCGGCATGGATGTCGAGCTTGACGGTTACCGCCTCGTCGAGGTCGTTGGTGACGGTGAGCGGGAAGACGCCGGTGCGGCTGGAGAGCGTGACCGACTCCGGCACGGTCACATGCACCTCGCTGAGGGGTTCGGACAGCTCATCAGTGATCTCCGATGCGTACTCCACTCCCGCAGCGGGGTCGTCGCGCCATCCTTCGGAGGCGGACCGGACAATGGCGAGATCCAGGGCTTCGCTGAGCTCGGGGTCGGGCTCGGCCAGCAACTCGGCGTAATCCTCCGCGGCGGCCTCGAGCTCGCCGGTCGCCGTGGCGTTCTCGCTGGGAAGCGTGTTGGCGGTCTCGTCCGGGACAGCCGAGACGGACGCCGGCCTGGCGGGTTGCTCTAGCTCGGTCACCGCTGTCGGAGTCACCCACGGTAGCGATGTCCAGGTGTCGATCACGGCGGATGCCACTTCGGCCTCAGGTGTCCATCGGGAGGGGGGAGCCACGACGAGGGGCTGTGGGGATTCCCCCAGTGCCTCCGCCTCGAGTGCCACCATGGCTGTCTCGGCCGCCCACATCTGCTGTAGGGCAAGTGCTCCCGACTCCGGGGAGGTCGCGGTGTAGGCCTCGGCCAGCACGGCGTCGAGCCCGGTGTCGGTGACGACGACGTCCAGCGCACCCGTTGGTGTCTCCATCTGCGCGAGCGGGTATCCGGGCTCGGGGGAGACACTGTTCCCGGAAAGGATCACCGTTCGGACGCCGGCGTCGGCGAGCGTGCCGAGCACCTCGTCGTTGGTGACCCCGCCGCCCGGCCATGCCACGCCGGTGCGCACGTCGCGCATGGTGCGGGCCGCTTCAGTGGTGGTGTCCACCGACGCCGTGGCGATACGAGAAGCCAACGCGCCATCAGCCGCGTTCAAGGCGTCAACATCCGGCTGGGCGTACGGAAGGACGAACATGGTCCCGGATCTCGTCGCGCTGTCGAAGTCGGACCGCCATGAGGTGGCCAACTCGGACATCTCCTCGGACAGATCCGTGGACTCACCCTCGATATCGACGCCGTCCGCCATTGCTTCGACGGTGTCCAGCACATCAGGGTCCACCAGCCAGCTCACCGGGCTGTCGCCGGCCGCGTCCACGACCGCGTCGAGCGGGCCGCCATCCTGAAGCCGTCCGGCGAGTGCATCGTTGACGAGTGTTCCGTCAGGGCTCAGCGACGGCGTCGCCTCCACGGGCCACATCAGCGCGACGTCGACGGGATCGGGTGTCTGGTCGTCAGGCATCCATGGAACGACGGTACGAACCGTCTCGAGATCGATGCGTTCTCCGTTGGACAGGGTCCCGCGCACGTCGACGCCGAGCACATAGACCCCGGCGAGACCGAAGCCGAACTGGTCCACGTCGTCGAAGGTGAGCTCGAACTCCCGTCGCTCGCCGGGCTCCAGCCTCTCCGCCACGACCTCGTAGGGGTCGTCCCGGCGGAACCCCCAACGTAGGCTCGTGTCGCTGCTGACCTGGCGGATCTCCTCCCGGGTCTCGAGCTGCACGTCGCTCCAGCGCGGTAAGACCTGCACATTGGTGAGCGGCTCGTCTCCGGTGTTCTCCACCACCCCTGCGAGGGTCAGCTCATCACCTGGGCTGATCGTCGACGGACTGACGGTATGCAGGTAGCTGGCCACCCCGGCGCCCGCATCCTGATCCTGGGGTCCATCCGCAGCCGTGGCGGGCCATGTCAAGATCATCGTCACGACTGCGAGCACGGCGGTGGTCACCAATCTCCGGCCGAGCATAGACCCAGGGTATCGGGCTTCTGCTTTTGTCGTGGCACGTCGTACGCTCGAGCGTCGTGACGGAATCGACTGATCGCAACCAAACCCTGTCCGCGGCGCAGCGCCACGCGGTACGCCAGCTGCTCCGTATCGCCCCCGTGGTGGACGAGCTGGGCGCGAGATTCACGGCTGCCGAGCAGGAATTAGCCCTGGTCGGAGGGTCCGTTCGGGACGCGTTGATGGATCGGCTCGGTCAAGATCTGGACTTCACCACCTCGGCCAGGCCAGAGCAGACCAAGCGCTTGCTGTCCGGATGGGCGGAGAGCGTCTGGGACGTGGGTGAGGCGTACGGCACCATCGGAGCAACGAAGGCCGGGTTCCAGATCGAGGTCACCACATACCGCTCCGACGTGTACGACAGGTCGAGCCGCAAGCCGAACGTCGCCTATGGAGAGACCATCGAGGACGACCTCGTCCGTCGGGACTTCACTATCAACGCGATGGCCTTGCGGCTCCCGCATCGCGAGTTCATCGATCCGCACGGCGGCTTGCCGGACTTGGGCCGCAAGCTGATCCGTACGCCAGGCACCCCGGAGACGTCCTTCTCCGACGACCCGCTGCGCATGATGCGGGCCGCGCGGTTCGCGGCTCAGCTGGGCTTCGACGTCGCTCCTGAGGTGATCAAGGCGATGCGGGAGATGGCAGATCGGCTGGACATCATCTCGGCAGAGCGGATCCGAGACGAGCTGACCAAGCTTCTGCTCTCCCCGAATCCGCGTGCCGGTCTGACTCTGTTGGTCGACACAGGCCTAGCCGACCGCGTTCTGCCCGAGCTCCCCGCCCTCCAGCTGGAGATCGACGAACACCACCGTCACAAGGACGTCTATGAGCATTCCCTGACCGTCCTGGAACAGGCGATAGAGCTCGAGCATCGACTCCCCGCGGACACGCCCGATTTGACGATCCGCCTCGCCGCGCTGCTGCACGACATCGGCAAGCCGAAGACCCGACGCTTCGAGCCGGGTGGCGGTGTGAGCTTCCATCACCACGACGTGGTCGGTGCGAAGCTGGTCCGCAAACGGCTGACCAAGCTCCGCTTCCCCTCGGCCGTCGTCGACGCGGTCAGCAAGCTGACCGAGCTTCACCTGCGCTTCCATGGCTACGGCACCGGTCAGTGGACCGACTCGGCTGTTCGCCGCTACATCCGCGACGCGGGCGACCTCCTCGACCACCTGCACGTGCTGACCCGCTCCGACTGCACCACGCGCAACCCTCGCAAAGCCAACTCGCTCCAACGCTCGTACGACAGCCTTGAGGAGCGCATCGAACAGCTTCAGGAGCAGGAGGAGCTGGCCAAAATCCGCCCCGACCTCGACGGCAACCAGATCATGAATATTCTGGGCATCACTCCGGGGCCTGTCGTCGGCCGTGCTTACAACCACATGTTGGAGATCCGGATGGACCTTGGTCCGTTATCCGAGGACGACGCCAAAGCCGAGCTCCTGAAATGGTGGTCCACTCAACCCGAGTCTTCCGCCTGAGGCGGACAAGCCGCGCGGGTTACCCGTGTGCGCCGTCGTGGTGATTCCGACCGCTTGAAGCGGCCATTTCCTTCACGGCAGCTCACGCGGCGTTCGTCGCGAATAGGGTGGCGGCCGCGCACACCCATCGGATGCGAGATTTCTGATACCCGCCGATCGAAGGCGGGTCGAGCTCACCGAGGGGACGCGCGGTACCGGTAGCTGCCGACGTGAGCCGGCTCAGCGGCGAGAACGCGGCGGAGCAGATCGCGTTGCGGGTAGGCGCGAGCGGGAGCAGTGCCATCGGGAGACTGACGCGCTGAGAACAGACGGCGGATAGCCGCCGGCGGAAGCTGCATCGGAAGTGGGCGGACGAGATTCTCCGGCAGCGGCACTTCGGCCGAGGCGCTGCGTGACGCAACCAGCTACGGACACTACCGCCGAGGCCCAGCCGCAGAGGAGAACTCGACCGCCCACCACCAAGCCAGGCGCATACCCTGCCCCCTGCTCGACGCTCTGCCCACGCTCAGCTCTGCTGCTGCACCACGCTCATCGCATGCTCGACCAACGTCACGAGCACCGACTTGACCGAATCCCGATCACGAGCGTCGGTCACCAGGAACGGCACCTCAGGCCCGAGCTGCAGCGCTTCCCGGACCTCGTCAGCCGTGTGCTGCTGCTGGCCGTCGAATGCGTTGAGAGCGATCAGGAAAGGGATACCACGCTGCTCAACGTAGTCCACTGCTCCGAAACAGTCGGCCAGACGTCTGGTGTCCACGAGGATGACCGCGCCGATGGCACCGCGGGTGATGTCGTCCCACATGAACCAGAAGCGGTTCTGTCCTGGGGTGCCGAACAGGTAAAGCACGAGGTCTTCGGCCAAGGTGATGCGGCCGAAGTCCATCGCTACGGTCGTCGTACGCTTCTCCGGCAGCATCGACAGGTCGTCGACGTTGGTCGAGGCGTCGGTCATGAGCGCTTCGGTCCGCAGCGGCTCGATCTCGCTTACGGAGCCGACGAATGTCGTCTTGCCGACCCCGAAACCGCCGGCTACAACGATCTTGACCGATAGAGCGTCCTGAGACGCCTGTGTCCCCCTGGACATCTCAGAGTCGACGGAGGCCATCCCTCACCCTTTCCAGCACACTCAGATCGCGAGCCGGTTCGACCGACCCATGGAATGCCGCGTGCGGGTCCGCGACGCGGGTGAGGCCCTCTGCCTCAAGATCGGCGACAAGCACCCTAGCAACGCCGAGCGGTGTAGAGACGAGGGAGGCGATCTCGGCAACGGACCTGGGCGAATGGCACAACCGCAAGATGCGGTCACGCTCCGGCTCAGGGTCGATGCCGTGGCCTCTGCCTGCGTCAGTGGTGGAGACCAATGCCTCGATCGCGATGTCCTGGACAGGACGGGTTCGACCGCGCGTGGCGAGATAAGGCCGGATGCGGCCGGAATCAGGTATCGGCATGGTCGTCCCCGTGTTCTCCTGCATTCACGTCGGCTGACCCCCCGAGCTGTCCCTCACCTCTCGCGTCACCCCACGCGAGCGGCAGGGTTCAGCGCCGCGCCGACCCTTTCCACTAGTAGTGCCATCTCATATCCCACCTGGCCGAGGTCACAGCCGGCCGCCGCCAAGACCGCCAGGTGAGCACCGGATGCAACCGCCATCACCAGGAGGAAACCGTCGGCCATCTCCACCAGGGTCTGCTGGACCTCTCCGGCGTTGAGAATGAGCGACGCACCTACGGTCAGGCTCGCCAGGCCGGAAACGACGGCCGCCAACTGCTCTCCGCGGTCCTGGGGGAGCCCCGAGGAGCCGGCGAGATGCAGACCATCGGCAGACACCACCACGCCATGAGCGACGCCTGTCGTGCGTTGGACGAAACGATCGAGGAGCCAATTGAGCTCATCGTTCGTAGAATTCGTCACTGCTTGCTCCTCTCGGGGTCACTGGGACGCTTCGGGACCCAGCCACCGGTTTCCTGCCGCCCGCGACCAACACCGCGCTGCAAGCTTGCAAGAGTGGATGATACGGAGTCCGCGTTCTTTTTGGGAGGCGAGGGTCTCTGGGCAGCCTGCGTGGCAGCCGGGTCGTCGATGGAACCAGGGATCAGCGATGCTCCACGGCGGCGCACTGGAAGGCTGGACCCGCCCATGGAAGGCGCGGGCACCTGTGTGGCCGGATCGGGCGCCGGTGGCGTTCCGAAGTCCGGCGCCGGTGGCGTTCCGAAGTCCGGTTGCGGCGGCATCTGTTCCGGTGCCGCCGGGGTGGTGGGCTCGGCCTGCGGCGTGCCGCTCACGGCCCTTCCCGAGCCGGGCACAGCGGGTCGCGCGCCGGTCGGCCGAGCGCGTTTCGGTGCGGGCTGCTCCGCGGGCCGCTGGTTCCACCGTGCGGTCGCGGCCTCCTCGGCCGAGCGCAGTACCTCGGCGGCCCGACGCCAGCCGGCGTCGGCCGGGCTGGACCAGTCATTGCCCTGATCGTTGAACCACGCGGATCGGACCGACTCGAAGATCGGGGAGTCGCTGGTGTCCGTCGGGCTGGTGGGGCCGAACGTATTCTCGCCGGTGAAGTCAGGAAGGTCATCGCTGCCGAAGCTCGCTATGGGCTCCGTGACCCGCTCCGTCGGGGCGGAGGGCGGTTCGGAAGCGGGCCATCCGTCCGAGCCGGCGACCGGAACGCTCTCGGCTGGCTGCTGAGGAGGCGGCGAGGGCGGGCTGGGCGCGGCCGACACCGCCGCACCCTGGGGCGGCTGGTCTGCCTGCCGCGCCGGAGCGTTGGGCGGGAGCCACGGATTGGGCGTGTGCAGGAGGTCTTCGGCGGGATCCTTGACGGGCTCGGCTCCGCCGTCGAGCGGCGAGTGGATGAGGTTGGACGGAATATCGACCTGGGCCACGGTGCCACCACCGGAACCAGCCTCGAGGCGTACGCCGATGCCGTGCTTCGACGCGAGCCTGGCGACCACGTACAGGCCGAGCGTGCGTGAGGTGGCGACATCGATGTCGCTGACGTTGGAGAGGCGGTCGTTGAGTTCGTGGAGCTGTTCCTCGGGGACACCGAGGCCGGCGTCCGCGACGGATATCCGCAGCCCCCCGCCGAGGAGAGGTTGGCTGGTGACCCGCACGGGCGTGGACGGCGCGGAGAACTCGGTCGCATTGTCGATGAGCTCGGCGAGCATGTGAGCGATGTCGTCGACGGCGGTGGATGAGACGAGGTCAGTCGGCATGACGCCGAACTTCACCCGTGGGTACTGCTCGACCTCGCCGACCGCCGTACGCACCACATCGAGGACAGGTGCCGAGGCGGTCTGCGTACGCATCTCCTCGACTCCGGCGAGAACGAGCAGGCTCTCCGCGTGCCGTCGTACTCGGGTCGCCATGTGGTCGATGCGGAAGAGCGTGCTGAGCTGATCTGGATCTCGTTCACGTTGCTCGAGCGTCTCGAGCTCCCCGAGCTGGCGATCGACCAGCGACTGGGTCCGCCGCGACAGGTTCACCACGATCGTGTCGAGGTTCTGCCGGAGCAACGCCTGGTCGCCGGCGATACGGACCGCCATGGCGTGGACCTCGTTGAACGCGCGCGTGACCTCGCCGATCTCGTCCTTGCCCTCGGCCTTGATGACCTCGTCCGAGCCGGCGGAACCGCGGGCGGCCGCCGGACCGTCCTGACGGATGCG
>NZ_ML142851.1:93544-96409 GCF_004138495.1 Phytoactinopolyspora endophytica
CTACGGCCTCGGGAAGGTCCTTGGTCGATGTCTGCTGGGCGGCGGCCCGGAGCCGGCGCAACGGCCCGACAATGGAGCGTGCAACGACGACGGCAAGGAAGACGGTGAGCGCCAACACGGCGAGGACGGCGATGGCGCTGAGCACGGCCGTGGCGCGGGCGCTGCTGCTTGCCTCGGAGGCATTGTCGACAACGGCGGAAGCCGCTTCGCTTTCGACCTCCCTCATGATCTCGAGACGCTCGGTGGCGTTGGCATACCACTGCTCGTGCGAAGCCTCGACCGTCTCGCCCTCACGGATGCCAGCGATGGTCTCGGCAGTGAGCTCGTCGCCGTTGGCCAGCCGGTTTGCAATAACCCGGGACTCGTCGGCGTCTTCGAACCCGGCGAGGAAACGGCCGGTCAACAGATCCTGCTCACCGCGGAACGAGACCACGTTGGCGGTGAGGGATGACGTGGGCTCCTCGTCGGGTGTGAGGTTGTACGTCACCAGACCGCGTTCCATCGAGGCCGACTCGACCGACTGGCTGATGTTGTCGAGCCTGTTGATCAGGCGGGCAGACTCGCCGTCGTGCACCACGGAGCTGGAAGCCGTGACGATGCCGCGCACTGCCTCGGCGAACTCGTGATAACTGGTTGCTCCACCCTCATCGAACGACGGCTCGCCGCTGTCCCGTTGTTCCCGGTACCCGGAGAGGTTCTCCTCCTCGTTCTCGAACGCGGTCACCGCGGACTCGGTGGCCGTGCCGGCGTCGCGGACGGCGTCGAGACCATCCCTGAGCTCGGACAGTGCGGCGTCGGTGGCGTCGCGTGCGTCCCCCACGGCGGACTGCCCAGTGGCGTCGGCCTCGTACAAGGCGGTGACGTCCCGCTCATCCTGGATTCGGTGCAGTAGATCGGTGGCGGCCACCCCGACGTCCGCCAGCTCCTCCACCTCGCTTGCCGACGACGCGTCGTCAAGGGCGCCCTTGAAGAAGAACGCACCCAGTACCAGGGTGCCGAGCAAGGGCACCAGGACGAGAGCGGCTACACGGGAGCGAACGCTTCGGTCATGCAGCAGGGCATGCCAAACCGACGTGCGCGATCCTTCCTCCGACGCGGGTTCGTCGGACGGAGCGGCACTCGCACGGGCGTTGTGTGCCGCGCGTGCTCGATTCGAGGTGCTGCTCGCACCACGGTTTGCTCGCGCGGTCCGCGTCATCGAAACGTTCCTCCTTGGTCTGGCGTCCCGGAGCCGGCGTGCGTGGTCACGCAGGTCCACCTATCCGGGTAACGCTGCTGGGGCGCTAACGTTTCGCCGGGCGGCCTCGTTCCTGGGCCGGCCTTCATCACGTCAGCTCCTTCAGCGTTTCTACCCTCGGCCGCCGACCTTCCTTGGCGACAGGACTCGGGACAGTAGACGACGCTGGCTGCCCCGCCCCTGTTCTGTCAATAGACGGCCGATATGCCGGACAATCGAATGGTAGTCGAGTGGGCCGAATGTTCGATGGTGGAGATGGCCCAAATGCCCTACTTTGTGACGTAGGACATGGGAAGAGTGCCTACCACAAGTCTCCGGGACGCTCAGTCACCCCCTAGAAATGATCATGTCCACCAGGCCTTCCGTGGCGCCGTCTCGTTGAAACCAGATCAGGCACGCGGAAGAACCTAGTGGACATGATCATTCCGGTCCAGCCCTCGAACGATCGCAGCCGTCGGCGACGCTCGGGCGGACGGTCCTCGTGGACGACCCGCCCGACGGCACGGACCCGTGGCCGGCTGCGCCTTTAGCGCTCTATATCACCGGCGATGAACTTCTCGACGGAGTCATGGGCGACGTTGTCACCGTACTGCTCCGGCGGCGACTTCATGAAGTACGACGACGCGGAGAGGATCGGACCACCGATGCCGCGATCCTTGGCGATCTTGGCGGCGCGGATGGCGTCGATGACGATGCCCGCGGAGTTGGGGGAGTCCCAGACCTCGAGCTTGTACTCCAGGCTGAGCGGTGCGTCACCGAAGTTCCTGCCCTCGAGGCGGATGAACGCCCACTTGCGGTCGTCGAGCCAGGCGACGTAGTCGGACGGGCCGATGTGCACGTTGCGGTCCTCGAGCCCGTTGACGAGCTGCGAGGTGACGGACTGGGTCTTGGAGATCTTCTTGGACTCCAGGCGGTCCCGCTCCAGCATGTTCTTGAAGTCCATGTTCCCGCCGACGTTGAGCTGGTACGTGCGGTCGACGGTCACACCACGGTCCTCGAAGAGCTTGGCCAGCACCCGGTGGGTGATGGTGGCGCCGATCTGAGACTTGATGTCGTCACCGATGATGGGCACCCCTGCCGCCGTGAACTTGTCAGCCCACTCCTTGGTGCCGGCGATGAAGACCGGGAGGCAGTTCACGAACGCGACACCGGCGTCGATGGCGCACTGTGCGTAGAACTGAGCCGCCTGCTCGGAGCCGACCGGCAGATAGCAGACCAGCACGTCGGCCTTGGTCGCGCGGAGGGTCTCGACCACGTCGACCGCACTCTCATCGGACTCGGTGATGGTCTCCCGGTAGTACTTGCCGAGCCCGTCGAGGGTCGGCCCACGCTGAACGGTGATACCCGTCGGGGGGACGTCGCAGATCTTGATGGTGTTGTTCTCGCTCGCGACGAGGGCGTCCGCGAGGTCCTGTCCGACCTTCTTGGCGTCCACGTCGAATGCGGCGACGAACTCGACATCGCTGATGTGGTAGTCGCCGAACTGCACGTGCATCAGGCCGGGTATCTTCGCCGCGGGATCCGCGTCGCGGTAGTAATGGATGCCTTGCACAAGCGAGGTGGCGCAGTTACCGACGCCGACGATGGCTACACGAAGCGAGCCCATGAGCTCCTCTTCCTTTCTCATT
>NZ_ML142851.1:96450-97520 GCF_004138495.1 Phytoactinopolyspora endophytica
TGGGCTCGTCCGGCGTGGAGCCGGTAGAGCCCAGGCGGGGCCGACTGCCCCGCGGGTGATCATCTTGTGGCATGTTGGTGCGCTGTTCGGCGCTGATGAGCCCGTCCAGCCACCTGACCTCACGTTCAACCGACTCCAGCCCATGGCGTTGAAGCTCGAGCGTGTAGGCGTCGAGCCGTTCCCGCGTCCGGGACAGCGCCGAGCGGAACTGCTCGAGCCGTTCCTGCAGACGGGAGCGGCGGCCAACCAGAATCCGCATGCGGGTTTCGGCGTCGGCCCGGCCGAAGAAGGCGAAGTGGACGCCGAACTGTTCGTCGTCCCAGGACGACGGCCCCGCTTCATTGAGGAGCTCGGCAAAGCGTTCTTTGCCGTCCGGCGTGAGTTTGTAGACGATCCGTCCTCGACGGCTGGCGCGTGACGTCGTTGCCTCGTCAACGGCTTCGTCCTCGGTCAGGTGACCGCGACGCACCATTTCCTTGAGGGCGGGGTAGAGCGTGCCGTACGAGAACGCGCGCCCCCAGCCAAGCAGCGAGTTCACCCGTTTGCGCAGTTCGTAGCCGTGCATCGGCGCATCATGGAGCAGGCCGAGGATGGCCAGCTCCAACGCTTCGGCACGTTTCCCCACGAGTGCGCTCCCTGTGAACGGTGACGTCATGATGTATCGAACGGATACATCGCTACTATATCTCGAGTTGCAACGTTTTGGATTTCCATACGTTGCTCCGCCCGGCAAGATCCACAAAATGACGGCGAGAGTCGTAGGCTCTGCCTTGGTCCGAAGGCCGCAACGGCGCGGCAAGGCGACCCCCCGAACCCCCAATGCGAGGCACCGGATCGACAGTGGCACCCGAAGGACACAGACCTCATAGTGGTCATGCGGAGTCGCCGCGGCGGCGCTACGCGGCGAGCGGCAACGGAAGTCGAAGCAAGGGCGCCCGGGCCAAGGGCGCCGGCCGGAGCAAGCCGCGCTGGCGGAAGTTCTTCGGCATCAAGGCGTTCTCCCTGTATTTCCTCGGGTTCGCCCTCCTCGGCGTGCTCGGCATCGGAATCGTCTACGCGATGACGGACGT
>NZ_ML142851.1:97830-98450 GCF_004138495.1 Phytoactinopolyspora endophytica
TTCGTCCGCGAGGGCGGCGAGATCTCGGGTGGTGGGTCGACCATCACCCAGCAGTACGTCAAGAACTACTACCTGACCCAGGACCAGACCTGGGACCGGAAGATCAACGAGCTTTTCGTGTCGATCAAGATCGACCAGCAGCATGAGAAGGAGGACATCCTCGCGTCCTACCTCAACACCATCTGGTTCGGACGGGATCTCTACGGGGTCCAGACGGCGTCGAAGTCGTACTTCGACAAGCCGGTGAGCGAGATGACCTTGGAGGAAGGCGCCGCGCTCGCGGCCATCCTGAATTCCCCCCACCGGTACGACCCGACGATCGAGGGGAACACCGAACGGTTCGAGCAGCGCTTCCAGTACGTGCTGGACGGCATGGTGGCGATGGGCACCCTCGAAGCGGCGACGGCCGAGCAGGTAGAGCCTCCTGAGGTCCTGCCGGAGGCGCGGACGAACCGCTATGCCGGACCGAACGGTTATCTGATGCAGCAGGTCGAGGCGGAACTTCTGGACGCGGGCCTCGACGAGGCCGAGATCAGGAGTGGTGGCCTCCGTATTGTGACCACCTTCGACCAGGACGCCCAGGAGTCCGCGGTCAAGGCCGTCGAAGAGGAGCGCCCGAC
>NZ_ML142851.1:98474-105346 GCF_004138495.1 Phytoactinopolyspora endophytica
GGACGAGGTCCGCATCGGCTTGGCCGCGGTGCGGCCCGACGACGGCGGTGTGGCGGCCATGTACGGCGGCTCGGACGCCATCGACCAGCCCTTCAACAACGCGTTGGACGGCAAGCAACAAGCCGGCTCGACGGTAAAGCCGTTGACGCTGGCCGCAGCTCTCGAGGACGGTGCCTCGCTGGAGAGCACATACTGGGGTGACACACCGTTCGACGCGCCCGAGCTGGGTCCTCCGGTGAACAACCTAGGTGATAGGGACTACGGCGAAGAGATCGACCTTCTGGAGTCGATGGAGCGGTCGATCAACACCGCATTCGTCGATGTGACCATGCAGATGGGGCCGGCGAAAGTAGTCGATGCCCTGACTCGGGCCGGTTTCCCGGAGGACGCCGAGGACCTGGAGGCGAACCCGCGCGTCACGCTCGGCCAGGCCAAGGTGTCCACGGTGGAGATGGCGGAGGTCTATGCGACATTGGCCGCGGGCGGACGCCATACTGAATGGTACACGGTGAGCAGGGTGACCGACCGCGGCGGCAACGTGCTCCACTCGGTCGATCCGGAACCGAAGAATGTCTTCGAGCCGGACGTCATGGCCGATGTCACGTATGCGATGACGCAGGTGGTGGATGGGGATAACGGAACCGGGAGCGTCGCGCAGGATCTGAACCGGCCATCTGCGGGCAAGACCGGAACCCACGAGGACCTTACCGCCTGGTATGCGGGCTTCACCCCGCAACTGGCGACGACCGTGTCGTTCATCAACGGTGAAGGCGAGGATGCCGGCACCAAGTCCCTGGACGGGGTCGGCGGCGAGGACAAGTTCCGCGCAGGTGGATATCCGGCGCGGGTCTGGACGGCGTTCATGAATGCCGTACTCGAGGACGAGGATGTGCTCGAGTTCCCAGAGCGGACGGAGCCGGAGGAGCCGGAGCCGACCGAGACTCCGGAGCCGGATGTGGACGAGCCGACCCGTCGGCCGGAGCCGCCGGAAGATGACAACGATGACGAGTCCGGCGGTGATGAGCGCGGCGGTGACAACGGGGGCGGTAACGCCCAAGGTGGAGACGGCGGTACCGACGGCGGTGGAGACGGCGGTACCGATGGCGGTGACGAGTCGGGCGACGACGGCGGTGACGGAACCGATGGTGGTACTGACGGCGGTGACGGGTCCGATGGCGGTGACGAGTCGGGCGACGACGGCGGTCCGTGGGGCGACGACGGGTCCGATGGCGACGACGGCGGCGACGATGGCGGTGATGGAACCGATGGTGGTACTGACGGCGACGAGTCCTGGGGCGGGACCGACAATGGTGATGAGTCCGACGACGGCGGCAACGGGAACCAGAACGGGAACCAAGACGGCGACGGCAACGACGACGGCGATGACGACGACGAAGGCTGGGGCTAGCGCTGCCTGGAACGGGCGACGCCCACGTGAGCGAGAAGGCGTCGGCTGCGGCACCATAGGCGGGTGATCTCGTCGCCAGTCCTGCCAAGCCGGGATGACCCAGCCGCGGCGGCCGCCAGCGAATGGGTCGGTGGCCGTGCGGGAATGCACGCGGTACCGGGTAAGCACTGGTGGACCCCGGTGCGGATCGCGCTCGCCGTCGGTTGCGTGGTACTTGCCCTGGGCGTCATCACGAACAAGCCGTGTCACGACATGTCGTGGGAGACGCGAGAGGACCGGACGGTCTGGACGTCGCTGTGCTATACGGATGTGCCGTTCCTCTACGCCGAGCGAGGCCTGGCCGATGGTGATCTCGTCTACCGCGACAGCGCGCTGGAATACCCGGTCCTGACGGGCGCCGTGATGCAGGCCTCGGCGTACGCGGCGCAGGCCGTCCAGTCAGCCGTGGATGCGGATCCGGCCGACCGCGTCGTCGCCGAGGGCGTCCGGTTCTATGAGATCACCGCGGTGCTGATGGGCGTGGCCGCGCTCGTGGTCATCGTGGCGACGTCGCGGACCGTGCCACGCCGGCCCTGGGATGCGTTGCTCGTCGCGGCATCGCCGGTGCTACTGATCAGCGCCACCATCAACTGGGACCTGCTGGCGGTTGCGGCGACGAGCGTGGCGATCCTGGCCTGGACCCGGGAGAGACCCGGTTGGGCCGGCGTGCTGATCGGGATCGGCGCGGCGGTCAAGCTCTACCCGATCTTGTTGCTCGGCGTCGTCTTCCTCGTTGTCCTCCGCGAACCGGAGCGGCTGGCGGCGTTCCGGCGGTTCGTGGTCACTGTCGTGGCCGCCGCGGTGATGTGGGCGGCTGTCAATGTTCCCGTCGCGTTGTGGGCCTGGGACGGATGGACCTACTTCTTCACGTTCAACTCCGACAGAGGCGCCGAGTTCGGTTCCGTCTGGTACGCGCTGGAGCTGTTGGCGCCTGACTTGCTGCATAACGACATCGACCGGATGGTGGTCGGCGCCGGTCTGATCATGCTCGGGCTGGTGGTGGTCCTGGCGATGATGGCACCGGAGCCGCCCAGGATGACCCAGCTGGCCTTTCTGGCCGTGGCAGCGTTCCTGCTCATCAACAAGGTGTGGTCCCCGCAGTACACACTGTGGCTGGTCCCGTTGGCAGTGCTGGCCAGGCCCCGATGGCGTGAACTGCTCATCTGGCAGGTGGCCGAGGTGCTCTACTTCGTCTCGGTGTGGTTCTACCTGGCCGGCTTCTTCGATCCGTCGAATCCGATGATCTCCGGTGACGTCTACGCGTGGTCGATCCTGCTCCGGGTGGGAGCGCTGGTGTGGCTGTGCGGCGTGGTGTGCCGCGACATCATCCGGCCAGAGCATGATCCGGTGCGTCGGGTGAGCGACCCGGCATCCTGCTCGCACCGGCACGGCACGTACGCCCGGGACGACGGGCGTGCCCGGACCGCCGGGAGGCCGACGTCGGCATGAGTACGGACCGCCGCCGCCACTCACGAATGTCCAACCTCGCGCTGCTGCCGGCGGATCTGGATCGGCTGCAGCGGAGGCTGGGTCCGACCGGTCGGGACGCGTTGGGTATCTGGCTGCTCAGCCGGGTGTCGATGTGGGTGCTGGCCGTGGCCGCGGGCTGGTTGTTCGTGGCCGAGGGCCAAGACGTCCTGCCGTGGGCGGAGCGGTGGGTGCGTTGGGACTTCGTCCATTTCCGGGGAATCGCGGAGTCCGGCTATGGGGGCCGGCCGACGGAAGTCCCGAACGAGGCGTTCTTCCCCGGCCTTCCTGGCCTGTTGTGGCTCGGGAGCCAGCTCGGTCTCTCGCACGTGGTCACCGGGCTTCTGGTATCGCTGGTGGCCGGGGCTGTCGCGGCGGTGGCACTCGGGCGGCTGGGCGAGCTCGAGGGTGGCCCCGCGGCCGGGCGACTGACGGTCCTCGCGTGGGTATGTGCGCCGCCGGCGGTGTTCCTGGCCGCCCCGTACACGGAGGCCCTCTTCCTGGCGTGCGCGTTTCCGGCGTGGCTGGCCGCCCGTCGCGGGAACTGGCTGGCCGCCGGGGTGCTGACGTCGCTGGCCTGCACAGTCCGGGTCAGTGGGGTCTTCCTCGCGGCCGCGGTGGGGGTGCATTGGCTGGCCACCCGCATCGAGGCATGGCGTACGACGGCGCCTGACCGGACCGGCGATGACGGGCCCCGAGGATGGAGTTGGTCGGGTTTCGGCTGGCTGTTCCTGCCGTTGATCCCGCTGGCGGCCTGGATGGCTTACTTGAAGCACCTCACCGGCGATTGGCTGGCGTGGCTGGATGCTCAAGCCGAGGAGTGGAATCGTGAGTTCCACTGGCCGTGGGAGGCGTGGGCGAATACATGGAATGTCGTGTTCGGCGGCGCCTATTCGCCCGAGGTCGCCTGGATGTTCGGTGCCGAGCTGGTGGCGTTGACTGTCGGGGTGGCGCTGACGGCAGGACTGCTGTGGTGGCGACGCTGGGGCGAGGCTACCTGGGTCGGTCTTCAGGTGATCGCCTTCGGGACGTCCTTCTGGTTCTTCTCCGTGCCTCGTGCCAGCCTGCTCTGGTGGCCGTTGTGGGTCGCCTTGGGCGTGCTCGCCGCGCGTCGTCGGTGGGTTCTCTGGGCCTACCTCGTGATCAGCGCGCCCCTCATGGGGGTATGGGCCGTGGCATTTCTGACCGGCCGCTGGGCCGGCTGAATGTGCCGCTAGAGGTTGGTGCTGGCGAGGAGGAGACGGGCCTGCTCGGTGTGGCCGCCACGGGCGACCAGATCGTAGTGGGTCGCGACGAGGCCACGGGTGGACGCGAAGGTCTTGCGGCTGCCCGCGAAGGCGTGCGAGGCGAACCCGAAGCCGGCGCCCCATGTAGCACCGATGACGGCGCCCATCACCATCATCCCCAGCCAGGTGAACCCGGCCGAGAAGAGACCCATGACGAGGCCGAGGAACCCACCGAGTGCGCCGCCGTTGAGCGCACCGTTGCCGACGGCGCGCAGCTTGTTCGCCGGGCCGGTGACCCGCTCGACGAGCCTGAGGTCCGAGCCGACGATGTCCAGGTTCTCAATGGGGAAGCCCTCGGCGTTGAGCCGGTTCACCGCGTCCTGTGCCTCGTCGTAGGTCGAGTATGTCGCCACGGTGTTCCAGGCGGCCTTGATCGGGTCGTACTGTGGCACGTCCGCATGTGTCATCGTGCTTCTCCTTCTTTCTCAGACCCCACGGACAATCATCGCGTCGCCTCGTTAACCGTATCTGTGCACTGGCTGTGAATTCTCTAAACTTCGGGTCCCTTCCCTGCCTCGCCTGACGATCGGCGCCTGCCTGGAGTTCCTACCCTCGTCGCTATTGCCGCTGCATGCGAACGCTGACATGTGCCTGGCTGTCATCCTGATGGCTCATGGGCGGCCCCTGTGCGGCGTCGGAGCCTCCTGGCGTGGTCAGAGTTCGGCTCCGGAACTATCTTTTACCCGGTTAGCACTGGTTCGAACCACTATTCCGGAATGCGCAGGCCCGCCCGCCCTCGTCGACTACATCAGAGGTATCTCTTCACGACCTGTCCGCCTTGGATGACGAGGACGACGTTGGCCGGGTCTGCGAGCAACGTGATGTCAGCCAGCGGATCACCGTCGCAGACCACGATGTCGGCCAGTTTGCCGGCCTCGACAGTGCCGAGCCGGTCGGCGACGCCGAGCAGAGTGGCCGCGTGCACCGTCCCCGCCTGGAGAGCGGCCATGGGGTCCATGCCGATCGTGACCAGCTGGCCGAGCTCAGTGAGGTTCGTACCGTGAGCTGAGATCGCCGCGTCCGTGCCCATGGCGACGCGGACGCCTCGCCGGATGGCTTCGGAGACGCGCCGGTACGCCTCTTCCTCCATCGCCCGCTTGGCTTCGTACGCCTCGATCGGGAGCAGGTGCTTGCGCTCGTGGTAGCCGACGAACGTCGACAGGGTCGGCACCAGGAAGGTGCCGTGCTCGAGCATCAGGTCGATTCCCTTGTCGTCGATCAAATACCCGTGCTCGACGCTGGTGACGCCACCGAGTACCGCATTGCGGATTCCGGCCGCTCCCTGCGCGTGCGCGGCGACCGGACGGCCACCGTGCCTCCCCGCCTCGTCGACGATCGCTGCGATCTCGTCGACGGTGAGCCCCTCGTCGTCGGGCGTGTCGGAAGGGCTCGACACTCCGCCTGTGGCGCAGAGCTTGATCACGTCGGCACCATCCCGCATCAGGCGACGAGCACCCACCCGGGCCTCCTGTGCCGAGTCGACGAGCTCCGCTGCCGATGACTCGTGGTCGTGCAGGTTGATACCGGTGGGAAGGCGGAAATCGGCGTGCCCCCCGGTGTGGCTCATCAGCCGCACGGCGACCTGGAGCCGCGGCGCTGACAGCAGGCCGCGCTGTTGTGCGATACGGAAGCCCGCGTCCAGACCGCCGAGATCGCGGACACTGGTGATGCCGGCGTCGAGCGTGCGTTGGGCGCGCTCCGCCACCTCGAACGCCCACAGGCTTCGGTGCACGTCGAGGTTGTTGAGCAGCAACTTCGACGCGTTCTGGTAGCCGAGGTGGACGTGGCTGTCGATGAAACCCGGGAGCAGGGCACGGCCCGCCAGGTCGACCACCTGCTGTCCGCTGGGCGGATCCGGTGCCTCTGCGGAAGGGCCGGCATAAGTGATCAGCTCGCCGTCGACCACGACTGCGGCGTCGTCGATGGGGGCGCTGCCGGTACCGTCGATCAGGCGGGCGTGAACATAGGCAGTGGAGTTGCTCGTCATCGTTCTCTCTCGTCGATCTTGGCAGTGGACGCGTTCGCGCGGACAGGGCTCACAGGTGGCTGTCCATGCCTGGGCCGACTGGGGTACCGGTGAAGAAGAACACCGCCAGGACGGCGATCCACAGGACAAGGAATACCAACCCGAACGGGAGCGCGCGGGAGATGACCGTGCCGAGGCCGGCCTTAGGCTCGTAGGCACGCAGGAAACCAAGGATGATCACCATGTACGGGTTGAGCGGGCTCAACCCGTTCGTCGACGAGTCGCCAATACGGAAGGCCGCCTGGACGAACCCCGGCTCGTAGCCGAGCAGCGCGAACATCGGGACGAAAACGGCCGCGAACAGGGCCCACTGTGCTGAGCCCGAGATCACGAACACGTTGATCAGGGCGGCCAGCAGGACGAACGCAACGATCGCTCCGAAGCCGGTGAAGCTGGCACGCTCGAGGAGGTCGGCGCCCGTTACCGCCAGCCACGACGACAGTCCGCTCCAGTTGAACAGGGCGAGAAACTGCGACATGACGAAGGCCACGACCACGAACCCGGACACGTCCTTGACCGCACCGCTCATCATCGCTGCGATGCTCGAGCCGCCGGTGACCGTCCGGACCCGCATGCCGTAGACGATCGCGGGCACGACCAGTGCCAGGAAGACGAGGAACACCACGGAGTCGAGCAGGGGTGACGA
>NZ_ML142851.1:105385-107741 GCF_004138495.1 Phytoactinopolyspora endophytica
AAGGAAGCTGCCGTCCTCGGCTCGCATCGGTGCCCCGGCCGGCAGCGTCAGAGCCAGGACGCCGGACAGCGTGACAAGCAGTGCCACCCCGGCCCATCGCAGTCCGCTCCGCTCCGCGTCGGTGAGCTCGGGGTTGGTGAGGTCCGGGTCGTGTGTGCTCACGTCGCTCGTTATCTGGGCCGTCTCGGCAGACCCGGCCCCGTCGGCCCGCGTCCGTACGGTGGGCACCTGCTTCCGGACCAGCGACGGCTCCAGGACTCGATCGATGAGGAAGCCGGAAACAATGCCGAGAAGGACGGCGATGGTGGCTGTGAGGAAGTAGTTCGACACGGGCGTGACCGGTGTCCCGGGGTCCCCCAGGGATTCCGCGGCCGACGTGGTGATGCCGCTGAGCAGCGCATCCGCACTGGTGATGAATGGACTGCAGCTGTAGCCCGCGGTTACGGCGGCGAACGACCCGAGCAATCCGGCCACGGGATGCCGGCCAGCGGCTTTGAAGACCATCGCGGCGAGCGGCGGCAATGCGACCATTGACGCGTCACTCATGATGTTGCCGGCTACCGAGATGATGCCGACGACGTAAGGCAGCGCCCATCGGGGTGCGCGCCCGAAGGCCCGACGGACCATCGCAGCCAACAAGCCGGTGCGCTGCGCGACGCCGACCGCCAGCAGGATGGTCAGGACCACACCCAGCGGCGGGAACTCGATGAAGTTGGTGACCAGGCTGCTGGTGAGCCAGGTGAAGCCCTCGGCGCTGAAAAAGCCCTGGATGGGGGTGGTTTCCTCGTCGCCGGGGACCTCCACGACGAGGTCGAACGCCGCCATGATGCTCGAGGCGAGTGCGACCACGGCGAACAACAGGAGGAACAGGGAGAACGGATCGGGGAGCCGGTTGCCGACGCGCTCGATGCCGTCCAGCAGGCGCGCGCCGCGGCCCGGCCTGGTCGTGGTGGGTGCTTCCGTGCTCATCTCTCACCTCTCTCGCGTCTGTGCACACCGGAAGCCGCCTCGCATCCGGAATACGGACCGAAAGGCGCTCTGACCGGCCGCAACGTCGTCGAAACAACTCCGTGCCAGAGGCTGGAGCGGACGGGGAGGTCCGAGATCGCTCCGTTTGAAGCGCGACACTACGTACGGCTCGGCAAGTGATGACAAGAATGCCGGAAATCTCTAATGTGGACGTCTGTGATGCAGGATTCGAACGTCATCGATGAACTCGATCTCGAGATCACGAACGCCCTGCAGCTGGCGCCGCGAGTTTCGTGGACCGACCTCGCGGACGTGCTCGGCGCCGATCCCACGACGCTGGCGCGCCGGTGGCAACGTCTTGTCGATGACGGTGTCGCGCGCATCACGGTTGTCCCCGGGCGGAATGCTGTCACCGAGTTGCTCTCGGCCTATGTCGATCTGCGCTGCGCGAACGGGACGGTGGCCGAGGTGGCTCAGACACTGGCCGACCATCCCGAGGTGCTCTCGATCCACCACACAGCGGGATCGGCACAGCTGATGACAGTCCTGACGGGCGGAGGGCAGCTGCCCTCGTACCTCCTCGAGCGGCTCGGCGCGATTCCCGGAATACTGGACTACGCAGTGCATATCGTCACCGACCTGCTGTTCGAGACGCACCGCTGGCACGTGCGCGCACTGACGGCCGAGCAGCAGTCCAGGCTGCGAACGCTGAGCTCGGCGGGCCAGGAGGGTCAGGTGCCACACAGGCAGATCACCGCCGTCGACCGGACGATCATCGCGAACCTGTGCATGAATGGGCGGGCCAGTCACCGGGAGCTGACAGACGGGACGGGAGCCAGCGCTTCTGTCGTGGCGAGGCGGCTGAGGCGGCTGCTGCGGGACCGGGTGATCGGGCTGCGCTGTGACGTCGCCCGACCGCGGCTCGGGCTGCCCAGCGCGGCGTTCCTGCGTGGAACGCTGGACGGACGGGAGCTGAAAGCGGCTCAGCACCAGCTGGGCGACCGGATCCCAGAGCTGAGACTGATCGCGGCCGTCGCCGGTCAGCACAATGTCCAGCTATCGGTGTGGCTGCGCTCCGCCGCGGACCTTTTCCGGGTGGAGGACCGGCTGGCCAAGGAGCTGCCGAGTCTGCGGATCGTGGACCGGATCCTGGTGCTGAGGACCATGAAGCTCATGGGGCATACCTTCGACGACTCCTCCCGCTACGTGCGTACCGTCCCGCTACGCATCGGCTAGTACGCGAGAAGTCCGCGTCCGGCGTCGAGGACGCTAGTGCCCCGTAAAGCCGGTCTCTTGACGGCTGTGGCGCCCAGGCGGCGCCTCGCGGCGTTGCCGTCGTCGTCCGATGTACCAGCATCGACCTCCTCCGGCGCCTTGCGAGGCATCC
>NZ_ML142851.1:107758-109593 GCF_004138495.1 Phytoactinopolyspora endophytica
CACCACAGCCGTTCAAGGAACCGGCTTCACGGGACACTAGCGAAAAGTGACGCGGTCGAACGTCGTCGTGGTGAAGCGGACGTCCACCTCGAGCTCATCGCCCGGTGACGGTGACCTGACGTCGTCGGGAAGCCAGATCATGGAGCACTGCATATGGGGCGGCTCGGCGAACCACCGTTGCTTACCTTCGACCCGGAACGGGGACAGTGCCCGGCCGGTGGCCTCAAGGCCACCTTTCGCGGCGGTGACGAGACGCTGGCGTGCACCGGTGACCGGTGACGGGGCCTGAAGGGCGATGCCGTGGGCGGTGCCTCCGCCGACGACCACCAGCCGGCCGTTCCGCCGGGCGCGTCGCTGCCGATAGCCGTATTGGTCGCCGCGGCGGATGCGGTGGACGTCCAGAACCGTCCCACGTGCGCTGAGTGCTCCGCGGTCACCCAGCCAGAGAGCCGACCCGACCCGGAGCCTGACTTCCGCATCCGTCTGCGTCGCGAGTACCGAAGCCGCCGCCGGGGTGAGATGGCTGACCCAGAGTGTCCTGGGCACGGAGCTGGGGGCGGTGTCCAGGGCGAGCGAGCCGAGGCGGTGCGCCTCCTCTGCGTGGTCGCCGCCCAGCGGCAAATGCAGCGCGAACCCTTCCAAGCGGACGTCTTCCAGAGCCTCGCCAACGGCCTCCAGCTCGTCCGGGCCGACGCCGTGCCGGCGCATGCTGGTCAGCACCTCGACGACGACGCGTGGCCGGCCACCACGTTCCGCAAGAGCGCGCAGGTCCGCGAGTCGCGACACGGTATGAACCACCCGCTCGTCGTCGACGGGGGTCTCCAGCCAGGGACGCCATGGTGAAAGCACCAAGATGTCGCCGGTGAACGTCCCACTCACGTCGTCGATCTCTTCGTACGTGCCGACCGCCAGAGTGCCTGCTCCGAGAGAGAAGGCCTCGGAGGCGAGCGTGGCGTTGCCGAAGCCGTAACCGTTGCCCTTGGACACCGGCACGACGGTGACACCGTCCGGCTCCACGATGCTCTTCAGGTGACGTCGCCAGCGGGCCGCGTCGACATGCAGGGTAAGCGCCATGGACTCGTCAGCTCCGCCGTTTCATATACATGTCGAATGCGCTGTAGAGGATACGTGAGATGGGCAGATCCCATTCCCCGAGATATTCGACCGCGTGCCCCCCGGTACCCAGCTTGAAGCGGATCAGGCCGGCGTGCGGGTCGGACTCGTCCAGCGTGTCGGTGATGCCCCGCAGGTCGTAGATGTCGCAACCGTCGGCGAGGGCGTCCTGGATCATCTGCCACTGCACCGCGTTCGAACCGCGGAACTCCCGCTTCTCGGTCGAGGACGCGCCGTACGAGTACCAGGCGTGGGCGCCGACCCGGACCATGGTGGTGGCGGCGATGAGGTCGCCCTCGTGATGGGCCAGATACAGCCGCAGCCGATCCGGTGCCTCGGCCGTCATCGCCTCCCACATGCCGGTGAAGTAGCTCATCGGGCGCGCGTGGAAGCCGTCCCGGTGAGCGGTCTCGGTGTAGAGGCGATGGAAGGTGGGCAGGTCGGCGGCGGTGCCGTGGCTGACCACAACACCCGATTTGTCAGCCTTCTTGATGTTGCGTCGCCACAGCTGGTTGAAGCCGCGCAGGACGTCGTCCTCGGATCGGTCTCGCAGCGACACGTGAAAGCTGTACCGGGGCTGCCCCGCGCCGAAGCCGTCGATGTCGGCCGGGGGACGCCAGCCGGCGTCAGCGAGCTGCCGGGCGAGGGATTCGCCGGTCTCGGTGGTCTCGTCGGACGGTAGGTCGCGGAGCCGGTTGACCGCGTCATCGGCGAGGCCCGAT
>NZ_ML142851.1:109631-117246 GCF_004138495.1 Phytoactinopolyspora endophytica
GTTGCGTTGCCCCATACGCGCGTCGTAACCCACGGACCCATCCGAAGCCCGAACGCCCCGAACGCCTTCACGTGGGCCGCCAGCGGATCGAGCCAGCGCTTCAGGTCGCCGGCCTTGGCGGCCGACTCCCAGTCGATGGCCGGGCCCTCAGGGAGATAAGCGAGGTAGCGACGGATCTTGGGAGCCTGACGGTACAAGATCAGCCCGGCACCGACGATCGTGTCGCCGTCGAACCAGCCGATCGACTCCGACTTCCAGTCCCGTTTGACCTGTGCCCAAGCGGGTGTCTGCAGGAAACTGACCGAAGTCCGGGCAGCGATCGCGGCAAGGTGCTCGTCGCGCGAGATCTGCCGGACGGTGAGAGCGGAGCTGTGTGTCACGGACGATCAGGCTACCTGCCGGCAACGTATTCGCGTAGCGCGGTGAGGTCGTCGCCCTCACCGGTCTTGGCCCCAGGCGTCTCAAGGATCACCGGTGCGCCGGCCTGCAGGACCACTTCCGCGATGGGTTCCAGCCCGATCGTTCCCTCGCCGAGATTGGCGTGCCGGTCCGCCCCGGAGTCGAACTCGTCGCGGCTGTCATTCGCGTGGACCAGATCGATCCGGCCGGTGATCGCCATGATCCGGTCCACGACGTCGGCGAGGTCGATACCGGCGGCGAACGCGTGACAGGTGTCGAGACAGAAGCCGAGGCCGTGGTCGGCGACGGCCTCCCATACTCGGGCGATGCGTTCGAGTTTGCGCGCCATGGCTTGGTCGCCGCCCGCGGTGTTCTCGATGAACACCGGAACCTTGGCGTCGAGCCGCTCGGCGCATTTGCGCCAGTTGTCGATGCCCTTCTCCGGGTCGTCGTCCTTGAGTACGTGCCCGCCATGGATGACCAGGCCCTTCGCGCCGACCTCCGCGGCGAGATCGACCTGCTGCTGGAGCAGTTTCCGGCTCGGAATCCGGACGCGGTTGTTCGTCGTGGCGACGTTGAGCACATACGGGGCATGGACGTAAAGGTGGACGTCCGCGTCCGCGGCCGCCTTGCGCAGCGCGTCAGCGCCACCTGGGTACGCCACCGTCGGGGCCTTCCACCCCTGCGGGTCACCGAGGAAGAACTGGACGGCGTTGGCGCCGCGCGCCTGTGCCCCTGCGATGGGATCGTCTTTTGCGACGTGTGCACCGATACGTAGCTCGACCATGGCATGACGCTACCGCGTCGAACCGACAGCTCGTTCGTCTCCTCGCTGTTCCGCTGGTACGCTTGCTCGCGGCTTGGTTGCGCGCGTTGGGTGTAAACCTCTGAGCATCATTTGTGACACCTGAGAGCAGACACCGAGCCGCGACGTCATAGCCCTCCTGCCACGGAGAGACCGTGGCCGTGAAGACCACAGGAGGTGATACGGCAATGCGTCATTACGAGGTCATGGTGATCCTGGACCCCGAGTCCGAGGAGCGCACCGTTGCCCCAACACTCGAGGAGTACCTCGGCGTGGTGCGTGAGGCCGGTGGCTCGGTCGAGAAGGTCGACATCTGGGGCCGCCGCAAGCTCGCGTACGAGATCGACAAGAAGGGCGAGGGCATCTACGCGGTGCTCGACGTTACCTGTGAGGCCGAGACCGTAGCCGAGCTCGACCGTCAGCTTGGGCTGTCCGAATCGGTGCTGCGCACCAAGGTCGTCCGGCCAGAGGCGAACTGATACGAGCTTGGGTCGGTTGCGGGTCACCCGCACGAACACCCCGACCATAGGGAGCCATCCATGGCAGGCGAGACCGTCATCACCATAGTCGGCAACTTGACCGACGATCCGGAGCTGCGCTTCACACCCAGTGGCGCAGCGGTCGCGAACTTCACCATCGCGTCGACACCGCGCACGTTCAACCGGCAGAGCAACACCTGGGAAGACGGCGAGGCGCTGTTCATGCGCTGCTCCGCGTGGCGGCAGGCAGCGGAGAACATCGCTGAGTCGCTGCAGCGCGGGATGCGCGTCGTGGCCCAGGGCCGGCTGCGTCAGCGTTCGTTCGAGACGCAGGATGGACAGAAGCGCACGGTCGTCGAGATGGAGGTCGACGAGATCGGCCCGAGTCTGAGGTTCGCCACCGCCAAGGTGACCCGAACCCAGCGCCAAGGCGGCGGTGGGGGCGGCGGCTTCGGTGGCGGTGCCCCGCAGGGCGGCAACGACCCGTGGGCGTCCCAGGGGGCACCGGCGGGTGCGCCTGCCGGCCAGCCGCAAGCGCCCAACGATCCATGGGCCGGCGGCGGTGGCGCGGCTGAAGAGCCCCCGTTCTAGGCACCCACAGGCATCCATCTATCCACCCATCCCGGTCTGCCGCTGCGGCGGTGACCGGGCTCTTCGAAGGAGAGCACCACGATGGCTACCCCACCGGTGCGCAAACCGAAAACGAAGGTCTGCGCATTCTGTAAGGGCGAAGTCGACTATGTCGACTACAAGGACACGAATCTGCTGCGGAAGTACATCTCCGACCGCGGCAAGATCCGTGCCCGCCGTGTTTCCGGCAACTGCACGCGCCATCAGCGTGACGTTGCCATCGCGATCAAGAACGCCCGGGAGGTTGCGCTGTTGCCGTACACCTCGACGGCCCGCTGAGGAAGGCTGCGGTTGACATGAAGCTCATCCTCACCCAAGAAGTCTCCGGCCTCGGTGCCGCAGGTGATGTCATTGAGGTCAAGGGTGGTTACGGCCGTAACTACCTGATCCCCCAGGGTTACGCCATGGCGTGGACCAAGGGTGCCCAGAAGGAGATCGATGCGATCCGGCGGGCCCGTTCCAGCCGCGAGATCGCTGACCTCGACACCGCTCGCGAAGTGAAGGCGAAGCTCGAGAAGTCGCCGGTTCGGCTGTCCGCCAAGGCGGGCGACACGGGCAGGCTGTTCGGCGCGATTACCCCTGCCGACATCGCCTCCGCCGTGACCGACGCCGGCGGCCCTCCCGTCGACAAGCGCCGGGTCGAGGTCGGCAAGCCGATCAAGACGATCGGCGAGCACCGGGTTACCGTACGGCTGCACCCAGAGGTGTCCGCCGACGTCCGGCTGAACATCGTCGGGTCCTGATTCTCAACACTGCCGAGTGCCACGTGCACAAGCGCAGCGCTCAACTGAATGATCATGTTTGGTAGGTTTCTTCGACCTTTACCATGTCTGCAAGCATGGTAAAGCAGGAGAACGCCTACCAAACATGATCATTGAGGTTCACGAGCGGCGGAAGATCCGAACCAGCACGCGAAGCGCGAGGATTGCGCTGATCACTAGCAGGTTGTAGCCGATCAGCTCGTGCAGGCTGACGTCCTCGGTGATCTCGGGACCGCCACCCATACCGAGCAGGATGACGGCCATGATGCCGGTGGTGGCCGCGATGAAGGCGACCAGGATCTCGTGTAGCAGGCCGGTGATGACGGCGCGGTCTCGCTCGTCGGCGAGGAAACGTACGTTGAGTCCGAGTCGTCCGTGCTCGGCGGCGTTCGCGATCCGCTCAACACGTCGTGGCAGCCGCCGCAGGACGGGCACCAGTCGAGCGAGCTCTTCGGTCGCGGACTGCTTGAGCTGGTCCGGCGCAAGCTGCTCGGTCATGTAGCCACTGGCGAGCGAGCGAGTCTCGCTGATCAGGTTGAAGCTAGGTGCAACGGCGCTGAGCGTCCCCTCCGCCGTTGCGAGAGTGCGAAATACGGCCGCCACCTCAGGCGGGATCGACAGGCCGTGATCGGCGACGATGCGAAACAGATCGCCGAACATGCGTGCACTCGGAGAACCGGAACCGCTCACGTGTCGGGCCAGGAACCGACCCAGATCGCGTTCGAGACGCTGCTCATCGATCTCGTCGGGGCGTGGAACCAGCTCGAGCAACGCGTCGCTGACAGCGAGCGGATCGCCGTGGTCCACTCCGAGCAGCAGCCGCTGCAGAGCCTCACGGAGCGAACCGTCGAGCCGGCCGACTGAGCCGAAGTCCAAGAGGCCGAGCCGCCCGTCGTCGAGTACGAGAATGTTTCCCCCATGCGGGTCGGCGTGGAACACACCCGCGTCGATGATCTGGTGGAAGAGAACGGACAGCAGCGACCTGGCAATGCGGGTACGAGACAGGCCGTTTTGGTCGATAGCGGGACCGGCGGCATTGAGTGGTGTGCCCCGCAACCGCTCCATGACAAGAACCCGCTCGGTGCACAGCTGTGCATGGACGCCTGGAAGCCGCACGTCGGAGCCGGCGGGGTGCGCCTCGGCGATGGCGACGATGTTGTCGGCCTCGACACGATAGTCGAGCTCCTCGCGGATCGCCGCGGCAAGCCCTTCGGCCAGGGTGGACAGGCCCATGCCGCGGGCCCAGTCCGTCCCGTTCTCCAACCGGGCAGCGAGCCGGGCGGCGATGTCGAGGTCGCGTTCGACGACGGGCCGGATGCCGGGCCGCTGCACCTTGACGACGACTTCCTCGCCGGAGTGCAGGCGCGCCACGTGGACCTGACCGACGGAGGCGGCGGCCAGCGGGGTCGGGTCGATGTCGGCGAAGATCTCCCTAGCAGGGGAACCGAGCTCGCTCAGCAGGACCCTCTCCACGTCCTCCCAGGGCACGGGCTCGGCATCGTCCTGCAGGCTGGCAAGTTCAGTGACCATCTCGACGGGCAGCATGTCCCGCCGCGTGGCCATGATCTGGCCCATCTTGACGAAGGTGACGCCGCCCCGGTTGAGTGTCGCGGTCAGGGCGCGGCCGAGCTGCGCTCGCCCGCTGGGTACCGCTAGGGCCCGCCGCCGGCCACCGCGGATGTAGGGACCGAGGCCGTTCCGGACGGCGATGCCGATGATCTGCCAGTACCGCCGGGCGCGCTTGAAGCGGCCTCGGAGACCCCGGCCCCAGATGCGGGCCGGTGGGATGGAGCCGAGCGGGGCGAACGCCTCGACGACGACGATGAACGCCATGGACGCCAGCACGATACAGACGAGCGAGAGCAGCAGGAACCAGAACGTGGTCCCGTCGAAGTCGATCTCCGGGTCAGGATCCTGCGCATCCGGCGCGACCGGACCCAGGATGGCGATCATGATGAACGGGCCCACGAACAGGGCGAAAGCACCGGCCAGGATCAGCCGCACCACGCCGAGCCGGATCCCCAGCAGTCGCTGTGCGGCCATGCCGACGATCAACGACATGACGAAGCCGAAGATGAGGACGGTGGGCAGCGCGAGTACGTGCATGAAGAGCGATTCCCTCGTTCATGACCAGCCGGCGATGGCTGGCAGTGTGCCTACCGGTGGTCTCATCCGGCGGCTGTGTCGTAATGCTGGCTCGTTCGTCGACAGTGTGGCAGCTCATCGCCGCCGGCATGGCAGCGACATCCAGACGCGTCGTGGACGTTGCATACGAGCGACGGCCTGGGTCAGCGGACGGCCCCGGTGATGGCCCAAGTTCCGCGCCGCTCACGGAGGTCGAGGGTGATCAGGCGAGCCAACGTCCACAGTCCGACGGCCATCCACAGGGCGACGATACCGGTGGTACCGGAGAGATCGAGGAGCATGACGGCAAGCGCCGCCGGCAGGAAGACCGCCACGGAGAGGACGGACGCCCAGGCCAGGTAGCGCCCGTCGCCCGCACCGATCAACACGCCGTCCAGGACGAAGACCCAACCGGCCAGGGGTTGCAATGCGGCAGCGACGATCAGTGCGGCGACGAGCAGCGAGCGAACCTCCGCGTCCTGGGTGAACAGCTGAGCGTAGAGCGATCCGACGGCGAGGACGACCACGGCAAGGGCGAACCCGCACAACACGCCCCACTGGACCATCCGGCGGGTGATCGAACGGGCCTCATCGACGTCATCGGCACCGAGTGCCCGGCCGACGAGTGCCTGCGCGGCGATGGCGATGGCGTCCAAGATGAGCGCGAGCAGTGTCCACGTCGTGAACGCGACCTGGTGGGCGGCAAGTTCGGACGTGCCGAGGTCGGTGGCGACGACGGTGGTCAGAATCAACGCGACTCGCATGGCCACGGTACGGATGATCAGCGGAATGCCTGCCCCGAACGAGCGTCGTACCCCGTTCCAGCGGGGTCCTAGGGAGACGCCGTGACGCCTAGCTGCCCGGCTGACGACGATGATGAAGACCAGGGCCATGGCGGCCTGGGCAATGACCGTCCCGATAGCGGAGCCTGCGATGCCGAGGCCGAAGCCGTGTACCAGCACGATGTTCAGGACGACGTTGCCGGCGGCGCCACACGCGGCGACGTGCAGCGGCGTGCGGGTGTCCTGCAGGCCGCGGAGCACGCCCGTGGCCGCCAGGACGAGGAGCATGAACGGGATGCCGAGGAGGCTGATCTGCAGGTAGGTCTCGGCGTGCTCCGCGACGTCGGGCGCGGGATTGAAGCGTTCGACCACCCACGGCGTGAGCGGCCAGCCGACGCCGAGTGTTCCGGCGCCGATGAGGACGGCAAGCCAGCAGCCGTCGATGCCGGATCGGAGCGCGCCGGAGAGGTCGTTCGCGCCCAGCATGCGGGCGACGGCGGCGGTGGTGCCGTAAGCGAGGAAGATAGAGACGTTGACCAGGGTGGACAGGACGGTCGCTGCGATGCCTAGGCCGGCCAGCTCCGGGGTTCCCAGGCGTCCGACGATGGCCGAGTCCGCGAGGAGGAAGAGCGGCTCGGCGACGAGGGCACCCAGGGCGGGGAGCGCCAGCCGCATGATCTCGCCGTCTGCCGCGTGCCGCCGGAACGCTTGGGGTCTGCGGAAGACTCGAGAGCGGCGGGGTCCTCCCGGGCGGCTGGCGGTCCCGGGGCGGCGTGGCCCGGTGGGGGGACCAGGTGTGCGGCGACCGGACATGGCAGTAGTGACGGTACGTGTTGGTCATGACAGGCGCGCCGCATGTCTCGGATCATGAGATGGTCGCCTGTGGATGTGAATCCACAGGCGGTGGAGAGCGTCAGCGCAGGTGAGAAGGGGCTGTTGCGGATCTGCGAGGACAATTCGGACTGCTCGTCCCCAGGGTTGTCCACACCTGGGGATGATCGTTTCCGTGGCGACCTGCGGGATGCGTCTCGTCATCCACAGGCGGTGCATAAGGGGTGTGCGTGTCGAGCTTGGTAGATACCTCGAGACGGCCCTACGGTCTGGAGAGGTCAGAGGCAGGCGAGGGGATTGCGTAGTGCGGCAATTGACGATCAGCGAACCCTGTCGGTGGCAGCTGTTAGAACGTGTGTATGAGCTGATCGCCTTGGAGGGGGTACTCGGTGAGCGTCACTGAACTGCCGAACCGCGACGAGACGCCCGCTGGTGGCTACGGCATGACGCCGCCTCAGGATGTCGCGGCCGAGCAATCGGTCCTGGGCGCGATGCTGCTGTCCAAGGACGCGGTGGCCGATGTCGTGGAGGTCTTGCGCGGGACGGACTTCTATCGCCCGGCGCACGAGCTGGTCTATGAGTCGATCATCGACCTGTACGGGCGAGGCGAGCCGGCGGATGCCGTGACTGTCGCCGCCGTGCTGCAGAAGAACGGTGAGCTCGGCCGTGTCGGGGGAGCGCCGTACCTGCACACGTTGGTCTCCTCTGTGCCGTCTGCGGCCAACGCCGGCTACTACGCCAACATCGTCCGCGAGCAGGCGATCCTGCGCCGCCTCGTCGAGGCGGGAACCCGCGTCACGCAGA
>NZ_ML142851.1:117280-118436 GCF_004138495.1 Phytoactinopolyspora endophytica
TACAGCGCCGACGGTGACGCGGACGAGATTGCCGATCGTGCTCAAGCCGAGGTCTACGCCGTCACTGAGCGGCGGGCGGCTGAGGACTACGCGCCGCTGTCGGACATCATGGAGGGCGCCCTCGATGAGATCGAAGCCATCGGCTCTCGTGGCGGTGAGATGGTCGGTGTGCCGACGGGCTTCACGGACCTTGACACGTTGACCAACGGCCTGCATCCAGGGCAAATGATCATCGTTGCTGCTAGACCGGCGGTCGGGAAGTCCACGCTGGGGCTGGACGTTGCTCGGGCGGCGTCGATCAAGCATCAGCTGACATCGGTGATCTTCTCCCTGGAGATGAGCCGGAACGAGATCACGATGCGGTTGCTCTCGGCCGAGGGGAAAGTTCCCCTGCATCACATGCGTGCCGGTCAGATGACCGACGACGACTGGAACCGCATCGCACGATGCACCGGCGAGGTGTCGAGTGCACCGTTGTTCATCGACGACTCACCGAACATGACCATGATGGAGATCCGAGCCAAGTGCCGGCGGCTCAAGCAGCGAAATGACCTCCGAATGGTCATCGTCGACTACTTGCAGCTGATGACCAGCGGGAAGAAGGTCGAGAGCCGGCAGCAAGAGGTCTCGGAGTTCTCCCGGTCGCTGAAGCTGCTGGCCAAGGAGCTGGAAGTCCCCGTGATCGCCATCTGCCAGTTGAACCGTGGTCCCGAGCAGAGAACGGACAAGAAACCCATGCTGTCCGATCTCCGCGAGTCGGGGAGCTTAGAGCAGGATGCGGATATGGTCATCCTGCTCCACAGGGAAGACGCGTACGAGAAGGAGTCGCCGCGCGCAGGCGAGGCGGACTTTGTCGTCGCCAAGCACCGAAACGGTCCGACGGCCACCATCACCGTGGCCTTTCAGGGCCACTACAGCCGCTTCGTCGACATGGCGCAATAAGCGGCACCACGTTCCGGGCCGCGCCCACTTCTGATCAGCGGAACCCGTGGACGTTCGCGACCGCCCATTCGGCGAAGGTCATGGCACCGTGCCCGGTGACCTCGGCGAATGTGGTGGACACGGCTTGCGGCGCGTCCATAAGCTCGGCGGTGCCGTCGATGTACCACCCGGCATACTCGCCCATCATCGGGGTCAGATGCTCGACGGCTTCGTC
>NZ_ML142851.1:118467-119876 GCF_004138495.1 Phytoactinopolyspora endophytica
TGACCTCGATGACGGGCACGTCACGTCCCAAGGCCTGCCCGATGGCCAGGACCAGCTCCCGCCGGGCAAGTGTCTCGGGCCCGGTGAGCTCGAAAGCCTTGCCCGCGTGGCCGTCTTCCAGCAGTGTCGTGGCTGCGATGGCGGCGACGTCGTCCATGGCGATCGGGGCGTTGGCGGCGTCGGGATAGGCGTCGTGGACGGCGCCGGTCTTCCGGATCTGATCAGCCCAGACTGTGCTGTTCTCCATGAACTCACCGGGCCATAGATGGGTCCACCGCACGCCCGCGTCTTCGACGCCGTCGGTGACGGCGCCCCACCAGCTGTCCTTCGGTCCCGACAGGTCGACGATGCGCCCCACACCGGCCTGCGCCGCGAGTGAGGCGACCTCGAAGGTGGTCTCCGGGGCGGGTGCGAGATACATCCGGTCGACGCCTTCGAGTGCGGGCGGCATGCTCTCCGGCCGCCCAATGTAGCCCCGGACGACCTCAACCTCGGGCGGGAGGGCGGCTTTGCGTGGATTGGTGGTGAGGGCACGGACGTCGTCGGCGCCTGCAGCCAAGAGTTGATCGACGACGCGTCGCCCGACACTACCGGTCGCACCTGTGACGAGAATCTTCATGGCTAAAGCGTACGACGTACGCGCCATTGCGTCCACTGTACGCACATGACTCTCCGAGGGCGCTCAGACTCCGGTCAGCCGTCGAAGATGTAGCGGTTGACGAACTCGTTGCGGAACTTTCCCGCTGGATCGTAGGAACGCGCCAGTTCTCGGAAGTCGGATAGCCGCGGGTGCCGGGAGCGCAAGGTGTGCGGTGGCATCGTGAACAGCTTGCCCCAGTGCGGAACGGTGCCGAACGGGTCGAGCGCGCCTTCGATCCACGGGAGCACCTCGAGCACGGCAGCAGGGTTCTTGACCCAGGTGAAATGGAAGCCGACCATGTCGCGCCGGTAGCAGGGGCTTATCCACAGGTCGTCGGCGGCGATGGTGCGGATCTCGGAGACCTGAAGCAAAGGTGAGATCCGCTCTCGGATGCCGTTGAGGGCACGGATCGCCTCGGCCGCATGCTCACGTGGGACGAAGTACTCCGACTGCACCTCCTCACCCGCGCTCGGTGTGAAGTTCAGCCGGAAATGAGGAAGGCGCTCGTGCCAGGGTCCCGGCACTCCTAGCTGTTCGGTGCAATACTCTGCCGGCATCCCCGGGACCGGATGCCGTGCGGCATCGGCCTGCCGGGCCCCGAACCACGACTTCCCGACGGGCCAGGGACCCTGGTCCGTACGGTGCTTCACCCAGACGAGCTCCAACCGGGGCTCGCGCCACCGGGTGAACAGACTCACGCTGTAGGCGCTGGAGAGGATCTCATCGAGGTGGTCATCGAGCGCGTCTATGGGCAGGTCGTCGTACACGA
>NZ_ML142851.1:119932-120266 GCF_004138495.1 Phytoactinopolyspora endophytica
CATCTCATAAGCCGGCTCGGTGGTCAGGGTCATGCGAACCACGACGCCCAGGGCGCCAAGGCCGACGGCCACGCCGTTGAAGCCGTCGTCGTCCGAGCCGACGGTGACGATGTCGCCGTCGGCGGTGATCATGTCCACCGAAGACACTGCGGTGGCGAGGTTCCCGTTGGTGGGGCCGGAGCCGTGGGTCGCCGTCGCACATGAGCCCGCCACCGAGATGTGCGGCAGCGAGCCCAGGTTGTGCAGTGCCAGCCCGGCGGCGTGGAGCCGTTCACTGAGTTCGCCGTACCGGACCCCCGCGGAGACCGTGACGGACGCAGTGTGAGCGTTAACA
>NZ_ML142851.1:120314-127123 GCF_004138495.1 Phytoactinopolyspora endophytica
CCTCTTGTGGAATGCTGGCCAGCGAGACCAGGTCCCCATCGGTGTCGGCGATCGAATTGAACGAGTGTGCGCTGCCGAGCACGCGCATCCGGCCACTGCGCGCCACGAGTTTCTGAAGCTCCTCGAGCGATGAGGGACGCTGGACATGTTCCACGTGGAACATCAGGTTCCCGGCCCAGTTGGTCGGTCGTTGACTCATAAGCGTCCTTCCTCGGCGGTCGACGGCAAGGTCCGTCGACGGTGTCAGCGCCCTACCAGTATCGCGCTCGAGGTCGGCTCGTTTCGACGCAGCCGGCGGAAAGCACGTTCACCAGGCAGGCTCGAGCTCGGTCCAGCTCTGAAGGCCGAGATCATCAAGATCGTTGACCTGGAGGCCGTCATGCCAGAGCGTGTAGAGCGAGTCGTCGATCACCATCGAGCGAAGAACGGGCTCCCACAGCTGCTCCTCGTCGCGCGCCCCTTGCCCGCCGCCGTGGTTCACCATGCCCTGTGCGGTGACCGCATCGCCCTCCAGGGTCACCACCAGAGCACCGCCTGGCTCCATGGTGAAGCCGTCCGCCGTCGCCATCTCCGCACCGGAGATCGGCACCACCGCTTGGCGAGTCTCCGGCCAATACAAGAACGCGTGTGGGTCGGACTCGACGTCGCTCCAGGTACCGTCGACGACGTGACCGTCCAGCTTGCGTGGATCAGCGGGATCGCTGACGTCGAACAGCGATACCTGCGTGCCTACCGCCTGACCGTCATCGGTGGCTTCCTGACCCACGCCGACCAGCCGGCCGTCACCGACGCCGTGCAGGTAAGAGGAGTAGCCGGTGATCTTGAGCTCACCTTCGACCGACGGGTTGGCCGGGTCGGACAGGTCAAGGACATAGAGCGGATCGATCTGGCGGAAGGTGACGACGTAGGCGGTGTCCTCGAAGTACCGCACCGCATAGATGTCCTCACCTTTGCCGAGGCCGCCCACCTGCCCCACCTGAATCAGATCGTCACCCTGTTCGGTCAGGGTGATCACCTGACTCTCACTCTTCCGGCCGTCACCCGAGCGCGTGGTAGTGGCGACACGGAGGACGCCGTCGTGCTCGGACATCGCGTATGACCCGATGATGCCGCCTGCGACCTCACCGGAGGCCAGGTAGCGCGCCGGCTCGTCGCCGCCGATGTCGAATGCGTGAATGCCGGTGCTCTCCACCTGCGGCCACCCTGGGCCCGTGATGGGCGCGTCGATGGCCTCCATAGGAGCGAACTCGCCCGCGGTTTCCACGTTCGCAGTCGCCACGTACAGCTGGTCAGCGCTGGCGTAGACGGTCTCGCCGCTGCTGAGCACACCCACGCCGTCAGCGTCGATGAGCTCGTCAAAGCCGAGCGTGAGGACGCTGATGACCGAGAATCCGGCGAAGTCCCGCGGCCGGTTCAGAGCGTCGCATCCGACGAGCTGGCCGCTGGACTCCTCGCCACCGGCGTCCAGCCGGTAGGACGGCAGCCAGTCCTCGATCGTGGAGTCGGCGACGATATCCCGATTCCTCTCGATCAGTTCGTCCTCGTCTCGTTCCCAGTCCTTCTCGCCCATCGGGAATACCAGGCCCGGCTCGGAGCTCGTGACCATGCGTATCGTGCCGTCCACCATCCGTGCATCGAGGTGGTTGCCATCGATCTCCAATGACGACTCGACCGTGGGATCGGCCGGATCGGAAAGATCCACCAGGAGGACGGTGGTCATGGGTCGTTCCCAGGCCGTCTCGGACGGCGCCGGCCCGGCGTCGACGGGTGTCCACCCCTGGACGAAGACGACGGCGCGGTCGCCTTCCAAGAGGAGCTCGGCGTCGGCGTAGTCGTCGGTCAGCTTCAGGCTGCCGACCTCTTCCGGGTGGTCACCGGTGATGTCGACGGTACGCAGGTTCGATCCGAGCGTTGTGACGACGAGGTTGCCGTCGGTCTTCACGATGTCCGGCTCGTCGACTCCACCCTCCTGGACGTTGGTGGTCGAGTACGACGTCGAGGAGCGGGAACCGTCGGCGCCGGCGCTATCGTCGCCGTCCATAGCGGCCGCCTCGCCGTCCGTCGTCTCCTGCTCGAGCACGAGGACATCGTCGCCATGCCACGTGTCCTGCAGGCCCCAAGGGCCGATTCGCTCGTCCGCCTCACGCTTGAGGTGGTCGAGCACATCCGGGCAGGATCCGAAGGAGACCAGGCCGGACGCGACGGCTTCGTCGGCGGGCAACGCGTTCACAGCGACCAGCGTGCTGGCCGCAATGCCACATCCGAGAAGAATGCCCATGTGCTTTCGCATATCACTTCGACGCGCTCACCACGGGTTCGGTTGCCATGACATGCTCGTGCCCTGCGGATCTGTGAAGCTGGGGTGATCCGCAGGGCAGAACGAGGCGGAGAGTGGGCACGCGGGTTCGAGGTCGGCGCGAGCCGGTGGACATCTCGCCCCGACCGATCCCCTCGCGGCTACGTGGCATCTCGCGGGCGATCGTTCAGTTCGAGCGGCGCATGCTCCGAATCCCTACCAGCAGCCCCAGCGCGGCCAGGAACGCGGCGGCTCCCGCGCCCTGCAGTACTGCTGTGGATGCGATCTCACCGTTGAACAGCAGCCGGGACGCATCCACCACGTAGGTCAACGGGTTGATGTCGGCCAGGGTTCGCAGCCAGCCGGGTCCGTCGTCGATCGGCAACAAGATTCCGGCCAGCAGCAGGAACGGAAACAACAGCGTCTGCTGCACGGTCCAGAACAGCCAGTCCTGATCCTTCGACGCCAGGGCCAGCGCGTAGGAGAGGGCTCCGATCCCGATGGTCATCACAGCAAGGATGAGCACGGCTATGACGGTTCCGGCGAGGTGCAGCTCGAAGTCGAACGGGAGGCAGACCGCCACGATGATCACCGTCTGCATGACCATCGGCACGATCTCCTTGAGTGCTCGCCCGATCAGTAGCGCCGACCGCCGTAGCGGCGTGACCAGCATCCGTTCATGAGCGCCGGTCTGAAGCTCGAACAACAGGTTGGACCCGGTGAATGCGCCGCTGAACAGGCAGGACATGACGACGATCCCGGGCACGAACCACTGCAGAGCAGAACCTTCTCCGGTTCCCGGGAAGTCGGAGAGCAGTGGCCCGAACAGTCCAAGGAAGACCAGCGGCTGGATCATGCTGAACACCACTGAGAACGGGTTGTGCAACACCGGCCGGAGTTCTCGCATGAAGACCGTCGTCGTGTCCTGCAACAGTGACGGGCGGCGTCGACTCATCTGCGCGGACTTGCGGGCTTGGTCGTTCTCGGCGTCTGGGGTCATCACGGTGGCGCTCATGCTGCGATCTCCTGGTTCTCGTGCACAGTGGTCTCGGTGTCGGTGGGTTCGGTGCCACCTTCGCGGAGGCTGCGGCCGGTGAGGTTAAGGAAGACGTCGTCCATGGTCGGCCGGGCTACCTGGGCGCTGGTGACGGTGACACCGTCAGCGGCCAGGTTCACGAGCAGCTCAGGCAGCAGCTGGGGCGCGCCGAGAACCCGGATCTCGACCGTGGTGCCGAACTGGCTGACCTCGGCGCCGATGACTCGCCGGGAGCGATCGGCCGCACGCCGGGCGTCGTCCTCGTGGTCGAAGGTGAGCGTGATCCCGTCGCCGGCGTGGACTTCCTTCAGCCGGGACGGGGTGTCGTCGGCGATGACTCGTCCGTGGTCGACGACGATGACCCGCTCCGCCATCGAATCCGCCTCGTCCAGGTAGTGAGTCGTGAGGACGATCGTCGTTGCGTACTCAGCACGGAGCTTCGCAATCTGTTCTTGCAGGTTGGCCCGGTTCTGCGGGTCCAGGCCCGTCGATGGCTCATCGAGGAAGAGCAGGTCGGGTGCATGGATCAGGCCCATCGCGATGTCCAGGCGGCGGCGCTGGCCACCGGAGAGCGTGGACACCGTGCGGTCGGCGACTGCTTCCAGGTCGAGTGCCGCGATCAGCTCGGAGGCGCGCGAACGGGCCTCCTTTCGGCTCAATCCGTAGCAGCGTCCCTGGCTGATCAGCTCGTCCCGGCCCCGCTGGGTGTGTCCCGCTCCATTGCCCTGGCCGATGTAGCCGATGCGGCTGCGTACCTCGCTTTGCTCCCTCACGACGTCGTGTCCGGCGACCTCCGCGGTGCCTGATGTCGGCGGGATCAGGGTGGTGAGCATCCGCAGCGTGGTCGACTTGCCCGCTCCGTTAGGGCCGAGCAGGGCGACGAGCTCCCCCTGCTGTACCTCGAGGTCGAGGCCTCGGACGGCCTCTACGGTCTCCTTCTTGACCGTGAAATGCCTGGTCAGTCCGTTGGTTCGGATCATTGTGGTGTCCATGGAGACAACGCTAGAATTGATTCCGGCCACTTTCTGGCCTGAATGTGAGCGAATCTGGAATCATGGCAAACACCAGTTCTCGGATGCTGCGGCTGCTTTCCCTCCTTCAGACGCATCGCTACTGGCCCGGAGGGGATCTGGCGGAACGGTTGGATGTCAGTGAGCGCACCCTGCGCCGCGACATCGACCGGCTCCGCGAGCTCGGCTATCCCATTGAGGCCAGCCGAGGCGTGGCAGGCGGCTATCAGCTGCAGGCGGGTGCGGCGCTACCGCCGTTGCTCCTGGACGACGACGAGGCCGTTGCCATCGCGGTCGGCCTGACGACCGGCAGCGGTGGCGCCGTCGACGGCATAGAAGAGACCTCGGTCCGGGCCTTGGCCAAAATCGTGCAGGTCATGCCGCCGAAACTGCGCCGGCGCGTGGACGCGCTGCAGGCCGCGACCGTGCCCGCTGTCTGGGGCGGTGGTCCCACTGTCGATGCGGAAGCGCTTGCTGTGATCGCGCTGACCTGCCGAGACAGCGAGCGGCTGCGATTCCGCTACACCACGCGTGCCGGCGACGAAGCGTCACGCTTGGTGGAGCCGCACCAGATGGTGTCGCTCGGCCGGCGCTGGTACCTGGTGGCATGGGACCTCGGGCGCGCGGACTGGCGCACTTTCCGCGTGGATCGGCTGGTGGATCCGTTTCCGACCGGAGTCCGGTTCCAACCGCGCGAACTGCCCTCCTCGGACGCCGCGACGTTCGTCCGAGAGAGCCTCGCTTCGATACCGACCCAGTATCAAGTCGAGGTCGTCATCCAGGCACCGGCCGCCGACGTGGCGAATGTGGTCCGGCAATGGGCGACGGTCGAGCCGATCGACGACGCGTCGTGCCGGATGCTGATGAACGTGGACGATCTGTCGTGGCCAGCGCTGGTCCTCGGTGCGCTCGGCGCGGAGTTCGACGTGGTCAACCCGCCTGAGCTACGCGCCCACCTCCGCACGACGGCGGCGCTGTTCAGCCGCTCGACGGCCGTCTGAGGCGACAGCCAGCTTGCGTCCGGCGGGGTGTGGGCTAGGGCCTTCAGGGCGCAGGACGGTAGGCCGTAGGGTCGGTAGGTATGGAGACGAGGATCTTGGGAAAGACCGGCCGTGCCGTCGGTGTCGTGGGATTCGGCGCCTGGCAGATCGGCGGTAGCTGGGGCGACGTCAGTCCGGATGACGCGATGGCGGCGCTGCATTCCGCGGTCGACTCCGGAGTGACCTTCATCGACACCGCTGACGTCTATGGTGACGGACGCAGCGAGAAATTCGTCGGGGAGCTGCTGCGGGAGCGTCCCGATGCGGGATTGACGGTGGCGACCAAGATGGGTCGGCGGGCGAGCCCGCACACCGTCGACGCGTACACGCTGGACGCCTTCCGCGAGTGGAACGACCGGAGCAGGGAGAACCTCGGTGTCGACACGCTCGACCTGGTGCAGCTGCATTGTCCACCGACGCCGGCGTATGCGCGCGATGAGATTTTCGACGCCCTCGACGCGATGATCCAGGAGAAGCGGATCGGAGCCTATGGGGTGAGCGTCGAGACGTGCGACGAGGCGCTGACGGCGATACGACGTCCTGGCGTCGCGACCGTTCAGATCATCCTCAACTGCTTCCGGCAGAAGCCGCTGGACGCCGTGCTGCCGGCCGCGGCCGATGCGGGAGTCGGGATCATCGCCCGAGTTCCGCTGGCCAGTGGGCTGCTGTCCGGGAAGTACGACGAATCAACCGTGTTCGCGGACGACGATCACCGCACGTTCAACCGGCAAGGTGAGGCGTTCGACGTCGGTGAGACGTTCGCTGGAGTGCCGTTCGACGTCGGCGTCGCGGCAGCGCGTGAGGTAGCCGAACTGACGCCCGACGGGGCGAGCACCGCCCAGCTGGCGCTGCGCTGGATCGTCGACCAACGGGGCGTGTCGGTGGTGATTCCGGGTGCTCGAACCCCGGAGCAGGCCCGCAACAACGTGGCCGCCGCCGATCTCGCACCACTCGGTGCGGAGACGACCTCGGCGATCCGCCGCATCTACGACGAGCGCATCCGCCCGGTTGTGCACGACCGTTGGTGACCGGTATGCGCAGCGCGAACGCCGCCTACCAATAGAACCGGCGCCCTGCCACTGGACGGCCGACCGCTCCCAGGATGAAGAACACGACTCCGATCACGAGGACGATCGAGCCCAGCGTGACGAGGAGTCCAAGGTCAACGAGCAAACCGATGATCAACAGGATGAGACCTAAGACGATCATGTGTGGTGCCCCCATTTCCATGTCGTCATTTCCGGTTTTGGGGGCCGTGTCATGCCCCCGATACCGCCTCATTACCCCGCGGACCTGAAGGCAATCAGCGGTTCGATCTTTCGTATCCCGTGGGACCGTAGCGAGACCATCACTGTGGATCTCGCATCGGCGCCGGTCAGACGGCTAACGGCCGGTCCGATGGTGCGACTGGCGCATGCAGGCTCGTC
>NZ_ML142851.1:127133-141096 GCF_004138495.1 Phytoactinopolyspora endophytica
ACGGTCGACCGCCGCCGCTGTCGCCCGGCCCTCCGCGATCGCCCAGACGATCAAGGATTGGCCCCGGCCTGCGTCGCCGGTGACGAACACCCCGTCCGGCCCGGCACCGTAGTCCGCATCGCGGCTGAAGCCGCCACGACCATCGAGCTCCAACCCGAGCTGCTCGACCAGGCCACTATCCCGTTCGGGTCCGGAGAATCCCAGCGCGAGCAGCACCAGGTCGGCCGGGATCACCCGCTCGGTTCCCGGCTGCGGGCGCCGTTCAGCGGGTTCGACCCCGACCAGATGCACCGCGCGGACGTGACCGTGCTCGTCTCCCTCGAAGCGCATCGTCGACGCCGAGAACACTCGTACGTCGCCATCCGGCGCTGGCAGGGGGACCTGCGACGTTTCCCAGTCCTCACCGCGCAGACGGGCCACCTCCCGCGCCTCCTCGTGGGCCGGCGAGACGCGGTAGATTCTCGGGTAGGTCGGCCAGGGCTCATGTGGTGGTCGATCCTCGCCGGGCAGTGGGTTGATATCGAGCTGGACGACGGACGCCGCACCCTGCCGCAGCACCGTGCCCAGGCAGTCCGCGCCGGTGTCGCCGCCTCCGATGATCACCACGCGCTTACCCGCGGCGTCGATCGGCGACGGACCGGCGATCTCACCCTCGCAGACGCGGTTGGCCAACGGCAGATACACCATCGCCTGATGGATGCCGGAGAGCTCCCGGCCGGGTACCAGCAGCTCACGCCACGCGGTGGCTCCCACGGCGACCACGACGGCGTCGTACGCCCTTCTCAGCTGGCCGGCGTCGACGTCCTGTCCGATGGCGACGCCGGTGCGGAAACGGGTGCCCTCGGTGCGCATCTGCTCGATGCGCCGGTCGATGTGGTGCTTCTCCATCTTGAACTCGGGGATCCCGTACCGCAGCAACCCGCCGAGGCGGCCGTCACGCTCGAAGACCGTCACCGTGTGCCCGGCCCGGGTGAGCTGCTGAGCACAGGCGAGACCGGCCGGACCGGAACCGATGACGGCGACGGTCTTGTCCGACATCCGCTCCGGGACCACCGGAGCGACGTGGCCGCGCTGCCACGCCTGGTCGGCGATAGAAGCCTCGACGTTCTTGATGGTCACCGCCGGCTGGTCGATGGCCAGCACGCACGCCGGCTCGCACGGTGCAGGACACAGCTTCCCGGTGAACTCGGGGAAGTTGTTGGTCGCATGCAGGCGTTCGCTCGCCGCTTCCCAGTCGTCCCGGTAGACGAGATCGTTCCATTCCGGGATCAGGTTCCCGAGCGGGCAGCCACTGTGGCAGAACGGAACGGCGCAGTCCATGCAGCGGCCCGCTTGCGCGTGGATGATCGGCAGCAGGCTCTGCCCGTCGTAGACCTCATTCCAGTCCTGGATGCGCTCCGTGACAGGTCGCCGGGAGCACTCTTGGCGAGGTGTGGTGAGAAAGCCCTTGGGGTCGGCCATAGCGGGACTCCTGCGCAAAGGCGGCCTGACCGCGCTGGTCAACGTACCCTGCCAGATTACGTCGGAGCGCGCCTGCCGGCACAGCCGATGGAGCATCCCCGCCGGGTCGGGCAGGATGGGAGCATGGAGCGTGGTGACAAGGTCGAAGACTTCGAGCTGCCAGACCGGGACGGAACGCCGCGACGGCTGAGCACGCTGCTGGCTGACGGTCCCGTGGTGCTGTTCTTCTACCCGGCGGCGATGACCAAGGGTTGCACGGCGGAGGTATGCCATTTCCGCGACCTGAGCTCGGAGTTCCGGGCGCTCGGCGCCCAACCGGTCGGGGTCAGCGCCGACCTGGTTGACCGGCAACAGCAGTTCGCGACTGCTAACGATGTGCCGTTCCCACTGCTCAGTGACCCGGACCGGAAGGTAGCCGCTCAGTTCGGTGTGCGACGCCGGCTGGGGCCCATCCCGGTGAAACGGCATACGTTCGTCATCGGCGCCGACGCGCGCGTCATCGACGTCGTCCGCAGTGAGTTCAATATGGAGGCACACGCCGACCGTGCGCTCGAGGTTCTCCGCGGATGACCTGCCGGGGCCGGTTGCTCCCTGGTCAGGGTCTCGGGACGGCACGCCCAGCGACGCCGATACCTAGCGCGGCGATCAGGCCGGCCAGGGTGAAGCCGGACAGGTATGGCCAGGTGCCCGAGTACGAGAGCAGGGCGGCGAACGCGGTGCCAGCGAGGGCGAGCATAAGCGCGCTGAAGAGCGAGTCCGCGACCTGCATGGATGACGTGTTCCGGCCCTGATGCCCGGAAGTGGACAGATCCAGGACGAGTACGGAGAGCGTCGGGTAGACCAGTCCCATCCCGAGGCCGGCCATCGACCACGTCGCGATGCCCACGGGTACCGGAACGACGGCGATCACGAGCAGGGTGGTGCCGGCAATGCCGGCCGTGAGCAGCGCCATGCCGAGGCGTAGCCGTATCCGCCGATCGGGCAGGACTCCCCGGCCCTGCAGCCACGAGCCGAATGACCAGGTGACCGCTCCGACGGTCAGAATCAGTCCGGCCAGTGCCGGCGAGAGACCGCGCTCCCTGACGAGCAGGAGCGGGATAAAGACCTCGGCTCCCGTGAACGCCGCGGCGGCCATGCCGCGCAGCGCCACCACCGACGGGAGACCTGCCCAGGCGCGGAACGTGCCCTGGGGCAGCAGCCGGGGTGCGGCGGCGATGACGCCAAGGGCACCCGCGGTGAAGAGGGCGGCCGCGGTGAGGACGGATAACTGTCCGGCCATGTGCAGCAGGCTCGCAGCAGTTCCGGCGACGACGGCCCAGCCCAGACGCTGTGTGAGGACAGCGGAGTGCAACGGCGGCCCGGATGCGGCCCGGCTGCGGGTGAACAAGCCTCGTTCCGGCGATGAACCCCCGCCAGTGGCGTCTCCGCCGTCGGCGACGACGCTGCACGCGGCGGGATCGTCGTCGTGGGGTGGCTCGTCAGGCATGTCCTCGAGGGCGCGCAGACCGGGCCGGATCGCCAGTAGCGCGGGCGGGATCAGAACCGCGACGCTGAGGAAGACCCACCGCCAGCCGATGTGTTCGGCGATCAGCCCGCTGATGGTGGGACCGACGAGCGCGGGCAACACCCATGCGGCCGCGAACGCGCCGAACACCCGGGGCCGCAGGTCCCGTGGGTATACGCGCGCCACCAGCACGTAGAGGGCGACGATCATCATGCCCGTCCCGAGACCCTGCGTCCCTCTGCCGATGGCGACTACCCCCATCGACGGCGCGAGGCCTGCGATGAGGATCCCGGCTGCGAACAAGCCGGAACCGACGATGAGCGGCTGGGAGGGTCCGCGGGCATCGTTCCAGCCACCGGATAAGGTCATCCCGATCAGCGCCGTGGCCAGCGGTGCCCCGAATGCCAGTGCGTACAGGGTGACCCCGCCGATGGCTTCGGCCACCGCCGGCATGGCCGTGGTGACGGCGAGCGCCTGGTACGCCATCAGCGTGATCAGGGCCACGGACCCAATGGTGACCGGGGCATGTCGGCGATCGAGAATGCTGCCGGTGGTCTCTGCTGTCGGCGTCACGGAGTTGACGCTAAGGCCTGAACCGAAGTTGAGGTCAATTGGGCCTTAAGCGTGCCACCTCCCGCGCCGACTTCGGTGAAGCGGTACACGTTCGTCGAATTTGCCATGTCGGCAAAGTAGTTTGCATAAATGTCCATCATGGTTGCACCATCACCACGTACCGAGACATGGGCAAGGACTCGGGTATGGACGAGAAGGCAGACCTCGCGGACAGGGAGCCGACCGATGACGCATGGATCCGACCATGGGTTCGACAAGGAGTACTGGGAGCAGCACTGGCAACAGAACCGAAATGGCGGTCACGGGTCCATGGGCAGGAACCCGCCGAACCCGTACCTGGCCCGTGAGGTCAGCGACCTGGTGCCGGGCACGGCATTGGATGCGGGGTGCGGCGCGGGTGCCGAGGCGCTCTGGCTCGCCTCGCACGGCTGGCAGGTCACCGCAGCGGACATCTCGGCCGAAGCGTTGGCCCACGCCGCCGACCGCGCGGCGACGAGCGGAGTCTCCGAGCGCGTGCAGTGGGTCGAAGCGGACCTGAGCATCTGGGACCCGGGCACGCAGTTCGACCTGGTCACAACCCACTACGCCCACCCCGCGATGCCGCAGCTGGAGTTCTACAACCGCATCGCCGGTTGGGTGACCCCCGGTGGCACACTGCTGATCGTCGGGCATCTGCACACCCACAGCGCCATGGGCCGCGGTCATGCCCCCGGTGACGGCCACGGCCACCAGCCTCCCGCCGAGGCGTCAGCCACCGCGGAGACCATCACGGCGCGCCTGGACGACACCGAGTGGGAGATCGTCACAGCCGAAGAGCGACGCCGCACGCTCGCTGGCCGCGATGGCCGCGAAATCTCCCTTCACGACGTGGTCGTGCGCGCTACTCGGCATATGAGCCCGTCACCCGGCAATGGGCGCGCAGCGCCCTAGATGTCCCACCACCAGCTCTGTGCGCCGTAGGGGTACTCGATGCGGCTGTCCGGATGTGTATGCGTCGAGTAACGGATGATCCCGCTGAAGCCGCTGGTCTGGCAGTAGGAGATGACCTGTGACACCGACCGGTTGGCGATCGCGATGTCGGCGGCGATGCCGTACAGATGCTGGCTGTTCGACGTCCCGCCGACGCTGGCGTTGTGGCTGACACTCCGGAACCCCGAGTTGATGATGCACGGGTTGTTCCCGCCCTTGCGACGTACGGCCTCCAGCTTGTACATCAGGCGGCGTACGTTCTCCTTGACCGTTGAGGCACCGACTTTCCCGCCGCTGAACCCACTGCCGTCCTTGGAGTGAAACTCGCTGAATGCGAAGTGACGGGTCGAACCGTCGGAGGATTCCAGCCAGTTCAGTTGGGTGTGCATCTCCGCGCCGGCCACGCCGTTGACGGTGAGGCCGTAGGCGGACTGGAAACGGCGCACGGCGCTCTCGGTCGCTGGGCCGAACTGGCCGTCGACGGCGACGTAGGTCCGCGAAGCACTGTCCGCAGCCCAGCCCGCTACCCGGATCTGAAGTTCTCGAACGTCGTCACCGCTGTCTCCATTGCGCAGTGTCCGAGTCCAGTCGTAGGCGTGTGCTGCCGGAGCGGTGATCAAGGAGCCGGCGGCGACGGCCCCAACGACCGCCGCGGCACCTGAGATGACGCGACGTCGGCTGACGGTGTGGTTAGCGGCTGGTTCGAGTGTCACGGTATGCCTCCCGGGTGGCTGACGTATCGACGCTGGGAACGCCACGAGATCGCAATAGCATGACAGAAGCTAGACCAATTGTCGCTACTTTGTGTCGAAATCATGATGAATATCAGTCATGTTCTGCGCTAATCCGCTGGCAGGCGAACTTCGTCCGCGCAGGGTTGCGCTTCTATGTAGCTGTGGGGGATCGGCCCGACCTAGACCACTAGGGTGCTCGTGGACTCTCCACGGTCACGGATGTATGGCGGCAATGCGTTGAGTGACGCGTGGGTTGGCTGTGCGCCGCAACGGATCGCTACAACGACGACGGCGGGCCTGTACCTCTCGGTACAGACCCGCCGTGATGTTCCTGTTTCGCCGGTCACCATCCGCGTGCGACGGTCCCAAGCGTGGTCAGCGCTGGTCCTCCGGCGACTCTGGAGGTTGCGACTGTCCGGGAGCCGCGGGAGGAGCGCTCGGAGGTGCCGGCGGCGGCTGCTGGCTGGACGGCTCGGCCGGTGGGGGAGCAGGCGTTCCCTCCGGTGGTGCCACAGATGGCTGCGGTGGCGACTGCTGACCGGGCTGGCCGCCGGCCGGTGCGGTCTGCTGGTAATCCCCTGGCGGGGGCGGGTTCGCGGCACCGGGAGCCGGCGGGAACTGGCCTCCTGCCGCGGCGGCCGCCGGCTCGGCTCCGCCATTCTTGTTGCGAGACAGCGCCCAGAGCAGCACCACCAGTCCGGCGAGGACGACGCCGCCGATGACGAACCACAACCAGGCCGGGAACCCGCCGCCCGCTCCGCCGGAGTCCTTCGCCCGGGCCTCGAACTGCGTGTTGTCCCCGATCTGCGGTTGCCAGGAGACGGTCGTCCCGTCGAGATCGCCGTTGTGCTCGAGCACCTCGCCGGGGAACGTGATGGCGATCCGGAACTCGAAGTCGACGTTCTCCATCATCCCCGGAGGGACGTCCTCCATGTCACCGGCTTCGTCGGACATGTCCATCTGCCCGCTGACGACGAACTCCTCGCCTTCGCGGACGATGCTGAAATCGGGGTCGTTGAAGTCCTCCAGCGGCGCACCGTCGTATGTGATCTGCTGACCGGTGAACTCGCCGTCGTCGTACGACTCGACCTCGGCGTACTCCGGGATGCCGTCATCCTCGGACGGGCCCGCGATGAACTCGTCGAACCCATCGAGCATCTCGTCGACGTCTTCGCCCATCATCTCGGCCATATCAATGAAGTCCTGGCTGACCGCCATGATCATGGTGCCGGAGACTGTGTCCTCGCCATCATCGACATTGATCTCCATGTCGAGGTCTAGCTTCATGCAGGATGTGAGGGCCAGCGCCAGCCCGGCCACTCCTATCGCACGCAGCGCACGTGTTGTCTTCATGGGCGCACAGCCTGTCATAGCCGATGAGAATTCACCATTCGAGTCAAGGCTCGGCTGATCCCGATCCGACATCGCATACCACGAGGTCAACAACTCGGCATCGCTCGCCTGTTCTATACCCGCCGGGCGGGTTACAACTCGATACAGCCAAGCGGCGCCACCCCCGTGTACGGGCACCTCCGGGCGGGAACAGCGCAGCGGCGAAAGCTGCCGAAAACGGGGCGTACGGCCTGTATGAGATGGGACCATAGCGGGTAGCGAGGGAGCACTGGGGCACCGATGCTGATCACGGAACCCCATGAGCGACGGACGAAGGAGCCCCACGCGATGTTGAGAAAGACGACGTCCAAATCCAGGCAGCTCGACGACGATCTGGTGTCCCGCATCGACGCATGGTGGCGTGCGGCCAACTACCTCTCCGTCGGCCAGATCTATCTGCTGGACAATCCGCTGCTGCGCACCCCGCTCAGTCCGGAGCACATCAAACCGAGGCTGCTGGGCCACTGGGGCACCTGCCCGGGGTTGAACTTCCTGTACGCCCACCTCAACCGGACCATCGTCGAGCGTGACACCGACATGATCTACATCTGCGGCCCTGGTCACGGCGGCCCGGCCATGGTCGCTGCATCGTGGCTGGAAGGTACGTACAGCGAGGTGTACTCACACGTCGGGAAGGACGAAGACGGCCTGCGCACACTGTTCCGTCAGTTCTCCTTCCCGGGGGGCGTCCCGAGTCACGTCGCACCGGAGACCCCGGGCTCGATCCATGAGGGCGGCGAGCTCGGATATGCGCTGTCGCACGCCTACGGCGCAGCCTTCGACAATCCGGACCTTGTGGTGGCCGCCGTCGTCGGAGACGGCGAGGCGGAGACCGGCCCGCTGGCAACGTCGTGGCACAGCAACAAGTTCCTCAACCCGGCCACGGACGGCACGGTATTGCCGATCCTCCACCTCAACGGCTACAAGATCGCCAACCCTACAGTGCTGGCTAGGATTCCGCGGGAGGAGCTGGAGTCGCTGCTCGTCGGATACGGCCACAGGCCGTACTGGTTCGAGGCGGGATTCGACGACGAGAAACCGGACGAGGTTCATCGTCGCTTCGCCACGTTGCTCGACGACGTTTTCGACGATATCGCCACCATCCGGCACGAGGCTCGCGAGGACTCGTCGTCCACCCGTCCCGCGTGGCCGATGATCGTCTTCAAGACGCCCAAAGGTTGGACCGGACCGGCGCAGGTGGACGGCCTGCCGATCGAGAACACCTGGCGGTCGCATCAGGTCCCCATGGGCGACGTACGCGGCAACGATGAGCACACCGTGATGCTCGAGTCATGGATGCGCTCCTACCGGCCGGAGGAGTTGTTCGATGAGAACGGGGCGCTGCGCGAGGAGATCGCGCGGCTGAACCCGGTCGGCGATCGGCGGATGAGCGCCAACCGGCACGCCAACGGAGGGCTGATCAGCCGTGACCTCAAGCTGCCCGACTTCCGTGACTACGCCGTGGACGTGCCCTCACCCGGTGCGGTGAACGCCGAGGCGACCCGGGTCCTGGGCGGCTGGCTGGGTGACGTCGTCAAAGCCAACCCGGACAACTTCCGCATCTTCGGCCCGGACGAGACCGTCTCGAATCGATTGAAGGCCACCGTCGACGTCGGAGGCAAAGCGTGGGTCGCGGAGCGGTTGCCAAGCGACGAGCACCTCGAAATGGACGGCCGGGTCATGGAGATGCTGTCCGAACATCAGTGTCAAGGCTGGTTGGAGGGCTACGTGCTGACCGGCAGGCACGGCATCTTCAACAGCTATGAGGCGTTCATTCACATCGTCGACGCCATGTTCAACCAGCATGCCAAGTGGCTCAAAGTCACGAATGACATCCCGTGGCGTGCGCCGATCCCGTCGCTGAACTATCTGCTCTCTTCGCATGTGTGGCGGCAGGACCACAACGGCTTCTCGCATCAGGACCCCGGCTTCATCGACCACGTCATGAACAAGAAGGCCGACATCATCCGGGTGTACCTGCCGCCGGACTCCAACACGCTGCTGTCCACCTACGATCACTGCCTTCGTAGCCACGACTACGTCAACGTCGTCGTCGCCGGCAAGCAGGAACAGGCACAGTGGCTGAGCATGGAGGAGGCCATAGCTCATTGCACTCGCGGCGTCGGCATCTGGCAGTGGGCGAGCACCGACGGCGGCAACGTCGACCCGGACGTGGTGCTGGCGTGTGCCGGTGACGTACCGACCCTGGAGACCCTGGCGGCGGTGGAACTGCTCCTGAAGTATTTCCCCGATCTCAGGATCCGCGTGGTCAATGTGGTCGACCTGATGCGGCTTCAGGATTCCAAGGAGCACCCGCACGGACTACCGGACTCCGAGTTCGATGCGCTGTTCACTACGGATCGTCCGGTCGTCTTCGCCTACCACGGCTACCCGTGGCTGATCCATCGATTGACGTACCGCCGCATCAACCACGGCAACATCCACGTGCGGGGGTACAAGGAGGAAGGGACCACCACCACTCCCTTCGACATGGCCATGCTGAACGACCTGGACCGATACCACTTGGTGATCGACACGATCGACCGGGTGCCGCGGCTCGGCCGGCACGCGGCGGGGGTGCGGCAGGACATGGTCGACGCCCGCCTCCGAGCGCGGCAGCACACCCGTGAGCACGGCGAGGATCTCCCGGCCGTCCGGGACTGGTGCTGGCCGGGCCTGCCGACCGCGTAACCTTAGGCGCGAGGGCAACGGCGCCCGGAGGGCATGATCATCGGCTAGGACGGTCGACAGGTACAGGACAGCGCGCGTTGCAGGGTGTATTCGAGGGTTTCGGTGTCATCGCCGTCGTCATCGCGCTCGGGTATGCTCTCGGCCGCGCCCGCATCGTCGATCGAGAAGCGCAGATCGTGCTCTCGAGGGTGGTCTTCACCGTCGGGATCCCCACACTCCTCTTCGTGACGTTGTCGACCGCTGACCTCGGCACGATCTTCTCTTCCGCGATGGTGGCGATCAGCGGTGCGGTGTTCGTGGCGGCCGCCGGCTACGCCGTCGTCGCGAGATGGGTCTGGAGACGGTCCGTGGGGACCATCACGATCGGGACCCTGTCCAGCAGCTATGTGAACGCCGGCAACCTGGGCATCCCGATCGCGGTCTACGTGCTGGGTGACGGTTCATACGTCGCGCCGGTCATGCTGCTGCAGCTGGTGGTCATGGCGCCGATCGCGTTCGCGGTGCTGGATACGGCTTCATCCGGGCGTCGCCCGACGTGGCAGTCGGTTCTGTTGCGACCGATCGCCAATCCGGTGACCGCCTCGTCGTTGCTCGGCGTGCTCGTCGCCGGCACCGGTATGCACGTTCCGAGCATCGTCCAGCGGCCGGCGGACCTCGTCGCCGGGATGGCGATCCCCATCGCGTTGATCGTCTACGGCGCTTCGCTGCGTGGAGCCCCGCGGCCCGGCGCCGGAGGGTCAGCGCGGGACGTCCTGCTGATCACGGTGCTGAAGCTGGTCGTGCAGCCCGCGGTGGCGTACCTGGTCGGCCGGTTCCTGCTCGACCTTGACGACGCCTGGCTGTTGGCGGTGACCGTGACGGCCGCGCTGCCGACGGCGCAGAACATCTTCGTCTACTCGGTCCGTTACCAGACCGGCATGGCGCTCGCCCGTGATTCCATCTTCGTCACGACGCTGTTGTCCGGAGTCTCCATCCTCATCATCGCTGCGCTGCTCGCCTGAGGCTGCCGTGGATCCGCGGTGCGAACGTCCGCCGTTCGGCTGCGCCGTCATGGCGAGTCGTCGGCCTTGGTCAGGGTGAGGAGGAACTCCACCAGGCCCTCGTCCTCGACCCGGACGAAGGCCAGGTCCGGCGCGTCGATGTCGAAGTCGTCGAACGTGATCGGGATCGACCCCACCACCTCGACGGACTCGCCGGACAGCTGCATCTGTAGGTCGACCTCGACCTCACGGGTGACGTCCCGGATGGTCAGCTCGCCGCTGGCTGTCTGCTCGACCGGCCCCGTGGCGGTCGGAAGATCGTCGAGAGCGACCGGCTCGGTCAGCGTGAACGTCGATGTCGGGTACTCGTCGGTATTCAAGATGGACCCTTGGAACTGGCCGTCACGGCTGTCGCTGTCCGTGGTGACCGTGGTCATGTCGAGAACCACGTCCGCGGCCGTAGCAGCGCTGTCGGTGACGGTGACCTCGCCGGTCACGTCGCTGGTCCGCCCGACGACGGTGTTGTCCAGGCCGTTGAGGACCTCGTCGACCCGATACCCGGCCTCCGACTCGGAGGCGATGGTCCAGGTGCCGTCCAGTACCAGATCTTCTGCGGGTGCGGGGTTCCCGCCGTCGGTCTCGTCGTCGTCGCCGTCCGCGAGAGTGAACTCCTCGGGTGCGTCGTCAGTGATGACGTTCACATAGAGCCACGTGCCGCCGAGGACCAGCACCACAACGCCGGCCAGGCTGCCGAGCACGATGAGGAGCCTGCGCTTGGTATTCGAGGACGAGGGCATGAACACTCCAACCACTATCGTGCCGTACGACAGCCGTTCTGTCGGGTGGCTTCACATGTCTTACGACGAGCGGTGCCGAATGGATTCCGATGGCGGCCGGCTTCTGCGGATTCTCACCTGAAATTCAGGTCGCCCGAGCGTCCGCGAGTTCGGCGAAGGTACGGTCTGCTACCTCGCGAGGGTCCTCCGGCGCGCTCGGGCAATCCAGGACGTGACACCCATAGCGGTCATGACGGCGCCGAGTGACAGGGTCGCACCGGTGTAGATCCAGGTGGTGACCATCGGGCTGCTGTCGGTCTCCGGCAGTACTTCGTAGAGCTCCATGGTGAAGTCCATCGAGATCATGCCCGCCAGCCCGACGAGCGTCAGCAACGCCCCGGGAACCAGTGCCGTGGCGGGCGCCCAGTATGCGCAGATGACGACGCCTACGAGGACGGCGGCGCCAATGACGGTCTGCAGTACGCCGACGGCGTCGGTGCCTTCGCCGAAGAGCGCGATCGAGCGCTGGACGCTGGTGGCTCCAGCCATGAGGAACCCGACGGCGAACACGGTGGCAACTAGCCCCACGATGGCGCCCACCAGGTCGAGTAGGCTCGTCGGAGACCCCGTGTTGCGGCTGGGGTATCCGCCGGGCGGACCGTAGTTGACCTGGCCGTACGGTGTTCCGGCGGTGCCGTAGCCGGTGCTCGCGGGCATCCGAGCGCCCGGCCCGCCGTCGGCGCCCTGAGCACGCGGATCGGGTCGCTGGTACGGGTCGTGCGGCTGGTGCGGTGGCGTCGTCATGACTTCAAGACTGACGTGTTCACCATGTCAGCGCTAGTCGTAACAGGTTGTGGATGCCCGGGCGAGCGGTGCGGCCAGTGGCTATCATGACCGTGTCACAGGCGTGAGAGGAGCCACCCGGCGGCGACGGCAAGGTAGCCGACCGCCAGGGCGGCCAGCGTGACGATGGTGACTGTCTCACGCCGCTGGGGCGGGTGCCTGAACATCTCTCACCACCGGACGTCGAGTTCGGAAGGCCGAACTTTCTACTTCGTGACCCCATATTGACACAAAAGACCAGCGTGGCGCCATAGCGTCGGCCTACGTTCAACACGAACGGGCTCGGGCCTGGGTAGGTGAAGACCTACCCAGGCCCGAGCCCGTCAGGAACGTATCAGTGGCAGCAGGGCCGGCTTGTGCCCGTCACCGCGGCGTGATGAGTCCGCTCGTCTTGGACTTGGCGGACGTGAACCTCTCGGCGACGTCTCCCCAGTTCACGATGTTCCAGAACGCCGCGACGTAGTCCGGCTTGACGTTCTTGTACTGCAGGTAGAACGCGTGCTCCCACATGTCCAGCATGAGCAGCGGAACCGTGCCGACGGCGAGGTTGCCCTGGTGGTCGTAGAGCTGTTCGATGACAAGGCGCTGGCCGATGCTCTCCCAGGCCAGGATCGACCAGCCCGAGCCCTGGATGCCGAGGGCGGCGGCGGTGAAGTGGGCCCGGAAGCCGTCGAAGGATCCGAAGAACTCATCGACCGCGGCGCCCAGCTCGCCATCTGGCTTGTCGCCGCCCTCGGGCGACATGTTGTTCCAGAAGACGGTGTGGTTGACGTGCCCCGCCAGGTTGAACGCGAGGTTCTTCTGCAGCTGGTTGACTGTGTCCAGCTTGTTCGCCGCGCGGGCCTCTTCCATCTGCTCCAGCGCCGTGTTGGTGCCGTTCACGTAGGTCTGATGGTGCTTGGAGTGGTGCAACTCCATGATCTGGCCGGCGATGTGCGGCTCCAGAGCACCGTAGTCGTACGGGAGGTCGGGAAGGGAGTACGTAGCCATGCGTTGTGTCCTCTCGTCAGTGAGCGTGCCTACACCATGCTCATTGCCAAACTTACGCTTGGTTATTCCTTCACCGCGCACGTGGTCGCCGAATATGGAGAACGTCACGTGTCCGGTTCAGTGAGGGTGATCTGCACAGCGCGGAATGTCTCGGGAGTCTGGCGCAGCACGTTGAGCTTCGGGTCAGGCACAGTGAGATGTTGCGGCATGACGAGCTCTCGTAGCGGCGCCATCCGCGTGTCCGCCAGGACCTGAGAGACCGCACCGCGGTCGCCGCCGCCGATGACGGCGTCCAGTGTGCCGGCGTGTGGCAAGATCACGCGCGCCGCGACGTCGGCGGCCGCCTGGAAGGCCTCCCGGGCCTGCTTCTCCCGGCGCCTGGCGAAACGCTGCTGTGACTGCCCGCCCGCGGCAGTTCTGCCCTGGACGTGACGAGAACCCACTTTCGACGCGACAAGCTCGCGTCCGTCGAACACGCCGGAGGCGTACCCGCCCTTCCGTACGAGCAGAACGCCCACGCGACGGTCCCGGCGCGCGTGCGCAGGCAACCCGCCGAACGGCGCGTCGTCGTCGACGACGAGCGGCCCGAACGGCACCTCGCAGAGTGCCTCCGCGCCGTCGGCCGCCTGGACAGCGACGGTGTCAGGTCTCGCCTGATACTCGATCGGTCCGTGCCGATCGGCGAAGCCGGCCAGCCATCGTTCCAGCCGCTCCGGCTGTACAGTGATCCGTTTGGTCGGCACCCCCCGAGCATGCCCGATACGTTGAACGGGCGCGCCGCAGGGTGAATGGTCACCCTGCTCGACCATGTCATCGTCGGGCCGTGTCCGCCCGCGCGACGTGGCTTTCGGGAGATGCCTCGAACTCTTACAGTCCGATGCGGATCAGCTCAGAGGCGGGTGACCTTGGAATTCGGGAGGTTGATGGTTTGGGTCCCGGCGCCGAAATCGACGTAGACCCGGTTGTCCGTGCCCAGACCGACCACTCGGCCGAGGCCGTAGCGGTCATGCGTCAGGAGGTCATCGATAGCGAATTTCTCAACGGGCCCCT
>NZ_ML142851.1:141131-141347 GCF_004138495.1 Phytoactinopolyspora endophytica
ACGGGTTGGAAAGGGCTGGATGGCAGGGGACGCCGGTAGGTGGTGCTAGAGGTCATACCACCAGTGTCCCGCACGGCGGGGCATATTGTGTAGTCCTCGTCACAAACTTTGCATCCGATCTTTACTTTTCGCGGCCGCGGCGGGCGGCCCGGCGGGCCGGCAAGCGAACTGGTGGGTGATGAGAATGGCGGCGAAGGCTGCTGCGGTGGCGGCGAC
>NZ_ML142851.1:141457-142747 GCF_004138495.1 Phytoactinopolyspora endophytica
ACGCCCAACGCACTGCCGGTGTAGGCCTCGAGCAGGTTGCTCCGGCTCGTGACGGTGTCAGTTGAGGTGAGTGCATCGCTCGTGCTCTGCAACGCGGACGCCGACAGCAGCGCGGAGATGAACGCGACGACGGCCATCAACCCGCCGACGACCGTTGTCGGCACGATCGCGGAGTCCGGCGGCCGGACCCGTTCCGGGCTTCCGAGGGCGGTGACGATCATCGTCAGGCCCGCCCAGGCCATCACGACGGTGATCGCCGCGACGACATCAGACGGCCGGTGCCATCCGCCGACCATCGTCGCGACTCCGGTGGCGGCCGTATATCCGGCGGCGAGAACGGCGACGACGGGCCGCGTATGCCGAGGGACGACGAGGACCAGTGCCGCTGCCACACTCGCGGCGACCGTTGTATGGCCGCTGGGCAGCGAGTTGTCCACAGCTCCCGCGGTCTGGGCGAGATCGGGACGGTCCAGCACGACGTACTTCAGCATCTGCGTCGTGACGTTCGCGCCTCCGACCAGGATCGTCACCTGCACGGCGAGCAGCCAGCGTTGGCGCATGAGAGCGATGAGGGCCGCCGCACCGAGCACGACGACGATGAACGGGATGGACACCACCTCGAGGACGGGCTCGGCGACCCGCCACAGCGTGGTGTGTCCGATCTCCGAGCCACGGAACGCGGTGTCGTCTATGCGCTGCCCAATGGCCGTGTCGACGAAGTATCGCCACGTCAACCAGGTCCCGACGACACCGGCAGCGCACATGAGGAGCCCGAGGACGGCGCTGCCTACGCGTGGGGCGGAACTGTGCATCATTCGAGCGTAAGTGTACGACGCAGATTTACCAGCCGACGCGGCCGCAGCGCACGGACATGGACGCCGGGCCGGCCGGCTCGACGGCCTGACAGGCAGCCGTGCCGACCGGCCCGGGCAACGTGCGGGTGCTCAGATGCGTGAGCCTGTCAACTCTTCATGGTCAGGGCGTCGACCAGGTCAGTGCCGTCCGGCGTCGGCGGTTCGTCGTCTTCGGTGTTGCGACGGCGCTGGAGCATGGGGAGCAGCGTGACGGCGAGGCCGGCCAGTGCGACGATGGTCACAAAGACGAGGCCCGGCCGGAACTGGTCGAGCATCTGCTCGGGTGACCGGGTGGTGCCGTCGTCGCCGGTGGTTACCAGCGCCGTCGTGACGGCAAGCGCCAGCGCGGCACCCACCTGCATGGAGGTCTGCACGAGACCGGCCGCCAACCCTTGCTCATGGTCCTCGACTCCCGACGTCGCCTGGACGTTGATCG
>NZ_ML142851.1:142793-145641 GCF_004138495.1 Phytoactinopolyspora endophytica
GGAAGCCGAGAGCGAAACCTATGCCGAGCAGCAGGACGCTGGGCAGAATCACAGCGGCATAGTTCGGGTCAGGGTCGATTCTGAACAGGAACAGGACATAGCCGACACTGAGCGCTGCCAGTGCGATGATGATCAGCCTCGCCGTGCCTAGACGTTGGATCATCCGGTCGGCTCTCGGCGCGGTCAGGACCACAAGCATGCCGGCAGGCAGCAATGCGAGGGACATCCGTAGAGGTGACCAGCCGAGAACGTCTTGGAGATACAGCGTCAGCATGAACTGGAAGCTCAGGTAGGAGCCGAACAGGGCGATGATGGCGATGCTGGCGCGCACGATGTGTCCGATGCGTAGGATCCCCAGCCGGACCAGCGGATGCCGCACCCGTTGCTCGACGAGGACGAAGCTCGTCAAGAGCGCGGCCGCCAGTACGAACGACCCCAGTATCCCGGGATCGGTCCAACCCGTCTCCGGGGCGGAGACCACGGTGTACACGAGCAGGAGCATGCCGCCGGTCAAGGTGATGGCACCGGCGATGTCGTAGCCGCCCGTGGCTGCCGGCCGGTCGCGAGGGATCAGTGCGATACCGGCGATGAGCGCGGCGACGGCGATCGGTACCGGTGCGAGGAACGTCCAGCGCCAGCCGAGGCCGGTCATCAGTCCGCCGAAGATCAGCCCGGACGAGAATCCGCTGGCTCCGAAGACGGTGTAGATCGACAGGGCCTTGTTGCGTGCGGCGCCTTCGGCGAACGTCGTCGTGATGATCGACAGTCCGGTCGGAGCGGTGAACGCCGCGGCGATCCCCTTGATCAGGCGGGTGATGATGAGCAGCGGGCCGTTGCTGACCAGGCCGCCGAACAATGAGGCGATGGCGAAGACGGCCAGCGCGATGAGGAAGACCTTGCGTCGGCCGAGCAGGTCGGCGGTGCGTCCGCCGAGGAGCAGCAGTCCACCGAAGCCGAGGACGTAGCCACTGACGATCCATTGCAGTGTGGAGGTCGAGAGCTCCAGTTCGGCGCCGATGGACGGGAGCGCGACGCCGACCATTGAGACGTCGAGTCCGTCGAGGAACAGGACAAGGCATAAGACGGCGAGAACGCCCCAGAGTCGTGGAGTCCACGGTTGCTGAGCGCCCTGCGACGCAGGGGTCTCGGAGGGTGTTGCGGTAGAAGTCACGGATGGAGACGTTACATGCGCGTGCATTGAATGCACAAGCATAAAATGCGCTCGCATAATATTTCGCCCGGTGTTAGAATGCGCTTCGTGATCCAGACGCAGGAGCGACAACTCGTGTCGCGCTGGCGCGAGCTGCTCAGCAGCTACAACGAGATCGCCTGCGCTCTAGACCGGGAACTCCAGGCGGAGTACGGCGTCGGCCGTAGTGAGTTCGAGGCACTTGACCGTCTGATCGAGTCCGGCCAGGAGAAGTTGCGCATGCATGACCTGGCGTCCGACATGTACCTGAGCCAGAGCGCGCTGTCCCGGGCCGTCGACCGCCTTGAGCGAGCAGGTTTCGTTGAGCGTTCCATGTGCGCGGACGATCGCCGGTCGTGTTTCGTCAGGCCCACCGAGTCGGGGAGTGAGCTTCACGCCAAGGCGCGTGAGACGCACCGCAAGGTGCTCTCCGCATATCTAGCCTGACGGCCCGCTGACCTGGGCGGACGGCCCGCCCGGGTGGCCGGGCAGGCCGTCGCGTCTCTTGCGTGTCCGGTCCGCTCAGCGGACGCCGGCGAGTTCGTCCGCCGCGGCTGCCGCGTCGTCGCCCTCACGCAGGCCGAAGCGCTGGTGCAGACGACGTAGTGGCTCCGGAGCCCACCAGGTGGCCCTTCCGAGCAGTTTCATCATCGCGGGCAGCATCGCTCCACGGATCAGCGTGGCGTCCAGCAGTACTGCGAGCGGAAGTCCGACTCCGAATGCCTTCATCAATGTGATCTCTGAGAGCAGGAACGCCAGGAAGACGATGGAGATCAGGATGGCGGCCGCGGTGACGATCCGCCCGATCCGTTCGAGTCCCACCGCCACAGCCGTGGGGCCGCTGCCAGTGCGCTCGTACTCTTCGCGGATTCTGGAGAGCATGAACACCTGGTAGTCCATAGCCAGGCCGAAGGCGACAGCGAACAGCATCACCGGAATGGTCCCGGGGAGGCTTCCCGTGACCGTGAACCCGCCGAAGAGGCCGTTCAGATGGCCGTCCTGGAAGATCCATACCAGTGCGCCGAAGGTAGCGGTCAGGCTCAGCCCGCTGAGCAGCAACGCGAGGAAAGGTAGAACGAGGCTTCCGGTGAGCAGGAACAGCAGGATGACCATGCACACGCCTAGTGCGGCCAGGCTGTAGGGCAGCCAGCTCATGAGCGCGTCGTTCCCGTCGATGGTGACCGCGGCCAGGCCGCCGACCATGATCTCGAACGGAGCGTCCGCGTCCCGGATGCCGGTCACCAGGTCCTGTGTGTCCTCGGACTCGACCGGCGTAGGGACGACCTGAAGGTACAGCGCGTCGCCGGTGGCGAAGTGCTCGTGCGCGGGTCCAGCCGGGGCGACCTCAGTGCCTGCCGTGTAGCTGCCGGTCACCGTGTCGACACGGGCCACGTTCGGCATCTCCGAGAGATAGATCGCGTAGTCCGTGACCTCCTCCTCGCTGGCTCTGGCGTCCGGAGCCACGACCTGCAGGGCGTTCTGCTCGCCGGAGTCGAACTCGGCACGGATCGTGTCGGAGACCTGCCGGGATTGCGCGGACTCGGGCATGGTCCGTTCGTCGACCTCGCCGAGCTTGAGGTCGAGGAATGGCGTGCCGAGCAGGAGAAGGAGCGCGGCGACGATCGTCGCGATCGGTGCCGGGCGGCGCATCACGAAAAG
>NZ_ML142851.1:145696-146431 GCF_004138495.1 Phytoactinopolyspora endophytica
CCGATGCCAGAACCCGTCCTCGGTCTCGGAGTTGGTGTCTGCGCCCGCATCCGCCGCACCTGAGCCCGCGCCATCGCCGTCGTGAGCCGTCTCCGAACGGCGACGCCGAAGCCAGCTGCGCTCGATCCGCCGCCCGAGAACCGCGAACATCGCCGGCAGCACGATGAGCGCAGAGGCGCCGGCCAGCAGCGCGGTGGCGATTCCCGCGTAGCTGATCGAGCGCAGGGCGTCGAGCGGGAACCAGATGAGGGCTGAGAGCGCGATGGCGACCGTGACCGCGGAGAACACGACGGTGCGTCCCGCGGTGCGCATGGTCGCGCCGATGGCCTCGGCCACCGTGCGCCCGCTGCGCAGCTCCTCGCGATAACGGTTCACCATCAGCAGGCTGTAGTCGATCGCCAGGCCGAGGCCGAGCAGCGTGACGACGTTCACCGCCATCACCGAAAGATCGGTCAGTTCGGCCAGCACCCACATCGTGCCCATGCCGAGCAGAACGGTCACCGCCGCCACGGCCAGCGGCAGCGTGGCAGCAAGGATGCTGCCGAAGATGAGGACGAGTGCCACCAGGGTCACCGGGAAGACGATCAGCTCGGCCGTGAAGACGTCCGTCTCGCTCTGCTCCGTCAGCTCGTGTTCGAACATGGCGTAGCCGCCGAGCTGCACCTCCAGACCGTCCTGGCTGCCCTCGTAGTCGGGGACCAGGTCGGTGAGCCGTTCATCGGCCTCGCTGGCGTC
>NZ_ML142851.1:146479-147302 GCF_004138495.1 Phytoactinopolyspora endophytica
TTCGATCGTGGCGAGGATCATCGCCTTGTCGCCGTCGTCATTGCGCAGTGAATCCTGACCGGACGCCCAGTACGACACGACGTTGGTGACCCCGGCTTCGTCGGCCAGCCGTTGTGTGAGATCGGCTCCTGTGGCGGCGGATGTGGGGTCGTCGACGCTCCCGGGGGCTTCGACGAGTAGGACGAGGTTGGGTTGCCCTTGCCCGAACGTCTCCTCGAGGATGTCGCTGACCTGCCCCGACTCCGCTCCGGGATCGTCCCAGCCGCCGGCGGACAACTTGCTGAACAGTGTCGAGCCCGACGAGCCGGCGACCAGCGCCAAGAGCGCGACGATGAGCAGCATCGCGCGTCGACGGCGCATGGCCAGGCCGGCCAGCCTGGCGAACAAGCCGTGTGTGGTCACGGCCGAGGGGGGTTCCATACGACCTCCATAAAGTGAACAATACTGTTCGAGTTAAATGATTGCCAGCGCTTGTCCGGCGTCGTGTGGACTGGTGACTTCGTCGACACCGCGCTCTGTAACGTGGGCATGAAACCAAGAGCCTCTCGCCGGCCCGGAATGTGACATCCGGACGGTCCGATGCGGTGGATGTCACACTTCCGCGCTGCGGGGCGTCTTGTTGGCGGCATCGGTGAGCAAAGAAGTCAACTCACATGGGCGAGGAGTCTGCCGTGGACGAATGGACACCATCCGAGGAAGACCCAACGCGCGTGGGCGCGCACGGAGCAGGCCAGCACGCCGGCGCATCCATGGACACCGCCACCGAGATCTTCGCCGAGCACAGGGAGCTGCTGTTCTCGGTCGCGTACAACATCCTCGGCAC
>NZ_ML142851.1:147348-149993 GCF_004138495.1 Phytoactinopolyspora endophytica
GAGACGTGGCTCTCGTGGTCCGCCGCCAATCGCGCGGCCATCGGAAACACCCGCGCTTACCTGGTGCGGATCGCGGTCAACGAGGCGATGTCTCGCCTCCGCCGCGTCCAGCGCAGCCGGGAGACCTATGTCGGACCGTGGCTGCCGGAGCCGCTCGTGACTCAGAACGATGCGGCCGAAGGCACCCTGCGTGCCGAGTCGGTGTCAGTGGCGTTGATGGTGGTTCTCGAGACGCTCACGCCGTTGGAGCGTGCCGTCTTCGTGCTCCGGGAGGCTTTCGGATACGGCCTCAACGAGATCGCGACGATCCTGGACCGCTCGCCGGAGGCCGTCCGGCAGCTCGCGCACCGTGCCCGCGAACACGTCGAGGCCCGACGCCCACGGGTCGCGGTGGACCCGCACGTTCGCAAGACCGTCACCGATCGGTTCTTGGTGGCGGCGATGGGCGGCGACCTGAACGCTCTGATGGAGGTGCTGGCGCCGGACGTGAGGTTGTGGACCGATGCCGGTGGCAAAACCAAAGCCGCACGGCAGGTCGTCGCCGGCCGGGACAAGGTCGCGCGTCTGCTCGCGTCCGACAAGATCCTCCGGGATCTGGCAGATCTCGCGGTTCACCCGGTGCTGCTCAACGGCGAGCCCGCCCTGGCGTTGTTCGCGGGCGACCGGATCTACGCGGCGGGGGTCGTGGAGGTGAGTGACGACGGGCAGCACGTCTGCGGGATCTACGGAATCATGAACCCGGACAAACTCCGCTCGATCGCCAAGACCCTCAGCTGAGCGGACACCCGGTGATCGGGCCTGGACAGTCATTGTCGGAGCGGGGCGATCACCTCGCGGCCTCAGTGACGACGTGGACACGTGCAGGGCATGATGAGTGGTGGTCATGGTCTTCCGGCTGAGCACTATCGATGTTTTTGATCCAATCGTTCACCTGTGCCACGGCATCGTTCAGGCCCATCGTGATCTCGACCTGATCGGCATGCGTGGGATAGTCGGCTTCCCACGGGGCGTGCGCGACTACGGTTGGTGGCCATGCTCGCGCCGGAATGTTGCCGCGGCGTGCTGTGTCAGCGGCACGTGCCGTGAAGACGTCTGAGCAGGCGGCGCGTAGTGACGTTAGGTCGGTCCCTGGTGGATAGAAGGCGTCGCGGATGAGGAGGAGGTCGATAACATCGCGTACGCGTTCGTTGATCTGTGCTGGCGGCTCATGGGGATCGGTGCAGGCATGAAGTTCTGTGCGACTTGGTAATCGAGGACGATGCCGGCGAATGCGGTCGGTGACGGAAGCCCAAAGTGATTGAGGATGGGAGCGGCAAGAATCTCGACGCCCTCACCTGCGTTGCCTTCGTCTGGGGCAACTTCGACTTCAACGCTCCGCCAGACGGTTCCACGGAGCAGCAGCTTCACCTTGAAGCGGCGAGGCTTGACGACGCGGTTGGCGCCGTCGATGATCTCGACTGCGGTTCGTTGGAGCTGGATCGATCCCCATGGCTCCTCGAGCACACCGTCCAGCCTGCTGAGGAACTCGTCGAAATCGCCGCGAAACAAGGTATCGATGTCTTTGGTCGATCGTGCGCTCAGGCCAAGCTTGTGCTCGAGATAGGCACCGCCCTTAAGTAGAAATTGTGCGTGGCCGTCATCGTGGTGGGCACGTTGAAGTGCAGCGATCACGACGGAGGAAGCCACGATCCATCCGAGTCGACGGGCCGCCACGTTCGTCGTTGCCTGTGCCTGCTGGATCCAGGTATCCAGAGCTCGTTTGGTACTTGGCGCCTTGCCTCGATCGGGCAGTTCAGCAAACAGTCGGTCGGTCATACGGGGATCCCCAACTGGCGGAGAAAGCGGTCGTGCGCTTGGGTGTTGATCAGACCTTGATCATGAGCGCTCTGCACAGCTTGGCGGACCAGATGGGTAGGTGTCACGTGAATTGTTTGCTCGATGGCCGCTATTGGCGTGACCGTTGGTATCCCCTCGTGCCATCCGATCTTGCCAGCGTCGAGATCTTCGTTGTGGACGACATAGAGCTCACCGCCACGTCTGCGGATGCGGCGCTTCCGTGGCACGGTGAGGTGGATCTTCGCCGGGTTGACGTCACAGAGTTCGTAAAGGTCGAGTGCGGTCTCGTGACTGAGGACGCCCTGCTCTCCGGCCCACAGCGTAGCGAGCATGTAGGAGTCGAGTTCGTTGACTGGGAACCTCGGAAAGCGGTATACGCCGTGGCCCACCTTATGCAACTGACCACGGTGGGCTAGCTTGACGAGTTCGACGCCATCGATGCTTAGTTTTCGGGCGTCGCGGCTGGTCACGTAGCCGTATTGGTCAAGTGCCACTTCCCACAATTGGGTCTGGATCCTGCCAGTCACGAGTTCGATCACCTCGTCAATACTATACCAGTTTCGGTATAGATTTGACGCGGAGTGTCCTCGTCGCCAGTTCGGCGTTCGTGATCACGGTATCCTCGCTCAGGCTGCTCCAGCAGCTCAGCGGATGCGAAGCCGCGTCGTGTGTGCCGGACACGGGCCACCGTCGTCCACGGCGTCCACCAAAGACGGATCAACCACTGGCGATCCTGGCCAGTCGCTGCGAGAGCCGCGCGGCAGCCTCCCGCACCTCGGGAGGCCCCAGCACCTCCACGTCGAGCTGCA
>NZ_ML142851.1:150067-154285 GCF_004138495.1 Phytoactinopolyspora endophytica
GGCCACGTGCATCACGAGCCACTCGGGGTCGTCGCCACCGACCGTCAGCAGGCACCAGCCTTCACGGTCGTCTTCGACCCGTCCCACCGAGGGAGGCATGATCTCTCGGACCTGGTCGGCATCGGCGTGCACCCGTACCCGGGCGACGTAGCGGTACGGTGCCGCGACCACCGACCGCTGCACATGACCGACCGGATCGGGGTGTTCCCGAGGCTGGAACCGCCAGGTCGTGGCGGTCGCCTCCCGCATCCGGTCGAGCCGGAACGTGCGCCAGTCGTCGCGATCAAGATCCCACGCCATCAGGTACCACCGGCGGCCGGTCGCGACCATCCGCACCGGCTCGACCGTGCGCACGCTGCCATCACTGTCGCGTCCGGTGTAGTGGAACCGCACCCGGACGGCGTCCCGGCACGCCCGGGCGAGGGTCACCAGCAGCTCCGGGTCGACCACGATCCCGGGGCGGGTGAGCGTGTCGGTGGCGCCATGAACGGCCCGCACTTCGGCGCGCAGGCGCGGCGGCATCACCTGATCGAGTTTCGCCAGCGTGCGCAGTGCGGCTTCGTCCGCCCCAGCCACAGTCCCGCCGGCCGCCAGCCGCAACGACACCGCGGTCGCGATCGCCTCCTCGTCGTCGAGCAGCAGCGGCGGGAGTCTGGTGCCGGCCCCGAGCTGATAGCCGCCACCGACTCCGGCGGTCGCATGCACCGGGTAGCCGAGCACGCGCAGCCGCTCCACGTCCCGGCGCACCGAGCGGTCGGTGACCCCCAGCTCGGCAGCGAGCTCGACAGCGGTCCACATCGGTCGGCGCTGCAGCAGGGCCAGCAGCCGCAGCACCCGCGCGGTGGTCGCCTCCACGGTCACCCGACCATGCTCGCACAGATCACGGACCGAAGCTGTCCGCTATCTACGCCAGGCTGACGCCATGACCGATCAGACCTGGAACACCAACCGTGAAATGGTTCACCACCTAGCGGAGGTGTGCCTCCTGCGCGACCTCTACCCGCATACCGATGAGAAGGAGCAGTGAGATGGCCCGCGAGATCCAGGTGACGATCGACTGCGCCGACCCAGGCGCGCTGGCACCGTTCTGGGCCGAGGCACTCGGCTACCGGGTACAGGAGCCGCCGGCCGGCTTCGGCTCCTGGGACGAGGCACTAGCGGCGATGGGTGTGCCCCCGCAGCGCCGCAACGACGCGTCGGCGGTCGTAGACCCCGACGGCGCAGGCCCACGCCTGTTCTTCCAGCGGGTGCCGGAGGACAAGGAGACCAAGAACCGAGTGCACCTCGACGTCCGGGCTGCGCCGGGGCTTGAGGGCGAGGAGCGGATGGCGGCCCTGGAGACCGAGTGCGACCGGCTGGTGACGCTCGGAGCCCGCCGCCTCCGCCGCTTCGAGCCCGACCCGCCTCTCAGCGGCGGCTTCATCGTGATGGCCGACCCCGAAGGCAACGAGTTCTGCCTCGACTGACGCCGGCCTAGTAGCCCGCCGTGACCCGGAGCGATCCGTCGCCGGCCGGTCAAGCCTGCGGGTTTACTTCAACTGGCCGCGGATGGCGCCTGCCGGGAATTGCTCGTTGTGGACGTTGGCGTAGTAGGCCTTCGGATTCTCAGCGATGTCCGCGGCCAACGCCTCATCGATCTCCGCGCATCCCTCGACCAGCGAACCGGACCCGTCGCCGACGTCCAGCGGAATCACGATGTCGCCGGCGACGTGGCGGGGGCCCTCGTGCACGTGTGCCGCGGTGGCGGTGTCGATCCGGTCCCAGCTAAGTGTCCAGCAGAAGCTGGTGCCGTCCAGGTCGTAGGTGAAGAACCCGTGTCCGTCGTTGTCGCCGGGGCCCGCCTCCTGAGCGCCGTTGAGCGGGATTGCGGGAGCAGCCGAAGCCATTCCTGAGCCGAGGACAGCGCCGAGTGTGAGCGCTGCCGCGCCGAGTGTGGTGAGGGTGCGCATGGTGCCTCCCGTAAGTCGGTCGTGCCGGCCTTCTCTCCCCAGTTCTACGAACCGGGTGTGCGCGGAGATTGCGATCGCGTGCACCAAAAGAGATGAAGCCTTGCAGTGTCGCCATCCTTGCGGCCGTCGTCTGCCCACGCGACCGTGGCACGTACCTGTGCAGCGAACGTCAGAAGCCGTGCCGGCATCGCCAAGTCCGGTGCGCAGGCTGCACGGCGCCGCCTGCGACGACGCCGGGCTGGCGGCCGCGTTTCTCCGGGTCACCGGGCTGATCGACCCGCCGCGTCCCGCGGGCCGTGAGGACGTACTCGTCAGAGGGTCGGCGTCGACGCCGTGGCATTTGTCACCGGGGCCGTCAAGGTCAGTCCGAAACCGGGTAGGTCCGGTACCTCGAGCGAGCCCTCGGTGAGGTGATAAGCGCCGGTATCCACCCCCTCGGTCGTGCCCGGTACTCCTTCCACGGTGTTCACGTCTCCGAGGCCGGCGGCAATGGTGGCGGCGTACAGCGTCTTCAGCGGCATGCCCCAGGCGTGCGGAGAGGCGGCGACACCCAGCTCCCGGAGCGTGGGCATGATTCGCCGCCATGCGGTCAGCCCGTAGTCGACGACGTCCATGAGCAGGACGTCGAGGAGCCCCGCCGCCGCGAGATCGAGGAGCTGTGCCTCGTCGGGCTTGTATTCGCCGTCCGCCACGAGGGTGCGGCTGCTCGAGGATGCGAGATACTCGCGGAGCCGGGTGAGACCTTCTGCCTCCTCAGGGAACGGCTCTTCCAGCCAGAACAGGTCGCAGTCAGACACGGCGCGCAGGTAGCGCACCGCCTCTGCGGGTTCGAATCCGTTGTTCGCGTCCACCAAGAGGCGAGCGTCGGGGTAGGCCTCACGGACTGCCCGCGTGACGTCGACGTCCCGAGCGAAGCCCGCGTCGGCGTCCATCCAGCGGTGGCCGCGCCCGATCTTCAGCTTGAACGCACGGTACCCGGCCGCCCAGTCGGATGCGCAGTTCGCGAGGACTGCGGCGATGCCTCGCGGCGCGTCGACTGGATCGAGGTCATCGAAGTAGATCGCTCCCGAGTAGCACGTCACAGTGCGGTCGCCGTCGCCACCGAGCATTGTGTGCACCGGCGTACCGAGGATGGTGCCGGCGAGGTCGTGTAACGCGAAGTCGAGGGGAAAGGCGGACGGGTGGATGACGCCCGTGGCCGGGTCGAACAGGTCGGTCAGCGGAAGGCCGATGACGTCGTCGCAGCCGTCGAGCGTCCCGCGGAGGATCCCCCACCCGCTGGCACCGGTGTCCGTGCGCAGAACGGCGACGGTCGAGCCGAACCCTGAGCCGTGGCTGGGGAGACGGGCGTTGCGGCCCACCGTTCGCGGATAGCGCGTGGTGATCCGGGCCGTCTCGATCGAGGTGATGCGGTGGTCGGTAAGCATGGGTCTCCGTTGACGAGGGGAAGGGGCCAGAGCTGAGTCGCCTCATATGCTGCCGCGGACCACCTTGCGAGCTGCTGCGACCAGCTTCTCCGCCGCGCGCATGCCTCGCATTACCTGCTCGAACGTATCTCTAGAGATACAGCAGTATCAGTAAAGATACTCGAGTATCTTGCTTGGTGATGGTCGGCCCGGATGACGTGATGAGCCACCACCGGTTCCTCAGACGCGGCCGGTGACGCTGCCCAGGCAGGGGTGGTCGTCGTTCTCTCAGGGCACGAGTCGGGAGAGCTGGTCGAGGAATCCGCTCATCGTCGGTTCGTCGCGGACGGCGACACGCATCCAGTCCGGCCCGAGGCCGGGGAAGGTGTCGCCGCGCCGCACAGCCCAGCCGGTGTCCCGAAGTCGCATCCGCAGGTCACCGTTATCGGGGAATCGCACGAGAACGAAGGGTGCACGTGGATGCGGTACAACATCGCCGCCCAGCTGCTGTAGCTCATCGGTCAGCCATTGCCGGACCGGCTCGTCGTCGGCGGCCAGGCGCTCGGCTTGGTCCAGCGCCGTGGATTCCATGCAGGCGCGCATGGCTTCGATGGCCAAGCTCGACACCGACCAGGGCGGCTGGATGGACCGGAGCCGCTCGATGATCTCTGCCGAGGCGAGTACATAGCCGGCCCGGATGCCGGCCAGGCCCCACGTCTTGGTCAGGCTGCGCAGGACGACGAGGCCTGGCACGTCGCGCCGTCCGGACAATGACTCGGCCTCACCGGGCACCGCGTCCATGAACGCCTCGTCGACGACGAGGATCCGGCCCGGACGGCTGAGCCGCTCGATAGTGCGCGCGG
>NZ_ML142851.1:154310-155133 GCF_004138495.1 Phytoactinopolyspora endophytica
GCAGGACGGACGTCGGGTTGGTGGGGTTGCCGACCACGACGAGGTCCGAGTCGTCGGGAACGGCGCCCGGGTCGAGAACGAAACCGTCGTCCGCGGTGAGGATGGTGCGCCCGACGGCGTGTCCGGCCGAGTTGAGAGCGACCTCGGGCTCGGTGAACTGCGGATGGACGACGACGGGTCGACGGACGACAGCGTCCACCGCCGGGATGGCATCGGTGGCTGGACGGAAAGCACGGGCGATCAGTGTGAACGCCTCCGCGCCGCCCGCCGTTGGCAAGACCTCGTCGACAGGACGGCCGTGGCGCTCGGCGATCGCCTCGGCGGCGGGCGTCGGGTCCGGATAAGCGGCGATGTCGTCGATCGCGGCGATCAGCCGTCGCCGTAACCAGTCCGGTGGCATCCCGCCCCGGACGTTCACGGCGAGATCGACCAGACCCGGCGCCGCATCGGAGTCGCCGTGGTGCCGGAGGTCCGGCTCCGCGCCCCCCGTCGTTGCGTCCTGCGGATCGTGGGTCACGGCGCTCACCTTGCAGGACGCAACGAAGGGGGCACCGTCATCTCACCACTCGATTCCACGCTGGCCCTTCTGCCCGTCGTCCATCGGGTGCTTGACCTTGGACGTCTCCATGACCAGATCGGCGGCCTCGACCAGCGCCGGGTGTGCGTTCCGGCCGGTGATGATCACGTGCTGATGGCCCGGACGGTCCCGCAGCGTCTTCACCACCTCCTCGACGTCGACCCATCCCCAGTGGATGGGGTAGGTGAACTCGTCGAGTACGTAGAGCCCGTGCCGCTCGGCGGCGAGCCGGTCGGCGATCTCCCG
>NZ_ML142851.1:155198-156587 GCF_004138495.1 Phytoactinopolyspora endophytica
CCTCGGCCGCCGCGGCCGCATGGTCCTCCTCCGTGCCCTTCTTCCTGGACCAGGACCAGCCCTCGCCCATCTTGTGCCACTCGACCGGGCCGCCCTCACCGGTGTCGGCATGCAGCCGGCCCAAGGCGCGGAAGGCGGCCTCTTCGCCGACCCGCCACTTGGCGGACTTCACGAACTGGAATACGCCGATGTCCCAGCCCTGGTTCCACCCGCGCAGCGCCAGGCCGAACGCCGCCGTCGACTTCCCCTTCATCTCTCCGGTGTGCACGATCACCAGCGGTCGGTTGCGGCGCTGGCGGGTGGTCAGTCCGTCGTTCGGAACGGCGGCTGGCTGTCCTCGCGGCATGGTTATCCGGTCCTCCGATTGTCCTTCGCTCCATGATCATGAACATAAACCGTGTAAATAGCACGGTTTATGTTCATGATCATGGAAGTTGTCGAGTTCATGCGGCTGTCCGGTCGGTGGCGTGCGCCCGGACCGTCGACGTCAGCGCCGACGCGGTGCCGCCCGCCGCCACACCGTCGAGTGCCAGGTGCTCCGCGTTCAGGCTGGCCGCGAGTGACTCCGCGAGACCCAGCCGGACGAACCCGGTCTCGCAGTCGACGACGACGGCGGTACCCCGGGTCCGCTGCAGCTCGCGGGCAAGGACCGCGGCGGCGACCTGCGATTTCGGCACGGCGTCCCGGCCGGCCGTCGCGCGCCCATCCGTGACGATCACGATCAGCGGCCGCCGGCGCGGATCTCGCACCGCCTCGAGAGCGACGACGCGAGCCGTCTCACCAAGACCCTCGGCCAGCGGCGTGCGCCCGCCGGTCGGCAGCGACTCCAGGCGGGCCGCGGCCGCCTCCACACTGGACGTCGGCGGCAGGGCGAGAGCGGCGTCCGCGCCCCGGAAGGTCACCAGCCCGACCTTGTCTCTGCGCTGGTAAGCGTCGAGCAGCAGGGACAGGATCGCCGCCTTCACCTCGCGCATCCGCTGCCGCGCACCCATCGAACCGGAGGCATCGACGCAGAACAGCACCAGGTTGCCCTCGCGGCCCTCGCGTACAGCCAGTCTCAGGTCCTCCCGCCGCAGGCGCACGAGGGGAGCACCGTGGGCTGTCCGGTCCGCTTGATGCGGGGCGGCAGCCAGGAGCGTGGCGACCAGGTGCGGGCTGCCCGGCTCGCCGTCGTCCGCACGGCGGGCGCCGACGGTGCGGCCACTGCTGGTGATGGCCGGGGACCGACGCCCCTGGGCTCCGGCGCCTTGCCCGGCGACCGTCAGCAGCCGCGCCCGGTACGGTTCGGTGGCGCGTTGTACGTCGCCGTCCGGAGCACTGTTCCCGGCGTCCGATTCGGATGTGGTCGCCGAGGTGGGCGCCTTACCGCCGGGAGTGCCGCCGGGGTCG
>NZ_ML142851.1:156630-158468 GCF_004138495.1 Phytoactinopolyspora endophytica
GCGCGCCGCCCTGGGCGGGGTCGCGTGTGGTGGCATCGGGCGCCGACGGCTCAGGTGTCCCGGAACTGTCGGCGCTCTGGTCATCGGCGTGGGCTGCGGAGCTGTCGGTCGGCCCGTCTCCGGCGCCGTCGTTCGGCGGTGCGCCCCCGCCGGGGCCGCCGTCGGGCCCGGGATCGTTATCGTCGTCGGGTCCCGGGTCGTCGGGCGTGGCGTCGGTGAGGACCTGCTCCAAGTGCTCGTCGTCGACGCCGGGGGCGTCGAACGGATTCCGCCGACGACGGTGCGGAAGCGCCAGCCGGGCCGCGGCCCGCACGTCTTCCGTCTCGACGACACTCCGGCCGGACCAGGCGGCGTGCGCGATCGCCGTCTGCGCCGTGATCAGGTCCGCGCGCATCCCGTCGACCTCGAAGGCGGCACACACCTCGGTGATCTGCCGCAACGCCGCGTCGGTGAGGTTCACGTCGCCGAGCCGTTCTCGCGCGGCAGCGATCTCCCGGGACAGCCGGTGCTCGCTCTGGGCGTACTGGGCCGCGAACCCGGCCGGGTCGGCCTCGTAGGCGAGGCGTGAACGCACGACGTCGGCCCGGGTCGCCGGGTCCCGGCTGGCCGACACTTCCACGGTGAGCCCGAACCGATCGAGCAGCTGAGGCCGGAGCTCGCCCTCCTCAGGGTTCATGGTGCCCACCATGACGAACCGGGACGCGTGTGAGACGGAGACGTGCTCGCGCTCCACCGTGACCTGGCCCATGGCGGCCGCGTCCAGCAAGGCGTCGACGAGATGGTCGTGGAGTAGGTTCACCTCGTCCACGTAGAGGATGCCGCGGTGTGCGGCGGCGAGCAGGCCCGGCTCGTAGGCGGTCACCCCCTCGGACAGCGCGCGTTCCAGATGGATGGAGCCGAGCACCCGGTCTTCCGACGCTCCGACCGGGAGCTCGACCAGGCGGGCCGGGCGGCTCAGCGAGTCGTCGCCGTCACCATGCGGCCCGTCCGGGCACGCGGGATCCGGGTTCTTCGGAGGACACGAGAACCGGCACCCGGCGACGACGTGCACCGGCGGCAGCAGCCCGGCGAGGGCACGCACCATCGTCGACTTGGCGGTGCCCTTCTCGCCGCGCACGAGCACTCCGCCGGTCGACGGCGACACCGCCGAGAGGATCAGCGCCAGGCGCAGGTCCTCCATCCCGACGACGGCGGTGAACGGGTAGCGAGAGCTCATGCTTCCTCCTGGGTGGTGCTGCGTGGCGTGCACAACTCGTCGACGACTCGGCCGCCGGCCAGATGCTCGTCGACGATGCGTCCGATGGCGTCGGCGTCGACCGCCGTATACCAGACGTCGTCGGGCTGGACGACGACGATCGGCCCGAGGTTGCACGGGACGAGGCAGCCCGTGTTGGTGACCAGGACGTCGTCGTATCCCACAGGTCCGTCCTGCAGGCGTTCCCCGAGCGCGGCGGCGACCGACGGGCTCCCGTGCGACGAGCAGCGCGGTCCGCGGCAGACGAGGACGTGGTGACGGTGCCCGCCGATCGTGGACCAGCTCGGGCTGCGGAACGACTCCGGCGATGCGGTGACCGTGCGGCTCGGGCCGTTCACCGCCGCGCGGAGGGCCTGGACCATCTCCCCGGTCTCGCTCGCACCCACACCGATACGTACCTCAGGGACATTCGACGCCGAACCTTCTGCCTTCTCCCGCCAGTGTGCGATGGCCTTGTCGATCCACGTCTCGAGGTAACGGTCACGGGGAACCTGGACCGGAACGACGAGCACCTCGGCAGCGGCGTCGTGCCGGCACGTGTCGAGCACGTCGTGCAGGGACCGCTCGCCATGGTCGAGCATCG
>NZ_ML142851.1:158533-163051 GCF_004138495.1 Phytoactinopolyspora endophytica
CGCCGTCCACCTCACCGGCGAGCCGGGCTGCGAGATCGCCTAGCGTCCGCTCGGCGGTGGGTGCCCCGAGCGCCCGTCCGACCAGGATGATCTGCCTGCTCATCAGGGATCACCGCCGGAGACCCGGACACGACCGGCGGCGTGCACGAGCTCGCTCGCCGGCTCTGCCGGTGGATGGAACGTCAGCAGCGGGCGCCCGGTCCGTGGATGCGTCCCTACGTCGGCGTCGACGTCGTAGACCTCCCGGAGCAGCTTCGGAGTCAGCACGTCGTGGGGCCTGCCGCTCGCTTCGACCCGCCCCTGCCGGAGCACCACGAGATGGTCGCAGTACATCGCCGCCAGGTTGAGGTCGTGCAGAGCCGCGAGCGTCGTCAGCCCGGCGCGCTGCACGAGGGAGAGCAGGGACAGGGCGTGCGCGACGTCGAGATGGTTCGTCGGTTCGTCCAGGACCAGCAGCGACGGCTGCTGGGTGAGCGCCCGTGCGAGCTGAACCCGCTGCTTCTCCCCGCCGGAGAGGGTGCCCCACTTGCGTCCGGCGAACTCCACCATGTCGACCAGGTGCAGCGCTTCCATGGCGAGCGCCCGGTCGTGTTCGGAGTCGCTCTGCAGCGCGGACCGGTATGGGGTGCGGCCGAGCAGCACGACGTCGAGCACGGTCACGTCCAGGTCGGTTCCCGCGTGCTGCTCCACCACGGCGAGCCGCCGGGCGAGCTCACGTCGGCGCAGGCCGGACAGGTCGTCCCCGTCGAGATGGACGACGCCACGGTCGGGGGTGGACAGGCGTGCGACGGCGCGCAGCAGTGTCGTCTTGCCGGAGCCGTTCGGGCCGAGCAGCCCGGTGATCTTCCCGTGCGGGGCATGCAGCTCGACGCCGTCGACGATCAGGGTGCCCTTGACCGACCAGCTGACCTCGTGGACCTTCAGGCCCTGGGCGGATGTGGCGACCTGCGGTTGGGCGATCGGCTCGATCATGCGCGCACCTGCTTCTTCCGGAGGATCCAGATGAAGGCGGGGACGCCGAGGATGGCCGTGACCACCCCGACCGGGAGCTCGCGGGGGTCGAAGACGGTGCGGGCCACCGTATCCACCCAGAGCAGGAACACCCCACCGAGCACGCACGACAGCGGCAGCACCAGCCGATGGTCCGGGCCGACGAGGAACCGGACGGCGTGCGGCAGCAGCAGCCCGACAAACCCGATCGCCCCGCTGACGGCGACCAGCACGCCGGTGAGCAGCGCGCATGCGACCAGGAGCGTCCATCGGACCCGGTTGACGTCGACCCCCAAGGACGCCGCCGCATCGTCGCCGAAGGCGAACGCGTTCAGCGCCCGCGCCCGCCACAGGCACAGGAGCAGGGCGATGATCAACACGATCGCCGCGATCCGCATCGACGACCACCGGGAAGCGGCGAGCGAGCCGGAGAGCCAGAACTGCGCGTCCTGCGTCGCGTTCGGATCCGCCACCCAGAGGATGACGAACGTGGTCAGGGCATTGCAGAGCTGCCCGATCGCGATACCGGCCAGGATCATCCGGACCGGCGTGAGGGTGCCGGAGCGTTGCCCGATCACCAGCACGAGAACGAATGCGAGCAAGGCGCCGGCGAAAGCCCCCGCGGAGACCCCCACCAGGCCGGACCCGAACCCCGCGACGATGACCAGGACCGCACCCGTCGACGCGCCGGACGAGATACCCAGCAGATACGGGTCGGCCATCGGGTTGCGGGTCAGTGTCTGCATGATGGCGCCGACGACGGCGAGCCCGGCTCCGACCACCACCGCGTTGACCGCCCGCGGCAACCGCATCTCCCAGATCACGTCCGCGCGGATCGCCGAGGGCTGCTGTGCGCCGAGCCCCACGGCGTCGACCTGCAGGAACGAGAGGTTGAGGCGGTCGGTCAGGACGGTCCATACCTCCCGCACCGTGATGTCCGCCTGACCGATGACGACCGCGGCCAGCACGGAAACGACCAGCAGCACGGCCGAGCCCGCCACGATCCCGCCGGTTCCCGCAGCTCGGACGGGTGACCGGCCGGCGGGTGCTGACGGCGCGGCAGCGGTGGTGGCGGCAGTCTTGGCGTACCCGTCTGCATGCCTCGACGACAGTGTGACCGGGGTGCCGGCGCCGGCGGGCCCCGCTGGCATACCTGGGCGGCTGAGAAGGAGGGACCGCGGCGTCTGTGCGGTGGGCGCAGCTGCTCCAGCGCCGTCGAGTGGGTCCTTACTCATCGGCGTCCGCCAGTCTCGTGGAGGCCTCGGCGAGTGTCCCCAGCGCATCGACCGTCTGGATGCCGGGCGTCGTCATCGCGAACGGCAGGGTCACCATCGCACCGTCCTGAACTGCTCGGAGCCGGCTGAGCGTGGGATCGGAGGTGATGAAGTCGAGTTTCTCGTCGATGTCGCCGTCACCGAAGTCGGCGATGACGATCAGATCCGGGTCTCGCTCGACGACCTGTTCCCAGCTCGCGTCCGCCCAGTGACCGGGCAGGTCCTCGAAGATGTTCTCGAAGCCGAGTGAGTCGATGAGCATGGCGGGCGCGCCGCAGCAGGCGCCGACGAACGGTGTGTCGGTCTTCATGTCCCACCAGAAAACCGACCGGGCAGGGAGGTCCTCGAGCGACGCCAGGGTCTCGTCGAAGAGTGCTCGCTGCTCCATGACCAGGCTCTCGGCTGCGTCGCTCGCCCCGAAGATGTGGCCGATCTCCTCGATCTCGGACCAGACGTCCTCGATGGTGATCGGCTCGTCTTCCGGACGGTCCTCACACCGTCCGCTGGAGAGGTAGGTCGGGATGCCGAAGTCGGCGAGGGTGTCGCGGCTGCCAACTCCGTCGTCACGGTAGGCGCTGGGATAGGACGCGTAGATGAAGTCCGGCAGGGTGTCGATCAACGCCTCGAAACTCGGGTAGTCCTTGTCGACCAGGACATCCACAGCGGCGAAGTCGTCGGCTACCTCGGCAGCGACGGTCTCGTCGGGCTCACCCGCGACCCCTGCGATCCGGTCCCGCAGGCCGAGCGCAAGCAGGATCTCGGTGACCGGCTTGTTCAGCGATACCGCGCGCTGCGGGGGCTCGTCGACGGTGATCTCCACGCCGCAGTTGTCGACCGTGACCGGCCAATCGGTGCCGTCCGCGCCGTCCGTGCCGTCGCCGCCGGGCGAGCCGGCCGAATCTGAGGCTTCCTGATCCGCGTCCGAAGGGGTGTCACCCGTCGACGTGGTGGTTCCGTCGTCGGTGCCGCACGCGACCAGGGACAGCACACCGAGCACGCCGACGGCCGCCAGTGTGCCCACCCTCGTCGGATGCGTTTGCCGTGTCATCGCAGCTCCTCCACCCCGTCGATGAGATCGACGACGGCGCTGACGTTGCGCACGCCGGGTGTCGTGGCAGAGAACGACAGCTCCACGAACTGGCCGTGTGCGACGGCGGGCAGCTCTTGGACACCGGGAGTGGACTCGATCGTGGCCCGTTTCTCCTCCGCGGTGCTCCAGTCCGCATCGACGAGAACGATCACGTCCGGGTTGCGCTCCGCGACCTGCTCCCAGCTGACGTCCGCCCAGCTGCCGTCGACGTCGGCGAACGCGTTCTCGACGCCGGCGGCATCCATGATCATGCCGGGCGCGCCGCAGCATGCTCCGACGCTGGGTGCGTCGGAGCCACCGTCCCACCACACGACCGTGGTGGAGGAGACGTCGTCCGCTGAGTCGATGGCCCGGCCGAGCTCGGCTTGCTGATCCTCGACCAGCGCATCGGCCGCATCGGAGGCACCGAAGATCGCGCCGACGTCGCGGATCTCCTGCCAGACGGTCTCGATCTCCAGGGGCTCGTCACTCGGCTTGTCCGGGCATGCGCTGGGTGACAGATAGGTGGCGATGCCCACGTCGTGGAGCTCGGATCGGTTACCGGCGGTCTCGGGCTGGAATGCGCTCGGATACGCGCCATAGACGGCGTCCGGCTCAATGTCCAGCAACGCCTCACGCGATGGGTACTCGTCGGAGAGCACATGGATCCCGGCGTAGGCATCGGCGAACTCGGGCAGGATCTCGTCGTCGAGGTATGCCGTGCCGGAGATCCGTTCCTCGAGGCCGAGCGCCAGCATGACCTCGGTTGCGGACTGGTTCATCGTGACGGCCCGCTGGGGAGCGTGGTCGGCTGTGACTTCCACCCCGCAGTTGTCGAGGCTGACCGGATCGAAACCGCTCTCGCCGTTGCCGTCGTCGTTGCCGGGACCGCTGTCCTGGCCGTCGTCGGTGGGCTCTTCGGTGGTCGTCGAGCCGCCGGTGTCGTCACCGGCAGCCCTCGCGGAATCGTCGGAGCCACCGCATCCGGCCAGCACGGCGAGCAGTGTCGCGCAGACGGCGGGGCCGCTCAGCCTGGACGGAGACCGCGTCGAGCGTCGTGAATGTGCCTGGATACGCGCAGGTGTGGTCATTGAAGACCCGCCTTCCATCACCTCGTGGAATCGGACTAGCAGTGCCGTGGCCGGTCTCCTGGCTGACGGGTGGTGTCGTCCGGTCTGCCTTCCC
>NZ_ML142851.1:163112-164009 GCF_004138495.1 Phytoactinopolyspora endophytica
GTACCGGGCTTGTGGGTCGGCGTCGTCGTTCGGTGAGAAACGCCACGGCTGAGCCGAGCTCGCTGCTTGGCGGCCGCCTCAGCGGGCGATGGAGCGGGCGGCGTCGGCGAACCGGCGTGCTAGGTGCGGGTGTCCGGCCCAGTGGACGTGCAGGTACGACGCATGCAGAAGCGGCGCGGCGAATCCCTCCGGTGTGTCCGCCCAGGTCCAGGCCGCCGAGATGGCTTCGCCATGACGCGGCGTGACTTGGGTGCGGTGGAACTCGTGCCCGGTGACCTGCTCCCCGGCGTGTGTGAGGACGTTGTCGCAGGCCGCCGTCGCGGTGCGGTATCCGAGCGTACGCCGCTCGGTCATCCGCGCCGAAGCGTCCAGGACGCCGGTCATCGGGTACCCGTCCAGGTCGCGGCAGAGGTAGGTGAGTCCGGCGCACTCGGCGACGATCGGGACACCACCCGCCGCGCCCGGTCGGCGGACGTGCTCGCGACCGTGCACGTCGTCATCGGCGGCGTTCCGGGCCAGCCGGGTCACGGCGTTGCGTAGCGCGTCGTTCGAGGTCAGTGGCTCGGCGTGTACCTCGGGGAATCCACCGCCGAAGTACAGACCGGCGCACTCCGCGGGCAGGGCCTCGTCGTTCAGCGGGTCGATGTCGACGACCTCGGCGCCGGCGGCACGTAGCAGCTCGACGTTCTCGGTGTAGCGGAATGTGAACGCCTCGCCTGCCGCCATCGCGATCACCGGCCTGACCAGGCCGGCTTCAGGCACCCCGGGACCTAGGGCCGCGGCCGGGTCCCAGGGATCCGAGCGCAACGGTGGCGCGGTCCGCGCGGCACGGACCACCGCATCCAGATCCACGCCCTCGGTGATCCAGGACCGGAGCCGGCCGAGCATCTCGGCCGA
>NZ_ML142851.1:164059-177500 GCF_004138495.1 Phytoactinopolyspora endophytica
GCTGCCGCTCGCCGACGGGGACCAGGCCGAGATGCCGGCTGGGTGTCTCGATCCCCTCCGATCTGCGCAAGACCCCGAACACCGGTACACCGGTGCTGCTCAAGGCGGCCTTGACCTCCGTCGCGTGGCGTTCAGACCCGATCTTGTTGAGGATCACGCCGGCCAGTGAGACGTGCGGGTCGAACGTGGCGAACCCGTGGACCAGCGCGGCGACGCTACGGCTGGCCGCACTCGCGTCGACGACGAGCACCACGGGCGTGTCCGTGAGCTTGGCCACGTGAGCGGTGGACGCGAACCCCTCGGTGCCGAGCGCGCCGTCGAACAGACCCATCACGCCCTCGATGACGGCTACCTCGGCGGGCCGGGACCCGGCGCGGGCCCCGTGCAGCAGCAGCGGGACGATCTGGTCCTCGCCCTGCAGGTGCGGGTCCAGGTTCCGCGCAGGCCGGCCGGTGGCGAGGGCGTGGTAGCCGGGGTCGATGTAATCCGGTCCGACCTTGTGCCCGGAGACCTCGAAGCCCCGGTCCCGCAGCGCCGCCATCAGGCCGGACGCCACCGTCGTCTTCCCCTGACCGGACGCGGGCGCCGCGATCACCAGGCGGGGGAGTTCGTACGGCACGTCTAGATCCTTCCCGGGGCCGTTCGGAGTGTTCGGGCTGGTCAGCTGTCTGTGGTGAACGCCGTGACCGGCTTGGGCGGGGCCTGGGGCCGTCGTGCTCCCGGGCGGTCTCCTCCAGCGTCCTGCCGGGTGTGGCCCCTGGCTCACGTTGTGCAGGACGGTACGCGACTTCGGCTACGGTGTGGAACCGTGAGCCAGCCAGCCTTCCGGACGCCAGTGCCTGCCGACGCCATCACCGTCGTCGGCATCGGCGCAGATGGCTGGGCGGGTCTGTCCGAGGACGCGCGGGCCACGGTGGCCGCAGCGGACGTTCTTGTGGGTGGCGAACGTCACCTCGGCATGGTGCCGGATGGGAATGTGACAAAACTCTCCTGGCCGAAGCCGTTCCGAGCCGGTCTGAGTGACCTCTTCGCCGAGCATCGCGGCCGTCGAGTGGTGGTCCTTGCCAGTGGAGATCCGCTGGTCAGCGGGGTAGGCACCACATTGCTGGAGATGTTCGGCCGGAACGCCGTGCGGGTCGTGCCTGCCGTGTCCTCGGTGGCACTGGCTCGGGCACGGATGGGCTGGCCGGCCGAACGGTCTGAGGTGGTCAGCGTCGTTGGGCGCAACGTCCACCGGGTGGGTCGCGCATTGGCGCCGGGACAGCGGCTGCTGGTGCTCAGCTCGGACGCGTCCACACCGTCGGAGGTCGCACGGCTGCTCGTCGAGCGGGGCTACGGAGCCAGCCGGATGAGCGTGCTGGAGGACCTCGGCGGCGACGACGAACGATGCATGCAGGGTGTCGCCGAGGGCTGGGCACAGCCGCCGACCTCCCCGCTCAACGTCGTCGCCGTGGAATGCGAACTCGACCCCGGCGCTGCCGCATGGTCTCTGGTGCCTGGTCTCCCCGACGACGCGTTCGAGCACGACGGCCAGATCACCAAGCGTGACCTCCGCGCCGGCTGTCTGGCCCGGCTGGCACCGTTGCCCGGGCAGCTGCTGTGGGATGTCGGGGCCGGATCCGGAAGCGTGGCCATCGAATGGATGCGCGTCCATCCGGCGAACCGGGCCGTGGCGATCGAAGCGGATCCCGAGCGAGCCGCCCGGATCCGCCGTAACGCGGAGCGGCTAGGCGTCCCTGACCTGCGGGTGGTGGTCGGATCCGCCCCCGAGGCCCTGAGTGGGCTGGCCGGGACACAGGTGCCGGACAGCGCGGCCACTGATAGCCATCCAATGCCAGGCAGAGGTCGACCGGCCGGAGGCGGTCCACCTGCTGGCAGCGGTGACAGGCACGACGCCCCGGACGCGGTCTTCCTGGGTGGCGGCGTGAGCGTGCCCGGAATGGTCGATGCCTGCCTCGATGCGCTGGGGCCGGGCGGACGGCTCGTCGCACACGCCGTCACGCTGCAAGCCGAGGCGGCGCTGACCAGTGCCTATGCCACGTACGGCGGTGAGCTGGCGAGACACTCGGTCGAGCGGGCGGCTCCGCTTGGCAGCCTCACCGGCTGGACGCCGGCCCGGACCCTGACCCAATGGAGCTTCAGCCGGGCGTCGCACGCCGAGCCGCCCGAGGTCGGTGACGGCTCGGCGCCTGGACCAGGAGACCCGAATGACTCGCCACGTTGATACCGCCAGAGCCGGCCTGGGGGCCAGTTTCGTCGCGTGAGCGCATCTGGCGGTATCGAGGTCCGGCTTTCTGCCCGTCGGACGCAACCTGAAGGAGAGAACTCGTGACTGTTTACTTCATCGGCGCCGGCCCGGGTGCGGCCGACCTCATCACTGTGCGCGGCAGGGATGTGCTTGCCCGATGCCAGGTCTGCCTCTACCCGGGAAGCCTGACCCCCACCGAACTGCTCGAGCACTGTCCGCAGCACGCGCGGCTGGTGGACACGGCCGACCTCACGCTGGAACAGATCATCGACGAACAGGTGGCGGCGCACCAGCGCGGAGACGACGTGGCGCGCATGGTGTCCGGCGACCCGTCGGTCTACAGCGCCGTTGCCGAGCAGATGCGCCGGCTGGACGCGTCCGGCGTGCCCTACGAGGTTGTGCCGGGAGTCCCGGCGTTCGCGGCGGCCGCAGCCGTACTCAAACGCGAGCTCACGGTGCCGACGGTCGGGCAGAGTGTGGTGCTCACCCGGGCACAGGCGCGCTCCACCTCTATGCCCGACGGGGAGAAGCTGGCTGCTTTCGCCGCGACCGGCACGACGCTGGCGCTGCATCTGGCGGTCAACCGGATCGAACAGGTGGTGGAGGAACTGCTGCCGTTCTACGGGGCGGACTGCCCGTCCGCGGTGGTGGCCCTGGCGTCTCAGTCCGGTGAGCAGGTGGTCCGCGGGACGCTAGGCGAGCTTGCGGAGATGATCCGGGATGCGGGGATCACGCGCGCGGCGACGATTTTCGTGGGGCCGGTGCTGGCGGCCGAAGGGTTCCCGGACAGCTTCCTGTACTCGGCCGCGCGCGATCGCTCCAAGCAGCCCGCTCCGCTGTGAACTCCTGCTCGCCCATGATCATGAACAGTAACCGTGCTATCGACACGGTTACTGTTCATGATCATGGAGAAGTTGCGTGGTCAGGCGCGGCCGACGACGGTCCCAGCCCGGTTCACGACGACGACGTCGACCGTGACCGGTGCCTCACGCAGGACGTCCGCCGACGCCCGGAGCGCGCGCTGCGCGACGAGCGTGCCGAGGTCGACGCCGGCGGCCTCGGCGAGCTCCAGCGCGTGGATCGCCGTGTTGGCGTTGGCGACGGCAGTGGCCAGATCCGGATGGCCCGCGGTGCCGGCCATCTCGGCGAGCAAGGTGAAGTCCACCTCGGACCGGTTGGAGTGAAGGTCGAGGTAGCCGGCGGCCAGCTTGGACAGCTTGGCGAACCCGCCGGCGATGGTGAGCCGGGGTATCGGGTGCCGCCTCAGGTACTTCAGCACCGCACCGGCGAAGTCGCCCATGTCCAGCAGCGCGCTGTCCGGCAGCCCGTACATCTCCTGGACCACACGTTCCGAGGTGCTGCCGGTGGCCGCCGCGACGTGCTCGTATCCCATGGCACGCGACACGTCGACGCCTCGCCGGATGCTGTCGATCCACGCCGAGCAGGAGTACGGAACGACCACACCGGTGGTGCCCAGCACGGACAGCCCGCCGACGATGCCGAGGCGTGGATTCCAGGTCTGGCGGGCCATCTCCTCGCCGTCCGGGATGGAGATCTCGACGACGACGTCGGCGCTCCCGCCGTAATCGCGCGCGACCCGTTCCACAGCCTCCCGAATGAGCTGACGGGGGACGGGATTGATCGCCGGCTCGCCCACCTCGAGCGGCAGCCCGGGACGGGTGACGGTGCCCACGCCGTCACCGGCGCGGAAGGTGACGCCACTACCGGGGTCGCCGGCGCGGACCGTGGCGACGATGAGCGCACCATGGGTGACGTCGGGGTCGTCTCCCGCATCCTTGACGACGCCTGCGCTGGCGGAGTCCTCGCCGAGCTGCTCGGTGGCCAGCGCGAAGTGCGGGCGTCTGTCCTTCGGCAGCTGCACCTCGACCGGGTCGGGGAACTCGCCGGTGAGCAACGCCGTGTAGGCGGCCGTGGCGGCGGCCGTGGCGCAGGCGCCCGTCGTCCAGCCGTAGCGCAGCCCGTTGGCTGTCCGCTCGGCCGTCACGGTACGTCCCGTCTCAGCTGCGGTCTCACGGACTGGAACGGTACGCCATGACCGATAGGTCGAGGCAACCTGTGCTGGTACTGGGTGGGACGTCCGAGGCGCGTGCGCTGGCGGCCGCATTGGAGCGGTACGGCGTCCGAGTGATCTCGTCGCTCGCGGGCCGGGTCAAAAAACCCCGGCTCCCCGAGGGTGAGGTCCGGATCGGCGGGTTCGGTGGACCGGAAGGGCTGGCAGCGTGGCTGCGCACCGAGGGTGTTGTCGCCGTCGTCGATGCGACGCATCCGTTCGCGGAGCGGATCGGCGCGTCTGCCGCGGGCGCGGCCGAGGCTACCGGCGTGCCGCTGCTGCGGCTGGAACGTGCGGGGTGGCAGGCTGGAGCCGGCGATGACTGGCGCTGGGCAGACTCGCTCGACGACGCTGCCCGCATGCTGCCGGAGCTCGGTACACGGGTCTTCCTGACGACGGGACGGCAGGGGCTGGCGGCGTTTGCACACCTCAGCGATGTGTGGTTCCTGATCAGGTGCGTCGATCCGCCGGATCCTCCGCTTCCGCCGCGAGCCGAGGTGATCCTGGACCGGGGGCCGTACACGGCGGAGGGCGAACTGGCGCTGATGCGCGAGCACCGGATCGACGTGGTGGTGACCAAGGACAGCGGCGGCTCCTACACCGAGGCGAAGCTCACCGCGGCCCGGGAGCTGGGGCGTCCCGTCGTCGTCGTGCGGCGCCCGCCCCGTCCGGCGGTGACCACGGTCGGCACCGTTGCCGACGCCCTCGAATGGATCCGGTCGGAGCTAGGAACCACCGACCAAAAGGCACGTTGAGGCGCGCGGCGCACCACAGGCCGGCGTTGGAGATACAGAACAAGGGGTGACGACAGATGACAGGCACAGCACACGAGTCGGCAGGGACCAGGCGTGCTCCGGAACTGGAAGCGTTCTACCAGGTACTGCAACGGCGCCGGGACGTTCGTGGGGAGTTCACCGGAGCGCCGATCCCGGACGACATGTTGGAACGGGTGCTCGGGGCGGCGCACTCGGCGCCCAGCGTGGGGCTGAGCCAGCCATGGGACTTCGTCCTGGTCCGCGACGAGAGCACCCGCGGGCGGTTCCGCGAGCACGTCGCCGGTGAGCGCAAGGTCTTCGCCGACACTCTCACCGGCGAGGAGGCGCAGCTGTTCAGCAAGATCAAGATCGAGGGCATCCTGGAGTCGAGCGTGGGCGTCGTCGTGACGTATGACCCTTCCAGGGGCTCGCCCGCCGTGCTTGGCCGGCACGCTATCGCCGACGCCGGGCTGTACTCGGTATGCCTCGCGATCCAGAACCTCTGGCTGGCCGCCACGGCCGAAGGGCTGGGCGTGGGATGGGTCAGCTTCTACCGCGAGGAGTTTCTCGCCTCCCTGGTGGGGTTGCCGGAGGGGATCCGGCCGGTGGCCTGGCTGTGCCTGGGCCCGGTCAGCGAGCTGGCGACGACGCCCGACTTGGAACGCCACGGCTGGCGCCGCCGGCGTCCGCTGGCCGATGCGCTCCACCAGGAGCAGTGGACACCACGAAACTCCTGACCTGACGCGAGCCGGTGAGGTTTTTCATGTCACAGACAGCCAGGCTGACTCGTCCCATGTCTTACAGAGACAGACGTGGGAATCGGGAAGGTGATTGGTCATGCGCGTGTTCGTGGCAGGTGGGACGGGGGCCATGGGGCGGTGGCTGGTGCCGCAGCTGGTGGCCCGGGGTCATCAGGTGGTGGCGACGACGACGAACGCGGCCAAGCTGGAGGAGGTAGCACAGCTGGGTGCCGAGGCGGTCGTGATGGACGGGTTGGACGCGATGTCGGTCGGTGAGGCGGTGGCCGAGGCCCGGCCGGAGGCAATCGTTCACCAGATGACCGCCCTTTCCGTGACGCACGCCGGCAAACCCGACTTCAGGCACCCCGAACGGTTCGGCGCACTCACGAACCGGCTGCGCACCGAGGGGACGGACCACCTGCTGGCCGCCGGTGAGGCGACCGGCGTATCCCACGTTGTCGCCCAGAGTGTCGCCACCTGGCCGGCAAACCGCGAGCGTGGATTGGTGACCGAGGAGGAGCCGCTGGCGCTCGACGAGTTGCCGGCGAAGATGCGCATCTTGGCGGAGCCGCTCCATCATGTCGAAGACGTGGTCGTCAAGGCCGGTGGCGCGGCCCTGCGATACGGCGGATTCTACGGTCCCGGCGGCGGCGTCGAGGGCCAGATCGAGCTGGTGCGCAAGCGCAGGCTCCCGATCATCGGAGGCGGGACCGGCTACTTCTCGTGGGTGCATCTCGACGACGCGGCGAGGGCTACCGTGTTGGCTGTGGAGCAGCGGGCGAACGGCGTGTTCAACATCGTCGACGACGAACCGGCCCCGGTCAGCGAATGGCTGCCTCACCTGGCCGCGTGCGTCGGGGCGAAGAGGCCGCTGCGGATCCCCAAGTGGCTGGTCCGGCCGCTGGCGGGCGAAATGGGCGTGGCGATGATGACCGAAGGGCGCGGCTACTCCAACGCAAAGGCTAAGCGGGAGCTCGGTTGGGAGCTGCGCTTCCCCACGTGGCGCGAGGGCTTCAAGGAAGAGCCGGCGTGACCCGGACCGGAGAGTTCGAACAGCTGCGCCCATTGTTGTTCTCGATCGCCTACCGGATCCTCGGCAGCGTGAGCGAGGCCGAGGACGCCGTCCAGGAGACCTGGCTGCGCTTCGAGACCTCTACGACACTGCCCACGTCGACGAAGGCATTCCTCTCGGCCGTGGTGACCCGGATCTCGATCGACGTGCTTCGCTCGGCCCGCGTCCGGCGGGAGGAGTACGTCGGGGATTGGCTCCCAGAGCCGCTGCTCACCGATCCCTATGAGGATCCCGCGCGGTCGGCGGAGCTGGCCGACTCGGTGTCGATAGCGGCCCTGTTGCTGCTCGAGCGGCTCAGTCCGCTCGAGCGGGCGGTGTTCGTGCTGCGGGAGGTGTTCGGGTTCGGCTTCGGCGAGGTCGCGTCCGCGGTGGGCCGGTCGGAGGCGGCGTGCCGCCAGCTCGCGACCCGGGCGCGGCGCCATATGGACGAAGGACGGCCCCGGTTCGACGCGGACCGCCAGGAGCGCGAGGAACTTGCGGCGCGCTTCTTCAAGGCGCTCCGGGAAGGTGACGTCGACGGCCTGCGGGAGATGCTTTCGGCCGACGTTCAGATAGCCGCGGACGGCGGCGGCAAGGCTCCGCAGTATGCCAGGGCCATCGTCGGCACCGACAATGTGGCCCGGGTACTCGCCTCGACCTTCCCCGGGCTGGTCCGGATCGGCGTGACGCTGGATCCACGCGAGGTGAACGGCCAGCCGGGCCTGGTCGTTTACGACCGCGACAACAAGGTGCTCCTCACCATGACACTGGACATACACGACGGGCGGATCCAGGCGATCCGCTCGGTGAACAACCCCGACAAGCTGGGGCACGTAGGCCCGGTAGCGGACGCTTGGGCGGTCGTTCGCGAGGTGAGCCAGGCTCGCCGGCGCAGATGAGACGCCACCGCCCCGGCTGCACGTGCCATCGCTTGCCGGAGCCCGTGAGACGTAGGCGCGCTCACTGTTCGATCTCGTGGTGTTCGCCGTCATGAGCAGCTCTGATCTCCGCCTCCGTGGGCTTTTCGATGACGTCGCCGAAGTAGAACCTAGAGATGCGGGCGCGGCGGCGGTTCGCTTTGTAGCGCGGGTTGGGGATGCCGTGGGCGTCGGTGGAGGGGCCGGGGTCGAGTGGGGTGGGACGTTCGTGGGCGGTGAGGGTATAGGCGTGGGCCTGGGTGAGCGAGACGTGGCGTTCGGTGAACTCACCGTCGGGGCTGACGATGACGATGCCGGACTCGTCTCCGTGCAAGACCTTGTCGCGGTCGCGGCGCTGGAGGCCGAGGCAGATGCGTTTGGTGATCCAGAAGGCGAGTGGTGGCCCGAGGATGATGCTGATCTGCAGGAATCGGGAGACCCAGTTGACGGGGAGGTGGAGAACGGTGGCGAAGAAGTCGTTGCCGCCGGCGATCCAGAGCAGGACGTAGAAGACGATGAAGCCGACGCCGAGGCCGGTGCGGACCGGGACATTGCGGGGCCGGTCTAGGACATGGTGTTCACGAGTGTCCCCGGTGAACTTCCGCTCGATCCACGGATACAGCGCCAGCGCCGTGACGATGAGACCGGGGAGAACGACGGCCGGAATGATGACACTTAGCGTCAACTCGGATCCGAAGATGTCGATCTTCCACGCCGGCATGATGCGTAGCGCGCCGTCCAGGAACCCGATATACCAGTCCGGCTGGGTGCCGGCACTCACCGATGCTGGGTCGTAGGGCCCCCAGAACCACACCGGGTTGATCTGGATGGCGGCGGCCATCAGGAAGATGAAGCCCCAGGCGATGAACATGAATCCGCCGGCCTTGGCCATGTACACCGGGAAGAACGGATAGCCCACCACGTTCTTGTCGGTCTTGCCCGGGCCCGCCCAGTGGGTGTGCTTCTGATACCACAGCAGAATCAGATGCAGGGCGAAAAGCGCCAGGATCAGGCCGGGAACGAGGAGTATGTGCAAGGCGTAGAACCGGGAGATGATGTCTTCTCCCGGGTACTCGCCGCCGAAGATGAAATAGGACAGGTACGTCCCCACGACCGGGATGGCCAGCATGCCACCTTCGACGATGCGCAGACCTGTTCCCGACAACTGGTCGTCCGGCAGCGAGTAGCCGAGAAAGCCATTGGTGATGCCGAGGACCAGCAAGGACAGCCCTACCAGCCAGTTCAGTTCACGCGGCTTGCGGAACGACCCGGTGAAGAAGTGCCGCAGCATATGGACGGACATGGCGGCGATGAAGATCAGCGTGCTCCAGTGGTGAACCTGGCGCATCAGCAAGCCGCCACGGACCTCGAAGGACAACTCCAGCGTGGACGCGTAGGCCTCCGAGACCACGATCCCCCGCAACGGCACGTAAGCGCCCTCGTAGGTCACGTGAGCCATCGACGGTTTGAACCAGAATGTGAGAAAGACCCCGGACAGAATGACCAAGAGCAAGCTCCACATGGCGATCTCGCCGAGCAGAAAGGACCAGTGGTCCGGAAAGACTTTGCGCAGATTCCGCTTCAGCCAGTGACTTGCCGTGATCCGCTCGTCGAAGAAGTTGACCAGTTTTCCCGCCTGTTTGATGGCCGGGTTCGCGCTGGTGCTGGCTCGTTCGTGAGTGGTGGTGGTCACGTCCATGCCTCGTCTTTCGTCCTACGCGACTCGTCCCGTCATACATAGGACGTCGCGGGGCACGAAGATGTGACATCGGCTCGCGGCGGCAGTGTCGGGTCACAGGCAGGGGTCCCCGACGGGAGTAGCTCAGTTGTACGTGCGGGGTGTCCACACGGTGCGAGCGCCGTTGGAGTGTGTGGAGACGCGGGTCTGGGACGAGCCGACGATCAGCAGGCAGCGCATATCGACCTGGTCGGCATCGAACCCCGTGAGCGTGCTCACCTGGATCGACTCCTCGGAACCGCCGACGTCGCGGGCGACGACGATGGGGGTGTCCGGTGTCCGGTGCCGGAGCAGCACGTCGCGTGTCTGGTCGAGCTGGGCGCGGCGGCTGCGGGACGCGGGGTTGTACAGGGCGATGACCAGGTCTGCGGCCGCGGCGGCGTCGAGGCGTCGTTCGATGATCTCCCATGGCTTGAGCCGGTCCGACAGGGACATCACACAGTAGTCGTGACCGAGGGGTGCACCGACGCGTGACGCTGCGGCCTGCGCGGCAGTCAGCCCGGGAACGACGCGCACTGAGACACCGCTCCATCGGGGATCCTCGGCCTGTTCGAGGACCGCCGACGCCATGGCGAAGACACCGGGGTCGCCGGATGACACGACCGCCACGCGTGCGCCGGCCTGTGCCAGCTCAAGCGCCTGTACCGCGCGGTCCGCCTCGACCCGGTTGCCGGAGCTGTGGCGTTGCTGGCCGGCCCTGGTCGGGACGCGCGCCACGTAGGGTCCGTAGCCCACGAGGTGATCCGCGGCCGCGAGCTCCTGCTGGGCTTCGGGGGTGAGCCATTCCGGCCCGGCCGGACCGAGCCCGACGACCACGACCTCGCCACCGGACCCGCCGTTCGCGGCTGCGGTGTCCCCGGCCTCAGCGGCTTCGGTCGACGTGCGCTCGGTGTAGGCGGGACTGGGAACGACGGCGAGCGAGAAGTACGGGACCGACTCGGGGTCGACGTCTGCCAGCCGTTCCACCCGCTGGCCGCCCCACGTGGCCCGCTCCACGTAGAACGCCTCGTCCAACCGCCCGGCCTCCGCCAGCGCGTCGCGGACCGAGTGGAACGTCCGGCCCAGCTTGAGGATGGCCGCGGCGTCGGTCTCCGCCAGCCGCATCGCCAGCTGCGGAGCCGGCATCGTGCCCGGAAGGACCGTGAGCGTCTCCTCATGCTGTACGAGCGGCCGGCCTAGCTGGGCCGCCGCCGCGTTCATCGAGGTGACTCCGGGAACCGCCGTCGCGTCGTAGCGGTCGCAGAGACGCTCGTGCATGTGCATGTACGAGCCGTAGAAGAACGGGTCGCCCGCGCACACGACGGCGACGTCTCGGCCGGCGTCGAGGTGCTCCGCCAGCCGTTTCGCCGCGTGTTCGTAGAACTCGGCGATAGCGCCGTCATAGCCGCCTGGATGCCGAGTGCCCTCCGTGGTGACCGGGTAGACCAATGCCTCCTCGATCTGGCCCTCACGCAGGTAGGGCTCGGCGATCGACCGCGCGATGCTGCGGCCGTGCCGGGCACTGTGGTACGCGACGACGTCGGCCTCGCCGATGAGACGCGCGGCCTTCACCGTGACCAGCTCCGGGTCGCCGGGGCCGAGCCCGACTCCCCATAGCCGGCCGGTTCTGGTGGGCCCGGCGGCCCGGGTGTCAACGTCGTGGGAGCCGTCGGCCGGGCGTGGTGCGCCGTTGTTCACTGCTTCGGTCATTCCTTCTCCTGCGCGATGGCGTTCAGAGCGGCGGTGGCGATGGCGCTTCCGCCACGACGCCCGTGGACGGTCATGTACGGCGCCGGGGCACGCCTGACGAGTTCCTCCTTGGATTCGGCGGCCCCGATGAACCCGACAGGGACGCCGACGATGGCTGCCGGAGCGCCGACGCCCTCGTCCAACAGCTCGAACAACCGGAAAAGAGCAGTGGGCGCGTTGCCGATCGCGACGACCGAGCCAGGCAGGCGCTCGCGCCACAGCTCGAGCGCGGCGGCGCTGCGTGTGTTGCCGAGCTCGGCCGCCAGACCGGGTACACGGGCATCGCCGAGGGTGCAGATGACCTCGTTGTCCGCCGGCAGACGAGACCTGGTGACCCCGCTGGCGATCATCTGCGCGTCGGTCAGGATCGGCGCGCCGTCGCGCAGCGCTGTACGGCCGGCGGCCACGACGTCGTCGCTACACGCGACGTCGTCGACGAGGTCGACCATGCCGCACGCGTGGATCATCCGGACCACCGCCGTCGCGACGTCGTCGGGTAAGCCGGCGAGGTCGGCTTCGGCCCGGATCGTCGCGAACGAGCGGCGGTAGATCTCCGCGCCGTCACGGACGTAACCGACAGCGCTTGTACTGGCTGACACCATGTTCTCCCTGCTGGGCGCGGGGCCCGGAATGTGCTGGTCGACGACGCCGACCTCGGGTGACCTGGTCTGTGACGGGCGGCGACCCGGAGCCGGGCTACCGGTAGCGGCGGAGCGATCGCCGTGCGGGCCGCTCGCACTCGCTGATCCGATCGCCGTCGGCAGCGCGTCGGCCGTCGTCGGGGTGCCGTCCACCGAGTAGCCGTCGCCGGTAGCGACCACGTCGGTGTGGCCGGTGCGTGGGCGGCCACACCGTCGCTCGCATCCCGAGACATGAAGGACTGCGCCGGATGGAAGACCGGAGAGTACCTCGTGGATATCAGAGCGCACGTCTGCCGCGGATGACGCGCAGCCGGGGCTTCCGATGCAGGCAGTGACCCGCAGCGACGGGTCGTCCGGGTCGAGCACGTAGCCGCCGTCGCGCAGCCGGCCGGCCGACTCGGACGCGTTCTTCTTGCTCAGCCCCGGTATGACTACGGAACGCCACGGCGTGAAGATCGCGCCGTCAGGTGCGAGCTCGGAGAGCAGCCGCAGCTGATCGCTGGTGACCGTGCCGAACGTCACCCCGGCGACGACGCCGAACAGGTCACTGGGCTCGAACCGGTCTTGCTGGGTGCCGGCGCCGTGGTCCGGGCGCCGGCCGGCGGCATGGATTCCCACCGCCGGGGGTGGGATCTGCTCGAACCGATCCGGGGTGGTGCGGACAATCCGCGTGGCGCGGACCGGCATGGCGCGGACGAGCGGCGTGGTGGGGCCGTCCCGTTCGGGCCACGCGGGGGACTCTCCTCGCCGGGCCATCGCGTCAGCGATCATGGCGGACAGCCGGTCTACGGCATTGTCCAGCTCACGCACGTGCCAGGCGCCGACACCGTCCGCCTCGAGCAGGTCGAGAAAGGCGAGCGCGGCGGCGACCATCGCGGGCACCGCTTGGTCCATCGGCACCCGCAGGCCGCTGTCGGCGCCGGCGAGAACGAGCGCACCGGCCGGTTCGCCGGCTTCGGCCACGGCACCGTGGGGTTCCGAGCGAACAGCCCGCCAGCCGACGTCGAGCGCTGAGGCCGTGAGATCGCCGCGGCCGTCGTCGAGGCCGAACTGGAAGCGCCCGGAGAGTGCCGTGAGCCTGGGCTCGGCCTGGATCGCCCGGTCAAGCGCCGTGACCAGCGGCCAGACGTCGACCAGGCCACCGGCAAGGCTACTCAACGGCGATCCGAGGATGTTGCGTATCCGTTCGTGAGACGGCGAGGGGAGCAGCCCAGCGTCGGCCAGACGCGTCGCCAGCGCTTCCGGGTCGGAAAGGCCACGGAGCTGCACATTGGCACGGGAGGTCACGTGCAACCGGCCGTCGCCGAGTACGTCGATGCTCTCCGCGAGTACCAGCAGCTGCTGCGCGGTGAGCCTGCCGCCCGGGACGCGGACCCGGGCGAGCGGGCCGTCTGCGGCGTCATGGGTGGACAGAGCGCCCGGGCATGCGTCGGCGCGTTCGCGCACAGTCCGGACCATCTCAGGACCGCCTTCCATCACCTCGTGGAATCGGACTAGCAGTGCCGTGGCCGGTCTCCTGGCTGACGGGTGGTGTCGTCCGGTCTGCCTTCCC
>NZ_ML142851.1:177551-179503 GCF_004138495.1 Phytoactinopolyspora endophytica
CTACCGTTCCGGGTGATACATCGTTCCGGCCGTGTCAGAAGCCCACGCACTGGCTGGTCGCGAGCATTGACGCCTACGCGTGTGGGCATCGAGTAACGAACCGAGCTCTGCCGGGACGGACAACCCTTGATCGCCGCAATCTTTTGACGAGGCTCAGTCCGTACAACACATATCCGGATGATCGCGGACGTGCTGCTCGTGTGCGTCCCATGACGCTCGTTGGAGGCCATTATGAACCGCCGAACACGAACCGCTATCGCCCTGAGCAGCGCCGCCGCGTTGGCGACCCTTGTTGCGTGCGGATCCGACGACGGGGGCGACGGCGACGGAGACGTTGCCACCGGCGACGACTCCGGTCGTGTGGAGATGTCGGATACCTCACTCGGTGAGATCTTGGTCGACGGCGAAGGGCGGACGCTGTATCTGTTCACCTCGGACTCTCCCGGTGAGAGCACCTGCTCGGACGACTGCCTGGATGCCTGGCCTCCGTTGGAGGGTGAGGTCGAGGCCGGTGAAGGAGTGAATGAAGACCTGCTCGACACGATCGAACGTGACGACGGGGCGACCCAGGCGACGTACGGCGACTGGCCGCTGTACTACTACGCCCCTGACGATGTCGGTGATGTGGAAGGACAGGGTGTCAACGACGTCTGGTACGTCATCGACGCCGACGGGAACGCCATCGAGGACGCGGTCGAGGAGGATGACGAGGAGGACTCAGGCTACTGACCCGACCGCCCGTGGGGTGTCACCGGCCGGCTGGTCACCTCCGGGAGTTCTTCGTCCTGGTGAGCGGCACGCGGGCTTCAGGGACCGTGTTCACATCCCGGGGTCCGTCGGCGCGGGTGGTGCGGCAGGATGGTGTACGTGATCGATCTGTCCGATGTCCACGCAGCCCGTACGCGCATTGATGCCTTTGTCCGTAGGACGCCGGTCCTGGAGCTGGACCCCGGTTCGTTTCCACCGCTCTCACGGTTGTGGTTCAAGCTCGAATACTTCCAGCACACGGGGTCGTTCAAGGCCAGGGGAGCCTTCAACCGCATCCGGACAGCCCTTGAGCCGGCCGGGCCGTCGTTCTCGGTGTCGTCTGAGACTGAGGGGGCGGACGATGGCCTCGCCGAGCCGGACAGTGCAGGGCATCAGGTGAGTGGCGTCGTCGCGGCGTCGGGCGGCAACGCCGGACTCGCCGTCGCGTACGCGGCGGCCGCGCATGGACTGCCGGCGCAGGTATTCGTGCCCCAAAACGCTCCGCCGGTGAAGGTGAAGAAGCTCCGTGAGCTGGGTGCGCACGTCGTCCAGGTCGGCACGAAATACGCCGACGCTTACGAGGCGGCGACGGCGCGCGCAACCGACAGCGGTGCCCTGTTCTGCCACGCCTACGACCAGCCGGAGATCTGCGCCGGTCAGGGGACGCTCGGACTCGAGCTGCTGGAGCAGACCGGTGGGGACGTCGACACGATCCTGGTGGCCGTAGGGGGTGGCGGCCTGATGGCCGGCGTCGCGACCGCGGTCGAGGGGCGTGCCCGAGTGGTCGGCGCGGAGCCGTCGTCGGCCCCGACCCTGAATTCTGCGCTGGCGGCGGGCGGTCCGATCGACGTCGGTGTCTCCGGTGTCGCCGCCGACTCGCTAGGTGCGAGCCGGCTCGGCGAGATCGCCTACGCGGTGGCGGCGCGGACGGGCGTCGGATCCGTGCTGGTCGATGACGACGACATCGTCGAGGCACGGCGCTTGTTGTGGCAGAACTACCGGGTGGTCGTGGAGCACGGACCCGCTACCGCTTTCGCGGCGCTGGTCTCGGGCGCATACAGACCCGCCGACGGTGAGCGCGTGGCCGTCGTCCTCTCCGGTGCCAACACCGATCCATCGACGCTGGGCTGACGCGACGCCGGCTGGTTGCCTCTCGGTCGGCTGGCTTGGACTCCGAACACGGGAGTCCAGCCGGGTGGCGCGGT
>NZ_ML142851.1:179542-181854 GCF_004138495.1 Phytoactinopolyspora endophytica
CTTCCAGGTCGCCTTCGGTTTCGAGAACGGCCTGCTGGAGCGCCTCCATCGCCTCCGCGGACGGCTCGCTCCACAGGCCGCGCTGGGCGGCCTCGAGGAGGCGCTCCGCCATGCCCTTGCGGGCCCATGGGTTGGAGCGGCGGAAGAACTCGGCGACCTCCGGGTTCTGGACGTACTCCTCGGTGAGCTTCTCGTACATCCAGTCCTCGACGACGCCGGCCGTGGCGTCGTACCCGAAGAGGTAGTCGACGGTGGCCGCCATCTCGAAGGCGCCCTTGTATCCGTGCCGCTGCATCGCGGCGATCCACTTCGGATTGACGACGCGGGCCCGGAAGACCCGCGCCGTCTCCTCGGAGAGCGACCGGGTCTTGACGTGCTTGGTCACCGCCGAGTCGCCGATGTACGCCGCGGGTGCGCTGCCGGTGAGCTGGCGGACCATCGCGACCATGCCGCCGTGGTACTGGTAGTAGTCGTCCGAGTCGAGGATGTCGTGCTCGCGGGTGTCCTGGTTCTTGACCGCCACCTGGATCCGGGAGAACGCCTTCTCCATGTCCGACCTGGCCTCGACGCCGTCCAACCCGCGCCCGTAGGCGTAGCCGCCCCACACCGCGTAGACCTCGGCGAGGTCGGCGTCGGTGCGCCAGTTCCGGGCGTCCACCAGTGGCAACATCCCGGCCCCGTAGGCGCCGGGCTTGGATCCGAAGATACGGGCCGTGGCGCGCCTCGGGTCGGCTCCCGCGTCGAGATCTTCGGCGACGTGGGCGCGCAGGTGGTTGAGTGTCGCGTCCTCGTCGAGCTCGGCGACGGTCCGTATCGCGTCGTCGATGACGCCGATCACGTGCGGGAAGGCCTCTCGGAAGAACCCGGAGATGCGTACCGTCACGTCGACCCGGGGACGCGGCTCGTCGTCGAGCAGCAGCTCCTCCGGCGGAACCACCTCGAAGCCGGTCACCCGACGCGACGCCTCGTCCCACAGCGGGCGGACTCCCAGCAGCCACAGCACCTCGGCGATGTCGTCACCTTGCGTGCGCATGGCCGCCGTGCCCCACACGGTGAGACCCACCGACGTCGGGAACGCGCCGGTCTCGGCCTTGTGGCGGCGCAGCAGCGAGTCGCCGAGCGCGACGCCGACGTCCCAGGCGTTGCGCGACGGGATCGCCTTGGGGTCGACGGCGTACATGTTGCGGCCGGTCGGCAACACGTTGACCAGGCCGCGGGTCGGCGAGCCGGACGGGCCGGGGGCGATGTAGCGGCCGTCGAGCGCGCGTACCGAGTTGGTGATCTCGTCCGTCGTCCGGGCGAGTCTGGGCACCAGCTGCTCGGCGCCGAACCGCAGCACGTCGGCCACCTCGTCGACGTCGGCACTGAGCACATCGGCGACGACGCGCTTCGCCTCGTCCGGGCGCCAGCCGCGCCGCGCCAGCTCCTCGACGAGTCCTCGGGCGACGGTCTCGAGGAGATCGACGACGTCCGACCCCGCCATCCCGTTGCGTCCCGCAGCGGGAGCGTCGGGGGCATCACTCTGCGGGACGCTGCTGACGGCACGGAGCGTCCGCAGCCCGTCGGAGTCCTCGACGGCGGCACCCGGCTCGGCCAGGAGCACCTGCTCGTCGAGGCCGGCCCATGCGGCGATCGCTCCGCGCAGGCCACGGTGCGCGGTCTCGCCGCCGAACACCTGGCGCGCCCGTAGAACCGCCAGCACGTCGTTCACCAGTTCCTTGCCCTCCGGAGCGCGGCCGAGGATGTGCAGCCCGTCCCGGATCTGGACGTCCTTGATCTCGCACAGGTAGCCGTCGATGTGCAGGACGAAGTCGTCGAAGTCGTCCTCCCCGGGCATCTGCTCGGTGTGCAGGTCGTGGTGGAGCTGCGCCTGCGTCACCAGCTCCCAGATCTGGGTCCGCACCGTGGGCGCCTTGGCCGGGTCCAGCTCGGCGACCGTGGCGTACTCGTCCAGCAGCTGCTCCAGCTTCGCCAGGTCACCGTAGGTGTCGGCACGTGCCATCGGCGGAATCATGTGGTCGATCAGGACGGCATGGGCGCGACGCTTCGCCTGCGTTCCTTCGCCCGGGTCGTTGACGATGAACGGGTAGATCAGCGGGAGGTCGCCCAGCACGGCGTCCGGTGCGGAGTCGTCGGACAGGCCCAACCCCTTGCCGGGCAGCCATTCCAATGTGCCGTGCTTGCCGAGATGGACCACGGCATCGGCACCGAAGCCGCCGCTGGCCGGCGGTTCCTGCAGCCACCGGTACGCGGCGACGTAGTGGTGCGAGGGAGCGAGGTTCGGGTCGTGGTAGATCGCGACCGGGTTCTCC
>NZ_ML142851.1:181875-184647 GCF_004138495.1 Phytoactinopolyspora endophytica
AAGCCGCGCGGCGGCTGGATCATCAGCACCACGTTGCCGAAGACCAACCCAGCGACGGCGATCGCCGGCTCTTCGTGGGTGGTGTCGACGTAGAGCTCGCCGGGTGCCTCGCCCCACGCGTCGACGATTCCCTCGCGCAACGACGCCGGGAGCGTGCCGAACCACCTGGTGTAGGTGGACGCGGGGATGCTGGCAGCGGCGTCGGCGAGCTGTTCCTCGGTGAGGAACTCGACGTCGTGACCGCCGGCGGCGATCAGCCGGTGTACCAGGGCGTCGCCGGGCGGGAGGTCCGAGCCGTCGTCGTCGGCGCCGCGGCCGAGCGCGTCAAGGTCGAGGTCGCCGATGTCGTATCCGGCGTCGCGCAGCGTTCGGAGCAACTCGACGGCGCTGGCCGGGGTGTCCAGGCCGACGGCGTTGCCGACCCGGGCATGCTTGGTCGGGTAGTTCGACAGCACGAGCGCGATCCGCTTCTCCGCGTTCGGGATCCGGCCGAGGCGCGCCGTCCTGACCGCGATTCCGGCGAGGCGGCGTGCACGCTCCGAGTCGGCGACGTAGCGTGGCACGCCGTCGTCGCCGACCTCCTTGAACGAGAACGGGACCCCGATGATCCGGCCGTCGAACTCGGGCAGGGCGATCTGTGTGGCTGCGTCCATCGGGTTCATCGCGCCGTCGCTGGCCTGCCAGGCGTCGCGAGTGCTGGTGAGGGTCAGGCCCTGCAGGACCGTGACGCCGAGCTCGTCGAAGAGTGCGGTGCTCCACGCGTCGTCGTTCTCGCCGGCGGCGGTGTTTCCGGCGACCAACCCGCCGCTGGCGAGCACCGTCGTGATCAGCACGTCGGCGCGGCCTAGCAGGGCGCGCAGCTCTGCGTACTCGGCACGGTCCGTACCGCGCAGCGTGTCGGTGAAGATCGGCAGTGGCGTCCCACCGGCGTCGTGAATCTGCTCGCAGAGGACGTCGATGAACGCGGTGTTCCCGGAAAGCTCGTGGGAGCGGTAGAACACGATCCCGACGACTGGTCGGCCGTCGTCGCTGCGCTGCTCGTCGCCGGATTCGGGCCCGTCGTTGGCAGCTCCGTCCCGGACGTGGAGGCCGAAGCGGGGCTGTTCGGCAGGCGGTTCGAACGCTTCGCCGGTCAGGAGGAGGGTGTCGCACAGGAACGCAGCGAGCTGTGCGAGGTTGGCGGGGCCTGCTGCGACGAGGTAGCGGTGTGTCTGGGTGGCGATGCCGCTGGGCACGGTGGACAGCTCGTGCAGCCGCGCGTCCGGGCTCGATTCGCCGCTGACGACGACGGTGGGCACGCCGGAGGCCCGCATCGCGTCGAGGCCTTCCGGCCACGCCTCACGGCCGCCCAGGAGCCGGACCACGGCGATGTCGGTGTGCTCGAGTAGAGCGGGAAGCTCATCGGCCGAGGTCCGTGCCGGGTTGGCGACTGCCCAGCGATCATCAGCGCGGACCGCGGTGAGCAAGTCCGTGTCGGCGGTGGACAGCAGAAGCAGGCGTGCCTGGGGCATGACGTCCTCTCTCGGGCGTTTCCCGCGCCCGGATCGGCGGACGACGGCAGTCAGTGTCCTGGCTTCCGGATCGCCGCCTGCCCTCAGCCTTCCCAAGCCGCCACAACGGATGGCGCAGCAACGTCAACGTGTGGTGCTGACGTCCGCTGCACCGACCTGGCGGCCCAGTGGCCCATGGTGAGGACCGACTCCCCGGTCACAGTCGCGGGACGGCCCCGGCTTCGGGCGCTTGGGCGCGCCCCCACCGGTGTTCCTGACGTGACGTCGGATGGTCACCCCCGATGCTACCGACACAAGCTTCCGCATCGGTCTGCCGGCTGGCACCTGATCTCGCAGCCTGACCATAGAGATGCACCGTTCAACGCCACGCATGCCTGCGATTGATGGGGACGCTGGTCCGGTAGCCGACCTACCCGGCCCATATCCGGCGTACCAGTCTCCGTAGCCGAGGGCCCGATCCGCTTGCCGGACCGGGCCCTCGGCCTTGTTTCAGAGACGGGCCAGATGATCCAGAGGGAACGGTGGCCTTGCCAGCGGCCGGATGGCCAGGGTGAACAACGTCAACGCGTTGTCATCGCCAGCGATACGGTTGCTGTGTAGCTCAGCGCACTGGGTACACCGATGGATCACCAGCCACTCACCGTCACTGCGGGCGGTGATGGCGACCGGCTCCATGCGGGCACCGCAGTGGGCGCCGCGGTCACCGGGCTTGTTATCGACGTGACGGCTCCACAGGCACGTCGGGCAGTGGTTGCGATGCGCAGTGCCCGGCGCGTCATCGGGTACGTCGAGCCTGCAGTTCAGGCAGCGGAACGTCCGGACGCGGCGGGTCTGCCGCGCCCTAGCTGTAGGTTTGGGCACGGGACTCCTTGAGGTGTGCACGACAGTGGACTGGTCGCGCAGCGCACACTCATCAACTCACCGTCCCGTGTCTGTGGTGGCCGCCCGCGCGGCCTGCCCTCACCGACATTCAACCCGGTGACGACGACGGCGGCAATCGAGTTTCGGCGAGGCGGTGTTCAATCCACTCGGCGATTCGTCCAGCTACCTGGTCGGGAGTCTGGCCGCTTGTGTCGAAAGTCGGCCGGATCCGCGACCGGAGCGATTCGGCGAAACGCTGGTGCTCTACGATCCGTCCCTCTGTAAACCCTCGCCATTCCGGGCGACCGCGGAGCCGGTCAGTCAGCACCGCATCGGCGCAGTCGAGGTTGCAGAAGTGGATCGGGCCGACCAGGCGTCGGCCGGGGAGTCCGTCAAAGTG
>NZ_ML142851.1:184665-189200 GCF_004138495.1 Phytoactinopolyspora endophytica
GGGCAAGAACGAACCACACAGAACAGACGGACGGCCGTTGAGCGCGACGGCGTGGGCAAACTGCAGCCAGGTGTTTCGTAACACGTCCCAACCCAGCTCGGCGACGTGGAGGATGGCGTCGGTCTCAAAGACCTCACACTGAGGCAACCGATTTCGCAGTGGGTCGACGATCGTGCTCTTTCCGGTGCCGGAAGCTCCGGTGACGATGAATAGTGGATGACCTGGGAGTCGACGCGTGTCTCCACAGTGGGAGCACCGCAAGTGGCGGGTGCGAGGATCGACTTCCAAGGGATACCTCGGACCGCATCGCATGCAGAACTCCTCGCCAGGTGGCTCAGTCACGGGGACCGCGTCCTACAAGTCGAGACGCGGGTGCCGCCGCCGCGTGGCACTCGGTTCACGGGTTGCGCTCGCCGAGACGTTCGGCTCGCTCCAGGTACCGATCGTGGTCGGGTGGGGCAAAGCCGAACTTCGCGTACAGGTTGTGTGCATCGACCGTGTGCAGCATCCACCGGAAGTTCACTCCGGGCCCGTCCTCGATCATCGCCGCGACGAGCTCCACGCCGAGCCCTTCGCCGCGATGCTCGGACTCAACGAACACATCCGCCAGGTATGCGATCGACGCCCCATCGGACATCGCCCGGGCGAACCCGACCATGGCGCCGCTCTCGCGGTGGTACGCCCCGACGACGCGCCATGCCCCGTCGATCTGATGCTCGACGATGTCGCGGCTACGCCACCTGGCCCAGTAGGCCTCTTCGGAGAGAAACTTCCAGACGACGTCGCGATCAACCCGTGCCGCGTCGTCGTCGAACTCGTACATCTGCATCGTGCGGACCACGCTCACCCGGTCATCATCTCAGTAGGTGATCTCGCTGGACGCAAGGCTTCGCCGCCTACGCTCGGGATCGCGTGGGGCTAGCAGACAGCGCAGAGTGCCAACTTGGCGAGCTCGTTGGAAACGGACTGCTTAACTGACTGAACGTTGACTTATTTGACTTAAATTATCGCTGGAAGGGCTTACTTGACAGATACTTGCACGCCGTGGCGACATGTAGCGGCCCTATGACGGCCGATGTCAGGCTTGGCTGGATGCGACGCGGACCTCGGGTGAGTGGTGGACGGGGAAGTTCACCGAGCGTGCGATGAAGCACTGGGCGTTGGCACTTTCGTGCAGGGTCTGCGCCTTCTCCGCCATCGAGACATCGGCGACGGTGACCACCGGTCGAAGTGTGACCTCGGTGAACTGACCTCCGCCATCGCGTCCCAGTTCCATTGTGCCGAGCGGCGTGTCCACGTAGTCGGTCACGACGACGCCCCCGACGGCGGCCAGGTGCAGGAACGAGAGCATGTGGCACTGAGACAGCGACGCGAGGAGCAGCTCCTCGGGGTTCCATCGTTCGGCATCGCCCCGGAAGCTCGGATCGGCGGAGCCGGCGATGGTCGTCGTGTTGCCGGCAGCCCGGACCTCGTGATCGCGACCGTATGCACGGTAGTTCGAGGTGCCCGTGCCGCGGTTCCCTGTCCACTCGACGACGAGCTCGTAGTTGTGTGTTCCGACCACCGGTGAACCTCCGTTCCGTCGATGGTCCGTACGGTACATGTGGCCCCACTGAGGTGCTGCTTCCGGCGACCACAGGGTGGCAAGCGGACGGAGCGGCGACGCTGCGGCGAGTGCCCCTCGAACGCCGTGTCACTGCGGACATCGAACTGCTCCCCTCGGCGCGCGTGAACGAAGCCTTCGATCGTCTTGAGCGCAACGACGTCCGCTACCGCTTCGTGCTCGATATGTCAGACCTGTCATGAACCGTCCGGTCCTCGTGCTTGTGACCCCGGCGTGCCACATCCCGCACCTGTCGGTCTAGGCGCCTAGGCTCGACTTATGAGTGTTGCGACGTGGCATGCGCTGTGCATGGACGCCAGTCACGCCGGTCGGCTGGCGGCCTTCTGGTCGGCGGCGCTCGGAATGTCGTCCACGGCGCTGGACGACGGAGGGTATCGGCTCGTGAACGACGACGAACGCGTCCAGATCTGGGTCGACCCGGTGCCTGAGCCGAAGACCGTCAAGCACCGGGTACATCTGGATGTACAGGTCGGCTCGCTGGATGGTCTGCACGAGCTGGGTGCGACGGCCCTCCGCCCGCCTACCGACGAGGACGAGTGGTGGGTGATGCAAGACGTCGAAGGCGGGGAGTTCTGCGCGTTCCTGCGCGAGGGCATGGCGTCGTTGCCGGGGCACCGGTTGGCCGTCGTCGTCGACAGCGTCGATCCGTACGCACAGGTCGCGTGGTGGGGCGAGATCTTAGGACTGCAGCGCGAGCGCGAGCCTCAGGGGCACTACGCGGCGCTCGAGACCATGGGACGGCTTCCGTTCGATTACCTCTGTTTCGTCCCGGTTCCCGAACCCAAGACGGCCAAGAACCGCATTCATTGGGACGTCCTGTGCCCCGACGTGGATGTTCTGGTCGCGCGCGGCGCCCGTATCCTCCGTGAGCCGGACGACGAGATTTCTTGGCACATCATGGCGGATCCGGAGGGAAACGAGTTCTGCGCCTTCGCCCCGCACAGGGGCTAGACGACTCCACGGGCCTGAAGATGGGCGAAGGCTTCGAGACCGTCCGGAGTCCACGACCATTCGGACAGCTTCGACTCAAGCTCGTCCACGGTCAGGAACGAGTACCACGCGACCTCCTCGACCTGCGGATTCACCGTGGCGTCACACCGCACCTCGTAGACAGCCGACCACCAGGCGTAATCCGGGTCTTCATACAGGAAACGGAGCAGCGGCGTGGGCGCCTGCAGGCCTGAAACACCGAGCTCTTCCTCGGCCTCTCGATGCGCGGCGTCGTCGTAGGACTCGCCGGCCCGCACCACGCCACCGACGAACATGTCGTACCGGGACGGGAAGATGAGTTTCGACGCCGTCCGGCGATGCACGAAGATCTCACCACTGCCGTTCTTCACCAGTACGAACGTTGAACGGTGCCGTAGTCTGCGGGCGTATGCGTCGGCTCGTCGCGCCTGCGCCACTACTCGATCGGACTCGTCGACGATGTCGAGAAGCTCGTCCTCGGGTAGTTCAGAGATCATGGATCCATCCAACCAGTGCGGCGCGCGATCCGCGTGGGTACCGTTCTGCGACGATGGGGCGGTTGAGTTTGTTCGCAAGGGAAGGAACGGCATTGATCGTCTGGCTGAACGGCACGTTCGGCGCGGGTAAGACCACGGCCGCCGACGAGCTGGTGAGGATGCTTCCCGACGCGAGGACCTTCGATCCCGAGTATGTCGGGTTCATGCTCCGGCATTTCATCACCGAGCCGGTGGGGGACTTCCAGGACTGGCCGGCCTGGCGGGCGCTCGTCGCCGAGACTGCAGTCCAGCTGCACAGCCATTACGGCGGAACGCTCATCGTTCCGATGACACTGTTGCGACGTGGCTACGCGCGAGAGATCTTCTCTTCGGTGACCGGGCGCAGCGTGGACGTCCGGCACGTGCTGTTGCATGTCGACGACGACGAGCTGGTGCGCCGGATCGAGGCCGATGAGGTCGAGAAGGGAGCGCGTGGCTGGCGCCTGGACCACGTCGCTGCGTACCGGGAGGCCTTGCCGTGGCTCCGGGACGACGCGGAGGTCATCGACGCCACCAGCCTCGCGCCCGCCGACGTCGCCCGGAAGGTCGCGGCGCTGCTCTGACCTCGCATTAGCGTCTTCCGCCACCGTTGTGTCATCTGACACAGAACGTGGGGTCAAGCCGCCTTCCAAGATGGGCCACCAGGTTCGCAGCACCGGCCGCAGACGGCATGGCCGTCGCCGGATCGTCGAACCTACGTTTGTGCAGCGGGGCGCCCGTACGCTGCCAGGAACGTCGTTACGCCTTGTTCGGCATAGCGACGCAGTTCGGCCGGTGGGGGAATGGCCGAGTCGCCGAGCAGCATGGCCTGGTTCAGAGGTGCGGACATGACGAGCCAGTTGAACTGGATCGCCGCGGTCTGAGGGTCGCTGACGGTGAGCAGCCCGCGATCGGTGAAGCGTTCGAACGCGGCCGCGAGTGCGGAGATCGCCCGCTGGGGGCCATGCTCGTAGAGAGTCCGGGCCAGGTCCGGAAACCTGACGACCTCCCCGATGACGAGGCGCCGAAGCTGCATGAGGCGGGGAGTGAGCACCACCGCGAGCTGTCGATACGCGTAGTCGCAGAGATAGTCGGCCAGCTCGTGGAAATCGGTGAGCTCCGGTACGTCCTCGGGATGGACCAGGTCGCCGGCCTCGTTCGTCATCGTCGTGACGATCTCGATGAACAGAGCGTCCTTGCTTCCGAAATGTTTGTAGACGGTCTGCTTCGACACTTGGGACTGTGCGGCGATCTCGTCCATGTTGGTGCCGAGATAGCCGCTGCGTAGGAAGACATCCTCGGCTGCGTTCAGGATCGCCCGGCGCTTGTCGGCCGAGCGACCGACATTGCCGCCGGTCTCGCTTGACGGGTGGGCTTCCTCCACGGCGTCTGCCCTCCTCATGGTTGGACTCGTGCCTGGTCGGCAT
>NZ_ML142851.1:189237-192859 GCF_004138495.1 Phytoactinopolyspora endophytica
TCACTGTTGACCGTCAGTACTGTACCGTCTAGTCTAAGCGCAGTACTAGACGGTCTAGTACTTTTCACAGGAGACGTGACCATGCACATTCAGCTCGCCGAGCTCCCGGTGTTCGATCAGGATCGCGCTAAGGCCTTCTATACCGAGAAGCTCGGATGCAGTCCGGTCGCCGATGTGCCGATGAGCGACGACGGTTGGCGATGGATCGAGCTCGGATTCCCCGGAGCGCAGACCACTCTGCATTTCATGCGGCGCGCCGATGACAACCTCTCCCCGGAGCCTGTCCTGGCGCTGATCGACGACGACGTGGAAGGCGCGGTCAACGCGCTGAAGACCAAAGGGGTGGAGATCCTCTCCGAACCGCAAGCTGCGCCCTGGGACCCGGAGCGCATCGGCGCGGAGTTCCGTGACAGCGAAGGCAACCGGATTGTGATCAGCAGTCCGTGAGATCTGACGATCCGAGATCAGGCAACCCCAACCGGTAGGAGATCGCCATGCCCCATCCCGTCACACCATCGATGCTGAGCGTTCCCGGCGCGAGCATCCACTACGAAGTCCGGGGATCGGGCCCTGTGCTGATCGTGATCCCCGGCGGTCCGCAAGACGCCGGTGTCTTCGCCGACCTGGCCCGTCATCTAGCGGACCGTTACACGGTGGTCACCTACGATCCGAGAGGCAACTCACGCAGCGTCCTCGAGGGTGCGCCCGGGGACCAGCGCGTCGACGTGCACGCCGATGACGCTGCGCTGCTCATCGACGCGCTCGGCGCTGGACCCGCCAACGTCTTCGGCACCAGCGGAGGGGCGCAGATCGGGCTCGACCTCGTCGCCCGCTATCCCGACCGGGTGCGTGCCGTGGTGGCGCACGAACCGCCGTGCACCATGATGCTCGACGACCCGACGCAGGCTCTGGCCGGCGACCAGGACGTGTACGACACGTACCGTCGCGAAGGCGTCGACGCTGCGATGCGGAAGTTCTTCGCCGACAATGGACTCGACGACGAGCCGGGAGCCGACGACGCGCCGCCGAGCCCCGAAGACCTCGAGACGTTCGGACGGGTCAGCGGCAACTTCGAGTACTTCCTCGCGCACGGGCTAATCCCGCTCTCGCGTTACGTGCCCGACGTGGAGATCCTGCGTGACCACCCGCGCATCACGGTCGGCCTCGGCGAGAAGTCAGCCGCGGAGACCATCTACGACATCGGTGCCGCTCTGGCGAAGCAGCTCGGAAATGATCCCGTGTACTTCCCTGGCGACCATTTCGGATTCGGCCCGCAGGCCGAGAGCTTCGCCGAGACTCTGCACCGCGTACTCAGCCGCAGCGCCGGCTCACTCGCGCACAGCCGGTGAGAACATGCAACGTGGTCGTCCTGGCGACCGAAATGCATGCTCGTTCCGGCGGGCCCACGGGCGCTGCGCAGGTCAGGCGTCGGCGGTCTTGCGGGAGATGAGCGCGCCGAAGGTGGCATGGTGGCGTTGGAACCCGAACTCGTCGAACGCCGCCAGCGCCTGCTGGCTGAACGCCTCGTCGAGCATCAGCGAAAGACGTCTGCCACTTCGTGCGTCGTAGGCTGACCGGGGCCGCCGTGTTGGGTAACAATCTTCTTCTCACGAAGTGATCTCAGGATTCTCCTGACGGTGTACGCCTTCATGCCCAGTTGCTCCTCGAGTCCAAGCACACTTGCAGGGCCCGCAAGAAGCACTTCATACACGCGCCGCTCGGAGGTCGTCAGCGGAGTTCTGATCGTTTTACGTGTGGCGGCGTTGCGCAGAATCACCGTGAAACGGATACTTTGGTCCTGAAACATCGGAGGAGGAAGCCCTGCTGCCTCCAATGACCGCAATACCGTCGGGATACCGGTCGCGAGGGCCTCGATGACTCGAGCGCCCCGATCAGAGGTCCGGACGTTCTGGCAGATCGCCACCAGTATGCTGTTCCGCGCCATGGTGACCCGGCTGTAAGACGCGCACGTCGCGTGTGCGGACTCTGGCGGGATCTGTGGCCCGACGCTCCACGGCTGCCCTCACCACGTACTGAGGAAACCACCGTTGCGGATACAAGCCGAGTGCAAGCAAACCCGCCACTGTGAGGCAGCCAGATGGATCGAGTATCCCGCCATGTAGGAGCATGTCGTGATCATCGAAGCGAGCCAAGCCGTGGCCCGGCGAGCGCTGCCGCACAGACCTCCTCCACATACAGTCACGGCTAGTACATTTCCAGTACATTTAAGTATATTTACTCTGGCCTGCTATAACGCTGTCTTCGGCTGACGAGCGCGGCTGCCGTCCAGGGCATTTCGGCCCGCCTGTCACGCCCGCCACCCAGGGCCCACCGGAGGTGACACCGCGACGTCCTCGTCCTTGACGTGCGCTGTCGACGCCGTCAGTCGGTCTTGCGGGCGGCGAGCTCGCCGAACGTGGCCATGGTGGCGCTGGACCGGGCGCCGTCGTCCGTCACACGCTTGTCGACCAGGACTGCTTGTCCGATGAACGGCTCCAGGATCCCGGTCATGCGGATCGGCGCGGCGATGATCAGCTGGAACCCGAACTCGTCGAACGCGGCCAGAGCTTGCTGCGAGAACGCCTCGTCGGACTTGCTGAACGCCTCATCGAGCATCAGCGGCGCGAAATGCGGGCGTCCGTCGGAGTCGGGGTCTGCGAGGTTGTAGCTCAACGCCGCCGCGAGGCAGAACGCCACCAGCTTCTCCTGCTCCCCGCCGGAGTTCGACGCCGTGTTCCGGTACGTGGCGACGACCTGTTCTCCGGCGTCGTTCTCGATGCCGTAGAAGAAGTAGCTGGTCCGCACGTCCAGCACATTGGTCCGCCACCGCCTCGACTCGGCGTCGTCGCCGGTGAAACGGGTCATCAACTCACGCACGCGCCGGAACTGCGCCAACAGCTTCTCCGGATCGCGCCGCGCGGCCGGGGCGTCGCGCAGCAGCGCATCCACCTTGCGGCGGAACTCCTTGACGTCAGCGGCTGGATTCGCCTTGAAAGCGATCTGCAGGTGGGTCCCCGGGTTGAACTCGACCCGCGAGAGTCCCGTGTTCACCATGGTGATCCGGTTCTCGATCTCGCCGGCCGCGTTCTCCACTGCGCGCTGCAGCACGCTGATCGACGGGACCATGTCCTCGCTGATCATCTGCTGGAACCGGCCCATCGCGTGGGGCAGCCTCCGGCGCACGATGTCGGCATGCAAGGCGGCGAAGTCGGCCCCGGAACGGTCGACGTCGCCCGTGGCGTCGGGCGCCGAGTCCGGCCACTCCTCGACGAACCGGTCGACGGCCGATTTCACCCTGGCGTATGCGTAGCGGCGGTCGGCCTCGGCGGCGTCCCGGCGACGCTCCAGTTCCTTGCGGAAGGCGATCCTGACCTGTCTGATGCTCTCCGGAGTGACCGGCGCCTCCACACCGGCGAACACCTCGTCGAGGTAAGCGCGCTGGTGGTCGTCGTCGACGGTGTGCGGCTTCGCCGACTCCTCCTCGTAAGTGTCGAGCAGGAATGTCTGGCGGACACCGTTCGCGCTCAGTTTGTTGCGCAGCTCCGAGCAGGCGTCGGAGATCGACTGCCAGCGCTCCTCGGCCGCGGTGCGCTCTTCCTCGAGCCGTTGAAGGTCGACGTTG
>NZ_ML142851.1:192908-202040 GCF_004138495.1 Phytoactinopolyspora endophytica
CGCCTTCACCTGTTCGATACGCTCCGAGTACGACGCCACGGACTCGGCACTCGTCCAATGGTCGAGCCGGGACCACCCGGTGTAACCCTCCAGCTGGGTCGCCGCGTCGACGGTCGCCTCCAGCTCCCGGTAGCGGCGGTCAAGGTCGTCAGCATCGGCGCGAGCCCGCTCCTCGGCGACGGCCAGCGCGCTGACCTCGCTCTCCAGGGCTGCCAGTTTGGCGGTCACATTCCCGCCGAGGATGAACGACGACGGGTTGGTCGACTCAGCACGGTCGTCCTTGCGGTAGTGGCTGCCCGGCAGCTTCACGGTTCCGCGCAATGTCACCGCCATCCGGTGTTCGTCGAGCTCGTCGGCGTTCTCGACGCAGACGTGGTCGAACCTGTCGGCCACCTGGTCGGCGAGCCACGGCCCGCAGGGGTGGTCCCAGTCGACGGTCAGCTTGGCCGCCAGCGTGCTGCGCGCCGGGGTCGACGGAGCGCCGGACACGGCGGTCACCACGCTGTACTCGACGACGCCGCGCATATCGTTGCCGTCGATGAACGCCTGGACGGACTTCTGATGCCGTTTCGGGACCAGCAGGCGGAGGCCGAAAGTGCGCAGCACCTTCTCCGCCGCCGGACGCCAGCGCTCCTCGCCGTCGGCGATGTCGAGCAGCTCCGCGGCATAGGGAAGCTCGGTCACGTCGACACCGGCGCCCTCGGCGATCTGTTCCCGTCGCCGGGCCGCGTGCGCCGGGATCAGAGACTTGGTGGACCGCAGCGTCGTCAGCTCCGCGGCCTTGGCCTCGTGTTTCTTACGGGCGTCGCCGGCCGCGGCGAACACCGAGTGCCGTTGCGGCTCCAGCTCCTGCTGTTCGGCACGGGCCTGCTCCAGCAGCCGCGGGAGCCGCTCGCGCAGCGCGGCGAACTCCTCCTCGGTCGCCGGCACAGACTCGCCGAGCCGGTCGACCAGGGCGCTGTACGCGCGGTAGGTGCGCTCGCGTGCCTGCGCCTCGCCGTTGGCGGTCTCCAGCCGCAGCTTCAGGTCCTCCAGCGCCTGACCTTCGCTGCGCAGCTGTTCGTCCAGCGACACGTAGGCCGCCTTCGCCTCCTCGTAGAGCCGTTCCTGCTCGCCGAGGTCGGCATCGAGGACCTTCTTCTCCCGCTCCAGCTCGTCCAGCGCCTCCTGGAGCGTATGCACGTGCACACCGCGCAGGTAGGTCTCCATCGCGTCGCCCAGCAGTGACTCGGCGAGGCTGTGGGTACGGCCGGACTCGCGGTACGTCTCCCAGTTCGGCGGCAGATCGTGCAGCACCTTCTCCTGGGCGTTGGCGCGACGCGCCGTCTCGTACGCCTCGTTCAACGGGGTGAACGCGTCGAGCATCTTCTGGGCGGCGGCGAACGTCTCCGGCTCGTCGAGCATGTTGCCCCGGATGAACAGGTTCAAGTCGCCGACGTTCTTCATCGCCTTCGCCTTGCCCAGCAGGGACAGCGCAGTCTTGGACCCGCCCAGGCCGATGCGCTTGGTGAGCTCGCGCATGTAGGCGGTCTGGCTCTCGGGATAGTGCGCCGGGTAGGTCGCCTTCAGCCAACGGGTGTCGAAGTTCCGCTGCGCCCACTCCTCCATCAGCGTGAGGTTGAAGTGGCCGTGGTGCAGCTGGTGCATGGTCTTCAGCGACGCCCCGTCGGTCTCCGCTCCGGTGAACCACTTCACGACGACGGCCGTGGTGATCGAGTCGACGCCGTCCGCATAGGTGGCGGCGATCGCCGACCAGGCCGCCTTGCCACCCCGGAGATAGCGCACCTGAGATTGGGCATGTTCGTCGTTCGTCTCCGACCAGGCGCCGCGTACGTAGTCCGCGACGCTGCGGGTGGCCTGCTTGGCGCCGCGCACGTTCAGGTCGGCGGAAGCGTTGAAACGCTGGTCGTGGGTGGGGAGCAGGACGGCCGAGTGGGCGTCCATGAGGGAGGACTTACCGGAGCCGGACGGGCCGGTGAACAGCACCCCTCGCTCGTCCACGGGGATGTCCTTGTAGCCGTTGAACGTTCCCCAGTTGATCACCTGGAGCCGGATGAGGCGGAACTGACCGAGGTAGATGGTGCGGGCGCCGGCTTCGGGCGCCGTCGGCTGTCCGGCCTGCCGCGTGACGTCATCAGTCATACTCCGTCGCCTCCTTCGGCACCGCTCGGCCCATCCTCGCCCATCTCGCCGGTGTCTTCATCCGAAGTGTCGTCGGCGACGGGATCGTCGTCGTTCCGGTCCGTCGCCGCCGCCTCGCCGAACGGTGTGTCGCCGAAGGGCGCGTCGTCGTCGGCCGGTACGTCACCACGGGCGATAGCCTGGTAGCGCCGGGTCAGCACCTCGACCCTCTCCGCGGTGAGCACAGACGTGATCACCCCGTAGACGAGATACCGGTCGGTGCCCTTGACAGGCTTGATGATCGCGGCGTCGTCGAGCGACTTGATGGCGGTGACGACCTTCTTGTGGAACGCCGCCTCGTCGGTGTCATCGGCCCGCTTGTACGCCATCATGTGATCGATCATGTCGGCGGTCTCCACGACCGGGTTCTCCGGTGACGCCAGATACTGCTGGTAGAGGTAGAGCGCCAGTGTGCTCGCCGCCAGGCTGAGTGTCTTGGTGCGCAGGATGGCGCGGCTGTGCTGGCTGGGGTCCTCGGCCTGGCGGGTGAACGCGTACCGGTGCTCGTGGTTGATCTCCAGCAGCAGGCCCAGCTCCGACAGGCGGCTGCGCAGCTTCTTCTCGTGCTGCAACAGAACCGCCCAGTGTCTGCTGCTCCCGGAGACGTGCGGGGCAGCGACCAGCTCCTGCAGCGTCCAGCACACCTCGGGCGGAAGCTCGCTGGTGTCACCGTCGAAGCGGGCTTCGTGGTCGCCGGAGCCGACGCGCGTCCCGGCGGCGTCGTCAGAGGCTGACTCGTCGAAGACATCCGTCGGGTCCAGGGTGGCAGCCGGGATGGCGCTCACCTCGGAGAACAGCCCGTCACCGTCGGTGTCGCCCAGGCTCGGGCCGGCGTTGTCGGTGGTCATGGTGTCCGCGTCATCCGGTGTATCAGGCATCGACCGTGTCTTCCAGGAGACTGGCTTCGAGGAGCAGGGGTTGCTTACTCAGTGTCCGATGGTGCTCGGCAGCGGCCATCGGGTCGGGGACGGGCTCGGTGAACGCGATCCACGGCAGCGTGATCTCCCGCGTGCCACGGCTGGTGTGGGCGGACGCGTTCACCCGCGCGTCCGGGTCGACGTCACCGTAGCGAGCGGCCAGCGACCACAGGCCCACCACGTCCCCGGTTCGCGGTTGGTCGATCCGCTCCAGCACGTCGGAGAGCGTCGCCGGGCCGCCGCCGGCGGCGGAGACAGCCTCGATCGCTGAGTTCACGGCCGAGCGCAGCGTCGCCCAGTCGATGGACTCCTTGCCCACCAGGGCAGCCGGGTCGACAGTGAAGTCGTCTGCGCCCTCGGCGAGGGCGTCCGGCGGATCGCCGGCCCCTTCGGAGAGCCTCAGCCGCCCGACCGACGAGGTGTCCGCACCGCTCATCGGGACCGGGAATCCGATATCGCGTCCGCCGTGAGTGTGCTGGAACGCTTCGGCGGCCGCTGCCTGCGCCTCGCTGACCAGTGTGCGCATGCTGCGGTAGTGCAGAGCGTCGCCGCCTCGGACGAAGTTGTTCATCCGCCGGAACGCGACGGCGCGGGCGTCCTCGACCTCCTGCACGCGGTCCCACATGGCGTCGATGAAGCTGGACAGCGACTCCACCATGTCCGGCGGCAGCGTACGGACATGGGTGACGATCTCGTCGATGTCCGTCTCCAGCTGCGCACGCTGTGACGGAGTGGCGATCAACGTGGCGAAGGCGCGGAACGCCTGTCCCTCCGCGGACTCCGAGATGACGTCGTGGCCCTCGAACATCCGGTCCAGCGACTCGGCGAAGGCGGCAGGATCGTCGGCGAGACTCTGCCGGATCAGGGCCGTGGTGTTGGCCTGCATCTGCTCGCCGTAGCGGGCGATATCGGACGGGATGCGCTCGATCAGCTGGGTGAGCGCGGTCACCTTGTCGACGAGCTCACGCTCGTCCACGGTGGGTGCCTGCTCGCTGTCCAGCGCCTCCCGCTGGGCGACGAGCATGGCGATCTGCTCGTCCAGTGCCTGCCGCCGGGCCTGGGGATCCGGGTTGGCCTCGGTGGCGATCTGCCGCATCTCGGCCATCACCATGGTCAGCGCTGACTCGGTGGCGAGCGACGTCTGCCGGCGCAGGTTGCGCATCTGCCGTACGGCCTGGCTGGCGCCGGAGGTCAGCTGGTAACGCTCCAGCCGGGACTCCGGGTCGATGCTGCGATGCACCCAGCCCTTCTTCGTCCACCGAGTCAGCAGCGCGTCCGCGTCCGGCGCTGGGGCGAACACCGGGTCGTCGTCGGTGGGAACATAGCTGCGCAAGGGGCCGGCCAGGTCGGCCTCGATCCTGGCGGTGAGGGTCTCCCCGTCGACGATCTGGCCGTTGCCGAGGTGCGCGGCCATCAGAGCGAGGTGCAGCAGCGCGTCGTTCGAGCGCAGCAGGGACATGGTCACATCGGCGGCGGCATTGGTGCGGAACTCGTGCCACAGGTTCTCGGCGTTCCGGTCCTTCCCCCTCACGCTGGGACACGATAATCGATGACCGGCTCCACGGACGATTCGACGAGTTGGCTGGAGCAGTCGATCGGCGCTATCTCAACCCATCCCTACTCGCGCTGCGGCTCAGCCTGGAACTCGAAGCGCCTCTTGAGCTGGTGTCCCCACGCGTAGTCGCCTGTCTCGCGGTGGATTCGGCCAAGGACGATTCCCGGTGCCACACCGATCTCTTCGGCGAAGGCACGTACGGCTTGAATGTTACGTCCCCGAGGCATGCGTTCCGCATGCTCCGGCGGGATGAGCGTATCGGCTGCGAACTGATTGGCCTCGTCCTCAGCGTGATCGCGATCCGTATTGAGGTAGAGACCGTTGTGTGCGTGAAGGAGGACATGGCCGATCTCGTGGAACAGGGTGAACCACACCTGATCGTCGGCCTTGCCGCGTAGCGAGAGCTGGACGATCGGATGCTGCCCAAGCCATCGGGTCGCCCCGTAGACACCAAGACCCGGTACCTCCGGAACGAATGTGAGCGCTACTCCGACGCTGGCGAGCTTCGCGACGAGATTGTCAACACATGTCGACGGGTCATCACGTGTCAGAGCGCGCAGCGATGGGAGTATGTCACGTAGTTGCGTTTCGTTGTACGCGTTCAGTTCGTTCCATCGGACAGCTCGTTCGCCCAGGGTCAGCCATACCGCGAGGTCGATGCAGTCATCGCGGCCGCGCAGCGATTTGCGGTAGGCGACTGCATCGGACTTCCATGTTGTGTTCCACGCCTGGAGGCTCGCGACGCCGAGCAGCTTGAGCAGCTGAGAGACAGTGCCGACTCTGTCTTTGGTGTCTGCCGTGATGTAGCTGTACGTGCGGAGATAGCGCAAGGGGAAGGCCTTCGCCTCTTCGTGCTGATCGACCAGCGCTTGCTCGGCGCCGAGGCGAGCGAGGTCTTCGCGATACAGAGACTCGTACTGATTCCAGATCCGAGCGGGTATGCCCGTCACCCGCTCCAAGCCGAGTGCCGTCTCGTGCGACAGGGACGCCTTGCCACGGAGCAACTCGCTCACATGCTTTCGGGATACGCCGAGACGCCGTGCGAGCTCCGCCGCGTTGACAGCATGATCTTCCATCCACTCGGCGACGAATTCGCCAGCGGGGACTGCGTAGTTGGGGAGGCTGGTCATGATTCCCTCCTCTCGCCGATTGCCGTTGTCTGGTAGTCCTCGAGATTGACGACGAGCGTCGTTGATCCGTCATCGGTGATCGGCTCGACGATGAGTCGCCAGTTTGCGCTCACACGCGCCGACCATTGCCGGCCGCGATCACCGGTGAGATGCTCCCAGCGGCCGACGCCGTGCCGTAGGTCCTCAAGGGCGTTCGCTGCACGAAGTTCGGCGAGCCGCTTCTTCAAGGCCTTGGCCACCTCGAAGCCGACCTCCTTGCGCATCACCTTCTCGTCCGTGCAGAGCCGTTCAACTCTATTGTCAGAGTACCTCAGGTCGACCATGGAGTGTTACCTGATCCGTAACATCAATTGGATGGGCAAGATCCAATGATGGCACAGGATTTCACCCCGAAAGTCGTCGTTCACAAGCGTGCGATCGCAGCTTCGACCTGGGCGCTGCCTGCCCGGTTCTCATGGATCAACCACCGACGGTGGCCGCAGGCCTTAAATCCAGCCGTGGCGCCGGGCGAGCTGGACGGTTTCGTGCCGGTTCGCCGCGCCCAGCTTCTGCCCAGCCGAGGACAAATGGTTCCGGACGGTGCCCGGAGCCAGCGCCAGCCGGGTGGCGATCTCCTCGACCGATGTGCCGTCGGCCGCCAGCTCGAGGATGTCCGCCTCGCGGGCGCTGAGCGGACTGTCTCCGGAGCTGATCGCGTCCGCCGCCAGCTCCGGGTCGACGTATCGGCCTCCGCCGTGCACAGTGCGTATCACGTCAGCGAGCGTGTCGGCGGGCACCGTCTTCGGGAGGAAGCCACGCACGCCCGCGCTGAGCGCCCGTCTCAGGTGTCCCGGCCGGCCGTGTCCGGTGACGATGACGACCTTGCATTCGGGCACTTCATCGCGCAGGGCCTCAGCGACGGCGATGCCGTCCAGGCCGGGCATCTGGAGGTCGAGTGCTGCGACGTCCGGGCGTTGTTTGCGGGCCATCGCCAGCGCCTCGTCGCCGGATGCCGCCTCCGCGACCAAGGTGAGATCGTCTTCGAGGGCCAGCAGAGCGACGAGCGCACCCCGGATGAGATGTTCATCGTCCGCCAGCAGGAAACGAATACTCACGGCCGTTCCCCGTTTTCCCGTTCCTCGTTTCGCCGTTCCCTGCCCCGCCATTCGATGTCGGGTCGTTCGTTGTCCGGCTGTGCCCCGGGCGGGATCATCGCCGCCAGCCGGAACCGATCGCCCGGGCGGCTGCCGGCGGTCAACGTTCCGCCGCCGGCCCGGACCCGCTCGCGCAGGCCTGCCAGGCCGCTGCCCTCGGGACTCGTGGGTGCCCTGCGCACTCCGTCGTTCTCCATGGTGAGCATCACCGTATCTCCGTCCCGACCCAGCGTGATCGTGCAGTGCGCCGCATCGCTGTGTCGTAGCACGTTGGTGGTCCCTTCGCGCACCACCCATGCGAGCGTCGTCTGCACGTCGGCCGGGAGGTCGGCGCCGTCATAGAGGCTGGTGATGGCGCACCGCACGCCCGCCGCTTCCAGCACCGACCGGGAGCCCGCCAGCTCGGCTTCGAGGTCCGTGGCCCGGTAGCCACGCACGACATCGCGCACCTCCTTGAGTGAGCTCTCGGCGAGCTGCCGGACCTCGTCCGCCTGCCGTGCGGCCTCATCGGGGTCCCGCCTGACAAGCTTGCTGGTGAGCTCACTCTTGAGGGCGACCACCGAGAGGTTTCGGCCCAGGACGTCGTGGAGATCACGGGCGAACCGAAGCCGCTCCTCCGCGACGGCGAGACGAGCCTGGGTCTGGCGGGAGCGGTCAAGCTCCAGCAGCACGCGTGAGATCCACACGAACGTCGGGAAGGTGCTGCCGAGCAGCACGGCCACCGCCGCCCAGATGACGGCTGTGGTGGTTGCAGGCGCGTCGGACGGCACGTGGCCGCCGGCCCAGCCGAAGGAGATCAGTGTCGCGAGGCCGGCGACCGCCACCCATCGTCCCTGGCGGGCCGTCATCCCGGCTGCGAGCGTCCCACCGTAGTACGTGAGCGCCACGGTGAGGGCGACATAGCCGAGATGGGGCATGTCGGAATCCGGACGGAGCAGGTACTCCCGCCACGCCTGGAGGGTGATCAGGAAGATCAGCGTGATGACGCCGGCAACCACGCGGTATATATCCGGCCGCGGCCCCTCGGCGAGGCGATACCGGAAACTCGCCCGGAGCAGCATGAACACAGCGACGGTGTGCACCACGCCGAGCCCGAACAGCGTCGTCAGGACATAGCCGGGGGTGTCCGTCGCGATGTTCCCCACCAGTCCCAGGGCGAGGAGCGGCTCGGTCAGCACCAGCGCATACATGCTGATCCGGTTGTACTGGTCGACCCGCCTGGCGCCGTCGCCGGTGAATGTCATCGCGATGGTCCTCAGCCCGTCCCTAGGTGGTGTGCGAGGTGTGCGCCAGGACCATTATGTCCGCGGTTCCCAGCGGAACCAGCGACGTGCGGCGTAGACCCCGAGGTAGAGCCAGGCGAGCAAGATCGCGGACGGGGCGAGCGCCTCGACGAAAGTGTCGGCGAAGCCGACCGGTGCGGATCCGTCGGCGGTGCCCTCCAGTCCCAACCGGGTCAGCTCGACGACCGGACTGAGCGGCAGGTATTGAGCGGCGTTCTGCACGGCGTCCGGGTACACGTCGATCGGGACGAGTGACCCGGACAGCACCATGGACACCATGACTACGGGAAGCGTCGACACCTGAGCGGTCTCCGCTGTGCGGGTGAACGCGGTGCTCGCGGCGGCGAGCAGAACGAAGACAGCGGCCCCACCGAGGAAGGCGATCATGACGAGCAAGGGATTGACCGGCGCACCGAGGTCCAGCAGCGCGACTGCTGCGACGACGGCGACGAGAACCTGCCCGAGCGCGATCGCCAGCCCGGGAACGGCGGTTCCGGTCAGGATCTCAATGTCCGTGGCCTCGCTCGTGCGCAGCCTTTTCAGCACCAAATCCTCGCGCCGTGCGACGTAGGCGGTGACCAGGTTGTAGTACACGACGAACAGCAGCGCGAAGCCGATCAAGGAGACGACGATGAAGGATCCGAGCTCCATATGTTCCTCGGCGGTGTCCCCGACCGAGCCGAAGACGGACACCACCAGCAGAACTGGCATGGCGAGCGCGGTTATCATGGCCGTCTTGTTCCGCACGAGAAGCCGCAGCTCAGCCCTGCTCAGGGCGCGGATCCGCCGGGCGGCGGCGCGGGTGCGGGCACCCGTGCTCGTGGGTGGACCCGCGTTCGGCGGGGCGCCCGTCGAGGTCGGCCCGGCTGGGATCGCCGTGGTCGGGTTCGGGGTCGTCATACGGTGATCTCCTCTCGGTGCTCGCCGGCGGCG
>NZ_ML142851.1:202120-203129 GCF_004138495.1 Phytoactinopolyspora endophytica
AAGCCTGCTCCAGCGAACCGGGGCGCGCGGACAGCCCAGCCAGCTCGATGCCGCGGGGGTTCGCCCAGGTGAGCACGTCGGTCATGGTCTGTTGGACATCGTCGGTGTGCAGAACCACGCGCCGCCCGTCCACCCGGGTCCGTGCCGCGAACTCCGGCAGGTCGCCGGTGAGCTGCGTGTCGGGGAGGTCGAACGAGATCCGTCCGGGGTGTGCCGCCGCGATCTCGGCGGCCGTCCCACTGGCCACGATGTGGCCTTCGTGCATGATCGCGATCCGATCGGCGAGCTCTTCCGCCTCCTCCAGGTAGTGCGTGGTCAGGACGATTGTGGTGCCGCCATCGAGCAGGTCGCGGACGAGGTCCCAGGCGTCGCGACGGCTCTGCGGGTCAAGCCCGGTCGTGGGCTCGTCCAGGAAGAGCACGTCGGGCCGGCCCAGCACGGCGAGCGCCAAATCGAGCCGGCGCCGTTCGCCACCGGAGAGCGCGCGAACCTTCACATCGGCTCGTTGGCTGAGGGCCACAAGCTCAAGCGCTTCCGCTATCGGGCGATGCTCGGCCATCATCCCGGCCCACAGGCCGGCCATCTCCGTCACCGTCAGGTCGGACGGAAACCCGCCCTCTTGGAGCATGATGCCGATCCGCGGACGCACGATCGCACGGTCCACGTATGGGTCGTGACCCAGGATGTGTACGGACCCACCGCTCGTGGGGGCGAGCCCTTCGATGACCTCCAGGCACGAGGTCTTGCCGGCACCGTTCGTTCCAAGCAGCCCGAACAACTCGCCTTTGCGCACCTCGAAGGACACACCGCGGACCGCCTCGAATCCGTCGCCAGGGCCGCCGGCATAGCGTCTGCGGAGATCGCGGACGTCGATGATGTTTTCTGTCATGTCTCCACGATCGCGGATTCGCCGAGCGTACGGCCGTTTACGGCGTCATCGGTTTCCGTGCGGCCGTCAGGGCCGGGCGTGACACATGTCATGGCACGGCCGGGAGCGCCAACACGTCAT
>NZ_ML142851.1:203144-211121 GCF_004138495.1 Phytoactinopolyspora endophytica
CCAGGCGGCTCTGTCGTCGGCAGGACGACGGAGCTCGCGTCACTGCGCTGAGGGGCGCTGCGGAAAAGGAGATGCGTGCGAAACCCGGCGGCGGTACGGTCGACAATGTGGCACGCCTTCATCATCTGACGACGACGCCGGGCACCGTGACCCGGCGAGCCGCGGCGTGACCTGACACATCTGATCACCCACGAGCCCTGGGGCCACAGCCCCGAGGGTCGTCCGTCGTGGGTAGGTCCCTGGGCTCCGTATCCACCAAGGAGCCCATCACATGCCCATCGAACAAGCGGCACACAACGCGGCTGAGGAATACGCGTCCGATCTATACGACCCTGATCAGCACGCCCCGGATCCGCAAGACCCAGATCCCAGCAGGCCGGACCACCGCGAGCTGGGCCGCTCACTTGACCTGTTCGCGTCCCACCCCGATGTCGGGGCCGGCCTGCCCCTCTGGCTCCCGAACGGTGCCGTCGTCCGGGCCGAGCTGGAGAAGTTCGCCGCAGAGGAAGCGCGGCGCGCCGGCTGCCAGCGGATCTACACCCCGGTTCTGGCCAAGCGCTCGCTGTTCGAACGGTCCGGCCACTGGGGGAAGTTCGCCGAGGACATGTTCCCGCCGATGCGGGTGGGTAACGAGGAGTTCGTCCTCCGGCCGGCCAACTGCCCGCATCACGCCCTGGTCTACGGTTCGCGTCAGCGCAGCTACCGGGACCTGCCTGTGCGGCTGTCCGAGCTCGCGCCGATGTTCCGCAGCGAGTTGTCCGGCGTGCTCGGCGGCCTGTCCCGGGTGCGCCAGATCAACCTCGATGACGCGCACGTGTTCTGCGCACCGGACCAGATCGCCGGCGAGGTGGAAGCCGCGCTACGCCAGATCCAGTACGCGTGTCAGGTGCTCGGCATCGAGGTCGACCACCTACGGCTGTCTCGGCGCGACGACAGCGGGAAATACCTCGGTGACGCGGCGCTGTGGGAGCGGTCGGAAGACATGCTCCGCGACGCGCTGGCGGCCGCCGGCGCCGAGTATGTCGAAGCACCGGGCGAAGCAGCCTTCTACGGCCCGAAGGTGGATGTGCAGGTCGTCGATCCGGCCGGGCGCGAGCAGACCCTGTCGACCGTCCAGCTGGACTTCAACCAACCCGCGCGGTTCGATCTGCGGTATGTCGGCGCGGACGGCGAGAACCATCAGCCAGTGATGATCCACCGGGGCATCATGTCGGCGATGGAACGGCTCGTCGCTCATCTGGTCGAGCTGTACGGCGGCGTGTTCCCGGTGTGGCTGGCGCCGGTGCAGCTGGCCGTCGTCCCGGTCGGAGAGTCACATGAGGCGGCTGCCGCCGAGATTCGCGACGACGCCTCGGACGCCGGCCTGCGAGCCGAGGTGCACGGCGCTGAGGCCACCGTTGCGCAGCGGATCCGCCGGCTCCGGGAGCGGCACGTGCCGTATGTAGCCGTGCTCGGCGACCGCGAGGTGGACGCCGGACAGGTGGCGCTGCGGCTGCGCGACGGCCGGCAGCTTCGCTCCGTCGGCGTGGAGTCCGCGTTGCGCGAGATCCGTCGCGTGTACGGCGAGCGGGCATTGGATCTCGGCTTCGACACCGGCGACTACCAGCCCGGGCAGTTCGGATGACGAGGAGCGGCTGGCCGGGACCGGACGAAGCGGGCTAGGCGTCGCGGCAAGCAGCGGCCAGCTCTCGGAAGTCGGACTCCTCCAGGGCTGTCTGCACCGTGTCGACCGCCGCCGACGCCGTCGGCCAGTCGCTCTCGATGGCGGCGGCGACCCGCTCCCCGGCGGTGAGCGCGCCGGCGCATGGCTCGGGCAGCGAGGTCGCATTGCGTCCGACCAGGAGGCCAATCAGGAATCCGGCCAGAATGCTCAGCAGTGCCGTCATCGCGGTCAGGAGCAGCGAGCGATGCCGGGCTGTACGGTCCGGAGTGTCCATGGCGACCTCGTTCCTTCGCCGAACGATGACCAGGTATTACCAGTCTCCTCGCGCCGCGTGTGCCTGTGTACTCGTTCACGCCAATGAGGGTGAGATGACCGGAAGGCCGGTCGGAGTGCCGTTCTCGACGATGCGGAGCAGCGCGGCGGTGTCGAGATGCTCAGCGACGGCGTCGGCGAGCCGGTCCAGCATCCGTTCCCGCTGCTCGGCGAACCCGGGGGCCGCCGTCGGTCGCCAGTCGTTCTCGGTGCCCTCTGCAACCTCGGTCAGCCAGGCGCGGCGGAACCCGTCGTTTTCGAACGCGCCGTGCCAGGTCGTCCCCCAGACGGCGCCGGATCGGCATCCATCCAGGAACCGCTCAGAACGTCCTGCGGATTGAGCGTCATCGCCCTCACTCTGCAGGACGTCCGGCTCCGGTCCCTGAGTCAAAGCGGCGACGCCGTGGTGGATCTCGTAGGCGAGAACGTCGTGGCCGCGCCAGGTCCCGTGTGGGCGGCCGAGCTTCTTGTCCGCCCCGAATGTGACCTCGGTCGGGAGCAGCCCGAGCCCCGCCACGGTCCGCCCAGACTCGATCGGGTCGACGATGCGCTCGGCCAGCATCTGGTAGCCGCCGCAGATGCCCAAAACCGGGCGCCCGGCCCGGGCTCGGGCGACGACGGCGGCGTCGAGCCCCCGCCCGCGCATCCACTCGAGATCGGACACGGTGGCCCGGCTGCCAGGAAGGACGACCAGGTCTGCGACGGCGACCACGTCGGGGTCGGCGGTCAGGGTCACGGAGACACCGGGCTCACAAGCCAAGGCATCGACGTCGGTGGCATTGGAGACCCGCGGGAACCGCACCACGGCTACCGAGAGCGTCCATCGGCCACCACTGCGTCCTGCCTCTTGCGGCTCAGGGGCCCCGGAGTGCTGGACATTGTGATCGGTCCAGCCGCCGACGGCGAGCGCGTCCTCGGAGTCTATCCAGACCCCGTCCAGCCACGGCAGTACGCCGAACACCGGTCGGCCGGTCAGCTCGGTGATCCGGTCCAATCCAGGACGCAGCACGTCGACGTCGCCGCGGAACTTGTTGACGACGAACCCGGCCAGGAGTTTCTGGTCCTCCGCGTCGAGCAGCGCCAGCGTCCCGTACATGGCGGCCAGCGAGCCGCCCCGGTCCACGTCGGCGACCACGACCGCGGGCAGCTGCGCACGTCGGGCCAGGCCCATGTTGACGTAGTCGCCCGCGCGGAGGTTGATCTCGGCCGGGCTGCCGGCGCCTTCGCAGACGACGGCGTCGAACCGACCCCGTAGCTCGGCAAGCGTGTCGAACGCGGCATCGGCCAGCACCTGCCGGCCGGTGGCGTACTGACCGGCGCGCAGCGTCCCGTACGGCTGTCCCCGGAGCACGATGTGCGAGGTCCGGTCACTGCCGGGTTTGAGCAGTACCGGGTTCATCGCGGCTTCCGGCGTGACGCCTGCCGCCATCGCCTGCACCCACTGCGCCCGACCGATCTCCGACCCGTCCGGGCACACCATCGAGTTGTTCGACATGTTCTGCGCCTTGAACGGCGCGACTCGGACGCCTTGGCGGGCCAGCCAGCGGCAGATGCCGGCGGTCACCAGGCTCTTGCCCGCGTCCGATGTCGTACCGGCCACCAGCAAGCCACCCCCGCGTGCGTTCCGCTCCGCGCCGGTCATCGTCCGGTCCCGTCGTGACGCCGGGCGAACGCTCCGACGACGGCACGGCCGATGACGGCACGGCCGACGGCGACGGTGGCCAGGGTTCCGACCTGTACGGCGCGCGAGAGGCGCACCGCCCGGGGGATGTCCTCGACGGTCACCGGCGGGCCGGAGCCCAGCAGCGGACGCTCGTCGACGCCGTACGGGTACACCGTCCGGCCTCCGAGCCGGCGACCCAGCGCGCCAGCGAAGGCGGCCTCGACCACGCCCGCGTTCGGGCTGGGGTGCCGGCGCGCGTCATCACGCCACGCGCGCAGGGCGTCGGACGGGCGGCCGCCGACGAGCGGCGCGGACACGGCGGCCAGCAGCCCGGCCAGCCGGGCGGGCAGGAGGTTCGCTGCGTCGTCCAACCGCGCCGATGACCAGCCGAAGTTGCGGTAGCGCTCGCTCTTGTGGCCGACCATCGCGTCCAGCGTGTTCGCCGCCCGGTAGCCGACGAGGCCCGGAAGGCCGGCGACGGCACCCCACACCAGCGGGGCGACGACGGCGTCGGAGGTGTTCTCCGCCACCGACTCGACCGTCGCCCGGGCCAGTCCGTCGGCATCGAGCGACGAGGGATCGCGACCGCACAGATGGGGCAGCCTGTCCCGGGCTGCGTCCAGGTCGCCGTCGGCCAGCGAACGGCCCAGCAGCTCGGCTTCCCTCGTCAGGCTCCTCCCGCCGAGCACCGCCCAGGTCGCGGCGCCGACCGTCGTCGCGCGGATCAGGGGTTTCGGCGCGATCCTGACGAGCTGGCGGGGTGGGCGATCGACGAGCGGGACGGTCGAGCCGTCGGCGAGGGGTCGCTTACTCACGGCCCTATCGAAGCGGGCGGCCGCGAGGACCGGGACACCGGTCGCAACCGTCGTGTACAGGACTCCGCGCACTTTGGAATCCGCCCACCAGCGTCGTTCCAGGCGGCCGGCAGCCTGTCCGAAACCCGCGACCGGATGGCCGCGCCGCGGGTCGCCGATGAGCGCGTCGGCGATCGCGCCGGCGACCAGACCCGCCGTCGTCGTCCAGCTCACCGTGCTTTCATCCGCAGCCGGTAGATGGGGTTTTGGGGTGGGGTGGCCGGATATGGCATTGTTCCATCTTGGTAGGCACCGTCGTCTTGACTCCGTGCGGGGTCCAGAAAGCGTGCTTGCTGAGGTCTCTCACGTTCGGGGAAAGCCGGTCCGAGTCCGGCGCTGTCCCGCAACCGTAGTCCACCTTCGCTGGTGGTGAGCCGGAGTGCCCGGCGTGAGAGCGGCTCGAATGCTCGTCGAGGACTGCGGGTGGGCCGGGAAACGAGTCGCGCACTGCCGGCAACCTTTCCCGTCTTGGCCAGAAGGTCCGCCTTAGGCGGAAGGTCCGTCTTGGTCGAAAGGGGAGTGATGTCGGTGGAGAAGATCCTTGTGTTGGGCGGCGCACGTTCGGGGAAGTCGACGTTCGCCGAGAACTGGGTGCGCGCACTGGCCGATCCTGGGCCCGTCATCTACGTGGCTACGTCGCGGCCGATGCCCGGCGACGGCGAGTGGGCTGACCGCGTCCGGCGACATCAGGAACGGCGGCCGTCATCCTGGCAGACCCGGGAGACCACGGATCTGGCCGCAGTGCTCCGCGACACGACCGGCACCGTGATCATCGACTGCCTGACGCTGTGGCTGACGGCGATACTCGACGACGTCGGCGCGTGGGACGAGGACGACGGCCAGGGCCGCGTGCCACCCCAACCGACGAGGCCCTCGACCGAGCACGGGAGGGGCCCCACGGCACGGACATCGACCGCGTCCGGGATCGCGAAGAGAAGCGGGCATATCGACGTCTCGTCGGCCCTGGACGATGCCGTCGCCGAGCTGGTGGACGCGTGGCGGTCATCGTCGGCGAGGGTCGTCGCCGTCAGCAACGAGGTCGGCTGGAGCATCGTGCCGGCGACGTCGTCCGGGCGACTCTTCCGTGACCTGCTCGGAACGGTGAACCAGCGGCTGTCGGCGGAGGCGGACCGCGTCGTGCTGTGCGTCGCCGGCCGCACACTCGATCTCCCTGATCCACCCGTGCCGGGCGACGCGGGTGAAAGGGGGAAGATCACAGAAGGCCAGGTCGCCACCGCGTCTGGGGATGTGTCACCGCTTCCTGCTGAGAACGCGCCTGCGCGGCGTGCGACAGCAGAGTCTGCGGGATCGTCGAGTGGGACGATCCGCCGCGGGCCGGAGCCGGGAGTTCCGGCCGAAGTCGACCGTGAGATCGAGCAATATGCGCGCGAGATGGTCGATGGCTTGGCCAAGCCGATCGGCTCGCTTGGAAGGCTGGAGGAGATCGGAGTCTGGCTCGCCGGCCGGCAGGGCGTCTGCCCGCCGCGTTCACCGGCCCGGGCGGCCGTGACAGTCATCGCGGGTGACCACGGCGTGGCGGCGGAGACCTCGGCGTACCCACCGGCCGTGACCGGTGCGATGGTCCGCACCGTCCACACGGAACGCGCGGCGATCAACGCGCTGGCCGCGGCGCACGGTGCGACGGTCCGAGTCCGTGACCTCGGCGTCGACGCGGACCTGGACGATCTGTCTCGTACGGTCGGGAAGCACAAGATCTGCCGGGGAACCGGGCGGATCGATACCGAGGACGCGCTGAGCATCGACCAGGCGCGGGCCGCGATCGCTGCTGGCCGGGCGCTTGTCGCGGAAGAGCTGAGCAGCTACGGGGCCCATACGCGCGGGGACGGCGGCGCGTCGGACGGTGTCCAACGGACACAGCAGCCGGCGGAACTGCTCGTCGTCGGAGACCTCGGGATCGGGAACACCACGGTCGCCGCGACTCTCATCGGAGTGATCGCCGGGCTTGAGGCGGAGAAGGTCACCGGTCGTGGAACCGGCGTCGACGACGCAGGGCTGGCCCGGAAGACAGCGGTGGTGGCGGCGGCGATCGAGCGGGCGCGCCCGGTGCGTGACGACCCGGAAGCGTTGCTGGCAACCGTCGGCGGTGCCGACTTCGGCGCCATGGCCGGGTTCCTTGCAGGCGCCGCCGAGCACGGCATACCGGTGCTGCTCGATGGCGTCGTGGTGACTGCGGCGGCACTGGTCGCTGAACTGCTCACACCCGGTGCGGCTGCCTGGTGGCTGGCCGGGCATCGGTCCGTGGAGCCGGCGCACGACGCGGCACTCGACCATCTCGGCCTGGAGCCGATCGTCGATCTGCGGATGCGTCTCGGTGAGGGTACGGGCGCGCTCGCCGCACTTCCGACGCTGCAGTCGGCGGTGGCGATTTACACCAGGATGGCAGCCCTCGCCGACCTCGACCTCGGCTGAGTCACGGCACGCACCGGCCCTGGCAGGCAGGGGTTCTGCCAGGGCACGAAGGCTCGGGCTGCTGGAGCGCGTGACCTAGGGGCGCCTCGTAAGCGCCGTGATATCACCCGTTTCGGGTGAGGACCGAAGGCGCCCATGAGCGCATCCTCGATGTAGGCGCTACACCCCTTCGCGCCGCCAGTCGGTCCCCTCCGCCATCTGTCCGTGTGGTGGAGGGGGTCGCACCTGCGGCGCGGCGGCCGTCCGGTTGGAGCGAAGCGATACCTCACCTGAGACGGGTGATGTGCGGGCGCGGCCATCAAGGCGACGGTGGGGGTGTGCGCCACGGGGGAGCGCACTCTCCTGCCTGGGCGACACCGTGCGCGGAGGCAGATTGGTGATCGGCTCGCGGAGACCGGTCCGGCTGTATCGATCCCGGCCGGTTTCCGACGGCCGTATTCGACGAGACGCTTGCTCCGCAGGGCGCCCGGCTACGGTGGGTCCGTGCGATGGACGAGCATTTCTGATGAGTGACCAGTGGCGGCTGGCGCTCGGGACGCTGACAACCGTCCCAGTACGGGCGCCCTCAGAGGTGACGCGGCGTACGGCGGGGGTCGCCATGCTGCTGGCGCCGATGGCCGGGCTGCTGCTCGCGGTACCAGCGGGATTCGTTCTTTGGGCCTCGCTGTCCCTGGGCCTCGGCTCAGTGGTGGCGGCGGTGCTGGCCATCGCCGCATTGCGCCTCGGCGACCGTGCGCTGCACCTGGACGGGCTGGCCGATACGGCTGACGGCTTGGCCGCCTCGTACGACCGGGAGCGTGCCCTGGCGGTGATGCGGACCGGCGACACCGGTCCGGCCGGGGCGACGGCACTGGTGCTGGTTCTCCTGGTCCAGGTCGGCGCCGCTGCCAGGTTGTCGGATGTGATTATCGGCGCGGAGTCGGCGGGTGGTGATGTGGGTGCCCTGGACAGTGGGCCGGTCGTCGCGGCGGTGAGCGTGATGGGCTGCGTCGTCGTCTCACGGGCGATGTTGGCCGTGGCATGCCTGCGCGGCGTGCCCTCCGCCCGCCCGGACG
>NZ_ML142851.1:211194-212560 GCF_004138495.1 Phytoactinopolyspora endophytica
GCGCGGCCATGGCCGGCTCGGTCCGGTGGATGTTCGCGCTGGCCATGCTGGTCGTGGTGAGTGCTGCCCTCGGCGGAGTGCTCGCGGTGGCGGACGTTCTCTCCGGCGACGGCTCGGGGGCTGTGCCGCCGTGGTGGTCGGCCCTGCTCGCTGTCGCTGTCGCGGTGGTGGCGACCGCCGTCGTCCTGCGCCGATGCGTCCAGCGCTTCGGAGGAATGACCGGTGATGTCCTGGGCGCCGTTGTCGAGGTGTCGCTCGCCGCGGCACTCGTGGCGCTGGCCGCGGGGGCGGCGTGACGCCCTCGCCGGGACTCAGTCTCTGCTCATGAGTTGAGCACGCAGGTCCGCGGGCAACCTCTCGGTGGCGTAGCGAAGCGTGACCCGAGGGACCGCGCGCGTCGCGATGAACGTCTGCGCGGTCAGGTCCATACTCCGAGGATCTCATCCGGTGCGATCCATCGCTGGCTACAGAACGGCTTGCCGGTAGGCGGTCTCAGCGGGACCGATCGGTGTCGGCTGCATGCCGGGCGAGGACGTCAGCGTGGACGTTGAAAGCGTCGGCGTCGAACAGCACGAAGCGGATGCGCTCGACGGACGCGAGGTCGGGTGCGACACCGAGAACCGTGCGCATCGCGATGTCGGTGGCCTCACGTAGCGGATAGCCGAACGCCCCGGTGGAGATGGCCGGAAACGCGACGGAGCGCAGTCCGTGCTCGTCGGCGAGCCGCAACGACTCGCGGTAGCAGCGCGCAAGCAGCTCGTCGGCGGGCTCATCGACGCCGTAGACCGGTCCGAGACAGTGCAGGACGTGCGGATTCGGCAAGCCGTGACCGCCCGTGATCACGCATTGGCCCGGCTGGATGGGGGCGAATGGGCGGCATTCCTCGGCCAGGCTTGGTCCGGCGGCCCGGTGGATGGCGCCGGCCACGCCGCCGCCCGGCATGAGTTGCGCATTGGCTGCGTTGGTGATGGCATCCATGTCGGGCTGCTTGGTGATGTCGCCCTGGACGAGCTCGACCGTCACCCCGCCGACGTTGTGTTCGACTGTGGACGTCATATGACCACCGCGCCCGCTGTTGTCATCTGCAACAGGGCGCGTTGGCCGTCGCCCTGTGTGAGGTCGACTGGACGGGTGGCGTCGGCGATGACGACCGAGGAGAAGCCGAGCCGCTGCGCGTCGAGCACGGTCTCCTTGACGCACACATCCTGGGCCAGCCCCACCACGACCGCCCGGCTGACGCGATGGTCATGTAGGACGCCCTCGAGCTCGGTGCGTGCCACGTCGCCGCTCTCCGGGTCGCGGACGCTGAACCCCGAGTAGCCGTCCTCGCCGCCTGTGCCCTTGCGGACCACCGGTCCGTCGACCA
>NZ_ML142851.1:212581-216533 GCF_004138495.1 Phytoactinopolyspora endophytica
CAGAGCCGGATGCAGCTGCGCACCCCAGGTGTCGCGTACGCAGTGCGTCGGCCAGGTCCCGCCGTCTTTCTGGAAATGCGGCGTGGACGGCGGATGCCAGTCTTGGGTGTAGACGACGAGCGCGCCTGCCTGTGTGGCCGCGTCGATCTGACGGTTGATCGCTTCGATCGCCTCGTCGCCACCTGAGACGTACAGGTTGCCGTTGGGATCGGCGAAGTCGTTCTGCACATCGACGACCACTAACGCGGTGCGGGAGTCGTAGGTTATCGGCTCAGCCATGATCGCTCCATCGCGAGGGAAACGTCGCCTTTCTGCCAGTAGACCTCCTTGATGGGTCCGGGTTCAACGCTCGATCGCAAGGACATGCCACCGAAGGATCGCTAGGCCGGTGCGAGTCCCGCGACCGGCGCTGGCGACCAACGGGATCCTCGCGTGTGGTCAGTGAGGCCAGGTGGGCGCAGTCAGAGTCGCCGAGAGCGCGTCGAGGAAGGCCTGGACGGGTAGCGGTGGAGGCGGCTTGCCGTACGTGACCGCCAGCACCCGGCGGCGGTCCCCGGGGATACGGTCGATCCGCACGTCCGGGTGGCGGTTGGCGAGCAACGCGAGCCCAGGCAACGTCGTGACGCCGATCCCAGCGGCGACGAGCGCCTGCGCAGCGACGTAGTCATCGGTCTCGAACTCGATCGTCGGCGTGAACCCGGACTGCTCGCACGCACGGAGAAGATGGGTTCGGCAGCGCTCGCACCCCGCGATCCAGCGTTCGCCTGCGTACGTGGACAGTGCCGATCGCGGATCTGGCCAACGGCGACCTTTGGGGGTGACGACGTAGAGCGGTTCGTCGAGCACCACGGTCGCGGTGGTTGATGCAGCCGTCGGAACGTCGGGATCGGGGTGTTCGAAGACGAGGGCCACGTCGACCTCGCCGTTGCGCAGGGCCGTCAGCGACTCGGGAGGTTCGCTCTCGGTCAGCGCCAGATCCAGGTCCGGGTGGTCGTGGCCGAAGCGCGCCGCTGCCGGTGGAACGAGTGTCGCGAGCGCGGATGGGAACGCGGCGAGCCGTACCCTCCCGGTCTGGAGTCCGGCGTGCGCGGCTAGCTCCGCCTGGGCGGAGTCCACTCGGCCGAGGATCTCCTCCGCGCGGGTGACGAGCATCCGCCCGGCCTCGGTCAGCCGGATGCCGCGTCCGACCCGCTGCAGCAGGGGAACTCCGGCCTCCGCCTCGAGCCGTGCGAGGTGATGGCTGACCGACGGCTGGGCGTAGTGCAGTGCTTCGGCCGCCCCGGTGACCGACCCTTCGCGGGCGACGGTCACGAGTACCCGTAACCGGTTCAGATCCATGGTACGAATCATAGACAGAATCGATGGTTCATGAGAAAACCTGCATTAGACCTATCTATATGATCCTGCCAGCATGGAAGCATGCGAACTCCCTCGATCGGTGACGTGTTCCGGGCGCGTCGAGTGCTCGACAGCCTGCTGCCGCCGACGCCGATGTGGTCCTATCCGGCGCTGAGCGCCACCCTCGGCGCGGACGTGCTGGTGAAGCACGAGAACGTGCAGCCCACGGGCGCGTTCAAGATCCGGGGAGGGCTCAACCTGCTGGCCGGTATGTCACCCGAGGATCGACAACGGGGGATCGTCGGGTACTCCACCGGCAACCACGCCCAGTCGCTGGCCTACGCGGCTCGCCGTGTCGGTGCGTCGTGCACCATCGTGATGCCGGAGAAGCCGAACCCGTTGAAGGCCGCCGCCGTGCGTGCGCTCGGTGCAGACGTCGTCGAGCATGGTGAGACGCTGGACGGGGCGTGCGAGTTCGCCGGCAAGCTCGCCGCGGAGCGTGGCTCCCGCCTGGTCAGTGCGGCGAACGAGCAGGAGATCGTCGCCGGTGTGGCCACTGCCTACCTCGAGGTCTTCGAGCAGGCTCCGGACCTGGACGCCGTCGTCGTTCCGGTCGGAGGCGGCAGTGGCGCGGCGGCAGCGTGCGTCGTCGCCGCGGCAGTAGCGCCTGGGTGCGAGATCATCGGCGTGCAGGCGGCGGCATCGCCGGCTGCCCACGATTCCTGGCGAACCGGTGAGCTGCTCAAGCGCCCGAACCGGACCGCGGCGGAAGGACTCGCGACAGGGGCCGGGTTCGAGCTCACCCAACGGATCATGGGCGAGCACCTCACCGACTTTCTGCTCGTCGACGACGGGACCATCGCCGAGGCTCAATGGGTGATGCTCCGTGATGCGCACACGTTGACCGAGGGCGCCGGAGCGGCGTCGGTCGCGGCGTTGCTGGCGCACCCCGAGCGGTTCGCGGACAAGCGCGTCGCCGTGATGTGCACCGGTGCCAACGCCAGCGAGCGTGAGCTCCGCGCCGTCACCCAGCTTCCGGCGGCGCGAGTGGCCTAGCGGCGGCAACGGGCCTCGAAGGAGGACCCTTGACGGAGGGAGAAGGGGAGGCTAGCGTGCAGATCGTGAACGTTCACGCACGTCATTCATCGACGTGTCTCGACCGCGATCGGAGCGCTCCAGCCCCATGACAACCCCGATCCGCTGGGCCATCCTCGGCCCCGGAAACATCGCCCGTCGATTCGCCACCCAGCTGAGCCACAGCCGCCACGGCAGCCTGCTCGCCGTCGGCAGCTCCGATCCCGCCCGAGCCGCCGCGTTCGGCGCTGACGTCGGCATCGAACGTGCCGGCGATTACGAGTCAGTGCTCTCAGACGCGGAGGTAGACGCCGTCTACATCGCGACGGTCCACACCCGCCATGCCGAGCTGACGCTCGCTGCTCTCGACGCCGGCAAGCACGTGCTCTGTGAGAAGCCGATCGCGCCGAATCTCGGCGAGGCGATGGCCATGGTCGAGGCCGCCCGGCAGTCCGGGAGGGTGCTGCAGGAGGCGTACATGTACCGCTTCCATCCTCAGACTCGCAAGGTGCTCGAGTTGGTGGCCGAGGGGACCCTGGGCGAGCTTGTACACATCGATGCCGCCTTCTCCTTCGCCACGGCCCGCAGCGAGGGCCGCCTCTTCGACCCGAACCTGGCCGGTGGTGGCATCCTCGACGTCGGTGGCTATCCGATGTCGTACGCCCGGGCGCTCGCCGGCGCCGCGGAGGGCGTCCCCTTCCTGGAGCCGACATCGCTCGCGGCCCGCGGGACCGTCGAGAACGGTGTCGACGTGTGGGCCGTCGGGCGGGTCACGTTCCCCACCGGGGTCACGGCGTCGCTGCGCACGGGCATCCGGCTCTCCGACTCGTCGGTCACGGTATACGGGTCGAAGGGCAAGCTCACCCTCGACGACCCCTGGACGCTGTCAGACCGGCAGGCCATGACCCTCACCGTCGCGGGGCAGGAACCCGAGCAGTTCACGTTCGACGGCGCCCATCCGTACGCGCTCGAGGCCGACGCCGTCGCTGAGGCCGTGGACCACGGTGGCGAGTCGACCGAGATGAGCCTCGACGACACCCTGGGCAACGCACAAGCGCTGGACAGATGGCGCGAAGAGATCGGACTGCGCTATCCGTTCGAGCGCGATGACGCGCACGTCCCAACCGTGTCACGCAAGCCGCTGGTCGCCGAACCTGGCAACATGCGGTACAGGCGGATCCCGGGCGTCGAAAAGCGAGTGTCGCAGCTGGTGATGGGTTGCGACAACCAGCAGAACCTGGCCCATGCCTCGGCGATGTTCGACCACTTCTTCTCGCTCGGCGGCAACGCCTTCGACACCGCCTATATCTACGGCGCCGGCCGACACGAGAAGCTACTGGGCCGGTGGATCGCGAACCGAGGTGTCCGCGATCAGGTCGTGGTCATCGTCAAGGGGGCGCACACCCCACACTGCGATCCGGAATCGCTCAGCCGTCAACTGCTGGAGTCGTTGGAACGGCAAGGCACCGACTACGCCGACATCTACATGATGCATCGGGACAACGAAGAGATCCCCGTCGGCGAGTTCGTCGACGTGCTC
>NZ_ML142851.1:216543-217108 GCF_004138495.1 Phytoactinopolyspora endophytica
GCTGGAACGGTTTGACGAGGCAAACACGTATGCCGCGGCGAATGGCAGGCACGGGTTCGCCGTGCTGAGCAACCACTTCGGCCTGGCAGAGGCTTACGGCGTTCCGTGGGAGGGCTGCCGACACGTCACCGATCCGGCGTCGAAGCAGTGGCTGGCCGACCGCCAGGTGCCGTTGCTGCCCTGGTCGGCGCAGGCACGCGGCTTCTTCGCCGGCCGGGCCCGGCCCGATGACCGCTCCGACGCCGAGCTGGTGCGCTGCTACTACAGCGATGAGAACTTCGAACGGCTGCGCCGGGCCGAGAAGCTCGGCTCCGAGTTCGGAGTGGCGGCGACGGCGATCGCTCTGGCGTATGTGCTGCATCAACCCTTCCCGACGTTCCCCCTGTTCGGACCGCGCTACCTCACCGAGACACGCACATCCGTGGACGCGCTGCAGGTCGAGCTCACCCCGGATCAGGTGGCCTATCTGGATCTGCGCGACTGATGACGACCAGCCCCCGGCCCGCCTCTCCCCGCGTCACCATCAACGACGTCGCCGAGGCCGCCGGAGTGTCCCGGCAAACCG
>NZ_ML142851.1:217162-221792 GCF_004138495.1 Phytoactinopolyspora endophytica
CGCGCGATGAACCACATGCCGGGAATCAGCGTGCGGACCAAGGAGCGGGTCTTCGCCGCCGCCCGCGAGCTGCGCTATCGGCCGTCGACGTTCGGCCGCGGCCTGGTCAAGCCTGGCCAGCCCACGTTGGGACTGATCATCGACGACCTGACCAACCCGTACTACCCCGAGCTGGCGTCGGCGGTGATCGGCCAGGCGGCTCGGTACCGATGGAATGTCGTGCTCGCCGAGACGGTGCACATCCAGGACAAGCATCAACTGATCATCGACCTGAGCCGGCAGACGGATGCGCTGCTGGGCTACTTCAGCATCGACCCGGAACAGCTCACCGACGAACTCGCGGTCACCCCATTCGTGCAGCTCGATACCGCCCCACCCGCGCCTACCGGCAGCGTCGCGCTCGACTTCCGGGCCGCGATGGACGATCTCGTCGAACACCTGGTGGCTCGCGGCATCCAGCATCCGGCACTTCTGGACGTCACTAAACCTGACGCCACCTCCGCCCGAGGCCAGCGCTTCGTCGACGGGATGCGTCGGCACGGCCGGCACGTGGCGGTCACCCGGATCGAGGAGAGCTCCATGGACGCCGGCGTCAAGGGTGGCCGCGCGGTCCTGTCAGCATGCCCGGAGACAGATGGAATCGTAGCGTTCAACGACGTAGTAGCCTGCGGCGTGCTCAAGATGCTGCAACTCGACGGCATTGCCGTCCCGGACCGGATCCGGGTGGCCGGTTACGACGGCCTCACGCTGGGCACATTCGTCACGCCGCAGCTGACCACGATCGAGATCAACATGCGGGCGGTGGCCGAGACCGCCGTCGACCTCGCTCTGGGCATGTATGCCGGTGACCTGCCGATGTCAGGCCCGGAATGCCACCGCACCGTGACTCACCGGCTCGTTGTCCGCGAGTCGACCTGACGTTGTCACGCTTGGCGCGGACCAACTCGGGCGAGCCAATCGGTGACGTGAACAGCGACGGCAGCAGTAGCGCCGCGCCAGATCGATCCACTGTTGGCCGACGCGCGGGTGTCGACCGCTCCTCACGTAGCGTGGACCTCACCCGGTTCGCTGCACCGGCTGCGGACGGCGGTGGCACCGACCGTGCGCCACGTCCGGCAGGGCGAGCGCCGGGACGCTCGGGGTGCAGGACGCATGGCAGGTTGACGCCAGACGGAACGGAACGGAGAGGGACGCGATGAGCTCGCTGGTACAGATCGATTTTGGTGGCGAACGGGTCTGGGCGGTCCAGCGCGGCGGCCGGCTCGCTCGGCTGGGCACGTCGTTGGCGGAGCTGCTCGCGTTGCCGCTGACCGAAGCGCGAGACCGGTATGAGACCGCCGCGGGCGAGGTCGACGGCGGGGACCGGCTGCCGCCGGTGGACCGGCAGGAGGTGTGGGCCTCCGGGGTCACGTACCTGCGCAGCCGTCAGGGCCGCGTGGAGGAGTCCGGGCACGCCGACGTCTACGACCTCGTGTACGACGCGGACCGGCCCGAGTTGTTCCTCAAATCGACCCCCGAGCGCGTCGTCACCGACGGCGAGCCGGTGGGCATCCGGGCGGACTCCGGGTGGGACGCGCCCGAAGCCGAGCTGGGTCTGGTGCTGAACAGCGCGGGCGAGATCTTCGGCTACGTGGTCGGCAACGACATGAGCAGCCGGTCGATCGAGGGCGACAACCCGCTGTACCTGCCGCAGGCGAAGGTGTATGCACGGTCGTGCGCGCTCGGCACGGAGATCGTGCCCGTCTGGGAGGCGGGAGGCGGGCCGTTCGACATCGCGCTGTGGATCGAACGCGGCGGCGACGTCGTGTTCAGTGCGAAGACCTCGACGGACCAGATGCGCCGGGAGCTGGCAGATCTGGCGGGCTGGCTGTTCCGTGCGCTCGAACACCCAGCCGGGGCGATCCTGCTCACGGGGACCGGGATCGTGCCCGAGCGCGACTTCACGCTGGCCGAGGGCGACGTCGTTACGATCGACATCGCGGGCGTCGGCACCCTCACCAACCCCGTCGTCATGGTCGGCGCGACGCACTCGTAGACGTTCTCCTCGACCTTGGTGACGACGTAGAGTCGCACGACGCGCACGACGCCGGGCGCGGGATCCGGGAGCGCGCATAGTGTGGGCAACATGTGGGTGTTGTATGCGACTCGATGACGGTGAGTGTCGGAGACGGTTGGCGGTGGAGCGGGTAGCTCGGCTGGCCACGACGGGCGCGGACCTACAACCGCACCTGGTCCCGGTGACGTTCGCCGTCGTCGACGAGCAGCTGGTGATCGGCATCGATCAGAAACCGAAGTCGACGACGCGGCTGCGGCGGTTGCGGAACATCCAGGAGAACCCGCACGTATCGGTCCTCGCTGACCACTACGACGACGACTGGACCCAGCTGTGGTGGGTCCGAGCCGACGGGCGCGCGTCGGTGGTCGACGACGGCCCTCTCCGTGACCAGGCGGTGCGGCTGCTCGTCGCGAAGTACCAGCAGTACGCCGACGACCCGCCGGGCGGCCCCGCCATCGTCGTCGACATCGCCCAATGGTCGGGTTGGGCGTACACGGCATAGGGATGTACGGGCTTACCACGTCGTTCTCGGGCCACGGGGGTCAATGAAGCTCTCGACCTGCTACGTTCGATGGTGTGATCTCTGGACTGTCTCGTCGCGCTGTCTACGGATTGGCGACCAACTCGCAGATCGAGTCGCTCGTCAGATCCAACCAGGTCACGGAAGACTTGGCGTACCGCGCCGCTCGCCGCTATGTCGCCGGGCGCACCCTCGACGAAGCGCTGGTGACCGTACGTCGGCTCGTCGGGTCCGGCCTGGCCGTGAGCCTTGACCTGTTCGGCGAGGGCAACGACGACGAAGTTGATGTGGGCCGGGTCGCAGAGGGATATCGCGAAGCAGCGGCCGCGCTCGCCGACATCGGCGGCGATGTCTACCTGGAGGTCGTTCCATCGCACATCGGCCTCGATCTCGGTATCGATACGTGTCGCCGGTATGTCGAGCAACTCGTCGAGGTGCTGCCATCCGGATCCCGCCTGGAGATCAGCGCGGAGGAGAACTGGCAGGCGCCGAGCATCATGGACCTCACCCTCGGACTGGCCGAAACGGGCGCGCCGGTACTGGCGACAGTGCAGGCGAACTTGCGGCGTAGTCCCGATGACGTGGACCGGCTGGTCAGCGCCGGGGTGCCGGTGCGCCTGGTCAAGGGCGCCTACCTGGAGTCCGGCGACGTCGCGCATGCGTGGGGTGAGGAGACGGACCTGGCGTATGTGCGGCTGGCCCACCAGGTGCACGCCGGCGGAGCCGGTCTGACATTGGCCACTCACGATCCGGTGATCCGCGAGGCCCTGCTCGCGGCGCTGCCCGGGACGACCGTCGAGATGCTTCTGGGTGTCCGGGAGGACGACGCGCGCAGGCTCGTCGGGCGGGGTATCCCGGTACGCGTCTACGCTCCCTATGGCGAGAGCTGGTTCCGCTATTGGTTGCGCCGGGTAGCGGAAGCTCAAGGAAGCTCAAGGTGAGGAATGTGAGCGCACCTCACGATCGGGGTTCGCCGCGGTCCGGCGGAGCGCGCGGTACAACATGCTCCTAACGATGACGGGGTGCAGCCGCGACACGACCACCATGTAGAGCCTGCCCCGGCGGTTGTGTGTCTTGGCGACCGTGGAGAGTGTCACCGTCTCGTTCTTGACCAAGACGGAGGCCCGGAAATCCAAGTGGCCGGCGTCGGTGCCGAGTAGGAGCTCGTCGCCGTCGCGGTCTATCGGGTCGAAGGCGCCCGTGTCGTCGGGAGCGATACCGACCAGCCGTACCACCGCGTTGCGTAACCGGAGCAGACCGCCGACCCAGCGCGGCGGATCATAGAAGACGGCGTCGGCCCAGACCGCGGGATCTGTGGGCGCGCCGGGCAGCAGTGGCACTTGCCAGGCATCGGCGAAGGTGGTCGTGTCGAGTGCGGAGGCCACCAGACGGGCGTCCTCAGGGATGGGAACGGCTGTGGGCTTGGGAAATTCGAGGAAACGCCGCAGTACTTTGACCCATGGTGACCAGCGCGCTGGATGCGCGACAGTGCCGGTGGCGGACCGTTCGGCGTTGTCGAGGAGGTCCTCGATGACCGCGTCGTGTACCCACCGCACCGCCAAGGGGCCCACGACGCGCATCACCCCGAGTAGCTGCGCGTCGAGCACGTGCCGGATGACGCACCGATCGGACCCGGCGGGTTCGATGACCAGCTCGTGGTAACCCTCGATGCCGCACTTCGGGTGGAAAGCGAACCGCACCCGATGGCCCGGCTCGTATTCGCTGACCCAGTACAGAACCGGACCGTGGCCGCCGTCGGCGCCGACCTGAACCGGGCCGTCCAAGCGCATGGGCATCCAGGCCGGCGACGGCCAGAGCCGGTCGCCGGTCTGTCCAATGTGCTCGAGCAGGGATGCGACCTTCTCGGCCGGGGCATCGATGGTGCGCTCATGCACGTTCCTCATCGCGGATCCTCCTGAAGAACCGTCACCGGTGGGTCATCGGCTGGTTCGGGTGCGGGACCGGCTCCATACGGTGCCGTATGGTCATGCTCCATACGGTACCGTATGGATCGTGGATCCGAAACGAAAGGGGGGTGGCACTGCCTCCCGCTC
>NZ_ML142851.1:221838-223702 GCF_004138495.1 Phytoactinopolyspora endophytica
TCCGCCGACGACTGGGCCCAGGCCGCGCTGACGGCGATCCGCGAAGGCGGGCTGAAATCCGTTGCGGTGGAGCCGCTGGCGGCCCGTCTGGGCACCACAAAAGGCAGCTTCTACTGGCACTTCACCAACCGGCACGCACTCGTCGAGGCGGCCCTGCAGCTCTGGGAACAGGAGCACACCGAGGCGCTGATCGCCCACATCGAGGCCGACGCCGACCCGGCTGTCCGCCTGCGCCGGCTCTTCGCATTGGTGGTCGGATACAGCCGCAGTGATTCCACTGAGGTGGCGCTGATGGCGACGGCTGACGACCCGCTTGTCGCGCCGGTGATGCGGCGGGTCACGGAGCGACGCGTCAGCTACGTCGCGTCGCTGTTCGAGGAACTGGGCGTGCCGGCCGACCAGGCTCGGGGCCGGGCGTTGCTGGCCGTCAGCGTCTACCTAGGTCATGTGCAGCTCGCCCACGCCGCGCCGGACACCCTGCCCACCGGCCCCGAGGAATGGCAACGTCACATCGACGACATGAGCGACGCGCTGCTGCCGTAGTGGCGAATTTGAACCGAACGGGACTGATCAGATACGAGTTCAGGGCGCTATAGGCCACCAAACTCGTATCTGATCAAGGCCGCAGAGCGCGCCTACGCGCCGGCGGCGTCGAGACGGGCGAGCTGCTCCCCGGTGAGCTTGACGTCGAGGGCCGGCATGGCGGCGTCGTATTGCTCGAGTGTGCGAGGACCGATGATCGGCACGATCGTCGGAGACGTCTGGTGAAGCAGCCAGGCAAGGACCAGCTGGTTCGGAGTGGCATCGACCTCGGCCGCGATCTCCTCGACCACCTTGAGCCGGACATCGGCGTCTGGCCCTGCGTAGCTAGCCATCATGCCGTGGCCATCACGCTTGGCGGGGTCGTCGTAGATGCCCTTGAGGATCGGCGAGTAGGCGACCAGGGTGAGATCGTCGTGCGTCTGCAGATAGTCCAGCTGTTCGTCGTCGACGATCGAGATATGCCTCAGTCCGGCTTTGCGTCGCAGGTAGGAATGCTGCTGTTGGACGGCGACCGGTTGCGGCCAGCCGTGCTGCGCGCAGAGTTGGCGGATGCGCTCCAGTCGCCATGTCCGGACGTTGGACCAGCCGATGTAGCGCGCCTTGCCGGCCTGAACGATCCCCGCCAGCGCTTCCAGTGTCTCCTCGAGGGGCGTGGACTGGTCGTCGACATGCACGTAGTACAGATCGATGTGGTCGGTCTGCAAACGGCGGAGGCTGTCGTCGATCGACCTGCGCAGGTTGTCCGCGCCGGCGCCGTCGAAGCTCCGGTACGCGACTTCCCAGTCCGGTGTGCCCTTGGCCCATACCGCGTCCATGTCCTTGACGAGCGCGGTGCCCTTGGTGGCGAGGAACACCTCGTCGCGCCGACCGGTACGGGCGAACCAGTGGCCCAGTAGTTCTTCGCTGTGTCCGCCGTGGCTGCCCCGGTCGTTCCACCAGCAGTAGCAGTTGGCGGTGTCGAGAAAGGTGCCGCCTGCGTCCGCGAACTGGTCCAGCATCCGTACCGACGACGGCTCGTCGGTTGCGGTTCCCATGAGCATGCAGCCGAGCGCCAGCTGGCTGACCTGTTCTCCGGTGTGAGTGAGTTCGACAGTCTTCACATCTACTCCATGTTGCGGGTGTGCTGACAGCTTTGAACGCTATGAACTGGAGCGCACTCAAGGTCAAGACCGTGGTTCGAATGAACTCCAGGCGCCGTATCTTTCACACGCCGTAGAGGTGGGTTGATCAGATACGAGTTCAGTGCGCTATAACGCACTGAACTCGTATCTGATCAAGGAGCTCTAGGTCTAGGCCGCCCGATATGCAGCCTCGATCTCGG
>NZ_ML142851.1:223712-226141 GCF_004138495.1 Phytoactinopolyspora endophytica
CGGCCGGATCTTGACGGATTCGTTGAGGCGTCACCGGCAGCACCCGCCAGCCGAGCTTGGCATACTCGGCCCGGCGACGTTCCGTACGCCCGGGCGCGTCACCGAACCAGTGGAACGAGCGGGAGTCCACCTCGATGATCAGCTTGGCGTCCGGCCAACAGGCGTCGGGATAGATGCCACGCACGCCCGGCAACGGTTGGTTCCAGCGCGGTCGAGCACATGGGACAGCCGTCAGCGTGGGCACAGGTCGGCGACCAGCCGGCCGGAAGCCAGCGAGGCTTGGTGACGGTGTCGATCACCGCCTGCGCGGTCGGCACCACGGGGATCACCCCAGGTCTGGCCTCTCCGGCGATCTCGTCGGGTGCCTCGTAGGACATCGCGATGGAGACGCTCAGATCGCCGGCTGCGTCTTGATCCACCCAATAATCGTGATGCTCCCGGTTGCTGTCGCGGGTGGGCTCGCGGGACCGGTTCTTGTCAGACGAGCACGCGCGCCGTGTGACGGCGACGAATCCGGCCGGACCGACACGAGACTGCTGCGGGATGGAGACCAGGATGAGTTCACCGGGTTCGGGGCCGTATTTGAGCCCATGCATCCAGCAGCCCCACGCGCCGGTGATCGCCGAGTCCGCCCCGGCGTGGAGGAGGGCCGCCCGCAGCCGGTGGAGCTCTCTGAGCGGCCCGGTGAAGGTCGCGTACACCCCGCGCAGGATGCGTCGCCACGAGCCATGCTTTCTGGTGGCATGCTTCCATGCGTCGAGTGACATTCCGGCGGCCAGTGCCTGCTTCCGGGTGATGAGGCCGTCTTGGCGCCGGGCGGCGTAGAGAAGATGATCAGGGACCATGATCGCGAGCGTGCTCCAGTTCGCCGCGGCATGCCAGTCCAAGGCCGCCCTTGTGGACAGAGCGTGCTCGACGACGTGCTCTTGTGGATAAACACGCCGACCAGGCGCTCATGTCGACCCACGAGTTGGGTTGATCAGATACGAGTTTGGTGCGCCATAGCGCCCTGAACTCGTATCTGATCAAGGAGCGGACGAACTCAGGTAGCGTGCTCGACGAGGCGGCAGAGCGTGTTGATCCCCTGCAGCTGCGCCACGCTGGTGGCGGGTGCGGTGAGCAGGGCCGGGCTTCCGACGACGATCGCCAGCGAACGTGCTCGTGAGATGGCGACGTTGAGGCGGTTACGGTTCGCGACGAAGTCGACGCCCCGAGGCGCGTCCTCAGCCGACGAGGTGGTCAACGACACGATGACGACGGGCGCTTCCTGTCCCTGGAACTTGTCTACGGTCCCGACCCTGGCCCGACCGTCGATCCGGATCATCAGCTGGCTGACCTGTGCGTTGTATGGAGCGACGACGAGGATGTCGTCCGTCCCGAGAGGCGTCGTCCGGCCATCGGCATCGGTCCACGGGCGCCCGGTCAGACGAGCGACGACATCGGCCACGACGTCGATCTCGGCGTCGCTGCGGACGGAGCACCCGGTGTGGTCCACCGGGAACCACCTGACGCCGGCGCCGGTGAGCCGGTCATCGATATAGGCCGTCGACTCCGCGTGGCCTTGATCACGCCTAGCCTCTTGGCGCAGCGAGCGCTGCTCGGGGATTGGGCCGGATGGGCAACTGTCAGGTGAGCCGGGCGACGGGCCGAGTGTCTGGCGTTCCAGGCCAGGCCGTGAATGCAGCAAGCCGTCGTAGGAGAGTTCTGAGACGGGCGCGCACACGGCCGGATGCATCCGCCATGTGACGTCGAGGAACAGGCCACGATCCGAGGGGACCGTGTCGTGCTCGCCGAGCACATGCTCCAAGGCGGACACTCCCGCGCCTTCGGGGTGGATGCCTTTGCTGGGCTGAGCGAGCTGCCGCGGGTCGCCCAGCATGATGATCGAGTCTGCGGCCGCTCCGGCGGCGACTGTGTTGGCCAGCGAGAACTGCCCAGCTTCATCGATGACGAGCACATCCACGTGGACGTTCTCGCGCGCGAACAGCCACGCCGTCCCGGCCACGAGGTTGGCCGAGCCGTCGGCGAGCGCGGCTTCGACGTCGCCGTTGGAACCGACGACGGTGACACGGGCGTGGCTGCTGGCGTGGTCGTCGTCGGCCTTCTGGATCGCTCGGACCAGGCGCGTCTGTCCATCGCCGTCTTCCGCGCCTTTCTCCGTGGGGCCAGCGTCGTCGGCCTGCATCACCGCGTCGAGAAGGTTGGTGATGGCGCGGTGGCTCAGTGCCGTGACCCCGACCGTCTTGCCGGCGCGCAGCAGCTGGATGATCGCGTGCGAGCCGGCGTACGTCTTCCCCGCGCCCGGCGGCCCCTGTACCGGGAGCGCACCGTCGAGCAAGGGCGCGATCCGGCAGAGTGCGTTCGCCCCGGACTCGAGCACAGGGGGCGTGGCCACACTCGGAACGGCGGCGATCGAGCCGAACGTACCG
>NZ_ML142851.1:226211-227402 GCF_004138495.1 Phytoactinopolyspora endophytica
GTGGCCGTGCTGGTCTCGGCATTGTCGGGGGTGGCCGCGCTGGTCTCGGCCATGTCGTTCTGATCGGGCCCTGTGGGAAAGAGATCAAGCTCGCCCTGTTGGAACCCGGCGTGTGGAACTCCACCGACGCTCGGCGCATCCACCCGGTCAGGGTGGATGCCCGCGTCGACGCCGGTGGCTGCGCCCACGTCGAGCTCGGCATCGGCGGTGCCCGTGGCATGGGCGGGCCCCGTGACGGGGCTGTGGTCTGCAGGTGTGGCGTCGCAGATGCCCAGACGGAGCGGGACGTCGTCGGGGAGCCGCGGCGGCCGGCCCAGAAGCAGGTCTCGGGCGCCGCGGAACGGCCCGTCGGCTTCGAATCCGTGCTCTGCCACCCAAGCGGCGACCCGCCGGAGCGCCGACTCGAGGATGTCGGTGCGTACCGGTCCCGACGGCAGCAACCCCTCCGGATGTGGCTGTTCCCGGCCCAGGGAGCGCTTGAGTTCGATCTGCCCGACGTCGAGATCGAGCCGGACGACGGTGCTCCTCCCACCATCGGGACCGGCGTGCTCGATCTGAGCGCCGATCCGCATCCGGCACTCTTGCGGCGGCAGTTGATAGCGCCACACGCCAGAGCGCTTCTCGGTCCGGACCCGGGTGGGCGAGTGGAGGCCGCCGATCGTCGCCGGATCCTCGACCAGCTCGTCGAGGCTGAGCGTGCGGGCCCGGAAGAACTCCCACCACTCGGCGCGGTTCTCCCTGCGATGCCATTCCAAGAGGTCGGCGAGGAGGGCACGACACCGTTGCGTGTCTGTCCGGGCCTCGGGGTCCTCGGGGAGGCCGTCCAGCAGGCGGGCCTCGATCGCCTCCAACTCGGGGTCGCGCTCGGCCAGGTGCTGTGCCGGTCCGGCTGCCGCGTCGCCGGGCCGCACGGTCGGGCCGACGGTGCCGATCAGATCGGACCTGCGCTCCTCCAGCCAGTCTCGCAGCCGTCGGGTGCTGACGCAGTCGTCGCGGTTGTAGTCCTCGATGGCGTCGAGGATCGACTGGTCACGCTCGGCGAGCCACCGCTCGTACTCGACGATACTGGATCCGGCGTCCTTCACTGAGGCGCCCGTGCGGGCGTCCGGATCGTAGAACTGCTCAAGCGCCTTGATGGAGTAGGACTCGGTCCCGATGCGCAAGCCCTGGCGGACCACGGCGTAGAGGTCG
>NZ_ML142851.1:227418-227941 GCF_004138495.1 Phytoactinopolyspora endophytica
GCTCGCCCCGGAGCAGGGCGTCGACGTCGTCGACGCGGGTGGCGTAGCGCTGGGAGAGCGTCTTCAGCCGGCTCGGTTCGTAGGGCGCGTAGTGGTAGACGTGCATGCCCGGATGCCGTTCCCACGTCAGCAGGATGTGGTCTACGACCTGCTCGAACGCGTGACGCTCCGCGGCGGCGTCGTGTGCCCACCAGGCAGTGAACGTGTCCCGGACATCGGAGATGCCCCATAGGTACTCGATGCCGTGGTCACCGAAGAACGGGTCGCCTTCGAGGTCGAGGAAGAGGTCACCGTCGTCCGGCTCGGGCAGAAGCGCCAGACCCTTGCCTGGTTCGGCAGGGGTGATGAGCTCGTACGGTGGCAGCTGCCGGGTGCGCGCGCTCACCTGCAGCCGGGCTTGTGCGCTCAGCCTGCGCTTGGTGGGTGCGCCGATGCGCGTGACGGCAGCGAGCGCGTCGTCGTCGGAGCCGGCGAGCGCGTCCACGGTGGTGATCTCGGCGTCGTGAAAAGCCTCGCGCTGGTC
>NZ_ML142851.1:227970-233188 GCF_004138495.1 Phytoactinopolyspora endophytica
GAGAAACGGGATGAGAACCAGATCGTCGTCGTTGCGCCACTGCTCCTCGCAGGTGTCGGCCCACGGGCAGATGGCGCAGTGCGCGATCCGGACCGGGTAGGTCTCGGGCGGGTCGGCCAGCCACGCCTCGAAGGTGTGCATTGCGCGACGCGCATAGGCGGCGACGTCGACGTACGGGATGCTGACGGTGTCCCGGTTGCCGAGGATGACGGTGAGCGTTTCCGGCACCGCTCCCTGTAGCTCCTCCAGGCGCTTGGCGTAGACGGCCATCTGGAGCAGCGCGGACGCCTTGACGTGGCGGGCCAGCTTGGTGTCGGCGATGTCGTAGGACCAGTCACCAAGGTGGCTGGGCCGGGCGTCGTTGCGGATGAGGAAGTCTGCGTGGCCGCGCCAGCGCCCGTCGTAGAAGGTTGCCTGGAAGATGCGATCCGCGCCGCCCCTCATGGCGGCGAGCGTGAGCTCCTCGGCTTCGGCCGGGCCGGATGCGCGCGGGATCTCGACGACGCGGTGCGCCGTGGCCATCTCCGACAACACTGCCGCCTCGTGCGCGTCGCCGCGGGACCGAATGACGTCGGCGCTCGGATCGTCGCTGGCTGGGCGCCTGCGCCGGCCTTCAGCGACGTCCCGGTTCAACGTCGTGAGGTGCGGACACGCGAGATGCACCACGAGGTCCGTCGGGCTGAGCACCAGACGCTCCGTGCCGGCGAGGTACACGACTCCCACCCCCTTACGAGGTCAAGCCTGCACTATGCCACTGACACGTACCGCCTTTGCAATGCGCACCTATAGGCGTGCAGGGGTGCGCCGGCACCGCTCGTACGGGCGTGCGTCGCGTCGACGTGTGTGTTGCGTCGACGTGTGTTGCGTAGAGGTGCGCATTGCGAAGGGTGCGGGGGGAGCGCCCTGGCCGAAGGTACGCGTCCAGGGCACCCGCCAGGCAGATCTGACAGACACTTCCGCGCTTCTTCCCGATACTCAAGTCCGAAAATTTCATGGTAATTCCGAAGCAAACGTGCTGGTCACCATCTTCGCGGCAAATCGGTCGCATGGCGTGTAGTGACAGGCCGCGGCCCGGCTCGTAACCTGTCGGCCATGATCACACCTCGCCGTCGCCAAGCAGTCTTGGCTGGTGCGGCCCTGGTTGCCGCCACACTCGTCGTTCCAACCGGCACGGCCGAAGCGCAGGAAACCCTGCGTGGAGCGGCCGATGCTCAAGGCCTGCGGATGGGAGCCGCAGTCGCAAACGATCCGCTCTCTGGCAACACTCAATACCGGAACATTCTCGGAACAGAGTTCAACTCAGTCACGGCGGAGAACTCGATGAAATGGGAGTCGCTCCAGCCGAGCGAAGGCCAGTTCAACTGGTCCCAGGGCGACGCCATCGTGGAGTTCGCCCAAGACAACAACCAGGCCGTGTACGGGCACACGCTCGTCTGGCACAGTCAGGCACCCGACTGGCTGCAGAACCTGCAGGGCCAGCAACTCGACAGTGCCATGCAGACGCATATCTCCACCGTGCTGAACCACTACCAAGGTGACGTGGAGGCATGGGACGTCGCCAACGAGGTGATAGACGACGACGGCGATCTGCGGGACTCGTTCTGGCTGGAAGGGCTCGGGCCGGAGTACATCGCCGACGCGTTCCGTTACGCCGACGCCGCGGATCCGAACGCCAAGCTGTACATCAACGACTACAGCATCGACGGCATCAACACGAAGAGCAACGCGTACTACGACCTGGTCGTGGATCTGCTCAACCAAGGCGTTCCAATCGACGGCATCGGCCTGCAGGCACACCTGATCCTCGGTCAGGTGCCCAGCAGCATGGAGGAGAACATCCGGCGCTTCGCCGATCTCGGCCTCGAGGTGAGGATCACCGAGCTAGACATCCGCATGGACCTGCCAGTGACGCAGGCCAAGCTCGAGCAGCAACGGGATGACTACGCCGCCGTCGTGGACGCCTGCCTGGCGGTTGACGGCTGCGTCGGGATCACGACCTGGGGCTTCACTGATGCGTTCTCCTGGGTTCCGGACTGGTTCGACGGGCAGGGCGCCGCGCTGCCCTTCGACGAGTCCTACAACGAGAAGCCCGCGTACGACGGAATTCTCGAAGCTCTCGGCGGTGACCCGGACAATGGCGGGGGCAACGGCGACGACGGCGCGTGCGAAGTGTCCTACTCCGCCCGCGACTGGGGCGGCTCCGCAGGGTTCACGGCCTCGGTCACCATCACCAATACCGGGTCCGGGCAGATCAATGGATGGACGCTCGGCTTCCGGTTCCCGAGCGGCCAGACCGTCACCGACGGCTGGTCGGCGGACTGGTCACAGAACGACGCCGACGTGACGGCGACGAGCATGGGCTGGAACGGCGCGCTGCCGCCGGGCGGGTCGACGAGCATCGGGTTCAACGGCACCCACTCCGGCAGTAACCCGGCGCCGACCGACTTCACGCTCAACGGCGAGCCCTGCACATTGGGTTAGCGCGGCCAACGCACAAGCCAACGGGAGGCGGGTCGCCGGGAACCCGCCTCCCGTTCATGTGCGTCTTCGCGGAGAAAGACGCGTTGGCGCCGATGACTCTCCGGCCGGCCGCCGGTCTGTCCCTATGAGCGACAAACCAGCTGAGGAAAAGGGAGACTATCGATGTCGAGGATGACGTTCATCAACCTGCCGGTGCAGGACCTGGCGAGGACAGTTGAGTTCTTCACCAAGCTCGGCTTCTCATTCGACGAGACGTTCACGGACGAGAACGCGACTTGCATGATCATCAGCGATGACTCGTATGTCATGCTCCTCGTCGAGCCGTTCTTCAAGGGATTCACGAACGCTGAGATCCCTGACCCGACGAAGAGCTCCGAGGTCATCGTGGGTCTGTCGGCCCAGAGCCGAGAGGAGATCGACGCCCTGCGCGGCACGGCCGTGGAGGCCGGCGCGGAGTCCCTAGGAGACCCGCAGGACGACGGATTCATGTACATGTGGGGCTTCAGAGACTTAGATGGGCATCAGTGGTCGTTCATCTACATGGACGACTCCGCCGTCCCGGAACAGTAGAAGTCGAATTAGCGTTGGTAAGAGCCAACGCCGAGACGGTGGCTGGACGAGGTCAGGGGGGCCTGCCGTGTACTACATGCTTGCGCCTGCGCCGACGCGATGGCGCGGCTTATCACTGAAAATAGGCGGCGGAGACGTCGTCTTCTGGGTAGAAGGACTCGATCGCCAACTCGGAGACGGCGACATCGGTGGAGGCGCCGAAGACTGTGGTCATGCTGAACAGTGAGATCACGCCGTGGTCGGTCTTCAGCCGCATCGGGACGATGAGCGACGGTTGAGCAGTCGTCGCGCCTCCACGCGGTCATGCCGAACGGCCGCAGGCTGCGTGTCAGTCGCGCGGCCTCAGGCCTGCGAGGGCGGTCTCGAGGACGGCATCGGCATACTCATGTGTGAGTGATCCGCTGCGCGTCAGCCACCTGTTCATGAGCGGGCCGAAGATCAGCTCGACCGCCGTGTCCAGATCTGTGTCCGGCGCCAGCTGGCCGGCGAGCTGGGCGCTGTGCAGCCGGGCTCGTTTCGCCTGATGCATGTGCCGTGCGAGGCGGTCCTCGTAATCGGCCGCCAGCTGAGCATCTTCTATCAGTGCGACGCTCAGTGAGCGCATCGGGCGGTCGAACCGGGCGTCGTTGAACTCGTCCACGGTAGCCCGCAGGACTGTTCTCAGGTCGGCCTCGAGGTCACCGGTATCCGGTAGCGCGATGTGACCCTGGTCGTTCTCGCTCCCACCGAGTACGGCATCGAAGAGGACGGCTGCTTTCGACGGCCACCATCGGTAGATGGTCTGTTTCCCGACGCCGGCGCGCGATGCGATGGCCTCGACACTCAGTCGGGTGTAGGGCAGTTCTCCGGCCAGCTCCAAGGCCGCCGACAGGATGGCCTGACGGGACTGTTCGTTCCGGCGTGATGCGTGGGCGCGATTGGGGGCGGGCGTCCGAGGGTTCACATGGACCATCCTACGTCCTTCGAGACGAGACGGTCCGTCTTGACAATCCCCGTGCGCTGCCTCATGCTTGCAACTATGAAACGAGACGGTCCGTCTCGTGAATGATTCAACTGGAGGTACCGGCGTGACTACCCCTTCCCCGTCCGCATCCCCGTCCCGTGTCTGGCTCGTCACCGGGGCCAGCCGCGGTCTCGGGCTCGCCTTCGCCTGGGCAGCGCTTGAGGCAGGCGACCGTGTGGTGGCCGCATCGCGGAGCATGACGGAGACACCGTACCTGTTGGCGGGCTACGAGGACCGTGTGCTGCCAGTGGTTCTCGACGTCACCGACCGGGCCGCCGTCTTCACCGCGGTTGATGAGGCCGTGAACCATTTCGGCCGGATCGATGTGGTGATCAATAACGCCGGCAACATGTGGTCCGGCGCGGTTGAAGAGTTCACCGAGCAGGAGGCGCGAGATCAGTTCGAGGTCAACTTCTACGGTGCTCTGTGGGTCAGCCAGGCCGTGGTTCCGCAGCTCAGAAGGCAGGGCTCCGGGCACATCATCCAGATCTCCAGCATCGGCGCGCTCGGCGCCTTCCCCACGACCGGGCTGTACAGCGCCAGCAAGTTCGCCCTCGAAGGCATGAGCGAGGCGCTGGCGGCGGAGGTCGCACCTTTCGGAGTCTCGGTCACCATCGTGCAGCCGGGCGGCTACTGGACCGATCTGTACACCTCCATGCGGTTCACCTCGCCGGACGAGGATTACGCGCCGATGCGGCAAGAGCTGGAGAGACAGTTCTCCGAAGGCAGTGTGGACAGCGCTCCGGAGCTGGCGGCGCAGGCAGTGCTGGCGCTCGCCGACAGCGAGAAGCCGCCGTTGCGGCTGCTCCTCGGCAGTATGGTCTATGACCTCGCGTTCGACATCTCGAGGCAGCGCATGCAGACCTGGGCAGAATGGGAGGACGTCAGCCGGGCCGCGGAGCACGCCATACCCCAGCCGGGATGAGATCGCACGCGCGAGGCCGGGTTGATCAGAACCCGGCCTCCACCGGCACGGCTTCGATGGAGGCCGAGACGCAGATCATCTTTGAGCAGGTCAGGGGGCGGTGACGACCTGCCCGGCCCAGGACAGACCACCGCCGAAGCTGAACAGCAGCACCGGCGCGCCCGGCGGAATGTCGCCGCGTTCCACCAGCTTGGCCAGCGCCAACGGGACGGACGCCGCCGAGGTGTTGCCCGAATCGA
>NZ_ML142851.1:233207-242462 GCF_004138495.1 Phytoactinopolyspora endophytica
CGGGCGACGACGGCCTGCTCCGCGTCAAGTTGCCGCACCACCGCTTCGATGATCCGCAGGTTGGCCTGGTGCGTGACGATGGCCCCCAAGTCGGCGGGTGTGATGCCGGCGCGGGTGCACGCCTCGCGGGCAATGGGAGCGAGCTCCCTGGTGGCCCAGCGGTAGACGGCCTGACCTTCCTGCTGGAAGTGGGGATGCCAGCCGTCGTTGAGGCGCACAGTGTCGCCGCGGCTGGGGTCGGAGCCCCACACGACCGGGCCGATACCCTCGTCGCCCGTGGATGCGGAGACGATGGCGGCGCCGGCGCCGTCGGCGAGGAGCACGCAGGTTGAGCGGTCGGTCCAGTCGGTGACGTCACTCATCTTCTCGGCGCCGATCACCAGTGCGTGCCGGGCTGCGCCGGCGCGCACAGCGTGGTCGGCTGTGGCGAGCGCGGTGCAGAAGCCGGCACAGCCATTGTTGATGTCGAAACAGACCGCGGCGGGGACGCCGAGCCGGCCCGCGACCTGGGCGGCGACACTAGGGCAACGGTCCATCGCCGAGCAGGTGGCCACGACCACCATGCCGATCTCCTCCGGCTGCAGCCCAGCCGTCGAGAGGGCTTTGTCCGCGGCGGCGGACGCCAGGTCGGCGACCGTCTGCTCACGGGCGATGTGGCGTGTGACGATACCGGTGCGCTGGCGTATCCATGCGTCGTTGGTGTCGACCATCGTCGCAAGGTCGTCGTTGGTCAGGACGTGCTCGGGCTGGTAGTGGCCCAGTGCTGCTATACGGGTCAGCGTCACGGCGTGCTCCTCAGAAGGTCGGGTGACGTCTCGAACCTATCGGGTCGATTCAGGCGACGACAGTGAGGCTGCTCGGCCCGCCGACGGATGTGCGCCGTACCTCGATCCGCTCCGGGATGCGGGTCTTGAGCTCCTCGACGTGGCTGACGATCCCCACCACGCGTCCGCCGCTGCGTAGACCGGCGAGGACCCCCATGACATCGTCGAGGGTGTCCGGGTCGAGGCTGCCGAACCCCTCGTCGATGAAGAGGGTGTTCATGGTGAGGCCGCCCGCCTGCGATGTGACGACGTCGGCGAGCCCCAGTGCCAGGCTGAGCGACACATAGAAGGTCTCACCGCCGGAGAGCGTTCCGGTCTCCCGGGCTTGTCCGGTGTGTGCATCGATGACATGTAGGCCGAGGCCGGTGCGCCGGGTGCCGGACTGCTTCCCGTCGTACGACTCGAGCGTGTACCGGCCGGAGGACATGTCGACGAGGCGCTCGTTGGCGGCCTCGACGACGCTGTCGAATACGCGTTGCAGCACGTAGGTGGCGAGCGGCATGCGCAGCACGTTGTCGTTGACGTCGGCGTTGGCGAGGCCGGCCATCCGGATGATGGGGGCGGCGGCGTCGTGCTGTCGCCTGCGGATACCGGTCACGTCCACGACCTTCGACCTGGCCCGCCGGCTGCGGTGCAGCCGCTCGCCGCGGGTGGCGACTTCGCGCTGCAGGGATGCGAACTCTGCCTCGCGACATTCGACGGCGGTGCGAGCGTCGTCGACGTCGATCTGCGCCGCGGGGTCGATGCCGTCGAGGTCGGGTTCGGCGAGCCGGCCTTCGACCGCGTGCATCCGGCGCCGCCACTCTTCGACCTGCTGTCGCAGCCTCTCCAGCTCATTCGCGGGCACCAGTGCGTCACGAGCCGCATCGATGCTCTCGAAGCCCGCCTCGGCGACGGTCCGGTCGAGTTCGGCGGCGCGGCGGGCGTGATCTTCGGTGTGCCGCGTGAGCTCGGCGAGGGCTTTGACCAGCTGATCCGCCGCGGTGGTGCGACGCTTGAGGTCGGCCGCCCGGGCCGCGACGCTGGAGAAGCCGTGCCGCTGCTCTGAGACCCGGGCATCGTCGCGTTCCACGGCCTCCGTCAGCGACGCGATACGGGCGTTGGCGGTGGCGAGGTCGGCAGTGGCCCGCCGGTGCTGCTCGTGGCAGTCTTCGAGCTCCTGCTTGCGCCGGCTGATCTCGCCGGTGAGATCAGCAAGCTGCTGCTCAGCGGTCTCGGCGTGTGTGATGGCGGCGTCGATCTCGGCGAGACGGGCCTGTAGGTCTTCGGCGGAGCGGCGGTCCAACCGGCCCTCCAGCTCGGCGACCCGGGTAGCGGCTTGGTCGAGCACCTGCTTGGTGTCGTCGAGTTCCCGTTGGCGCTTCAGCCTGGTCTGCTCGGCCGCGTCCACCTCCTCGCGGTCGACATGGTCGAGGGTGCGCTGTGCCCGCTGTGGGTGCTTCCGCGACCCACAGACCTGGCAGGGCTTGCCCTTGGGCAGAGCCTCGGCCAGCTCGGCCGCCACGCTCTCCAGGTAGCGGCGGCGCAGGTCGGACTCGTTCTCGCTGGCGACGGTGTACATCCGCAGGGCGGCCCGGCGACGGTTGTCGACCGTCTCGTGCTCCTTGCGGGCAGCGAGTAGGTCCTGGTGGACGCCGATGAGATCGCTGACCTGACGGCGCTCGTCGCGCAGACCACTCAGCCCTACTGCCGCCTCGCGGGCCGCGGAGAGCTGCTCCTCCAGCGACTCGATGCGTTTCGGGAGTTCCGCTGAGCGAGCCTCGATGGTCGCCAGGTTCTTCTCCAGCTTCTCGCTGTCCTCGCCGAGCGTCTTCAACTCGTCGCGGCGGTGTGGCAGGTCGGCCTCGACCTTCAGCACGTCGTTCAGCCCGACGATCGTGTCGAGCAGCCGGCGATGAGCGGAGGCGACCTCGTCCTGGTCCGCCTCTGCGACGTCCAGCCCGGGTAGCTCGACGGTGGCGCGCAGCGCCTCCACCCGATGGCGCGCATGCTCCAGCTGGGCGCCCGCGGCGTCGAGCGCGTCCACGGCGACGCGGCAGGTCGCGGCCCGGAGACCGGCATCGAGTCGTCGAGCTCTGGCTTCATGGCTGTCGCGTTCCGCCTCCAGACGCTCCTGCTCGGCCAGGGCGGCGCGCAGCCGGTCTCGTCGGTCACGACGTTGTTCGAGATCTTTCAGCTTCGCCTCTGCCTCGGTCCGCGCCGATTCAGCCTGTGCACGGCGGGCGTTGAGCGTCTCGTACGCGGTCTTCAGCCCGGCGACGACCTCGTCGGCCCAGGAGATGAGCGCGGCCTCGGCGTCGTCCTGCGCGTCGACGACGGCGGTCAGCACCTGGTCGACCAGCTGCGTCGCCCGGTGAGGGTCAGCGAACGCGCCGCTGCCCGACCCATGCTCACCCGTCCCTTGAACAATGGTGTGCTCGGGACCCCTGGTGTCCTCGTGACCGGCAGCTTCGCGTCCGGCAGCGTCGACGAACGACGTCACCGCGTAGCGCAGGTCGGCATCGGCGTCGTCGCAGGCTTTGCGGGCGTCGACCCGCTTGCGTTTCAGCTCGGCCTGCACCTTTTCGTAGTGCTCAGTGCCGAAGATGCTCTGCAGGATGTCGCGGCGCTCGTCGCTCTTGGACTGCAGGAAGCGGGCGAACTCGCCCTGGGGCAGCACCGCGGTGCGGACGAACTGCTCGCGGCTGAGGCCGAGCGCGTCGCGAATCTCGTCGTCGGCCTCCCCTGCGCGGGTGGAGATCGGGTCGCCGTCGACGCCCGCCGGGCTGGTGCCCTTCCACAGCTTGACCGTGGCCTGCTGAGGAGTCGTGCCCTCGCCGCGCTTCTTGAGCCGCTCGAACGCCGGTGTCCGGCGGACGCGGTAGACGCCGCGCCCCGTCTCGAACACCAGGTCGACGAACGGTTCGGTGCGGGCATCGCGATGGTCCGAGACCAGGCGGTGCAAGCTGGAGTACCCGCCGGCGACCTGCCCATACAGGGCGAAGACGACGGCGTCGATGATGGTGGACTTGCCCGCGCCGGTGGGCCCGTCCAGCAGGAACAGCCCACCGGAGGAGAGCTCGGCGAAGTCGATGTGCTGCTCGTCGCGGAACGGCCCGAGCGCGGCGAACGTGAGCGTGTGCAGCTGCATCTAGGCGCTCCTCTCCGCCGCGAGAACCGCGTCGTGGGAGTCCTGGAAGCAGTGGAGCTCGGCGTCCGTGACGTCGTCGCCGGTCACGTGGTGGACGAAGTCGCGGGCGACGTCGAGCGGGTCGATGGTGTTCGGGTTGGCGACGCCGTCGCCGCTGCCGATCTCCTCACCCTCCGGGAGGTGGCGGATCTCCAGCAGGTGCGGGAAACGGTGTGCGACGCGCTCGCGCATCTGCTGCGGGCGGCCCGGGTCGGTGACGGTGACCTGCACCCACGACTCGAGGTGCTGCTCGTGGGCCGGGTCGGTGAGGATCGCCTCGAGCGCGCCGATGAGGCGAGCCATCGGGCGTGGCTGCGGGACGGCGATGGCGCTCACCTCGGCGACGCCGTCGGGTCCGAGCTCGACGATGGTGATCGACTTCTCCTGGTTGGCCTCGGAGAAGGAGAAACGCAGTGGCGAGCCCGGGTAGCGCAGCCGGGTGGTGGTGTGGCCTGTGCGAGGCTCTTGCGCCCCGTGTAGATGTCCAAGCGCAACGTAGTCGATTCCGTCGAAGACGGCGCTGGGCACCGAGTCGACGCCGCCGACCCGGATGTCGCGCTCGCTCTCCGACGTCTCGAGTGGGATCCCACCGACGACGAAGGCATGTGCCATGACGACGGTGCGTGCCCGGCCATCGTGCGTGTCGCGCCGTCGTCGTTGGAGATCGTCGTTGACACGTCGCATGGCGGCGGTGCAGGCAGACTCGTGCGAGCGGGCGAGCGGCTCGTCGTCGTCCGAGAGCTCGTGCCGGCAGCCGTCCGGGTCGAGGTACGGGAACGGGTAGACAAGGACGGCGCCGTGCTCGTCCGCCAGCTCGACGGGCGTGCCGACGTCGCTGACCCGGGTGGCGACGTGCAGGTTCTGCGGGAACAGCGTGGAGCCGTAGCCGAGGCGGATCGCGGAGTCATGGTTGCCGGACGTGACGATCACCGGGGCGTGCTCGGTAAGCCGCTTGAGGGTGTCCTCGAGGAGACGGACCGCCTCGACCGGCGGGATGGCACGGTCGAAGATGTCTCCCGCGATCAGGACGGCGTCGATGTTCTCGCCGGCCGTGACGTCGACGATGTGGTCGAGCGTAGCCGCCTGGTGTTCCAGCAGGTCGAGGCCATGCAGGCTGCGACCGAGATGCCAGTCGGACGTGTGGAGCAGACGCATGACACCTCCCGCTGGTGCGTTGGACGAGCGCTGTGATTGCCGTCGAGAACGAGGATGCCAGGACCCACCGACAGAACCCTATGAGCCGCGCCGATGCGCCAGGTATGTGGTGGTGGACGGGTGAGCTCGACAGTCGGCCGTCGGTCACCGAAGACACGCCGCAAACGGTAGCGTGGAGATGCCGCAAACGGTAGTGCGGCAAAGCCGCAAACAGTAGCGTAGAGGCACCGCAAATGGTAGCGTAGGAGACGTGGCAACCTATCATCAGCGGATTGTGGACGGCGAGCTTGATGAGCTGCTGCCTGCGTTGGCGGCGGTAGCGATCGAGGGTCCGAAGGGCGTTGGGAAAACCGCGACTGCCGAGCGCCGAGCCGATGTTGTCTACGAGCTCGACGATGATGAACAGAAAAACCTACTCGCGGCGGATTCCGGCCAAATCACCCGGTCACCGGGCACGGTACTCATCGACGAATGGCAACGGTACCCACCTGTTTGGGACGACGTGCGTCGCAGTGTGGATCGTGATCCTCGGCCAGGGCGGTTCATCCTGGCAGGAAGCGCGGCACCGGTGACATCCCCAGTTCATTCAGGCGCGGGACGCATCGTGCAGGTGCGCATGCGTCCGATGAGTTTGGCCGAACGCGATCTGGATACTCCCACGGTCAGCTTGTCGAATCTGCTGGCGGGCCGGCGTGACCCAGTAGCGGGTGCGGCGTCTTTGACGCTTCCTGACTACGTCGAGGAGATACTTCGCTCTGGATTCCCTGGCGTTCGACAGCTGCCACCTCGCGCGCGGCGCGCGCAACTGGACGGCTACATCGCACGCATCATTGAGCGTGAATTCCAGGACCAAGGCCACCAGGTGCGGAGGCCCGCGACATTGCGGGCGTGGCTCGAGGCATTTGCAGCGGCGACGGCGACGACCGCGGCATACAACGCGATCCTGGACGCGGCGACACCTGGCGAATCTGACAAGCCAGCCAAGACAACGACCATCGCGTATCGCGAGGTGCTCAGCCAACTCTGGCTCCTCGATCCCGTGCCCGGATGGCTGCCCGTCGACAACCAGATAGCGCGGCTGGCGCAGGGACCAAAGCATCACCTGGCCGACCCGGCTCTGGCAGCGCGACTGCTCGACCTCGACGCCAACACGCTGTTGGCGGCATCGTCTACGGGGCGACGCAAACCACATGGGCGCGCGATGGTGGGACCGATGTTTGAGTCGCTTATCGCGCTCAGTCTCCGCGTCTACGCTCAAGCGGCCGAAGCGAAAGTACATCACCTGCGGACACGAGAATCTAACCACGAGATCGACTTCATCATTACGGGCGTCGGCGGCCGGATTGTGGCGTTGGAGGTGAAAGTAGCCCGCAATGTTGACGACAAAGACGTCGCGCATCTGCATTGGCTCCGAGATCAGGTCGGCGACCTTCTTGCGGACGCCGCCATCATCACCACCGGGACCCATGCATACCGCCGAGCCGATGGCATAGCCGTCATACCAGCGTCACTCCTAGGCCCATGAAGCGGCGTAGGCGGACGCGGTCGCTCGCCGGACGGCTCAACCGAGGACGAGCGCGAGGACGGTCGCCGCGGTGAGCCAGGCCAGTACCGCCGCTCCGGTGATGATCATCGCCCGTCGTCCCGATCGGTTGATCCGTTCGGGTTCTAGGCCGGTGCGCGGATCGATGACGCGGTCCGCCTTTGGAAGGGCGAACGCCGCGCCTGCCATCACGATGACTCCGGCTAGCACAGTCAGGAGCGGATGGAGACCCCACACGGACTTGTCGGTCGCCGTTCGGATGACGCTGACGCCCAGCAGCGACCCACCCGCCCCGGCGGCGACGATGCCGAGGATGGATCGGATCAGATCCGACCGGCCCTGCCGGTGCCCGGTGTTGCGTGCCCACGTCCGCGCATACTCACGGGGCTTGCCGAACGCCTCCGCCGGGGCCTCGCCGCTCTCGGCGACGTGGGCTTCGACCTCGGCAACGATCTGCCCGATCTCCTCGCCTGGCACGTTCCGCATGCGCAAGGCGAAGATCAGGCTATCGACGTACTTCTCGACCTGGCTAGCTGTCATGGCTCGAGCCTCCTCGGAGCCGCTGCCTGTGGTTGTCCGCACGGTTGCTGCCCTCCTGACGTGCTTTCTTGACCCCCGACGGTCGCGACGACCCGCCCTACCCACGTCATCCACTCGGAGACCACCGCGTCCAGGGCGCGTCCACCCTCGTCGGTGATATCGACCAGCTTTCGCCCAGGTCCTCCGACGCCGCCGATCCATTCGGAGCTCAGCTGGCCGCGTTGCTCTAGGCGGCCAAGGACTGGATATAGAGTCCCGCCCTTGATCTCGCCCAATCCGGCGTCGCGAAGCCGCTGTGCAATCTCGTAGCCGTGGGTGGGACCGTGTTGCCGCACGACCGCGAGGACACACATCTCGATTGCCGCGCGGGTCCACGACTGGGGCCATTGGTCGGTCACTTTATAGATGCTATCGCCATCTAGTTAGCGACACAACCTAGATCGCCTGGCCGTCATACTCGCGGGACTTCAGCTCCCGAGGTTCGTGAGATCGAGGCGGCGAAGGCGGTCAGGGTCGCCGAGAATGTCGATCTCGACGATCCTTCCGCTCCTGATGGTGAACCCCATGATCGCGAACGGCCGCCCAGGTGGAACAACGACGGCTCCCGCGGCGCCATTGACGAGCGCCGGCCGGACGAACGGAGCAAAGCGCGAGAACGAGTGCGCCCCTTCGGCCACCGCCCGGGGGCCACGAACAGTTCTCGACGCGCCCGCCGGCTTCGGCCCGAAGTCGGCATGGACCACGACGTCGGGGTCGAGCAGCGCGAGCAGGGCGTCGAAGTCGCCGTCGCGGGCAGCCGCGAAGAACGCGTCGACGATCTCACGCTGACGTGCGACGTCGGCGTCGGGAAGTGGCTCGGCGTCCCGGACCCGACGACGGGCGCGGCTGGCGAGTTGCCGGGTCGCGGACGGGGAGCGTTCGACGATGGACGCGATCTCGTCGAACGGCACACCGAACATGTCATGAAGGACGAAGGCGAGCCGCTCCGCGGGCGGGAGCGTCTCGAGCACCATCAGCATCGCCAGGCCGACAGAGTCGGCCAGCAATGTCTCGTGCTCGGGGTCAGTCTCGTCCTCGCGGCTGATCAGCGGATCGGGTACGTGCGTCTCCAGCGGTTCCTCGCGTCGCGACGTGCGTGAACGGAGCATGTCGAGGCACAAATGCGCGACGACGGTGGTCAGCCATCCGCCAAGGTTATGGACGCCGCTCGTGTCGGTGCGGTTGAGCCGGAGCCAGGCCTCCTGCACCGCGTCGTCCGCCTCGCTCAGCGAGCCCAGCATCCGATAGGCCACCGCCCGCAGATGGCCGCGGTTCTGCTCGAACGCCGTCGTCAGCCAATCTTTCTCGCTCACGCGGTCACCTCCCTCCGTCGAGATCCGTCACCGCGCTGACGGACGGGACCACGCAAGTGTGACAAGGAGGTTGGCCGTCATGACAGACGAAACGTCGACTCTGGATCGACGACGGTGGCTCGCACTGGTCGTCGTGCTCGTCGCCGGGTTCATGGACCTGCTCGACGTGACGATAGTCAACGTGGCGATCCCGAGCATCATGCGGGACCTGGGCGCCGAGTACAGCCAGATCGAGTGGATCGTGGCCGGCTATGTGCTGGCGTTCGCGGCCGTACTCATCACCGGCGGCCGGCTCGGCGACATCTTCGGACGTAAACGGCTGTTCCTTGTCGGCGTCGCCGGCTTCACGGTGGCGTCAGCGCTGTGCGGCGTCGCCGGGGACCCGGTGATGCTGATCGGTGGGCGGTTCCTTCAGGGTGCTGCAGCCGGTCTGATGGTGCCACAGATCCTGGCGATCATTCACGTCACGTTCCCTCGGCGCGAACGGGGGAAGGTGCTCGGTCTGTGGGGCGGCGTCTTGGGATCCGCGTCCGTCGCCGGGCTGATTCTCGGTGGTGTCCTGGTGGAGTGGGACGTTCTCGGCTTGGGGTGGCGTCCGATCTTCCTGGTCAACGTGCCGGTCGGGCTGGCGGCCATGGTCGCGGCATGGTTCGTCGTCCGGGAGTCTCGGTC
>NZ_ML142851.1:242517-243164 GCF_004138495.1 Phytoactinopolyspora endophytica
CAGGCTCGATCTGATCGGCATGGCGTTGGCCGTCGCGGCGATCCTGATGCTCGTCTACCCGCTGACCGAGGGGCGGAGCCTTGGGTGGCCGGCATGGACGTTCCTGCTCATGGCGGGTGGAGCGTTGGTGCTGGCGGTGTTCGTCGCCTATGAGCGACGACGCACGCGGACGGTGGGATCGCCGTTGGTGGTGCTGAACCTGTTCCAGGCGCGGGCATTCACGGTAGGGATGGCGATGTGGCTGATCTTCTGGGTCGCTCTCGGCGGGTTCTTCCTGGTGTGGACCCTCTATATGCAGGTCGGGCTGGGGTGGACGCCGTTGCGGGCCGGGCTCACGGCCGCCTCGTTCGCAGTCGGCGCCGGTGCCGGGTCGGGGTTGTCGGTGCAGGTGCTCACCCCGAGGTTCGGGCGACGCGTGCTGATGGCCGGGGCATTGTTGAACGCCGCCGGGTTCGTGGCCTACCTCTGGGTGGCTTCCCGCTCTGGACCGGAGATCGATTCGTGGCAGATGGTGTCCCCGCTCATCGTCGCAGGCGTCGGGTTTGGTCTCGTCGTCGCTCCGATGATCGATCTCGTCCTCACCGACGTGCCGGTGCGCGACGCCGGTTCAGCCTCGGGACTGCTCAGTACCGTCCAGCAGCTGGGCT
>NZ_ML142851.1:243207-249509 GCF_004138495.1 Phytoactinopolyspora endophytica
CACTCGGCGTGGCCCTGGTGGGGGTGCTCTTCTTCACACAGCTGGACCATGGGTCCGGGTCTGGTGTCGACGAGGTAAGCCCTGGCCTGCACGAACAGCTCACAGCCGTCGGGATGCCGGCATCGGCGCAAGAAGACATCGTGGCGGGCTTCCGGGAGTGTGTGCGCGATCGGTCGGCGGCCACGGACCCGACCGAGATCCCGGCCAGCTGCGAGCTCGAGCCGAGCGTGTCGACGTCGCCCGCCGCGGACGAGGTGCGTCAGATGCTGACCCAAGCCGGTGCGCTGGCCAACGCGCACAACTTCTCCCGGACCTTCAGCTTCACCCTGTGGTACGCGGCCGGGATCCTGGTGATCGTCTTCGTGGGCCTGTTCGCGTTGCCGCGCCGAGTCCGGGCCCGAGATCTCGACGCGGAGCTGTCGCCGGCCGGCACGTAGTCATCCTTGGTGCGGACGCCGTACGAAAGACGTAACTGCATTTATCATAAGTGTAGTTACGTCTAATGAGCCTCCGATGGACTATGGCTGAGCCGTGTGGGTACTGAAGAGGCGCGCTGATCAGGGTTCGATGACCGCGATGAGGTCTCCGGCTTCGACTCGCCGCGGCTCGGTGACGACGAGCCGGGCCACCCGGCCGCCGACAGGAGCGGTGATCGAGGCCTCCAGCTTCATGGCTTCGATCGTGGCGATCGCCTGACCGGCAGCGACCGTGTCGCCCTGGGCCACCGTCGCCGTGACCACGCCGGCGAACGGGACCGGGACGTGGCCCGGGTTGGCTGGATCGGCCTTCTCGGTCTCAGGTACCTCAGCGGCTATCGAGCGGTCTCGGACCCACACGGGCCGAAGCTGTCCGTTGAGCGTGCACATCACGGTACGGATGCCGCGCTCGTCGGCGTCGCCCACCGCCTCGAGACGAGCGATCATGCGCACGCCCTTGCCGAGGTCGACCACGGACTCGGATCCCTGGCGCAACCCGTAGAGATAGTCGACGGTGTCGAGAACGGACAGGTCGCCGTAGGTCTGGCGGGCCTCCGTGAAGTTCGTCGTAGGTCCGGGGAACAGTAGCCGGTTCAGTGCTTCCTGGCGCTCGCGTCCCGCCGTACCCAGGATCTTGCGGTCGTCGTCGTTCAGTTCCGCCATTCTGGGGGCGACGTCGCGACCCTGCAAAGCGCGGGTTCGCAGCGGTTCTGGCCACCCGCCGGGTGGAGTACCCAGCTCACCGCCGAGGAAGCCGATCACCGAGTCGGGGATGTCGAAGCGCCGCGGATCGCGTGCGAACTCGTCGGGATCGGCGCCGAGAGCGACGAGATGCAGCGCCAGGTCGCCGACCACCTTGCTCGATGGCGTGACCTTGACCAACCGGCCGAGAAGCCGGTCGGCGGCGGCGTACATGTCCTCGATCTGCTCGAACTTCTCGCCCAGTCCCAGGGCGATCGCCTGCTGGCGCAGATTGCTGAGCTGACCGCCGGGAATCTCGTGGTGATAGACGCGGCCGGTAGGCCCGGGCAGGCTGGATTCGAACGGTGCATACACCCGGCGCACGGCCTCCCAGTACGGCTCGTACGCCTGCGCGGCCGTCAGGTCCAGGCCGGTGTCTCGGTCGGTGTGCATGAGTCCGGCGATCAAGGCCGACATCGGCGGCTGGCTGGTCATGCCGGCCATCGACGCGCATGCGACGTCCACCGCGTCGACTCCGGCCTCCACCGCCGCCAGCAGGGTAGCCAACTGGCCACCCGCGGTGTCGTGGGTGTGCAGGTGCACCGGGAGATCGAATCGCTCCCGCAGGGCGGCGACGAGGCTCCGTGCGGCAGGCGCGCGCAGCAGACCCGCCATGTCCTTGATGGCCAGAATGTGAGCACCTGCGTCGACGATCTGCTCGGCCAGATGGACGTAGTAGTCGAGGGTGTACAGCTGCTCCCCGGGATCGGACAGGTCGCCTGTGTAGCAGAGAGCGACTTCGGCGACCGCCGTTCCGGTTTCACGGACCGCCTCGATGGCGGGATGCATCTGCCCGACGTCGTTGAGCGCGTCGAAGATCCGGAAGACATCGATACCGGTGGCGACCGCCTCATCGATGAATGCCCGGGTCACCTGTTCCGGGTAGGGCGTGTATCCGACGGTGTTGCGTCCGCGCAGCAGCATCTGCAGCGCGACGTTCGGCATCGCAGCGCGCAATGCGGCCAGCCGCTCCCATGGGTCCTCTCCGAGGAACCGCAGGGCGACGTCGTAGGTGGCGCCGCCCCAGGCCTCGACACTCCACAGACCGGGCAGCCGGTGCGCGACGTACGGTGCGGCCGTGAGCAGGTCCTTGGTGCGTACCCGGGTGGCCAGCAGTGACTGATGCGCGTCGCGGAACGTTGTGTCCGTCACGGCCACCGGGAGCTGTGCCCGTAGCTCGCGGGCGAACGCGTCCGGCCCGAGTTCTCGCAGCCGCTGCCGCGTCCCGTCCGGAGCAGGAGCCGAGCCGTCGACCACGGGTAGCTTCTCGATCGGGCTGATCGTCACCGGCGCGTCCCCATGCGGACGGTTGACCGTGACGTCGGCCAGCCAGCGCAGCAACCTGGTGCCTCGGTCCGCGCTCGTCCGGGCGCGCAGCAGGTGGGGACGCTCGTCGATGAACGTGGTGGTCACTCTCCCGGCCAGGAAATCCTCCTCGTCGAGGACGGCCTGCAGGAACGGGATGTTGGTGGCGACTCCGCGGATCCGGAACTCGGCCAGCGCCCGCCTGGACCGCCGCACGGCGGTCTCGAGGTCATGTCCTCGGCAGGTCAGCTTGACCAGCATGGAATCGAAGTGTGCACTGACCTCGGCGTTCGCGTGCGTGGTGCCACCGTCGAGCCGGACGCCCGCTCCGCCCGGCGACCGGTAAGCGGTGATTCGGCCGGTATCGGGGCGGAACCCGTTGGCAGGATCTTCGGTGGTGATGCGCGTCTGCAGGGCGGTGCCGTTGCAGTGCATTCCGTCCTGCGACAGTCCAAGATCGCTCAGCGACTCGCCTGCGGCGATCCGGAGCTGGGACTGCACCAGATCGACGTCGGTGACCTCCTCGGTGACCGTGTGCTCGACTTGGATACGGGGGTTCATCTCGATGAAGACGTGCTCGCCGGCTCGGTCGCCGGCGGTGTCGATGAGGAACTCCACGGTGCCGGCGTTGACGTAGCCGATCGATCGGGCGAAGGCGAGGGCGTCGGCATGCAGACGGTGGCGGACCTCGTCGTCCAGGTTCGGCGCCGGGGCGATCTCGATGACCTTCTGGTGACGGCGTTGCACCGAGCAATCCCGCTCGAACAGGTGCACCGTGTCACCGGTGGCGTCGGCGAGAACCTGTACCTCGATATGGCGTGGACGTAGGACAGCCTGCTCGCAGAACACTGTGGGATCGCCGAACGCCGCCTGCGCCTCACGCATCGCCGACGCCAGCGCGTCCGGCAGCTCACGGGGGTCGTCCACGCGACGCATGCCCCGCCCGCCGCCTCCGGCGACCGCCTTCACGAAGATCGGAAAGCCGACCCGGTCCGCGGCAGCCACCAGTTCATCCACATCGGCCGACGGCGCGCTGGAACGCAGCACGGATACCCCGGCCTCCCGCGCTGCGGCGAGAGCGCGGACCTTGTTACCCGCCAGCTCGAGAACGCCGGGCGGTGGCCCGACGAACGTGATGCCCGCCGCCTCACAGGCCTGTGCCAGCTCTGGGTTCTCGGACAAGAAGCCATAGCCCGGATAGACCGCATCCGCGCCGCACATGGCCGCGACCCGGACGACCTCCTCGACGTCGAGGTATGCCCGCACCGGACGGCCGGGTTCGCCGATCAGGTACGCCTCGTCAGCCTTGAGCCGGTGCACGGAGTCACGGTCCTCGTGCGGGAACACGGCGACAGTCCGGGCGCCTAGCTCGTACGACGCGCGGAATGCGCGTACGGCGATCTCACCCCGATTGGCAACCAGCACCTTCGCGAACAACGCGGCCTCCGATCTCCGCCCCTGAGCAGGCGACCTCGACATCCGGTTCGTGCAAGGGCCCAGCGTGGCCCCTCGAACATGGTATTCGAAGGTCACGTTCCGCCATTTGGAACGCGTTGGTCGCAAAGGCCGTCGTGGTGGCGCCGACCTTAGCGCAAGCTTTCGTCGAAACAGTTCAGGCTTTCGCCGAAGAGCGTGCCCAGGACGGCCGCCGGCTCTCGACGGCTCTAGCTGAGCCTTCATACACTTCGCCAATGGCGCGGCTGCTGCTCGGACCGATCCTGCGCGCCTTACATCGTGACCGCGTCACCGTGTGGGTGGAGACCGACGTGCCTTGTGAGGTGCGGATCGGTTCGCGAGCTTCCCGGACTGTGACATTGCTGGGACACCACTACGCCTTCGTCACCGTCGACGAGCTCGGACCGGCCACGCCGTACACGGTCGCCCTCGACGGTGAGCAGGTGTGGCCGAAAGACGACGGCTTCCCGCCGAGTGTCCTGCGTGCGCTACCGAATGACCGGCTGAGTCTGGTGTTCGGATCATGCCGGACGATCCTGCCGGACGAGAACGGCGATTCGGATCGGATCGACGCACTGTGCGAGTACGCGCTGCGCTGCGCGACAAGCGGGCCCGAGGCACTCCCGGACGTCCTCCTTCTGCTCGGTGACCAGGTGTACGCCGACAAGGGGGCGCCGGCTACGCGGAGATTTATCCGTCGTCGTCGGGGCGACGACGGACCGGTGGGCACTCAGACGCATACCTTTGCGGAGTTCGCGGCGCTCTACCGCGAATCATGGAGCGAGCCCGCGGTGAGATGGCTGCTGTCGACCGTTCCCACGCTGATGGTCTTCGACGATCACGAGATCATCGACAATTGGAACACATCGGAACAGTGGCTTGTCGAGCACCAAGCAAAGCCATGGTGGCGGGAGCGCGTGACGAACGGGCTGGCCGCCTACTGGATCTACCAGCATGTGGGGAACCTCCTGTCGGAGGAACGCGAGGCTGACGCGGCGTTCGCGGCACTGCGCAGCGGCGACGAGAGCGTCGCACTCGACGTCTTCGACACCCGGGCAACGCAGGGCGCGCACGGGACGAGAGGCGTTCGGTGGAGTTATGCCCGCGATCTCGGGCTGGCGCGGCTGGTCATGCTCGATTCCCGCGACGGCCGGGTGCTGGCCGGCGGTCAGCGCCACATGCTGGACGACTACGAGTGGGAGCTGCTGGACAGAGAGTTGACCACTCCTGCGCCGTACCTGCTGGTGGGTACATCCCTTCCGCTGCTGCTGCCTTCTGGCGTGCACGACCTGGAACGGTTCGTCACCGCGGCGTGCGCCGGACGGTGGGGTCGCGTCGGCGCTCGCATAGGCGAGGAGATCCGACAGGACGCGCAGTTCAACCACTGGATCACCTTTCCGGAGTCGTTCACGCGCGTCCTCCGGATGCTGCGGGCTGCCGGTGATCAGCGACGCAAAGGCGTGATCGTGCTCTCCGGCGACGTGCATTTCTCCTACGACGCGCGGGTGCGCTCCTGGCCGGACGGGACGGCTCCGCGCTCACCCACTCACCAGCTTGTGTCCTCTCCGTTCTGCCACGACCTGCACGGCAGCCTCATCGTAGGTGTGCGTGCCCTCGTCTCGCGGCCTGGTGCGTACATAGGCCGGCTGGCGGCGTGGGCCGCCGGTGCACAGTGGTCGGCTCTGCAATGGAGTGTCGAGTCGGGACCGTGGTTGCAGAACGTCATCAGCACCCTCTACCTCGATAGCGACGGGGCCAGCGTGCGCTTCGAGTGCACCCGAGTCGGCGGCGGCCGAGGGCGGCGCCTAGAAGTGATAGCGGAGCATCCCGTGAGCTGAGCTCGAGTTCCACATCCTCGACGCCGTTATAGGAGCCTCCGCCACCGCAATTTGCACGAATGTAAGTTTCACTCACCACTATTCCATGGGCCCGAGCTGACCGCTATTCTCTGTCCATGGCTCTCGGGGTGGGAGTCCAAGGAGGGGTTGGCGGCTGCTGAGGCGCTGCCTTCGCATGGGTATGGGTGGACGCAGCGGACTTTTCCGTGGCGCGCCAGCGATATAGAGGGGCGGAAATCCGTGACGGTGGCTGAAGGTTTAGAGACAAGAACGATCACTTGGGCGCGGGGAGCGGAGCCGCTATTGATGATAGCCGCCGGCGCTTTCCTTGTCGGCTATGCCATACCCATTATCTACCCGGGATTGCCCGATGGAGTATCGGCGTTCTGCGAGTCAGTCGTGTGGCTCACGTGGGGCTTGTTCGCCGTGGATTATGTGGCGCGACTGATACTTGCGCCAAAAAGGTGGAAGTTCGTCCGTGGGAACC
>NZ_ML142851.1:249519-263379 GCF_004138495.1 Phytoactinopolyspora endophytica
TCGGGCTTGCCACGGTTGCATTGCCTATGCTGCGTCCGCTGCGTCTGGTTCGTCTTGTCGTCGTCCTGGATTACGCGCAGCGTCGGGCGGCGAGCCTGCGCATCAGGGCCGGAAGCTACGTTGCGAGTGGCGCGGCTCTGCTCGTTTTCGTCGGCGGGCTGGCTATCACTGATGCTGAACGCGGTCATCCGGACGCGCTCATTGCGAACGTCGGAGACGGCTGGTGGTGGGCGTTTGTCTCCATGACCACGGTCGGTTATGGCGATATGTATCCGGTGACCGTCAGTGGTCGCCTCATCGCGGTCGCCCTTATGCTGGGCGGTATCGCGGTTCTGGGCAGCGTCACCGGTATGGTCGCGTCGTGGGTGATCGAGCAGGTGCGCGTCCCCAGTGAGGAACGATGACTGTGCCGCCCGGGTCAGGCCCGGAACTCGTCGGACCGCTCACGTGCGGCATCGGCGGCGTCGACGTCTTTGTGGAAGCGCTTATGGATCCACAGCCGTTTCGGTCCGAGGTTTGAGGTGCTCGCCCACAGTCCGCTGAGAGGGCCGATCCGGGTGTGCCGGGGGACTCGTGCCTCGACTGCGTCGCTCTTCTTCGGCTTGGTGTTCATGATGTAGCGAGCTCGCACCAAGATGATGCTCTGGTCCGTGACGACCACGATGTAGAACCTGATCCAGAAGAACGTGAGCCACGTGAGCAACAGGAAGTACGGGCTTGGCCCGGATTGTGCCAGGAAGACCTGCTCGGTGTTTTCGCCGGGGCGCAGATAGGGTCGTGTGCGTTCGGGGAGCTTGTCGCGAAGAGTCATGGCGGGTCAGCCTAGATCATTTAGAACGGAGTTGGTCAGGCTAGGGGTCCATCGGGCTGATCGAGTGCGGCATCGGCGGCGTCGACGTCTTTGTGGAAGTACCTATGGATCCACAGCCGCTTCGGTCCGAGGTTTGAGGTGCTCGCCCACAGCCCGCTGACGGGGCCGATGCGGGTGCGCCGGGGGAGCCGGGCCTCGACTGGGTCGTCGCCCTTCGGCTTGGTGTTCACGAAGTGACCGGTCCGCACCATGACGATGCTCTGGTCCGTCACAGCCACGATGTAGAACTTGTGCCAGAACAGCGTGAGCCACGTCAGGAGAAAGAAGTACGGGCTTGGTCCGGATTGCGCCTGAAAGACCTGCTCGATGTTCTCACCAGGGCGCAGATACGGTTGCGCACGTTCGCGGAGTCTGTCCCGAGTGGCCATGGCTGGTCAGCTTAGGACATTCGTTGAACGGCCAGTGCGGGGGCTCGCGGTACGGACGACGGCCGTTTGAGTGATCCGGTCCAGCCGTTGCCAAGATCGTGGTGCAGGTGTAGGCACAGACGGAACCGGCTGCCCGGGTTGGCTGTTCACATGCGCAACCGCTCGGGGGGAAGAGGCAGCTGATGCATGGCGAATGGTGACTGCGTCGCCGCCTGTGGCGAGCGCGGTCTTTTGATGTCCGTTTGTAGTCCACGGCACCTCAATGGGGAGGTAAAGGATGAGACGACATCCACGCCAGAAGAGCACCAGGCGAGGCGTATTGGTCGCCGTATCGGGGGTGATCCTTGCTCTCGGGTTCGCCTCGGCCAGTGCTCATCCAGGTCACGACGACGGGATCGAGCCGCGGCCGGGACCGCATGCCGCTGGCCAGCCCGACGACGTGGTCAGCAAGAACAACATCCACGACCAGCATGGACCGAGCAGCGGCCACCTGCCGGGTTCGGTGGAGAACGTCGAACTGATCAGCTCGCTACGGCTCACGTCGTTCGAGGAGGACATCTCTGACGTGTCGGCGCTGCAGACCGCGGACGGGCGATGGTTCGCCTACGTCGGCGACTGGGGCGCGCACTGTGAGACCGGTGGCGTCCGCATCGTCGATTTCACCGATCCGGAGAACCCGACCCGGGCAGGAAACCTGAACAGCCCCGGCTTCGGCTACGTCACGGAGGGCCTGCAGGCGCTGAGCGTCGACACGGCGCAGTTCAGCGGCGATCTGCTCGTCGTCAGCAACGAATGGTGCCGCACCAGCGGCAATCCGAAGAACATGCCCGGCGGCATCACCCTCTGGGACATCAGCGAGCCCACCGAGCCGGAGAAGCTCGTCGAGGCGTTCGGCGACTTCGACCTGCACGGCAACCGGGCGAACGAGTCACACAGCGCGATCGCATGGGACACCGGCGAAGGCAACGCCTACGTCGCCGTCATCGACAACGAAGAGGCTGAAGACGTCGACCTGTTCGACATCACCGATCCGCGCAACCCGGTGCTCCTCGCCGAGACCGAGCTCCCGGGCGTGAACGTCAACGGCTTCGGCGACCTGAAGACGGCGCACGACTTCGACGTGCTGCAGTTCCCCGACGGCACCTGGCACCTCATGGTCTCGGACTGGGACGCCGGCTGGATCGACGTCGACGTCACCGACCCGTCCAATCCCGTCATTGTGGGTGACTTCGACTACGCGGAATGCGACCAGGTGATTCTGGAGGAACTCGGCGACTGCCTTCAGCCGGAGGGCAACGGCCACCAGGGTGAGTGGACCAGCGACGGATCCGTCTTCGTCGGAACCGATGAGGACTTCGCACCGTTCCGCACCAGCGACCTGATGATCACCACGGGGGACCACCAGGGCGATTACCCGGCTGTGAGCGTGGGCGGCGCGCAGTCTCCCGCCAGCCTGGAAGATCTCGAACTGGATGGGCCGGTGGTGTACGGCGGTTACGGCTGCCCGGACTCGGCACCGATACCGAGCCCCGAGGATGTGCCCGGATACCTGGACATGCTCGAAGAGGGCGACGAGCGGATCGTCGTCCTTCAGCGTGGTCCGGTCGGAGACCCGAGCGCTCCCGAGGATCCCTGCTTCCCAGGTGAGAAGGCACATGAAGCGGTGCTCGCCGGTTGGGACGCGGTGCTGTTCGTCCAGTCGCACTCCGGGCCCGAGGATCCGCCGTTCTGCGGGTCGGGCGCCTTCGTCGACGAGGTCGTGGGCGTGTGCACCAGCCACGAGGCATTCCACCGGCTGTTCGACTCGCCGCCGTTCACTCCGCCGTGGACCTACCCCGACGGGCCGGAGATCGGCGCCATCGGAGATCGCATCGAGGTCGTGGCCACGTTCGACGGCTGGGGCTACACCAGGGTGGTCGACACCGCGGACCCGAGCATGCCGACGGAGATCGCCCAGATCACCATCCCGGAGACCATGGACCAGGACGTCGCCATCGGGTTCGGTGACCTCACCGTGCACGAGGTCGAGGTTCCGCGAGGCGACCCGAACGAAGGCGGTGCGAACGTCGACGACGACCTGCTGGCGTACTTCTCCTGGTACGCGGGTGGCTTCCGGGTGGTCGACATCAGCGATCCGGCGAATCCTGAGGAGGTCGGTCATTACATCGACGACGACGGCAGCAACTTCTGGGGCGTCGCGTTGGCGACCGACCAGAACGGTGACCGCATCGTCTTGGCCAGCGATCGAGACTACGGATTGTTCATCTTCCGCTACACCGGAGCGTTGCCCGAGTAAGCGGCCACCGCTCAGGTAGGTGATCGATACCTGGGTGAGTGGTAGATGCCCGAGCAGGGGCGCTGACTGCCGGGGAGAAGGCGTCCCTGCTCGCCCGGGCATACACGGGGCCGGGTGCTCGTGGCGATGGGCCCGCGGGCATTGCGGGTCGACGACGTGGCAGCGATCAGGTGCGTGAGGTAGACGTCCGTAGCTCTGTCGGCGACAAGCCGGTGGTCTCCTTGATCTTCCGCGCGAAGTGGAAGCTGGTCTTGAACCCACACCGGTCGGCGATGGAGCCGATCGTGAGCCCGGTCGACGTCAAGAGTTCGACGCCGAGAGAGATGCGGCGGTCCCAGAGGTATCGAATCGGGGTCGTGTCCATGTGGGCACGGAACATCCGAACCAGATGAGCCGGCGTCACCGAAGCGGCTTGAGCGATGTCCGTAAGAGTGATCTGCCGCTCGACATGGGTGTGGATGAACAGCCGGGCATCCTCGATCGACTTCGGCAACGCCGCCGGAAGGTTCCTGAACTCGGCGATGAACCGCCACAGCAGCGCGGTCGCGAGCGCGTCGAGAAGCGCGCCGTCGGCGGTGAGTCTGGTCTGCTCCGTGACGACGGCCTCTCGCGCCAAATAGGTGAGGGCGGACGAGAGGGTCCTGGTGGGGCGGAGCGACTCGAGCCATGTGCGCATCTGCTCCGTCGCGTTCTCCATCCGGCCCCGGACGAGCGTCTCTCTGGTGCCGGCATGCTCGTCGAACCAGATTTCCTCCGTGTGGCCAGGCAACAGGAGACATATCTGGCCCGTCGGCACGTGACGCGGCTCGCCGTCGTCGATGCGCACGCTCATCGATCCGGAGTGGATCAGCATGAGCTGTATCTCTTGCTGGCGACGCGGTCCGATCCTGGAGCCGGCGGGCTGCACCATCTGTCGCGCCGTCGCGTCGACGACGCGGAGTCTGCGAGAGCGAGCATCAAGCTCAGACACAGAACGGTACATTTCAGCTATGTTAATAGAGGTCGTCTTGATGGTGTCATGTTCGCATGAGTGAACTCGAGACACAGCTCCTGGTCGTAGGTGGCGGGGTCGGTGGCGTCGTGGCCGCCGTGACCGCGGCGCGCCGTGGAATCCATGTGACGCTCACCGAGCCCACCGACTGGCTGGGTGGTGTGCTGACCACCCAGGCGGTTCCGCCGGATGAGCACGTGTGGATAGAGCAGTTCGGATGCACGGCGACGTATCGGGCGTACCGTGACGCCGTCCGCGAGTACTACCGGCGGCACTACCCGCTGACCGACGCCGCCCTGGAACGGCGGGCGTTCAACCCGGGCGGCGCCAAGGTCTCAGACCTGTGCCACGAACCGCGGGTCAGCCTCGCCGTGCTGGAAGCGATGGTGGCGCCGTTGCGAGGCTCGGGCCTGCTGCACATCCTGATGGAGCACGAGCCTGTCGCCGCGGAGACCGACGGTGATCACATCACGGCCGTGACTATGCGGAACGGAAGAACCAGTGCGTCGACGGTGATCTCTGCCCAGTGGGTCATCGACGCAAGCGAGACCGGCGAGCTGCTGCCGATGGCCGGTGTGGAGTACGTCTCGGGTGCTGAGGCCCATGCCGAGACGGGTGAGCCGCATGCCGCCGACGTCGCCGATCCGCTGAACATGCAGCCGGTGTCGGTGTGCTTCGCGCTCGATCACCGGTCGGATGAGGACCACACCATCGACAAGCCGGACGGCTACGAGCGGTTCAAGGCCGCTCGCGCCATCGACTGGCCGAATGGCCAGCTCTCGTTCTCCGCTCCGCATCCGAAGACTCGCCGACCGGTCGAGCATCAGTTCTGGCCGAATCCCGACGACGATCCGGCGACGATCAGGCCTGACTATGCGGATCAGCGGGTGGGCTCGATGGATCGGAACCTGTGGACGTTCCGGCGGATCGCCGCCCGGGCGAACTTCCAGCCAGGGGCCTACCCGAGCGACATCACCCTGGTGAACTGGCCACAGATCGACTATTGGGGTGGTCCGGTCTACGACCACCCCGACGCGGAGACACATATGCAGGCGGCACGGGCGTTGAGCCGCTCCTTCCTGTACTGGTTGCAGACGGAGGCGCCTCGTCCCGATGGCGGTACGGGCTGGCCAGGGCTGCGCCTGCGTGGCGACGTCGTCGGTGATACCGACGATGGACTGGCGAAAGCGCCGTACATCAGGGAATCGCGCCGGATCCGCGCCGAGCACACGGTCGTGGAGCAGGAACTCTCCCTGGAGATGCGGGGCGCGGCCGGTGCTGTCTCCTACCGGGACAGCGTCGGCGTGGGGATGTACCGGATCGATCTGCATCCGTCCACCGGTGGCGACCCGTACATCGACATCGGTTGCTGCCCGTTCGAGCTGCCTCTGGGAGCGATGGTGCCGGTGCGCGTGGAGAACCTGCTTCCGGGCGCGAAGAACATCGGTACGACACACATCACGAACGGCGCGTACCGCATGCCGCTGGTGGAGTGGAACATCGGCGAGGTCGCCGGCCACCTGGTCGCCTTCTGCACGCAGCGCAAGGTGCAGCCGCGGCAGGTCAGGGCCGACGACGGGCTGCTGGCTGAGTTCACGCGCGAACTGGATGATGCCGGCGTCGAGCGGCACTGGCCGAGAGTCGCCGGGTACTGACGGCAGGCGGCCGCAGCGATCGGCGACGTGTTCGGAAAAGGACTTCGTACTTCGTTCATCAAAGGAGATGGCTCATGCGCGCAATCAGAACGAGGACGGCCAGGACGACGACGGCCAGGACGACGACGGCGGCGGTGGCGACGGCCACGGTGGCTGCCGTGATGACCGTGGTGGCCGGATGCGGCTCCGACTCGGACTCCTCCGCCTCGGGCTCGTCGTCCGACGTATCGGGCGACGGCGAGGTGGTGATCACTTGTGCGACGTGCCAGGAGAGCCCGACCGACCCGTTCTTGCAGTACAACTATGAGGCGGTGGAGCGGTTCAACGAGGAGTTCGCCGGGACGTACCGGGTCGACACGATCGAGAACGCGAACGCCGGATCCAGCGACGACCGGCTGCAGTACTACCAGCGGCTTGCCCTCGCCGACGATCTGCCCGACCTGTTCCAGCTCAACTCTGGTGAGGTCAAAGCGCTGCAGGAGACGGGGAAGCTCCACGATTTCGCACCGAATCTGGAGAACGACGACGAGTGGGCGGGGACCTTCCACGACCAGGCGTTCGACGCGTTGATGGGGTCCGACGGCCAGATCTGGGCGGTACCGCAACAGCGCGACGCCATCGGGATCTACTACAACGTCGAGCTTCTCGAAGAGGCCGGCTATGAGGAGTTTCCGTCGACGTGGGACGAGTTCGAGGATTTGGCGGCAGAGCTGAAGGCGCAGGACAAGATCGCCATCGCCATGGACGGCGACTGGGCGACGATGCTCATGTGGGTCAACCTGATCGGGACCCAGCCTGATGGCGCGGAGTTCCTGGGTGAGGGGATCGTCGAATCGGACAACTGGGGCGCCGACTCCGCAGTGGTCGAGGCGACGGAACGTCTTCGGGATTGGCATGTGGAGGGTTACGTGAATTCCGATGCGTTCTCCGGTGACTTCCAGAACGCGGCCGCACCATACCTGACCGAGGAAGCGGCGATGGTCGCCAATGGTCCGTGGTTCGTGAACACGAACCTTAAGACGGACTCGGCTGCTCCCGGACTCTACGAGAAGACGGGCTACGCGGCTGCACCGGGATGGTCGGAGGGTGATCAGGGCACCGTCGTCGTATCTGGTGCCGGCTGGGTGTCGGGAACGACGGACGAGCGGAAGCTCGAGGCGGTCGAGGCGTTCGTCAAGTTTGTGTCTTCGGAAGACGAAGTTCTGAAGCAGGCGGCGGCGACGGGGGCCAACCCGCCGGTGAAAGTCGATGCGGCTGCCGCCGAAGACGCAAACCTGGAGCCGTTGGCGGTAGGGCTCATCGAAGAGGCCGCCGAGCTGACGTACCGCTACCCGCATGTGCGTGTGCATGGTCCGGCGGGGTTCGGTACGGCGTGGAAGAACCTCTGGCCCGCCTACGTGAAGGGTGAGATGGAGACGGACGACTTCCTGCAACGGCTGACGGAAGATGCCGCTTCGGAAGCGGCGGGCTGACCATGAGCGCACCGACGACGTCCACGTCCGGCCCGCTGCGCCCTCCCGACGACGAGCGACGTGCGGCGGCTGGGCGGGCGGCAGGGGCTGGGAAGGCAACCGCGGCCGGGCCGGCGAACCGAACGGCCAGGCGTGTGGTCGGGACGAAGATTCCGCGGGGGATGCGCGGGCCTGTGGCGGTGTCCCTGCTGCCGGGGATCATCCTGTTCGGCACGTTCTTCCTGGTGCCGTTCTTCGTGCTGGTGGCGACAGCGTTCGCCCGGTGGGGCGGACTGGATTTCGCGTGGATCGGTCTGGACAACTATCGGCGGATGTTCGACGACCCGGTGTTCTACAAGGCGTTCGGCAACACGCTGTTCTACGCCGCAGCGTCGATGTTCATCCAGGTCCCGCTTGGGGTGGCCGTGGGTATGGTGCTGGCGCTGCGGCCGCGCGGGTGGAGGACGCTGCGAACCATCATCTTCGTGCCGTTCGTGATCTCGGGCGCCGCGTACGCGGTGATCTTCTCCATGTTCTACAACCCGAGGTCTGGGCTGCTGAACAACGTCGTCGGCGCGCTCGGACTGCCGGGCGATCGCGACTGGCTGTTCGACACGACGACGGCGCGGTGGGCGGTCGCGGCGACGTTCGTGTTCATCATCGGGTTCGTCGTCGTGTTGGTTATGGCGGAGATCGCGTCGATCCCCAGTGAGCTGTATGAGGCGGCGTCGGTGGACGGAGCGACGACGTGGCAGCAGCTGACGCGGATCACGTTGCCGCTGCTGCGCAACGTCATCGGGACCGCGATCCTGGTCCGTCTGCTGGTGGACATCGGCATGTTCGACCTGGTGTTCATCCTGACAGCTGGTGGGCCGGACGACGCGACGGCAACGCTGGCGCTGTACGCGTACCGCGCGTACCTGAATGGCGAGTGGGGATACGCAAATGCCGTCGGCTCGGTGATCCTGGCGCTCGGCCTCGTGTTGATCGTGACCGTGCGGCGGGTGTTTCGGATCGGAGAGCGGGCGCTATGAAAGGCACGATGAGGAGCGCGGCCAGCGGCACCGCGGGACTGGCCTCCGTCGGGCGTCGTCCGGTCTGGGCGTATGTGCTGATCTACGGGTTCCTGGGCGCGGTGACGTTGCTGGCGTTGACGCCCACGGTGTGGGTGATGCTGTCGAGCTTCAAGACCGGGAACCAGATCTTCACCGGGCAGGGGTTCTGGCCGTCGCCTTTCACGGTGCAGGGTTTCGTCGACGCGTTCACCCAGATCCATCTTCATGAGTACCTGCTGAACACCCTGATATATGCGGGATTCGGGACGCTGGGTGCACTCGTGGCCGCATTCCTGGCGGCCTATCCGTTGGCCAGATTCGCGTTCGTCGGGCGCAACGCGCTGGTGGCGCTGTTCTCCCTAGCGCTGGCGTTGCCGCTGGTAGGGCTGGCGACGCCGGTGTTCTTCGTGGTGCGAGAGCTAGGGTTGTTCGACTCCCGGCTCGGCATGGTGATCTTCTACTCGGCCCTACAGTTCCCGTTCACGTTCATCGTGCTGCGAGCGTTCCTGGTCTCCACGCCGCCGGAGTTGGAGGAGGCCGCCATGATGGACGGCGCCGGGTACTTCACGACGCTCTTCCGCGTGGTACTGCCGCTTGCACGGCCGGCGTTGGCGACGGTGGCCGTGGTGGCATTCGTGAACATCTGGAACGAGTTCTTCTTCGCGAACCTGCTGCTTGTGTCGCAGGAGAACCAGAACGTCCAGTTGGCGTTGGCGGGATTCAAATCGCAGTTCGGGTTCAACGTCACGGGAGCGGTGGCTGGGGCGACCGTCGTGATGCTGGTGCCGATCTGCCTGTTCCTGGTCCTGCAGCGCCAGGTGATCTCAGGTCTCACCGCGGGCGCCGTCAAGTAGCCACAATGGCAGTCGATGAGGCTGCCCGTGGCACCCTGATTATCTCTACACGTCATCAGGGTCTTCGTGTGCTGAGCAGGCGAGGTCTTCACCGACGCCTAGACCTGGGACAATGTCGTGTATGGCGCGCCTCGTGCTCGGCGTCGACGCATGTAAGAGCGGCTGGGTAGGCATAAGCCTGAGGGCTGGTGACGTCCGCGGTTGGCATGCGCCGGTGATCGCCGAGCTCGTCGACCGCGTGGCGGCACATACGGTTCCGGACGCTGTCGCCATCGACATCCCCATCGGGCTGCCATCCGGGGGTGCGCGGCGGGCTGACGGTATGGCGCGTGAGTACCTGGGCGCGCGTCGTTCGTCAGTCTTCCCTACGCTCGTCCGCGCCGCGTATGAGGCAGAGACCTTCCGGGAGGCGTTCGACGCGCAGGTGGCAGCCACGGGGAAAGGCATGTCGCAGCAGGCGTGGGGGCTGCGCTACAAGGAGCTGGACGTCGACACATGGCTGGAACGGCCGAGTGCCGTCAGCGTCGTCGTGGAGTGTCACCCGGAAGTGTCATTCGCGGCGATGAACGGGGGCACAGCGGTGCCGCACTCGAAGAAGACCTGGTCAGGGCAAGCGCGTCGTATGGAGCTCTTGGCCGCGGAGGGGATCGTCGTCCCATCCGAGCTCGGCGACGTGGGGCGGGTTCCTGCAGACGACATCCTTGACGCTGCCGCGGCAGCGTGGACAGCCCGAAGAGTGGCGGAGGGGCGAGCTGTGTCGCTTCCAGAGGAGCCCGAGCAATTCGGCAGCCGTCGGGCCGCGATCATGTACTGAAACGGCTACGGCTTGGGTAGGGCACTTTCACCTGCAGTTTTGCAATAGATGATTGATATCGCTCGTCTATTGAGTAATGACCCTGGCGATGGCCGCGACACGAAGCCGGGCCGGTCGGGAGGTCTGTCAGGTGAGGTCCCAGAGCAGGCGGTAGTAGGCGATGCGCTCGGGATCTGGGTCGATTCCGTACGCGTCGTAGACGACGTTCTCGTAACCGGGGCCGTAGTTCCACTCGGTGCTCCAGGCCGCGACGGCGAGATCTGCCCAAGGGTCTGCGACGCCGAGTGTGCCGAGGTCGACGTGCGCGGCGAACGTGCCGTCGTCGTGAAGCAGCGTGTTCGGGGCGCAGGCGTCGCCGTGACAGACAACGAGGCGTTCGATGGGCGGCGGGTCGCTGACGCGTGCCTCGGGGTCATCGACTCCGGGATGCCGATCCTGCTTGAACCGATCGACGAGACGCGCGCTGTCGCCCAGACTCTTGCGCGCATCGGCGAGCCGTTGCTCGACGCTCCAGTCGAAGGGGCACTCGTCTACGGGTAGGGCATCGTGGAGTACCCGCAGTCCGTAGCCGATCGCCGACGCGGCGGTCTTCGGATCGTCTATCCATCGCGGGTCGACGGCGGAGCGGCCAGGTACGGCTGAGGTGACAAGCCACGTGCCGTCGTCGTTCGACCCGCGCTCGATGACGTGCGGGACCTGTGCCCAACGCTGTGCCCAGGCGAGTCGCTCAGCCTCGGCGGCAAGGTCGATCTCTGGAGTGCCGGCAGCCGTCCACTTGGCGTAGCGGGTGCTGTCGCGGCCGTCGTCGAGCCGGAAGGTCAGGCCGCCGAGCTCGTTCACCCATACGGGCGTGATGGTGTCGTCGCCGGCGAGTGCGGTGACGACGCCAGGGACGGTGACGGAAGCAGGAGGGATTCCAGAGAACAAGGGAGGGCTCACAGGCGACGATCTTCCCAGACGCGCATTGCCTGTCGCGAACGAGTTTTTGCGGATCTGGAGGGCCCAATCCTGCGGATTTGGAGGGCCCAATCCTGCGGATCTGGAGGGTCGGCGTCGGGATGTTGATGAAGTTGGGTAGGTGAGGGGAACGAGGTGACCTGCTAGTTTGCAATAAACGATTGATATTGCTCGTTTGTTGAGCGATACATACTCGTATGAGAGCTGCCGAGCCTCCGTTGCTGCCGATCTTGCGGTCTGCCGTGGTCGGTAAAGTCATTGCGCTGCTGGCGATGGACGTGGAACGGTGGTGGACGCTGGACGAGATCACTGCACGGGTGGGTGGGGCATATCCGACGGTGTCACGCGAGGTCCGGTGACTTCAGCAGGTGCGGTTGGTCGAGGTAGAAGAGATGGGTCGGACGAAACGGGTTCGGCTGGACACATCCAACCCGTTGCACAGTCCTCTCGCCGAGCTCATGATCCGCTCCTTTGGCCCTGTAGTCGTCATAGGTGAGGAGTTCGAGGCGTTGGATAACGTCACTCAAGTCTCGATCTACGGATCTTGGGCGGCGCGCTACTCAGGCGAGCAGGGCCCCACACCTAATGACATTGATGTGCTTGTGCTCGGCAGGCCGGACCGTGATGAGATCTATGAGGCGGCACGTCGGTCGGAGCGACGGTTGGGTGTCGCGGTCAACACAACCATCCGAACGCCCGAAGACTGGTCACGAGCGGAAGACTCGTTCACCCGTCAGGTGAAGACATCGCCGATGGTGACGGCCCGGCCCCGTGAGGAGGTTGGCTGATGCGCTGGGCGAAAGGCGCAGACCGGATCGAAACGTTGCTCCGCGACAACGAGCTCCAGAATGTGTGTGGCGGTACTGAGGCAGCCAGAGGACTAGCTCGACATGGCTGAACAGCATGTGAAGGCTGCCAAGGCGGCAGTAGCTGTCGACCACGAGGGTGCCTACGCGCTGGCGTACGACGCGACCCGCAAGTCCCAGGGCTACGGCGACGGCGTTGTGTAGGTCGTCGGTCGCTCCGATGTCCAGTGTGTCTCGGCCTCTTCCGGGCCGAGCGGCTGGCTGCAGCCGGCGGGTGCCTGTGGAGCGATTAGCCTCCGGGGTTTCAGGCTCTCGGCGAGGACGTCGGCACGGATCGCGAGAACGACGTCTTCTCAGCGTGGCACAGGACGGGCGCCTCGGATAGACCCGAACGACGGCGGGGGTGGCGCCGGCTCGGTCGGCGAATCGCAGAACCGCGTGACCGGTGGCGGGCACGAGACGATCACTGTGTTTGAATCGATCGGTATGGGGCACGGCACGACGAAGACCGACGGGACTGGGACGGTGGTCGCCACCCGGTATGGACGGATACGTGGCCGTGTGACTGCGGGCATCCATGCGTATCTGGGTGTTCCGTACGCTGCGCCGCCGTTCGGCGCTCGTCGGTTCCAGCCCCCGCAGCCGGTCGAGCCGTGGAGCGGGGTGCGTGAGGCGCTCGCCCTCGGCGCGACGCCGCCACAGTCCGCGACGCCGCCTCCGCATGACGTCTTCTTCCCGCTCGTTCCGGGGGAAGGCTGCCTGAATCTGAACGTATGGTCGCCGGATCTGGGGCGAGCTCGGCAGCCGGTCATGGTCTGGATACCTGGTGGCGGGTTCGACGGTGGGGCGAGCGGGCTGTACGACGGGAGCCGCTTCGCCAGGGACGGCGTCGTCTGCGTGACCCTCAACACCCGGCGCGGTGCCGACGGCTTCCTCGACCTGGGCGACGTGGCGACGAACATGGGGCTGCTCGATCCCGTCGCCGCGCTGGTATGGGTGCGGGACAACATCGCCGCCTTCGGCGGGGACCCGGATAACGTCACCGTCTTCGGGGAGTCCGCGGGTGCGATGCTCGTCGGCACTCTACTGGCCATGCCCGGCGCCCGTGGTCTGTTCCGGCGTGCCATCTTGCAGAGCGGGGCGGGGAACATGGTCTTCACGCCCGAGACGGCACAGGAGGTCAGCCGGCGGCTGGCTGCCGTACTGGGGGTGGCGCCGGAGCGTGCGGCGATCGCCGACGTGCCGGTGGACCGTCTGCTCGATGCCCAGCTGCAGGTGGCGGCAGACTTGAGAGCGCACCCGGACCCTGTCCGGTGGGGTGGCGAGCCGGGGTCGAGGGTGAATCTCTGGCAGCCGGTCGTCGATGGGGAGGTCCTGCCTGCCCGCCCGATCGAGGCGATCGAAGCGGGGGCCAGCGCCGATATCGACGTCCTGATGGGCCAGAACGCCGAGGAAGGTCGGCTGTCGCTGGTGCCGTTTGGGCTGCTCGATGAGGTCACCGACGAGCAGCTGGCCGCGGCCATGACCGCCTACGGACTGCCGGTCGAGCAGGCCCGCGCCGGCTACCGTCGGGCGTATCCGGGTGCCGGGCCGGGCGACCTGCTGGGCATCCTGCAGGGCGACTATTACTACCGCATCCCGGCGATTCGCCTGGCCGAGGCACGTGTCGCGGCGGCGCCGACCTACATGTACGAGTTCGCTTGGCGCTCTCCGCAGTTCAACGGGCTGCTCGGTGCTTGCCA
>NZ_ML142851.1:263396-270063 GCF_004138495.1 Phytoactinopolyspora endophytica
TCCTGGAGGTGCCGTTCGTCTTCGACATGCTCGACGACGAGAAGATGCGGCTGTTGACCGGGTCGGAGCCGCCGCAGGACCTGGCCGACGCCATGCACCGGGCGTGGATCGCGTTCGCCACTGCCGGAGACCCCGGATGGCCGCGATACTGCCCCGACAGCCGAGCAACTATGCGCTTCGCGTCCACGTCGGAGGTCGTGGACGACCCGCACCCCATCCGCCCGATCTGGGAAGGCATGCGGTTCGATTGACAGCACGGCCGGGAGCGGCGCTCTAAACACAGCCCGATCAGGAGTACCGGATGATGTCTCCGTGCGCTGCTCGCTGTCCGCTGCGGCGGCATGGACGGCTTGAAGAGTGGCGGAGGGGCGAGCTGGATCACTTCCGGGGGAGCCCGAGCAGTTCGGCAGCCGTCGGGCTGCGATCATGTACTGAAACCGGCCGCGGCTTGGTAGGGCACTTTCACCTGCAGGTGCATGCTTCGCCTTCAGGTCCGTAGCCGGGTGCTTGGAGGCTGACGAACTCGAGCCACACGTGGGCTCCGTCGGACGTGTCCTCGACGGTGTGGACTTCGAAGTCGTAGCTGGTCTCCACCCCGGCGGCCTGAGCGAGCCTGCAGCTTTCGGCATCCGTCCAACAACAACGGACTTCTGCAGCCGCCGAATAAAAGAGGCCTTGGTTCTGACCAGTGGAAACGTTCACGAGGACGTCGGGGGGCTTTCATAAACGTCGCTGAGCTTTCGGCAATCAGGCGCGCCTCCACGACGGTTTGGTGCGCGTCCCCTCGTTACGAATCTGTCCGCCGCGCTTCATCTTGGCGAGGAGGTTGGAGATCTTGTTGGCCTTCTGCTCGTCGCTCAGCGCGTCACTGAGCTTGTCCCACAACAGCTTGTCAATGTCCTGCCGAGACGCGTTGCCGAACTTGTCCAGGTAGTCGGTGACGAGCTTGGCGTAGAGCCGTCGCCTGCCTCCTTGAACTCAACGACCTCGCTCTCCCACGCCGCGATCAGCCGTTGGAGGAGATCGATCAACTCAGCCGGGGTCATGGTCGCAAACTTTCATGTCGATGTGCGCATCGGGCGCTCCTACCATAACCGCAAGTAACAGGATTGCCCGCGTGTCGAGGGCACCGACACATGCTGGAGGTAGATATACGATCCGATGCGTTGTGCGCTGCCTCTTAACTGCACGAGACGTGGCCTGAGGAGCCGTCGTGCCCGGTGACGCCGTCGATGAGCAGCCAGCCGTCGTGCCAGATGAGTTCGTAGTCCAGGGACCAGTAGGTGCATGCTTCGCCTTCAGGGCCGTACCCCGGTGCCTGGAGGCTGACGAACTCGAGCCATACGTGGGCTCCGTCGGATGTCTCCTCGACGGTGTGGGCCACGAAGTCGAAGTCGTAGCTGGTCTCGACGCCGGCGGCGAACTCGTCGACTGCCATGTTTCCCTGCAGCCTGGGTGAGAGTTGGTCGAACGCCAGCTGGTAGTCGCCGCCGTTGATGCCGGAGAAGTAGTTGTTGAACGTTGCGGCGACGGCGATCTCCAGATCATCCGCTGCACCGATATCGGGTAGCTCCGACTCCTCCGGGCCGAGCGGTCGGTTGCAGTCCGCAGGTGCTGGAGGCGCGAGAAGGCTTGGGCTCTCCAGCCGCTCGGTAAGGACGTCGGCGCGTACCGCGTAGCTGAGACCTTCCGCCTCGGTGTCCTTGGCGACGAGCATCCCGACGACGTCGCCATCCGCACGGACCACCGGGCCGCCCGCACGGACCACCGGGCCGCCGGAGTTGCCTGGGCTGACGCTGATATCCAGCTGGAAGCTCGGCCACAACGCGTCGTCGACACGAGACGTCGTACCGGTCGTGATGGTCAACGGATCACCGAGGGGATGCCCGATCGCCGCCAGCGACTCGCCGGCCACGGTTGGTGAGCCGGTGATGCCGAACTCGTGGCCGTCCAGGTCTTCGTGGAGTTCGAGGAGTGCCACGTCTGTCGACGTTTCCACGCCGACGACGGACGCCTGATACGCCGGGCCACCCTCCTGCATGATGGCGACGGAGGCAGCCTCTTCGACGACGTGGGCGGCGGTCATGGCATGGCCGGCCGCGACATCCGACGGGCGGTCTGGGCTGTGGTGGTAGCCGCGTGCTTCGGCGAGCCACACGTTGGGCAGTAGTTCACGCTGTCGCCGACCGGCGAACCACACTGAGTGCAGTACATAGCCGTTCCCCTCTAACGACGTGTTGTCAGCGTGGCACAGACCGGGCGTAACGGGTAGATGGGACGGACGCCGGGTTTCCGATGGTGGATCGCTGCTACGTCGGGGGTCGACGTGGATGTCGGACCCAGACGGCGGAACGTCCGACACCGTCAGGTGTCATGACTCCTTCATCGCGGAGATCGGTAAGCACGAGACGTATGGTCTGGTCGCTCACGCCCGGTAGGGCCGCACGGATGTCTGCCATGCGCATCACATTGGGCGCGTGATGCAGAACGTAGTCGCGCACGCGTTCCTGTTTGCTGCCGCTGGCCTTCCGGGCAGCGGCACGCTGGCTGAACTCACCATAGGCCTCCGCCAGGACTGTCGTGAAGTAGCGCAACCACGGCCACGGATCGTGATCGCCGGCGTGCCAGTCGTGTGTGGATTCCAGGAGTGACTGGTAGTACTCCTCGACTGACTCAGCGATGGCCTGTTCCATGCTGATGTATCGGACGACGCCGTAGTCCGCGTCGCTCAAGAGCGCGTTGGTTGTCACACGTGCTACTCGCCCGTTGCCGTCCTCGAATGGATGTATGACAAGCAGGTCGAGAACGAACAGCCCGATCAGGAGTACCGGATGATGGCTACGCGTGCTGCTCGCGGTCTGCAAGCGGTCGATGAGCTCGCGCGCGTAGAAGTCGGTGTCGCGCGCTGCGACGGGGCGGAAGCGGGTCGTCGTCGTTCCGTCGGAGTTACGGTCGACGACGAGGTTGTCCTGCGCCTTGAAGTGGCCGCCCGCCATCGCAGTGCGAGAGTAGAGCAGCCTGTGCAGGTGCAGGAGAAGGCCCACGTTGAGCGGTCGCCAGTCCTCGGTGAAGAGGTAATCAAGAGCGTCGCGATAGCCTGCCAGTTCCTCCTCGCTCCGGTTCCGGAGCCTGGTATCCCTGTCGTTAACGATGCGGGCCGCGCGCGCAGCGTCGTCCACGACAACGCCTTCGATGGCCGAGGAGGCAGTGACGCTTTCGACACGCGCCCGGTTGGCCAGTCCACTGAGTAGTCCAGGCAGTTGATGACGATAGAGGGCTTCGGTGCCGGAGCCCAGATCGATCTCGCGCAGCGTGGCGACGATGTTGGCGGGGACGTGACCGATGGTTTGCCCGAGGTCCATGAAGCTACGCATGATCCCGCCAATCAAATCTAGCTAAACTGCCTAACCTTCCGATGCATTAGGTAGTTTAGCTAGATTGTTGGGTAGATTCCGCAGCACTCGCGCCTGGTGAGGTTCTATTTGAGTCAGCTCGGCGAAGGCCAGATGCGGGCCCAGCGGTAGCGTCCGTGGCTCGGGGTGCCTCGTCGTCGAGCCAGATCCGCGCCTTGGTGATGCGGATCTCAGACACACGCACGCTCGAACGTAGCCCACGGCTGAGCAGAACGGGGACTGATCATAGTGGGCTCCCGAGAGTGGCGGTGTGGTGGGCACCCCATCAGTTGGACTTCACGTGATACGTGCGGTCGTGAGCCGAGCGCGAACGGCATGCATCAACTGGATTGCGCAGCTGGAAGCTGTGATAGCTGTCGCCATCTGGGGGTTGTGTCCGGGGTTATTCGTACGGTTCGCAGACACGATGCACCGGACGACTTCGATGACTTGTACACGGACGGCACTTGGAGCGAGATCTACGCGACGTGGAACGACCACCCGAACAGCGGGCTCAGCATGATCTTCGAGGAACGCCGGTAGAGTCGCGGTCTCGTGACGGAGGTTCAGCAGTCGTCGCAAGTGGGGAGCCAGGTGTGGGAACCGTAGTGCGGACAGTGAGTTATGGGCGGACTGCGTACGACGAGCTGGTGATGATGGTCTGTGCGCTGAAGGATGGTGATCCACTGGCTCCGGTGACGGTGATCGTCCCGAGCGAGCGGGTGGGGGTGGCAGTTCGGCGAGCGCTGGCTCGTGGGCCGGCTGACGGCCAGCCGGGCATCGCGGCGCTCCAGGTCTTGACGCTTCGCCGGTTCGCCGAGGTGAGCTGTGGTCATCAGCTGGCTCAGGCTGGTCGGCGCCCGTTGACGGATCCGGTGCTGATCGCCGCGCTCCGGGCGGCTCTGGTCGACTCGCCCGGTGTCTTCGCGCCGGTGGCGCAGCACATCGGCACGGCGCGAGCACTAGCCCGCGCCTACCGGGAGCTGCGTCCATTGCCCGACGAGACGGTGGACGCCTTGGCCGCCGACGGACAGGTGGTCGCCGAGACAGTGCGGCTGTGCCGTGATCTTCGCCGCAGGCTGGTCCAGCACGCGTTCGACGAGGTGGATCTGCTGGAAGCCGCCAGACCGGCGGTCGAGGAACACGGCGTGACGGACAGCGTCGTCGTCTTCCTGCCGCAGGACCTGGACGGACCGGAGAAGGCGTTGCTGGCCGCCATCGCGAACGCCACGGACGTCCGGGCGATAGTCGGCCTGACCGGTGATCCCGGCGCCGATGAAGGGCCTGTCGCCGCGTATGCCGCCCTGGGCGCCGGCACCGAAACCGTCGAGAACGCCCCGGTGGCGGATGTGGTGGTGCACGCATCCGATCCGGACGACGAGGTACGTGAGATCACCCGGCGCGTGCTGCTGGCGCTGGAAGGACGGTCCGGGTATCGGGTAGCGGTCCTCTACGGAACCGCCGACCCGTATGCGCGGCTTCTCCATGAGCACCTGGGCCGCGCTGGGGTCGCTGTCTTCGGCCGCGGTGTCCGCTCCATCGCGGAGACCCGTCACGGTCGCGCGGTCCTGCGAATGCTGGCCCTCTCCGACCATGACTTCCGCCGCGACGAGGTGCTCGCGTTCATCGCGGACGCGCCGGTCCGCCAGGGCGGCGCGCCTATCCCGTCGTCGGCCTGGGAGCGGATCTCCCGCGTGGCCGGCGTGGTGCGTGGCGCCGACTGGGACCGTGTGCGGACGTACGGAGAGCGTCGTCGTACCTGGCTGGCCGACCACCCGGACGCCGACGACGAGCAGGTGCGCCGAGCCGAGCGGAGCGCGGACCAGGCCCAGTCGCTGCACGCGTTCGTGACGACGATCCAGGCCGGCTTGGCACGGGTGGCGGCAGCCACCACATGGCGTGAGCTCGCCGCTGACGTGCACGAACTCTGGTCGTCGACGCTGGCTGTGGGGGACTCGGATTCGTTGCCGCCGGAGGAGCGACGCACCGTCGAGCGGATCGCCGGGGTTTGGGCCGCTATCGCCGGGCTGGATCAGGTCGCCGGGCCGCCGGATATGTCGTTGCTGCGGCAACTCGTGGAGCTGGAGCTCGGCGATGACCTCGACCGGGTGGGCCGGATCGGCGAAGGGGTGCACGTCGGCCCGGTCTCGGAGGGCGTCGGGGAGGACGTCGACGTCGTGTTCGTGGTGGGCGCGGCCGAGGGCCTGCTGCCGGCTCGTTCCAACGACGACCCCCTGCTCCCGGACCGGGTCCGCCAACTCACGCGCGGCGCGCTGCCCACGCAGGCACAGCGGCTGTCCCGCCAGCACCGGCACGTCCTCACCTCCTTGGCTGCGGCGCCGACTGGCGGGCGGGTGGTCACCTTCCCCCGAGGTGACCTGCGCCTCGGCGGGAACCGTGTTCCATCGCGCTGGCTGCTGCCGACGTTGCGGGCGCTCGCGGGACGAGACGACGTGATCGCGACGGCATGGGAGTCGGTCGAGGGACTGCGTGAGTCGCCGTCCTACGCGGGTGCGGTGGAGCGGGCCGCGTTCCCGTCCACGGCTCAGGAGTGGCGCCAGCGGGCCGCCGTCGACCACGATCCCGCGGCGCCGGACGACTCGATCCTGGAGCGGGCGCGTCTCGGCCGTGCGGCACGGCGGTCACACGAGTTCACCGTGTTCGACGGCAACCTGGCCGGGGAGGAACTGCCCGACCCGACGTCGGGCGGGACCGTCTCGGCGACCTCGCTGGAGAGCTGGGCGCAGTGCCCGCACGGCTATTTCCTGCGCCATCTGCTGAGGGTCATCCCAGTGGAGCAGCCCGAGGACGTGGTCCAGATCTCCGCGCTGGACCGGGGGAACGTCGTCCATGACATTCTCGAGCAGGTCTTGCTGCGGGCCGCAAACGAGGGCTGGACACCCGGTCCGGGCGAGCCATGGCCGCCACAGGTGCACGACGCGCTGGACGAGATCGCCGCGCAGCGATTCGCCCGCGCCGAGGCCGAGGGCGTCACCGGATTCTCCCTGCTCTGGACCCAGGACCGGGCCGCGATCCTCGCCGACCTGCATGTCTGGATCGACGAGGACAACAGGCGGCGGCGGGAGTTCGGTGGACTGGAACCCGTCGCCGCGGAATGGGTGTTCGACGGCGCGGAGATCCCGCTGGGCGACGACCGCTCGCTGCGGGTCCGCGGCAAGATCGACCGGATCGACCGCGCCGCCGACGGCACGCTGGTGGTCACCGACTACAAGACCGGCAAGTCCGATTCCTACCGGAAGCTGACCGAGGACGAT
>NZ_ML142851.1:270093-274962 GCF_004138495.1 Phytoactinopolyspora endophytica
CACCGCGGGCAGCGGCTGCAGCTCCCCATCTACGCCGTCGCCGCCCGCGCCGCGATGGGCGACCCGGACACGGTGGTGCGCTCCGAGTACTGGTTCACCAGCCGTCGTGGCGGGTTCGACCGGATCGGGTACGACGTCGGCGACGCGGTCCTCGAGCACGCGAACCGCGCACTGCGCATCATCGCCGACGGGATCAGCCGGGGCGTGTTCCTCGCCCGTCCCAACGACCCCTCCAACCCGATGTGGGACTGTCCGGCCTGTAATCCGGACGGCCTCGGTGAACACGGGGTCGAGGCCGCGTGGGCCGCCAAATCCGAGGATCCGGCACTTGTACCGCTGCGATCCATGCTCGACGGTGTCGACGGGGAGGTGCCGGCATGACGCTCACCGACGAGCATGTGCGTAACCGAATCAGCACGGACCTGAGCAGCGGCCTCTTCGTCGAGGCAGGTGCGGGCTCGGGCAAGACCACGGTGCTGGTGGCCCGGATCGTCGCGCTGGTGGCCAGTGGCGTGCCGCTGCGGCAGATCGCGGCGGTGACGTTCACCGAGAAGGCGGCGACGGAGCTGCGTGACCGGGTCCGGGTGGAACTGGAACGGGCCGGCGAACGCGCCGCCGTGGACGAGTTGGACGGCGCGGCCATCGGCACGCTGCATTCCTTCGCGCGCCGGGTGCTGACAGAGCATTCGATCGAAGCGGGCGTTCCGCCGCTGTTCGAGGTGCTCGACGAGCTGTCCTCCCGGGTGGCGATCGACCGGCGCTGGGACGACCTTCAGACCGAACTGCTGCAAGATCCCGACGCGGCGCCGGTGCTGCGGCTCGCGCTGGCCGCCGGGCTCAAGCTGGAGGACCTGCGTGCCCTGGCGTTCGAGCTGGACCGGAACTGGGACCTGGTGGAGGAGCGGCTGGCCTCATCGTCACCGGCGGCCGTCCGGCGTGTGGAGATGGCGGGCCTGCGTCAGCAGGCGGCGGCGCTGATCGGCCGGCGGCCGGAGTGCACGGACGCCGACGACAAGCTCCTGGCGCGGCTCGACGCGCTGGCCGGCTGGCTGGAGAAGACGCACGACGCCGACGACGCGCAGCTCCTCGACCTGCTCAGCGCGGTACCCAAGGGCGGGCGGATCGGCCGCAAAGGCTCGTGGTCCTGCCCCGTTGACGAGATCCGCCAGGCGTTCGCAGACCTGAAAGAGCACGCGGACCGGATCCGCGCCCAGGTGGTGGACGACGTGCTGCGGTGGCTCCTGGCCCGGCTGGCGCAGGCCACTCTTGAAGCGGCGGACCAGCGCGTCGCTGACGGGACTCTGCACTTCCATGACCTCCTGGTGCTCGCGCGCCGTCTGGTCCGGCGGAACCCGGAGGCGCGTGACCGGCTCGCGGACCGTTATCGCAGGCTCCTGCTCGACGAGTCGCAGGACACCGACCCCATCCAGATCGAGCTGGCCGTCCGGATCGCCGGAGGGGCCGCCGCCGAGCAGGATGACTGGCGCGACGTGAAGGTGCCGGACGGCGTGCTGTTCTTCGTGGGTGACGCGAAGCAGTCCATCTACCGGTTCCGCCGGGCGGACATCAGCACCTACCTGGAGGCTCGCGACAGGCTGGGCGAGACGGTCTCCCTCACCACCAACTTCCGCTCCACCAGGGAGATCCTGAGCTGGGTCAACCACGTGTTCGGCGCGCTCATCACGGAGTCGGCCGGGACACAGCCCGCGTATCAGCCGCTGGACCCGCCGCCGGAACTCCCGTTCTGGTCCAGTGCCGACGGCCCGCCGGTGGTGGTGCTCGGCCGCGACGCGCACACCGACAGACCTCTGGCCGGCGATATCCGCCAGCGAGAGGCAAGCGACATCGCCGCACTTATCCAACGCGCGGTCGAGGAGCGCTGGCGGGTGGACGGCCGCACGCTCAACCTGGCCGACGTCACGATCCTGGCACCCACCAGGACATCCATTGGCGGCCTGGAGGAGGCTCTGGACGCCGCTGGGATCGCGTATCGGACGGAGGCGGCCACGTTCGTCTACTCCGCACCGGAGATCCGGGAGCTCCTGCTGTGCGCGAAGGCGATCGACGACCCGACCGACGAGCTCGCCACCGTGTCCACCCTCCGGGCTCCGATGTTCGGCTGTTCGGACGCCGAGCTCTGGCGCTGGCGTGCCGCCGGGGGCTCGTGGAACCCTTTCGCACGGCCGTTGGCAGATGGGCGGGTCGACGACGTGCGGGTGGCCGACGGGCTGGCCCACCTGCGTAACTGGGCGCGTCGTCGTTCCCACATGACTCCGTCGCAGCTGCTCGACGAGATCATCGACCGCCGGCGGGTTCTTGAGACCGCCGTGGACACGCCGCGTTATCGGGAGACCTGGCGGCGGCTGCGGTTTGTCGTCGACCAGGCCCGCGCCTGGTCCGAGGCCGAGCACGGATCGCTGCGCGAGTATCTGCTGTGGGCGGAGCGGCAGGCGGAGGACTCCGCGCGGGTCAGCGAGACGGTCCTACCGGAGACCGACACCGATGCGGTCCGGATCACCACCATCCACGCCTCGAAGGGTTTGCAGTTCCCGTTTGTGATTGTGGCCGGCTTGGCCTCGAAGGGCTCCAACCAGCGACCGATGGTGCTCTGGCCCGACGACGGTGGCTGCGAACTACGGCCGCGCGCCAGTATCGAGACCATCGGCTACGGGGTGGCTGATCAGCAAGAACAGGTCATCGAGCGATGCGAGCGGCTACGTCTGCTGTATGTGGCGTGCACCCGGGCGCGGTACCACCTGGCCGTGTCTTTGCACCGAAGGGACGGCACCGACTGCCCGGCGACGGTACTTAGTGAGGCCTGCGCCGGGGGCGAGCACGAGGTGTGGGCAGCGGATCCCTCGGCTGTAGTGCGGGGTTCGGTCGCTGCGTCGGTGTCTTCTGCGGCGGCGCGTGAGGCGCTGCCGACGTGGGACGAGTGGTCCGGGCGACGAGAAGCCGCAGTGCAGAATGCCCGCCACCGGGAGGCCGAGTCCGCCACGGACATCGCGCACGGCCGTGCCACCGTCGAGCTGCCAGTGTTTGTCCGTGATGGCCTGGCCAAACAGCCGCGCGACCTGGAGCTTCCCGCCTGGGCGAAGGGCCGGTACGGCACCGCCATCGGTCGGGCCGTGCACGCGGTGCTGCAGACGGTCGATCTCGCGTCCGGTGCCGGTGTGGAGGAGTTGTCCGCGGCGCAGGCGCTTGCCGAGGGCGTCCCGGACGCCGTTGACGACGTGGCCGCGGCCGTCTGGTCCGCGTTGAACTCGCCGATCATGTCGCGGGCGGCCGTCTCGCCGCACTGGCGCGAGACCTACGTCGGTACGGTGGTGGACGGCGCGCTGGTCGAAGGGTATGTGGACCTCCTCTTCCGGGACGACGACGGCCTCGTCGTGGTCGACTTCAAGACCGACGCGGCGACTACCGCTGAAGCTGTCGCCGCCTACGAGACCCAGCTCAACGTGTACGCGCGAGCCGTCGCCGATGCCACGGGAGAGCAGGTGAACCGCTGTGTGTTGCTGTTCCTCCGCCCCTCAGGGGCCGTCGAGTACGTCTGCGGGTCACGCAACTGACGTCACGGACTAAAGACAACGTGGTCTGAGGCCACCAGAACCGGCTCAACGCTCCCGCAATTGCCGATGTGACCCAGCTCTGGCTCGCTGGATTGGCCACGCTGTAGTCTCGACCACGACGCTTGGGGGCATCAGACGCAGGGGGTGGCGAACTGACCAATCTCGCAGGAACTTTGCCGTGTTCCGATGGGGCGCAACGTACCGACGGGCACGCTGCGGATCGCCCATGCTCAAAGTGCTTGCACCGAGTTGACGTCCGATGACCTCTAGCCAAGCCCTCTCCGGTGGCACGCAAAGGGCGGCTGCAATGCCTAGAAGTGGACTGGCAATGCGTTTAACCTCTGAGATCGTGTCGGGCGACATGTCGGGCGGTCCGAGTACGAGCCAGACGATCTTGGTATCGAGCCTGCAGCGGCTCCTGTCGCTGCTTCCCCCGGATGCGCCCTCTGAGGCTTACCGCTCCGCCGTCATGGAGGACAACGTACTTGGCAAGGACACGACGAGCGGGCGTGAGTGGGCGTTCCGGCAGCTCCGTCGCTTCTACGCGCTCGACCCGCACTCGTTGTTGTTCCGTGCGCTCCGAGACCTGTGGTCTGACGACACTTCCGGTCAGCGACTCATTGCCCTCCTCTGTGCGATGGCTCGCGACCCGGTGCTACGGGCTAGTTCCTCCGTGATCCTGACTGCTGAACCAGGCCAAGTGGTCACACCGAGTGACTTCGAGGTTGCCATCGAGTCCGCGTTTCCAGGCGCCTATAAGGAGAGCACCCGCGGTACGACGGCAAAGAAGGTCGCATCGTCCTGGAACCAATCCGGCCACTTGGACGCAAAGAAGCCGACGCAGAAGATTCGTGTCGTCGTCGATCCGACACCGGCCTCCGTTGCTTATGCCCTGCTGCTTGGGTACCTTCAGGACGCTCGTGGTCAGGCGCTGTTCGAGACCCTATGGGCGAGGATCCTCGACCAGCCAAAATCGCGTTTAGTCGAGCTGGCCGCCACTGCGTCGCAGCGTGGAATGCTTGAGCTCCGCACGGCCGGAGGGGTGGTTGAGATCGGGTTCCGTGAGCTCCTGCGGCCGCTGGAGGGCGAATTGCTGTGAGCTATGTGGATGATCTCATTGCGTCGTACCGGCGTTTCGTCGCATTGCCGTGGCAACAGAGCGTGGCGCCAGCGCAGCGGGTGTGGATGGCGGTGTACCCGCCTAAGTACGAACGACCGGTCCGCCTGAACCTCCAAGAATTCGAGAACGCGACCATCCATGCCGGGCACAGCTGGGGCTGCGTGGACATCACCACATCAT
>NZ_ML142851.1:274972-280494 GCF_004138495.1 Phytoactinopolyspora endophytica
GCTGGATGGCCAACCACGAATACGCCGAGTCGTACTTCGAGGAGCCCGAACTGCTCGAAACCGCCCTCCCTGCGTTCTTTGAGACGCTCGTCGCCGAGGTCCGTGGGTACCTGGAGAAGTACCCGGAGCCGGACGGCGTTGTGGGCCTCGTGGGCGCGGGCGCGTTGTTCGGCCTCGGAGACAGTGTGAAGGTGTCTGCGCTGATGAACGGCGTTAACGAGTCGATCCACGGCCGGCTGCTTGTGTTCTTCCCCGGTCACGTTCAGCACAACAGCTACCGGCTTCTCGACGCGCGCGATGGCTGGGACTATCTGGCAATTCCGATCACCGCCGAGGGGGCTACACGGTGACCACACGCAATAAAGATCTGTTCTACCAGGATCCGACGCAAACAAAGATCCCCAACGATGGCGTCGCTAAGGTCGTCCGGCCCGAAACACGCCAGCAGTGGGACGTCTTGGAATGGGAGCTCAGGAGCTTCGTCTGCGAGGGTGAGTACGAGCGCGGGCTCGAACGCATCATGGACAACTTCCTGACCAACCTGGGCCAGTCCCAGCAACCGGCAGTGTGGGTCAGCGGCTTCTACGGCAGTGGTAAGTCGCATTTAAGTCGTGTCCTCGAATACCTGTGGCGCGACGTTGAGCTGCCCACCGGTGAGACGGCCCGGAGTCTCGTCCGGCTGCCCAGCGACATCGACGCTCACTTCCGCGAGCTGTCCACGGCTGGGAGACGACTGGGCGGCCTGTGGTCTGCTGCCGGCACCCTCGCGGCCGGCAGGTCCCAGGCTGTTCGACTCGCGTACTTGTCGGTGTTGTTCGAGGGAGCCGCGCTGCCCCAGCAGTACCCGCTAGCGCGCTTCACCATGTGGGCGCAGGACAACGGGTACCTCGACTCCATCACAGCGGCCGTTTCGGCTGCCGGCAAGACCTATGACCACGAAGTCAGCGACCTATATGTTTCACCGATCATCGCGCAGGCGCTTCTGGACGCGGACCCGACGCTGGGAGATTCGGTCAAGGACGTACGTGGCCTTCTTCGAACTCAGTTCCCACCACAAACCGAGGACATCACGGATGAGGAGATGTTCGCGGCAATCGAGGACGTGCTGCGTCTGCAGTCCACAACGTCGGGCCGCTACCCGCTGACGCTCGTCGTCCTCGACGAGATGCAACAGTACCTTGGGGATGACAACGCCAAGACGCTTGCCGTTCAAAACATCGTCGAGGGAGTGTCGTCGCGCTTCGATAACAGTGTCCTGTTCGTCGCGACCGGCCAGTCCGAGATGGGGGGCACGCCGACCCTGCAGAAGCTCACCGATCGGTTCCCTGTCCACGTCCACCTGTCCGACAAGGATGTCGAAACCGTAGTCCGGCAGGTGATCCTGCGAAAGAAGCCCGACCGGGTCGCAGAACTGCAATCGGTCTTGGACCAAGTCTCCGGAGAGATCGACCGCCACCTGGGTGGCACAAAGATCGCTCCCGTCGCTGCCGATAAGCAGGACCTGGTCGCCGACTATCCACTCCTTCCAACCCGTAGACGATTCTGGGAGCTCGCGCTTCGCGCACTCGACCGAGCTGGCAAGGCAGGCGTCTTGCGCACCCAGCTGCGGATCATCCACGAGGCAACGCGCGAGGTCGCCGACGCTTCTGTCGGGCACGTGATCGGGGCGGACTTCCTGTACGACCAGCAAGCGCCGGCCCTACAAACCAGCGGGGTTCTGCTCAAAGAGATCGACGAACTCATCCGTGGTTACAAGGAGGAAGGTCCTGACGGGGAACTCAAGTCGCGAATCTGTGCAGTGATCTTCCTCATTTCCCACATCCCTGCCCAGATGGTCGGCACCGGTGAGCTCGGACTCCGTGCCACCGCCCGGTCTATTGGGGATCTCCTTGTTGACGATCTGCAGCGCGGCGGGGGTCAGCTCCGCAAGCGTGTGCCCGAAGTCCTCGAAGAGCTCGTCGCCGCCGGCCGATTGATGCGCATCGATGACGAGTACAGACTTCAGACTGAGGAAGGTGCTGAGTGGGAGAAGGAATACCGCAGCCGCCTAAAGGCGATAGGCGACGATGCGGGTAGGCTCGCGACGCTTCGCAGCGAGCGGCTTCACCGCACGGTGGATGCCGAACTCGGCGGTCTGAGGCTCACACACGGCAGGAGCAAAACAGCGCGCAAGATCGACATCCATTTCGGGTCGGACGAACCCACTGGCGATGAGACAGCTGTGCCTGTCTGGATCCGCGATGAGTGGACTGTCACCGAATCGGCGGTGAGGACCGCTGCGGCTGAGGCGGGCGAGGAGAGCTCGGTTGTGCATGTGCTGCTGCCGAAGCGCGACGCCGAAGCAATCAAGAATGCCATTGCTTCGTACTCCGCTGCACAGGACACCGTGGATCAGAGGTCGACGCCACAGACGGACGAAGGTAGGGAAGCCAAGCGCGCGATGCAAGGACGCATCGATGCAGCTGAGGAAAATTTGAATGGTTTGCTCCAGGATGTGCTTTCCAAGGCTCGCGTTTACCAGGGCGGCGGCAATGAGGTGACCGTCTCCTCGCTCCGCGACGCAGTTGAGCTTGCGGCACGGCGCTCGCTTGTCCGCTTGTTTCCCAAGTTCGACATCGCTGACAACCCGAACTGGAGCAAGGTCATCAGCAGGGCTCGTGACGGTGCTCCAGATGCCCTAGAAGCCGTCGCGTACAGCGGCGACGCTCCAGCGCACTCGGTCTGCAAGGAGATCTTGGCCGTGATCAGCGCCACTGGGATCAAGGGCTCCGTCCTCGACAAGCGTTTCTCCGAGCCCCCGTACGGCTGGCCACAGGACGCTATCCGTGGCGCCGTGATGACCTTGCTCGCGACGCGCCACGTCCGAGCTGCGCAGGACGGGGCCAACCTCACGAACCCCAAGCAGCTCGAACCCCGCCGGATCCCGAGAACAACGTTCTACAAGGAGGACGAGCCGCCAAATAAGCAGCAACAGATTGCCGTCCGCGGATTGCTCGCTGCGGCCGACGTTCCCTATGAGAACAGCCAGGAACAGGCACAGATTCCAGCCTTGCTGCAAAAGCTCCTTGACCTTGCTGCCGACGCGGGAGGTGGACCGCCCCTCCCGCCAGCGCCGAATACCAACCACGTGGTCGCGCTCCAGGCCCTGGCTGGCAATCAGCAGTTTCGTGCAGTCGCTGCCGCCCACGCAGAGCTCAAAGCCAGCCTCACCGAGTGGCGTAGCGCCTCGGCGCGTAAGGGGGACCGGCTCAAGGAGTGGGACGTACTAGACGCGCTTCTACACCACGCTCAGGACCTTGACGTGTCGCTGGGCATTGCTGAGCAACGCGATGCGATCCGCGAAGGTCGGCAACTCCTCAACGACCCTGACCCAGTCCGCCCATTCCTCGACGCCATTACCGGGCCTTTGCGCGAGCACGTAGTGGCTGCCGCACAAGGACTGCGAACGCGCCATGAGGAAGCCATTCGCGAGTTGGAAGGCTCAGACGAATGGCAGCAGCTGGACGAAGATGTACGGGCCGAGGTCATCGCAGAAGTTGGGCTCCAGCGGCCCTCTGAGATCGACGTCTCGACTCAAGAGAAGCTACTTGCCGTCCTCAACGAAGCACCGTTGAGAAGCTGGAAGGACCGAACCGAACTTGTTGAGGCTCGCGCTATGAAGGCGAGGGCCGCGGCAGCCATGCGGCTCGAACCGACGGCAATTCGCGTGACCCTCGACGCCAGGACCCTCAAGTCGGAGGCCGATGTGGAGGCCTACCTCGGAGACGTTCGGCAACGGATCATGCAGCACATCGACGCGGGCAATAGCGTCATCATCTGACCCACGAGGAGAAACGATGCGAGCATTGCCATCCGAACTGCGCCGACAGCTCGAAGCTGCCGTGCTTGCGGGTCGTCGTGCGGCTGAGGCGGGGGTTCGTGCGGCGTTGTCGTCGTTGGGAGTCCGGGAGGAAGACAAGCCTGCCCACCTGGATGAGCGCCGCGCGCAGCTGCGTCGCGGACTGCGTGCCAAGCAACGCCAGCTTGGTGGCGAGTTCGAAGTATTGCTGTGGGAGTGTGCGTTCGAGCAGTGGCATCGGCTGCTCTTCGCGCGCTTCCTCGCGGAGAACGGATTGCTTCGGCATCCGGAGTTCGGGGCTCCGGTCACGCTGGCCGACTGTGAGGAGCTGGCCGCCGACCTCGGCGAGCCGGATGGGTGGAGTGTGGCTGGGCGTTTCGCGGCCGAGATCCTGCCAGGGATCTTTCGGCTGGATGATCCCTGCGTACAACTACGACTTGCGCCCGAGCATCGCGTGGAGTTGGAGAAGGTCGTCGGTGGGTTGCCGAGAGAGGTGTTCCTGGCGGACGACAGCCTGGGGTGGGTCTACCAGTACTGGCAGAAGGATCGGAAGGACGAGGTCAATTCCTTAGAAGTGAAGATCGGCGGGGCGGACCTGGGGCCGGTAACGCAACTGTTCACTGAGAATTACATGGTCCGATTCCTGTTGGAGAACTCGCTTGGCGCATGGTGGGCGGCCCAGCACCCAGATTCGCCGCTGATTGAGGAGTTCGAGTACCTGCGGTTCGACGAGAACGGCCAACCGGCGGCAGGCACGTTCGATGGATGGCCTAACCGAGTGGCACAGGTCACGGTGATGGATCCATGCTGCGGGTCCGGGCACTTCCTGGTCGAAGCGTTCCGGATGTTGTGGCGCATGCGCGCCGAGGAAGAAGGACTGCAGCCGGTTGCCGCCCAGGACGCTGTGCTGCAGGACAACCTGTTCGGCCTCGAACTAGATCCGCGATGCGTACAAATTGCCATGTTCGCCGTGGCATTGACCGCATGGAAGCAGGGCGCGGGCTGGAGAAATCTCCCGACACCACACATTGCCTGCTCCGGGATCCCGGCCAAGGCACGTCTGGAGGAGTGGACCGCACTAGCTGACAGTGACGAGCGACTGAAGCCCGCGCTGGCGCGCTTGCACACGCTCTTTCGCGATGCGGATACGCTCGGCAGCCTGATCGACCCCCGACGGGGCGCTGAGGTGGCTGACGGGATTGGCCTGCAGCGGTCGATCGATGATGTCGACTTCGAGGAGGTCGAGCCTCTGCTGGCTAAGGCGGCGGCCAGCGAGACTGACGAACCTGCCGCAGCCGTTCTCGGTGCCGATGCTGTCGGCATCGCTCGCGCGGCGACGCTGCTTTCACGCAGGTATACACTCATCGTTACTAATGTCCCGTACCTCACGCGCAACAAGATGGTCGACATACTGCGAGCCCATTTGCGGGGTGCACATCCTGATGCAGACGGGGATCTCGCAACAGCCTTCCTTGACCGCTTCTGGAGGCTCCTCGGGCATGGTGGAGTACAGGCTACAGTCAGTCCCCAGAACTGGACGTACCTAACTCGTTATCGCGGCTTCAGAGCGTCACTCCTGCGTAATCACGGCTTACGGCTTGGTGGACGGCTGGGGACTGGTGCTTTCGACGCCGTCTCAGGCGAGGTTGTCAATATCCTGCTCCTAGTCGCATCCGCAGACGGG
>NZ_ML142851.1:280515-285844 GCF_004138495.1 Phytoactinopolyspora endophytica
AGGGGCAGCCATTCGCTCAGTTGATGCCTCGAACGTCAAAGGTGCATTTGGAAAGGCGGACCTTCTTCGCGGAGGGCCAGTTATTTCCATAAGTTGTGACTCACAGCTCAACAGTCCCGACTCACGACTGACATTCGAGGAATTGGATGCAGGGGAACTCCTCGAGGGCATCGCGGACGGAATCCACGGACTGGGGACAAAGGACTCACCAAGGTTCGTCCGTTACTTCTGGGAGCCTGAACCGTCGAGCGACGCTTGGGAACACCTCCAAGATTCAGTTAGTGAGACCATCGAATGGGGAGGATGCGAGCAGGTGGTCTTCTGGGAGAACGGTGCTGGAATCCTTGCCGAGCGAGGGAAAACCGGCGCAGCCATCTTGGCGGGCGCAAGCGCATACGGCCGACCTGGAGTCCTTGTCAGCCAGATCGGGGATCTTCCGTGCACGCTTTATCACGGCGGACATTTCTTCAAGAATGCTGCGGTCATTGCACCAAAGGAACCGGGATTAGCTCCAGCTCTATGGGCCTTCTGCGCATCGGGTGAATTCTCGGAAAGAGTGCGTAAGATTGATCAATCGCTCAAGGTGACGAACCGTACTCTGGCGAAGGTGCCGTTCGATGTTGAGCGATGGCGACGGGCGGCGGAGGGGCAGTTTCCAGGGGGGCTGCCGGAGCCACGGTCAGGCGATCCGACGCAGTGGCTGTTCGATGGCGGGCCAGAGACTTCGACCGAGCCGCTACAAGTTGCGATCGGAATGCTGGTGGGATACCGATGGCCCGGACAGCCCAACCCGAATGAACTTGACGGGTTGGCGGATCGTGATGGGATTGTGTGCCTGCCGGCCGTCGCGAGTGAGCGCCCGGCTGCGGAGAGGCTGCAGACGTTGTTAGCCAAGGCGTACGGTGACGAGTGGGCGTCAGGGACCGTCGGGAAGCTGCTGGATCAGGCCGGATCGAGCAAGAAGAATTTGGCGGATTGGCTGCGTAACGATTTCTTCAAACAGCATTGCAAGGTGTTCATGAACCGACCGTTCGTGTGGCACATCTGGGATGGCCGCAGGGATGGGTTTTCTGCGTTGGTGAACTACCACCGGCTCGGCAGGGCTGGCACCGAGAAGCTGACCTACACCTACTTGGGTGACTGGATTGAGCGGCAACGTGCCGACGCGGTCGAGGGCGTTGCCGGCGCAGACGTTCGGCTAGCAGCGGCTCGGGAGCTCAAGGGCAAGTTTGAGGCGATTCTGGAAGGCGAGCCCCCGTACGACATCTACGTGCGGTGGAAAGAACTGCATGAGCAGCCGGTCGGATGGGAACCTGATCTTGACGACGGAATCCGGCTGAACATTCGGCCGTTCGTGGAAGCCGGTGTGCTGCGGGCAAGGGTCAATGTGCATTGGAAGAACGATCGCGGCAAGAATCCCGACGGGTCCGAGCGGCGCAACGACCTGCACTACACCCTCGCCGAAAAGCGGACAGCACGGGAGAAGGCCGGGCGCGGATGACGGAGACACTGCTCGATCAGATCGAGGCTCACCTCAGGCAGGCCCTCGCGTACAACGAGAACGCGGAGGTTGCTCCGGCCGCGCTGCTGTGGCCGGATCGTGACCGGCAGTTCACCGAGGCCGCTCGGCGTCTCAGGACGCGCATGCCGGTCTTGACGTTCGGTGAGCTCGACACAAGTCAAGCCCAGGGTCCCGCCTACTGGTTACGTTGCGTGGTTGCCGGGACTGTCGACGCCTCGCTCCCTGCAGGTACTCCGGTGGTCTACCTGCCAGGGGTGGGTCGTGACGACCTACGTGCGATTGAAGGCTGTCCGCGGAAGCTTGCGCCAATCGCCGAGCTGCAGTATCGCGCACAGTGGTTCTCACACCCCAGCGGCAAGGACTGGACGGTCCGTTCCTTGCTGTCAAATTCGGACCGTGGACTTGGGCACGATGTCGCCGAAGACACGGCGACGAGCGAGGCGCTTGGTGGAGCGTTCGGCGAGCTTCTCGGGGTTCCGGTGCTTCGGCTATCGTGGCAGCAAATAGACGCTGGCTTCCTCCGTGGGCTCCTCAATCCGGATCCGGTCGGTGCTCTGCTTGAGTGGCTGGATGATCCGAACGGCTTCCGGGCTCGTCTCAAGGACGAACAATGGACGGCGTTCATCGCGCAGTCCAAGCGTGATTATCACTTCGACCCCGTCGGCGATGGCGAGGTGACCGGGGCCCGGCGCTTGGGCGAGCGTCAAGGCTCGTGGGCAGATGTGTGGAGGCGCTACGAGAAAAACCCGGAGGCCTATCCGGGGATCGAGGCGCGGCTGCGTAAGGGCATGCCGACCGACCAACTCTTTGCCGGGCCCACCGGTGCGTGGCCCCAGGACAATGAAGTGGCCGAGGACAGGCTACGCGGTGCCTTGAGTGACCTGCGGGGCGCGCCTCCAGGCACGGCTCGTGACCGCATCGCCACGCTGTGGCACGAGCACGGTGAACGCCGCAACTGGGTATGGGCCAGGATCGACCGCGCTCCGTTGGCCTTCGCCCTCGAACACCTCCACCGGCTTGCGCAGCTCACGACCCGTGGCCCGAGTGGAGAGGTCGATGACCTCATCGCGGCCTATACAGCAGATGGCTGGCGTGCAGACGACGCCTTCCTGGCCGCGCTCCAAGCCGCTGGCGAAGTGATGGCGGATCGCGAGGCCGTCTCACAGGCGGCCATAGCCATCTACTGGCCGTGGCTGGATGCGCACGCGAGAGCACTCCAGGACGCAATTGGACCATTGAGCAACGCCGAGACGTACAACGTCGGGCAAGAGGCGTCCACGAAGAATGGGATCGTCACAGTGTTCGTCGACGGACTGCGCCTCGATCTCGGACGCCGGCTTGCCGACCGCTTGGGCAACCTCGACGTCACGGTCGACACGACGCTCTCTGCCCTACCTACGGTGACTGACACCGCCAAGCCCGTTCTGACGCCTGTTCCAAACGGTTCTTTGAGGGCTGGCAACGATCTCGGGCCAGCGCGCTCGGATTCACGCGCCAAAGCGAACATCACAGTACTCCGCGCGCTCATGGGCCAGCGTGGCGTCCAGGTGCTACGGGGCGCCGAGACCGGCGACCCGTCGGGATGCGCATGGACCGAAACCGGTGAGATCGACAGGAGAGGGCACGAGTTCGGCATCGGCTTCGTGGACGAGATCGATGAGGAGCTGCAACGGATCGCTAGGCGGGTAAAGCTGCTGCTGGACGCCGGTTGGGAACAGGTCGACATCGTCACCGATCACGGATGGCTGTTGCTCCCGGGAGGGCTAGAGAAGGTTGAGTTACCAGCGGCGACCGTTGAAGTGAAGAAGGGTCGCTGCGCCAGACTCAAGGCAGGCGCCAACGTTTCCGTGTCGACAGTTCCCTGGCATTGGGACAGCGACGTAAGCATCGCCGTCGCGCCGGGAGTGAGCTGTTTCGAAGCGAACCAAGAGTACGAGCACGGCGGAGTGAGCCTGCAGGAATGCATAGTCCCCAGGCTACGGGTACGGGCAGTCGCTGACCGAGTGAGTACGGGCGGAGCGGCGATCACGAAGCTGAAGTGGCTTGGGCTAATGTGTCGCATTGAGTTGGAGAACATCGCACCAGGTGCGACTGTCGATATCCGGGCGAGGCCCGGCGAGCCGGCCAGTAGCGTCGTGGAGGAGGCAAAGGAGACAACGGGTACGCGTCGAGTCTCGCTCCTGGTCCCGGACGAGGATCGCGAGGGTGAAGACGCGTATGTGGTTGTCATAGCGGCGGATGGCGGCATCCTCGTCCAGCGCGAGGTAACGATCGGGGCTAACCGATGACGGATCTTGACGAGCTCGACCGACTTGCCGGTACGGTCTTCGAGGGGTACGTCGTCAAGAAGGACCTTGCTCAACAGTTTCGCGGGCAGTACCCCGTCCCTACATACGTCGGCGAGTTCCTGCTCGGCCGCTACTGCGCCACGACCGACCCGGACGAGATCGCCGAAGGCTTGGAGATCGTGCGTCGCTCGATGAGTGAACGGACGGTCCGACCCGGCGAAGAAGAGCTCTTCAAATCCCGCGCGCGAGAAAAGGGCGCCATCAAGATCATCGACCTGCTGCGCGCCAGGCTCGACACCACGTCAGACCTATACAAGGCTGAGCTTCCGAGTCTGCAGATTCGAGACGTTCACCTCTCGCCGCAGCTCATCAACAAGCACGAGCGGATGCTCACGGGCGGCTTCTACGCCGAAGTGACGCTGGAGTACATGGCTGCGCTAGCCAACGAACAAGGTGGTTCACCGTTCCGCGTTGAATCCATTCGGCCAATCCAAATGTCAACCCGCGATGCGCTCGACACGTTCGCCTCAGGACGAGTTGAGTTCACGCTCGATCAGTGGCGCGACCTGCTGCTGCGATCGGTTGGATTCGAACCCGCGCGGCTAACACGGCGCCAGCAGGACATACTGCTAGTGCGGATGGTCCCGTTCGTTGTCAACAACTACAACGCGGTCGAGCTCGGGCCGCGAGGCACCGGGAAGTCGCACCTCTATCAACAGATCTCGCCCTACGCCCACCTCGTTTCTGGAGGCAAGGCAACCGTTGCGACGATGTTCGTCAACAACGCCACAGGACGGCGAGGGCTGGTCGCGCAGTACGACGCAATCTGCTTCGACGAAGTCTCTGGTGTCTCGTTCGACCAGAAGGACGGCGTCAACATCCTCAAGGGCTACATGGAGTCCGGTGAGTTCAGCCGCGGCAAGGAATCCATCAAGGCCACGGGCGGGATCGTCATGGTCGGCAACTTCGATGTCGACGTCGAAGACCAGCTGCGGAAGGGTCACCTGTTCGGTCCGCTGCCGAAGGAGATGCGCGACGACACCGCGTTCATGGACCGCATCCACGCTTACCTGCCCGGTTGGGATGTCCCCAAGCTGGATCCGTCCTATTTCACCTCGCACTTCGGACTTGTCAGCGACTTCTTTGCCGAGTGTTGGACCCACCTGCGACACATCAGCCGCATCGAAGCAATTCAGGGCCGTCTTGCCTGGGGCTCACAACTGAGTGGCCGTGATCGTCGAGCCGTAGAGAACACCGTCAACGGCTTGCTGAAGCTCCTGTACCCGGATCCAGACGTAGAGGTGCCTGGGGACTTCCTCGACTGGGCAGCCGAGCTCGCCGTCGAAATGCGGCGCCGCGTCAAGGAACAGCAGGCGTTCATAGGTACTGCCGAGTTCGGAGGGGTCGACCTCAGCTACCAGAGCGATGGGGCGGCTGAGAAGGTGGTCTACTGCGCTGAGTCCCTAAAGCATCGCCAACGGGCGGATAGTGAACAAGCGCTGTCCCCGGGGGCGCCAAC
>NZ_ML142851.1:285854-294469 GCF_004138495.1 Phytoactinopolyspora endophytica
ACGTGCTCCCCGAACCTGACTCCGCGGAGGTCAGGTCGTCCGTCGGCGCCAAGGCGACCGAGTACGCAGTTGGCGACGTGATTGATGGGCGGTTCGAGATCATCGACATTCTTGGCCAGGGTGGATTCTCCACGGTCTACCGTGTCAGAGACGAGGTAGAGGGTGAGGAGCGGGCCTTCAAACTCTTCGAGAATGCCGCTGGATATGAAGCTGTCCGGCGCGAGATTGGTGCTCTTCGCAAGATCAACCACCCCAACGTCGTCGATGTGTTCTGGGCTGGCAAGACGAACACCGGCGACTGGTATCTCATCACTGAGTACGTCGAAGGCGAGTCCCTCGACGAGTATGCAATCGGCAAGCGTCACCTCCGCGATCGAGAGGCCATCGATGTCGCCCTCGACATTCTGGGTGCTCTAGTGGCGATTCATCCCGACTCCACTCGAATAGAGGAGCTTGAGCAAAAGAACCGCGAAAGTGAGCTGTCCGAAGCCGAGTACCACGAGTGGATGGAGCTCCAAGACAAGGGCCTAGTGCACCGCGACATCAAACCCCTCAACGTCATCTTGACCCGCACCGGAGCCAAGCTCCTCGACTTCAACATCGCGTCGCGAGTTGGCGACCCCGTGTACACCCAATCGGGGACGCCGCCGTACCAACCACCAGATGCCAACCTCACGCGGTGGGATGTCTCACCCGATCTGTTTGCTGTGGGTGTGATGCTGTATAAGTTGCTCTGCAACGGTCGCCATCCGTACCCTGGCTCACAGCCCATGGCTGGTGAGCATGCCATCGACCCACGCACAATTCGCGCCGACATGGATAGGGAGCTGGCGGAATTCCTGCTTAAGGCCTGCGCGCCCTATCGGAGTGAGCGATTCGCAACGGCACAAGAGATGAAAGACGCCCTCTCCACGGTCCGACGTTCGGGCACGGATTAGTGGTCGAAGCATGCCGGGGAAGGGTAACACCGCTGGTTCCTGCTTGTCAGGTCGACCCGGCTCGACAGCTTTGTCGAGTCCAGCACTGTGCCTGCTCCTTGCCAGCTGTTCGGCTATTTCCTCCCACTCGCGAGTCAGGGACACGACGTCGCACTGCGGTGGGCCCTTGGACTCGTTGGTTATCCGCATTTGGCCACCAGCACGTCGTCGGGAGTCAGCAGCTTGCACAGCAACTCCCAGACCCTGCGTCTGCTGATGTCCTGCAGGTGGCCGACGCGCTCTATCAAGCAGCCTGAACAGAGTCGATCACAGCGACGCTACGCAGACGGCCCTCCAGCGCCGCTGCCAAGCTGCTTGAGAGTGTCTTCTGGTCAAAGCCCGGTCTCTGCCCTGGCGTCTCGGGCCTCTCGAAAAGGGTGGGTGTGCGGAGCCAGCAGTGCTTCGAAGCCGGCCAGATCAAGTCGCCGAAGATACGCGGCGTACCCGAGAACCTGGGTCAGGACGGCGCGCCGGTCCGTATTGGAGGCGAGCTTGATCTCGATGATCATGGGTATGCCGGTGTCAGCCTCGACGGCGATCAAGTCTGCGTAGCCAGTGCCGCAACGAACCTCGCTTCCCAGCACGACAAGCTTCGGTGCTCCCGCCAGCGGAAGCATGGCCGGATTCCGTTCGATCAGGTCATGAAGTTGCTGCTCCTGGGCGAACCCGACTGGAGCGAGAGCGCGCCATACACCGTCGCTCTCAGACCAGATACCAGTCACGACACGACCTCCTAATTTGGTCACCGTCCCCAGACTCATTGTCCGGCATCGAACGTGCCAGATTCTTATATGAGTCCGACGTTTGTGCCACCATCGATGACATTGCGAAGATGGGCGACGCGAGAAGGAGCACGGCGTGAATAATCCGGCGGGACCCCGTGTACTTGAGTCGCCGAAGCCAGACGAGCACATACGTGCCGTGGGGCGCCGCATGTTGGAGAACGGCCTGAGTACGGGCGCGTCGTACCTGGAGCCACAGAGGAGCGCATGGTCGCTCGCCAGCGTCGAGGACCTGAGACGCCGCTACAACGAGCGACCTGACGAGAGCAGCGACAAGTTCCTCGTCAAGTTGCAGCGCCAACTCTCGGATGCGCCGGATTCGACGATCCTTCTGGCGGCCGAGCTTCTCATGCTTCATGCGCTGCCACTCTCGAATCTCACACGGGAGAATAAGCGGCGGCGGATCGAGACAGTCCTGGGATGGATGCGCGAGCCGGCCAGCTTGCCCCCTGATGTGATCGAGGCATTCGCTGAAGGTAGTTGGCACGGCGGTCAGGGCGCCAACCAGAATGTATGGCGATGGCTGGCCAATCTCGTGGAGTTTGTCGAAGCGTGGTGGACCATGCCAAGCGAAGAGCGAGCGCAAGCGCTGCGCGACCCGTGGACGTGGCGCGACATTATCCGGTCGGCCGAGATGCTGCCCTCGCTGCAAGAGTGCCTGCTCTACATCGCCTTTCCTCAGTACTTCTTACCGAGCGTCAGTACGTCGGACAAGCGGCGCATCCGCGAGGCGTTCAAGGACGTTAGCCAGCAAACGAATGACCACGATCGCGATCTGTTCGACATCACGCTCAATCTTCAGGAGCGTGCCGGTGGCGAGGTCGATTACTACCGAAGTCCGTACGTTGAGCAATGGCGCTCGCCATCTGACCGTGCCGCCCGTCGTGCATGGCTCGTTCGCCCTCGGCCGCCGCAGCTAGGTGACGATCACCATGCTGACCGGTGGCGGAACGAAGGATTTGTCTCGCTCGCTGCGGCCCACCTGAGCAATGTGGAGCCAGGCAGCGAGCGCAGCGTGGTGGCGGCAGCCGTAGAGGACGGCTATCAGCATTCCGACTACGCCCAGCGGCTCCGGCTCACCACGGAGTACCACAGTTTCCTGAGCCGAATGGCGCCAGGCGACCTCGTCGTCACCGTTCGCGATGGCAGTCTGTGGATCGGCGAGGTCACAGGCGAGGCGTCGTACGTTGAGAATGAGAGCCCCACTCTGACGCGATCGGTGGACTGGGTCAATCAGCCGTTCCCAGTCGAGGACCTGCCGACGTCGTTGGCGGCAGATCTCGATCAGCAAGGGACGTTGGTCGACCTGACCGGTGACCTCAACGCGCTCGATGCTCTGATCGCACTGGACGCGGACGTCGTCGATGAAGAGCCGGTGCTCCCATCAGACATTGAAGCGGACGTTCCCACACTGAAGAGGGCGACTACGGAGCTAGCCGATCATCTGAATGTCGAGCGGGAATGGTTGCAAGAGGCGCTCGATGTCCTTCAGGACCGCCAGCAGATGATCCTCTATGGTCCTCCCGGAACCGGGAAGACCTACATGGCGCGTGAGCTCGGCAGACATGTCACCGACCGGGACGCTGTGCAGCTGGTTCAGTTTCACCCGTCCTACACATACGAGGACTTCTTCGAGGGCTATCGTCCCGCCCCGATGTCGGACGGCGTGGTCGGTTTCAAGCTGCAGGCAGGCCCACTGAGACAGCTTGCCGCTGAAGCACGGGAGAACCCGACGCGGCCGTACGTCCTGATCATCGATGAGATCAACCGCGCCAACCTCGCGAAGGTGTTCGGTGAGCTGTACTACCTCCTCGAGTATCGGCGTGAGCCGGTTCTGCTTCAGTACTCGCCCGACGTCTCCTTCACGTTGCCGCCCAACCTGTTCTTGATCGGCACCATGAACACCGCGGACCGATCAATCGCCCTTGTGGATGCCGCTATCCGGCGGCGTTTCGCCTTCATGGAGTTCCATCCAGACGAACCGCCGGTGAAGGACATGCTGCGTACGTGGCTTCGAAAGGGTGACAAGGACCTCGACCGGGCGGACCTGCTGGATTCACTCAACGCCGCTATCGGAGATGAAGACCGCGACTTCAAGATCGGCCCGTCGTACCTGATGAAGCCGGACGCTGAGCGCGAGGGTGGATTGGCGCGAATCTGGCGGTACTCGATTCTGCCGCTTCTGGAGGAGCACTACTACGGGCGGATGAGCCGTGAGCAGGTCAATGAGCGATTTGGCCTGGCCACTGTCCGGGCGCGAGCGGTGAATGGCGCGGGCGGGGCCGACCCCGAGATCGCTGCAGATGCCTACGATTCTGATGCTGGTGAGGTCACATGATCCTTCGGCTGCGCGAACATGGGCCGCCGCTGGACGCTGACCTGAGTGGGGACGTCGCTGCCGCGCTGGTACGCAGCAGGATCGTCGACGTGACGCCGGTCAGTAGCGGCCGATGGCGGCTCCAACCGGCCAACAAAGTCGGCGCGGTCCGAGCCGGTGACGTTGAAGTGATTGTCGAACCCAAGATCGTGCCCCACAACCTGCTGTTCCTCCTGGGTTACGCGGTGAACCCAGGTTTCCGGCCGGATGACGTGGAGGCCGTTCAGCACGAGGACCTGCTATCCGTCATCGCCGAGTCATTGGCGCGGCACACCGAGCGAGCGACGCAACGTGGTGTCCTCCAGGGCTACATCACGGTGGACGAGGCATTGCCGCTTGTCCGGGGGCGCATACGAGCATCTGACCAGATGGCTCGGCGCCCCGGGATGCTCCTGCCGATGGAAGTGACATACGACGAGTTCTCGGCAGACATCCCGGAGAACCGCATTGTGCGGGGCGCCATACGCCGGCTTCTGACCGTGCCTCGGGTGCGCACTGACGTACGGCGACGCCTGGGTCACCTGGATGGACGGTTCGACGGCGTGACGACGCTGATTCCCGGTGCATCTTTACCGCAATGGCTTCCGTCCCGGCTGAACCAGCAGTATCTGCCAGCGTTGCGGCTGTCGGAGATTGTCCTGCGGCATCTCTCTGCTGAGATCGGACCACGAGGTGTGCGTGTCGCGAGCTTCGTCGTCGACATGGCGCGAGTCTTCGAGGACTTCCTGACGACTGCCATGCGAGAAGCGGCAGCTAGCCAGGTTGGTCGCATGGTCGGCCAGCACAAGGTCGATCTCGGCGTCGATGGCACGGTGCCTATGCGCCCGGACGTCGTGCACATGGTGGCCGGGCAGCCGCGGGCGGTCTTCGACGCCAAGTACAAGATGGAGAGAGACTCGCGGGGTGTGCCGGGTCCTGATGTCTACCAGATGCTGGCCTACTGCACAGCCATGCGGCTGCACCGCGGATACCTCGTCTACGCGAAGGGAGAGGGCAAGCCGCTGGTGCACCGGATCGTCCACACGAACCCGACGGTCGAGATTGTGCAGCGTCCACTTGATCTCACGTGCTCGGCGCCCGAGCTCCTCGAGCAGGTGAACGCTCTCGTTGTCGATGCGCTAAGCCGAGAGGGCGAAGTACAGCCGAGCGGCTCATTGGTACGTGGCAAATTACCGTAGGTGGCCAACAGAGGCTGTCACATCGGCCACGCTGACAGTTCGTTCCGCACCTTCGGAATGAGGTTGTTCAGATGGCTCCAGGGAAGCTTTCCAGAGTGCTGAAGGTGACCAATGAGGACTGCGGGGTGGACGCCGATCCGGTCTGCTTCGGCGATAACGCTGCCCCGTGAATACGGCGGAGTGATGGAGGGCGGTGTCGGCAGGCACCACTGTGCGGCCTGCTGATCCGCCTCTCTCTCACAAGCGTGCTCGCCCTCGGCACCGAGATCGATGTCGATGACGAAGCCTTCATTGACGTGACCCAGTACGAGATGCGCGATCTCGTGCAGCAAGGTGAACAACACGCTGTCCAGGCGATCGATCCGGCCGGAGAGGCCGATCACCGGTCCGTGGTCATCCACGAAGGCGGCGCCGTCGATCTTGCTACTTCGAAACGGAGGGACGTAGACGACTCTGACGCCAGTCTCCTCAATACGGAGAGGCACGAGCCGCAGGTCTCCTGGCGATGTGATGCTCTCGGTCAGGCCTGCTGAAAGCTTCACCAGAGCGTCATAGCTGAACGCGGCAGCTGAGCGTTGCGACGCGCGGCGATGTACAAGGGCGAGCCATGCTACTTGGGGAGGCGACAGCGGCTCGCCACGATCACTGCGGCGGGCGGCGATCGCGAACCGAGGTGTCTCCTCCAGCGCCGAAATCCCGAGCAGGGCGCGGATCGCTTGTTCCTGCTCGTCAAGACCGGTTGCTGGAACCTCGCCACGTTTAACCAGCTCGTTGACCGGCACGAGAGATCGTAGCTTGGCACGGCGCTGCACGTCGGTCAGTTTGGCGGTAGCAGGTTCGTTGCCAAGTTTCCACAGTCGGTAGGCGTCCTGCAGCCGTAGCCAGGTCTCCGGCGTCGTGCCAGTTGCTGCTGCGATCTCAGTTGCCGTCTCGGCAGTGATCTCCTTGCGATCATTGAGAATCTCGGACACCACCTGGGACGGACGTCCGATGATTTGGGCGAACTCCGCACCGGTCCAGCCGCGGGCCTCGAGTTCGTCTCGTAGGTACTCGCTGACCGGGAACACCTCGGCGGGCACCGGGTTACGTGTTGTCATCTCATCCCACCTCCTTCAGTGGTAGTCCACGATCTCGATCACGACAACGATCTTGCCGTCGTCGTCGGTGTCGAAGCGAAGTATCAGCCGGTACTGACCGTTGAGCCGGATGGAGTGCTGGCCATCCCTGTCGCCCTTCAATTTCTCTAGATGTAGCGCCTTGTGCTGCCGGAGTTCGAACTCATTGGTGGCAGCACCGATGAGGTTCACTTTTTTGCGGAAGGACCGGACGAGGTCGCGACCGAAGCGTGGGTGGTTGAATCCTGCTTCTTCATACAGTCGACGCAGGTGCTCGTCATCGAACGCAAGGCGCACAACCTCCCTCCAGCCCTTCACCCTTTGGGTGAAGCTAAGTATATGGGTGATGCTTGTCGTATGCGATCACATTGATGTCGGAGCACTGACTGCAAGCGCGCCGTTGATCTTGGCCGCGACGCGCTCCGCGGCAGTTCATTTGAGTGAGCGCCAGCCTCACGACGAACAGAGCCTGCGGTACACATCGTCGCCGCCGACGTGACGGATGTGGTCGGGGTCGCCGATGACGACGAGTAGGTCACGAGCGCGGGACAACCCGACGTAGAGGCGTTCTCGGGAGCGGTCGCGTGGTTCGTCCTCATTGAGCGCAAGGACGACGCAGCGCCTCTCCATGCCCTTGAAGCCGAGCACGTGACCGTAGAAAACCTGATCGGTGTCCCAGAACGTCCGCCAGTACTCGTCCTGCCCGGCGGCCTGCCGAGTGACCTGCTCGGGGTGACGGCTACCCGTGGTGAGCAGCGCCAGATCCTCGGGGCGCCAGCCGTCGTCGAGGAGCGTGTCAACCTCGTCGTCGGCGCACTCGACGGCGTCGGACGCGTAGGACGGGATGAATCGCACGTCGGGGCCGTCGCTGCCGAGCAGTCGCATCGGCATCGGGGTCAGCGGGGTAAAGACTTCCCCGATCTGGCGAGTGTTGCGGATGTTGTGGTCCAGCACCAGCGGCACCAGCGCGATGGGCGGCCTGCCGAAGCGCTGGAACACGCGCTGCCCGTCGTCGGTGAACGCGTAGACGCCGCCGGTCTCGTCGTCGCGAAGGGCGGCGAGCAACGCCGGCCACCACGACTCGGCGAAGTCCTGTGCCTCATCGACGACGACGGCGTCGAACCGCTCCTCGTCGTGAAGAGCCGCGCCCAGCTCCACCATCTGCGCAGGAAGCCAATGCTCCCAGTAGTCGGAGTCGTCGTCCGTGCCTGGCGCCGCGCCCCACTGCATGCCCAACGTGTGGAACTCGCCGACGTACGCTGGCTGCTGCCCGAGTGGCCAGGTGGCGACGGTGCGGCGCATGAATTCGGCCAACCCACGTGAGTAGCAGGTCAGCACTACCCGCTGCCCTGCCCGTGCGAGCCGACGCGCCTGTTCCATCGCCAGCCACGTCTTTCCGCTGCCAGCACCGCCGCGGACTTCCACCCGGTTGAGCAGCTTGACTGCGTCCAGAATCGTGGCCTGATCTTGGGTGAGCTGCTCGGTCACCACCTCGCGTTCCAGCGCGAGCGAGACCAGGTCGCGCTGGGGAAGGCTGCGCCCGCGCAGGATCTCGGCGATCGTATCGGCGTCGTCCGCATCGGCCAGGCGGTACCGGTTCTCCTGCTGTACTGGGATGTCTCGCAGCCGCTGTGCAAGGGCATCGAGGTCGTCACGTCCGGAGACCATCCAGCGAGGACACTGCGGGTGGGAAAAGTCGCCGTCGATCGCTGTGTACGGAAAGACCAGCGCATGCGCCCATCGGACCCGGCCGCCGCCGACCCGCGCTGCCCAGCGCGGGTCGCTCTCGACATAACTGCGCAGCGCGTACTTCGTCTTGAGTACCTGCTCGACCGGGTTGATCCGCCGCCGCCTGCCGCCACTGCGCTCGACCCACCACGAGTCGCCATCGTGGGAGACGATGCCACCTTTGACCTCCACCACCACGACGCCCGAGCCGGGCATGATCACCACCAGGTCGGCCTCGTGGTCCTTGACCTCGTCGGTGATGCGTAGATTGGCTGCGAGCACGTCGTCGGGATTCAGCTGCTCGCACAGCCGCTCCCACACCAGGCGTTCGCTCCCAGTGTCGAAACGCGTGTGCTCCGGGACCAGCAGCGGCACGGATCCTCCTTCATTTGCGATGGGCTATCTCGCGAACGGCCCCTTCCGGCCGTGGGCCCCACCGGGCCACGGCCGGAAGGCGA
>NZ_ML142851.1:294482-295289 GCF_004138495.1 Phytoactinopolyspora endophytica
GAAGGTGAAGCACTGCCGAAAGGGCAGCGCTGGTTGGATCAGAACTGTGTGTCGACCTGGAACTCGATCTCGTCCCAATCTCCGAAGGCGTCGGTGCTGAAGAATTCCACGGTGACTGTGTCCTCGGCGGAGAAGTCTTGCGCCGTGCCGGAGAGCGTTCCCACGACGGAGCCGCCGTTGAAGAGCGTCGCTGTCCAGATCACCCCGCTTTGATCGCTGCCGGTGTTGGTCACCCGGCTTCGTAGTGCGAAATCACCCAGGCCGTCCTCGTACACCTGGACATCGCTGAAGCTGTACGAGCCCGCGCTGTGCGAGCCGTCATCGCTCTCTCCGGGATCGCTGTTGTCCGAGGATTCCTCGGAGGCGTCGTCCTGCTCCCCGCCGTCATCAGACTCAGCCGCGGCTTCCATCGCCGCGACCGCTTCTTCCCGATCGTCGAGCTCGCCTTCTCGTTCGTTCAAGGTGGACTCGCGCTCGTCGAGTTCGGCGCCGCGAGCATCGAGCTTTTCTGCGTCTGCACTCCCACCCTCGTCGCCGTCGTCGTCGGCGTCGAGCTGCTCCTGCAGCGCGTCACGCTCGGCAGTGAGGTCGTCCAGCTCGGTCTGCAGCTCGTCGGTGTCGTCCGACGCTGCGGCTGTGTCGTCCTCGTCGCCCGAACCAGCTGCATAGCCGATCATCAGCGCGACGACGCCGACGGCCGTCGGCAGCAGCCAACGACGACGCTTCTTCGGTTCCCGTTCCGGTGTGGCCGTGCTCTCCGGTGTGCTCATGATCCCCCTCCAGGTCTGTGCGTTGCCGCACCTCTCG
>NZ_ML142851.1:295304-302200 GCF_004138495.1 Phytoactinopolyspora endophytica
CGAGGGCGCACCCCTCTGGCGCCTTCCCCGTCGTGTTGCCGGCCAAGTCCGACATTCCGGTGCTATTTATCTCGTACACGTCGGACACAACTCAGTCGTCGTCCGTACGCTGTGGCTTAGCCGTGGAGCATCATGACCAGCCGCAACCCGACCAGAACCCGATCGCCTCCCGGCGTGCTTGCTCCTCGGCAGGTTCGTACATGGCTGCAAGGCGTAGGTCCTCGTTCGCGTACCGCGGAGCCCAACGTGCGGCGCCTGCGCGTACGAGGATCGCTCCCACGTCGTCACCGTCGATCTCGACGGCTCGAAGCAATCGGTCGTAAGGATCGCGATCGGGGCCGTCCCTCGTCGGAATCAGCTCCACGGTCTGTCCGAGGATCAACTCCTCCGTGAAACGTGTCGCTTCGTCGAACCCGCAATCATCACGTTCCGGCGTGTCGATCTGCGGGGTTCGGATCCGCTCGACCACCCCGTCGGTGAACTCGACGTCGAACGTGTCGCCGTCGACGACATACACCACGACGGCATAGTCTCCATCTGGCCTTGCGCTCCCATCCTCCGGCTCGTTGTCGGGCTCTGCCTGATCGACTTCCGACCTGGGCGGTGAGGTCTGCTCCTCCGCCGACGAGCGAGGCACTTGCTCGGCCGCCGTGGTCTGCGGGGCCTTGGAGGTAGGCGACTCATCAGGCTCGACGAGCGAGCACCCCGCGGTCAACGCGATGAATACGCCTACGACGACGGCTCTCCGCAACTGCCCTGATACCCGCACCCCGCGCCCACGCCTCTGGTCATCGCCGCCATGAGTGTCAGGCGGACGCTGCCCGCCTCCACGGCGATCAGGCGCGGCCTCGCTGTCCCCGTCGTCCACGTTCCTCCCCCTGTGTGCCGTGTGGCGATCGCGAGAAACATTGATACCAACGACGTCGGACACAAGCCAGGGCCCAAGGTCCCGGCAACAGCCGTGGCCTCAGCGAGTCCAATGCCTCCTACTGCAAGTCTTGGTCAAGCCGGGCCCGGACCGCGTGGGCCCAGTTGAGATTCACTTTTGCTAGTTCGTCGATAGAAGCGCTGCTAGTTCGATGGTGAAATGCTGCTAGATCTGCTGTGCACGAACAAAACCGCTGGCCAGAGATGCACCTGTCTGCGAACGTAGACAATCTGAAGTGTCCACGTACGTAGACGGGAGAAGGTCCATAGCGAGCATCTCGGATTCGCGGCAGTTGGGTGCTGCCATGCGCGCCGAACGCAAGCGACGCGGGATGTCGTAAGTGTCGCTCGCGGCGCATGCTGGCGTATCTCGTGCGTAGCAGGTGGTGACCTCGTCGCCACCGACTCGGCGGATGTCTCTTCCTTTGGAGCCCGCAGCGTAACTGTACCTAGATACACTGTACTTAAGTACAGTCAATGGGGAAAGAGGCGCCGATGCGATTCGTTGGACGGTCTGCGGAGCTTGCTCGTCTTGACGCTGAGCTGGCTCGCGTCAAGAAGGGACACGCCAGGTTCATCGCCGTTCGGGGCAGGCGACAAGTGGGCAAGTCTCGCCTCCTGACCGAATGGCTGCGCCGGCGAGACGTCCCGCACGTCTACTACCAAGCTCTCGACAAACCCGTCGAGCGAGAGCTCGAGTCGTTCCGTGAAGCGGTTGCACGTTCCAGTTTCGAGCCCATCGCGGGGATCTCGCGGACCGGCATCACGTGGTCCTCCTGGGAGTCCGCTTTGTCGGTGTTGGAATACACGTCGGCGCCCGATCACCCCGATGACGTTCCCGCGGTGCTGGTGATCGACGAGTTGCCGTACATCCTCAGAAACGACGCGAGCTTCGAGGCCACACTGCAGGCGGCCTGGGACCATCGGCTCCAGCAGAAAAGGATATTGCTGATCGTCGTCGGCTCGGATCTGGCCATGATGGAAGCTCTCACGAGTTATGGCCGCCCTCTGTATAGCCGCGTCGACACCGAGCTGCGGGTCGATCCGCTCAACGTGGCCGACGCGGCAGAACTGCTGGACCTCGAGCCCGCCAAGGCCTTCGATACGTACCTGATGACGGGAGGCTTTCCGAAAGTTCTGGCTTCTCGCGCAGACCATCAATCCGCGCAGTCGTTCCTGGCCGAGGCGGTATCGGACGAGGCACATCCCCTCGTGTACACAGGCCAGCGGATGCTAGACGCCGAGTTCCCGCCAACCTCGTCGGCGCGCTCCGTTCTCAGCGCCATCGGTCACGGGGAGCGGACGTTCTCCCACATCCAGAGCAGAACCGGGTTGAGCGAGCGGTCGCTCGTGAACGCACTCAACCTCCTCAAAGACAAGCGCGTTGTCGCCGGTGAGGACCCACAGGCACTACGCGTCATCAAGGGACGGACTCGGTACCGCGTAGCGGACCCCTACCTACGGTTCTGGTTGTGTTTCTTGAGCGAGCGAGTCGACGACATCGCCCGTGGTCGAGGGGATCTGGTATCTGCGGATGTCGAGGCAGGATGGCGGAAATACTCTGGGGAAGCAGTCGAGCCGTTGGTCCGTGCCTCCATCGAGAGGATGCTGCCCGACGCCCGGTTTGGCGCCGCACGGTACGTGGGTTCGTACTGGGGGAGGGACAATCATCCTCAGGTAGACCTGGTTGGAACCGAGAAGCGAGACGGCAATCCTCACCTCAGTTTTGTCGGCTCGATCAAGTGGCGCGCCAACAAGCCGTTCACCGCTCGTGACGTCGACCAGCTCGACGAGCTGTCCCGCGCCACGCAGGGTTGGTCTCCGGAAGCGACCAGGATCGGTGTCTCCCGCACGGGATTCGCTGCCGACGCCGATCTCGACGTCGCGATGACGCCGGAGAATCTGCTTTCAGCCTGGTCGTAACTGGCTGTCTTCGTCTGCCCTTACCAGGGCAGCTCCCCGTTCTCGTCCTGGAAGGTTCCGGTTGGGCCGTCCGGGTCGAGAGTTGCCAGGCGCACGACGATTCTGGCGCTCTCCTCCGGTGATCTTCCGATTCCGAAGGCTGCGGTCATATCTGTAGCGGTGGTGCCGGGCTCGAGTGCGTTGAACTTGATGCCCGGCTGGGCCTTGGCGTACTGAACCGTCAGCATGGTGGCAGCTGATTTGGACGCAGCGTACAGCGCGAGCGGCAGGTGGAATTCCGGCCGATCGGGGTTGTTCACGGCCCAGAATGATCCGGCGCTGCTCGACACGGTGACCACGTTGGGGTTCGAAGACTTCCGCAGCAGGGGAAGCGCTGCCTCCGTGACGCGCACCATTCCGACCGCGTTGGTGTCGAAGACCCGGAGAGCCGTGGGGCCGTCGGTGGTTCCGTCCCCGAGGATGCCTGCGTTGTTCACCAGGACGTCGAGCCGCCCCTCGTCCGAACCGATCGTGGCGAGTGCGCCGTTCACCGACGCGTCGTCGGTCACATCGAGCTGCACGAATCGTGTGCCCAATGCCGCCGCGGCCTTCTCGCCCCGCTCGGCGTCACGTGTGCCGATGTAGACGACGTGGCCGAGCTCCTGAAGCTGCTTGGCTGTCTCGAATCCGATGCCTTTGTTGGCGCCGGTAATCAATGTGACGGTCATGTGTCTCCCCTAGAAATATGCGCCTCTAACAGGCTGTTAGGGACGCTATGCGCCGGTACTTGCCTCCACCAGAGCCCTCTCGAGCCGGGGGTGTGACAGGGCCCCCTCTACCCCGCGCCACCCACCTCACGAAGTCCTACGCTGGCGACATGAGCAAGACAACGAACGCCCTTGGCGCGTACCTGCGTGCTCGGCGTGAGCTAGTGACGCCTCAGCAGGCAGGCATTCCCGACGACGGTGTGAGGCGCGTGCCAGGCCTTCGGCGCGAGGAAGTCGCCATGCTCGCCGGCATCAGCGCCGACTACTACCTGCGGTTGGAGCGAGGCCGCGATCGCAACCCATCCGCGCAGGTGCTCGAGTCGATCGCTCGCGTGCTGCACCTCGACGACGACCACGTCGCGCATCTGCGGACGCTGGTTGCGCAGGCGCCCCGGCCGCGCAGACGCCGATCGCGCAAGGAGATCCCACCGCCGGGTGCGCTCAAGCTTTTGGACTCCCTCGCCCAGCCCGCATTCATCGAGGGACGGTACTTCGATGTGCTGGCCTCGAACGACCTCGCCAGAGCGCTCTCGCCCCGCCTCGCCGTAGGCGGCAATCAACTCAGGGATTTGTTCCTGGACCCGGCCGAGCAGGCTCTGTACCCGGATTGGCAAGACATGACGGAATGCCTCATCGCAAGCTTGCGGCAAGCCGTCGGCAACGACATCGACGATCCTCGCTTCATCGAGCTCACCGGAGAACTCTCGCTGGCCAGCTCCCGCTTCCGCCAACTCTGGGCTCGCTATGAAATACGCGGACAGCGCGGGACACAGATCCGACTCGATCACCCGCAGATCGGCGAGATGACCCTCAATCGAGAACGGCTGAGCATCGCCGGAACCGGGGACCAGATGCTGGTCGTGTACCACCCCGACGCCGGGTCCAGCGAGGCCGACAAGCTATCTCTCCTGGCTTCAGCGGGTCTACCTGCCTCGGACGCAAGACGAGAACTTCGGCAACCCAGCTCGTGAGACGGCCGGCGCCCCCTTCGGGCGAACCCATTCGATCAGGCTGCTGACGCTCCGGCCGGACGACCCATCCGCGCCGGTCTCTATGCGGTGACTACACGATTTCGAGGATCACCACAGGGATCTCGTGTGCGACGGCTTCCTGATGGCGCTCGAACACGGGTGCCTGAGTAACCATCTGCCGCCACAGCCGGGTTCGCTCCGGACCGTCGACAGTCCGGGCCCGGGCGGTGAACCGTTCGGCGCGGACCTGGACCTCGACCTCCGGATGGGCAAGCAGGTTGCGGTACCAGTGGGGCAGCGTCGAATCACCGAAGCGTGCGCCGCTCGCAACGAGCACGTAGCGGTCACCATCCCGTCCGAAGAAGAGCCCGGTCCGCCGCCGTTTCCCAGTGCTTCGGCCCACCGTGGTGAGCACCAAATTGGTGCTGCCTCCCTCGAGGTAGCCGTCGGCTCCATCGGTGGCGATATAACGACGGACGTGGTCGGCGACGGCGGTATCAGGGCTGTCGGTTACCTGTGCATGCATGTCGATTCCTCTCGTGTGCTCGTCGTCGGTGGTCGGCGACGCGGTATGAGTTCGACAATGCAGGGTGCGGCTTCGGATTTCCTTCAGACCGGCTTCGGGTCCGCAGCGCGCGGCCATCGTCCGTCCACCGCGGCCAGGCATTCCGCCAGGGTGGCGGTTAGGCCTTGCTCGAATGACGCGGTGAACTCTTCCGCGCCGAGGGCGGCCCGCAATGTTGTGGCGATGCGCTCCACGTCTGCGCGTTCGGCAGCCGGCAACGGTGCGCCGGTGGACTCGCGGACGGCATAGGCGGTGCCGAGCAGACTGGCCGCCCAGCTGGACAGCTCGCCCGTGCTCAGCGCACCGGCCAGCCCTTCCAACGCGAGAGCGACGGCCCTCGGGTCGCCGGTCCGGCGGGCCGCCGCCAGCCCGTCGAGATGCAACGAGAGCGCCTGGTCAGGATCACCGCGCTGCTCGGCGACGAATCCGAGCTCGGCCAGGATCAGCGCGGCTCCCGCGTCGGAGTCCATCTTCCGCTCCCAGTTGAGCACGGAACGCAGCAGCGACTCGGCTCTGTCGAGCTTGCTCTGCCGGCGAGCGGCCAGCGCGAGCCCCGTGTCGGCGAACGCCTCACCCATGACGTATCCGTGCTCGACCGCCTGGTCGCGGGCACGTTGATGCAGCTCTTCGGCCTGGGTGTAGTCGGCTTTCAACAGCGCCACCCGGCCCAGCGCGATGAGCTTGTCGCACACCTCGGTGCCCAAGCCCAGCTCCTCCGCCATCCGGAACCCGTCCCGATGCCAGCGGGCGGCGTCGTCGTATTCGCCGATGACCTGAGCCAACGAACCGAGAGCGAAGGAGGCGTGCAGCTGCCCCCACCGGTCGCCCAGTTCGGTGAAGAGTTCCATGCTCTTCTCGCCGTGCTCGCGTACCTGCGCTAGTTCGCCGCGGAGCAGCATCTGCTGGGCCAGCGTCCCGAGTGCCGCGGCGGTGCCCCATTGATCTCCGATGGCGCGGAACACCTCCAGGGCGTGCCTGGCCAGCTCCTCGGTAGCAGCCGCATCGCCGATGCCGATACGAGCGAAGCTGAGAAACCACTCGGCTCGCGCCCTCGCGGCCAGCGCTTCGAGATCATGTGGTTGTACGGACGGACGTGCACCGACGGGATCGGTGGACGCGTCGAGCAGGGCTGTCGGCTCGCCGAGCCGGAGCGTGAAGGCCGCGTACCAGGTGTGGGCCGTGCCGCGGGCCGACTCCAGCTCCGGGTCACCTGCCGGGATCGGCATTGAACGGGCGGTATCCAGCCACCGGCGGCCCTCACGGAACCTGCCCCGAAGCACCCAGTACCAGGCGGTGGCGTTGGCGAGGTGCAGGGCAGCCGCCGGGTCGGCGTCGCTGACCGAGCTGTCGAACGCGTGGCGGAGGTTGCCGAACTCGGTATCCAGCCGCGGCAGCCACTCGCGCTGGGCGGGGCTGCGCAGATGCGACCCGGCCACCGTGAGGAGCTCAAGGTAGTAGTGCCGATGCCGGTGCCGGATCTGCTCCGACTCGCCAGCGGCGTGCAACTGCTCGTCGGCGTAGGCAGCGACCGACTCCAGCAGCCGGTAGCGTGGCCCATCGCCGCTGGCGTCGTCGCTGACCACCACCAACGACCGATCGACCAGCTGGGACAGTACCTCGGCGACGTCCTCGGGGGCGACGCCGTCGCCCGCGCACACGGCCTCGGCGGCTCGCAGAGTACAGCCCTCGGCGTGCACCGCCAGGCGGCGAAGCACGGTCTGCTCCGCAGGCCCGAGCAAGCTCCAGCTCCACTCGATCATGGCG
>NZ_ML142851.1:302244-304718 GCF_004138495.1 Phytoactinopolyspora endophytica
AGCGTTCGATGCTGGGCCTGCGCACGCGGCTGACCGGTGCCGAGCAGACGGAACCGGTCTTCGAGCCGGGCAGCCAGCTCGTGTACCCCCAGCGCACGCACCCGGGTAGCGGCCAGCTCCAGCGCAAGCGGAAGCCCGTCGAGGCGGCGGCAGATGTGTTCGACGACCCCGGCGTTCGAGTCGTCCAGGGTGAAACCGGGGGCCGCAGCCGCGGCGCGTGCCACGAACAACTGGACGGCGCTTGAAGTCTGCAGGGCGGGCAGGCCACCGCTCCCATCTGGAAGCGTCAGTGGCGGCACCGCCCACAGCCGCTCACCGGCCACGTTGAGCGAGCGCTGACTGGTGACCATGATGCGCAGCCCCGGAGCCGCCCGCAACAACGACGTGGTCAGCGCCGCCACCGCATCCGCCACGTGTTCGCAGTTGTCCAGCACTATGAGCATCTGCTTGGTCTTCAGCACGGCAACAAGCCGGCCGACGACGGCCTGTGGATCGTCTGCGGGTCTCTGGACCGTGGCGATCGATTCGTCGTGAACATTCAGCGTGGCGGCCACCAGCTCAGCCACTGCGGCGAGTCCTGGTACGGGTTCGGTTGGTCCCGCGGGCCCGGCCTGACCAGCCGGCGCGCCTAGGCCAGACTGCTGGGCGATCCCGGCAAGTTCCACCAGCCACACCCCGTCGGGGAAAGACCCGCGCACGTGGTGCGCCGCTTCGATCGCCAAGCTGGTCTTACCGATCCCGCCCGGGCCGGTCAGGGTAACCAGGCGATCCGAATCCAGGAGCTTCTTGACCTCGTCCACGGCGTCGTCGCGGCCGATCAGGCTGGTCAGCACCGCTGGCAGGTTGCCCTGCACCGTGCTCACCGGCGGCTCGGACTGAGGCGCGGCAAGCTGCGGGTCCTGCCGGAGGATGGCCTCGTACAGGGAGCTGAGCGCAGGACTCGGATCAACACCGAGCTCGTCGGCGAGCTCCTCCCGGACCCTGCGGTAGCTGTCCAACGCCTCACTCTGGCGACCGGCGCCGTAGAGCGCCCGTAACTGCGCAGCACGGAGCCGTTCCCGGAGCGGATGCCGGGACACCAACTCGCTGAGCTCGTCGGCCAGCAGCGTGTGCTCGCCCAGCTCGAGCCTCGCCTCCGCCTGCTCTTCGATGGCGGTGAGACGTTGCTCGTCGAGGCGGACGATCTCTGGCCGAGCGAACTCTTCGTCGCGGAAGTCGACGAGAGCGGGACCCCGCCACAGCGCCAGCGCATCCGCGAGCAGGCTCGCCCTGGCCTGTGGATCACTGGCGGCACGAGCTTGCGCCACGAGCGCCTGGAACCGGCCCGTGTCGACGTCTTCGGGACCGATCTGCAGGACGTAGCCCGGCGCCCGGGAGGCGACGACGGAACGTCCGCCCGGTTCGGCGTCATCCAGGACGCGCCTGAGCTGCGAAATCCTGGTCTGCAACGCACCGTTGGGGTTGGCCGGCAGGCCGGAGCCCCACATGTCGTCGATCAACTGGTCCGCCGGCACCACACGCCCGTTGCTGATCAGCAGATGCGCCAGCAGAATGCGGACCTTCACCTCCGGCACGCGGACCAGGCGACCTTGCGCCGTCCACACCGACAGTGGTCCCAACACCCCGAAACGCATGCTGCTCACACTAGAGCGCCCGGCACGTGCGCAGACGCCGGGCTCGCGGGGCTGGGCATCAGAACCAGGCGAGGCACGTGTGCGCTACCCGTATCGGCGCGGCTGCAGTCAAGCTGGAGCCGGGCCGCAGTGAATCCGAAGTGCCGCCGCGCACAGTGAACCTCGTCAGCCGGAAGCCGAACACAGCGCACCGCGCCACACGGCGACTGGACAACACAGATGCGTGTCCGACCAGGAAGGAGGAAACGGCGATGACTCACCGGGTCACAAGAATCTCGGTCATGACCAGCGGTACAGCAGACCTCGTCGTCGGGGACTGGCTCGCTCGGCGCGCCGGCCGGCTCCGTGCGGTCGATGTGGACTTCATCGATCTCGAAGCCGCACGTCTGCCGGATCACGGGATGGCCGCATGGCCGGCCGAAGGAGCGCAGCCGTCGGCAGTGCACGATCTCGCGCCATGGCTCACCGACGCGGACGGGTTCGTCGTCGTCCTGCCGGGCAGTACTCACGGTGTCCCTCGCCCGGTGCGCAATGCGCTGGACTGGTGTACGTCGGCCTGGGCGGGCAAGCCGGTGGCGCTCGTCCGGCACGGTCACGCCGCCCATGACGCCTTGGCCGCGCACGAGGTCCGCTCGGCGTTCCGCGACAGGGAAGCCTCCGTGGTCGGTGCCGTGAACGTCTGTGGTCCGCAGGCGGAATGTGCCGAACACCGGCTCGCCGACCAGGACATCTCGGCGGACCGGCTACTCGGCGATGTCGTCGCCGGCGCCCGGCGAACCGTTGCCGCGTCGGTGCTGTAGCCCCGGCCCCTCGCTCTGATCTCTTCATGCGCGTCGTCGT
>NZ_ML142851.1:304743-315318 GCF_004138495.1 Phytoactinopolyspora endophytica
TCTCACCTCGACCTTGGAAAGGTTTCGCATGTCTTCGACCGAAATATCTGTGCCGACGCCGCGCGCCGGCGTCAAAGAATGGCTTGGCTTGGCGACGCTGCTGTTGCCGACCATCTTGCTCTTCCTGACCATGACCGTGCTCTTTCTCGCCACGCCGCAGATCGCGGCCGACCTGCAGCCCAGCAGCTCGCAGGTGTTGTGGATCAACGACATCTACGGCTTCATGATGGCCGGGCTCCTGGTCGCCATGGGAACCCTCGGTGATCGGGTCGGGCGACGCCGTGTCCTACTCTTCGGAGCCGTGGCCTTCGGCACGGCGTCGACGGTGGCGGCGTTCTCGGGTAGCGTCGAGCTGCTGATCGCGTCCCGGGCCGTCATGGGGCTCGGCGCGGCGGCGGTGATGCCGGCCACCTTGGCGCTCATCAGCAACATGTTCCAGGATGCGCGGCAGCGGGCGACCGCCATCGGGCTGTGGGCGGCGTCGGTGTCCGTAGGCGTGGCGGTCGGTCCCCTGGTGGGCGGGCTGTTGCTCGAAACGTTCTGGTGGGGAGCCGCCCTGCTTGTGGGTGTTCCCGTCATGGCGCTCGTGGTGATCGCGGCACCCTTGCTGGTGCCGGAGTACCGGGCACCCAATGCCGGGCGGTTGGACGTGTTCAGTGTGGCATTGTCGATGGCCGCGCTGTTCCCCGTCGTCTACGGCGTCAAGGAACTCGCAAAGGCCGAGACTTTCACGGGACCCGCGCTGGCCCTCGCCGCAGGTGTGGCCGTGGCCGTCGTCTTCGTCCGCAGGCAGCTGCGCCTACCCAACCCGCTCCTCGATGTGCGGCTGTTCGGCAACCGGGCCTTCAGCGGCGCCCTGGGCGTGTTCCTGCTGGCGGCGGTGGCACTTGGCGGCGTCTACCTGCTGTTCACGCAGTACCTGCAGCTGGTGGCGGGGCTGTCGCCGCTCGAGGCCGGGCTGTGGATCTTGCCGGCGGCGCTGCTGCTGGTCGTGGCGTCGACCGTCTCGCCGATGCTGGCCCGCAGGTTCCGTCCAGCGTCCATCATCGCGGCCGGCCTGCTTCTCTCGGCGATCGGCTACGGCGTGCTCACCCAGGTCGGAAGTCCGTCCGGGCTGACGTTGCTGATCGTCGGCTTCTACATCCTGTACCCGGGCATCGCGCCGACCATGGCGCTGACCACCAACCTGGTGATCGGGTCCGCCCCTGCTGAGAAGGCCGGTGCGGCGTCGGCGGTCAACACGACGGCCAGCGACCTCGGCGTATCCCTGGGCATCGCGGTCCTGGGCAGCATCGGCACGGCGGTCTACCGCAGCGGCATGGCCGACGAGGTCCCGGCTGGGCTGACCGGTCCGGCGGCCGACAACGCCAGGGACACGCTCCCGGGGGCCCTGGCCGCGGTCAATGAGCTGCCGGCCACGGCTGCGGACACGCTGCTCGAACCTGCTCGTGAGGCGTTCACCAGCGGTCTGAACGTGGCGGCGGGCATCGCTGCGGTGCTTGCCCTCGCGGCTGCGGTGCTGTCGTTGACGATCCTGCGCCGGGTGCCGCCGACGAGTGCCGGCGCACCCAGTTCGGATTCGGCCGTCAACGCTGCTTCGATCGATGAGGACGCCGGCGTGCTGGGCGCACCGGCGGGTCCGACAACCGAGACCGGCGATGCCGTGCCCGCGGGCGCCGGCTGAGGTCCGGACCCGCTCGAACGCCGAGAGTCACGTCGCAGAACGAGGCACGGTCGCCAGCACGAACCGGGCGACCGTGCCTCGGACTCTGCCTAGACTTCGTCACGGTTGGCCGCGACCGCCACGAGTCAGCACTCGTGCCGCGGATCTCCAGATGACATCCGTTGTTCCTGGACGTTCGTCTACGTACGTGAACGTTTGGTAACGTCTATGTACGTAGACAGGAGCGCTGATGGCTCCTCGTAGGCTCCTCGTGGCTATGTACGGCGCAGTCGTCGGGCGAATCGATCGGCGTTCCGCAAACTGCTGATCCGGAGTTCACGTATGACCCGTCTTACACGGCCCTATCCGACTTGCCACAGGTGAATACTTCCGTGCTGGAGGCGGACTTTGTTGCCTACTAAGCAATGGGTCGATGCGGCCCTCAAGGCCTATGGCTTGACCAGCGGGGTTGTGGTCTCCCCTACCAGCCAGGGCGACGACAACGAGAGCCTTTTCGTCAGCCGCGCCGACGAGCGCTTCGTCCTACGCCGCTACGGCGTAACACCTGCGGAAGAGGTGCAGTTTGAGCTTGACGCCATCGACTATCTCGGGAGTGTGGGGTTTCCCACCCCCCGCCTTATCAGAACACCCGAGGGAAAGCGCGCCCTCGATGTCGAGGGAGCATCCGTCGTCCTTTTCGATTTCGTCAGCGGAAGCCCGATTTCTGATGACGACTCTGAGAGCGGTCCGGCCGTGGCCAGACTCGCGGCTCGGATGCACAAACTGACCGCCGGACAGACGTTCGGAGGTAGGCGTTCCCGGACCGATCTGTATCGCATCGGAGCGTTCACTTTCGCTTGCCAAGAGGATCCGCTGCTGCGCGCCAAGCCAGGAGCAGAGAGGTTCGCCGAGCACGGACGGGCACTTCTGGCAGAAGCGCCCGAGGTGTTCACTCCGGATCTGCCGCGAGGTCTTATCCATCACGACATGCACAGCGAGAACGTCCTGGTGGAGCCTCATGGTGAGATCGTAGGCCTCATCGACTTTGACGAGTCCTATTCTGGCCCATTCGTCCTCGATATCGCCGGGCTGCTGCACTCGTGGGCAAGGGGCGCTGACTTTGGGTACGACATCGGAGCAGCGCGCCGGACGCTGGCGGCGTACCGCGAAGTACGGAACATCACCACCGCCGAGCAGAGAGCGCTCGGGTTTGCCTTGCGCGTGTTCCACGCAGCGGACGCGTCAGAGTACATCTTGCGAAACTACCGCCATCGCCCTGCGACGTTCGACCTCGGTGAGTGCCACTCGCTGGCGGGCTACTACAAGATCACGGGAGGGACCGACTGGCTCGCGAACCTGGAGGATTAACCCCAGGTAGTTCTCGATCGCCGCACTTTGACTAGCCTGACCTCCAGGCGCCTCACGCTCTACGATGACGGTGCTCAGACCCTCCGACGCCGCGTACACCGTGGCGGCCAGGCCCGCCGGACCGCCACCCACGATGCACACGTCGTACAGCGGCTGCTCGGCTCTGGTGCGCAGGCCGAGGGCGCCGGCCACGTCGAGCGTCGACGGCGAGCGGAGCGTCGCACCGTCGGGCACGAGCACCAGCGGGAGATCGGCCGCTGTCGCCTGGGCAAGCTGGCTCAAGCGCAGTGCCTCGGCATCGCTCTCGATGTCGTACCAGCGAATCGAACGCCTGCCTAGCCAGCCTCGGACTCTGCCTAGGACTCGTGACGGTGGGCGGCGACGGCTGTGTCGGTCTCCTCGGTGACCAGGTCGGCGTTGATCTGTGCCCCTGCGAGAGCGCCTGCCGAAGCAGAGGATCCGACTTGGGCGGATAGGTCGGTGACGTTGCCTGCGGCCCAGACTCCGTCCGCGTCGGTGCGGCCGGTGGCGTCCGCGGGTATGTGCTCGCCCATTCCCGACGCATGCTCCACGGGCTTGAGGCCGAGCCCGGCCAGGAAGCCCGCACGTGCCACCATCCGCGGCTGGACCGCGATCACGTCGCGGCTGACCAGCGTGCCGTCGCGCAGCTGCACGCCGACGATGCGGTCCTCGTCGATCTTCAGCGACGCGACCTCGCCGTGGACCACCTCGATGCCTCGGGCGGCCAGCTTCTCCGCGTCTTCATCGGCCAGGGGCGGTGCGGTGTGGGCGAAGAACGTGACGTCGTCGCTCAGCTGCCGGAACAGCAGCGCCTGGTGCACCGCCATGGGACTGCTGGCCAGCACCCCGATGGCCTGGTCGCGGACCTCCCAGCCGTGGCAGTACGGGCAGTGCACGACGTCTCTGCCCCACCGGGTCCGCAGCCCCGTGACATCCGGCAGTTCATCCACCAGTCCGGATGTCACCAGTAGCCGGCGTGCCCGGGTGGACCTGCCGTCCGCCAGTGTGACGCTGAATCCATCGGCGTCCCGGAGCGCGGTGGTGACCTCCCCGGTCACCACGTCGCCGCCGTACCTCCGAACGTCGGCACGGCCACGCTCAAGGAGCTCCGCCGGCGGAACTCCATCGTGCGCCAACATTCCGTGCACGCCGGCGGCTGGGGCGTTGCGCGGAGCACCCGCGTCGATCACCACTACTGACCGGCGCGACCGGCCCAGCATCAGCGCCCCGTTCAGGCCTGCGGCGCCGCCGCCGATCACCGCTACGTCGTAGCCGTCTCTCAATTGATCTGTCATCGTGACCACCTCCACGACGACTATGCGAGCTTCGTGCTCATCGTGCAAACTTCATTGCCATTATGGCAAAGTGCTTGCTATTTTTCCGTGCTTCGCAGAGCGGCGCGAGCGAAGGTGATGCCCCGGGGCGTCACGTTCGCGCCCACGTAGGTGAACCAGTCGAGCTTGTCGAACGCGCCCAGCCGCCGCAGCACGTACTCGGTGTCTAAGATTCCCTGGATGACGGCATTGCTGCCCAGCGGTGCACCGCCGCTGACTCTCCATCCGGCGTCGGTGAGCAGGCGGGCGACGAGCGCTTCGCGGTGCCGGCCCGAGTCCCCGCCGTTGTGGTGATCCTTGTCTCGATCGTCGCTGTCAACGCCGCCACGGCTACGACCGGTGCCGTCATTGGCGGCGTCGGCGGCCACGGCGGTGAGGTACAGCAGGCTCGCCTGTGCGTCGAACGGGTCCCTCGTTCTCAGCGGCATGCTGGCAGCCAGATGCCACCACAGTGCCACCGGGTCGTCACGCAACCTGCGGGCGCGAGACGTCGGCAACAGCTTGCCGCGATACTTGCGCACCAGCCCCAGCTTCTGCGCCGTCTCCCGCAGGAGCAGCACCGGCAGCGTCTGGTCCTCGCGGTTGAACTTGCCGATCCACTCGTCTTCCATGTTCAGTTCGGCCATCGCGGCCTCGACATGCGCCGGCGGTAGATAGCCGGCGTTGGTGAGCTTGATGCCGTCGTCGCCGACGCGATCCAGCAGCCAGGTGTACGGGCTGACCATGGCGGTGGCCGTCTCCACGTCGATCATCACCGGATCACCGAGGCGAGCATCCCCGATCAGCCGACGCAGGCGCCGCCGGCCTGGCGTGGAGCCGATGGAGTTGTGGATCTCGAGCAGCGGCGCCGGCAGGTCCCCGACAGCCGGCATGTCCGCGCTGCTCAGTTCGGCCAAGATGCGGTTCACCTCGTCGGCGTCGAACGGCACCGGCTCGTGGGTGGTCGGATCGATGTCGAAGCCGTACATGTCGCGGAGCTCGGCCGCGGCGCGGTCGCGGTCCGGGTTGGTCGCATCGTTGGCGGCAGCGAACATCTCGTATCCGGGCACTCCGCCGCAGTCCTCCGCCGGGCCGGGCCGTTCACCCCCGATACATCTCGCGCCCTGCCTTGACTCGTCGCGCGGCCGGACCGCCTCCAGCTCGATGATGTGCAGCCAGTCGTCGCCGAAGTCGTAGCAGTAGAACAGCGTGTCACCGGGCTCGGCGAGAACCTCGTCCAGCCGGACGTGTTCTTCCGGAATGCCGTCCGGTGCTTCCTCGATCTCGAACGGGCAGAGGTAGTACTCGGTCTCGTGGCTGTAGTACGCGGGCCCGGATCCGAACTGGTGAAGGTGGCTGTCGGTCCAGCCGACGGCCACCTGGATGATGTCGTGCACATCGTTGAGGAACAGGTCGGAGGCGAGTTCGAGTCGCCGCCACACCGGAGGGCTGGTTCCGTCCAGCTCGATCCGCAGCTGGTAGGAGACAACATCCCGACGACGGGCTCGACGGCGCGATGGCGGTGCCGCCTCCTCGACGGGATCTGCGACGAGCCTGAGATGGCCGCGGGTCGACGTCATACGCAATACGGTATCGGTCCGGCCCGATCGCGCTCCGCGGAGACGGGAAACGACGACGCCCCGCACGGCGCGGTGCCCGTTGGGCGCGGCGAATCTCGGTACCGAAGGCGGCCTCCAGTGAATAGGCTAGAGCAAGATCACGACGGCAAAGGTCGCCCCGCCCGGAACGGCACCTCCTACGACGGGGCCTAGATCCAACCTGACCAGGAGGTCCGGCCATGACGTCCACGGTTTCGGTGGAGGAACTCGCACCTGTCGAGCGCACCTACACCAGCACGGCCACCAAGGTGGATGATCGATGGTCGGTCCGGTGTGACCAACGGCCGGATATCGACACGACGGCCAAGCAGCTGGACCATGCGGTCGCGGAACATCGCCGGGTACTGGCCGAGATGCTCGAGGTCGCAGAGGACAAGCTCAACGTCATCGTGCGGCCCGTCGTCCCGCAGCTTGCCCAGGAACACATCGACCGCGCACGCGAGCTGCGCCAGACGGCGGCGTGGGCCAAGGCGGAGGCCGCGGCCGAGGCACGGTCGGCGGCCCGCGGACTGCACGACATGAAGGTCTCGCTGCGTGACATCGGCACGATCCTCGGTGTCTCGCATCAGCGCGCTCACCAGCTGGTCAGCGAGCATCCAGGCGGGTCCGACACGTCGCGCAACTGACGTCGCTCCCGGCGACGCTCACGCGCCATCGCGTGAGCGTCCGCTGGCGACGGTCGTGTCCGGTGGCGGCTGCCGCAGCGCATATGCGGCGGCCGCGGCCCGGGTGGCGACGCCGAGTTTGGCGAAGATGCTGCTGACGTGGTGTTCCACGGTCCTCTTGCTGATGTAGAGACGGTCCGCGATCTGTTCGTTCGTCATGCCCTCGCCAATGTGCGCGAGCACCTCGGCCTCCCGACGGGTCAGCGGACCGGCGACGCGTGGCGCCGACCGGCCATGCACGCCAAGGGTGCGCAGGTGCCGCGCCGTCGCGTCGGCATCGACGCCGGCGGCGAGCTCCTCGAACACCAGGAGCGCCGCGCGCGCCTCCGCCTGCGCGACCTCCGGTTCGGCGTCGGCGATGGCCTGTGAGATGGCCAGCCGGGTGCGTGCCGCCTCCAGCGGCAACTCGGCCCGCACGAACCGAGGCAGCGCCGCCTCGAAGTGCGCGAGCGCCTCCGGCTCATCGGCGGCGGCGCAGACGACACCCGCCGCGTACTCGGCGAAGGCCCGGAAGCATGGCACGTCCGACCCAGCGGCGACGGCGCTCAGTTGCGTGCAGACCTCCCGTGCCTCGTCGACGTTGCCGGCAGCTGCCTCCGTCTCGGCGAGCAGCGCCAGCTCGATGGGCCACGACACCTGTTCGCCGGTGCGTTCCAGCGCGCGTCGCAGCAGCCGCCTCGCCACGGCGTGCTCACCGCGCGCCAGATGAAGCCTTGCCAGCGGCCGTACCGCGTACGAGTCGAACTCGAAGCCGGCCAACAGCCTGCCCGCCTCGTCGTACCTGCCTTGGCGCACCCGCAGGTCGGCCAGCCGCACCATAGCGCTGGAACGCAACGCCCGGTAGCTGGCGTCGAAGAGCGTGATCGACGACGTCAGCTCCCGCTCGGCGTCGCTCCATTCGCCAGCGGCGGTGAGAACCGCGCCGTAATGGGTGCGGCAGATCGCGGAGACCCACGGCGTGTTCGACCGCTGCCCGTACGCCGTCGCGATGCCGCTCCATTGCCGGGCCCGTGGCACGTCGAGCGTCAGCTCGCAGCACAGCAACATATGGCAGTAGATCTCGCCCGCCGTGATGTAGTCGACGACCTCGCGACTCGCCGCGGCGGTCGCCGCCTCATCGAGCGTGCGCATGCCGTCATCGACCCGGCCCTGCAGCACGAGCGCCACGCCGTCGTTACTCATCGCGCAGAACCGCAGGTCGACGGCGTGAAATCGGTCGGCGACGTCCATCGCCGCGCGTACGTGGGCGCTCTTCTCCTCAGGATCGTCGGTCGCCAACGCCTCGGCCAGCTCCACCCAGCCCGACTCGACACACTCGCCCGCTTCGTACACCAGGCTCCGGGCCCGCGCGAGCCATCCCGCCGCCACGGCGTCGTTACCGTATACGGCGGCGTGCAGGAAGCTGAGCTCACGGCCGGCGATGAGCGCGGGTCTCCGGCTCTCGCCGAGCTCGCGGTAGGCGACGAAGGCGCGCTCGTACAGCTCGATCGCGGCTTGATAATCGGCTGCCCATTCGACCGCTTTCGCCAGCTCGTGCAGCCCTTCGGCGCTCTCCCGCAGCGCGACGGCGTCCGAAAGCAGCGACCGGGCCAGTGTCCAGTCGCCCCGCGCCAGTGCGGCTTTACCAGCCGCCAGCAGTTCGGCAGCCGTGGTCATGGTGAAACCAGCATGCCACCAGCGCACCCGGTTGTGGAGATGACGTGTCCGAATAGGTACACGCACCCATGTTTCGGTGGCGGCACCGCGGGACGCTGCATCCAACACGTCTACCGAAGGAGCCGACATGACCAGCACAGAGACCTTCCAGATCCCGCTCGAGACAGCGGAGGTGTACGAGGCGCGGTTCGTTCCCGGCCTGTTCGCCGAGTGGGCGCCGCTGCTGGCCGATGCCGCGGGCGTCCGCCCGGGCCAGGAGGTGCTCGACGTCGGCTGCGGGACCGGCATCGTCGCCCGCACGGTCGCGGACCGGCTGGGCGACGACGGCACGGTGGTCGGGCTGGATCTGAACCAGTCCATGCTCACCGTGGCCCGCCGAGTGCGGCCCGACCTCGAATGGCACCAGGGCGACGTCGGGAATCTGCCGTTCCCCGATCGGGCTTTCGACATCACGCTGTGTCAGATGGCGCTCATGTTCTTCCCGGACCGGGCTCGTGCGCTTGCTGAGATGGCCCGGGTGACGGCGCCCGGTGGCACGGTCGCCATCGTCGTTCCGGCTGCCCTGCCCGACCAGCCGGCGTACGACGGGTTCGTGTCGATCGTCGCCGATGAGGCCGGGCCGGACGCGGCGTCGCTGGTACAGACCTACTGGTCGTGCGGCGACCTCGACGAGCTACGCGCGATGTTCGAGTCCGCTGGGCTCGGCTCGATCACGGCTCGAACCCACACGGGCACCGCACATTTCGACACCATCGACGGACTCGTGATCACCGAGGTAGAGGGTTCGCCGCTGATCGACCGCATTGACGACGCGACGTACGGCCGGATCAAGGAACGAGCTCGCGACGTGCTGCAGCCGTACGTCACCGACGACGGCGCGCTGCATGCCCCGCTGGTCGGCCACGTCGTCACCGGAACCGTGCCGTAGGAACCGCGCCGCGCCCAACGACGGAGACGGCAGAGGTGCGGAGGTTGGAATAGGGATCTCCCGGCTCAAGCCCAGCCGGGCCACAGATCGACCGAGCCTGACATGTGCACGCAACTGGGTGCCGGGAGATCCCTATTCCAACCTCCGCACCGGACCACGTCGCCCAGCCCGGCTACAGATCAACCGGAGCCAGACATGCCCACGCATCTGGATGCCGGGAGATCCCTATTCCAACCTCCCCACCGGCATGCAACCCCGATCCGCTCACTCGACGGCTCACTCGACCGCGACGGCGGCTTCCGCCGGCCGGGACCGCATTGCCTGCCAGCCCGGTATCAGAGTGGCGCCCAGCGTGAGCACCACCGCAACACCCACGATCGTCGCGTAGATCCACGGCGATCCCGACGGCGTCCACGAGTCGATCCGGTTGGTGCTGAACGGCACCAGCGTCGCCATCGACGCGATCGTGCCGAGCAGGACGCCGATGGCGGCGACCAGGACGCCCTCCAACCCGACCATCCGCAAGATCTGACCACGGGTCGAGCCCGCGAGCCGCTGCAGCCCGAACTCCCGGCGCCGTGCGGCGGTGCTCGTCACGAGCGCGTTGATCACGGATATCGCTGCGTAGGCGACAATCACGATGACGATGGTGTAGTTCGCGAACGCCATCGTCTGCTGCTCCTCGGCATGCTCGGCGAACAGGTCGTCACGGTCGGCCACCGCCAGCCCCTCCTGGCCGGCTACGAGCCGGTCAAGCTCGGCCACAAGCTGGGCCGAATCGGAACCTTCATCGGCCTTGACCAGGATCTCCCGAGGATGGCCCTCGGTGGTGTGCGGCGCCAGCACGTCGGCTGGAAGCAGCAGCGTGTCGTAGTCGTCGGCGGCAGAGAACAGCGCCACCACCTCGGCGTCGAGCATGCTGCTGTCGCCGAGCCGCAACGTGATCGTGTCGCCGACTCCCACCCCGAGCTCGTCGGCATGTCCGGCCGCCAACGCCACGCTGTCTCCCCGCAGGTCGGTGAACTCACCTTCGGTGACGGAGACAGGCGCGGTCGCCGCGGCACCCTCGGCCGTCACACCCTGCAGCGTCCAGCCTTCGTCATCCTGTGAGTGGTCGCGTGGGCTCTCCACAAAGCCGGTGCTGTGGACGTACTCTGAGGCTCCGGCCACGCCGGGGAGCGCGCTGATCCGCCCGACAAGCTCGGGTTCGATGTCCCGCTCCGATGTCACGACGGCGTCGGCGACGAGGCCGTCCGCGAACGCCTGCCGGTTCGCGTGATCCTCGGTCTGTTGCAGATACAGGTTCCCCGTCGCGATCCCGGTGAGCAGAACGATCGGTGTG
>NZ_ML142851.1:315378-322331 GCF_004138495.1 Phytoactinopolyspora endophytica
GCGGTCCGGGCCGTACGAGCCCGCGCGTTGAGTACGGCCAGCCGGCCTGACAGACCGGACACCGCCCGTAGCGGCCACTGCAGGACGACCGTCATGACCTTCGTCAGGGCCGGGCTCAGCAGCGCCAACCCGATGGCCCAGAGGATGACCGCGGGGCCGGCCGTGCTCGCGGCGAGCGGGCCGCTCATGACGGTGACGGTCACGATTCCCAGCGCGACGCCACCGGCGATGAAGAGCAGCGCGAAGAACACCCGCCAGAATCCCAGCAGCCTGCCCTCCAGGGAGACCTCGGCGAGGGCCTGGACCGGCCGGGTGGCCGCCGCTCGCCGTCCGGCGACCAAGGCGCCGCCTACAGCCGCGATCACCGACGCGCCGATCGCCGACACCGTCGGTATCCATCCTTGATGGAACTCCACCCCGGACGTGACGACGCCGCTGTCGGACATCCGGTCGAAGATGAACCTCCCGAGAAGCCGGCCCGGGAAATAGGCCAGGGACGTCGCGATCGCCGCGAGGACGAGGGTCTCGCCCAGGACCATCCGGCGCAGCTGACCGGGCGTCGAGCCCACCGCACGCAGCAACGCCATCTCTCGTCGGCGTTGCTGTATCGACAGGGCGAGCATCGAGGCGACGCCGAACATCGAGACCATGATCGCCAACCCGCCGAAGACGCCGGCCAGCGAGATGATGTCTTCGCTCTTCGCCTGTGCCTCCGGCAGCTGTGCCAGCCCTCGCTTGTCACCGACCAGCGTGACTGCGGTGGTGCCGTCCAGTTCGGCGTCGATCTGCTCCCGGAGTTCGCTGAGATCGGCATCCGGCCCGGCCACCACGCCGATGGCGTCCACCGTGTTCGCCGGCGGCTCGCCCTCGAAGATGTGCTCCTCGGTCTCCTGCACGCCCGGCAGAGCGGAGATCGTGTCCGTCAGTTCGGAATCCACCCGGACCCGCTCCAGCAGGATCGTCGAGTCGTCGTCGCCAGGGACGTCGTAACGCTGGTCCCCGGCGACGACGATGTCGGCCCCGGCCAGCTGCTGTGGCGGAACGGCTGTGCGGATGCCCGTCTCCATCAGGCCACCGCAGCCCATCACGATCGCCGAGCCGAGGAACATGGCAATGAATGCCGCAGTGAAGGCACCCTTTCGGAAGCGCAGGGTACGCAGCGCGAGACGTATCATCGGTGCGGCCCTCCAACGGCAGCTGCGGCGTGGGACGTGCCGTCGTCGGCCCAGGCGCCCAGGTGGGTCATCCGCTCGGCCACGGCGTCCGCCGTCGGCGAGTACAGCTCGCCGACGAGCCGCCCGTCGGCCAGGAACAGGACCCGGTCGGCATAGGACGCGGCGACCGGATCGTGGGTCACCATCACGATCGTCTGCTGTGTCGCCTGTACCGAATGACGCAGCAGGCTGAGCACGTCGCGGGCGGTCCGCGTGTCCAGCGCACCCGTGGGCTCGTCGGCGAAGATGACCGCCGGTTCGGTGATGAGCGCCCGTGCGATGGCGACCCGCTGCTGCTGACCGCCGGACAGCTCGGCCGGGCGGTGTTTGCTCCGCTCTTCCAGCCCCACCTGGCGGAGCACCTCGGCCACCCGCGCCTTGCCTGGCCGGTGCCCGGCCAGCTGCAACGGCAGAGTCACGTTCTGCCGCACCGTCAGCGCCGGCAGCAGGTTGAAGGCCTGAAAGATGAAACCGATGCGCTTGCGCCGCAGCTTCGTCAGCTGGGTCTCGTTCATCTTGCTGAGCTCTTGGCCCTCCAGGAGAACCGAGCCCGAACTCGGCCTGTCCAGCCCGGCGGCGCACTGCAGCAGCGTGCTCTTACCGGAGCCCGACGGGCCCATGACGGCGGTGAACGTGCCCCGGCCGAACCCTGTCGTCACTCCGTCGAGCGCAACGACCTCGTTGCCGCGCTTGCCGTAGACCTTGCGCACGTCCGCCAGCCGCACGGCTTCGATATTGCCGCTGTCCGTGATGTACACGATGCACCGCTTCCCGCTCCGTCACACCCGTTGTGTGACCTCGGGAATGACGCTACGGAGTGCACGGCACCGGCCCCATGGCGCGAGCCAGTGAACTGGGGGTGGGGACAGCCCCACCCGGCCCGTTCCGGTCGGCCCCGAAGCCGACGGGTCGGCGGCCCACCGGGGTCACCGATGTTGCGTCCTGCGCGATGTTGCCCGGGCGCGCCCTGCGCAGGGCGCTGTGCGTCAGGTGGCGGGGCGGTGGTGTTCGAGCAGGCGGTAGGCGAGGTTGGTGCCGACGTCGCGGATGCCGGAGAGTAGGAACGTGCCGGTCCGGTCGTCGTCGAGGCCCGCATCCAGCTCCCATCCGCGTCGCCTCGTGGTGAGCCGGAACGGCATGGTGGCCGGCCTGGCGGCCCGACCGGCATATAGCATGGCCTGCCCAGCGCCATAGCGCACATCTCTGGCATCAGCACGAACGCCATCACGCATGTTGTGACAACAGGTATTCTGTGTCGTCATACTGTGGAACTCACCGCCTTGAATCGCAGACAGGTAGGTGCAGAGGAGTGGCGATGATGAACCAGGATGCCGGCGACGAAGATGTCGCCGACCATGATCAGCGACGTGGCGGACCTGTCGCGAAGGTGTCGGATGTCCGCGAGGTGATCGACCCGCACGACCAGGTCGACCCGGACGACGACGGTGACGGCCCGCTGATCATGGCATGGTGAACAGCTCCGTATCCTCTCGATTGGGATTCACCGTGGGCCATGTTGACATCACGGACGGAACGCGGCTGTTGAATATGACCCATCTGCGCAACGCCGGATCGATGTAGCCGAGCAGCTCGCAGATGTCGTCCCAACGATCGTTCAGCGGCTCGGTCCAGATTCGCTGGCGATGGGCAATCCCGTTTCTCAGCCGATGCAGCTGCTGTACCGGCTGCTCGATGGTTGTCCGTGACCGGCCTGGGGCGTAGGGGAATCCATCGGCGAGATCCGGCCACAGGGTGGTGGCGTATCTCTTGGCGAGGAGGAACCGCCAGAAGCCGAACGGAAGTTCACTGATCGTCTGCCCGTCAGAGGGCTCCTTGTTGTTCCGCCATATACGCTCGCGTGCTCGCGCTATGTCGTTTCGACGCTTCGCTTCGAGTTCCTGGGCCGGATCGTCCAGCCACGAGCCGTCGCGGCTCAGGCGACCATGACGCAGTTCGAGCTGGTCGGCGACGCTATTGCGGAGTGCCACTTCCACGTGTCCGAGCGATTCCCACATGGCGCCAGAAATCTGACTGTTCCACTCATAGAGAGCGATTGCGTCGATGGCTTCTCCTTGGCACGAGGCGAGGTAACCATGAAGGCGACGCGGGCTGAGGCATCGATACAGGACGGGGGCGATCGAGCGCGCGTTTGGTAGTACTGTCATTGTTCTGGTACCTTTTGTTAAACACCCCGGAACGGTCCCTGGTAGCCCAGTTGGGCAGGCCAAACCGCCGGGGTTCTGTCGTTTCGGGCGCTCTTATCTGCGGATGGCTGGCTTGGTGCCGCCGCCCTCGGGCTACTGCAAAGGAAACGCGGCCATGTCGAATTGATCATGCCTACAGAATAGGCCATGAATGGCACGCTCTATTCATCAAGCCCGGCTAGACAATGCGGCTGCGTTCTGGCGATATATGCCGCGCCCTACCGCTCTCGCATGATTGGTACGTGCGGATTATATGTTTACGTGTCTTGAACCAATTCATGCGCGCACCCAGGCACAGGGAAACACATAATGAGACCACATGAATGAGCAGAATCCGACGCCGGAACACCACGGTGACCATGCCGAGGACCACGGCCCCGAACAATACTTCGCATGGATCTGTGACGGCAGCCTCTTGGTGACGATGACGCGGCACAACCCGACCGTCATTGACCTCGTCAACGCCTGGAAGACCAACGGGGAGGGCGACCACGACACGGCCGATTACGACACGGTCGACCGTGAGCTGGCGGAGCATCACTTCCGACGGGTGAGTGAATGGAAGCCGACCCGGCTCGGCACGTCATTGTCCAGCGATCGGGAGCACGTCTTCCCATGCGCCGTCGTCGTCGACGCAGAGGAGGGGGAGAAGCCCTGAGTCTTCTCAGCTGGCTGCGGCGACGCGTGCCTGGTACCGGGCGCGGGCCTTCTCGGCCTCCGCTTCGCGATCCCGCGGCGGCGCCGCCGTCGTGAGAGAGTCGAGCAGACGCTGCGTGGCCTCGGTGATCTCCTCGACAGCGCGGTCGAAGGCTTCCTGGTTGGCGCGCGATGGCTTGCGGGTCCCGGCGAGCTTCCGCACGTACTGCAGCGAGGCGTCGGCGACCTCGTCCGGGGTAGCGGGAGGCGCAAGGTTGTGGAGTGGCTTGATGTTGCGGCACATGGTTCGAGCCTAAACCGGATCGCCCGCTCAGCCCAGCCTCGGGAGGTCGCGGTTAGTTCGGGCGAGGTAGGGGGCTAGGCGGTGAGCTCGATCTCCAGGGGTGTGCGGAACGAGGGGACGACGGTGGCCCCGGCGAGCCGATCCTGCAGGCCGGAGGCGATCTTGGCGACGGCAGTGTCCGCCTCGGCGCCGACGTCTTCCAACAGCCGCCAGACGATCTCCCCGTCCTTCATTCCCCAGCCGCCGACGATGCGCCCGTCCCACCATACGGTCGGGCCGATGTTGCCGTTGCGGTCGAACAGACGCTCCCGGTGCGGACCCAGGTAGAAGTCGCGTTGCTGCCATCCCATCGGCGTCGGGTCCAAGGCCGGCAGCAGGGCAGCCGACGGCTCGACCGGCTCGTCCGGCGCGACATCGTCAGCAAGCACGACGCCGCTCACACCGTCCATGTCGACGTCGACCGTGTCGATCTCGGCCAGTACCTTCCGGGTGGACCCGAGCGTCCACCCGGTCCACCATTTCAGATCCGCGACGGTGGCCGGGCCGAACGCACGCAGCCAGGAACGGGCCAGCGCAATCCGCGCCTGGAGCTCGGGCACCTCTGGCATTCCGTCCGGCCAGAGCTCCCGGGCCGCGGTCCAGCGGTGCATCCGGGACAGCCAAGTGCCGCCTGGGCGTCCGCGCACGATCCGCCCGTCGGCGCCCATCAGCGTCAGCACTCGACTCGTTAAAGCTTGCTTGACGTCCCATTTTTTCTCAGTCGTGGGCAAGATGGCGGTGCGCAGCCGCGGCTCGTCCGCAGAGAGCTCGTTCGCGAACGCCTCGCCGCGGGTTATCAGCGCCTGCTCGGTAGCGTCCTCTACATCGGCTAGCCACGCCTCGACGTCGCCGTCGATAGCCGGCTCAGTGGGGAGTGTCTGCAGATTCTTCACCAGCTGGCGACGGAGCCGGGCGCCGATCTCGACCCCGGTGCCGCTGTGCACGATGGGCGCGAACTCGGTCGGCGCGACGAACATGGTCCGGCGCATCCCGATTATTTTGACCAGCGACCGGTCGTCGTACATCGCCGCGGCGACATCCGCCAGCGACGCGTCCGGGCAGCGCGCGAGCGCGGACAGGTAGACGGTGGCGGGGTCAGTGGCATGCAGAACGACGACGCCGCTGGTCGCCTCGACCACGGACGACGCGGCGCTCTCGGGAGCCAGGCCGTGGCGACGCACCAGCCGTGCGCGTCGCTGCTCTGCGCTGACGCTCAACACGGAGCCAGCGTACTCGCGCGGTCCGACACACGGCCGGCGAGCGCCGGTACGCGGATAGTCAAGTGAAGGTTCCCCCGGGGCCTGGCCGGTGATGTGGTCGATGTGCCCGGGATGCAGGTTTCTCGTCTGCCTCCTGCACCCCGCAGAGCCAGCGGGACAACCCTGTGCCTGCCACGACGTCAGCCAGAGTTGTGCGCCTAGCTATGAACCCCAGAAGATTCTCCACTCCGGGGAGTCCATAGGCTCATGCTCGCGGTCATCGCCGAGGTGTGCGTCGATATGCCGCAGGAGATGTTGACTCAAGGCCTGCGCATTCTCGGATTCATGTTCGGCGGCTATCTCCTCACACACAACAGACACGCGGGAGCCATAGAAGTAGGTACGGCTCTTGTAGCGGCGTCGCGCACCCGGCGACGGATGGCTCTCCTCAGTATGTCCTGTTGATCGCCAGGCACGCCGACTACCTCGGCAGAGCCGAACCTGAGGACGAGATCAGCAGCGAACTGGCTGACCAAGGGTATCCGCTCGTCGTCACGTGGTTTGGGAAGGCGCCGACTTATCGAGGCGAGGCAGAGCCGGCACGCGTCGGTGCGTAGGCAGGTTGCTCGTCCTCGAACAATGGACCGCCTTCTCCGGGGAACATGAACTCCCAGAGGTATCCGCAGAGTGTCGTGTCTTCCCAGCGGGGTGCCAGCAAGGCTTCGCGATCGTAGTTCTGGAGCGTCGGAGCCGGAACCTCGAAGGGTTCGTCCAGGATGAAATCGTCTAAGGCGGGGCGGCCTCGTTCCAACCCCGTACATTCGCCGGTCGCATGGACCGCTTGCCCACATCTGGTGCCGGTCAGGAGCAGCGCTGCTCCCGCAACGGTGATGATGTTCGCGCCGTGGAGGCCATCGCTCATGAACCCATTGTTGACGAGACATCGCCGAAATGGCGATGGTTGGAATGAAACATGCGTTGGGCTTCCCCGCTACACGGCGCGCGACGGCGCGGCGCATGGTCGCGCCGCCCACAGATAATGGTGGCCTCGAATGTGGGCAGCGCTGGGCCGCCTGCAGCGCCAGCCGCTACCACCGACCCGAGGTCAGGCTGGGGGAAGGCCGAGCACACCACGGGCGGTTCGCTCGGCAAGCCGGACATCGTGCGGCGCGCGCCCGCTGGCTCCGATCCCCACGGCTTCGATCGCGTACAAGAACGCTTCCCGGGTGTCGGCAACGGGCGGCCCGGGCGGAATCGAACCATTCTTGCGGCCGGCCCTGATGAGCTGATCGACTTGTGTATCGGTCTTGCCGATGGCGGCGGCAAGGGCGCGGCGGATCGGATGGTCTTGTCGGCC
>NZ_ML142851.1:322401-331089 GCF_004138495.1 Phytoactinopolyspora endophytica
CGACTCGGAGCACCTGCAGGACCGCCGCGACGTCGCGACGGCAGTAGATGGCATGCAGCCGGGCGAGAGTGAGGAGTTTCTCGGCGGGGTCGCCCCCTTGCGTCAGGACATGGCCCACCTGGTCCTCCCAGGTCTGGTCGACCCACTCGACCACGGCAAGCGCCAAGTCTTCTTTGCCGGAAAACTGATGGTAGAGGGCGCCACGGCTGTAACCCGCCTGCCGGGCTACGTCCTCAAGCGACAGGCGAGCGTAGCCGTTCTGGGAGATGCCCTGGGCGGCGGCCTCGAGGATGGCGTTGCGGCTCTGAGCGCGTCGGTCGGCTTGGGTTCGCCGTTCTTGCTTGGTGGTCATGCCCGTCCAGGTCTAAGGCGTACCTACGTGCACGCATCCTATCGGCTGGGCACGGACTGCGGCGCGCGGTCACCCAGGACGATGAAGGCGCCGGCCAGGGCGATCGCCCAGATCGGAGAAGCCGGAAGAACGATACCCGCGGACACGGCGTAGAACAGCAGAATCCAGCCGAGCCACGCCGGAACTCGAGAGCCCCGGCGCGCCGACCAGACGATGTAGGCACCGAGCGCGAGCAGCGGAACCCCAAAGCTGCCCATGGTCACCCAGAACGCCTCGGAGCGCTGGAGTCCTTCGAACGTCGAAGCTCGGTCGAGGGTGAACGTGTTCCACCATTGTTCGCCGGCAACCCGCTGCCATATGTCCCGGTAGTCGATCGGCGCGACAACGACGTGAACGGCGCCGAAGCCGGCCACGATCCAGCCGCCAACCTGACTGAGTATCGCCCGTCGTTTGGTTCGGGGCGCTGTCGTCGAGCGAGTTTTGGTGAGCATGTTACAAACATACGCGTATGTATGTATATTGTAAAGCCGAGGCCCGATCCCTTCGCCACCTATGGGAGGGCGACCCGTGTCATGCGGCCGCTGTGACCAGCTGATCGACCTCGCCGACAAGCTCGGCCGGCAACTGGGTCAAGAGCCCCACAACCAGACTCGCGAGCCGCCAGCACTAACCCCAAGCACTACAAAATGTGTCGCGCACCCGGGTTCAGGCAGAGTCCTTGGTGATCAGCCAGCCACCATCGACGACGACGCTCGTCCCGGTGACGTACGCGGCGTCGGCTGAGGCGAGGAACGCGACCACCGACGCCACCTCGGACGGGTCACCGAACCGACCCAGCACGGTCTGCCGGATACTGCGCTCGCGGTCCGGCTCGGACACGCGGTCCCACGCCGGCGACATGATCGGCCCCGGAACCACTGCGTTCACCCGCACCTGGGGCCCGTACTCCACCGCGAGCTGACGCACCAGCGACAGCAGCCCGCCCTTCGACGCCGCGTAGGCCGGATGCCCGGGCAACCCCACCTCTGCGTGCACCGACGAGACGGCGACCGCCGCCGCACCGTGCCGCCATCGCCCGTTGAAGGCACGGAACGCCAGGTACAGGGGGCGGAGGTTGACCGCGAGCTGGCGGTCCCAATGGTCCGGATCGAGCTCATGCGCCGGTGCGACCCGCATCGTGGCCGCGTTGCTGACGAGCGTATCCAGACCGCCGTGCTCTGCCTCGACGTCCCGGGCCAGACGGTCCCAGGTCGCGGGGTCGGCGACGTCGGCGGCGACGACGCTGGTCCGGCCGCCGAGCGTGGTGATCCGGCTGGCGGTGGCCGCAAGCCCTTCCTGGGAGACGTCGAGCAGGATCACATGCGCACCCTCGGCGGCCAGCCGCTCGGCGGATGCCGCGCCGATCCCCGACCCTGCGCCGGTCACCACGGCAACCCGTCCGGCGAGCCGCGCCTGCGTTGTATCCGCGGCTCTCGCCGCGAGCTGATCTTCTGTCACGTGCTGACCCCGTTCAGGTGTGGATCTTCCGTCGCGCGGTCGCTCGACGTGGGTGAGCCGTCGATCATTGTTGGCCCCCGGGCGGGAGGATGCTGACCTTGATCGCCTTGCCCGGCGTGCCGGCCGTCTCGAACGCCTCGTCGAACCGGTCCAGCGGGTACTCATGGGTGACGATGGCGTCGGCGGGCACCTCGCCGGTACTGAGCATCTCGATCGCGGTCGGCCACTGGCCTGGACCGAGGTGCGCACCTCGGATGTCGAGCTCCTTGCCGTCGCCGATCACCGTCCAGTCGGTCGTCACCGGCTGCCCGAACACCCCGTACTCCACGAAGCGGCCGCGCTTGCGCAGCAGCTGGAGTCCCTGTGTGACCCCGGCCGGGTGACCGGTCGCGTCGAGGTAGACGTCGCAGCCAAGCCCGTCGGTCAGCTCCAGGACGGTGGTCTCGACGTCGTCACCGGGCTCCAGCACGACGTCGGCGCCGCATTGTTCGGCGACGGAACGCCGGTGCGGATCGAGGTCGATGGCGACCAGGGCTCGCGGCTGCCGACGGCGGGCACCGAGGACCATGCCGAGGCCGATCGGTCCCGCACCCGCGACCACGACGACGTCGTCGGCGCCGACTTCTCCCCGGTCGACGGCGTGCAGGGAACAGGAGAGCGGCTCGGCGAGCGCCGCATGGCTGGGCGGGAGGCCGGCTGGGAACGCGTGCACGCGAGCGGCGGGTGGTACCAGCATGAACTCGCCCATCGCCCCGGGTGTGCGCTGCCGGAAGCCGAAGATGTCGTGCGGCGCGCACAGCCAGTACTGGCCGGCCTTGCAGTACGCGCATGACTCGCAGGGGACGATCTGCTCGACGGCGACCCGTTCGCCGACGTCCACGCCGTGCCGCCGCCGCGCCTCGTCGTCGAGGGCCGCCACCCGCCCGACGAACTCATGCCCCGGGGTGACCGGCGGCTGGCAGTAGCCGGTCCGTGTCTCGTCGCCCCAGAACATCGGTGCTCCGCCGTAGCATTTGAGGTCGCTGCCGCAGATCCCGACGGCCTCGCTCCGCAGCAGGATCTCGCCTGGGCCGGGCTCTGGCACCGGAACCCGTTCGAGCCGGTAGTCACGCGGCCCGTGACATCTCACCGCGTCCATCTCCGCCATCTGCCCCCTCGCAGGGTTTGCCGTCATGCGTGCCAAGCAGGTTCCGTCGCCGTCGTGCGGAATGTGTCATTGCACGAGATCTGGAGCTCGTCGTCGTGCCACATCGTATGGTGCGGAGCGGCGTTGGAGCAGACCACGGTGCCGCGCGCACCGACCCTGGCGGCAGTCCGCACCGCCAGCCGGCAGTACTCCGCACCGACCGGGCCTTCTTCGAACGACCCTGCCGCCGGGGTGTACCCGACCCAGCCCTCACCGAGGACCAGCGGAACGCCCCGAGACAGCGCGAAGTCCGCTGCCGCCTCAATCCAATCGACCAGATTCCGCTGCATCGAGATCCGGTGCGGGCCGTAGTGGTCGTAGAGCCAGCGGTCGTAGGCGTCGACGTCGCACCAGTCGTGCAGGTAGATCTCCGGTTTCCCGACGATCGTCGCCTGCAGCTTCCAATGGTCCGCCGCGTCCGGCGGCAGCCAGTCGGCGAAGTCCGGTGCGTCCGGGCGCAGGAATGTCGCCCGGATCTCGTCCTGCGGCAGATCCGAGCCGTCGCCGCGCAGCCGGTAGCGCTCCACCATCTCGCCGAGCACACCGTAGATGTAGGGATGGAAGACGGCGACGTCGATGTTGCCCGGGATGCCGCGCAGCTGGCCGACGGGAACCCGCGCATAGTTGACGGTCACCGGCACATCCGGGTGCCGGCGCTTGAACACGTCGATTCCGGCGGTGAGCCGGTCCCGCAGAGCGACGACGGCGGACCGCCCGGCGGCGACGTCGTCCGTGAGGCCGTCAACAGCGAGACCGTCGGTGAGATAGCCGCCCTGGACCTCGTTGTGCAGTTCGACAAAGGCGACCCGGTCGGCGAGATCGTGTTCGTTGAGCAGGTCGATCAGGTCCGCGTGTGCATCGGCGAGCACCGTCGCACGTTTCTCCGGGTCGACCGCCATCAGCGCGTCGAACCAGGCGCGATCCGTCGCGAATGACGAGCTCTGCTGGTATTCCCAGCTGGAGACGATGATGAAGCAGTCGTGCCGTTTCGCCGCCCGGAAGAGCTCCAGCAGGTGCTCGCGGGCGTCGATCGTCGTCGTGGCCTTGACGTCGTACCAGCGGGTGCGCTGTGCGTAGTCGCCGCCGAGCGGCCCGAGCGTCGTCGACGATGTGTCGAGCCCGGAGCGGAACAGCAGAAACGGCATCGCGCAGATCCGCACCGTGTTGTACCCGAGGGCGACGGCGCGGGCGAACGCGGCGTCGAGATCCTCGAACGGCTCGCCCGGCCCGGTGCGGGTGTACCAGGTGAAGTCCCAGAGGGAGATGGTCAACCGGTCCGGTAGGTGGGCGGGTAGTGGCGTGGGCGTGGTCATGTCTTCGGGGTCCTCGGGTAGGGGCTCATCGGGTCACGTAGAGGGCGGGCCCGCGCTTCTTGAGTGTGAGTTGCGTTTGAACCCTTCAGGTGGGCTCCTATCCGACACTCACGCTCAACAAGCGCGTGCATGAGGGCGTGACTCACTTGTTCGCACCTACCAGCAGGCCCGAGACGAAGTGTTTCTGGAACGCGAAGAAGACGATCGCCGTCGGTACCGCGGCGAGCACCGCTCCGGAGGCGACGACGTTCCAGTTGCTGACGAACCCGCCCTGCAGGTTCAGCAGCGCCGCCGTGATCGGGAACTTGTCCTCGGTGCGCAGCACGGTCACCGCCCAGATCAGATCGTTGAAGATCCACGTCGTGGCCAGGGCGGCGAGCGCAGCTAGGGCCGGCCGGGACAGCGGCATGACGATGCGAGCGTAGATTCTGGTCGGCCCGGCACCGTCGACGCGCGCGGCTTCGAAGACTTCAGTCGGGATCGCGCGCATGAATCCGTACAGGACGAACGTGTAGAACCCGAGACCGAATCCGACCTGCACGACGATCAGAGCGAACAGGGAGTCGTAGATCCCGAGTGACTCGGTGATCTTCGCCACCGGGATCAGCAGGATCTGCGGTGGGAGCAGGTTGCCGGCCAGCATGCCCAGCAGGATCGTCCGCCGGAAGGGAATGTGGTAGCGGCTGAGTGCGAACGCCGCCAGGGACGCGAGGAACAGGGTGGTGACGACGCCCACGACCGTGACGAGCGCGCTGTTCGCCAGTGCTCGCCCGATCGAGCCGTCCTGCAACGCCGTGGTGAACCCGTCGAGCGAGAACGACGCCGGCAGCGCGCCCAGGCCGCGGCTGGCGATGTCGTCGAACGTGCGGAACGCGATCAACAGGACGAACGCCATCGGTGCTACCCACAGCAGGGTGAACGGCACCATGACGGCGTGGAACACCCACCCGCGCTTGCGCGGCGCCTGGGTGCGAGCGGGCGACGGCGGGACGGATGCGGTGTCGCCGACCGCGGTCGGTGCGGCCATCCTCAGTCCTCCCCGGTTGTGTCGCTGAGACGAGTGTCCGACCGGTTACTCGGGTCGGCGGGCTGGCGGCGTGGTCGGAACGGTGTGCTCACCTGGTCAGTCCTCCCTGGTCGCCCGGACGAGGTACGTGATGATGAAGCCGATCGCCAGCAGGAAGATGACGACTGCGATCGCCGAGCCGTAGCCCAGGTTCACCAGCGTGAACCCCTGCTGGAACATGTAGGTGCTCAGCAGCTGGCTGCTGTCGTACGGGCCGCCGCGGGTCATCGCCCAGACGATGTCGAAGGTGCGCAGCGAGTCGATCACGGTGACCGCGAAGACCACCGTGTTGACGCCACGCAGCTGGGGAAAGACGACGTAGCGGAAGCGCTGCCATGCCGACGCCCCGTCGACGGCCGCGGCTTCCTCCAGGCTCGGATCGACACCCTTCAGCCCGGCCAGGTAGAGCACCATGATGTAGCCGACCTGTCGCCAGACGGCCGCGACCAGCACCGCGTACAGGGCGGTGTCGGGGTCGGCGAGCCACTGACGACTAACGCCGTCCAGCCCGATGGCCTCGAGCGTGGAGTTAACGGCGCCGTCCGGCTGGTACAGCACGCGCCAGAAGAGCCCGGTGACCACCAGGGAGAACACCATCGGCAGGTAGATCGCGCTGCGGTAAATCCCGACGCCGCGCCGCGGCCGGTTCAGGGTCACCGCCAGCGCCAGCCCGATCAGCACCGACAGCCCACCGAAACCGATGGTCCAGATCACGGTGTTCTTGGCCGCGGTGCGGAAGATGGGGTCGTCGAGTAGGTTGCGGTAGTTGTCCAGGCCGACGTTCTCAGCCGCGCCGACGCCGCTCCACCGGGTGAAGGACAGCGAGAAGCTGTTGATCGCCGGCCAGAACACCCAGGCCAGTTCGATCGCTAAGGGGATGAGCAGGAACAGCCAGACGACGCGTGGTACCCGCCGCACAGCCGCTGCTGGGCGGCGGCGCGGCGGGCCGGTCGTCTCCTGGCCGGACACGGTGGCCGTGGAGGACACGCCTCACCCCTCGAAGACCCGCTCGGCGGCGGACTGCCAATCGGCCAGGATCGCGTCGACGTCGTCCGGGTTGTCGAGGAACCGGGTCAGCGCGGTGTCCGCCGTGGTCTGCAACTCGTCGCTGGAGTCTCGGTTGAAGAACTGGGTGATCTCGTCCGTCTCCTCCAGATGCTGGATGCCCTTCTGCACCAGCGGGGAGAAACCGGACGTGTCGACTTCGGACGACGTCGGCAGGTTGGACGAGCCCGACTCCTCGATGAACTGCTGTTGACTGTCCGGCTGCGCCAGGTGCGACAGCAGCGCCTTCGCGCCCTCCGGCCGGGTGGAGTTCGCCGCCGCGAAGAATCCGTCGGTCGGTGCCTCCTCGCCCACGGGTAGCGACGAGTCGATGATCGGCACCCGGAAGAAGTCGATGTCGTCGACGTCCTCCTCCGGGACAGTCTGGGTGATGAACGCTCCGATCAGGTACATCGCCGCTTCCTTCTGCACCAGCGGTGTCACGGCGTCCTGCCACGAGTAGGACCGCCCGTTGGGGTCGATGAACGGCACGATCTTGGCGTACTCGTCCAATACGGCGCGGACCTCAGAGCTGTCGAAGGAGTGCTCTCCGGCGAGCAGCGCGCGGTGGAACTCCGGCCCGTTGACGCGGAGGTTCAGATAGTCGAACCAGCCCGACGAGACCCACGGAGTCGCTCCGGTGCCCATGGTCAGCGGGGTCACCCCTTGCTGCTGGAGATTCTCGCAGAGAGCCAGGAAGTCGTCCCAGGACTCGGCGGGTTCGACGCCCCACTCCTCGAAGGCGGACTTCCGGTAGAAGATGCCCCACCAGTAGTAGTTGGTGGGCACGAAGATCTGCGTGCCGTCGTCGGCGCTGGAGAGGCTGCGCAGCGCCTCGGAGAAGCCGGCGCACGCGCCGTCGCCTTCCCACAGTTCGGAGAGGTCGAGCAGCAGGCCCTTGGAGGCATAGTCGCGGGCGACCGAGCCGGCGTACCAGGTGAGGACGTCGGGCGGTTCCGACGACGAGAGATACGTGGGCAGCTGCGCGCGGTAGTTCTCGATGGCGACGGTGTTGAGCGTGACGTCGCCCTCGGTGTAGCCGTTGAGGACGCTCTCCAACGCCGCCTTGGGATCGGGATCGGACAGGCTGGACTGCAGGACGACGGGGCCGGACGCGTCGGACGGCGCTTCGGTGGACGAAGTGTCCGCGGTGTCGCCGTCGTCGTCGGACGAACCGCCGCCGACGCAGCCGCTCAGGACGCCGGTCACGCCCAGTGCCGCCGAACCGGCGAGGAATCCGCGCCGCGATATGCGGGACGTGCTCATCTTTTCCTCCCTCGTGCGCCGGCTGTCGGCGCGCCGTCGGATCGCTGAGGCCATGGCGACCGGTCGGTCTGTGCTCGGCGGATGTCGCGTGCACGACTCACGACCTCCGGGCACCAGGGCCGTCGTTCTCCCCGCGAGCCGGGACGCGAACTACGCACCGCCGAACCGCAGGGTACGGATCTGTGTTCCCGACATCTTGGTGTTACACGGCGTCGGTGTCAAGAAATAGTCATATAAAAACTTTAATGCTAGGTTGGCGGGCAACCGTCGCGGTGCGAGAGCCTGCTACTGCTACACCAGCAGAAAGGCCACCTCGACCGCCCGCACGATCACGTGCAGGGCCGCGACGCCGGTACGGACCGGATCGTCGGATCCACGCAGCCGGCACGCCGCGACGGGCGCGCCCGTGAGGAGGAAGAACCGGATGAAGATCGTCGACATCGAGACGTTCGCGGTGCCGCCCCGATGGCTGTTCTGCCGCGTCGCCACTGACGAGGGCGTCGTCGGCTGGGGCGAGCCGATCCTCGAAGGACGCGCCGACACCGTGCGCGCGGCCGTGCACGAGTTGGCCGATTACCTCGTCGGGCAGGATCCGCTGCGCATCGAGGAGCACTGGCAGATCATGTCCAAAGGCGGCTTCTATCGGGGCGGTCCGATTCTGTCCAGTGCCGTGGCCGGCATCGACCAGGCGCTGTGGGATATCGCCGGTCAGGTCTACGGCGCGCCGGTGCATGCGCTGCTCGGCGGCCCGGTACGGGAGCGGGTGCGGATGTACACCTGGGTCGGTGGGGACGAGCCGGCCGAGATCGGCGACGCCGTGGCCGAGAAGGTTGAGCAGGGTTTCACCGCCGTGAAGATGAACGGCAGCGCGGTGATGAGCCGCATCGCCACGGCCGGCGAGATCGACGACGCGCTGGCCAGGCTGCAGGCCGCCCGGGACGCGCTCGGGCCGTCACGGGACGTC
>NZ_ML142851.1:331141-334305 GCF_004138495.1 Phytoactinopolyspora endophytica
CCGTCGACTTTCACGGGCGGGTCTCCGCGGCCAACGCGCGACGGCTGTTGCCGCTGATGGAGCCGCTGCATCCGTTGTTCGTCGAGGAGCCGGTGCTGCCCGAATTCGACGAGCGGCTGTCGTCGTTGGTGGCGGCGAGTTCGGTGCCGATCGCCGTGGGGGAGCGCTACTTCGACCGGCACGAGTTCCTCGGTCCGTTGCGGGCCGGCGTGAGTGTGGTGCAGCCGGATATCTCCCATGCCGGTGGGATATCGGAAGTACGACGGATCGCCGCGCTGGCGGAGACGTGCGACGCGGTGCTGGCGCCGCACTGTCCGCTCGGGCCGATCGCGCTGGCGGCGAGCCTGCAGGTCGCCTTCGCCACACCGAACTTCCTGATCCAGGAGCAGAGCCTGGGCATCCACTACAACGTCGGCAACGACTTGCTGGACTACCTGCTTGACCCGTCCGTGTTCCGGTTCGTGGACGGTCACGTGGAGCGGCCTCTCGGGCCGGGTTTGGGTATCCGGATCGACGAGGACGCGGTGCGGCAGGCGGACAAGGTCGGACACCGGTGGCGCTCGCCGGTGTGGCGGCACACAGACGGTAGTTTCGCCGAGTGGTGATGGGCGATTAATCAGATTTAATGATACCCTTCCGTGGTTTGGTGGCCTGCATAGAGAGCTCGATCCGTAGATGTTGCCGGCAACGCCGGGTGATCGTGCCGGCAGGGTGGTCCCGGCCGTTCAGCATCGTGGGGTAGGTGGAGGACGAGAGTGGCTGTGTACCAGCGACGCGGGCTGCACGGCGAGGTGGTGCACGAGCTCGCGCAGCGTATCCTGTCCGGCCGCTATGCGGAGGGTTCAGGGCTGGACCTGGGGGCGATCGGGGAGGAGTTCGACGTCAGCCGGACAGTGGTTCGGGAGGCGTTGAAGGTCTTGGCCGCGAAGGGCCTGGTCGATGCCAGGCAGAAGCGCGGCACATATGTCCGCGACCGCGGTAGTTGGAACCTGCTCGACGCCGACGTCATCGGATGGCAGCTCAAAGGCAAGAACGACTTGGCCTTCCTCGACGATTTGGCCGAAGTTCGGTCGATCGTCGAACCCGCGTCAGCCCGATTCGCGGCAGAGCGACGCACGGTCGAGGACCTCGAACGGCTGGACGCCGCCCTCGACGCCATGGCCGAGGCGTTCCAGGACGGCGACGCCGACGGACACATCGAGGCCGACCTCGCGTTTCACCATGCGCTCCTGACCGCGACGCATAACGAACTGCTGCAGCGGATGGAGATGGTGATCGAGGTGGGCCTGGCCGAGCGCGACGAGCTGGTGCACGCCCGGCCGAGTGTGCCCGATCCGACGCCCAGCCATCGGGCGGTCCTGGAGGCCGTGCGGGCACAGCGCCCGGGAACGGCCGAGGCCGCGATGCGAGACCTGCTCGACGAGGCGGTGCGGGATGCCAAGGCGCTGACCGGATACCTGCATTCATCCGGTCGGGGACAGCGCTCTTAGGCGGTCTGACCTGGCTGCGGCGGGAGAGGTGCAGCAACGACCGCCGGATCCCCTGCAGATGGCCACGTCTCAATCACACAGCAGGTCGAGCGGGCTCGGCCGGGCGAGCTCTTCGTTGACTTAAACCAAAGTTGAAGTCGCATGATGGGGGACATGTCTGCTGTCAAGATCGGCACTGGCCTGCCGATGGCGATCGAGCCTCGCGAGCCAGGGGTCCCGACCATCGCCGGAGCGGCCCGTGACATCGAGGCCGCGGGTCTCGAGTCGGTATGGATGCCAGATCTCGTGACCGGTGACGGCATGCCGACCCTGGAGGCGGCGCTCACGCTAGCGACGGCGGCCGCCGTCACGGAGCAGGTCGCGATCGGGTTCAGCGTCCTCGTAGTTCCGCTGCGTCCGGCTCCGTGGCTGGCAACGCAAGTGGCGACATTGCAGCACCTCTCTGGCAACCGGCTGATCCTCGGCGTGGGCTCGGGCGGCTTTCCACAGGCGCCGTTCTGGCAGGCGCTCGGCGTGTCAGCACGGAGCCGGGGAAGGCTCACCGACGCCACGCTCGAGCTGCTGCCGCGGCTGATGTCTGGGCAGCCGGTCGAGTACACCGAATCCGAACCCGCGGTGACGTTGACGCAGGCGCCCGCTGCCCCAATGCCACCGGTCCTGGTCGGAGGTTCTGAGCGGGCCTTCGGACGGGTACTGGACCATGCCGACGGCTGGTTCCCCTCGCTGACCGCTCCGGCCGATCTGGCCGGTCCCGTACGCCGCCTGCGCGAACGGGCCGAGGAGCGCGGTCTGGCAAGGCCGGAGGTGACGGTGGGTGGACATCTGATCATGATGGCGAAGGAGGATGGCCCAAGCGCATACGACGCTTTCGTGACCAACCTCGTCGACGTTCATCACATGCCGCCGGAGACCGCCGCCCGGGTGCCGATGGTGGCCCGGACACCGGCAGAGCTGGCTGAGATCTTCGCCGCCTACGAGGACGCCGGCGCTGACCGCGTTGTCGCGGGGAGCGACAACGGAGCCTGGGCGGAGCAACTGGACTTCATCGCCGAAGCACGTGCGCAGCTAGGTTGAGGCGTGTGCTGGCGCCCACGGCGCCCGACGGCCGTGCCCCCTGGCGTTGCATGCATCAGCTCCAGAGGACGCGGACCTGTGCGCGCCACTGTTCCAGGGCATCGTCGCGTCCGGCGGCCTTGAGCTCGTCGCCGCGGTTCCATAGCCCGAGGTACAGCTGGGCGGCCGTGCCGGAGAAGGTCACGTCGGCAGTGCCCGAATCGCCGGCCGTCGTACGGACAGGTTCATCGCTGACCCGTACTGTCCACGCATGGCCGGTATCGTCGGTCGTCACCAAGACGGTGAACGGTTCAGGCGAGCGCAGCTTGCTCTTGCTGCGGGGGATGAACCCGCACAGCAGCTCGTCGATGCCATCGGCCGCGAGGGCCGGATCAATGGATACGTCGGCCGCGGACGGGATGGATCCGATCTCTGCGGACACGGCGTCGATGCTGTGGATCGTCGTCTCGTGAGCCTGCCGTCGGGCCCAGAAACGCCGCGGCGGGGGTGCATCCTTGAGGAACACCATCGCCTCGGCGTCGTCAGGCATCCCTTGAAGCGTCGTTATCAGATCTTCCAGGCCTTCGTTGAACCAGGCGAGCACGTCAGGCACGGAGTTTC
>NZ_ML142851.1:334355-339016 GCF_004138495.1 Phytoactinopolyspora endophytica
GGCGAGCGAGGCTTCCGTGTCATGATCCTTCTCGCCGCGGAGGTTCGCCGCCGCCCATCGGTGCACCATGCTCTGGTGGGCGACCAGGTCTGTGACGTTCCAGCCGGGGCATGTCGGGACGGCCGCGCCGATTCCCGCGCGTGCGGCCGCATCGCGGAGTCTCGCACCGCTGGCCACCAGCGCTTGGATGTGGTCATCGAAACTCAGATGCGTCGGCATGGCGGCATCATAGAGTCGGCGCTGCTCGATGTCTCCAAGCTGTCGTGACTATGGCCGGATACGACGAAGGGTTGGCCGGATGTTGTCAGCTGCGCAGAGACTCGAGGAGGCGGGTGAGCACGGCCATGGTGTCCTCGAGGTCGCGCTCGCGGTTCCCCGTCCGGGCCAGCCATAGTGCCGCCTCGTTCATCGCCCCCGAGAGCAGGTGGGCCAGCGGTGCAACCGGATGATCGGTGATAATCCCTTCGTCGACCAGTTGGGTCAGGGCCACCTCGAGCTGCTGCATCGAGGTGGCGGCGTCGAGTTCGCGCCACGCACCCCAGCCGAGCACTGACGGTGCGTCCACCAGCATGATCTGTTGAATTCGCGGCTCGGTACTGGCGGTGAGGAATGCCCGGCAGCCGGCGACCAGCTGTGTCCAGGTGTCGGCGTCTGGAGCCGCATCAGCGATGTGCTCCGCGACTTCATCGTGGACCTGTCTCAAGACCGCGCGGAACAGATCGTCCTTGCCGGAGAAGTGGTGGTAGAGGGCCCCTTTTGTGACGCCCGTCGCCTCCACGATCTCGGCCAGGCTGACGTGCGCGTATCCCTTCTCCGCGAAGAGCTGTCGAGCCTCGGCGACCAGGGCTTGGGTCGTCTCCTCCCGCTGCTGCGCCTTGGTGCGGGTCGGCCGTGGTGTCGATGGCATAGCCCGATCCTAACGCTTGACGTACCGCCGGTATGTGTTTAACCTTGAGCCAAGAAACATACCAACGGTACGTATCCAAGTGAAGGTGGAGCCATGAAGCTGTCGAGTTTCTATCCAGTGATCGCTACCGAAAACGTCGAGGCCAGCCGCGACTTCTACGTGGAGCATTTCGGCTTCACGGTCGTCTTCGAAGTGGACTGGTACGTCAGCCTGCGTCGTGACGGCGACCCTGCGTACGAGCTTGCGATCCTGGACGCCACGCATCCGACCATCCCGGAGGGCTATCGAAAGCCGGTCGCCGGGCTGCTTCTCAACTTCGAGGTCGACGACGTCGATGCCGAGCACCGCCGCCTGGTGGACGGCGCCGGGCTTACCCCTGCCCTACCGTTGCGCAGTGAAGACTTCGGGCAGCGTCATTTCATCGTCACCGATCCGTCTGGCGTGCTCATCGACGTGATCACCGAGATTCCGCCATCTGAAGAGTTCGCCGCGCAGTTCCTGAGCTGACGGGTCGTGCTGTCTGCCGGTCCGATTCTGCGCGGGTGCGGCTCTGAGTCGTAAGCCCTGCAGAGTGAGGCCCACGGGCACCCGGCAGAACGCTATGCGGACATTCAGCGCCGGCGCGTGGGTAACGCGCCGGCGCCGACGGTCTACAGGGCGACTGCCCTAGACGCCGATGAGCGCCGGTCGGTCGAACTGAGCATTGGCGACGTGCTCGCCGTCGTTGATGAAGGTCACAAGATAAGCGCGCATCTCGGCGGTGAACTCCGAGATGTCGTCCGAGTCGAAGCCGGCGATCGTCGCCAGTGCTTCCACGTCCGGCACCTCAGCATCGACAAGCGAGTCCGTCATCGTATCCAGGTCGAGTCCGCACGCTCGGGCCAGCGTCGCAATGGTCTCGCCTCGCTGTAGTGCCGCCTCGAGTGCCGCGGGTGTGACACCGAGGATCCCTGCCGCAGTTGGTATCGCGTACATCATCACTCCTATTGACGAGGGTCGTCTCGTCGTTAGTTGCCATCCTTCACACGGAACCTGAGAGTGGGCCAAGATTCGGATGAACGGACCATGTGAGTTCCGTCTCGCTGGGCCTGCGCTCGTTAAGTCGGGACATAAGTTCGCTGCATACGGCGTCGATAGGGATCGAACCGGGCCGATGACGGACGCATTGCTGGGGGGTGTCCACGCCGGCCAGGAACGCGGCTCAGCCACCCGGCCCGGAACGCGGCTCAGCTACCGTCTCGGGATGAACTCATCTAGCGTCGCCGGCTCCTTGCCTGTCGACGTGTCCCGCTCGAATCGGGCTGGACCTCCGTTAGACCTCTGTAGGCACGCTTGTGGACATACCGGACACGGTGTGTTTCTTTTTGTCATTGTGCGGATGACGGTCTAGCGCGCCGGCTTGACTGAGATTACTCTGTCCGGTCATGGATGATCTTGAGCGCCGTGTGGTGGGTCACGGAGCGCCGGTAGATGAGTGCGCTCCCGTGTGCGAGTGTTCGGCGTCAATCCGGCATGGGACGACGGCATGGTCGTCGCTTGCGCTGACGTCGGCGAGAGTAGCGAACGTCGGCTGTCAGCGAGATACGCGAGACCATGCCGATGCGGGGCCGGAACGGTGGAGGCGATACGGGGCGTGGAGGTCCAATTCGCCTGTTCAGGCTGTTCGGGGCCCTATGGTGCGAAGTTGGTCGTGGTGTCGTGCGGTACGACGATGGGGCACGGCGTCGATCGCGGCAGGCGTCATGTTGGTGGCCGGATGTTCAAGCGACGATGACTCCGGAGCGGAACCTAGTGACACAGGGGCGGAGGCGAGTGCATCGGGCACGAGTACGCCGGAGCCGACGCATGGGTCGAGTGGTGAGCCGACTGCTGAACCGTCCGACGAGCAGTCGAGCGATCCCGGTGATGACTCGACCCCGGACGCTGATCCGACCGCTGAGCTTGAAGCGGAGATCACCGAATTCTTCGAGGAATACATCGAGACGGTGAATCAGAGCTGGACTTCCGAAGACGCGCTGGCGCGCCGCCGAGAGATGTTCTCAGACAGTTGCAATGCTTGCTTGGCGGGCTACGAGCTAGCCGACGAAGCACTTAGTAATGGCTGGCGGCTTGAAGGTGAACCGAGCACGGTGGGGGATGTTTCAGTCACATCGTATGACGGTGATATCGTCGCGTTTCTGGCCGTTAGCGACGCTCCGGCTGCGGAACTGATTGATCCTGGCGGAAGTGTGGTGGACTCTTTTGATGAGAATCTTGGAAAGCAAATTGTCTACCAGGTGCAACGCAATGAAGATGGTGCGTGGGTAATAATCAAGAGCGAGTCGCTATGAAGGCGGGCATAGTTGGAGTTCTCATAGCGCTACTTCAAGTTTTCTTTATTGAAGTGCCTGCGGCGGCGGAGGGCTGCGGAACCGATCGTGATGGCGATCCCCTGCCGTGTCCGCCGACGCCGGAGGTGGATAATCGTGGCGTCGGGTATATCTACGACAGCGAGTCGCGTGCGTTCTATCCAGACACGCCGCTGGGCGGCGGGGAAGTAGCCGACGGCGACGGCGTCGTCTGGATGGTCCGATATGTCATTCGCTGCGGTGGGAATGATCCGGATCTGCACGGCAATCAGATATGCGTCGAAGCAATGTGCGAAGAAGACGGCCAGCACGGGTTCTATGTACAGGTGTATCGCCGTGAGAACGCGGGAGATCCATGGCAGACGTGGCCGGGCCGGGAACAGATATGCCATACCGCCGGCGAGGATGGCGAGCCGATTCCGCTGGCCGATGTTGAGGCGGAGGTCATCGCCTTTCTGGAAGAGCATTACGAGGCCATCGCAGAGCCGGAGATAGAGGTAGCTCCCGCCGTCAACGCCGTGGTGAACCTACCGGTGATCGCCGCCACCGAGGACCCAGGAACGGTCGGCTTCGACATCGAGAATCCCCTCCCGGGCAGCGTGGAGGCAGAACCGTCCTACGCGTGGTCGTGGAGTAACGGAACGGGCGGGCAGGGGCCAGGGCGTGGGTACGACGGCACCGACCCACTGGCTGAACCGGGCCATTACCCCGTACACGCCGTCTACGCGCGTTCCGGCCAGGGACAGGTCGACCTGACCGCGACCTGGGAGGTGACACTCTTCGTGGAGGGCAACCCGCCGATCACGGACATCGAGCCGCTGGTCTATGAGGCGGCGGAGACCTTCACTGTGCGCTCCGCTCGCACCGTCCTGGTCGACTGAGAGAAAGGCCTCGCGCGCGGCTGGACCTTCCAGTGCAAGCGGTGTGCTGTCCCGGTGGTCACCAGCCTTCGACGCGTTCTCGCGGCTCGGGCCGATGACCACCGGGACGGATCAGGCTTCGAGGAACTGCTTCAGGTCAACGAAGCGCTCTCGCCAAAAGGCCTTCATCCGGGCCAACGCCTCCGTGTCGGGCAGCTTCTCATGCTCGAGTCCGACCGTGGATTTGGCGTCGCCCTTGGCCATGAAGCCGGCCACGATCCGTGTTCCGTCGTTGTCCCAATCCGCGCGGAATGACTTGGGTGCATTGGCAGTTCGCACGTGGATAGTGACACCTGGAAGCCATCGTTCGCGCAGCTCAACGTCGTTGAAGGCGTCGAAGAGGCGTTCGATGGGCACGGCTACCGTCTTGCTCGCGTTGGCCGAGAACGTCCCGTCGCTGCGCTGGCCGGGCGCGCGAATTCCGCGTGCCTGTTCGTACGAAACAGTGATGCTCTGCGCCCACCATCCGGGGACACGATGCTCCTC
>NZ_ML142851.1:339044-355542 GCF_004138495.1 Phytoactinopolyspora endophytica
GCCAGCGAACGACGTCAGCGTGTGTACGTGTGGTCCCTTCCCACGCGTCGAGCATGGAGAACCACTCGTCCCAGCCCCGGCCGGTGCGCTCGCGGACGGACTCTTCCGACTGCTGCATCGACCGGACCGTGTTCCCTTGCTCGGTCGCCTCATGTGTGGCCGTGACGGCCGGGCTCGGTGCGGCAGCCGCGGACTCTTCGGCTACGGTGTCGGTCCGGGTGAGAAGCTGACGGCGGGCGGCAGCGTAGCTCTCGCCCGTCTTGTCCATGCGGGCGCGGACGCGTGTCTTGAAGGACTTCTGCTTGGTCATCACATGCTCCTGTTCACGGCGCAGCCACGAGACCCACGCTCTCGTCGGCCCACCGGATGGGGCATGTCACCGTGCGTCCCGAGAACTCGAAGTCCCCTTTGCCTCCACGACGCCGGCGGCGTGAGCACCGGAACGGAGGTGAGGCGCGGAACGACGCCGTATTCAGGCTATACGGACCCGCCGACGCCTGCAACGCGAATAGCCGCACCGTACCGCCGGTGATCATGAACACGTGCCGTGCCATATGCCCGGTCAGTGTTCGCGATCATGGAACAGGCAGAGACCGGGTGGCGCTGCGACCCGAACAGCACAGGGGCCGCCTGGGGGAGATGCACCATAGGCTCCGTATTGTGCAGGCATGGCACGACCCCGAAAGCGACGATCCCGCGCGTGGGTGTGGATCATCCTCCTGTTCGTTCTCGCCGCGATGGCGGTCGGCGCGGAACTGCTCGCGCGTGCTTTGATCAAGGACCGCATAGAGGCGTTCGTGTCGGCGGAGTGGGGAGGCACGGCCGACGCCTCCTTCGGGACGACGCCCATCCTGCCCGGCCTGTTCTCCAGGGAGCTCTCCGCCGTAGAGATCGACGCGCAGGGTCTCTCCTACGGGTCGATGACAGGCGCTAGCGCCCACGCGGAGTTGACCGACGCTGAATGGCTTGGTGGCAACGAGATCTCGGCGTCGCGCGCTCACATGGAGGTCGACGTTCCCGCTGAGGGTCTCGAGGGCGCCATCGTCGATGCGCTGCCGGGCGGGATCGTCGGCGTTGAGGTCATCCCGGTGCCCGATAGCGGCCAGCTGGAGTTGCGCGCCGAGCCGGAAGGCATGGCGACGCTCCTCGTCACGCCCGGCCTGGACGGCGACTCGGTCGTCGCCGAGGTGGACGACGTAGACGTCGGCCAGGAGATTCCTGGGTTCGATGTGGAGCTCGCCGAACCCGGCACCTACGAGATCTCCGACCTGTCCGGCCTGCCACTGGGGCTGCGCGCCACGGAGCTGTCGGTGACTGCCGATGGAGTGTCGCTCACCTTGGATTCGTCCTCGTAGCGCTCCCGCTCATCCGACGGAACTGAATGGAGAAATATCTAAGGAGACGGCTGTTGGATGGATAGAGTGACAGCCGTGCTCACCATGGCGTCGCTCGTGTCCGACCGGTCGCTGCGGCTGCGGGTCCTTGTTGAGGGTGCGCCCGGAGCCCTCGACAAGCCGCTGCGGTGGGTGCACAACACCGAGCTGCTGGACCCGTCTCCCTATCTGCGCGAGCGTGAGCTCGTGATGACCAACGGCCTCTGGTTCCAAGGCGAGGAATCGGCTGCGGAGTTCGTCGCACATGTCGAGGGAGCCGGCGGCTCTGGGATCGTCTTCGGCCTGACGGCGCAGAGTCCGCAGACACCGGAGGAACTGGTCGAGGTATGCCGGGCGAAGTCCGTCCCGCTGCTCGAGCTCGCGGTGTCGGTGCCGTTCACCGACCTGTCCCGGGTCGCGGCGGCCAGCTACGCCGAGCAGCGTCAACGGGAGCTGACCCGGATGGTCCGGCGTAGCGACGCACTCGCCGAGTCGGTCACGAGGGGCGGCGGCATGGCTGGCGTTTTGGACGTGCTCGTCCGCGACCATCCCGAGCTGGAGGTCTCCGTCGTCGACCGGATGGCTCGGCGGCTGGCGGGTGCCAGGCTCGACGACGACGAGCGCCGCCGCGTCGCTGATGCCCTCACGAAGCATCCGCCGCCGCTCGACGTGGACCTCGACCGGCGTGGTGGTGCCGCCGTGTTTCTCTGCGGCGCGCTGGGCGGGGCGGATGCGGCGCTGATCTGCCTCACGTCGACGCGTGACCTCGACGAACGGCAGCGTGACGTACTCGAACAGACAGCCAGGTTCGTCAGCCTGGAACTCGCCCGCACGCACCTGGCCCAGGCGATCGAGATGAGGTTCTCCAGCGAGCTGCTCGACATGGTCTCATCGGCCTCGACTGAACCGAGGCTGGTGGCTGACCGGCTGGAAGGCTTCGGCCTCGATCCGGAGGGCTGGCTGACGGTGTGGGCGGTAGCCACCGTCGGTACGGCCGACCTGGCATCGATGGACCTGGTCGAGGCGGTGCGGGAGTTCTTCGTCGTGGAGGCGACTCCGGCCGTCGTCGCCGGTGGCCCGCAGGATGTCGCCGTCATCCTGCCGGTACGTGGTCCCGACGACGACCTGACGGCGATGGCCGAGCGGCTGGCGATGTCGGTCGGTGACGGATCGGACCCCGGACGTGTGGCGATCGGGCTGGGGACAGTCGGCTCCGGTACGCGCACGTTGCGCACGGCGCTGCTGCAGGCCCGCGAGACCTGCCGTGTCCTGCGGCGACGGACGGTGGGCTCACGAGTGGCGCGCTTCGACACGCTGGGGACGTATCACATGTTGATGGGACTCCAGGACCCGGAGACGCTGCGGAGGTTCGGCTGGAACGTCGTCGGGCCGATCCGGCGGCACGACGCCGAGCGAGGTAGTGATGTCGAGGCCACGCTCCGCGCGTTCCTTGACCACGACTGCCACTGGTCGCGGACCGCTGATGTGCTGCATGTCCACGTGAACACGCTGCGCAACCGGCTGGCTCGGGTCGCAGAGCTCACCGGTCGAGATGTGATGCGCACCGAGGACCGGGTGGACATGTTCCTCGCCTTGCGCGCGGTGGAGACGGCCGACGCTCATGATCATCAACCGTCAGACCGGTCATGACGCGCTCAACGGTTGATGATCATGGGGACGGGGGTGGGCAGCTGGTGGCGCGCACGATCAGCTCGGGGGAGAGCCGCATGCTTTGGACATGGCGGCCGTCGATGACGTCCATGAGCATCCGGGTCGCCGCCGACCCCATCGTCGCGTGTGGGCTGCGCACCGTGGTCAGCTGTGCCGCCTCAGCCACGGGAACGTCGTTGAAACCGACGACGGCGACGTCGGCGCCAGGCTCTCGCCCACCTTCCCGAAGAGCGATCACCGCACCGAGGGCGTCGAAGTCGTTGACGGCGAAGACAGCAGTGATGTCTGGCCTGCGGTCGAGGATGCGCCGCATCCCTTCCCGCCCCGTCGAGGCGTCCAGCCCGGTCGTCTCCACGGCGTCATCGTCCACCTCGATTCCGCGCTCGCGCAGCGCGTTCAGGCAGCCGGCCGCCCGCTCGGTCGAGGCGCTGGAGTGCGGCAGTCCGCCCAGCACCGCGATCCGGCTGTGGCCCAGGTCGGCCAGGTGCGAGCCGGCGAGCCGTCCACCGAGGTAGTCGTCCAGGGTCACCGACGGGTAGTCGCCCGCGTGGCGGTTGACCAGCACGAACGGGATCTCCAGGCTATCCACCCAGTCGACGTAGGTGAGGTCGGTGTGGGCGTCGGCCAGGATGAGGCCGTCCACCCGCCGGGCGAGCATGAGCTCGACACGACGCTGTTGTTCGTCCGGGTCGTCGTAGGTGTTGGCGACGATGGCTTGGTATCCGAGCTCCAGCACGGTCTGCTCGATCGCCTCGAAGAGGATCGCCTGGACGACGTCGGTGAGCCGGTGGACGAGCACGCCGACAGCTCCGGACCGCCGGGTGCGGAGGCTGGCCGCGGCGGCGTCCGGTCGGTAACCCAGCTCGGCGGCGATCTCGCGAATCCGGCGAGCCGTCTCGTCTCCGCCCGCTGACCTCTTGAGGGCCCGCGAGACGGTCGAAGGGTGAACGCCGGCCTGCTCGGCGATGGTGCGCAGGGTCACGGGCCCGGTCGTGCGGTAGCCGGCCCGCGGAGATCGCGCTGGGGGCTTGGCGCTGTCCGGGTTATCCGAAGCATCCATGTCTGACCTGGTCACTTGCGAAAGGTCCTCCGCGAGCTCTTGACGGCGGGTCGAGCGCTCCCTATTGTTCCATGAACGGTTGCACAATCGATTGCGCCATCGCTTGCAACAGATCGGAAACAAGGAGCTGGTCGTGAACCATGCGGAAAGGCCGCCCCGCATCCGCATCCTGACGACGGGCGGGACGATCGCCTCTCGGCCACGCGGTGCGGACGTCGTGGCCAGCGACGGCCCGGACGAGTTACTCGCCGCGGTCGATGTTCCAGGCGTGGAGCCTGAGGCGGACGAGGTGCTGCGGGTGGGCAGCTACCGTATCGGCGACGCCGAGCTCCGGCAGATCGCACGAGCCGCGGTCACGGCCGCGGACACCAGCGACGGCGTCGTGATCACGCATGGCACCGACACGATGGAGGAGACCGCCTTCCTCACCGACCTGGTGCATTCCTCAGGCGTGCCGATCGTGTTCACCGGCGCCCAGCGGCACGCCAGCGAGCCCGACCGCGACGGGCCGCGCAACCTCAACGACGCCGTGCGGCTGGCGGCCCACCCGCAGATGCGAGACACCGGCACGGTGGTCTATATGGCCGGAAACGCCTGGCCGGCTCGGTTCGCGACCAAGGTTCACACGCTCGCGATGGATGCGTTCGATGCGCCGTCCAGCGGCCGGGTGGCGACCTGCCACGACACCGCAGTCCGGGTTCTCGCCCACCCCATCCGGCCGGCTGGGTTCCCGCTGGACACGCTCGACGCTCCGCTGCCACGAGTCGACATCGTGGCCTCGTACGCCGGTGCGGACGGTGCGCTGGTCCGCGCCGCCGTCGACGCCGGCGCGCGCGGCGTCGTCGTGGCAGCGCTCGGGGCCGGGAACGTCACGCCGGCTATGGCGGAAGCGGTCCAGTCCGTGATCGCCGGCGGTGTCCCGGTTGTGGTGGCATCCCGGACCGGTGCGGGGGCCGTCGTCCCACGCTATGGCGGGCCCGGCGGCGGGGCGGAACTGGCCCGGTCAGGAGCGATCCTCGCAGGCACTTTGCGTCCCGCGCACGCCCGGCTGGTGCTCGCGCTGGCGCTCGCCACCTCTGAGTCCACGGCGAGTGTCGCGGACGCCATCGACCGGTTCAGCTAGGAGATCACGTGCCAGAACGACGTCACGCGGCGAGCGCGTCCGCGCGTCGACGGCACGGCGAGAAGAACACGGAACAGCGCCGAGGCCCGCTCCGAACATCTCGCGGGCCAGGCCAGACACAGTGAGGAGGAAGCATGGCAAAAGAGATCATGTGTGCGTTCGGGGTCGACGTCGACGCGGTGGCGGGCTGGCTCGGCTCGTACGGCGGGGAGGACTCGCCCGATGACATCTCGCGCGGCGTGTTCGCCGGAGAAGTCGGCGCGCCGCGCCTGTTGAAGCTGTTCAACCGGTATGACATGAAGACCACCTGGTTCATCCCGGGGCACTCGATCGAGACGTTCCCCGAGCAGATGAAGGCGGTGGCCGCCGCCGGACACGAGATCGGCGTGCACGGCTACTCCCACGAGAACCCGATCGCGATGAGCCTCGAGCAGGAGACGGCAGTCCTGCAGCGTTCGATCGACCTGGTCGAGAACCTGTCGGGCAAGCGTCCCACCGGCTACGTCGCGCCGTGGTGGGAGTTCTCGCCGGCCACCGCCCAGCTGCTGTTGGACCACGGCATCACCTACGACCACTCCCTCATGCACAACGACTTCTCCCCCTATTACGTGCGGGTCGGCGACCGGTGGGAGAAGATCGACTACTCTCGCCCGGCCGAGGAGTGGATGAGTCCGCTCGTCAGGGGCGAGGAGACCGACTTGGTCGAGATACCGGCCAACTGGTACCTGGACGACCTGCCGCCCATGATGTTCATCAAGGCTTCCCCCAACAGCCACGGCTTCGTCAGCCCTCGCCACCTTGGAGAGATGTGGCGCGACCAGTTCGACTGGGTCTACCGCGAGATGGACTACGGCGTCGTCACCTTCACCATCCACCCGGACGTCTCCGGACGGCCGCAGGTCCTGCTCATGCTTGAGCGGCTCATCGAGCACATCAACACTCACGTCGGCGTCCGCTGGACCACGTTCGACGAGATCGCCTCCGACTTCATCACCCGTAGCCCTCGTTCCCGCGGCTGAGCCGCCCCGAAACCAGCGAGGTGAGTTCCATGTCTACAGCACCACCTGTACGTTCCACCTCGGGCAACGCCGACCGCGGCCGGCCCAACCATCTGCTGGAGGAGTCGATCCTGCCCGTCACCATGGCGGGCCGGCAGTTCGGCACCATGGGCTTCGTCTATATCTGGGTCGGCATGGCGGTGATCATCGCCACCTTCTCGCTCGGCGCCACCGGGGTGTCCGGGCTTCCACTGGCCACCGTCGTCACCACCATCCTGCTGGCGAACCTCGTGCTCGCCGTCGTCATGACCCTGACGGCCGACATCGGCACCGAACACGGACTGTCGTTCGCGGTCTACCTGCGGGCCCCGTTCGGCACGCTGGGCACGCATCTGCCCGCGATCTCGCGTGGGATCGTGGCGGCGATCTGGTTCGGGATCCAGACGTACCTGGGAGCGCTGGCGATCAACGGAATCGTCGAGTACTTCACCGGCTTCTCGTCCTGGCCGCTGTGGTACGCCGTCTTCGCAGCCGTGCAGGTGGTCAACACGGCGCTGGGCATCAAGGCCGTCGAGAGATTGGCGTCGATCGCCGCACCGGCCATCATCGCCGTGTCGATCTGGATGTACTTCACCCTCGAAGACCTCGCGTCTGCAGAGGGCCACAACATCTGGACGTTCGCCGGATCGGAGCAGGTCTCCATCCTGGTGTTGTTCGTCGGGAACATGGCGTTCTGGTCGGCTCTGGCGGTGGACATTCCGAACCTCACCCGGTTCCTGCGCACTGAGGCGGGAACCGGCAGCTTCGTGCGCCGGAACAAGCACGTCTTCGCCGCGCAGTTTCTCGCCCTGCCGATCACCCAGGCGTTCGTCGCCCTGATCGGCGCCGTCTCGTTCATCGCCGCGGGTGACTGGAATCCGGTCAACGTCATCCAGGAGACCAGCGAGGGATTCACCCTCATCGTGCTGCTCGGGCTGGTGATCCTGGCGCAGTGGTCGACGAACAACGCCGCCAACCTCATCCCCGCGGCGCTGACGTTCGTGAACGCGGGCGCGCCGCGGTTGTCGTATCCCGTGGCGGTCGCGCTGGCCGGCGTCGTCGGGACGCTCGCGATGCCGTGGCTGATCCTGGACAACCTCTTCACGTTCCTGAACTACTACGGCGCCGTGCTCAGTGCGCTGGGCGGGATCATGCTCGCCGACTATTACGTGATCCGGCGACGCCGGCTGAACGTGCCCGACCTGTACCGGGTGGATGGGCAGTTCCAGTTCGCGGGCGGCGTCAACCCGGCTGGGATCATCGCCTGGGTAATGGCGGGCGGTGTGGCGGTGAGCTTGCTTGACTACGCCTACATCGTCGGGCTGCCGCTTGGCTTCGCGCTGTATCTGCTGCTGATGAAGGGGTGGATCCTCCGTCGTTACCCGCAACAGGAGGTGACGTCCGGGTTCGACGACCGTTTTCTGGCGACGACCGCGGGCTACGAGTGGATCTACTCGTCTGACGACGGGCTCACCCGGGCGCCCGCCGGGGCCGTCGCCGCGGATCGCCCCGACGTCTAGCCTGTCAGCCTGTGGTGTCAGGGCTTCCATAGACGGTCTATGGGTATGACGTGGAGGCGATCGTCGTACGTGTAGGAGCGTTGTCCCATGTACATGACGACGCCGCCGAGGAAGGCGTCACCGGCCATCTCGCGTAGCTTTCGTAGACCTCTGAACTCGGCCTTGGGGACGCTGACGGCGGACTTGACTTCGACCCCGACGATGCCGCCGTCGTCGCGTTCCAGCACGAGGTCGGCCTCTTCGTCGTCGCGTGTTCGAAAATGCTCGGCCGTGACCGGCTGATCAAGCCAGCTCGCTTGTTTGAGGATCTCGTTAACGACGAACGTCTCCAGTAGGTGTCCAAGCTCGGTGAGTACGGCAGGGTTCCGGCGGACGAGCTTTTCGGGGGTGATCCTCAGCAGGTGGCTGGCCAGCCCTGTATCGATCATGTGGACCTTCGGTCGCTTACTGACTCGGGCGTGCGCCGAGTTGCCCCACGCTGGAAGCCGGTGGATGAGAAAGGCCGACTCAAGGAGCTGGGTGTAGTTTTCTCCCGTTGATTTGTCGATCCCGACACTCTCCGATGCGGATGCGACCACCAGAGTTTGCGCGGTTTGAGTCGCGAGCCGGCGCAGCAGGTGGGGCAGGATGTGCCGCTGGCGTATCCGTGACAGCTCCATCACGTCCCGGGTGACGATCAGTTCTATAAGGTCGTTGAACCATCTGGTACGAGCGGCACCGGTGCTCCGTGTCAGGGCAAGAGGCATGCCGCCGTGAGTGATTCGTTCCATGTACTCCTCACGTGACGTCGTTGACATGGAGTTACTCACCAGCTGTGTCGGGTCGTCGAGCAGTTGTTCGACGAACGTCTCGTGGACGCTGTCGATCTCGCCCTGGGAGAACGGCCAGACAATCACTCGGTGGAGGCGGCCAGTCAGCGACTGGGCGGTCAGCGGCAGACTCTCGTAGGTGGTGGAGCCGGTGAGGACGAACCGACCTGGGCGCAGGTCTTTGTTCAGCTCGGCTTTGATGGCGTCCAGTATGGCCGGAACACGTTGGTACTCGTCGATGCAGACTGGTGAAGGGCCACGGGCGAACAGCGGCGGATCGCTTTCCACAGCAATCTTGGTGTCGGAGTCATCAAGGTCGATTCTCTCCTGTCCCGCCGTTGATGCGACCTGGTCGAGTAGCGTCGACTTTCCTGCCGTCCTGATGCCATGGAGAGCGATGACGGGCTCATCTGCTAGTCGTGTGCCGACGGTGTCCGAGGCGCGACGACGAACCTCGCCCTTTAACCTGGGTGTTTCCATGATGAGAGCATCTCATCTTCCGCGATTGTCGGCCACTTTGTTCCGCAACTGCGGCCCATGACTTCCGCGATTGCGGAGCTGAAGTTCCGCAACTGTGGCGGCTGTCGCGCCGCGTCGTCATGAATTACTGCGGCTATCGCCGTGCCGCGTCAGTACTCCGAGGCGGCTGCCACCCGCACGCAGGCACAGTCGTACGTCCTGCACGCGGTGCGCCATGGGCGCAGTCGTGTGCAGGACGTAACGAGGTGTCGGTGGGGCAAGATCAGGCGTTGGCAGCGGTCCACGCTTCGGCGTTGTCCAGTGTCGCCATCGGATGCAGCATCGCGTCGTCGAATCCGGCCGGTTCCTCGCCGGCCTCGAATCTGTGTGGAAGGTCGGGGTTGCTCAGCGCGCCGCGCGCGACGGCGAGCACGTCCGCGTGACCGTCGTCGAGGACTCGGGCCGCCTGGTCCGGGCGGTGCATGCCGCCATTGGCGACGACGGGCAGATCAGTGACGCGGCGGGCCAAAGCGGTGATCGTGTCGCCGTTGTCCAGGCGGGCAGTCTCGATCCAGTCCCGGCCCTCGCTGGCGACGTGCAGATAGTCGACGCCGGTGTCCCCGAGGGAACGGAAGATCGTCTCTGCGTCGCGCGCGCCGCCGGGCCAGCGGTACTCGAAGTCGTTGACCTTCGTCTGGGACAGCCGGACGCCGACGACGAAGCCGGCGGGGACGGCCGCCCGGACTGCGGCGGTGACCTCACACATGAGCCGCGCCCGGTTCTCGACGTGCCCTCCGTACCGGTCTGTGCGCTGGTTCGTGTAGTCGGTGAGAAACTGGTCGAGAAGATAGCCGTTCGCGCCATGGATCTCCACGCCGGCGAAGCCCGCGGCCTGCGCCTGCCGCGCGGCGTGCACGAAGCCGCTGACAGCGTCGTCGATGTCGGCCTGGCTCATCTCGATCGGCGTATGCCAGGACCCTTCTCCGCCGTACTCGCTGAGCATGGTTCCACGAGGCTGCACGGCGGAAGGGCCGGCGGGCTCCTCGGAGTACGGGTTGCCCTGCGAGAGTGCGCCAGCGTGCATCAACTGCATGATGATCGTGCCCCGCTCCGCGCGGACAGCATCGACGACGTCTCGCCAGCCGGCCAGGTGGGCGTCGGTGACCGCCCCGGGCTGGTTGAGGTAGCCCTGACTGTATCGGAGGTCGGTGTACGTGCCTTCGGTGATGACCAGCCCGAACCCGCCTCGGGCGAACGCGGAGTAGTAGTCGGCCATCTGCTGGGTGGGCACGCCGTCCGGCGTCGCGGAGACGCGCGTCATCGGTGCGACGGCCAGCCGGTTGGCAAGCCCGAGGGGTCCGATCTGAGTTGGTTTGAGCGCGGGGTGCGTTGGCGTGCTGGAGTTGGGTGTCATGGTGATCCCTTGATTGTGGAGACGCTGTATCGGTAAGGACGGATAGCCCGTGGAAGGCCGGTTCGCGTTCACGCTCTCGATGACCTGGACAGGCCGTCGCACGGACCGGTCAGCCAGCGGTATCGAAGAGCTCGACGGCAAGTGGGGTCGGCCGGCCACCGTTGATCCCGACGACGTCCTGCGGGCAGGCGGACACGACGACGATGCAGTCGAGCGCCGCCTCGAAGACGACGGCGTCACCGGCCCGAGTCGGAGCCGGAAGCCAGCTGAGGGTGCCGTCGGTGTTGACCTGGACGTACATGAAGACATTGATCGGCTGGGGTACGACGTCGACCGATACGCCCAGCGGAACAAGCGCCGCGTGCAGGTTCTCGGCGCACGACGGGTGGCTGTCGCCGACACCGAGCGCGGCGTATCGTGCTGGATCGCACGCCGGGATCAGCAGATCGTGGTGTCCCGGTGAGCTGTCTTCGGCCAGCGTCAGGATCGGTCGCCGGCGATCGGTGACGAACTGCTCGCCCAGAGTGGGGAAGAGCCGGTCGACGTGTGCCCGTGTGTGCGCGGCGCTGTGGTACTCGGTGGGGTTGTCGCGGACGAACGCGAACACGTCGCCGACCTGCCCGCCTTCGACGTCGCTGATCTGGATTCGCTGCCCGGCACTGAGAGGGAACGCTCGGCCCTCACGCGCCGGGACCACGACCAGGCTTGAAGATCTCATCGTCATGCTGACCAGTCGAGCACGAGCCAGCGTCCGCAGCGTATGGAGTTTCCTCTATTTTATTGCCCGAACAGATGGTTGATCAGACAGCGAGGCCATCGCTTCCCGCGGTCTGGTGGCAGCCAAAGGTCGCCAAGCGGAATCAAAGGGTTGATGAGGCCATGTTGCCTCGCCATTTGCAGTAACTTCTGAACGGGTCTCGTCGAGTTCGGCTGTGCCCGTGCCTGAACGAACGCCGACCACTCAGTGTGGCACATAGGCGGGTGTGACCTGGGCCGCTAGAATGACTGTATGTCTACGGGAGGCGTCCAGACCGCACTCGAGCTGACTGAGCTCGGCGCTCAGTTGCGTGCTCAGCGGTATCGTCGGGAGCATTCTGACGCGTCGGAGAGTGAAGTTCGCGGCGTGGTGGCTGACTGGCTCGCAGACCGTTCTAAGGCCCCGGATGGTGACGCGCAGGGTCGGCTTGTGACGTGGCCGCGAACAGCTTGACCGGCCTTGAGGTCGCACTGCGGCGGCTCGTGGATGACCTCCCGTGCGGTTAGACCATCGTGATCGCCCGGAGGTCGTGCTGGACTTGCTCTTCGCTTCGTGCGGAATTGAGCCGGAGATCGTGCAGCAGGCCGAAGAACTCGAGATCCTCCCCGAGCTCGTCGTTCCGGTGGCCCGGACCGGTCACCTCATTGTCATGAAACTTCTGGCGCGCGACGATCGGAACCGCCCCACGGATGCTGACGATGTAAGAGAGCTCGCACGAGTCGCAGAGGACGACGACTGGGATTTGGCCAGGGTCGCTGTCCAGTTGATTACCGAACGCGGCTACAACCGCGGCCGTGACCTCGATGGCGCGTTGGCCGACCTCACCCCGTGACGCGACGCGTCGATCCGTCCTCCGACGAGCTCGAACAGCTCAACGTCCTCACTCGAACGGTCGGAATCGCACGTGCCTGTGAGGCTCGACTCGTCGCTTGGCCGCGATGCTGTTTTATGACTGGCGGGTTGGCTGCGTGCCAGGCACGCTCAGACCGGGCTTCATGTTACTTGCGCTCCTCTGCAAAATGAGCGTAAACAGCAAACGTGCTTCTAAAGTCCGAGGTGAACATAGATTGTTTGCTGTTTAACGGCAAATTGCCGGAAGGTGCAAGTGATGTTCTCAGCCGGCTCCGCCGCGGAGGCGAGACTGGGCGCGGGTGGCCGCACGTAACAGCTCGGGGGCGAAAGCCTCCACCTCCGACCGCGTGCTCATCTTGTAGCGAGGTAGCGCAAGGGTGAGGGCGCCGATGGCGTCGCCGCTGGCCAGTACGACCGGAGCGGCGATGGCGCCGATGGCCGGATCGCTCTGACCGATCGCATGCGCCCACCCCCGCCGACGCACCAGCCCCATCTCCTTCTCGAACTCCTCCCACGTCCGTGTGGTGCCGTCTGCCAACGGCGGCAGCGTCGGACCGAGGCGGCGGCGACGCTTCTCCGGCGTCTCCGTGGCCAGGATCGCCTTCCCGCCCGCGACTCGGTGGGCCGGGAAGACCCGGCCGACGCGGCTGGCCACCACATCGCTGTCGCCGATCAGACCGTTGACAATGCGTGCGTTCCGGCCTTCGAGGATCATCACTCCGACGCTCGCTCCGGTCTCATCGCGCAAGTCGTGCAACACCGGGTCGACGGCGTCGCGCAGGGACAACGCCCGCGACGCCAGCAGCGAGATCTCGTGCAGGGCCGGTCCCCGGACGTACGGGCCGCCACGATCGTCCTGCCGTACGAAGCCCACCTGCCGACAGTTGGCCAGTACGCGGTGCGCCGTCGACGGTGCCACTTCGAGGGCCAGCGCCAGTTCGGTCACCGTGATCTGACCACGTTCCGCGATCAGCAGGACCGCACGGAGCGCCATCTCAGCGGATGTCATGTCCGAGTCGCCTGGCTTGTCGGTCTTTCCACATAGCCGAAAGGTTAACGCCGATCGTTGTCAGGCCCGCCGCTGTCCTTTTCACTCCTTACCACCTTCAACGGCGAGGAGTGAGTGTCGTGTGTGACGTTCTCGGCCAAGCTACAGCGCCGTGCGTGACCCGGAGGTCACTGCTGGCAGGCACAGCCGGTGGGGCGGCATTGACCACTGCAGGCAGCTCGATCCAGGCATTCGCTTCCGAACCGAGCAGGGCACCCGCGACCACGAAGGACTACCGGACGAAGGTGGTGCTGCTGGGCACGCTGGGCGGGCCGGGCTGGCTCGACGACCCGGTCCGCGCCGGCATCGCCTCCGCGCTGGTCGTGGGCGACCGCTATTACCTGGTCGACGCCGGTGAAGGGGCCGGCCGGCAGATCCGCGCATCCGGCATCGGGACCGCCGGCGTCGGTGTCGGCCCACTCGATCGGCTTGGCGGCATCTTCCTCACTCACCTGCACTCCGATCACATCGTCGACCTCAACAACCTGCTCATGTTCGGGCTGTTCGGCGGCCTGGAGCACACTGAGCGCAAGGTCACGGTCTGGGGACCTGGGAACCGGGGCGAGCTTCCGCCGTTGTTCGGCGAACCACCCGAGCCGCCCGTCGTCGCTCCGGACAATCCCACTCCGGGGACGCGGGAGATGGTGAATCTTCTGGTCAGCGCCTTTGCGACCGACTACAACGACCGGTCGTTCGACAATCGCAAGCCAGTTCCGGGGGAACTCTTCGAGGGGCGCGATGTGCCGATCGCGGATGACCTCCTGGACGACCCGAACGACGAGCCTCATCCCCGGATGAGCCCGGTGATCTTCCACGAGGACGACCGGGTCCGTGTCTCGGCGACGCTGGTCCAGCATGCGCCGGTATTTCCGGCGCTCGCGTATCGGTTCGACACCGACGACGGGGCGGTGGTCTTCTCCGGCGACACCGGCCCGTCGGAGAACCTGGACGAGCTGGCCGAAGGGGCTGACGTCCTGGTCCATGAGGTCATCTCCCGGGAATGGGTGGAAAGCCTGTACCCGCCGCCGCGCAGCGAAGCCGAAGAGGGCATCGTCAACCACCACCTCAACGCTCACACCTCGGACGAAGAGGTGGGTGAGATTGCTGAGCGCGCCGGTGCCGGCACCCTCGTGCTGACCCACTTCGTACCGGGCAGCTGGCCGGAGCACCGGTGGCGCCGTGCCGTCAACGGATTCTCGGGCCGTCTCGTCGTCGGGCGTGACCTCGACGAGGTCGGCGTCGGAGCCCGGTCCAAGACGTCCGCGACATAAGGCGTCCGCAACGCAAGGAGTGAGTGCACATGGTCCGATTTCCCGCTTTGGCCGACCCGTTCGACGCGCCGATGCGCGTTGAGGCCGACATCCGAGGCGTGCAGGTGACCCAGGGTGAGATTCCCGAGCAGCTCTCTGGGACGTACTACAAGTGCGTGGTGGACCGGCAATGGCCGTCGTTCATCGAGAACGACCTCGAACTGTTCAACAGCGACGGGATGGTGATCTCGTTCCGGTTCGACCGGGGGCGCGTCGACTTCAAGAGCCGCTACGTACGGACGCCGCGCTTTCAGGCCGAGGAGATCGCCGGTCGCGCGCTGTTCGGGGCGTACCGGAACCCGTACACGGACAACCCGACCGTCGAAGGCCTCAGCCGAGGGCTGGCGAACACCAACGTCTTCTACCACGGAGGACGGCTGTACGTCGCCAAAGAAGACTCCGCGCCACTCATCCTGGATCCGGTGACGCTCGAGACCCTCGGAGAATTCGACTTCGAGGGATCACTGACCTCGCAGACATCCACTGCGCACCCGAAGTTCGACCCACGGACCGGCGAGATGGTCTTCTTCGGTTACGCGGCCAAGGGCGATACGACCCCCGACATCGTCTACTACGAGGCGGATGCGGCCGGGCGCCTGGTCCACGAGACCTGGTTCCAGGCTCCGTACTCGAGCATGGTCCATGACTTCGTCGTGACGCAGAACTTCGTCGTCTTCCCGATCATCCCGCTCAAGAGCGACCTGCAGTGGCTCAAGAACGGCGAGTCGCATTTCAAGTGGGATCCGAACGAGGACGTGTACCTCGGCGTGCTGCCACGCAGGGGCTCCGCCGCCGACGTCCGCTGGTACAAGGGGAGCAACCGGTTCGCCAGCCACATGATGGGCGGGTACGACGACGGCCGGTTCATCCACATCGACACGCCGGTCAGCGCCACCAACTACTTCCCGTGGTTCCCGGATCTGTGCGGCGCGTCCTACGACCCGGAGCGGGCCAAGGGTTACCTCTCCCGCTGGACGGTCGACACGCACGACCCCAGCATGACGTTCACCCAGAAGCAGCTGAGCCAGCTCCCCGGCGAGTTCCCCAGGATGGATGACCGACAGGAGACCCTCCCGTATACCTGGGGCGTCATGGGACTGACCGACGTCCCAGGCCGTACCGCGCCCGGCGGCGGATTCCGATGGGTGAGCGCCATCGAGCTCGACACCGGAAAGCAGCGGATCTACTACCCGGGCGACCACGCCACCGTCGGGGAGCCGCTGTTCGTGCCCGCCAAGCCGGACTCCCCGCCGGGCGTCGGCTACGTCTTCGTGGTGGTCGCCCGGCGAGACCGGATGCACAGTGACCTGGTCATCCTCGACGCGCAGAAGCTGGACGAACCACCTGTCTGCACGCTCTCTCTTCCGATGCGTATCCGGATGGGACTGCACGGCAACTGGGTGAGCAGCGAGGAGCTCGCCCACCGCACCGCCTGATCCACCCTGAACCGCTTGTCAAGGAGGAACGCCATGACCGAGACATCCGACTCCGACCTGCGGGAGACCGTGGCGGCGCTGGCACACCGGGTCGCCTTGCTCGAAGCGCAGCAGGAGATCCGCCGGCTGCACCACGCGTACAGCTACTACCTCGACAAGTGTCACTACTCCGAAGTTGCGGCGCTGTTCAGCGACGACGGCGAGGTCTACTTCTGCGGGGGCCTGTACAAGGGCAGGGCGGGCATCGACCGGCTCTACGTTCAGCGGTTCGGAGGCCGGTTCGTGCAGGGGCACGACGGGCCGGTCTTCGGGTTCCTCCTGGACCACCCGCAGTTCCAGGACATCGTCACCGTCTCCGACGACCTCACCACGGCGCAGGGCCGTTTCCGGTGCGTGATGCAGGCCGGGCTGCACGAATCGGCCAAGGAGACCTTCCCCGGCCAGGTCTCCTTCGACCAGTGGTGGGAAGGCGGGCTCTACGAGAACCGCTACGTCAACGAGGACGGAATCTGGAAGATCCAGCGGCTGGAGTACCGGCCGTTCTGGCACGGCGAATTCGACAAGGGCTGGGCCAGGACGTCGCCCATGACCGGGGTCATCCCCACCGTGACCTATCCGGAGGACCCGCT
>NZ_ML142851.1:355641-361721 GCF_004138495.1 Phytoactinopolyspora endophytica
CCCGACGAGCTCGTCGGCGACTTCGAGCTGTTCCCCAGCACCGACACGGTGCCGTTCCATTACCCGCACCCGGTCACGGGCAAGGACTGGGACCCTCGGTCCGGGAAGAGTCTGCGATGACCGCGGTTCAGGACCAGCCGGGCCGGGACGGCGCCCGATGGGCTCGGGCCGACGGCTACGTCGGTGGTGTGCGGACCCGTCCGGAACGGTGGGCGGCGGTGACCAACCCCGCCGACGTCGCGGAGACGGTCGGCGAGTACGCCGTGTCCAGCGGCCGGGATGTCGATGCGGCGGTGCGTGCGGCCCACGACGCCTTCCCGGAATGGCGTGCGCTGGGCGCGCGGCGGCGGGCCGAGCTGATGGCCGATGCCGCCGGCGAGCTGGAGAAGCTAGCGGCGGACCTGGCACCGGTGATCTCGCTGGAAGTCGGGAAGGTGGTGGCGGAGTCGCGGGTGGACGCGTCCGGTGCCGTGGGCCTTCTCCGTGCCTTCGCCGCGCTGTCCGACCTGGCCGAGCGGGAGCTCGACGTCAGCGACGACGAAGCGTCCCGCCCGGCGACCAGCGCTCGGATCCGCCGCGTGCCGGTCGGGCCGGTCGCGGTGATTCCGCCGTGGAACACGCCGGTCTACCTGACGTTCAACATGCTCGCTCCGGCGCTGATCTCCGGCTGCACGGTGGTGGTGAAACCGCCGGAGGTAGCACCGCTGGCGGTGTCGGCGATGCTGCGTCGCTGCGCCGAGCTGCTTCCGCCGGGGGTGCTCAACGTCGTACCTGGCACCGGCGACGAGGCGGGTGAAGCGCTGACCCGGCACGAGCTGGTGCGAGGGATCCTGTTCACCGGCGGCGTCGCCTCGGGGCGGCGGGTGCTGGAGGCGGCGGCGTCGACCGTGAAGAAGGTCTCGCTCGAGCTCGGCGGCAACGACCCGGCGATCGTGCTGGAATCGGCGACCGTCGACGACGAGCTGCTGCGGGAGCTCGTCGCCGGCACGTTCAGCTCCAGCGGGCAGATCTGTTACAACGTCAAGCGCGTTTACGTGCATCGCAGCCGATACGACGAGCTGGTCGACGGCCTGGCGCAGATGCTGGGCGGCCTCGTCGTCGGGGATCCGTTCGACCCGGACGTGCACATGGGTCCGCTGACGACCCGGGCCGGATACGACCGCGCGCACCGGCTGTTGGCCGATGCCGAGCGGGAAGGTGCCCGGGTTCTGCACCGGGGTGTGCGGGCCGGTTCGGCGAAGTGGGCCGACGGGCTGTACGTCTACCCGGTGCTCGTCACTGGAGTCCCCTCGTACGCCGAGCTGGTGGTGGAGGAGCAGTTCGCGCCGGTCCTCCCGATCCTGCCGTTCGACACCGACGACGAGGCGGTCGCCGAAGCGAACCGGACCGAGTACGGGCTCGGGTCGTCGGTGTGGAGCGACGACGTCGGCCATGCCGAGACGGTCGCGGAGCGGGTCGAGGCGGGCAACACCTTCATCAACGTGCACCGGGTCGGCGCGTCGGTCGCGTCCGTGCCCTTCGGTGGGGTGAAGCGCTCCGGGCTCGGCCGCAACCACCGCGAGTACTCGCTCGCCTCGTGCACCGAGGAGCACGCGATCGTCCACATCGAGCAGCCGCACAGCCGCCTCCCAGGCATCACCCGCTGGGAGAACCTCAGTACAGGAGGCCCAGACAGATGACCGACCAGATGACCGTGGAGAAGGACCTCACCACCGGGGGACGGGTCGGGTACCTGAGGATCGCCGTGGAGGAGGCGTACGCGCCGCCGGAGCTGGTCCGCTCCTTCCGGGATCTCCTCGACCGTCCCGACGTCGACCCCGGGTTCGAGAGTCTGATGGGCTTCTACCTGCGCAGCGACGCGGAGCGGCCGAGGGCTGTCCAGCGCAAGCTGCAGGACCTCGGCGACGAGCGGCTGGCGGACATGGACTCGGCCGGCATCGACCATGCGGTCGTGTCGCTGACCGCGCCGGGCACGCAGGTGCTCGACGTCGCCCGGGCGCGGGAGATCGCCACGGTGGCCAACGACCGGATCGCCGACGCCTGCCTATGGCATCCCGGCCGGTTCTCCGGCCTGGCCGCCGTCGGGTTCGAGGACGCCTCCTCGGCCGTCGTGGAGCTGGAACGGGCGGTGACGCAGCTCGGCCTGAAGGGGCTGATCTGCAACTCGCACGTCAAGGGGCACTACCTCGACGAGCCGCAGTTCTACCCCATCCTGGAGGCGGCCGAGGCGCTCGGCGTCCCGATCTATCTGCATCCGCAGACACCGCCGGCTCAGATGATAGGGCCGATGCTGGACGCGGGGTTGGACGGTGCCATCTTCGGGTTCGGTGTCGAGACCGGCATGCACGTGCTGCGGCTGATCGTCGCGGGCGTGCTCGACCGGTTCCCGAGGCTCAAGCTGGTCGTCGGGCATCTCGGGGAGGCGCTGCCGTACTGGCTCTACCGTCTCGACTGGATGCACGCGGCGCAGGTCCGGGCAGCCCGATACGAGTCCTCGAAGCCGCTCGAGCTCACCCCGAGCGAGTACTTCCGCCGCAACATCTGGATCACCACGAGCGGGATGGCCTGGCCACCGGCGATCATGTTCTGCCGCGAGGTGGTGGGCGCCGACCGGGTTCTGTACGCGATGGACTACCCGTACCAGTTCGTCGCCGACGAGGTGCGCATCCAGGATGACCTGCCGATGAGCCGCGACGAGTTGCGGGCGTTCTACGAGACCACCGCGGTGGAACTGTTCAACCTGGACTTCCCCCGCCTTGCGCAGGGAGGCGGAGATGGATGAGCGAGCATCCGGCCCGCTGCTCGACGTGGACGGCGTCTGCGTCAGATTCGGCGGCATCACCGCCCTCGACGACCTGTCGTTCGCGGTGGACGACGGCGAGATCTGCGGGCTGATCGGCCCGAACGGCGCGGGCAAGACGACGATGCTCAACGTGCTGAGCCGGGTCTACGACGCCACGTCGGGCGCGGTGACGATGGCCGGGCAGGATCTGCTCGGCCTGCCCCCGCACGCGATCAGCGGAGTGGGAGTGGCCCGCACCTTCCAGAATCTGGCGCTGTTCCCGAGCATGACGGTCCTGGAGAACGTGATGGTCGGGGCGCACAACCTGTGCACGGGGAACTGGGTCACGTCGCTGATCCCGGGGTACATCGCGCGGGCCGAGCGACGCACCACCGAGCAGGCCATGTACGTGCTTCAGACGCTGGGGCTGGCCGACGACGCGCTGCGCAAGGTGACGGACCTGCCGTTCGGCACGATGAAGCGGGTCGAGTTCGCCCGGGCCCTGGTCTCCAGGCCGCGGCTGCTGCTCCTGGACGAGCCGGCGAACGGGCTGAACCATGCCGAGGTCACCGCACTCGGTGAGCTGATCCAACGGGTGCGTGCGGAGTTCGCGCTCACCGTGCTGCTGGTGGAGCACCATATGCGCCTGGTGATGGGGATCAGCGACCACGTCGTGGTGCTGAACTTCGGGCACCGCATCGCGTTCGGGACACCCGAGCATGTGCAGCAGGACCCCGAGGTCATCTCGGCCTATCTGGGGAGTGCGGCATGACCTCGCCACTGCTACAGATGCGTTCGGTCGACGCCTTCTACGGCAAGATCCAGGCGCTGCATGGGATCGGCCTCCGTGTGGACGAGGGCGAGGCGGTGGTGCTGCTCGGGGCGAACGGCGCCGGCAAGACCACCGTGCTGCGTGCTCTGTCCGGACTGATCCCGGCGCGGGGCGAGATCCGCTTCGACGGGCGGTCGATCCTCGGCTGGCGGCCGGAACGGGTGGTGCGCCGCGGCATTAGCCATGTGCCGCAGGGCAGGGGCGTCTTCGCGGAGCTCACCGTCGAGGAGAACCTCCTCGTCGGCGCCTTCACCCGGACCGACCGGGCCGCGGTCCAGGCCGACATGAAGCGCTGGTACGACGTGTTCCCACAGCTCTACGAGCGACGCACGCAGCTCGCCGGCCAGATGAGTGGTGGCGAGCAGCAGATGCTCGCCGTCGCCCGGGGCCTGATGTCCCGGCCACGGCTGCTCCTGCTCGACGAGCCGTCGCTCGGCCTCGCCAGGATGATCACCGAGGGCCTGTTCGCCCAGCTGCGGGAGATCAACCAGCGAGAGGGCACGTCGCTCCTGGTCGTGGAGCAGAACGCCGAGCTGGCGCTCGCCTTCGCGCACCGTGCGTACGTCATCGAGTCGGGGCACATCGAGGTCTCCGGCTCCGGCCACGAGGTCCGCGACGACGACGCCGTACGCCGGGCGTATCTGGGCTACTGAAGGGCGGCATCGATGTTCGACTCCAACATCGCAAACCCCGCGTACCTCCTCCAGCTGTTCCTCAGTGGGATGTCCATGGGATCCCTGTTCGCTCTCTTCGCACTCGCCTTCGTGATCGTGTGGAAGGCGTCGTCGCACTTGAACCTGGCTGCCGGTGAGCTCGGCGCGCTCGGTGTCTTCACCATGTCCAGCCTGGTGCTGAGGGGTATGGCCTTCTGGCTCGCACTAGCCGTCGTGCTGGTGGTCGCGCTGGGCGTCGGGGCGTTGATGGAGCGTTCCCTCATCCGGCCCGCGGAGAAGCGCGGGCTGTTCGCCGTCGTGCTCACGACGCTCGCTGTCTATCTGGTCGCGAACGCCGCGATCGGGCTGGCCTGGGGGACGGAACCGGCCACGGCGCCGAGTCCGTTCGACGGCGGGGCAGGCTCACAGCTGGTGCTGATGGACGGGCCGCCGCAGGCATACCTCACCTACGGCGATCTCCTCTCGCTGGCGGCCTTGGCCGTCGTCGGTCTGGCGCTGTCGCTGTTCCTGCAGCGCACCCGGTACGGCCTGGCCTATCGTGCGGTCGCCTCCAACCGCGAGTCGGCCGGGCTCGTCGGTATCCCGCTGCCGCGGATGTTCATCGTGGGCTGGGGACTGTCGGTGCTGATCGCCACTCTCACGGCGGTGCTCGTCGGCGTCCGCAACGGCGCGATCGACTACGCCATGATGACGCCGATGCTCGTGTTCGGCCTGACCGCCGCAACTGTGGGCGGCTTCGAGAGCCTCAAGGGCGCCGTCGTCGGAGGGCTGGCCCTCGGCCTGGCGGTCAATCTCTTCCCGGGTCTGCTGACGTTCGTCTCCGGCGATCTCGGCCTGGTGGTCGCGCTGGTCCTGGTGCTCGTCGTCCTTCTGCTCCGCCCACAGGGTCTATTCGGCGTCAAGAGATTGGAGCGGGTATGACCAGGGTCATCGAACGAGGCAGCATGCCGCACCGGGCCTGGCAGGGGTCGGGGCTGGTCGTGCTGGTCGTCGCGGTGGTGCTGTTCCCGGTCCTCTCCGGTGACTTCCGGGTGACCCAGATCGGGCAGGCCATCGCCTATGCGGTCGCACTGCTCGGCCTCAACGTCGTCACCGGGATGAGCAGGCAGATCTCGCTCGGTCACGGAGCCATGTTCGGTATCGGCGCGTACAGCACGGCGATCCTGGTGTCCGACCATGGCTGGCCGTTCTTCGGCGCCATTGGGATGTCCGCGCTCATCGGCGTCGTCGTCGGGCTGGTCGTCGGCCTGCCGGCGCTGCGCCTGAAAGGGCTCTACCTGGCGATCGTGACGATCGCCGTCGGGACGGCGTTCCCGCTGCTGCTGCTCCAGCCGTTCGCACGGGACCTGGGCTCCGGAGGGTCCAGCGGCAAGCCGATGTTCCTACCGTGGTCGAAGCCTTCCTGGTTCGGTTTCGATGTGACGCCCATCGGGTTCAAGTTCGTGCTCGTCTGTGGCGTCGCCGTCGTGGTGTTCGCCGGCACGGCTTTGCTGGTGCGCAGCCGGGTCGGCCGGGCCATGTTCGCCGTTCGCGACAACGAGACCGCGGCGGCGGTGGCCGGGATCCACGTCGCGAGTGTGAAGGTCGGCAGCTTCGCGTTCAGCACGATGCTCGCCGCCGTGGGTGGTTCTTTGTTCATGCTGATGGTGCCGATCGTCAGCCCGGACAGTGTCGGTTTCCATCTGAGCCTGCTGTTCATCACGGCGGTGATCATCGGCGGCGAGGAGCGGGTGGCGGGCGCCGTCGTCGGAGGGTTCGTGATGGTGTTCCTCCCGACGTACACGTTCGAGCT
>NZ_ML142851.1:361747-369577 GCF_004138495.1 Phytoactinopolyspora endophytica
CACGTGCCGGCGCTGGCGGACCTGCCGCACCCGGGGCTGCTGGCCACCGTCCTCTACGGCGCGATCCTCGTCGCCTGCGTGTTCTTCCTTCCCAAGGGCGTGACCCCGCTGGTCACCTCCGCGCGCGAACGCCTGGTCAGGTTCGTGCCACCTGGCCTTCCCGACCTTGCGGTGCTCACCGGCGGGACCGCTCACCTGGCGCCCGACGACGCTGCCGTGGCCACTCGCTCGCGTGCGGCCACGCCGTCTCGAGATGACCAGGACCGTATCGAGATCAGCTAGGACCGTCACGGCCGCCGGCCGCACGGTTCGGAACTGGAGCGCTCATGCGTGTGAATCGGACATCCGTGGATTCGCTGTCCGCAAGGACGTGGCGGGGGCTTCCTCGCTCGTCAGGCGGGCGTCCGTCGTCGCGAGGCCTCGTCGTGGTGCTCGCGGCTGGTGCGATCGTCGTCGTTAATGGTTGCGGCGACAGCAGGTCAGGAGGGAGTGATAACGACGACGCCAGCACGGGCACGTTCACTGTCGACACGTCGCATTGTCCGGACGAGGCAGGCCAGCCGCTGGACGAGGGAGAGCCGATCAAGGTCGGGGTGAGCATGGCCCTCAGCGGGCCGTTGGCCGCGATCGGCAGTGCCAACATCGAAGGTCTCCGTGCCGCGTTCGGTGCGGTCAACGCGGACGGCGGGATCGACGGGCACGAGATCGAACTAGTGATCAAGGACGATGCATACGATCCGGCGCGTGCGACCGCGAATGCGCAGGCGTTCGTGGGACAGGAGGACGTCTTCGTCAGCCTGCTGCAGATCTCGGAGGCGTCGATCACCGGGTCTCGGCCGATCTACGAGACGGCCTGCGTGCCCCAGCTGGGGACGATCTCGCAGAACAGGGAGACATCGGCGCCGGACGAACATCCCTGGACCACGGTGACGATCCCACCGGCCATCGTCGAAGCCGAGGCGGCCGCTGAGCACATCGCCGAGACGGTCCCGGGTGCGCAGGTGATGGAGTTCCGCCAGCAGACGACGATCGGGGAGGACTGGGCGGAGACGTTCCCAGGCGCGGCCGAGGAGCGCGGGCTGACCTTGCTGGAGGTGCAGACCGTGGCTCCGACCGAGGTCAACCTCGACCAGCATGCCGCGCGGCTGACGGCTTCCGGCGCCGACGCCGTCGTGGGTGAGATGCAAGGGCCCATGTGTATCGCCATGTTGCAGAGCCTCGCGAAGGCAGGGTTCGACGGAGAGGTCGTCCTGACGTCCGCGTGCAATGGAGCGAAGCAGTTCATGCAGCCGCTTGGCGACGCTGCCGACGGCGTCGCCGCTCTGTTCTTCCAGAAGGACCCGAGCGTGCCGGACGCCGATTCCGATCCCGGACTCGAGGAGTACTTCGAGGACATGGCGGAGCATCAGCCGAACGCGGATCCGACCATCACCATGGCGCTCAACGGCTACGAGGCGGGAAAGCTGCTGGTGCACAACCTCCGTGACGCCGCCGGAGCGGACGACGGCCTCACCCGCATCAGTCTGATGGAGGCGGCCTGGAACGTGACCATCGAACGGCCGGCATTCCTCGAACCGGAACAAAGCATGAGCGGTGCCGATGACCCATACATCATCAACCACGTGGCGGTGCAGTCGTACGACGCAGCCTCTGGCGGTTGGAGCGACAGCGGCGTCAGCTTCACTTACGACGGCGACTGACCGCACGCCGATCGCCGTGCCGTCCATGACCGGCCGATTCGAGAGGCGGCCGGCCATGGACGGGGAGCGCCTACATCCGGGTCAGCTGGTGTGCTCGTTGGTAAGAGACGCCGAGGATGGTCCCGATGTCTCGGAGCGAGAACCGGGCCTCGGCCAGTGCGCGCGCTGCCGCCCGAAGCTCGACGGCAGCCGAGCTGTTCGCCCAGGTGGATGTCCCACGAAGCTCGCGTGCGCGGGCGATCCGCTCCCGGATCTGTTCCGGCAACACGGGGCGTACATCCACTGTGATCATGGCCTCCGGCGCCTCCAGGGCATACGCGATGGCCTGGCGCTGGTGCTGGACGGCCTGCGTCAGAAGCCGCACTTTCGAGTGGATGCCCGGGTCCTGGTCACATCGGACAAGCCAATACTGGCCGTCCCGGATGGCAGTCGAGGTGTAGGCATGGTGAGGTAAGTTGTCGGACATAGGTCCTGGCCTCCTCTCAGGTGGGATCTAGGGGCTGTGCGAAGGCCTGTTCGCGCAGCCCCACCCACGTAGCTCGTTAGCTTTAGATCATGTGTTCGAGTATGCCAGTTGGCCCTGACAGGCTCCGGTTGGTTTGCTCAGGGCCGGATGAATCCAGCCTGGGACGTTATTCCCTCAGGTGTGTACGGCAGGCGCCGGTGGGCCGTTGGTCGCCGCATTGCGGCTTCGACCCCGGCCGCGGCTGCTGGACTGCTGAACAGACGACCGGTCCGCTCGGGCCGTTGTTACCCTGACGTTATGACCAGCGAAAGCCCCGCGGTGAGGCGTCGTCGTCGTGAGCAGCTCCGTGACTTTCTGCGCACTCGCCGAGCGCGGCTCACGCCAGCTGACGTCGGCATGGCTGCGGTGGGTAGACGTCGGACACCAGGTCTGCGGCGTGAAGAGGTCGCCGTGCTGGCCGGGGTGGGTGTGTCTTGGTACACCTGGCTCGAACAGGGCCGTGACATCAATGTCTCGACCGAGGTGCTCGACGCGATCAGCACGGCTCTGCGCCTGACCGAGCCCGAGCGTGCGCACCTGTATGTGCTGGCCGGCCTCAACCCGCCGCCGGTCGGCGTGCAGCGCGATGCCAAAGTCACCCCGGAGCTTTCGCAGCTGCTCGACGCATGGATGCCACGGCCCGCGGTGCTGCACGACCGGTACTGGAACCTGCTCGCGATCAACGACGCCGCGCATGCGGTGTTCGGATACGTCGACACCGACCACAACTGCCTGATCACGTTCTTCACGAATGCCCGATACCGCGGTATGCACGCCCACTGGGAGTCGGTTGCGCCGACCGTGGTCGCAGCCTTCCGTGCCGACGCGGCGCGTTCGCCCGAGGATCCGGGGTTCGATCGGGTGGTCGAAGATCTCACCGCCGTGAGCCCTGAGTTCGCCGAGCTGTGGGCGCGTCACGACGTGGGCGACCATATTCAGGCGGTGAAGGCGGTGCACCACCCGGATGCCGGCGACCTGATCTTCGACAAGACGACCCTGGCGGTGGCCGACCGCCCGGACTGGCGGCTGGAGCTGTACAACCCACGTCCAGGCACCGGAACCGGGGATCGGCTCGAACAGCTGCAGCGCAACCGTCTCGCGGCCCCGGCCTGATCGCTCGGCCAGGGTGGTGGTGCTACACCCCGGATACGTGCGCCCTGTTCGCATCGTGTGCCGGGCGGCAGGCTGAGTCCCATGACACACGGTTCTTCTCGATTCGATGACAAGATTGCACTCATCACCGGCGGCACGAGCGGGATGGGACTGGCCACCGCACGCAGGCTGCTGGCCGAGGGCGCACAGGTGGTCATCACCGGGCGCGACAAGACCCGGTTGGACTCCGCGATCGAAGCTCTGGACGGCGGAGACCGCGTGTTCGCGATACGCAGCGACTCGTCGAGCCTCGACGATCTCGACGCGCTGGCGGCCGCGATCCGGGACCGGTACGGACGGCTCGACGTGGTCTTCGCCAACGCAGGGGTCGCGTCGTTCCAGCCGAACGGTGACGTCACCGAGGCCGAGTTCGACCGTCTCGTGGACATCAACTTCAAAGGAGTGTTCTTCACCATCCAGAAGACCGTCCCGCTGCTGTCCGAACACGCGGCGATCGTGATCAACGCGTCGTGGACGCTGCACCGCGGCCTTCCCGCCGCCTCGCTCTACTCGGCAACGAAGGCGGCGGTGCACAACCTGGCGCACACGCTCGCGGCAGAGCTGGGGCACAAGGGCATCCGGGTCAACTCCGTGAGTCCCGGCTACATCGAGACACCGATGTTCGACGATGCCCTCTCCGCCGAGGAACAGGCCGGCGTCGTCCCCCAGGTGGTCGCAGGCCGGCTCGGTACCGCGGACGACGTCGCCGACGCGGTGGCCTACCTCGCGTCCGATGAGGCGTCCTATGTCAACGGACAGGACCTGATCATCGACGGCGGCCTCGTCGCCGCTGTCCCTGGGTGGACGGGATAGTCCAAAGGGCACCGTCGACGATGGGCACGTCAACCTGTGCGTTGAGCCACAGATACGGTGGGGACCGGCTTGACGGTGAACACGTGGGAGGCGAACGATGACTGATCCGGTCCGTTGGGGCGTTCTCGGCTGTGCGGCGATCGCGGTGAACAAGGTGATCCCCGGTATGCAGGGCGCGGACAACTGCGACATCGTCGGGATCGCATCACGCGACGCGGACCGGGCAGCCGACGTGGCCGCACGGTTGGGGATACGTCGTTCCTATGGCTCATACCAGGCGCTGCTCGACGATCCGGAGATCGAGGCCGTCTACATTCCGCTTCCGAACAACCTGCACGCGGAATGGACGCTGCGGGCCGCGGAGGCGGGCAAGCATGTGTTGTGCGAGAAACCGCTGGCGATGAGCGCCGCCGAGGCCGCCACGATGGTCGCCGGCTGCCGGGACGCCGGTGTCAAGCTGATGGAGGCTTTCATGTATCGCCTCCATCCGTCGTGGGTGCGCACGCGCGAGCTGGTCGCGGAGGGACGTATCGGCGAGCTCAAGGTCGTTGACGGGTTCTTCTCCTATAACAACACCGACCCCACCAACATCCGCAACATCGCCGAGCTCGGCGGAGGCGGGCTGATGGACATCGGTTGTTATCCGATCAACGTGGCCCGGATGATGTTCGGGACCGAGCCGACCGGCGTTCACGCGTCGATCTACCGTGACCCGGAGTTCGGAACCGACGCGTTGACCTCCGCGGTGCTGGACTTCGGTGGGCGGCACGCTACCTTCACCTCGTCCACGCAGCTTGTGCATCACCAGCGCGTCCACCTTCTCGGTACGGAAGGGTGGCTGCTCGTGGAGATCCCGTTCAACATCCCGCCGGATCAGCCCGCACGCGTCGTCGTCGCGTCGAACGGCAAGCCGCCGGTGCCGGACACCGAGGTGCTCGAGTTCCCGCCCGCAGACCAGTACGGGATTCAGGGTGAACTGTTCTCGGCAGCCGTGCGAGGAGACACCCCGGTCCCCACACCGCCAGAGGACGCGATCGCGAACATGACCGTGATCGAGCAGGTATTCGCGGCCGCAGGGCCCGCGTAGGAGAGAGGTAGGGCCTCGCTGGTCCTACGGCTCGTGCGTATGTCCTGATGCCTCAGGCTCCGACGTCGCTGGCTCCTCGGGCGATACCGCCTGGGTGGGCCTGCGCCGGTGACACGTCTACGGCCTGCGCGGGCTGTGTCACGCTCGGCTGGCCGGCAGAGAATCCGGGACCGTCGTGCGACGGCCGTTGCTGGTACGGGTCCGTTGACGCGTCGGGTGAGTCCGTGGCGTAGTTGCCGACCAGGGCCATGGCCGTCGCGACGCACACGGACGCGCCGATGGCCAGCGCTCCGGCGATGAAGGTGAGGGTCATCTCGCCGCGGTATCCGCCTGTCCTCAGCTCGCCGTCGAGCCACTGGTTGATCAGCGCCGCGGAGATTGCCGCCGAGGCGGCAGCGATGAGCATGAGTGCGATGGTGGCGGAGGCCGTCGCCGCGGCGCCGGCGGACCGAGACGTGGCGGCCGGCGGCTTGAGGCCAGTGCGCCGTAGCAGTGGGGCCGTGGCCGTCACCAACCCGATCCATGTGGTGACGACCAGCGACGCCGTGATGAACGTCGAGGGCCGCTGGGCGTAGGAACTCAGCTGCGAGGCAGTGAGGAACGCGATGGGCAGCCCCACCAGAACGGCCGTGAGCGCGCGCGTCGAAGGTGAGACTGCGGTGACCACCGCAACGCCGGCACAGAGGAACAGCACAGTCGGGGTGTCGACCGCCGCCGCGAACGGGTACGCGGGCATGCTCTGAGCCTCGAACAGCGGAGGCGCCAGCGCGTTCATGATGAGCGCCGTGGTGGTAGCACCGGCGATGAGAACGAGGATCTGCACCGCCGCGTGCCAGGCGCGACGGTAGCCAATGAGCAGTGCCGCGACGACGAACGTTCCCACAAGCGCGACGATGTGGGCGGTGTCGAGTGCGGACTCGACGGCCGGCCACGGGTTTCCTGGCAGAACGCGGGCCAGCTCCTCGTACGCCATCATGTCGATCAGTTGGCCGTTGGCCGTGCGTAACGCATACCACCAGGTGAGGCTTGTCAGCACGGCACCCCCGACCGCGATCGCGACACCAGTGATGACCGCCGCGCGCGTCGTCGTGGGATTGGTCATCCGTCGAGTCTAGGTGTAATGCCGGATTTGGGGCGTAGAGGTCGCGATCACCGCCGTGTCATTCGCTGCGGGTCTTCACTGGAGACTTCAGTTCGACGGTCCTGCTCACGGTGCAAAGCCGGTTGTGTGACTTGGCGATGGCGTCCGGCAGGACCTTGCGCGCTTCGTCGCCGGCCTCGCCCTCAGGGAACGCGACTCGGAAGACCAGCTCGAGGTTCTCCATCCGATTGCCGGAGTCGTCGCGCATCTTGTCACCACTGGCCTCGACCTCGAAGGAGTCGGGCTCGGACCGGCGGGTGGTGAGGGTGTCGACGTCGATCGCCGAGCACCCCGCCATGGCAGCGAGCAGCAACTCGACCGGCGTGAACTCGCTGTCACTGCCATCGCCCAGCAGGAGCTTGCCGCCGCGTGCATTGGTCGCGATGTAATGGTTAGAGGCCACGCGCTCGATGGACACGGACCTACGTGTGTCTTCAGTCATGCCCTAACCATGCCAGACGGCCATAGCCGTGCTCACCTGGGTTCCAAGCGACGCCAACTCCCAGTCACGACGGCACCCGCGAGGCCGCGTGACCCAGAGTTGCATCCAGGCGAACACCCGCCCTCGATGAAGAAGATCACGTCGATCACCGTTTCCCGTTATCGCGTCGTTGGTCGCTCGTGAAGTCGTCTTCGGTGATGCCGTCAGAGTGTCCTTCCGGCCATTGGACGAGCTCGATCAGGTAGCCGTCGGGATCGCGCAGATGGCTCACCAGTGGTTCGTCCGGATCGGCGGTCGGGTCCGCCGGATCGGCCTCGATGCCGTTGGCGGCCAGCGTGGCGATGGTGGCGTGCAGGTCCTCCACCTTGATGGCGAGGTGGTTGAGACCCCCGTCGGCTCTGATCGGACGTGAAGGGTCGTGCACGAGCTCGACCGTGACGAACGGGTCGTCCGGCAGCTGGAGCATCGTCAGTGTTCCGAATGCGGTCTCGGGAACCTGGCCGACCACCGTGTAGCCGAGGGCCTGGTAGAACACGGTCGAGCGATCCAGATCCGTCACCCGGAGCCCGACGAGCAGTGTTCGCACGGTCAGCCCTCCGATGGCTCTACGTTGTGGTTGAGACGAAACACGTTGTCTGGGTCCCACACGTCCTTGAGGGCGGTGAGCCGGGCGAGTTTGTGCTCGGGATAGGCGCGGCGCACGCCTGCGCTGCCTTCGTCGGTCAAGGCGTTGACGTAGACGCCGCTCGCGAACGGTTCGATGGTCCGGCCGTACCGGCGCGCGGCGGCGAGCCGCTCATCGTCTTCGACGGCGTTGTCCCAGCGGGATGCCGAGACGAATTCCACGAGGGCGTCGCGGTGGCTGAACGCGGTCTCGTCGTCGGCGACGTCGGCGATCGCGCCGCCGTAGGCTTGAAGGCGCGCGGCCGGGAGGAAGTCACCAGTGCCGTCGGGGGTGCCGCGGAGCAGGTACGCCTCGATGGCTTCGTC
>NZ_ML142851.1:369605-375019 GCF_004138495.1 Phytoactinopolyspora endophytica
TAGTTGGCGCAGGTAGTGGCCCTTCCAGTACCGGCGCAACGCGTGCCCTTGCTCGTCGTCCTCTCGGCGTTGCAGGTCGACGTAGGCGTACTCGGTCACGCTCTGTTCGATCGGCGTGCCAAGGGCTGTGAACTCGCGCACCAGACGGTGACTGTCTGCGGGGTCGCCGACCCATACGAATCCCAGGCTGGCTCGCGGCTGTCCGTCGACGGTGCCGACCCACGCCGTCAGCGTTGCCTGTCGCGGCGCATCCGCGAGGAGGTCACGCCACTGCCGCATGGCATGGATCGCGTCGTCGATGGTGAATGTGTAGTTGGCGGCAACGGCGCGCCCGGTGATCGGATGTAGCCGGAACTCGAATGCCGTGACGACACCGAAGTTGCCGCCACCGCCGCGCAGGCCCCAGAAGAGGTCGCTGTTCTCGATGGCGCTGGCGGTGACGGTGTCGCCCGTGGCGGTCACGACCTCGAACGATTCGGCATTGTCGCAGGTCAACCCGTACTTTCTAGCCAGCCATCCCATGCCGCCGCCGAGTGTCAACCCGCCGACACCCGTGTGCGACACGTTGCCGGCGGTTGTGGCCAGCCCGTGTTGCCCGGTGGCACGGTCCAACGCGCCGAGCAGTGCACCGCCCTGGATTCGAGCGGTGTGGGCGACCGGGTCCACGCTCACCCTGTCCATCGCAGTGAGGTCGATCATGAGCCCGCCTCCGGGTACCGCGTGTCCGATGACGCTGTGGCCGCCGCACCTCACTCCGATCTCCAGATTATGGTTTCTGGCATACCGGATCGCGGCCGCGACATCGGCGGAGTCCGCACATCTCACGATGACGGCGGGGCACCGGTTGACCATGGCGTTCCAGATCGAGCGGGCAGCGTCATAACCCGCGTCGCCGGGTTCGATGACTTGTCCAGCAATTGCGTCCTGCAGTTTCAACGGCACCGGACGCCTTCCGACCGTCTCCATGATCTTTCCTTCGTAGTGGGTGCGGTTGAATGTGACGTCCGTGGATCACGCTGCCGTGTCGCCGACAGGTCTCTTGACGCGGTAGCGCAGATGTGTCACGTCCCGGGCGGGGATTCGCCGCAGCAGCTCGAGCCCAAGGGGATCCGTGCCGAGGGTGTCGAAGAGCCGTCGTCCGTCGCCAAGGAGAACTTGCACGAGGTGGATCTCGATCTCGTCGAGTAGGCCTGCCCGTAGCAACGATTGTGCCGCTCCCGCGCCGTGCACCATGACCGGCCGATCGCCCGCTCCGGCCTCGGCCCGGGCGGCGCACTCCTGGACGTCGGTGACGAATTGCGCACTGCCGGGAGGGATGTCGCCGTCGTCGACGTGGTGGGTGAGGACGAAGATCGGCACGCCGTCGTGGTGATCGCCCTGCCATCGTTTGGCGAGTTCGAAGGTGCGGCGGCCAGAGATCACCGCCCCGGTGGCCAGGACCTCCCGATAGACCTGCCCGTTGGGTCCGTTGCTGTTGCGGTCGTCGAGCCAGTTGAACACCCTTCCGCCGTGGCGGCCAAGCTCCTGACCTGGTCGATCGTTCGGTCCGGCGATGAAGCCGTCCAGCGACATCGACATGTAGAGACGGATCACGACTTCACCTCGTACCGCAGATGCAAGACGCCGGCGCCTTGGAGCTGGCGTGCTGGCTCGAGCTCGATGTGTTCCGGCCCGAGGCGGTCGAAGAGTCGCCGCCCCTGCCCGAGCAGCACCGGGATCAGGTGGATCTCCATCACGTCCAGAACGCGGGCCCGCAGGCATTCCTGTGCTGTGTAGGCCCCGTGCAGCATGACGTCGCGGTCGCCGGCAGCGGCCTTCGCCTGCTCGACGCAGGATTCGATACCGTCGGTCACGAAGCGGACGTCGCCTGGCGGCTTCTCGTCGGGTACCCGGTGTGTTGGGACGAAGATGGGCACGCCGTCGTGGTGGTCGCCGTCCCAGTAGTTGACGAACTCGCCGAGCCGTTTGCCGCAGATCACCGCGCCGGTCGACATGCTCTCGTCGAACACCGTCGCGTTGGTGTCGTCGCTCGGACGGAAGCTGGTCGGATCGTCTCCGCTGCCGTCGCGCAGCCATGCATGCAGGATCTCGCCGCCGTCGCCAAGGCCGTTGGAGGGGCCGTCGTTGGGGCCCGTGATGAAGCCGTCGAGCGACATGGACATGTACAACACAATTTGGGACATCAGCTGTCTCCATTCAAGAACGCTTCGACTTCCACGGAAATGTCGATCTGCCACGTCCCGGACGGCACGTCCGCCAGCACCCCGTTCGCTACGTCGTTCACGGTTTCCTCCTGGCCTCGTGGGTGTCTTCCACGATGCGCGGAACCGCGGGACGTCGGTACCCCAGAATCCTGGGTAATCGACGCCGATGCGGATACAGTCGGACGCGTGCCTTCGGCAGCGGCCACTCACGCACGTGCCCGCGATGACCTCGTCAGGCTGGTCCATCGCGGACTGGACGTGCCCGCGTTCGCTCGGGAGGTCAACAAGGTGCTCGGGCGCATCGTCCCTGGTGAGGGCTCCTGCCTGCAGACGGTCGACCCCGCCACCATGCTCCCCACCGGCGACTACGTCGAGGACGGCCTCCCGTCCGACGACATCCTCCGCCTGATCGAGATCGAGCTCGCCGAACCCGACATCAACAAGTGGGTGGTGCTCCGCAATGCCCGCACCACTGCCGCGGGGCTCTCCGAGGCGACTCGTGGCGACCTCGACCGGAGTTCGCGCCAGCGGGAGGTCCGCAGGCCGGGCGGTTTTGCCGATGAGATCCGGGTCGTGCTCGCGAACGGCGTCGGAACCTGGGGCGGACTGACACTCTTCCGCGAAGCCAACCGGCCGCACTACACGCCGACCGAGATCCGGCGCGTAGCCTCGTTGGCGCCAGTGATCACCGACGGCCTGCGGCGCGCCGCGCTCCTGTCCGCCCCGGCGGAACTAGACGATCACTGTGTCCTGGTGCTCAACCCCGACGACTCCGTCGCAATGGGCGACCACGGCGCTGACCACTGGCTGGACCGGCTTAACGTCAGCAGCCGGACAGGGGCACGGCTGCCGCTGGTGATCACCGCCGTCGTGCGGCAAGCCCGCGCGCTCCTGGCCGCTGAACAACTCCCCGCCAGCGGTGTACGGCTGGCGCGTGCGTGCGTGCATACGAGCGTCGGGTGGCTGCTGGTGCGGGGATCGGTCCTCGGCAGCGGGCCGGAGGCTCCGGTCGCCGTGACGCTGGAGGCGGCTCGTGCTCCAGAGATGGCGCCGCTGATCGCGGCGGCGTACGGCCTGACCGAACGTGAGCGCCAGGTGACCGCTCTCATCGCCCGCGGCAACTCCACCGCTCAAGTCGCCCGGGAAATGCACCTTTCGGCATACACCGTCCAGGATTACTTGAAGTCGATCTTCGACAAGACCGGTACGAGTACGCGCGGGGACCTAGTATCGAGGCTATATTTCGACCACTACGCCGGGCGGCTGACCTGAACTAAGCTTGTCGTTTAACCCGTGGCTGCTGTTCTGGCAGATGTATGAGGACCGCCGCGTGACGACGCGGTCATGGTGACCAACCGTTCAGCTGTAGTACGTCAGACGGATGCGTCCGAGCGTGCCGTCCGGCAATGTCGACTCAGAGTATGCCCGTGCCAGGCTGTCGCCGAGCCGTTCGCAGGCGTCTGTCGTTTCATCGGAGACGTTGGCCAGGACAATGCCGCATCCGGTGCCCGGCGTGGTCGCCACGCCCAGGTCTCCTGCCCGCTCCATGCCGTCGTGGTTGACGATCATCGCATCTCCGCACCACAGAGGACGGGCCGTTGCTTGGGAAAGATGTCGATACGCCCACGCTGCCCGATCCGGACGGTCATAGCCGTACCAGTAGATGAGGCCGACCCCTTGCAGGGCCAGATCAGCGGCTAGTTCCAGAGCAGAAGGGCCGCCGTCGATGCCCGCATGAGGATCGAAAGGGTCGATGTGCACGACGGTGGAAGCGGGCGGCATTGCAGCCTCATCGCTTGAGTGCACCCATCGCGCGACCGCCGTCATCCCGTCCTCCTCGGCAACCGTGCAGCCAGTGATACCGAGCTTGGAGGGCCATGACCGGAGGTCGGCGGTGCTCAGGAGATCGAGATCGCAGTACAAGTACTCGGCGCTGTTCCCGAGTTCGGCCATGGCCAGGAGCGCCGAGCCCGGATATGCGTCCTGCTCATCCATAAAGCGCCCGACCAGCGCCCGGTAACTCGATCCGGCCAGCGCTGGCTCACGCTCCGCTGTCTCGCGGAAGCGAAGCACGCCGAATCGTCGTTCGGGATCGTCGACCATGGGATACGCGGCCGAACCAGCGTGCGTCTCGCCGTACCGCGCTGGACGCTGGCGGGCCAGCACCTCGGTGAGACACAGGTGCTTCCACACGTCCGCGAACTTGCCGAAGTGGTGATTGGCCATGTACCTCATCATGCCCATAACGGCAGAGCGCCATGAACGAGTAGCCAACGATGGCGCGCTTCGCTGAGTTGATCGAGACCGTTGTCTCGCCTCGACCACGTATGGTGGACGCTGGTGTCTGATGACGGAAGCCGCAGGTGACGGTAGGAAGGTGCGAGGACGTGGACGCGGGCCAGATTTTCGACGCCGTGGGGTTCAGGTGGGATCGCTCGACCATCCCCACGGACGTGCCAGCGTACTCGGTACAACGTGCGGTCTTCCGGTTTTACAAGGCGCTGGCCGAGTTCATCTGGGACGCGTCAGTCCTGGAGGGCAACCCGTTCACCTACCCCGAGGTGCAGACCCTGCTCGACGGGATCACCGTAGGCGGACACAAGCTCAGCGATGAGCGACAGGTCCTGAACTTGGCTGACTCGGCCAAGGAACTTCGCGAGTTGGTGATCGGCGGGTCGTTCACGTTGGACAAGGCTACGTCGGACTATCTCCATGCGATTGTCGCGCGCGACGAGGCGTTCGATGCCGGCTTCTTCCGCGGAGAGGGAGAAGAGCAGCGACTGACGCCTGGCGTCGCACTCGGGGAGTATGGACGCTATCTGCCGCCGGAGACGGAGCCAGGCGGCGAGAACCTGAGGCGGATTCACGCCGCGGGGCTTGTTGCGTTGACCGATGGCATCGAGAGTGTGTTTGAGCAGGCACTGGTGTACTTCCTGTTCGGTGCCCTGCAGCAGTTCTATTTCGACGGAAACAAGCGGACCGCCAGGTACATGATGAACGGTCACCTGATGAGCCATGGCATCGACGCGATCAGCATTCCGGCCGCGCGAGCCCGGGAGTTCAACGCCCGAATGGTCGACTTCTACCGCCACAAGGACGCTTCGGTCATGATTGCGTTCCTGACCGACTGCCACCCCGATGCCGACGAATTGGTCACCACCGAGATGCGGCGGTTCCTCGAGTAACGCCGCAAGACACTCGTTCATTGGG
>NZ_ML142851.1:375029-378693 GCF_004138495.1 Phytoactinopolyspora endophytica
GCGAGAACGATCCGCATCTTACGTCCTGCAAAGTGAGCGTCATGGATGCGTTTTGCAGGACGCAATCTGGGGTCAGTCGGTGGCGGCGGTTGCGCGCTGCACGAGGCGGGCGACGACATCGTCGGGCCGGTCGAGCCACTCCGGAAGCCACACCCGCTCCACGGCCGGCCAGCGCATCAGCTGCGTCAGCACCTCGGTCGGTAGCCCGTCGCGGTCGTTGACCGTACGCCGCCCCGCCCACTCAGGCCCATCCAGGAGAACAGCGACCAGGGAACGGTCCGGATCGTCGCCCGAGGCGATGGCGACGTCGACCTTGAAGTCCGACAGACCCACGTCGGTGGTGACCGTGAACCCGTGCTCGCGCACCCGGGCGGCGATCTCCTCAGCGTGACGGTCACGGGCCGATGCGCGACGGCCGTCCGCCGGTAGCGCGGCTGTGCCGAGATGCGCCATATCAAGGTAGGACCGCAGGTGTTTGATCCCGACGGCCGACGTCTCTTCGGCCCGCAGTTGGGAGGGGTCGAACGAACTGAACACGACGATCCGCCGCCGTGCCCGGGTGACCGCTACGTTGAGCCGCCGTTCGCCGCCCACCCGGTTCAACGGCCCGAAGTTCAGCGGCAGCACGCCACGTGCGTCCGGGCTGAACGCCGTCGAGAACAGCACCACGTCGCGTTCGTCTCCCTGGACGTTCTCCAGGTTCTTGACGAACAGTCCCTCCTCATGGTGGGTGCCGTCCAAGGCGTCAGCCAGCCGCTCGTCATCGTGGTCGCGGATCAGCGTCTCGACATAGCCCCGCTGCTGGTGGTTGAAGGTGACCACACCGATGGACGGGATCTGCCCGGGTGACTCGTCGAACCGTCGCTTGATCTCCTCGACCACCGCTTCCGCCTCGATCGGGTTGGTGCGCAGCGGTCCACCCCCGGCGCCGCGCCCAGCCGAGCGTTGGAATCGCCCGTCCACCCGGACCAGGCTGATGCCCCGGTCGTCGTCGCGGGAGGACGACGGCGCGGGGAAGGTGGAAAGCCTGCCCTCGTAGTACTGCCGGTTGCTGAACGCGATCAGCGACTCGTCCTGGCTGCGGTAGTGCCACGACAGCCACTGCCTGGGCACGCGCGCCTGCACGCATTCGGAGAGGATGCTTTCCTCATCCTCGACGCCGGGCTCGATGTCGTCATATCCGTCATACCTGTCGTCGCCGGTGACCGGCTCGCCGAACGATGTCGGCGGCATCTGCTTGCTGTCTCCCACGACGACGACCGAACCCGCCCGCCCCATCGCACCGACCGCGTCGGCGACCCGGATCTGCGAGGCCTCGTCGAACACGACAAGGTCGAACAGGGCGGTCTCCGGCGGGAAGAACCGCGCCAGCGAGTCGGGGCTGACCAGCACACACGGCATGGCTTGGGTGATCAGGTCCCCGTACTCCTCGACCAGCTCGCGCACGCGCAGTCCGCCGCGTTGCCTGGCCAGCTCTCGCTGGAGTGCGCCGACGCGTTCCTTGCCGGTGGCCGCGTCGAACGGGCGTGCGGCGATGATCTGGGCCGGGATGGCGTTTCCCAGCTCGTCTCTTACGGCGGCGGTGGACGTCGTGAACCTGTCGATGCTGCGCTCATGCACTCGGGGAGCAAAGTCGGCCAGGCCGGTCGCTGCGCGGCGCTCGTGTAGTGATGCCTCGGCGAGGCCTCGGTCGAACGCGCGGACGCCTTCGTCCGCCTCGACCGCGCCGGTGGTCAGATCACGCCGGGCCGCCGCCATCCCGGCGGTCCGCAACGGCTCGACGTGGTCGAGGAGAGCAAGCCAGCGTCGCAGCTCCCGTACGTCTGGTGACGACGCGTCACGGCCGTCGTGTGTCTGCCGCCACCTGGACACCAGCCCGTCGGCGCCGGCCCAGCGTTCCAGGTGTTCACGGTCGATCGCGCACACCTGCACCAACTGCTCGGCCGCCTGACGGAACTGAGAGATCACCGCCAGGTCGGCCGCTGAGAAGGGTGCCGTGCCGAGGAACCGTCGCAGCGCCCGGCCGAAGTCCTCGACGCCGCCGTCCGACGGCGCGTCAGCTCCGGTGTCCAGCGGATGGTTGATGTCATGATCGGCCCGGGTGCCGGCGTCGCTCTCCGGCGGCGCTACATGGCTGGCCGCCCAGCGCAGCCACCGCACTCGCTCGTCCACGGCTGCCCCGCCCTGGTCGGTCAGAGGGTTCCATGAGGTGGGGAGCACCATGCCGGGCACCGCGTTGACCTGCGCGGCGAGTCCGGCGACCGCGCGCTGCACCTGGGCCAGGTCCCGGGTCAGCTGTGGGACCCCCTTCGGCTTGACCTGAGCGCCGGATCTCAGGGTGGGGATCAGTTCGTCGCGGACTGCGGTCAGCTGCTTCCTGCGTCCGAAGAACCCCGACGACGCGGCGGCATCGGCTCGGGCCTGGATGTCGGCGAGCGGAAGGTCCAGCGCACTCGGGGTGGCGGTCTCCAGCCCGGGATGCGAAGTGGCGACGAAGGACGCGATCCGCTGCCCGGTGTCGGTGACCTGGGCCTCCCAACGCGCTGTTCCCACCTGGTCCAGCGTCGCCAGGGAGACTGCGTCGTCGGAGGTGATCTCGTCAAGAGCGATCAGATCGTCGACTGACCGTACCGCCCGCATGACGTCGGCGAGCGGGCCGGACCGTGGAACGTCGTCGATCGCGTCGTCGAGGTCGAGCACCGCGCGGCGGATTGCGTCCACTCGCCGATCGCCGTCCGCGGGAAAGTCGTCATCGGACGCGCCGACGGAGCCGGCGTCCGGTGTGTCGATGAACCCCCACGGATGGTGGAGATGCGGCCGCGCGGCGTCGGCGACATCAGGCAGGTCGGCGAGGAGGGAACGTATCTGGACGAGTGTCTCGGATGACGACGCGCCGAGCAGGTCAGGCGGTACGTCGAGGGCCGGAACATCGTTGCCCATCGCGAGCAGCCGGGCACGAGCCGAGTACAGCGACATCCCGGCGCCATTTGTCTCGTGCAGTCGCTGGGCGTACCGGGAGAGCCTTCCGCGAGCGGAGCGGAGCTCCGAGCCGCTGGCGTCCAGGCCCTCCCGATCGACCTGGACCGAGTGGTCGAGCGCGCGCCGGATCTGCGCCCGAACGGTGCCCGGGGTGCTGTTCTTGTCGTGCAGGTCGAGCGAGAGCGGCGCCATGCCGACCTTCCCGAGGCGATCATGGACCACATCGAGGGCGGCTCGCTTCTCGGCCACGAACAGCACCCTCTTGCCCTGGGCGACGGCACGCACCAGCAGATTGGTGATGGTCTGCGACTTCCCCGTTCCGGGCGGGCCTTCCAAGATGAACGTCCGCCCGGCGACGGCCGCGGCGATCGCTTCCAGCTGGGACGCGTCCGCGGGGACCGGGCAGCGGGCCGCCAGCTCGTCGAGGTCGACGTCGGACAGATCGACGTCGACCGGATCGGAGAACGGATCGTTCGGCGTGTGCACCAGGTGCTCGACGAGCGGATTGCGGCACAGCTGGAGCCAGTGCCCATCGAGGTCCTTCCACAGCCGGAACTTGGAGAACTGCAGGATCGCGAGGTGCGCCGACGGCTCGACACGGAACGGCAGCCGGGCTTCGGCCAGCGCAGTGCGCAACGCGTCGAAGACCGCCCCCAGGTCGGTGCCCGGCTGGAGCCGTCCCGGG
>NZ_ML142851.1:378725-390677 GCF_004138495.1 Phytoactinopolyspora endophytica
AGGGACGGGACCTGAAGACCGTGTAGCTGCCGGAGCTTCTCCAGCAAGCAGTAGTTCGGCGTGCTGCCGCCGGACTCGTCGAGCTCGATGCGGTACACGGTCCGGCGGGACCGGCCGACGAGCCGGACCGGGACGAGGACCAGGGGGGAGCGCAGGTCGCGGCCGTCGTGTGACCAGACCAGCGATCCCATCGTCAGATAGAGGTTGTTCGCTCCCGTCTCCTCGGCGATGGTGCGCGCCCTGTACGCCAAGTTACGCATTCTGGTGACGTAGCGGTCCGTGCCGACGTCCGCGTACACGGAGCGCTTGTTGGAGAGCAGGTCCGCCAGCAGATCCTGGGGAAGCTCGCGGCCGGCCTGGGCGCCGCGCTCGCGGTGGATCTGGTCGAACTGGTCACTAGGGAGGAGCTGGAGCGCCTTCCCGGCGTGCAGAAGGTCCCGAGTGGTCGTGAGGAATCCGTCTGGGACGGTCAGCTCGACGCCGGAGCGGTCGGTGAAGTTGATCAGGCGGTTACGCAGGCTGAGGTCCAGCAGCGAGTTTTTCCACGCGTGAATCCTCGGCGGCGCAAGGGGCGTCGTCGGTTCACCGTCGCCGGCCGGCGCGGCGGGCTCCACGGGTTGGACGAGGGCGCTGTGCGTGGCGGGACGGTACTCGACCACGGTGACCGTGCCGTCGTCGTCCCGCGTACGCGCCGGAAGCGGGAGAATGCCGGCGAGCCGGGCTTGGCGGACGTCGGTGACGCCGATCAACGCATGCAGGTCGCCGGTCAGGTAGGTGGAGGCGGGCGGGCGGTGTGTCCGGTCGAATGGTGCCGGTTCTTCGGACGCCGTGAGCATCGTGGTCTCGACCAGCCGGATCAGCCCGAGATCGACCAGGTTGACGACGTCGGCGGCGTCGGTCTGCGCGGCGCCATCCAGGGTCAGTTCGTCCCGCCAGTATCCGAGGAAGGCGTGACCGTCGACCACCCACAACAGCGGCCGAATGCCGGCCTGCTCCAGGGCGGCCGCCATGACGACGACCGTGTCCAGGCAGGTTGCGACTCGGCCGTCCAGGACGTCGCCGGGTGTGCGGACTTTCTGCCCGACCTCGGACCAGCTGGCGGGCGGCTCTGCATAGCGGACCTGCCGAGCCTGCATCGCCTCGTAGATCGCTCGGACGATCGCGTCCACACGCTCGGCTCCGGCCTGGTAGCCCTGGATGGAAGGGCTGCCGGTGCTCTGCTGGAGGATGTCCGACGCCTCAGACAGCAGCTTGGTGACCGCCGGGTGGTTCGGCATGACGAACGCCGCCAGCATCTCCAGCGCCAGCAGCGTGGGCGTGGCTCGCCAATGCTGTGCGGCCAGGAGTTCGATCGGCGTCTCGTGGGTGGCGAGAGTACGGCCGTCGTCTGTCAACGCGACGCGGATGGTCGCGGGGCGGGTCTCCTCGATCTGAAGCATGGCGGCCGGGTCGGCGACGAGGCCGACATCGGTCAGGACCAGGGTGCCCTCGCCGTCGAGGTCGACGAGGAGTTCGCGGGGCTTGCCGAGGGTGCCGTGCGCGTCGCAGATCTCGAGAGTGAGCGTGGCACCGAGCGCCGTCGTCTCCGGTGCGTCGACGGCGATGCGGTTGATCACCGGGACCCGGTTGTGCGCCATCGGGTAGCTCAGGGTGGGTGCGGCCACGACATCGATGCTGATCGACGGGTCGGAGTTGTCGGCTTGCTCGATGCGCTCTGGTTCCTCGGCCGGGTGTGCTCGCTCTGGCATCTGGGTCGCGGATGCCGACGTCAGGGGTGGTGGAGTGGAATCGGTCGTTGGCTTCTCCTCGGTCTATGACGGGCGCGGGGCTCACCCCACGCGTTGTTCGGATCGGGTGCTCCCTGTTGGTTGGACACGGCCCCGACCGCTCTGGTCAACGCGTCCGCGTTGCCCAGCGTTCCGTCCTCACTGTAGTCAGTCCTCGGTGTCGCGGCGCCAAGGGCGCGTGTCAGCCCGTCGTCCAAGGACGGAGCTTCTCGGGGTTCCGTATTGCCCAGATGTGCTTGATCCGATGACCTGCGACGTCGAACGCCATGACCACCTCAATGACGCCATCGTGCTGGGCCATCAGGCCGGGCTGGCCGTTGACCGTACGCTCCAGGATTGTCAGGTTGGGTGCCCTGCGGGCGATATCGACGAGGATGCGAGCCACCTGCTCGGCGCCTTCGATCGGACGGAGCTCGGCGCTGACGAGGCCGCCGCCGTCGCCGATCGCCGTGACGTCGGGGTCGAGGAGTCCGATGAGGGCGACGATGTCCTTGGCCTCCCATGCCGCCTTGAAGTCCCTGACGATGCCGGCGCGCTGGGCTGTCGGGGGCGCAGGCGCCTGCGATGCGCGGATGCGACGGCGGGCCGACGACGCCAGCTGGCGACAGGCCGCCGGCGTACGGCCGACGATCTCGGCCACCTCGGAGAAGGAGTAGCGGAAGACATCATGAAGGATGAACGCGACGCGCTCAGCCGGGGTCATCGATTCGAGCACGACGAGGAAGGCCATGTTGATCGACTCGTCGAGAGTGACTCGGTCGGCCGGATCGACCGTGGCGCCGTCTGTCCGCCCGTTGAGCCACTCCGTGCGATCGGGCAGCGGCTCCGGGATCCATTCACCCACGTAGCTCTCCCGCCGAGCCCGTGCCGAGCCGAGTAGGTCGAGGCAGATGCGGCTGGCGACCCTCGTCAGCCAGGCGCCCGGAGATTCGATGGCTTCCTGCTGCTGCTTGGACAGCGCGTACCAGCGGGTGTACGTCTCTTGTACAACGTCCTCGGCATCGGCCAGGGAGCCGAGGAGCCGGTACGCGAGATTGATCAGCTGACGCCGCTCGCTCATGATCGCGCTCAGGCTCGGATCGAGCCGGCCGTCTCCTGGCTCGGATCGGTTGGTCATGGTGTCGACGACTCCTTCGGTCGCAGCTGCCCCTCACCAGTCCGACGAGACATCGCACCGAACTGTGAGGTTGGCGCGTCGCCTCACATTCCGAAGGGCTGCGTCGTCGTACAGCTGAGACGAACACACCATCCGGCGAACGGGCAAGCTTGGGCGACGCCATGGTCGACCTGGGTCCCGCCCCGCTACCTCCGCACGTGGGATCGCCGATCACGACGTCCGACGTCGACCCCGACGTCGCTCACACCCTGCAAGGAGAACTCTCATGAACATCGCGCTGTGGACCATTGCGAGCCTGCTGGCCGTGGTCTTCCTGGCCAGCGGCGCCATAAAGCTGATCCAGCCCAAGGAGAAGCTGGTCGCCAGCATGGGAGTCCTCGAAAACTTCAGCGCCGGCGCCATCAAGGCCATCGGCACCCTCGAGCTCCTGGCCGCGGTGGGCCTGATCCTGCCCGCCGCGTTGGACATCGCACCGGTTCTGGTGCCGCTGGCCGCGGTCGGTGTGGTGGTGCTGATGGCCGGCGCGATGATCACGCACAGCCGCCGTCGCGAGGCCCAGGGAATCGTGGTGACCATGACCCTCTTCGTCCTGGCCGCGCTCGTGGCGTGGGGCCGCGTTGGTCCCGAGTCGTTCGCCGGCTGATTCAACGCGGCGCCTGGCCCGCCCAGGCGGCCGTGGCCCTATTCGATGTGACAAGGAGGAACCGATGAACAACTTTCAGGCCGTCGCCGACCGCGTCGAGATCGAGGCGCTGCGCGGCGAGTTCGGCCCCCGAGCCAGGATGGGCCACCGATCTGCGTTGGAGACGCCCATGATCATCGAGGATTAGGCGTGTGGACACCCCGGTCATCCTCGATGATCATGAGACTTCGGGTCGGGATGTCAGAGGATCTGCGAGAGGAACAGCTTGGTCCGGTCCTCCTGAGGGTCGGTGAAGAAATGCTCCGGGGTGCCTACCTCGACGATCTGCCCGTCCGCCATGAACACGATCCGGTCCGCCACTGCCCGGGCGAAGGCCATCTCGTGCGTCACCACGATCATCGTCATGCCCGACTCCGCCAGCTGGACCATGGCGTCGAGCACCTCCTTGATCATCTCCGGGTCTAGCGCCGAGGTGGGCTCGTCGAACAGCATCACTCGCGGTTTCATGGCGAGCGCCCGGGCGATGGCGACGCGTTGCTGCTGGCCGCCGGAGAGCTGGGCTGGGTATTTGTGCGCTTGCTCGGGGATCTTCACCCGCTCGAGGAGCTCCGTCGCGTACCCATCGGCTTCGGTCTTCGACTGGTGCCGTACCTGCCGTGGCGCAAGCGTGATGTTCTCCATGATCGTGAGGTGCGGAAACAGGTTGAACTGCTGGAACACCATGCCGACCTCGCGGCGGACCTCCTGGATGTTCCGGACGTCGTCGCTGAGCTCGATTCCGTCGACGACGATCATGCCGCTGTCGTATTTCTCCAGCCGGTTGATGCAGCGAATGAGCGTCGACTTGCCGGAGCCCGACGGCCCGCACACAACGACGACCTCCTGGCGGCCGATGACCAGGTCGATGTCCTTGAGCGCCTGAAAGTCGCCGAACCACTTGTTCACCCGCTCACATCGGATCATCTCTTCACCCGTGCCGCCCGCGCGCCAGGCAGCCTGAGTGAGAGATGTGCTGGTGCTCGTCATGCGCTCCTCCTCGCTCGACTCAGCGTTCGCCGAGACCTAGACGTTTCTCCATCCGCTGGCTCTCCCGTGACATCCAGTACGACCCGACCCAGTAGATGAACGACACGAAGATCAGGGTCTCCGCGTGCAGGCCCTGACCGAGAAAATCGGGCTGCTGGGTGACTCGGCGGGCGACCGCGAGCAGGTCCAACAGTCCGATGATCAACACCAGCGACGTGTCCTTGAACAGGCTGATGAACTGGCCGACCATCGCCGGGATCACGTTGCGCAGCGCCTGCGGCAGGATGATCAGCCGCATGGTCTTCCACGCGGGCAGGCCGAGCGCCTGCGCTGCCTCGTACTGTCCGGTCGAAATGCTCTGCAGGCCACCACGGACGATCTCGGCGACGTACGCGGCCGTGAACGCGATCAAGATGATCAGGGCGCGCCACGTCCGGCCGGGGGTCGGGAAGTCGGCGGGCAGCAGGAACGGGAGAATCAGCCACCCCATGAACAGCAGCGCTATCAGCGGCACACCACGGATCAGTTCGATGTAGACGACCGACACCAAGCGGACCGCTGGGAACGATGACCGTCGTCCGAGAGCGAGCAGGACACCCAGCGGGAAGGCGAGCGCGATGCCGCCGACGGCCAGGAACATGGTGAGCATCAGCCCGCCCCAGCGAGCAAGACTCACCCCGTCGAACTGGGTCATGACGACGTAGGACACGGCCAGGCCGAGCAGCACGGCAAGATGCATCCATCGACGCCGGCCGGGTGGGATCCGCCTTCCGGCGTAGTAGCCGAGTACGGCCAGCAGGACCACACCGGCGAGCAGCACCAGCGGCGTCGCGGTCCGCACGAAGACCACGAGCGCGACGAGGAGCAGCAGCGCGGGCGCGGCGCGGCGCACATTCTCGTGCCACGAGGCGCCGATCCGGACACCGCGTATCCGAGCTACCTCAGTGTTCGCGCGGGCGGTCACGCCTAGACCGAGCCCCACCACCAGGCCGAGCACGGCCATCGCCGTCCACGGTCGCCACAACTCGTCCCGGGGGAATGTCCCCACCATGAAGTTGGTGAGGTTGACCTCGACGATCTCCCACCGGGCGGTCACGAAGACGAAGCGCAGAACCCGGAAGATGAGGTAACCGATCGCCGGTGCCAGCACGATGGTGATCACCGAGTTGTACCAGGTGTTGAACAGGTTCTGCCGCACCCATTCGCCCGGGGACACAGCGCGGACGGGAGGTTCCTCCTCCGGAGGAGGCTGGTACTCCTCAGTGGGGACACCGATGTCGGACATCTATGCCCCCCGCCTGGTGAGCCGGCGATTCAGCAGATTCACGACCACCGACAGCAGGAGGCTGATCGCCAGGTACAACAGCATCATGATCCCGACGAGTTGCGGTGCCGGCTGGCCCTGGCCGATGGCGATGCGAGTCACCCGGAGAAGCTCCGGGAAGGCGATCGCGATGCCGAGAGCGGAGTTCTTGGCCAGGTTGATGAACTCGTTGCCGGTCGGGGGGATGGCGATCCGGAGCGCCTGCGGTAGAACCACGTATCGGTAGCGCTGGAACCCGCCGAGCCCCAGCGCGTGGGAAGCTTCGCTCTGGCCTTTGGGGACGGCGAGGATGCTGCCGCGGACGATCTCGGCGATGAACGCCGCCATATACAGCAATAGCCCGAGCAGCAGCGCGCCATGTTCGACGGAGAGCTCGTAGCCGCCGCTGACGTTTCGTCCCTCGAGCGACGGGAGCGTGATCGACACCGGTCGGTCGAGGACGGCCCAGGCGACGCCGGCGACGATAAGGAACGCGGCGCCACCCCAGAGCACTCGGTGGTGGGGCTCGCCCGTCGCGTCGAACCTCCGGGTCCGCCAGGCGCCGACGATGGCGGCCAGCGCGAGGGCTCCCGCACAGATAGCGAGGAAGATCCCGCTGTTCTCGGCAACGGCGACCCATGGCGCGTACAGGCCCCGGTTGGAGAACACGAACCCACCGGCGTCGAACGCATCGTTGATGCGTGGCAGGCGCTGGAGCACGGCGAGGTAGAGGAACAGCAGGAAAACGATGAGTGGGACGTTGCGAAGCGCCTCGACGTATCCGGCGGCGCACTTGCGGACCAGCCAGTTGGTGCTCAGCCGCGCGATCCCGACCAGAACGCCGAGAACGGTGGCGAGGATGATGCCCCAGATCGAGACGACGATCGTGTTCTGCAGCCCCACCAGAAGTGCGTCGCCGATGCTGTCTCGCGAGGAGAAGTCGGTACCGGTGAGCGCGAATCCCGCCGGCTGGTCGAGGAAACCGAAGTCGGTACGCATCCCCTGCGCCCGCATGTTGCGGACCAGGTTGCCGCCGAGTAGCCAGAGCAAGGCGCCGACGCCGGCGAGGAACGCGACCTGGACGGCGACTCGCAACACGCGCTCGTCCCGCCACGGTGGCGGCCGCGTTCCGGTGACGTTCGGTTGCTGCCTTGCGCTCACACCGCCTCCTCGTGGCGTCCGCACGGCCGTCGAGCATGATCAACCGGGTGTCGCGCGCGGCCGGCACCGGGTGCGTGCCGGCCGCCCGCGGCACCAGACGCCCGGACGACGGAGGACAGACGTACGCGTCCGGGGGTCGGCGCCGGTCTACCGGTACGGTGGCGCGTACAGAAGGCCGCCTTCGGTCCACAGCGTGTTGAAGCCGGGGTCCAAGCCGAGCGCGGTTTCGGGGCCGACGGTCCGCTCGTAGATCTCCTGGTAGTTGCCGACCTGCTGGATGACGTTCACGGCGAAGTCGGGATCGAGGCCCAACCCGGCGTCGAACTCGTCGACACCGAGGAAGCGTGCCACCTCGGGATCCTCTTCCGGATCGACGTCGAGGAACTCCTCCACGTTGCTGGAGTCGATCTCGAACTCCCACGCTTGGATGGTGACGATGACCGCCCAGCGAACGGCGTCGAACCACTCGACGTCGCCGTCGAGCGTCACCGGTCCGAGCGGCTCCTTCGACATCGTCTCGTCGAGGATCGTCAACGCGTCGGGCCCGCCCTCGTCCTCGGGCCACTCGGCGCGGAACGCGGCGAGCTGGGACTTGTCCGACGTCCACCCGTCACACCGCTCGGCCAGGAACGCCTCACGCAATGTGTCGTTGTCTTCGAACGTGAGGGGCTCGTAGTCGAGCCCACGGGCGACGAACACGGACTCGAGGTTCAGCTCAGTGGTGGTGCCGGAAAGCGTGCATACGACGGTGTCCTGCATGTCGTCCAGAGAGCCGTAGTCGTCGTCGGAGCGGACCATCATCCCTTGGCCGTCGTAGAACGTCGTCGTGGTGAAGCTCCCGCTCTCGCCGCCGTCTCGGGAAGCGGTCCACGTCGTGTTGCGGATCAGCACGTCGATCTCGCGGGCCTGTAATGCCGTGAACCGTGCCTCAGCGGTCAACGCGGTGTATTCGACGGCGTCCGCGTCGCCGAGCACGGCCGCGGCCACGGCTCGACAGAACTCGACGTCGAAGCCTTCGTACTCGCCTTCCGCGGTTAGGAAGCCGAAGCCCGGAACGGCGTCGTTCACACCGCAGTTGAGTACTCCCCGGCTTTGGACCTCGGCGAGCGTGCCCTCGGCTGGAGGAGCTTCGTCTTCCTCTCCCTCCGCTGCATCGACTTCCTCCCCGCCGTCGTCCTCTGGAAGTGCGGGCTCATCGCCGCCGTTGCCGTCGTCGCCGTTGCATGCGGCGAGCACGAGCGCTGGTACAACCAGTAGCGACGTGAGGAACTTTCTGTGGCGCATGTTGCCCTCCCGTGATCAACGGAGGCCATACGGTCCCCTCAAAGGGCGCTGCCGTCCATTTGCGTGCACACCCTCTGGTGTGGTGAGGGCGGACGTGCAGCATGGATTTCAGAAGGCTAAACCTCGGCAGCATCTGGCGTCACTAGTCCGATTTGTATCGATATGTCCTGTGATCATGTTGTGATTGTCTCGCTTGCTTAGCTCTACACGAAGAAAATGATCGCGGCGCCGGCTCACAACCGGAAGACGTATGCGCCGCCGCGGCACTACTCGCTGGTCGTGATGCTGGCGCGGATGGAAAGCCGCTGCGCGAGCTGCTTGACCAGGACAGCATCCCGGTCACTGTCTCGGCCGCGGTTCAAAGCCGAGATCGACCCGACGGCGGCCAGCGCGCCCTGCGGACCGTAGACCAGGGCGGCGGTCCCGGCCAACGCCATTTCGCCGGTATCCGCGTTGGACGCGTACCCGCGGTCCCTCGCGACCGCCAGCGCCGCGAGAAGGTCGTCCGTGTCGAAGAGCCGTCCGCTGGGCGACTGCGGCACACCGTGCTCGTGCAGTTCCCGCACTGTGTCGTCCGGAAGATCGCTGAGCAGAGCCAATCCGGTGCCCGTGGACCACGCGGGCAGCCGCATCCCCGGTTTCAAGGTGAGCGGCAAGGGCTCGCTGTCGCGGTGAACCGCCAGGTACGCGACGTCGGTGTCGACAAGCGCGGCCAGCACGACAGTCCGATCGTGCAAGCCGTGTACCCGCTCGCATTCCGCTTCGAAGTGCTCGAGGATGTCGGTTCCACCGACGAATCCGCGGGCGATCGTGCCGATGCGGCTGCCCAGCCGAAGCCGGCCATCAAGCTCGCGGCCGACGATGCCGGCATCGACCAGGACACCGCAGATGTCCGCGACCGAGCTCTTCGGAGTCTGCGTCCATCGGGCCAGGTCGGCGATGCTGCACGCTGCCGGCCGCGACGCCAGCTCGGTCAGGATCCGAGTCGCGCGGCGAACAGCGGGCGAGCGTCCCGGGGTGGCTGGCATGCGTGTTACCCCCAAGGCTCGTAGGTCGTGGCGTTGTCCGCTGTGATCAAGCTGGTGGGCAGGAGCCGTGTCCGTGGACGGAGTGGGCGCCCGGCGTGCAGATCGGCAGCCGCGACGACGGCCAGCCGGCCCAGCTCTCGGGGATCTTGTGCGGCCGTGGCGACGAGGGGCTCACCCCGGACGATCGACTCGACGGCGGCCGCGGAGCCGTCGACGCTTACCACTGGAACCGAGAGCTTCCGTGCGTGCAGCGCCTTGAGCACCCCGAGCGCTGTGGGATCGTTGATGGCGAAGATCGCATCAGGGACCCGCTGGTCGAGCATCTCCTTGGCAGCGTGTTCGCCGCCGTCGGCCGAGTGGTCGCCGGTGACCCGGGCACTGACGGTGACGCCGGGGAACTCGCGCAGTGCGGAGAGGAAACCGACGATCCGGTCCCGGACGGCGGTGACCGGCAGGCCGTCGACGATTCCGACCGTCCCGGTACCGCCGAGCAGCCGGCCGACATGCCGGGCCAGCGCCTGGCCTGCTTGGACGTTGTCCGTCGTGACGGTCGCGTCGGCGCGGGCAGCGCCGACGTTCACGGCAACCACGGGTATGCCCGCGTCCTGTGCCTTGGTGATGGGGCCGGCGACCTCGGCGGAGTGCACGGCGTCAAGGATGATCGCGTCGACCGAGGCGGCGGTGAACGCCGTGAGATGTTCGCACTGACTGGCGACATCTTGACCTGCGTCTTTCAAGATGACCTCGGCGCCTAGTTCACGTGCCGCAGCCGCGATCGCGTCCGCCTCCACGGTGAAGAATGGATTGGTGAGGTTCTGAACGGTCAAGCCGAGCCGTGCCGGCCTGGTGGGTTGCGAGCGCTGTGCATCCGCCAACTCCGCGAGCCCGAGTCCCAAGCGATAGCGGCCATCAGGTGCGTTGGACAGGAGTCCGTCCTCGACGAGGGTTTGGCAGATGCCGAGCAAGCTGCTCTTGGGGATCCCGAGCCGACGGGTGAGCTCGGCCAGCGAGCTCGGGCCGTGGAGGGCGATGTCCGTGAGGACGTCGACCGCGCGGGTCACAGCGGGCACGCGCGACGCTCGCTGCTCGTCACCGGCCGTTGCTTCCTCGAACTCGGACACGTGCGAAACCTACGCCCTCTCGTTGCGTGACCTACCGCCGCCTAGTTTACAGTGTGTTCTACATATCGGTCAGTAGGCCGAAATACTGAAGGAGGGTTATGAACATCTTTCTCACCGGGGCCACTGGCTACATCGGGGGCTCGCTGGTCAGCCGGCTCGTCGGCGACGGGCATACGGTCCGTGCCCTGCATCGGGATGGCGACCGAAAAGACGCCGTCGCCGGAATGGGCGCGGAGCCGGTGCTGGGTGACCTCGACGACAGGGACATTCTCGCGGGAGAGGCGCATCGCGCGGACGCCGTGATCAACGCGGCCGACAGTGATCATGCCGGTGCGGTGGAGTCACTGCTGGACGCGCTGGCCGGAACCGGCAAGCCGTTGATCCACACCAGTGGCTCGAGCATCGTCGGGGACGCATCCAACGGCGAGTACAGCCCTACCGTCTACGGCGAGGACGTCGCGGATCCGGGCAGCGGGTGGGAGCCCGCAGCCGACAAGGCGGCCCGCGTCGCCATCGACCGGACCGTCCTGGCCGGCGCGGACCGGGGCGTGCGGTCCGTCGTGCTGTGCAACAGCTTGATCTACGGGCATGGGCTGGGCATCAAAACGGACAGCGTCCAGCTGCCTCGCCTGGTTCGGCAAGCCAGGGCCAGTGGCGTGACCCGGCACGTCGGACCGGGCCGCAATGTGTGGTCCAACGTCCACCTGGAGGACATGTGCGAGCTGTACGTGCGCGCTCTCGGACAGGCGCCGGCGGGCTCGTTCTACTTCGTGGAGAACGGGGAGGAGTCGTACCGAGCGATGAGCGAGGCCATTTCCGACGCCTTGGGTTTGGGCGAGCCACAGCCGTGGAGCGTAGAAGACGCTGTCGCCGAGTGGGGGTATGAGGTGGCTGTCTACGCTCTCGGATCCAACAGCCGCGTCCGCGCTCATCGTGCCCGCACGGAGCTTGGCTGGGCTCCCAAGCATGCATCGGTCACGGACTGGATACGGAACGAGGTGAGTGCCGAAGGCTGAGTATCGGTAAACCGATGGCGCTATCGCATTTCCGATCGGCCGGGAGGCTATGTCGTGAGCTCTTCATGCCGTGGTACTCGCCGATTTGATCGCGGGTAGCGTGAGAGGAGAGAGCGTATGCCAGCCGAAAGGGATGAGATCGTGTCCGATCGAGAGCAAGCTGTACTGGGAAGCGTCCCGACGGGGTTGTTCATCGGCGGGAGCTGGCGGGACTCGGCGTCGGGCGCGCGCTTCGATGTCGAGGACCCGGCGACGGGCGAGGTCCTGACCACGGTGGCGGACGCGACGCCCGAGGACGGCGACGCCGCCCTGACCGCGGCCGTCGACGCTCAGCGGTCCTGGGCGGACACGCCGCCGCGGAACCGCGGGGAGATTCTGCGTTCCGCGTTCGAGATGATCATTGAGCGACGCGAGGACCTTGCCTTGCTGATGACCCTGGAGATGGGGAAGTCGCTGGCGGAATCCC
>NZ_ML142851.1:390696-398580 GCF_004138495.1 Phytoactinopolyspora endophytica
GGTGACCTACGCGGCGGAGTTCTTCCGCTGGTTCTCCGAGGAAGCAGTCCGTGTTTATGGGCGGTACTCCGTGGCGCCGACCGGTGGTAGCCGGGTCCTGACGATGAAGCAGCCGGTGGGTCCGTCCTTCTTCATCACGCCGTGGAACTTTCCGATGGCGATGGGCACGCGCAAGATCGGTCCGGCTGTCGCCGCCGGCTGCACGATCGTGATGAAGCCGGCAGCCGAGACACCGCTGTCGATGCTGGCGTTGGCCTCGATCCTCGCCGAAGCCGGGCTGCCCGACGGCGTGCTGAACGTCATTCCGACGACGTCGGCCGGGGCGGTCTCCGGGCCGGTGATCCAGGACTCGAGGCTACGTAAGCTCTCCTTCACCGGTTCCACGCAGGTCGGTCGGATGCTCATCGAGCAGTCGGCGCAGCAGGTGCTGCGGGTCTCGATGGAGCTGGGCGGCAACGCGCCGTTCCTGATCTTCGACGACGCGGACATCGATGCCGCCGTCGACGGCGCCGTGCTGGCCAAGACGCGCAACATCGGCGAGGCGTGCACGGCGGCCAACCGGTTCCACGTGCACGAGTCGATTGCGGACGAGTTCTCTTCGCGGCTCGCGGACCGTCTCTCGTCGTTGCGAGTGGGGCGCGGCACCGACGAAGGGGTCGACATCGGGCCGCTGATCAGCGCAAAGCAGCGGGATACGGTCGAGGCTTTGCTCGGCGACGCCGTCGAACGCGGCGGACGCGTCGTGACCGGTGGTTCCCGGGTGGGCGACGTGGGCTACTTCTTCGAGCCGACCGTTGTCACGGACATCCGGAGCGACTCGCGGATCCTGTCCGAGGAGGTGTTCGGCCCCGTCGCACCGATCACCACGTTCAAGACCGACGACGAGGCGCTGACTCAGGCGAACAACACAGAGTACGGCCTGGTCAGTTACGTGTACACGCGTGACCTGCAGCGCGCGCTTCGGGTCTGCGAAGGGCTCGAGAGCGGGATGGTCGGCCTGAACGCCGGCATGGTGTCCAACGTCGCCGCGCCGTTCGGAGGCGTCAAGGCCAGCGGCATCGGCCGTGAAGGCGGCTTCGAGGGCATCGAGGAGTTCCTCGAGACGAAGTACGTCTCCGTCTCGCTCCCATAGCCGCGAACGTCCTGCAGGGTGAGGGTTGTGGCCTTCAGCCTGCAGGACATTGACGTGTGTGTGGGGTGTGAGAGAACGGGATCGATGGGTACAGGCGGTTCCGTGGTGACTTTGCCTGATCTCAACGAGTTCACGCGGTGGAACGAGGAACTGGCCGAGCTGGGATCGAGACTGACGGGAACCGCTGCGCACCGACGATTCGTGGATACACTCGTGGAGCGCCTGGACCATCTCGGGTTGGAGGTCTACCGCGATGAGTTGCGATTCCGGCAGTGGGAACCGCGGCGCTGGGAAGTGCGGCTGAACGCGGCGGCACCACCGGAATCCGCCACACCGCGCAGCCTGACGGTGACGTCGCCGTTCCCATACTCCGGTGAGACGCCGCCGGACGGAGTCACGGCTCCGCTGACGCACTGCGGCAGAGCTCCCGGAGCGTTCGACGATGCCGCCGGACGGATCGCGATAGTGGAGATGCCGACGCCGCCCGTTCCGACGGCGATACTGCGGCGTCGCTCGGGGCGGTTGCCGCCGACGCTGACCAACCCGATGCTCGGGTCGTTCGTCCGGCCGCCGGACATCGCTGCCGCACGCGCCGCGGGTGTTCGTGCCGTGGTCTGCGTGTGGCGGTCTGTGTCCACGGAGAACGCTGCCGGCCAGGCACTGCCGTTCACCATGCCCTACCAGGGCTGCCCGGCGGTGTGGGTCGACGGGCAGAGCGGTGACGAGTTGATCGAGGCTGCGCGGCGCGGCGACCATGCGACCGTGATCCTGGATGCTGAAGTCACCGACGACGCCGCCACGCACACCATATGGGCCGAGCTACCTGGCTCCGATCCGAACTGCGCCGACGAGAATGTCATCGTCAACACGCATACCGATGGGCCGAACGTCGTCGAGGAGAACGGCCCTCTTGCGCTGCTGGCGCTGGCGCGCCGTGCGCTAGGTGACGGGAATCCGCGCTGGCGGAGGCCACATACGTTCGTCTTCGTCAGCGGCCATTTCCGGATCCCGGACGTCTCCGTGGACCGCCATGGGCAGGCCACCAGCACCTGGCTGGATGATCATCGTGACCGATGGGACGGTGCACCGGGTCATCGCACCGCTGTCGCAGGCGTGACGATCGAACACCTTGGCGCCGCGGAATGGGACGATCGGCGCGGGCGGACGGGCTACCGGCCCACGGGAGCACCCGCTCATGAGCTCGTCTACACCGGCAACCCGGAGATGGAACGGATCTACCAGGCGGCGTCCCGGCTACAGCGGCCACGCCGGCCGGTGACGTTGCGGCCAACGTTCGGCGTGTACTTCGGTGAGGGAGCCGGTCTTTACCGGTCCGGGTTACCGACCATCTCGCTCGTCCCCGGGCCGACCCATCTGATGGCCGAGGCCGCGGACGGTGGCTGGCGCTGGTTCGATCCGAAGCTCGCGCACGCACAGCTGATGACGTTCGCCCGGGTGCTCGACGAGATCGACCGGACGCCGACATCGCAGCTTGGCCGTGCGCAGCCTCAGGCCGGCGCGGCCGTCGCCCGGCTCGTCGAACGGTTCATCTAACTGAGCGCAGCTCCTGGATACGGAGGGCCGCCGGCAGGCCCCTGCGGTGGCGGCCCTGGTGGCACGGCGCCGGGCCAGTTCGCGGGAGGCTGCTGCGGAGGGTAGCCGGGCTGCGTTCCGGGTGCGTACGCCGGCGCGTTCGTCAGCCGCACCGGCACGGGCTGGCCGGCAGCGCTGGCCCGGACAACCCATGTCTTGGCCACCCGGTCACCTAGCCGTTGGCGGTCAGGCGATGACACGGCCACGAAGAAACCCACGGCCGGCACCAGATACGGAAAAGCATCGACGATCAGTAGGAGGTAGCCGCCCCTCTTCGCTTTCGCGTAGTGGTCAGCGATGCTAGTGGCGCTGCCATCATGTCGCGACGTCTTGGAACATGGGACGGCCGATGCGGACCCGTGGTTCCGTCTGAATTGACTGTGGGCGTCACCCGCCGTTGCGAGTAGAGTCTTCAGCGTGCGGCATGATCACCACGGCCGGACACACCGGCTGGAGCTTGACGATCAGACACTCCGCGAGTGGGAGTGCACGGTGCTCGCGTCCGATCCGGAGGACGGGATCGTGCTCGATCGCTCCGCGTTCTACCCGGGCGGCGGAGGGCAGCCTCCAGACCGAGGAGTGCTGCTGTGGGGTGGCGTCCAGACCCGGATCGCCGGAGTACGCGCGCGGGACGACTTCTGGTTGATCCCGGAGCCGGAGGACCCGTTGCCACCGGTCGGCGCAGCCGTCCAGGGCGCTATCGACGACGAGCGCCGGAGCATGCTCATGCGCACCCACTCCGGGCTGCATGTGCTCTGCGGTGTCATGTTCCGCGACTTCGGTGTCCCGGTGACGGGCGGCAACATGGAGCCGGGTGAGGCGCGGCTGGACTTCGACTTTGCCGAGGTTCCGCCCGGGTTCAAGGACACCCTGACCGAGGCGCTCAACGCCGAGGTCGCCGCTGACCGTGCCATTCAGGTGAAGGTGCTGCCTCGCGAAGAGGCATACCAGCTCGGCCCGATCATCAAGACCGCGACCGATCTGCTCCCGCCGGACCTCGCGGTGGTCCGCCTGATCGATATCAATGGCCTGGACCTGCAGGCCGACGGCGGTACACATGTCGCTTCCACCAAGCAGATCGGTCGGATCGAGGTCAAGAAGGTCGAGAACAAGGGGCGGGGGTTCCGCCGGGTGCGCCTGCGTATCCCTGAGTAGCGGGTAGCGTCCTGCAGCGCGAACGCCCCGCGCCGCACGGTGCAGGACGTTGCCGCCCTCGTCCGCGATCTGGCTCGATTCCCTGACGTTCCAGCAGTGTGAATGGGTGTCGATGGCTGTCCGCGAATCACGGACGATAGTTCGCAAGCAAAGGACGATTGTCCTGGCGATGGAGCAGGTAGATCCGCGGGTGATGTCCTTTCGCCCAGACTCGTTTCTCCTCGATGAGCCGCCATCGACCACTCGGCTCCGCTAAGCAACGTCGCATGATCTTGACTCGGTGAGTGATGATCACCAGGCGCGCCTTCGGCGTGGCGAGCTCGGCCGCCCTATGCAAAAGCATTCTGTGCAGGGCGAAAGCGTCCTCAGGTGTCCTCACCTTGTCGCCCCATGGTGGATCGGCGAAGATGACGTCGTAGGACCCTTGGCCAGCCCAGCCGTCGTTGACGTCGGCGAGATGTAGCTGCACGTGTTCCCGCACACCGGCTGCGGACAGGTTGTGGTCGCTTGCCCGCAGCACCTCACGATCGTGATCGACACCCGCCGCGTGCGCCGCGCCGCAGATCAGAAGCCGTTCGACCAGCAACGTCCCGGATCCACACATGAGGTTGAGCACCCGATCCGTCCGGCGTGGCCTGCTCATCCGTACCGCTGCTGCGGCCACGGTGGCATTGAGCGCGCCCGGGAAGCCGGCCACCCGCCATGGCCGGACCGACAACGGCCTGGGCGACAGACGGATGAGCACTTGCCAGCCGTACCCAGCGGGCGCTCGTCGGACGCGCAGCACACAAGCGCCTGAACCTGGGACGGCGGTCATTCCCGCCGACTCCGCTAGTCGCCTGCTCAGTTCCTGAAACACGCGGGAGTCCGATCCTGCGGCTTCGATCCGAAATGATCTCATCTGCTCTGTTTCGGCAGGCTCTAGCCGGGCTGCCAACCGCATCGCCGCGGCGATGCGCTGGAGACGCTCGGGACTGGTCAACGAGCGTGGCCGGGGAACGTCGAAGTCGAGCACCAGGAATGCCGCAACGATGGTGCGAAGATCGCACACTGGCTTCAGAGTGTCGGCAGAACGACCTGCAGCAGACAGCGTGACGACGACGGCGTCGTCACGCTCCGGTACTGCTCGGACAGGCGCTGTCAGCCGGAGGCGCTCGATCGCCTCGGCTACGACGATCTCGGCCATGCCGGGAAGACAGGTCAGTTCGATCCGAGTGGGACCTTGACCAACGGATGCGCCGTGACGTCGTTGGGGCTTGCGGTCCGGACGTGGTTGTGGACGGGACGAGCTGTGACTCATGGAAGGCGACCCCAGATGCGGGAGTGCGCGCTGTCCGGGCGTCAGTGAAGCCGCACGCTGCGCGGGCGGTGCCGCGGAAAGGCACACTCAGACGACGGTGAGCTGCCCGACCGTTCACCGAACCAGGCCGGGCTGTCGTCTGCCGATGAGGGCCACGCCTATGCAGCGGCTGGGAGAGGAACACCAGGTCGCAGCACGTTCAGAGCGATCATCGGCGGGTCACTGGGCTGTCATCGTCGCCGAATCTAGCAGTCCCACGATCGAGTGCATACCGATTTTCGTGCCGGCGCCAACCGTGGATCGTGCTCGATGCGCATGTCGGCGTCCTGCGCCACAGCCTGTAGACGGAAGGTCGTCCCTGATCGAGTGGCAGCTGTGGCGTCCTGCATCGCGAGCGCCGAGGACCACGCATTGCCGGACGTTGTCTGGGTCTGCGCAAGGACACATAGGTCTTGACCGGTTAGGGGTGTGTCAAGGTACCTTGACAGTATGGGTGACAGTGACAGAGTTAATGTGCGAGTGGATCTCAACATCGACGGTGACTGGGACAACAACCCGATCGTCGTCATCGAAGGCATAGGCGCGGGCATCATAGGGATGGACCCGCCGCTCAGGCGGGCTGTGATGCTCGCTCGTCAACAGGGGATCTCCTGGGAGCGGATCGGTAAGGCCCTGGGTGTGAGCCGGCAGGCCGCATGGGAACGCTTCTCATCGGAGACATGAGGCCATCTGCGTTGCGTGGCGCCGTTCGATGAGTTCGATGCGGAGACGCTGTACAGCCGCTGCGACAGCGTGCGCACGCCTTCGTCGTTGAGCGACAGTGCGCCCATCCCGAGCCGGCTTTCTTGCGGCACGACGCAGGTGGAAGATCCTCGGTGCCGTATTGGTTGACGCAGACAATCAGGTGGCCGATTCCTTCGAAGGAGAGACCTTGACCTCCGTCTACGACATTCCCCTCCGCACGATCAGCGGCGAGCCGACCTCACTGAGCGAGTACGAGGGAAAGGTACTGTTGCTGGTCAACGTCGCATCGAAGTGTGGTCTGACCCCGCAGTACGAAGGGTTGGAACGGCTTCAGAAGCGATATGCGGACAGCGGCTTCACTGTCCTCGGCTTCCCCAGCAATCAGTTCGCCGGGCAGGAGCCGGGATCCGCTGAGGAGATCGAGGAGTTCTGCTCCACCACATATGGCGTGACCTTTCCGCTGTTCGAGAAGGCCGACGTGAACGGCGAGAGCCGCCAACCGCTCTATGCGGAGCTCACCAAAGTCTCCGACGGCGACGGCGAGGCCGGCGACGTGCAGTGGAACTTCGAGAAGTTCCTGGTCGACGCTGAGGGGACGATCATCGGCAGATTCCGGCCCCGCACGGAACCGGAGTCGGCCGAGGTGGTCAGCGCGATCGAGGCGTACCTGCCCGGCCCACAATGAGCGAGCCTGTGCTGAACGTCGCTCGGTTCGACGATCTCAGCGCCGGCACGCTGTATGCGCTGTTGCGGCTGCGCGTGGACGTCTTCGTCGTCGAGCAGCATTGTGCCTACCCAGAGCTGGACGGGCGCGACACGGAACCCGGCACGCGGCACATCTGGTACGAGCGGGAGGGCGCGCCCGTTGCCTACCTGCGCCTGCTCACCGATGCTGACGGCACGCCGCGGATCGGCCGCGTCGTCGTCGCGGCTCACGCACGCGGCGCCGGACTCGCGGACCGGCTCATCCAGGTGGCGCTGGACCAAGTCGGTGAACGCCCCTGTGTACTCGACGCCCAGGCGCACCTCGTCGACCTCTATAGCCGCCATGGGTTCGTCGTGGTCGGTGAGGAGTATCTCGACGACGGCATCCCACATCTCCCGATGGCGCGTCCCGCTGCCCCTCACGTCTGATCAGATACGAGTTCAGGGCGCTATGACGCCATGAACTCGTATCTGATCATGAATGGTGTCGCCGCCGCTGGCCGCACGCACTGCACGTCGCGAGCGCGAGTGCCGGGACAGCGGCGGGAAGCAGTAGTAGCGTGGACACGCTTACTCCATGCTCTCTCGCCTGCTCGGTGTCATGAGATACGTCTCGGGCTCGCGGATGGATGAGCGTCCGCCGCAATCCTTTCGGCGGGGAACCTCGTATATAGGGGCGTGGGAGTGTCCGACGATGCGCTGCTCGCTGGGATGGCGACCGGCGACGCCGACGCGATGGCGACGTTCGTCCGGCGCCATCAAGCCCGGGTCTATGGCCTAGCGCTGTCGGTGGTGGGTGTTCCCGCCGTCGCTGAAGAGGTGGCGCAGGAAACGTTCGTCCGGGCCTGGCGACACGCCGGCAACTACGATCCTCGGCGTGCCCGGGCGACGACGTGGCTGCTCACCATCGCTCGCAACGCCGCAATCGACGTCACACGCGTACGCAGAGAACTTGCCGTGGAGCCGGTGGTGATCGCCGAGATGATGATCGCACCTGACAGCGACCACGACCGGGTGGAGGACTGTGACCGCATTACCGCAGCCTTGCAGGCACTACCCCGAGAACAGGCGACCGCCGTCATGCTGTCCGTGCACTTCGGCCTGACAGCGCAAGAGATCAGTCAACGGCAACAGATCCCACTGGGAACAGCCAAGACCCGCATTCGAACCGGACTGTCGAGACTGCGCACGATGCTTGAGGTGAGTCATGGCTGAGGAGCGGACGAACTGCGCCGCCGTCGCCGACGCGCTGGCC
>NZ_ML142851.1:398600-407762 GCF_004138495.1 Phytoactinopolyspora endophytica
CCACCGGTGCGGCGAGCGGGCCGGACCGAGCCCACGTCCTTAGCCACCTGGCCGACTGCGAGGACTGCCGGCGTGAGCTCGACGAGCTGACCCGCGTGGCCGACGAGGTTCTCCTGGTGGCCCCAGAGCACGAGCCTCCGGCCGGTTTCGAGGGCGCCGTCCTCGCCCGCATCGCGAACCTGGCCGATCAGTCCGACACCGAGCCCCGACGCGAGACCGAGCCCCGACGCGAGACCGACCCGCGACGTGAGGCCGTGCCGCGGCGCGAGGCCGTGCCGCCGCCGACGCCTGCAGCCCAGCCGAGCTGGCGGCGATGGGCGTTCCGGCCGCTGGCTCTTGCCGCGGCAGCAGTGGTGATCGCCCTCGGTAGCGCGGGAGCGGTCTGGCTGGCCACGTCCGACGATCGTGACGTGGCGGCCGCCTACCGGGAGACCCTCGACGTCGCGAACGGGCAGTACTTCGCCGCCGCGCCGCTGCTCGACTCGGCTGGAACCCAGGTCGGGCACGTCTTCCTCTACCAGGGAGAGCCGTCGTGGGTGTTCGCGGTCCTGGGCGACGCGCAGGAGCCAGGAGCCTACGACGTGGTGGTGACGACCGACGACGGTGTCGAGACGGTGGCTATGTGTGACGTCGGGACCACCTCCTGCGGCGCCGGCGGGACCGTGGAGGCCAACATCTACCAGATCAGCGACGTGCAACTCGTCGCGGAGGACGGCAGCACCCTCACCGCCACGCTCTCCGGCTGGGGCTGGTGATCGCATCGCGGCACGCGGTGGGTAGGTGCCGTGATGCGATCACTCGGACAGCGCTGAGGTCAGGTCCGCGCTCGTCGTCGTGAAGCCGAAGCACTGACGGACGTTGTAGACGGTGGCGTCCATGCAGAACTGCGGCGACGTCGTGCCGACCGCGTCTGAGACCATGACGACGTCGTACCCGAGGTTCGCGGCGTCCATCAGGGTGGCGAGGACGCATTGGTCGGCGTTGACGCCGGCGAAGAGCAACGTGTCCACCCGCAGGTTTCGCAGGATCGAGTCGAGAGCCGTGTCGACGAAGCCGCTCATCCGGTACTTGTCCACGCTGATGTCCGACGGGCCCGCGGCCAGCTCATCGACGACGGCCGCCGCCCACGCTCCGGCCTGCAGCACAGGTGAACCGGACGGACTGGTGGTCGACCCGATGCCGTTCCCGCCGCCGTCGCCGTCATAGACGTGCCTGACGCCCGGCGGCAGGTTCGCTTGGTCCGGGCGGTTGCCCCAGTTCAGCCACACCACCGGAACGTTCTGCACTCGCAGCGCCGGGAGCAGCTTCTCCAGCACTGGAATGGGCGCTCGCGCGCCGGAGACGTCGACGCCGATACCGGACAGCCAGCCGTCGGCGTGGCAGAAGTCGTTCTGCATATCGACGACGACGGTTGCCGTCCGGGCCAGATCTACCGTGAGCCGTTGGGGCTGCGCGTTGAAGCTCACCGGCCGGCGTGGCAGGACCGGACGGCGCACGTCGACCGCGTCCCGGCTCAGCTGCCAGGTGTTACGCGTCAGGGGAGCGACGGTCACAGGGCCTCCAGCAAGGATAGAAGCGAACGGTCCGCACCGGGCCGGCCCACCAGGCACAGTCCGACCGGTAAGCCATCGGTCTGAACCGTGGGGACGTTGACCGCCGGCAGCCCACCAACCCCGGCGAGGCAGGTCAGCTGCAGTGCCGCGGCACGGGTGATGTCGATCGCCGCCGGATCCGCGTCGACCGGCGGCGCCGGGCTGGACGCGCTCGGCAACGCCAGCGCGGTGCCCTCGGAAAGGAGTACTCGCAGCTGCTCGCGAGCGTCCGCAAGCATGGCTCGGGCGTCGTCCTCTTCGGCCGCGCTCACCTCGGCTCCGGAGCGGAACCGCGCCTCGACGGCGGGTTCCATCGTTCCGCCGTGGGCCGTGATGAAGTCCCGGTGCTGCCGCCAGGCCTCCGCCGTCTGGACCGTGCGGAAGGCGGCGAACCACGTCGACAGCGTTTCCGTGGTGAGGTCGATGGCGTGGACGTCGCAGCTGGCGCGCCGTGCGAGCGTATGCAGCGCGGTCTGGACGGCCAGTCTCGTCTCGGGCGTGGCGAGCTCCATCAGCGACGGCGCGACGAGACAGTCCCGGACCGGCTCTTGGTCGGCCGGTGGGAGGAGGACATGGGCGGCGTGGCCGAGCTCGCTCGCGGTCCGGGTCATCACGCCGACCGTGTCGAACGACGGCGCGAGTGGGAGCAGGCCAGAGCGATCGACGGCGCCGTGGGTGGTTCGTAGTCCGTACAGGCCGCAGTACGACGAGGGGACGCGGATCGATCCGCCGGTGTCGGTACCGAGACCGATGTCCGCCGCACCGGAGGCCACGGCCGCCGCGGGACCGCTGCTGGAGCCGCCGGTGATGCGTCCAGGGGCGGCCGGGTTGGTCGGCGTGCCGTAGTGGATATTGGTGCCTGCCAGGGAGAACGCGAGCTCGTCGGTGTGCGCGATCCCGGCGACGTCCGCCCCGGCGTCGAGCAGCGAAGCGACAGCCGCGGCGTGGGCGGGCTCGACAGACGCCGACTCCAGCCAGTGCGGGTTCCCGCCGCCGATGCGCTGCCCGGCCACGGCGAACAGGTCTTTGACCGCGACTCGCTGACCGGTCAGCGGGCCATCGGCAGAGCCTTGAACCAATGGTTCGTCTTCAGGTCTGATCCGCCAGATCGCGTCGACGCGCGACGAGACCTCGGCTGAGATCTCCCGGCTGGCCGGTGGTGTGTCCGCCGCCAGGGCGTCGTTGGTGGGCATTGAGGCCGACTTTAGCTGCCGATGTTGATGTAGTGAACATCGGCCACAAACGTCTTACGCAGTCGAAACATGCTCGCCACCTCGATCCAGCGGACCTCAGGGGCTTCTGACACGATGACAATTCACCTAGGAGTAGCCGATCCGCCGTGTCCGACCTCAACAGCCAGACTGCCTACTGGGATGCTGCCGCGACGACGAAGCGGTTCACGCACCCGCTGCATACATCGTGGGTTGATGGCGTCGAACGAAGCGCCGCGATTCTCGACTATGGCTGCGGATACGGCCGAACCATGGCGGCCTTGGAGCAGTTGGGCTTCGACAACCTCTCCGGTGTCGACACATCGCCGGGGATGATCGCCAGGGCCCGCAGCCTGCATCCCGCGATGCGTTTCGACGTGCTGGAGACACCGCCGACACTGACCTGTGCGGACGCGAGCATCGACCAGGTCGTGCTCTTCGCGGTGCTGACGTGCATCCCTGGCGACGAAGCGCAGCGACTGCTGATCGGCGAGCTGAACCGCGTGCTCAAGCCCGGTGCAATGCTCTACCTCAGCGACCTGCTGGTACAAGACGATCAGCGTCACCGCGACCGCTATGCGAGGTTCGCCGATCGCTATGGCACCTACGGCGTGTTCGAGACCGACGACGGCGCCGTGTGCCGTCACCACGCAAGAGAATGGTTCACCGCCCTGCTCGCCGACTTCGAGATCATCGACACCCGAGACACCTCTGTGACCACCATGAACGGCAACGAAACGGCGGGGCTTCAGATTCTGGCCCGCAAGCCGGCCCCGCCTCGCGGGACCCCGCCTTCTGACGCTGTTACGGGAAGAAACGTCCACAGGTATTGATCATTACTGTCCGCCCATCCGCTTGGACATCGCTGACAGCTGTTTCATCCGACGCCCCATCGGTGGGTGCGTGCGGTTCGCCCAGGCCAACTGCCGGGCTATCCAGTCTTCTTCACCTTGGTTTTTGGGGCGAGCGAACGGGACGATGGCCAGCGGCGACATGGAGGACAGCAACCGTAGGTCTTCCTCCGGGGCGGCGTGCATGCCGCCCTCGATCGTGCCGAGCGCGGCCGCGAGCGTCGACGGTGATCCGGTCATCTCGGCGGCTGCTCGGTCGGCGGCGAGCTCACGGCGTCGTGCCAGCCGGCTAGCCGCGGCGAACCCCGGAAGCATCAGGCAGAAACCCGCGAACAGCAGTGCGACACCCACCGTCAGTATCACGGTCCATACGGCGAAACGGAGCAGCCAGGCCAGCACGAGCAGCGGCACGGCTAACAGCATCGGAACCCGGCGCTGGGGCGGCCGCGCCTTCAGGTCCGCCTCGGTGACGTTCTCAGCGGCGGAACTCCAGGGCCGGCCGCACCACCGCGCGAGGACACACGAGGGGATCTCCGAATACATGATGACCACAAACAGGACCGCGGGGATCACCAGGACCCACATAGACGTTCCGCGGGCGAAGCTGAGGACGTTGGCGTCGCGGTGATTCATGTGGGCGAACTCGTGCGCGACGACGGTCTCGAGCTGCTCGTTGTCCAGCCGCTCCAGCAGCCCTCGGCTGATGTAGAGAGTGGGCGGCAGGCCGTCCGGCGCGAGCACGACCGAGTTGGGTGCCTCGGTCTCGATGATCATGACGGGCGGTTTGCTGCGACCGGAGAGTGCCGCCACCCTGTCGACGACCGCGTGCAGACGCACTTCCTCATCCTCGTCGGCGCGTATGACCGCAGTGGGCACGGTATTGTCCGACCATCCGAGGAAGCCGGAAGCGAGCGCGAGAAGGACCGGGGCCAAACCGACCCACCAGGGCAACCACGCGATGTCCAGGACCCACAAGATGGAGCAGCAGAACCAGGCATAGCCGAACCAGGTGGCGACGAGGAGCAGCCACGCCCCCAGGACTGGCCACACCGACGCCCGCTTGAACCACATGTCCACGGCGGTACTGTACGGCCTCGCGCTGCAAGCACGCTGACGGACGCTACACGTGCGGCGACGGTCTCCTCGCCGGGTCGCGCTCAGGGCGCAGCGGAGAAAAGAACACGACGTACAAATGATCTCCACGGTATTGTACGTTCGTTGGTATGGAGATTGCTGTCAGCGCGTTCCGGGCTCACCTGAGCGAGTGCCTTGAACGGGTTCGCGCTGGAGAGGAGGTCGTTGTGACAGAGCGGGGTATCCCGGTGGCTCGCGTGCTGGCGGTCGATGAGGCGCCCGTGATCGAACGGCTCACCATCGAGGGGATCGTGTCCGCGCCCCAGTCCTCGAAGCGACCGCAGGCCAGGGGTCGTTCGCGGGTTCGGGCGGCGGGTCCGGTGGCCGACATCGTGAGCGAGCAGCGAGACTGACACGTGACGACGGTCTATTTCGACTCAAGCGCGTTCGTGAAGCTGCTGGTCGATGAGGAAGGCTCGGACATTGCGGCGTCCCTGTGGGATGGGTGTGACACCCCGACCTCGAGTCGGCTCGCCCTCGTCGAGGTCTACGCGGCGCTCGCGGCAGCCGCCCGGAACAAGAGGTTGTCGAAGGTGGACCTGGCTCAGGTCGAGCAGGACTGGGCGGAGTACTGGGCGGCGGTTCGGCCCGTCGAGCTGACCCCGATGATCAGCCAGCACAGCGCGGAGCTGGTCAAGACGCACGCGCTGCGAGGCGCGGACGGGGTGCATCTGGCCAGCGTCCTGGCGCTCTCGGAGCTCAGGCCGGTGATCGCGGTGTGGGACAAGCGGCTGCACGCGGCCTCGGTTGAAGCAGGGCTGCGCGTCGCACCTGCCATGCTCGACGTCGCAGCGGCATGAGCCAGACACGTCGTCCGCCGCCGGACGGATCCGCGTGCGATGACGGCGAACGCATCATCAGTTGTGCGGCGCCGTCAGCCGGGCGTATCCCGACGCCCTAACCTCCGTCGCAGGATCGAACGTTCGGCGACCGTCCATGACGTGCTGGTCAGCAGATACAGCCCGGCCGCCAGTGGGACGATGGCCGCGATGTGCACCGTGCCGAACGGCAGCAGGCGCAGGAGAGCCGTTGTCCGCGCCTGCATCGGCGTAGCTGCCGCCGCGGTGCTGACGTTGATCGCCTGACGGCGAGTGAACCACGCGACGGCGGCGAGAAGAAGCAGTAGTACGACGAACACCAGCAGCTCAGCTGTGCCCCACACGTCAGCCAGCTGCGCGCCGAGTGGCACGCCGGCCAGCGCGTGCGTCAGAAGCACATTGGCCTGGCCTGACACCTCCGAGGTCAGGAACAGGCCGTAGAGCACCATGAACGCTGGAGCCTGGACGAGCGCAGGGAGACAGCCGGCCAGCGGCGACGTGCCTGCCCGGGAGTAGAGGGCGGCCAGCTCCCGCCTCAGGCGTTCGGGATTGTGCTGGTACTTGCGGGAGAGTGTGCTTATCTCGGGTGCGAGCTTGGTGCGATGGTGTTCCGCGCGGACCTGCGCCCGCGCCACGGGCAGCAGAAGCAGTCGAATGACCATCGTCATCAGAACGATGGCAGCGGCGGCGCTGGGGCCGCCGAGTACGGGCGTGAGGAGGGTGGTCAGGTTGGTGACAACGGAATAGAGGACGCCGATAGCGGCCGCGAGCGGTGGAAAGGAGTACAAGACAGGGCCCCTCGTCGGGAGAGAAGTCAGTGGTCGACGAGTTGGGCCGCGGCGAAGCGCCCGCTGTTCGGAGCGGAGAGGTTCGCTAAGCGACCCGTGGGCGCAGCGATGGCGCTCGGGGCTGGGGACGCCCCGGGGCTACCGGGTCGAGCAGGGGCATGAAGGCCGTGCGGTGAGCACGTTGCCGGACGGCCGATGCGGTGAGCGGGCCGCACGTCTGCGTGACGACGGGGCGGCCGATGGCCACCAGCGTCACCAGCGCCGCGGCGGCCACGGCGACGAGCGCCAGCCCGGCCGAGCCGCCGGTCAGTTCGATGGCCACGCTGAAGCTGCCGACCAGCACATCGGCGAGAAGCAACAGCAGCAGCGGCACGCTGCCAGCCTATCCGGCGGTGTACGGGCGTCGCCACTGCACGTTGGGGCGTACGTCCTGCCGCTACGGAAGGACGTGGCGGCGGTTCCAGGTGCCGTCGGCAGCGAGGTCGAAGCAGACCCGCCAGGGTGGACGGTCAGGACCATGGCTGACCCAGAACATCATCCTTTCCGGGATGAGGCGCACGGTGGTCCAGGACGGCGGCATCGGGAGCGGATCACGTTGCGCGTGCGCGTCGAACACGCGCAGCACGTCGTCCGGGTCGGCGGTGGTGACCGCGTCGTCGTCGTTGAGCTCTTCGTAGACCCAGGCGAGAAGTTGCAGCTGAGGCGGGCGGGCAGGGTACGCCTCGCGGGAGACGTCGGCCGGCATCTGGTGGGCGGTGCCGTCCATGACCACCTGCCGGGCGAGACCCGGCCAGTAGAAGACGCCCGAGGACCTCGGGTTCTCCGCCAGGTCGCGGGTCTTTGTCGTCGGCCGGGAACTGTGGAACCGGACCGACTCGTCGTCGATCACGGTGGTCAGCACGGTCCGCGCGTGCGGGGTGCCGTCGGCCCCGGACGTCGCGAACGTCATGGTGCGCGAGCTCGGCTCGCCCGCGTCTTCGGCCTCCTGGGCCCATCTCGCGAGGGTGTGCAGCGGATTGTCGGAGAAGCTCACATCTGTCATCCGGTCACGGCGGCGACGAACCGAGCCGGTCCGGCGCGGTGTCGCTGCCTGCCTCCTCTGGCTGCTCGTGTGGTGTGTGCTCGGCGGGAGGGCCGCTGTGCACGACGATCACCGATGTGGGCGCTGGATCCGCGCTGCGGAAGCGGTGCAGCGTGTTGCCCGGGTAGCCGATCGAGTCGCGCGGCTTGAGCACCGCGAATGTGCTCTCGGCGGCGTCGTGTTCGCGGATCTCCACCTCCAGCGTGCCCGCCGTGACGTACAGGAACTCGTGCCGGGCGTGCAGGAAGTAGTCCTCCCAGTCGGTGCCCACGTCGATGAACTCGGTGACGTCCACGTGGTCGTCGTGCAGCAGCAACCGCGCGCCGCCCCGGGTGAGGCCGACGGTCGCCGCTTGGTCGCCGCGTTGCGGCTGCAGGTCCCTCGACGTCCCCGGAGACACTGCGGCGAGCAGCTCCTGCTGGGTGGTCCCCAGCGCCTCCGCGATGAGGAACAGCGAGCGCATCGACGGACGTGCCCGGCCCCGTTCGATCTGGCTGAGGAACGGGTGCGAGAGCTCGGTGGCCTCAGCCAGTTTGACCAGCGTCAGGCCGCGCTCATGCCGCAAGGCACGGATCGCCCCACCCAGCTGCTCGTCGATCTCGCGTTGCGGTTCGGTCATCGTTCCTCTCTCGAGGCCGGAGGAGTCTTCACACGGTAGAGCCTTCGCGGTTACTCGCCGGAAACGCGGCCTTGCGTACATTGCAGATGTTACTCACATCAACATATCGGAGCGTCGAGTGTTGGTGAGTCGGAACGGTCAGGCGATCGGTGAGGAGGTGCGGATGACGACCCAGGCACTGAGGCCGGCGCGCGGAGCTTCCCGGTGGGCTCCGGTCGTGACATCCGGCGACTGGTTCGAGGTCCGCGATCTCGGCAGCGACGTTTACCTCATTGCGGAGCCCGGGCACGTGAATTGCTTCCTGGTCCTCGGCGACGACGCGGCGTTGCTCTTCGACACCGGCATGGGAATCGGACTCATCTCCGACGTGGTCGCCGGTCTGACCGACCGGCCGCTGATCGTCGTCAACTCGCACGACCACCTCGACCATCGCGGCGGCAACAGCGACCTGTTCCAACGACGACGCGAGCTGGGCCTGATCGACATCGCCGCGCACCCGCACGGTGTCCGGCACGGCCACGACGCGGTGCCGGAGAGATTCCTCGCCGAGTACGAGACGGCCATGCGCGGCGTGTACACCGACTATCTCGCCTACATGGCACTCGACTCGCAACGTTTCTACGCCTGCGGGCGGCTGCCGCGGATGCGCGCGGTGCCCGGCCTCGCGTCCTGGCACGTTCCCGCGGTGCGGCCGACGCGTGCCCTGGACGACGGCGAACTGCTTGACCTCGGAGGACGCTCACTGACCGTGCTGCACGCACCCGGCCACGCGCCGGACGGCATCTGCCTCTTCGAACCGAGTACCGGCATGCTGCTCGCCGGGGACATGGTGCTGGCCGCCGCGCACTGGCTGCACGGCGACGGCGCGGACCTGGGTGCGTTCGCATCCAGCACGCAACGCCTGGCCGCGCTCCCGGTCAGTCGCGTGCTGACCGCGCACAACCTGCTGGCCGAGATCCCGGCGGACCAGGTCGCCGCGGTCGTCCGCGCGGCGCGCGTCGTCCTGGACGGCGAGTCGATCCCGAAGCCGGGCACCGACCTTCTCGGCCATCCGGCACGACGCCACGA
>NZ_ML142851.1:407953-410072 GCF_004138495.1 Phytoactinopolyspora endophytica
CGCGGGTCTCGCGGTCCACATGCTGCGCGGAGTGCGCATGCCGGATGGGACCGTCGTCGACCTGCACCTCGACGGTGACCGGATCGCCGCGGTGACTCCGACGTCGCCACGGCATGCGGCCGGTCATCGAGACACGGACGCCATATCCAGCAGTGACGGCATTGCCCCACGCGGCTCCGACATCGATGCCCGCGGTTGGCGGGTGCTGCCGGCGGCGACCGAGCCGCACGCACATCTGGACAAGGCGCTCAGCGCGCCGCGCGTCGACCTGCGTCAGAACGACCTGGAGAGCGCGATCTCTCAATGGCGCGAGCTGTACGCCACGATCGACGGCGCGGACATCTACGAGCGGGCGCTCGCCGCGGTGCGGCAGTACGTGTCACGCGGGATCACCACCATCCGCACTCACGTCGACGTGCCGGTCGCCGGAGACTCGATGCGCGGCGTCGACGCGTTGCTCCGGCTGCGCGACCAGCTCCATGGCCGGGTCACGCTCCAGGTGGTCGCCCTGGTGTCGTCGGACACGCCGACACCCGTCATCGAGCAGGCGATCGAGCGCGGCGTCGACGTGCTCGGCGGATGCCCGCACCTGGCACCGGACTCGCATCGGGAGACCACGCGGCTGCTGGACCTGGCCGAGCGGCACGGGATACACATCGATCTGCACACCGATGAGCAGGTGGCTCTCGCGGCAACGGATCCGGGCCTGGACCTGGTCGACCTGGCCGAGCAGGTGCTGGCGCGCGGTTTCGCGCGTCGGGTGGTCGCGAGTCATTGCGTCCGCCTGGGGTCCCTGCCACCCGAGCGGCTCGCGCCGGTGCTCGAGCTGGCGCGCCGGGCTGGAATCGGCATCGTCACCTTGCCCATCACCAATCTGTACCTGCAGGGCCGCGACGCCACGCACCTCGCCCCGCGCGGCCTGCCTGCCCTGCGCGCGATCCTGGACGCGGGCATCCCGTTGGCCGCAGGCGGCGACAATCTGCGCGACCCGTTCAACCCGATGGGCCGAGCCGACCCGTTCGAGACGACGTCACTGCTGGTCACAGCCGGTCACCTGACGTCGGCCGAGGCGCTCGCCGCGGTGACGGCGGGCGCCCGCGACGTTCTCGGCCTGCCGCGCGTGGGCACTGAAGCCGGGTGCGTAGCCGACCTCATCCTGGTCCCCGACACCGACCTGGGAGACGTCCTGGCCGGACGGGTCGACGCGCGCATCGTCGTCCATGCCGGTCGGATCGTCTCCGACACACGGGTGGCCCGGTCCATGGACCTGTCCACTATCGACATATCCGGTCCCGCCGCCGCGGCCGTGCCTGAGCTCATGGAGTCCGGAGGTGAACGTCATGTCCGTTGACGCTGCGACGCTGGAAGCGCCCTCGGCCGGCATTCTCGACACTCGACCGAGCACCCTGGTGATGCAGGGTGTCTCCAAGACCTTCTCTACCGGCACCGTCGCGCTGACGGGCGTGAGCCTCGACGTCGCGGCCGGTGACCTGGTGTCCGTCGTCGGGCCGTCCGGATGCGGCAAGTCGACGCTGCTGAGGCTCGCCTCCGGCCTGGACGCGGTCACCGACGGCGCGATCGAGGTCAACGCCGCGTCCACCAGCTTCGTTTTCCAGGAGCCGACGCTGCTGGAGTGGCGGTCGGCGCAGAAGAACGTCGAGCTGATCGACGAGCTGCGCGGAGTGTCCAAGACGGAGCGGAGACGACGCGCCAAGGAGGTGCTGGACCTGGTCGGGCTGACCGGGTTCGAGAAGCAGTTCCCGCGGCAGCTCTCCGGAGGGATGCGGATGCGGGTGTCGCTCGCCCGATCGCTGGTGGCCGAGCCCGAGCTTGCGCTGTTCGACGAGCCGTTCGGCGCGCTGGACGAGATCACCCGGTTGCGGATGCAGACCGAGCTGCAACGCATCTTCCGGTTGAAGAAGTTCGCGGGACTGTTCATCACGCACTCGGTCTCGGAAGCGGTATATCTCAGCAACCGGGTCCTGGTGATGTCCGGGCGGCCGGGCCGGATCGTCGCGGACATCCCGATCTCCTGGGAGTATCCGCGGCCGCCTGAGCTGCGATACGAGCCCGAGTTCGCCGCGCTCACCGGCCGGGTGTCCGCCGCGCTGGAAGGCGA
>NZ_ML142851.1:410211-412221 GCF_004138495.1 Phytoactinopolyspora endophytica
GTCGCCCCGATGTTCAGTGCCCTGGCCGTCGCCGTCGCGGTCTGGTATGTGGTGACGTACCTGGTGCTGGAGGAGAACCGGCGGTTCATGCTGCCGCCGCTGCACCGGGTCGTCGAGATCTCGGTGCTGGACACATCACACCTGACGCCGATGCTGGACGCGCTCTGGCTCACCGTGCAGGTCGCGGTGATCGGCCTGGTGATCGCGGTGGCTCTCGGCGTGACCCAGGCCGTCATCATGGTGCAGTCCAGGTGGATGGAGCGGATCCTCTACCCGTACGCGGTGATCCTGCAGACCATGCCGATCCTGGCGCTGGTGCCGCTGCTGGGTATCTGGCTCGGCTACGGGTTCAGCAGCCGGGTCGTCGTCTGCGTGCTGATCGCGCTGTTCCCGATGATCTCCAACACACTCTTCGGTCTGCAGTCGCCCAGTGCGGCGGCCCACGACCTGTTCACGCTCAAGAAGGCGACCCGCTGGCAGCGGCTGACCAAACTGCAGCTGCCTGCGGCCGTCCCGTCGATCTTCAGCGGGCTACGGATCAGCGCTGGGCTGTCGGTCATCGGCGCGATCGTCGGCGACTACTTCTTCCGGCAGGGTCCCGTCGGCATCGGCGGGCTGCTCGACATCTATACCCAGAGGCTGCAGACCGAGGACCTCTTCACCGCGATCGGGCTGGCGTCGATGTTCGGCGTCGTCGTCTTCTCCCTGTTCGCGACGCTCGACCGGCTCGTTGTCGGGCGCTGGTACGGAATGGTCCGCCGGTAGGGAACGGGTGCCGGCGGCCCGGCAAGTCAACAACATCCACACGCGACGCGACGTCCGTCGTCGCACAGGTCGACGTGTCATGCCAACTCCCAGGAGAGACGGATGAAACACAGAATCGGTATAGCGGCGGCGGGCTCGCTCTCGCTGGCCCTGCTCATGGCCGCATGTGGCGGCGACGATGGTGACACCGCATCGACCTCGCCGGACGATGCAGGCGCTGCCGCCTCGGATGAGATGGTCGGCGCCGAGGCGGGCTCGGAGCTCGATCTGTCCGAGGTCTGTCCCGACCCGATCGTCATGCAGCAGGACTGGCAGCCAGAGGCTGAACACGGCACCATGTACAACCTGGTCGGCCCAGGGCATGAGATCGACGCCGACGGCAAGACGGTCACCGGGCCACTGGTCGCGGGCGACGTCGACACCGGTGTGTCCGTGGAAGTCCGGCCCGGCGGGTCGACGGTCGGCTTCCAGCCGGTGGCCGCCCTGATGTACGTAGACGAGGACATCTTCATTGGCGCGGTCAACACCGACTATGCGATCGCTTCGTCGGGCAACCAGCCGGTGACGGCAGTGGTCGCGCCGCTCAACATCAGCCCGCAGATCCTCATGTGGGATCCAGAGACCTACCCGGACGCCGAATCGCTGGTGGACGTCGCGGCGGAGGGAGCGACAGTGGTCACCGCCGGGGACACGCTTCAACACCTGCTGCTGTCGCAGGACATCATCGACGAGAGCCAGATGGACACCGGCTACGAAGGCACCCCGGCCAGGTTCGTCGGCGACCCCAGTATCCTCCAGCAGGGATTCATCAGCGCCGAGCCGTACATCTACGAGAACGAGGTCACCAACTGGGCCAGGCCGATCGCCGCCCAGTTGCTGTACGAGGTCGGGTACACGATCTACCCCGAGCCGTTCGCGGTGCGCACTGCCGACATCGAGGAGGAACGGGACTGCCTGGAGAGGCTGGTGCCGATCCTGCAGCAGTCCCAGATCGACTACATCCAGGACCCGGCCGAGACGAACGAGCTGATCGTCGAGCTGGTCGGGGAGTACAACACCGGCTGGGAGTACACCCCGGGCGTCGCCGAGTTCGCGGTCGAGGCGATGCTGGAGCACGGGATCGTCGCGAACGACCCGTCCTCCGGCACCTTCGGTGCGTTCGACCTGGAGCGGGTCGAGCAGGTCATCGACACCTTTGAGCCGATCCTGGACACGGCCAACGTCAAGTCCGGCCTCGTCCCGGAG
>NZ_ML142851.1:412275-427773 GCF_004138495.1 Phytoactinopolyspora endophytica
CCTCGTCACGAACGAGTTCCTCGACGACTCCATCACCCTGGAGTGAGAGATGACGATCACCACCACCGTCACCGGCCGGCTGGCCGAATTCACCGAGCGGCTCACGGATGAGCTCGGTGAGGAAGCGACATCGACCGACCCCAAGCTCATCCGCAAGCTCTCCTCGGACTGGTCCCGGCTGTCACCGATTCTGATGGAGAAGCTCCCCCCGGGCCGATTCCTGGCCGACCTGGTGGTCCGGCCGTCGACCGTGGACGACGTTCCCACGATCCTGCGGCTGGCATACGAGTACGACGTGCCGGTGACGCCACGCGGCGCCGGCACCGGCAACTACGGCCAGGCGACCCCGTTCGACGGTGGTGTGCTGCTGGACCTGCGCAAGCTGGACCGGATCACCGAGATCGGCGACGGCTTCGTCCGGGTCGAGGCGGGCGCCCGGCTGACGGCGATCGACCGTCAGGTCCGGGAGGCAGGACACGACATCTGGATGTTCCCGTCCACGAAGAGCTCGTCGGTCGGTGGCTTCATCGCCGGAGGCAGCGCCGGGACCGGCACGATCAAGCACGGCACGGTCTCCGACGGCTGGGTTCGGGAGCTGCGGGTCGCGCCGTGCGACGGGAGCGGGACGGACTTCTGGGTGATGGGCCCGGATACCGTGGCGTTCACGCATGCCTATGGGGTCTCCGGGATCGTCACGGAGGCAGTGGTGCGCACGGATCCGGCGCGGGAGTGGGTGGCGTTCTACGCGTCGTTCCCGTCCTACGCGCAGGCCGTCGACATCCACCGTCGTCTGCCGGAACTGCCCATCCTGCCGCGGCTGGCATCCGCGGACGAGCCGCCGCTGGTCGCCAGCCTGCCGGCGCCGGTGGAACTTGACTCCACCCGCACCAGCCTGCGGATCATCCTGGAGCCGTCCACGGTCGAGACGGTGTCACGGTGGGTTGCGTCCGCAGGCGGGGAGGTGGTGGCCGTGCTGGACGGTTATGAGCAGACGGATCGGCTCAGCGGCATGTCCTACAACCATCCGATCTACTTCCGGCAGCGCGCGGGGCATCCCTGTTTCCACTTGGAGGTCAATGGGCGGGCGTTATGGGACGACCCGGATGCCGTGAAGTCGGTCTATCCGAACTCGGTGATCCATCTCGAACTCGGACCGAACCGTGGACCGTTCGGCATGCTCGCGGCGGACTACCAGAGCGAGGAGCAGGTGCTGGACGGCTTCGCCCGGCTGAACGAGATCGGCATCGGCGTTCACTCGCCGCACCAGTGGAACGTCGACCGGCACGTCGAGCAGATCGTGGCGACGGTCCCGCGGACCGATCCGAAGGGCCTGCTCAACCCTGGCAAACTCAGCCATTCCCCATGATCATCAACCGCCGGCCGCGCCATGGTGGGTCTGACGGTTGATGATCACGGGGTGGCGGGTGAGAGAGGAAAGGTGAACCGTGTCCAGCTCGAACCTGATCGACTTGACGTTCCGGGAGGTGGAGGCGCTGCCACCGGACACGGTGGCGGTGCTCCCACTGGGCGCTGTGGAGCAGCATGGCCCGCACCTGCCGATCTCCACCGACTACGTCGTCGCGACGTCGGTGGCGGAGGCCGCCGTCGCGGGTGCGGCGGAGGCCGGCGTGGCCAACGCCGTGCTGATGCCTGCGCTGGCCTACACCAAGTCCGACGAGCATCACTGGGCGCCGGGCACGGTCTGGCTGTCCTGGGACACTCTGATGCGAACGTTGGTGGATATCGGGCGGTCGCTCGCGGCCACGCCGATCCAGCGGGTGCTGTTCATCAACGGGCATGGGGGCAATTCGGCACTCGGGCAGGTGGCGTGCCGGCAGTTGCGTCGCGAGTTCGGGCTCAAGACGTTCTTCGCCCACCCGATGGTCCCGGTCGACCAGGGTGGTGCCGACGTGGGAGACCCGAACGAGCTGGGCTTCGGCATCCACGGTGGGTTCAAGGAGACCTCGCTCATGCTGCACCTGCGGCCCGACCTGGTCCGGATGGACCTGGCGGAACGGGCGGTGCCGGAAGGGCTGGCCGAGTACTCGATGATCGGCTTCGGCAAGCCGGCCAGCTTCGGCTGGCTCTCCGACGACTTCGGTCCGGCCGGTCACATCGGGGATCCGACCGGGGCGAACGCCGACGCCGGCAAGGCGCTCTTCGAGGGCGCGGTCCAGGCGATGGCACGGGTGATCGACGAAGCCGCCCGCTTCGACATTCGTTCGTGAGTTAGTGCGGATCAGGAGCCAACTCACCGCACCGCGAGCATGGTCGAGCACACGTATCCAAATACTTAGCCCTTGCGCTTAGTGATTACGTTGATTAAGTTAGCCTTGTGGCTCAGTATCCGCAGCAACTCGACGATGTGTTCCATGCCTTGGCCGATCCCACGCGCCGTGAGGTGCTCGGCCGGCTCGGGGCGGGTCCCGCCAGCGTCAGCGAGTTAGCCGAGCCGTTCGAGATGGCGCTGCCGTCGTTCATGAAGCACATCCGCTATCTGGAAAGCGCAGGGTGGATCAGCACGCGTAAGTCCGGTCGCGTGCGGACCTGCGTACTCGAGCGGAAGTCGTTCGACGTGGTCGAAGCGTGGCTGCGCGAACAGCGTGACATCTGGGAGCGGCGTACCGACCGGCTCGAGCGCTTCGTTACCACCACCCACGACAAGGCAACTGAAAAGGAAGCACGCGAATGACCACACTCGCACGTCCCGAACTCGATCTGACCGTGTCTCGCGTCATCCACGCACCCCGCTCGGCGGTCTGGAGCGCATGGACCGACCCCGTGAGCTTCGAGCAGTGGTGGGTCCCAGCACCGGAGATCTGTCGAGTGCTGGACATGGACCTGCACCCCGGCGGTTCCTTCCGCACCGAATTCAGCCAGGACGGCGTTGATTTCGGTCCGCAGATCACCGGCTGCTTTCTGGCCGTCGACGAACTCGAGCGGATCGTCTTCACCGACGCCCTGCTCGGCGGGTGGCGCCCGGCAGAGGAGCCGTTCCTCACGGCCGTCATCACGATGAGGGACCACCCGGAAGGTACCGAGTACGTCGCCACCGCGATGCACCGAAACGTCGCCGACCGCGACCGTCATGAAGAACTCGGCTTCCGCGACGGCTGGGGCACCGTCACCCGGCAGCTCGCCGAACTGGTCGAAGCGCGGGCGTCGGAAAGCGCTGGCGAGGAGAGAACATCATGAAGCTGACCGTCACCGAGTTCGTGAGCATCGATGGGGTGTCCCAAGGGCCGGGTTCCCCTGAGGAGGACACCAGCGACGGCTTCACCCAAGGCGGTTGGCTCGTCCCGCACATGGACGACGTGTTCATCCGCCGCGCGGCGGCTTGGCTCGGCGAAGCCGACGCGCTCCTGCTCGGCCGCCGCACGTACGACGCATTCTCAAGGGACTGGCCGAAGATCACAGACCCGGACGACCCGTTCACGGCGCTCATGAACAGCCTGCCGAAGTACGTCGCCTCCAATAGCCTGGAGGAAGCCAACTGGAACCCGACCACGATCCTGTCCGGTGACGTCGCAGCCCAGGTCGCGGACCTGAAACAGCAGCCCGGCAGAGACCTCCAGATCCACGGAAGCGCCCGGCTTGCCCAATCACTGCTGGCCGCCGGCCTTATCGACGAACTGCGGCTCGTGATCGCGCCCGTCGTCGTCGGCCACGGCCGTCGCCTGTTCCCGGACGGCGGCGCCCCGGCCGGGCTGCGGCTCGCCAGTCAGGAGACCACGCCTGGCGGACTCGCCCTCATGCTTTACGAGTGGGTGGGCCTCCCGGACTACGCGACATACTCAGGCGTCTCGGACCTTCCCTGACCGCACAAGCGGGTTCGCGACGGTCGTACGAGTCAGGGGCCAAGCTCTAGCCGAAGGCGGGCAAAGGGGCGACGGGCTACCTGACGCGTCGAACCCGGATGCACGCGGGTTCGCAGCCTGCTGGTTAGGCGTCTCGACGATTCGTCGCCACAATTCGGTCGGTCGGGGGGTGTGGATCGCCTGCGGCGAAGCCAGCGATCAGGTTAGAAGTGAACTGGGTGATGTCGCTTGCGAGGCTCGGATGGGCCTTCGGATGCGGTGTCTCGGCGGTCGCGGTGTCGAGCACGGTGGCGAGGGTGTCATCGACGATACGTTCAGCGTCGGAGAGTCCCCAGGCGCGACCTTCGGCGACGAGGTGCGCGCGTGTGATTGCCTGGTGTCGGTACTCCTGATCGACTGCGAGAGCCATCTCCTGGTCATTGGGCTGATGGGCCTGCGGGACGAGGTCGTAGGCCGGAGCGAGCGTCATTGAGCCGTCCGGGCGGTGTAGCAGAGAGACGTTCTTGGCATGCATATCCAGGTTGCCCACGGCTGCTGAGAGCACGGTCATGCGGAGCAGCCGGTTCAGCGAGTCAGGGTCTCCGATCGCTGACAGTATCCCCGCGATGCGGGCCAGGCTCACACGTCCGCCGTGCTTTTGGTACTTGTGGTTGCCGCTGGCTCCGAGTGCTTGATTGAAGTCCTCTTGGTGGATGCGCCCGTGTGGTGTATCCGGGGAACGGTCGTAACGCTCGATGACTAGAGCGGGGATGGAGTCGAAGTCCTCGATCCAGGTTTGGAACGCAGAGAGCCCCGCGGCACGGGCGAAGCGCGAGCCGTATTCTTCGTCGTAGATCGTGGTCGGGTAGTCCCGCGACTCGGGCTTGAGGATGTGTGTAGACGGGTAGCCGTCGATCGCCCGATTCCAGCTCTCAGAGGTGCGCACGAGCACGATCTTGTCTTGTACCCCGGCCAGCGAGGTCTTTCCGCCCGTCGGCTTGTTGCCCAGTGGATTGTTCTGCACATTCGTCAGCATGTCCGCGACTCCGGCCGTGGTCAGTGGCTCGAGCCCAGGTTGCTTTGGCTCGCCCGGGGCGTCGGGATCCCAGATTTGAAGGGCGCCGGCGACGTCTCGTCCATAGGTGCGGAGTAGGCCGATGACGTCCTGCTCAGCCAGGGCGGCCTCTTGGGCCATTCGGGTCAGCATCCGTCCCTCGGGAAGCAGCTCGCGGAAGAAGTTCTGACGTCGATCCTTGCGTGCGCGGGTCGGTACCGCCGCCAGCGGGATTGCGACCGACAGGATGGGGCTGTCGATCCCGAACACGTCGACGGCGTCCGGAGCGGAGACGAAGTCGAACGTGCGCCAGGTGCCGACAAGCGTGCCGACTTGCACGCCGTATAGTTCCACGACCAGGTCAGCCATCATCGTCCTTCGTGTGGATCGTGGCGGTGAGTTCCATTCCGGTCTCGTGCATCGCTGCGAACAGGCGGTCCACGAAGATCGACGGCTTGCCTGCCTCGATTTCCCAGATGTAGCGCTGTGTCGTACCGAGGCGCTCGGCGAGCTCGCGCTGAGTCATTCCGCTCAGCAGACGCGCTTGCTGCAGGATGCGCCCCAGCGACTCTGCGCTGGAGACCTTTCCGGTATATACCACAGCACCTCCTGACTACGATTTCGGAGTCAGGATATGCGACTACGTTATCGTAGTCAAGGTATTTGACTACATTTTCGTAGTCAATGGTCTTGACTACGTTATCCACGTCATCCGTTAGCTCCCGACACCGTCATCGCGCCGTGGATCAGGACGCTGTGCCGGCACATCGGTGATTTCGACGTGTATGCCAAGCTGCGAATTGAGGGCTGGAGGAACAGGCTTGTTGATCATTAAGCTGCAGAGATGGTGTGGAGGCGTTTACGGGAGCATGCGGGCTCGCTCGTCCCGTTGCATGAGGTCGGATTTGCGGATCTTGCCGTGTACGCCCTTGACGCCGTCCACGACCTGCGAGACCGCGAAGTCTCCGGCGGCGGAAAGGTACGCGTAGGCGTGTGCCGGATGCATGCCCGCATCGGTCAGGTGCTCGACGGCTGAGCGAACGCAGTGGCGCATCGCCTCGTCGAGATCCTCGTGCAAGCCGATCGGGATGATGAGCTCGTCGGTCTCGGCCCAGAGGGAGGGCCGCGTGTGTGACCGTTCTGCCGGCCAACGAATGACGTCGAAGCGGATGCGCGCCCGCAGCGGCGCCTCGAACGCGGTTAACGCGACCTCCCCGTCGCCCTGGGCGTAGTGCGGGTCGCCAACGTAGGCCAGAGCCCCCTCCACCTGCACGGGAAGGTACAGGGTCGCGCCCGCACCGAGCAGCGACACGTCGATGTTGCCGCCATGCGGTCCCGGAGGCACCGAATGTGGACGATCGTGGCCGTCCACGGCCACCCCCATGATCCCGAGGAACGGGCGCAGCGGGAACCGGACACGCGCCGTCGACCCTGGCGCTGCCGGTATTGAGCCCGTGAGCGGATGCACGTGCGATGACGGCATGCTTGCCCGGTCCGCGCTCGTATTGCGACGATCGATGCCGCCGTCGGATCCGTCGACCGTGCACAGGATGGAGACCGTCTCGGTGGAGCCGCCGAGCGGGAACTCGTCGGGCAGTGCGCCCCGCCCGTGCCGGTTGGAGATGATGCCGTACCCGCAGCGTAGCGAGAGGTCCTCGACCGTCATCGCCAGTGTGTCGCCGGGGCGTGCACCTCGCACCTTGATCGGGCCGGTGACCACGTGCGGGCCGTGGACGGCCGGGTCATGGCCGACGTCGGCGGCAACCCGGATGGCGTCGTCGAGAACATGGCTCTTCTCGACGCCAAGGTCGGTGAAGTATGCGAGCGCGTCTCGTCCTTGGTCCTCGAGGATGCCCTCGTGGCTGACGGTGTCGATGACCAGCGACTCGCCGTCCCCTATCGTGACGACGGGGCTGTCGGCCGCGCACGGCAGCTCGCCCCAGAACACCGATCCGGGGAGCGCAGGTAGGTAATCGCTCGGCGCCTCGGCGACCGAGTCCGCGAGCGGTTGCAGGGCGGGGATCATGGCACGACGGGGCGGCGGACGAGCGTGCCGATGTCCTCCGCGGTCAGCTCGGCGGGCGTGCCGTCGGTGACGAGCTTGGCAAAGCCACCGTCGTTGGCCATGACGGTGATCGTATAGAGCCTCTCCGTCTCACTGGTGTTGATGATCCGGTGCTCCGATCCGGGTTGCAGCACCAGCACGTCGCCGGGGGTCAGATCCACGACGTGCTGGTCGCTGTGTGCCTCTGCCTGCCCGGCGAGCACAATGAAGATCTCCGCCGAGTCGTCGTGCGAGTTGATCGGCTGAGCACCACCTGGTTCCCAGATCTCCAGGAAGACGCTGGTGTCGCTGCCATGATTCGGCCCGGCAAGCTCCACCAGGCGGACCGTGTCCTGAGGTGAGATCAGGTAGGCCGGGAGTGCGCTGAGCTTGCGGACAACGGGAGGTGCTCCGCTCATCTTGGTCCTTCCGTGTCACTTGCATGTTGATGTGATCAACATGGACGCTACGTGGCGCCTATTTCATGTGTGTCACGTACGGATGCGCGGATGTGACGTGGATGTCTGCCAAGCTGAATACCTATGTCCGGGTGATACGGACCGCGTCTGCGACGACGTATCCGCTCGATGACGTCCACCGGCTGACGCCGACGACGTTGCGCTCACCGGCCGTCAGTGTGAACGTCCCCAGGTCGACCCACTGGCCGCCGCCTGAACTCTGGTCGACGGTGACAGTCTGGTTGCCGTCGGAGGTGGAGACGACGTACGGCGTCGCACTGTTGTAATCGGGGTGGGACGGGTACCAGACGTCGATCCGGTAGCTGCCCGTGGCTGGAATGTCGGCGCTGAACCAGGCGGCGTCGCTCGCCGAGACCGGCTCGGCGAACCGGTAACTGTCGTCGAACCGTTCAGAGGACCACGTGGACGTCCCCCAGTCGTCGCTCGCGGCGAACCCGTCGGACGTCGTGTCGACGGTCAAGCTCCACGAACCGCCGGACCCGGGCTCGACCGCGGCGGGATCGCTGAGCTCGCTCTCCAGATGCGTCCGGTCCAGGGCCGTCGCGTAGTAGGTGTAGCCCTGGCCATCCGCCGTCGAGTCGGTGAACGTCGCACCTGAGCCCTCCGCGCGCACCGTGCCGACCAGGTGTGACGCGTCCTCGACGTCGCACGGGTCGGCGGCTGCGTCGCCGTCGAACCGGTAGACCGCATACGACGTGGCGTCGCCGCTGATCGTCAGCGAGATGCCGCTCCCGGTCCGGGTCGCGTCGGTGATCTGCGGTGCGCCGGGTGCCGTACCGCCTAGCTGTGACATCTCGGGGATGAGCGCCGGCCGGCGGTAGTGGTCGGCAGTCAGCCGGGTGATGGCGCCCAGGCGATCGGCCCGGACATCCTTCGCGCTGAAGTAGACGTCACCCAGCACCTCGGGATGGTCTCGGTTGAGGTAGAGATGGTCGCTGAGTTCGGCGGCATTGTTCCAGGCGCCGCCGTCACCGACCTTGTAGGCGGCTTGGCCGGTGTACAGCTGGACGTCGGTTCCGCTGACCACGTCGGACCACCATGGGACAAGGACGGAGTAGTCGGCGGCAGCCAGGCCGATCTGCCAGTAGAGCTGCGGATTGATGTAGTCGAGCCAGCCCTGGGTGACCCATTTGCGCGAGTCGGCGTATATCGCGTCGTACGACTGGAGCCCGCTCGTGTCCGACCCTTGTGGATCGGTGGAGCTGTTGCGCCAGATGCCGAACGGGCTGATCCCGAACTTGACGTGTGGCTTCGCATCCTTGATCCGGTTGCTCATCTCCTCGATGAGCAGGTCGACGTTGTTGCGCCGCCAGTCGGCGATGTTGCCGAACCCGGCGCCGTACTCGTCGTAGGTGGCCTGGTCCGGGATCTGCTGCCCGCTCGCCGGGTACGGGTAGAAGTAGTCGTCGAAGTGGACGCCATCGATGTCGTAGTTCTCGACCGCATCCATCATGGCGTCCTGGACGAACCCGCGCACTTGCGGGATGCCCGGGTTGTAGTAGAGCTGCCCGTTGTAAGGGAAGGCCCAGTCCGGATTCTGCCGCACCGGGTGGTCCGCGGCGAGGTTGCCGACATTCGTGTGGGTAGCGACCCGGTACGGGTTGAACCAGGCGTGGAACTCGATGTTGCGGCTGTGTGCCTCGGCGACCATGAACTCCAGCGGATCGTACCCGGGGTCGCCGCCCGGCGTCCCGGTCAACCAGCGCGACCACGGCTCATGGTCTGACGGCCAGAAGGCGTCGGCGGTGGGCCTGACCTGCACGACGACGGCGTTCATGTTGTTCTCTTCGGCGACGTCGAGCCAGGAGCGGAACTCGGCCTGCTGCTGGGCGGAGCTGAGACCGGTGCTGCTCGGCCAGTCGATGTTGTGCACGGATGAGATCCACATGGCGCGGAACTGCCGCTTCGGCGTGGCCGGATCGGTCGCGCACTGGGCCGGGGCGACAGTGTCCGCCGTGTCCGTGGAGCGGTCCGTCGTGGCAGCGTGTGATGTGTGTGGGGCGCGAGCAGAGCTGGGGGTGGAGGGTGCGGCGGCGACCAGGGCGGCCGCAACGAGCGTCGTGGTGATGATGGTCAGCGTGGCACGGAGCGAGCCCATGGGCTTGCCTCCTCGTTCTCAGATTTTCCTGAGATCGACTCCCTTGTGAAAAGAAGTTTCGCCGACGTCGTCGATCTTGACAACCCCTTCAGCGTGAACAGCTGTCGGTGGCTCGTGCCAGGCTAGGAAGCATGTATCACGAGTGGCCGGCGGCTATCGAGCACACGACGGTGTGGACGTCGCGGGCGGAGTGCCCACGCGAAGACCATCTCGTGTTGCCCGACGGATGCATGGACCTGCTGTGGCTCAACGGTGAGCTGGTCGTGGCTGGTCCGGATACGGCGGCCTACCAAGCGACGTGGACGTCGGCCAGTTACATCGGCCTTCGGTTCTCCGCCGGGATCGGCCGGCGCGTCATCGGGGTGCCGGTGTACGAGCTGCGAGATCAGCGGATTCCGCTCGCGCAGATCTGGCCCTCGAACCAGGTGAGGCGTCTGACCGAGCGTCTTGCTGGCGCGGCGGCTACGCCAGATCGCCTGTACGGCGCCTGGCCGGCCGAGAGCTGGGCGGCCGTCGACGCGTACTTCCAGACGCACGATCCGGCCAGATCGGATGACCGTGCGACGCGCCACGACGATCGCTCCGTGCTCGTTGACCAGGGGGTTTCGACGCAGGCTCGCATCCTGGAGAAGGTCGCGATCTCCAAGCTGCGCGACAGCTCGCCACCGGACCCGGTAGCCGAGTACACGGCGCAGATGCTTGGCCAAGGTAAGAGCGTCGAGAGCGTCGCCGAGGCCGTCGGATTCAGCGCGCGGCAGCTGCACAGGCGGAGCGTCGATGCGTTCGGATACGGGCCGAAAATGCTGGCGCGGATCCTCCGGCTCAACCGGGCTCTCGACCTCGGCCGGCTCGGAAGATCGCCGGCCGAGGTGGCCTTCGTGACCGGCTATTCCGACCAGGCGCACCTTGCGCGGGAGGTAAGGTCCTTGACCGGTCTCACGTTCACCTCTCTGGTCGCTCCGCTGGCCACGTCGTGGGCGGCCGCAGCCGATCCCGGGCTGGAGACCAGCCGGGCGTCATGACATGGCGGGCCGCCGCGGGACGGCCTCGGCTCCACTGGAGTCAGCGGCCGTCGCTCGGCGCCCGCCCGTACCCGGGAGGTCAGCCCGTCGTCCGGACTCAGCCGTCGTCGGCCGGGAGAACGGCGAACAGATCGACGTCGTTGCCGTCCGGGTCCTGGACCGTGGCATACCGCTGACCCCAGAAGGCATCCCAAGGTTCGCGCTCGCCGTGGTAGCCCGCGTCGACGAGATCCTTGTACAGACCATCGACCGCGGACGGCTCCGCACAGTCGACGGCGAGCGAGATCTGGCTGACGCCCGGCTGCTCATACCCAGGTGTGAACGAGCGAACCGACTCGGTCGTGTCCCAGAGTAGGCGCATTCCCGGTGCCAGTTCCGCCTCGACGTGTGGTTGGGTGTCGCCGTCGGCCGGGATATCCAGCCCGAGCTTCCGATAGAACTCGAGAGAGCGTCCCATGTCGGCGACGACCATTCCGAATGCTGCAATTCGTGGTGTCATGGCACCCACGCTAAACAGGAACCGCGTGGCCCGTATTGAACGAATCGGACATCACCTCGGTCTCGCTGCTCCTGATAAGCCTGCCCATGGACGGGCGGCCCGCGGGTATCAGCCCAGCGACGTCGCGAGGATCAAGACGCCGGGAAGCAGGATGAACGTCCCGAGCACCCAGCTGACCGCGTACATCTTCTGCTTCACCGCGAGCCCGGACAGCCAGCGCGCGCCGATCAATGGAATCTCGCGCAGGAACGGCACGGAGTAGATCAGCGCCACCGCGAAGATGTTGAACAGCAGGTGGACGAGCGCGATCTCCAGCGCGTGAACCGCGTGGACCCCGGTGACGGCGGTCGACGCCAGCAACGCCGTCACGGTGGTGCCGATGTTTGCCCCGAGCGTGAACGGATAGATCTGGCGGAGGCTCAGCGCCCCCGACCCCGCCATCGGAACCATCAGACTGGTGCTCGTAGTGGACGACTGGACCAACACGGTGACCGCACAGCCCGAGGCCATGCCGCTGATCGGGCCGCGTCCGATGGCCGCGTGCAGGATGCGCTGAGCACGGCCGACCAGCAACGACTTCAGAAGGCGGCCGATGTAGCGGATGGCGGTGAAGATCAGGACCGTCCCGATGAGGATCATCGCGATCCCCTCCAGCGCCGTCGGCAGCGGGCTCGCGACGTCGGCGACCGTGTCCGTGACCGGCGAAGTGAGAGTGCCGATCACGTTGGCATCGGACATCGAGCAATCGCCACCACCGGCCAGCGGCTCGGCGAGGACCAGCGCGAATCGCTCGATGAAGCCGAACATCATCTCGAGCGGAAGGAAGATCGCCACGGCCAGCAGATTGAAGAAGTCATGCACAGTGGCGGCGGAGAACGCTCGCCGGAACTCTTCCTTCTGCCGGGCGTACCCCAGGCTGATCAGCGTATTGGTGACGGTCGTTCCGATATTGGCGCCCATGACCATGGGCACCGCGACGCTGACTGGGAGCCCGCCGGCGACTAGGCCGACGATGATCGATGTGACGGTCGACGATGACTGGATGAGGGCGGTAGCGACGATGCCGACGGTCAATCCGACGATTGGATTGGTCGCGAACTGGAACAGTTGCTCCGCCTGGTCTCCGGTCGCGGTCTTGAAACCGGAGCCGATGACGCTGACCGCACTGATGAGGAGATAGATCAGGCCGGCGACCATCAGCCAGTTGCCGATGGTCCGGGCGCCCCGCTCCTGTGCCGGGAAGGCGGAGACGACGGATGTGCCGACGCGTGGGACGCGGCGGGCGTCCTCGCGGATGACTACGTTGCTCGCCATCTGCCAGTTCGACCTTTCGTCGACATCTGTCCCTGTATTGGACAGCTACGTAAAGCAAGCCCTCTCAGAATGAACAATCAGTGAACTCAACCCGAACAAGGCACGTACAGTGTGCGGCGGTTGAGATTCGCTCGCCGGTGTGCCTGCTGACCTGCTGCGATGGCTTCGATCTGGCGGTCGTGGAACCGGTACCTGAAGGTAGGATGAAGCAACGTTGAACATCGTGGGGGCACCGCTTGATCCGAAGGGGACGGTGGACCTGTGCGCCCTTAGGATCGGCACCATGGGTCGTCGACGCGCGTTTGTCTTGCCGGCTGTCCCCGTCTTCGCCGCGATCGTGGCCTGCGACGGTGGCGGATCGTCGGACAGGGTGGATGAGATCACCAGTGGCCTGCCCGGTAACGCCGCGTCGGTGCTGGTGCTGGACCTGGAGACGATGGCGGAGCATTACGACATCGACCGGGATGAGCTGGGTAGCTTGACGGACGTCCGTTCGGACGGGATGTCTCAGGAGGACGGCTCCGACGAGACTGCGCTGCTGGTCTCGGAGATCAGCGCCGCAATCGCGCCCTTCAACGTGCCTACCGACAACGCTCACCTGCAGGCCATCGATGTCGGAGAGATCGACGCGGTCGTGAGCCTTCCCATCGAAGGTCTGACCGTGATCGCGACGGGTCAGGACAGCGACGCGCTTGGCGATGCGTACGTCGACGCCGGGTTCGAAGCCGAGGGCGATGGCCGCTTCGGAACCGCTGAGCCGGACGGAAGCAGAGACATCGACGGTAGGTACCCCGCCGTCAGCATCGACGACGGGCTTCTTGTGCTGGCACGCTCGCCCGAGATACGTGATGAGTTCGGTGCCGGCGAGGGCCTGTCGCCATCGGCGCAGGCGCTCTTCGACGCCGTCGGCGACGACGCGTGGGCGGTTAGCGTGTTCGGCGAGGCGGACCAGGAACCGGGGACGTGCGGGGCTGGGCAGGCGTTCGCGCGCAGCGGCGACGACATTGAGCTGCTGGTGCTGGGCGGCGGCGAGGACGTGCTCACAGCGGAGACGCAGCCGTTCTTCGCGGTCGAGATGGGCTCGGCCCAGGTCGACGGAGACGTCACGCGCTACACCGTCGATCCGGGCGATCCGAGCCCGCGCTTTCCACTGCTTGCCACGTCCATGGAAGTATCCCGTGTGGCCGACTGCTGAGCTCGCCCGCCGCGCTTGAGCCGGCACGGGCCTGCGCGAGCAGGCGTGGCCTCAGCCGGGAGCCCCGGCGTAAAGCTCAGCCGGGAGCCCCGGCGTAAAGCTCAGGCGGGCGTGTGTAGCTGCGCAAGAACAAGGCCCGCTCGTGCCTTCGGGGTGAACCAGGTGCTCTTTCGCGGCATCTTCTGGCGGGCGAGGTTGACGTCCACGAAGTCCCGCACGCCGACCGGTGGGGTGAGAATCGCGAGATCGGCTCGACCGGCGTCGACCTCGTCTCGCAGCCAGCGGGCTGGGTAGTCGCCGCCGATGTACCTGATCCGCTTGTCCCCGGGATCGAACCCGAGCACGTCGCCGAAGAGCACCTTCTCCACCAGGGCGTGGTCGAGACGATCCGTCACCGGGGCGTCGGGCGGCGCCGGAAGCGTGACCGCGTGCCCCGCACCTTCGACATAGAGGTGGATCTGCCCGGGCTGGGACGGCGTGTCCGGTGGCTCGGGCAGGGGCGTGGCGGTCGCTCCAGCCGTCCGGAGACTGTCCAGGAGCGTTGCGGCCGTTACCGGCAGCTCGCGGACGAGCCGGTGGTACGGATCGATGGTGACGGACTCCGGCGTCGTGACCACGGCGAGGAACCGTGACAGGCCTCCCGTCTGGGCCGCGAGGCTGCGGTGGTTACCGTCGGCGACGACGAGCTCCCCGCTGCCGGCCAGCGCGCACAACCGCTCGGCCATGGGACCCGGGGGTAGAGGCCACACGGCATGCGTGCGCCCGCCGTGGTCCGTGTCCGTGGTAGCTGGAGCGCCCGCGGCCTCGCACGCGGACGCCAGCTCGGCCTGAAGCTCTCCGCCCTGGCCGGTCTGCATCAGCAGGACGGGGGAGAGCAGATGCCCGGTCGCCTCAGCGAGCGCGACCCGTTCGCGCACCTTCTCGATGAAGACGTCTTCGTTGCGGATGACCAGTCCAGGCTCGTCCGCCCGGGTGGAGATCTGATCGGTGTCGACGAGGCAGAACATCCCGTACGCAGCGTTCCCGGAACCAGGCTCGGTGATCCGGTAGAGCACCACGACGTCGTCTGCCGCCGAGTAACGGTCGGCCGCTTTGGCCTGCGCCAGCCGCTCGACGGCGTCAGGCAGCGAGTCGGCGAACGTCTTACCCAGGCTGTCCGGCGCACGGTGCGGCATTTCGACCGCCAGCGCACTGTGCGGGTTCGCCTCGATGACCGCGGTGATCTCAGCGTCGTCGGCGAACTCGTCGTAGTTCTGCGCGCCGGTGTCACCCGTGCTGATCCACGCATGTTCAATCGGATGGACGATCGTCATAGAGCACGACGGTATACGGAGCCGATGGCGGCTACGTGCGTGGGATGCCCGTTCCCGCGTCCGGGCGACGGCCGAGAAAGGCGAGAAGGTGATCATGTGGCGTCGCGGACTCGGGCATGTTCAGCGGTGCGGCGAAGCGGGCCGGGCGGTCTGCTTCGGTGACCAGCAGCGGTGCGAGCGAGAGCATCTGCTCGGCGAACTCCGTGGGCATCGGTCGGTCAGTGCCGCATGCCTGGGCGACGTCCCAGCCATGGACGGCGATCTCAAGCGCTCCGGTGGCGGTGACGATGCGTGCGGTCAGGGACTGGTCGGCGACGCTGATCGTATCGTCGCCGAGCACCGTTGCGGACCAGTTGAGCAGCCGGATGGCTCGCGCCCGCAATCGTGCGCAGACATCCAGGAGGGACTCGTTGTCCGCACACAGGCGTCGTCGACCGTCGTCGAGCTCGACCCGCCCCGCATCGGCGGCTTCGCACAACGCATCGAGCGAGTCCTCCATATGTGCCAGCAGGGTCGTCAAATCCCAGCGGTGGCAGGGCGTAGGCCGGGTCAGTGCGTCGGGAGTGATCAGCAGCAGGCTGCCGCGCGTGTAGCCGATCGCCCTTTCCAGCAGCTCGACTCCGCCCGTCAGCGCTGCTGTCACGGGCTGTTGTGTCATCGAATGCTCAATCAGTGAGTGTGTG
>NZ_ML142851.1:427798-430004 GCF_004138495.1 Phytoactinopolyspora endophytica
GCGTCAGGCGGCAGCGTGTCCGGCAAGCCGAACGCTTCGAACAGACTGACGTCGAAGAACATGGCGACGTGCGAGACCTTGGACTCCTTGACAGTCAGTACCTGCAGTCCGAACTTCCGATGGACACCGTCGTCCCCGCGCATATACGTCGCGAAGGCGGGCTGGCCATTGGCGATGGTCGGGACCATGCGCATGTCGAGGGGACCCTGTGCCGGGCACTGGTTGTGCACCAGGCCGACGATGTTCTCCGGGCCCTGGTACCAGGTGGGGAAGGGCGGCATCTCCCACACGGCATCGGAGGTGAACAAGTCCACCATCGCGGTCATGTCGTAGTTCTCGAACGCCTTCGCATAACGGTCGAGAAGTTCGCGCTGCTCGGACGAGGTCGGCTGCGCCGTCTCGTCCTCGCTCGGGGCGACCTGCTCGAGCTGTGTGCGGGCACGCTGTAGAAGGCTGTTGACGGCCGCAGTGGAGAGGCCGATGGCGTCCGCCACCTCGGCCGCACGCCACTTGAGCACATCGCGGAGGATGAGCACGGCGCGCTGCCGAGGGGGCAGGTGCTGCAGGGCGGCGATCAGCGCCAGCCGGACGCTTTCTCTGGAGGTCACCACGGCGGCTGGATCCGCGCCGTCGGCTCCCACCATGGCGTCCGGAACGGGCTCCAGCCACGGCACCTCGTTCTGCTCGCTGATGTCGTCGACGGGGTCCGAGCTCGGCGCGCCCAGGCCGGTGGGCATCGGACGCCGGTTACGGCTTTCCAGGGCGGTCAGGCACGCGCTCGTCGCAATCCGGTGCAGCCAGGTGCGCAACGATGACCTGCCCTCGAAACGGTCATACGCCTTCCAGGCACGCAGGTAGGTCTCCTGGACCAGGTCCTCTGCGTCGTGCACCGAACCGAGCATGCGGTAGCAGTGCGCCATCAGCTCCCGCCGGTAGGGATCGGCCAGGCGGGCGAAGTCGTCGTTGACCCGTGTCTCCGTCATGGTGGGCACTCTATTACTCCTGTAGGACAGAGAGGACATTTCCGGCTGGATCGGTGAACCACGCGATCTGCGGGCCCTCACCGGGTCCGGCCCGCACGATGCCCTTGTCGTCCATGCCGTTCTCGAACTGGGGATACCGCAGGAACGTGACGCCGCGGCTGGTGAGTTCATCGACTGCTTTGTCGATGTCCTCCACCGGGAAATTCAGAATGGTGAACGACGCTGGGGTGTGGTCGGGCTTGGGATAGATCAGAATGTTGTGGCCGCCTGAGATGTGCAGCTCCAGCAGCCCGTACTCTTCCATTCCCGGAACGGGAGACACCTGCATGCCGAGAGTCTCGTCGTAGAACCTCTTCGCCTCGGACGTGTCATTGACCGAGAATCCGCTGAACGCGGGTGTATCGCGGAACATGGCCGTCACTCCTTTGCCGTTGCCTGCTGCTGTTCCATGGCTGCGCGGTGCTCTTCGCTGATCTGGATGATCTGCACGTAGTTGCCGTCCGGGTCGATGGCTGTGCCGAAATAGCTACCGTCGCGGTCCTCGAGCTCGGACAGCCACGCCGCCCCCATGCTGTTCAGCCTGGCGGCCACGGCACGGGCGTCGTCGACATCGAAGTTGAGGATCATCCGGCCGGGCTCCGGGTTCTTGTCCGTGATATCCGCCCGGGTGTCGATCATGAGGTAGAACTCGCCGAACTTGAGCACGCGGTAGGTGTCGAGCTGCGCATCGTCGTTCGGTGCCAGGGCGGCTGCGTACCAGGTGTGGAGCCGCTTTGGGTCGGTGCTGGAGAGCAACATGCTGCCCAGAGAAGAATTCGCCACCTCTGTACTCCTTCGATCGACCCCGCGTATGGGGTGCGTTCTGCCGTCACATATACAGACCATGCCGGCGACGAGAAGTCATCGCTCGCTCGGCGAATTCGTCGAACTGCCTGGACAGCCGCTGTGCCGCGCCGTTCAGCGGATGGCAGCGGCTCCAAGCTCGGCGTCCCGGTGTTCCTGCGAGAGGTGGCGTGCGGTAAAGAAGTGGAGCATGAATGCACCGCATCCGCTGCACGTCGGCGTCAAGCTGAGCCAGCAGCTCACCACTATCGACGAGCTCACGGAGTTCTGGCAGGTCGCCGATGAGGCTGGGTTCGACCACCTGTGGAACTACGACCACTTCGCGGCGGTACCGCCCGAGCCGGACGTGCTCGGCGGGGACGTCTTCGAGGCTTGGACGT
>NZ_ML142851.1:430052-430391 GCF_004138495.1 Phytoactinopolyspora endophytica
GGGCGCAATGGCGCAGGCGACGCGGCGGATCCGGATCGGTTGCATGGTGACCGGCAACACCTACCGGCACCCGGCGGTGCTCGCCAAGATGGCCGTCACCGTGGACCACCTGTCCGGCGGACGGTTGGAGTTCGGACTGGGGGCGTCGTGGGTTGAGGCCGAACACACCATGCTGGGCATTGAGTTCGGCACCCTGCGCGAGCGGCTCGACCGCTTCGAAGAGGCCTGCCAGGTGGTCCGAGCCCTGTGGACCGAGAACCGGGCCACCTTCGACGGCGCGTATTACCAGCTCAACGAGGCGTACGCGAACCCGAAGCCGGTTCAGCGACCGTACCCGCC
>NZ_ML142851.1:430401-448816 GCF_004138495.1 Phytoactinopolyspora endophytica
CAAACGCACCCTGCGGATCGCCGCACAGTATGCAGACGTGTGGAACACACCTGACGCCGATCCGGAGGAGGTCGCGGAGCTGTCGGCGGTGCTCGATGCACACTGCGCCGACGTCGGCCGGGACCCCACCGAGATCCGCCGGTCCAGCCAGCTGCGCTTCGAGGGCTCGGTCGACGATTTGGTGAGCAGGATCGAACAGCAGCGGGCGCTCGGCGTCAGCGAGATCGTCATCTACATTCCGCCGGGGAACGCAGTGGCAGATCTGGAACGTGTGACGACGGTGCTGCCCAACCTCCGGTGATCATCAACCGTTGACCCGGTGATGGTCCGGCTAGGGGTTGATGATCATGAGACGTGAACCGCCGTTCTTGACGGCCCAAGACGTCGCTCCCCAGCGACGCTAGCTTCGGCTCGGGCGTCGTGCCGCCGGGCTCGGCGTTGTGTCGGGGTACGGCCTCATGGACGTGGCGAGGGGACGGTCGAAGATCAGGTGGGTCTGGCAGTGGCCGACCTCTGGCCGGGCTGCCAGGTCGTCGACGATGAGCCGTTGCAGGTCGGTGCTGTCGATGACGGCGACGTGCAAGAAGAAGTCTTCGGGCCCGGAGACGTTGTACAGGGCCAGCGTCTCGGGTAGGGCGAGCACACCCGCCGTGAAGCTCTCGATCATGTCACGTCGGTGCGGGCGGAGCCGTACGGCGACAAAGGCCTGCAGCCCTCGTCCTACGGCCGCTGGATCGACGACGGCCCGGATTCCGGCGATCACCCCGGTGGCGCGGAGCCGTCGCACACGCTCGTGGCATGACGACGTCGGTAGCCCGACGCGGTCAGCCAGAGCCTTGTTGGTGATCGAGGCATCGTCCTGAAGGATGGCCAAGATCTGCCAGTCGACCGGATCAAGTTCAGCAGATTCGCTCATCATCCGGATTCTATCCGAGGTTCGTTGTGCACATCCGGACTGACTACCACGCTAAATCACATGTGGCCAGATCGATGGCCGGCCTTTGTCGGCGTCTTGGTGATCATTCTTTGTGTTCCGGGTCCTGACTTCTTCGTGATCGTGAGGCATTCCCTCACCGATGTCCGCGCGGGCATGCGAGCCGCAGCAGGCAACCTCACAGGCTTGCTTGTGCACACGGCGCTCGCGGCAGCCGGCGTGAGCACCCTGCTCGCGGCCAAGCCTGCGCTGCTTGGGGCAATCCGCCTTGCCGGCGCCGGCTATCTCGCTTGGCTCGGCGTGGTCGCCCTGCGCGCGTGCCTGCCCCGCTCGGGCGAGCCGAACGGGATGCGGCTTCGGCTGCCAGGGCGTCGCGCGAGCAAGGCATCGGGCACGCGAAGCACGCCGGAGACCGGAGTTACAGGCACGATGGATGCGATGCCCCCGGGCGGATGGGATCCGGGGTCGGACCTGCGAGGCGCTGGACCGGATGCCGCCTTTGGCGGTTCCGGGTTGGACGCGAGCGAGATGCCGGGCTCTGAGTGGGGTATGTCCGAGCGGAAGGCGCATCCCTTCCGTGACGGGCTGGCCACTAACCTTCTGAACCCGAAGGCGGTGCTGTTCTTCGTCGGTGTGATCCCGCAGTTCGTCTCGCCCGACGGCAGTGTCACCGTGCAGACCTTGTTCCTCGCGGCGACCACTCTCGCTTTCGTAGTGATGTGGTGGACCACCGTTGTCACGGTCGTCGGGCGTGGTATTCAGCCGCTGCTGGGGCCAGGCGCGGAGCGGATGTTCAACGGCGTGAGCGCCGTAGCCCTTCTCGGCCTGGCCGCGTCGTTCGTGGTGGCTGCCTTCTGATCTGAGCACAGCAGTGCCGCCGCGATCAGAACCACCCAGGCCATGGTCGTCTCCCTGTTCGAGTCGCCGGCAGAAGACCGGTTCACGCCGCGTATCCGCCGTCGACGGCGAACGACGCGCCGGTCACCCAGGCACCGTCCCCACCGGCGAGGAAGGCGACCATGCCGGCGACATCGTCACCTGTGCCGTACCGCCCGAGCGCGGTGTATGCACGCTCCTCCGCTGCCTCGGGACTGTCCGCCGGGTTCATCTCTGTGTCGGTGGGCCCAGGGTGGACGACGTTGGCGGTGATGCCGCGCGGGCCCAGGTCTCGTGCGAGCCCCTTGGTCAGTCCCGTCAACGCGGACTTGGTCATCGAGTAGAGCGTGACGCCGGCCGTAGGCACTCGTTCCGCGTAGCAGCTTCCGATGCTGATGATGCGCCCGCCGTCAGGCATGTGGGTGGCGGCCGCTTGGGCGGCCAGGAACACGCCGCGGACGTGTACGGCGAGGGCCTGGTCCACGTCGTTCAGCGTCACCTCCGCCAGTGGGCCGTTGGGAAAGATGCCGGCGTTCGCGACGAGAATGTCGAGCCGTCCGAGCGCCTGGACGGCTGTGGCGACGGACCCCGTCACGGCCTGCGGGTCGGCGCTGTCGGCCTCGATGGGCAGCGCCTTCTGGCCTTCCGCACGGATCCGGTCCGCTGTCTCGTCGGCTTTGCGGGTGGCCGATCGATAGGTGAAGGCGACATCGGCGCCGCCGCGGGCGAGCCGGGTGGCGATGGCCGCCCCGATTCCTCGGCTGCCGCCGGTGACTAGTGCGACCTTGCCCGATAGATCCGACACGTCAGACTCCAATTTTGTAGTGATCGATAAATAAACTAGTATCAAGTGCGTCGTCGATGTGTCAATGAGCCGCCGGCCCGGAGAAGGGGTGAACTGTCGTGGCTGAACGTGGCCGGCCTCGCCGGTTCGACCGAGCCGCCGCGCTGCGCCGGGCGATGGAGCTGTTCTGGGAACGCGGCTACGAAGGCACCTCCATCAGCGACCTGACGGGTGCCATGGGCATCAACGCACCGAGCCTGTACGCGGCATTCGGCGGTAAAGACGAGCTGTTCCGGGAAGCGGTGGCGCTCTACCGCGAGACCGACGGTTCGGCCACGGATCGCGCACTCTCCGGCGAGCCGACGGCGCGCGCTGCCGTCGAGGCCATGCTGCGCGGCAACGCCCACCTGCACGCGCGAGCGGATCGCCCTGGCGGATGCATGATGGTGCTGGCCGCGACCAACTGCAGCGAGAAGAACAACGAGATCCGCGACCATCTCGCGCAGATGCGTCGGCAGACCATCGTCGACATTGAGGCGCGGCTCCGGCGCGGCCAGTCCGACGGTGAGCTTCGGCCTGACGCAGACGCCCCGGCCATCGCGGCGTTCTTCGGAACCATCCTGCACGGGATGGCGGTCGAAGCGCGGGACGGTGCTTCCCGAGAACGGCTGGACTCCGTCGTGGACTCAGCGATGGTGGCGTGGGACGCTCTCGTCAGACGGGACGTGCCGACGTGACCACAGCGGGCCTGCGGCAGGGCCAACTGTGCGGTGAGGCGCCGGTTCAGTCGTCCTTGCCTTGGCCGTCGCCTTCGACGCTCACGACGGCGAACGCTTCATCGAGTTGCACGGCGGCGATACGGCCGTCGCGGTGGGTGCGCGGCCAGGCCAGCATCGCCGTGTCGGCGATCGTGTGCAGCTCGGCTTCCGTCGCGCGATCCCTCGCCCGCTGAGACATGCCCTGAAGCACGGCCGCGTAAAAGTTCGCCAGTGCCCGAGGATCGGTATCAGGCGGCAGCAGTCCCGCGGTGACGTCAGTGGCGATGCGGTCTGCCATGGCTGAGATGTTCCGCTCTCTGCGCTGGCGCAAGTCGGCGCGGACGTCTGCGGCCTGTGCGCCACAGTTGCTCGCGGCGCTGATGATCAGACATCCAGGTGGATGGCTGGGATCGGCATACGTGCGGGCCGCGGTGTGCAGCATCGCGCTGACCCCCTCACGAGCGGTAGTGGCCTCGTCGAACATCGCCGGCACGTCCATGCCGAATTGCGCCTGATAGTGCTCGACGGCCTGGGCGAACAAGGTGCGCTTGGAGCCGAATGCTGTGTACAGGCTGGACAGCGCGATACCCATAGCGTCGGTGAGGTCGTTGATCGACGTGGGCTCGAAGCCCTGCTCCCAGAAGACGCGCATGGCGCGATCTAGTGCGGCCTCCTCGTCGAAGGAGCGCGGTCGTCCCCGTTGGTTGGACATGACTGAATTTTAGAGTAGTCACTCCGCATCTGCTACGGTGACATATCTGTATCGTCCACTCCGGAAATGGAGATAGCTATGTCGAATCCGCTCAGCGGAAGGTCTGCCCTGGTCACCGGCGCGAGCAAGGGAATTGGCCGGGCTCTGGCCGTCCGCCTTGGCCGCGACGGGGCCGTTGTCGTCGCGCACTACAACAGTGACGCGGAGGGCGCAAAGGAAACGGTGCGTGAGATCGAACGCAACGGAGGCCGAGCCTTCGCTGTCCATACTGACCTAGCCGCCGGCGATTCACCCGAGTCCTTGCTGGCCGGTCTCGACGCCGAGCTCGGTGGCCCGACCGGTCGAGCCGAATTGGACATCGTCGTGCACAACGCTGGAATCGGTGAGTCCAGCGACCTCGAGAACCTCACGCTGACGGAGTACGAGCGCCTCTTCGCGGTCAACGTGCGGGCGCCACTGTTCTTGACCCAGCGCCTGCTGCCGCGGTTGCGCGACGGCGGCCGGATCGTCAACGTCTCCTCTGGCGTCGCTCGAATCGCGATGCCCGCGATACTGCCCTACGCCATGACTAAGGGTGCACTTGAGGTCTTCACCTTCCAGCTCGCGCAGCAACTCGGGCCGCGCAACATCACGGTGAACGCCGTGGCACCCGGCGTCGTTGTCAACGACCGGACCCACGCGCAGATGCGTGCCAACCCAGGGCTTGCCGACTATGCAGTCGAACTCTCCGCGCTCAAGCGACTCGGCGAACCCGAAGACATCGCCGGTGTGGTCGCGTTCCTGTGCTCGGACGACGGCCGATGGGTGACCGGGCAGGTGCTCGACGCCACCGGTGGCGCTCAGCTGTAGGACGCCCTGGCGGCAGCCGCGGCCGCTATCGCGTGCGGGATACTGGTGGTCGATGGCCACCGAGTTCCAGCCGATCGGTGCCGGGCCAGACGACTGTCTCATCGGGCCGGCACCGGGCGACGCTCTGCATGTGATGTCCTACAACCTGCGCTACCCCGCGAGTGATCCCGGGCACTTCTGGGCCGAGCGCCGGCCGGGCATGGCCGAGTTGCTGCGTCAGGAGCGGCCGACGGTCATCGGAACGCAGGAAGGCGTCGTCGACCAGCTTCGGAACCTCGCCGCAGATCTGCCGGACGGGTACGAGTGGATCGGCGAGGGCCGCAGGGGTGGGACGCGGGACGAGTTCACCGCCGTGTTCTACGACTCGCGGCGGCTGACGCCGCGTGGGCACAGGCACTTCTGGCTTTCCGACACGCCCGGCGTCGTGGGCTCCACGACGTGGGGCAACAGGATCCCGCGCATGGTGACGTGCGTGCGATTCGCCGACGAAGTGACGGGACGCGAGCTCATGGTGGTGAACACCCACCTCGACCACGCGTCTGAGCGCGCACGGGTGCGGGGTGCGGAGCTCCTCGCCTCGACCGTGCAGTCCTTCGACCCGCTTCCGGTGATCGTGACCGGTGACTTCAACGCTGTGGCCGAACGCAGTGACGCCTACCGACGGCTGCTCGCGACGGCGAAGCTTCGCGACGCGTGGCTGGAGGCGAAGGAACGGCGCACGCCCGCTTACTCGACGTTCACGGGTTATCGGGCGCCGATGATCGACGGCGACCGCATCGACTGGGTCCTGACCACGCCGGACGTGGTGGCGGAGGCGGCCGCGATCAACCCGTCCGCCCCGGGCGGATGCGCGCCGTCGGACCACCTTCCTGTCCAGGCCCTGCTCCGTCTGCCCTAGGCGCGGCCGCACTGCAGGCACCGGCACATCCGTATTCGTCGGCTTCCGCTGATTGCCAGGCGGCCAGAAGCTTGTGTACGAAGCGGTGCATGTGGGGGTCCAACGAGTCGACGGACTCGTCCAGCACCTCGTTCGGTGAGAGCCACCGGATGGCCGAGAATTCGCTCGCGTCGTAGTGCGTGACGGCATCAACGTCGGCGTGCAGGACGTACCAAAGTGACACGTCGGTGTGCTGGTTTTCGGGAGGACGAGTGCGAGTGACGGTGACGAAGAACGGCCGATCTCCGGCGATGCTCGATGGCGCCGCCGGGATGTGCAATTCCTCAAGGCACTCACGTAGCACCGTGTCCCACGGGTCTTCGGCGGGTTCCACGTGACCCCCGCTAGGCAACCACAATCCGGCCTTCCGGTGGGCCACAAGCAAGAGTGTGCCGCGTACTTCGTCGAGTACGACGAAGTAGCTCACCAAGTGCATAGGCGGCACGTCGGGTTTGCGCACCCGGTACAAGGGAGCGCCACTGCTGATCCACTCCGTGGCGTCGCGCAGGTGCGCGCGTTCTTGGTCGTCCCACGGTTCGATCTCGTGCAGCAGATCCAGCAGGTGAGCACGTAGAGCTGTTTCAGGAGCGCTTCGCGCGTCACCGGTGGCCATGCCCGTCATGATGGCAAGCCCCACTGACAGCCCGGGTCGTTAGGCGTACCGCTTGTTGAGTGTCAGTTGCGCATAGAGGCCGCTATGAGGGCCGTTGACGCAACTAGCACTCAAGAAGCAACGGCGAGTCCTTCACATTCCACACACTCACGGCGCCTGTGGACAGTGGCAGGTGGCGGCCCACGGTTATCCACAGTTGCCGGAAACAATCGTCATCGGCCGGGTGCTCTCGTGATCATGGCTGGGTGCCATCGCGTATCCATCGTCTGCCCGGCGACGTGGAACGGCTGCTCGCCGCGGGACGCGGGCTTTTCAGCGTGCAGGCAGCGGCGGATGCCGGCATCGACCGGGGACGGCTCGCGCGTCTCCTCCGGAGCGGACTGTTGGTCCGTCTCGCGCATGGAACGTACGCGTCGCTCGAAGCGTACGAGGCCATGCCGCCGTGGCCGGCGTTCGCGATGCGTTCCCGGGCCTTCACCGCGGCGTGCGGTCCTCCTGCGCACGCGGCCGGGTGGTCGGCCGTCGCGATCCACGAGCTGCCCACTATCGGTCCGCCACCTGATCTGCCGTCGGTCGCGGTCCCGCAGGGAGCGGCTGCGTCGGGTGACTTCGCGTTCGGTCAGGTACGGTCCGTCCTACTTCCGGCCGACCACCGCATCGAGGTGGACGGATGCCCTGTCGTGTCGGTGGCTCGGGCCGTCATCGATGTCGGTCGGACGGCTCCGCGTGACCAGGCGTTAGTGCTCGCCGATGCGGCGATAGCGCTCCGAACCGGTCGCGACGAGCTCCGGGCCGTCCTTGCCGACATGTATGGCTGGCCCGGTTCGGCCGAGGCGCGCTGGGCTGTCGACCACGCCGATCCGTACTGCGAGTCCGCGCTGGAGACCTTGGGCCGGCTGACGTTCATCGAGCACGGCCTGCCGGTTCCCGTGTCGAATCCATGGATCGACCTCGGCGCCGTGCGGTACCGAGCCGACCACCTCCTCGACGACCGGTGGCTGGTCTTCGAAGGTGATGGCGACCTCAAATACAACGATCGTCCTGACGCTGCGCACATCATCCGGCAGCAGCGCGAACGTGAATGGCGGCTGCGCGAGGAAGGTTTCGAGATCGTCCGGTACGGCTGGGACATGGCCCGCTACCAACGCGCGAAGCTGTCCGACCGGTTCCGGCAGGTCATCGCGGACCGTTCGCCTCGGGTCCGCCCGTACCCGTGGTACCGCGAACGAGGCGTATATCGGCGCGCGAGATCGAGTCCCGGTTAGCCGCCGTTGCTTCTTGAGTGCTAGTTGCGTCAACGGCCCTCGTAGCGGCCTCTATGCGCAACTGACACTCAAGAAGCGAGCGTTGGTGCGGCGTATTAGATCCAGGGCGGCAGGTCGGGGGGAGCTTCCGCCCCGCTCACGGTGAGGTTGTCTGCCGACGCACGTCCGGTCAGCCACGCGGCGAGGTCGGCCAGGTCTCCGCTGACCACCACGGATCCGGAGCCCCTGCCGCTGTCGGCCGGATCGGTGCGTGCGTTGCCCGCGTCCACTCCGTCGACGGTCCACGTGCGGCCGGTGCCGGTGGCCTCGACCGTCAGCCCGGTGGCCTCGCCACGGCGGCCGAACATGGCGACGACGTCGCTGACCAGGGCATCGAGCAGATCATCGGGGAACTGCCGGTAGGACACGTTCTCCGGGTCGAGGTCGAAGGCATGGATCCAGACCTCCCTGGTGCGCATCCAGATGATCTCCCGGGCCGGCACGGCACGTCCCTGGGCTGTGCGAACCGTGGCGTCCCAGGCGGCGTCCGGCATCGCGTCCAGTGCTTTGGCGAGGTCGGCCGCCGAGCTGTGCACGTACGCGACCAGCTCGCCGAGCGGCCGCTTGGCGCCCTCCTCGATCTCGGCATCACGTGCCTCCTTGCTCGCGTACATCGGCGTCTCGACGCCGGTACGCGCCCAGCGCACGAGCCGTTGCAGTGCCTCCGCGTTGAACGCGATATGGGCGAGAAGATGTCCCCGGCTCCATCCGTCCAACCCCGGCACCGGCGCTGCTCCGGCGGCCGGGCCGTCGACCGGCAAGGCGTCGACCCGCTCGAGCAACAGAGCGGTCCCGTCGTCCATCCAGGCGCGTGCGTTCATGGTGCTCCCGTGTTCGTGTGTGCGACTCGTGTGGTCAGTATGCAGTCCCGACCGGACCCGCGAGTACCCCGCCGCGGGCGGCGACGTGGTCGCGAAGGGACGTACATCGTCGACCGGGCCCAGGCGTGCGGATCAGGTCTCACGAGCGGTGATCCGCGCAGTCGGCGCGTCAGGTCGCCGTCACGGTGTTACGGAGTTCGCCGATGGCGTCGATCCGGGTCACCAAGATTGACCCCTTGGCGAGGTAGCGCTTCGGATCGCGGGCGTGACCAACACCGCCCGGGGTTCCGGTGGCGATCACGTCGCCGGGGTTCAAGGTCAGTATCTGTGACGCATAAGCAAGCAACTGCTCGGGGGAGAAGACCAGATCTCGGGTGTTGGCCTGCTGCATCACCTCGCCGTCCAGCTCACAGACGAGGTCCAGGGCGACATCGCTGCCGAGCTCGTCCGGCGTCACCATGACCGGGCCGAACGGCGTCGTCCCCTCGAACGTCTTGCCCTGCAGCCATTGAGGCGTGCGGTACTGCCAGTCCCGCATCGTCACGTCGTTCAGGACCGCGTAACCGGCGATGGCCGCCGCTGCCTCGTCGGCGCTGGAACGACGTAGCCGGCTCCCGACGACGACGGCCAGCTCGGCCTCCCAGTCGACGGCGTCCGGTGCCTCGGGCGGCAGTTCGATGTCGTCGTGGGCGCCGATGAGTGCCTCGGCGAACTTCGCGAAGAAGGTGGGATGCGCCGGTAGGTCTCGGCCCATCTCGCGGATGTGTGGGGCATAGTTGAGTCCGACGCAGATGATCTTGCCTGGGCGGGGGACCACCGGAGCGTACGACGGGCCGTCGGTGTACTGGCGGCCCGGAGTGTGCGGGCTACCCGCCGCACCGGCTCGAACGGCAGAACCGTCGGATGGTTGTGCGTCAGGGAGAGCGAGCCGCTCGCCGTCGACGCCGGCCACCCAGCGTCGCCAGTCTCGCCGGGCCAGCACGGCTCCGACGTCGGGTACTCCCAGGTCGACGCCGTGTTCACCTTCGATGCGGACCGCTGTTGTGCGGTCGGGCAGTCTGAGCGTGGCCAGCTTCACGAACGGCTCCCATCGGTGCGGTCGACCTCGACGCGGTCCTGGTGCAGGCGTTCGAAGATCGGCGTGTCGGAGAAGCGGAACAGGTCGAGCTCGGTTTCGGCCTGGACGGACAGGGTGACCCACGATGGGACGACGAACAGGTCCCCGGTGCCGACGCGGTGCTCGACGTCGCCGAGGACGACCGTGCCCTCTCCGTTGAACACCTGGAACACGGCCGACCCGACTTCGCGCCGGCCGGCCGTCTGGTGGCCCGCCCGGACCCGGTGGAACTCGGCACGGATCGTCGACATCACGTCTGCGCCGGTCGTGGGGTTGGTGTAGCGGACGGCCGCATGCCCCGGTTCCACGGTGACCGCGAAGCCCTCGTCCTCCAAGGCGAGCTGTTCGCTGAGTGCCCGGTCGGTGTACTCCCACCGGTAGGCGGGGATGGGGGAGTTGTGCTGCGGCTCGAGAGCGCTGAGCGGGCGCAGGCCCGGGTAGCACCACAGCCGTTCCGCGCGGGAGCGTTCCGGTGTCTCGCGGGTGGAGACCTCGTCCGGTCCGAACTCGAAGAATGCGGTGTCCGTGTAGTGCACGAACGGAATGTCCAGGCCGTCGATCCAGGCCATCGGGGCGTCGGTGTCGTTGTGGTGCCCGTGGAAGTTCCAGCCGGGGGTGAGCAGGAAGTCGCCGCGGCGCATCGCCACCGGATCGCCGTTGACGACGGTCCATACCCCTTCGCCCTCGACGACGAACCGGAACGCGTTCTGGGTGTGCCGGTGCTCGGGCGCGGTCTCCCGAGGGCCGAGGTACTGGATCGCGGCCCACAGCGTGGGGGTGGCATACGGCCGGCCGCTGAGGCCGGGATTCGCCAGCGCGATCGCCCGACGTTCGCCGCCCCGGCCGACCGGGACCAGATCACCGGACTTCGCCGCCAACGGGTGCAGTGTCGACCATCGCCAGAGGTGCGGCTGCGCGCTCGACGACGGCGCCATCGGCATCAGGTCACCGATCTCTTTCCACAGTGGGATGAGATGTTCGGCGTCGAACGCGTCGTAGAGTGCGCGCAGCTCGGGCGTGTCCTCGGGCTCGTTGTGCGCGGTGATCGGTTGGTCGATGAGCTCAGACATCGTGACCCTCCCTCTCTGCGGTTTCCGGCAAGGCTTGGCCGCGTGACGAACCGAGGATCATGTGGGTGGCTGATGAGCGGTCCATGACCAGGGCGCGGCTATCGGCGAAGGCTCGTTTCCAGCGACCCTACTGGCGCAACGCCGCATAGCAGAACATAATTCTGCTATGGAGAATCCTGGTCGTCCTTCGTACGCGCTCGGCTCGGTCGACAACGCGCTGCGGCTCATCTTGCTGTTGCGCGAAGGCGAGCTGGGCGTGAGTGACGCCGCCGATACCTTGGGCGTTGCCCGCTCCACCGCGCACCGCCTGCTGTCGATGCTCGTCTATCGGGGCTTTGCCGAGCAGAGCGAAGACCGTCGTTATCGTCTCGGGGCTGTCCTGTCAGGTGCGGAGCAGGCGTCCGGGCTGCCGGCCCGGTACGCGCAGCTGCGCTGGGTTGCGCATCCGCACATGAGCGCGCTCGCCGCGCGGGTCCGGGAGACGGTCAACCTCTCGGTCCTCGCCGGCTCGCGGGTGCGGTTCATCGACTCCGTGGAGTCGACGCAGATGCTGCACATCGGGTCCCGCACCGGCATGTCGCTACCGGCGGCACGCACGTCGGGAGGGAAGGCGATGCTCGCCGAGCTGACCGACGACGAGGTCCGGTCGCTGCACGAGGCGGCAGCCGAGCCGGTAGACCTCGACGTTCTCTTCCGCGAGCTGGGCGAGGTGCGTCGTCGCGGTTGCGGCATCAATGCCGAGGAGACCGAACCCGGCATCAGGGCGGTCGGTGCCACGCTTCACTCCGACGGGCGGGCCGTGGCCGCCGTGGCCGTCGCCGCACCGGCCCAACGGCTCACCGACCGCGTGGTGTCGACCGTCGTTCCCCATCTGAAAGCTGCCACCGCACGGATCGACGAAGAACTCGCTCATTGGGCCGTGTGAGGCCTCCCTCGCACAGCGGGCGCAGGGCTGCAAAGCCCGGATGCCGTCGAGGGTTTGTGTGTCGCCGTGGCCGGCCGGAAGGTGGGCCTGTCGTGGGACGGCCGCAGGGAATGCTCCAGAAGGGCGACGTCGCGCCCGCGGTCGGATCGATATGCTTCACTTGTGCAACGAGCGTTGGAAGAGCGAAACGGCGATGCGGGCATGCGGCCCCGGTCGATCGTGTTCGACCTCTTCGGTGACTACATCCGTTACCGTGGCGGGTCGGTTCGGCTTCGCGCGCTGAGCGCGCTGATGAGCTGCTTCGGTATCGGCGACAGCACCGTCCGCGTGGTAATGACCCGGCTGCGCAAGGAAGGCTGGTTCGATGCCAGCAAAGACGGTCGTGAGACGTCCTACTCGCTCAACAGCCGCAGCTTCCAGTTGCTCGACGAGGGCCGCGATCGAATCTTCAACCGGGTGCGTACCCCATGGGACCGTCGTTGGTACATGGTGATCTACTCGGTGCCCGAGACCGACCGCGGCGTACGCGATCGGGTCCGTAAGGAGCTCGCCTGGCTGGGTTTCGGCCCGCTGGCATCGTCGACCTATGTCTCCCCGCATGACCGGCTGCAGCAGGTCCGGGAACACTTCGCGGACGAGTCGGCAGTGCGCCTGGACATGCTGCGCTGCGAGTCGTCCGGGCTCACGGTCGATCGGGAGATGGCGGCGCGGTGCTGGGACCTCGACACTCTCAACGCCGACTACAACGAGTTGCTCGTGACCTACCAGCCGCGGATGCGACGGTATCGCGACGGCGCGCTCTCGCCCAGGGATTCGCTGATCGAGCGGATGCAGCTGACCTACGACTACCGCAAGTTCCCGTTCCGTGACCCCGACCTGCCGGTCGAGCTCCTCCCCGAGCGCTGGGCGGGTCGAACGGCGCACGACATGTTCATCGAGGCGCACGACCTGTTGCAGGCGCCGGCCGAGCAGTACGTCGACGAGGTCGTCGGCGCCTCAGGGACGCGCTGAAGAACTCAGCAACCCGGCTCCCTGGCCACCCTCGCCGAGAAGATCCGCAGCCACCCTCCGGGGTGTCCTCGGTTCGCGCCGGTGCTTGTCCTGACCACTTTACGTTTCACTATTGACACGACCGCGTCCGGAGTGTTCTATATCGGACACGCCCTCATCGTGGCGTCACGCACACACCGACTCAGGGAGGATCTCCATGGGACCTAGAGGCCGCGTGAACAGGCGCATGTTGGCGGCGGGTGCCATCGTGCTCGCCATGGTGGCGCTCCAATGGATCGGCTGGATGGGTTCCTCGGTGGAGCCGGTGATCCTCGGGATACCCGTCCAGTTCTCCTACTTCGTCGGCTACGCCGGCCTCTCGGTCATCGCGCTCTGGGGTGTGTTCCGCCTGATCTGGCCGCCTGACCCGTCGGAGTAGCGAACAGAACCGACTTCTGGACACACTGAGACCTTCGGAGGAACACCATGTCGCACACCGCGATCGTGCTTGCAGGTGCCGCCGTGTTCGTCATCCTGATGATCCTGCTGGGCCGGGCAGCAGCCGGCAAGACCAGCATGAACACCGAGAGCTACTTTCTCGCCAATCGAGGGCTGAAGCGGTTCGTGCTGTTCGCGGCGATCTTCGGAACCAACATGACGGCTTTCGTCATGCTCGGCCTGCCTGGCGTGGCGTACCACACCGGCATCGGCACCTGGGCGATGCTGGCCGGGCCGCTGTTGTTCGTGATGCCGCTGTCGTTCTATTTCGGCTACCGCTGCTGGCTGGTGGCCCGTCGCTACGGCTACGTCACACCGGTCGAGTTCTACCGGGAGCGATTCGCCAGCGACGGACTCGCCATCTTGATGTTCCTCGGCTTCGTCGGCTGGACGGTTCCGTACGTCCTTACCGGCGTCATGGGCGGTGGCCGGGCCATGGAGAGCTTCACTGACGGTGCGGTGCCGTTCTGGCTGGGTGCGCTGGCGGTGACCGTCGTGGTGGCCTACTACACCTGGGCCGGCGGGATGAAGGGGACGGCGTGGACCAACACCGCGCAGGCGCTGCTGTTCATGGCGTTCCTCGCGCTGACGGTGGTCCTCGTCCCGAGGGCGTCCGGCGGCGTCGGCCGGATCGCCGACTCGCTTCGGGATGAACAGCCGGAGTTGCTGGTCCGGCCGTGGGAGGGCGCCTTCAGCTACGGAGCGACCGTCAGCCAGTTCATCCTGTTCTCGTTCATCATCTTCGCCTTCCCGTTCGTATGGATCCGGATGATCTCGGCACAGTCCGCCCGTGACCTGCGGGTTTCCGGTATTGCCTACCCGGTCGCCACTGTGCTGACGTGGGGGCCGGCCATCTTGCTCGGGCTGTGGGGAGCGTCGCTGGTGCCGGGCCTGGTGGGTGCCGAAGCCGACTCGATCATCTTCATCCTCACCGGTCAGCTGCTGCCGAGCTGGGTGAGCGCGTTCGGTCTGGTCGCTCTCCTGGCCATTGTCATGTCCTCCATGGACGCGCAGATTCTGACCGTGAGCAACATGCTCAGCAGGGACATAGTCGCCCGGTACCGGCGGGAGTCGAGCCCGGCATCCCAGGTCCGCTACGCGCGTGTCTTCGTGCTGGCGCTGCTCGCCCTCGTCTACGGCATCTCCTTGCTTGAGCTTCCGGGCATCTTCGATATAGCTCAGTTCGCGTTCACCGGCTTCGCCGTCTTCTACCCGTTGCTGATCGCCGGCATCTTCTGGCGACGTGCGACGAAATGGGGCGCCATGGCCAGCCTCGTCGTCGGTCAGGCGCTCGCGATCACCGGCTACCTGGACTGGTACCCCACGGTGGGCGGCCTGCAGCCGGTGTTCTGGGGTGTGCTGATCGGCGCGGTCGTGTTGGTCGCGGTCAGCCTGGCCACGCCTCGGCAGGACGAGGCCGCCGAGCGGTTCCACGCCGTATGGGATGAGCTCAGAACGGGCAGGTCCGCTGCTCGTGCCGTCCACGCCACCCTCGGCGACGCTCCGCCCGTCCAGTCCACTCTCGGCGACTCCGCTTCACACGAGGCGGCCCATAGCGCAGCGCATGACGATGGACGGATGGCGTAGCAATGACGTACTCGTCGTCGACCCGGAGGCAGAAGCCCATGGTTTCCAGGATCGCGTGCGTGGGCGGTGGCCCCGGTGGGCTGTTCTTCGCCACGCTGGTCAAGCAGGCACATCCGTCGGTCGAGGTCACGGTGTTCGAGCGGAACCGGCCGGAGGACACGTTCGGCTTCGGCGTGGTCTTCTCCGACGCGACGCTGGCCGGGATCCACGAGGCCGATCCAGTGCTGAGGCAGGGTCTTGCCGAACATGGGCACCATTGGGACCGCATCGAGGTGCGGCTCAAGGGAGAACGGGTGCGGTGTGGTGGCAATGGGATGGCCGCGATCCACCGCAAGACCTTGCTCACGTTGCTGCGACGGCGCGCCGTGGAGGCCGGCGTCGACCTCCGGTTCCAGGCCGAGGTGCCGGGTGATCCCGGACAGCTCGCCGACTACGACCTGATCGTCGCCGCCGACGGAGCGAACTCCCAGTTCCGTCACCGGCTCGCCGACGTACTGGTGCCCGAAGTCGAGGTCGCGACGGCCAAGTTCATCTGGTTTGGCACGACCTACATGTTCGACGGCCTGACCTTTGTACATGAGCGTGGTCCGCACGGCGTCTTCGCCGTGCACGGCTATCCGATCAGCGACGACGTCAGCACATTCATCGTGGAGACGGACGAGCAGACCTGGCGGACGGCCGGGCTGGACGAGTTCGACGTGAGCCAGCCGCCCGGTGCCAGTGACGAGAAGAGCAAGCAGTACCTGGAGAAGCTCTTCGCCGCGCAGATCGACGGTCACGAGCTGCTCGCGAACAACTCGCGGTGGGCCAACTTCCGCACCTGGCGCACCCACCGCTGGCACGCCGGCAACGTGGTCCTGCTCGGTGACTCCGCGCACACCGCACACTTCTCGGTCGGCTCCGGCACCAAGATGGCCATGGAAGACGCGATCACACTGGCACACAGTCTGAACGAACACCCTGACGACCTCGCCACCGCGCTCGGCGCCTACGAGGCGGAGCGGCATCCGGCGGTGGAGAAGATCCAGGGTTCGGCCCGGCCCAGTCTCTCCTGGTGGGAGAACTTCGGCCGCTACCACGATGCTTTCGAGCCGCTCCAGTTCGCGTTCCACTTCCTCTCGCGCAGCATCGGGAAAGCCAAGCTCGCACGTCGCGATCCGGAGTTCGTCGACCAGGTGGAACGGGCGTGGCTAACAGCGGCCGGCGGCTTGACGGGTCGCGCAGATTGGGCCGAAGGATCACCAGGCGGCGGGTTGCGTCGAGTGCATCAGGCCCGGTCGGTCTGTGGCCCGGCTGGGCTTGAGCCTGGTGATTCCTTCGCCCAATCTGCGCGACCCCTGAGCCCGCTGGAGACGCCGCTACGGCTGGACGGGTTGACGATCAGCGGACGCCAGGTGTCGGTCGAGCGCCTTCCCGACGGCGATCTCATGACCGGGCCCGATGGGATCCGTGTTCCGCTACGGACCATCGACCAGGTCGACGCGGACCAGGACGACGGCGCAGGATCGGAGCAGGGCCGGGGCCAGGACGCCGGCATCTATGGCCTGTGGCTAGCCGCGCCGGACAGCGAAGCCGGTCTACCCGAGGTCTTCGCCCGGCTGGCGGATGCCGTCCGAGGTGGATCGCCGCTGGTGGTGGCGGTCCACGGCGGAACGCCGCTCACCCGATCTCTGCTGGCGGAGGAAGCACGGCTGGTCCACGGTGTTCCGGTGCTGATGGTGGAGGAAGCCATGGAAGCCGACCGTGCCCAGACACTGCTGCTGTCCGGCCGCGCTGACCTGGTCGGATCACTACGGGGTGGGGAGACACCAGCGTGAACTCTGATCTAAGAGACTCTGGCGAGAGGGACGCCGGTGAGGAGAGGGAAACGGGGTCGCTCAACCCGTTGTTCGCTCCCGGCGGCGTGGCCGTGGTCGGTGCGTCACGCCAGGACGGCAAGCTTGGCGCGGTCATGGCGCGCTCGCTCACGACATACCCTGGCGGCTGCGCTCTGGTGAACGCGCGACGTCCAGACCCCGACGCGGGCGTGTTCGTCTCAGTGGCCGAGGCCGCTGAGCGCACCGGACGTCGGCCCGATCTTGCTGTGCTGTGCGTGCCCGCGTCCACCTGCGCCGATGCGCTCGCGGATGCCGCGGCGGCGGGATGCCGGGCGGCGCTGGTGTGTGCGGGCGGGTTCGGTGAGGCCGGCGAGGCGGGCCTCGAATACGAGCGAGCGCTGCGCCGGGTGGTCGCCGACACCGGCATCCGGCTGGTTGGGCCGAACACGTCGGGCTTCCTGGCGCCACACCTCGACCTCACCGCTAGCTTCGTGCCCGGCGTCGCTCAGGTTCCGGCCGGCGACGTCGCCGTCGTGGCTGCCAGCGGGGGTGTCAATCATGCGCTGGCGTTCGACCTGGCCAACGCCGGCAATGGGATCAGCCTCGCCGTCGGCATCGGCGCCGGACTCGACGTCACGGCGGCAGACGTTCTCGACCACTTGGTCGATGACCGGCGAACCACCGCGGTTGCGCTACATGTGGAGACCGTCCCCGACGGCCGGCGTCTTGTGTCGGCAGTATCCCGGCTTGCGGCGGTGAAGCCGGTCGTCGCGCTCGTCGTCGGTCAGACCGACGTCGGCGACTTCGCCCGTTCCCACACCGGTGCGCTGGCCACATCGTGGCGAACCACCCGGGCGGCCCTCCGGCAGGCGGGAGCCGTACTGGTCGACGACGAACGCGAGATGGTGGATGCGCTCACCGCACTCTCGCGGGTGCGGCTGCGACCGCATCCTGACCCGGGGCTCGGTATCGTCACGGCGCAGGCCGGCCCTGGTTTGCTGCTCGCCGACCGGGCGGGCACCGACGGGGTCCGCGTGCCCGAGCTGGCTGCGGCCACGCAGGCCGGTCTCGGCGAGCTGCTGCCGCCGCTGACCTATCAGCGCAATCCGGTCGACACCGGCCGGCCCGCCGAGACCTTCCATCGTGTGCTGGGCCAGGTTGCCGCGGACCCTGGTGTGGATCTGATCGCTGTCTATGCGCTCGATGAGCCGGACAGCGTCGACGTGGTGGCTGCGGCTCAGGACGCGGGCCTGGGCGGTGAGGTGCCGGCCGTGGTGGCCGTCGGTGGTCTGCATGACCAGGTCGCCGAGCAGCGAAACCGGTTGCACAAGCTAGGCATCCCCACGGTCACGGGGCCGGCTGCCGCAAGCAACGCGGTCCGCGCGTTGGTCGCCGACTCGGCGCAGCATGCGAGGAGGGACCGGCAGCACGGCGGCCGGAGGGCCGCACGTCCGGTATCCACATTGCCGTCCGGTCCGTTGGACGAGCACGCGGCCAAGCTGTTCCTAGGGTCACTCGGCATACGGACGCCGAGCCGCGTCACGTGCGACACCCGGGAGCACGCGCACCACGCCCTCGCCGAGCTGGGCGCGCCGGTGGCGGTCAAGGTTCTCGACGCGACGATCCTGCACAAGACCGAGGCCGGTGGTGTCCACTTGAACGTGCGCACACCCGACGAGCTTGACCGGGCGCTGGACGCGATCGGGCCGGGGCGGTATCTCGTGGAGGCGATGGCGCCGTCGGGAATCGACCTGATGATCGGGGTGCGGCGGGATCCGGTCTTTGGGCCTGTCGTGCTGGCGGGGGTGGGCGGTACCGCCCAC
>NZ_ML142851.1:448838-455441 GCF_004138495.1 Phytoactinopolyspora endophytica
AAGCCGTGGCCGACGTCGCGATCCGGCTGGCGCCGCTGTCAGCGGAGGAGGCGGCCGCCATGCCCGACGACCTCATCGCACGAGCGCTGCTCGACGGCTGGCGTGGCGGTCCGGTGCTGAATCGGGCAGAGTTCGGACATATCGTCTCGTCGCTGTCCGGTGCACTGGCCGCGAACGCCGCCGTCGCCGAGATGGAGATCAATCCGCTCCGTCTGACCGTGGACGGACTTGTCGCACTGGATGCCGTCGTCGTCACCATCGATGAGGAGACCGAACATGCCTAGGCCGACCAGGGAAGGCACGGTGCCGTGGCCGGAAGACGTTGCTGAGCGCTACGTCGCGCGAGGCTACTGGGAGGGCCGCTCGCTGGGTGAGCAGCTTGTGGCTGTGGTGGACAGCAAACCCGATGCGGTCGCCCTGGTCGACGGCGAACTGCGGTTCACCTATCGCGAGCTGATTCAGCGCGTGGACGGCGCGGCGCTCCGGCTGCGTGACCTTGGGCTTCGCCCGGACGACCGGATCGTCGTGCAGCTCCCTAACCGCTGGGAGTTCGTCGTCCTGACGCTGGCCTGCCTGCGCCTGGGTGTCATCCCGGTGATGGCCCTGCCCGCGCACCGTGAGCACGAGATGTCCTACCTCGCCGAGCACTCCGAAGCCAGGGCGATCACGGTGCCCGGCGTGGTGAAGGACTTCGATCACCAGGCGATGGCGTGGAAGGTCGCGGCCGATGTCGGCAGTGTCGACCACGTCCTGGTGGCGGGCGACGAGATCCGTCCGGACAGCGTCAGCCTGAGCGCACTCTGCGACCCGGCCGACGACGTCGCGATGGCCCGCAAGACCATGGACGAGCGCCCGCCCGACAGCGGAAGTGTGGCGGTCTTCCTCCTGTCCGGCGGCACCACCGGGCTGCCCAAGCTGATCGCTCGCACCCACGACGACTACACGTACAACGCCAAGCGCAGTGCGCAGGTGTGTGGATTCGGCCTGGACACCGTGTATCTCGGAGTACTGCCGCTCGGTCATAACTTCCCGCTCGCCTGCCCAGGCATCCTCGGCGCGCTGCTGGTCGGCGGCCGCGTCGTCGTCGCACCGTCGCCCGCACCGGACAAGGTGTTCGCACAGATCGAACGTGAGCGGGTCACAGCGACCGCCGTCGTGCCTGCGGTCGCTCAGCGATGGCTGGAGCACCGGGAGGCGGACCACGGTCATGACCTCAGCTCGCTGCGTGTGCTGCAGGTCGGCGGAGCCCGCCTGGCCGATGAGGTGGCCCGGCGAGTGCGTCCAGTGCTCGGATGCACGCTGCAGCAGGTGTTCGGGATGGCGGAAGGGCTGCTGAACTACACCCGTCTAGACGATCCGGAGGAGGTGATCTGCACGACGCAGGGCCGGCCGATGTGCGCCGGCGACGAGATCATGGTCGTCGACTCGGCCGGTGAGCCGGTATCCGACGGCGAGCCTGGGATCCTGCTCACCCGCGGCCCCTACACGCCGCGTGGCTACTACCGCGCCGGCGAGCAGAACGCCACCGCGTTCACCGAGGACGGCTGGTACCGCTCCGGCGACGTCGTCCGGATACGTCCGGACGGGAATCTCGTGGTCGAGGGCCGGGACAAGGACATGATCAACCGGGCTGGAGAGAACATCTCCGCGGAGGAGGTCGAGAACTTCGCCTACCAGGTGGATGCGGTTGGCCGTGCCGCGGCGGTGGCCATGCCCGATCCGGACCTTGGTGAGCGCGTGTGCCTGTACGTCGTGCCCGAGCCGGGACGGACCGTCGTCCTCGACGATGTTCGCTCGGCGATGGAGCGGGCCGGCGTCGCGCGGTTCAAGTTTCCGGAACGGCTGGTCGCCGTCGATGAGCTGCCGACCACCAAGGTCGGGAAGATCGACAAGAAGGCGCTGCGCGCGGACGTCATTGACCGGCTGCACCGCGAGCGTCCGTAGGGTATTGAGATGTGGACAACCAGCGTCGGTCTTGCCGAGCGGTTCGGGCGCCATAGTTAAGGATCGAGCGTCATCCTTAACTATGGCGGTCGCTCAGCTCAGGACGACGCCCCGACGTTGGTGTTGCGGTGTGGGGCTCTCATGAAGAGCTGGAACCGACTGTCGGACGGGTGAGAAGCGAAACCTCGACGGGGCCGGACGGGCCGCAGCAGCCTGCGTCCGAGGCCTGCCCGTCGGGCTCGTCGAACACGCCGGACCCGCCGCACACACCGGTCTCCGGAAGCGTCAGCTCGACGCGTTGCGACGCCTCGGTGTCCCCGGCGAGTGCGGCGGCGACCGACCGGACCTGCTCGTACCCGGTCATGGCGAGGAACGTGGGCGCGCGCCCGTAGCTCTTCATGCCGGCCAGATAGACGCCGGGCTCGGGCTGGGCGAGCTCGGTCACGCCGTGCGGGTAGACGGTGCCGCACGAGTGGACGTTCGGATCGATCAGCTGAGCGAGCGCTCGCGGCGCCTGCAGGACCGGGTCGAGATCGAGCCGGACCTCGGACAACCACGACAGGTCGGGCCGGAACCCGGTGAGCACTATGACCTCGTCGACCGGCTCGAGACGGTGGCCGTCGAAGGACTCCAGCGTCACCCGCCCGTCCGGCTCCCGGTGCACGGCTGACGTGCGGAATCCAGTCGCGGTCCGGACGTGGCCGGCCTCGGCGGCGGCCTTGGCACGCAGCCCCAGCGCGCCCCGGGCGGGAAGCTGGTCCGCCTCGCCACCGCCGAAGACGTCGCCGGGTGTTCCCCGCCGCAGCAGCCACACGATCTCCGTGCCCGGGTGCTCGTCGGCGAGACCGGCCAGAGCCACCAGAGCAGTCAGCGCCGAGTGCCCGCTACCCGCGATCGCGATGCGCTTGCCGGCATAGCGATCGCGAGCCGCGTCGTCGTCGAGGTTGGGGATCCGGTAGTCGATCCGGCCGGCCGCGTCGTGCTCGCCGGCGGCAAGCAGCCCGTCGCCACCGAGCGGGTTGGGCGCGGCCCAGGTTCCGGAGGCGTCGATGACTGCCCGGGCGGTGATCCGCTCCTCGCCCCCGGCCGTCGTGACGTGGACGGTCAGCGGCTCGCTGTCGCGTCCCGCGTCGACGACGAGGTCGCGGCCGCGGCGAGCGACACCGACCACCCGAGCGCCGAACCGTACCCGGTCGCCGAGCGCGGCAGCGAGCGGGCGCAGGTACTGATCGGCCCACTCCGTGCCTGTGGGGTAGCCGGCCGCGTCGGGCGACTGCCAGCCGGTGGCCTTCAACAGCCGCTCAGCTGCCGGGTCGACCAGCTCGGACCAGGGCGAGAAGAGGCGGACGTGATGCCACTGCGCGACGGCGGCGCCGGCCGTGTCTCCGGCTTCGAGGACGAGCGGGGTCAGGCCGCGCTCCAGCAGGTGCGCGGCAGCGGCGAGCCCGATCGGACCGGCGCCGACCACGACAACGGGCGATGCGTTCATAGCGGTTCCCTTCATCGATTCCAGTCGATGGAGAGAAATCTATCGATGAACGTCGATGGAGTCAACCATCGATCGCTGTCGATGATTGCATTACTCTTACGGACATGACACCGACGACGACGGCTGCCCGGACGATGCCTCCGGAGGACGCTTCGACGATGGCCCCGAAGGCCGCTCCGACGATGACCGCTCGGGCGCCGCTGCTGCCGGAGCCGGACGCAGCCACCTACGCCGAGTGGTTCGCGAGCCTGGCCGAGCCGACCAGAGTGCGGTTGCTGCATGCGGTGGCCACCGCGGGCGCCCCCATCACCGTGGGCGAGCTCACGGCACGGCTGGGGATCAGCCAGTCGACGTGCTCGCACCACGTGCGCAAGCTCGCCGAGGTCGGGTTCGTCCGCCTGCGCAAGGAAGGCACGGCAACGTTGGTATCGGTCAACAGCGCCTGCTGCACCGGTCTGCCGCACGCAGCCGACGTCGTCATGGGCGTGCTCGCGTCGCGGCCGTGTTGCCCGGACGACGTCCCGGCGGACGTCACGGTGCGCGCCATGGTGCAGGACGACTGGCCGTCGGTCCGCCGGATCTACGCCGAGGGCATCGCCACCGGCAACGCCACGTTCGAGACCGAGGTCCCGTCGCGGCGCTCATTGGAGGCCACGTGGCTGCCCGATCATCGATGGGTCGCCGAGGTCGACGGACAGATCGCCGGGTGGGCGACGGCGACGCCGGTCTCGGCCAGGGAATGCTACGCCGGGGTCGCCGAGACGTCGGTCTACGTCGGCGACGGTTTCCGCGGCCGCGGCGTCGGCAAAGCACTGATCCGTAAGCAGGTGGTCGCCGCGGACGACGGCGGCCTGTGGACGCTGCAGACGTCGGTCTTCCCGGAGAATCGGGCGAGTCTGGCGCTGCATCACTCCGCCGGGTTCCGGACTCTCGCGGTGCGCGAGCGGATCGCCCAGCGCCACGGCGTCTGGCGGGACACCGTCTTCCTCGAGCGCCGTAGCGCCGTCGACTAGCGCTCGACCGCCGTGGGCGTCCTGTGACACGAGACCCGCAGCGCTCGATGTGCGGGACGTACGGGGTGGGCTTCCCTGATCAACATTCTGGTTTTAGAATCCCTCATCGGTCGGCGCTGGGCCGGCCGTGGAAGGGGGGCTTGCCATGAGGAAGACGCTGCGCAGAGCGCTGTTCACGAGCGTCGCCACGGTCGGGATCCTGGGACTCGCTGTCGGCCAGGCGTCCGCGCACTTCTGCTTCAAAGAGAACATGAACGAGAAAGCAGCCGAGAACGCTGCCAAGTCGGCCAACTGGGTGACCTTCGGGGAGTTGGCGTTCGAGTTCACCGGCCTGTGTCCAGACGGGATCGAGATCCTGGCCGATGCCGGTGGCGTCACGACGTCCACACTGATCAACACTCACGCCACCATGGCCGGAGGCACGCTGAAGAAGGGCCCGGACGCCGGGACTCCAGCGATCTCTTACCTCGACTTCGAAGCCATCGAAGCAGCGGAAGGGGACGCCATCGCTGCATGTAGCTGACAGGCGCGACAGAGTCCGCGAGAGGGAGGGCAGGCACCAGCCTCCCTCTCGCCACTCGGCCGGATGACAGGGAAGCGAGCCGCTACACGTCGGCCGAGAGGGCGGGAAGCGCGGGGTCGAAGGTCAGCGGGACCGACGGCTCGTTGCCCGGTATCTCCTCGTCCGGCCAGGTGGCCGTGGCCTCGTGGCGTACACCGTCGAGTTCGAGCTCGACGGTGTACATGAACGGCGGTTCGCCGAGTGCCGCGGCTTCGAGACCTTTATCCTCCGGACCGTTCCAGACCAGGAGTCCTTCGACGGCTTCGCATCCCTCGTCCTCTGTTCCGACCGGCGTCGGCTCGAAACTGAGGGATGCGCCGTCGGCGGCTGTGACGGTGACCGTGGCTTCAGCCCGGTCCGGGGTGTCGCCGAGATTGACGACGGAGAGCTCGACGCCGTAGCTGTCGACGGTGCCGTCGTTGTCGGCCAAGACGGCTATGAGGGCCTCGGGCTCCGGGAGCTCTCCGGCGACGGTCGTCGTCCAGCGGAACTGGACCGCGACGTCACCGCCGTCGCCTCGGCCGAAGAGATCTACGTCGTACGTGCCGGCGACGCCCGCAGCCCGGAGCCGGAACGTCGTCGCTGAAGTGCGCTCCAGCTCGATGGACTGAGTTCGGGCACATGCGTCACCGGCACGCCTGAAGCTTGCGGAGAACTCCCAGTCCTCCGCTGGGAACTCGACGGTCACGTCGCTCTGCTCGCCGAGGTCGGGAAGGGGGTCCGGCGGCGCGCCGTCCACGCATCCGCTGCTCCAGCAGAACACATACGGCGTCAGCTCGAGGGTTTCGCCGCCTCCTCGGACTATGACGTCCGGCGGGTACTCCAGATCGTCGCCGGATTCGAGGCGTTCCTGCTCTTCGACGGGGCTCTCCATCTCGGACACGGTGACCGAATCGGCCGGGGCGACGTCGTCGCCATCACTCGATGATGTGTCGCCACAAGCCGCGAGGAGCAGGACGGCCACGGCACCTAACGCGAGGGTACGCATGTCCCTTAGACGCCGGCCTTCGGCAAGAGGTTGCGTCGCAGCCGAACACAGCGATGTTGATCACGACGCGGGCCGGCGACTCTGCCCGGGGGCGGGGCGGAGCCGCCGGCCTGCGCCGTGATCACGGCGCAGGCGGTGTGGAGACTAGGGGAGCCCAAGGGGCACGTCGTCCGGCCGGTACTCGTCGGCCGCATCGATGCCGAGGGAGGGAAGGTCCTCAGGCAGAAGCCGGTCGGGTATGCCGGAGTCAGGGTCTGGTGTCGGGGTTCCTTCAGGTGTGGCGGTTCCTTCCGGCGTGGGGGTGTCATCGGGTGTCGGGGTGCTCTCTGGCGTCTCGGTGCCGCCTGGAGTCGGAGCCTCGTCGTCCGGAGACGCGGGTCGTGTCCCGTCCTCCGCCGAGTCCCCGTCCTGGTCAACGCACGCCTGTGGGCGGTCGGACGTTGAGGTGTCCTCGGTCGCGCCTGTGGCCACGTCGCCGCCGAACCCTCGGCCGTCCTCCTGTGGCTCGCCGCCTTTGGCACGGCCGGAGACCGTGTCACCGTCGGCGCCGGGCTCGTGCTCGGACTGGAAGCCCGGCGTCTGGACGTCGGTCTCGGCCGGTTCCACC
>NZ_ML142851.1:455497-467956 GCF_004138495.1 Phytoactinopolyspora endophytica
CGTCCGTCTCCGCGCAGGCATGGGGGTGGTCATGCGCAGTCTCGTCGTCCGTCTCACCCTCGGAGATGTCCGTACCGGCGGTCTCACGTGTCTCCGGCCGCGGTTGTTCTCCCGCTCCGTGTGCCGGCGGCTCGCTGTCGCTGCGGTCGGGCTCCGCGGACGCCCCAGCTTCGAGCTCGACGTGACGGTCTGCGGCGTCGCTCTCGGAGCCGTCCGCGGCGGAGGCATCTTCCGGCGACGGTGCGCTGCTGGACATGCCCGGCACGTGCACGATGCCGGTGATGTGAGCACCGCCGATGAACGCGGCGGCGGTGGCCGTGCCCAGCATCACCTTGCCGGTGACGGTGGCCAGGAACGCCGCCAGCGCGGCGAACGCGCCTCGCCTGCGGTGCTTCGGGTGCCGGTGACGCGAGGTGGACGCGCCCCGGGCCGCGATGTCGTGGTCGGCCGTCGTCTCCCGGACGCCTGTGGGCAGGCCGGACTGGAAGACGGCGGACAGCTCGGGGCCCGCCGGCGGGGCCGAGGTACGGGCAGGCGCTGAACGCAGCTCGGCGAGGAACAGAGCCAGCTCGTCTAGGTCGCTGTCGTCGCAGCGGGGCCGCCCAGACAGCAGGTCCTCTGCACTCTGGTCGTCCAGTTCATCGAAGTCCCGGTGTATGCCCATCTCAATCTTCTAAACGTCGCTTGAGCGCTCGAGGGGTACGCCATGCTGCTCCAGCAGCCGTCGCAGGGCGCCGAGGCCGCGCCGCTGCAGCGCCTTGACCGCGCCGGGGCTCTTCCCGACGACGTGCGCGATCTGGTCGATCGTGAGGTCGGCCACGATGCGCAGCAGCAGGACATCACGTTGATCTTGGCCGAGCCGTGTGATCAGGTCGCCCACCCACGCGTGGTCCAGCTTGGCCAGCGCCTCCTCTTCCACGTCTCCGCCGGCTTCATCGTGATATGCGGACAGGTCCGCCGGAACCACGGTGCCGCGGCGGGCCTGCCGTCGCCGTTCGTCTACGAGACGGTTGTGAGCGATGGTGAACAGCCAGGCGCGGAATGCCGGCTCGTCGCCCTCGAAGCGTTCCAAGGACCGGAAGACGGCCATGAATACGTCGTTGGTCAGCTCGTCCGGTTCGACCGCCCCTCGCGCTTGCAGGAAGCTTTTCACCCGGGGAGCGAATATCTGGAAAAGCCGTTCGAACGCCCACCCAGTGTTGGCCTGGGCCGCGGCTAGGAGGTGGACGAATTGCTCGTCTCCGGGGGCCGGCCGCCCCGCCGCTGGGAGCTGCGCCTTCACGTCGCGCCGTGCTACCGAATCCAAGAGCTCCACCTAGGCTCGCGGGACCATCAACCCCTTTGGTAAACGTCACAGAACGCCCGATGGGTACGGGGCATGCCGGAATACGAGACGGTGATCCGGGGCGGACTCCTCCTGACTCGGTACGGGATCATGTGCCGAGATAGTGGAGGATGGCGAGCACCCGCCGGCTGTAGCCGGTGGCGTGCGAAAGGTCTAGTTTGTCGAAGATTGTATTGATGTGTTTCTCGACGGCGCTCTGAGAGACGTGTAGCCGTTCGCCGATGGCGGCATTCGTGTGCCCCTGCGCCATCTCATGCAACACGTCTCGCTCCCGGTCGGTGAGCCCGTTCAGGGGCCCCGTCTGGCTGGTCGCGGCGAAGAGCTGGCGCACCACTTCGGGGTCGAGCGCGGTCGACCCGGCAGCCACCCGGTTCAAGGCGTCGAGGAAGTCTTCCACCTGCGCGACGCGGTCCTTCAAGACGTACCCGACGCCCTCCGACCGGTCGGCCAACAGCTTGGCGGCGTAGCGTTTCTCGACGTACTGGGACAGCACCAGCACACCGATCGTCGGCCAGCGCTTGCGCACCTCCAAGGCCGCCCGTAGCCCGTCGTCGCTGTTGGTCGGCGGCATCCGGACATCAGTGATGACGACGTCCGGCTGGTGCTCCTCAACGGCTGGGACCAGCCCGTCGGCGTCGCCGACCGCCGCGACGATGTCGTGCCCCTCGTCGACGAGCAGGCGAGCCAGCCCTTCGCGGAGCAACGTCGAGTCCTCGGCCAGGATCACTCGCACGGCAACTCCGCCCGCAGTGTGGTCGGCCCGCCCGGCGGACTGTCGATCTGGAACCGGCCGTCCAGGGCCTCCACGCGTCGCGCCAGACCGCGCAGACCACTGCCGGACGGATCCGCTCCACCCGTCCCGTCGTCGTGCACTCGCAACTCGACTACCGTCCCTCGTCTATTGATGTCGACCGCGATGACACTCGCGCCGGAGTGCTTGGCCGCGTTCGTGATGGCCTCGCACGCGACGAAATACACCACGGTCTCGACCTGACGGGCAGGCCGGACCGGCAGGTCACATGCTATCTTCACCGGCACGCTGAACTGCTTGGCCACCATGGTGAGTACTTCGTCGAGTCCGGTGTGTTCAAGCGCGGACGGGTAGACGCGCCAGGCGACGTCGCGCAGGTCGTCGATGGCGCGCTGGGCGTCCTCGTGTGCCTGCGTGACGAGTCGGCTGACCTTGTCCATGTCGGCGCTGCGCCGGGCGCGGCCGAGCAGCATGCCCAGCGCCACCAAACGCTGCTGCAGGCCGTCGTGGAGATCTCGCTCGATCCGCTGGCGCTCGGCGTCGACGGCGGCGATGACTTCGGTGCGGCTCGTCGCCAGCTCATCCACCCGGCGCTCGAGGGCTTGCCGCGGGCCGCGTAAAAGGAATGTGTTCGCCAGCCTGTGGTCCAGTGCGGCAACGTTCGATGTCGCGTGCACCGGCACCATAAGGAGGGCGGCTCCGATGATGATCTGCAGCAGGAGATCGATCAGCGCCAGTTCGCGGAGCACTGTGGCGCGGACCACCATGAACGCCAGGATCGTCCCGATCACGAGCAGGCCGACGATGAACGCGCTGAGGGCGCCGGGAACCAGGCGTGCCGCCAGATAGCCCAGAGTCCGCGCGCTGGCTGCAGGGGAGACACCGCCGTCGCTTGTTGAGCGATCGTTCGCGGCGGTGTAGGTGACAAGCCGACGCCATTCGAGCCCGGCCAATCGCTGTGCGCACCGATATACCCACGCTATGCCGGCCCCCCGCGCCCGCGGCACGACCATCACGATGAGCAGCCAGAAGCCGGCGAGCACCAGGAATACCAGCTCCAGGACGGCGGACAGCGCTCCGAGCACCACCCCGGCAAAGGTGCGCACCCAGCGGAACACGTGGCGCAGAACCGGCTTGCTGCCGGACCAGCCCAGTCCGCTGGGTGCCAAAGGCTCCGTCAACCGTCTCTCTCCGTTCGCGGCGGTCAGGGTCGCCCGGCGTGGCGGGCTGACGTCCCACGATTATCCGTGTCGTGCCGGTTACGGCGCCTGCGAATCAGCCGGGAGACGACGAAATACCCGACGCCGACGGCACATCCGGCGATGACGATCCTCTGGAAGACGCCCGTGTAGTCCTCGACCGTGTGCCAGCTCTCACCGAGCAGGTATCCGGCCATCACGAACACGGTGTTCCAGATGAGGCTGCCCAGCGTCGTATAGAGCAGGAAGATAGGCAGCCGCATCCGCTCCACACCGGCCGGCACGGAGATCAAGCTACGGAAGATCGGTATCATCCGGCCGAAGAAGACGGCCTTCACGCCATGCTTGGCGAACCACTCTTCGGTGCGGTCGAGATCGCTGACCTTCACCAGCGGCAGACGTGCCCCGATCGCGCGCACACGGTCCCTGCCGAGCAGAGCCCCGACGGCGTAGAGCGCGAGGGCGCCGACGACAGAGCCGATCGTCGTCCAGATGATGGCCGAGAACAGGTTCATGTCGCCCTGGCTGGCGGTGAAGCCGGCCAGCGGCAGGATCACCTCGCTCGGGATAGGCGGGAACAGGTTCTCCAGCGCGACGGCCAGGCCGGCACCGACGCCTCCTAGCCGCTCCATGAGGTCGACCGCGAAGCCGACGATACCGTCCGACGGAGGGGAAGAGTCACTGGCGAGCAGGTGCGTGCCCGCAGACGTCTGCAATGTTTCGATCACATTCGACACGCTACGAATCCGCGCAGGTCAGAACCATGGGGCCGGCCACACAAGTGGACCGGACTACCGCAGCCGCGGGGTGTGGAAAACCACACCCCGCCGTGCAACCGGGGCCGTGGTCTTCCTCCGAGAGCATGGTGCGGCCCGGGCTTTGCGGCCTAAGCTCCGTAGAACCAACCCGGGAGGTGAAAGCCGGTGACGTACGACGCCGACGTGGTCGTCGTGGGAGCGGGACTGGCCGGTCTGGTGGCGACCGCGGAGCTCGTGGCCGCTGGGCGGCGGGTGATCGTCGTCGAGCAGGAGCCACAGGCGTCGCTGGGAGGGCAGGCGCACTGGTCGTTCGGTGGCCTGTTCCTGGTCGACTCGCCTGAGCAGCGGCGGCTCGGCATCCGCGACTCGGTGGAGCTGGCGTGGCATGACTGGCTCGGTTCGGCGGGTTTCGACCGCCCAGAGGACGAGTGGCCGAGGAAGTGGGCTCAGGCCTACGTCGAGTTCGCCGCCGGTGAGAAACGGGAATGGCTTCAGAGCGCGGGCGTGCGGTTGTTCCCATTGGTTCAGTGGGCCGAGCGTGGTGGAGCGCTCGCGACCGGCCCCGGGAACTCGGTGCCTCGGTTCCACGTCGCGTGGGGTACTGGACCGGGTGTGCTGGAGCCGTTCGTCCGGCGTCTGCGATCGGCCGAAGACCATGGGCAGGCCGGCGTCCGCTGGCGGCATCGGGTGACCGGTCTCGTGACCGACGGTGGCGTGGTGTCCGGGGTCCGAGGTGAGGTGCTGGCGTCGAGCGGCGTCGAGCGCGGTGCACCCAGCTCGCGCGACGTCGTCCGGGAGTTCGAGATCAGTGCGCGAGCCGTCGTCGTCACTGCGGGCGGCATCGGCGCCAATCACGACCTGGTACGGAAGAACTGGCCGGCCCGGATGGGCGACCCGCCGCGGCAGATGTTGTCCGGCGTTCCGGACTACGTCGACGGCCGGATGCTCGAGGTCGCGGAGGCTGCCGGCGCCAGCATGATCAACATGGACCGTATGTGGCACTATCCGGAAGGGCTGGCCAACCATTCGCCGGTGTGGAGCCGCCATGGAGTCAGAATCCTGTCCGGGCCGTCACCGCTGTGGTTCGACGCCACCGGCCGGCGGCTGCCCGCACCCTTGTTTCCGGGATGCGACACCCTCGGAGCGCTGGAGCACATCGGCAACAGCGGGTACAGCCACTCCTGGTTCGTGCTCAACCGGCGGACCTTGGCCAAGGAGTTCGCGCTGTCGGGCTCGGAGCAGAACCCCGACCTGACCTCTCGCGATCTCCTGGGGTTGCTGGAGCGGCGCGGATCCGTCATGACCGGCCCGGTCGGGCAGTTCGTCCGTCACGGCGCGGACGTCGTCGTCCGGCGGACCCTGCCCGAGCTGGTGCAGGGCATGAACGAGCTGGTGGGCACGCCGCTCGTGGACGCCGAGGCGTTGGAGCACGAGATCGTTGCCCGGGACGACCAGGTGCGCAGCGGGCTCGGCAAGGACGCGCAGCTCAGGGCGGCTCGGGAAGCCCGCAGGTATGTGGGTGATCGGCTGATGCGAGTCGTGTCACCGCATCCCATGCTGGACCCGGAGGCCGGGCCGCTGGTGGCGGTGCGGCTGTCCATCCTGACCCGCAAGACGCTGGGTGGACTGCATACGGATCTGTCCGCGCGGGTTCTCGATCGGGTGGGCGATCCGATCCCCGGGCTGTATGCGGCCGGCGAGATCGCCGGGTTCGGAGGCGGCGGGATGCACGGCTACCGGTCTTTGGAAGGGACTTTCCTCGGCGGCTGCCTGTTCTCGGGGCGGATCGCCGGCCGGGCAGCCGCGGCCGCGGTCGCCTGAACGAATGCGCTGCATGAACGCGCCGCCGTGACGTCCGACGAGGCCCAACGGCCTGCGGGTACGGTGACGGGCTGCTCGGCTCGATCGGCGGGCGGCGTTCCGTCGTCGCGGGCGGCCGGAGCGGCGACTTTGGTGAGCAGCAGTGCGATCAGGACGACGGCACAGACGGAGGCTGCGACCAGATAACCGGTGGTGATCGACGTGGCACCCATGAGCGGGCCGAAGATCAGCGGTGACGCGAACTGGCCGACGAACATGGCGGTGCCGGAAAGCGATGTCGCCTGGCCGCGTTGCTCGGGCGGCGGAGTCTCGCCGATGAGTATGGTGATGACCGTCATGAGAAGCCCGGCCCCGACGCCGAAGACGGCGATCGCCGGGAATAACAGCGCGGGGGTGCTGGCCGTGCCGAGAACGAGGAAGCCGGCGACCCAGCAGGCGGCGCTGGTCCGAAGGAGCGCGGTGTAGCTGTATCGGCCGCGTACGCGTGCGTAGATCAGACCCACGATGCTCGAGGCGATTGAGCTGGTCACCGCGAACAGAGACACCTTGAACGGATCTTCGACGCCGATTTGTGCGAGCCGCTGAGGAAGGAACACCGCCAGCGTGTACAGCATGATGCCGGCCAGCATCATCAACCCATACCAGGCGAGAAGCGTCGGGTACCGGCGCAGGAATCGGATGGCGCCGACCTGGTCGGGCGGCCGTGTGTCGCTGACCGGTCGTGAGTCGGCGGGAAGGAACAGAAGAGTCGCGATTCCCAGCGGAATGCCGATGAGATAGACCGCGAAGGCGGCGTGCCAGCTGATCCCGCCGAGCGCGCCGCCTAACAGCGGCCATGCGACGCCTCCGAGCATGGTTGTGCTGGTCCGCCAGCCCATGACCCGGTCTCGTTGTGCGCCTCGGTACAGGGCGAGCAGCGCCACGGTGGTTCCACTGAAGATCACCGCTGCGCCGAGCCCCAACACGAGCCGGCTGGCGATCAGCGCCGGGTAGGAGGTGGTGAAGGTGCCGGCTCCTCCGCCCAGACCGAAGAGCACCAGCCCAACGCCCATTGGAATGCGGACGCCGTGCCGATCGAGCAGCTTGCCGATGAACGGGCTGGCCACGGCGATGGTCAGGCCGTGCGTGGTGATGATCAGGCCCGCGGCGGTGCCGTCCACGTCCAGATCGTTGCGGATCACCTCCAAGACCGGCGACACGATGGCGCCGGCCATGACGCCGAGGGTCGAAGCGAACAGCAGGACGGTGAGGGCCGCCGGATATCTCACCGTGGTCGCGCCTGGGTCGGATGCGGTCATTGTGTGCCCCTCATTAGTAATCGCCACTGAGTGGCATATTACTACAAGGGGCGTAATATGCAATATGCTTGCCGTGTCTCTGGTGGAGGTCGGTTAACGTGAGTCACGTGACAGTCGATGCGAAGGTCCATGTGGACCGGACACTTCCGCTGCGAGAGCGCAAGAAGCTGCGCACGCGCCAAGCACTCATCGAGACGGCGCTCGCGTTGTTCATCGAGAAGGGCTTCGACGCCGTTACGCTCGACGAACTCGTCGACGAGGTCGAAGTGTCCAAGCGAACGTTCTTCCGTTACTTCACCTCGAAGGAAGAGGTGGCGACCGCCGCGGAGACGGAATTGTGGGACGCCTACGTCGAGACGTTGTTGTCTGCCGATATCACAGGCAATGTGCTGGTCGTCCTACGTGCCGCCCTGGTCTCGGCGCTCGAAGGCATGGACGAGGACTGGGAACGGCGCTTTCTCGCTACCCGAAGCCTCATCGGTCGCACACCTCGGCTGCGTGACCACAGCAATCTTTCATCATTGAAGACACAGGAGCGGCTGGTCGACGCGCTGGAGAAGAAGCTCAACGTTGACAGCCGGGAGGACGTACGGATTCGCCTGCTCGGTGAGCTGGCACTCGGTGCCTGGCGCTGCGGTGCGAAGAACTGGGTGCGGTCGGTGCGTTTCACCAGCCGCGGCGGCAGGGGCAACCGCGCCGCGCTCACCCGTTGCGTCGAGGAAGCATTCGACGCGATCCCGGGCAGCATCACCCTGTCTACGTGACCGGTTCGATGGCAATGCCGCGGCGGGAGGCTCGGTCGACGCCCCAGTCATAGAGTGCCTGCAGCACCGGCGCGAGGCTGAGACCGTCGTTGGTGAGCTGATAGGAGACTGGAGCCGGCACGCCAGGATGCACGGTGCGCTCGATGAATCCGTGGTGTTCGAGCTCTCGGAGTCGTTGCGTGAGCATCTTCTCGCTCATGTCGGGCATCCTGCGGCGAAGCTCGCCGTAGCGATGGACGCCCTCCTTCAGGTGGGCCAAGATGACCGGCGTCCAGCGTCCTCCGATGACGTCGACGGTCACTTCCACGGGGCAGTAGTACCGCTTGCGCGTAACGCTCACGACGCCTCTCACTTTCCACGCACCACGAAGTACGTACTTGTCGACTCTAGTATTCAGTGGTCGACTGGCTGCGTGGTCGTTGAGTACATCCGCTACCGAATCGCCGAATCCTCCGCCGGGGAGTTCGAGGACGCCTACCGGCGCGCGGCGGTGCCGTTGTCGCGCTCCCCGCAGTGCGTCGACTTCGAGCTTTCGCGCTGCGAGGAAGACCCCGAGCAGTACATCCTGCGCATCACCTGGACATCGACTCAGGAGCACCTCGAAGGGTTCCGAGCGAGTGACGCATTCCGCGCGTTCTTCGCCGAGATCAAGCCGTACGTCGACGCGATCGAGGAGATGCGTCACTACCGGCCCACCGGGATCGAGGGCACAGGCGCCGCCATACCGACGCTGTACGACTGGGCAGGCGGGACGGCGGCATTCGAGAAGCTGTTCTCCGCTTTCTACGACAAGGTCGTCAAGGACGAGGTGCTGGAGCCGGTGTTCCACGGCATGAATCCCGATCATCCTCGCCACGTTGCCGCATGGCTCGCCGAGGTGTTCGGCGGGCCGAAGGTCTACTCGGAGCGACACGGCGGACATGCCCATATGGTCGGTCGGCATCTCGGCCGGGCGATCACCGAATCACAGCGACGCCGCTGGGTTACGCTGCTGATCGACACGGCCGACGAGGTGGGCTTGCCCGATGATCCAGAGTTCCGGGCTGCTTTCGTGGGCTATCTCGAATGGGGCACCCGGATGGCGGTCATACTCTCCGGGCCCGGTGCCGAGCCGGATCTTCACGAGCCGGTGCCAGCCTGGACCTGGCCGCGTCCACCGTGGCAGCCGAGTGATACCCGGTTGTCAACGATCCCAGAGCGCGCTGATGGGAATGGCCGTGAGCCGGTCTCCAAAGGATAGTGTGTGCTGCCCGGTGTAGCACACGAACCCATGAACGAAATCATCGCCAAGCCGATCACGAAGCACGGTGAGGCCTTTGAAGTCATCACCGTCGATCGCATCGGTGGACTTGACCTCGAAACCTACGATCCGTCCGTTGGTCCGTTCGGCGACGAGATCGACCTCGGGCCCACGACTGACGCGCCAGTGGTAGAGCCGCACCGGAAACGGTGACCACGTGGCTTGCTTCGCGAGTTCGTTGACGACGAACGATTCGACGAGAGGCCCCCTTGCAGGCGCCACGCGTGCCGCCAATCCTTCGGCGTCTACCGAAACCAAGTGCGCCGCCAAGCCAGTGTCGGTGATGTGAAGCTTGGAGCGATGCGCGGTTCGGGCAGTCAGGTTCCGTGACCATGCCGGAAGGTAACGGATGAGGAAAACAGTCTCGAGTAAGTTGAGGTAGCGAGTGACGGTGGTCCGGTGTAGTTGCAGGTCGCTCGCGGTTTTGACTGTGTTGAGCTCTTGAGCGGTGTTGGCGGCCGATAGTTGGAGCAGCTGCCGCAGGTTGCTTGATTCTTCGATGCGGGCCATCTCTCGAATGTCTGTGTCGATGACGGCTTGAAGATATGTTCGATACCACTCGTCGCGTGCCAGCTGGGATCGCATCGCAACAGGTTCGGGGTACGAGCCGCGGCAGATGAGTTCAAAGTAGTCATGTCGCTCGTACTTACTGGGACCGGCCGCGCGCAACTCGTCGGCCTGACTGAATGCGGTGCTCAGGAACGATGTGTTGCTGTCGGCCAGCTCTTGTTCGGAGAACGGCCAGACTTCAAGAATCCCAGCCCGCCCTGCTAGGGACTCGCTGAGAGAAGGGGTGGATAGGAAACGTGTGGATCCCGCCAGCACAAACTGGCCCCGCTGGGTATCGCGATCGACGGCTGACTTAATAGCCAGTACGAGATCGTCCCCGCCGCGTTGGACTTCGTCGATCATCATGGGGCGTGACCCATCCGTGATGAACACAGCGGGGTCGGCTCGTGCTGATGCCCGGAACGCGCCGTCGTCAAGCGTCAAATAGGTGCCTTGGCGTGCGGTGTTCAGTTGCTGTAACAGCGTGGTCTTTCCGGACTGGCGCGGTCCATTGATGATCAGCACTCGAAAGCTATCGAGGAACTCAGTAGCCAGGTCTGCCACTCGGCGAGGGATCAGATTGTCCGTCACGAAACCTCCCTGGGCGGATGACATTTCAGAGGCGAAGCGGCCGACACATCTGCATCAACCAACCGACAGTTGAGAGCAAGTCTAGCCGACACATCTGCACGGCCAACCCGACAGTTGAGAGCACGTTAAGCCGACACGTTTGCATGGATCCAGGGCTCTGGCCGCGCTCCTGGGTGGTGAAAGTGCAGCTACCTTGTGCTTGATCAGGACTGATGGACGCGAGGGGTCAGTTGAACGCCGCAGCTGAGGGGTTCTAACCGATGGTTCGGGGTGACGCGGCGCGGATTCCGAGGACTCCCCAGACGATGGAGAGCGCGATCAGCAGGGCGAACGGCATCGTCCAGCCCGTGACCGCTGCTGAGAAGGCACCGACCAGCACCGGTCCCGCGGCGCCGATGCAGTAGCCGACCGTCTGCACCATCGCCGAGACGCCGCGGGCGGCGTCGCTGCTGGCAGAGCGCATCGCAATGAGGCTCAGTCCGATCGCCAGGCCGCCACCCTGGCCGGCTCCGCCGATCACACACCACAGGGCCCAAGCCTCAGGTGCCAACAGGAGCCCGACGAAGAAGGTGATCCACAGCACGGCGAGCACGGCCCCGGTGGCGTACCGGACCGGCTGGCTCCTGATGAGTATGGGAACGACGAGGGTGCCGGCGATACCCAACAGTTGGAAGAGGGACAGGGCAGTTCCAGCTGCCTCCGCCGTGAGCCCTTCGTCGCGGAGCATGGCCGGAAGCCACGCCGTCGTCGAATAGAACAGGAGCGACTGCAGGCCGAAGTAGATGCCCAGCTCCCATGCGGAAACCGCACGCCAGATCGACCTGGCAGTCGGAAGCGCCGAAGCTGTGAGCGGATCGACGGCGTCATCCCCGCGGGGCGTCGAACCCGCGGACACGGCGACGTCGGTGGCACCTCTCCGGCGTAGCCGGCCCGTCGCCGCCAGCCACAGCACCAGTGTCGCGACGACCAGCGCCGCCCAGACCGCGAGCGCCCAGCGCCATCCCATCCACCCCGCAAGAGGCGCCATGAGCAGTGCTGGAATAGTCGCGCTGACGATCAGCGACGTGGTGGACGCGGACAGCACCGGACCTGCTCGGCTGGAGAAGTCACGGCGCACGATGACCGGCAGCAGCACGTTGCTGACGGCGATGGCCGCGCCTATGAGCATCGTGCCGGCGAGCATCAAGCCGAAGCCGGACCAGGGTCGCCCCGCCACTCCGACCGCCAGTACCAGCAGGCTGACGGCGATCGCAGCGTTCGCGCCGATCCGGCGGGCGAAGATCGCCGCCAGCGGCGAGACGGCCGCGAAGCACAGCACCGGCACCGACGTCAGCAGCCCGGCAGACGCCGATGACACGCCTAGGTCTCTCCGGATGTCCTCCAGCACCGGAGACACGGCCACGATCGGCCCTCGGAGCATGATACCGACCGCGACCACCGCCACGACGAGCGTCGCCCCTCCGGTCAGCGACCGACCGCTGTCCGCGGCGCCGCCGACCCGCGCCGGCTCGCCTTCTCCGTCTCTCATCCGCACCAGTCGATCACTCTAGTTGGCCGAGTGAAGTCCACTGGCCACTCCGGGCTGGTCAGAACGGCTTGGGTGAGATGCTGCTCCGCATTGTCACCCACCGCGTGTCAGTGAACGCCTCGACGTTCGCCTCGGCCCCGCCGAAGCGCGCGCCGGTGCCGGATGCGCCCACGCCCCCGAACGGGATGTTGGCCTCGTCGTTCACGGTCTGGTCGTTGATATGCACGATGCCGGTCGGAATGCGCTGGGAGAGCTCGTAGGCGCGCATCGCGTCGCCCGCGAGGATGCCCAGCGACAGGCCATAAGGGCTGTCCGCGGCGAGGGTGGCCGCCTCATCGGGCGACGAGAAACGGATCACCGGGGCGACTGGCCCGAACACCTCCTCGGCATACGCGGGAGCGGTGCGTTCGACGTCGGCGAGGACGGTCGGTCGGAAGAAGAGTCCGTCCGCGGTGCCGCCGGCGGCCAGCCGTGCCCCGGCGGCGACGCTGTCGTCGACGAGCCCTTTGATCTTGCGCAGCTGGTTCTCGTCGATGATCGGGCCCAGCGCGACCT
>NZ_ML142851.1:468024-491707 GCF_004138495.1 Phytoactinopolyspora endophytica
ACCTCCTGGGTATGCGGGTTCCCGACCGGCATGGCGTCGGCCTTGGTGGCCAGCCGGTCCACGTACTCGTCATACACCCGCTCGTGGACGATGTGCCGCCCCGTCGTCATGCAGATCTGCCCCTGGTGGAAGAACGATCCCCACGCCGCCGAGCTGGCGGCGAGGTCGAGGTCGGCGTCGTCCATCACCACCAGCGCACCGTTGCCGCCGAGCTCGAGATGGGCACGCTTGAGGTGCTCGCCGGCAAGTGCGCCGACCTTGCGGCCGGCGGCGGTGGAGCCGGTGAACGAGATCACCGGCACCAAGGGGTCGATCACCAGCGCCTGCCCGACGTCGGCGCCACCGGGCAGCACATGCAGCAGGCCCTCAGGCAGACCTGCCTCGGCGAACACCCGGGCCAGGGCCACGCCTCCGCAGACCGCGGTACGCGGATCCGGCTTGACGACGACAGCGTTGCCGAGCGCCAGTGCGGGCGCCACCGATCGTATCGACAGGATCAGGGGAGCGTTGAACGGCGAGATCACACCGACGACGCCGACCGGAACTCGCTGCGCCATCGACAGCCGTGGCTCCTCACTGGGGATCAGCTCGCCCCACGGGCGCCCGGGCAGTGTCGCGGCCTCGTAGCACTCCTGCTCCGCGACGTGTAGCTCGAAGCCGGCCTTACCCGGGATCGAACCGGACTCGCGGACGATCCACTGGCTCAGCTCGTGGGCATGCTCGGCCCACAGATCACCGGCCCGCCTGAGCACGGCGGCACGAGTCTGGTGCGACGTCGCCGCCCACTCGTGCTGGGCGTCGGCGGCGGCGCTGGTGGCTCGTGCGACGTCTTCGGCGTCGGCCATCCCCGTGGTCCCCAGCTCGTCCCCGGTCGCGGGTTCGATGACGGCCTGTGTGCCACCGTGTGCGGGAGCCCACCCGCCGCTGTAGATCATGCCGGACCAGGCGGCTGGGTCGAGAAACGTCATTGTCTCGTCCTATCGGCTCGCAGGAAGTGGAACGCTTCAGTTGGCGGGAGTGGTCACTCGTCAGGTTGCAGACGTGGGACGCTCGCCGCGTTTGGCGCGCTGCACGAGCTCATAGACCTCGCCCCGCAGCCGGCCGAACTCCGGGGCGGATCGGGTGGTCAGCTGGTCCCGGTCGGTGGGAAGGTCGACCGTGACATTGGCCAGGATCTCCGTGGGCCGTCCGGAGAGGACCAGGACACGTTGACCGAGATAGATGGACTCGTCGATGTCGTGCGTGACGAACAGCACGGTGACCCCCAGCCGGCGCCACAGCGAGCGGACCAGGTCTTCAAGGTCGGCACGGGTCTGGGCGTCGACGGCGGCGAACGGCTCGTCCATCAGCAGGAGGTGCGGCTCATAGGCGATCGCGCGGGCGATCGCGACGCGCTGCTGCATGCCGCCGGAGAGCTGCCACGGGTAGGCGGTGGGAACGTCCGCCAGCCCGACCGCTTCGAGCGACTCGGTGACCAGCTCCCGGCGTCGCGCCTTGGGCAGACGCTTCTCCTTGAGCGGTCGTTCGACGTTCTGAGTCACGGTCATCCAGGGAAACAGGCTGCGACCGTACTCCTGGAAGACCACCGCCATCCCGGACGGTGGCTCGGTGATCACGGTGTCTTCGAGGACCACCTCGCCGGACGTCGGCGGCAGCAGCCCGGCGACGCAGCGCAGCAACGTCGTCTTCCCGGCACCGGAAGGACCCACCACGCAGACCAGCTCGCCCGCCTTGACCGTGAAGGTGAGGTCCCGGATGGCCTCCACGGACTGGCCCGAGCCGTGGTAGGTCTTCTGCAGACCCTTGACGTCCAGAATGACCGAGTCTGCCTGGTCCGGGCCGGTCCGCCCAATCTCATTGGGACTGTCTTCGATCACGTCATGCCTCGCAGGAGTGGGGACGGTCATCTACTCTCCTCCTCGTTGCGCCTGGCGGTACCCCCGGTACCAGGCCAGCGCCGGCCACTCGATGGCCCGGAATATCAGCGCCAGCACGACGCCGAGAAGACCGAGCAAGATGATCCCGCTCCACATCTCGGGGATGGCGAAGCTGCGCTGGAACTGCACGATGGTGAAGCCCAGTCCGTTGTTCGCCGCGAACATCTCGCTGATCACCATGAGGATGATCGCGATCGAGAGGGCCTGCCGGGCTCCGGTGACGATCTGTGGGCTGGCGCCACGGATGATCAGATGGAACAACGCCGACGTGCGGCGCATCCGGTAGCAGCGGGCGGTGTCCCGCAGGATCTCGTCCAGCCCGCGCACACCCTCAACGGTGTTGAGCAAGATGGGCCATATGCAGCCCCACATGATGACCAGGATCTTCATCTGAGTGCCGATCCCAGCGAAGAGCATCAGGATCGGGATGAGTACGGGCGGCGGTATCGCCCGGAAGAACTCCATGACCGGTTCGGTGAAGGCCCTGAGTTTGGCGGACGATCCGATGGCGACGCCCAGCCCGACGCCGGCCACCAGCGCCAGCAGGTAACCGGCCATGAGCCTGCCGAGACTCGGTATGGCCTCAGTGACGATCCGGCTGTTGGACACCGGATCTTCCAGCCAGGTCGGCTGGAACGTCTCCACGATCGTCTTGAGCGGTGGGAAGTAGAAGCTGGTGCTGTTCGCCGTCGTGAACCACCAGGTGGCGATCAAGATCAGCGGCAACGCGAGGGCAAGGACGACGCTCTGGACGGCTCTACGGAGGCTCATGAGGCACTCTCCCTCCGCACGGACGGGTGCCAGCGCAGGATCCGGCGTTCGAGCCTCCGGGCCAGGATGTTCACGATGACCCCGAGAACCCCGGTGACCAGGACCAGCGCGTACATCGACTCCACCGCCCCCGAGGTCTGGGCGATGGCGATCAGGTTGCCAAGCCCGGGTGTGCCGATGATGAGCTCTCCGGTGATGGTCAGGATGAGGGCGACGGCGGCGGCGAGCCGCAGCCCGGTCATCGCGTACGGGAGCGTCGTCGGCCAGGTCACGGTGCGGATCTGCGACAGCCTGGAGAACCGGTACGAGCGGGCCGTCTCCCGAGCCACCGGGTCGACGTCTTGCACTCCGTAGAGCACTTGGACCAGGACCTGCCAGAACGACGCGTACACGACCAGCAGCAGGGTGGACTGCATGCTCGTGCCGTACAGCAGCACAGCCAGCGGAATCAGCGCGACCGATGGGATCGGCCGGAGGAACTCGATGGTGGTGGCGGTGAAGGCGCGCAGAAAGGAGACACTGCCGATGAGGACGCCCAGCGCGATGCCTGCCGCGAGCGCGATACCCAGCCCGAGACCCCACGTGGTCAGTGTCTGCCGGAGGGCCTCCCAGAACTCGCCGGTCTGTACCCGGTCGGCGAGTGAGTCCACCATGGAGCTCAGCGGCGGAAGGTAGCGGTCGTTGACCAGCCCGGCACGGGGGACGATCTCCAGGAGCGCGGCGAAGACGGCGACTCCGGCCAGACCCAGCAGCGCGGAGCCGCTACGCCATCGACGCCGCGCCGGCACCGGAGCCGCCACGGGCGGATGTACGGGGGCCGTCGTGGTCACCGCACCAACTCCGAGGCGTCGACCGGCTCGTCGAGCAGGCCGTCGCCTTCGGCGAGGTCGGCGAGCAACTGTACGGTGTCCACGTTGATCTCCGGCTCGAACCGTGGCATCACGAGGGACTCGCGCAGCTCGGCGTCGATCTCTGTGTAGGTTCCGAGAACGTCGCGAGCTTCCTCGGGGTTGTCCTGCGCGTAGGCGAGGGACTGTTCCATCGCGGAGACGAACGCGTCGACGGTCTCCGGCTCCTCCGCGGCGTACTGGCCGGAGGTGAAGTAGGCGGCGATCATGAGATCGGGGTCGACCTCGGCGTATGGGGACGCGATGGGCACGGCGCCGTCCTCGAGCGTCATGGAGAGGAACGGCTCCAGCACGAATGCGGCGTCCACCTGCCCGTTGGCGAGGGCACCCGGCATATCGGGAAAGGCGATCTCGACGAACTCGATGGCCGAGGGGTCGCCGCCGTCCTGGCGGACGAGCTCACGCGTGGTGCTGTCGACGATGTTGTTCAACGTGTTGGCCGCGACAGTCCTTCCGGCCAGATCGGCCGCCGAGGAGATGCCGGAGTCCGGATTGGTGACGATCGCCGCGAAGTCCTCGCCGACCTCGCCCGTGCTCGAGTTGCCCGGCGCGACCATTTGGAGGTCCAGGCCCTGCGCTCCGGCGATGAGCAGGGACGTGACGTTGCTGAACCCGAACTGGAACTCGCCGCTGGTGACGCCGGGAACGATGGCGGCGCCGCCCTGTGCGCCGACGGGCGTGATCTCGAGGCCTTCCTCTTCGAAGAAACCCTGCTCGATTCCGAGGTAGATCGGGGCGACGTCGACGATCGGGATCACTCCGACGTTGACAGGGGTCAGATCACCGTCATCTCCGCCGTCCGCACTGTCCGTATCGCTGTTGTCCGCATCACTGGTCGTATCCGCGGAGTCGTCTCCTCCGCATGCGGCGAGCATCAGCAACGCGGCGATGGCGGCCGCGGGCACAATGCGTTGCATATCCGTACTCCTTTGTCGGCGGCGGCGAGATCCGGACGGAGGGCGACGCGGGCAAATGTTTCGTCATCCGAACGAACGTTCTCTAGATGAACATAGGGCGGCCCGCTTTGTCCGTCAAGATGTCGTACTCGTTTCTTGACCAGGGCCGTACCGATGTCGTTGACCGGGTGGTCGGCGTGCGGACGACGTCCGGTGCGGAGGTGTCCTGTCACCATGACGAAGGGAAACGACGATGTTTCGTACCAAGACGTCCCTGCACCTGGGGCCGGATCATTCGCGGGTCCCCGAACCGGACACCGGGCAGCTGCAGAAGCTCGCGGATCTGATGGAAGCGGACGGCATCACCGGCGGCCCGATCGACGTGACAGATCTAATCGTCGCTCCGTGAGGGGGTGTGAGCCCTCGCCGCACTCGACGTTTGCGACGCGACGTCGCCGCGATCGTCGTCGGCGGGTTCGGGGAGGATCTTGCCCGCGCGCTTGACGGTCCGCAGGCCGACGGCGACGTCGGCGTGCAACAGCCCGGGCAGACTCCCGACCGTACCGGAGAGGAAGTCGTAGAGCGCGGCATCGCTGGCCAGGGCGATCTCACCGCAGAGGTTCCGGTCGCCCGTCGTGGCGGCGATCATCAGCACGTCAGGATGGCGGGCGAGCACCTCACCCGCGGCCCCGAGCTGAGTGGGGTTGATGCTCAGCCAGACGAAGGCGTTCACCGGGAGCCCGATGTGCTCTGGCTCGATGACCGTCCGCATCCTGAGGATCCCCCGGGACATCAGTGACTCGACGCGTCGCCGGGCGGTGCTGGGCGTCACCCCGCAGCTGTCGGCCAGCTCCTGCCAGCCTCGCCTGCCATCCGCGGTGAGCAGCTCGACGAGTTGTTCCTCCAGGGATGACAGGGGCGGGGCCGCAGCTGGGTAGGGGTGTTCGTTCCAGTGATCGAGACGTGCCGCGTGCAGCGTCTGCAGGGCCGGCTCTGGAAGGAGGCCCGGGTTCCAGCTATGCGGTGTGGAGAACCGGCGGATGACCTGGTTGCTCGATGTCGCGACCACGCCGTCGAGCCGGGGCAGCTCCTCCATCATCAGGTGCAGCAGATGCTCGTTCGAGGTGTAACCGATTTCGGCGACGCAGTCGATGCTGCCGGTGAGGAGCTTGACCGAACCGGTCTCCTTCCACTGGGCGAGTTTCAAGGCCGCCCGATGCGCCGCACCGGGGCTGCATCGTAGCCGGACGAACAGTGAGCGCGCCCGGTGACTCGCCTCGTCGTCGAGTACCCCTGTCACGCGGAGCAGACCGGAGCGGAACAGCCGTGACATCCGCCGGGACACGGTGGCCTCGGAGCTGCGGACGGCGTGACCGACTTGAGCTTGAGTGGCACGTGGATGCGCGAGGAGCGCTCCGACAACCAGCCGGTCGAGATCGCTGAGGTTGATCGATTTCATCAAGTAGTCCACATCGATTGAATGTTCCTTGCATTTTAGAGTGAATCATTGACACGATGGCTCATCTGTCGCAAGCCTGTGTGTTCTATCACAGCTCTCTGGAGCGCCTCAGGCGAGCGAAGGGGCATCACATGCGTTGGAAGTCCTTGAGATCTTCTCGAGCCGTCAGTACGACGAGTCCACCCCACGTCGGTACCGGCGAGTCGTCCGGTGGCCGGCGGCAGGTGTTCCGGCTGCCGGGCCTTCTCTGTGTCATCGGCGCTTCCGCGCTGGTGGCCGCGGCATGTTCGGGCGACGACGGGTCAGGTGACGGCGGGTCAGGTGACGGCGGATCCGACGACACGGGCGGCGGCAGCATCACCATGTGGACGGTGTATGACACGGCCGACCGCATCGCCACCATGGAAGGCGTCCTGGACGAGTTCACCGAGCAGTCCGGGATCGAGGTCGAGCTCGTCGGGGTGAGCGCCCCTGATCTGTCCCAGGCGATGGTGTCGTCGGCTGCGGCCGGGGACCTGCCGGACGTGATCGTTCACGGCGTCGAGCTGTCCGCCGGCTGGGTGAGCGAGGGCATCCTCGACCCCGCCGCGGCGAGTGAGATGATCGAGGAACTCGGGGTGGACACGTTCAGCGAGGGCGCGCTCGACCTCATCCGGGTGGACAGCGAGGACGGCGAGTACGCCACGGTCCCGTCCGACGGGTGGGGCCAGATGATCTTCTACCGGACCGATCTGCTCGACGAGGCCGGGGTGGAGCCCCCGGAGACGTATGAGCAGGCGCTGGCCGCGGCCGACGCGCTGCACGGCGACGGGACCATCGGATTCGCGCTCGGCACCGCCGGCGGCGACGGCTTCACTACGCAGGTGTTCGAGCACATGGCGCTGGCGAATGACTGCCAGCTGGTCGACGACAACGGCGAGATCACCCTGGACAGTCCGGAATGCGTGGAAGCGATCCAGTTCTACACGGACCTGGCCGAGTACGCACCCGCTGGAGCCGGCGACGTCGACACCACCCGGGCCAACTTCCTGGCCGGTGAGACGGCGATGATGTCCTGGTCGCCGCACCTGCTCGACGAGCTGGCCGGGCTGTTCCCCGACACGCCGCTGACCTGTGACGAGTGTGGCGACGACCAGCAGTGGCTGGTGGAACGCACATCGATGGTGCCGCTGTTCCTCGGACCGTCCGGCGACGAGCCCACCCAGTACGGCATCACCGTCAACCTCGGGATCACGACCTCAGCCGACGTCGAACCCTCGAAGGAGCTGGTCCGGTACCTGCTGAACGACGGATACATGGGCTTCCTCTCCATCTCGCCCGAGGGCAGGTTCCCGATGCGCGCCGGCACCGAGCCCGACGACACGACCTATGTGGACGGGTGGACCGAGCTGGCGGTCGGCTCCGGCGGGAACACCGTGACGGTCGGCGAGCTGTACGGCGAGGAAGCAGTGGAGACCATTGTCCAGAGCGCTACCGGGTTCGAGAGCTGGGGCATCCCACAGGGACAGGGCGCGCTGGTCACCGCGCTCCGCGGCGACCTGCAGCTGAGCAACATCCTGCGGGAGGCGCTCGACGGCTCGATCACCGCGGAAGAGGCGGCAAGCCAGATGGCCCAGCACGCCGAGCAGGTCGCATCGGAGCTCGGTTAACGCATATGCAGCAGAGCGGACACGAGGACATGTCCGAGCGGCCGCCTGGTCAGCACGACGCGCTCGCCGACCAGGATGATTCGCCGCAGACCCGGGCCGAGGAGTGGATGCCTGACCAGCCGACCGGCGAGCGGCCGCGCGCGGGTGCGGAGCCAGCCCCTCGCCGGGGGAGGAAGCGTGGCGGCCGGCGGCCGCTCGGGCTGAGGGCGCGCGAGGCACGGCTGGGGCTCGGCCTGGTCAGCCCCACCCTGCTGATCGTCTTGCTGGTGGTGGTGCTGCCGTTCCTGTGGACGATCCTGATGTCGTTCCAGCGTCTGCGGCTGATCGATCTGCAGAACGTCTTCGACATCACCCTGACGCTGCGCAACTTCCGGGTGGTCCTCGGCAGCCCGCAGCTGTGGGACATGGTGCGGACCACCTTGATCTACAGCATCGCGGGCACGGCGCTCTCGGTCGGGATGGGATTGGCCACCGCACTGGCGTTGCGGAAGACCTTCGCGGGCCGGTGGTTGATCCGCATTCTGGTGCTGGTGCCCTACGTCATCCCGGTGGTCTCCGCGGCGCTGGTCTGGCGGACGCTGCTCAACCCGCAGTTCGGCCCGGTCAACGTCTTCGGTGTGGACATCCTGGGTTGGGACGAGCCGATCGGCTTCCTCTCCGAGCGCTCGCACCGGTTCGAGGTGCTGGGCATCGGATTCGACCTGCCGGTGGCGCTGCTCTCGGTCATCGCGTTCGAGGCGTGGAAGACGTTCCCGCTGGCGTTCCTGTTCATCCTGGCGCGCCTGCAGGGACTGCCGAAGGACCTGGAGGAGGCGGCCCGGGTGGACGGCGCAACGCCGCTGCAGCGGTTCCGGTACGTCATCATGCCGCAGCTTGCCGGCGTGGTCGCGCTTCTGGTGCTGCTCCGGTTCATCTGGACGTTCCAGAACTTCAACGACGTCTACCTGCTCACCGGCGGTGCCGCGGGCACCGAGGTGGTCGCGGTGCAGGTCTACAACTACCTGATCAACCGCAGCGACGTCGGCGGTGCGGCGGCGCTGGGTCTGCTCATGTCGATCGTGCTGGTGACGGCGTTCGCCTTCTACTACCGGTACGGCGTGCTGAAACAGGAGCGTGACGCCTGATGATCTCGCGGGAACAGGTGGAGAACCGGGTCCTGGGTGTGGCCCGTGTGCTGTGGCTGGCGTTCATCGTCCTCATCTGCGTCGTTCCGCTGTTCTACATGCTGCTGCTGTCGGTCCGGCCGCTGCAGGCGGTGCTGTCCGACCCGCTCGACTTCATCCCGTCGCTGGAGGAGTTGAACCTGGAGGCCTACCGGAAGGTCATCGCGTCGCCGAGTGAGGGCGGCTACGGGCTGTTGTCCTTCTTCCGGAACTCGCTGATCGTCGCGATCGGATCCGTGCTGCTGACGGTTCTGTTCTCCGTCCTCGGCGCGTACGCGGCCACCCGGCTGCGTTTTCCAGGCAAGAACACCATCAACACGTCGTTCTTCGCGGTGTACATGTTCCCCGGCATCGTGATGGCGATCCCGCTGTTCGTGCTGTTCTCCCGGATGGGCCTGCGCGGCGAGCTCGGCGCGCTGATCATCATCTACCTGGCCTCGACGGTGCCGGTCTGCGTCTACATGCTCCGCAACTACTTCCGATCGATCCCGGAGGGCCTGGAAGACGCCGCGATGGTGGACGGGTGCAACCGCGGCAAGGTGATCACCAAGATCGTGCTGCCGCTGGCGATGCCGTCGATCGCCGCCACGTCGCTGTACGTGTTCATGATCGCCTGGAACGAGTACTTGTTTGCGCTGCTGTTCCTGCTGGAACGGCGGGACAACTGGACCGTGTCGCTCGGGCTGGCACAGCTCGATGACATCAGCGTATCGGAGACGGTGTTGATGGCCGGGTCGGTGTTGCTGACGCTTCCGGTCATCGCGCTGTTCTTCGTTGCCGAACGGCTGCTGGTCGAAGGCCTGACAGCGGGCGCAGAGAAAGGATAGTCATGTCGAACTCCAGCCCGGCCGGGGGCGTGTCCGCGGCCGACGATCCGAACGGGCCCGTCCGGTTGCTCGTGCTCGGTGCCGGTGGCCGCGGTGGGCACGCGTACGCCGGATGGTGCCTCGAACATCCAGACCGGGCCCGTGTCGTCGCTGTCGCCGATCCGGACGTCGAGCGCCGGACCAGGGTGGGCGACGCGCACGCGATTCCGGAGCAATGGCGCTTCGACCACTGGCAGGCTGCTCTGGTACAGCCCGGTCCGTGGGACGCGGTCATCGTGGCGACGCCGGATCGAGAGCACGTCGACCCGACCATCCGGGCCTTGGAACTCGGCTACTACGTGCTGCTGGAGAAGCCGGTGGCACCGACGGCGTCGGACCTGAGCCGGCTGGCGGATGCGGCGAAGGGGCGGCCGGGTGCCATCACGGTGTCCCACGTCATGCGCTACGCACCGTTCTACGTGGCATTGCAGCGCGTAGTGCGGGACGGACGGATCGGCGAACTCCAGGGCATCCAGCACCTGGAGAACATCGCCTATTGGCACTTCGCACACAGCTATGTCCGCGGCAACTGGCACCGTTCGGACCGGTCGAGCCCGATGCTGCTCGCGAAGGCTTGCCATGATCTGGACATGCTGCGCTGGCTGGTCGGAGAGCCGTGCATCCAGGTCTCGTCGTTCGGCGAACGCCGCCACTTCCGCCTGGAGCAGGCTCCGGCCGGTTCGACCGAGCGGTGCATCGACGGGTGCGCGGTCGCTGATACTTGCCCGTACAACGCCGAGCGGTTCTACATGGAGCAGCTTGCCGACATCGACGGGCCGCCGGTCACGGCGATCACGAACGACACGTCTCCGGAAGGTCGCCGTCGGGCGCTGGAGACGACGGACTACGGGCGCTGCGTCTATCGCATGGACAACGACGTGGTGGACCACCAGACCACCGCGCTGCGGTTCGCGAACGGTGTGACCGCGTCCGTCGTCGTCTCCGCTTTCACCCAGCACAACACGCGGACCATTACCGTGATGGGCAGCCACGGACAGATCAACGGCGACGCCCGGACCGGACGGATCGAGACTATCTCGTTCCGGGACACGCCCCCGAACGTGGGCGTCCCCGCGAACGTGCCGGCGACGTCGGGCACGCTCCAGGTGGACCCCGCCGTGCAGGGCGACATCGAGGACGTGTCCGAGGCTTTCGCCGGTCATGGTGGTGGCGACGCCGGGCTGATGGCGGACTTCACCCAGCGCGTGCACCGCTGGCGAACCGGTGAGGCCTTCGAGGCGGCGCCGACGTCGCTGGAGGAGAGCCTGGAGAGTCACTGGGTCGCGTTCGCGGCCGAACGATCCCGGGAACGTGGCACCGTCGAGCGACCGTGACGGGGGACAGCGCCGCTCAGGTGACCGCGACGAACGTACCCAGCCCGATCATCACGACGCCGCTGCCGGCACGTTGACGTACCTGCCACCGGACGTCCGCGGCCAGCCGGCGGTGCAGCCGTCCGGCGGTCAGGGCAACCACGACGTCCGTGGTGAGTGCGATGACGACGACCACCACACCCAGCAGACAGAACACGACCGAAGGTGCCGCTCGCTCCGGATGCACGAAGTGTGGCAGCAGCGCCATGAAGTACAGCGCGGTCTTCGGGTTGAGCATCTCGACGACCACGCCCTGGAGTACGGGCGAGCGTGTTCCACCAGGGCTCGCGGCCGGACCGGTGCCGACCTGCCCGCGCCGGTTCCGGATCGCCAGCAGGCCGAGGAGGGCCAGGTATGCGGCGCCCATGAATTTGACGGCGAGGAACAGCGCCGGTGACGCCGCCAGCAAGGCGGAGAGGCCGGCCGCCGCGGCGAGCACGTGCCCAGTGGTGCCGATGCTGTTGCCCAGCGCCGACAGAACGCCTTCGCGTCGTCCGCCGTTCAGACTACGAGCGAGCACATAGAGCAGTGCGGGCCCTGGCGTGACCGCGAAGACGATCGCGGTCCCGAGAAAGACGAGCCATTCGTCGGAGTTGGGCACGTTTCCCATCCTTCGGATCAGGCTTGCGCCGTGCTTTCCTGTTGCTTTCCTCGCTCTATGCCGCACTCGGGCATGGCCATTGCGGCTCACATCGTGTGCTTTCAGGTGATCATTGCCATGCCGGACATCTACGATGGCTGCGGGTGAACGGCGCAGAAGCGGTGTGGCCGTCGTTCTCCCGGGTCTGAGAGGAGGCGCTTCTCGCGGATTCTGCGAGTCGGCCGTACTCCGCGACGGCCCGTGCTGCCGATAGCCTGACGAGTCTGGTGTTGATGATGGAGTTCGAGGTCCTCGGCCCGGTGCGTGTGCTTCGGGACGCCCAGGAGACGGCATTGAGCGGGCAGATGCAGCGTGTCCTGGTGAGCATGCTGTTGCTGCACGCGAACCGGCCGGCCTCAGTCGACCTGCTGGCGAATGCGCTGTGGGGCGAGGAGCCGGATGACCGCGCACAACAGAGGCTGCAGCTACACGTGCACCGGTTGCGGCAGACGCTCGGCGAGCCGGAACGCGTGTCCTTCGACCCGGGCGGTTACCGGTTGACGGTGCTGCCTGGTGAGCTGGACGCGGAGCGGTTCGAGTCACTGGTCAACGAGGCGATCGAGGCGTCTGCGGCAGAGCCCGAGCGCTGTGTGGCGTTGATCCGCAAGGCGCTGGGCATGTGGCGTGGCGCGCCGTTTCAGGGCTTGGATGTACACCAGCTGGCGGGAGAGATCGAGCGGCTCAGTGAGCTGCGGATCGTGGCGCTCGAGGAGTTGTATACCGCGGAGATCGCTTGTGGCCGGCACGCGTCGGCGGTCGGCGAGCTGACCGACCTGGTCCGCCGGAATCCGTTGCGTGAGCGACTTCAGGGCCTGTTGATGACGGCGCTCTACAAGGGTGGGCGGCAGGCCGACGCGTTGGCCGTCTATCGAAGTGCCCGGCAGACGCTCGTCGACGAGCTCGGTCTGGAGCCGGGACCCGAACTGCACGCGATCGAACGGCAGATTCTGGCAGGCGAGCCGATCGAGCCCGTCGGTACGCAGCCGCCGCCGCGCATTGTCCCCGCACAGTTGCCGCACAATGTCACCGGGTTCGTCGGACGGATGGCCGAGCTCTCAGAGCTGGACCGGCTTCTTGACGACGAGGGCGAGGCCGCGCCGATCGCCGTCATCGCCGGTACTGCCGGAGCAGGCAAGACCGCACTAGCCGTTCGATGGGCGCATCGGGTCAAGGACGGTTTCCCCGACGGTCAGCTCTACGTCGATCTGCGCGGCTACGGTCCCGATCAGCCGGTGTCGACGGCCGACGTACTGGGCGGGTTTCTCCGCGCGTTCGGCGTCGAAGGAGCCGCGATCCCGCAGGACGTCACGGAGCGGGCGGCGCGGCTTCGCTCGCTGCTCGATGGCCGCAGGGTGCTCATGGTGCTGGACAACGCGGCGACCGTCGAACAGGTGCGGCCGTTGTTGCCCGGGGCGTCGTCCTGTCTCGTATTGGTGACCAGCCGAGACTCGCTGGGAGGCTTGGTTGTGCGAGAAGGGGCGCACCGAGTCGGGCTGGGAAGGATGACCGCTGACGAGGCTCATGGCCTGTTGGACGGGTTGCTGGGGCGGGGAAGGGATGTAGGCTCCGACGCCGCGGAGCTGCTGATCGACCGGTGCGCACGGCTGCCGCTCGCACTGCGTATCGCGGCTGAACGCATTCGCGCACGACCCGGCAGTACGGTAGCCGACCTGGTCGCGGAACTCGCCGATGAGGAGCCGCGGCTCGACCTGCTGGACGTCGGCGGAGATGCCCAGACGTCCATGCGGGCGGTGTTCTCCTGGTCGTACCACGACCTGCCGCAGGACGCGGCCCGCACGTTCCGCCTGTGCGGGCTGTATCCCGGGCACGACGTCGACCTCTACGCATTGACGGCGCTGACCGGCAATGAGGACCTGCAGGCCACCCGCCGCTCGCTCGACGCGCTGGCGCGTGCGAACCTCGTCGACGAGGTCGCGGACGGCCGGTACCAGCTACACGACCTGCTGCGTGTCTACGCCGCCGAGCTCACGGCGGCCACGGAAGACAAGGCCGAGCGTCAGGCTGCGCTGGCCAGGTTGTTCGACTACTACGTGTACACGGCGTGGCAGGCCATGGAGGTCGTAGCGCCGCAAGAAGCGGAGATCCGCGCCGATTTCGCCCCCACCGTGGCTGCCGTGCCAGACCTGACCAGCTACGAGTCAGCCCTGGACTGGCTTGAGGTGGAGCGTTCCAACCTCGTCACCCTGGCCGACCGGGCGGCCGAGCACCATCTGCCCGCCTACGCGACCGACATCTCGGCTGTCTTCTGGCGGTACCTCGACTTGGGGTCTTTTCTCGACGATTCCCGGCGGCTGCATACGACGGCGCTGGCGGTGGCGCGGGAGCGGGGCGATCGTGGTGCCGAGGGGGTCGCCCTGCGTGCGGTCGGTCTCGTCAACCATCGGATGGACCGGTATGACGAAGCGGTGCGTTATCTGGAACGGGCACTGGCACTGCATGCCGAGCTCGGCAACATCAAGCTGCAAGCGGGTATCCTCAACGACCTCGCCGGCGTCTACCACATCATCGGTCGTATCGACGATGCACTGGAGAGCCTGCACCGGTCGCTTGCGCTGTTCCGGGAGGCCAGGTGCCGGCCACTGGAAGTGAAGCCGTTGTGCAACCTGGCGTTCAACTATCGGCGTCAGGGGCGTCAGGAGGAAGCGTTCGACTGCCTTGAGCAGGCGCTCGCCATCGCCGATGAGACCGGGACCCGGCCCGGCCAAGCCCATGCCTTGGTCAACCTGGTCAAGCTGTGCCGCGACGCGGGGCGGTGCGAAGAGGCGATCGAGTATGCGCAACGGGTCCTGGTGCTTGCGCATGACAGCGGGATCCATAACGTCAAGGCGTACGTGCTCGACCATCTGGGGAGCGTGTATCTGATGATGGGCGACCTCGCCCAGGCGGCACGGCACCACCATGAAGCGCTGGTGTCCGCCCGGACCACCGGTGACAACGACTTGGAAACGCGTGCGCTGAACGGGCTCGCCGAGGCGGAGACAGCCTCCGGCGATGCGGCCAAGGGATTCCGATACCACAACGATGCGCTGAAGATCGCCTCGGAGGTCGGTATCCGACACGAGGAGGCCCGGGCACGCGCCGGCCTGGGTGACATCTGTCATGGGCGTGGCGAGGAGGAAGCGGCTGCCGCGCATTGGAGAACGGCCCTTGACATCTACCGTGATCTGCATGCCCCTGAGGCCGAAGCGATCCAGACGAAGATTGCTGAAAGCGCCAACAAAGCGGGATGAAAGTGGGCGTGTGCATGATGTAAGGGTCGCGCGGGCAGCGACCCTCTGGTTCGCGGACTTTGGGGGGGCCGCTGAATGCCCTTGAGCTTGGGGCTGATCGCGCCGGTGGTCACTGCCCGCGCGACCGTCTATCCCTTCGTCGTCTTGATCAGATACGAGTTCAGGGCGCTACGACGCCACGAACTCGTATCTGAAAACGGCGCTCGGAGGCGGCGATGAATCGGCCGTCGAGGAGTTCGTCACCTAGGTGACTCTGCCCCGACGAACTTCGTCACCGTGTCGCTTCCATCTATGTCGCCGACATCTACGTAGATGACAGCTACATCTGGGAGCCGGCCCAGGTGGGATCCAGCCGCGGGTTTGATCTACAGGCGTTCGATGATGAGCGCGTTGGCCATGCCGCCGCCCTCGCACATGGTCTGCAGACCGAAGCGGCCGCCGGTGGACTCCAGGTGGTTGACCAGCGTGGTCAGCAGCTTGGTGCCGGATGCGCCGAGCGGGTGTCCGAGGGCGATCGCGCCGCCGTTCGGGTTGAGCCGGTCCGGGTCGGCGTCGAACTCGCGCAGCCACGCCAGGGGCACTGGAGCGAAGGCCTCGTTGACCTCGTACGCGTCGAGGTCGGCGATGCTCAGGCCGGAGCGAGCCAGGATCTTCTCGGTGGCCGGCATGATCCCGGTAAGCATCAGCAGCGGGTCGCTACCGGTGACGGCGAAGGAGTGAAAGCGTGCCCGCGGGCGCAGACCTAGCGCCGCAGCCCGGTCCTCGTTCATGATCAGTACGGCCGACGCGCCGTCCGTCAGCGGAGAGGCGTTCCCCGGCGTGATCGACCAGGTGATCTCCGGGAACCGCTCGGCCAGGCCAGGGTCGGCGAACGAGGGCCGAAGCCCGGCCAAACCGTCGGGCGTCGTGGTCGGCCGGACCGTCTCGTCGACAGCGTGGTCGCCGACGGGGACGATCTGTGTGCCGAACAACCCCGCCTCAGCGGCCGCGGCCGCCCTCTGGTGGGACTGGGCGGCGAAGATGTCCAGCTCCTCCCGGGTCAGCTTCCAGCGGGCGGCGATCAGCTCTGCGCTGATGCCCTGCGGGACCAGGCCGTCCGGGTAGCGCTCCGTGAGCGGGGCATACGGGTCCTTGCCTTGGGTGTTGCTGAACATCGGTACCCGGCTCATCGACTCCACGCCGCAGGCGATCACCGCGTCGTAGGCGCCGGCCAGAACACCCTGCGCCGCAAAGTGGGCCGCCTGCTGGCTGGAGCCGCACTGCCGGTCGATCGTGGTGCCCGGGACCGACTCGGGGAGGCCGGCTGCCAGCAGCGCATTGCGCCCGACGTTGATGGACTGCTCTGCGGACTGCGAGACGCATCCCGCGATGACGTCGTCGACGGTGGCCGGGTCGATGTCGTTGCGGGTGAGCAGCGCGCGCAACGTGGTCGCCAGCAGCTCCACCGGATGAACCTCGGACAGCGCACCGCCGGGTTTGCCCTTCCCGGAGGCGGTACGGACTGCGTCGACGATGACGGCGTTGGTCATGATCCGGTCCTCACGTACGCGGGCGGCCTTGTTCGAAGTCTACGATTCTTCGCTGCGAACGCGCATGCCGTCGAAGGTGATCTTGCAGACCGCGTCGGCAAGTTCGGTCCCGTTCGTGCCGCGGCCCGGGCGGTACCACTCGATCAGCGAGTTGACCAGGCCGAACAGCAGACGCGCGGTGACTGCCGGGTCGATGTCCGGCCGGATGTCACCTTCCGTCTCTGCCTCTTTGACCAGCTCTGCCACCAAGCGGTCGAACTCCCGCCGACGAGCGAGGGCGTCCCGCTCCACCTTGGTGTTGCCACGCACCCGGAGCAACAGGGTGACGAACGGCAGGCGGTCGACGAGCACGCCGACGCTGCCACGGACGAGGTGTTCCAGCCGGTCGATGGCCGGGCCGGGCATCGCCTCGACCTGGTCTGCCACCTCGAACAGGCCGTCGAGCGCCCGGTCCACGGCCAACCGCAGGAGCTCCTGTTTGCTCGGCACGTGGTGGTAGATCGCCGACTTGGTGATCCCCAGCTTGCGGGAGAGGTCTTCCATGCTGGTGCCGTCGTAGCCACGTTCGTTGAACAGCTTCGCCGCGACCTGGAGAAGAGACTCCAGATCGTAACCGGGTCTTCCCCGGCGGGCGGGCTTCGAGGACGGAGGTGCGACGGACATGTTCACCAGTATCCCAGGGAAGAAGTTAGCCTCAGGGACAGCCGAGCCGAGGTCTGAGCCGAGCTGCGGCTCGCATCCATCATGGTCGGTCCTGGTCGCGGAGGTCCTTGATCCGACGCAGCTTGCCCATCGAGCGTTCCAGGGTGTCGGGGTCGACGACGTCCACCTCGACGCTGACGCCGATGCCGTCCTTGACGGCACTCACGACATGGGCCGCGGCGACGATCCGCCGCTCGCTGGATGCGTCGGGCTCGGCCTCCACTTGTACGGTGAGGTGGTCCATCCGGTGCCGTCGGGTGAGTCGCAGCTGGAAGTGGGGCGCCAGGCCGTCCGTGCGGAGCACGATCTCCTCGATCTGGGTGGGGAAGAGGTTCACGCCGCGGAGGATGATCATGTCGTCGCTGCGACCGGTGACTTTCTCCATCCGGCGGAACGCGGGGCGTGCGGTCCCGGGGAGCAGCCGGGTAAGGTCCCGGGTGCGGTAGCGGATGACCGGCATGGCCTGCTTGGTGAGGGAGGTGAAGACCAGCTCGCCCTTCTCGCCTTCTGGTTTGACGGTGTCCCGGAGCGGGTCGACGACCTCGGGGTAGAAGTGGTCCTCCCAGATGTGCAGGCCGTCCTTGGTCTGGACGCATTCCTGTGAGACGCCCGGGCCGATCACCTCGGAGAGACCGTAGATGTCGACCGCGTCGATGCCCGCCCGCTGCTCGATCTCTTCGCGCATCGCCGGTGTCCACGGCTCGGCGCCGAAGATCCCGACTTTGAGCGACGACGCCTTGGGGTCGAGGCCTTGCCGTTCGAACTCGTCCAGGAGCGTGAGCATGTAGCTGGGCGTGAGCATGATGATCGTGGGCTTGAAGTCGTTGATCAGCTGCACCTGCCGCGCCGTCATTCCGCCGGAGGCGGGGACTACGGTGCAGCCCAGCTTCTCCGCGCCGTAGTGTGCGCCGAGTCCGCCGGTGAACAGGCCGTAGCCGTAGGCGACGTGCACGATGTCACCGGGCCCTCCGCCTGCGGCCCGGATCGACCGGGCGACGACCGTGGCCCAGAGATCAAGGTCCTCAGTGGTGTAGCCGACCACGGTCGGGCGACCGGTCGTGCCGCTCGACGCATGGATCCGGCTGACCTGCTCACGCGGCACGGCGAACATGCCGAACGGATAGTTCTCGCGCAGGTCGTCCTTGGTGGTGTACGGAAACTTGGCCAGGTCATCGAGGGTCTTGCAGTCACTCGGGCGCACCCCCGCCGCGTCGAACGCACGCCGGTAATGGGGCACGTTCTGGTACGCGTGGTTCAGGGTCCATTGCAGCCGCTCGAGCTGAAGTTCGCGCAGTTCCTCGTTGCTCAGTCGCTCGGCCGCGTCGAGCCCCTCCTCAGAGACGGTCTGCCTGCCGATGGGCGCTTCGTCGCGTGCGATCGTCATTCTGATCCACCTTCTCGCTGGATGGTGCGGCTCCGTCCGCGGAACTCCAGGACGACGTCCCGTCCCGCGGGGGTGTCCCGATACACCGTCACGTCGTAGATGCCGTTGCGGCCGTAGCGGGTGCGTTCCTGAGCGACGGCGATCAGCCGGTCGTCGACGCGGGCCGAGGCGACGAACGAGACCTCCGCTCCAGCCGCGACCGTCGCCGGACCCTGACTGTTGCAGGCGCATGCGAACGCCGTGTCGGCGAGGAGGAAGAGGTAGCCACCATGGGCGATCTGGTGCCCGTTCACCATCGTCTTGGTGACGGTCATCGTCGCTGTCGCCGTGCCGGGGCCGACGTCGACCAGCTCGATCCCGAGAGATCGCGAGGCGTGGTCCGCGTCGAACATGGTCCGAGCGGCGTCGCTGCCTTCTCCGGCCGATGGTGGCACTGGGTCCTCCGTCTTGCTTACTGACCGAATGGACGGTTAATAATGTGTCGACAAGTAAAGGCAGAGCGGGTGATGATGTCAAGAGGAGGCGCCGTGTCCGAGGTGTTCGTTGTCGATGGTGTGCGCACGCCGCAGGGACGTTACGGCGGGGCTCTGGCCAACGTGCGGCCCGATGACTTGGCGGCGCTCATCGTCGGGGCGGCCGTCCACCGGGCCGGGATACCCGCGGAGGCCGTGGACGAGGTCATCGTCGGCGCGGCGAACCAGGCAGGCGAGGACAACCGCAACGTCGCCCGGATGGCGGTCCTGCTCTCCGGACTGCCCGATCAGGTCCCCGGGTATACCGTGAACCGGCTGTGCGCGAGCGGACTCACCGCGGTCGCCTCTGCCGCGCAGAGCATCCGGACCGGCGAGGCCGACGTCGTCGTCGCCGGTGGGGTGGAGTCGATGACACGGGCGCCATGGGTGATGGCGAAACCCGGCACACCCTGGGCCCGTCCGGGTGAGGTGAGCGATACGTCCCTGGGCTGGCGGTTCACGAACCCGCGCTTCGCGGAGCACGATCGCGAAGCTCCGCGAGGATCCGGCCCGGAGGATCGGAAGATCACCTTGTCGATGGGCGAGACCGCCGAAGAGGTGGCCGAGCTCGACGGGATCGGCAGAGCAGAGTGCGACGAGTTCGCGCTGCGCAGTCACCAGCGCGCGATCGCGGCGACCGACTCCGGCCGGTTCCTGGCCGAGATCGTGCCGGTTCCGGTCAGGGGCGGCGAGGTCAGTGCCGACGAAGGCCCGCGGCGCGACACCACGCTGGAGAAGCTCGCCGGTCTACGGCCGGTCTTCCGCGACGGTGGCATCGTCACGGCGGGCTCGTCGTCGTCGCTGGCCGATGGTGCGGCGGCGCTGGTGCTCGCCGGGGAGGACGCCGTCCGCCGGCACGGGCTCACGCCGCGAGCGCGAGTGGTCGGTGGCGCGAGTGCCGGTGTCTCGCCGCACCTGATGGGCCTCGGGCCGGTGCCGGCGACGGAGAAGCTGCTCGCCAGGCATGGCGTGACTGTCGAGGACGTGGACGCCGTCGAACTGAACGAGGCGTTCGCCGCGCAGAGTCTGGCCGTGATCCGGCGGCTCAAGCTGGATGAGGAGAAGGTCAACGCCGACGGCGGCGCGATCGCGCTTGGCCATCCGCTGGGCTGCTCCGGCGCGCGCATCCTGGTGACGCTCCTGAGCAGGATGGAGCGAGAAGGCGCTCGACGCGGCCTGGCCACCCTCTGCGTCGGCGTCGGTCAGGGCGTGTCGTTGCTGGTCGAGGTCGCGTGATGACGATGGCATCTCGCCGTGAGCGCCGACGTGGATGGACCAGGATGAAGGAGCGGAGCGCGGTATGAGGCCACCGGAATGCGTTGCGGTGATCGGCGGGGGCACGATGGGCGCGGGAATTGCCCAGGTCTTCGCGACCGTCGGTGCCGCTGTCACGGTCGTGGAGAGCGACGACGCGGCTGTCGAGGCAGCTCGCGATCGGATCGCGGCCGGGTTGGAACGCACCGCCCAGCGCGGCAAGCTTCCCGTCGCCGCAGGCGCGGTGATGCGGCGGATCGGCCTGGTGACCGACGTCGGCGACGTGCCTGCGGACGCCCGGCTGGCGGTGGAGGCGGTGCCAGAGAAGCCGGAGCTGAAAGCGGCTGTGCTCGCTGCCGCCGAGAAGGCGTTGCCGACCGACGCCGTCCTCGCGAGCAATACGAGCTCGCTGTCGATCGCCGAGTTGGGCGCTGCCTTGGAGCACCCGGAGCGGTTCGTCGGCCTGCATTTCTTCAACCCGGTGCCGGCGTCGAAACTCGTTGAAGTCGTCATCGCTCCGCAGACGGACGGCGCGGTGCGGGACCGGGCGGTGGCATGGGTTCGGGCGCTGGGTAAGACCGACGTCGTCGTCCGCGATTCGCCGGGGTTCGCGACCAGCCGGCTGGGTGTGCTGCTCGGCCTTGAGGCGATCCGGATGCTGGAGGAGGGCGTCGCCGACGCCGACGCGATCGACAACGCGATGGAGCTGGGCTACCGGCATCCGATGGGCCCGTTGCGCTCGACCGATCTGGTCGGTCTCGACGTGCGGCTGGCGATCGCCGACTACCTTCAGTCCACCCTGGGAGAGCGGTTCGCGCCACCGCGGTTGTTGCGGGACAAGGTCGCCCGCGGTGAGCTGGGCAAGAAGACGGGTCAGGGCTTCCACCGCTGGGAATGACCGTGTGGAAGCTTGCTGCGGAGGTGTCGGGCAGCGTGGAAGCTTGCTGTCGCCATAGCGACTGCGTGGAAGCTTACGGCGGGGTGGGGCGTGCTGCGTGGAAGCTTGGTGTCGTCACGGCGACCGCAGGGAAGCCCTCTAGCCGCCGGTGAAGATGGGCTTCTCTTTGTCGAGGAACGCCTGGACGGCGCGATGATGGTCGTGGGTGAGCCCGAGCCGGCTCTGTGCCGCGGCCTCTGCCTTGAGTACGTCGGGGAGCGGTGCCGACCAGGCGTCGGCGATCGCGCGCTTGGCCTCGGCGTAGGCCAACGTGGGGCCGGTCGCCAGGGTCGTCGCGAGTTCGGCGGCGGCACTCGCCAGCTCGTCCCCGGGAACGACCTTTCGCACGAGTCCCCAGTCGTGCGCCTGGGCAGCAGTGAACGGCTCGCCAAGCAGTACGAGCTCACTGGCGCGCGCTGAACCGACAGCGCGCGCCAGCGTCGCCGACAGCCCAGAGTCGCAGGACAGCCCGACCCCTGTGAAGGCGGTGCCGAACTTCGCGCTCTCCGAGGCCACCCTGAGGTCGCACGCGAGGGCGAAGCCGAGGCCCGCGCCGACGCAGCTGCCGTTGATGGCGGCGATGACGGGCTTGGGCATGGTGGCCAGGGTGGTGACGATCGGGTTGTATTGCCGCTCGACGGTGGTCAGCGCCGTCGAGCGGTCGTCCCTCAACGCCTGAGCGTGCTCGACGAGGTCCTGCCCGACGCAGAACGAGCGGCCGGCGCCGGTGAGGACGACGGCACGGACGGCGGTGTCCTCGGTGATCTCCTCCAAGATGTCCCGGAGCAGGTCTTTCATCTCTTCGGTCAGCCCGTTGCCGCGATCCGGCCGGTTCAGTGTGACCGTGGCGACCGCGTGATCGCGGTTCAGCAGGACGGCGTTCTCAGCGCTTCCGTCAGCCATAGCGGTACGTTACCATCACTTCCTGAACGTTCGGTTGGTAATTCGGTACGATGGCAGGGATGAGCCACGAGGAGGTCGGCCATGACAGCACTGCCCAGCTACGTCGGCGGCGAATGGCGTACGCCATCGGGTGAAGGCACGCCGCTGCATGACGCTGTGACCGGAGAAGAGGTCGCACGCATCTCGTCGGCGGGCATCGACATGGCCGCTGCGCTGGACCACGGGCGGCGAGTGGGCGGTCCGCCGCTGCGCGAGCTGACCTTCCACGAGCGGGCGCTGATACTGAAGCAGCTCGCACTCCACCTCCAGCAGCACCGCGATGAGCTGTATGCGCTGTCGCACCGCACCGGCGCCACCCTGTACGACGCGAGGTTCGACGTCGACGGCGGCATCGGAGTGCTGTTCTCCTACGGCAGCAAGGGCCGGCGCGAGCTCCCGAATGACACCGTCTACGTCGAGGGCCCGGTCGAGCCGCTCGGCAAAGGTGGCACGTTCGTCGGCCAGCACATCCTGACGCCGTCGCGGGGCGTCGCCGTACAGGTCAACGCGTTCAACTTCCCGGTCTGGGGACCGCTGGAGAAGCTCGCCCCCGCCTTCCTGGCCGGAGTGCCCACCCTGGTGAAGCCGGCCAGCCAGACGGCGTACCTGACGCAGCGGCTCGTCGAGCTGATCATCGAATCCGGCCTGCTGCCCGAGGGATCTCTGCAGCTGGTCTGCGGCAGCGCCGGCGATCTGCTGGACCACCTGACCGAGCAGGACCTGGTCTCATTCACCGGCTCGGCCTCCACGGCACAGCGGCTGCGCACACACCCCGTGATCGTTCGCAACGCGGTCAGGTTCAACGCCGAGGCCGACTCGCTCAACCTCTCGATCCTCGGCCCGGATGCCACGCCTGGATCGGCCGAGTTCGACCTCTTCGTCAAACAGCTCGTCACCGAGATGACGGTCAAGACCGGGCAGAAGTGCACGGCGATACGGCGGGCGTTCGTCCCGGCCGAGCGGATCGACGACGTCGCGCAGGCCGCTACCGAACGGCTGGCGAGCGTCGCCGTCGGCAACCCGGCCAGTCCGGATGTCCGGATGGGGGCGCTGGCCAGCCTCGAGCAGCGCGAGGAGGTCCGTCGTTCGTTGAAGGCGCTGAGGGACGCCGGAACCATCGTCTTCGGTGACCCTGAGCGGGTCGACCTGGTCGACGCCGACGCTGAGCGGGGCGCGTTCATCTCGCCGATCCTGTTGCGAGCCGACGACGCGGAACGGGCAGAACCTCACCAGGTCGAGGCGTTCGGACCGGTGTCCACCCTGATGCCCTACACGTCGACCGGGCAGGTCGTCGAGCTGGCGGCGCGAGGTGCGGGAAGCCTGGTCGGCTCGGTCGTGACCGGCGACTCCGGCTTCGCGCGCGAGGTGGTTCTTGGGGCGGCGCCGTGGCACGGACGTCTGCTTGTCCTCGATGCGGAGAACGCGAAGGAGTCGACCGGTCATGGGTCGCCGCTCCCGGTGCTGGTGCACGGCGGCCCGGGCCGAGCGGGCGGCGGCGAGGAGATGGGCG
>NZ_ML142851.1:491759-497751 GCF_004138495.1 Phytoactinopolyspora endophytica
ATCCGCGGCGTGCTCCATCACATGCGGCGCACTGCCGTCCAGGCGTCGCCGAAGACGCTGGCCGCCGTCACGAACCAATGGGTGAGCGGTGCGCCACGTGGCGACACGGGCGTGCACCCGTTCCGCAAGTCGCTGGCCGAGCTTCGGGCCGGGGACACGGTCGTCGCCGGGCCGCGAGCCGTGACCCGCGAGGACATCGACCATTTCGCCGAGTTCACCGGTGACCGGTTCTATGCTCATACCGACGAGCAGGCCGCGGCGGCCAACCCGTTCTTCGACGGCGTCGTCGCCCACGGGTACCTGGTCGTCTCCCTCGCCGCTGGGCTGTTCGTCGACCCCGAGCCCGGGCCCGTGCTGGCCAACTATGGGCTGGAGAACCTGCGGTTCCTGACGCCGGTGAACCCGGGCGACGAGCTGACCGTGACGCTGACGGCCAAGCAGATCACACCGCGGGTCGACGCCGACTACGGCGAGGTGCGCTGGGACGCCGACGTCACCAACCAGAACCAGGAGTCGGTGGCGAAGTACGACGTCCTCACCCTGGTTGCCAAGGAACACTCCCATGATCATTAACCGGTGGACGCATCATGACTGGTCTGAAGAGTTGATGATCATGGGAAGTGGGGAGGATCGATGACGACGGAAACGGACGCGGCGACGCCGGACCTGGAGGCGCATTTCCAGCGGACCGTTGACCGCGACCAGCGGATCGAGCCGCGGGACTGGATGCCCGACGGCTACCGCAAGACGCTGATCCGGCAGGTGGCGCAGCACGCACACTCCGAGATCATCGGGATGCAGCCGGAAGCCAACTGGATCACCCGCGCACCGTCGCTGCGCCGTAAGGCGATCCTGCTCGCCAAGGTCCAAGACGAGGCCGGTCATGGCCTGTACCTGTACTCGGCGACAGAGACGCTGGGAGCGGACCGCACCGACCTGACCGAGAAGCTCATAGAGAGCCGGCAGAAGTACTCGTCGATCTTCAACTATCCGACGCTGACCTTCGCGGACGTCGGCGTGATCGGCTGGCTGGTGGACGGTGCGGCGATCTGCAACCAGGTCCCGCTGTGCCGCAGCTCCTACGGGCCATATGCGCGCGGGATGGTGCGGATCTGCAAGGAGGAGTCGTTCCATCAGCGGCAGGGTTACGAGCTGCTGATGACGATGATGCAGCGTGGCACCGAGGCGCAACGCCGGATGGTGCAGGACGCGACCGAGCGGTGGTGGTGGCCGTCGCTGATGATGTTCGGCCCACCGGACACCGGGGACGCAGCCTCGACTTCCGGTCATACCCAGCAGTCGATGGCGTGGAAAGTGAAACGGCATACCAACGACGAGCTGCGGCAGCGGTTCGTCGACATGACGGTGCCGCAGGCGGACGTGCTCGGCGTGACGCTGCCGGATCCGGAACTGGCCTGGAACTCCCGCCGTGGGCACTACGACTTCGGCGAGATCGACTGGGACGAGTTCAAGCAGGTGGTGTCCGGGGGTGGGCCGTGCAACGCGGAGCGGCTGGCGCAGCGGCGGCGCGCGCACGAGGACGGCGCCTGGGTCCGCGAGGCCGCTGCCGCTCACGCCGCCAAGCACGCCTCCCATGATCATCAACCGATGGACGCATCATGACCGGCCTGATCGTTGATGATCATGGGCGAGTGGGGAAGGGAGATCGATGAGTGCGCAACGTGACTGGCCGCTGTACGAGGTGTTCGTGCGCAGCAAGCGCGGGCTGAACCACGTGCATGTCGGCTCGCTGCACGCCGCGGACGCCGAGATGGCGCTGCGGCACGCGCGGGACCTCTACACCCGGCGCAACGAGGGCGTCAGCATCTGGGTGGTGCGGTCATCCGAGATCACAGCGTCCAGCCCGGACGAGAAGGACCCGTTCTTCGCACCGTCCGCGGACAAGGTCTACCGCCACCCGACGTTCTACGACATCCCCGAGAACGTCCCGCACATGTAGGGGATGAGCGAACGTGACCACGCATGCAGTCAAGATCATGATCCCAAAAGTGCCCCTATCGGGGCTCAAAACGGATCATGATCATGAAACTCGGGTGTCGGTGGCCCGGTCCGCACAGTTGGGAAGGGAGTGAGGTGAACGCCGTGTTCGACAATGCGTACGAGGCGATCATCGACGGCGACTCCGATGCACGCTGGGCGTTCGGCACCGGTTTCGAGGATCCGTTGTCCGGTGTGGACACGTCCCTGCCCGCCGGCGTCGACGGCGCCGACCTGGCGGCGTACTGCCTGATGCTCGGCGACGACGCGCTGATCATGTCGCACCGGCTGCAGCAGTGGTGCACCAGCCTGCCTGAGCTGGAGGAGGAGGTGGCGGTCGCCAACATCGGGCTCGACCTGCTCGGCCAGGCCCGGTTGCTGCTCTCCCGGTCCGGCGCGGCGCAGGATGGAGTTGGCGTCAGAGCCGGTGCTCGCCGCACAGACCCCGATGAGTCGGGCGGAACACCGGACGACGACGCCGGTCGCCCAGGGCGGGAAGGGGCGACGCCGGCCGGCCAGGCGCGGGGGAACGGTCCCGGGACCCGGCCGCACGAGGATCATTACGCGTACTTCCGCGACGAGCGCGAGTTCCGCAACGTCAGGCTGGTCGAGCTGGAGAACGGCGACTTCGCAGAGCTCATCGCACGCCTGCTCGTGTTCTCGACGTGGCGGCTGGCCCTGTTGAACCGGCTTACCGCCTCCGGCGATCCGGTGCTGTCCGCCATCGCCGCCAAGGGCGTCAAGGAAGTCACATACCACCGCGACTACGCCGCGCAGTGGACAGTGCGGCTCGGCGACGGGACTGACTACTCGCACCAGCGGATGCAGGCCGGTCTCGACGCGGTCTGGCCCTATGTCGGGGAGCTGTTCGTCGCCCACGCCGTCGAACAGCGGCTCTCCGCACGCGATGGGACCTGCGTAACGCCGCAAGCCGCTGCGCCGAAAGCCGGGACGACGGAAGCCGAGGAGAGGAACCACCCGGATGCGGATGGCGCCGGTATGGACGATCCGACTGCGATGAGCGTCGACCCGTCAACGGTGCGCGAGGAGTTCGATGACGTCCTCGCGCAGGTGCTCAAGGCGTCGACGCTGCAGCGTCCGGACGTCGCCGCGCTCCCGGGTGTGGGCGGCCGAACCGGCCGGGACGGCGTGCACACGGAGGCCATGGGATATCTGCTGGCCGAGATGCAGAGCGTCGCCCGCGCTCACCCGGACGGGGTCTGGTGAGGCCGATGTCGACCTTCACGACGTCCGGCATCCGCGCGTGGCAGGGCGGTGCGTCCGGCCCAGACTCGAGTGAAAGGTCTGGGCAGGCAGTCAAGGACGATGCCGCTCGCGCCTGGGCGGTCGCCGGGACGGTCACCGACCCGGAACTGCCGATGCTCACCCTTGCCGACCTCGGGGTTCTTCGCGACGTCCGGGCCGACGGGGGACGGGTCGTCGTGTCGATCACCCCGACCTACACCGGGTGCCCGGCCATGGACACGATGCGCGACGACCTGGTGCATGCGCTCAACCGCGCCGGTTACGACGACGTCGAGGTGCGCACGGTGCTGAGCCCGCCGTGGAGCACCGATTGGATCAGCGACGACGGCCGGCGCAAGCTGGCCGAGGCTGGGATCGCGCCGCCCGGCGCCGCACCGACGCACCCGAGCGGGCCCATTCCACTGACGCTGACGACCCGCCGACCGGCAGATGTGCCCGCCTCGGCGGCGAGCAGGACCGGGGATGTCGTGGATGAGGCTCGGGCCTCGTCTCACGGTGCGTTCTCCGCCGACGGGCAGGACGCGTCCGAGACGGGCGTGGCGTGTCCGCGCTGCGGGTCGGCCCAGACCGAGGAGGTGTCCAGGTTCAGCGCCACCGCGTGCAAAGCGCTGCGCCGGTGCCGTGCGTGCCAGGAGCCCTTCGAGCACGTCAAGGAGATCTGAGTGGCCGCGAACACGAAAGCTCGACTGCGTGGGAGATTCCACCCGCTGACGGTCAGCCAGGTCGACCGCCTCTGCGACGACGCGGTGGCGGTGACCTTCGACGTCCCCACCAGCCTCGCCGAGGAGTATGCGTTCCGGGCCGGGCAGTCGCTGACGGTGCGTCGCCGGGTGGACGGCCGCGACGAGCGTCGTTCCTACTCCATCTGTGCACCGGAAGGGGACACCCCACGGATCGGCGTGCGTCAGGTGCCGGACGGTGTGTTCTCCAGCTGGCTCGTGCACGACGTCCGGCCCGGTGACGAGGTGGAGATCGGCACGCCGACCGGAAACTTCACCCCGGACGCGGACCGGCCCGGCCATCATGTCCTGGTCGCCGCCGGGTCCGGGATCACGCCGGTGCTGTCGATCGTCGCGACGGTCCTCTCCAATCCGGAGTCCGCGGTCACGCTGTTCTACGGCAACCGCCGCACCGACACCGTGATGTTCGCCGATGAGCTCGCCGATCTGAAGGATCGCTACCCAGACCGGTTCCAGCTGGTGCACGTCCTTTCGCGAGAGCCGCGCGACGTCGAGTTGTTCACCGGCCGGTTGGAGACAACCAAACTTGACGACCTGCTCGATGTGCTCGTGGACGTCGAAGGCGTGGACCACTGGTGGCTGTGTGGCCCATACGAGTTGGTCATCGGCGCCGAGGACCTGCTCAAGCGCAGGAGTGTGCCCTCGGAGCGTATCCACCACGAGCTGTTCTATGTCGACGACGTCCCGCCGCCCCCCGTCCGGCACGAGGACGCACCGCCCTCCGGCGCGACGAGCGAGGTCACCATCGTGCTCGACGGGCGGTCTACGACGACGAGCCTGCCGGCCGCCACACCGGTGCTCGACGGCGCCCAGCGGGTCCGTCCGGATCTGCCGTTCGCGTGCAAGGGCGGGGTGTGCGGCACCTGCCGGGCGAAGGTGACCGAGGGCGAGGTGACCATGCGGCGCAACTTCGCGTTGGAGGAGTCCGAGGTCGAGGCCGGATTCGTCTTGACCTGCCAGTCACTGGCTTGCACGGAGAAGGTCACGGTCGACTACGACGCATGAGCGGGGTCGTAGCCGGCCCCCTGAGCGCGCTTTGGCGCCTGGGGGCGGATCAGCGGGTGCGTTCGTAGTGGCGGCGTGCTTTTTCGCGGTTCCCGCAGACAGCCATTGAGCACCATCGGGCGCGGTTGGCGCGGCTGCGGTCGAGCAGGAACAGCTGGCACTGGTCGTTGGCGCAGGGGCGTAGCCGGCCGGGTAGTTGCTTCTCGGTGGCGGCCCAGGCGAGGACCACCTCGACGGCCAGCCGGGCATGCGGAGGAGTCTTGACGGTCCATTGAAGACCGTCCGAAGTGAGCTCCGGGATCTGGTGGACCCCTTCGAGCAGCGGGCTCAACGCGGCCGGCGAGCTTTCTCCCCTCACGACGTCCTGCAGGGCGTCCCGCGCCTCGCGCAGCAGCGCCAGTTCCGCGAGGCTGCCCTCTCCGCCGTGCTCCCGCGCCCAGCGTCTGCCTGCGCCCGGGTCGCGGAGCGCGTCCTGCTCCTCGGCGTTGACCAGTGGCCTGCTGTTGAGCAGGTCCAGCAGCGCGTCCATTGGGTGTCGCTCCCTCTCTAACTAGATCGAGTCGTTTGACAGGTTAGCTCAGCCTGTGCTTGTATGACGAGGAACTAACCACATTAAACATTCGAAGGGGTTAGAAATGAACTCGGTTCACTACCGGACCGCCACCGTCGAGGGCCACGAGATCTTCTACCGCGAAGCCGGCCCTGCCGACGCCCCCGCCATCGTCCTGCTGCACGGCTACCCAACCAGCTCGTTCATGTTCCGCGAACTCATCCCGCTGCTGGCCGGGGACTACCACGTCATCGCGCCGGACCACCTCGGCTTCGGCCACTCCGACGCTCCCCCCTTGGGGGAGTTCGCCTACACCTTCGACGCCCTCGCCGAGCTCACCTCCGGGCTGCTCGACCAACTGGGCCTGGACCGCTACGCCCTCTACGTCCAGGACTACGGCGCCCCCATCGGATGGCGCCTCGCGCTCAAGCAC
>NZ_ML142851.1:497772-500243 GCF_004138495.1 Phytoactinopolyspora endophytica
GGATCTCCGCCGTCGTCACCCAGAACGGCAACGGTTACGAAGACGGTTTCGTCGAGTCGTTCTGGACCGACGTCTGGGCGTACGCGGCGAACCCCGGCCCGGACACCGAACCTGCCGCCCGCGCCGCGCTGAGCATCGAGGCCATCCGCTGGCAGTACGTGCACGGCGTGCCTGACCCGAGCGTGGTCAGCCCGGACACCTGGGAGCACGACTTCGCCCTCGTCTCCCGCGAGGGCAACGACGAGGTTCAGCTGACGCTGTTCCGCGACTACGCGAACAACCGCCCGCTCTACCCATTGCTGCACGATTTCCTGCGCACCAGCGAGGTCCCGGTGCTCGCCGTGTGGGGCCGCAACGACGAGATCTTCGGCCCTGCGGGCGCGCGGGCCTTCGCCCGCGACGCGAAGGACGCGGAGGTGCACCTGATCGACGGCGGTCACTTCCTGCTGGAGAGCCACCTGGACGTCGTCGCGGGTTACCTGCGCGGCTTCCTCGGGCGGGTGCTAGGGCGTGTCTGATCATCCGATTGGCCGGTTCGGTCAGCCAGCGAGGGCGAGGATGTGGTGATGGCTGGCTGTACCGCTGGTGCAACGGATGTGTGCTGCCAGCCGCCGGATTCTCGATCGGACCCACGATCCGCCGAACCGGTCACCCGCCTGAGGCCGCCCGGCGGGAAAACTGAGTGAGGCTCGGCGGACGACCCACATAGGCTGTACGCGTGCTTGAAGATCGACGAACCCTTACCGACATGCTGTCCAGGTACCGTCCGGTGGATCCGGCTGAGGCTGCGGATGTCGCACGTACCCGCACGATGGTCGAGAACGAGGCCGATCCGTGGCTGCGGACCACCCCGTTGCACTGCACGGCGTCCGCGATGATCGTGCAGCCGGAGTCGAAGCGCGTACTGCTCCGCTGGCACCAGCGCCAGCAGGCGTGGCTGCAGGTCGGTGGCCACGGTGACCCGGGGGAGAGCGATCCGGTCGCGATCGCGCTCCGGGAGGGCCAGGAGGAGACGGGGCTCACCGACCTCGTCCCGTGGCCCGACGACGCACTCCTTCAGGTGGTGATCGTCTCCGTCCCGGCCAATGAGCACGAGCCGGCCCACGAGCATGCCGATCTCCGGTTCGTGCTGGCGACGTCAGACCCGGAGGCGGCCCGTCCGGAGCGGGCCGACGCGCCCCTGCGTTGGCTCAGCCTTCCAGAGGCACGCGACGTGATCGACGAGACGAACGTCCAAGAGACGCTCTCTCGTGTCGAGCGGCTTCTGGTCACCTGAGCGGCGGCGCTGCGGGCGCCGTGTCTGTTCTCCCTTGATCAGATGGGCTGGGCGGGCGCCGCTGTCGCGGGGCTGACTCCAGCGGCGTCGATGAGCTGCGTCAGGTCGGATCCGTCCTTCGTGCTGAGGTCCTGGAGTGGCGGACGGACCGGCCCCAGGTCGCGTCCGATCGCCCGGAGGCCCGCCTTCACGATCGAGACGCCGTATCCCTTCGCTCGGTCGCGGATCTCGAGGTAGGGGAGAACGAACCGGTTGAGTTTCTCCGTGACCGCGGCCCGGTCCTGGCGGCGCACGTCCTGGTAGAACTCGAGGGCGAACTCCGGGACGAAGTTGTACATCGCCGACGAGTAGGTGCTCATCCCGAGCTGCACCAGGGGCAGGGCGAACGTTTCCGCCGTCGGCAACCCGCCGAGGTAGAAGAGCCGGTCGCCGTTCATCGCGTACACGCGAGTGAGGTGCTCGATGTCGCCGACCGCGTCTTTGAAACCGATGAAGTTGGGATGCAGATCGGCCAGGGCCGCAACGGTCTCGGCCGAGTAGACGGCGTTGGCGCGGTTGTAGACGATCACGCCGATGCTCGTCGCCGCGCACACGGCCGACGCGTGAGCGAGCAGCCCGGCCTGGTCGCATTCCGTCAGGTAGGGCGGGAGCAGGAGCACACCGTCGGCGCCCGCCGCCTCAGCCGCCCGGGCGTTCGTGACCGCCTGATTGGTGCCGCCACCGGCCGAGCCGAGCACGGGAATGCGCTCGCCCGCTTCTTCGACGGCGATGCGGACGACGAGAGCTGCCTCCTCAGGCGTGAGGCTGAACCCTTCCCCGGTACCTCCCGCGGCGAAGAGCCCGCCGATGCCGGCCCGCGACTGCCAGTCGACGTGCTTCCGATAGGCGTCCTCGTCGAGTTCGAAGTCAGGCCGGAACGCCGTCGCAGGGAACGAGAGCAGGCCATCTTTGAGTGTCGCGGCGAGTTCGACTGGCGAATAACGTGCCACGGTTCATCCTTCGGGTCGGGTGCCGCAACCGGCAGGGGAGTCGATGCCGGGTCCACGCTAGAAAGCCGTGTCGATGCCTGTCCAAGCCCATTGCGGTATCTATCGATGCGTAACGGGCATCAATCCATCGTCAGGCGCGGATCACCTGCAATACCCGGGCAAGAGCCGGATTGCGCACGTCCCGGATCCAGACCGCGTGAAGCTCG
>NZ_ML142851.1:500288-508148 GCF_004138495.1 Phytoactinopolyspora endophytica
ACGTCGGCCGGCAGTCCGTCGATGGGAAGGTACGACACGCCCTCGACGCCGAGAAGCCGTGCCGAGCGGGGCACGAATGCCACTCCCCGGCCCGCTGCCACCAGCGTGATGGCGGTCAGGATCTGGTTGACCGTGTGCACGACGTTCCGGTGCTCGAACGGCACCAGGCGAACGGCGAGATCGTAGAAGTAGCGCGCCATGGTGGCCGAGTGCATGATCAACGGAAGGTTTCGAAGCTTCTCCACGGAAACGCTGTGCCCGCGGACGTCCAGATCGTGTCCGCGCGGGACCGCCAGCTCGAGGCTTTCAGCCAGGAGCAGGTGCGAATCGAATGTGTCCGTGTCGAATGGCGGGCGTGCGAGGCCGAGATCGATGTCACCCGACATCAGGCCCTCCACCTGCTGGGACGTGACGAGCTCGTGGAGATCGATGTCGACGTTCGGCACCTCGGCCGTGATCCTGCCGAGCAGTGGCCCAAGTAGCGCGAAACTCGACGCGGCGGTGAAGCCGATCCGCAGCTGGCCAGCCGCTCCCGCGGCGACACGGCGCGCGGTTTCGGGCGCACGCTCCGAAGCGATCATGAGTCGCTTGGCCTCGGCGAGGAACGCCACGCCTGCGGGCGTGAGCTCGACCTTGCGGTTGTCTCGCTCGAGAAGCATGGCCCCAACGGCGTGTTCCAACTTCTGGATCTGGCGGCTCAGCGGTGGCTGGGTGATGTTGAGCCGCTCCGCGGCGCGCCCGAAGTGGCGTTCCTCCGCGACGGCGATGAATCCACGGATCTGATCGAGGGTGAACACAGCACCTCCGGTGCCTCTCTACCGGCGGCCGGTCGGGTGTCGATTGCGGCGACGGCTCCTGATGATACCTAATCTGCATAAGTCCATGCGAATTTTGGTTTAGACAAGCATCAAACGCCACTTCTATCGTCATGCGAGAACACGGCCACCGCGGAGACATGAGGGCGCCGGCAAATGTCTATCAGTCGCGTTTCAACCCATGAACGAAGGAGCTCATGATGAAGAAGCCATCGGAACTGGTGGCCACGGTCGCCGTCGCCGCCGTGACGCTCGCGGGCTGCTCGAGCGCAGGCGGAAGCACGACGGACCAGAACGATCCCGACGAGCAGACCCTGGAGATCTGGCAACGCAAGGCTCCCGACAGTCCTTCTGACATGGTCGGACAGGAAGTGGCTGAAGCGTTCACAGAGGCGACGGGGACCGAGGTCGAGTTCATCTCGATCCTCGAAGATTTCGAGACCAAGCTGCAGCAGCGCGCCGCTCAGGGAGACCTCCCCGACGTCGTCATCAACGACACCGCGCAACTCGGCAACATGCAGTCCCAGGGCATGCTCCGCGAGATCGACCGGTCGAGCATCGAAGGGGCGGATAGCGTGTCCGAACGGGCATGGGGCGCCGCCGAGGCCGTCGACGGCAACTACTACGGCGTGCCGTACACGGCTCATACCGTCGCGGTCTTCAACAGAGCCGACTGGCGAGAGAACGTCGGGGCCGAGGTCCCGCAGACCTGGGACGACCTCCTCGAGCTGTGGAAGGCTTACGCCGACGACGACCCCACGGACACCGGCGAGGACGTCGCGGGGATCGCCTTGCCTGGAACGACGAAGCGCGGCTACCTCTCGTGGAACACCTCGACGTTCTTCTGGTCCGGAGGAGGCGAGTACTTCGAGGAGAATGCGGACGGGACGTTCAGGTCCGCGGTCGCAACCGAAGGCTCCGTCGAGGCCGCTGACTGGATCCGCGACCTCGTCTGCGAGCACGATGTGGCGCAGCCGGGCGCGGGCAGCCAGGACACCACCAACACCAAGGAACTGTTCCAGACCGATGGCGCCGGAACCTATCTGGTCGCGCCCTACGAGCTGGCGAGTTTCGACCTTGATCCCGGTGCCGATGTCGTCGAGGTGTTCGCCCCGCCGCCCGGCCCGGCGGGCCTGACGACGCTTGCCGAGGGCAACAACGTCTACTTGATGGCCGGTAGCGAGAACGAGAGCGCCCAGGAGGCATTCGCTGAATGGGCCATCTCTGTCGAAGGCCAGACCGTGGGCATGGCCGGCGACGAGGACGGGAACATCGTGCGCCTTCCCGTCAACCAGGACGTTGTCATGTCCGACGTGCGCACCGACGACCGGTGGAGCCTGTTCCAGGAGCTCTACGACGAGAACGGCCGCTACGTGCCCGGCGTCCCGAACTGGGCGCCGTTCCTCAACGCGTCCGCGGAGACACTCAACGCCCTCATCAGCGACTGCACCCTCGACACCAGGACCGCAATGGAGGAGCTCGACGACGAGTTCAACCGTGAGCTCGAGTCGCAGGGAGTCCTCGCGGAATGACCCGGACCACCCTGGCGGCGCCGAAGCCTGGAACGCAGACGCGCACGGTGCCGACACGCGGGAGGAGGCGTGCCCGGCACGGGCCGGTCTCGACTCCGTGGCTTTTCCTGGCCCCGGCACTGATCTTGTTCCTGCTGTTCAAGTTCATCCCCATGGGCCAGGCGTTCGTCATGAGCTTCCAGGACGTGCAGCCCTTCCTCGGTAACCAGTGGGTGGGCACGGCCAACTACGAGGTGTTGGTCGGCAGCCCCGATTTCCGGGGCGCCGTCTGGCACACGGTCGTGCTCGCCGCCGGGCAGACCGTCGGCTCATTACTCATCGGCTTCGTCCTCGCTCTCCTGCTCGAGGGGCAGGCAAAGCGGTTGTGGTTCGTCCGGTCGGCCGCGTTCCTCCCGGTGGTGGCGCCGATGGCCGTCATCGCCGAGGTATGGCGGATCATCTACCACCCGACCGCCGACGGGCTGGCCAACCAGATCATCGGCTGGGTGACGTTGGACCCCTCGCAGTGGATCAACTCTCCGGACACGTCCTTGTGGTCGGTCATGATCGTGGGAATCTGGCGCGACGCCCCCTACAACATGATCATCATCATCGCCGGCCTGGTGAGTGTGGAACGTTCGCTATACGAATCCTCCGCTCTCGACGGCGCGGGGATACTCCAGCGCATCCGGTACGTGACCATTCCTGCGCTGCGGCCGGTGATCGTCATCCTGCTGACGCTGGCGGCCATCCGGGCCATGCGCGTTTTCACCGAGGTCTTCCTCCTCACCAACGGCGGGCCGAACGGGTCGTCCGAAGTGGTCATGACGCTGATCTACAGACTCGGGTTCGAGCGGAACCAGCTGGGCGTGGCGGCGGCGGGCTCGGTCCTTCTGTTCCTGGCCACGGTGACGTTGACGTTGCTGATCCGATTCGCATGGAGGAAGGACCGATGAGTAGCAGCCTCGATTCGGCACTCGGGCTCGGCTCCAGCAACCGGCGCTCGGTGAAAACGCTCAACTATGCCCTGTGGGCGGTCATCGTCGTCGTCTTCGCGGGCCCTCTCGTCGCGGTGGTGGCGGGCGCGTTCTCGGGAACCCGCGACCCTTCGCATCTCAACGTGGTCCCTGACGATCCCAGCTTGGAGAGTTTCCGCGCCGCCTTCGACCGCGGTGTGCTCGGCTACCTCACCAACTCCCTCGTTGTGGTCGGCTTTGGGCTGCTCTTTCAGATGATCGTCTCCGTCTTCGCTGCGTACGCGCTCGCGCGGAAGAGGTTTCGGGGCCGTGCCGCGGCGATGCTGCTGATTCTGAGCACCATGATGCTGCCCGAGGAGATCCTCGCGATTCCCCTCTCCCAGGTGCTCGCGGACGTGCCGTTCACCGGGATCAATCTGATCAACACACTCCCTGGGATGATCGTGCCGGTTGTCGCCTGGGGATTCTCCATCCTTGTCATGACTGAGTTCATGAAGGAGGTCCCGATGGAGCTGGAAGAAGCGGCCAGGATCGACGGCGCCGGTGAGCTTCGCACGTTCTTCTCGGTGGTCCTCCCCACCTGCTTGCCCGCGCTCGGGGTCATCGGCGTCTTCGGCTTCACCATGATCTGGGACCAGTACCTGCTGCCGCTTCTCGTCGCCTCGGACTCATCCACGTTCACCCTGCCCCTCGCGCTGCGAACTCTGCGCGCTGATCCGGAGGTGGGCCTCGGTGTCGTGCTCGTCGCCGCAACGCTCGCCCTGCTCCCCGCGGTGATCGCCTTCCTCTGTTTCCAGAAGTCGTTCATGCGTGGTCTGTCGTCCGGTGCGATCAAGGGCTGACCGGACACCTCGGCCAAGCCCGTACTCGCCGGCCCATGGTCCGGTGGAAAGGAGAATCACGTCGGGAACAGTCGGTAGGTCAGGCCGGTGTGACGGCGGCCGGCGCTGACCGTCCGTACCGCCGCCGCCAGTGCGCGCCGCGAGCCGACCAGCACGACGAGCTTGGCCGCTCTGGTGACAGCGGTGTAGAGCAGGTTGCGCTGCAACATGACCCAGGCGCTCGTGGTCACGGGGATCACCACGGCTGGGTACTCGCTGCCCTGGGACCGGTGGATCGTCATGGCGTAGGCGTGCTGCAGCTCATCGAGCTCGGCGAAGTCGTACCGGACCTCCTCGTCCTCGTCGGTGTGCACGGTCAGGCTCTGCTGCTCGAGCGAGATCGCGGTGACGACAGCCACTGTGCCGTTGAAGACGCCGGCCGTGCCCTTCTCGTAGTTGTTGCGGATCTGGGTGACCTTGTCGCCCACCCGGAAGACCCGTCCTCCATGCCGGCGCTCCGGACTACCCTCCCGCGCCGGTGTGAGGGCCTGCTGCAGCTGCTCGTTCAGGTTGCCGGCGCCGGCGGGGCCGCGGTGCATCGGAGCGAGTACTTGGATGTCGCGGCGCGGATCCAGTCCGAACCGGCGCGGGATGCGACGCGTGACGACGTCGATCACGAGGCTCGCCGCCTGCTCGGTGTCCTCGCAGCCGAACCAGAAGAAGTCGTCGTACCCGGTGAGTTCCGGGCGTTGCCCGGAGTTGATCCGGTGAGCGTTCGTGATGACGCCCGACTCCTGAGCCTGCCGGAAGATCTGGGTCAGCCGGACTCGTGGGATGGGCTCCGCGGCGAGGATGTCGCGCAGCACCTCGCCCGCGCCGACGCTGGGCAGCTGGTCGACGTCCCCGACGAGAAGCAGATGTGTGCCGGGCGCTATGGCCTTGATCAGGCGGTTCGCCAGCAGCGTGTCCACCATGGAGGTCTCGTCGACGACGATCAGGTCCGCGTCGATCGGATTGTCGCGGTCGAAGGCGGCTTCCCCGCCGGGCCGCAACTGGAGCAGCCGGTGGATGGTGGCCGCGTCGTGGCCGGTCAGCTCGGACAGCCGCTTGGCCGCTCGTCCCGTCGGGGCCACGAGCGTGATCTTGGCCCGTTTGGCCCGCGCGAGCTCGACGACGGAGCGCACCGTGAAACTCTTGCCGCAGCCCGGCCCTCCGGTCAGCACCGCCAGCTTCTGTGTGAGAGCCAGCTTGACGGCATCCGCTTGCTCCGGTGCCAGCTCGACGCCGATACTCCTGCCCAGCCAGCTGAACGCCTTCGACCAGTCGACGTCCGCGAAGGCGGCGAGCCTGTCGGTATCTGCATTCAGCAGGGTCCGGAGCCCGTCGGCCAGAGCTTGCTCCGCACGGTGGAACGGGACCAGGTAGACAGCCGACACCTCTCCCGTATTCGGCTCCGGCACCGTCTCGCGGACGACGCCTTCGTCGGCGACGAGGTCGGTCAGCGCCGACCTGATCGGCTCGATCGGTACTGCCAGGATCTTCTCCGCGGACTCGAGTAGCTTGTCCTCGGGCAGGAAACAGTGGCCCGCGTCGGCTGCCTCGCTCAGCGTGTACTGCAGGCCGGCCCGCAGCCGCTGCGGCGCGTCGTGCGGGATGCCGACCGCCTGGGCGATCGTGTCGGCCGTCTTGAACCCGATGCCCCACACGTCGGAGGCCAGCCGGTACGGGTCCTCCCGCACCACCGAGATCGCCGCGTCACCGTATTGCCGGTAGATCTTCACCGCGATCGACGTCGTCACGCCGACGCCCTGCAGGAAGACCATGACCTCCTTGATCGCCCGCTGCTCCTCCCAGGCGGCGGTGATCAGTGTGGTGCGCTTCGGACCCAGCCCGTCGACCTCGATGAGCCGGGCCGGAGTCTCGTCGATGACGTCCAGGGTCTCGGTCCCGAAATGTCCGACGATGCGTTCCGCCATGACCGGACCGATCCCCTTGATCAGACCGGAGCCGAGGTACCGCTGGATGCCCTGCACCGTGGCCGGCAGCACGGTCGTGTAGTTCCACACTTCGAACTGCTTGCCGTACTGCGGATGCGCAGTCCACCGGCCGGTCAACCGGAGGGATTCGCCCGGCTGCGCGCCCAGCAGTGCACCCACCACGGTCAGCAGGTTGTCGCCCGTGCGCTCGGTGGAGACCCTGGCCACCGTGTAACCGGTCTCCTCGTTGGCGTAGGTGATCCGCTCCAGAACCACGTCCAGGCGCACGCCCTTCTCGGCCTGCGGCTGGGCGCGCGACGTCTCCTCAGGCTCGGGCTGCGGCTGCGCGGCGGGACGAGGCACCGATCCATTGTGGCCCACCCGAGTGTGCACTGTGGTGTCGAAGGCCTCTTGCGTTGCGTATACGTGGAAGTCATACTTCCTGCGTATAACGGCAACCACCGATAAGGTTGGTGGTCGGGCTTGAACCTGCCCAGGGTTCCGGCCTGCGTCCGGCGGCGGCATGGCGGACCGCTAGGCTATGCGACGCCGGCCGCAAGACGGGTGTTGAGCCTGTGACGCGAGTGAGGACTCTGTATGGCACCGATCAACCCCACAGACGGGACCGTGACCGTAGACGGGACCACCCCGGCACCCGCGACCCCAGTCGACATCTCGGTCCTGGTGCCGGTCAAAGACGAGGTGGACTCTCTTGAACAACTGACGACGGAGATCGCCGCCGCGCTCGACGCCCGCCCGGCGGACGACATCGCCGGCGAGCAATGGGAGGTCATCTTCGTCGATGACGGCAGCGCTGACGGGTCTTGGGAAGAGATCCTCCGGCTGAGCGCGCGGGACTCCCGTATCCGTGGCCTGTGCTTCCGGCGGAACTTCGGAAAGTCGGCGGCTCTGGCCGCAGGTTTCGCGGCGTCGACCGGCCGGATCATCGTCACGCTCGACGGAGACCTGCAGGATGACCCTGCGGAGGTTCCGGGGATGATCGCCCGGCTGTCCGGCCCCGTCGACCTGGTGGCCGGTTATAAGGCGGACCGGCGCGATCCACTCGGAAAGCGGCTACCGTCGAAGCTCTTCAACTTCGTCACCGGCATGGTCACCGGATTGAAGCTGCATGACCACAACTGCGGGCTGAAGGTCGCTCGACGCGAGGTCTTCGCCCGGACGCCGCTCTACGGCGAGATGCACCGCTATTTCGCCGCGATCAGCCACGCGCAGGGGTTCCGCGTGGCCGAACAGCCGGTGAACCACCGTCCGCGCCAGTTCGGTTCCTCCAAATTCGGTCTGGAACGCTACGCTCGTGGCGGTCTCGACCTGCTGACGATCCTGAGTCTCACCCGCTACACGCATCGTCCGGCCCACCTCTTCGGTGGGGTCGGTCTCATCATGGGCCTGGTCGGGTTCGGCGTCCTGGCCTATCTCAGCGGAATCCGGCTCTTCGCCGACCAGGCGATCGGTGATCGCCCCCTGCTGATACTCGGAGTGCTGCTCGTTCTGCTCGCTATGCAGCTGGTCAGCCTGGGCCTGTTGGCGGAGATGATCACCAATCGTGAGGTGGTGAGAGAAGACCCCTTACGGTACGTCTCGGACGTCGCAGATCGTACGACGAACCGTGATCGCGAAGCCGCGGCGAGCGGCGATGTCGCCGCTGCGGAGCCGTCGCCAGCGGTCGTGGAGAGGGTCGTCGCCGAACCCGGCCGGAGCTCTCCGGCGGTGTCGTGACGGTTATCAGTACGAAGGCCGCC
>NZ_ML142851.1:508190-511044 GCF_004138495.1 Phytoactinopolyspora endophytica
GTCGCGAGCCCGCACCGCTCCGAGCGCCCCGCGACGTCGGCGCTGCCACGCATCAGCGACGCGTATCGACGCGTCGGCTCCTGGCTCCATGGCGAGGCGTTGTTGGTGGCGCTTTTGGTGGCGTCGTTCATCGCGCGCTGGCTGCTGGCCGACCGGAACTCGTACTGGGTCGACGAGCTGTACTCGGTCGCTGTCTATGGCCGGTGGAACGACGGTGCGCTCGCCGCGGTGAACAACCTGGCCGAGAACTCGGTCCACCCGCCGCTGTACCAGTTCGTCCTGTACCACTGGATGAACGTCTTCTCCGACTCCGAGGTCGCGACGAGGTCGTTGTCCAACCTCTACGTCACGCTGGCCACACTGTTCCTCTACCTGCTGGTGCGAGACGTGTTCTCACGGCGCGCCGCCCTGGCGTCGGCCGTCACGTTCGCGCTGATGTACCTGCCGTTGTACTACGCGCTGGAGACTCGTTCATATGCGCAGACCGTCTTCCTCGTCACCCTGTCGTCGTATCTGCTGTTGCGGATCGTGCGGTCAGGTGCGGATATGGGGTCACGCGCAGGAACCGGCGTGGACGTGGCGGCCAGCACGGACGCAGCCGGCAGGCCGGCCGGCGGCTGGCGGTCCGCGGTGCTCTCGCCGAGCGCGGTGCTGTTCACCCTGACGAACGTGGCGTTGCTGCTGACGCATTATTACAACATCTTCTTCTGGGTGGCCCAGGCCGTCGTCGCGGCCGCGTTCGTCCTGGGAGACCAGGTGAGGTGTGAAGGAGCATCCGAAGGTCCGGCCCACGGCTCCGCGGGGCCTCCGGACGGGTCCGCGGGGCCGGCACCGCGCGCTGGAGGGTCCCGTTGGCGGAGCCTGTCGGTGCTGGTCGCGGCGTACGTGCTGCAGGGCGCGGTGTTCGCTGCGGTATGGGGGCGGGTGTTCGTCGACGACTTCCGCCGTCGCAGCGACGATTTCGCCGTGAGCGACAAGGTGCAAGGGGTCGACGAGTTGCTCGTCGACCAGGTGGTGAAGCCCAACATCGACGGGCCGCGGCTGGTGTGGTGGATCGGTCTGGCGTGTGCGGCCGCACTGCTGATCCGTTCGCTTGCCGTGCTCGTGCGAGGCGGTCCACTGACGCGCGACCGGCGGCGGGCGTGGACCGTCGTCTACCTCGTGGCCTGGCTGGTGCTCCCGCTGGCGATCGTCTACATCGCCTTCTCGCTGGCCGGCGTCGAACGCTACAACATGCGCTATTTCCTTTTCAGCGTGGTACCGCTGGCTCCACTCGTCGTCCTGACCGTGGAAGAGGCCGGCAGACTGGCCGGACGGGCGTGGCGTCGCTTCCGAGGGAGCGAGCTTCCCGCGGGGGTGACCACTGCGGCCATCGTCGTCGTGATCACCACTCTCGTCCTTCCGGGGGCGCACTCGGCCGCGACGGAGCCCAAAGCCGACTGGCGGGGAAATGTCCACCGCATCGTGGACGTCATAGGTGGCGACGAGGACAGCGACTACGTGGTCCTGGAAGCGTCACACCGTCGCGGCTCCATGGCGAACTTCTACTTCGAACGGTACAGCGACGAGATCCGGGTGCACGATGTGCTGGCGATCGACGACGAGCGAGCCGGCGACGGCACGCACCCGGTCCTCGTCAGCGACGAGGGCGTGATCGCGGAGTACGACTTCCTCGTCGTCCTGTTCCCGCACCTGGTCGCCGGCGACTTCCCGAACGCCCTGGAGGAGCTCGACGAGCGATACGCCGTTCACCATCGCCAGCTCGACGGTGCCGGCCGGGGGTTCATCGTCTACGAGATCCACCCGGACTAGGGCGTGCGGCCTGGACGGAACCACCAGCACTACTGCACCGGTTCGGGGTGGCCTTAGGGGCGCGCGAGCCCCGAGCCTTTGATCATTGCGTCAGAACGGCGGCGTCGCATCTGAGCACGTACGAGATGGTGACCTCTTCGCCGCGGAGGTTCCGCGTCACGTTGTCGTGCTCCACGCAGCCCGCCGCCGGTGGGCTACCGCGATACTTCCGGGCGATCACCCAGACGTCGGCAGAGGTTTCGTTCGTGATGGCCTCGTCCACGGGGTCGCGCTGCGACGCGTCGTCATCCTCTGAGACGTCGCTGCCCTGATCGGCCAGGAACACGTCGACCTTCGGGTTACCGGCGCAGCGTTCGACCGTGGGCTGGACCATGTCACCGGAGATCAAGAGGGTTGCTCTTGTGTAGCACCATGCCGGCTCACCGGCCGGGACCCGGGTGAGGGCTTCACGACCGGACACCCAGTGCATGTCCGACTCCCAGCGGTCGTTGACCGGACCGGCGACCGGGTTCTTGTACACGAAGTTGAACGGGAACAGGCGGGTCTGCTCCAAGGCCGGGACGGCGATCGCGGCGATCACCAGAGCGACGGCCGTAGTCCCCCGCCAGCCCCATCGGAACCGTCGCAGGACCCAGTGGACGGCGAGCCCGGCCAGCGCGGCGAGCGCGGGCAGGACGTAGAGGTGCTGCCGGAGCCCGGCGTACATCGTCGCGGACGTGATGATCGCCATGGCCGGCAGCGCCAGCGCCTGCACAACCCACAGCAGCATCCCCGCATCTGGGTGCGCCAGCCGGTCCCGGAGACCGCTCGTCGCGCGGACCCGTCGTCGTGCGACTCGGACGACGACCAGCGTGACCCCCGCCGCCGACAGCAGCCCGAGCAGGAGCGGAACGGATCCGCCCACCCACGCGGGCAGATACCACCAGGGCGGCTTCTCGGGTACGAGCCGGCCCGCCGTGAGCGTCGATCCGGTCCAGTGGAAGTCGCTGGATGTCTGTACCGCGCTGAGCAGCCATTCCACGGGTGTTGCGGCATTGCGGTA
>NZ_ML142851.1:511074-515630 GCF_004138495.1 Phytoactinopolyspora endophytica
CAGCGCGGTGACGGCGGCGAAGCCGGCGGCCAGCCCGGCGGCGGCCGCCTTCACATTGCCGATGAGCTGCTGACGGTATGGACTGCAGGCCACGAGGATGCCGAACAGGATCACTGCGCCGGCCAGGGGAATCCAGAGCGCCGTCCTCGTGCCGAACGAGAACCACATGCCGGCGAAGCAGAGCAGCCCGACGGCCAACGGCCGCTGCCCCGAGCGCTGTTCCGTGGTGCCCGTCCGGCGCCCGGCCGCGCTCATGAAGAACGTTCGCCTTGATGAGTCGACTCCAGGATCTCGTGGCGCCTGTGGATAGAGAGCCACGATCATGCCCGCGGTGACGAAGGTCCATCCCGCCGCGGACGGCACGTCCTTGACGGCGAACATGCTGTAGCCGGTCCACAGCGGAAGAGCGAACGTGGCGGCCGCGGCCCATGCACCACTGACCCATCTGCCGGTCGCCACCAGCAGCGTGTAACCGACCGCCAGCGCGGCCGCCAGCCCCAGCAGCGCCACCGCGACCCCACGCGCGGCATAGGCCCCCTCGCTGTGTTCGGTGACACCCCATTGCTCGACGCCGGCCAGCACGGCGAAGACATGACCGAACATGCCGTACCCGGCCCCGTAGGCATGTAGCCGCCCGGTCTCGATGTCCGGCCTGATCGAACCGTCGCCGTTGAAGAACTCGGGCGGCAGATACCAGCCCGTCTCGAACCACTGGCTCATCCGGGCTTGGTGGATCGGCTCGTCGTTGGAGATCCCGATCTGTGTTGCGCCGATGACCGCCTGACCTGCCAGGAACACGAGCAGAAGCACGGCGACGACGCCGACCGCCGTTTCGCCACGGAGCAGCCTGAGCCGGTCCCATCCCCATGCGAGGACGATGCCAGGCCGGCGCGCCCCACCGGGTGTGACATCACGAGGCCCTCGGGGGGCGCCGGGCGCGGTCGTCACCACCTCGATTCCCCCCAAAAGGTCAGCACGTCGGTGTGATGCTAGCCCGGGCAGGTGAACGCTAGGTGGGAAGACGGTCTAGGAGATCGAACTGTGACTGAGCCGATGCAATAACGTCGGGGAGGTTCTTGCGGATGCGTTCGCGGATGGCGTCGTTCTCGTCCAGCATGCGGTCCGTCATCGGCAGAAGGTGCCGTTCGGCGCCGGAGAAGTCCACGGCGTCGGCCTCGCAGCCGAACATCTCGAGGATCTCCTCGTACTTGTGGCTCCACCCCATGACGAGCGTGGGCACCTCGAGCGCCAAGCCCGCCACCATGGCATGGAACCGCGAGGTGATGAGCAGTGTGCACGGCTGTGCGAGTCGCCGGATGGACGCCGTGTTCAGGTCGAAATCGACGTAGCTGACGGCGGACGGATCGATACCGTCCGGTGCGGTGCGGATGCGGTCCCGTAGCTTCGTGATCACCGCCAGGTCGTTGTTGCGCAGACCTTCGACTCCCGCGCGCGTCGCGTTCGGCATGACCACGACGTGAACTCCGCGATCCCCGAGGTGGCGGATCAGGCGCTGGAGCAGCGCGCAGTAGTCGGCGCCCTCCGTGGTCATCTTCTGCATGACCAGGGAGCTGGGCACGACCGCGACGACGTCCGTGCCGTCCGCGCGTACCCGGTCCAGGTGCGCCGACAGCTCGTCCACCCGCTCCACGTTCTCCGACGTCAGACTGTCCGAAGACCGGTAGGCGAACGCGATGTCCGCGGCCACTCTCCACGAGCCGTCGGGGACACCGAGCCGGCGGAGATGGTCCGCGGTGTGTCGCCCGCGGGCGAACGTGTGGAAGGACCGCTTCGTCATCGCCCGGGCCGGCAGCCGGTTCAGCGGATGCCGGAACGGCCCCATGGCCTGCGACAGGCGGACGACCGGAACCTTCAGCAGCATGGCCGGCCAGAGGCACATCAGGTTGTACGCCACGACCGCCAGCCGTCCGTCGTGGAAGGAGATGCCGGAGACGTCGAATAGTGCCCGGCACCGGCGCAGCGAGCGGACGGATCGCGGCAGCATCGCGTCCGGCAGCCGGACGCCGACCAGGCCGGCGATCCGGACCATCAGCGCGAACATCCACTGCACCACGGTGTCCTTCGGACGTGCATCCACCACCTGGACGGCCGGGTCCGTGAGCAGCTCCCGGTCCCGCTCCGGGAAGTAGGACATGATCAGGAAGGACGCCTCGGGATCATGGTCACGCACCCGCCCGATCGTCGTCGCGACCATGGCCTCCGCGCCGCGGTTCCCCCAGAGGGTTCCGCCTATGACCGCGTACGTGCTCATCCAGCAGGTCCTTTCCGATGCTCCGTGCGCTTGGTTCGTGACAGCTCTGCGACGCTCATACGCGCGCGGCGAGGACACCCGCCGTAGCCGAGCGCGTGCAGGCCCAGCGTATGGTGCGTCCGGCAAGGTGCGATAGTTGGCCCGAGACGTTCGGGGGCGCGAGAGAACACGATGGAGCGACGATGACTCGACCGGCGGACCTGAGTGGCGTGCTGGAGAATGACCTGTGCATCGCCTGCGGCGCCTGCGTGCTCGCCGACCCGTCGATCGAGCTGAGACTTCACCCGGAGAAGCAGATCTTCGAGCCTAGCCACGCCGGGAACCAGGCGGCCGCCGACGTCTGCCCCGCGGTGCAGGTCGACTTCGAGAAGCTTCAGGATCTGCTCTTCCCGGGCGCCGAGCAGGGCACCTACGGCGTCGTGCACAGCGTCATGCTGGCCCAGAGCACCGACGTCGACCGGAATCTCAAGGCCAGCTCGGGCGGGATGATCAAGGAGATCCTCACCCACCTGCTGGCACAGGACGACGTCGACGGCGCGATCGTGCTTCAGCACGTGGACGGTCTGGACTTCGAACCAGGGCTCATCACCGACCCGGACGAGGTGGATCGGCTGCCGGGGTCGATCTATCACAACCTGCCCAAGCATCGGGTGCTCGAACTGCTCCGGGAGAACGAGGGCCGGTACGTGATCGCGGGAATCCCGTGCGAGCTGGAGGGCATCTACAACTACATCTTCACCCACGAGCCGTACCTGCGTGGCCGGATCCACACCAGTGTCGGTCTGCTCTGCGGCTGGCAGTACAACTGGCACTCCATCCGGGCGATCTGCGAGTACAAGGGTGTCGACCCGGACCGGATCGTGGACATCTCGTACCGCGGCGACGGCCCCATCGGGAAGCTGCGGATCTTCACCGACGACGGCAAGGAGCACACCACCAGCCGCCGGTTGGACTTCGGGTACCAGGTCGCCTTCGACCGCAGTTTCAACACGCCGCGCTGCCATCTGTGTATCAACCACGCCAACTTCCTTGCCGACATCGTCGTCGGGGATGCCTGGCTGGCCAGCACGCTCGGGACCAAGGCCGGCATCAGCCTGGTGATCAACCGCCGCGAGGAGAGCGATGCGCTGGTGCGACGGCTGGCCGACGACGGCCGGGTGATCTTCAGCGAGGTCACGGTCAATGAGATCCGGGAGTCGCAGAAACCCCGGATCGCCTTCGGAAACTTCGCGTACGCGTACGCCGACTACCTGGACGAGATCGGGGTGCACCGGCCCAAGATGGACGGGCCGAACAAGCCCGCGGCGCAACCGGTGGCACGGCGCGAGGTCGAGACGTTCTACCAGGAGTTGCAGCGCAAGCTGGAGCTGCAGCGGAGCCGCCGGTACCGTTACCTTTTCTGGCGGAAGGCCACCAAGGAGCTCGGACGGTATGTCTCACGCTACTGGGAGTGGTTCACGCACCGGGTGCTCCGCAGCGGACGCGACCGGGAAGCGGGCAAGTCCGTGACCCGGGAAACCACCTCGATCTTCCGCTGAGGCTTCGTCAGATGCGCTCTGTGACTCGGTGGGTGGGCGCGCTCGTCGCCGTGGCGGGCGTGGCCTTCGTCGTCCGCGAACTGGTCCGCAGCTGGGACGACGTCCGAGACGCGATCAGCGACGCTGACCCGGCGCTGCTGGTCCTCGCGCCCGTGGTGGGGGCATTCGGGATGCTCCTCATCGGCTTGGGCTGGCGGCGCTGCCTGGCCATCCTGGGCGCGCGCCGCGGCTACCTCGACACGATGTACCGCTACTACGTCGGTCAGCTCGGCAAGTACGTCCCTGGTGGCATCTGGCCCGTCGTCGGGCGCGGCGAGATGGCTCGACGTGGTGGCGTCGCGGGGAGCGTCGCCTACGCAAGCACCGTGCTGTCCATCGGAGTGACGTACCTGGCGGCGATCCTCACGGTCGCGATCGCCCTGGTCGCCGGTGCGGCCGGAGGAGACGGGGTGGCGTGGCAGCCGGTCGTTGCGCTGCTGCCGATCGGCATTCTGGCGTTGCACCCCCGGGTCGTGGCGGCCACGCTGCGGCTGGTGCGTCGGGTCTCTGGCCGGGAGCTCGGCATTCCGGTTCCCTCGTGGGGGGTCTCCGTCGGGTTGGTCGCCCTGCACGTCCCGGCCTGGCTGGCGATCGGCGGTGCGACCTGGCTGACGGCGATCGCCATCGACCCGTGGGACCCGGACCTGCTGAATCTGATGTTCGCGACGGTGCTGTCCTGGATCGTCGGCCTTCTGGTGGTGCCCGCG
>NZ_ML142851.1:515658-516042 GCF_004138495.1 Phytoactinopolyspora endophytica
CGGCGTCGGCGTGCGGGAGGCCGTGTTCGTCGCGGCGGCGACCAGCCTGAGCTCCTCGGGTGTGGCGGCTGCGGTGGCGGTGACCGCACGGGTGATCTTCATCGTGGTCGACCTGGTCAGCGCCGGTATCTCGACGCTACTGGCGCGCCGCCTGGGACGAGACACCGAGCGCGCCGGGTAGACCTGCATACCCGGGGCGCCACTGGGTGGTGATCGTTTGGCCTGACCAGCTGATCCCCGTACGCGACGGATCGCGTACGGGGATCAGCGCCAGGTCAGCTCGGGACGTCGCTCGTGACCACCTCTGCGGGCTTCGGAGGAGTAAGCACCGCCGCGACGACGGCTCCGACTCCGGCGGCGACGGCAGCGACGACGAAGCCGTTG
>NZ_ML142851.1:516157-527682 GCF_004138495.1 Phytoactinopolyspora endophytica
TCCCGGCTGCCGCGACCGACACGCCGGCGACGACGGTCCCCGGGTGTATCGACAGCGCGGGCGCGGCCATTCCCGCCGCGGCGACGAGTAGCCCGGCGACGGCGAGTGGACGGGCACCCACCCGTGCGATCGCCCGGCCCGTGATGTTGGCGCCGGCCATCGTCGCGAGCGCGACCGGGAGGAACAGCAGTCCGGTCCGCAGAGCGCCGTAGCCGCGTGCCTGCTGGAAGTAGAACGTGCCCAAGAAGAACACGGCGATCATCAGCGCCGTCGCCAGCAGGATCAGGAACGTGCCGGTCGCCACCGGGCGCCGGGCGAGCAGCCGGACATCCATCAGCGGCGAAGCACTCCGTCGCTGCCAACCCACGAACGCCACGTAGCCCACGGCGGCCACCAGCACCGTTATCCCTGTGGTGGCGGTCAGCCAGCCATGGTCGCCGGCGTTGACGAATCCGTAGATCAGCGTGCTGGACGCCGCGGTGACCAAGAGCGCACCGAGTACGTCGAGCCGGCCGCCTGTCCTGGTCGCGGTCTGCCGGGGCAGCATCCTGGCCAGGCTCACGGCGATGACCAGACCGACGGGCACGTTGACGAAGAACACCCATGGCCAGCCCGGTCCGGCGGTGAGCACGCCGCCCAGCAGCACGCCGAGTGCGGCGCCGCCACCGCCGAGAGCGGACCACACGCCGAGCGCCTTGTTCCGATCGTTGCCGTCGAACAACGTGACGACGAGCGACAGTGCCGATGGCGACAGCAGCGCCGCGCCGACTCCCTGGGCGATGCGGCCGCCGATGAGCTGACCGGAGGAGTCGGCCAGTCCGGTCACCAGCGAGGCCACCACGAAGAGCAGCAGGCCGGTGAGCACCACCCGCTTGGCCCCGACCAGGTCCGCGAGCCGCCCGCCCAGCAGGATCAGCCCGCCGAACGCCAACGCGTATGCGCTGACAGTCCAGGTCAGGGCCTCGCGGCTGGCGCCGAGGTCGGTCTCGATGTGCGGCAGCGCGATGGCCACCACGGTCACGTCGAGGATCAGCATCAGCTGAGCCACGGCGAGGAATCCGAGGATCCGCCAGCGCAGCGGGTGCGGCGCCCGCGTGTCTTGTGTCTCGTCGTACGTCATGAGCCTGTCTCCCGTCATAACTCGTATGTCCAAGTACGAGTTCGTCAACCGAGATACTAACTCGTATATTCCAGTACGAGCTAGAGTGGATGAGATGAGTACCGCAGCAACCCGTCCGCGTCGGCGCGCCGACGCCGAGCGCAGCGTCGCCCGTATCGTCGCGGCGGCCCGAGAGTGCATGGGCCGCGACCCGGAGGCGAGGATCGATGACATCGCCAAGGCGGCCGGCGTCGGGCGAATGACGCTCTATGGCCACTTCCGGAACCGCGGCGAGCTGGTCGAGGCCGCCCTGGCCGATGCCATGCGGGCAGGCCAGGAGACGCTGTCCGCGGTCGACCTCAGCGGAGACGCCCGTGATGCGCTTGCCCGGCTGCTTGAATCAAGCTGGTACCTCGTCGCCGAGTCGACGGCCTTGCTTCAGGCGGCCCAGGGCGTCGTGCCGCCGGAGCGGATTCGTCAGCTGCACGCCGACCCTGCCGAACGGGTCGAGCAGCTCATCTGTCGTGGCCAGGACGACGGTGTGTTCCGCACTGACCTGCCTATGAACTGGCTGGTCAGCGCCGTACATTACCTGCTGAAGGGAGCGGCGGAGGAGCAACGGACCGGACGGCTGGACGCCTCGGACGCCGCACATGTCGTGACGGCCTCCGTGCAGTCGGTCCTCGCCCGGGAGACGCCGTAGGCTGACATCACCGGCAGGCCGCCTCTGACGAGGTCATCCCAGTCATCGTGCTCGGCCGGCCGGGGAGGGCTGCGGGGTCCTGGGTGTTCGGCCATCGTCAGGGCGATGACTCGCGCACGACGAGATCATACGGGGCGAAGCGGCATGGTGGGCGGCGAGTCCCGGTCGTCCCCGTCCAAGCGCTGCTCGATCAGATCGAGGGCGCGACCGGTTGGGTGGATCACCAGCTGTGCACGGAACCGTCTTCGAGCCGGCTGACGGGGAGGTACGCCGGGCTGTACGCGTAGCGGGCAGCGAGCTCCTCGTCGATGTCGACGCCCAGCCCGGGTGCGTCGCCGGGATGGCCGGTACCGTCGGCGATCCGGTACGCGTGCGGGAACACCGCCTCGGTGGCCTCAGTGTGTGGCATGTGCTCCTGTAGCCCGAAATTGGGAATGCTCAGGCCCAGGTGCAGAGCGGCGGCCATGCAGACCGGTGACAGGTCGGTGGCGCCGTGCGAGCCGCTGCGCACATGGTGCAACGCGGCGAAGTCGAAGATCCGGCGGACGTGGCTGATGCCGCCCGCATGCACGACGCTGACCCGGATGTAGTCGATGAGCTGCTCCTGGATGAGCTGGTAGCAGTCCCATACCGTGTTGAACACCTCGCCGACCGCCACCGGCGTGGTGGTGTGCTGCCGAATCAGCCGGAACCCCTCCTGTAGGTCCGCCGGCACCGGATCTTCCATCCAGGTCAGAGCGTAGGGCTCCAGACTCCGCCCGAGCCGCCCGGCCTCGATCGGCGTCAACCGGTGGTGAACGTCGTGCAGCAGCTTGAGCTGTGGACCGAACTCCTCCCGGACGCGGGCGACCATCGACGGCAGAAAGTCCAGGTACTTCTCGGTGGACCAGATGTGTTCGCTGGGCAGAGCGCTGTCCGCCGGCTCGTAGGCAGCCCCGTCCTGGCTGACGCCATAGGTCTTCGCCAGGCCGGGCACCCCCGACTGGACCCGGATGGCCTGGTATCCCAGGTCCCGATGGTGGGCGACGTCCTCCAGGAGCTCGTCCACGGTGTTACCGTTCGCGTGCGCATAGAGGGTCGCGTACTCCCGGCTCTGCCCGCCAAGCAGCTGGTACACCGGGAGCCCGGCAACTTTGCCCCTTGATGTCCCATAGCGCGGTGTCGACGGCGGCGATGGCGCTCATGGTGACCGGCCCGCGCCGCCAGTAGGCGCCTTTGTAGAGGTACTGCCAGGTGTCCTCGATGCGGGTAGCGTCGCGTCCGATCAGCATCGGGATCACGTGGTCGCTCAGGTAGGAGGCGACCGCGAGCTCCCGGCCGTTCAACGTGCCGTCGCCCACCCCGGTCACGCCGTCGTCGGTGGTGATCTTGAGGGTGACGAAGTTGCGGTCGGGGCAGGTGACGATCACCTTGGCGTCGACGATCTTCACGGGCTCTCCTCAGCCTTTGATGGACCCGGCGGTGAGGCCGGACTGGAAGTAGCGCTGTAGCGCCAGGTAGACGACGACACTGGGCAACAGCGCCAGCAGAGCGGCGCTCATGACGATGGTGATCGGGATCATGTCGTCCTGCCGGAGGTTCAGCAGCGCGATCTGCAGCGTGAACATGTCGGTGTCCTCTGCCACGATCAGGGGCAGCAGGTACTGGTCCCAGATCATCAGGAAGCCGAAGACGGCGACGGTGCCCAGCGCCGGCTTCACGCACGGGAGGATGATCCGCCAGAAGATGGCGAAGTCTCCCGCGCCGTCGATCCGGGCCGCCTCCTCCATCTCGATAGGCACCTCGCGCATGAACTTGACCAGCACGAAGATTGAGAAGGCCCAGCCCACCACCGGCAGGATGAGCCCTGGGTAGGAGTTCAGCAGGCTGACGCCGAACGGCGGGACGTCGGCGAGCACCAGGTACAGGGGGATGGCGATGACCTCTTCGGGCATCATCATGGTGGTGAGGATCAGCAGCAGCACCACGGCGCCGCCCCGGAAACGCTTGCGGGCCAACGCGTAGGCGGCCAGCGCGCTCACGAGTACCTGCAACGGGACGCCGATGCCGGCCATCACCGCGGAGTTGAAGAAGTACCGCGCGATCCGTCCGCTGCCCCACGTCCCGGTGATGTTGCTCAGCGTGATCTCTTCCGGCACCGTCACCAGCTCGCCGGGCGGGACTGCCGACCCGCTCAGTGCGGCCGCCACGATCGACCACAGGGGTGTGACGAAGATGAAGATGAGTATGGCGATGAGAACCCATTTCCCCACCTGGAACGTGATCGCCTTCGCGGGTTGGCGCAGGCCGTCCCGCCGTCCAGCGGTGGGGGCCGGCGGCCGGGTCGCTAGCTCGGTCATGCCTTCTCCCTCCGCAGGAACAGGAACGCCGCGGTCAGCACGGCGGTGAGCAGGAAGAGCAGAGTGGACAATGCGGCCGCGTAGCCGAGGTCGAAGTCCACGAAGCTCACCCGGTAGACGTAGGTCATGATCACCTCACTGGAGCGTGCCGGTCCGCCGCCGGTGAGGGTGTAGACCTCCGGGAAGACCCGGACGCCGCGGATGATCCCCAGGGTGATGACGATCGTGAAAGCGAAGCGGATCTGCGGGATCGTCACGTATCGCACGCGCTGCAGCCAGCTGGCTCCGTCTACCCGCGCCGACTCGTACAGGGTCCGGTCCACCCCGGCCAGCCCGGCGATGAAGATCACCATGTCGTATGGGGCGCTCTTCCAGATATGCATGCCGATGACCGAGTGCAGCGACATGCCCGGGTCGTCGATGAAGCCCAGCGGCCCCACCCCGATCAGCCCGAGCAGGCTGTTCAGCGGTCCGGAGGCCGTCGGGTGATACAGGATGCGGAAGACCTCCGCGACGACGGCCACCGTCACGACGGCAGGAAGGAACACCGCCGTGCGCACGATACGGATGTGGTAGGCCTGGCCCTCCAGGGCGAGCGCCAGCATGAACCCGATCAGCGCCGAGAACCCGACGGCCAGGACCACGTAGACGGCGGTGTTCCAGAACGCCTGCTGGAGGAAGGTGTCCTGGAAGACGGCGGTGAAGTTGTCCAGGCCGATCCAGGTGTTCTCGCCGAAGACCGCTACGTCGAAGAAGCTGAGCCAGATGCCGTAGCCGATCGGGTAGAACTTGAAGTAGGCGAACAGCACCAGAGCCGGTGCGAGGAACGCCCACGGTGTGAGTGCCCGGCGCAGGGTAGAGCGTCTCTGAGCCGGCTTGCTGTCCGTCGGCGTCGACGGAGCTTCTGCCCGTTCGGCGGGCTCGCGTCGTCGTTGCTTGATCGTCGGCACTGGCGACGTCCTTCCATGGTGGTGGGGAGACGGCGGTGTGCGCTGCCCGGGAAGCGTCAGCGGCGCACACCGGACCCGGCTACTCCGCGAGCACTCCCTGGGCGTCCAGCTCCGCCGCGACCTGCTCGTTGAGGTCGTCCATGAGGAGATCGATGTCGGCGTCGGGGTCGGAGATCACGATGTTGACGGTGTCCGCGACGATCTGGCGGAACGGCCCGAAGTTCGGAACCGGGGTGACGTAACGGCCGGACTCAGCGAACGTCTCCGCCACCACGTCCCAGTACGGGTGGTCGTAGACCTCGCCCGCGCTGACGTTCTCGTTGATCGGCAGCCGCACGACGGAATAGCCACCGGGGTTCATCCCGGCCTCCTGACCTTCCGGCGAGGCGACCCACTCGGCGAAGGCCAATGCCTGATCGGCCTTGTCGGTCCCGGTCATGACGTAGAGTTGCTCGCCCTCGGCCAGCGTGTCGTTGCCGGCCGGCCCGGTGACCGGCTCGATCACGTCGTAGACGTCTTGCCCCGGCTCGTCGTCGAAGCCCGCGATCATGTACGGACCGGTGTGATAGAGCCCGCTCTCGCCGGACTGGAAGTAGGGGTGGGAGTCAGCCGTGACATGGTTGGCCGTGCCCGGCTGTACCACCTGGTGGTCGAAGACCATGTCGTGCAGCCACTGCATGGCCTCTCTGGCCTCCGGTGTGTCGAGGGTCGGGACGAAAGTGCCGTCGTCCTGGGGCTCGAAGTAGTCGCCGCCGGCCTGCCACAGCAAGGTGATCCAGAACCACGATGCGTATCCGCGCTGCGAGGACCCGGGCACGACATACCCGGTCGTGTCGTCCTCGCCGTTCTCGTCGGGGTCGTCGTGGGTGAAGGCCCGCGCGATCTCGACCACGTCGTCCCAGGTCTGAGGGTCGTCGAGACCGAGATTGTCACGCCAGTCCGACCGGATGTAGAGGTTGAAGGCCTGCGTGGAGGTCGGCACCGCATAGTAGCTGCCGTCCACGCCCTGCGCGGCGGTCCAGGCCAGGTCGAGGATCTCATCCCGGTTCTCGAGTACGTCCGGGTCGATCTCCTGCACCATGCCCCAGTCCACGAGCTGTCCCAGGCCCTCGGTGTCATAGATGATGGCATCTGGCAGGTTGCCGGCCGACGCCGCGCGGATCAGGGACTCCTCGAATCCGGTCACTTCGCCGTAGAGCTCGATCGCCTGCCCGGTTTCTTCCTCGTACAGGTCGGCCATCTCCTGATAGGTGGGCAGGCCGCCATCCTCGGCTTGGCGGACCCAGACCTGAAGCGGCTCGTCGGTCGCCTCCGCGTCCGCGGGGTTACCGCCGCCGTCCTGGCTGTCGCCGCCACCGTCGTCGCCGCCGCACGCGGCGACCAGCGAGAGGATGAGCACGGCGGTGCACGACGTGGTCAGGGTCCGGTGGCGCTGGCTGGATGTCGGGCGTGGTCCTGTCTGAGCCTTCATCACTCACTCCTTCGTGGTGGTTTGCTTCGGTCCTCGCCGCATGTCTCGCTGGGAGATGGTGAGGGCCTGGCTGTCAGAAGCCGGGAGCGGGCCCGGTCGATGCGCGCACCACCAGCTGGGTCTCCAGTTCAACGTCCAGCGAAGTGTTAGCGCGATCCTCCTCGTCCAACACGCTGAGCAGGAGGTCGACGGCGGCGCGTCCGGCTTGTTTCTGGGGTAGGGCGATGGTGGTCAGCGAAGGACTGCACATGGCCGACAAGGTGATGTCGTCGCAGCCCACCACGCTCATCTGTTCTGGTACGGAGACGCCCCGCGTGCTGAATCGGTTGAGGAGCCCGAGGGCGACGACGTCGTTGTACGCCATGACGGCCGTCACCCCCTTGGCCAGCGCGAGGTCCGCCGCGGCTACGCCGCTGCCGAAGTGCGGCGGGAAGTCGCCGAGCTCGACCAGCTCGACGCCCGCTGCCTCCGCGGCTGGGGGTAGGCCGCGAACGCGTTCCCGGCTCGACCATGAGTTCGCCGGGCCTGCGATATAGGCGACCCGACGGTGTCCCAAGGCGGCGAGATGGCTCACCGCCTGCCGCATGCCCCCGACGTTGTCCACGGTGAGGGCTGGGAGGTCCACAGCGCGCCGGTTCATCAGGACGACGGTGATGTCGGACGACAGGGCCCGCAGGTCCTCGTCCTTCATGCGGGTGGAGCACAGGATGAGCCCGTCCACCTGCTTCGCCAGCGTGCGGGCGAGCCTGGCCTCCGCGCCTTCGTCCTCGTCGGTATCGGCGACGAACATCGCGAAGTCGGCCTCGTGAGCGCGGGCTCGCACCCCCTTGACCACACCCGGAAAGAAGGGGTTGGCCAGGTCGGGGACGATCAGGCCAATATTGTGGGTTCGTCCGGTGATCAGCCCGCGAGCCGCGCGGTTCGGCTGGTAGCCGAGACGCGTGGCCGCGCGGCGGACTCGATCCCGGGTAACGGGATTGACGAGTTCCGAATCGGTCAGGGCACGCGAGACAGTCGAGGGTGAGACACCGGCTGCTTCCGCTACATCTCGGATGGTTGCCACCATCTGGTCTCCTCGTCGTCTGGCGTGGCCCGGCAGCCGTGAATGACGCCCGTCTTGCGGCTTCCAGGAGTATGAAATCGTTTGTAGTAGTTGTCAAGAGCGGCTTCTGTTGCAGTGCTCTGCGCGTGCACGCGCCTGGCGATGTTAGATGTTATGCACCGGCGATCTGCCATCTACATGGCATACAAACGTTTGCAAGATCTCACGTCGACACGTCAACCTACGCTGGTGTTCGCCGACCGATCCGGCCTCACTGCTTGATGAAGTCGTGAATGAGCTCCGCCAGCACGACCGGCTGGTCCACTGGGATGAGAGTGCCGCTGTTGTCGACGGTCTCCAATCGCGAATCGGGGAACATCCCAGCCAGCCGGAGGCCGTGGTCTGCTGGCATGACCCGGTCGTCGTGGGCCCAGACGACGAGTACAGGCCGGTGGAATGACCCGAAGCTACGTGCGGCAGCGAGTAGATCGCGTCGATCCACAGCCCGGAGGAATCGGGCCGCGTCTTTGCGTATGGCCCGGTTGGTCTGGCATGGCTCCAGCCAGGAGTCCATGACGTCGTGGGGCACTGGCTTCTGAGACATCCAGCCGAACGTGAACGGCAGCCGGCGCAGTGGCCGCCACCGCAGTGGCTGCAACGCCGCATTGATTCCGCCCGGCATTCTGGCGGATAGCACGGCCACCTTGCCGGGTAGCCCGGGCGGAAAATTCTCGAAAGCGTCACATGCGACCAGCCCTAGCCGGGCCACACGGTCTGGATGCCGGGCGATCAACAGCTGGGCCAGCGCACCGCCAGTGTCGACCCCCACGAGCGTCACGTCGCGCAGCTCGAGCCTGTCGAGAAACTCGACGATCAGCTCGGCTACACCCACGGGAGACATATCCGCGTCGTCGACCATGGCGTGGCGGTGGCCACCGATCGGAAGGGTCGGAACTACACACCGGCACTCACCTCGGAGCCTGTCCACGACGTCGCGCCATAGAGCGCTGTTCATGAGCACACCGTGCAGAGCTACCACGACAGGCCCGTCGCCTCCGGTGTCGTCGTACTCCACGACGCCCGCTGAGAGCTTGATCTGAGGCATGTGCACCACGTCCTGCGTCGTTACCTTCGCGGCCGCTACGGTGCCGCGAAGGAAGTCCGGCATTCTTTCTTAGACCAGGGTGCCACTGGTGCCGGGAGGTTGACGTCCGTTGCGGAGCGAACCTCTGTGTACGTCCGTTGTGGTAGGCCATGGCGAACCCGCGCCGGATGCTGCAATTCGTGTCGGATACTGCCATTCGTGTCGCCATACCGGTCGATCGGCGCTCTTTGCGACACGGATTGCAGCATCCGACACAGATTGCAGCGCGGACATCGGCGCTGGATGCGTGGGCCACCCGAACGAGGCGGCTCCACGCATCCGGCCGGCTTCATATGCCGTTTTGGCCCTCGGCCGTGGCCGCGTCGCGAACCAGAGCGGTGTCGACGAACTGTTCGAACCGGACGATCAACCCGCCACGCACCGTAAAGTGGTGTGCCACCCGAACGTTCAGGGGTTTGCGGGTCGCCTTGTGGGTCGCGGTGTAGCGGGCCAGGACGACGACGTCCTCGCCGTCCGCGACGTAGGTGTCGTCGTGGACGACCCAGCCGTCCCAGTCCTGCGCCAGCTTCTCCATCACCTCGCTCGTCACGCCCTCGGGTGTGCGGTAGGTGCCGGCGAGCGGGAAACCGGCCATCTCCGTCCACTCCACGTCTGGGGCGAGGGTCGCGCGCAGGGCGGTGAGGTCGCCCGCAGCGGAGGCGAGGTACTGTCGCCGGACCACGGCCGCCGGTGCCGTGTCGTCGGCCGGGGTCAGCCCCATGTCATCTCTCCCTTCGCAACCTTGGTGCCCAGCGAGGCGGCGATCCGCAGCCCGGCGTCCGGGTAGGCGGCCAACAGGCTTTCCTCGGCCGCTGTGGCGTCGGCGGCGTCGGTGATGGTCTTCTCGAAGAACCGCAGGTACTCGCGGGTGTGCCGGATCGCGGTCGCGTCGGTGGGCGCGCCGGCGACGCGGTGGCCGGCGACGACGAAGGCGGGGTTGAGCGCTTCAACGCCGTCGAGGAAACGGAGCCATTCCGCGCGCTCTTCGACACTGGGGGTGTCGGCGGTCCACACGTGCAGCCCTTCGAACAGCAGCACACCGCCGAGCAGGGCGCGTGCCTCCGGTTCGAAGACGTACCAGGCGCGGTCGCCGAGAGCCTCGCTGCCGCGGCGCACCTCGAGCTCGACACCGTCCACGGTGACCGACGGTGTGGTCAGCGGCGCGATGTCGACCAGCCGGGTGGGCAGGTTGGCGCCGAGGTGTGCCCAGGCGCCCAGCTTCTTCTCATAGGTCTCGCGGATGTGGTCGATGACGTCGGCCGGTGCGACGAACACCGCCTCGGGGAAGGCGTCGGCGACGACCTCGGCGCCGAAGTAGAAGTCCGGGTCACCGGCGGTGATCAGCACGGTGGTCAGCCGCTTGCCGGAGTCGAGGACCTCGGCGACGATCCGGTGCCCGTCGGCCCGGGTGAAGGTCGCGTCCACCACGATGGACTCCGTGTCACCCGTGACCAGCGTGCTCGTCTTGTTGAGCGAGCTGTCGGCCGCGTCGATGATCTTGTAGGTGAGGTTGCTCATTGCTCTGTCCCTTCGGGCTGTTGTTGTTATTCGGAATGGGCGAGGTGCCGGTCGATCGCGTTGGTGAGCTGGGCCTCCGTGGACGCGGGACCGCCGAGCCTGATCACGCCGGTGTCGGTGTGCAGCAACAGGGTCGGGTAGGAAGTGACCCCGAGCCGGGCCGCGCGCGTGAAGTCCTGTGCCGCCGCGGTCCGGCCTGTGGGCGAGACGAACCCGGTCACGACCGCGTCCGCGTCCAGGCCCTGCTGCTCGGCGATGTGGCGGTAGGTCGATGCCTCCGACAGGCTCAGCCCGTCGAAGTAGAACGCCCACTGCATCGCCTCCGCCGATTCCAGGGCTCGGTCGGGAGCGGCCGCCCGCAGCGCGGCGAACCCGGTGGCGGCGGCCGTGGAATCCATCTCGAAGCGGCCGTCGGCGACGAGCTCGTGGTAGCCGGTTCCGAACTCGACACCGGTCAGCGCGGCGATGCGCGCGTTCGCTCCTGCCACGTACGTCATGGTGCCGATCGGCGCAACCTGGGCTCCGGTGAACAGGCCCCCGCTGACGACGTCAAGCTCGACCCGCCCGGCGTTGGCGGCGGCGAAGTCGCGGACCGCCGGGCCGAAGCCGTAGCACCAGCCGCAGTAGGCGTCGAATACGTAGGTCAATTTCACGTTCATGATCAGAATTCTATGGAGCTGGCCTGCGGTTTTCACGGTAGCTGCAAGACGTAACATGGTAAAAATGGGAACCATGCCTCCCGACGCCATCCGGTCTGTCCGGTATGTGCCACCGCCCGGTGTGACCGGAGAGATCGAGCTCACCTCACTGGCTCGCATGCGGGTACGCGGCGGCCCACGCGAGTTCATCGAACCCCAGCGCCTAGACTTCGACCTGCTGGTCCGTGTCGAGTCGGGCGGCACCGTGCACACCGTCGACTTCACCGGCTACCCGCTCGAACCCGGCGACCTCATCTGGGTGCGCGCCGGGCAGGTGCAGCAGTGGGGCGCCATCGACGACATCGAGGGCCCGGTCTTCCTGTTCACCCCGTCCGCGATCGACACCGGTACGTGGGAGCTGATCCGGTCGGCGGGTGTGGTCACCCCCAACCACTGGGCCGCCGCCACGGTCGCGGGCACGCCCGCGGCGGCCGCCCTCGACGCCGTGCAGGCCACCGCCGCGACACCGGCGCCGTCGTCCGCGGACGTCCGCGACGCCGCCTTGGCCCGTGCCCTCGCCGCGGCGCTGCTCCTGCTCGTCATGGTCGAACCGGAGGCCAG
>NZ_ML142851.1:527750-530592 GCF_004138495.1 Phytoactinopolyspora endophytica
CCACCGCCCGCCCACGCACGAGGCGTTCGTCTGGTTCCGCGACGAGCTGGAGGCGAGTTTCCGCACCAGGCACAAGGTCGCCGACTACGCGGCCCGCCTGGGGTACTCGACCCGCACCCTCAACCGACTCGCCCGTGAGAACACCGGCCTCAGCGCCAAGCAGCTCATCGACGAGCGCGTCGTGCTCGAAGCCAAACGCCTCCTCGCCCACGGACCCGACTCGGTGGCACGGATCGCCGGACAACTCGGCTTCGACGATCCGTCCAACTTCTCCAAGTACTTCCAGCACCGCACCGGGACGACCCCGGCCGCCTTCCGGGGCCGCTTCGGGCCGAGCGCTGAATCGTCCCAGTGAAGCCGGAGCGGTCGGACATCGGTCCGATCACATTGAACGCCTTCGGTAGTGTCCGATTCCAGGACATAGTTGACACCTGTGCCGAGACATAGTCGACACCGTGGCATGAGGTCCGCCGGGTCGCCCGTCAGGCGCTGGCGAAGGCGTGCTTGTGCGCGTTCAGCCACTGCTGGAACGTCTGCAGTTGCGGGTTCAGGTCGCGGATGACGTCGAGGTCGCGGACCGCGTTGAACTGCGGCACTTCCGCGTAGAACTGGAACATGTTCCCCGTCTCGGCCGCGGCAGGGAACGGCTGCGCCCGTATCGCGTCGAAGGGCACCGGCGCGTACGCCACCTCCTCACCCAGGGCCGCGCTGAGCTGCTCGGCCATCTGAGTGCCGGTCAGGTGCTCACCGGCGATGGGTACGGTGCGGTCCACGAGGTCACCGCCGCGGCGGAAGATGCCGTAGGCGGTCTTGCCGATGTCTTCGACGGCGATGCCGGCGAGCGGGCTGTCGGCCATCGGCATGGCCAGCACGAGCCGGCCGTCGTCTCCCCGTTTCGGCGCCATCGGGCCAAGCAGGTTCTCCCAGTAGAACGTGGTCTGCAGGAAGGTGCTCGGCACTCCGGCATCGGTGAAGAACTGGTTGGCCTCGGCCTTGGCATCGAAGTGCGGCACCTTGTAGCTACCCATCAGCGTCGGCATGCGCTCGTCGTCGAGCGGGATGTACTCGCGGGTGTCCTCCAGCGTTGACCAGATCACATGGGTCACGCCGGCGGCCTTGGCGGCCTGAGCCATGGTTGCCGCCTCCAGCTTCTCCTGCTCGGGTGACAAGTGCTCCCAGAAGTTGGTCACCAGGAACGCCCCATACGCCCCATCGAACGCCTCCGTCATGCTCCGTAGGTCGCTGATGTCGGCCTTTATTACCTCGGCGCCAAGGGCCGTGAGCTCGCGTGCGGTGTCCGAGTCGGGACGGCGGGTCAGCGCACGTACCGCGAACCCACCACTGGCGTCGGTCAGGATCGCCCTGGCCAGCCCGCCACCTTGGGCGCCGGTCGCGCCGACCACCGCGATCACTCTCTTCTCCGCCACGGCCTTCTCCTTCTTGTTGGATCAGGGGCGACACACCCCAACTACATGGCGTGTCATCTACCTCCACGCCTGAAAATACATGACGTGTCAGATGATGCGTCATGTACGTAATGTACAGGTGGATGACATGTCAAGCGTCCAGGTAAACTCGGTGCGTATGAACGACGCACCCGCGTGGCTGAGCCCCGCCGAGCAGCACGCCTGGCGTGCCTTCATCCGCCTACACCAGAAGCTCTGGGCCACGCTGGAGCGTGACCTGAAGGCGCGCAAACTGTCCGGCGCCGACTTCCAGATCCTCGTCGCCCTCACCGACACCTCCGACGGTCGGCAACGATTCCAGGACCTCGCCAACACCATCGAGTGGGAACAGAGCCGCCTGTCCCACCAGATCGCCAGGATGATCAAACGCGGCCTGGTGGCCCGAGACGAATGTACCGAGGACGGACGCGGTGCCTTCGTCGCCATCACGCCGGCCGGCCGCAAAGCCATCGAGGCCGCCGCACCCCACCATGTAGCCATGGTCCGCCGCCTGTTCATCGACGCCCTCAGCCCGGATGAACTCGACACCCTCGCACGGCTCTCCAACCGCGTCCTCGAACAGCTGGACAACGTGCCACCGTGACCCTCACCGCGGTCCTCGCACTGGTGACACCGCCGGCGTCCCAGTAAGCGCCCGTCGCTCGCTGTGATCGCGGAGCAAGTGCGAGCGGCGTTCGCTGAGGCCAGGGTTAGGCCTAGTCGAGCTTCTCCAGTTCCTCCAGCATCCAGCCGCCGACCTCCCTCATGATCTGCCCTTGCGGAGAGGCCCAGTCGAGGCCCGCCTCGGCGATCAGTGCGAAGGCCGAGCTGGGTACGCTGCCGGCCTGGATCATGCGCTGGATCGCCTGGTCGTGCGCCTCCTTGGTGACGCCGCCGACCGCGTCCGTGGCGAACGTGGTCCTGAGACCTGCGGCCTGCATCTCCGCCACCGGGAAGGCCAAGCAGATCTCGGTCCACAGGCCGAGCATGATGAGATTGCGGCGGCCGGTTTTCCGTATCGCCTGGCGGAAGGCCGGGTCGTCCCAGGAGTTCATTGTGGTGCGGTCGATCTCGGGAACGTCCGGTATCTCCGCACGCAGTTCGGGGATCGTCGGCTGGTTGACGCCCATCTCGACCGAGATGGTGCTCAGGACGACCGGCATCTCCATCCTGACTGCGAGGCGGGCCAGCGCTCGCGCGCGGACCATCATCCTCCTGGTGTCGGTGGATGTGACCCAATCTAGCATTTCCGGCTGGTAGTCGATGAACACCACCGCCGTGTTGTCGAACGTGAACAGTTGCTCCTTCGAGTGGCCACGGGACGCTGCTGCAGCGGCCTGAGGCGCGGCCATCGAGGTCGTCGCGGCTGCGGCACCGGCGCCAGTGGCCGCAATCAC
>NZ_ML142851.1:530602-531126 GCF_004138495.1 Phytoactinopolyspora endophytica
GCTCATCTTCTTGTCCATCAACGCTCTCCTTGACGAAGGGACCGCGACCTTCATGGCCACGGGCGGGCCTCATGCCCGATAGATGATGCATCATTTATATCCGGGAAGTTGATGACGTGTCAACTAGTTCGGGTGCCCGTCTTTCTCGTAGGAAGTTCCCTCGCCGGCGCGTGAACTGAGGCAGCATGAAGGTCCTCATCAGCGCCGACATGGAGGGTGCTACAGGGGTGACCTGGCCGGCCGACGTGCTGCCGGGAACCCCGGCAGTGGGAGCGGTGCCGGGCGTTGTTCACCTCGGACGTCAACGCCGCCGTGCCCGGCTTCTTCGACGGCGGCGCCCCCACTGGACCATGCGCAACCTGCTCCTCGAACAGCTCGATAGGTCTAGGGCCCTCTCGGGCAGGTGCAGGGTGAGGCAGCGGACGGAGCGGACCAGGCGGGCGGGCACGTTTGTCAGGTGGTCAGGGATGGTGGCGGTGGTCGCTCTGGCATGGAACGCTCCCGGCCAGGGCGCCGGCGGCGCG
>NZ_ML142851.1:531191-535612 GCF_004138495.1 Phytoactinopolyspora endophytica
CGGGCCAAGTTGCGCCAGGGCCCGCAAGGGGTGCGGTTGAGGGAAGCGAGACGGCACCGACGGAATGCCGACGGGACGGAACGTATACGCAAAGAGCGCCCCGGCAGGTCACCCCTCCCGCGATGACGTGATCGCCTGCCCCTCCCGCCGAGTGGCTTCCTCGATCAGCGCCGTGATCTTCCCCTCGTTGAGGACGAGACGGAATCGGTTGGCGAGCGTGGTGAACACGTTCACGGACGACTTCGCGCACTGCTCCAGCAGTTCGTCCGCGACCGCCTGCCCCACCCCGACCTTCTCGGCCAGGAAGGTCCCGACGACTGAGCGGGCATGCGGATTCTGCAGCACGAACGCCGTCTCGGTGTCGCGGCGCAACGGGCGCCAGCGGTGAACACTGCTTCGCGCCTCGATCTCGACCTCGTCGGCGAAGTCCCGGGAGGACGAGCCCATGCGCAGTCGCACAGGCCCGTCGTCGAGCACCCGCTTACCTCGCCTGCCGTCCAGTGGGCCAGGTCAGCGACGTCCACGGACGTCAACGTCGGCCTCCTCGCCAGGGGCGAGCTGGACCTTGGCGAAGCCGACCAGTTCGTGGGGCGCGCGGCGCGCACGGGGCCGTTCCGGCGAGGCGTACACCTGGATCACGTCGGCGCCCTCCCGCGACCCGGTGTTGCGCACGCGGACGCGCACGGTGACGGCACCGGAGTCGACGACCCGCTGGTGAGCCGCGTGGACGGTTAGTGTCACCGTTTTAATCCGAACGTGATCACGAGTCTGGTAGGCGCTGGCCGATGCCGACTGTCCACGAGTAGCTGTGGCAAATGCCCGCCCAAGTTGCTAAGGATCTCACGCGCAGAAAGGTATTCGTGCAGGTCAGAGGCTGCCGAGTGGAAGCAAGGATGCCGCCTAATGGGTATTAGTGAGTCGGCCGTAGGGCGGACTCGTGTCCGGTAGCCGCTGGCAGGTGAGCACTGTGTTCCGCCCTGGATGTTGAGTCCTGTTGAGAGATTGTGCCCCTGCTGGTTGGCCGGGAGAAAGGATCGCTGATGGGATGTCGTTGCCCGCTGGTTTTGGCGTGAGCACTGCTCCGTTAGGTCGCTGATAGTTCTCCCGCGTGCTGCTGAGCGTGATCGATATCGAGAACGGGAGAGGCACGCGTGGTGCTGTTCGTGGGTGATGACTGGGCCGAGGACCATCACGATGTCGAGGTGATGGACGCGGCTGGTCAGCGGCTGGCCAAAGCCAGACTGCCCGAGGGTGTGGCCGGGGTCGCGCGGCTGCACGCGATGATCGCTGAGCAGCTCGGTGACGAGGTGGACGAGGCGGAGGTGCTGGTCGGGATCGAGACCTCGCCCACGGACCCGACTCGGTGGCACGGATCGCCGGACAACTCGGCTTCGACGATCCGAGCCGAACCGGGCAGCATCTCGAGGTGCGCCGACCGCACGACACGACGATCCGGTACACGGTCAGCACGGGACACCTGGACCATGATCGAGTTCGCGCGCGACGTGGCCGCCGTACTGGAAGCCGAATCCGTGACCTCAGCGGTCGTCGCGGGGCACTCTCTCGGCGGGGCGGTCGCCGTCGAGACCGGCAGACTGCTCCCGGACACAGTGACCCACGTCGTCGCGCTCGACGCGCTGCACTACCTGGGCCTGTTCCCCGCGATGAGCGACGAACAGGCCGAGACCATGCTCCGCGGGTTCCATGACGACTTCGCCGCAGCGGTCCGGTGTCTTCGAGGGAGGATCCCCCGAAGACACCGCCCCCGAGCTCAAGGACACCTACTTCCACTGGTGGCGATTGCGGTGACATGTGCGCGTCCGTGAGGATGGCGGTGTGGATGGGAGCGGCCGGGCTGATAGCAGTGGTCGAGCGAAGGTGCCGCCGCGGTGGTTTATCCGGACCGCGTGGGTGGTGCATCGCGGCCTTTACCGTGTGACGGGTGGACGTCTGGGATTGCGCCGCCCCACCACCACCGTCTACGGAATGCTGCGGCTGCGCACCATAGGCCGGAAGTCCGGACGCGAACGCGCCGTGATCGTGGCGTACTTCGAGGACGGGCCGAACCTGGTCACGATGGCGATGAACGGGTGGGACGACGCGCCGCCGGCGTGGTGGCTGAACCTGCGCGCCCAACCGCTCGCGACGGTCGTCCTCCCCGGACGGGCGCGCCGTCATGTGCGCGCCAGGGAAGCAGAGGATGTAGAACGGGAACGCCTGTGGGCGGTGTTCCGCACGCTGGAGAACGACGGGTCCGACCTCGACGCGCTAGCCGCGTTGCGTTCGCGGCCCACGCCGGTCATTGTGCTCGAGCCCGTCGAGGCCACACGGTGACCCGGCGCATCCCCGATTACGGTCTCCCTCGTCGTCACGGGTCGTACCGCGCACGTCGTGCCTATCCCCGAGGCGACTGCTCGACGGTCGTCGTCTGCGGCGTGTGGTCTGGTCTCGTGGAAACGTCGGCGGCCGGGTGTGTCCAGCTCGCCAGCAGGTTGAGCGACTGCTGCGACGGGGAGCCTGCGGCGACCGTGTAGACGTACAGGGTCTGCTCGGCATCTGCGGGGAAGGTGAGGGTCTCGAAGTCGACGGTGAGGTCCCCGACAACCGGGTGGCGCAGCCGTTTGGAGCCGTGACTGCGCTGATGGACCTGGTGCTCGGACCACCAGCGGAGGAACTCGGGACTAGCCAGGGACAGCTCTCCGACGAGCTGCTGTGTCTCCGCGTCCTCAGGGGTTCTTCCCGCAGCCAGGCGAAGAGCCTCGACCGCATTGCGTGCCTGCAGTTCCCAGTCGAGGCAGAGAGCACGCGCCTCCTCCGACAGGAGCATCCACCGAGCGTAGTTGCGCTCCCGCGGAGGCATCCGCTCGAAGTCCGCGAACAGAGCGCACGCCAGCCGGTTGGCGGCGAGCACGTCAGTGCGGCGCCCGAGGATCATCGCGGGCTGCGTGTCCAGGGATTCGAGAAGCTGATGGAGACCGGGCCGGACACGCTGCTCAGTCGTGCGCGCCCGAGGACGTGGCGTTCCGGCGGCGCTGACGAGGTCACGCAGGTGCGTTCGGCCGGCGTCGTCGAGGTCGAGCGCGCGTGCGATCGCGTCGAGCACCTGCGCCGAGGGGACGATTCGGCGCCCCTGCTCCAAACGGGTGTAGTAGTCGGTCGAGACGCCCGCGAGCAACGCGACCTCTTCGCGTCGCAGCCCCGGAACGCGTCGCACCCGGCCATCGGCGGGCAGGCCTGCGCGCTGCGGGTCGCTCGCAGCGCGCGCACGGCGCAGGAAATCAGCGATCTCCTGATGAGGGGTGGGCATTCCTTCATGGTCGCAGACGGGCGCGATGAGCGCCTGGGTCGCTGAGTCCTAGGTTGCGTCGGACCAGGAGACGCCGGGCCAGTTATGCGCCCCCGACAGCCTCGCCCACGCACGATGCTGGAACGGCCGGCGCGATCAGGACCACCGGCGGACGATCAAGGAGAGAACACATGACCTATCCCACCACTGGCCCGGCGACCTGGTTCGTCACCGGGACATCACGCGGTCTCGGCCTCGACCTCGTCACTCAGCTCCTCGAGCGCGGCGACAACGTCACCGCCACGACCCGTTCGATCGAGCGCCTCACCGCAGCCCTCGACGGCGTCGACACGACCCGGCTGCTTCCGCTCGAAGTGGACCTCGCGGACCAGCGGCAGGTGAACGACGCCGTCGCCGCGACCAAGTACCGCTTCGGCGGCCTCGATGTCGTCGTCAACAACGCCGGCTACGGTTTCCTCGCCGCCGTCGAAGAAGTCACCGACACCGAGGCGCGATCGATGTTCGACGTGCAGATCTTCGGCGTCTGGAACGTGCTGCGCGCCGTGCTGCCCGGTTTCCGGGAGAACCGCAGCGGACACATCATCAACGTCTCCTCGATCCTCGGCCTGACCTCCTTCCCCGGCTGGGGGCTCTACTGCGCGGGCAAGTACGCGCTCGAAGGCCTCACCGAGTCGCTGGCCGCCGAGGTCGCCGACCACGGCATCGATGTCACCCTGATCGAGCCGGGCTACATGCGCACGGACTTCCTCCGACCGCAGTCGCTCGGTCTGCCGAGCGCGGCGTCGGACGCCTACCCGGCGATCCGCGAGATGACCGAGGCGCACCAGGCGATGCCCGGCACCCAGCTCGGCGACCCTGCCAAGGCCGCCGCCGCGATCATCACCGTCGCGACCACCGGCACCGCACCGCTGCACCAGGTCCTCGGCTCGGACTCGCTCGGCCTTGCCGAGGCCCGTGTGCAGACCCTCGGCTCCGACATCGAGGCCGCCCGCGCACTGGCCGTCACCACCGACATCACCGAGGGCTGAAGGCTTCGAAACCCACGCTGCGACGACCCGAAGTGCCTGCGCTCAGCGTGGGCACTTCGGGTCATGTCGTCGAACGACGAACTCAC
>NZ_ML142851.1:535657-536818 GCF_004138495.1 Phytoactinopolyspora endophytica
CGCACGATGTGACGTGCCGCCTCGTCCGATGCAGCGGAACCTGGCGGGAGGTACCAACAAGTCCTCAGATGCTCGAGCTCGAGGCCGACCATGCGACTGGATGGCCGTTCTCCAAGTACGCCACTGTTCCTTTGGCACGAGCGTCCAGCGAAGCCGCGATTCGACGAGTCAGAAGGGGGGACAACCTTTCCGAGGCCTCCTGGAGCGAGCAAAACGCCCATCCACGCAGCTCATCCTCCCGCACTGTAATCCCCGAAGCCATGTCCGGTGGCATCAGTCCACCGTCGAAGACGAGCATAAGGCCTTCCGTCCGTGCGCCTTGAGAAGGCACCCAGTCGACAACCAGAAGGCCGCCCAAGCGTCGAGACAGACCGAGCTCCTCCTCCAACTCCCGGTGTACAGCCTCATACGGGGACTCGTCAGCTTCGACAGCACCGCCCGGGATCTCCCAGTAGTCCTTATATGTCGGGTCCACGATGAGCACTCGATCTTCTGCATCGACGAGCAGCGCACCCGCCGCAAGCCGCTTCCGAGGCACTGTCGACGAGTAATGCGTAGCCGCTGGGTGTTCGGACACCCGCGACACAATACGGGACTGTCCGATGGCTGGTGGTGCCCCGAGGGGCGCTGTTGTTCCGGATGGGGTGAAAGACCTTCGTCGCCTCGGACCTCATGGCGCGAAGTCCGCCGCCGATTCTGCGATCAGAACTGGCGCTACGCCCACAATGGGGTGGCCTTCTGCGGCGCATCCAGCGTCGCGGTCACCCGTTACCGCTACCGCGGCACGCGGATCCCCACCCCATGGACCACCGACGATCAGCCCAGCGCCTAGAGACACGTGGAGGGCCCGGTGCTGGAAAACTGGCACGCCGGGCACGGGCGGACTACGGAAACGGACCGAGAGCAATCCCGGCACCGCGCCGCAGGCACCCCCACCTGGCCCCCCCGAAAGGCAGGCCTCGAACCACCCACACCGGCTCCCGATAACCGCCAACCGCGCCGCCCGCAACCGCGCGTCAAGACTGGCCGCAGGCCACCCGCGAGGGCTTGGCCTTGACCCGCGGCGAGAACGGCGCCACCATCACCAGCCGGGAGCCACAACAACCACCCAGAAACCCGCCGAAATGCAACAATGTCCCGAGACACCTGTCAACAGTGTCT
>NZ_ML142851.1:536842-541017 GCF_004138495.1 Phytoactinopolyspora endophytica
CGCAGTTGCGCCCTCGGTAGGATTCGAACCTACGACACCCGCTTTAGGAGGGCATGACTCGACGTCAACTATGGCCTCTACCTGCAACTTTACGAACAATCGAGCCACAAGGCGACCCGTGAAGCACATCTGTTAACCCTGTTTCGTGCCACGAATGGTGCCACACGCTGCCGATCTTGGGGTCTTTCGCCCACGACGGCACCAGACCCTTTACCGGCTCACCCGTGACGCCACGACGGCGTTGCTGGAAGAAGGTGGCGAACGACAAGGGGCGCTTACTCGGGAAGGTCCGGACTCTCGAGCACGAAGAAGATGAACGATATGAAGCGCATCCGCCCCTCTAAGTGCGGGGGAATGAGCTCCTTCGGTGTTTCGAGCGAGACCGGGGGTTCACTGATTATGGAGAGTCGGAAGCCGGCCTCGGCGAAGGCGTCCACGATCGCGTGCAGAGGGCGGTGCCAGGTCAGAAGAGTTGCAGACTTCCCAGCGAGGTTTACTTCCAGCGGCCACTCCACTATCGGAAAGTACTTCGCTGCTCCCTCACTAAGTGGATAAGCAAACGGGTGGTTGACCGACAAGATGAGACGACCGCCGGGCTTGAGCACCCGCCGAAGCTCAGCCAGCGGCTCCGTCCAATCGCGCAGATAGTGCAAGACGAGCGAGGCGACGACGTCGTCGAACGATGAGTCCTTGTATGGCAAGGGCTTGCCTAGATCTGCAACGCGCAGATCAGCGTCATCCCCCAGGCGACGACGCGCGAGATCCACCATCGCTGCGCTTGAATCGAAGCCCGCGACATGTGCTCCACGATCACGTAGCGCGGCCGAGAGCGGCCCCGCTCCGCAACCGACATCAAGAATCCTGCGTCCCGCGACGTTGCCAGCTAGCTCGAGCATTGCTGGCCGCTCGTAGTAGTTGTTCAGCAGGCTTGTCTCGTTCTCAGCAGCGTAATCGGCAGCAAAATCATCATAATCAGTCGTCATGCGAATTAATCGTGCCATAGCCCGGAGAGAGCGCCTCCGCGCTGACCGGAAGCCACTGCTCAGCGCGGCTGCCCTTGCGGATCACCCGCACGAGCTGATCGCCCCAATCGATGTCGACGCCACGCAGGCTGAGCAACTCGCCAGCGCGGGCACCGTTGCTCAGTGCCAACGCCAGCAACGCTCGGTCCCGGTGCGAACGCAGCGCCGTGAATACGTCACGCCACCGCTCGTCAGACAGGGTCCGCGGGCGCCGCTTCGGAACCGGTGGGTTGTAACGCACCCTGCCTTCGGGCCGGAACGGCTCCATAGGGTTGTGGTGCGCGTTCGGCCGAGCCCGCGCCGCGCGCTGCACCGGATTCACGACCGGGCCTTCGCCGAGGTCGGCCTAATAGTCGTAGAACCCGCGCACCACCGCCATCGCGTGTCGGATCGTCCGCGGCTGGTAGCGATCACCCAGATACGACTTACGGGTGAGCGCGTTGACCGTGCCCGCCGTCGCCGCTGACGTCGTGCGCGCCGAGCCAGCGCGCGTAATCACGCACCTCAGTGGACGTCACCTGCTCCCATGGCACGTCGAGCAACCGCATCCAGCGCCACCACCTCAACAAGTAGTAGGCACAGCTACGCACGCTACCCGGCCGATTGCCACGAGATGCGAACTAAACCAGATACCGCTGGATCGGCTCCACCACCTTGCCGACGTCATCCACCACCAGCCACGGCGCATGCCCGGCATTGTCGACCACCGCGCCCCACCGGGACAGTTCCAGCCCTGAGCAATCCACCATCACCCTCCGTCCAGCAGTCGTTGCCGCTGAACAAGGGTTCTATACCGCCGCCGATCTATACACCCGCACTACGTGCGGTGTGTCGTCGCTTAGTCCGGTCAACACCCCCACGTCAGGTTCCGAAGTTGTCGGATCGGCTTCGGCGTCCCTGGCATCTCGCGGTGGGCGTGCCAGCACGGTGGGTGACGTTCTGGTCGGCGCGACGTTGTAGTCCGGCAGGAGGCGTTCGGAGACTTCGATGCGGTCGACACCGAACTCCTCGGCCAGATCACCGGCGCTCTGGGTGACTACATATCGCCCGCACATACCTTCAGCCTGCCAGACGACACGGCCCGAGCGGCGCGAACGTGCCCGGGTCGCTGGTTTTGCCCGCATCCGACCTCGCCGTCCGGCTCACGCCCTACCGCGATCTCGACGACCAGGTCGTTTCCCGGCTGACTGCCAGGCCGAGGTTCGCCGCCATCTCCTCAACTTGGCGCCGTTCATGCCCGAAGTGCTCGACTCGCACCGCGCCGTCGTCATCGAGAAACGGTAACTCGGCGACACCAAAGCCTTGTGCAAGATCGTTGGTGAGGGTGCGGGTGACGATCGCCAAATCGCTTTCGGAAGCCGCGCATTCGTCGAGATTGATGGTGCGTTGGGCCATCGGTGCACCGTTCGCAGCGAGACCGTGTCCCCGAGTGTCGGACTGAAATCGCCCGTAGTCGATTCCTAGCTGCATCGGCAGATCACTCAGCAGCGTTGCCTCCACGACCGCGTCACCACTTGTGCCGCACCTGTTCACGGCGTGATCCACGAGCATTCTGAGCGCCGCCATCACCGTCCACATTAGCCGAGCATCACCGACACGCGACATCCCCGACGGTGTGTGGAGCCCGTCAGGGAGTTCAAGGCCTACGTGCGCGGCGATGAAGCTGCTGCCGTCTGTGTGCAGATGCAACAGGCCATGCTCTGGGCGTCCCTCCCTGTCCTCGCCGACATGCAGCACGATCCGTTGGAATCCAGCGATGGCATGCCATTCGAACGTTTCTGTGAGCACCGACGACGTCATGCCGGCAGTCGGAGCGTTTGCCGCTTTTCCCCGTAGACCTCGCACTACCTGGTTCGTCAATGGCAGCTCACCAGGCACGGTCGGCACGAGTGCCATCGATAGTGATGTCCATTCGCCAATTGGTGGCAATGCCGCCTCGCCTTCGCTGCGGACCAGCGAGAGGCGGTCGACTTGTGTCCGCGCCGCCGCGAACCGGTCCCGATAAGCGTCCGCGACTTCCGATTCCGAGAGCCACGCCTTCATCGTGCCTTGCCGCTTCGGATACGCGAGCCAATCGTTGTTGCGGACCGCGTGGGGAAGGTGCACGCTTCGGGGCACCTCGATTAGGTAATAGCCCTTCGAGTCATCGGCTGCGGTCGGAACGCGATGTATGCGGACTGATGGGCGAGGCACTACCCGGTCCACGATTACGCTCTGCATACGCAGCTCTTCGCCGTCGGATAGATCTACCGGGTTTAGTTTGGACGCGGTGCCGTCCTTGTCCTCGTCGAGGCCGATGACGATGAGACCGCCGACAGCGTTGGCGAACGCCGCTACATCCCCGACTAGCTCTTTCTTGCTGTCGTTGTTGTGGCCACGCGCTTGAAGTCGAGGTCCTGGTATTCACGGATCTTTTCTGTGATGAGCCGTTCGAGCGCCGCCTCGTTGACGTCAGCGAGCGCCGCGCCAAGGAGCGCCTCAAGTCGTCCGAGTCGGGCCATTGGCGAACAGGATATATCGGTCGGGGTGATCAAGTGGAGTTCGATCAGCGTAGATGCGTCGGCGCAGGTCAGAGTGGGTATCTACGTGGTGAGCACGCCGCTTTCTCCAGGCGGCAGCGCGAAAAGGCGAAGGCGGTAGACAGAACAGACGAGACGTTCCGCGTTGTCGATCACGATCTGCGAACCAGCTTGTATGGACAGACAGCGTTGCGTGCGTGCACGTGACAGCGTGGGCTGTGGCGCGACTCGTGCCGGTCGTCCGGCGATTGCGCGAACCACCTGCAGCGCCCAGCAGCGTGACCGAACGCCGTCGTTGACGACTGGCAGTTTGGCGTCATGGACTCGACGAGGATCGGCGCAATGTTTGGATCACCCGTTTGGCTCAAGACGAACGCTGCCGCCCTTTGGAACCGTCGCCAATGCCCGCCTTTCCTGTGTGATTCGGTCGGCGTCCTCCCGCTGTCCGTTCTCGGCTAGCCGGTTGGAGAGGTTGTGTAGTGATGCGGCCAGGTCGGGCTCGTAGGTAGATGGGTTTGCTTGGGCTAGCTGCCGACGGGTCGTGGCCGCCTCTTCGATGGCGGTTAGTGCCTCCTGCTGCTGTCCGTTCTCGGCTAGCCGGTCGGACTGGTTGTGTAGTGATGCGGCCAGGTCG
>NZ_ML142851.1:541310-541720 GCF_004138495.1 Phytoactinopolyspora endophytica
GAGGTTGTGTAGTGATGCGGCCAGGTCAGGCGCATAGGTAGATGGGTTTGCTTGGGCTAGCTGGCGTCGGGTCGTGGCTGCCTCTTCGATGGCCGTCAGTGCGTCCTGCTGCTGTCCGTTCTCGGCTAGCCGATTGGACTGGTTGTGTAGTGATGCGGCCAGGTCGGGCTCGTACATGAGTGGGTACGCTTCGGCTAGTCGCCGATGGATGGCGATCGCTTCCTCGATGGCAGCCATCGCCTCTTGCCTCCGGCCATTCTCGGCCAGTCGGACGGAGAGGTTGTGCCGTAAATCGGCCAGTCTGGGCTCGTAGGTCGCAGGGTTCGTTTCGGCTAGTCGCCGATGGATGGCGATCGCTTCCTCGATGGCAGCCATCGCTTCCTGCGTCCGGCCGTTCTCGGCCAGTCGGA
>NZ_ML142851.1:541948-545233 GCF_004138495.1 Phytoactinopolyspora endophytica
GTTATTCAGCGACGTGGCGAGGTCGGGCTCGTAGGTTGCGGGGTTCGCCGCAGCTAGCCGTCGCAGATCGACGACACGCTGGCCTTCTAGGGTGAGTGCGAGCGGGCTTAAAACCAGGTCCGGACGAGTGGGTAAGGCATTCAACGCAGCTGGAAGTACGGCCGTATCGGGTGGAACGACGGTAACAGCCCGAGCGACAGCCGCTGCCAGTGTCGTGCGGCTGAGTAGCCGGTCGAGGTCGGGTTCGTTGGCGACCTGGTCATGAGCCGCCACGCACAGCCGTTCCAGGACCTCGGTGAACACACCGCTCAGGGCCTCCTTGAGCGGAGCATGGTCGGCGGCGGCTCGCGAATAGATGTCCAGTGGTTGTATCACGCTGTCGGGCCGGGACCGGTCCAGCACCCCCGCGAGCACGGTGGGCTGGTCGGCGAAACACGAAGCTGTCAGGTGCTCCGCAAGCAGATCCGGCTCCAGTGGACTCCACCACCGTGGTCCCGGATAGAGCTCATGCGCCCAGCGCGCCAGCTGGCCGAGACGTTCTGCCGGTGCGTCGACCAAATCCGGCACTAGGCGCAGAAGCTCGATTGCCTCCGCCTCATTGTCAGCCCCCGCTAACGTGGCCAGAGCGACTACTCGTTCTCGAAGTACCCGGTCTGACTCGAGCCTGCTAGCGGCGCTGGCCCAGGCCCAGTACCGGTCCTCGTGGGCCGAGAGCTCGTGCAGCAACTCTTCGCGGACTCTTGGCACAGAGGATGACTGCCCATGAACGGAGAGGAACGCTGCCACGAGGACGAGCAGCGGCGTGTCGAACGTCTCGGAGCGGAGCGTTTCCGTCGGCAGTTCCGTGGGCTGCGGTAGCGCAGCCCGATCAGCGAACTTGTCCGCGGCCATGCGGAACAGGCGCACTCGATGAGGCAGGTCGAAAGGAAGATCCTCTACAACCAACTCGTCCATTCGGTCCAGGGCCGCGTCTAGTAGGTCGCCACGAGAGCGCAACGCCTCGGTCCAATCACCGCCCCGCCGCGGCGCCGCGCGTACCAGCAACAGCACTCTTACCGGCGACTCCTCCCTAGCCTCGGCAGCCAAGGCCGGCATCACGATCTTCAACTGTTCAGCCCGGGTTTCCGCGTAATCGATCACGATAAGACGGGGGACGGGTACATCCGCCAGTCTCTCCAAGGCCGCCGCATCAGCATGCGTCGACAGCATCCCGCATAGCCACCCATCCGAAGCCGCCATGTGTTCGCACTGCTCGGCTGCCAGCCTGGTCTTCCCCGATCCGCCCCTCCCGCCAACTATCAACCCAGCGAACGGAGTATCTGCCTCCAACCATTTCGCTAATGTCTCGCGCTCGCCGGCCCGGGCCAGGTACGGCACCACCCCTGCGCGTGCCCGCAACAACCGAGCCGGCGAGCGCACTGTGGTGCCCACGGGCACCAACGCAGGCTCCAGAGGGACCTTGCGGACGTGACCGCCGAAAGTAACGTGGATAGTTGACCCGATGACATGGGAAATCTGGACGTTCTGATTTCCCCGGGCTCCCTGCCTTGCCACCAGCTGGCCTCTGGCCTACGGGTTCGACGGTGGTGACTGCCCATAGTTCACACGGATATCTGAGTTGCTCGCTCCGGCCACTTGTACGTTCTGGTTGCCCCACGCTGTCTGCAGCACTGACCCCACCTCTACCCCGGCCTGCTGGGACTCCGTTACCAAGGCCTCTAACTCGCCGCGAAGTTGCGGGTCCGCGTCCGTCAGGTGGTCGAGCGCTGCCGCCAACTCCTCCATCCGCGACGGGCTGTCCGGCACCTCCTCCAACTTTCCCAATGCCGCGGTGGCGGCCTCGGTCTCGGGCTTGGACAAGCGGCCACGAAGCCCCTCGACTAGCCGGGCAAGACCAGCGCCCGCCCCATCAGCGGCGCGCTCGCCTGTGCGTTCGACCGCCTTCACAACCAAGGCTGTCACGACAGCCCCCAAGCTCAACGACACAGGATCCACCGCTGCCCCCAACAAATGTGCGATCGACGTAACCAAGAGAGACTGTACTGGCTTGCGACATCTCCGCAACCATTCTTGTGATCTTGTGGTGGGCGGAACTCGCCGACAATGCGATGACGGCGTGACGCCGACGCCCCGTGCAAGCTTGGGCAGTAACCCGTGTCAACCGGATGAATCATCCAGCTAGCGGAGGATCTGTCGGCGTCTACTGGCCGCAAGCTTTCCCGGCCGATCGGGCGATTGGTCATTCCAAGACGGGCGACGGGTGGGCCTCGGCCTTGCCTTTCTCGGCTTTCCTGCTGCGGCGCGGGTCGCGAGCGTGATTGCTGTGCTGGCGAGGAGGACGGCCAAGAGGGCGCCGACGGTGTTCATCGTCCAGTCTGTGGTGTCGCAGGCGCGCCCAGATCGGGGGCCTGGAGGCCTCGATTGCGGCGGAGAGGACCGCACCGGCCGTGAGCATCAACAGCGGTCGCCGTGGTCAGCGCGGCGAAGAAGACCGGCGGAAAGAACAGCGCCACGTTGGCCAGTAGTTCCACCCTGCCCAACGTTGGCACACGTGGAACCGAATCGCGTCGGTGACATCGTCCCCGCGTCTTGACGTCGGAACAAGGGTCAGCACGATGACCGGCAGCATGGACAGTACGGCGAGGATCCGGTGCCCGTACTGGCGGGCGCGCAGGATCAGGTAGCCGACGCTGGCACAGGTGACGACGATCAGGAGCACGTCACCGGCATCCGCGCCGAGTATTCGACCAGGAAGTTGGCGATCACATTGGAGCTATTCCACGGCCCTGATGTCGGTGAGGTACAGACCTAGAGTCGACGCGCCTGCCGTTCGACTGTTCGGTGGGTGAACTCGGACCTTGTTGTGCGGTTGCTCCTGGAGCGCAAGCAGGAGTACCCGACCTGGGACGGCCGTGCGCGGGGCGTGTCCCATCAATGATCGGCACGAGGTTTGCCTCCGTGTCGTTGCGCCGCCGGCGCTACAGGATCGACTGCTTTGGTGTCGCGTCGATCGTGCGAGCCCGGTGAGCCCTTGTTGTAGCTCCAAGAGTCTGAGTTCGCCGAACATGAGCGGTTGTCGCCAGTCGTCATCGAATATCTGCGCCAAATGCGTGTCCAAGTTTCCGGCGATCTGGTGATCCATGTCGCGTTGTTCGAGGTCAAGGGCGGGTCGCATGTGGCTGTAACAACGCCCTCTCAAGGCGGTAGCGCGGGTTCGAATCCCGTCGGGGCTACTCCTGATGGATCGCCCCTCACCTGCAGAAACGCGGGTGAGGGGCGATCTTA
>NZ_ML142851.1:545243-546830 GCF_004138495.1 Phytoactinopolyspora endophytica
CCGGCTGTCGCCGGCTGAGAGCGGCAAACTACGGGTGTTTACGGCAAATACACGGCCAAGTTTTCACCCTTCGCGTGCGTGGCCGAGGGCGTCTTCGATCTTCGAGCGAAGCCGGGTAGCGTCATCGTCGATGCACTTGGCGTAGATCTTGAGAAGGACGTCGACGGAGTGCCCGGCCCATTCGGCCACTTGAGTTGGCGGGACGCCGGCGTTGATCCACGTGGACACCGCGGCGTGGCGGAGATCGTAGGGCGTCGCGGCGAGAGGCGTCTTCACTGCGGGCTCAGCTAGCACTGTCTTGCGGGCATGTGCCCAGACTCGTCTTACGGTGAAGCTAGGCAGGTGGTCGGTGTTGTGCTCGCCGACAAACAGCCGTCCGTCTGGTGTGGTCCCGAACCTTTCGATGTGCTCGTGTAGCATCGCGGTCAGCTCGGGAGGGACGTCCTCACGGACACGCCAACCGATTCGCGTCGTCAGTTCTCCGGGTCGCCCGCTGGAGTCGCCTCGTACTCGCTCCAGCCCGCCTTGTCGCCGAGCAGACCCGGTGGCCATGCAGTGGCGCCAGCCACAGGTGCGTCAAACCCACTGGCAACGACGGCGCATCCGCTGGCGCGCCGTCGCCGAATCCCAAGGCATCGAAAAGTGAGAAGGGAGGTCGTACACTCCTACGACGACAAACAGATATCGCTCGTCGGCACGGGTCCGTTTCAACTTGGCGACGTGGCGCCGAAGGAGAGGCGTTTCGAACGCCGCAGTTAGTTCCCCGTCGAGCTGGCTGAAGGTCTCGTCCGTAAAGCCACCCAAGCCGGGTTGCGTGATCATTGCCCGTCGGATGTGGTCGCCATCAATGGCCGGCACGGTCGGACAGCCCCACATCCGCACAGACGACTCTCGCGTCAGCCATCGCACGTCGGCGTCGACGTCGGCGCAAGGAAGGACGTTCGGTTCTGTCACCCCTAGGCCCTCGCACATCAGCACAATCTTGTCGAAGACCTGACGAAGCCCGGGCAGATCCGAAGGGTCTTCGATCCAGATGCTCCACCACCACTTGCCGGGAAGAGGCCAGCCGAAGCGATCGCGGCTGAGCAGCTGGACAAGGTGGAGAGAGGCACTGCCGTCGGTCGCCAGGTGGGTTACCTCGAACGCGGCCTGTCGGCCATCGGTGTACGTGAGGAATGCGTCAACGGCACCCTGCCGAGGCGGGACGTCATGCGGGGTCGCCACGACCCCGAGCGCACGCTCGGCGATCCGGCACGCCCACTGCTCAACCCGATCCAGACCCTCAAGATCCTGTGACATGGCCATAGCACATCATGTAGGGACGATGACCGTGTACACGTATGACGTGACCGCGTTCGCATGTGGATGCGGCGACTGTTGAAGGTCTCGTGGAAGTCGAGGTGTAGTGCGCGGGAAACCACCGAGGGTTGCCTTGGTCGCGTCCGTGTGCGCCCGCGATAAGACGATCACGTCGACACACTTGTCAACGGCAGCTGAATCTTGAGCAGATATCGGCAGGGTGGTTTCCAGCTTGCCGCACCCTGCTCAGTATTCGCCTGGCTGGAAACCACCCTGCCGCCGACAACA
>NZ_ML142852.1:0-363 GCF_004138495.1 Phytoactinopolyspora endophytica
GATCAAACGCATCGGCTTCGGGTTCCGCAACTTCCGCAACTACCGAGTCCGCGCCCTGCTCTACGCCGGCAAACCCAACTGGCGAGTTCTGGGCTCCATCGTCGTCCGATGAACCCAGCACCCCCGCCAGAATCCGAAGACCCGGTTTTGTGGTAGCGGGGGCAGGATTTGAACCTGCGACCTCTGGGTTATGAGCCCAGCGAGCTACCGAACTGCTCCACCCCGCGTCGCAAAAACTATGTTACGCGACGATCCGAGCCACACCAAATCGGCGTCGACGCATCCCGGAATCCCCTTCGCGATACCCAAGTGGATGAGCCGTCAGGCCATCCGCGGTTGCCTCGTCCGAGACGCATCCATGAA
>NZ_ML142852.1:422-7979 GCF_004138495.1 Phytoactinopolyspora endophytica
ATGGATGCGGCAACATGTGCACATGAACACGGCCGGGGAGACCACCTTGGTCCTGGCGGTCTCCCCGGCCGTTGATCACATCACCAACTGGTGCCCGAGCTGCTGTTACTCGGACAGCTGGTCGGCGCGGTTGAGGGCGTCCTCCAGGCGATCGAGTGCGTCACCGTAGTCGCCCCACCGCCCTTCGGACTGAGCGGCTTGCGCATCCTCCCAGGCCTGCTGTGCATCGGCGAGGGCTTCTTGGAGTGTGCCGTCTGGCGCCGTCGTCGACTCGTCCTCAGGCTCGTCGGCCGGCGGCGACTGCTCCTCGTCGGCCGGTGGCTCCTCATCCTCGGGCGGAGGTTGTTGCTCTTCGTCCGTGGTGCCGTCCTCCGGCGCCGGTATCTCGTCGTCTTCGATCTCGCCGGTTTCTTGGGTCTCGACGCCCGCGTCACCCTGGAACAGGTCATCAAGCGCACCCTGCAAGCTCGGGGCGTAACCGATCTGGTCACCGAAGCGGACCATCACCCGTCGCAGGAACGGGAACGCGGCATCGCCACTGGCCCGCACGGCATAGACGGGCTGCACATACAGCAGACCATCACCCACAGGCAGCGTCAGCAAGTTCCCGACCACAGTGTCGGAGTCACCCTGACGTAGCAGTGACAGCTCGGTCGCGATATCCGGATCGCTCTCGAACGCGTTGGCCACCTGGCCCGGGCCGTCGATCTGCGTGTCACCAGGCAGTCTCAGGGCCGTGAGCTGGCCATAGTCCTCATGGGTGGCATCGGCGTTGACCGTCATGAACGCGATCAAGTTCTGCCGACCTCGTGGCGTGTACGTGGTCGTCAGCGAGAACACGCCCTCGTCGGTGTCAGGCAGCTGAATCGACTGATAGTACGGCGGCTGGTACAGCTCCAGACTCGATGTCGGGTCGTTGGGCACGACCCACCGGTCGGTCCCCTCGTAGAAGGTGAACGGGTTGGTCACGTGGTACTGCTGGAGCATCCGCCGCTGCAGCTTGAACATGTCCTCCGGGTACCGGAGGTGGTCCATCAGATCATCGCTGATCTCCGACCTCGGGGTCACCGAGTCGGGGAAGACTTCCTTCCAGCTTTGCAGGACCGGGTCGTTCTCATCCCATTCGTACAGGGTCACCGTGCCGTCATAGGCGTCGACCGTGGCCTTCACCGAGTTACGGGCGTAGTTGATGAAGTCGTCCGGCTGGGCCGCCAGCGCCGGACGGTCAACCCGCGAGTCGCTGGTGGCCTCTTCCAAGGACACACGTTGCGAGTAAGGGTACGTATCCAACGTGGTGTAAGCGTCGACCACCCACACCATGCGCCCGTCGACCACCGTCGGGAACGGGTTGGTGTCCACCGTTAGCCACGGCGCCACCTTCTCGATACGCTGTCGCGGATCACGGTCGTAGAGAACCTGCGACTCCGAGTTAACCCGATCGGAGAGCAGAATGTTCGCCTCTTGGAACTTCGTCGCGTAGAGAACGCGGTTGAAGAACGAACCGAGAGGGACTCCACCCTCGCCGTCGTACGTGTTACGCCGTTGCTCACCGGTCTCCGGGTCCTCCGGGATGTCGTACTCGACAGGTTCCGCATCCTCGACGTCACCGACGATCGAGTACTCCGGGGAGTTCTCGCCGAAGTACACCCGTGGTTCGTACTCCCCCAGCTCCCCACGAGTCGGGATGTCTTCTTCGATCCACCGCGGCGATCCGTCCGTCTCGCTCTGGTTGCCGTAAGACGCCACCATACCGAAGCCGTGCGTGTAGACCGTGTGCTCGTTGACCCAGTTCTGCTGCTCACCCGAGATTCCCGAGATGTCGATCTCCCGTGCGGACACCACAGCGTCTCGTTCTTCGCCGTCGATCTCGTAGCGGTCGACGTCCGCTGGTTCGGCGAACGAGTAGAACCCACGGACCTGCTGCAGCTGCTGGTAGGCCGGAGGGATCACCGACGGGTCCATGAGGCGGATACCCGGGATGGTGCCGGTGTCGTCGGCGAGCTGTCCGGCTTCCACCGTCGTGGTGGCGTCATAGGAGTCGATGTCGATGTCGTCGATGTCGTAGGCGTCGCGCGTCGCCTCGATATTGCGGACTATGTACGGTTCCTCGCGGTCCGCCTCAGTCGGGTTGACCTGGAACTGCTGCACGATGAACGGCCACAGCCCGCTGAGCAGGACAGCCGAGAGAACCATCAACCCGGCACCGATACCCGGCAACATCCAGCTGCGGCGCCAGACGTTGACGAAGAACAGGATCGCGCAGATCCCGGCGACGAACATCAGGATCATCTTCGCCGGGAGAAGCGCGTTGATGTCCGCGTAGTTCCCCCCAGTGAACAGGTCATTGTCGTCGATCAGCATCGCGTACCGGTCCAACCAGTACGCTCCGGCCTTGAGCAGGATGAACAGGCCGATCAGGATCGACAGGTGACCTTGAGCCGCCCGGCTGACCTTCTCGCCCGCGGTCTGCAGCCGGATACCGCCATAGATGTAGTGCGTGATCGCCGCGACGATCAGGCCTAGGGCGACGATGGCGAAGCCGAAGCTCACAACGTAGCGCCACCACGGGTACGAGAAGGCGTAGAACCCGATGTCGACGTTGAACTGCGGGTCCTCCGCACCGAACTCGGCACCGTTCATCCAGAGCTGGAAGGTCTGCCACTCTCCCCCTGCACTGGCGCCGGCGATGATCCCGACCAGCACCGCAGCGGCGCCGAGGACCCACGAGCGGACCGGGTCGATTGCGTCCCGGTACCGGTCGAGGCTCTGCTGTTCGACGCTCATCGGCCGGTAACTGGGCCGGAGTCGATAGGCGATGATTCCGTTCACGACGATCGACACGGCCATGAGCAGGCCGAAGACGACGAAAAGTCCGGACCTGGTGACCAGCTGGGTGGTGAAGACGTGGGTGAAGTCCACCGAGTCGTACCACAGCCGGTCCGTCCAGAAGTTCACAAGCAGCAAATAAGCGACGGCAAGCACCGCGACCACGATGAGCGTCGGAACGAGCGCGCGCGACCTACGGCCGGGCCCGCGGGATGGACCAGCTGGACGAGGAAAGTTCTGGCTCACCCCATGAAAGCTATCTTACGGTCACACTCGTTTTCGAACCGGTCCGGCCAAGAGATCTAAACATTTGGTCGCATCCTGGCAACGCCGCCGTAACCTGGGCGTCGGCCTGGCCCACGCGCAGGTGGTCATGGGAGCATGCCGCTATGAGTGCTGACCATCCATACGACCCAGAAAACGCCCCGCCGCCCGCGCTGTCGCGCGCGGTGGCGGAGATCGAGAACCACGTCCGCAAGGATGGCTGGGACCAAGAACCCCGGCTCTACGCACTCGCACCGACCGGAGAGCTACTGGAGCGCGAGCCCGAGCTCGCCGGCAGCCTCGGTATGACTCAAGACGTGGTGTCGGACGACTCGTTGACTCCGATCGAGCAGGACATCGCCGGGCGCGGCCTGGACGAGCTCCTTCCTTCCATCGCGTGGCCGGACACGGTGCAGGGCTGCGCCCTCGCCGTCGAGCGCATCGTGTTGCCGCCGGGAGCCGAAGACGAGGTCCCCGACGACGAGCAGTCCGCCGTCAGCTGGGCCCAGAATCATCCAAAGCGCGCGGATGTGCGCGTCGTGGTGGGTGTGCTCCGCGACGGCTCGCGAACCTCAGTCATGCGGGTCCGCGGCCATGAGTCCGAGGACGAGCTGATCCGCGACGCGGAGCTGTCTCCGGAGATCGGCAACGCCTTGGCCGAAACGCTGGCCGGATCATCTTCTAGCGATCAGTGACCCGGCGAGGCGAGCGACCCGGCGTCGACCCCTTATTCGCACACAGGCAGTTCTGAGCCGTCACCCTCGTTGTGGGTCTCGATCGCGTCGATCGCATCGGCAAGTGTCTCCACCGGGACAACCTGCATGTCGCCGTTGTTCGCGCCTGGCACGTCGCCACAGTTGCCGACGGGCGCCAGGAACAGCTCAGCGCCGTCCTCGCTCGCCGCCGCGATCTTCTGCTGTATGCCGCCGATGGCGCCGACCTCGCCGTCGCCACTGATCTCCCCGGTTCCGGCGATGTGCGCACCGTCGGCGAGCGATCCCTGAGTGAGAGTGTCGTAGATGGCCAGGGCAAAGATCATTCCCGCGCTCGGACCACCGATGGCGTCGTCGATGGTGATCGAGATGTCGATCGGCAGGTCGTACCCCCAGTCCGGAGCGAACCCGACCACCGGACGTCCATCGTCTTCCGCCGGTTCCGTATCCGCTGTGACCGACGTCTCCTCGCCGTCCCGGCGGATGCCGATGTCGACCGTGTCGCCGGCCTCGCGATCGGTGATCTCAGCCGCGACTTCCTCCGGCTCGCCGGTGTCCGTGCCGTCGACGGAGAGAATCACATCGCCCGGCTCCAACAGCCCGTCGGCCGGTGTGTCTTCGTAAACGATCGCCACCACCACCTGCTCCGGAACGTCGTAGCCGAGGTGGCGCAACGCGGCGACCTTCGCGCTCTCTTGAGATCGGGACAACTGCTGAGCGCTCTGCTCCCGCACTTGCTCCGCCGTATCGTCCTCGCCGTACACACTGCTGCGCGGGACGACCGCACGGTCGCTGTCCATCCAAGCCCGCAACACCGTCAGGACATCGAGCTCGGTGTCGGCGGACGTGACACCGACGGTGGTCAGGTCGAGCTCGCCGTCGGTCTCATACGTCTCAGCCCCCTCGATCTGCACGACGGGCACGTCTTCGTCGCTCTCGCCCCCGACCTGAACATCGGCGAGCGTGTCGACCACCGGCCCGGGCGAGTAGACGACATACGGCACCGGGAGCTGCGAGGCAACCGCGACCAGCAGGATGATCAGCGTGCCGGCGACCATGAGGGTGACAGAACGGCGAGTCATTTGGTTCAGATTACGGCCTTGCACCGGCACTACGGTGAGCCGACCCACTCGGTCGCGCCGTCGGCGAACATCTGATGCTTCCAGATCGGCACCTCACGTTTGAGGTCGTCGATCAGCTTGCGGCATGCGGCGAACGCTTCCTCCCGATGCTCGGCCGCAGCCGCGACGACGACGGCCATGTCGCCGATGCGCAGCTCGCCGACGCGGTGCACGGCAGCGAGCGCGCGCAGCGGAAACGCCGCGGCCACTCCCTCTGCGACCTGGCGCAGCTTCTCGTCAACCGTCGGATGAGCCTCGTACTCGAGGACGTTCACCGCCCGTGCCTGGTCAACGTCTCGGACCGTACCGATGAAGACACAGGTGCCGCCGGCGCCGTCGTCGGTGACCGCCGCCAGCACCTCGTCGACGGAAAGCGGCTCGCGACGAACGCCCAACAGCCTGATCACGTCCAACTCTTACCCCCGCTTCCGCTTGCGCGCCTTACGGACCACAACAGCGGTCCCCAATATGGCGACTGTAGCGCCCGCCGCGCCGATCGTGGCCGCAGTCTCTCGTTTTCCGAAGCGTCTGGAGGCCAGCGAATGCCGTCCGCTCACACTCTCCATCAGCGCCTGCAGCGCCAGCTCATTGCTGTACTCAGGACGCCAGCCGGCGTCGGTGAGCCGGTCCGGAGAGACGGCCCACGGGTGGGTCACGTACTGCAGCTCGCTGACCGGAACAGGTGTGACGCCGAGCCGATGCAAGCGGCCCGCGGCCCCGAGCGCGAATGACTCCGACAACTCAACGCGGCCGCGGCCAGTGAGCGCTTCGACAGCCTCCTGGTCCAGGTATCCCGGGCTGGCGACCGCGACCGGTCCGTCGATCTCGTGCAGGGTGATGAATTCCAGCGCCGAGGCGACGTCGTCGACATGGCAGAACTGCCAGGCAGGTGTCCTGCCTCGGATAGTGAGCAGCCGGGGAGCTTCGAAATGCCTGGTCAACACCGAATCCACGCCTGGCCCCGTCAGCGCCGCGGGCCGGACGACGGTGACCGCGGTCCCCGGATGCGACCGCGGAGCACGAGCGCACAGCTCTTCGATCTCCAGCAGATCGCTGACCAGCCCGCCGTCGGCAGGAGCGCGCAGCGGTGCATCCTCATTCAGGGGAATCGGGTTGTCCGCGGAGGCTCCGTAAACCATGGCGCTGCCCACGACGACCACCCTGCGCACTCCCGCTGCCGCCGAAGCGGTGAGAATGGTCTGCGTGCCTCTGACGTTGCGAAGTGAACGGTCTTCCGGATCGCCGGTGACATTGAGATCGACGGCAGTGTGGACGACGACGTCGACGCCTGTGAGCCTCGTCACCATCGCGGGGTCGGTCGAATCGATCACCCGCCAGGTCACGCCCTCGACGTCCCCACGGACCTGGTCTAGCGCTATGACCTGCCGAATTTCGGCGCACTGCGTCAGCCGACCCGCAAGCTGCCGGCCGACGGCGGACGCGGCCCCGGTCACAGCCACGACCAGCCCGCGATCCGCGCTGTTGCGCCCAGCGCGAACCGCTGCCCGCTGTGTACCCACGTATGCTCCTCCTGCTACTACGGTGGAGCGTATGAGGCGCCCCTACCGCTTCCCATCCTGCCCGAGGCGCGAGGCATAGTTATGAGTGACGTCCCTTTCGGTTTCCGGTCCGACGACGATGACGATGATGACAAGCCCGACAAGGGCTCCGGTGGTTCCAACCCCAATGACCCGCTGAGCAGCCTGTTCGGCATGATGGGCGGTCAGCAGGGCGGTGCCGACCTCGGCCAGATGCTCCAGCAGATCGGCAAGATGCTGTCCTGGTCCGGCGGTCCGGTGAACTGGGATCTTGCCAACTCCGCTGCCCGCGACGTCGTCTCGGCGGGTGGCGACCGCTCGGTCAGCGGGTCAGAGCGGCGCGAGGTGGATGACGCGTTCCGGCTGGCGGATACCTGGCTCGACGAGGCGACCTCATTCCCGGCGACCGGCGGCGCACCACGCGCCTGGAGCCGGGCCGAGTGGGTCGAGGGCACCCAGGCGGCCTGGCGCAGCCTGGTCGAACCTGTCGCCGCCCGCGTGGCCGACGCCATGGGCAAATCCCTGCCACCCGAGATGGCACAGACGGCGGGGCCGCTGGTGGGAATGCTGCAACAGGTCGGCGTGTCGATGTGGGGCGCACAGGTGGGCCAGAGCATCGGCAAGCTCGCCGGTGAGGTCTGCGGGTCCGCGGACATCGGCGTTCCGCTGGCGGACGGACACCCCGCTCTGCTCCCGGCCAACGTGCGAGCCTTCGGCGAGGGCCTAGGGGTCGACGCACGGGACGTCACGCTCTACCTCGCCCTGCGCGAGGCCGCCTACGTCCGGCTCTACTCTCACGCGCCATGGCTACGCTCGCACATCACCTCCTTGGTCGAGGAGTACGCCCGGCACGTCAACGTCGACACGGACTCCATCGAGTCGAAGCTCCGTGATGTCGATCCGTCGAACCCGCAGGCTTTGCAAGAGGCCCTGGAAGGGGGCCTGTTCGACATTCCCACCTCACCCGAGCAGACGGCCGCACTCGAACGACTCGAGCTTGCGCTCGCCTTGGTGGAGGGCTGGGTCGACGACGTCGTCACGCAGGCCACATCGGGCCGGTTGCCGTCGGCCTCCGCGCTGAGGGAGTCTGTCCGA
>NZ_ML142852.1:8000-12025 GCF_004138495.1 Phytoactinopolyspora endophytica
GCGGGCTGCCGGCGGGCCGGCTGAAGAGACGTTCGCCACCCTGGTCGGCCTGCAGCTTCGGCCGCGGAAACTCCGCGAAGCCGCGGCCCTCTGGGCCGCCGCGCGGGAGGCGCGAGACGTCGCGGGGCGCGACGCGCTCTGGGCCCACCCCGACATGATGCCTTCCGCGGAGGACCTCGCCGACCCAACGGCGTTTCTCGACCGGGACAACGTGGTCGACGTGTCCGAGCTTGAAGACGCGCTACGCGCCTCCGAGGAAGAGTCCGACGCGGGTGACGATTCGGACGGCGAGGCCGGCGAGGCCGGCGAGGCGAAGGAATAGGGCCTGCGTTCAGTCTTCGTGTTCTCCGCCCTCGGACTGCGGCCTCGAACCGGCGGCATAGTCCAAGCCGTCCAGGAACCCGCGTGCACGCTCAGCGCGAGGATAACGCCCAACTAGCTCCCAGAACTCGTCGCTGTGGTTGCCGATCAGCAGATGCACGAGCTCATGCACCAGGACATAGTCGACAACCCAGCCGGGTAGGCCCTGCAGCCGTTCGGAGAGCCGGATCGAACCGTCGCTCGGGGTGCAGGAGCCCCATCTGCTCCGCTGTGCTGAACTCCATCGGATGCTCGACGGGTCAGCCCGCCCGTCGAGGTAACGCCGGGACAGCTCACGGGCGCGGCGGAGCAACTGGTCATCGCTGGGCCGCCGGCGCTGTTCCTGCGCATCGAGCCGTTTGAGCATCGTCTGCACCCATCGGCGTTCCTCAGCGGCGCTGAACCGGGCCGGCAGGCACACGATGATCCGTCCTCCTTCGCGATAGGCGGTCACCGTGCGCCGCCGACGCGGCGATCGCCGGACCTCGACCTCCCGTTCAGCCTCCATCTGTATCCCCGCCTGTCGCACTCTGCTTCGCCGCGGCATTCGCGCCCGGGCACCGCCAACTGGCGCTGGAGCCCTGAGCCGGGAGCCCGTACGGCGGCCGGGTGTGACGACCAGGCAGCGATGACCACTTGGTTCGCTTGTCGCCTCGCCGATTCGCTCCGGAGGACGCGCTGCGTTCCATGTAGGAACGGTAATGGCAACACATGTCCGATGTGGGTATTTGCTGTGGATAACTTGCAGCCGAAGCGGGTTTCCGGTCTAGTGCCCGCCCGCGATCCGCGGGATCACGGCGAAGGCAGAACTTTCTTTTGTCCACACCACGAGGTCGACATCCACACAGGTCAGCGACATATTCGTCACGTCGGAACCGTGTTGTCAACAGGCTACCCACCGCCTGTCCACAGCACTATCCCCTCCCCTGCACAAGTCCTCCACAGGTTTATCCACAGGCCGTGGACATACATTCGTCGTTCATGTTGCGGACACGTCGCGTCGGCCGTACGTTCGCTGCAGAACCACGGACCAAGACACGCAACGTCGTAGCCAAGAATCCGAGGGTCGCTCGGCGCCGAACAGGGGGCCGTTGCCTGAGCTCGGCGCGACGTCGAACGGCACGGTCCGCGGATAGTGGGCGGCGATGCCCTCGGAAAACGCCGGCAGGCGTGCGTGCTACGGGGAAGGCACGTGCGGTGCCGGCGGCCCTGGGGGCTCGCCGCTCATGTTCGACGTCCGCACCACCGTCAGGTGGGACGATGGGCCTGTGGATATCTCGAGCGCGGATACGCCCCGGGACGGCAAGATCGGACTCATGACAGAACCGATCCGCCCGACATCACGTCACCGCCCATCGGAGGCTCCGGTACCGTGCGCCCACAACTGCATCCGTCGCTAAGCTCAGCCTGGCGCGACCCCTCGACTGTCCAGATCGGCGCCACGACCGGCCAGAGTCACGTCTTCGGTGGGCTCAGCCCCGTCGAAGGTGCGGTGCTGCGCGCCATGGATGGAAACAACGACCTCTGCACGCTCCGCGATCTCGCCACGACCGCCGGCGGCTCACCAGATACCGTCGACCGCCTTCTTGAACTTCTCATCCCGGCCGGCGCGATCGTCGACAGGGACGCGATCCCAGATGACGACGGGCCGCTGCGACAGAGCCTGCCGGATCGGGTCAGTCTCAGTCTTCTTGACCGGAGCCTGGACGGTGGCGGCACAGCCTTCGCGAGGCGTGGCCAACGCCGCATCACGATCCACGGCGCCGGTCGCGTGGGCGCCTCGGTAGCGAGGCTGCTCGACGCTGGCGGCATCGGCGACGTGCACGTCGACGATCAGGAACTGGTCACCCACGCCGACGTATCACCCGGAGGCCATCCCGCGGATGGTGTCGGCATCGCCAGAGACCGCTCACTCCACCGGTTCCTCGACGACGGGCCAGCGGCCCAAGACAGCACACCACCGGAGACTGACTTCGCCGTCATCGACTCGGCGGTCTGCGCCGAGCACCCACACCACACCGGCGCGTATGTGCGCGCCGGAGTAGCTCATCTGCTGGTCAAGGTCACCGAGGTGACCGGCATCGTTGGACCGCTCGTCGTGCCCGGCGAGTCCGCATGCGTGCGCTGCCTCGATCTGCATCGCACCGATCGCGATCACGCCTGGCCCATGATGCTGGACCAGGCGGGCAGATATCCACCGGAGATGCCTGCTTGCGACGCCAGCCTCAGCGCGGCGGTAGCCGGACTGGCCGCTGGACAGGTGCTCGCGTACCTCGATGGATACGATGTGTCGGCACTCAATGGCACGATCGAGCTCGAGCTTCCGTACGGTCTGCCAAGGCGCCGAAGCTGGCAACCCCACCCGGACTGCGGATGCACATGGCAGTAGGCGGCAGAATGGGTCTGTGAGCGAACTGCCACGCAAGGCCGCGACTCGAGCCGCCAAGCTCGCCAGCCTGCCACTTGGCGTCGCCGGCCGCGCGACTCTAGGGCTGGGCAGGCGTATCGGTGGCCGGTCGGCTGATGCTGTCACCGCCGAGACGCAGCGACGCACCGCCGAGCATGTCTTCAAGGTTTTGGGCGAGCTCAAGGGCGGAGCGATGAAGTTCGGCCAGACTCTGTCGGTACTCGAAGCCGCGTTGCCGGAGGACGTTGTCGGGCCGTACCGGGCGACGCTGACCAAGCTGCAAGAGTCCGCACCCCCGATGCACGCCCGCACAGTCCACGATGTGATGGCCGAGAACCTGGGTCAGGACTGGCGGCGCTCGTTCGTCTCATTCGACGACGAGCCCGCCGCCGCCGCGTCGATCGGTCAGGTCCATCGCGCCGTGTGGCATGACGGCAGCGATGTGGCGGTGAAGATCCAATACCCGGGTGCCGACGATGCGCTGCGTTCTGACCTCAACCAGATCGGCCGGCTCGGGAAGACCCTGGGCTCCCTGGTGCCCGGAGTGGACGCACGGGCCATCCTGGACGAGCTCCAGGATCGGATGCTCGAGGAGCTCGACTACCGGCTCGAGGCCGACGCCCAAGACGGTTTCGCGTTCGCCTACGACGGCGATGACGAGTTCGCCGTGCCTAAGCTTGTTCACGGGGCCAAACACGTTCTCATCTCGGAGTGGCTCGAGGGCACGCCGCTGTCGGAGATCATCGCCCACGGGACTCAAGAGGAACGCAACCGAGTTGGGTTGCTCTATGTGCGCTTCCTGTTCTCCGGACCCGAACGCGCCGGGCTCCTGCACGCGGACCCGCATCCGGGGAACTACCGGATGACGCCCGACGGCCGCCTCGGTGTTCTCGACTACGGGGCCGTGGCACGGCTTCCGGAGGGTTTCCCCGAATCGATCGGCAGGCTGGTCAGCCGGGCCCTTGAGGGCGAAACCGAAGAGACGGTCAACGGTCTACGCGACGAAGGTTTCATCCTCCCCCACATCAACATCGACCCGGAGAGCCTCTACGACTACCTGGCACCGTTCCTGGAGCCCGCCGCCACCGAGACCTTTCATTTCAACCGGCAATGGATGCGGGAGCAGTTCAACCGAATCAACGATCCACGCAAACCCGGCTACACGATCGGTCTGAAACTGAACGTCCCGCCGTCCTATCTGCTCGTGCATCGGGTATGGCTCGGGGGCATCGGGGTGTTGTCACAGCTCGACTGCGAG
>NZ_ML142852.1:12074-12596 GCF_004138495.1 Phytoactinopolyspora endophytica
CGTTCCAGGGAGAGTTCGAACGCTGGGTGCCTGGTTTCGCTGCCCGCTAACCGTTGTAGACCGGGCTGCCGAGGGATCCCCCCGGCAGCCCGGTCTACAACCGCTACGACTGTTACGCGGCTACTACTACGACTGCTACGCGGCTCGGCCGGCAGCCGCCAAAGCCGCGGCGGTGAGCCGCCGGGCGCGCCGCGCGGCACGCGCCGCCCGGCGCTCCAAGCGCTGAACCTTCCGCGCCCCGTTCGCTCTCCGCTCCGCGTCCGCCTCGGCAAGGCGCTCATAACAGTGCGCCCGCGCTAAGGCTTCGTTCAAAAGATGCATGTCATCGCTCCTGAAGATCAAATCCGTCTGGTCGTCTCTGGTCAGCTCTGGTGTGGTGTTCAAATCCGTTCACTCCTCACGTTCGGTCCGGATGCTCAAAGTCACGCCGCCAACTCGGTCTTGCGGGGCCGTCCTCGGGGACGCTTGCGGGGCACGACAACACCGGCCTCGAAGAGCTCACCGCCCCACACGCCCCAGGGC
>NZ_ML142852.1:12631-14135 GCF_004138495.1 Phytoactinopolyspora endophytica
GCTCGGTCAAGCGCACTGGCCAGGCACTGCGCACGCACAGGGCAGCTCCCACACAGTTCCTTGGCCAACTCGACGTCAGCCGGCGTGTCGGCGAACCACAGCTCCGGATCGTTACGACAAGGGGTTGCCTCGTCAGTGACGAACGCGTCATCGAGGACACTCGCCAACATCATGTGTCCTTCTCACCTCCTTCCCCTTGTGGTGTCTGTTGGTGGCGGAAGCACGTCATGTGCCAAACAAAAAAAGGCCGCGGATCCCGGTGTGCGGGTTCCGCGGCCTGTAGGCGCCGATTCTGGTGAAGATCAGATCGGCGGACCCAAGCTACGGAGACGCACATCACCCTTGGCCACATCGACACGGCGCGTGGTCATCAGGATGTTGTTGCCTGCCTGCGGACGCACTGCTCCCGTCGACGGGGCCTTGACGGGCGAAACGGAAAGACTCCCCACGAACGAGAACCGACCGTCGAGGGCATTAGCGCAGGCATAGTCAGCCAGCCAGATGTCATTCCGCACATGCAGCTTTGTGGTGATCATCCGAAATACCCTCCTCTCGATCAGCTCTCTCAGCCGGACTTTCCGACCCAGGGCACGCTCGGCGCATAGCGCAACAAGGTGCGTGGCTACACTAACGCGCCTGAACGTAAGGGGCAACCTATTTTTTGACTACTTTCGCGTGTCGTCCGTCGCGTGCTCTGGCGAAGCTTCGCGGCACATCTTGAGCACCTCAGGGCCGTACCGTTCGAGCTTGCTCTGCCCGACCCCCGGCACCGCCCGCAGCGCGGCCTCGTCGGCGGGCTTGGTCTCCGCCAGAGCGGTCAGGGTAGCGTCAGTGAACACGACGTATGCTGGCACCTTCTGTTCCTGGGCGCGTTCGAGTCGCCATGCCCGCAGCTGCTCGAAGAGCTCCTCGTCGACCGACGACGGGCAATCGCCGCACCGGCCGAGCTTCCGTGCCGCGGCCTCCACCAGGGCGGTGCCGCATATCCGGCAACGAGCGGGCGACTTGGTGCGGCTCGTGACAGACCGAGAGGCCCGCGTCCCGGCACGCGACTGGCGACCCGGCCGCAGGCCGTCGAGGAAGCGGCTCGGTTTACGCGACCCGCGGCCGCCCGGCTGCCGAGCAAGCGACCACGTCACGGCCAGATGCTCGCGCGCTCGTGTGACGCCCACGTACAGCAGCCGGCGTTCTTCTTCGATCTGCTCAGGCGTCTCGGCGTAGTTCAGCGGCAACGTACCCTCGTGGACCCCGATGACGAAGACGGCATCCCATTCCAGGCCCTTGGCCGCGTGCAGAGAGGCAAGCGTCACGCCGTCCGCGACAGGCGCGTGTTGGGCGGCGGCGCGGGCTTCGAGCTCCGCGACCACATCCGCAAGACTCGCGTCCGGCCGGGCGGCGACGAGATCCTCGGCCAACGCGACGACAGCGGCCAGTGACTCCCAGCGTTCGCGTGCGGCACCGCCACCGGTGGGCGGCTTCGCCGACCACCCGGCGGATGCCAGGA
>NZ_ML142852.1:14160-16221 GCF_004138495.1 Phytoactinopolyspora endophytica
CGGCGGTCGCGGCCGCCGCGTCAGGGGCGTCGCCTGCGGTGTCGCCGGCACGCATGGCTCCGCGGAGCAACATGGCCGCCTGCCGCACCTCAGCCCGGTCGAAGAAGCGCTCCGCTCCGCGCACCACATACGCGATACCGGCATCGGCGAGCGCCTGCTCGTAGTTCTCCGACTGGGCGTTCACCCGGAACAGCACGGCGACTTCGCGAGCCGGCACCCCGGACGCCAGTAGCCGACCGATCTCACCCGCGACCCACTCCGCCTCGGCGACCTCGTCCGGATGCTCGATGAAGACGGCTTCGGGTCCCGCCGGCCGCTGCGCTTCGAGCACCACGCCCTTGGCCCCGCCGCGACTGGGCCGCAGGACCGCATTGGCCACGTTCACCACCTGTGGGGTGGATCGATAGTCACGGAACAGCCGCACCGTGGTGGCCGACTGATACCGCTGTCCGAAGTCGAGAAGGTAGTCAGGCCGGGCACCGGCGAACGAGTAGATGGTCTGCGCTGGATCGCCGACGACGCAGACATCGTCCCGCTCGCCCAGCCACAGATCGAGCAACCGCTGTTGGAGCGGCGAAACGTCCTGGTACTCGTCCACGATGAAATGGTGGTACTGCGACCGGACCGCGTCGGCCACACCGGGATTGGCGTCGAGCAGGCCCACCGCCGCGAGCAGGATGTCCTCCATATCCATCTGCCCGCGGTCCGACTTGAGGTCTTCGTAGGCCGCGTACACCCGGGCGACGGTCTCCGCGTCGACGCCGGCGACCTCACGGGCCGCCGACTCGGCGGCGGCGGGGTACCGCTCAGCGAGGACGTTGCTGACCTTCGCCCACTCGATCTCCGAGGCGAGGTCACGGAGGGTGGCGCGATCCGTGCCCACACGGCAACGGTTCGCGGCAGCACCGACGATGCTGAGCTTGCTGCCGGCAATCTGCGGAAGTTCGGAGCCGGTGACCTGCGGCCAGAAGTAGCGCGCCTGCCGCAGCGCGGCGGAGTGGAACGTACGCGCCTGCACTCCCTCGACGCCGAGCGTACGCAGCCGGCCGCGCATCTCCCCGGCGGCCCGAGTGGTGAATGTCACGGCCAGGACGCGGCGCGGGTCGAATGCACCTGCCAGCACCCCGTGGGCGATGCGATGAGTAATGGCGCGGGTCTTGCCAGTACCTGCACCGGCGATGACACAGACCGGCCCGGTCAACGCGGCTGCTACCTCGCGCTGCTCCGGGTCCAGCGCGGAGAGAACATCGGGCACAGCCATGGACTCCATCCTGGCACCCGGCCCCGACAGGTCGTCGGTCACCCCGCGCCAGAAAGGCTGTTCTGGATGGGGAGGAGAGGATCTCTCCACCGGCCGGCGGACACCCGGCACGGAGAGGGCTGGAAGCCGCCGGCATCTGCGACCTCCTGCGCCGGAACACCTGTGAGCCCGGCGGTGTTGAGAAGGGCGTCAGCGAAAGCGTCGACCAGGAGAACAGATGCCCTCGTTCACGATGTACAGCACCTCGTGGTGCGGCTACTGCCGTCGCCTCAAAGGCACCCTCAACCGCGAGGGGATCACCTTCGACGAGATGGACATCGAGGCCGATCCACAGGCGGCCGAACTGGTGATGAGCGTCAACAAGGGCAATGCCACCGTCCCGACCCTGATCTTCTCGGACGGCAGCTCCATGACCAACCCCAGCCCGGGCGAGGTCAAGGGCAAACTCGCCGAGCTCACTGCCGCTCAGGCATAGGGCCGCCGTACCAGCCTTCGATCAGCCGGCGGGCGATCGACACCGGTGGCGGCAGAAGGACGTCGCCACCGGAGATCGCCGATGCCAGCTCTGATCGCGTGAACCAGGCGGCTTCCTCGATCTCGTCGCCGTCCGGCGCCGGCTCGTCGCCGGGAGCCGTTGCGTAGTAGCCGAGCATCAGGCTCGACGGAAACGGCCACGGCTGTGCGCCCGCATAGCTGCACGACCTGACCGATATCCCCACCTCCTCAGCGACCTCCCTCACCACGGCATGCTCAGGCGTCTCGCCCGGCTCGACGAAACCCGCCAGCGCCGAGTACCGGTG
>NZ_ML142852.1:16231-19411 GCF_004138495.1 Phytoactinopolyspora endophytica
CGGCCACCGCCGCTGATGCCCCAGCAGACAGCGCTCGTGCTCGTCGACGACCAACATGATGACGGCCGGATCGGTACGGGGATAGTGCTCGGATCTGTCGGCCGGGCACCGACGGACATGACCGGCCTCCGCCACCACTGTGGATGTGCCGCATCGCGGGCAGTGCCTATGAGTCGCGTGCCAGTTCGCCAGTGCGATCGCGTGAACGGCCAAGCCGGCGTCCCGATCGTTCAAAGCCGAGCCGACGTCGCGCAGGCTCAGGCCGGTGATGCCCGTGACACCGGCGTCCGTATCGCCCGTGCCGTCGTCTCCGGGCCCAGGATGAGCTTTCTCGGCACCGGTCGCCGCTGCTCCCACAGCGGCATCGGCGTGGGTGACCGGCGGACGCGCCGATCCGCTCGGCCGCTGGGCCGGACGGCCGTTCGAAGACCTCACGATCGGAGCGTGGTCGAACACCCCATCCAGATGAACCGCCGTGAAGACCGTGCCCTCTTCGACACCCAGCAGATACCGCTCACCCTCAGGCGCCTGCTCCGGCGTGATGAAACACAAGGCGCCGTCTTCGGCGGCCACCCGGCCATCGCCGACGATGAGAACCTTGGTCGAGGGGTCCTCCCATACCCTGGCCAGCCACTCGGGGTCACCTCGTAGATGAGCGGCACGATCGACCGTAGATCGAGACAGCGCTAGCGGACCGGGCAGGGTGTAGGCGTCATCCACACTCTGAGCCTATCGGTCGCCGATCCCTGCGCCCGGGTGCCGGAGAGGGAGAACCGTCGGCACACACAACGCCGATCGAGACAACTCATCAAATTTGATTAGTCGGACGGTCTCACAGCCGACCGCTCGACTCCTGGCCACCTCCGCGTGCCGTCTCGCACGCCTGTAACGTCGTGCACCGTGAGCATCCACATTGGCGCCGCACCCGGCGAGATCTCCGACACGGTCCTACTTCCCGGCGACCCGCTCCGGGCGGAATGGATCGCGACGACCTACCTTGACGACGCCGTCTGCTACTCGAAGATCCGCAACATGCTCGGCTTCACCGGCACATATCAGGGCCGCCGGATCTCGGTCCAGGGCACTGGAATGGGTCAACCGTCGCTGTCGATCTACGTTCACGAGCTGCTCGCCGAGTACGGCGCACGGACAGTCGTGCGGGTCGGCTCGTGCGGCGGGCTACTGGACACGGTCGCGGTCCGCGACGTCGTCGTGGCGATGAGCGGCTGCACCGACTCGTCACTCAACCAGCTGCGGTTCGAAGGCCTCGACTTCGCCCCCACGGCCGACTTCGCGTTGCTGCGGGGCTACGTCGAGCGCGCCGAGGCTGCCGGCATCCCACACCACGTCGGCCAGATCTTCAGCACCGACGCCTTCTACAACGACCGTCCTGAACTCCGCGATCGCCTGACGCAGTACGGCGTGCTCGCCATCGAGATGGAGACCGCCGCGCTCTACACCTTGGCGGCCAAGTTCGGCGCCCGAGCCCTCTCAGTCAACACGGTCAGTGACAACCTCGTCACCGGAGAATCGCTGCCAGCTGAAGACCGTGAGCGCAGCTTCGCCGACATGGTCGAGCTCACCCTCGCCACAGTCACGAGCTGAGGACGTCAGCGGCGGAAAACCTCGCTGCCCAGGTCAGCCGCATCGAATGCCTCGGCTGTGACGGCGGTGATCGGCAGCCACGACGCCTCATCCGGAGTGAACCAGCGGACAGCCGTGGTCGAGCCTCCGACGTCGACAATGGTCAACGGCTGCGGGTCGTCGACGAACACGTCGTAGTACGGCCGGACCCCATGCCAGTCGATGGGGAAGCCCTCCGGCCCGATCTGCGCCGGATCGTGGTGATTGGCTAGCCCGAGAAGCGAGCGCACCCGGCCGGCCTGGCCCGTCTCCTCCTCCAGCTCACGCAGCAGCGCTTGGCTCGGCTGCTCACCGAAGTCCGTGCCGCCACCGGGCAGGTGCCAGTTCCCAGCACCTGGGTATCCGTCGGCGACCTGTGTCAGCAGGAGCCGGCCGACCGGATCCCGCACCAGTCCGTACGCGGCGAACCGCTGCACGGTGGGCCGTCCATCCGGTGACTCGACGATGTGGAAGCCGGGTAACTCCGGCATCTGCTCGGGCGGCAGGTCCACGGCGGAGAGCGGAAGCTTCAGCGCCTGTGCGACAAATGGTCGCAGCTGGAGCGTCGCCGCCTCGTCCCTGCTCACCCAGGCCACGGCGTCGACCATGGGCGACGCCGGCGCCCCGTCACCCCCGGGGCCGGTGACGGGGCCGACGGGCTCGGCCCGGAAGATGATCCGGTCGGTGTGCAACGTGACGCCGCGGTGACGCAGCTCCCGTGTGTCAGCGGTGATGTCGACGATGCCGGTCGCTTCCATCCGGACTCCGGTCTCATCCTTCGCCTCGCGGGCGACAGCTGACTCCGGATGCTCACCTTGCGTGACGCTTCCACCAGGAAGAGTCCACACACCAGGAGTGCCGGAGTTCATCGACTCGCGGATGAGCAGGACACGGTCGTCGTCATCAGAGCAAATCGCATACGCGGCTATCCGGCGCAGGGGCGTCAGCTCGATGGTCACGGGATGTAAGTGTTCCGGCAAATGCCGGAAAGATCAACAGGTGTCTCGCAGTCATACAAGATCTGATGACTGCGGCACGGCTGTGACCAGGGATTCCAGCTCCGACTCGCCGAGCAGGTCGGCCGGGCGCAACGTGAAGTTCTCACGTACGTAATGGAATGCGGCGCCCACCCGCTCCAATGGGAGACCACGGAGGCGAGCGAATGCGAGCCGGTACGCGGCGAGCTGGACCGTCTTGACCGCGGAGTCCGCGGAATCCCGCGGAGGACTGCCCGTCTTCCAGTCCACGACCTCGATGCCGCCGCTGTCGGTGCTGAAGACGGCATCGACGCGGCCACGTAGCAGCACACCGGCGACCAGCAACTCGAACGGCGCCTCAACCTCGATCGGGTTCCGCTCCGCCCACTCCGACGCCAGAAAGGCGTCCTGCAGCGTCGCGATCTCAAGATCCTGCACGCCGCCCTCGTCGGCCGAGCCCGGCAGCTCATCGACGTCGACCAGCTTCGGCGCTCCCCACAATGTCTCGAGCCAGGTGTGGAACAGCGTCCCCCGGCGAGCCAACGGTGCCGGCGGCCGCGGCACGGGCCGGCGCAGCTCC
>NZ_ML142852.1:19452-19788 GCF_004138495.1 Phytoactinopolyspora endophytica
GTACGGTCCAGACGCTGCCGATCCCGCTCGGCCAGCAGCCGGCTCACCTCGTCGTCCCATTCGACCATGGCCGCCGCGGCTTCCAGATCGACGTCGCCCGAGGCGACCGTCCGCACCATGGCCGCTCCTTCGGCAATGGTGGCGCGCCGTGCGCCCAACGGGTCATACGGCCACTGCCAGGTCGGCGCATTCTCGGTGAGCGGGTTCGTGTCGCCCGGTTCGTCGATCCAGAGCGCGATCTCTCCGGCACCGGCGCGGCAGGCGTCGCGGATCTCCGCGAGGAACCGCGACGGCTCCCGCGGCCGTACCGCATCGTCCCACCGGTACCCGCTGCAG
>NZ_ML142852.1:19826-32776 GCF_004138495.1 Phytoactinopolyspora endophytica
CCAGTAGCGACCGGGCCCGGGTGACCGCCACGTAGGCGAGCCGGCGCTCCTCGAGCCGCGACGCGTCGGCAGCCTCGACCTTGAACTGTTCCACGGCGTCGCGGACTCCCTGCTGATCCCCGGCTCCTGCCACGTCCAGCGCCGGCAATGCCTCGGCATCGCCACGCAGCGGGTACGGCAGCTCACCCGGATCGCCCAGCCACGCTTTGTCCTTGTCACCCCCTGTGGGAAAGACACCGTCCACCAGGCCGGTGACGAACACGGCGTCCCACTCCAGTCCTTTCGCACCATGGACGGTCAGCAACTGCACCCGGTCTCCGGAGACTTCCACCTCTCCCGGCGCCAGGCCACGCTCAGCTGTCTCCGCGGCCTCCAGATAGGCCAAGAAGGCCTGAAGGCCGGCCGACTCGGCAGCACCTTCGAAATCGGCCGCCACATCCAGGAACCGGTCCAGATTCACCCGGCCGGTGGGCCCACGCCGCGCGGCAAGCTCGACGTCCAGGCCCAGCGTCCGTTCCACGTCGTGCACCAGCTCGGTCAGGGACTGGCCGGTGCGCCGTCGCAACGCACGTAGTTCGCCGCAGAGCGCGCTCAACCGACGGTACCCCTCCGGGGAGAACTCCTCGGGCCCTGGAAGGGCGTCCAACGCGTCGACGATGCTCAGCTGGTCGATCTCGTCGGGTACGGCCGACTCGGCAGCATCCTGCCGGTTGGCCGGGCCGCCTAGACGACGCGCCCACCGAGCCAGCGCGTCCAGGTCACGCGGTCCGATCCGCCAACGGGCCCCAGTGAGCAGACGCATAAGCGCATCTCCGCGCCCTGGGTCAGCGATCACCCGCAGCGTCGCGACGATGTCGCCCACCTCCGGCGTAGCGAGCAGCCCGCCGACGCCGACCACCTCTACCGGCAGGTCCACGGCACGCAGCGCGGTTTCCAGGCGCTGAATCTGGCTACGGGTGCGGACCAGCACAGCCGCGGACCGTCCGGACGGTGAGGCGTCCCAGAACGCCCTTGCCCGGCGGGCCACGTCGGCGGCCTCGTCGTCCGCGGTCAGGTGCAGCGAGGCCACGACGTCGCTGGCCGGCAGGCCGCCGAAGGCCGTCAGCTCCGGGACATCCATGCCCTCCTGACGCAACGGCTCGGACAGCCGGTTGGCCACATCGAGAATCTGCGCACCGTTGCGGAAGCTGGTGGTCAGCGAGTCCAGCCTGGCCGGAGCGTCGTCGAGGGTGCGGAACTGCTTCCGGAACGACGAGAGCGTCCCTGCGCTGGCCCCGCGCCACCCATAGATGGACTGGCACGGATCGCCGACGGCCGTGACCGCATGTCCGTCGCCGAACAGCGCCCGCAACAAGACCAGCTGCGCGTGGCTGGTGTCTTGGTACTCGTCCAGCAACACGACTCGATAGGCCTTGCTTTCGATCTGCCCCACCTCGCCGAAGCCATCGGCCAGCGCCGCCGCAAGCTCGGCCCGGTCCGCGAAGTCGACGACCTCGTCGCGGCGTTTGCGCTCCCGGAACGCCTCGACCACCGGCAGCAGCGCGACGCGGGCGTCCTGGACCTTCAGCGCCTTCGCGACGTCGGCATAGACGTCGGTCTTGGTGCGCTGCCCTTGTGCCCGTGGCAGCGCATGGACCTGCGACCGCAGATCCGCGGTGAACTCGCGCACCCGTTCCGGGGCGACCAGGTGCCCCGCAAGCTCGCTATGTAGCTCCCGGATCTTGCCGACCACGGTAGAGAGCACATACTCCACGTCGTCCATCGGACCGTCGTAGGCGGAGGCGACCCGTTGCGCATACTGCCAGGCCTCAGCTTCGGTGATCAGCCGCGCTCCAGGTTCCCGCCCCAAGCGCAGGGCGTGCTCCGTGACGATCCGCCCGGCGTAGGCGTCGTACGTGGAGACCGTCGGTTCGCCGTCGAGCAGCCCGTCGCCGGGATCGATGACGCCACGCGCCGCCAGCTGCCCGAGCCGGCGGCGGATCCTGGCGGCCAGCTCCCGCGCGGCCTTGCGGGTGAAGGTCAGCCCGAGCACTTCCTCCGGCCGGACCAGGCCGTTGGCGACCAGCCACACCACCCGTGCGGCCATCGTTTCCGTCTTGCCCGAGCCGGCTCCCGCGATGACGACGCCCGGCTCGAGCGGCGCGGAGATCGCCGCCCCCTGTTCGGCTGTCGGCTCCGGCTGCCCCAGCCGCGTCGCGAGATCGCCCGGCGTGAACCTCATACGCCCTACCTTCGCAGGCCCCACCGACACTGCGCTTCCGGGCTGGACGGCTTGGTGCGCAACCAGCGACAGCGGCCGCCGCGGTCCAGAGCCGCTTTGGCCCTGGGCACCTACGACGCGTCATGGCCCCTAGAGAGCGAGCTTGTCAGAAGTTCGTGGCCAACGGTGTCGAGGTCACCGGCGGCGTCGATCTCGATATCGCAGAAACTCCGGAGGTGGTTTTGGATGTCTTCGAAGTTCTCGACCAGGTGTACACGACTCTCACCGATTCGGCCGAAGTCGTTGCCGCGGGAGGCGTTGTCCAGCCGAGCCAGCATCGTGGCCGCATCGATCCGTAACAAGATCCGTAGGTCGAAGCGGCCGTGCAACTGCTCGACGTTCCCGGCATTGCCGGCCAGCCACAGCACGCCGACCTGGCGGCTGCTCGCGCTCGTGATGAGCCGGTCGAGAACGTCCGCGTTCCAGACCCACTCGTGCGCTGACAGCCACGTCACGGTGGGATTCTCCGGCCGTTGGACCGGACGACCACGCCGGTCCACCCACATACACAGGCCCTCGTAACCATCCAGGCTGACAGCTTCGCGTCCACGTTCAGCGAGCCATCGGCTGATCGCGGATTTGCCCGACCCGGAAACCCCGGTGATCAACACGGTGAACATGCGCGCCAAAGCTCAGGGTTGATGCCGGTCGTGTCACGTTCCTTCAAGGGCATAGAGTGCTGTTCAGCCGAACTCAAGGCGTGACCTGGTCGCCGTCGGGGAAGGCCGGGCAGGACGGGCGGGCCGGGCAGAAGCCGCACCAGCTTCCGCGGCGTGCCTGGAACACCGGCTGCGACATACCTTCGGCCGTCCGTTCGAGCAATTGTTCCGCCCACGTCGGGTCCTCGGCGTCGGCGAGCGGGGGTTGTCGCTGCTCGTCTGCTCTGCCCCGGGACGGTTTACCGAGTTGGACCAGACTGGCCCCACCCGAGCGGCGCTCACCACCGCCCGCCTGCTCAAACGCGCCTCGCTCCACCGCTACCTGGTACGTGGCGAGCTGAGCATGCTCACCCATCTCGGCCGCGGTCGGCTTACTCTTGCCGGTCTTGTAATCGACGACGACGAGCCGGCCCTCGGCATCGGCGTCGAGCCGGTCCACACGGCCCACAAGGCGAGCCCGGCCAACCTGGACGTCGAAGTCGAGTTCGACACCGACCAACCGGCGCGGATTCTCCTTCAGCCAGCCCGCGAGCCGCTGCACCATCTCCCGCACCCGTTGATACTCGCGGGAGGCGGACCAGCCCTCGCCGACGTCCATGCTGGGCCAAGCCCGGTCGAGCTCGGTCAGTATGGCGTCCTCGGACCACTGCTCCACCACAGCCTTCTCCGCGAGGTCATGGACCAGGGAGCCGACGCCGGCACGGGTCATGTCCGAGTCGGTCGCGCCGCACGTCTTCAGTAGCCAACGCAGCTCACACCGATTGAACTCCTCGACCCTCGACGGCGAGACACGGACCAAAGCGTCCGGCTCGCCCAACGGATCGGCGATGGACAGCTCACGCAGCCCGTACCACTGGTCCGGATCGGCCTGCCGCACACCTTCTGACGCAAGCCGGGCCAGCTGGACGGCCGCACCGCGGCGGCGTGGCTCCGGTTCTGCCGGGTCGCAGACCACGCGTCGCAGCTCGGACACGAGCGACGAGAGGTCCAGTCCACGCCTGGGCCGCTCCACCGGGCGTTCCGGCGGAGCGTCCGCGGGCTGTGGGTCGAGGTCGTCGAGGAACCGAGAGGGCTGCTCGTCCTCGTTGGAGACCGCCGTGACCACGAGCCGTCGGCGCGCCCGGGTCAGCGCGACGTAGAAGAGCCTGCGCTCCTCCGCCAGCCGCGCGCTGGCCCGGGTGACCGCCGACGCGTGCCGGTCTGCCACGATGTCCATCAGCTCTTCCGTGCCGAGCAGGCTGCCCCGCTCCCGAAGGTCGGGCCAGAGGCCCTCCTGCACACCCGCGACCGCAACCACATCCCATTCCAGGCCCTTGGCGGCGTGCGCGGTGATCACCGTCACGGCCTCCGCCGATTGGCCCGGCCGCGTACCGGCGGCGAACGTGTCCGACGGGATCTGCTGACCGCGGATGTGCTCGAGGAATCCGGCCGGGCCGGCGCCAGGCATCCGATCGACATACCTGGCCACGGCGTCGAACAACGCGACCACGGAGTCGAGGTCCCGGTCGGCGCTCTGGCCGGTGCGGCCACCGGAGAGCGCGGTCCTCGCCCAACGCCGCGCCAGACCAGAGGCCGACCACACTGCCCAGAGCACATCCTCCGCGGTGGCGCCCTCGGCCGCCGCGGCCTTGCGACCCGCTTCCAGCAGCGTTGCGATCCGGGCCGCCGGAGCCACCGCGTCGTCATCCAGCGGGGTCAGCACGACAGGCCGCTCGATCGCCTCGACGAGAAGCTCGCCCGAGGCCCGCCCGCCTCCGGCCGCGAGCTCATGCCGGCGCAGCTCCTGCCGCAGTCGCCGGAGATCCAGCGGGTCCGCGCTACCCAGAACACCGGTGACCAGGTCGAACGCCAGCTCATCGTCGAGCTTACGCTCACCGGCTGCTAGTTCGACGACACACAGCAATGCCCGAACCGCCGGCTGGTCGACGAGCGGGACCTCCTCCAGACGCACGGTCGTAGGCACGCCCGATCCGTTCAGCGCACGCCGCAACACGGGTATGGCCGGCGCGCCACGCACCAGCACTGCCATCTGGTTCCACGGGACATCCTGCAACAGATGTGCCTCACGCAGCTGCGCGGCGATGAACGCCGCTTCCTGGCTGGGGCTACCCAACACGTGGACCGAGGCTTCCCCCGCGAGATCCGGATCCGCGGACACCAGCTCCCGATGCCGGGGCGGCCCGCCCAGCCGAGCGGCGATCCGGCGGGATGCCGCAAGCAGCGCCGGCCCGCTCCGTCGTGAGACCGTCAGCGCGTGCACGGGCGCTGGCACACCGTCAGCCGAGACGAACCGGTCCGGGAAACGCCGGATGCCGTCCACCTCGGCACCGCGAAACCCGTAGATCGACTGATCAGGGTCCCCGACCACCAGCAGGTCCCGGCCACCGCCCGCGAGCAGGTACAGCAACTCCTCTTGCGCCGGGTCGGAATCCTGGTACTCGTCGACGACGATGAACCGGCGCTCGGAACGCTCCCGAGCCAGCAGCTCGGGGTCGTCCCGAAGCAGCCCGGTCGCCGAACGGACCAGCTCCGCCTGGTCGTACGAGGGCGGCCTCCGCAACGCCGTCACGCCCGAGTATTGATAGGCGAACCTGGCCGCGGCCACCCAGTCGTCGCGGCCCTCCCGGAGACCGATCGCCCCCAGCTGTTCCGGGCTCAGGCCCCGTTCGACGGCGCGCATCAGAAGGTCACGCAGTTCCCGCGCGAACCCACGGGTCAGCAGCGCCCGGTGCAGCTTCTCCGGCCAGTACCCCGCGCCCAGTTCCTCCACGTCGCCACGGAGCAGGTCACGGATCAGCAGGTCCTGCTCCGCGCCGGAGATCAGCCGCGGCGCGGGTTCGCCCTGTTGCACCGCCTCCCGGCGCAGAATGCCGAAGGCGTACGAGTGAAAGGTACGCGCCAGCGGCTCCCGCACGGTGCGGCTCAACCGGCGAGCGATCCGCTCCCGGAGCTCGGCCGCCGCCCGCCGGCTGAAGGTGAGCACCAGCACCTGGTCCGGGTCGAGATGGTCCCGTTCGACCCGGTCTACCACCGCCTCGACCAGCGTCGTCGTCTTTCCGGTCCCCGGACCGGCCAAGACCAGCAACGGCCCACCCCGGTGTTCGACCACCTGCCGCTGTGACTCATCGAGCTCAGGAGGAGCGACACTGACGTGCTCGCCCTCCGGCCGTACCAGCCGCACCGCCGGTCCTCTGGACCCCCGCACCATTCACCTCCCCGGGACACTCGCGATCGGCCAACGTGCCCATCCCACCATGCCGTACCGACAGTTCCTGCCCCTCCCATGATCATCAACGGCTGTACCGGTCATGGTGTGGCTATCGGTTGATGATCATGGGAGCCATGCGGCACGCCGCATGTCGATCCGGCTGCCATCGGAGGTCAGCGGCGTCCCCTCGGCTGCCAGTTCTCGTCGCGCGGCGACCTCGTTGCCGGGTGGAAGCCTCCCGGATGCCGTCACCACCCGCCACCACGGCACGCCGCCGCCGAACGACGCCATCACGGCCCCGACCAAGCGCGGCCCGCCACGTTCGAGCTCGGCACCGACCACTTCGGCGATCGCACCATACGCCATGGCTCGGCCGGGCGGGATCCGTTCCACCAGGCTAAGTACAGCTTCGACGTACTCGTCGTCCATGGCTCCATGATCTCGCGGGTAGGATTCGCGGGTCGGCACCACATGGCGCAGCCATGACGTGCGACGATCAGACTGATATGACGGACGCGAGTGACATGGTACGTGCACGGGGAGGCTCACCCATGGAGCAGCCCGAGCACGGCGTTACTCAGAACGCGGTCCATCCGGACACCCAGACCAGCCAGCCCGGCGGGCTGGTGGTCGACGAGCCGCCGCTGCCCAGACGGACCCGCAGGCCACTGGACGGCTTGCGGCTACTGTTCGCGGCGGTCGGTATGACCACACTGGTCACATTGGCCGTCGTAGCCGAGAGTACACTCACGGCGCTCACCGGCGATCTGGCAGAGCTGAACAGCGTCATGCCACGTGGCCCGGTCAACATCGTGTCGATTGCCGCCGCACTCATCGCGCAGGCGCTGCCGTTCGTCATCGTGCTCATCTTGATGCTCCGCGGCCGGTTCCGCACCACCTTCGAGTTGCTCATCGCCGCCTCGATTGCCGCGATCACCGCCACACTCGTCTCCGACTGGCTGCTCGGTTCGACGTTGGAGCGGCTGCATGACTCGTTCGTCCCAGGTGTCCAGGGCGACACCGGCACGCCGGTACCGATGTATCCGGCCGTTCTGGTGGCGGCCGTCACGGTCGTCGCCCGCCTGAACCTCAAGCGCGTCCGGCAGGCTGCGCTGTTCGCCATCGCCACGAGCTTCGCGGTCGGCCTCTTCGAGGGCGAGATCACCGTGGCCGGCATCTTCGCCTCGCTCAGTATCGGCTACATCGTCGGCCTCCTCGTACGCCTGGTGAGCGGTCAGCCATCGGTCGCACCGAACGGCTGGAAAGTGGCGAACGTCCTCCGGGCCAACGGATACGCGCTGACCTCACTCCATGCGGACAGCGTCGAACGGTACCGGCGCTACGTCGCCGAGAGCGAGCAGGGAATGCTCGGGGTGCTCGTCCTGGACCGGGACACCGAAGGGGCGGGTGCGCTGGCCAGAGCGATGGACCAGCTCCGCACCCGGGAGGAGGTCCGTCCTCGCCAGGCGGTCACCATGCGGACCGCCGTCAACCAGATCACTCTGCAGTCTCTCGCGGTGTCTCGCGCCGGAGTGCGCACGCCGAAGCTCCGCAAGGTGCTGAAAGTCAACAGCGAGGCGACCGCCATCGTCTTCGACCACGTGCCCGGCCGTCCACTCTCCAAACTGACCGCCGACGAGGTCAGTGACGAGATGCTGGAGGACCTGTGGCGGCAGATTCGCAGACTGCGCCGCAGCCAGGTAGCGCATCGCCGCCTGTCCGGCCGGTCCATACTGGTCGCCGACTCCGGAAAGATCTGGTTGCTGGACCCGTCCGGTGGTGAGGTCGCCGCACCGGATCTCGCCATGCGGGCCGACCTGGCCCAAGCTCTGGTGGCCGCGTCGCTCGTCGTCGGCGCGGAGCGCACCATCGACACGGCCATGCGAGTGCTCAGCGTCAACGTGCTGAACAGCGCGGTACCGCTGCTGCAGGTCGTGGCTCTCCCCGGGACTGTCCGTCGTGAGCTGCAAGGCAAGCGGGAGCTGCTGACCGAACTTCGAGACAGCCTGATCCGCCGGATCGGGCGAGAGATCGAGCCGGTGCGCCTGCAACGGTTCAAACCGCTCTCGCTGGTCACCGGCGTCGGCGCGGTAGCCGCCGTCTACTTGGTCGGTACCCAGCTCACCGACGTCTCGTTCGGCGAGCTCTGGGAACAGACGGACCTGCGCTGGATCTTCCCAGCGATGCTGGCGATGTTCCTGAGCTTCGTCGGTGCGGCGTTCGCCATCTTGGGATTCGTGCCCGAAAAAGTGCCGTTCTGGCGCACCCTTGGTGCTCAGGTGTGCCTGAGCTTTCTCCGGCTCATCGCCCCGTCCACAGTGGGGAACGTCGCGCTCAACATCCGGTTGCTCACGAAGGCCGGCGTGGCGGGACCGCTCGCTGCTGCCAGCGTCGCGGCGAACCAGGTGGGAAACGTCGCGATCACGTTCCCCACCATCGCCGTACTCGGCGTCGTCTCCGGATCGTCGGCGGCCGCCGGCCTGGAACCCTCGCAGTCGACCCTGCTGGTCATCGCCGGGCTGCTGCTGGCGGTCGCGGCGCTCATCCTCGTCCCGGCGATCCGCACCCGCTTGCGCTCCATCTGGGCCGACTTCGCTGAACGGGGTCTACCGCGTCTGCTCGACGTTCTCAGCAACCCGCGCAAGCTCGCGGTGGCCATCGGCGGGATCTTCCTGCAGGCGGGGTCATTGGTGTTGTGCTTCTATCTCTGTCTTCGCGCGGTGGGTGGCACCGCGGACATCGCGGACCTCGCTGTGGTCCAGCTGGTCGGGAACACGTTGGGGATGGCGGTACCGACGCCGGGAGGGCTCGGTGCCGTCGAGGCCGCGCTGACCGCCGGCGTGTCCACGATCGGGGTGAGCACCGCCGTCGGTGTCCCGGCCGTGCTGCTGTTCCGGATCGTCTCGTTCTGGCTGCCGATCCTCCCCGGCTGGATCCTCTGGACCCAGATGCAGCGCCGCGGCCTGCTCTAGCTCTCCCCTCCCAGATCCCCCGGCCACGGCTGCCCTGACTGTTCTGGGTGCTCCGATGAACGGAAGATCTCCCGGCTTCGATGCTGTGACCCGACTAAGGCGGGGAGGGAGAGCTCCCGGCCCAGACCCGTTCGAACGCAAAGGCGGGGTGGGAGAGTTCTTCGACCGATCTTCGGACGGCGGCAGATCACCCAAACACTCACCCGAGCGGCCCGCCGGCCGCGTGAGAGGGAGAAGAAGTCTCCCTCCCCGCCGGCTCCCTGCAGCACAAAGAGGCCCTGGAACTCTCCCTCCCCACCGACCTACACGCAGCTCGTTAGGGAGGGCTTCCGCTCAGCGGCGCGCAAGGGATCAGTAAGCAGGCTGCGACGGGTCGATCTGGTTCACCCAGGCTGCTACTCCACCGCCGACGTGTACGGCATCTCCCATGCCCGCGCCCTTGACCACGGCAAGAGCCTCGGCGGAACGGACACCGGTCTTGCAGTGGATGACCACTTGCTTGTCCTGCGGCAGTTTCTCCAGCGCCTCGCCGGTGAGGAACTCACCTTTAGGCATGAGCACCGCGCCCGGAATCCGATTGATCTCGTACTCGTTCGGCTCGCGGACGTCGACGAGGACGAAGTCCTTCTCGCCACGCTCGCGCGCGTCGAGCCAGTCCTTCAGCTGCCGCACCGAGATGGTGGCGTCGACGGCGGCTTCGGCCGCCTCGTCGCTGACCGTGCCGCAGAACGCCTCGTAGTCGATAAGCTCAGTGATCGGCTCGGCGTTGGGGTCCTTGCGCACCTTCAGCGTGGTGTAGTTCATCTCCAGCGCGTCGTACACCATCAGCCGGCCGATCAACGGTTCCCCGATGCCGGTGATCAACTTGATCGCCTCGGTGACCATGATCGAGCCGATGGATGCGCACAGCACACCCAGCACCCCGCCCTCGGCGCAGGATGGCACCATCCCGGGCGGCGGCGCCTCAGGGTAGAGGTCCCGGTACTGCGGGCCGTGCGTCTCCCAGAAGACGCTGACCTGCCCCTCGAACCGGAAGATCGAGCCCCACACGTAGGGTTTGCCGAGAATCACCGCGGCATCGTTGACCAGGTACCGGGTCGCGAAGTTATCAGTGCCGTCGAGGATGAGGTCGTATCCGGCGAAGATGTCGAGGACGTTGTCGTTGTCCAGCCGCGTCTCGTGCAGGATGACGTTGACGTAGGGGTTGACCTCTTTGACCGAGTCACGCGCGGACTGGGCCTTTGAGCGACCCACGTCGGACTGCCCGTGGATGATCTGGCGCTGCAGGTTGGACTCGTCCACCTCGTCGTACTCGACGATGCCCAGTGTCCCTACGCCTGCCGCGGCCAGGTAGAGCAACGCCGGCGAGCCCAGGCCGCCTGCACCGACCACGAGCACCTTGGCGTTCTTCAGCCGCTTCTGGCCGTCCATGCCCACATCAGGAATGATCAGGTGCCGCGAGTAGCGACGCACCTCGTCGACGGTGAGTTCGGCTGCCGGCTCCACGAGAGGTGGTAAAGACACGATCGACTCCTATTTCACAACGATGCCGGTCGGGCTGTTCGCCCCAACTCTTAGGCCAACGGTGACACGGGACGGTCCATTCCCGGCGTCATCGCTCGCTTTGTGGACACATCGTCTCGCTGATCGGACACATCGTGCAAGAAGTCCCGTACCAGGGCCGCCACCATCTTCGGATGCTCCATCATCGCCACGTGCCCGGTGCGCTCGAGCTTCACTACTCGGGCGCGCGGCATGGTGCGGCACCAGCGGCGCGCGGCCCACGACCCCACCAGCATGTCCCGTCCGCACACGATGACCATGGTCGGGCAGATCACCTTGCGCGCCGCCCACCACGGCGAGCGACGCTGGGGCAGCAGATACTGGCCGACGAGCGAACGCAGTGCATCGAGCAGGACGTTATTGGCATGCGGCTTCCGGACCCAGCGCATCCGCTCCTGCACAGCGAAGTCGAACTCGTCCGGGTCGAGGTTGTCCGGCTCGCCGTACATCATGGGCGCGAGCCGTTCGATCTGTTCCTGGCTCGGCTCGTCGTTGACCCGGCCGAGTATCCATTCACCCAGCTTGGGCGCCGCCATCACGGCCGTCATCTGTGCGCCCCATGGCAGCAGGTACTGCGGCATCGCAGGCGACAGCAACGTCAGAGTACGCACCAGGTCTGGCCGAGCCGACGCGACAAGTACGGAGATCAGCCCACCCATCGAGTTGCCCAGCAGGTGGACCGGACGATCGAAGGTCTCCAAGTACGCCGCGATGTCGGCCACGTAGGCGCCCACCGTATGTTGCCCGGACGGCGGCGAGTCTCCGAAGCCGGGCAGATCCGGAGCCCACTGGTCGAACTCATCCTCGAGCTCCGACATGAGCAGCGTCCAGTTGCTCGCAGAGCCGCCGAGACCGTGCACCATCACTGCCACAGGCGCGTCGTCGCCCGCCGCGGCGCGCCGTACATGCACGAGACGCCCTGTAGACAGGGTGACATCCCATCCTGGCCACTTGGTGATCGCGCTCACGGCTCCGATCGTATTCGCCCTTACCGCCCCGTTACTGGCCGGCATCGATCAGACTGGTCATATGGGCCGCACGTCAACAGCAGATGTGGTGTCGTCACAGCGGCGCCGCGGGTGATTGCAGTGAGAACTGCCAGCTTTGACTGAGACGGCCGGAAAGAGGTACCGCTGTGACGAGGAGGTACACCATGTCCGAACCCGACGTGCAACCCGATGTCACGCCGGCTCCCGATGCCGACGCCGACGAGCAGCGACGTCCTGTGGTCGATGAGAACTCCCCAAACGGCCAGAACGAATCCGATCCAGAAGAGCCGGATCTGCCTTCGGCCGACCTCCCACGCGACCTCCCCAGCGACGTCGACCCAGCTGACGCCTACGAGCAGACGCGTGTGGTCGAGCACGACGAGGACGACTATCGGTAGGGCGCCGCGGAGGGAAATCCACTGCGGCCCGCCAGAACGGGTACCATCACGGACAGACCGCCCAGAGGTCCGCCACCTTAAGACCGGCCTCTTCACCATCAGCTTGGAGGACCACGCGTGACCGCCGTGCCAGAGGTGCCACCTCGAGGTGTACGCATGCCCCGCGGGAAGCGGCGCGCACACCTGCTGCATGCCGCGCGTGAGGTCTTCGTCGCGCATGGCTACCACGCTGCGGCCATGGACGAGATCGCGGTCCGGGCTGGTGTCAGCAAGCCAGTGCTGTACCAGCACTTTCCCGGCAAGCTGGAGCTCTACCTGGCGTTGGTCGACACTGCGACCGAGGAGCTGCTCGCCAGGCTACAGCGCGCCCTCGTGTCCACGGACGACAACAAACAGCGGGTAATCGCCACCGTCGCCGCGTACTTCGACTTCGTCGACGACCAGTCCGGGTTCTACCGGCTCCTGTTCGAGTCGGATCTCGCCAACGACCCCGCGGTACGGACACGGCTGGACCGACTGACGCACCTGTGTTCAGCGGAGATCAGCGCGATCATCGCTGAAGACACCGGGTTGTCTCGGGAGGAGTCTGATCTGCTGGCGGTCGGACTCGTCGGAATCGCGCAGGTGACAGCGCGCTACTGGCTGACCGCCGACGGCACCATCCCGAAGGAGAAGGCAGCCGAACTGGTGGCCTCCCTCGGATGGCGTGGTATCCGCGGCTTCCCGCTCAGTCACGAACACCCGCACTGAACGGTCTCGTGCCACGCGCCCATGCAGCCGTCTTATCGCCTATGGCGGACAACCGTGTTGACCCGGAATCGGCTGGGCTAACCTGGCCGTTGTACATGACGAGAAGTTGTCCGCGCATGCGAACCAGGTATGAGAGGTGGCCGTGGAGGTC
>NZ_ML142852.1:32815-34288 GCF_004138495.1 Phytoactinopolyspora endophytica
ATCGGTGTGCATAATGCACCGCGAGAGCTAGTGCTCGAGAGCAGCCAGACCCAGGACGAGGTTGCCACGGCAGTGCGGACAGCGCTCGCCGACGAAAACGGCGTTCTCGAACTGGCCGACGAGCGTGGGCGACAGGTGGTCGTCCGATCGACGTATCTCGCCTACGTGGAGATCGGTGAACAGTCAGAACGCCGCGTCGGTTTCGGCTCCATCTAGCGCTCCAGCCCAGCCGCACGTCCGCGGCCACACCGCCGGGTGACACACTCGTTCGCCCGGCGGTGGTCTGGGCTATAGGACTATGAAGCAAGACCTAACGTAGACATACGCTTGGAATGGCCCTCGGTGAGCCGGGCGAACACACGGCCCAGCTCGGCGAGGTCCATGCCCGGCCGCCCCTTGCCGCCGACGATGATCGCGGCCAGGGCGTCGCGGTCCGCCGCCACCCGCTGAGCTTGAGCGAGTGCCTCGCCGACCAGCCGGCGCCCCCACAACGCGAGCCTCCCGGAGACGCTGGGGTCCTCGGCGATGGCCGAACGCACCCGGTCAATGACGAAGTCCGCGTGGCCCGAGTCGGCGAGCACCTCTGTCACCAGAGCGCGGGTGCCGTCGTCGACCGCAACGGCGATCTCGCGATAGAAGTCGGTGGCGATCTGGTCACCGACATAGGCCTTCACCAGGCCCTCCAGCCAGTTCGACGGCGTTGTCTTGGCGTGGAACGACACGTACGCGTCGTGGAACGGTTCCATCGCCTCATCGATCGAGACACCCAGCTCGGCGAGGCGATCACGGATACGCTCGAAATGATGGAACTCAGCTACGGCCATGCCGGCCAGCGCGGCCTGGTCGCCCAGCGTCGGCGCCATCTCGGCATCCGCCGCCAGCCGCTGGAACGCGGTCAGCTCGCCCACACCGAGGGCGCCCAGCAGATCGACAATGCCGGCCCGGTACTCAGGGTCGTTCATCAGGGGTTCCACGCCGCAACCATAGCCGCAACCGCCGTGCCTCCGCCCGGTGTGGATCCGTCATGCGGCTCCGCGACACCCACCACGCGCAGATACCACGTTCAGGTTGCACACGTACCGTAGACTAGTGTGAGAAACAGCTGGCGCTCACATACGAACGGGCGCTTCCGGGGTACATGATGTCCAGCCGTGGCGCGGTGCCTCCCGAGATGAACGCTCGGGTGAGCGGCCCCATGGACGTGGAATCGGGCCCTCGGAAACCCACGACCTAATGAGGCGAAACACTCTGGCTACCTTCAGAGAACTGGGGGTCCTGCCCCCTATCGCCGACGCGCTTGAACGCGTCGGCATCATCGAACCGTTCCCGATCCAAGAGCTGGCGCTTCCTGCCGCTCTGACCGGCAGTGACCTGATCGGACAGGCCCGCACAGGAACCGGGAAGACGTACGCGTTCAGCATCCCCCTGCTCCAGCGCATCGTCGCACCGGATGACCGTGACTATGCCGAGGCC
>NZ_ML142852.1:34305-34972 GCF_004138495.1 Phytoactinopolyspora endophytica
AACCGGGCAAACCGCAGGCGCTCGTCGTCACGCCGACCCGTGAGCTGGCACACCAGGTCACCGGCGATCTTGAGACCGCATCTGCCGTACGGCGAGTGAGGGTGCTCAGCGTCTACGGCGGCCGGGCATACGAACCACAGGTCAGCGCTCTGACGTCGGGTGTCGACGTGGTCGTCGGAACTCCGGGACGGCTGCTCGACCTAGCTGCACAGGGTCACCTCGACCTCGGGCATATCAAGGTGCTCGTGCTCGACGAGGCCGACGAGATGCTCGACCTCGGTTTCCTGCCGGACGTCGAGAAGATCGTCGCCCTCACACCAGAGCTCCGGCAGACCATGCTCTTCTCCGCCACCATGCCCGGCGCCGTGGTGAGCTTGGCCCGCAGGTACATGCGGCACCCCCTGAACATCCGTGCGGAATCGTCCGAAGAGACACAGACGGTCCCCTCCACTGCCCAGTTCGTCTACCGGGCTCACAACCTCGACAAGGAAGAGATGGTCGCCCGGCTGCTGCAGGCCGAGGGGCGCGGGCTGACGATGGTCTTCAGCCAGACCAAGCGGGCCGCGCAACGCCTGGCAGATGCGTTGTCCGAACGTGGCTACGCTGTCGCGGCGGTCCACGGCGACCTCGGCCAGTCTGCGCGGGAGCGCGCGCTGCGCGCATTCCG
>NZ_ML142852.1:34998-35521 GCF_004138495.1 Phytoactinopolyspora endophytica
TCAACCTCAGCTGCCCTGAGGACGAGAAGACCTATCTGCACCGGATCGGCCGGACTGGCCGGGCGGGCGCCACGGGCATAGCCGTCACCCTGGTCGACTGGGATGACCTGGCGCGGTGGAAGATGATCAACGACGCGCTGGGCCTGCCGTTCCCGGATCCCCCAGAGACCTACTCGAGCAGCGACAACTTCTTCCACGATCTGGGTATCCCACCCGGCACCAAGGGAAAGCTGCCGAGGAGCGAGCGGACCCGCGCCGGCCTCAACGCAGAGCAGGAAGAGGACATCGGCGAGCCGTCCAAGAAGCCGACACGGCAACGGACTCGTGGCGGTCGAAGCACCTCTGGTGGCCAGTCCGGCGGTCGCGGAGGCCAGCGAGGCAAAGCACGCAACAACACGGCATCGGGCGACGCGAATGCGGCGACCACTGCCGAGAGCCGTTCCGATCAGCCGCGGCCACGCAAGCGCGCCCGTCGCCGTACCCGCGGAGGCAAGCCGGTCGAGCAGCAGACACCGGCTGAATA
>NZ_ML142852.1:35602-39018 GCF_004138495.1 Phytoactinopolyspora endophytica
GAGATTCCGGTCCGGCGCCCGCTTGAACGCAGGCGCCGGACGACGTCGTCGGTCACGTATGGACGACGAGGATCAGGTACGGACGACGACGACCGTCGTCCCTACCGGCGCGAAATCCCACAACGCTTCAGCGTCTTCGGGGTCCTGCCGCACACAGCCGTCGGAGAGCGGCGTTCCCAGCTCGGACAGGGTCTGGGCCGCGTCGCCGCTGCCGTCATAGACCGGTATGTCGTGGAAGCCGATGTTCGAGTTCTCACCCCTGTGGAACCGGACCATGTACTGCATCGTCGACTCGTAGTCCCAGCTGATCGCGTCTATCGACTTGGAGAAGACTTCATAGGTGCCTTCCGGCACCAGCTCGTCATCCTTGCTACCGGATACCGGATAGCTCCGGACTACCTCGTCGCCCGCTTCCACAAGCCAGACCTGCTGCTCGGTGATGTCGAAGACGACACGCCTGCCCTCGCCGCTGTTGTCCGGCAAGGAGGCCGTGGCCTCGGGTTTCTCGTTCGGGTCCGGCTCGTCCTCGGAACCGCCTTCTGGTTCCTCGTCCGCCTTCTCCTGTTCCCCAGGCTCGTCCGTCGCCTCGGGTTCGTCGCTCTCGGGCGCGGAGGACTCAGCTTCCTCGGTCGCCCCGGGCTCCCCTTCCGCCACCGGGTCGGGTAACAGCTTCGGCAGGGCATGCACACGGCGTCCGGGCTCACGACTGTCGGACCGCGACACATGGTCGGGGTCCCGGACGAGGGCAGCGGCGTCCTCCCGCTCTGACGACGCTCCCTCATCGGACATGACGCCACGAGACTCCGGCGCGTTTCCGGCGCTGACCACGGCCAGCACACCCCCGGTGACCAACGAGGCCCCGAGTGCCACACCGACGAATCGGAGAAGGCGGGACGACCGCGAGCCCCGACTGGAGCCGCTCCTGACGGAGCGATCGGGGACTCCGTAGCGTCCGGGCATCCGTTCTCCTTACTGCGCCGTCGTGATGGGAAAAACGATCTTCACGCTAGTGACATTCCCACCGATACCGCCTCTTCAAACGTCTGAGAGGGATAATCAAGTTCCCGGGGACGGCGACAGCGGGAGACCGCCTGCTCAAGAGGCCGCGCGAAGTCGCGCAGGATGGGCGAAGAGATCGCCAGGCTCAAGCCCAACCGGGCCACAGAGGAACCGGGCTCATACGCGCCGAGCGTAACCCGCCGCCTGGAGATCTCATCGCCCATTCTGCGCGGCCCGTTAGTCAGCGAGTCCGGCCCACCCGGGCCGATCGGAGGTGGCGACCTTTCCCTCGGGGCAGTGCTGCCGGAAGTCGCACCAGCCACACAGCGGCGACGGCGACGGTGGGAACACCTCGTCGAGGTCCTTCCCCGCGCGGAAGGACGTGTCCGCATCGGAGCATTCCGCCGCGATGTCAGACGCACGGTCGAGATGTCGGCGCAGCGAGAAGTCGTCGTGCTCCCAGTAAGCGACCTCACCCGTCGGAAGGTGATGCAGCTCCACCCGGCGGCACGGACGGCGAAGCGTACGTGAGGCCGCGGCCGCGTACACCGCCATGGCCAGCGAGGAACGGACGTCGTCGGTGGTCAGTACATGACGGCCGGTCTTGTAATCAACGACGACGAGCTCACCGCTACGCTCGTCCAGCCGGTCGACGCGACCGGAGAGCGCCGCCCCGTCATGAACGGTGCTCACGGTTCGCTCGACACCGCGTGGCTCGTCGTACGGGTCGAGCTGTGTCACATAACGCTCCACCATCTCCCGCGCACGCTCCTGCCACAGTCCGGCCTGGTCGTCGTCACGGAATCCGTCAGCGGACCAGTACTCGCGGACGAACGAGCCCGCCCGTGGAACCGTCCTTGCTTCCACGGGCAACCTCCACCACTGCGCAAGTGCGTTGTGGACAGCGGATCCGAGGGTATTGTGCGCCCACGGCGGGCCCTTGGGAGGTTGCGGCCGGTCGAGGTAGCTGAACCGGTACCGGCGAGGACAGTCCAGCCACGTCGTCAGCCGGGTGGGTGTGGCCCGATACAGCCGCCGCGGCATGCCGTCGAACGCCTGCTGCTCAGTCATCGCTCAATGATCGTATCCGGACCATCCGGCCAGCCATGGAGGCGGCGCCCCATACGGCAGCATCTCCGCCTCGGAACCGAGCGTGCGCAGGTCGGCCAGGACGAGATCCTCGAGGAGGAGCGCACCGGCCGTATGCGGCTTGAGGATCGCCCACAGCCAGCGCCCTTCCCAGTGCCCGGCGTAGACGGCGCAATCGGCACGGCCGGTCACGCACCACAACGGGACGGACCGCCCTTCCACCTGCACACGAGCCTGTGGTTCGGCCTTGACCGCATCACCGGGGTCGATACCGTCGACGCCGGCCAGCCCCGCGCCCAGACCGACTCCCTGTTCCTCGGCCACCAGCACCAGATCCGCGGCGCCGCCGAACGGATTCGGACCGCTGACGGCCACCGCCGTCGCCTGCACTCCGGAGGCCTCGTCACCCGCGGAGAGCACCGCACCAATGACCCAGCCGCGGATGAGCGGCCATACCAACCACAACGGAACGTCGGAGCGCTTGCACAGCTGGCGGGTGAGAAGTGAGTTCGGCGTGACCACCGGCGAAAGCGGGAAGATGGCCCCGTGTTGGCTGCAGGTCCAGCGGTTCGACCACGCCCCTGGCGGCTGTGGAGAGGCGCCACAGCGCGGGCAGCTCATTTCACCCTTCACGTCGTCGACGGTCCACGGTTTGGCCGTCTCCGTCAAGCACTTCTCAGCGACCAGGCACGCGTAGGGCGGGATGCGCGTCGACGCTCTCGCTCAGCCCGTCCGCAACGACAACCGCGCCAGGTGGTTCCGCGCGTCCTCGGCGTGCTGATGTTGGCAGTAGATTTCATACCGGCCGGCGACGATCACGCTCTTCGAGGTGAAGTCACGACGACCTCCGGTGAACGCATAGCCGACGGCACCCAAGACCATCATGAATATGGCGCCCCAGGCCACACTCATCACCACGATCTGCGCCCAGGCCTCGTCGGTGAAAAGACTCAGCAGAAGCCCGACGAAGAGGCCCAGCCACGCACCGGTGGCTAGCCCGCCGAGCAATGCCTTTCCCCAGGTCATCCGGCCTGTGACACGCTCGATCTGGCGGAGGTCGGTGCCCACGATCGCGAGGTGCTCCACGGGGAACCTGTGCTCCGCCAGGTAGTCAACGGCGCGCTGCGCGTCGGGATACTCGTCATACGTCCCGACCACAAGGCCCGTGGGTAGTCCCGGCACCGGGCTGGCCATCGCGTCCTCCTCGCTCGTCCTACACTCCCATGATCCCACTCAAGGACGGCGAAAATCACACGCTGACCCCAAATTCGAGAGCTCGCGTGGATTGGGGGATGGGATTCGCCAGGCTCGAGCCCAGCCGGGCCACA
>NZ_ML142852.1:39071-39508 GCF_004138495.1 Phytoactinopolyspora endophytica
AGCCAAGTTTGACCCGCTCGGCGCAACCCGCCGCCTGGCGAATCTCTTCCCCCAATCCACGCGACCGCCAGGCGACTATGAGGCCGCAGCCGCCACACCTCCGTGACCCGCTAGCGTGCCGGAGAGCCAGTCCGGTAGGTTCTCAGCCTGCCGGACACCGAGCGCGAGCACGAGCGCGCGCTGGACCTTCGGCTCGAACAGCTCGATCCGCAGTTTCATCCCCGCTTCCTCCGGCGTGCGATCCGCCTTGGCCTGGTTGCACCGTAGGCACGCGGCAACCGTGTTCAGCCAGCTACGCGCCGGCCCGCCACGCGAGGTGGGGAGTACATGATCGATCGATTCGGCCCGGCCACCGCAGTAGCCGCAGCGGCGACCGTCGCGTTCCAGCACGCCGCTGCGGGACCACGGCAACCGCCGCCGGTACGGGACCCGGACAA
>NZ_ML142852.1:39561-47996 GCF_004138495.1 Phytoactinopolyspora endophytica
CAAACCGCAGTAGCCGGACAACCAGAGGCGCGGGAAACTCCTGGGTGGCGGAACGGATCATCCGTTCCGCATCGGCATGCTCAAGCACGGCCTTCTCGGTCAGCACGAGGACGATGGCACGACGGACAGAGACAACAGCCAGAGGCTCATACGTGGCGTTCAGCACTAGCGTCTGCACCTGTCCGGCTCCTTCCGTGACATGGCCGCTCCTCGCCTCACCTGGGGCTTTGTAGTCTGCTCGTGTCTCCAGTGTCCGGTATAGTCCCTCGCGCGGGTAACCACGCCTATCTTCTATGTGCGAATTCTAGTGAAAATCTCGTCGACCGCCGTCACGTAGCCTGCCGCGGCAGGTCGAACTGGGCAATCGATTATTCACGGACCTCCCTTCTCCAGGGTGTCGGCGCCCGCCAGCGAGCGCCACACGTCGGTGACCCTCGTCTGCACGAGGTCGACGACGTCCCTGATCGCCATGCCGGCGAACTCGTCCGGAGAGATCGGCTTTCCCACCCGCAGCCGGACGGTAGGCCTCCGCACGATCGAGGTCAACGCGCCCCCCAAGCTGCGCGCGGTTGAGCCTGAGCCGATCGCACGTGCATCGTGATGCGCGACCGGGATCACCGGCACCTGCGTATCCAACGCCAACCGTCCGACACCGAACCGGAACCGGCGAGGCGAGCCGTCGGTCGTGGCGGAGACATCCCCTTCGGGATAGATGCCGATGATCTCGCCGCGCCCGAGGGCGTCGCGGGCCGCTCGAAGGGCCGCGGTGCTGGCTTGACGCAACCCCACCTCGACCATTCCGGCGTGCCGCGCGAGTGGGCCGATCAGCGGGTGGTTGAAGACTTGCGACGCGGCCAAGAACCGGACATGCCCGTGCTCGCTGCCACACGCATCATCGTGGCAGGGGATGCTGGGCCGCAGCCCGGCCCGGTGCAGCGTCGACAGCACTGGTGGGACATCGGCGATGGTGGTGTGGTTCACGACCACGATGGCCGGTCCAGTCAGCGGCAGGTTCTCCAGCCCGTCGGACTCCACCCGGCCGAACAACCGTGTCAGACCAACCGCAATCGCTCCCACAATCTCCACGATTGCCCATTATCTCCGATTAGCCGCCGATGCCGACTGCAGGCTCCCCAGGAAGGGCCGCCAAGAGCTTGAGAGGACCGCTCACTGCTACTCGCTCTGACCGTCCTCGTCGTCGCTCTCGCCGCCGTCCTCGTCGTCCTCGCTGGGCAGCTCAGCCGGATCGATCACGTCGTCGTCCGAGGGGACGTCGATGTCGACGTCGTCGCCGAAATCAGTGAAGTTCAGCACGCCTGCCTTCCCGGACGCACCTTTCTCCTCGAACCGCACCGGCAACGGCTCGCCTTCCGCCGCGACCCAGAGCATCCCGCCGCTCTCCGCGAACGACAGCCCCACAGCGGGCACCCCGTCGACCTCCTTGACAGAGGTGGGGTCGCCTTCGACCGACAGCCCCAAGAGGGCATCGGCGAACTCGGCACTGTCCGCGAAGAGGCTGTAGCCCGATTCCGATTCCTCGGACGACACCCGGAACCATTTGTCGGCGATGGTGTCGTCGATGTCGGCATCGACCACGTCAGCAAGGGTGTCGGCGTCGCTGGTGATATAGATCACCCCTTCAGACGCCACGAGCTCGACCTCGCTGCCATTGGTCACCGTTCCCGCCGACCCCTCACCGACCTTGAACGCGATGTCGATGGTCATGTCGTCGGCGAGCGTCGTGCCATGAACCCGGAACGACCCGGCCTCATCAAGGTTGGTGACCGCCGTCTCCAGGACTTCGTCACCAGGAAGCTGGTCGATCCCGTTCTCCGCGGGCGCCGTCTCCTCATCCGAGGCTATCTGCGCCAACGGCGCGGACTCCGCGGCTTGTTCGGCCTCTGAACAAGCTGTCATGGCGATGGTCACCGCGATGGCCAGCTTCACACCGACCACACGCCGGGTAGCTAGCTGCATCTGCGCAGAACCTCGCTCTTCTCAACGTCGGGATGTACAAGCCCGCGGGCGCTGGGCCCGCGGACCACCGACACGGAGTGTACCTCGCACACGCCGCATCGTCGCCCTACGTTCATACGAAGGCAATCCACTACTCACCCGATCCGCGTGCACAGCCCATGGTCTCCCAGGTGAGCGGCGTTTGACCGATAAGCCCGAATGGCGCTAGCGTCCATGCCACACCTGAATACCGCAAGACAGGGGAGCGCAGCAGAGCGCTGAGAGTGCGGGACACCCGCAGACCCTCAGAACCTGATCCGGATCATGCCGGCGCAGGGAGTCGACCTTCGACATGCCAGCGGCGCACCAGTGGGACCGTCGTCCCGCCGGCGCGCCGTTTTCGTGTCAGCTCTCGCATCGACGGCGCTCTCCCCTCTTCAGATCCAACGACGCCAGGAGAGCCGATGAGCCACGTCGACAACGCTTCACACCCGCGAGCGAGTGAACCCGCAGATGACGAGCTCGCGCACGACGATTCGGCGCCGCCGCGGATCCTCCGAATCCTTCAGCTCCTCGGCATCGTCCGGCTCCTCCGCCTACTCGGCATCGTCCGGCTCGTCCGATTCCTTCGGCGCCGGAGCGCCGGGCGGATCGGTTGGCGCACCGTGGACATCGTCGTCGCCTCCGTGCTCGGCGTCGCGTTCGGGCTGCTCTTCGCCGCCTGGAACAACTTCATCTACCCGACCGTCAGCCTGCCCCTGGAGGCGACACCGTTCAGCCCGGTCATCGGCTCCATCTGGCTGATGCCGGCCGTCATCGGCGGTCTGGTGATCCGGAAGGCCGGAGCGGCGGTGTACACCGAGGTCGTCGCCGCGACCACCTCGATGCTCTTCGGATCGGTGTGGGGGCTGTCGGTGTTCATGTCGGGCGTGTGGCAAGGCTTAGGGGCCGAGCTCGTGTTCGCCGCCCTCGCCTATCGGCGATGGGGTGTCGCCGGCTCGCTGCTCGCCGGGGCGGGTGCCGGGCTGGCGATGGGTGTGAACCAGAGCATCGTCTCGGTTCCCGAATACAGCGCGGACTGGAAGATCGCCTACGTTCTCGCCGCCGTCGTCGCCGGTATCGCCGCCGGCGTCCTCGGCTGGCTGCTGGTCCGTGCCCTCGCCCGCACCGGAGTCCTCGCGCCGTTCGCCGCCGGCCGTGCCCAGCAGGAGGTCTGACTCGATGACGCTTCAGAGCCCGGACCTGCCCGTCCACGCCCATCCCCAGGGCGGCCGGGTGCTCCTGAGGGGCTGGGGCTGGCGGTACGCCGGACGGAAGCGATGGGCCTGCCGGGGCGTCGATCTCGACATCGAACCCGGTGAACGTGTGCTGCTGGTCGGCGCTTCTGGGGCGGGAAAGTCGACGCTGCTGCGAGGCATCGCCGGGTTGCTCGACCCGGATGCTTCAGCAGAACACGAAGGCGAGGTCCTGATCGGCGGCCGCCCCGCCGCGCAGGCCCGCGACCAGGTCGGGATGCTCTTCCAAGATCCCGAAGCCTCTCTGGTCATGTCCCGGTCCGGCGACGACGTGGCGTTCGGGCTGGAGAACGCCGGCGTCCCGCGCGAGCAGATCTGGCCACGCGTCGACGCCGCCCTACAGCGGGTCGGCTTCGGCTACGGACGGGAACGAGGGACCTCGGCGCTCTCCGGCGGAGAACAGCAACGGCTCGCCCTGGCCGGAGCGCTGGTACGCAGACCGTCGGTCCTGGTTCTGGACGAGCCGACAGCCAATCTGGACCCGGACGGCTCGCGGCTCGTCATGGACGCCGTCCAGCGAGCCGCCGGTGGTTCCGAAGCCACCCTGGTGATGGTCGAGCACCGGGTGGACCTGGCCGTCGAGCTGGTGGACCGGGTGGTCGTCCTGGAGACCGGGGCCGGGGTGATCGAGGACGGCCCACCGGAGACGGTCTTCGGCCGGCGCGGCGCGGCGCTCACCGCCGCCGGAGTGTGGGTGCCGGCCCGCTGGGCGGCACCCGCCCGCGCGCCGGGGCGACACCGGGGCATATCGGTGCCTCCAGTGCCTCTCGACGTCGAGGCCGACCCGGGCGCTTCGCAGGCCGGCAAGGCGGCTGTGCCGTCCAATCGACGGCTCACGACGGACAACGACGCGGCTGTGCCGCTCACGCCCGCCGGCTACCTCCTGCTCCGGGCCGACGGCGTCAGCCGCGCCTACCCTGGAATGGCGACATCCGCATTGCAGCGGACCGACCTCGAGCTGCATGCCGGCGAAGCCACCTGCATCACCGGGCCGAACGGGAGCGGCAAGTCGACCCTGGCCATGGTCCTCGCCGGGCTGGTCCGCCCCGACACCGGCGGAGCGTATCTCGCGGACGACGGCCGCCCGTTACACCGCTGGCGGGCCCACCGGCTGTGCCGCCGGATCGGTACCGTGTTCCAGGATCCAGAGCACCAGTTCCTGGCACCGACCGTCGGCGAGGAACTCGCGATCGGTCCGCGCCGGGCGGGAGTCGACTCGTCCGAAGCCGCGCGGCGCTGCCGCGAGCTGCTCGAGCGGCTGCGCCTGGACCGGCTCGCCGGAGCGAACCCGTACACGCTGTCCGGGGGCGAGAAACGGCGGCTTTCGGTCGCCACCGCGCTCGCGACCGCACCCGACGTGCTGATCCTCGACGAGCCGACGTTCGGTCAGGACGCCCGGACCTGGTCCGAGCTGGTCCGGCTCTGCGGCCGGCTGCGCGACGACGGCGCTTCCATCCTGGCCGTCACGCACGATCTGGAGTTCGCGGCAGTGCTGGCGGATCGGCGGATCGCCATGCACGACGGCACGATCTCGCCGGCCACGACGTCACCGGCTCCTCGGATCGATCGGGAGGGCCGCAACGAATGACCTCGCATTCGCGCAGCCACCTTTCTCACCCGAGGAGGATGCTGTGATCCTCGTGACGGGAGCTGTCGGCAACAGCACCTCGGGAGTACTAGGCCGACGAAACCCAGTGGCCAAGCTGGGAGGCGCGCTGCTGCCCGCCGTCGTCCTGCTGGCCGGCGTCGATCCGGTCTCCTCCGGGCTGATTCTCGCCGCGGCCCTGCTGAGCGTCCCTGCCTGGGGGCTGAGCTGGCTCGACGTGCTGCGCCGGGTGTGGCCGCTGGCGCTGGCCGTCACCACGATCGCCGTGGGCAACATGGTCTTCACTGGCCGCAAGGGCGGCGCCGTCTTGGTCGACGCCGGGCCGCTACTGCTCACCACGGAGAGCCTGGCGGCCGGCACCGCTGCCGGCATGCGGCTGGCGGCCATCGCCCTCCCCGGCGTGCTGGCCGTGCTCACCATCGACCCTGTCGACCTCGCCGACGCGCTCGTCAAGCACCTGCGAGTGCCGCCACGGTTCGCCTACGGATCACTGGCCGCTTTGCGGCTCGCACCGCTGATGGCCACGGAGTGGGAGACCCTCGGCCGGGCACGCCGGGCGCGCGGCATGGAGGCCGGGCGCAATCCCATCGCCGCCGTCCGCCTGTTCGGGGGCCGGCTGTTCGCGCTGCTTGTAGGGGCGGTACGGCGAGGCAGCCAGCTGGCGGTCGCGATGGACGCCCGCGGTTTCGACAGCAGGGGAACCCGCACCTGCGCCCGCGAAAGCCGGTTCACACGCGCGGACGCAACGGTACTGCTGGGCTCGGCGGTCCTGACGGCCACCGCCGTCGTCCTGGCCGTCGCCGCAGGCCAGTGGAATCCAGTGCTCTAGACACCAGGTGCCCACGCCTAGCTGGTGACTCGGTGGTGGAGGAGGGATTCTCCCGCCCGGTCAAGGGCAACCGCTCTCACATGTCCGGGTTACGCAGGACCCGGAGGTGACCGCGCCGAGGACCTTCGCCCCTCGGCTCCTCCGGCTCTTCCGGGGGCTTCGCGGCCTCCCTGACCGCATCGGCGAGCGCAAGCAGATCGTCACTGGACGGTCCCAGCGCTGCCGGATCCGGGGCGAGCCTGATCACTTCCCAGCCACGTGGAGCAACAAGCCGCTCCGAATGCTCGGAGCAGAGGTCGTACGCGTGCGGTTCGGCATACGTGGCCAACGGACCCAGCACAGCCGTGGAGTTGGCGTAGTCATAGGTGAGCGTCGCTACGGCCGTCCTGGAACAGGCCGATCGGGAACAGCGACGTGTAGGGCTCACAATTGCCAAGGCTAACGCCCCGACAGGTGGTCCGGCCGCTCGGCACGCCAGGACCCGTCCACGACGTCTTTCTCCTGCTAATCTGCCGACGTGAGGCGATCCCGCGCCCAGAAGGGCACCCGTCAGGTCACGCTCCCCGCGCTGCGCCGCGACAGACGTGGTCACGGGCTCCGAGCACCGCTAGCGCCGGAGGACTCCCCCCTGCGCCGTTCACCGGCGCAACGGTTCGACGACGTGGTGCTCGGCTGCGTCGAACACCTCGACAGGCGCTGGCGAGACCAGCTGGCCAAGGTCGAATTCGCCGTAGAGGACGTGCCCACGCTGGACGACTGGCCGCATGACTGGATCCCGCTGGCTCGCGCCTTCGCCAGCACCGGTGCCCTGCCTGCGCGGATCGTGATCTTCCGCCGTCCGATCGAGACCCGCGCCAAAGGCGGCCACCGGCTGCAGGACCTCGTCAGCGACGTCGTCATTGAGCAGGTCGCCGAGATGTTCGGTGTGGACCCCCAGGACGTCGATCCCACCTACGGTGACCACGACTAGCGAGACGGTGGGTCGCGCAGACCTCGCGATGAGGACGGCTTCTACTCCTCGGTCGGGTCCAGCACGCCGGTGAGCTCGTTGACGACTCGCGGGACACCGACTTCGACGACAGGCGCCACAAGCGGCATGAGGTCCACGTACGCGCCGTCGTCGTCGGTGGCCACCATCTCCCTCGCCGCCACGATGGCACCCTGCTGACCGGGATCCACGACGGCCGTGGTGAACGTCGCGTCCTCGGCGGCTTCGAGCTCCACCGGCAGCGTCGCCTCACCGGGGACGTCGTACTCCTGCTCGTCGGCCACCTCACCGTCCTCGTTCAGCGTCTGCACCATGACCCGGGTCGAGGTCTCGACGACCGAACTGAGGTAGAGCCTCGTCGTGAAGCCGCTTCCGCTGCGGCCGAGCAATGCCGTCGCCGGACCATCCAGCGGCGGGGTCGCCGATGTGAAAGCCAGATCGGGAAGCCCGTCGTCAGGCTCCTCCACCGTGCGGAGCGAGGCCGTGATCGGTTCATCGCTGTCGAGCTCGATCGCTGCGGGATCGTTGCTGATGTCCTCCAGTGGGACCTCGGACACGCTACCCGACGGGACCGTCATGACCTCGTGGTCGACCGGGGCGAACGCCCCGTTCGGGCCGAGCATTCGTAGCGAGACGATCGCGTCCGTCTCGCCCGGGTTGAGGACCTGCAGGACACCGTCCCGCTGGTCGGAAACTCCCGGGATCACGACTTGTTCCTGCGGTTCCTGCGCGGGCGGAATGTAGCTCATGCCCAGCGGCGTGGTCTCATCAGACTCCCGGACCTCTAGCGCCGCGGCCACCCGCCCCTGGGTCGTCGACACTCGTACCCCGACACGCTCCGCCTCGGGGGCGAGGGCGTCGAGCAGTAACACCTGCTGGCTGTTCGCCGGCACCGCAATCCCCTGACTCGCCGGCGCCTCGAGCGGACCGACGTCGTCCCACAGCTCCACGTCGACCACGGCACCGACCGACGTGGGGTTGGACAGCACGAGCCGACCGCGCTTGCCCACCTCCCCGGAACCGCCGACGAACCAGTGCTCGCGGGAAGCCGGGCCGCAGGTCGATGTGCTCAGACCCCGCAGATCGGTCTCGTCGATCAGCAGCGACTGCTCCGCGGCCAGCCCTGGAGCCAGCGCACCATCGCCTTCCACCGCCACCGACGCGGGCTCCTCGGATTCCACTCTGGTGATGTCGAGGATCCCACGCTCCTCGACGGTGGTCACGGGCTCCACAGGCTCGTCCGACTCGTCCTCGGCCTGTTCCTCGTCCTCGGTCTGTTCCTCGTCCTCGGTCTGTTCCTCGTCCTCGGTCGCTTCCTCGTCCTCGGACTCTCCCGAATCCGGGGACTCGCCGGGCTCCTCAGCGATCTGGAGCTCTCGCGCGGTGATCGGCGCTGCTTCCTCGTCCTCAACGGTGGGTACGTCCGGCAACGTGAACACCCCGAAGTGAGACCGGCCTTCTTCCTCTCCACCGACGTAGGGGCACACCAGCGACGTCCGCACGACCGGTTCCTGAACGTCCGGGTACTCCTCGACCACCGACTCGGGCGGCCCGATGAACGAGCCGGCCGCGACGACTCCGGCGACACCCGCTGCCAATGTCAGCGCGCTGATTCCGCCGCGCATCACGACTCACCTTCCTCATCCGACCGCCGCGCCCGGCGGCCACCCGACCTACGGCCGGCGGCACGCCGGCCGCGGTAATCCCCGCTGTCCTCGGTCGACGGCTCACCGTCGGCGCGGCGTGCACGCCGTCCCCGAT
>NZ_ML142852.1:48102-52915 GCF_004138495.1 Phytoactinopolyspora endophytica
CGGCTGGCCCCGGATGACGCGCCCGGCTCGGCCGGAGCCACCGGGCGGTCGTATCCGGGCTCTTCAGTCTGTTCCTGTGACTGTCCCCGCCAGACGGGCTCAGACGGCGCACCAGGCGCCGCCGACGGCGGAGCGGGTTCATCCGCCGACGGCCCGAACCATTCGTCGCCAGCCGGCCCAGTGGCGTCCGGCGGAGCAACGCCGGCGCGCGCCGGCAGGGGCGCGCCGGCCCCGTCGGGACGGTCGCGGACCACTGGAAGGTCCGGCGACGTCGGCTCGTCGAGGTCGATCTCCGAGGCGTCGTCCACGGCGCCCTTCTCACGCCGGATCCCGGGCAGTGCCAGCACCGTCACGATGATCACCACGCCAAGTTGCACCAGAAGAACTCCAGCACGCTGCGTGCCCTGGTGGGACAGTTCGAGCTCGCCGCCGTCCGCGCCGATCTCGAAGGCCTGTGCCCAGCCGTCATACACCACAGGGTTCAGCTCGGACCCATCCAGAGTTGCGGACCATCCGCTGTCGGCGATCTCGGACAGCACCAGCAGCCGACCTTGCCCACCTTCCGGCACGTCCGTGGTGGTTCCGATCGCTTCGGTCGGCACCACCACGGGATCGTCCGCGGGTTCGGACGCGGGCTCGTCCGGCTCCGGTTCGACCAGCCGCGCACGGCCCACTGGTTGATCCACTCGCCACATCGCGGCTCCATCCGGCGCGCTGGCCCGGGCGAGACCGGGCACGGTGTCCAGGATGTCCGCAAGATCAGGATCGAACGGCGCATTGAGGTACAGGTACTTCACGGCGAACTCGGCCAGCCGGGCGCCGTCGGCGCCTCCACGGCCGGAGACGATGTCCGCCACCGTCTCGTCCAAAGGCTCGTACCTCTCCGGTTCCGGGCCCGACTCCGCGTCGCCCATCCGCGGTCCGGACGAGCGCAGCAGCGAATAGGTCACACGGCCGTCGTCGGCGCGGCTGAGCACCAGCGTCCGAATACGCTCCGGCTGTTCGGCCTCGGTCGCGATGTACGCCGGGAGGACCTCCGGGTCCCGGCGCTCCAGCGGGTCGTCGGCACCGTCCACAACCCACCAGACGGCACCGATCAACGGAACCGCCACGGCACCGGCAGCGGCCACCGCGATCAGCGGCTGCAGCCATCCGAAGCTGCTCCGGGCCAGCCAGGACCGGGCGCCTTCACCCGCCACGACCGCGGCCACGATCAGGGCACCGCCGACCACCACCGCCGGATACCCGGGCCATCCCGAGACCGGTGTCTCCAGAGTGGGACCGGTAACCGCCAGCCGGGACACCGCGACGCCGGCGACCAACGCCGTGCTGGCCGCGGCCCAGGCCGTACCGACCACCAGCCGTCGCTCGGAACGCAGCAGTGCGGCCCAACCGGCCAGGACGAGCCCGGCACCCAGCCAGATCGGCGCACCGCTCGGCCCGCCCGGTTGCTGAAGCAGGACCGACCACGGTGCCAGCTCGTCTTCGGAGAGGCCGGGACCGGGCATACCGGCCTCGGTGACCAGGAGCACCGGATCGCTGAGCACGTTCCCGCTCCACGGCACCAGAACCACGGGCACGATCGCCAGGATGACCGCCAGGCGAACCGCCGACGCCCGATCCCGGTAAACCGTCGCCACTCCGCCGACGCCGATGACGAACACCAGAATCCAGGCGAGCGGGACGAACGCCGCCATGACCGCGAGGATCAGCCCGGCGCTCCACGCCGCGCGGAACGGCCCAGGCTCGCCGGGACGGCCGAACGTGCGGTACAGCGCCAACACCAGCAGCGGAGTCAGGATCGTAGCGACCACTGTGCCGATCCGGCCGGCCGCGATGGCACCGGTGAGCGCCGGGAGGAGCCCGTACGTGACGGCTCCCCAGAGCCGCAGCCAGCGTCCCGTCACCAGCCGGCGCAACAGGAAGTAGGAGGTGACCCCGGAGAGGAGGACCGAGCCCAGCAGTAGCAGATCGACCGCAAGCGTAGCGCTGCGGACCACCGAGGCGAGGAGTCCCACCACGGCGAGGTAGGGCGGGGCCGGTGTGGGGCTACCGAGCCCGACCCCGTGCCAGGATTCCGTGTAGCTACGCCACAGGCCGGACGGCTCCGTCACCACGGGCAACAGGGCACCGCCCATCAGGTGCCCGCCGCCGATCAGGTCGCGTACCGCCAGCAGCGTCAGCAGAAGCAGCGCGACGCCGGCCAGCATCAGCGGATGCAGCACGAAGCGCAGCAGGAACGCGTCGTCGGTGGTGGGTACGTCGTCGTCGTCGGTGCCGCTGGCCCGCCGCGACGCCCCGGACACGTCATGCCCTGAACCGGAACCGCTCAGCAGCGCCAGGAGGTTCTCACCGGCATTCCTGAGCTGCTGGCCGTGCGGCGGAAAGAGCGGCTGCAACTGTGCCGGCGAACGTCCTCTGAGATGTCTGCGGCGGGCTCGCCCTCGGATCAGCCGGTCCGGACGGCCGAGAACGCCGATCACCGCGCCCAGCTCCTCCACGGCCAAGGCGGGCTGTTTGCCCAGCAGGAAGCCGAACGATCGCCCGATACCGCCCACCAGGACCCGCAGGAGCAAGAACGGAAGCCAGAGCAGGCGAGAGTTGACCAGCACGACATACAGCGCGTTGCGTCGGTCCGCCAGGTGCGGGCGCAGCCGGGTGGTGCCGAGCCTGCGGCGCCCGTGCGCGGCGGCCTCTGCGTGATGGACCACCGCCTCGGGAGAGAGCACGACGCCGTGGTCGGCGCGGTTGGCGCGCCAGCAGAAGTCGATGTCGTCCCGGAAGACCGACAGCACCGGATCGAAGCCGCCGAGCTCGTCCCAGACGTCGCGGCGCACCAGCATGCCGGCACTTCCGACCGCCAGCACGTCCTTGGTGATGTCGTGCTGGCCCTGATCATACTCGCGCCGATCGAGCCCGGTGTGCCGGCGACCGCTGCCGGACACGGTGAGACCGACCTCCAGCAGCTGACGGTCACCGCGCCAGCTGAGGACCTTCGGCCCGATGACGCCCGCGTCCGGTCGGCGCACTGCCGTCTCCAGGAGATGGCGCAACGCATCCGGTGCGGGCGTGCAGTCGTCGTGCAGTAGCCAGATCCACTCCGTGCGCTCAGCGGCCATGACGCCTCGCCTGGTGGCGGCGGCCATCTCGTCCGCGGCCTGCAGCCCTTGGGCCACAGCCGCGCCGTACCCGGTCGACCGAGGCGCCGATACCACGGCTGGGGCGCCGAGAGCCGCTGTCAGCAGCTGGGAGGTGTCGTCCCGGCTGCCCGTGTCGACGGCGATGATCCGGTCCGGGGAGTGAACGAGCGCGGCGAGCCCTTCCAAGGCCCGCGGCAGCCACCGGCTCCCGTTGTGTGCGACCAGGACGGCAGTGACGTCATGCGAGTGCAGCTCAGCCGGGTTGACCGGGGCGACTTCGGCGATCTGCCCGGTGAACGCGTCGAGTGCGGGGTCCCTGCCATAGCCCTCGTCGCCGTAGATGCCCGGCGTGGTCTCGCCGGCGGCGGAGATGTTCTGCTCGGTTGCCATGCCTCGTCGTCGTAGTTGTCGGTCCGTTCCTTCCAGTGGTGCGCACTGGAGACGCCGACCGCCAACCATACGCCGAGATACGGCCTCGAGCAGCATTCGGCGCCGCGGCAACGCCCCCAGAGGGCGCAACGAGCCACCGCCGAACGGCTCGCCTAGCTGTCCGCAGCGACGCGGGTGAGGCCTGGCAGCCCCGAACTAGCCCGCGCGCTTCTTCAACTTGCGCCGTTCGCGCTCCGAGAGGCCGCCCCAGATGCCGAACCTCTCGTCATGCGCCAGGGCGTACTCCAGGCACTCCGATCGCACCTCACACGATAGGCACACTCGTTTGGCTTCCCGGGTAGAGCCGCCCTTCTCTGGGAAGAACGCCTCCGGGTCAGTCTGAGCACAGAGCGCTCGCTCCTGCCAGCCCGCCTCCTCGGCGTCGCCTCCGAGCAGGAGCTCTAATTCGTCCCACTCACTCACATGGCTCGCCTCCTTCGACCGTATCCGCGCTCCCCGTAGAGAGCCGGCCCCCGTGGCACCTCGTGGTGGTCGAAGCCACGAAGTACCGAACGACACGTACGAAATTACATGGCTGCAATACATGCCCGTCAAGCGGAACCATGGTAAATGTTCTAAGTTCAAGATCGTCTGACCGTTCGGTTGATGCTTGAATCACGTGTGCCCGATGACCACTGACCGCTGGCTTACCGCAGTATCGCCACCCGTTGATGATCATGGAACCCTCCCAGCGTAGCGTCGAGACGTGTTGAGAATCACCGCACTGGCCGGCGGCATCGGCGGCGCGCGCTTCCTCCGCGGCCTGCTGCACGCCGTACCCGACGCCGAGGTCACCGTGATCGGCAACACCGCCGACGACATCACTCTGCACGGCATGCACGTCAGTCCGGACCTGGATACCGTGATGTACACGCTGGGCGGCGGTATCGACGAGGGCCAGGGGTGGGGGCGTGCCGGCGAGACCCACTCGGTCGCGGAAGAGCTCGCTGCGTATGGCGCGCACCCGCTGTGGTTCACCCTCGGCGACAGGGACATCGCCACCCATCTGGTCCGCACGCAGATGCTCGCTGCCGGCTACCCGCTGTCCGCGGTCACCGAAGCACTCTGTGATCGCTGGCTGGGTCACCTGGAAGGGCGAGGTGTCCGTCTGCTGCCCATGAGCGACGACCGGGTCGAGACCCACGTGGTGATACCCGCGGGGGGCTCCGCCCCCCACGCACCCCCCGACACCCCTGCGGGGGGCTCCGCCCCCCACGCACCCCCCGACACACCCCCTGTGGAGG
>NZ_ML142852.1:52938-53362 GCF_004138495.1 Phytoactinopolyspora endophytica
ACACATCAGTCCCGGCTGACAGCCCGTCCTACACGCGTACAGAGACACACCCTGGGGGCGGTGAGCAGACCCGGGCCGTGCACTTCCAGGAATGGTGGGTGCGGATGCGCGCCGCGGTGCCGGCCGAGCGCATTGTGCTGGCCGGCATCGACGCCGCCACGCCCGCACCGGGCGTTCTCGACGCCATCTCCAGCGCCGACATCGTGCTGCTGCCGCCCTCCAACCCAGTCGTCAGTATCGGACCGATCCTCGCCGTCGCCGGAGTCCGGGACGCCGTCCAGGCCACGTCGGCACCCGTCGTCGGGCTCTCGCCGATCATCGGCGACGCCCCCGTGCGGGGGATGGCCGACGCGGTGCTCAAGACGATCGGGGTCGAGGTCAGCCCAGCGGGCGTCGCCGGCTTGTTCACCGACCTGCTCGACGG
>NZ_ML142852.1:53392-55393 GCF_004138495.1 Phytoactinopolyspora endophytica
CTGGTCGACTCCGCGGATGCGGGCGCCGTCCCCGACGTCGAGGCGCTGGGTGTGAGCTGCCGCGCCGTCCCGTTGTGGATGCACGACGTGGACGCGACGGCGGAGATGGCGAGGGCGGCCCTGGACCTCGCCCAGAGCCTCCGTGGGGCGAACGCGTGAGCCGGCACGGTCGGCGACGCTCGATCAGATACGAGTTCAGGGCACTATTACGCCCTGAACTCGTATCTGATCGCCGCGACAAGGCGGTGCACGGGTGATCGACGCACCACGGTTCGAGGTACGCGGGGTTCCCGGCATCCCCGAGGTACGCGACGGCCACGATCTCGCGGAACTCCTGGTCGACGCGCTCCACGACGGCCCGGAACCGCCGCTGATCGACGGCGACATCATCGTCGTGACCAGCAAGATCGTCAGCAAGGCAGAAGGCCGCGTCCGGAAAGGTACGGATCGTGACCAGGCGATCGACGACGAGGCAGTACGTACCGTCGCCGAGTGGCGGACGCCGAATGGGCGGACCCGCGTGGTCGAGACACGGCACGGGTTCGTGATGGCCGCCGCCGGAGTGGATGCCTCGAACGTCGACGCCGGCGCCATCGTGCTCCTGCCGGAGGACCCGGACGCGTCGGCGCGCCGGATCCGCGACGGACTGCGCCGGCGCTTGGGTGTGCACGTGGGCGTGATCGTCACCGACACGGCCGGTCGGGCCTGGCGCAACGGCGTCGTCGACATGGCGATCGGCGCCGCCGGCGTCCATGTGGTCGATGATCTGCGCGGACGAACCGACTCGTACGGGAACGACCTCGGAGTGACGGTGGTCGCCATCGCCGACGAACTGGCCGCCGCGACCGAGCTGGTCCGTGGCAAGCTGTCGGGTGTGCCCGTCGCGGTGGTGCGGGGTCTTCCGCATGTGCTGCTTCCCGCCGACGACGGGCCCGGCGGCGGGGACGCCGCCGGCGGGGCGTCAGTGCTCGTCCGGCCGTCGGCGGAGGACCGTTTCCGCCTGGGGACGCCCGAAGCGATGCGCGAGGCGGTGTTCGCCCGGCGCGATATGACGCATTTCACAACCGAGCCGGTCGACCGGTCAACGCTCCGGCGTGCGGTCGAGGCCGCCTTGGCGGCGCCGCGGCCGTGGTCACCGTCAGCGGGCGAGCCGTCTGGTGAGAGCACCGGACCCGTACGGTCGGAGCCGCCCGTCAGGTTCGTCGTCGTCGAGTCCGACGCAGCCCGTTCCGCGCTGGCGGCGGTCGTCGACCGGGCCCCGGACGACTACCGTTCCGGCGACGTACGGCCCTCCGAGGTCCTGCGCAGGGCCGCGTGTGTCCTCGTCCCTTGTGCCGCGGCTATCCCGGACGTCCGCGTCACACTGGCTGTAGGGGCCGCCGTCGAGAATCTGCTCATCGCGCTTGCCGCCGCCGGGCTCGGCGCCGCCTGGGTCTTTCCCACCGATTCGCGCCCGTCACGGAGTGACAGGTCCCACACCGATGAGGTCTCCGCTGCGCTTCAGCTGCCCGATGGCTGGACGCCGATGGGCGCGATCGCGGTCGGCCATCCCGACGGCTCCGCGGGCGCTCACCCCCCGTACCCGGTCGACGACTTTGTCACCACCCGCTGAACGGCAACGTAACCTCGGCCTATGGTTTCGACGCCGCACGATCTGCTCCGCACGGAACTCAGCCGCGACGGCTCGCGGCCACTGGTCACGTTCTACGACGACGCCACCGGTGAGCGAATCGAGCTCTCCGTGACGACGTTCGACAACTGGGTGGCCAAGACCGCCGGCCTGCTGCGTGACGACCTCATGGCCGACGCTGGGACACGCGTCGGCCTGATGCTCCCGCCGCATTGGCAAGCCCTGGTGTGGGCGGGCGCCTGCTGGGCGCTGGGAGCATGCGTAGTGGACAACGACGACGCCGACGTGCTGGTGACGGGCCCGGAGACACTCGACGAGGCCACCGGCGCCGACGTCGAGGAGGTGGTCGCGCTGTCCCTGCGCCCGCTCGG
>NZ_ML142852.1:55404-61188 GCF_004138495.1 Phytoactinopolyspora endophytica
CCGGTTCGCCGATCCACTGCCGATCGGGGTGCTCGATTACGCCGTCGAAGTGCCGGGCCACCCCGACGACCTGGTGCCCTACACACCGCCGGACGCCGCCGAGCCGGCGCTGCAGTACCACGGTGCCAGTCATACACTCGGCGGCCTGGTGGAACAGGCGCACGACCGGGCACGCCAGCTCGGCGCCGGCCCCGGCACCCGGCTGCTGGTCAGCACTCAGGACCTGCGCTCGGCGCTGCTCGATGCCCTCCTCGTACCCCTTGTCGTCGGCGGGTCCTCGGTGCTGGTCCGCCATGAGGATGCGGCCGGCCGAGACACCCGAGTCGCCTCCGAACGAGTCACGGTCGTACCGCCGGCCGCGCCGTAGGGTGGCAATGCCGGGTCCGCCTGACCCGGCATTGCCGCGCGGCCCGGCTCTTCCGACGCGGTCCGGGTGCGGGCGTAAGGCCCGGAGCATGGCATTATCGTCTCCCGTGTCTGGAACCGATGCCCACTTCGTGGATGTGCTCGACGTGTCCGACCTGCGTTTCGCGGGTGGGACGGCGCACAGCATCGCCGAGGAGGTCAGAGCCCAGCACGCCGCCGGTTTCAGCACCGCTCTGATTCACCTGAACGGACCGCTTGTGGCCAAGGTCTCACCGGTCAACGCGCAGATCAGGCAGGAGGTCCAGCAGGGTCACGCGGAGCTGCTGGTGCGCGGGGAACGGGTTCGCGCACGCGCAGCCGTGGTCCGGCATCCCGCCGTCCTGGAGTACGCGGCCGACCAGTTGCCACCGATCGAGACGGACCACGTCGTCATCGTCGCGAACGCCGCACCGCACGACATCGACGGGCACGAGCACTACCGCCCGGAACAGGTTCACCAGATCGCTCGGCAACGCTTCGGTCGAGAACCGCTGTGGGCGCCGATCGGCCCCCAGGTCCGCCAGTCGATCGCGGGTCGCGTGCCGCCCGCGTCACTGCTCGAGTCCGACTGGGTGAACATCATCGATGTTGAGGCGTGGGAGGTCGAGCGGACCGGCCCGCGCGGGCATCGGCCCGTCGTCGGACGGCACAGCCGGGCCTCGGCTCAGAAATGGCCGCGCGACGTCGAGACGCTGCAGGCGGTCTATCCCGTCGACGGCTCGTGGACGGTGCGCGTCCTCGGCGGGGCTGAGCCCGCCGAAGCACTGCTCGGGAAACTTCCGGACTCGTGGGAGGTGTACGAGTTCGGGGCGATGTCGCCCAAGGAGTTCTTGGCCGGGCTGGACTTCTTCGTCTACTACCATGATCCGCGCTGGGTCGAGGCATTCGGTCGAACCGTCCTCGAAGCTCTGGCCAGCGGTGTTCCGGCGATCCTGCCGCCGGCCTTCGAGCCGTTGTTCGGTGCCGCCGCGATCTACGCCGAGCCCCCGGCCGTGCGGCGCATCGTCGACCGTCTCTACGCGGACCGGAGGGCGTATGAGGACCAGGTGGCACGCGCCGCCGACGTCGCGCGGAGCCGGTTCGGCCATCAGGCGCACATCGCACGCCTGGCGGAACTGATCGGCACCGCGTCCGACGGGCCGGATGCTCCCGGCACGGCCGTCACCGACGAGCACGCGGCACTCACCCGTCCAGTGGAGCCACCTCGGCTCCCGGAGGTCGCACTGACTGTGCCGGCCGCGGCAGAGGATGCGGGCGGCCCTCGCGCAGCGGAGGTCGAGCGGATACCGGTGCTGTTCATCTCCAGCAACGGCTCCGGCATGGGACACCTGACCCGGCTGCTCGCCTACGCCGTCCGCGCGGAGGCCGGCTCGCGGGTGGAACCGCACTTCCTCTCCTTGTCACAGGCCGCACCTGTCGTCAGCAACTTCGGCTACACGTACGAGTACCTGCCATCGATGACCGCGACCGGCCTGGCGCCCGGCCGGTGGCACGCCTACTTCGCGGAGTCGGTGGCGCAGGTGATGGACCGGATCCGCCCGGCCGTCGTCGTCTTCGACGGAACGTGGCCGTACGAGGGCATCCCGGCGGTCCGCGAGACCTTCCCCGACGCGCGATGGCTGTGGTCCCGGCGTGGCATGTGGAAGCCCGGACAGGGCACTGACCGGCTGCACAAGGCGGACTGGTTCGACCTGGTGCTCGAGCCGGGAGACCTTGCCTCCCCGGCGGACCGCGGCGTGACCGGCAAGACGGCCGCGGCCCGCGTCGGCCCGGTCACCCTGCTCGACACCGCGGATCTGGACGAACGCGCCGAGGCACGGGCGGCGCTCGGCGTCGATCCAGACGTCCAGCTCGCCCTGGTCTCACTCGGCGCCGGGAACATCAACGACACCAGCGGCGACGTCGGCGCGTCCATCGCCGCGCTCCGCGACCTGGGGGTCGAGGTCTGCGTCACCAAGCCAGAGATCGCCGCGGACGGCGGCGAGCACACCGACGTGCATGTCGTGCGCACCTACCCGCTGTCGCGCTACTATCGCGCGTTCGACGTCGCGGTCAGCGCAGCCGGGTACAACTCGTTCCACGAGCTCCTGCGGTTCGGCGTGCCGACCCTGTTCGTCCCGAACCGCCAGACCGCGCTGGACGATCAGGAGGCGCGTGCCAGGTTCGCCGCGGAAAGCGGCCTGGCCCACCAGCTCCCGTCGGTCACCGTCCAGACGGCAGAGCCGATGCTGGCGGATCTGCTCGCCCACGGACCCGAGATGATCGAACGCGTGAAAGAGATCGACCCGGGCAACGGCGCAGCCGAAGCCGCCACGTACATCGCCAATCTGATCCGCTGACCATCGACACTAAGGTGGTGCCCGTGGCGAGCAACCCGAGAGTGCGCAAGGCCGGCCGATACGTCCGACGTCTGCCGGGGTACCGCTACGCCCGCCGGGCGTTGCTGCCCCGGATCCGGCAGAGCAACAGCGCACGGTCTCTGGTCAAACGCGTCTTCGACGTCGACGCCGCGCAGTCCGCCCCACTCGACGTCGCGCCGGGAAACGTCCTCGGCGGCGTCGGCACGGAACGGCTACCCGTCGTCGTCGTCCTGATGCTCGACGTCCCAGCGGAGCGCATCGAGCCGATCGTCGACGAAATCGCCCGGTTGCAGTTGCTGACCGCGGGGTTCCGTCCGGTGATCGTGATGGACGTTCCGCAGCTCGGCGCCCCGCGTCGCTACGCCTACCCCACCGAGCTGCTCATCTCACGCGTGACATGGGCCGATGAGTACCAGGAATGGGACGAGTACGCCCGGCAGCGGCTGGGGCGCATCATCACCACCTACCGCAGCGCGGCCACCGTCGTCGTCGGCCCGGATGGGCTCGACGACACGAACCGGCTCATCCTCACCAGCTGCGCCCCAGCCGGCTGAGCTCTTCTGCCACAACGTCGCGGATGTAAGCCGCCGATTCTAGTGCCCCGTAAAGCCGGTCTCTTGGTCGCAAAATCATGACCGGGACTACCCCGGCGAACAGGCGTCCTGGGTTATCCGACGCGTTGTCCAGGGGGAAGAATATTTACGACCGTTCGGTCTTATTGTGTTATGGTCATTCGTCATGGATGTGAAAGAGCGCGTGGATGGGCGGCTGGTCCGCGGTCAGCGCACCCGGGAGGCAGTGCTCGACGCGGCCGTGTCGCTGGCATCCGTGCACGGTCTGGACGGGTTGTCGCTGGGCAGGCTCGCCGACCACCTGGATGTCAGCAAGTCCGGCCTGTTCGCGCATTGGCGTACCAAGGAGCAGCTCCAGCTGGACACGATCGAGCAGGCACGCAGGCAGTGGACGGATCGCGTCATTGCACCCGCGCTGACTGCCCCGCATGGGCTGCGACGGCTCTTCGCTGTCCACGAGTCCCGGTTGGCGTTCTATGCCGACGGCGTCCTGCCCGGCGGCTGTTTCTTCCTTGCCGCTCAGACCGAGTACGACGACCGGGACGGCGCGGTGCGAGAAAGGGTCGGCGCTGCCGTCAACGAGTGGCTCACGTTCATCCGGTCGCTGGTAGACGACGCCATCGCCCGCGGTGAGCTGGCCGCCGATGTCGACGCTGGACAGCTGACGTTTGAGATCGATGCCCTGGGCGAGATGACCGTTATCCATGCCCGGCTCGCCGATCACGCCGGCACCTACCGCTATGCCCGCCGGGCCGTGCTCGACAGGCTTCGCCACCTTGCGGCCGACCCCACCATCCTTCCGGCGGAATAACCCCATGGACTCTGGGCACGCCCGACCCATCGATATCTACGTGACCGACCTCGACGCCGCTGGGACGGTGAACAGATCACGGTGCGCGGTACTCCTGGAGCGGGCGCTGACCGCGCACCCTTCGGCAGCCAAGGACCTGCGGACATGGCGCACATGACCCAGATCGCCATATTGATCTATCCGGGCTTCACCGCCCTGGACGCGGTCGGCCCTTACGAAGTCCTGTCCCGGTTACCCAACGCCCGGGTGACGTTCGTGGCTCGCCAGCCCGGCCTGGTGCATTCGGACACCGGCGCTCTGGTCATGCGCGCCGAAGCAGCCATCGACGAGCTGCCGTCCCCGGACGTGCTGGTCATCCCCGGCGGACTACTCGGCTCGTTCGCGGTAGCGAAAGACCAGAAACTGGTGGACTGGGTACGCACGGCACACCAGACGGCTCAGTGGACCACCTCGGTCTGCACCGGAGCGCTGCTGCTCGGCGCAGCCGGACTGCTCGACGGACATTCGGCTACCACCCACTGGGCGGCTCGTGATCGGATGGCCCGCTACGAGGCGACCTACGTTCCGGAGCGGCTGGTCCGCCATGGCACAGTAATGACGGCGGCTGGAGTGTCCGCCGGCATTGACATGGCCCTCGTACTGGCCGCCGAGCTTCGAGGTGCACCAGTGGCGAAGGCCATCCAGCTGCTCATCGAATACGCCCCGCAGCCGCCGTTCACATCCGGCTCATTGGCGACATCACAACCTGAGACGGTCACTCTCGCGACCGGTCTGCTGCGCAAGGCGGCGATCCGCGACGCCAGTCGACGGGCCTGGAAAACGGTGAGAACCGCTCTGTCCCGCCCTCAGCCCCTGCCGACCGAGCCTCAATGATCCGGGTCTCCATACAGCTGTCCGGTCAGCCAAGGACGGCGAAGTCAACCGGCTGCGTCCGCTCGACCGCGCGAGCTTCGATGGCGCGGGTTTCGACGAACTCCGGCTGTGACTCTCGCGGGCCGAATATCGCCTGAGTCGACACCGCGGATACCAGATCCAGCGGTCCGGTGACCTCTGCCTCGACCAGGTCGTCCCGGTCGCAGTTGCGTATCCACCCGGTCAGCTCGAGCCGCTGAGCCAGGCGGGCCAGCCAATGCCGGTACCCGACACCTTGGACCGTCCCGGTGACGCGGATCTCGACCGAGATCGTCGGCGGCTGCTTTGCGGTACGCAGCCCGCGCTGCCGGGCGTAATACTCGACCATCTCGGCGGATACATTGCGGGCGGTACCGAACACCGGGTAGTGATGCGACGTCGACCCGGGGAGTGAGTTGAGCTCACAGACCGCGCCCTCCTGCCGGTCCAGTGGACGCCGGTGGTCCTCGAGGAGGAAGTCGACGCCCGCGTGGTCCAGCCCGGGAACCGCACGCACCGCCCGCACGGCCGTGTCCAGCAGCCACGGATGCGTCTCGTCGAGCACCTCGGCGCTGTCGCCTCCCCGGGTCAGATTGGCCGCCGTGGTCAGCATGATCGGCTCTCCCGCTCCGGGAACCGAGTCAGGCGTCATATCTCGTTGCCGGAGGAGTCGCAACGCATGCGGGTCCAGGCGGATCAGCCGCGTCCGCAGGTGGGGATTGCGCTGGCGGAACAGGTTCTTGGC
>NZ_ML142852.1:61215-63833 GCF_004138495.1 Phytoactinopolyspora endophytica
AACTCGGCTACCGTCGACCGGCCGTCACCGACGATGCTCGCCGGCCGGCGGTGCACCACCGACACGACCCGGCCACCCACGACGAAGAACCGATAGTCGGCGCCCGGTATATGTTTCTCGACGATGACCTGGGTATGGCCGGCGCCGGCCAACCCGGTGAGCGCGCTCTCCAGCACCGCCTCATCCTCGATGTTCGCCGTGACGCCGTCGCCTCCCTTGCCGTCCGAGGGTTTCACGACGACGGGCCAGCCCAGCGATCGAGCGAACGCCGCTGCCCCGGGCAGATCGTCGGCGGCGAACAGCCGTCCAGGCGGAACCGCCACCCCGGCCCGGCCGAGCAGCCGACGGGTGATCTGCTTGTCTCCGCAGAGCTTCGTGACATACCGGCTGGTGGACGGGCCGGTCGTGCAATGGAAACCGAACGCGCGACCGGCCGGGTCCTCGATGTGGAAGTCGACGCTGTGGAACCGGACCGTCGTGAGCCCCAGCCGGTGTGCCTCGCGTTCCAGCAGATAGCTGTCGAGCGAGTTCTTCCCGAGCGTCTCCAGCCCCAGCGGCCCATACTCGTTCCGTTCCGGCGCGGAGCCCCACGGCTCCGGAGCGGGTTCGCTGCGTCCCCAGGCGCCTCGACCCATCCACGTGACCAGCCTCGGGAGGCTGATCGGGGCGCCCAGGTCGCCCTGGGGCGACCCCGGCACCCAGCCACCGTCGGTGTCGTCATCGCCGTCCCGTGCGAGCCTGATCCGCGGCCCGCCGGGCACGTCGAAGGTGTGCGGCTGAGCGGACGTATCGTCCTCGCCACCCGCGGCGCGGACACGTGCCCGCACGACCTCGGCCGCATCCACCCGCTCCGCCCGTGCCAGCAGGTCGAGCACGGCCAGTTCCACAGCGCTGCTCAGGCACGACAACGCCGCCCGCTGTCCTCGGGTCTCCGCGGAGGGACAGGTGAGGTCCGCGAACCGCGCCACGACTGCGCCGGCCGCCTCTCGCCCCGGCGCGGAATCGTCCCCCAGGGTGGTCCCGACCAGAGTGCGCACCGCCTCGTCGAGTGCCTCGGCCACAGCGGGCGCGTTCCACGGTGACTGCACGCCGTGAGGCAGCACGGCGGTGCCTCCGCCCACGTACCGTCGGCCGCCCTGCGTCCCGCTCAAGTACGCCACGACACCCAGCCATTCCGGCCTGGTCGACCGGGGACCCGGGTCGCCGTTGGGCGCCACTTCGGTCAGCACGATTTCGGCGAGCTCCATCTCGGTTCCCACCCTCTTATCCAGGCCTGGCTATCGCGCGAGTCTGAGGACTGGCCAAGCCTACGCGACCGGAGTATCGTCCGTCCCGGTCAGGACGCGCGAAAGCAACCCGCGACCCATGTTGCACTCTTGCACGCCGGATCACGAGAATGTCATCTATGTGCATGCCCCCACGCGAGCCCGACCGGCTTTCAGGCCGACGACGATTGGACCGACAACCGGATCGGAGCGGCGATGAGTGAGGCACAACACCTCGCGCAGCTGACGACCGCCGCTCGCGATCTCGTCTCAGCGTCCATTCGCCGCCTTGCCACGCGCAAGGAGATGGGCACTCCAGAGGGCCGCGAGCGGGTGCAGAGGATTCTCGACGCCGCGCCACCCGACGCGATCGCCCATCCGCCGTTGCGAGTCATCGAACGGCACCGCTTGTCCATCCGGCGCGGCTTGTCCTTCCGGACGATCATGATCCAGCGCAGCGAGGCTCGGCATGCCGGTGTGCATGACCGCGGATGGTTGCTCGACAACAAGAACGCCGGCTACGCGTTCGCCGATGCCATTGGTGTACGCCGGCCGGCCGCCCAGCTCACCCCCTCCACCCTGGACTCCATCGAGCCGCGTCCGCCCATGGTCATCAAGCCCACCAGGTCCACAGGCGGACGCGGTGTCTTCCTCATCCAGGACGAGGACCACATCATCGATGTGCGATCGCGACAGACGTTGAGCAGCTGGGGCCAGCTCATGGACCGGGCGCGAGCGCTCATGACCAACACCACCCGGCGCGTGGGCGACCGGTGGATCACCGAAGAGCTCGTTCTCGACGAGCACGGCGCGCCTGCGCGCGACCTGAAATTCTTCGCCTTCTACGGCCAGGTCCTGTTCGTTCAGGAAATCGAGCGCCTGCCCGAGTTCCGTGCCACGTTCTGGGATCCTAACGGCCAGCCCATTCAGACCGGCAAACCCGCTTCCCTTGAGAACGGCTACGGCATCACGGCGGATCACATCAAGCTGGCCGAGCAGGTCAGCGCGGCGATCCCGCATCCGTTCATGCGGATCGACACGCTGCGCGCCAGCCCGGATGACCTCGTGATCGGCGAGTTCACCCCGCGGCCGGGACAGTTCGAGCAGTTCGACGAATCCACCGATCGACTCCTCGCCGAAGCGTGGGTCCGTGCCGAACGACGGCTGCTGGACGACGCGCTCGGCGGAAAGTCCTTCAGCTCATTCGAGGAGGCGACGTCTGGGCCGGACGGAAGTTCGACGTCCGGTACCGCCACACGTTGAGCAAGGGCGTGTCTGATGGATCTCGGCCGTAGCGAGCAGGTGCCCGGCTGGATGCCTCGCAAGGCCGAGGAGGGAGGCGCACTGGGTTTG
>NZ_ML142852.1:63877-66268 GCF_004138495.1 Phytoactinopolyspora endophytica
TGCGCAGTAGGCCATGGATCCATCAGACACGCCCAAGTCGCGAGCCGGGATGCTCGGGAATCGCGCGTCAGGGAACTCCCATAATGTGACGACGCCCGCGCCCCACGGAAAACGAGCGGCCTGAATAGGCGCATGAGCGCATCCCGGCTCGCTTCACCGGTGTTCCTCACCATCTAACTCCCTTTTGCGTAGTGATTCTTCGCGTACACGTGCAACCTATTGCCGTCGCTGAGCGTCAACCATGTAACAGTGCGGCAACCTTGCTCTATGTCCCCCTGGATCCTTGTAGCGGAAGTGATCGGCGGCCGGTAAAGTGCGCCGTCAAGGGTGAGGGGGAGAAATATCAGATGACGATGACGCTGCCTGATCGCATATTCGTCGAGCTGTTCCGCGTGAACCGTGTGCCAAGGGGCGGTCGATGATGCTGAGCCACTCGCCGCCGGTTCCCACGTTCGCCTACGACAGTTATCAAGTCCACCGTGCCGCCCTCGCACGCGGCCTGACTGTGCTCGCGCTGCCACGCCAGGTCCTTCTTGCCGGAGTCAAGACAGCTGTGCCTGCAGCCGTGTCCTTCACGCATGGGGTGCCCCAAGCTTCGACCATGTCGGCGGTGACCCATGCCCAGGATCGGAGGCTACGCAGGGCGCTCATGGAGCGGGACGGCCTTCCCGTGCCAAAGGGTGCCACGTTCACCTACCGGAGCGCCGAGAGCGCGTCCCGGTGGGCGGAGGAGATCGGCTGGCCGGTGGTCGCCAAGGAGGCCATGGGTGAGAATCCGGCCACCATGGTCGCCAAGATCGAGTCTGCCGATGCGCTGCATGCCGCCTTCCGTACCTTACGAGTGCGCACGCCCGAGGACCGTGCTCCTGGGCGTAACCCGCGCATCGCCGGTTACGCCGCGACGCGGCTCGGCTTCGACATCGACGACCAGGGCAATCAAGTGGCGCCGCCGCGTACGCGTTTCCTCGTCGAGAAGCAGTTACGTGGTGAGTACGTACGGATCTTCACCTGCGGCGACGACGCACTCATCGCCATCACGCTGGACCGCGCGGCCGACACCGGAGCCGACGACGTGACCGGCTCGATCGACCCGTCGCTCCTCCGGCTGGCCGTGCAGGCAGTCCGCTGCATTCCGGGCCTTGCGGCCGGAACCGTCGACCTCGTCGTGGACGATCATCGTCAACCACTGGACAGGCAGTCGGTACACATCGTCGAGCTCGCGGAAAGGCCGCGAGCAGAGGCTTTCGCGACCGTTTCACCGGTTCTCGGCGACCGAATCGGCGATTACCTGATCGAATTTCAGGCGTCGGTCGCAGGATTGTCCCTTGACGATATGAAAGACACGATCAGTGTGTCCGTCCGGATCGAGGGATTGCGACGTGCCGAGACGGCCATGGACGAACTTCTTGCAGTCACAAGAGAATTCGGTGTTGACAGCACATTCACGGTCGCCGATAACGTGGAAGGAATTCTCACCGGTCACTGCTCCGGCCACCCCGCAGCTATCGCAGCCCTGAATGAAGGGCTGATCAGCGGAACCGCCATCGGCGACCGTCCCTCATGCATCGAGTCCCGAGCGAGCGTCTGAGATGGCAGTGCAGGACATCAATACCACCGGCCCCGCACCATCAACGTCCGGCGAGTTGCTCCTCACCGGCGTCCGCATCATGCGTCTGCGACCGCCCGACGACGGGGACGGCCCCGCAGAGGTGGTCGCGCATATCCAAGGCCGTACCGATGACAACAAGCCGGTGTCCACCTTCGGTCACATCGAGTGGCAATCGCCGCGCGACGACAACCACTTCACGCCGAAAGCCTGGGGAGCGACCGAGTCGCTGCCGGAGAAGCTCGTCGGCGAACGCCTGCTCCTCGACGACGGTACAACCTCCGTCGAACGTCTGATGCGTCCGCTGCTGGCCGAGCTCGACATCGAGGTCAAGACGGAAGCCGCGGCCGAGCGGGCCGCCGCCAGACTCCCTCGACACGCCGTGCGCACCCGCATCCGCCGAGCGGCACGGTACGGCCTCAACATCGTCCGGCGCCGCCCCGGCCTCATCCAACCGGAACGACGCGTCTCCCGCTTGCTCGGCATCGAGGCCCTGAGCGTCGCACTCACCGGCGCCGTGGCCGCCGTGCGGACCGGCGAGGTCGAGGGCCGGGCGGCCCGCGGAACATGGCGGAGCTGCGATCTCGGGACGTTCTTCGATCAGCACATCTCGCGCGTGAATCGCTTTGCGTGTGCGCCGAAGCCGGAGCCGTCGGCGATCGACGGAAGAACCGCCAACACGTTCGCCGACGTCGAGTTCATCGGGCTGCTTCCCAAGGACGGAACCAAGGGGCATCTCCTCGAGCGTGAGGCGCTGAGGTACGGGCTCGACAGTACCCGGTTCC
>NZ_ML142852.1:66354-67642 GCF_004138495.1 Phytoactinopolyspora endophytica
TGCCCGTCCCGCAAGGCTGCGTGTTCTCCATCGACGACGCTCAGAAGGCACTCGACTACGCCGACCGGATCGGCTACCCCGTCGTGTGCAAGCCGGTCGCCGGTTTGCGGGGAATCGGCGTCATCACCGACATCGGCAGCCGGGACGAGCTGGTGAAGGCGCTCGACCTCTACGAGAAGAGCCAGCTCGGCAATGACGACTTCGTCATCGAGCAGCACGTCAAGGGTTCCGACTACCGCATCGTGGTGATCGGCGAGGAGGTGGTCGCCGCCGTCGTGCGCGAGCCCGCGTCCGTCCTGGGCAACGGCGTCCACACCATCGTCGATCTGGTCGAGTACAAGAACAGAGTGCGCGCGCTCAACCCGCACCTGCGGTCCCGCCCTATTCAGTTCTCGGATGCGATGCGGTACCAGCTCGCCCAGGGGGGCCTCACCCTGGATTCGGTGCCGGCAGCGGGCCAGCAGGTCGTGCTCGCGAACTCGGCCAACCTCTCCCAGGGTGGCGACAGCTTCGAGGTGGTCGACGAACTGCACCCGTCGATCCGCGACGTCGCGATCCGGGCCGTCCAGGGAATCCCCGGCCTCGGGTTCTGCGGCCTCGACATGCTGATCGAAGACCATCGCAAGCCCATCGACCAGCAGTCGGCCACCGTCATCGAGCTCAACGCGCACGCCGCGATCGGTAGTGCTCAATACCCTATGTGGGGAACGCCGACGCCGGTGGCCAAGCTCTTCTTCGAGCAGTGCGCACGGTTCCACGACATCGAGCTCCCACCGGAGCGCGCCGACCGGCTCTGCGTGCAGATCGTCGTCAAGGGCAAGGTGACCAAGGTGAGCTTCCGGCGCTGGTTCAAGCGTCGGGCCACCCGGTTCGGTGTATACGGCTGGATTCGGAACACGGGGCGCAAGGAGGTCACCGCTCGCCTCGACGGTCCGGCCGAAGCGGTCGCCGCCCTCGTTTACCTGGCGATACTTGGCCCGCGCAAGTCGGGCCCCACGTCGGTGACGACCACCCACTCGTATCCGGTCGACGAGCCGGGCTTCCGTATCCTGCGGCGCAGCACGGCGACCAGCGTGCGCGGATTCGCCATCCGCCAGGTACGGCGGCGCGCCTTGTCGTTCCTCATCACGGGCCAGCGGCGGTTCACCCGCTCGAAGCCTGGATCTTGACCTATCGTTGCGATCATGTTCCGCCGACAGCGCCCAGAATCGGACCAGTCCGAGCAACCACACGTCGACCATGCCGAGAAGACCTGGCGCTCGTCGGGCCCCAAATCACAGTTCGATCT
>NZ_ML142852.1:67671-79254 GCF_004138495.1 Phytoactinopolyspora endophytica
GTTCGTCGGAGACACCGGGTTCGGAGAGAACTATCAGGAGAACGAGGAGCGCAGAGGCCGTGGCAATGTTCTGAAGGACCACGGGTACACGTACGGTTTCGAGCGGTTCGATCCGCTGCTGTCCGCATCCGACGTGGTCGTGGCGAACCTGGAAACGCCGCTGACGGCCCTGACGACCTCACCGTTCGAGGGGGTCAGGCGGTGGCTGCATCGATCCGATCCGGTACAGGCGCCGCAGGCGCTGACGTCCCGGAACATCGGCGTGGTCACGCTGGCGAACAACCACACGGCAGACTATGGGCAGCAGGGACTGCTGGACACTCTCCACGCTCTGGACTCGAACGGAATCATCACGGTCGGAGCCGGGCTCGACTCCACCGCGGCCACGCGGCCGTTCCGGGCTCGTGCGGAACTCGCTACCGGCAACTCGGAGACACCCACCGAGACCTTTCGGTTGCGCGTCTACAGCGCCTTCCGGGGTGGCCGGCTGTTCCGGGACACGATGAACGCATACGCCGGCCCCGATCAGCCTGGATGCGCACCGCTGCGGATGACGTCACTGCTGCGGCGTGTTCAGCAGGCCAAAGAGCGCCGTCCGGACGAGTTCGTTGTGGTCTGCGTGCATTGGCGGCGGGACTACCAGTGGCGTTCGGACCAGCAGGCGGATGTGGCGACGCGGCTGACGGAAGCCGGCGCGGACCTTGTGCTCGGACACGGCAGCCACATGATGCAAGAGATCGAGAAGCTATCCGGCCGCTGGGTGGTGCACGGCGTCGGCAACTTCGTCTTCAACAGTCCGGGCCGGTACCAGAAGCTCGGGGCACCGCCGTACAGCCTTGTCACCCGGCTTACCGTCAGCCACCGGGACATCGTGCTCAGGTTGTACCCGATCGTCACCGACAACCGGCTGGTCAGATACCAGCCCCGGCCCGTGACCGAGGAGGAGTTCGAAGAGGTGGCGACACTGCTCGCCGCGCGTAGCAACGTCCCCGACTCCTTCCGGGAGGAGTTCCAGCGCGAACACGACTCGTACGGGTATGCGCTGACGGCACACTTACGCCGCTGAGCGCTGAAGCACCCCAGGGCAGGCCGGCCGCGTTGGAGTGTCTTCAGCTACGTCTCTTCTTCAGCTACGTACGAACGACGAACGAGTCGAGCGTCTGCCGCGCCTGCTGACGCTCCTCGACCAGCATCGCCCGGTGCTCCTTCAGGCGTCCATCGAGCAGCATCTCGGATAGCCGGGCGATATGCCGGGCCGAGCCCTGGACAAAGCCCTCGGCTACCCCCTCGACCCGGTCTGTCACACCGATGTGGCCGGTCAGGCCGAACTCCCGAGCCGTCTCCGCCAGTGCGGTGACCGCACCGTCCAGGTCCGGGATCGCCTCAGCATGGAACTCGACGGCGACATCATCCTGTGCGACGTTGAGCGGCAGGCCGCCCACCTCGGCGCCATGGTCGAGAATCACGTCACCCAGGTGCTGGCTCAGATCCTCAGAGAGATCTGCCTGGACCGCAAGGCCCGGCCGCTCGGACAGCTCGACGATCCACACGCCCTGGTCGGCTGCCGGCCGCTGATAGTCGGTCACCACCATGTCCACGGCGGCGACCCCGAGCCCCGGCAATGCCTGGACCGCGTCGATCGCCAGCTGCTGCATCGTGGGGTGGACCTCGCCGAGGATGTCCCGCCCCGCCTCGCCAGCGGTCACCGCCGGCGGGCCTGGACAGTGCACAACGGAACGCACGAGCCCATCGACGACCAGGAAGCGGACATAGTCGCCGCGTACGTGCTCCTCGATCAGGAACCGGTAACCGGGAGGAACAACGATGCGTCCTTCCTCCTCACCGGGTTCGCGCAGCTCCGTGAGCGCATAGGCGGCTCGCACAAAGGTCTCGCGTTCCGTGGGCGGGGTCATCAAGTAGTCGATGGCCGCGTCCAGCTGTTCCTCGCCCTGCACGTCCGGAAACGTCTCGATGGCGTTGTCGCCCATCGCGGGCTTGACCACCACCGGGTAGCCGATACGTTCGGCGAAGTTCTTGGCGTCCCTGATGCCGCGTCCCACGGAGAACGTCGCGCCCCTGGGCAGCGGCAGTTCCGCACGCTCCAGCATCGCGCGGCGCATCCGCTTGTCCTGTGCGTACGTCACCGACCCAAGCGTCGACGACCGCGGGATTCCGTGGACGAAAGCGAGCTCGGTGTCGCCGGGAGTTCCGTCGCCACCGACGACCATCATCACCTGCCGCGGGTAGAGCACCACATCCAGCCCGCGGCGGAGCGCAGCGCTGTGGACTTCATACCCGTCGCGGACCTCGGACGGGACCCCGTCCGTACCGGAACCGGCGGACATCTGGGCAGAATCAACCGACATGGACTAGCTCCTGCGGCGCTTGATCGACAATCTTGAACCCGTCCACCTCTGGCGCGACCACATGGACCGTGGTCACCGACGTCGGCAGAGCGTCTTTCGAACCCAGTACGGCCGCTGCAGCGAGAGCGCTGGCGGGCGCGGTCTCACCGACCAGTACCGCCTCGACAGTGCGGTCATTGACGTTGCGGACCCAGCCGTTCACGCCGAACGCCCGAGCTCGGCGCATCATCCACAGCCGGTATCCGACCTTGGTCACCTTGCCCCTGATGGTCAGCTTGAGCGCCAAGGTATCCGCCCTCTCACCGTTGGTGACCAGGCGGTACCGTTCGACGCACTCACGCATGAACGTGCGGGCCACCTCGCGTGGCTCCCCATAGAGCGGGTACTCGCAGTTACCGATCGCGGCGTGCGCGTTCAGCTCGCAGATGCCCGCCTGCTGCTCGTCGATCGGTTTGGTGTGATCCTCCAGGAGGAAATCCACACCGCAGAACGCGAGGCCGGGAACCGCCTTGACCGCACGCACGCACGCTTCCTTGATCGACGGGTGCAGTTCGTCGAGCACATCGATGGAGTCACCGCCCTGGGACAGGCTGCACGAATTCGACAGCAGCACCTGTCGGCCCACCTCGGGCACCGAGTCGAGTGTCATGTCGGCACGTTGCAGCTGGTAGCGCGCCGCGTCGTCGTACTTGATCGGTCGTCCCCACAGGTGCGGGTTGAGCCGGCGGACCAGGTTCTTGCGCACCATCAACTCGGCGACGGAGCGCTGACCGTCGCCCACCACCGAGGCCGGCTCACGCAGGATGGCCGCTATGACCTCGTCGCCCACCACCACGATCCGGTAGTCCCGGCCGGTCACGTGCTGCTCGACGATGAAGTCCTGGTTGCCGAGTTTGCTGTCCTCGAGCTGGCGGAAGGCCAGGTCGAGCTCTTGCTGGGTGTGGATGTTGGCGACGACGCCGATACCACGCACGCCCATCGCGGGTTTGACCACCACCGGGTAGCCCACCCGCTCCGCGAACGCCCGAGCGGAGCCGTAGTCGCCGCTGGTGAAGGTCCTGCCTCTCGGCACCGGGACACCGGAGCGGCGCAACCGCATCCGGGTCGCTTCTTTATGCGTGCACAGTGCCAGCGACACCGCGCTGGACAGCGGCGACCGACTCCACTTGAAGACCAGAGACGGGTGTACCTCGTCCGTCGCCACGAACGCACCTTTGGAGTACCGGGTCGTGGAGAGCCCCAGGGCCAGAGCCTCCCGCTCCAGCAGGTGACCCTTCGTACCGTTCGGTCCGAGTGGCTGGAGATAGGGGACCTCGTCGTACACGTTGGGGGTGGGACCCGGCTGCTCCACCTCCGGCTGCGCCGGCACCGTCACGTAATCGCTGATCCGGTCGATCATCGTCTCGTACGGCATGCCCACGCCGAGCCCGGGGCTCGAGGGCACCGTCACCTGGTGCGCGTCGTCGCCGGTGGCCACTGAGTGGACCTTCGGCAACGCCACCGCCAGGTTGCTCAGGACCGCCGTGGAGATCTCGCCGGCTCCGTCGGCCTGGCTCAGATGGATCCGGATGTCCGGGTCCGCAGCGAGCGCCACCTGGGCAAGCTCGATGCTGGCCAACAGCCCACCGACCGCGGCAGGCCGGATGTTCAGCGCACCCGTGCCGCCCTTGGCTATCAGCCGCTCCAACCCTTGCCGGCTCCACACGCAGGTACCGGCCATGATCCGCACGTCCACGCCGGGACGCCCGCAGGAGTCGGCCGCCGTCTTCGCTTTCCGCTGCAGCGAAGGTAACTGTTGGCGATGCCGAGGGCGGACCGGCTGTTCCAGGACGACCTGCCGCGGCAGCTTCCGCACAGAGATCTCTCGAACCACGGACCGCACGAACTCGGAGGCGTTGGTCGGCGAGAGCGAGCCCTTCAGGTCGATCCAGAGCGGTTCGTCGTCGCTGCCGCTGTAGCTCTCCGCTGCTTCCTGGAGAGCGGCGAGGTTCTTCTCCACCCCGGACCGGCCGGTCAGCGGCATGGCCACCGGCACCTTCTCCACGTGTACGCCGAGCAGCTCCGCTACCGATATGTCCAGGCTGCGGGCGGCCAAGTCAAGCAGCGCCGTCTCAACGCCGTACAACGTGCCCCGGAACGGCCGCGGATCGTCCCGGCGGCCGGACTTGCCCGCCAGCTGCCGTGCCCAGCCGCGCATGGTCTTCTTCATCGAGGTGGAGCCGGTCCGCTCGGGGAGTATCGCTCGCGCGGCGTCGTGCAGCTCATCCATCACCGCACGGACTGTCGCCACCGCCTCGTCGCGGCTGGCCGTCGGCAATGGGCGGCGCTCGAGCGCCGCCAGGCATTCGAGGAGGAACTCCCACGACGCCGTGCCGCGGTCTCCGGTCTCGCTGCCGCGCGGCTGACACTCTCCGAGCCCTGCAAGCTGCCGTCCGTCCGCAGTGGCCGCTTCCAGCTTGACGAGGTAGTTCCCTCGGGAAGGCTGTTTCGACTGCCCGCTACCGCCGCCCGGCGTACGGTAAGCGATACCGTGCGCGCGCGTGACCGTAAGCGCTCCCCCTGAGTGGTCCATGCCCTGCCTCTCCTGGTCTTCCTCTGCGGCCCTGCCGGCGCATCCCGTTCGCGCAGGATACGCCAGCGGCGATTGTAGAGCGAACCTGCCGCCAGGTCACACTGCAGCCCTACATGAACGCTGACTCACCGGCAGATTCTGAGGCGGACAGACGACCCCGTATCAGCCGCGCAACCGGTTGATACAGGCGATGGCCAGCGCGTCGTTCGCGTCCCATGCAGGCACGTCGCTACCCGCGGGCGGGATCTCGAGGACGGCCGACACGTCCGTGCACCCATAGATGATGCCTTCCGCACCGCGACCGACCAGCTCTCGCAACGCGTTGCTCAGGATATCGCGAGCGCCCTCCAGCGACCCGGCTTTCACAGCGCGAATGCCGGCCATGACCGGGTTGTCCGGCCCGAGGTCGGTCAGGTCGATCACGTTGCGTCCGCTCTGAGCCAGGACCTTCTCGTAGATACCTGACCGCACGGTGCCGTCGGTGGCCATCAGCCCAAGCGTGGTGGCCTCCGGCGCGTCACGTTCCACCTGGGCCGCGACCGCATCGACGATGTGCACCACCGGCACCATGGTGGCGGCGGCCAGGTCGTCGTACCAGGCGTGGGCCGTGTTGCAGGGGATCGCGATCAAGTCCGCGCCCGCCTCGTCGAGGAAGGCGACGCCGCGGAACATGGCCGGCAGCGGGCTATCGCCACCGGCCAGGATCGCGTCCGAGCGGTCCGGCGTCGTCGGATCCGAGTACACGATGGTCGCAATGTGCTCTTGATCACGATCGGCAGGCGTATGTGCGGCAAGCTTCGCGAGGAAGTCTGCGGTAGCGGCGGGGCCCATCCCTCCGAGCACCCCGAGCAACGGCGACATCATGCTCCGAACGTTACCGCACCACCCACGCATTGATCATGGCTGTCTTGTCACGACATTGCCCGGTTGCCCGGTTTTGGGCACGTAGTGATCACCTATCGCGTCGGCAGGCGGCCCGCTACACAGCGCCGGCCTCTCCGGTCAGATGGGTTCCTCGATGTCGACCGCCGGTGGCTCAAGCGCCAGGTCGGTCATGACACCGCGCTCTGCGTAGTACGCGCGGGCACGCGGGTCCGTGAACAGCGGCTGGTGCGCCTGGAGCACGTTCATCCCAGTGTTGATGTTCGCCTCGAGCACGACAGGGCCGTCCGGCGTCACGACGATGTCCCATCCGACGTACTCCATGAACGAGAGCACCCGGGCAGAATGCAGGACCAGATCGCGGATCTGGGGCCAGTACGGGACTTCGACCCCCGTGATCGGGGAGCCGGTGTCGGGATGGGCGTCGAACCACTCCACCTCGTCCCGCAGCGGCAACCGTGTGGCGCGCCCCAGCTGGCCCGTGTCGAGCTCCACCCGCGCGCTCAGACCGCCACGACTCCAGTTGTCCGCCGGCTCCGAGCTACGCGTCCCGATGCGCTGCACCGCCATGGCGATGAACGGACGGTGCCCGTCGTTCACGTCGATCATCGTCAGCACCCGGATAGTGTTAACCGTGTCCGGGTACAGCGCGCTCTGCTTCGGGTGCTGTTCCAGGCCCTCCTCCACGATGAGTGGCCGTTTCTGTGCATAGAACACCTCGACAGTGCGATCGAGGTCCATCTCCTCGCCGTTGACGCTCCATCTCGACTCGTCGAGGCGTTTGACCGCGAAGATGTTCTTGCCCTCGGCACCGGAGAGCACCTTCAAGAAGACCTGCCGTTCGGGCTCGATCCTGTCCAGGTACTCGGGCAGCTCCACCCGCTCCTCGCCCGGGAAGCAGTGGATCGCCTGGCGCCAATAGACACCCAGCAGCTTCGCGGAGCGGATATCCATCGTCCCGAGCAGCAGGTGAGTCGTCAGCTTGTTGTTGATGACGTCTTGGAGCCGCTCATGCACCATCCGCTTGGTCCGGTACACGCGCTGAAGGTCGGAGACGTACTCGGCGGGATCGTTATGATCCAGGTCGTAGAGGATCGCACTACGCGACAGGAAGCCCTTAAGCCACCATCGCGGCCGACGCATGCGCAGTGGCGCCTCCCACTCGCGTTCCTTCTTGACGAGCTTACGGATCGCCGTCAGCCGTAGCTGCCCAGCCCGATACCGCTGACGCGTTCTCTTCGGAAGCTTGCGCACCCGGCGGGCTGCGACTCGTGCACGCCCCCGCGCCCACGCCGCCTTCGTCAGAACTTTACCCATCTGGTCTTTCCCTCTTCATCTCTCGTGCGCCGCCATGGTCGCACCGATGGCCGTGGTGCCGCGAAACGTCATGCTCGGCGACGCGTCTGCGCCGTCTCCATGACGTCCAGGGCCGCCAGAGCCCACGTCGGCCCGGCCGGGTCGGCGACACCCGCCGGAGGGATCGTGTGTTCAGCGAAGACGACCGTGTCGGGCTGGATCACCCGGCATGTCTCGGCTACCCGCCGGCGCAGGTACTCGCTCCACCCCCCACCATAAGCCGAAGTCCAGCGTGCCTCGGGCACCAGCGTCTCCAGAGTGACGTCGAACCCCGCGGCCTCGTCCACCCAGGATGGGGGCGCCAGCACCACCGGCCGGAACGCCGTGGTCATCTGTGCACGCTCGGTCATCGCTCGCAAGGTCTGCTCTGGGTCCACATCCGCGGTGGGCGCGACAAGCAGCGCGATCGGCAGCCGTTCCGGGGCCGGATGCGTCACCGGTGCCCGCACGGGCAGGCCGAGCTCAGCCTCCGCCACCTCGAACAACATCAAGCCCGAGGTCGGCGCGGCACGTTCCAGGAACCGGACCCGTCCCCGTCGTGCCGTGCTCATTGTGCGGCGGGCCCACACCCGGGCCCAGGCCGGCGCCTTCCGGCGCAGGCGGGCGAGCTTGCCGCGCCGCGTCCCCGACTTCCTGGAGGACCGCACGGCCAGCCTCGAGACGGTCCATTCGTCCGGCAACGACCCTTCGAGCGCCTGAGCCATCTGCACGGCCCCCGGCTGTTCCACCTGTCGGGACCGCGCGGCGGACGGCGTCCGGTCGACGGTCTCCAGCGGTGGGTTCGCCGTCTTCCGATGGACCAGCAGCACCCGGACGGCCGAATCACCGACGGCGTCGAGCACCACGCGAGTGTCGCGCCCGCCGGCGTCGAGCACCACGATCCGGTCCGGCCGGTGGGAGGCGAGCAGTCCGGCGAGCCGGTGCCGCAGGTAACGGCCGCGCTCCGTCGCAGAGAGCTCGGCCAGCACCCATGGGAACGTCTCGACCAGCACCTCTGCGCCGTCGATCGATCCCGATCTCGAACGTGTGGAACGGGAGCGCCGCCGATCCGGGGCGGCGCCGGTCCGCTCTGGCACCTCTGGCGTGCGCCAGGCCGGCACCACCACGGCGCACAGGGACGACTCACCGCCTGCCTGCGCGACGACGCCGGGGAGCAAGTCGGCCCCGCCCGTGTCGCGGCGCAGATCCACCACGAGTGTCCGGCTCGGCGGCGCCTCGACGGACGTACGCGGCGCTGACTGCGACCGTGCGGACGTCGCCGCCCGGGACGTGGGGCTCTCGGACCCGCCGGCGCCCTCGCCGGTTCCACGCCGCGACGCCAGGCCACCCTCTGCCGGAGGAGCCGATGGGTCGCCGATGAGCTTGGAGAGCCGCTCGACGTGCGTCTCGTAGCTGAACCGCTTCCGGGCCAGCTCGACACCCGCGCGGGACCGCTCGGCGAAGGCGCCCCAGTCGCAGTAGAGCTCGTCGACGTACCGCCGAACGTCCGATGGGGTCCCGTACAGGCACACGTCGCCGAACAGCGGCTCCAGGTAACGCGGCGCGATGGCGACCGCGCCCGCGGACAGCGCCTCCAGAACCACCCGGCCGAAGGCCTCGATCAGGCCTGGGTGGTGGAAGTAGACCAAGAAGTCGATCGTGGCGAGGAAGTCGCGCGCCGGCACCGAGTTGAACGGCAGGTCCACCCAGTTGGCCGGGAGCTGGTCGAGGATGTCCTGCGGAGCATGGGTCCCGCCCAGGATGCGCACCGAGTACCGGGGATCGGCGGGGTACGCGGCGAGGAGGTCGCGCTTGGTGTCCGGCCACTTGCTCCAGTGCCCACGGCTGTGCCGGCCGATCACCGGACGGTCCGCGACGAACCCGTTCCGCTCCACGTGCCAGCTGGACACGTCGATGACGTTCTCCCAGTCCCAGGGGAGCAGCGGAACTCCTCCGGCATGCTCTTCCAGCGACTGGCGGACCCGCGGACCGATCGGTGCCCACGTCGCCTCCTGGCCGACCAGACGCTCGATCTGTCGATGGACGTGCGGCACGTCGTAGTACGGCACCACACCTCGCTCGTCGGACGCGACCTGGTTGACCGCGAGGATGACCTGCCCGACCTCCAACCGCGGCAGGTCATGCGGCAGGTCGGTGAAGACCGTGGGATGCCGGGCGAGAAGCAGGCCGGCCTCGACCCGGTCAGCGCCGAGAACGAGCTCGGCCTTTCCCTCCTCCAGAACGCGCTGCAACTTCGGCGCGAACCGGCGTGGCTTTCCCAGCACAGGCGACGGCAGATGCAGCAGGCCCGTACGGTATCCAGCGCGGTACTGCGCCTCGATCTCCTCGACCACGCTCGACGTGTTTCCCCCAGGGAAACGCCCGTCGGTGGCCATCAGGACGTCGAACGTCGTCGTTCTACTCGTCATCAAACCTTCTGTGTGGGTATCAGACTGCCTCAGCTCCGACAGGGAATCTTTCCACATCATGTCCGAGACGTCGTGATCCGGCTGAAAATGGTACGGACGCCCCGCCGCCAGCGCGCCGAGTCCCTCCGTTCCCTGGGTAGCCGTCCCACCCATGCTCCCGCGTCGGCGAGATCCACTGAGTCGACCGCGTACACGCGCTCCACGCCGAATCGCCGGCGTGCTTCCTCGGCCACGTCCGGCTGAGCGGCGGCGGCATACCGGCAGACCGCCGCCACTGGCGTGTCCAGGTCACCGGCCTCGCCGGCCAGCAATACCGTCGCGGCGCCGCTGTGTTCGCAGTCGATCAACGCGTCGACGACGTTCCCGTCGAGCCGATCCGGGCCGCCCGCACTCTTCCCGGGCACCAGAACCGGGCGGTCACCGCGCGGGCCGCGGTCCGGCCGCAGGTCACCGATAGGCTCGTACCGCCCGCTCATATCCCCTCCATCAACTCATCTACTCCGATATCACCCAAGACGTCCCGGTACTCCTCCAGCCACAGGGAAAGCGTCGCGAGGCTACGAATCACGTGCTGGGGGCGGGTCTGGTTCAGGTACCCCTGCCAGACGTCAACCTCCGCCGAGGCCAGCCCAGGGGCCAGCAGCCGCCGAACCGGATCACGGGTCAGCAGTTCACGGAAGTGCTCCGCAGCCTCCACGGATGCCACCCGGCGGGGGTGCCGCCGGGGCCGCGAGGTGAGGTCCAAGGCGGTAGGCAGGTCCGCCAGCTCGCCGTCGAGCGTCCGCAGCAACTCCGGGTAGAGGCGCCCGTCGGCATGCTTCTCCGCGGGAATGGCCAGCGCGGCGCGCACGACGCCGTCGTCGAGAAACGGCGTCGCTACCGGCGCGGACGAGGCCATCAGGCCGTACGGAGCGAGGCTGATTCCCGGCAATGTCCGAGTGAGATACGCGGTGAAGGTACTCGCGAACGGGTGGTCGGCCAACGGCTTGGCGATGCTTTCGAAGCCGGCACGGGTCCGCTCGCGCAGCTGTGCCACAACCCGCGGATGCAGCATCTCCTCCGCCCCGTCGAGGTAGCGCGCCAGAGAGTCGAACCGCTTGTCCAATACCGGCCGGTCCGTGTCGTCGTCGCCGAACGCTCCGCCGACGAAAAGCCCTCCCCCGAGCCCGTCGAGTACCGCACCCTTGGTCCCGACCAATGCACGTGCCAGCGGGACCAGCCAGACGTGGAAGGAGGTCTGGTAGTCCACGGACCGGGCGAAAAGGTCCAGATCCGCAGCGAACCCGTCCCGCCGCGGCGCCACCACCTCGTGGGGCAGCCCCAGATGCTCGGCTACCTTGGCTGCCACCAGCTCTTCCATCACGGTGCCGGTGTCCGACGAGGTAGTCCACGCGCGAACCGGCCCAGACGAGGCCCGGACCGCCAGCGTGGCGAGGATCCGCGAATCCCAGCCGCCGCTGAGCAGCGACGTCAATGGCACCCGGGAACCGAGTTCGGTGACCGCCGCGGCCAGGGCGTCCCGGACAGCGTCCAGCCGGGTCTCATCCGCCGGCCCGGCGCTCGGCACGTCGAGCCAGGGCCAGCCGGCCGTCGTCAGCTCCGGATCGGACCCTTGGTGGACGCCGATCCGGCTCCACGGCTGCATCCTATGGATGCCCTCGAAGGTCGTCCTCCCGTCGAGCGGGCCACCGGCGGCGAGCACATGTGCCCATGCGTCCCAGTCGGGGCGGAGCGCTCCCGAACGCGTGCGTGCCAGCGGTTCGACCCGTGAACAGAAATGCACGGCGCCCCCGGCAGACCCGTGCCCGGACGGTGCGCCATCGTCCACGTAGATCGGCACCGCCCCGGAGATCCCGGCGTGCAGGTGGGCCTCGCCACCGTCGACGACGAGCGAGAACGCGTCGCATCGCCGGGCCACCTCGGCAGCGGTGTCCGGGAGGGAGCTGGGCAACGGCACCGGCGACCAGGAAACCGCAGGGCCCTGCGGCCGGGACCACCG
>NZ_ML142852.1:79325-80289 GCF_004138495.1 Phytoactinopolyspora endophytica
CCGCTCCCGCGTCGGCGCGCAATGCGCCCGCGGCCTCATTGACCAGCGAGCGCACCCCGCCCAGATGTCGTGACATCTCATCGACTCGCGTGCTGTCCCCGGGCCCTACCCGCCCGCACATTCCTAATGTGCGCCTCGATCTCTCCGACTGCATGCCTTCCATCTTCCATCACCGGATGGTGATCTCAATTCCAGCAAGGTACTGTCACATTTGCGTGACAAAGACAACCGTTCCTTCCAGATCCGATCCAGGTGCACATGCCCCACATCCCGCCGGACCCGCTTCCCTCGCACGACGCAGTCCTGGACCCCGAAACAACTTCCAATGTGTCCCCGGTCGAGGCTCTGATCGACGCGGCGCTCTCACAGCTGAAGCATCTCGCCCCACACTCATACGAGCTCGCGCACAAAGTGCAGAAGCGAGCGCTCGACGCCGCCATGATCTCAGAGGCGGCCGAACGCCGCGGGCTGGACGTGCTCAGGCTCTCCCGGCAGACCGAGGTGATCAGCCGCGAGTCGTTCGCGGTGGGCTTCCATCAGAACATGAGCTCAACTCTCACGGCCCTCGACCGCCAGGTCACCAACGACAAGCTCATCACCAAACGCATCCTGTCCGAGCACGGACTGCCGGTGGCGCGTGGCGAAGTGGTCGACAGCCTCGACGACGCACTCGCCGCCATGCGGCGAATCGGGCCACCTGTCGTGGTCAAACCGGTCCACGGCAGCGGGGGCAAGGGCGTCACGGTCAACATCCACGACGAAGACGAACTACGGGCCGCCGCCGACGAGGCCTTCTCGCGGGCCCGGCGGATCCTCGTAGAAGAGATGTGCGCCGGGATCGACCTGCGCATCATGACGGTCGCCGGGAAGTCCGTGGCGGCGATGCTGCGAGTCCCGGCCAATGTCGTCGGCGACGGTACGTCCAGCATCCGTGAGCTCATCGCGCAGAAGAACCAGCTGCGTT
>NZ_ML142852.1:80311-85953 GCF_004138495.1 Phytoactinopolyspora endophytica
CAACGCTTACCTCCGGCACTGTCCGATCCAGATCACCCCCTTCACCGAGCACCATCTCTCGCTGCGCGGCATGACTCCGGACAGCGTGCCCGAGCCGGGGCAACGCACCTTCCTGCACTACACGGCCAACCTCTCCTCGGGCGGCGACAGCTTCGAACTGGTCGACGTGGTCCACCCCGAGATCCTTCGGCTGGCTGAGCGCGCGGCGGCGTGCATCCCGAGCGCGTACCACGCCGGCATCGACGTCCTTCTTGAACGTTTCGACGCAGCGCCGGAGGCACAACGCTGCATCTTGTGCGAGATCAATCTCAACAACGAGATGCCGATCCACATCTTCCCGCTGTACGGCAAGCCCGTGGACACCGGCGACGAGACCGTCGAGGGCTACTTCTTCCGCGCCCGGGACAGCATCGACTCCGGCCCGCACCGGCTCGATATGACGGCCGCCGTCGCGGACCGCCCGGCACAGAGCGCCGACGGCACAGAAGTCCCACGGCCCCAGTCCGCTTGGTCACAGGAGGGCACGCTGTCCAGCGTCGCCAAGCGCCTCGCCGACATGTCCCCGGCCGCGGGCGCGTCCGACGAAGATGTCCGGGCCGGCACGCCGCGTCGGCTCGACCAGTCCCAGCTGCGTACGGCGCTACAGGCCGCGGGGCTCGACCAGGTCCGCTTCCAGGGCAGACTCATTCACGGCGTCCAGGATGACCACGACATCATCCTGGAGCGGAGTGGGATGACCATGTTCGCCGCGGCGCTCGGCGAGAACAGCTCCGCCTTCTACGAGTTGGCCCTGTCCGCCGGATTGCCCACGGTTCGCTGGGCACGGTTCGCACGAGAAGACCTCGCCGGCGCACGCTCCCTGGTCGAGAGCGGACGCGGATCGTGGCAGGTGCAGCCCGCTGTCCGCGACTCCCGCATCAGGCGACGGTTCAGGGTCGCCGACGTCGCCCGCCTCGACGAGGTGTGGGAGCGGCTGCAGACCGGCACGCGTGAGGTACTCCTGCGCCGGGTGCCGCGCGGCCTTGCCTGCAGTGTTCTCGCGGTGGAGGGCCAGCCGTGTGCAGCGGTGCTGGTCACGCCATTCGGTGTGACCGGTGACGGTGCCGCGTCCCTGGGCGAGCTGATCGAGAAGAAGCTGGCTGCCCGGGCGGAGCATCCGTACCTCCGACACCTCCCGGTCAGATCGTCGCTGCTCACGGACGAGAGTCTCGCCCGCAAAAGCCTGCACCGAGACGATACGCCGGCCGCCGGCAAGACCGTCTGGCTGGCGCGCTCGCCGCTCAACGAGCTCGGGCCGGACACCTTCGGTTTCCAGGACTGCCCTTACCCTGAACCGGCCGACCTGGCCCGCAGGGCGCTCCAACTCATCGGGCATCGTTCGGTGGCCGCCGTCACATGCGTCAAGGACGATGGCGGCGCCGACGCCGGATGGGTGGTGTGGAACGTCGATCCCGATCCCGTGCTCGCGCGCTTCGCCTTCCCCTGGGCAGGCGACACAGGGCCGGTCTATTCGACGGCGGTGGACGGGCTGCTCTCCGGCCAGTACCACGCCTTGCCGCGCGCCAGTCGTCTTGCCGCGCGCTAATCGCCTTGGTCGCTAGTCTCACACCACCCTCGGCAGCAGCAAGGTCGCGCAGAGTCAGACCGTACCCGGCCAGCTGGCGACATAGGGTGGTGGCCGGCTCCGCACAGCGGGGCGGTCGTGGAACACACGTGGCCATCGGGCATAGTTGGCGGTCAGCGAGCGCTCGGCGCTGAAGGACTTCGAGGAGGCAGGAATGGTCGCGGATCTCGCTGTGATCGGGCTCGGCTACGTCGGCTTACCGCTCGCCCAGGAGGCGACCCGGTCAGGGTTGACCGTGCTGGGCTTCGACATCAGCCAGGGGGTCGTCGACGAGCTCAACGCCGGGCGATCTCATGTCGACGATCTCGTCGACGGTGACATCGCCGAGATGCGGGCCGCCGGGTTCCGAGCCACCACGGACGCGGCCGAGCTCGCCACCGCGTCCACTGTCGTCGTGTGTGTGCCCACGCCACTCTCCGACGAGGGCGGCCCGGACCTGCGTGCCGTGATCTCCGCGAGCGAAGCCATCGCCGGCCGGCTACGTGCCGGCATGCTGGTGATCCTCGAATCCACGACGTACCCGGGCACGACCGACGAGGTGGTCCGGCCGCTGCTCGAACGCACCGGCCTCGTCGCCGGCACCGACTTCCACCTGGCGTTCTCTCCGGAGCGTATCGATCCTGGCAACGCGACCTTCGGGATGAAGAACACACCGAAGGTCGTCGGTGGCCACACCGGGGCCTGCACGGCCGCCGCTGCCGCCTTCTACCGCCGTTTCGTCGACACCGTCGTCGAAGCCAAGAGCACGCGCGAGGCCGAGACCGCGAAGCTGCTGGAGAACACCTACCGGCACATCAACATCGCGCTGGTCAACGAGATGGCGATGTTCTGTCACGAGCTCGACATCGACCTCTGGGACGTGATCCGGCTGGCGTCGAGCAAGCCGTTCGGTTTCCAGCCGTTCTACCCGGGGCCCGGCGTCGGTGGGCACTGCATCCCTATCGATCCCAACTACCTGAGCCACAACGTCCGGGCACGCCTGGGGTACCCGTTCCGGTTCGTCGAACTGGCCCAGGAGATCAACGCGACCATGCCGACCTACGTCGCTCAGCGGGTGCAGAACATCCTGAACCGGGACCGGAAGGCGGTCAACGGCTCCAGGGTGCTCCTGCTCGGGGTGACGTACAAGCGCGACATCGCCGATCAGCGCGAGTCCCCGGCTGTACCGGTCGCGCGCCGGCTGCTGGCATTGGGTGCGGATGTGACCTTCCACGACCCGTACGTCCAGGAGTGGAACGTCAACGACGCCGTGCTGGAGCGGGTCGACGATCTCGAACCCGCGCTGGCCACAGCCGACGTCGTGGTCGTTCTGCAGCACCACCGGGAGTACGACGGCGAGATGATCGCCAAGAACGCGGTCCGCGTGCTCGACACCCGCGGCTTCACACCGCCCTCCAGCACGGTCGAACACCTCTGACCGTCCCTCCCTAAATGATCATGTCATTTAGGCGACGCTGGGGATGTGGAGGCGGTGGACGGGATAGAGTCTGGCGGGTGGACGTCCTTGTTCTGACGGTGGTGCACGACCCGGAGGACACCCGGATCCGGCACAAGCAGATCGCAGCCCTGCATGAAGCGGGTCACGAAGTGACGCTGGCGGCGCCGTTCAGCGGGTACGCGCGACCGGTGCCGAGCGAGTACCGCTCGATCGACATCCCGCGGGCGACGGGTCTCAGACGGCTGGCGGCGCTCCGGGCCGCGCGGAACCTGCTGCGCCACCATGCCGCGGACTACGACGTCGTCCTCATGCACGACCCCGAGTTGCTGATCGCCGCCTCAGGCCTCGCGCACAAGGGTTTGGTGTGGGATGTGCACGAGGACACCGCGGCCGCCATCCGAATGAAACCGTGGCTACCCAAGCCGGTACGCCCCATGGCCACGGCTCTGATCCGAAACCTCGAGCGCCGGGCCGAGCGGCGAATGACGCTGTTGCTGGCCGAGGAAGGCTATGAACGACGCTTCGAGCGTGACCATCCGGTCATCCGCAACAGCGTCGTCGAGCCGGAGGATCTGGACATCGAGACCGGGAACCGGGTGGTCTACCTAGGCAGGATCACGATGGCGCGCGGCGCGGCCGAGATGGTCGAACTGGGACGGCGGATGTCGCCGGACGTACACGTCCACCTGATCGGCAACGCCGACGCCGACTGCGTTGGCCAGGTCCGCGCCGCACACGACGCCGGGCATGTCCACTGGCACGGGTTCATGCCCAACGATCAGGCGCTGGCTCAGCTACCGGGTGCGCTGGCGGGGCTCAGCCTGCTGCATGACCAGCCGAACTACGCGCACTCCCGTCCGACGAAGATCCTGGAGTACATGGCCTACGGGTTGCCGGCGATCACCACACCGAACCCGGCCTCCGCCGAGCTCGTCGAGAAGCACGACTGCGGCGTCGTCGTCCCGTTCGGTGATGTGGATGCCATGGAGGCAGCGGTGAGGCGGCTCGCCACCGACCAGGCCGAGCGTGACCGGTTGGCCGCCGCCGGGAGGAAGGCCATCACCGGCCACTACAGCTGGGACGCCGACGCCGACCTGTTCATCCGGACGCTGGAGACGGTCGCCGCCAGGCACTGATCCATTCGGCCATGTCTGACGCCTCCGTCGCGCAGGGGTCAGGCCGGGCGCCGGTCACGCGGGTCGGTTTTACGCCGCCGGCGAGACGCCTGTGCGCGAGACACAACCGCGAGCTTCCGCCATGTGTGATCTGGCTGGTCCACCGCAGGCGGCACGACCGCTAGATTAGGGAGCATGGCTGAGCCCGAGGTTCTGTGGAAGCCGGAGCCGGAGAACGTCGCAGCGAGCCGGATCGCCCGCTTCCGGGACTGGCTGCGTGCACAGCAGATCGTCGACGTCCACGATTACGACGGCCTCTGGCGTTGGTCCGTCCAGGATCCTGCCGCGTTCTGGGACGCGCTGGCCCGCCACTTCGACGTGATCTTCCACGCCGAGCCGTCGCAGACGCTACCCGACCGTGCCATGCCCGGTACCCGATGGTTCCCGGGCGCCACCCTGAACTACGCCGAGCACGCGCTGCGGCCGGGCGACGGCAAGTCCGATGACGACGTGGCGGTCATCTTCCGGCGCGAGGACGGGCTCCGTCGGACGCTTTCATACGGGGAGCTGCGCGCCCAGGTCGCCGCGGCGCGGTCGGCACTACGCGAGCTGGGGGTGGGCCGTGGAGACCGCGTCGTCGGGCTGGTCCCGAACTCCCCCGAGACGCTGGTCGCCTTCCTCGCCACCGCCAGTCTGGGAGCCATCTGGTCATCGTGCTCCCCCGACTTCGGGTTCCGGGCGGTGGCCGATCGGTTCGGTCAGCTGGAGCCCGTCGTTCTGGTGAGTATCGACGGATACGTCTACAACGGGCGAGAGCACCACGTCGACGACACCGTCGCCCGGCTGGAGTCGGCCATTCCCAGCCTGCGCGCCACCGTCGTCATCCCCTACCTGAGGGACGACGCGGCCGGTCCCGATCCGCGGGAGGCGGCGCCGGCCGACTCACGTAGCACACGTATCGGCTGGACGGAGTTGCTCGCCCGAGGACAGGGCGCCGCGCTCGAGTTCGATCCGGTGCCGTTCGACCATCCGTTGTGGGTCTTGTACTCGTCCGGGACCACCGGGCTGCCGAAGGGCATCGTCCATGGGCACGGTGGCATCACCGTAGAGCACATCAAGGCGATGGCGCTGCATTTCGACGCCGGTCCTGGCGACCGCTTCTTCTGGTTCACCACCACCGGCTGGATGATGTGGAACTTCGTCGTCTCGGGCCTGCTCGTGGGCTCCGCCGTGGTGCTCTACGACGGCAGTCCCGGATATCCCGGAATGCACGGCCTCTGGGAGCTCGCCGCCGAGGAACGGGTCAACTACTTCGGCACATCGGCACCGTTCGTCCAGGCATGCTTGAAAGACGGACTGGCTCTCGGCCAGTACGACCTCTCCGAGCTGCGAGTGGTCGGATCGACGGGTGCGCCGCTCTCCGTCGACGGTTTCCGCTGGCTGACGGCCAATCTGGGTGCCGGCG
>NZ_ML142852.1:85984-95901 GCF_004138495.1 Phytoactinopolyspora endophytica
CCAGCTTCTCCGGCGGGACGGACTTGTGCACAGGGTTCGTCGGCCCGGCGCCCGACGTTCCGGTCTGGCTGGGTGAGCTGTCCCGACCGTCGCTCGGCGCCGCCGTCGCCGCGTACGACGAGGCCGGCCGGGCGGTCGTCGATGAGGTCGGCGAGCTTGTTCTCACCGAGCCGATGCCGTCCATGCCGGTCTCGTTCTGGAACGACCCGGATGGCTCGCGGTTGCGAGAGGCGTACTTCGATCACTATCCCGGGATCTGGCGGCACGGCGACTGGATCACGGTCACCCACCGGGGCTCCGCGGTCATCCACGGTCGCAGCGACTCCACCCTCAACCGGGGTGGTGTCCGGATGGGGACGGCGGAGTTCTACCGCGTGGTCGAGGGACACCCCGGTGTCATGGACTCCCTGGTCATCGACACTTCCGGCGGCGCGGCAGAGCGAAACGCAGGCAACGAGCGCACCACGACCGACCGAGGCGACGAGTCGGCGGCCCGCGAGGATGAACTGTTGTGCTTTCTGGTTCTGGCTCCCGGGGCAGACGCAGGCGACGTCGAGACCGGGCTACGCCGGGCGCTGCGCGCTGAGCTGTCCCCCCGGCATGTCCCGGACCGCTTCATCGTCGTCGACGACATCCCGCGGACACTCAACGGCAAGAAATGCGAGGTGCCGGTGAAAAAGATCCTTTCCGGGGCCTCACCCGAGAAGGCGGTCAGTCGCGAGGCGCTGCGGAATCCGGACTCTCTCGAGCCGTTCATCCGCCACGCGCGGTACAACTGACACGCCACATGACGCCTCCGCGGACACCAGCGCCGCTAGAGCACTCTGTGCGACCTCTTAAGCAGGAAGACGCCCTGTCACCGAGTGGTGCCCATGCCGACCACGCGCGCCACTCGACGGCGAACCGACGCCAGGCGGCGGGCGAACCGGTAAGAGCGGCTGCCGAGGATGGACTGCAGCCGACCTTCCATCTTGGCGAGCCTGGCCTCCGATGCGGCTAATCGAGCCTGTAGCTCCTCGATCTCTGCGCGCATACGACTCACCTCACTCGCGGTTCCATCGGCACGGCGCGGGCTCTGCCGAGGCACAGGCGCGGCTGGGCCCGAGCTCTCCAGCCGGCTGCTCATTTCCCGCCTCGGACGATGCACACGTGTGGGCTCCGGATCCGTCACAACCCCGTAGTCAACCTCACCTTGACGCACGGCCGAGACAATACTCAAGTCCATCACAGATTGTGAACGCTTTGGTCACACTCTGAGACGCCCGCAGGTCATGGAGTTGCCGGAGTCGCAGCCAGACGTCGCCACCTGACGTCTCAGCCGCTACATGTCCTCCAGGGTGAAGGCGTCCTCACCCACCTCGAGGAACTTCGAGTAGGCGGCGATGACCTCTTCGGGGTCCCCTTGCATCATGACCTGGCCCTTGTGTAGCCACAGACACTGGTTGCACAGCTTCTTGATACTGCGCATGGAGTGGCTGACCAGGAACATCGTGCCCGCGTTCTCAGCGACCTCACGCATCCTGCGCGCGGCCTTCTGCTTGAACTTCGCGTCCCCGGTGGACAGCGCCTCGTCGATCAGCAGGATGTCCGGATTGAGGTGGACGGCGACCGAGAACGCCAGCCGGCTGTACATTCCGGAGGAGTAGGTCTTCATCGGCATGTCGATGAACTCGCCGAGCTCCGCGAACTCTGCGATCTCGTCATACCTCGCGTTGAGCTCGTCATGGGTCATGCCCGCCGCAAGGCCGCCGAGTACGACGTTCTCCCGGCCGGACAGCTTCCGGTTGAAACCGACGCCCAGCGCGAGCAGCGTGCTCACCCGGCCGTGCACCTCGATCCGGCCTTCGCTCGGCGGCAGGATACCGGCGATGGCACGCATGAGGGTTGACTTGCCCGCGCCGTTCGACCCGATGATACCGATGCTGGTGCCGTGGTCGACCTCGAAGGACACATCCGTGAGCGCCTGGACGTTGTGGATCTCCCGTTTGCCGCGGCCGAACCGGCGCAGCGCGGACTTGAACGTCGGGACCTTCTCGAACGTGGTCCGGTAGGTGATCGACACGTTCTCAACCCGGACCGCCGGGTCCGATGTCGTCATGTCGGCATTGGTCACGGTCTTGACCTCAGAGACGGACGGCAAATTCGCGCTCCCTCGACATGAAGAACAATGCTCCCGCGACAAATGCCACCAACGACCACGACGCGCCGGCGACCCACCAGGCCCCTTCCGGGATCTCGCCGTTGATCAGCAGCGAACTCCATCCCCCCAGGATGGAGTACAGCGGGTTGATATGCATGACCCACTCGTGAATGCCGAGTTCTCGCAGCGTGCCCAACGGTTCGTCCGGCGTCCACAGGATCGGCGACATATAGAGCCACATCCGAACCAAGTACGTCAGGAAGTTGCCGATGTCGCGGAAGTAGACCTGCATCGCGGCGAAGATCATCGCCATTCCCGCACCGAACAGACCGAGCATGAGGAGGAACGCCGGGGCGATGATCACTTGCCAGTGCAATGGACGCCCGAAACTCAGCATGATGATGAAGAAGACGACGAGCGTCGGCAGGAACTTGAAGAACGCCGTGCGCACTTCCGCGAGAGGTAGCAGCAGCCTCGGGAAGGACATGTTCAGCAGCAGCTTGCCGCCGCCCACCACGCTCGATGCGCCTTGCCGCAGGCATCCGGCGAAGAAGATGTGATACGCGAACAGCCCTGCGCACAGATGGACGAAGCGTTCGACGTTTGCGTCATACGTGTTGCCGCGCCCACGAATGATCATGATCAGCGCGAAGTACACGCACGCAAGCAGCAGCGGGCTCAGGACAAGCCAGATCTGGCCGAAGAACGTGTTGACGTTGTCGGCCCGGATGCTGGCCCGGGACATCTCGGTAGCAAACGGCTTACGCTGCCAGAGCGCCCTGAAGTAGGGCCTCAGCCGGGGCAGTCCATTGCGATGCGGCTCGTAGACGTGCACCGACGAGGTGAACTCCTCATCGAGCCGAGTGGCGTTCATCTGCCAGTTTGCCCTTCCACTACGTCTGTCTGCTGAATGGCGCTGCGGCGAGCCACCGATTCGCGCGTCGGGTCAAGGGTAGACGACCGGCGACCTAACCGCCGACACGCACACCGCCAGAGCTACCCATCGCCCTGCTGTACATCCCATTCTCCGCGACGAACCCGGGCACCTGTGAGGAACCCCACGCCCCAGCTGAGGTGGATGGTGGCCAGCACCGTCGGCATCCAGCCCCGGGCGCGCACCGGGAGCCCCCGGCCGATTGCCAGTCCACCCAGCATGACGCCCGCCGCGTAACCGGCCGGAGCGAGCCAGCCGAGCGCCAGCCAGCCCGGCGCCCCGGCAGCTGCCGCGATGCCGGCTCCGCTTCCTGCCCCGACCGCCAGGACGACGGCCGGCGCTGCGAGATATCGTGTGCTGGCCGTCTCCGGGTAGGCACGCACCACCTCACGCCGCCACTGCCCGGTCCGCAGAAACTGGCGCGCCAACGCCTTCAGGTTCGGCCGTGGCCGGTACGTCACCGTGAGGTCTGGCGTGAACCATACGCGCTCACCGGCGGCGCGGATCCGGTAGTTCAGCTCCCAATCCTGGGCACGCACGAAATGCTCGTCGAAGCCGCCCAGCCGGTCGAGGACCTCACGCCGGAAGACCCCCAGGTATACGGTGTCCGCCGGCCCGGCCGGACCGCCCACGTGGAAACGGCCGCCGCCGAGCCCGAGCTTCGAACCGTAGGCGCGAGCGACAGCCCGTTCGAAGTGCGTCGTTCCCTCTGCGTGCATGATCCCGCCGACGTTGGCCGCGCCCGTCTCCTCGAGCACCTCGACGGCCCGGCGGACGTAGCCGTCGCTCAAGATTCCGTGCCCGTCGACGCGCACGATGACACCGTGGCGGGCCGCTGCCAAGCCGGCGTTCAGTGCCGCCGGCGTCATGCCCGCCGGGTTGTCGACCAACCGGATCCGGGCGTCATCGCGAGCCAGATCGGCAGCGACCTGGGCAGTGCGGTCTCGTGACGGCCCGACCGCCAGGATGAGCTCGAGCTCTCCCGGGTAGGCCTGTGCCAGCACTCCGGCGACCGCATCGGCCAGATGCCGTTCCTCGTCCCGCACCGGCATGATCACCGAGACGGACGGCCAGTCGCGATCCATCGCACCCGTGGCCGGTTCGGTCTCCGGCTCAGGGCGGGCGTCACGACGGTCAGGCCCAGCAGAAGCCGCGCCGGCGGGAGACGTGTTCGAGGAAGGAGTGTCCATGACGGCGAGCACACTACCTCGCCGGCGGTGCACGGCTGCACGCGGACCCGCTCAGTCAGGGCCGGCAGCTTTCCTCCACGGCATTCCCGACGACGGTGCCCGGAACGGTCTCCCGCGCGGCGGCCGGTTCACTCGTACGAGCAGGCCGATGAGACGCCGACGGGGTCGCCCCCACTCGTCTCCTCGTCCGAGGAGCCGCTGTCACCGCCCCTGGCCTCTGAGCCGTCGGCTCCGTCGCCACTGGGCTCGTCCCCGCCGGGGTCATCACCATCGTTGTCACTCGTCCCGCCGTCGCCCGAGCCGTCACCCGAGCCGTCGCCCGACGCCACGTCGTCATCGCCCGCCGCCGGCTGCTCCGACGTGTCGCCGTCGCGACCGGCGCCAGAGAGCAGATCCGCGGTCTCCTGGGCTATGAGATCGAAGTCCGGATCGGCCGGCACGATCAGCGGTGGCACCAGCTGCAACGACATGAACTCCTGGCCCTTCGCCTCGAATGCCAGGTCGACGAGCTTCGTCAGGTCCTGTTGGGGGATGTCGGTACTGACCATGTCCGACGACGCGTCGGCGAGTTCCAGGAAGTTCATCAGTACCGACGTCGGATCGGCCTCGTTGAAGAGCGCTCCGATCACACACGTCTGGCGTTCCATGCGGTCGTAGTCCGACGTAGTCTCCCGGGAACGGGCGTACCACAGGGCATGGTAGCCGTCCAGGTCCTGAACCCCGGGCTCGAGCACCCGCCCCTTCTCCCCGATCGGCAGCTCCTGGTTGACGTTGATCGTGATACCGCCCAAGGCGTCGATCAGGTCGCGGAAGCCCATCAGATCGACGGCCACGAAATAGTGGATCTTGATCCCGAGAGTGCCCTCGATCGCCTGCTTGACGGCGGTGGGGCCGGGACCCGACGGGCCCTCGAACATCTCCGGGTTCTCTTCGCCGTAGGTCCAGGTCGCGTTCAACAGGTAGTCCGAGCGATCGCCTTCCCCGCTGAACCCCCGCGGAAACTCTGACGCCGCGGGGGTGCCACTGGGGAATCGAGCGTTCTCCAGGTTGCGTGGCAGGCTGATCAGGGCAGGCTCTCCCGTCAGGACATCGACGGAGACGACATGGATGCTGTCCGGCCGAACCCCCTCGCGGCCGTCACCGGAGTCGGCGCCGAGGAGCGCGATGTTCAGGCGGCCGTCGCTCGCGGCGGCGACCTCACCCGACGGGAACATCCTCACGACGAGGTCATGGGCGGCCTCGGCGTACCGTGCGGCCACCACGAACGGCGTCGATACCATCGCCGCCAGGGCCACCGTCGCTCCGACCATGATCAATCGGTGCTTGCGGTTGAGCCCCGGTGGGTGACCGAGCCGCCACGCGTCGATCAGGATCGCCACCCAGGCCAGGGCCAAGCCGAAGGCGAGAACCCGTACCGAGCTGAGGATCCAGGGCTGCACGGCCAGTTTGGCGATGTCATTGGTCGACATGCGTATTGCTACGAACAGCGCGACGACCACGACGACACCCCACGTGGACAGGGCGATCTGCCCGGCCCGGCGGTTCCCGCGCAGAAGTTGAGCACTACCGGGGGCCAGCACCGACATCCCCACCAGAGTGAGCGAACGCCTGAATCGGGTGGCTTCGGCATGCTCGCGCCGCATCGACCGCGACCGTTGCGACGGCCGGCTTGGCCTGGGCGGATGGGGCGGACGGCGTGGGCCACGGGAGTTACCCCGACCTCGTGCCGTAGGCGCCATATCGCGTCCCCCATGACCTTGTCACACCGGCGCCCCCGTAGCGCCGACGCGGCCAGTATCACCACGACGGACGGCCGATCGTTGGCGACGCGCCGAGTGCACTGGCGTACCTGCTGTCACATCAGTCACACGACCTTATGCCAGCCGGCATGCAAGCCACGACATTACCGAAGCCGTGACCTGCAGAGAACTATAGCGTCATATAGCCGTGCTCCTAGGAAGCCACACAGCGTGTCGCAAAGCAGCCGCCGCGAGAGGACACATCCGCACAAGGGGACACATCCGCACAAGAAGCAGGTACCGTTCCTCTTGTGAGCGAGCAGCATCATGACCAACAGGTGGCCGGCGAAGCGAAGTCCGGCCCCGTCAAGGTCAGCACCTACTCGTCTGGCAATGTACCCGGCGTGTCCTATCGAGGTGGCTACGCACACAGTCCGCGAGACGGCGAAGACGAGCAGGCACCTGCCGCCACGCCACGACAGCCGGCGCCGGCCGGTGGTACCCGCGTCATGCCCGCTGAGCGGCCGAGCGAGACGCCACCACCGTCGCAGCCGCGGCAGCCACGGCGCTCCGGCGGACGCCCGAAGAAACGCCGTTCCGGTTTCGTGCGGTTCCTGCGCTGGTTCCTGGCGATCCTGCTCATCATCGTCATCGCGTTGGTGGGACTCGCCTGGTACGCCTGGTCGCGAATCGAGAAAGTGGACGCGATCCCCGACGACCACGGATCGGCCAGCTCCGACGGGCAGGTCTTCCTCGTTGTCGGGTCCGACAGCCGCGGCGACCTCAGCGACGAGGAACGGAGCGAACTCGGCACCGGAACCGCCGACGGTCAGCGCGCGGACACCATCATGCTGCTGCACGTACCGTCGGGCGGCAACCCGGCCCTGATCAGCATCCCGAGAGACTCTGTCGTCGACATTCCGGGGCAGGGATCCGAGCGGATCAACGCCGCATACGCCTTCGGTGGCCCTGCCCTGCTCGTCGAGACCCTGGAGGCCAACACCGACGTCGCCATCGACGACTACGTCGAGATCGGCTTCGGCGGGTTCGCCGACATCGTCGACGCGCTGGGCGGCGTCGAGATGTGCCTGGAGGACGCGATCGAGGACGAGAAGGCGCACATCGACCTGCCGGCCGGTTGCCAGGAGCTTGGTGGCACGGACGCCCTCGGGTACGCCCGCGCTCGTTACTTCGACCCACGCGCCGATCTGGGCCGCGTGGAGCGGCAGCAAGAACTGGTCTCCGCGATCGCCGACAAGGCGATGTCGCCGGGCACGCTCATCAACCCGATCGAGTTCTCCCGCACAGCACTGGCCGGTGGTAACTCGCTGGTCCTGGACGAGGACACTGGGCCGCTGGACATGTGGACCTTCATCAGGTCGATGACCAAGGTCACCGGCGACTCCGGGGACACCCTGACGGTGCCGATCGCGAGTGCGGACAACACAGTGACCTGGGACGACGCGGCTGCCGGAGAGCTGTGGACGGCGCTACGAGACGGTACGGAAGTGCCGGACCACCTGCTCGAGGAGTAACGCCCCGGCAGAGGTTCACAGGGCGGCCTCGGCGAACGCCACCATGCGCTGTCCATACCCGTCGATCGAACCGAACCATACCGCCACGTGGTCGGCGCCCGCATGGGAGAGTTCCTCGACGTGCGCCGCCGCGTCCGCAACGGACACGCCGGTGTCCACGCTTATCCGGGTACCGATCTCGACCTGCCGGTCGGTCTGAGCCCGCAGGGCAGTGACACGGCTGCGGAGACCGGTGGCGTCGAGGCCGACGCCTTGCCAGATGTCGGCATACCGGGCGGCACGCCGGACTGCCGCGTCGGATGTGCCGCCCACCATGATCGGCACCGGTCTCGTCGGCGTCGGCGCGAAGACCCCGGTCTGAAACCCGTAGGTCGGACCCTCGAACGGCCCGCCGCCGGAGTCGTGCAGGTGCCGGATCAGCCGTAGCGCCTCGTCGGTACGAGATCCCCGCCCGCGGAACTCGGCACCGAGGGAGTCGAACTCTACAGCGTCCCACCCGGTGCCCACACCGAGAATCATCCGGCCAGGTGCCAACCGTTCCACCGTCGCTACCTGCTTGGCGAGCAGGAACGGATCTCGTAACGGCACGATGAGCACCGAGGTGCCGAACCGGATGCGGCTCGTGGCGGCCCCGATGGCGGTCAGCATGACCAGCGGCTCATAGACACCTCCGTACGTCGGACCGTACGGCTTGGGCGGGAGAAGGTGGTCAGGCAGCCAGACCGCGTCGTAGCCCAGCTGCTCGGCTTGGCGCGCCAGCTCGACGATGCGGTCCGGCGGCGCGTCAATGGACTCGTTCGGGAGAACGGCGTGAATACGCGTCATACCAGAACGGTAAGGCTTCACATGTGCGTGGAAGGTCAACGTGAGCTAGCTCATGCACCACCCGGCTGTCGCATTCTCGATCCGGGTGTGACACATCCAGACTTACAGCCGCCGGTAGCGTGAGCGTCAACCCTGCCGGACGCCGAAGCCGGCGAGTCCTTCGAACGGTTCCTCTGCAGTTTCGACGCGTTCCACCTGCGCGGAAGGCGGGCCCTGACGCGTCCACGAGATCATCGAGCCGACACCGTCGACCGTGCCCTCGAAGACCGCCTCGACGGCTCCGTCCGGCCTGTTGCGGACCCATCCGTTGACGCCGTGACGGCTCGCCTCTCGGCGGCAGGTGTCGCGGAAGAACACTCCCTGAACCGTGCCATGGACTACCACACGTCTCCGAATCATCGACGCACTCATACATTCCAGCGTGCAACAACGTCCGACCGTGTCGCCACGAGCGACGCCCTGATATCGCCCGAGCCGGCACGACACCAGCGGCTGCTAGCCATCGACGACGATGCCCAGCTGGCCGAGGAGCATGGCAGCCTGATCCTGCGAAATGGTCGCGCCGGCCAGCCGGTGGGCGTCCTCCATGGGGAAGTCGCCGAGATCGGCGCCGCGAAGGTCGGCACCGTCGAGCTCGGCCGCACGGAGTTCGACACCTCGAAGCCGGGAGTCGACCCACACGGTCTCCCGCAAGTCCGCCGCCGCCAGGATCGCATCGTCCATCCGCAAGCCCTCGAGTGTCTGGCCTCGCAAGCTGATGTTGGCCAGCCCAGCCAGCATCAGATTGCATCGGGAGAACCGGCAACCGAGTCCGCGAGCGTCCTCCATCCGGACGCCGACCATCCGGCAGCCGGTGAACTCGGTACCTGCCACCATGGCCCCGGCCCACATCGCGTTGGCCAGGTCGACGCCCGTCAGCTTGGCATCGGACAGATCCGCCTTCTTGAACACGGCTCTCGCCGCGGAGCCTCCGTTCCATACGGACCCTTCCAGCTCAGCTTTGAAGAAGTTCGCGTTGTCGAACCGGCAGGCGTCCAGAGTCGCTCCCACGAGCCACGCCTCGGACAGGTCGGCCTCAGTGAAGTCACACCGCCGGAACACCCGCGGGTGATCAAGCTTGACGCCCAGCTCCTCAGAGAGGTCACGCTCGGAAAGGTCGGCATCGACGACCTCCAAGCCACCCGCCAGTTTCTCATCGAGGGACGTCATCGCGGTGCACCTACATTTCACAACAAGCCGTCAATCGGCGTGGACAACTTCGTACTCACGCGGCGCCATCGAGGTCACCGGTCTCGCATGTCGGAGACCCTGGCCGTGCCCAAAGCGCGGCGTCCGGTCAGCGACATCGACCTTCCTAACAGTTCAGGCCGACAACGTCTCCCGAAGGTCAACCTCGTCCCAGCGGGCTCCGACCCCCGAAACACGTACCCGACGCACGTCAGCGGCTTCCGGGGCGGCCGAGGTCGAACGGTCGATATGGACCTCCAGCCGCTCACCGGCCAACCCTTCCGCGAACCCCTCGCCCCACTCGACCACGGTCACCGCCTCGTCGAG
>NZ_ML142852.1:95924-103554 GCF_004138495.1 Phytoactinopolyspora endophytica
GCCTCGAGGTCCAGGTCCTCGAGCTCGTCCCAGTCAGCGAGCCGATACGCATCGACATGCACCAGCGCAGCGCCCGCCACCAAAGACGGATGAACCCGGGCGATGATGAACGTGGGCGAGGCGATCGGGCCGCGGACGCCCATGCCCGCGCCGATGCCCTGGGTCAACGTCGTCTTACCGGCGCCCAGGCCGCCCCCGAGCAGCACCAGGTCACCGGCGCGAAGCAGCGTTGCCAGTTGTTCGCCCAACGCATGCATGGACTGTGCGTCCGGAACATCGAACTCGATCATCGACATCTGACTCTCCTACCGCCCATGCCCCGCAATGCTCGTGACCTTGGTCACGGACTGCCTCCGTCGAGGGACCCCGCGGCGCACCTGCTCGATCAAGGAAGCCAGGTGTTCCGTGACCAGTTCATGACGTTCAAGCAGGACCATGTGCCCGGAGTCGGCGACTTCGACGTACTCGGCCATCGGCAACGCGGCGGCGATGTCCCGGCCGTGCTGCACCGGTGTGAGATGGTCGTCCTCCGCCGCGATGACGAGTCCGGGGATCCGGGCCAGCACCGGAAGCGCCGCGTGCGCATCGATCCCCCACACCACCGGCAGGAACTCAGCCAGCACGTCCACCGGAGTCGATGCGTTCATGGCTGCGGTGAACTCCACCAGCGCCGGCGACCCACCTCCCGCGAACGAATAACGACGCGTGATGACGTATCCGAGGTCGCTCCCCACGCGCCGTCCGCGCTCGATCAGTTCGGGGCGTCGCGCCAGCGCCGCGACCAGCCCGGGTGCGCTACGGCTGGCCAGTCGTCCGAGCGGAGCCGGGAGACCGAGAGTTGTGCTGTTCAGGCCCTTCGCGCTCGTCGTGATCAGGGCTACCCCTCGTACCCGGTCGCCGAAGAGCTCGGGGTGCTCCAACGCCAGCGCGAGCACGGTCATGCCGCCCATCGAGTGTCCGACGAGCACGACCGGCCCCTGTGGCGCGACGGCCTCGAGCACGGCGGCCAGGTCCGCCGCCAGCCGCTCCCGGACGATCGTCTGCCGCTTACTGTCCCCTCCGTCCTCTTCTTCAGGAACGTGCCCCGCAAGGCCGGGGAAGGCGTCCTCGTCCGGCGCCGCGCCGGACCGGCCGTGCTGGCGCTGGTCCCAGAACACCAGGCGTGCTGTGCCACGCAGGTCCCGCCGCTGGAAGTGCCAGGAGTCCTGGGTCAGGGCGTAGCCGTGGCTGAACACGACCGTGACCTCGGCAGGCGTGTCCAGCTCGTCCACCTCCACGTAGAGTGGCGCACCGTCGTCGGCGACGACGATCTGGGCGTTGCCACGCAGCGATCCGAAAGGTTCGTCCGCGTACGGGTCGTCGCTACGCAGCGACCGCCCCATGACGTACCGCTCGGCCGCAAACCCGACAGCCGCGCCGGCCGCCGCCACGCCCAGCCAGCCTCCGACCGCGCCGGCCGCTTTCCCGGCGGCCATGAACCTACTCAAAGGGCTTCCTCCATGCCGATGTACGTCCGTGGCATACGCGGCGCGAAGCGGGTGACGATCTCATAAGAGATCGTGCGGCACGCCTGGGCCCAGTCCTGAGCCGTGGGTTCGCCCGCCGCGGCATCCCCGAAGAGCACGACCTCGTCACCGGCCCGGAGGTCGTCGTCGCCGAGATCAACGACGAACTGGTCCATGCACACACGCCCAGCGACGCGCCGGACCCGGCCGCCGACGAGCACCGGGGCACCCGGGTCACCCTCCCCGCCGGAGCCGTGCCGCGGTACGCCGTCGGCGTATCCCAACGGCACCAGGCCGAGGTTGGTCTCCCGGTCGGTGATGTAGACGTGACCGTACGAGACTCCGTGGCCCGCCGGCACCCGCTTGACGAGCGCCAGCCGGGCGCGCACGGACATCGCCGGCCGCAGCCCCACGTCGCCCGGACCGACGACGTCCGGCATCGGCGACAGGCCGTAACTCGCCAAGCCGGTCCGTACCAGATCGAAGTGGGCCCGCGGGAGCAGCAGCGCCGCGGCGGAGTTGGCCAGATGCCGCACCTCGGGCCGCACACCGCGTGCCTCCGCCCACGCGACCGCATTCTCGAAAGCCGCGATCTGCGCCGTGTTGGTCGGATGTCGCGGCGAGTCGGCGATGGCGAAATGCGACCACAGGCCGACGACGTTCACCAGGCCTTCTGCCTGTGCCTTCAACGCTGTGTCGATGAGGGCGGGCCAGTCCGCCTCGGGAGCACCGGAACGGCCGAGCCCGGAGTCGACCTTGAGGTGCAGCCGCGCTGTGCGGCCCGTCTCCCGCGCCGCGGCGGTGATCTCCTCGACCGTCCACGGCGCCGACGCGGACACGTCGATACCCGCGGCCAGCGCATCCGTCCATCGCTCACCGGGAGCGAACAGCCATGACATCAGCCGGCCGCCGATCCCCGCAGCGCGCAAGGCCAGCGCCTCGCTCAGGGCCGCGGTGCCCAGCCACGTCGCTCCGCCAGCCTGGGCGGCCCTGGCGGCGGGTACCAGCCCGTGACCGTACGCGTCGCCTTTCACCACGACCATCACATCAGCGGCGCCGGCACGCGCGCGGAGCTCGGCGACGTTGTCCCGGATGGCCGACAAGTCGATGCGGACGGCTGCGTGCGACACCGCACCGCCTCTGTGATCGTCCACGGCGCTGATTCTCTCAGAAACGCCGTGTGGGAGTTGCACGACAGTCTTGGGAGGTGGGCGAAAGATCTCCCGGCTCAAGCCCAACCGGGCCACAGACCGGCCGGACCCCGACACACCCACGCAACCCGCCGCCGGGAGATCCACTCCCACCTCCCAGGACCGCAGGACATTTCTCCTCAAGGACGGCAGAGCGCCGCGAGGACGCCGGGAAGCGCATCCAGGATGTCGCTCGCGCTGGGCCTCCCGGACGATCCCGCGGCCACCTGACCGGCCATGCCGTGGACGTATGCGGCGAGGCTGCCGGCGTCGAGCGGGCTCAGACCGGCCGCCAGCAATGCCCCGGCCAGCCCGGCCAGCACGTCACCAGAGCCAGCGGTGGCGAGAGCCGGGGTACCGGTCGGGTTCACTCGGACCCGGCCGTCCGGGGCGGCCACCAACGTGGTCGAGCCTTTCAGCAGCACCGTGGCGTTCCAGCGGCGCGCGGCTTGGACGACGTGGTGCAGACGACGCGCCTCGACGTCGGCTCGCTCAGCCCGCGCCATCCGCGCCAGCTCACCCGCGTGCGGGGTGAGTAGCGCGGGGGTCTCGAACCGCGACGGCAGGCGGCGCAGCCCGTCGGCGTCGACCAGGACAGGGAGACCCGAGCTCAGAACGGTGGCGACCTCGTCGTCCCTGCCGTCGCCGAGCCCCGAGCCGACAGCCCACGCCTGCACCCGGCCGGCAGCGGCGGCATCCGGTGTGACCACCGTCTCGGGCCAGCGTTCCAGCACGTTGCCGGCGACCGCATCCGGACCGGCGTAGCGGACCATCCCGGCTCCGCCGTGCACCGCCCCTCCAGCCGCCAGCACGGCGGCACCCTTGTACTGCGCCGAACCGGCGAGCAAGCCCAGAACACCCCGGCGGTACTTGTCCGTGTTCCGAGCGGGCTCCGGAAACAGTTCGACGACGTCCGCGAGCTCGAGCATCTCGACCGCAGGAGCCGGCAGGTGCGGGCCCAGGCCGATGTCCACCAGCTCCACATGTCCGACCGCTTCGGCCGCCGGGTCGACGAGCAGTCCGATCTTGTGAGTCCCGAACGTCACAGTCGTGTCGGCTCGCATATGCGGCCCCGACGTCTCACCCGTGTCCGCGTCGATACCGCTCGGCAGGTCGACGGCGACGACGTGCCCCGGGGCATCGGCGACGAGCTCGGCGAGCTTCGCCGCGTCGTCGCGCAGACCGCCTCTTCCACCGATGCCGAGAATTCCGTCGACGACGAGGTCGGCCCGGCGGATGGCATCGGCCGTACCCGGTGTGATCGGATCGCCGTCGCCGGATACCACGGCGCCTCCGGCGGCACGAAAAGCGCCGAGGCCGTCCGCGTGGACCCGGTCATGACGGACCAGCACCGCGTCGACACGCGCTCCGCGCCGAGCCAGCCGCGCACCCGCCCAGAGTGCGTCTCCTCCGTTGTCGCCGCCGCCGACCAGGAGCACGATACGCGCTCCGTATGGCCCGCCCCTTCGGCGTTCGCCGCGACGGCGGCTTCCGCCGGGACGACCTGCCGATTCTCCCGTTTCGCGCAGCCACAGCTCGGGATCGGTGTTTCGCGTTCCGCGGTGGCCGTGCTCGCCGCGCAGCGACCGCACACAGACGGCCGCGAGTCCGGCCGCGGCCCGCTGCATCAGCTCCCCTTCAGGCAACGTCGCCATCAGCGTCGCCTCGGCCGCCCGAACGTCGGCCACGGAATGCGCACGGATCATCTGCTGTGTTCTCCCCACGCACCGGTCATCTCGTCACCCGGCACGTTCTCATCACTGCGGCCGGCATGATCACCTGCATGGTCCCGCATCGCCGCATCATGCGAGCTTCTGCCCCCGCTGGTCACGACGGCGTACCCTCCAGGACCACCATGGCGGAGGCGACGCCGGCGTCGTGCGACAGGGACAGGTGGAGGCTCTGCACGCCCAGCTCGGTGCAACGGCGCTCCACGCTACCGCTGACGCTGAACCATGGCCGCCCTGCGTCGTCGCTGACTACCTCCGCATCGTGCCACTGCAACCCGACCGGCGCACCCAGCGCTTTCGCCAACGCTTCCTTCGCGGCGAACCGCGCCGCCTGGGAAGGGACCGAGCGCTTCCGCTCGTCGGGCGTGAAGACACGCTCCGCGAACGCAGGCGTGCGCTCCAGCGTCTCCGCGAATCGTCCGATGTCGACGACATCGATCCCTACGCCTACGATCACACCCTTCAGCCTACGGGCTCGACCCGCCCACCTCGCGCCACCGGCTCACCTCTTCAGCGTTCGGCTGTCACGGCAGGTCGCCGGCCTCACGCTGGAGGCGGTCCAGTTCGACTTCGAGATCCTTACGGACGGCGGCGTAGTCGGGCTCGTCATAGACGCTACGCAGCTCCATCGGGTCGTGCTCCAGATCGAACAGTTCCCACTCCGGATCGAAGCGCCGATCGGAACTGCCCGGTGCTCCCTTTCCCTCGCCGTAGTAACAGATCAGCTTGTATCGGTCGGTGCGCACTCCGTAATGAGCGCGGGCGTGATGGATGCTGTCGTCATGCATCCAGTAGCGGTAGTACATCGACGTCCGCCAATCATCCGGACGCTCGCCGCGGAGCAGCGGCACCATACTGCGGCCCTGCATGGTGGGTAGATCCGGTACGCCGGCCAGGTCGCAGAAGGTCTGCGCGAAGTCCAGGTTCAGCACGATGTCGTCGTTCACGGATCCCGCCGCGATCTGGCGGGGATAGCGGATCAGCAGGGGCATGCGCAGCGACTCCTCGTACATGAACCGCTTGTCGTACCAGCCATGATCGCCGAGGAAGAATCCCTGGTCAGAGGTGTAGACGACGAGTGTGTCCTCGGTCAGTCCGGCGTCGTCCAGGTAGTCCAGAAGCCGGCCGACGTTGTCGTCGACGGACGCCACACAGCGCAGATAGTCCTTGATGTAGCGCTGATACTTCCAGGCCAGTTCCTCATCCGCGGAGAGCCCGTCCGGCACCGGCTCCTTCAGATCTCGCGGGTTCAGGTCGTCGGCGACGCGCATCGCCGCCGCGGCGGCGGCTTCGGAACGTCCCGCGTAGTCGTCGCGCAGCGTGTCCGGCTCGGGGATGTCGACGTCGTCGTACATGTGCGCGTGCTTCTCGTCCGGCTCCCACGGACGGTGCGGCGCCTTGTGGTGGACGAGCAGGCAGAACGGACGTTCCTCATCCCGCCGCCCCAACCAATCCAGGGCGAGATCGGTGATGATGTCGGTGGCGTACCCCTCACGCACGTGCCGCCCAGCCGGCGAGATCATCTCCGGATCGTGGTAGTCGCCCTGGTCCGGCAGGACCTCCCACTCATCGAAGCCACGTGGATCGTGTACGCCGCCATGGCCGAGGTGCCATTTGCCGAACAGCGCGGTCTGGTAGCCGCTCTCCTGCAGCATCCCGGCGAACGTGGGCAGCCGGGAGTCGAAGTGGGTGGCCAGCGTGGTCACGCCGGTGCGATGGCTGTGCATCCCGGTCAGGATGGTCGCGCGGCTCGGCGTGCACAACGCGTTGGTGCAGAAGCAGTTGTCGAACCGCATGCCCTCATCCGCGAGGCGATCGAGGTGCGGAGTCGTGTTGATCCGGCTCCCGTACGCGCTCATCGCGTGCGACGCGTGATCGTCGGTCATGACGAACACGATGTTGGGCAGTGTCTGAGTCACGTGACTCCTCCAAGGCGTTCCAGCGCCGGCGGCGGCTCCCGACATTAATTGCGTGTTTGCTGCAATCAATTTGTCTCTAGTAACTTACGAGCCATGGCAGAGGGTGTCAACGCCTCGGAAGGGACGCGAGCACGAGCGGCGACGGCCCGACGCTCCAACGCCGGTGCGAACCATCGAAGCGTCAAGCAGGGCAACCGCGGTGCCGTATTCCGGACCATCCACGCCCTCGGCCCGATCGCTCGTGTGGAGATCGCCGGCCAGACCGGGCTCAACGCCGGGACCGTCTCCCGGATCGTCGACGAGCTGACTCAGCAAGGGCTGACCCGGGAGACCGGACTAAGGACACCGACCGGGGCCGGACGCCGCGCCGCCGACCTCGAGATCGTGCCGACCGCACGGTACGCGATCGGGATCGACGTCGCCCGCAGCGCGGTCACCGGCGGCGTGGTCGACCTGCTGGGACACGTCCGCGAACGGGTCGTCTTCCCCACCCGCGGGCTCGCACCGGGCGAGATCGACGCCGAGCTGACCGACCACGTCATGGAACGCCTGATGAGCTCGATGACCCCGGCCGAGCGGAAGACGCTGGTCGGCATCGGGATCGGCATGCCCAGCCCGGTCAGCATCCAGACCGGTCGCCACCTTCCGACGGACTCATCCGCCGCATGGCAGGAGCCCGAGCTCACCTCTCACCTCGAGCGACGGTGGCGGCTGGACGCACACGTCGACAACAACGCCAACACCGGCGCGCTCGCCGAGCTGTGGTTCGGCGCCGGCAGGGGCGTCGACGACTTCCTGCTCGTCAACTTGAGTGTCGGTATCGCCGCGGGTCTCGTGCTCTCCGGCGAGCTCTACCGCGGAGATCACGATCTCGCCGGGGAGATCGGCCACGTCGCCGTCGACATCAACGGACCGAGATGCGCCTGCGGCAATGTCGGGTGCGTGCACGCCTACGCGTCGATCCCCGCCGTGCTGGAGCGCCTGCGCACCGAGCTCGCCGCCGGATCGCCGTCGAGCCTGTGCGACGACGCCGAACTGACCATCGAGGACGTGATCGCGGCGGCACATGCCGGGGACCCGCTCACCACGGGCATCCTCGCCGACGTCGCCCGGTACGTCGCCGCCGCCGTCAGCAGCGTGGCTTACACGGTGGATCCGCAACTCATCCTGGTCGGCAGGGAACTGCCCACCGCCGGCGACGCCTTCCTTCAGCCGCTCACCGCCGAGCTGCGGCGACGCCTGTTCCCCGTCGTCCGGGACACCATCCGCATCCAAGCGACGACGGT
>NZ_ML142852.1:103580-107565 GCF_004138495.1 Phytoactinopolyspora endophytica
GGACGCTCCCGTCGTCGGCGCCGCGATCCTCGCCCTGCGAACCTTCTTCGACACCCCTCTCACACAACCTTCAGCTCACGCAAACAGCAGCAAACCAGCGTAAGAAATGGTTGTCTGACGCTATCGAATGCTGTTACGCTCATGGCGCATCAGCGGTCCTTCTATGCTCGCCAAGGAGGAGTCGATGGACCAGAACGACGAAGATCACTTCAGGCGTATCGAAGTCGTCCAACAAATGGACCGTGCCAAGGAAGTCGTCGAGAGGTACTTTGACGGTCTTCATTTCTATATTGGCCAGATCGAAGAGCACAGCCGAGAGATCGGCAAGCTAGATGAACGGTTGGGAGGCTGAAAATGAACATCGCAGTACAAGAGCTACAGGACGTGATCCGCCGCGACCATGAACGCTGCATCGCGGAGCTCCAGGCAAAGGCCGATGCGGCCGCGGCCAGTGGAAACGAGGACAGCCGCGCGTGGTATCAACGGCGGGCCGATCGTCAGCGGCAGATGAAGTACCCGTGGGAGGAGGGCTACCGTTGGAAGAGCACCGACGACTAAGCAGGTAGCGGCGTGCTCTGGACGGTCGTGTGGGTCGTTCATCTCGGCCTGCTCGCGGCATGGCTCGGCTCGATGCTGTACAGCCTGGTCATCGTCCAGCCACGGGCGCACCGGTTCTTCGCGGCGGATGACGATCGGCTGGAAGAGTTCCTGACGGTCCTCGGATCGGGCAACCGCCGGCCCGTGCTCGCCCTGCTCGCCGGGCTGCTCGTATCCGCCGCCTCGCTCCCCGCCATTGACTCCCCGAGCACATCCCGAGCCATCCTCTACGCCCTCGAGGGCGGTCTGCTCCTGGCGGCATCCGCGGTCTTCGCTCGTGTCTCCTGGCGTCTGTGGCCGCGACGGGTGTTCGCGTTGCCCGAGGAACGTCCTCTCCATCGACTTGTCCTTCGCCACCATGCGCTAACGATGGTGGGCCTCGCCGGCACGGCCTTCGTCGTCGCCGTTACGACACTCACACTCACCTAGCAACGAGCCGGGCCAGAAACGGGCCGCCGACACTGACCGCCAAGCTCTTGGGCTCTGGGGAGGGGGTCTGGAGGCTCAAGCCCAACCGGGCCACAGGCCAACCGCGCCGACGCACGACACGCCACCCGCTGCCTCCAGACCACCTCCCCGGAGTCCCGGAGAGTCCCAGAGCCTCAGCCCGATGCGACGCAGGCCCGCTCACTACTCGACGCGGGCCCGCTCACTACTCGACGGTGACGCTCTTCGCCAGGTTCCGAGGCTGGTCGACGTCGAAGCCACGTGCACTCGCCATCTCACACGCGAACACCTGCAGCGGCACGGTCGCAACCACCGGCTGGAGCAGCGTCGGGCATTCCGGCACCCGGACGATGTGGTCGGCATACGGCGCGACCGCTTCGTCGCCCTCCTCGGCCACGACGATGGTCCGGGCGCCGCGAGCGCGGATCTCCTGGATGTTGCTGACGATCTTGTCGTGCAGCACGGACCGGCCGCGCGGCGACGGGACCACGACGATGACCGGCACACCGCTCTCGATCAGTGCGATCGGCCCGTGCTTGAGCTCACCGGCGGCGAACCCTTCGGCGTGCATGTAGGCCAGCTCCTTGAGCTTGAGTGCTCCTTCCAGCGCGACTGGGAAACCGACGTGCCGCCCGAGGAAGAGCACCGACGTCGCGCCCGAGAGTTCCCTGGCCAGCGCGCGCACGGGCTCCATCGTCTCGAGCACCTGGTCGAGCTTGGACGGCAGATCGGAAAGGTCCCGTACGACGGACCCGATCTCGTCGCCCCATTTGGTCCCGCGGATCTGCCCGAGATACAGCCCCACCAGATAGCAGGCGATGAGCTGAGTCAGGAACGCCTTCGTGGAAGCCACTGCGACCTCGGGTCCGGCGTGGGTGTACAGCACCGCGTCCGACTCGCGGGGGATGGTGGCGCCGTTGGTGTTGCAGATCGCCAGCACACGTGCGCCCTGCTCCCGTGCATACCGCAAGGCCATCAGCGTGTCCATCGTCTCGCCGGACTGACTGACCGCGATGACCAGCGTCTGTCGCCCGACCACCGGGTCCCGATAGCGGAACTCGCTGGCCAGTTCCACCTCGCACGGGACACGCGTCCAATGCTCGATCGCGTACTTGGCCACCAGACCGGCATGGTAGGCAGTGCCGCAGGCGACGACCACCACCTTGTCGATCTCGCGTAGCTCCTCGTCGGACAGCCGCATCTGGTCCAGCGAGAGCCGCCCACCCTCGCCGATCCGTCCCAGCAGCGTGTCGGCCACGGCCTTAGGCTGCTCTGCGATCTCCTTGAGCATGAAGTAGTCGTAGCCGTCCTTCTCTGCGGCCGAGGCGTCCCAGTCGACGTGGTAGCGACGCTCTTGTACGGGCGCGCCATGGAAGTCGGTGAGGGTCACGCCGTCAGCGGTGAGCTCCACTACGTGCCCATCCCCCACTTCCATGGCCTCCCGGGTGTACGCGATGAACGCGGAGACGTCGGAAGCCAGGAAGTTCTCTGAGTCGCCGAGCCCCACCACCAGCGGTGAGTTGCGGCGGGCGGCGACCACCCGGTCCGGAACATCGGCGTGGACGGCCAGCAGGGTGAACGCGCCTTCCAACCGCAGGCAGACCGCGCGCATCGCGTCCGCCAGTTCGGCGCCGGCGGCGACCTCCCAAGCCAGCAGATGCGCGACTACCTCGGTGTCGGTGTCCGATTCGAAAGCCACGCCCGCGGCTTCGAGCTCGCTTCGCAGCCGGGCGAAGTTCTCGATGATCCCGTTGTGGATCACGGCCACCCGGCCGGATGCGTCGAGATGCGGGTGAGCATTGCGGTCGTTCGGCGGCCCGTGTGTGGCCCAACGGGTGTGCCCGAGCCCGGTCGTGGCGACCGGAAGCGGGACGTCGTCGAGCGCTTTCTCGAGGTTGGCGAGCTTGCCAGCCCTTTTAGTCGACGCGAGCGCGCCATCGGCCACGACGGCTATCCCGGCAGAGTCGTACCCTCGGTACTCCAGCCGGCGCAGCCCTCCGACGACGACGTCGATCGCCTGTCGGCTGCCCACATATCCCACGATGCCGCACACGCGGGCCAGCGTAGCCCCTCGGCGCCGCGCCACCCCAGCCACACCCCGTCGTTGCGGCGGTGCACCCGCCCCGGCTGCGACGCCCGCAGGCACGGGAGCAGAATGGGCACGCTATGGCTGAACAAGGTGCCGCACCGCTGTCTCCCTTCGTCGACCTGAGTCGATCGGAGTGGGCACGGCTACGCGACCAGACTCCGCTTCCGCTCACCGCGGCCGAGCTCGAAGAGCTCCGCGGCCTGGGCGATGAGGTCGACCTCGACGAGGTCCGGGATATCTACCTGCCGCTTTCTCGCCTGCTCAACCTCCGGGTAAGAGGCACGGCCAGGCTCTATGAGGCGACTACGACGTTCCTCGGCTCGTTCGCCGAGCGGACACCGTTCGTGATCGGTATCGCCGGATCGGTTGCGGTGGGCAAGTCGACTATCGCCCGGCTGCTCCGGCTGCTGCTGGCCCGCTGGCCCGACCATCCTCGCGTCTCGCTGGTGACCACCGACGGTTTCCTGCTGCCCAACGCTGAGCTCAAACGTCGTGGGCTGCTGGAACGTAAAGGCTTCCCCGAGTCGTACGACCGCCGTGCGCTGCTGCGCTTCGTCGCGTCGGTCAAGTCGGGTGCGCCCGAGGTCAGCGCGCCGGTCTATTCTCACCTGACGTACGACATCGTTCCGGACGAACGGGTGGTCCTGGAGCATCCGGACATCGTCGTCATCGAGGGTTTGAACGTCCTGCAGCCGGCCCGGGCCCGCGGAAACGGAGTTTCCGGCCTGGCTGTGAGCGACTTCTTCGACTTCTCGATCTACGTCGATGCGACCCCCGAGGATGTGCGGCGCTGGTATGTGCGACGTTTCCTGAGCCTCCGCGAGACCGCGTTCCGCCGTCCCGAGTCGTACT
>NZ_ML142852.1:107601-109259 GCF_004138495.1 Phytoactinopolyspora endophytica
GGCGATATGCCGACCTTGACCACGACGACGCCGTTGCCCAGGCCGAATACCTGTGGGACAACATCAACGGCCCTAACCTGGACCAGAACATCCTCCCGACGCGAGGCCGCGCCACCCTGGTGTTGACCAAGAGCGCGAACCACGCGGTGCAGAGCATCCGCCTCCGCAAGATCTGACCCCGCCTGAGATGATCGATGAATGACTCGACTGCTCGTGTTCTCCAAGACCAGCGGCTACCGCCACGACTCGATCGAGCCGGGCGCCGCCGCGGTCGAGGATCTCGCGGCCGGGGACGGGTTTGCCGTCGATGCCACCGAGGACGCATCCGCATTCACCCCTGAGAACCTCGCGGAGTACCGCGCCGTGGTCTTTCTCAGCACGTCGGGGGACGTTTTCGACGACCACCAACGGGCCGCTCTGGAGCGCTATGTCCGCGGCGGCGGAGGTTACGTCGGTATCCACGCGGCGTCGACCACCGAATACGGCTGGCCGTTCTACGGCGAGCTGGCCGGCGCCCGGTTCGACGGGCATCCGGAGGTACAGCAGGCGACCATCACGGTCGACGATGCGGCACACCCCGCCACCGCGCATCTCGATCGCCGCTGGGTGTGGACGGACGAGTGGTACAACTTCCGGGACGGTCCCCCGCCACAGGCCCGGATCCTGCTCTCGGTCGACGAGACCACCTACACGGGCGGCAACATGGGCAGCCGGCATCCGATCGCCTGGTGTCACAGTGTGGACTCCGGACAGTGCTTCTACACCGCGCTCGGGCACAGTGCACAGGCATACGACGAGCCGACATTCCGTGCTCACCTGCTCGGCGGCATCCGCTCGGTTCAGCGCACCACCGCAGAGCCGGGTGTGCCAACACCAAGTGCCCCGAATACGCCCTAAGGTGTAGTCATGCATGTGCGGTACGTGGCGCGCTCGGACGTGGGTCTTGGCCGCGAGGGCAACGAGGATGCCGGCGTGGCGAGCCCTCACGTGCTGGCCGTGGCGGACGGCATGGGCGGCCACGCCGCCGGCGAGGTCGCCAGCGAGGCGGCGGTGCATGAGCTGGCTTCCTCGGCGGAGGCCGGCGCCGAGGTCCCTCCTCTTGACGCACTCATGTCCCGCATGGTCGCCGCAAACGAGCGGATCGGCAGGCTCGCGACGGAGAAGCCGGAGCAGGAGGGGATGGGCACCACGACCACGGTCGTGGTGACCGTCGGCAGCGGCCTGCCACGGGGCCAGATCGCGCTCGGGCACATCGGCGACTCTCGTGGGTACCTTCTGCGCGACGGCGCCTTGCGGCAGCTCACCACCGACCACACGTTCGTCCAGACGCTCGTCGACGACGCCCAGATCAGCCCTTCCGAGGCACGCGTGCACCCGGCGCGTTCGGTGGTGACCAAGGCCTTGCAAGGCCAGCCCATCGAACCAGACCTCTTGTTGGTCGACGTCCAGCCCGGCGATCGCATCCTGCTGTGCAGCGACGGACTCACCGATGTGGTGACCGACGATGTGATCGAGCAGATTCTGAAGTCCACCGAAGACATCGTTGCTGCAGCCGACGATCTGCTCCGGCTGGGGTTGTCCGGTGGCGCGCCGGACAACATCACAGTCGTCATCGGCGAGATCCTCGGCCTGGACGCCCCGCCGGATCCCTCGCATCC
>NZ_ML142852.1:109278-111644 GCF_004138495.1 Phytoactinopolyspora endophytica
CTATCTGGTGGGTTCCGCCGCACCCTGAAGAATCAGAACCCGTTCTCTCGGGCGGACGGTCCGATCAGAGCTCACGCTGATAGCCCGCGGCCCACCCTTCGACTCGATACCCGAGCATTTCGTTGATAGCGATCATGTGGGTGTTGGAGTCCGCGTTCCAGGTCCAGATCGTCTGCACACCAGGACGGTCACGTAAGAGGTTCCGGAAGTTGGCCGCCTTGAGCAGCAAGCCCAGGCGATGACCACGGTGGACCGGGTCGACCAGAGTGGTGTCTTGGAAGCCGGTCGCGTCGCTGTCGTGGGCGAGCACAACACGGGTCAGGCCGGCCATCGTGCCGTCGGGTGCCATGGCCGCGGCCGTCCAATGCCCGCGGTTCATGCGTTCGGCTCGCTCTTCCGACCTGCGAACCCGGGCCTCGTCCCAGATCTCCGCCTCGTAGTCGAGCTCGCCGAGAGGTGCATCCGTGGACATCCGCGCTTCGAGGCGTGCGTACTCGTCGATGTAGTCATCCGGCGCCCGTCCCCGCCAGGTCAGAACCTCATAACCGGCAGCGTGCGGCTTCGCCTCCTCCTCAGCCTTCGTGATCGCGTTCAGGTCGAACGGTGGCCGCTGCACTCGCGCGATCTCGACGATCCGACGGCTGTAGCCGTGGTGCTCCACGAACGCCGTGCCCGACGTCGTCGGGTGCGCGGACGGCCCTTCAAGGTAGGTGAGCGCGCTCGATCTCCGGTACTCGTGTGCGCATGCCTCCGCGGTTTCGAGCAAAGCCGTCCCGATGCCCCGCCTGCGCGCCTCGGGACGTACCCAGACCTCGGGCTCCGCGAGCTTAAGGTTGTCCTTCAGCGGGAGTCCGAGCAGGGCGGCACCGACCGCCCGGCCGCCGTTCTCGGCGAGCCACAGCTTCGTGTCCTGATGCTCGTGCCCCTCGTAGGTGACTCGGAGCTCCCGTTCGAGGAACCGGGGCCCGCTGGGATAGTCAGCGCTGTGCGCGCTCTGGTAGACGGCGTACCAGTCGGAGAATGCCTCGTCGCTCGAGGCGAGGGACCGGATCTGCATGCTCCAAGAGTGAACCGCCGGCTACCCACGCGCAACGGATTTTCCCTCGCCGGTCAGAGCGCGAGAGACGACTCCACGGCGGCGGCGAGCCGGCCGGCGACGGCGTCTGCCTGTTCGGCGGTGGCAGCCTCCACCATGACTCGCACGACTGGTTCGGTGCCCGACGGCCGCAGCAGCACCCGGCCGGTCGTGCCGAGCTCGGCCTCGGCGCGTGCCACGGCATCGCGGACTCCGTCGTCCGTCGCGACCCGCGTCTTGTCGACGCCGGAGACGTTCACCAACACCTGTGGCAGCCGCTCGACCGCGCCGGCGAGGTCCGCGAGCGTGCGCCCCGTGCTCGCCACACGAGCCAGCAGGTGCGCCGCCGTCAGCACGCCGTCGCCCGTCGTCACGTGGTCGAGCAGAATGAGGTGACCCGACTGCTCACCGCCGAGCGCGTAGCCGCCTTCCCGCATCGCCTCCAGTACGTACCGGTCCCCCACGGCGGTGTCGACGACGGTGATACCGGCAGCCCGCATGGCCAGCCTGAGTCCCTCATTCGACATCACGGTGGTGACCACGGTGTTGTGCCGCAGCGTCTTCTGCTCGTGCATCGCCAGGGCGAGCATCGCAAGGATCTGGTCGCCGTCGACGACCTTTCCGGATGCGTCGACGGCAAGGCAGCGGTCCGCGTCGCCGTCGTGCGCGATCCCCGCATCGGCCCCGTGCTCCTGGACCGCCGCGGCCACGGCCTCAATGTGGGTGGAGCCGCAACCGTCGTTGATGTTCAGCCCGTCCGGCTCGGCGCAGACGGCCACCACCTCAGCGCCGAGCCGCCGGAGTATCTCCGGTGCGGCCTGATACGCGGCGCCATGCGCACAGTCGACGACGACCTTCAGGCCATCCAGCCGATGCGGCACGGTGCTGGCCACGTGCTCGACGTACATCTCGAGGCCCTGCGGACGGCTCGTGATCCTGCCGACGTCCGCGCCCGTGGGCCGCTTCCAGGGCTCTCGCATCCGCGACTCGATCGCGTCCTCAAGGGCATCCTCGAGCTTGTGTCCACCTTTGGAGAAGAACTTGATGCCGTTGTCCGGCATCGGGTTGTGGCTGGCCGACAGCATGACGCCCAGCTCGGCGTCGAGCCTGCCGGTCAGGTACGCGACTGCCGGCGTCGGGAGCACCCCTACCCGGAGTACGTCGAGGCCTGCGCTGGCCAGACCTGACACCACGGCTGCTTCCAGGAACTCGCCGGATGCTCGCGGGTCCCGGCCGACCACCGCGGTCGGCCGGTCAGTACCGAAGGCGCCCGCCTCGCCGAGCACGTGTG
>NZ_ML142852.1:111665-116757 GCF_004138495.1 Phytoactinopolyspora endophytica
GGCGAGCTCAGCCGTGAGGTCGACGTTCGCCAACCCGCGCACCCCGTCGGTACCGAAGAGACGTGCCACGTGCCTTCTCCTTAAATACAGCTCGGCCCCGGAGTGACCATAGTTTCCCCCGGGGCCGAACCTGCTGGATTGTGTAGTTGTAGCTGCGCCTTAACGCTTGCTGTACTGGGAGGCCTTGCGGGCCTTCTTCAGACCGGCCTTCTTGCGCTCAGTCTCCCGGGAGTCACGGGTGAGGAAGCCGGCCTTCTTCAGCACCGCGCGGTTGCTGTCGATATCCGCGAGGTTAAGCGCCCTGGCCAAAGCAAGACGCAGGGCCCCGGCCTGTCCGGAGGAACCCCCGCCGTTGAGCCGGGCGACGATGTCGTAGCGTCCGTCCAGCTCCAGCTCGACGAACGGCGAACGGACAACCTGCTGGTGGACCTTGTTCGGGAAGTACTGGTCGAGGTCGCGACCGTTGATCTTCCACTTGCCGCTGCCCGGCACGATGCGGACTCGCGCGATGGCTTCCTTGCGTCGGCCGATAGCGGCAGCCGGCTCGATGGCCGACGAGGGCGCCGACGGCGCCGACTCGGAAGTGAAGCTCTCGACCGAGGTCTCCTCGGCCTCATTCTCGACTGTGGTCTCGGTCATGTCCTCGCTCGCGGTGTTGGTCATGGTGTCGCTCACTGTGTCAGCTGGCCGATCTCGAACGGCGCCGGCTTCTGCGCCTGGTGTGGGTGCTCTGGGCCGCCGTAGACCTTCAGCTTGGTCAACATCTTCCGGCCGAGGCTGTTGTGCGGGAGCATCCCCTTGACGGCCTTCTCCACGACCCGTCGGGGGTTCTTCTCCAGCAGGTCGGCGTAGCTCGTCGCACGGAGGCCACCTGGCCTGCCGGAGTGCCGGTAGTCGACCTTCTGCTGCAGCTTGTTCCCGGTCAGAGCGACCTTGTCTGCATTGATGATGATGACGAAGTCACCGGTGTCGGCATGCGGGGCGTAGATGGGCTTGTGCTTGCCACGCAGCAGGGTGGCGGCGTGTGAGGCGAGCCGGCCGAGTACGACATCAGTGGCGTCGATGACATGCCACTGACGCTCAACGTCACCGGGCTTGGGGCTGTACGTGCGCACGGTCGTAGGCCTTCGGTTGGTCGGTAAGGATGTCCAGTCTTGCGGTGCGCCGCCACCTGGCAGCAGAGCTGCCGCCGGCACACACAACGACGTTTAAGAATACTCGCTCCCACACCGAACGGTCAAAACCAGCCGCCGCGCACGTGAGACGTTTATAGATCATGAGACGTTCATAGATTGTACCCGGCATGTGTGCCCTGGGCCGCATTGTTCGTATCCTGTTCTGGTGCCTCAGCGCCATGACGTCCACAGGGCCGAGGCATATGAGTCCGAGCGGGGTCATGGATTCACACTGCCGAGCGAACGCGTCTGCTGGGCGTCGGACATCGTCTGGATTCTGCGCGATACGGCCGCGACGCTCCCACACCAGCCGCGTGTGATCGATATCGGCTGTGGGACCGGCAAGTTCACCCGGCTGATTCGGGACGTCCTCCAGAGCACCTTCGGTCTAGCGCCGACCGTGCACGGTGTCGACGCTTCAGACGCGATGCTCGACGTCGCCCGTCGCCGGGACAGCCATGGCATTGAGTACCGTCGCGTCGACGCCCGAGCTCTGGACGGGCCGGCAGACTACGACCTCGTCGTCTCTTGCCAGGTCCTCGACAGCTTCGAGCGACCCGCCGAGTTGCTCGCCGCCTGGCGGCGAAACCTGCTGACGTCCAGGGGCAAGCTCCTGACCGTTCTCGCCTTCTCCCGAGCCGACGGCTGGACCAACCGCACTCCCGAGCAACTGGACCGGACGCCGCTGGCTACGGTGACCAGCATCGAGCCGCTCGTCGACGCCACCGTCCAGGCCGGTTTCAGCGAGGTCCGCGCGGGGTTCCTGCCGAGCGTCAGCCCACTGCACGGCGGAGCGTCGACGGGGCGCACCGGCCCAGTCGGCAGCCGCTACTACGCGATTGCCACGACTCCAACCGCCCCGTAGCGACTGACTGAGCTCTCAGGCAGGGACAACCTGACCGTCACGGACGCGGAGCACGCGGTCGGCGAACGACCGGAGCCTACGCTCGTCGTGACTGACGACCACCAGCCCGCAGCCGCGGTCGGCCAGCTCGCGCAGGAGGCCGACCATCTCGGCCGCATGGACGCTGTCCAGGGCGGCGGTCGGCTCGTCGGCGACGACGAGACGCGCGTCGCCGCCGAGCGCGCGGGCAACCGCCACCCGCTGGCGCTGTCCACCGGAGAGTCGCCTGGGACGAGCCGCGGGGTCGACGTCGTCCAGACCCACTCGTCGCAGCAGTTCGGCGGCGTGGCGGCGCGTCTCGGGAGCAGCCAGCCGGATGCGGCCTTCCGAGGTCGCGACGATCGCCTCGGCGACGGTCTTCCATATCGGCCACCTAGGGTCGAGGCTGCCGGCGGCGTCCTGGAAGATCGGCATGACGAATCCGGGGCTGGGACGGCTCGCCTCACTCGACCACAACACGGTGTCGCCGTGCCGTACCCTGCCGGACACTGGCCGCAACAACCCAGCCAGAGCGCGCAAGACCGTGCTCTTGCCGCCGCCCGAGGGTCCGCACAGCCCGATCACCTCGCCGGCCATGATCCGGAGGTCGACGTCGCTGACGACAGGGCTGCCGCCCCGGTAGGCGAGGCTGACGTCCTCCAGCGATGCGACCGCTGGCCCTGTCGTCGGAGACGGCCGTGGACCGGCGCCGGCCGCACGTGCCCCGACCAGCGCCCGAGTGGCCGGGCGGGTGGCCACCGCCTCAAGAGCGCCGCCACCCGCACGCCCCACGACCAGTTCCTCGGCGACGCAGCCCCCGTCCAGTACGACGATGCGGTCGGCGTACTCGGCGGCCATGTCCAGATCATGGCTGACCAGCAGCAAGGACCTCGACTGTGCCACCAGCGTCGCCAATGCGCTGCGAGCGACGTCGGCGTCCAGGGCCGACGTCGGCTCATCGGCGACGATCAGCCGCGGTGCGTGCGCCGCCGCCGCGGCGATGTCGGCGCGCTGCAGCATGCCTCCAGACCACATGGCAGGACGATCGCGCAGCCGCTCCCGCGCATCGCCCACTCCGAGCGCTGCGACCCTGGAGACCGCCTGCTCCCGTGGCACCCGAAGCCGGTGCACCAGCCACGCCTCGCTGACGTGATGGCCCACGCTCCACCACGGATCGGCCGACCGGTAGGGATCCTGTCCGACGTAACCGACCTGCCGGCCACGGGTCTGGCGCATCTCGCGCTCACGGAGCCCGGTCAGGTCGCCAACCCCGGAGAGAAGGATCATCCCGGTGACGGCGGTTCCGGGTGGCAGCAGTCCCAGAACACCACGGACCAGTGTGCTCTTGCCGGAGCCGGAGCCGCCGACCACCGCTACGGTCTCGCCGTCGCCGATGGTCAATGAGACATGTTCGAGCGCCTGATAACCGTTCGGGTACCGGACGCTGAGCCGGTCGATCCGCAACGTCATCGCGGTGTCTCCTCGATCGCGTCGGCGAGCAGCGACACGCAGCCCACACTGACGACGATCGCCGACGTGGGAGCGATGACCAGCCAGGGCGCCCGGGACAGGTAACTACGGCCGTCGGCGACCATCTGTCCCCACTCCGCCGTGGGCGGGGCGACGCCAAGCCCCAGGAAGGACAGCGCGGACAGGCCGATGATCACCTCGGCCAAGCCGAGCGTTGCTACCGAGAGCACGCTGACCGCGGTAGCCGGGGTCACGTGACGCCACATCGCCCGCAGCCGTCCGACGCCCGCCATCCGAGCTGCCGTCACGAACGGGCGGTCCACATGGGCCAGCGCGAACGTCCGGGCGTAGCGCGCCATCGGCGCCCATCCGGCTAGCGCCATCGCTACCACCAGGTTGGTAAGCCCGGGTCCGAGCACACCGATCACGGCCAGAGCGAGCACCAGCTGGGGAATGGCGAGGACGATGTCGACGAGCCGCGAGAGCACGGTGTCGATTACGCCGGGCGAGAGCGCGGCAACGAGCCCCACCGCCAGCCCGGCGACGGTGCTGACCGCGCCGACCAACAGCGCAGTGCCGAGCGATATCCGCGCGCCTGCCGCCAGCCGGGCCAGCACGTCGCGGCCGGCCTGGTCGGTGCCGAGCGGGTGCTCCCAACTTGGCGCGGCGAGCTTCGCGGCGTAGTCCGTGACGTTCGGGTCGGGGCGGAAGAACGGAATGACGACGGCCAACGCCACGAGCGTCGACAGAAGTGCCACGCCGATCACCAGGCTGGCGCGGCCGGCAGACACCCGGGGACGCGGGCGAGCTGCCCGGCGAGCGGGCCTGATCGCCCGGCCTGCGGGCCCCATGGACGTCCCGGTCACGAGGGCCGCACCCCGGACTTCCGTATCAAGCCGACGATCACATCGACGAGCAGGCTGGCGACGACGTACGCCAGCACCCCGAACAGGACCAGCGCCTGCACCACCGGGACGTCCCGCGAAACGATCGACTCGATCAGGTACCTGCCGATGCCCGGCCAGGTGAAGACCGTCTCCACCACGGCAGCGCCGGCCAGCAGGCTGCCGACCGTCATGCCGGCCGCGGTCAGCAGCGCCGGCGTCGCCGGAGGAACCATGTGCACCAGCAGCGCCCGGCTAGGGCTGGCGCCGCGTCCTACGGCGACGTCGACCGGCCCGCTCGACGACGCGTCGACCAAGGCGGCTCGGAACACCCGCGCCCACATGGCGGCGGCGCCGATCGCCAGCGGCACCGCCGGCAGGACCGCGCCGCGCCATGAGCCGTCGGCAATGACCGATCCCATGCCCCAGCCGAGCACCACGATGTCGAGCAGCACGGTGCCGACGACGAAGCTCGGCACCGCTGCACCGGTGAAGATCAGACCTCGGATGCCGAAGTCCACCGCGCGCCCTCGCCATCGCGCTGCCACCAGCGCCAGCGGAACCGCGACCACGGCGGCAAGACCCAGCGCAACGGCACATAGCCGGGCGGTGGCGGGTAGCCGCCCACCCACCTCGGCGGCCACCGGGCGTCCGCTGCTCCACGATGTGCCCAGATCGCC
>NZ_ML142852.1:116800-129194 GCF_004138495.1 Phytoactinopolyspora endophytica
GAGGCCGGCCGCCCACCGTCCGAACCGGGTGTGGGCGGCGTCGTCGAGACCGAGCTCGGCACGGAGGCTGGCGACCTGGGCCGTTGTCGGGTCGGTGACACCCTGGGCGATGAGCACCTGCCGGGCGGGGTCGGCGGGTGCCAGCAGTTGCAGGCACCACACCACGAACGCTGCGGCGACCAGGGTCACCAGTGCCTGCCCCGCCCGCCGCAGCGTCGGAGTCCACACGTTCAGCGTGGACGCTTAACCAGCGAGCGTGCTGGCGTTGAGGTGGTGCAGGACGGACGACGGCCGATAGCCGGCGGTTTGCTCCGAGACCACGGCAGGCGACGAACGCTGCGCCACGATCACCACCAGAGCCTCGTCGGCGATGACCTGCTGGGCCTCTTCGAGAAGCGGGCGCTGCTGGTCCGGCTCCGGCTCCGCCAGCAGCTCGTCGACCAGCCCGTCGAGCGTCGTGCTGCTGACTCCACCGAAGTTGCGCTCCCCGTCGGTGGTGAGGAAGTCACGCAACCGCCCGACCGGGTCGTAGGTGTATCCCAGCGTGCCGTCGAGCGAGAGGCCGACGTCCCAGCTGTCCGATTCGCGCATCGTGGTGTAGTTGTCATCGGTCAGCTCCAACGTCACGTCGAAGCCGATCTCGGCGAGCTGGGATTGCATGGCCAGCGCCATCTGCTCGGTGTCGGGCTGCTGCGGATAGTGCAGCACGGTGATGCTCAGCGGTTCGCCGTCCTTCTCCCGGACGCCGTCATCACCCGGGAGCCAGCCCGCTTCCTCGAGCAGGTCGGCGGCCTCGCCGGGAGCGGTGCTCTGGGTCTGCAGGGCGTAGCCGACGCTGTCCGGGAAGAGACCGGTGGGCGCCGTGTACAAGCCGTCCAGCACCTGCTCGGCGATCGCCTGGTAATCGAGACCGAGGGCGAATGCCTGCCGTACTGCCTCGTCGTCCATGGGCGCCTCGTTCAGGTTCGGGATCGCGCGGAACTGCTGCAACGGCTGCTCGGCGACGGCCAGCGTCGGACCGGTGCCGGCGTCGACCAGCGGCGTGAGCAGCGACGTCGGCGGGTAGAGCGCGACGTCCGCCTCACCGCTCTCCACGGCGCGGACGCGCGCCTGCTCATCCGGCACGAACCGAACGCTCGCACCGGCCAAGGCCACGTCGCCGCCCCAGTAGTCGTCGTTGCGCTCGAGGGTCATCTCGTTCTCGTCGAGCCCGGCGACGACGTACGGGCCGGTGTAGATGCCGGCGTCTATGACTGCCTGTGGGTCGTCGCCCGCCGCTTCCAGCGCGGCGGCGTCGAACACCGAGACCATGTCTTCCGCGGCCAGCAGGTTGGGCAGGTTACTGACCGGCTCGCTGGTCTGCAGCAGGAGCGTCGCATCGTCCTCGACGGTGATCGTCGCACCCGGAAGGTTCGCCTCGACCAGGGGGTTGTTGGCAAGGTGGTGCTCGAAGACCGCGGCCAGAGTCTCGGCGTCGAGAGGGTTCCCGTTGCTGAACGTCACGTCCGGGCGCAGGGACAGCCGCCACGTGGTGGCGTCGTCAGCGTCGAGCGCCTCAAGCAGCCACGGCTCCACCGCTCCATCCTCGGTGGCCCGCATGAGCAGCTCGCCGTATCCCCACTCCGGGGACCACAGTCCCTGCTCGACGGGGTCAAGGCTCCGAACGGTGTAGGGCGTGACGAACCTGAGCGTGGTGTCGGCGCCGGCCGCGTCGCTGGACTCGGTCGAGCCCGCGGTGCCGGGCGAATCGCTGGACTCGGACTCGTCGCCGCCGGACGAGCACGCTGTGACCATCAGCAGGGCGAGCAGAGCCACGGCCGCATTTCGTAGGACAGGCACGGTTGTCGGTCTCCTCATAAAGGACAAAATTCCGACACAGCATAAACGATAACCGTTATCTGTCGCATCTGGTGGCCGTGTTCGCTCCGCTTCTTGAGCGTCAGTCGCGGATAGAGCCGGCCGAGCGGGTAGTTAACGCAACTCACACTCAACAAGCGGCGAGGTCAAAGCGGACCTGGTCGATGCTCCCTATAAGGCGCACGCCATTCAGGCGCGGGGTCTCCTCCGAGGCTGGTCCAATACTCGCGCCCGCTGGTGATCACGCCGTCACGCACAGTCCAAAACGAGGCCACCCGGAACACGCCCAAGCCCACATGCGGAACCTCGACCTCAGACACCACCTCGTCACCATCGGCGACGATCCGCAGGACACGGATCGACCAGCCTTCCGGATACTCGCTGTTCACCGCGACGAAGTTCTGACGCCCGACGATGCGTTCACGGCTCACCGGCCACTCGATGACCGCATCCTCCGCTACGAGACCTGCCACACTCGCCCAGTCGCGTGCTTCGATCCGATCCCACAACGCCTCAACAACCTTCACCGGCTCCATGAGCCGAGCATGTCATCCCGGCCGGACAACATCCACGAGTCGACGCACCGCCCATGGCAGAACAGTTCCGTAGACAGTACGGTTCTGCCTTGTCCGACGTCGCAGCTGCCAGCATGTATTCGACGTGGAGGGCAGGTTCAACGTGGGCGGGCGACGCGGCCTTCGTCCCAGACGGGCTCCGGCGACTCGTACACCGTGCCGTCGGCCCCGAAGACGAGGAAGCGGTCGAAGTCCCGGGCGAACCAGCGATCGTGCGTCACAGCCAGCACGGTCCCGTCGAACGCCTCCAGCCCATCCTGCAGGGCCTCCGCCGACACCAGGTCCAGGTTGTCCGTCGGCTCGTCGAGCAGCAGCAACGTGGCACCGGACAGCTCCAGCAGCAGGATCTGAAACCGCGCCTGCTGGCCGCCGGAGAGCGAGTCGAAGGTCTGCTCCGCGGCGTAGGCGAGCTCGTAGCGGTCGAGCGCCCGGCTCGCCTCGGGCCTCGGCATCCCGGCCCGCCGCCCGTCGCCTCGGTGCAGGATCTCCAGGAGCGTGCGCCCGGCCAGCTCCGGATGGTCGTGGGTCTGAGCGAACCATCCCGGCCGGACACGCGCACCGAGCCGCGCCTGCCCGGTGTGTGCCACTGGCCCGATGGACACGTCACCGACCGGCATGTGCTCGGTCTCCGGGTCGGTTCCGCCCACCGCCAGCAACCGCAGGAAGTGCGACTTCCCTGAGCCGTTCGATCCCAGCACCGCCACCCGCTCGCCGTACCAGACCTCCAGGTCGAACGGGCGCATCAGACCAGTGAGCTCCAACCCCTCACAGATCACCGCGCGCTTGCCGGTGCGGCCTCCGCGCAGTCGCATCCGCACGTCCTGTTCCCGCGGGATGGCCTGCGGCGGGCCTGCCTCTTCGAATCGACGCAGGCGCGTCTGCGCGGACCGGTACCGGGATGCCATGTCCGAGTTGTATGCGGCCTTCTGCTTATACATCTGGACGAGCGCCTTCAGCTTGGCATGGTCCTCGTCCCAGCGACGACGCAGCTCTTCCAGCCGAGAGAATCGGTCGCGGCGAGCCTCGTGGTACGACGCGAACCCGCCGGGATGGACCCACGCGGTGTTACCCGCCGCTCCGAGCTCAACCGTCACGACGCGCGTGGCCGTGCGCGCCAGCAGCTCGCGGTCGTGGCTGACGTATAAGACGGTCTTCGGCGTCTCCGTCAGCCGCTCCTCCAGCCAACGTTTGCCCGGCACGTCGAGGAAGTTGTCCGGCTCGTCCAGCAGCAGTACCTCGTCGGGTCCGTGCAACAACGCTTCCAAGACCAGGCGTTTCTGCTCTCCGCCGGAGAGCGTCGAGACCTGCCGCCAACGACAGCGTTCGAACGGCACGCCGAGTGCAGCCGTGGTGCAGACGTCCCACAGCACCTCGATCTCGTAGCCGCCGGCGTCCGCCCACTCGGACAGTGCCGCCGCATAGGCCATCTGTGCCGGTTCGTCGTCGCGCTCCATCATCACCAGCTCGGCCGCGTCCACCCTGGCCGCGGCTTTCCGCACGCGTGGCGGAGCAACCGACAGCAGGAGCGCCCGAACGTCCTCCGCGGCGCGGGCGACGAACTGCCGCATCACGCCTAGCCCTCCGCTGCGTGTCACAGCTCCCTGGTCCGGGTCGAGATCTCCCGCGACGATCCGCAGCAGCGTCGTCTTTCCGGAACCGTTGGCGCCGACGAGGGCCACCTTGGCGCCGTCGCCTACCCGGAAGGAGATGTCGTCAAGCAGCACACGGCCGTCCGGCAATGTGAAGGAGATGGTGTTCAGATCGACGTGGCCCACAACTGTCCAGTCTCAGTCACTGGTCTCCACCCTGTCGAAGGGTTTTCTCCCGTGACCGTCAACCGTTGAACCGGCCGTGGCACGGCTCAGGCGTTGATGATCATCGGTGTCAGGGTGTGCGCGTGATGCCGCCGTCGACACGGAGGTTCACCCCGTTGATGTATCCCGCGAGCGGGCTGGCCAGGAAGGTCACCGCGTGTGCGATGTCCTCGGCGCGTCCTAGCCTGCCGGCCGGGTTCGGGGCGTAATCGGCAGTCGCCTCCGCTTCCAGCCTCGACCAGTCATCGACACCGTCGCCTACCCGGGTGCGGAACATGCGCTCGAACGACGAGGTGAGGATCACCCCGGGACTGACACAGTTCGCGGTCACACCACTCCCCGCGAGGTGCTGCGCCAACGACGTGGTCATGTTCACCACCGATGCTTTCACCGCGGAGTACTCCACCATGTTCGGTAGCGGCGTGGTGACCGCTCGGCTGCCGATGTTGACCACCCGGCCCCACCCCTGCTCACGCATGGAAGGCAGCAAAGCCTGAGTCACCCGTACGGCGCTGACAACGTTGCCGTCGAACGCCCGGTGCCAGTCGTCGGGGTCCGACGTCTCCCAGTCATGCTCCGCGAACGGACCGGCATTATTGATCAGGATTCGCACCCCGAAGTCGAGCGCGGCACCCGTGACCTGCTCCACCACGCCATCTGTGGTCAGGTCGCCCAGCACCACGTCGGCGTCGACCCCGGCCGCACGGATCCGCTCAGCGACGCCCTGAGCCGCTTCCTTGCTCCGCCCATGCACCAGAACGCCGCACCCTTCGGCGGCGAGCTTGTCCGCGATGGCGGCACCGATACCGCCGCTGCTCCCCGTCACCAGGGCGCGACGGCCAGCTAAATCGAGTTCCATGCGTGCGACGCTAGCGCCTGGGTCTGACAGGCCCGCGGCAGTCAGCGGGCCAGGACGCCACGAGCGAAGCGTCCTGCGGACCGAGCGGCATAGGCATCGGCCCGTAGGACGCAAGCGCTCGAGCGCTGGGATCAGTGCGCCATGGCGGGCGCCGGCTCTTCGCCTGAATCCTCGGTCGCCACGTGGCCGCTCTGTTTGCCGGCGGTGACCGACACGAAGGCGATGACCGCGGCCAGTGTCAGGATGCCGACCGCCCACCAGATCGCGGCCGTGTAGCCGTGCACCATTCCTTCCAGCCGCGCCAGCTCCGGCGACGGCGTGCCGGCCACGTGGGTAGCGACATAGGACGTGGTCGCGCTAGCCGCGATGGTGTTCAGCAACGCGGTGCCGATGGCGCCACCCACCTGCTGCGATGTGTTGATCATCGCGGACGCGATACCCGAGTCGCGGGGCTCGACCCCGTACGTGGCCAGGCTCATGGCCGGCATGAAGGTCGATCCGAGGCCCAGCCCGAGCAGAATCATGCCCGGCAGCAGCGTGCTGACGTAGGAGCTGTCGAGCTGCAGCTGGGTCAGAGTCAGCATGCCGGTGGCGGCCACCAGCAGGCCCGGGGTCATCACGTACCGTGCCGGGACGCGGGTCATCAGCCGGGCGCCGATCTGCGTGGAGCCGGTGACCATTCCGGCGACCATCGGCAGGAAGGCCGCCCCGGTTCTGATCGGACTGTAGCCCTTGACGATCTGCATGTAGTAGGTCAGGAACAGGAAGAGCCCGAACATCGCGATGACGGCCAGCCCGAGTGCCAGGTAAACACCCCCACGATTGCGGTTCAGCACCACCCGCAGCGGCAGCAACGGCGCCCTGACCCGGCGTTCCACCAGGACGAACGCCGCCAAGAGCAGCACGGTGCTCACGAACATGGCGATGGTGCCGTTGTCGCTCCACCCTTCGCTCTCAGCCCTGGTGAAGCCGTAGACCAGGGACACCAGGCCCAGCGTCCCCAAGAGCGCACCCGGGATGTCCAGCGGCGAGCGGTTGCGGCTGCCGGCCGGATCGCTGATCGTGGCGGTGGCACCGAGGAACGCGACCGCGGCGATCGGGATGTTGACGAAGAAGACCCAGCGCCAGTCCAGGTACTCGGTGAGCAGACCGCCGAGGATCAGGCCCACAGCGCCGCCGCCACCGGCGATGGCGCCGAAGATGCCGAACGCGCGGGCGCGTTCGCGGCCGTCGGTGAACGTGATCGCCAGGAGGGAGAGCGCGGCCGGAGCCAGCAGCGCACCGAAGACGCCTTGCAGGGCGCGGGAGGCGAACATCATCGCCTCATTCGCAGCGGCCCCGCCGATGGCGGAGGCGACCGCGAAGCCGACCAGGCCGGTGAGGAAGGTGTTCTTCCGCCCCCACATGTCGGCGACGCGGCCGCCGAGCAGCAGCAGACCACCGAAGGCCAGCGCGTAGGCGGTGATCACCCACTGCCGGTTGGCGTCGGAGATACCCAGGTCAGCCTGGGCGGATGGCAGCGCGATGTTGACGATGGTCGCGTCGAGCACGACCATGAGCTGGGCCGTGGCGATGAACGCCAGCGCGCGCCAGCGCCCAGGATCGGGCCCGGTGGCCCGTTCCTGCGCAGGCTGGGACGTTTCGGACATGCACGTTCCAATCGATTCGAGTGAGCGACAGATTCGGATGACGAGACTCCAGGTGCCCGGCGGCACGAGCGCCCGAAAGGCTGACGTCTATAGGTCGATGCCGGTCCGGCAGAGGGCGCGGTACTGCATGCGATGCTCCAGGGATGTGTCGAGTGTGGTGAACGTTCTTCCGATGTCGTATCCTGGAGACCGAATCGGAATACCTTTCCAGAACTATACGGAAAGGTATTCCGGAACGCAAGCGAAGGAGTGCAATGACGGAGTACACGGCGTCGACCCGAGCCGGTCCGGGCGGTCCGGGCGGTCCGGGCGAGCCTGAACGTGCGCCGCGCCGGCTACGCGCCGATGCGCAGCGCAACATCGACTCCCTGCTTGAGGCCGCGAAGTCCGTCTTCAACACGTCCAGCGTGGACGCGCCCGCGAAGGAGATCGCTGATCTGGCCGGTGTCGGGGTCGGAACGCTGTACCGGCATTTCCCGCAGCGCTCGGACCTGGTCAAGGCAGTCTTTCAGCGCGAAGTGGATGCCACCGCGGACGCGGCGCAGACACTGGCCGCAACGCATGAGCCCGGCGTAGCACTCGAGAAATGGATCCACCGGTACACCGAGTTCATCGCGACCAAACGAGGACTCGCCAAGGCGCTGCACTCAGGTGACCCGGCATTCGACGCTCTGCCCGGCTACTTCATGCAGCGGCTCGGCCCTGCCGCCGGCTCACTGCTCGAAGCTGCCGTCGGCGCCGGCGAGATTCGTGACGGCATCGCGCCCAAGGACCTCCTAAGCGCCGTCGCCAAGCTCTGCATGCCGATGAGCGATGAGGACGCCACATTCAACCAACGCATGGTCGCACTCCTCATCGACGGACTACGCTACGGCGCCGACGCGAACCAGCACCACTCCTGAACTCTGCTCGGGTCCGTGCGGGGGCGCTACGCCTTGAGCAGTTGCTCGCTCACCCCTAGTGCCCCTGGAGCCGCTGCGCCCTCGGGCGGGCAGACTGCGTCGCCGTTCTGCCGCCACGCATTGCTGCCTGCACGCGACGTCATCGTGTGCGGGACACCTCACGCGAGGCTCAGCGCACGCAGCGCCAACCACGTCGTCGCGGCGACGTCCGGATCGCGCAGCTCCCGGCCGAGCAACGCCTCGGCCCGGCCGATCCGGTATCGCAAGGTGTTGCGGTGCGCGTCCAGTTCCCGGGCGGCCGCCTCCCATTGGCCCTGATGCCGCAGATAGGCCACGACCGCGTCGACGATCTCAGATCGCTCCTGCGCCAACAGCGGCTCGAGCACCGCCTGCGCGCGCGACGCTGCCATCCCGACGACCGTGCCCTGCGCATCCCCGGGCGCCCCGGGGTCTATCCCGGCGACCACTTCGCCCACCGACGCCGCCGCACGCCGTCGGAGGTCCGCGACCAGACGAGAACGCTGCGCCGCCAGCTGCTCGAGCGGGACCGGCGGCCCGACCAGGGCACACGCGCCCTCCCCGTGCACGGCCAGGGCCTCCCGCAGCGCAGCCGGATCGAACCGCCGCCCGTCGTCGGCGACGACGCACCATGCCCCGCCGCTTCGAGAATCCGCGCCGGCCGCAGGTGCACCCTCCGGGTCCACCGAACTGGCCGCTCCGGCCGTCGGCGCGGAACGAGCATCGTGCGCCCCGGCTCGGTCACCGGATGCGGCGCGCTCAGGGACACCGAGCGCGTCCCCGTCGGGCCAGGCGGTGGCGACCGCGTCGAGAGCCGTGTCCCCGTCCACGCCATCGATCGCAACGACACGCACCGGCCCTTCCGGAACGGTGATCCGGAGTCGAGCGGCCAGCTGACGAGCCGCGGCGATTTCGCCCAGGTCCAGCAGCTGCGCGACGGCGGCCCTCGACGCCATCTCCGCCTCGCCGCGCCGACGACCCCGCACGGCATCCAGGCTCAGCAGCGCGCACGCGGTGAGCACGACGTGCCGGCTCGTCGCCGAGATCGGCGGCGGTGCCCCGGTCGCGAGGAACCCGACGACACGATCACCCGTCGCCAGGGGATGTACGACGACATCGTCATCGCCCAGCGGGAAGGTCGCGGCCGCCCGGATTCCCGCCATCCGCAGCCGCACCGTCTCGGACCGCAGGATCCGCACATCGCGCTCGCGGTCGCCCGGCCAGACGGCCCTCAACTCCCCGTCCGGATCCAGGTGAGCCGCCCATCCGGAGACAGCCGCCGCCAGCGCCCGGAGCACCTCGGGGACCGGATCCGTTCCGATCGCCGCGTCGACGAGCCTGCGGTGCGCTTCCAGCGCGGCGGACAGCTCACGCCGGTCCTCATTCGAGACGGCGGCCCAGAACGCCCTGGTAATGGCGAGGAACGGCGTCGGCTCCGGCACTTCCAGCAAGCACAGCCCGGCGTCGCGACACGCATTCACCAGCCGTGGGGGCACCGTCCGATGCACCGGTCCGACGCCGAACGCCAGCGCAGCCACCCCGCCCCGGACCAGCCGCTCCACATACTCGCGGCACCCTGAGAGATCCCTCGGCAGGGTCAGGCCGGTGGTGAGCACGAGCTCGCCCCCGTCGAGATAGACCGTGGGATCCGGCAGCTCGCTGACATGCACCGCGCTGATGCCCGCGTCGGGAGGGACCTCGGGGTCGACCGGACACAGGTCGCCGGGCAGAACATCGCACAGGGCGGCGAGGCTCACCATTCCAACCGATGGAGAGTTCACAGGTCCACCTTGGATGAATCGACCAAGTATGCAATAGCGATGGTCAGATCATCCCATGACGCCGGCGGCGATGAGTCCTTACCGTGCTTCCACATGCCCGACGAACGCCAGGCGGGCGCGGCACGAGGAGGATGTGTGGAAGCACCCGAACAACGGCGGATCGTCCGGACGGCGATTCCGGGACCCAGATCGACGCAGCTGCACAAACGTCGGCAGGCGAGCATCACCGACGGGTTCGGCGTCACCCTGCCGGTCTTCGTGGAGCGCGCCGGTGGCGGCATCATCGTCGACGTCGACGGCAACCACCTCATCGACCTCGCCTCCGGCATCGCGGTCACCAGCGTCGGCGCCGCTGCGCCCGCCGTCGTCGAGCGCGTCCGCGAGCAGACGGAGCGGTTCACTCACACCTGTTTCATGGTCACCGAATACGACGGGTTCGTGGAGGTGGCAGAGGCCCTCAACCGGCTCACCCCCGGAGACCACCCCAAGAAGACCGCCTTGTTCACCACCGGCGCCGAGGCGGTGGAGAACGCGGTCAAGATCGCCCGGACCGCCACCCGCCGCCCGGCCGTCATCGTCCTGGACCACGCGTACCACGGCCGCACCCTGCTCACGATGACCATGACCGCCAAGAACGTTCCGTACAAGGACGGGTTCGGCCCGTACGCGCCGGAGGTATACCGGGCGCCGTTCCCGTACCCGTACCGCTGGCCGGGCTGCTCGCGGCACGCGGCCGAGCAGGCCCTGGACCGGCTCAAGGACATCGTGCTCAGCCAGGTCGGCGCCGACCGGGTGGCTGCGATCGTCGTCGAGCCCATCCAGGGCGAGGGCGGCTTCATCGTTCCACCGCCCGGCTACCTGTCCGGTCTGCAGGAGTTCGCCCGGGCCCACGGCATCCTGCTGGTCGCCGACGAGATTCAGACCGGCTTCGCCCGCACGGGCGACATGTTCGCCTGCGGACACGAGGGGATCGTCCCCGATCTGATCTGCACGGCCAAGGCGCTCGGCGGCGGGATGCCGCTGTCCGCCGTGACCGGGCGTGCCGAGCTGATGGACGCCGTCCCCGCCGGCGGTCTCGGCGGAACCTACGCCGGTAACCCCGTGGCCTGCGCCGCCGCCCTCGGGGCGCTGGAGACCATCGAGCAGGAGAACCTGGTGGAACGGGCCCGCACCATCGAAGCGCTGGTCATGCCCCGGCTGCGCGATCTGGAGAAAACCAGTCCCGTCGTCGGCGACGTCCGCGGCCGCGGCGCCATGCTGGCGCTGGAGCTCGTCCGGCCGGGGACGACGGACCCGGCACCGGATGTCGCCAAGGACATCGCGGCCCGCTGCCACGCCGACGGCGTCGTCGTCCTCGTCTGCGGGACGTATGGCAACGTGATCCGCATGCTGCCGCCGCTGGTCATCGACGACGCTCTCCTGCTGGACGCGCTGTCGGTGCTGGAGAGCAGCGTCCGCGAACACGTCGTCACGCCCGGAACCTGCTGATCCACTGATCCACTGATCCACTGATCGGAGTATCGATGAGCACTCTGGACAGCTTCGACCCGAGAACCGGCCAGACGAACGGCCGTGCCGTGCCGACCGCTCCTGGGGACGTGGACCGCGCGCTCGACGCCGCCGCTCGAGTAGTCGACGAGGTCGCCGAGCAGCCGCCGCAGATCCAGGCCGGTTGGCTGCGCGCCATCGCCTCGGCCATGGAGAACGACGACGGCCTGCTCCCGCTCGCCGATGCCGAGACCGCCAAGGGAACCACGCGTCTGAACGCCGAGCTGGTCCGCGCCGTCGAACAGCTCCGTTTCTACGCCGACGTCGCCGAGGAGGGGTCCTGGCTTCGCGCCACCCTCGACCGGATCCCAACGGGTGCGACGCTGCACAGCGTGCGGCAGCCGCTCGGCCCGGTCGCCGTCTTCGGCGCCAGTAATTTCCCCTTCGCCTACGGCGTGCTGGGCAACGACACCGGATCCGCGCTGGCGGCGGGCTGTCCGGTCGTCGTCAAGGCCCATCCGGCTCATCCCCTGCTCAGCGAGCGGCTCGGCACGCTCGCCGCCGCCGCGTTGGCTGACGCGGGTGCCCCGGAGGCTGTGTTCGCTCTGGTCGCTGGGTTCGAGGCCGGCCAGCGTCTGGTGACGGCGCCGGCGACGGCAGCGGTAGGCTTCACCGGCTCGCAGGCCGGCGGCATGGCGTTGTGGCGGCTGGCCAACGAGCGTCCCGTCGCGATTCCCGTGTACGCGGAGATGGGCACGGTGAACCCCGTCCTGGTGACCCCGTCCGCAGGGTCCCGGATCACCGAGCTGGCCGCCGAGCTGGTGAGCGCGTTCACCCTGGGCATGGGCCAGTACTGCACCAAGCCCGGCCTGGTGCTGGTACCCCGGGGCAGCGGAGCGGCCGACGCCCTGGCCCGCGCCGTCACCGATGCCGCACCGCAAGGGTGGCTGCTGACATCGGCGATCGCGGACGCTTTCCGGTCCGGGCTCCACGAGCTCCAGAAGGCCGGGGCAACCGTCCTCGCAACCGTGCCCGGGCCGGACGGCGGCTGGTCGGTGCCGACGACCGTGATGTCCGTCGAGGCGTCCGCGCTGCGGCGCGGTTCGAGATTGCTCGAAGAGTGCTTCGGCCCGGTGCTCCTGGTCGCCGAGTACGACGACCCGGCGCAGCTGGCGACGGTCATGGAGGAGCTGCAAGGGGCGCTCGCCGCCAGCGTCATCACGTCGGGTGAGCGCGACCCGGATGTCGCCCGGCTGGTGCGGCGGATCTCGCACACCGTCGGCCGCGTCGTCGTCGACGGCTGGACGCCCGGCGTGGGGTTGACCTGGGGTCAGCAGCACGGCGGGCCGTGGCCGGCCACCACCGTGCCGTCGGCGACGTCCGTCGGCGCGGCGGCGCTCGACCGGTTCACCCGGCCGGTCGCGTATGAAGGGGTTCCCGACGACGCGCTC
>NZ_ML142852.1:129204-131691 GCF_004138495.1 Phytoactinopolyspora endophytica
CGCCGCTGCGCTCGGACAACCCGTGGCGGGTACCGCGACGCGAGGACGGCGTGCTGCGGGCCGCTCCCGCATCATCGATCTCATGACCCGTTCACCGCACGAAGAGACCGGCGGCATCCACGCGCTCGATGGACTGCTGGTCGCAGACTTCAGCCGGGTGCTGGCCGGGCCGCTGGCGACGATGACGCTCGCCGATCTCGGCGCGACCGTCGTCAAGGTGGAGCGCCCCGGGCACGGCGATGACACCCGCGCGTGGGGTCCTCCCTGGACCGCGACGTCGAGCTCGTACTTCGAGGCGGTCAACCGGTCGAAGTACAGCGTCGCACTCGACCTCACCGACCCCGGCGACCTGCGGCTCGCCGGGGAGCTGGCGCGGCGGGCCGACGTCGTCGTCGAGAACTTCCGCACCGGGACCATGGAACGGTACGGACTCGGCTACGCCGACGTCGCCGAGGAGAACCCAGGGGTCGTGTACTGCTCGATCACCGGGTTCGGCAGCGGCGCCGGCGCCGAGATTCCGGGGTACGACTTCGTGGTCCAGGCCGTCGGCGGGCTGATGAGCGTGACGGGAGAACCCGACGGCGAGCCACAGAAGGTCGGCGTGGCTCTGGTGGACGTGCTGACCGGCAAGGACGCCACCATCGGCATCCTTGCCGCGCTCGAGTCACGACGGCGGGACGGTCGTGGCCGGCACGTCGAGGTCAACCTGCTGTCCAGCCTGCTGGGTTCCCTGGTCAACCAGGTGTCCGGTTACCTCGCCACGGGCGAATCGCCGACTCGGATGGGCAACCGGCATCCGTCGATCGCACCGTACGAAGTACTGCGCTGCCGGGACGGGCGGATCGCGGTGGCCTGCGGGAATGACGGTCAGTTCCGGCGCCTGGCCGACGAGCTCGGGCTACCGTGGCTCGCCGACGACCAGCGGTTCAGTACGAACTCCGCGCGCGTCGCCCACCGGGATGCACTGGTCGAAGCGCTGGAGTCGGCGATGGGCGCCGCCGACGCCGGGGATTGGGAGCGACGGCTGCTCGCGGTGGGGGTCTCGGCAGGCCGGGTCGCCGATATCAACTCCGCGGTCCAGCGGGCCGAGGAGCTGGGGCTCTCACCGACCATCGACGCCGGCGACGGACACCCCCGCCAGATCACGCACCCGATCCGCTACACCGCTTGCTCGCCGGCCTCACTCGACCACGGTGCCGCTGCCGGCTCCCGCTTCTCCGAGCTCTGGCCCGGCCCGGCCGCGCTAGAGCCACATGCGGGCGCACCGGCTGCGGTTTCTGCGTCACCGCATTCCATGGCCCCGCCGCCAAGGCTCGACGAGCACGGGGACGTCGTCCGGCGTTGGCTCGCCGGCGATTCGGGCCACTCTTTATCCCACCCGTCCGATTCCGCGCCATGACCGCCTGAGCACCTTTGATCATGTTCCACTTTGTGCCCCTATAGGGGCACCCCACGGCATCCGATCGCCGATGCCCACTTCCTGAGAGGTTTCCATGACGCTCACATCCACCGCCGGCGCCCGGCTTCCGGTGTTCGATCCACACGACCCGGCCGGGATCGACGACGAACTCACCGACGACGAGCGTGACATCCGGGGCGCGGTCCGCCAGATGTGCACCGACCGGGTCGCACCGCACATCGCGGAGTGGTTCGAGCACGGCGAGATCCCCGATATCCGAGGCCTGGCCCGCGAGCTCGGCACGCTTGGTGTGCTGGGCATGCACCTGACCGGCTACGGGTGCGCCGGCATGTCGGCCACCGAGTACGGGCTGGCCTGCCTCGAGCTGGAGGCGTGCGACTCCGGCATCCGCTCCCTGGTGTCCGTGCAGGGATCGCTGGCCATGTTCGCGATCTGGCAGTTCGGCTCGGAGGAACAGAAGCAGGCATGGCTTCCACCGATGGCCGCCGGCACCGCGATCGGATGCTTCGGGCTGACCGAGCCCGACCACGGTTCAGATCCCGCCGCTCTGCGCACCGGCGCCCGCCGCGACGGGGCGGACTGGGTACTCGACGGCCGGAAGATGTGGATCACCAACGGTTCCATCGCCGACGTCGCTGTCGTCTGGGCGCAGACGGACGCCGGTTTGCGCGGTTTCGTCGTTCCGACCGACACACCCGGATTCTCGGCCCCGGAGATGCGGCACAAGATGTCGCTGCGCGCCTCGGTCACCAGCGAGCTGGTGCTCGACGGGGTCCGGCTGCCCGCAGACGCGATGCTGCCGGAGGCGCACGGCCTACGCGGCCCTCTGTCCTGCTTGAACGAGGCCCGGTACGGCATCGTCTGGGGCGCGATGGGCGCCGCCCGCTCCGCGTTCGAGTCCGCTCTAGGCTACGCGGGCGAGCGCGAGCAGTTCGACAAGCCGATCGGCGGCTACCAGCTGACTCAGCAGAAGCTCGCCGACATGGCCGTCGAGCTGGTCAAAGGCCAGCTGCTGGCGCTGCATCTCGGACGCCGCAAGGACGCCGGCCGGCTCCGCCACGAGCAGG
>NZ_ML142852.1:131716-133270 GCF_004138495.1 Phytoactinopolyspora endophytica
GGCGCGAACGGGATCTCGCTCGAGTACCCGGTGATCCGGCACATGAACAACCTCGAGTCGGTCCTCACGTACGAGGGCACCGTCGAGATGCACACGCTGGTCCTCGGCCAGGCGCTCACCGGTCACGCCGCCTTCCGCTGATAATGCCCGACCTGCTAACAGCCCTCGGATGTCGCGCGAAAGTGCCCTGAAGGTGGCGTGTGACCCCGAGGAAGGGGTACGTTGAAGGCAAGTACGTGACGTACTTAACGTACCTCACTCATTCTGGCTCGGAGGACATGCATGACGCTCGCGCACTATGACAGCTATACAGAGGCCCGCACTCATTTCAAAGACCTCTTGGACAACGCAGCGGCCGGTCGGCCCGCCACGGTGCGGCGAGAGTCTGGACGCGCCGCAGTCGTCGACGCAGAACGGCTCCGTTACGCTCTCTCGCGCCTCGTTTCGTCTCGCGCCGAAGTTGTCGCAGAAGCGGGAGGGTGGTCCGTCTTCATCCCGGGGCTTCCTATTTCCGCAGATGGGGCGACGTTCGACGAAGCGATCGATGAAATGATCGACGCATTGCGTGACTACGCCGACGACTGGATCGACCACCTCCGGCTCGCACCGAACCACGACAGCAACTGGGGACTCGTGCAGTTGATCTCGCTCAGCGACAACGACCAGCTACGCGACTGGCTGGTCACCCGATGAACCAGTGGCCAACGGCCACTCGAGCCGATCATCAGAAGTTCTGCGAGACCGAGAACTGGATGAGGATCAAGGACGCTCAAGGGCGAACAGGCACCCACCACCTCACGTACGAACTGCCCCTTCCCGATGGGCGCGTCCTACGAACGCGGATCTCACATCCACCAGACCGGACCGACTACGGCAAGCGGCTGTGGAGTCACATACTCAAAGACCAGTTGGACGTTATCGAGGCCGAATTCTGGGCATGCGTGCACGACGGGGCCACACCTGATCGAGGTAGCCCGGTGAAGACCGAGGAAAGCGTACCTGCACAGCTCGTACACATCCTCCTCAACGACATCCGGCTGCCTGAGGCCGAAGTGGCGAAAATGTCCAAGCAGGACGCCATCGACCGCGTCAACCTGTATTGGACCGAGGGTGAGTGAACTGTGCTTACCCAGCGCCGTTGATACTCCGTACGCCGATCTCGATCGTCTGGTGGCCGACCTTGCCCCAGCCAACACCAGCCGATCGCGTGGCCGAGCGACCACACCGCCGCCGCGGATGCTGCTGGTGACCCAGGGCCAACGATGATTTCGATTCGAGCAGTTTTGCCGCTCGCATCGGAGCACGTCTCGCCACTGTCCTGCTTGAACGAGGCCCGGTACGGGATCGTCTGGGGCGCGATGGGCGCTGCCCGCTCCGCGTTCGAGTCCGCTCTGGGCTACGCGGGCGAGCGCGAGCAGTTCGGAAAGCCGATCGGCGGCTACCAGCTGACTCAGCAGAAGCTCGCCTACATGGCCGTCGAGCTGGTCAAAGGCCAGCTGCTGGCGCTGCATCTCGGACGCCGCAAGGACGCCGGCCGGCTCCGCCACGAGCAGG
>NZ_ML142852.1:133304-135056 GCF_004138495.1 Phytoactinopolyspora endophytica
AGCGCGAACGGGATCTCGGAAGCTTCTTCAAGACCTTTCAGCCGAGGTCTTCGGGTCCAATGTTGGTGGCCAGCTGAAACTGCCCGCTGGCGGCCAGCGGGTGCCCAATAGCGGCCATTGCGGAGCGTGGTCGGCGGAAGGGAGATCTTCGACGACGTCGCTCCCGGGCCCTTCGTTCGGGGGACAGCACTCGGAGCGTCAGTCGACACGCCCTACCCTTGGATCGTGATCCTCCCAAGGGAGCGCGACCCTCACCTCATCACGATCCGCAGAGGAGGCCTGCTCACCGACTCCGACCATCATCTACATGGGCTGTGGGCAGCGGCATGCGCCGAACACGTGTTGCACTTCTTCGAGGCTGAGTGCCCTTCGGACACGAGACCTCGCGAAGCGATTGAGGCGATCCGCGCCTGGACGCAAGGGTCGATGAAGATGATGGCCTCCCGTGCGGCAGGTGGCCATGCCATGGGGGCGGCGCGGGACTTGACGGGAGCCGCTCGGCATGCCGCCTACGCCGCAGGTCAAGCCGCATGCGTGGCTCACGTCGCCGAGCACAACCTCGGAGCGGCCGCTTACGCTATCAAAGCGGCCCGCGCTGGGACCCCGGGGGCCGAGGATCTCGCCGGCCGCCTCGAGTGTGAGTGGCAACGCGAGCAGCTCCCGGAAGCGATCCGCGAGTTGGTAATCGGGGACCAACGGCGACGGAACGACATCTGTTGGCACGTGTTCGAGGTCTAACTGCGGCACCCGATACACGTGGGCAGACTGACGTGCCACGAGGCGCATGTTCGAAGTCGCTACGTCGACGTCGAAGGCCCTCACCTTTGTCGCCTGCCGTTCCGTAGCGGCACGAGTAGTGCGGCCAGCAGTCCCGCGTAACCTGTCACATCGCGTGGATTTCACCCGTCAGGTTGGTGAGACGCTCTAGCACGTTGGGTGGCCCAAGGGCGCCGGCCAAGCGAGGAAACGCGCCGCTGCCAGCGATCCTGAACACCGGGCGTCTGTCACCTGGACACGACGAGGGAGTGACCGATGGACGAACACGACTGGCTGGCGGAACGATTTGAGACGCACCGCACCCACCTCCGCTCGGTCGCCTACCGGATGCTCGGGTCGACGAGCGAGGCGGACGATGCTGTCCAGGAGGCGTGGCTGCGGTTGAATCGCTCCAACGCCGACGACGTCCAGAACCTCGGCGGCTGGCTCACGACCGTGGTCGGACGCGTCTGCCTGGATATGCTGCGTTCACGCAGGTCACGACGGGAAGAGCTGGTCGACACGCCACCGCCGCCGCAGGTCGTCGGCTCCGACGACGGGGCCGACCCCGAGCGGCAGGCGGTACTGGCCGACTCGGTCGGGGCGGCGTTGCTGGTCGTGCTGGAGACTCTGGAGCCGGCCGAACGGCTCGCCTTTGTCCTGCACGACATGTTCGCCGTGCCATTCGACGAGATCGCCACCATTGTCGAACGCACCCCAACGGCGGCCCGGCAGCTGGCCAGCCGTGCGCGCCGCCGCGTCCAGGGGGCACCACCCGTCACGGATCCCGATCTCACCCGCCAACGCGAGGTGGTCGACGCCTTCCTCACAGCCGCCCGAAAGGGCGACTTCGACGCCCTGCTCGCCGTGCTTCACCCAGACGTCGTCCTGCGGGCCGACAACGCCGCGGAAACACCGCATCCGACGGTGATTCACGGCGCCACCACGGTCGCCAAGGGAGCGGCGGCCTTCGCGCCGTTCGCGGAGTCCACACAG
>NZ_ML142852.1:135081-140177 GCF_004138495.1 Phytoactinopolyspora endophytica
TACTGGTCAATGGAACGGTGGGTGCCGCCGCCGCCGTCGACGGGCGCGAACGGGTGACGACCTTCACGATCGCCGCCGGGAGGATCACGCAGATGGAGGTCATCATCGACCCCGTGCGCCTCCGCGAGCTCGACCTGGCGCTGCTCGACTGAGCGAAGGCGCAGCGTCCTGCGGAGCGCGCATCAGGAGCCTCGCTCCGCAGGACGTTGTGACTAGATGGTCTGCCAGGTGTCCGCCGTCACCTGGCACGGTCCGCCCCGGTGGACGCTGAGCCGGAACCCGGCGACATCCAGGCTCACGGTCGCCAGCGTCTCCGAACGCAGCTCGAACGGGTCGTCCGGCGATGCGTGCGCGCACACGGGTGCGCCGTCATCGGTGTGGCAGCGCATCGCCTCCACCCGATCCATGAGGTCATCCGAGCCGAGCTCGCCGGCCCGCTCCCGCAGATGCTTCATCCGGTCGTAGGTGTTGGGGCGTTCCGGGGCCAGCGTGTCGCCGTCGCTCAGGGAGGGGTCGAGGAAGTGGTTGGTGTGGACGTAGAGTCCGTCGTCATCGGCATTCACCACCCCGACGCCGGACGGGCTGAGCTCCAGTCCGCGCACCCGGCCACGTGCGCCGTCGAAGGTCACGACGGTCAGCACGGTCGAGGCGGACAGGTCAGCTGAGCGGGCGATCTCCTCGGCCTGCTCGATGTCGGTGGCCTCGTCCAGGATCCGGCGGGCGACCGCGTGCACCGGCACGCCGATCCGCTCATGGTCAGAGGCATGCCGGAGGATGTTGAAGTGCACGCCGAGACCCGCGCTGTTCACTCCGATCTTGCCCACCATGCCGAACTCGCTGAGCCCGCGGACCGAGTGGTCGGGGTTGAGATCGTAGACCAGCAGTACCGGCGTCTCACGCATCCGCTCGTTCCAGTCCCAGGTCTGGATGGTCCGCGGAGGGCGTTTCCCACCGGGCAGCGCCACCGCCGTCGAGCACTCGGTCGCCGCCCCGGCGACGCGGGCTGCGGCGATGATCTCGGTCCGGGCGTTGATCGCGCCGACCTGCCAGAGCTTCAGACTGGCGCCGCCGGCGACACCCGCGATCTCGTCCGCGAGGTCAGGGGCCCACTCCGCGAGCCGGTCGATCGCCCGCATGCTCCACGAGCGAACCTGGTCCGCGGTCGCACCGAACGCCTGGAACAGCTCCAGATACGCGGCGAAGCTCGCCCAGATCTCCGTCCGCCAGGTCGCACCGAGCTCACGGCCCCGGTCGACCGCGATCATCTGCGCCGAGGTGAAAGTGGGGAACGTCGACGTCGCGCTCACTGCATCACTCCTGAACCTGGTTAGCGACGAGGCATGGGCACGACGTCGCAGTCACACCGTAGACGGACACCGACGCAATTCGTGACATCGGACGCAAAATGCCCTCACGAGTTGATCATCCCACACTGCTCAGCACGGCGTCCCACGCCACCTCCGACGCTAACGCGCCCAACCCGGTTGGTGTCGTCCCGCTCAGCTCGACCTGGTCCGTCGTCACGGCGAACAGCACGTCGCCGTCGTTCTCGGTGTGGAACGGCTGGATGGCGCGGTGCATCGAGCTGTGCACCTGGCGAGCCAGCTGGTTCAGGCTGTAGTCGGAGAGCTTGACGTTGGTCACCAGCACGGTAAGGGTCGTGTTCCCACCCGCAGCCGGCGTCGGCGCGGCGGCCCCGGCGATCGCCGCTTCATAGTCCGCAGCGGGATGCCGGCGCTCCCCGGCGTCGGCGTGATAGTTCCCCCGGACCACCGCACCGCTCCTGTCGACGACGACGCCGATGGCGTTCACGACGGTGCCCACCAGCACCTTCACATCACCGACCGCCCGGAACGCGGCTCCCTGCCCGGAGAACTCCGCCCGGGCGAAGGCCATCTTGCCCACGGATGCGCTGCTGCCCGCCCCGCACCGTCCGACCGGGAAGAGTCCTTCCTTCGCGTGGTGGACCGCGGCGCGGCCGAGAGCGTCATCGGGGACGATCGCGTTGTCCCGGGCGGAGAAGTCGTAGATCACCGCGCCGGAGACCAGCTGCAGGTCCGTCCACCTGACCCGGTTCCGCTGCCGCGCCAGCAACTCGGCCGAGACCCCGGCCGCAGCCGACATGCCATACACCGAGCCCCCGGTCAGGCAGATGGCGTGGTTGTACTCGTAGCCGCCGCTGAGCCCCACGGCGCCCCCTCGCGCATCCACCGCTGTCCGGGCGCCCGCCGGAACATGGAGCACCGTGCACCCGGTGGGCCCTTCGCCATACTCGGCGGTCCCGACCGAGACACCGGGGATGTCGAACTCGACGTCGGTCCGGCCAGGGCTGAGCTGCGGGGTCAGCGACAGGTCGGAGTTGCCGGTGGCATCCGGAGCGAAAGTCGACGGCGTCGCGGAGCGCGGATCACCCGCCGGTGTCGCGGTTCCGATGGTCACAGGGCCTCCAAGAGCTGTCTCGAGTATTCGTGCGACGGATTGGCATAGAACGTCTCGGTCTCGGCTGTCTCGACGACCTCGCCGTGCCGCATCACCGCGATCCGGTGCGCGACGTACCGGACAGCGCCCAGGTCGTGCGAGATGAACAGGGCGCTGAATCCGAACTCGGCCTGCAGATCCTTGATCAGGTTGAGAATCTGGGCCTGCACCGACACGTCGAGGGCACTGACCGCCTCGTCGAAGACGACGAACCGTGGCCGGGTGATCAGGGCCCGGGCAATGGCCACTCGTTGTCGCTGGCCACCGGAGAGCTCGTGCGGATAACGTTCAGCGAAGCTCGGCTCCAGCCCGACTTCTTCGAGCATGACGCGGACGGCCTCCGCAGCGCCGACGTCCCTCGTTCGATGTGTCGCCGCTCCAACCCGACGGTCACGCTCCACATCTCCCTCGTTCCTCGTCCGATGTGTCGCCGCTCCGAAAGGCTCCGCGACGCTGTCACCCACCCGCATCCTGGGATCCAGGGACCACTGCGGGTGCTGCAGCACCACCTGGATGCTGCCGGCCAGGCCGCGGCGGCGCTTCGCCACACCGGGCACACCCTCGAACCGCACAGCTCCCGACGTCGGCCGTTGGAGCCCCAGCGCCACCATGCCCGTCGTCGTCTTCCCCGAACCGGACTCGCCCACCACGCCCAGTGTCTCGCCGGGCTCGATCCGCAGCGAGACGTCTCTCATGGCGTGCACGTGCTCGCGCCGGAACAGCCCTGAAGAGAACACCACGCTCACCTCGTCGAGCTCGAGCACCGGCGGGCCGGCGCCGACATCGCCGCCCGGGTGTCCGTCCTCACCGCTCACGTCGTCTCCTCTCCCACCGGCACCGGCACCGGCGCCATTCGGCTGGGCGGCGGGGCGTGCGCGGCCAGCGCTCCGGACTCCGCCAGCTCCGCGGCGCGGTGACACAGGACGTCCTGCGTTCGCACCCGCACCGGGCGTGGACGTTCCACCGCGCACCGCTGGACCGCGAATCGGCAGCGGTCCGCGAAGGCACACCCGGGCGACGGGCCGGTCAGCACGGGAGGCCGGCCCGGCACCGGCTGAAGTCGTTCTCCGGGCGCTGCCGCCGCGGGTGCAGAGCCGGCCAATGCGTCGGTGTACGGATGCGCGGGCCGGGCGAGCACCTCTGCGGCCGGACCGTCCTCCACCACCCGGCCGCCGTACATCACCGCGACCCGCGCACACCGGCGACCGACGGCGGCCAGATCGTGGCTGAGCCAGAGGATTCCGCTGCCCGCCTCCGCCGCCAGCGTGAAGACCACGCTGAGCACGTCGTCGCGCACCTGGCTGTCCAGCGCCGCGGTGGGCTCGTCGGCCACCAGTAGTTCCGGCTCACTCGCCATCGCGATGGCGATCGCCACTCGTTGCGCCATCCCGCCGGACAGCTGGTGCGGATACGCACGGGCGACGCGGCGTGGGTCGGGCAGCTTGACGCGTTCCAGGTGGCGTGCCACGTCGGGCGCGGACCCGCGGCCGCGCAAGGCGAGCTTGAGCTGAGCACCGACCCGCTTGGTCGGATCGAGGGAACCGATCGGGTCCTGAAAGATGAAGCCGAGCCGCTCCCGGCGGAGCCGACGCATCCCGCCGATCGACAGCCCGAAGACCTCCTCGCCGTCGACGCTCATGGTTCCCGCGACACTCTGTGCGTTCTGCGGCAAGAGCCGGCCGACCGCCGATCCCAGCGTCGACTTCCCGGATCCGCTCTCGCCGACGATGCCGACCGTCTCTCCCGGCTCGACCGTGAGGTCCACGCCGTCGAGCGCCCGCACCCGGCGGTCGGGAGCCTCGTAGTCCACGGCCAGGTTGTCGACCACCAGGAATGGGTTCATCTCAGAGACCTCGTCTCTCGCGGTTCGAACCGGTCGCGCAAGCCGTCGCCGACCACGTTGATGGACAGTATCGCCAGGATCAGCACCACACCAGGAGCGATGATCAGCCAAGGTGCCGCCACCATGTAGACACCGCCCTCCTGGATCAGCACGCCCAGTGAAGCCTGTGGCGGCTGCACGCCGAGTCCGAGGAAACTCAGACCGCCCTCGACCAGGATCCCCACGGAGAGTGCGTAGGTTCCCTGCACCGCGATGGTGCCGGAGACGTTCGGCAGCACGTGGCGGACCAGGATCTTCGGCAGCCGCACACCGCTGACGATCGCCGAGGTGACGTAGTCACGCTGGGACACCGCCGCGGACGCCGCCCGGACCAGTCGTGTCATCAGGGGGATGGTCACCAGGACGATCGCCGCCATCGCCGCCGGGCGTCCCGGCCCGACGACCGCCGCGACCAGGATCGCCAGCACGATCGACGGGAACGCGTACAACAGCTCGACCAGCCGCATGACCAGGTCATTCAGGGCACCTCCGGCGTATCCCGCCAGGATGCCGAGGGCTGTGCTCAGCACGGCGGTCGCCAGCACCGCGATCGACGAGAGCAGCAGCGTCACGCCGACGCCCTCCAGCAGCCTGGGCACCAGTGACCTGCCGAGATGATCTGTCCCCAGCCAATGCTCCGGGCTCGGCGGTTGCAGCCGTGCCCCGGCGAGCTCCGCTGGGTCACCACCGAGGTTCGCCATCGAGCCGAATGCGGCCACCACCAGCAGCGTCAGGC
>NZ_ML142852.1:140236-142233 GCF_004138495.1 Phytoactinopolyspora endophytica
GAGCAACCCGCACCTGGAAAGCCAGTCGAGCCGGCTCATGTCTGCCTCCCTGTGGCCGTGACGCCGAGCCGCGGATCGATCAGCCCCACGAGCAGATCGGCGACGACGTTCAGGACGATGAATACCGCGGCTGCCAGCAGCACACCCGCCTGCACCACCGCATAGTCACGACGGCCGACCGCCTGCACCACGTACGAGCCGATGCCCGGCAGGTTGAACAGGTACTCGACGATGATCGCCCCGCCGAGCAGGTAGGCCGTGATGGTGGTGATGAGGACGACGACGGGCGCGGCCGCGTTGCGCAGGATGTGGTGCCGGATGATGAAGGCCGGCGATTCCCCACGCGCGACCGCCGCGGTCACATACGGCTCCACCAGTACGTTGAGGACGGCGTCCCTGGTGGTCCGCGCCGTCGCCGAGATCGCGAACACCGACAGCACCGCGGCCGGCAGGATCATCGCTCGCAGGTTCGCCGCCGGATCGTCGCCGAACGGCACGTAACCGCCGACCGACAATCCGAGCGCATAGCGGGAGAAGAGGAAGACCACGATGCTGCCGAGCACGAACTCCGGCAGGCTCACTCCTAGCCCGCTGAGCAGCCGTCCCACCGTGCCGCCGCCGTCGGCACGGGCCCGGACCGCGGTCAGCACACCGAGCGGAACGCCGATGAACACCGCCGCGAGCACCGCCATCACGGCGAGCTGACCGGTGACCGGCAGCCGTGACGACAGCTCGTCGGCCACGGGTTCCTGGCTGATCATCGACGTGCCGAAGTCACCACCCAGTGCGGCCTGGAGCCAAAGCCAGTACTGGGCGAGCGCCGAGTCATCGAGCCCGTACCGCTGTGCCAGCTCGCGCTGCTGCTCTTCCGAGGCGAACGGGCCCAGGATCGTCTCGGCGAAGCCGCCGGGCATGGCCCGCAGCGCGAGAAAGACCAGTATCGACACCCCGACCAGCGTGGCGGCGGCGCCGAGCGCCCGTCTGATCCACCAGGAGAACAGCCGCATGATTCCTCAGCCCATCCGTGACGGCGACGCTACTCGGCCTGGACCATGCGGGCATCGGACAGCAGTCGGAACGGGTTCCCGTAGCCTTCGTCCGAATGCAGGCTCAGACTGGCCGCGTCGCAGCGGTACCCGACCATGGATGGCCTGGTGACGAGCGGAACCATCTGCGCGTCCTCTTCGACCGCCGCGCACAGGTCGGCGATAGCCTCCTGCCGCTCCGAGCCCTGCGGTTGTGAGTTCACGGCGTCGATCAGTCCGCTCAGCTCGTCGGTGGACTCCATGAAGCCCAGATTGAACCCGGCGGTGTCCGGGTCCCACCACTTGGTCACCATCCCGGAGTCCGCATAGCCGGCGAACCATGACAGCGCGGCGTCGAACTCGCCGGGCACCTCGCCATAGACCTTGCCGTTCCAGCTGGTCTCCTCCAGCTGCTCGATCTGGACCGTGACACCGACCTCCTCCAGGCTCTGCTGGATCACCTGCGCGACGGCCGGGGCCGGCTCGGTGGAGAAGACAGCCAGCTCGAACGTGAGGTCCTCGGCACCGGCCTCGGCGAGGAGGTCACGAGCAGTATCCAGATCCGCCGTCGCTGACGGCAGCTCGCCCGGCTCACACGCGTCCGGCAGCCCGGTCGGTGTGACGCCCGTGGGCCGGCCGAGCCCGCCGAGCGCCACGTCGGCGATCTGCTGGCGGTCGACGGCGATGTTGACCGCCTGCCGCACGCGTGGATCGGTGAAAGGTGAGTTCTCCCATTGCGAGTTGAGCATGAGGTAGTAGAAGTCGGTGTTGGCCTGAGTGAGCACCTCCACGTCTCTCGCACCCTGCAACAATGCCGGCGAGTCCACGTTCCCGAGGCTGACCATCGACGCGCTGCCGTCCTGCAGGGCGGCGATCCGCGCGGCCTCCTGCGGCACGATCTCGACGTTCACGGCGTCGACGCCGGGCTCGTCCGGGTTCCAGTAGCCGTCGTGCCGTTCGAACCGCCACGAC
>NZ_ML142852.1:142540-142882 GCF_004138495.1 Phytoactinopolyspora endophytica
GACCGATCCGAGCTCGAGTTGCCGCTCGAGGCTGCCGACGACGTCGTCCGCGGTCATCGCGCGGCCGTTGGAGAACTGGACGCCGTCGCGCAGGTGGAACACGTACGTGGTGTCGTCGGGTGTCTCCCAGCTCTCCGCGAGCCCTGGCTCGATCTCGAAGTCGGGGCCGATGGTGACCAGAGTCTCGTAGACCAAAGACATCAGCTGCCAGGCTGCGGCCAGATCGGCCAGCTGCGGATCCAGCCCGGTGGCCACCGAGGCGTCGATGTGGGTCTGGACGTCGAGCTCCCCACCGGTGGGAAGCGAGTCGTCGGCGACCGCGAGATAGCCCGGCTCGCTCTC
>NZ_ML142852.1:142947-145436 GCF_004138495.1 Phytoactinopolyspora endophytica
CCGGCCTGCGGATCGTCGGTGGCGGTTTCATCGGCGCTGCAACCGGCCGTGATCAGAACGGCCGCGGTCACACCACAGGCGATCCTGAAGCCGGTTCGGTTCATGTGGCGCATGAGACCTCTCTCGTGAACGATGGGGCTGCAGATCCTGCGTGCAGCGGTTTCAACTGCAATGACATGTGTCGTTCCCGGCACTGGCACAGTGCCGCGCCGACGGAGGAACGTCGACCGTGGGGTTGCGGTCGAAGAACCCCACGGGTTTCAGGGTGAACCCGCAGGTGTCGACCGGCATGATCGGCCAGTCCTCAGGGCGTGGGAAATGGGTCAGCCCGAACGTGTGCCAGAGCACGACATCCTGGCCGTCGATATCCCGGTCCGCCTCGGTGTATGCGGGCAGACCGGCTCCGCCGGGGTGCTGGTTGACCAGGTCACCGGCGGGGTACCGCTCGGCCGGGTGGTAGGGCGTCACCCACAGGTGCTTGGTAGCGAAGGCAGCGCGACGGCGGATCGACGACGTCTCGCCGGCCAGCAGCGTGGACTTTCCCTCCGGGTACAGCACATAGGCGACCGGCTGGCCGAACCGGTTACGCACCGACGGGTTGTTGACCCGCCACACCCGGTCGATCGAGTTGTCCGCCACCCGCCGCCCCTCGCGCTCGGTCCGCAACCGGGTCACGGCCTGGGCGAACGCGCTGCCGTAGGGGTTGTCGTCGCCATGGGGCAGCGGTACGACGTCGACCTCGTCGACCGCATTCTGCATGCCGTCGACGGCCATATCGAGACGGGCACCGAACAGGTGCTGGTGGTACGGCGCCGCCAGCCCCGGCGCGACCTCCGACGCGTATCGCTGGGCGCGTTCGTCGTACGCACCGGTGAACACGATGCCGGTGGCCTTGACCTCGAGCTCGATGGTCCCGTCGAGGTACAGATACCAGTAGAAGCCGTAGTCGTAGTTGCCGACCGTGACGAAGAACGAGATCACCAGCCTGCGCTGTCGCCGGGTCTCGACGGAGCCGTTGGCCGGATCGGTGTGCTTCCAGAGCACACCGTAGTCCTCCTCGTGCATACAGATCGCGTTACGGATCACCCGTGGCGAGCCGTCGTCGTTGACCACGGTGACGTCGAAGTAGGTGATCTCGCCCAGGCAGTCGCAGCCGAGCTCCAATGAGTTGGCGAGCCGGCCGAGCTGGTACTCCCCGGTGTCGAAGTAGTTCTGCCAGAACCGCACCGCGCTCGGGTCGCCGTAGGGCACGACCATCTCGGCGACGGACGCGCGGTAGATGATCGGCCGCCTCCGGCCGTCGTCGTCGAAGCCGAGCCGGTGCAGGACCAGCCCTTCGCGCATGTCGTAGCCGAGCCGGACGCTCCAGTTCTCCCAGGTGACGAGGTTGTCCTCGATCTGGAAGCTCGGCCCTTCCGGCTGGGTGATCTCGATCGGCCGCTGCGACGTTCGGTGCGAGCCGAACACCCCGGGCACGTGGTAGTCGCCGGACTCCTCCGGGATCGGCAGCGCCCCGGTGTCGACCACCTCCAGCACCGTCTCCTTGGTCAGGTCGACGTAGGCGACCAGCCCATCGATGGGGTGCGCCCAGGGCAGGCTCTCCGGTGTGGGCTGAAGATGCGCGAGCACGCGGGCGATCCGGCGGCCGTGCTCGTCGGGCCGGTCGAAGTATCCCGCGGTCAGTGCGGCGACGTAGACGGTCTCCATGTCGGTGATTCCGCGGCGTTCCAGTGCCTCCACCCACGCGTCGTCGGCTCTCACGACGCGCCGCACCAGGGCGTGTTCCTCGTCGAGCATTGGTACCTGGCCGTCGACTGCGGGGTCGATGGGCCGGCGGGCTTCGACTCGCCGGTCCGTGAGTGAGACGACGACCTCCTCGGACGCCTCGGTGGCAAGGTCGATGACGAACGCGCGTGCGCGCCTCGATGGTCTCGACTCGCTCAGGTTTGCGGGGGCAAGTAACGGTGGGGAGGGAGAATTCTCGGCCTCGCCCGCGGCGAGGTCGTCGCTGCCCTCCTCCCACGCCGATGCCCGAGCCGAACCCTGGCCGGGAATTCTCCGTCCCCACCTTCTCTGGTCACCCTGCGTCTGGGGGTCTCCGGCCATGCCGTTCTCGACCGAGTGCGCGTCGTCCCCGGGAGTGAAGATGCCTTCTTCGAAGGCGAGCACCTCGCGCTTGTGCGGTTCATCGAGGCCGAGGTACGCGATGCGGGCGGAGCCGCTCATCACGCCGGCGTCGCCGAGGATCCGCGTGGCCTGCTCGATCTCTGCCGCGCTCAGGGGGTCAAGCGGATGCGGCTCTCTGCCCGGTCCGAGTACCCGCCGCCGGTCGCCGTCCGTGTCTCCCCGCGGCACGGACCCATCCGACGCGACGCCCTCCCGGCTCTGCACCGTGGCCACCGTGTGGCAGCAGGCACCCGAGTCGGCAGGTGCGGGGATCGGGCGGTCCGTCATACGGTTCACTCCCTCGTTCCGGCATGCCGGAACGT
>NZ_ML142852.1:145467-147216 GCF_004138495.1 Phytoactinopolyspora endophytica
TACCGCTGTTCGATCGACGGCACAAGACCCTTGCGCCAGCCGATACACCGTGTTTACAAGACCGCTCCGGCTTGCGCGGAACATCGCAGGAGGTCCTCGCTATCGAATTCGACGCGCGAGACCCGTGAGTGCAGAGCGACGACACCTTCGCCACCGTTCGGTGCCCAGGATGGCTTCGCGACCATGTGCCGGACACGGTTAGAGCTCGTGCGCCCGCCCGGAGATGGACCTCAGACGTTGCGGCCCGTGAAGGCGCCACCGGCGGAGAAGACGAGCTTGGCAAAGCGTTCACCGATCAGGCGGTGGGTGGCGGCATCCGGGTGGAGCTGGTCGGGCAGCGGCAGCTCGGCGAAGTCCGCCTCGCCGTAGAGGTCACGGCCGTCGAGCTCGTGCAGGTGCGGGTCGTACGCCGCCCGCTGCTGCACGATCAGGGAAAGCTCCTCCCGAATGACGTTGAGCGTCAGCTTTCCAGCGGCGCGCTCTGCGGGGGCGCCTGTGGCCTGGAATCGCAGCTTGCCGTCAGCGAGAGCGCTGAAGTCAAAAGCCGCGGGTCCGGGGGTGTCCTCGTGGATAGGGCACAGGATGGGCGAGACGACCAGCAGCGGTGTGGTGGGGTGGCCTTCGCGGATGGTGTCCAGGAAACCGTGGACGGCGGGACCGAAAGCCCGCAGACGCATCAGGTCGGCGTTGACGAGGTTGATTCCGATCTTGACGCTGATCAGATCCGCTGGGGTATCGCGCAGGGTACGGGCGGCGAACGGATCGAGCAGGGCGCTGCCGCTCAGGCCCAGGTTGATCAGTTCTACGCCACCCAGAGACGCGGCGACGGCGGGCCAGGTGGAGGTAGGGCCGGCGGCGTCGGAGCCATGGCTGATCGAGCTGCCATGGTGCAGCCACACCCTGCGGCTTCGATCCGGTGCGGGCTCGATCGGAGCATCGGCGCGCAGGGCGACGAGCTCCGCGGTCTCGTTATGTGGCAACCAGATCTCGATGTTCTTGACGTCGCCGGACAGACCGGTGAAGCACACGGTGCCGGCCCGCCCGGGCTGGTTCTCGACGGCGCCGGTAGCCATGTCGATCGCCAGGATGTTGCCACCCGTCACGCTGGCCCGATCGGCAAGCCTGCCGTCCACAAGCAGGTCGTACACGCCGTCCGGGCGGGGCGGGGCGCCCACATAGACCCGCTTGGTCCGCAGCGCGTCCAGTTCGATGGCAGTGGCCCGGGTGCGAAAGACCAGCCGTACACCCGACGGCTGGGCCTCGGCCATGGCCAGTTGTCCGTCGGGGCACTGGTCGCGCGCCCATGCGGGCAGCCGGTGCGGCAGCAGGCCGCGTTCGGTGCGCTCCGTATCGAGGGCACCGCGCAGGAGATCGGTGGTGATGGGTGTAACGATCCAGTTGTGCTCGGTGTGCATGACCTCAACCTGTTGATCAAAGTGTCTGGACGAGTCGGTTTCGTTCCTGAGTGCGAGGGCATGACCTCCGCCGAGGTGCCCGAGTCACGCCGACGGCCAGTTCCGCAGCAGGGCGTCCAGGGCGTCCAGGATTCGTGACCAGGTCTCTTGCGTGTCGGGAGCGCTGTGGCTGAACCCTCCCCCCAGCTCCAGGCTGACGTAGCCATGGAAGACACTGCCCATCAGCCGGACCGCGTGCGTCTGGTCCGGCTCCGCCAGGTCGTAGCCGCGCAGGACCGCCCGCGCCATCTGCGCGTGCCTGGGGCCGGCGCTGGCGACAGCCGTCTCCGAGTCG
>NZ_ML142852.1:147241-155649 GCF_004138495.1 Phytoactinopolyspora endophytica
GAGCTGCGGCGTAGCGGCCGGGGTGTTCCCTGGCGTAGTCGCGATAGACGTTCGCGAGCGCGACCAGGGCATCCTTGCCGGCCCGGCCCGCCAGCGCTGCCGCAGCACGGTCGGCGAGCTCCTCGAGAGCGACCAACGCGATCCTGGTCCTGAGATCCTCGGAGTTCTTCACATGCGAGTACAGACTCGCGACCTTGACATCGAGCCGCCTGGCGAGCGCCGACGCCGTCACCTGGTCGAAGCCGACCTCGTCGGCCAGTTCCGCACCCGCCTGGGCCAGTCGTTGCGTGGTCAGCCCTACGCGCGCCATGTTCGCACCTCCCATTTTGCCCAGAACCCATAGTGCATTTACCTAAAACGTTTAGGCAAATTAGCCTGACTCTATGGGAGCGGACGAACGGGTAACAGAACGTTCCCAGCCGGCGCGAGCTTATGATCGAGCTGTGCCACAGGACCGGCAGGTCACCATCATCACCGTTGCGGAACGGGCCGGAGTGTCGAAAACGACAGCCTCCGATGCGCTACGCGGCTCCGGCCGCGTCTCCGAAGAGACCCGTCGCCTCGTCGTCGGTGTGGCCGAGGAGCTCGGCTACGTGCCCAACGATTCCGCCCGGCACCTGCGCCGCGCCAGGACCGGCGCCATCGGGCTGCACCTCCCCGAGGTCCTCCCTCGGTCGGACTACTACATGTCGTTCGTGTTCGGAGCCGTCCAGGCCGCGGCAGATCACGGCTACGACGTCACACTCCTGACCTCCGGCACCGGCGTCGCACCGAGCCGGTCGCCACGCGTCGACGGGCTCGTCCTCGGCGATCCTCTGGCCGACGATCCGGTGGTCGACAAGCTCATGGGCTCCGCGCTGCCCACCGTGACGTGCGAGCGCTACTCCGGCCCGGGAGAACCGGACGGCGTCGTCTGGTCGGACCACGGCGCCGCCCTGCAGACCCTGCTCGGCCACCTCTCCGACGCCGGCGCGCGCCGGCCCGCCCTCATCGTCCCCGGCGACGAGAGTGATTGGGCCGCCAGTGTGCACCGCGCATACCGCGAGTGGTGCGGACAACGCGGCGTCGCACTCATCACCCGCTCGGTGCCGTTCGATGCGAACGCCGACGCCACCAGCGCGGCGGCCCGGAGCTTGCTCACCGACGAACCCCAGCTCGACGCGCTGGTCGCCGCCCCTACCAGCGCCGCCGCCACACTACTGCCGGTGATCCGGGAGGCAGGACGTCGCGTCGGCGAAGATCTGCTGCTCGCTTCGTGTGTGGACGCACCGGCCCTGAGGTTCGCCGACCCGGCGATCACGGCCATCGACGTCCGGCCCCGTGAAGCGGGCGCGGCCTGTGCCGAACTGCTCTTCGAACTGCTGACGGGCTCCGCCGTCCCCGGCGTCGAGCGCATCCATCCGATCGAGCTGAATGTGCGCGAGTCCACCCAACGACGACGGGCCGCGTAGCCGTCGACAGACCGTCCTGGTCCCGACCATTACGGCTGCGGTAGCGGCATCGGATCGCTGCAGGCCAACTGCCGGTTTGGCGTGTAGTTCGTGAGCCGGCCGGGGCGAGAATCCTCATCAGGTACGGGGGCGGCCTGCACGCAGATCTCGGCCTGGCTCGCGCCGTCTTGGTACGGGTCCTCACCCACGACGTAGTGGTCGCCATCCGGCGGCAACTCGGCGACCAGGGGCAGCGGAACATAGACCGCACCCTCGATCTCCTCTCCGGGTTCGACGCGCGACGCTTCGAGCACGAACGGCACGGACAGGAGGACATCGCCCGGGACGTCGAAGACTTGCTTGGACAGACGGGCGGCACCCTCATCACCGCTACTGACCCAGACGGCCTCATCGATCTCCGGCATAGACGCGTCGGCAAGCTGGCCGTGCGCACGCTCGGTCGCGATGTACAGGGGATCGTCGCCATCGTTGCGCACCGTGTAGGTGCCAGCAAGGCCCTCGGACTCGGGCGGGTAATGCGGCTGCGGACCCCGGCCTATCGTCAGGTGCGCGGTGACACTCACCTCGTGCGGTGTCGGTGTGGGCCCCGGTGCGGGAGCATCGGCCTCGCACGCGACCGCCGCAAGGCCGAGCATGCTCAGCAGCAGAAACCGGCGAGTTGCCACCGTTGAAGTCTAAAGACACCCGCGCACGCCGACGACGGTCGGCTCGTGACATCCGGGAAGCTGTGCGCCGCCCGTTCCCCCTGAAACGGGCGGCGCAATGACCCATCCGGCCATCCGGATGCCAGCGGCCCAGAGGTCTATGACCTCTTCATCTCTGCGTGCCCGGGCCACCCCCGTCGGCCTCGGCCACGCAGCGCCATATGGTGTCCTGCTTCGGTCGACTGAAGCAGGCATCACATCGGACTTGCATCAGTAGAGCAGCGTCCACTTTCACGACGCTTTCACACGCCTTCGGTCAGGCGATAGGGTGCGATCGGCGACGTCGGGATGGGCCGTGGCGCCGGCTTCCGTATCGACCGTCCTGGCCCTGGTGCTCCCGCGACCCGAGGAGGAGGGGAAGCCACAGTGAGCAGTGCGCGTCTGGAGGTCTCGCTGCTCGGCACCGTCGAGGCCAGCCGCGACGGTGCGCCCACGCCGTTACCGCCAGGCCGGCCGACCGTCATCCTCGCCGCCCTGGCCTTGCGCGCCGGCCACGTCGTGCCGCTTGACGTGCTTGTGGACTACCTGTGGCCGGATGGCCGGCCGAAACGCCCCAAGGCCACCATCCAGACGCACGTCGCACGCCTCCGTGCGGCTCTGGACGAGAGCGTGATCCATGCCGTGGGCGACGGCTACTGCCTCGACGTACCGCCGGACGCGGTCGACATCTTGAGGTTCCGCGACATGGTCGCCACCGCGTCTCAGCTCGATGAGCCAGCCACGGAGCTGAAGCATCTGCAGGTGGCTCTGGCCCTGTGGCGCGGCGAACCGCTGTCCGGTCTCGCTCCGGACACGCTCCAACAGGAGTCCGCCCCGCTGCTTGTCGAGGAGCTGCTGGCGACGACCGAGCGAGTGAACGACCTGCGGCTACGGCTGGCGGAGCTCGATGATGAGTTCGTTCCGTCGCTGCGCCGCCTCGTCACCGGTCATCCGTGGCGGGAGAAACTGTGGGCGCAGCTGTTGCTGGCGCTGTACCGGCAGGGACGCCGTGGCGAAGCGCTGTCGGCTTATCACGAGCTCGTCACCGTGCTCAAGAACGATCTCGGCATCGAGCCCGGTCCCGAGGTGGCTGAGCTGCACGCGCGCATCCTTGCCTCGGATCAGGAACTACTCGCACGTCCCGAGCCCCGGCGCACGGCCGTCGTGCCTTTTCAGCTTCCCCGCCCGCCGGCCGACGTCGTCGGCCGGGATCAGGAGGTCGACCTGCTGACGTCGACACTCTCGGCCTCCCGGCCCTGGGCGCGCCTCTGCGTCGTCTCCGGCCCCGGCGGCTCCGGCAAGACGACGCTCGCGCTGCGGGCCGGCCACGCGGTGCGCGACGCTCATCCGGATGGCCAGCTCTTCGCCGAGCTGCGCGGGTCGAGTGCGCCGGTCAACCCTGCCGACGTGCTTGCCGATTTCCTCCGCGCGCTCGGGATCGACAGTGACGACATCCCACCGACGGCTCATGAGCGGTCGTCGCTGTTCCGATCCGTGTGCGCTGGGCGCAGGCTCCTGGTCGTGCTCGACGACGCTCATGACGCCGCCCAGATCATGCCGCTGCTACCGGGAGCGGACGGATGCAGCGTCCTTGTCACCAGCCGCCCCCGGCTGTCGGTGATCCCGGCTGACATCCAGATCGACCTGAGCATGCTCGACGATGGTGCCGCACACGAACTGTTGGCCTCGATCGCCGGGCACGCCCGTCTCGATGTCGAGCCCGACGCGGCCAACACGATCATCGATGCCTGTCAGGGATCGCCCCTTGCGCTCCGGATCGCGGGCGGCCGGCTCGCGGTCCGGCCGTCCTGGCCGGTCAACCATCTGGCCGAACGCCTCCGCGGCGAGAGCCGCCTGGACGAGCTGCAGATCGGCGACCTCAGCGTCCGTGCGGTGATCGACGCGTCGTTCCAGATACTCGACCAGATGACCGCCGACCGGTTCCAGCTGCTCGCGGCCGTTCCCGGCGCCACGGTGGACGTCGAGGCCGCCTCCGTTCTCTGGGAGACCGGCGGCGAGCTCGCGCGCGACTGCCTGGAGCAGCTCGTCGACATCCGGCTCCTCGATTCCCCGAGCCCGGGCGACTACCGCTGGCACGATCTGGTCGGCGACTACATGCGCGGCCTGCTCGGCCGGGACCGGGCGGATCACGCGCGCCGGCTGCTCGCGACGTACTACCTCCGCACGCTGTACAACACGTTGCCGGTGCTACGACCGGACGGTCCGCCTCCGCAGGACGAGCCGTGCTTCCCCGACGAGGTGGACGGCCGCTCCTTCCGTGACCGGGACGAGATCCATGCCTGGCTCCATCCACGCCGGCCCGTCCTGGTGGCGCTGGGCCGGCACGGGTTACGCAGTGGCGACCCGGCCGTCGTCGACGAAGCGGCCGCTCTCATGCTCGCGCTGAACCAGGCGGAGCACGAGTGCTGCCGGGATGCGCGCCCGGACCTGGTCCACAGGGTCCTGGACGCCCTCGACCGGATCGGCAGCCAGGAGCTCGTCGCCCGAGCCTGGTACAGCGTCGCGCTGTCGCTGGGGAACCAGAACCGGAGCCAGGAGGCCCTCGACGCCGCGACACATGCCCTGAAGGCGCGCCGCCGGCTCGGCGACCGCCGTGGGGAGATGACGACCTTGCATAACATGGCCGTCTACTACGCACTCGGCCACCGGTTCGAGGAGGCCGCCGAGCTCTTCGAACAGTGTGCCGCGGCGACAGACCTCCTCACGCCGAGGATTCAGACCCGGTCCCTACGCAACCTCGCCGATGTGCAGGTCAGCCTGGGCCGTTACGACGAGGCCCGGCGCAACCTGGAGGAGACCGCGAAGGCGGTCGACGACTGGGAGAGTGTCGACGCGTTCGAGCAGGTGTCCGCTCTGGCGCATCTGTACACGGAGACCGGCGACACGGCGCGCGCGATTGCGGAGCACGAACGCGCCATCGCTATCGCCATCGCCCTCGACTCAGCCGCCCTGCATGCAGCCGCCCTGGTCAACGCCGCACACGGCCGGCGCGTCACCGGTCAGAGCTGGCACGACGATGCCGCCGCGGCGCTGGAGCTGGCCCGTCAGACACAGATGGCCGACGTCGAAGCGGAGGCGCTGCAAGAGCTCGGCCACGACGCCATGCGGCTCGGGGACCGTCAAGGTGCGGAGAAATGCTGGCGGGAGGCGCTGGAGATCTTCACCTCGCTGCGTGCCGCCGAGGCCGACGGCGTCCGCACGCTCCTCGAGGATCTGCACTCCACACCCCTACCCCCTGATCTCCCCACCTCCGCTAAATGATCATGTAGGGCGGAGGTCGGGGTTGTGGAGGTGGCAGGCGACGTCGATGTCGTTGACGCTGCCGAGCGCGGGGTCGACGCCTTCGCGGAACCGCACGACGACCGTGCCGCCGTCCTGCTCGATGCCTTCGACGCCACGCCACAGCGGCTCGTCGGGGTCGTCCGCACGGGCTTCGGAGAGAAGCGACACCAGCTCGGATGCATGCCGGCCCGCTCTCAGCCGGACCAGCTCTTGGTTGGGATCGACCTCGTCGATCTCACCGACCAGCGGGCCCTCCTTCGCGTACGCGTCCTCTCCGAGCGCGAGCCACCGGCGTTCGAACATGGCCCGCAGGTCACGAGCTTCCCAGCCGCACGGCTCGAACGCGTACGGGCAGCGTGGGTGGAACGAGCAGCCGTGCGGCGGCGCTGCGGCATCGGGGATCTCGCCTCGCGGAAGGTCCCTCGGCACCCGTCGATCCGGATCGAGATCGGGCACCGCCCGCAGCAAGGCTTGTGTGTACGGGTGCTTGGGGTCGGCGAAGATCTCTTCGGTCGGCCCGATCTCGACGATCCGCCCCAGATACATGATCGCCACCCGGTCGCAGAAGAACTTCGCCGTAGCCAGGTCATGAGTGATGTACACGTATGTGAGGTCGAGGTCGGCCCGCAGGTCGAGCATGAGCTCCAGGATCTTGGCTCGCACGCTCATGTCGAGCATCGAGATGGGTTCGTCCGCCACAAGAAGCTCCGGGCCGCAGATGATGGCGCGGGCGATCACCGCCCGTTGCTTCTGCCCGCCCGACAGCTCCGCCGGCAGCTTGTCCAGGAACTGCTCAGCTGGACTCAGGCCTACCCGCTCGAGGGCCTCAGCCGCTCGGGATCGCCCCTCCGCCTTGCTGTTCACCAACCCATGGATGCGCAGCGGATGTGCGACGGCGGTGCTCACCTCCATCGACGGGTTCAGCGCCGCGTGCGGGTCCTGGAACACCATCTGCAGCTGCCGACGGAGCGGCCGCAGCTGCCGCTGAGCCAAGCTGGCCAGATCGTGGCTTCCGTAGCCGATATGACCCGACGTGGGACGGACCAGGCCGAGCAGCGCCCGGCCGAGCGTCGTCTTCCCGCTGCCCGACTCTCCGACCAGGCCAAGGACTTCGCCCCGTTCCAGGACGAGGTTCACCCCGTCCACCGCCTTCACCGTCTCACCCTCGCCGCCGACGAGCCGCGCCAGCGCACTGCCACGCAGCTCGTAGTGGACGTTCAGGTCCCGGATCTCCATCAACGGGGCACGGGCGGCGTCCTCAACGGACACCGAAGACTCAGGCTTCGTCGGCAACGGTGATCTCCTCCCGGGCCAGCGGTTCCGAACCACCCGCGGGCACCAGATCTGACGGTCCGTGCAGCCAGCACTCCACCGTCTGCGGGCCGACGGCGACCGGCTCCGGGAACCGTTCCGGGCACACCCGCATGGCGGACGGGCACCGTGGATGGAACCGGCAGCCGCTCGGCGGCTCCACCAGGTCGGGTGGTGCGCCCGGGATGTAGTGCAGTCCAGTCGTGGACAGCGAGATCGTCGACCGCAGCAGTTCCTTGGTATACGGATGCTGCGGCCGGGCGAACACGTCGGCCACCGGCCCTTGCTCGACGATGCGTCCCGCGTACATCACCGCCACCCGATCGCACGCCTCGGCGACGATGCCCAAGTTGTGCGTGATGAACAGCAGCGACGTGTCGAAGTTGCGGCGCAGGTCGGCGAGGATGCCGATGATCTGCGCCTCCACCAGGACGTCCAGCGCCGTGGTAGGTTCGTCGGCGACGACGAACGACGGCCGCAGCACCAGCGCCATCGCGATCATGATTCGCTGCCGCATCCCTCCGGAGAACTCGTGCGGGTAGGCGCGGTACCGGGTCGGCGGGATTCCCATGGCTCTGAGCACCTCGATGCTGCGGTGCTGGATCTCTCGCTTGGACAACCCGGGCTCGTGGGTGCGCAGCGTCTCCTCGAAATGCTGGGAGATCCGGAGCAGCGGGTTCAGCCGGGTCAGCGGCTCCTGGAAGATCAGCCCGAGATCGGGCCCACGCAGGCGCTGCACTTCGCGGGGTGTGGCCGTCACCAGGTTGCGTCCGTGGTAGTTCACCTCTCCGGCCAGCTTCGCCGCACGCGGCAGCAGGCCGAGGACGCCACGTCCCAGCGTCGACTTACCGCAACCGGACTCGCCGACCAGACCGAGTGTCTCCCCGGGGCGGAGATCGAACGAGACGCCGTCCACGGCTTGCACCGGCCCACGCTCGGTGCCGTACCAGACACGCAGGTCACGAACGGACAGGACCGGCTCGGTCACGAGTCACCACCTTCCCTCGGCGTGCGCCCCTGCGGCCCTCCGGCCGGGCCGTGACCGTCACCCTCGCCACCGCCCTCGTCATCGCCACCACTCTCGCCCTCAGCATCACCAGCACCCTCGCCGCCCTTGGCGTCGTCGCCGCGGCCCGCAGTCACGCTCGGGGACCGGGCGTCGTCCGCCGTGGCCGCAGAGGTCCGGCTGGTCAGCTCCGGCATGCTGATGGGCAACAGCCGGCGTATCCGGATGGCCGGGTTCATCGTCTCGTTGAGTCCTTCACCCATCAGGGTGAGACCCATGACGAGCAGGACGATGGCCAGGCCCGGGAACAATCCGGTCCACCAGATCCCGGCTCCGGTGTCGGCCACCGCTCGCTGCAGGTCATAGCCCCACTCCGCCGCCTCCGTGGGCTGGATGCCGTACCCGAGGAAACCCAGCCCGGCCAGCGTGAGGATCGCGTCCGCCGCGTTCAGCGTCGCGATCACCGGGACGCTCTGGATCACGTTGGTCAGCAGATACCGGAACATGATGGTGATCGGGCGGGCGCCCATCGCCCGGGCCGCCTCGACGTAGGTCTGCTCCTTCGCGCTCACCGTCGCCGCACGCACCACGCGGAAGTACTGCGGGACATAGACAGCCGTGATGGCCAGCGCGGCCGTCGCAGTCCCACCTCCG
>NZ_ML142852.1:155660-159681 GCF_004138495.1 Phytoactinopolyspora endophytica
GGACAACAGAAACGCGACGACGATGGCGAGCAGCAGCGCCGGCAACGCGAACAACGCATCCATGATCATCACGAGCACCCGGTCCACCCAGCGACCGACGAACCCCGCGATCAAGCCGAGCAGCACACCGATCACCAGCGACGCGGCCAGGGCGAGCACAACCACCACGACGGCCGTCCGGGCGCCCCACACCACCCGGCTGAACACATCAAAGCCTTGCGTGGTGGTGCCGAAGATGTGCTCTCCGCCCGGCTCGAGATGGTTAGCGAACCGTTCGCCGTCCGCGTCGGCGACCTGGGCGAAACCGAACGGCGCGATCAGCGGTGAGAAGATCGCCAACAGCACCATGACGACGACCAGCACAGTACCGCTCACCAGCATGAACCGGGCGATCCCATGTGAGATCCGGTAAGGCCGGGCGATGCCCGACAGCAGCCGTCTGACTCGTCTCCGGCCCGCGACAGGCTGCTGACCCGGCCCCGGCGGCGGCGCCGCTTCGACAGCAGCCATCAATACCTCACTCTCGGGTCGATGATCGCGTTGATGATGTCGATCAGCAACGACACCGTGACCACAGCGAGTGCGAACAGGGTGACCACGCCCTGGACCGCCACGTAGTCACGGTTCTCCAGATAGCGGACGAGCTGGCTTCCGATACCGTTCCAGTTGAACGTCTGCTCAGTGAGGATCGCACCGCCCAGCAGCAATGCGACCTGCAGCCCCAGGATCGTCACGAACGGCACCAGGGCGTTGCGGAACGCGTGCTGGACGACGACGCGCCGCTCCATGACCCCACGCGCCCGGGCGGCTTCGACGTAGTCGCTGCGCAGCGTCTGAATCAGGTTGATCCGGATGATGCGGATGAAGATCCCGGACAGCAGCAACCCCAGCGTCAGCGCGGGCAGGATCAGGTGCTCCACCCCGTTCCAGAACGCACTGGTGTCGCCGTCGAGCAACGCATCGAGCAGGAAGATGTTCGTGCGTTGCTCAACCGTGGCCATCACTACCGGACTCGCCTGCGAACTCGACGGCAGCCAGCCGAGCCCGCGTGCGAAGGCCAGTTGCAGAAGCAGACCGAGAAAGAACACCGGCGCCGCATAGGTGACGATGCCGAAGATCCGCAGTGTCGCGTCCAGCGCCGTGTCCCGGTACCGCCCGGCCAGCAAGCCGAACGGTACCGCGATCAGCAGGGCCACCAAGAACGCCGCCACGGTCAACGTCAGCGTCGCGCCACCGTTGGTCTTGATGATGTCGGTGACTTCGCGGCTGTCGGTGATCGTCTGCCCGAGGTCGAACCGGAAGATGCCGGTGATGTACTCGGCGTACTGCACGAAGATCGACCGGTCGTACCCCGCGTCCGCACGCAGCTCGGCGAGCTGTTCCGGTGTGCGCTGCCCGCCGAGGGCGACGGTCACCGGGTCACCGGGTGCTACCCGCATCAGGACGAACACGATGGTCAGGATGATCAGGACCTGGGGGACGAAGAGCAGAACCCGGGTGACCAGGTAGGTGCGCAACGACCCCGACGTACGACTCGACAACCGCCCGCCCTACTCTTCGACGCCGCTCACCAGGTTGTAGTAGAGGGTGAACGAAGGGTCGAGCGTCTCCTGCATGCCGGTCACTCCCTCGCGCACCGCGGCCACCTGGTCCCGTTGCCAGAGATGCAGAACGGGCACGTCCTGCGCGGCGATCACCGAGGCCTCTTCGACCGCGGCGATCCGCTCCTCCTGGTCGAGGTCGGTCAAGATGGTGTCGATGAGGTCGTCCATCTCCTGGTTCTCGTAGCCGTTCTGCAGGAAGTTGTTCTCCGAGTGGTAGAACGGCGCGATGTAGTTCGAGGGGTCCGGGTGGTCCGGGAACCAGCCCAGGTCGAACGCGTCCATGCTCCCGTCCGAGAACGTCGTGGAGTACTGCGCCCAGGAGAGCTGCTCCAAGGTCACGTCGAACAGGCCGGTGTCCTCCAGCTGCCGCTCGATCTCCCCGTACATGTCAGCGATCTCCGCACCGTAACGGTCCGGCATCCACCACAGGTCGAACGAGACCGGCGTATCGATGCCGGCATCCTCCAGCAGCTGTTCGGCGGCCGCGACGTCGGGCTCGGCGCCGTACTCCTGCTCGAAGGTGGTCACGTGGCCGGCGACACCGTCCGGAACCGGGCCGTACAGCGGCGTGACCGTGCCCCGGTAGACGTTCTCCGCGATCGATTCCCGATCGACGATGTGCGCGATCGCCTGCCGGATGGCGAGCTCGTCGAACGGCTCCCGGCCGACCTGGAAGACCATGTAGTTGATCTCCACGCCCTCGCCCCGGACCACTTCGACGCCTCGATCCGCGCCGTTCTGCTCCAGGTCCTCGATGTCGGTGACGCCGAGGTTGCGGTAGGCGACCATGACCTCGCCCTCTTCGATCGCCTGCTTCAGGGCGGACTCTTGGTCGTAGTACTGCTGGATCACGCTGCCGTTGTTCAGTTCGTAGTCACCGCTGTAGTTCTCGTTGAGGCCGAGCTGGATCTGCTGGGAGGGGTCGAACGCCTCGACCGTATACGGACCTGAGCCGATCACTTCTTCGTTCGGCTGTAGCTCGTCGGCCGGGTAACTCATCGGCACGATCGCCGCGGCCGCGGTGGTCAGGACGAAGGGGAATGTCGCATCCGGCCCGCTGAGTTGGAATGTGACGGTGTAGTCGTCGACCGCCTCGACGCTCTCGATGCCGCTGAGCAGTTCCCAGCCACCGGTCTCATGTTGGATCTCCAGGTTCCGCTCGATCGAGTGGACCACGTTCTCCGCCGTCACCTCCTCGCCGTCGGAGAACATCTGCCCTTCCTTGAGGATGCAGGTATAGGTGGTCTCGTCGTCCCAGTCGCACGACTCCGCGGCCTCCGGCGCCGGCTCAGTCTCCCCGAGCGGCACGGTGAGCAGCCGCTGATAGACATTGACGACGATGTTCCGGGACGGATTGTCGTACTGGCCGGCCGGATCGATATTCGTCACGGTATCGGTCGTGCCGACGATGAGGGGGGTGTCGGACGTGGGCTCGGGCCCATCGCCACCACCGCCGGAACCATCGTCATCATCGCCGCCGCATGCCGCCAACACCAGCGCGCAGCCCGCCACGAGCGCCGTTGTTGTTGTGAGCCTCCATGTGCGCATCAGGTCCACCTCGATGTCGCCGAGAACGTGGCTGGCCGCCCGCGCGGCTAGCCCGGTATTCCCGGCAGATTAGTCCCTTGCTCCGCGCTATGCGACGTGCGCGCATCCCACTCCCGTAACGATCCGGTGACGCCCGGACCCGTTCCGACAGGTGACGAAACACCGAAGGCCATACTCCGACGTGTGCCTGTTGACCGGAAGATAGGTTTACATTGGCTGACGATGACGGATCTTTTCTCGTAAAATGTGATATGTCATACTGTTTCCGCGAGTCAGCTCACCGCTCTTCCGCGTGGAGGCGTCGTCATTGGAGCTCACGCTGCAACAGGTACTCGAAGCGCTTGCTGGGCGGGTTGGCCGCCCGGTGCTCCTCGAGGATCGGTTCATGAAACTGATCGCCTACAGCTCCCATGATCGAGCGCTTGACGACGTCCGGGAGGACTCCATCCTGCGGCGCCATGCCTCGCCAGAGGTGAAGAGCTGGCTGAGGAACTTCGGACTGTCCGACGCTCGTCGACCCGTCCGAGTACCCGCGAACCCGGCGCTGCACATGCTTCCACGGGTATGCGTCCCCGTGCTGCATCGAGGGAAGTCCCTCGGCTACCTCTGGTTCGTCGACCCCGACGGGTCGATGGGGCCGGCGGAACTCGATGTCTGCGTCCGCGAAGCCGCGGAGCTCGGCGGGCAACTACACCGCGACAACGTGGCGAGCTTGTTCTCAGCCGCACGCCTGACCGATGCCATGCACGCGCTCCTGGGCGACTCACCGCTGGCCGGCGAAGCCGCCCAGATGCTCAAGGAGGCCGGCTATTTTCCCGACGACGACGGCATCACGGTCGTAGTCCTACAGGGCGCATCCCGCCACCGCG
>NZ_ML142852.1:159726-162250 GCF_004138495.1 Phytoactinopolyspora endophytica
AGCGTGGTCGACATCGAGGAACCGCTCACCCGGGCGGCCGCGGAACTCCGCCGGATCATGCCCCGCGGCAGCATGCTCGATCTCATCCGCCGGGACCACGGCGTTCTCTTGTTCTCCTGCGCAGCCGGTGACGACTCACAGCTCACGCAGCGCGTCGATCTGGCGCTGCGGCTGACGGACGCGGCGCTCGCCGCATCCGGTGTCCCGGCCTCGGTCATCGCCGGGGTGGGCGGCCGTAGAGCCACACTGGAATGCGCTCACCGATCCTTCCAGGAGGCCCGGCTGTCCGCCGACGCGGCGCGGCTGCTACCGGGCATCGGCGAAACCGTCTACTGGTCCGAGCTCGGTGTCCACCAGATGGTAGTCAAGCTGGCGGCGCTCGACGAGGAGGTGCCGGTGGTCCATCAAGGACTGGCGAGACTGTTCGGTGACGCCGATGCACAGCCCTTGCTCGAGACTCTGGAGACCTATCTCGACGTCGCCGGGAACGCGCAGCTCACGGCCGAGCGGCTGAACCTGCATCGCACGTCGCTCTACTACCGGCTGCAACGCCTGGAGCAACTCGCCGACACGGACCTCAAGGACGGTGTCGAACGGCTCGCGCTGCATCTCGCCCTCAAGGTGGCAAGGATGACCGGTCAGTACGCCCCGCGTCGCGGCTCGATGACGCCGCCGGCGCTCAGTGGAATGCGCCCCTGAGCGCCCGGAGTCGGAGTCGGCGGTGCGCAGTCAGTCCGCCGCACCAGCGGCTACATTCCGGCCCCAGTTCTCGAAGGCGACCGCCTCCATGTCCTCGACGTTGCCGTTCCGGTCAACCGCTCGCCGGTCGATGCGGTGCTCTCCCTGGCCGACAACGCAAAACGGGCTCTCATAGGTGATCCAGCGGTCCTGGTCCACGCGGTACTCGATGCGCTCGACGCCCGAGCCCCACCTGTCGTCGGCGTCAAGCGTCACTCGTGGATTGACGTACGCGCCGGTACGCCACGGCCGCTGGTTGCACGTCAGCGTGGTCTCGGGAGGATCGACCTCGATCGTTTTCAGCCCTACGCGCAGATCCGGCAACGACCCGATGTGCTGGTCCGCGGTCTCTTCGCCCCTGCGGCCGGCGGTCGTCCCCAGCATGTCGCGAATCGGGTCGGCCGCCATGGTTCTCGCCCGTGGCCGTCACATAGGGACTGGATCGCCGCCACCGCGACGGTGACGATAGGGCCCGCGCCCGACGTGTCGCCGAACGACTCGGCGTACCTGATGTTGTGCTCGCTCTCGACACAGTCGAGCGCGCAGTAGCCCATGGTGACGATCTCGTGGCCCCAGCCCTACAGGTCGAACCGCGGGCCGTGGGTCGACATTTAGAGCCGCGACGAACTTGATTTCCAGATTGACGTCCGAGGCCGTCAGCTCCGTGCCGAGGGCCGCAACACGGTCGCCGGCCGGTCCCGGCTCCTCGGTCCGCGCATCGACGACGGCTGCACCCGCCGGACTGGCAGGGCTGGCCGCCTCCGCACCAGTGCCTGCTACACCGGTCAGAACGACGGCCATAACCGTGGCGAGCAGCAGGCCGGAGCGGAGACGCCGAGCCATCAGCGTGCCGTCACAGGTCCGCGCAGTCGCCGGCCGCATGGCCGGCGATCTCGTTGGGAGCGTCGAAGTCACTGGCCGGTTCGCTGTTGCCGGTGCAGCTCAACCGGCCGGAGAACGTGTTGCCGGCCAGTACCGGGCCGTAGGCGTACCCGTACTCGCTGAACCGCTCGGCCCACGTGTTCGGCGGAACCTGCAGGTTGTCCGCGAGGGTGACGGACCCGGCAAAGGTGTTGCCGGCCGCCGTGATCCCGCCCGTCGTCGCGCTGATCCGAGTGACTCCGCTGATCCTCGAGCCGAACAACTGCACCTCGTCGGCGCCGTCAGCCATGAGGCTGCCGGCGATCGAGCTGTCTCGCACCACGAGCGATGCGCCCGAACGGAGGGTCACCGTCCCGCTCACCTGGGCGTCTTCCAGGCACGCGACACCGTCGGTGACCAGCACGCCACCATTGTGTCTCCCGGTGACGGTCTCGGTGCACTCCGGGACCTCGCCAGGCAGGACGGTGGCCTGGTACTCCTCGGCCTGACCGATGTTGCCGGACGGGCCGATGGCCCGGTGCTCCACCGTGTGCGTCCCATACCCGGGGACGAACGGCCCGTTCGGGTCGTCCGGACCGTAGTCCTGCTCGAATGCCGCCTTGGACAACCCACCGGTACCGAGATTCCCGTACGTCAGCGCTTTTACATCGGTGCCCGCCTGGCGGAACCGGAAAGGCGACTCGGGCATCGGTTCCTCTGGGAATCCGAAGTAGTTGTACCAGCCGTCGCCGTTCAGCTGGAGCTCGCCGACGACGTAGGGCTCGCCGTCGTACCCTGTCCGGTCGTCCTGCGGCTGCAGCCACATGTCCCAGCCTTCGAAGTACACGGGATGGCCAAGGTCGCCGCCGAGCTCGGTCAGTGGCTCCGAGAGCGTTCGGGGCGCCGTGGGCTGGACGTTGTCCAC
>NZ_ML142852.1:162260-166689 GCF_004138495.1 Phytoactinopolyspora endophytica
ATCGGCGGGATCACTCACCGTCGCGGTGAGCTCGTATGTCCCTTCCTCCAGTTCCAGCGCACCCAGATCCAGGTTGCGGGCAGTGCCGGGAGTCGAGATCTCCTGGCCGTCCAGCTCCCACACGACGTCCAGCACACGGTCCTGTGGGTGCGTCGTGACGGCGTAGATCACCTCGTCACCTGCGACGGGTCTGTCGTCCGGCGACCACGAGGTGAACTCGACAGGCGTCGAAGCATCCGGCTCAGTCAGCTCAGAGCCGAGGGTCCATTCCCTGGTCTGGACGTATCGCGGCCCGTTGTACCCGGAGTCGGTGGCGCTGCTCCCGGTCGACGGGTTGCGGACCCAGTCGATGCCGTCCGGCCCGACGGGGTCGCGGACCTCGGCATGGACGACGGTCCCGGGGTCGAGATCCATCTCCGCGAGGTCGAGGTAGCGGCTGTCGCCGGTCTGCACGACGTCTCCGTCCTGGCCGCCGACCCGCCATTCCACATCGACCTCGTGGTACTTCGGCTGCATGGTCTCGACCCACAGCACTCCGTCGCGGTTCACCTCGCCTTCAGGCGTGTGCCTCAGGTTCATCTCGGCCGCTAGCCGCTGGCCCGAAATCCGCCCGACCATGTGCTCACGCCCGACCTGGTCGAAGTAGAAGCCGATCCACCGCATCATCGAGTGCTCGCTGGGCCGCCAGACGTTCGACCCTCTGTAGAGCCCGCTCTCGTAACCGTGGAAGCCGGCAGCCGCGATGACTCCGCCGGACTCGCTCTCCTCGCCCAGCCAGCGCCACCACTTGGCGTCGTTCTCGGTCACATCCTCCGCGGACATCCGGGTGTGGTGGAACGAGTCCGGCTCGCTGTCCTCGTGCGGCGGTCCGGGCTCGGGCCGGCTGGAGTACGGGTACTCGTCCTGCATCGTGCCGAGCGAATGGCCCAGCTCGTGCAACGAGATGAGCGGACCCTGCGGGCTCCCACCGGAGGTCGTCGCGTGGAAACCGCCGATCCCGCCATAGGTGAACGTGTTGAAGATCGCCAGCGTCTGCAGGTTGTCGGCGTCCGCGGGGACACCGAGCTCCGGGGCGACGTAGTCCTCCAGGTACATCGTCCGCTGCTCATCACCGGTGGCTGTGCCTTCCGGCAGCGCTGTGCCGGGACCGCCCGGGCCCTCGTCGCCGCCGACGGTGTTGTTGTAGACCGTGCCCCGGGACAGCGGGTCCACGCATCCGTTCGAATAGATCAGGCGCAGCGGGGTGAGCTTGTCCGGGTCTGCCCCGCCTTCCTCGTCCGGGTCACACCGCACGCCCGACTCGCCGGAGATGATCTCCAACAGGTACACGTTGATGTAGTGGCGGTACGTCCGGAACGGTTCGACACTCCACTGAACCGCCTGGTTCCGGTCGACGTCCTCTCGGCACGTGTCCATCTCATCGTGCTGGTAACCGTCGCACATGATGATCAGGTTGAGACGCTCGTCGGCCGGCCCCGTCTCCTGAAGCGGGACCAGCCGAGCCGATCCTGCCTCTGGCCATTCGGGCGATTCCTCCTGTGCCTGACCGGTTGTTGGAACGGCCACCATCAACCCTGCGGCGACGACCGCCGGGGCCAGGGAAGCGACTACTCGTCTCATCCGGGCTCACCTCACCGTGCCGGGGCATCGGCAGCCGTCCACTGGTCGCACGGGACACCGCCGCCATGAAATGCCATGGTGATCGGGAACGCTACTTGCCGGGGTGTCGGGCGGGCACCAGTCATCTGACGGAACTTCGCTGCCCCGTCTCCGTCCACCGTCGAAGGAGCTGGATCCGGCACGCCTCGAAACCCACCCACGTCCGCGGGTCGTCACGCGACCTTCCGCTGACCGAAGCGTTCCAGGTTCGCTAGCGGGCTGTCCCAGCTCCATCGCGGAGGCAGGACGCTCATCATCCCGAGCGTCCTGCTCCGCTAGAGCTCGCCGCGCGCCATCCGGATGAGCCGATCGAGCACGTAGTCGGTCTCACGCAGGCCGTCGTGCTCGTAGGCGTTGGTCTTCCAGACCCGCAGCCCGCGGATCGCGTGCGCGGTCCGCTCCGAGAACGTCGCCTCGACGTACATATCCTCCGTGTAAAGCGCGGCCGCCACCGGCACTTCGTTGCGCCCGAGCGCCTCACGGTCATAGAGCATCGGCCAGTCGGACCGTTCAGCCAGCAGGTGAGCGGCGTCCCGGAACGGGCGCAGCACCGGGTCGTCGTCGAACATCCAGGGGTAGATCATCTCCCCCGTGAAGAGCAACGGCGACGCATCCGGATCGAACTCATCCGGCCGCATCCGGTGCGCGGCCCAGCGGGTCGCCTTGCCCTGGGCGTAACAGAGCTCGTGAACGACGGCGAACAGCGGGGCGCGGCTGAGCGACAGCTGCTCCTGGACGCCGTGCAGGAAGGTGTCGGACAGCTCCGGACCGTCAGGGCCGTCGATGAACGCCTCTTCCAGCAGGTAATGGATAGGCGGCACACCGCTGCGAGCGCCGAAGGCCAGACCGAGAGCCTGCAACCGCCGGACCGAGAGCGGGGACCCGTCGGGCAGCCGAACCTCGTCCGCACGTAGATGATCCGCAATGGCTTCCAGCCGGGCGCGATCTTCCGGGAAGGCCGCATGGAAGGCCTCGTTCTTCTGTCTCACCCGCTCGTACGTCAGCTCGTACACGTCTTCGGCCGACGCGTCGATCGGTGCCAGTCCGCCGGTGAGGTACACCCCGGCCAGCCCGCCGGGTGCGAAAGACAGGTACGTCAGCGCGCAGTATCCGCCGAACGACTGGCCCAGGACACTCCACTGCCCGTCGCCCAGCAGCGCCCGCCGAACCAGCTCGGCATCGGCGACGATCGAGTCGGCCCGGAAATGAGCCAGGTACTCCGCCTGTTCCTCCGGCGTACCGCGCCGCAGGATCGTCCGATGAGTCACGGGCGTAGAGCGGCCGGTCCCGCGCTGATCAAGCAGCAGCACCCGGAAGTCTTTGACAGCTCGGCCTATCCAACCGGTGGCGCTCGCCGGCCGTGGGCTCTTGCCGCCCGGGCCTCCCTGCAAGAAGACCAGCCATGGAAGATTGTCGTCATCGACCTTGTCCGCGGCGACGACTTCGCGCGCGTAGATCCTGATGGTCTCGCCACCGGGCGCGGCGTGGTCCAGTGGGACGTCGAACCAATGGTCGCGTAGAGCCAATCCGCCCAGGCGGACAGTTCCGTCCGCGGCCGCAGGTATCACCGTCGACCGTCGGCGTTCTGCCGGAGGATGCCGTACGTGCTAGTCGATTCCATGCTTACGCAGGATAGCTTCGATGTCGTCGAAGTCGTCGTCGCCCCCTGCCGAAGCCTTGTCCTTGTCCTTACCCTTCCGCTTGGGCGCGGGTTCGACGGCCGGCTTCTCCTTCGAGCTGTCGACCTCCTTGGTCTTCTTCGGCTTGTCCGACGGACCCTCGAGCTTCTGCCCGACGACGAACAACACCCCCGCGAGCGAGAGAAGCCCCACGCCGACCCATGCCAGCGGATTGAAGACCAGCTGCGTCACGAACCTGACCAGGCCGACGGCGGACGAGCCCACCAGCAGAAGGCCGAACGCGGCCATCTGCATCGACGCCGCGGCACCCTTGGTCCGGAGCTCTCGGATCGCGAGGCCGACCATGCCGGTCCCCAGAACCGCTACCAGAATCGAGATCAGAGTGCCCATACATCCAGGCTACGCATAAACACCTCGGAATGCCTCAGGGCATTCCCCGACTTTTCGCATCCGGGTCTGTGGTCGCCCAGGTGGGTGGGCTGGGGCTGTGGTCGATTTGCAGGCCGAAGACCGAAGTACGCACCACCTCGCAGGGCTCATTCGGTTGGGAGAATTCGCAGGCGGCGAGCGCGGCGAGCCCGGTCGGCAAGCTCCGAATCGGGCGGGTAGCCGACGGCTTCGAGTGTCAGCCCGTGAGCCGGCGCGACAGTCACCGCGGGTTCGCGCACACGGCGTGCGAGTACAGTCGCAGGCCAGTCGATCGGCCGCCGCCCGTCACCGACCTGCAGCAACGCACCGACCATCGCTCGCACCTGGTTGTGACAGAACGCGTCCGCTTCGATAGTCGCGCAAGCGATCCCGTCCAGGTTGCGCTCCCACGACACGGTGCGCAGCTCCCGGATGGTCGTCGCGCCTTCCCGGGCGCGACAGTACGCCGCGAAATCGTGCTCCCCGAGCAGACCCACGGCGGCGGCATTCATCGCGGCCAGGTCCAGCGGCCGGTGGTGCCGCAGAACGTACGCACGCATCAACGGGTCAGCGCCGTACGGTGCGTCCGAGACGCGGTACACGTAGCGCCGCCAGATCGCCGAGAACCGCGCATCGAACCCTTCCGGTGCCGGCGCCACCGAGGTGACCCGCACGTCCGGCGGCAGGATGGCCGCGAGCCGGCGCAGCGCTGCTGCCTCTGG
>NZ_ML142852.1:166711-167364 GCF_004138495.1 Phytoactinopolyspora endophytica
GATCGCGCCGGTAGCGCAGCCCATGCATGTTCCGGGACATCGACATGGCACACCTGACCCCGGGCATGCACACCCGCGTCCGTGCGGCCCGCTACCGTCAGCCGTGGTTCATCCGAGCGCAACACCGTCCCGAGCGCCTGTTCTACGACGCCCTGGACGGTTCTCCGCCCCGGCTGCGTGGCCCAGCCAGAGAACTCAGCCCCGTCGTAAGCCACATCCAACCGGATACGCAGCAGCCCGCCGTCCCGATGTGGGGATTCGGCGGGCTGCTTGGACACTGCTCGATCGTGAGGCTCAGCCGGTCAGGCCTTCGACTCGTCCTCGTCGTCGGACGCTTCCGCTTCTTCGGCGGCCGCTTCAGGCTCGTCCTGGGTGCCCTCGGCCTCGTCAACCGCGGCCTCGTCGGCCGTGGTCTCCACCTTCGACTCCTCGGCGGACTCAGCAGTCACCTCAGCCTCGGCCGCTGCTTCCGCGGCCGGAGCCGCGGTGCTCGCGGCCGCGCTGTCCGCCGCCGCGCGGCGGGTAGCGCTGGTGGCCTCCTGCACGACCTGCTCGGCCAGCGGCTCGACCAGCTCGATGATGGCCATCGGCGCGTTGTCGCCCTTCCGCGGGCCGATCTTCACGATTCTGGTGTATCCGCCGTTACGGTTCTC
>NZ_ML142852.1:167455-167803 GCF_004138495.1 Phytoactinopolyspora endophytica
GCGGTCCGATCTCAGTGAAGAGAACGTGCACGACGTCCTTGTCCCGGATCGTGCTGAGCACCTGCCGACGAGCGCTCAGGTCGCCGCGCTTGGCCTTGGTGATCAGGCGTTCGGCCACCGGACGCAGCCGGCGTGCCTTGGCCTCAGTGGTGGTGATGCGACCGTGCTCGAACAGCGCGGTAGCCAGGTTGGCGAGGATCGCACGCTGGTGCGACGGCGAACCGCCCAGGCGAGCACCCTTGGTGGGGGTGGGCATCGTGATCTTCTCCTGTGTTGGTCGGTGATCGGAGCCGACACCGGAAGGCACCGGCGCCGACCACCCAGGTCATCTGTTTCGAAAAACTGGGC
>NZ_ML142852.1:167813-168991 GCF_004138495.1 Phytoactinopolyspora endophytica
GTTGCTGTCCCGCGGGTACGCCAGGGAGCGGAGCCCCCAGCAGGTCTCAGTACTGCTCGTCCTCCGCGAACGACTGGTCATCGTCGCCGTAGCTGTCGACCGCCGCCGTGGGGTCAAAGCCCGGCGCGCTGTCCTTGAGCCCGAGGCCCATGGTGGCCAGCTTCGCCTTCACCTCGTCGATCGACTTCTGCCCGAAGTTGCGGATGTCGAGCAGATCCGCCTCGCTACGCGCGACGAGCTCACCCACCGTGTGAATGCCCTCACGCTTCAGGCAGTTGTACGAGCGGACAGTCAGCTGCAGGTCTTCGATCGGCAGAGCCAGGTCGGCGGCAAGCTGCGCGTCCACCGGCGACGGACCGATCTCGATCCCCTCCGCCTCGACGTTCAGCTCGCGAGCCAGGCCGAACAGCTCGACCAGCGTGCTTCCAGCCGAAGCCAGGGCATCGCGCGGCCGCATCGACGGCTTCGTCTCGACGTCGACGATCAACTTGTCGAAGTCGGTGCGGCCCTCGACTCGGGTCGCCTCCACCTTGTAGCTGACCTTCAGCACCGGCGAGTAGATCGAGTCGACCGGCACCCGCCCGATCTCGGCGTCGTTGCGCTTGTTCTGCACCGCGGAGACATAGCCACGGCCGCGCTCGACCGTGAGCTCCATCTCCAGCTTGCCCTTACCGTTCAGGGTGGCGATGTGCAGCTCCGGGTTGTGGACCTCGACACCGGCCGGCGGCGCGATGTCAGCGGCGGTCACCACGCCGGGGCCCTGCTTGCGCAGGTACATCACCACCGGCTCGTCGTGCTCCGAGGAGACGACCAGACCCTTGAGGTTGAGGATGACGTCGGTGACGTCCTCCTTCACACCCGGGATCGTGGTGAACTCATGCAGCACGCCGTCGATCCGGATCGACGTGATCGCCGCGCCGGGAATCGAGGACAGCAGCGTACGACGCAAGGAGTTGCCTAGCGTGTAGCCGAAGCCCGGCTCGAGCGGCTCGATGGTGAACCGGGAGCGATGCTCCGACAGCGACTCTTCGCCGAGGGTGGGACGCTGGGTGATTAGCACGGGTACTTCCTTTCCGCGACGCCCGCTATATGACGGCCGCGATCAGGGTGTCCGGACGGTTGCCCGGTCACATGTCTCTCCTGTGAGGTGTGGGCTACGCCGAGGCGCAACCCACACC
>NZ_ML142852.1:169031-180799 GCF_004138495.1 Phytoactinopolyspora endophytica
GGGTGGCTGGGGGCCGCAGCCCCCAGCACCGATATTCAGTTGGTCGAGCGATGCTCGGGCGAGGCTCTACTTCTTCGAGTAGAACTCGACGATGAGCTGCTCCTGCACCGGCGTGTCGATCTGCTGCCGGGTGGGGAGCTGGTGGACCAGGACACGCATGGCGTTCGGGACCACTTCGAGCCACGCCGGCACCGTGCGCTCGCCATGTGTCTCACGAGCGATGATGAACGGCGTCATCTCCTTGGACTTGTCTCGCACGTCGATCACGTCGTGCTCACCCACCTGGTACGAGGGGATGTCGACCTTCCTGCCGTTGACGAGGAAGTGGCCGTGTACGACGAGCTGGCGCGCGTGACGCCGGGTGCGGGCGAGGCCGGCCCGGTAGACCACGTTGTCCAGGCGCGCTTCCAGGATCTGCAGCAGCCGTTCGCCGGTGCGACCCTTCGTCTTGTTGGCCTGGTCGTAATAGCGGCGGAACTGCTTCTCCAGAACGCCGTACGTGAACCGCGCCTTCTGCTTCTCGTGCAGCTGGACGCGGTACTCGCTCTCCTTCTGCCGCGCTCGGCCATGCTGGCCCGGCGGGTATGGACGCCGCTCGTAAGCCTTGTCCTCGCCCAGCAGATCCACGCCGAGGCGGCGCGACTTCTTAGTGATGGGGCCGGTGTATCGAGCCATTGTGGTACTTCAACTCCTCGTGATCTCGGGCTTGTCAGACGCGGCGGCGCTTCGGCGGGCGGCAACCGTTGTGCGCCTGCGGCGTCACATCCGAGATCGAACCGACCTCGAGGCCGACGGCCTGCAGCGACCGGATGGCGGTCTCACGGCCCGAGCCCGGACCCTTGACCAGGACGTCGACCTTGCGCATGCCGTGCTCCTGTGCACGCCGCGCTGCGGCCTCAGCGGCCATCTGGGCGGCGTACGGGGTCGATTTACGCGAGCCCTTGAAGCCGACCTGGCCAGCGCTGGCCCACGAGATCACATTTCCCTGCGGGTCAGTGATCGACACAATCGTGTTGTTGAACGTGCTCTTGATGTGCGCAACACCGTGCGCGACGTTCTTTCGTTCCTTGCGACGCACCTTAGTGGGGGTGCGGCCTTTGGCTGGTGGCATTGATGGTTCTCCTGTCCGAAAAGTCTGTTGCGGTCAGCGCCGCGGGAAGGTCACTTGCCGGCCTTCTTCTTGCCGGCCACGGTCTTCTTCTTGCCCTTACGAGTACGGGCATTGGTGTGCGTGCGCTGACCACGGACAGGAAGCCCGCGGCGGTGCCGGATGCCCTGGTAACTACCGATCTCGATCTTCCGGCGAATGTCGCCCTGCACTTCGCGGCGCAGGTCACCCTCGGTCTGGTAGTTGTTCTCGATCCAGTCACGGAGCTTGATCAGCTCGTCGTCACCCAGGTCTCTGACTCGAAGGTCCGGACTGATGCCGGTCTCCTTCAACGTCTCGAGCGCACGGGTACGGCCGATGCCGAAGATGTAGGTCAGGGCGACCTCCAGGCGCTTCTCGCGCGGGAGGTCGACACCAACAAGGCGTGCCATGAGTCGTGCTTCTCCTCTTCTCTTGGCCGGGCGCAGAAACACCCCTGAGCCAAGAACATGCGAAGGTCTGGACGCATCGCATCTCGGTCACGTCGTACGGTGCCGAGCCCCGGCCTTCGCACCGGGGGTAGGCGCCCATCTCCATGATCATTCGGAGCCAGGCGCTGCTGATACGCTGTGCGGTTATTCAGTTGTCATCAGGTGGCGCTGATGGCGCCACATGGTGGCGACGCGATCAGCCCTGGCGCTGTTTGTGCCGAGGGTTGCTGCAGATCACCATGACCCGGCGATGCCGGCGGATCACTCTGCAGTGGTCGCACATGGGCTTGACGCTCGGTTTGACCTTCATCAGATCTCTCTCATCAACGCGTACTGTTCTCAGGTTCTGCCGCTGTCAGTTCCCGCCAGCACGTCAGCGCGGTTACTTGTATCGGTAGACGATCCGACCACGGGTCAGGTCGTACGGACTAAGCTCCACTACAACCCGGTCCTCGGGGAGGATCCGGATGTAGTACTGACGCATCTTCCCGGAAATATGCGCGAGCACCTTGTGACCGTTATCGAGCTCGACCCGGAACATAGCGTTCGGGAGAGCCTCAGCCACGGTGCCCTCGATCTCGATGACGCCGTCCTTTTTCGGCATAGCCTCCGCACTTCTTTGGTCTTGGTCGTCTGCCTGCGACATACTGGACCCTCACTGCTGGACGATTCCAACGGCGGCCTGGTCATACCCCTTCCCTGACAAATCGCATCAGGAATCAGCCGCAAGGGCGGGACCAAGCAAGTCACAGTAGGCCAACGCCAGATTCTACGCCACAATGGCCAGGCTGACCAAACTCGGCCTCTGGCGGTCCCTCCCCATGCCGAGTTACCTAAAGCCTGTAGTGCCAGCGGCTGGTGGGGAGGTCGAATTTCTTCTCGCTCTCACGCGGCCGGCGGGCGGCTTGGCTTGAGCTGGTCGCGTTGATCTGCCGCCGTGAAGAAGATCGGTCGAAGAATTTCGGCCTCCCCACCAGCGCATCCGGCAGCGCTCGGATCACGAGCGGCCCGGGTCTCCCCACTTGGACCGATACCCCAGCTCTCCGGTGCCCAGCAGTACGCCCCACGGCCCAGCCACCCAGAGCGGCCAGAAGTACTGGACGCCGTTGTCGGTCGCCGCGAGCACCAACATCCAGATCACCATGCACAGCGCGACTGTCGCACCGTAGACCCACCAGTTGACGGTGAGGAACATCCGCGAGACCCTCTGGGCGGTGATCTTACGCTCCGGTGCAGCAGCCGAGCGCGGCCTTCGCATCACCTGGCCGGTGATCTCAGCAGGGCGACCGCGGGCGATCGGCAGATCTTCGATGATCTGATCCAGATCGCGGTACGTGCGGGCGGAGTAGGCCGACTCGATCCGCTGCAACAACTCGTCTTGGGCCAGCCGACCGTCACCGTGAGCGTCTCGGAGTATCTCCGCAACCCGCTCCCGGTCCGAGTCACCGGCACGCATGTCTGAACGGCTCGCCATGGTTCAAGTATCCGCCTGTCGGCGGGCCGCCACCATGGGGGTAACCCCCGATTCGCCCCTCAGGGACCTGGCGGCCACCAGAAGGTGGGGAGAGAGTCTCCGTCCAAGGAAGCTCCGGCATCGACCGCGAGGGGCACGAGCCGATGAGGACCCACAGACTTCGAGCCCTCAGCGTTTGGTGACCACAGAAGGTGGGGGAGGAAGATGTCCCGGCCAGGGAAGGCTCGGGCATCGGCGTGGGAGGAGCGCAGCGACGACCTCGCCGCGGGCGAGGACGGGACAGCTTCCTCCCCCGCCGGCCAACTGGCCCCACAGGTCTCAGTAAGCCGAGACCATGGAGGCTTCCCGCGACGACCTCGCCGCGGGCGAGGACGGGACAGCTTCCTCCCCCACCGTCGCTGTCCCCACAGGTCTCAGTAAGCCGAGACCAACGAGGCCGTCAGCGATCCCCACTACCAGTGGCCGCACCCAACGATGCCAGGCGCGCTGCTCCACCATCCGGCGCGGTAAGCACGAGCGGCCCCTTGTCCGTCACCGCGATGCTGTGCTCGAAATGCGCCGACCACGACCCGTCGACACTCTTCACCGTCCACTCGTCGTCGAGCGTGTAACAGGCGGGGTCGCCCATGGTGATCATCGGTTCGATGGCGAGGCACAGGCCCGGCCGCAGCTTTGGTCCGCGTTGCCGGGTCCGGTAGTTCATGACGTGAGGATCCTGGTGCATCGCCGTCCCGATGCCGTGACCGCCGTACTCTTCGACGATCCCGTAGTCAGGGTCCCGAAACCGCACCAGGTTCTCGACCGCGGTACCGATCTCCCGCAAACGCTGTCCCGGCCGCATTGCCGCGATCCCGGCCCACAGCGAGTCCTCACAGTCGGTCAGCAGCCGTCGTACGTCTTCGGAGACCTCACCCACTGGGATCGTCACCGCGGCGTCACCATGCCAACCATCGACGATGGCTCCGAAGTCCAGCGAGACGATGTCGCCTTCCTGGAATGGGGTGTCGTTCGGGATTCCGTGAACCACCACGTCATTCACGGAGACGCAGATGGTCGCAGGGAAGCCGTGGTAACCAAGAAAGTTCGACGTCGCTCCCCGCGCCGCCAATTCGCGGCGGGCGATGGCGTCGAGGTCACGCCCAGTAGCACCGGGCACCACGGCGTCTCGCATGACCGCGTGGACCTCGCTGACCACCAGACCGGCGGCACGCATGCCCTCCAGTTGGGGTTCGGTCTTGATCTCCAGCCTCTGCCGTCCGGCGCCCATCATGCGACCGCTACGAATTCGCGGTGATCGCGTTCTCGACGCGCGCCGCGACCTCCTCGACATGCCCCAACCCATCGACACGCAGCAGCAGGCCGCGCTCGGCGTACACCGCCGTCAACGGAGCGGTCTGTTCTTGGTAGACATGGAGCCGGTTCCGGATCACTTCTTCGGAGTCGTCGGTACGACCTTCCTCCGCAGCGCGTTTCAGCAGCCGCGCGACGATCTCTTCCTCGTCCACCACGAGCTCGATGACATGCTCGAGCGACGCGTTCTGGTCGGCCAGGACCGAGTCGAGGAACTCCACCTGGGCCAGGGTGCGAGGATACCCGTCGAGCAAGAACCCGTTTCCGGCATCCGGCTGTGAGAGTCGATCCTGCACCATGTTGTTGGTGACCTCGTCAGGTACATAGTCACCGGCATCCATATACCGCTGCGCTTCGATACCCAAGGGCGTCTGCTCGGAGGCGTTGGCCCGGAAGATGTCACCAGTGGATATCGCCGGGATGCCGAAATAGTCGGCCACCAGCTGCGCCTGCGTACCTTTACCTGCGCCCGGAGGGCCCATGATCAGAAGACGTGTCACTTCAAGAAACCCTCGTAGTTGCGTTGCTGGAGCTGACCTTCGATCTGCTGCACGGTCTGCAGACCGACACCCACCATGATCAGGATGCTCGTTCCACCGAACGTGTTACTGAACGCCATACCCATACCCGGGTTGATGATGTTGAACGCCATCAGCGGCAACAGCGCCACCAGGCCGAGGTAGATCGCGCCGGCCGAGGTGATGCGATTGAGGATGTACGCCAAGTACTCCTCTGTCGGACGTCCGGCACGGATTCCTGGCACAAAGCCACCGTACCTCTTCATGTTGTCCGATATGTCCTTCGGGTTGAAGGTGATGGACACGTAGAAGAACGCGAAGCCGACGATCAAAAGGAAGTAGAACAAGAGATACAGCGGGTGATCACCGCGCTGGAAGTGCCGTTCGACCCAGCCTGCCCAACTCGCCTCCGCGTTGAACTGCGCCGCCAACATCGGCACATAGAGCAGCGACGAGGCGAAGATCACCGGGATGACGCCGGCCTGGTTGATCTTGAGTGGGATATACGTCGATGATCCGCCGTACATCCGCCGGCCGACCATCCGTTTCGCGTATTGCACCGGGATCCGGCGTTGCGACATCTCGACGAAGACGATCAGAGCGACGACGACGAGAGCCACGGCCAGCACGATGGCGAAGATTCCCCAGCCACGGTTGACCTGGATGTTCCAGAACATCCCCGGGACGCTGGCCACGATCTGCGTGAAGATCATCAACGACATGCCATTGCCGACCCCACGGTCAGTGACCAACTCGCCGAGCCACATCACCACTGCGGTACCCGCCGTCATGGTGAGGATCATCAGCGCCAGCCACGCCACCGAGTTGTTCACCACGATGTCCTCGGCGCAGTTCGGGAAGAACTGACCGCTCTCCACCAGCGTCACGATCGTGGTGGCCTGAAGGATCGCCAAGCCGACGGTGAGATAACGGGTGTACTGGGTGATCTGCGCCTGGCCGGACTGGCCCTCCTTCTTCAGGGCCTCCAGCTTGGGGATCACCACAGTCAGCAACTGGAAGATAATCGCCGAGGTGATGTACGGAATGATGCCGAGCGCGAAAATCGCCAGGTTCATCAGCGCGCCGCCGGTGAACAGATCTAGCATTCCGTACAGGCCGAAGCCCTCTTCACCGGTGTTGTCCGGATCGGCACAGATCTGAACGGCCTCGACGTCGATGTTCGGCGACGGGACGCTCGAACCCAACCGGAAGAGGACGATGATGCCCAGTGTGAAGAGCAACTTCCGGCGTAGGTCAGGCGTACGGAACGCCTGAGCGAACACTCTGAGCACTTCACTGCCTCCTGGAGGTCGACGCGCCCGCCGTCCTCGATCGTCTCGGTTTTCCCCTCGGCGGACGCGTGCCGAGCACAGCACCCACCTCCGGGACGATAACGTACCCGGGCCTCAGCCACCAGCCGGCTCCCGCTCAACGCGGCGCCGGGGCTGGCAGGCCCCGGGTACGTCACCCCTACAGTTCCGTTGCTGTTCCCCCAGCGGCGGTGATCTTGTCCTTGGCGGATGCCGAGAACGCGTTCACGACCACTTCGAGCTTGACCGATACCTCACCTGTGCCGAGCACCTTCACCGGGCGCCCCTTGCGGACCGCGCCGTTCGCCACCAGGCCCTCGACGGTCACGGTGCCACCGTCAGGGTAGAGCTCGGACAGCTTGTCCAGGTTCACCACCTGGTACTCGGTCTTGAACGGGTTGTTGAACCCCTTCAGCTTGGGCAGACGCATGTGCAGCGGCATCTGGCCACCTTCGAACCTGGCCGGAACCTGGTTACGCGCCTTGGTTCCCTTGGTGCCGCGGCCAGCGGTCTTGCCTTTGGAGGCCTCGCCGCGTCCCACCCTGATCTTCGACTTCTTGGCACCAGGGGCGGGGCGCAGATGGTGCGGCTTCAGCGGAGACTCACCACTCATCGCCTCAGTTCACCTCCTCGACGGTCACAAGGTGCGCGACCTTGTCGACCATGCCGCGGACCTCCGGACGATCCGCGCGGACGACCTCGTCGCCGATGCGCTTGAGTCCTAAAGAACGCAACGAGTCACGCTGCGTGGAGGTTCCGCCGATTTTGCTCTTGACCTGTCGTATTCTCAGCTCGCTCATGCCCCGGCCTCCGCTCGCGCCCGCAGCAATGCGGCGGGAGCGACGTCTTCCAGCGGCAACCCACGACGGGCGGCCACCTGCTCCGGACGTTCCAGCCCGCGCAGCGCGGCCACCGTCGCATGCACGATGTTGATCGCGTTCGACGATCCCAGCGACTTGCTCAGCACGTCGCTGATGCCGGCGGCCTCCAGGACCGCTCGGACGGGTCCACCCGCGATCACACCGGTACCGGGCGAGGCCGGGCGCAGCAATACCATGCCGGCCGCCTTCTCCCCGTTAATCGGGTGCGGGATGGTGCCCTGAATGCGCGGAACCTTGAAGAACTGCTTCTTGGCTTCCTCGACACCCTTGGCGATCGCCGCCGGTACCTCTTTCGCCTTGCCGTAGCCGACGCCGACGGTACCGTCACCGTCTCCGACGACTACCAGTGCGGTGAAGCTGAAACGCCTACCACCCTGCACAACCTTCGCGACACGGTTGATGGCGACGACGCGCTCGATGTAGGCGGTCTTATCCGCCCCGCCGTCACCGCGACGGTTGTCGCGGTCGCGACGGTCGCGGCGTTCGCGGCGCTCGCCACCGGCGCCGCCACCGCGACCCTGTGGTCCAGCCATGATCTCCCTACTTCCTATCGACTCGTCGTCTCTACAGTTCCAGCCCCGACTCGCGGGCGCCATCGGCTACCGCGGCCACTCGGCCGTGGTATTGGTTGCCGCCCCGGTCGAAGACCACGGACTCTACGCCAGCGGCCTTCGCCCGCTCGGCGACCAGTTCGCCCACCTTGCGGGCCTTGGCGGTCTTGTCAGCCTCCAGGGCACGCAGGTCGGCCTCCATGCTCGACGCCGACGCGACGGTGTGCCCAGCAGTGTCGTCGACCACCTGCGCGACCATGTGGCGCAGCGATCGGGTCACCACCAGGCGCGGCCGCGCCGGGGTTCCGCTGACCTTCTTGCGGACCCGCAGGTGCCGCCGGCCTCGCGCAGCCGCCTTCTGGCCACGCCCGACGTGGCGGTTGATCGCGATACCCATGGTTACTTACCAGCCTTTCCGACCTTGCGCCGGACCTGTTCGCCCTCGTAGCGAATGCCCTTGCCCTTGTAAGGCTCCGGAGGCCGCATGCCCCGAATCCGGGCGGCGACGTGGCCGACGCGCTGCTTGTCGATGCCCTGCACTGCGAACTTGGTCGGCGACTCGACGGTGAACGTGATGCCGTCCGGCGCCTGGAACAGGATCGGATGGCTGTACCCGACGGCCAGCTCGATGTCCGAACCCTTTGCCGTGACGCGGTAACCGACACCGACGATCTCGAGCTTCTTCTCGTAACCGTTGGTCACACCGGTGACCATGTTCGCCACCAACGTACGAGTGAGACCGTGCAGAGCCTTACTCTCGCCCTCGTCGTTCGGACGGCGTACTTCGAGCGAACCGTCGTCCACCCGCTCCAGTTCGATGATGTCCGGCAATGTGTGCTGCAGCGTTCCCTTCGGGCCCTTGACCGTCACCTCACGGCCGTCAAGCGCGACGTCCACTCCGGACGGCACCGAGATGGGGAGCTTGCCAATACGCGACATGTCTCTTTGACTCCCTTCCGGTTACCAGACGTAGGCGAGGACTTCCCCGCCCACACCCTGCTTGGTCGCGGACCGGTCGGTGAGCAGGCCGTGCGAGGTCGAAATGATCGCCACGCCCAGTCCGCCGAGCACCTTCGGCATGTTGGTGGCCTTCGCGTACACCCGCAGACCGGGCTTGCTCACGCGACGCACGCCAGCGATGGAACGCTCGCGGGACGGGCCGTATTTCAGGGACACGATCAGAGTCCGGCCGACGTTGCCCTCGGCGGGCTCTTCGACACTGAAATCGCTGATGTAACCCTCTTGCTTGAGGATCTCGGCGATGTGCGCCTTCAGCTTGCTGTAGGGCATAGCCGCCGAGTCGTGGTACGCCGAGTTGGCGTTCCGCAGACGGGTCAGCATATCCGCGATTGGATCGGTCATGGTCATGGTCGTATGAGCCACTTTCCCGCCGTGGTTTCCGAACGTTGAGGACCTACGGCGACTTGTGTTTGCACGTTTACCAGCTGGACTTCGTCACACCGGGGAGCTCGCCACGGTGCGCCATCTCCCGCAGGCACACCCGGCACAGGCCGAACTTGCGGTACACCGAGTGCGGCCGTCCGCACTTCTGGCACCGCGTGTACGCGCGTACGGCGAACTTCGGCTTCCGCTGTGCCTTGTTGATCAGCGCTTTCTTCGCCACCTCGTCACTGCTCCTTAAACGGGAAGCCCAGGTGCCGCAGAAGCGCCCGGCCTTCATCGTCGTTCGTGGCTGTCGTCACGACCGTGATGTCCATGCCGCGCACCCGGTCGATCTTGTCCTGGTCGATCTCGTGGAACATCGACTGCTCGTTGAGACCGAACGTGTAGTTGCCGCGGCCATCGAACTGCTTCGGAGACAGCCCACGGAAGTCACGGATACGAGGGAGCGCGATGGTGACCAGCCGGTCCAGGAACTCCCACATGCGGTCGCCACGCAATGTCACGTGTGCGCCGATCGGCATCCCCTCGCGCAGCTTGAACTGTGCGATGGATTTGCGGGCCTTCGTCACCGCGGGCTTCTGCCCGGTGATCGCCGCCAGGTCACGTACGGCGCCGTCGATGAGCTTGGCGTCCCGGGCGGCCTCGCCGACACCCATGTTCACGACGACTTTGCTCACCCCAGGCACCTGCATGATGTTGCCGATGCTGAAATCATCCCGCAGAGCGGAGATGATCTCGTCGCGGTAGCGCTGCTTCAGTCGGGGAATGGTGACTGTGGATGTGCTCATCAGATGTCCTCACCGGTGCGCTTGGCGTACCGGACCTTGTTGCCGTCCTCGTCGAAGCGGTAGCCCACGCGGGTGCCGACCGTCTTCTTCTCGCCATCTACCTCGACGTCCACCGCAAGCTGCACGTTGGACACGTGGACCGGGGCCTCCTGATGGACCAGGCCGCCGCTCTCCAGGGTGCCTCGCCGGTCGCGCTGCACCTTCTCGTGCTTGGTGATCTGGTTCACGCCCTCGATCACCACCTTCTGCTGGCGCGGGTAGGCGTGGATGACCTTGCCGACCATTCCCTTGTCGCGGCCGGCGGTCACCACCACTTTGTCGCCCTTTTTGACACGCATGAGTTAGAGCACCTCCGGGGCGAGAGAAATGATGCGCATGAAGCGCTTCTCCCGAAGTTCACGGCCGACGGGACCGAAGATGCGGGTGCCGCGCGGGTCACCGCCGTCCCTGAGAATCACTGCCGCGTTCTCATCGAACCGGATGTAGGAGCCGTCCGGACGACGGCGCTCCTTCACTGCCCGCACGATCACGGCCTTGACGACGTCACCCTTCTTCACACCACCGCCGGGTATAGCGTCCTTCACGGTCGCTACGATGACGTCGCCGATGCCGGCGTAGCGCCGGCCAGAGCCACCGAGCACGCGGATGCACAAGAGTTCCTTGGCACCCGTGTTGTCGGCGACTCGTAGTCGCGACTCCTGCTGAATCATCTCTCTAGGCTCCTGTTTGTCGCGCCGGTTCTCAGCGTCGAGCTCCGCTCAACGGCTGAGCCTGACGGAACGGACCTGGGGGCCGGGCCCCCTGGGCTTTGTCTTCAGTTCTCTCGGGCTGTGCGGGAAACTCGCTTCCCGCACACTGTCCACTTTTCCCACCGACCCAACGCAATCGCTGTTGGGAAGTGCAGGGGCGGAGCCCCGCAGGTTACTTCGCCTTCTCCAGGATCTCGACGACACGCCAGCGCTTCGTGGCCGACTGCGGCCGCGTCTCCATCAGAAGTACGCGATCGCCCTGCCCCGCAACGTTGTTCTCATCGTGAGCCTTGAGCTTGCTGGTCCGCCGCACGATCTTGGCGTACCGCGGATGCCTGAAGCGGTTCTCGACCGCCACGACGACCGTCTTGTCCATCTTGTCACTGACCACGTAGCCCTCGCGCACCTTGCGGTACCCGCGGGCCTCCTCAGTCTTCTCGCTCGTCTCTGTCACCGAAGTGTCCTCGCTCGTCGGGCTCATGCGGCATCTTCCTTCGCCGCTTTGTCGGACGGCGGCGCCGGTGTGATGCCGAGCTCTCGTTCGCGCATGACCGTGTAGATCCGCGCGATGTCGCGCCGCACCGCCTTGAGCCGACCGTGGCTCTCCAGCTGCCCGGTGGCAGCCTGGAAACGGAGGTTGAACAGCGTCTCCTTGGCCTTGCTCAGTTCTTCCACCAGGTCGCTGTCGCTCTTGTCGCGCAGCGAGTCAGCGTCGAGGTTCTTCGATCCGACCGCCATCACAGATCACCTGTCTCGCGTGTCACGATCTTGGCCTTCATCGGCAGCTTGTGAATCGCGCGGGTGAGGGCCTCACGTGCCACCGTCTCGTTCGGGTAGGACAGTTCGAACATGATCCGCCCCGGCTTGACGTTGGCCACCCACCACTCCGGCGAACCCTTACCCGAACCCATCCGGGTCTCCGCAGGCTTCTTCGTCAGCGGACGGTCCGGGAAGATGTTGATCCACACCTTTCCGCCTCGCTTGACGTGCCGTGTGATGGCGATACGTGCGGCTTCGATCTGGCGGTTAGTCACGTAGTGACCCTCAACCGCCTGGATGCCGAACTCACCGAACGCCAACGACGTGCCACCCTTCGCGACGCCGCGCCGCTTCGGGCTGTGCTGTTTGCGGTGCTTGATCTTGCGAGGAATCAGCACGACCTCAC
>NZ_ML142852.1:180837-184102 GCF_004138495.1 Phytoactinopolyspora endophytica
CTCCTGCTCGTTACTCGTCTCGGTCGTCGCCGGCGCCTCGGACTCAGTCGACGGTGTCTCGGCCACTGGAGCCGACTGGGCCTCCGCCGCATCCTGCTGACCGCCACGGCCACGGGTCGGACGACGCCGCTCTGGGCGCCTACGCTCCCGCTGCTGCGCGCGTGCCTGAGCGGCCTGCTCGGCGGCGCGCTCCTGGCGCGAGCCGGTCACGTCGCCCTTGTAGATCCAGACCTTGACGCCGATCCGACCGAACGTCGTGCGGGCCTCGTAGAAGCCGTAATCAACGTCGGCACGCAACGTGTGCAGGGGCACCCGGCCTTCGCGATAGAACTCGGAGCGGCTCATCTCCGCGCCGCCCAGACGACCCGAGCACTGGATCCGTACGCCCTTGGCGCCGGCCCGCATCGTGGTCTGAATCGCCTTACGCATCGCCCGACGGAACGCCACGCGCGCAGACAGCTGCTCGGCGACGCCTTGCGCCACCAGCTGGGCGTCGACCTCGGGCTGCTTCACCTCGAGGACGTTCATCTGGACCTGCTTGCCGGTCAGCTTCTCCAGCTCCGACCTCAGCCTGTCCGCCTCAACACCCCGGCGGCCGATCACGATGCCGGGACGCGCTGTGTGGATATCCACCCGCACCCGGTCACGAGTCCGTTCGACCTCGACGCTGGAGATTCCGGCGCGCTCCATTCCCGTCGTCATCAGCTTGCGGATGGCGACGTCCTCCGCGACGTAATCGCGGTAGCGCTGTCCTTCACTCGTGCTGTCCGCGAACCACCGACTCTTGTGATCGGTGGACACACCCAGCCGAAACCCGTGCGGGTTAATCTTCTGACCCACTAGCGGGTCCCTCCCTTCGCGCCACCGGCGGTGGCAACCTGCTTCTCATCGACCGCGATGGTGATGTGGCAGGTCCGCTTCTTGATCCGGAACGCCCGGCCTTTGCCGCCTGGGCGGAACCGCTTCATGGTCGGTCCCTCGTCGACATAGGCGCTCCCCACCACCAGCGCGTCGCGCTGAGTGCCGGTGAGGTCATTGGCGTTCGCCGCCGCGCTTTCCAGTACTTTCAGCACCGGCTCCGCCGCGGCGATCGGGGTCAGCCGCAGCAGCGCTGCGGCCTCGTCCACGTCCAGGCCACGGATGAGGTCCACCACGCGGCGCGCCTTCATGGGCGTCACGCGCACATAGCGCGCCTTAGCCCTGGCTGCTTCCATCGTTGACTCCCTAGTTCCTTCGCGTGGCAAACGTCACCGGCGCCGCGAGCGTCGGTCGTCCTTCTCATGGCCCCGGAAGGTCCGCGTAGGCGCGAACTCCCCGAGCTTGTGACCCACCATCGCCTCGGTGACGAACACCGGGACATGCTTGCGGCCATCGTGCACCGCAATGGTGTGTCCGATCATGTCCGGGACGATCATCGACCGTCGCGACCACGTCTTGATCACGTTCTTCGTACCCTGGTCGTTCTGCGCCTCGACCTTCTTGGCAAGGTGCTCGTCGACGAAGGGCCCCTTCTTCAGGCTGCGTGGCATCTTCGTAACTCCTGACTCAGCGCTTCTTGCCGGTCTTGCGGCGACGGACGATCTGACGGTCGCTCGGCTTGTTCTTGCGCCGAGTACGTCCTTCGGGCTTACCGTTCGGGTTCACCGGGTGCCGGCCACCGGAGGTCTTGCCCTCTCCACCACCGTGCGGGTGGTCCACCGGGTTCATCACGACACCGCGGACGCTCGGACGCTTGCCCTTCCACCGCGATCGGCCGGCCTTGCCCCAGTTGATGTTCGACTGCTCGGCGTTGCCGACCTCGCCCACCGTGGCACGACAGCGCACGTCGACGTTACGGATCTCGCCGGAAGGCATCCGTAGCTGAGCCCAGGTGCCCTCCTTCGCCACGAGCTGCACACCCGCGCCGGCCGAGCGGGCAATCTTGCCACCGCCACCGGGCCGAAGCTCAATCGCGTGCACGACCGTACCGACCGGGATGTTGCGCAGCGGCAGGTTGTTGCCCGGCTGGATGTCGGCCCGTGGCCCGGACTCGACCTTCCTACCCTGGGTGAGCCGGTGCGGCGCCAGGATGTATCGCTTCTCCCCGTCCGCGTAGTGCAACAGAGCGATGCGCGACGTTCGGTTCGGGTCGTACTCGATGTGCGCGACCTTCGCCGGCACGCCGTCCTTGTCAGCACGACGGAAGTCGATCACCCGGTACTGACGCTTGTGCCCACCACCCTGGTGGCGCGTCGTGATCCGACCGGCGTTGTTCCGGCCGCCCTTCTTCGGCAGCGGCCGAACGAGCGACTTCTCCGGCTCGGACCGGGTGACCTCGGCGAAGTCGGCGACGCTGGAGCCGCGCCGGCCCGGTGTCGTCGGCTTGTACTTACGGATTCCCATTCCAGACCTCGATACCTTGACCTATGGTCAATCTCAGTTCGTGTCCCGTGCTCTTACGAGACCGGACCGGAGAAGATGTCAATACGCTGGCCGTCGGCCACGGTGACGATCGCCCGCTTCGTGTCCGGACGCTTGCCCACACCGAACCGGGTGCGCCGCCGCTTACCCTGGCGGTTGGCCGTGTTCACACCGGTGACCTTCACGTTGAACACCTTCTCGACCGCGATCTTGATCTGAGTCTTGTTCGCGTCAGGATCGACGATGAAGGTGTACTTGTTCTCATCCAGCAAGCCGTAGCTCTTCTCCGAGACGACCGGCCTCAGCAAGATGTCGCGTGGATCTCTGCGAACGCCGCTCACTTCGACTCCTCCGTCTCAGCTGCGCCGGCCCCGGCCGCGGTCTTTCCCGGCCCCGCCAGGAAAGCATCCAGCGCCGCCTTGGTGAAGACCACGTCGTCGGCGCACAGCACGTCATACGTGTTCAACTGGTCCGGCGCGATCAGGTGTACGTCCGGCAGGTTCCGCAGGCTCCTGAGCGCCACGTCGTTCCCGCGCTCGACGACCGCGAGTACGTTACGCCGGTCGGTCACCGACGCCAGGACTGCCTTGGCCGCCTTCGTCGACGGCGCGTCGCCGTCCGTGAAAGCGGTGATGACGTGCAGCCGGCCGTGACGTGCGCGGTCCGATAGCGCTCCGCGCAGTGCGGCTGCCTTCATCTTCTTCGGCGTCCGCTGGGCGTAGCTCCGCGGCTGCGGGCCATGGACGATACCGCCGCCGGCGAACTGAGGCGCACGGATCGAACCCTGCCGGGCACGGCCTGTTCCCTTCTGCCGGTACGGCTTTGCGCCGCCGCCGCGCACCTGGCCGCGAGTCTTGGTGGCGTG
>NZ_ML142852.1:184112-190149 GCF_004138495.1 Phytoactinopolyspora endophytica
CCTGCCGAGCCGCCGCCAGCTGAGCCACCACAACCTGGTGAATCAGCGGCACGTTCACCTGAACGTCGAAAATCTCGCCGGGAAGGTCCACGTCACCTACGGCCTTACCGTTGGCGTCGAGAACCGACACGGTGGTCGCTTCGGTATCCGTTGTCACTGTCCGGCTCCCTTCGCGGCCGTACGGACCAGGACGAGGCCACCGTTGGGACCAGGCACCGCGCCCTTGAGCAGCAGAAGACCCTTCTCGGCATCAACGGCGTGAATGACGATGTTCTGCGACGTCACCCGCTCGTTGCCCATCCGGCCGGCCATCTTCTGGCCCTTGAAGACACGCCCCGGGGTCGCACACCCGCCGATAGCGCCTGGAGAACGGTGCTTGCGCTGGACACCATGCGAAGCACGCAGACCATGGAAGCCGTGTCGTTTCATGACACCGGCCGTGCCCTTGCCCTTGCTGGTGCCGGTCACGTCCACCTGCTGCCCGGTCTCGAACGCCTCGACGGTCAGCTCCTGGCCCAGGCTGTACTCCGAAGCGTTGGTGGTACGAATCTCCACCACGTGCCGTCGTGGCGTCACGCCGGCCTTTTCGAAGTGCCCCTGCGCGGGCTTAGTCACCTTCCGAGGGTTCGGCGCGCCGTACGCGATCTGGACGGCGTCGTAGCCGTCTTTCTCCGGCGTCCGCACCTGCGTCACCACGCAGGGCCCGGCCTTTACCACGGTCACTGGTACGACCCGCTGGTTCTCGTCCCAGACCTGGGTCATTCCGACCTTCTCGCCGAGCAGGCCCGATACGACCCGGCCGGCGGCCTCAGTTACGTCGATAGTCATCGCTCTTTATTCCTTTAGAGCTTGATCTCGATGTCGACACCAGCCGGCAGGTCGAGCCGCATCAGCGAGTCGACTGTCTTCGGCGTGGGGTCGATAATGTCGATGAGCCGCTTGTGAGTGCGCATCTCGAAGTGCTCGCGGCTGTCCTTGTACTTGTGCGGCGAGCGGATGACGCAGTACACGTTCTTCTCGGTCGGTAGCGGCACCGGGCCCGCGACCTGTGCACCCGTACGCGTCACCGTGTCGACGATCTTCCGCGCCGACGTATCGATGACCTCGTGGTCATAGGCCTTGAGCCGGATGCGGATCTTCTGTCCCGCCATGGCTGCTTATCGTCCTTTTCCTTCGTACCGCTTGCGAGCCGAACACTGGCAGCTGCTCCACCGACCCCCGAGGTCGGGCGTGTCGCAATCAGCGGACGTAATACGCCGCTGCACGATTCACATCTCATCGGGGTGATCGGCTGAAGCCGAGCCCTTCAAGGGCCGGCCGCTGACGAGGAGGTCTCCGTATCGGCAACGACAGCTGACAATCTCAACATGCGCGCCACGGCGGCCCCCGCCGAGCAACTTCACCAGTATGCCAGAAAAAACCGGCCCCTGGCCAATCCAGGGGCCGGTTTCACCTATTTACTTGAGGATCTTCGTCACGTGGCCTGCGCCGACGGTACGGCCACCCTCACGGATCGCGAACTTCAGGCTCTCCTCCATGGCGACCGGCTGAATCAGCTCGACCTTCATGGTGGTGTCGTCACCTGGCATGACCATCGAGTCCGGGCCATCCGGGAGGGTCACGACACCGGTCACGTCCGTGGTCCGGAAGTAGAACTGCGGACGGTAGTTGTTGAAGAACGGCGTGTGCCGCCCGCCCTCGTCCTTCGACAGGATGTAGACCGTCGCCTCGAAGTCCGTGTGCGGCGTCGTGGTACCGGGCTTGACGACGACCATGCCACGCTCGACATCTTCCTTCTTGGTACCACGCAGCAGCAGACCGACGTTCTCACCCGCACGGGCCTCGTCGAGCAGCTTCCGGAACATCTCGATACCGGTCACCGTCGTCTTCTGGGCGGCACCCTCGCGGATCCCGACCAGCTCGACCTCCTGGTTGACGTTGAGCACGCCACGCTCGACGCGGCCGGTGACAACCGTGCCACGACCGGTGATGGTGAACACGTCCTCGATCGGCATCAGGAACGGCTTGTCCGAGTCACGGACCGGGTCCGGGATGTTCTCGTCGACAGCGTCCATCAGGTCCCCGACTGTCTTCACCCACTCCGGGTCGCCTTCAAGCGCCTTCAGAGCGGAAACCTTGACAACAGGTACGTCGTCGCCGGGGAATTCGTACTCTGTCAGCAGCTCCCGGACCTCGAGCTCAACCAGCTCGAGGATCTCCTCGTCATCGACCATGTCGGCCTTGTTCAGAGCGACGAGGATGTAGGGAACACCGACCTGGCGGGCCAGAAGCACGTGCTCCTTGGTCTGCGGCATCGGGCCATCGGTCGCGGCCACCACCAGGATCGCCCCGTCCATCTGGGCCGCCCCGGTGATCATGTTCTTGATGTAGTCGGCGTGCCCGGGAGCGTCGACGTGCGCATAGTGACGCTGCTCGGTCTGGTACTCGACGTGCGCGATGTTGATCGTAATACCGCGCTGCTTCTCTTCCGGAGCCTTGTCGATGTCCTCGAACGCCGACGCATCGTTCAGGTCCGGGTACTTCTCGTGCAGAACCTTGGTAATCGCCGCCGTCAGCGTGGTCTTGCCATGGTCGACGTGACCGATGGTGCCGATGTTGACGTGCGGCTTGTTCCGCTCGAACTTCGCCTTAGCCACTTTAGGTCCTCTCCGTATCTAGGACTCGTAAGGTTTACGTTTAGCCGGTAGTGCTCGGCTGTCTTACTGTGTCGGGGGTCGGGTCAAGTTGCCCGAGGTGAGATTACCGGTCCCAGCGGCTATTCTCCCCGGACTTTCTTGATGATCTCTTCCGCGACGTTCTTGGGAACCTCGGCGTACGAGTCGAACTGCATCGAGTAGTTCGCCCGACCCTGGGTCTTGCTGCGGAGGTCACCGACATAGCCGAACATCTCCGACAGCGGGACCAGCGCCTTGACAACACGCTGGCCTGCACGCTCCTCCATGGCTTGAACTTGACCACGGCGGGAGTTGATGTCACCGATGACATCGCCCATGTACTCCTCGGGCGTCGACACCTCGACATCGAACACCGGCTCGAGCAGCACGGGGTTAGCCCGTCGAGCGGCCTCCTTGAAGGCCATCGAGCCTGCGATCTTGAAGGCCAGCTCCGACGAGTCAACGTCGTGGTAGGCCCCGTCCTGGAGTGTCACCTTGATATCCACCAGCTGATAACCGGCGACGACACCGAACTCCATCGCTTCCTGACATCCCTCGTCCACTGCAGGGATGTACTCACGCGGGATGCGTCCCCCGGTGATGTTGTTGACGAACTCGTAGCCGCCGTCACCTTCACCGCCAGTGGGTTCGATGTCGATGATCACCCGACCGAACTGACCGGAACCACCGGTCTGCTTCTTGTGGGTGTACTCCACCTTCTCCACCTTGCGGCGGATGGTCTCGCGGTAGGCCACCTGCGGCTTGCCGACGTTCGCCTCTACCCGGAACTCGCGCTTCATCCGGTCCACCAGAACCTCGAGGTGAAGCTCACCCATGCCTGAGATCACGGTCTGACCGGTCTCATCATCGGTGCGGACCTGGAATGTCGGGTCCTCCTCGGCCAGGCGCTGGATGGCAGTGGACAGCTTGTCCTGGTCGCTCTTGGTCTTCGGCTCGATCGCCACGTGGATGACCGGCGCCGGGAACTTCATCGACTCCAGGATCACCGGCTTCTGCGAATCCGACAGCGTGTCACCGGTGGTCGTGTTCTTCAGCCCCATGACAGCGACGATCTGACCGGCGCTGGCCTTCTCGATCTCCTCACGCTTGTTCGCGTGCATCCGGTAGATCTTGCCAATGCGCTCGCGGTTCCCCTTGGTGCTGTTGAGCACCTGGCTGCCGCTGGTCAGCGTGCCCGAGTAGACCCGGAGGAATGTCAGCTTCCCAAGGTGCGGATCCGACATGATCTTGAACGCCAGAGTGGACAGCGGAGCGTCCTCGTCCGGCTCACGGGTGATGGTCTCGTCCTCGTTACCGACGGCATGTCCCTCGACGGCCCCGGCGTCGAGCGGCGACGGCAGGTACCGGATCACCGCATCGAGCATCGGCTGGACGCCCTTGTTCTTGAACGCGGAGCCGGTGAGAACCGGTGTGATCGCGTTCGCGATAGTGGCGCGTCGGATCGCTGCGATGAGCTCGGATTCCGAGGGCTCCTTGCCTTCCAGGTACAGCTCCATCATCGCGTCGTCGTTCTCGGCGATGGTCTCCAGGAGCTTGTCCCGGTACTCAGCGGCCGCCTCGGCGTGCGTGTCCGGGATGTCGACTGTGTCGTACATCTCACCGAGCGGCGTCTCGGCCGACCACACCAGCGCTCTCATGCCGACCAGGTCAACCAGACCCCGGAAGTCGGATTCCGCGCCGATGGGCAGCTGCAGGACCAAGGGTGTCGCGTTCAGCCGGGACACGATCATGTCCACACAACGGTGGAACTCGGCGCCGGTGCGGTCCAGCTTGTTGATGAAGCAGATCCGCGGCACGCCGTACTTGTCGGCCTGGTGCCACACGGTCTCCGACTGCGGCTCGACGCCGGCGACACCGTCGAACACGGCGACCGCCCCGTCCAGCACCCGCAGATTGCGCTCGACCTCTACCGTGAAGTCGACGTGGCCCGGAGTGTCGATGATGTTGATGGTGTGGTCTTCCCACTGGCAGGTAGTCGCGGCGGAGGTGATGGTGATTCCCCGCTCCTGCTCCTGCTCCATCCAGTCCATCGTGGCGGCGCCGTCGTGAACCTCACCGATCTTGTAGTTGATGCCGGTGTAGAAGAGAATCCGCTCAGTTGTTGTCGTCTTGCCCGCATCGATGTGCGCCATGATCCCAATGTTGCGAACCTTGGCGAGGTCGAGCGCGCGGAGGTCGGTCGCCATGTCTCTTATACGTCTTCCTGAGTCAGAGCCGAACGCGGTTACCAGCGGTAATGTGCGAAGGCCTTGTTCGACTCGGCCATCTTGTGGGTGTCCTCACGGCGCTTCACGCTGGCTCCCAGCCCGTTCGAAGCGTCGAGAATCTCGTTCATCAGCCGCTCGGTCATCGTCTTCTCCCGGCGGTCACGTGAATAGCTCACCAGCCAGCGAAGCGCCAGAGTCGTGCTGCGACCCGCGCGGACCTCCACTGGCACCTGGTAAGTGGCGCCACCGACCCGGCGGCTGCGCACCTCGAGCGTCGGCTTGACGTTGTCCAGAGCTCGCTTGAGTGTGACGACCGGATCGGTGCCGGTCTTCTCCCGGCAGCCCTCGAGAGCACCGTGCACGATGCTCTCCGCGAGCGACTTCTTGCCGTCCACCAGCACCTTGTTCACCAGCTGGGTGACCAGGGGCGAGCCATAGACGGGGTCGACCACCAACGCTCGCTTCGGAGCGGGTCCCTTGCGGGGCATCAGCTCTTCTCCTTCTTCGCGCCGTACCGGCTACGAGCCTGCTTGCGGTTCTTCACACCCTGGGTGTCGAGCGAACCCCGGACGATCTTGTAGCGGACACCCGGAAGGTCCCGGACCCGGCCGCCGCGGACCAGCACCATCGAGTGCTCCTGCAGATTGTGTCCGACGCCAGGGATGTACGCGGTGACCTCGATCTGACTGGTCAGCTTCACACGGGCGACCTTACGCAGCGCCGAGTTCGGCTTCTTCGGTGTCGTCGTATACACACGGGTGCACACGCCGCGTCGCTGCGGACTGCCCTTGAGCGCGGGCGTCTTCTTCTTGGTCACCTTGTCCTGGCGGCCTTTGCGGACCAGCTGCTGGATCGTAGGCACTACGTCTCCGTCATCCTCGTACGTCGGCCGGGTTGTCTCCCGGAGTTTGTCAGCTATTCAATATCGGTCAGGCACCTAGCGCGCGGACCGGGACGGCGGAGGCCTTCACGACCCCCGCGGTCGGGCGTGTCGCCCACCCAGAACCCGCGCCACCCGGAGCAGCCGACCGGCATGGTTAATGCTCTACGTCCTGCCTGCCGTGGGCAAGCAGGACGGCCTGGAGAACTCCAGGCACGAAGAAAAAGACTACCCTGCAGGGCAGCCCCAGGTCA
>NZ_ML142852.1:190253-190534 GCF_004138495.1 Phytoactinopolyspora endophytica
AAGGCACACTTCAACGCCTTCGCTTTGACCCTATCACCGCCTGGCTCTAGCTGTACGAGCCGAAGTCGTAGTCTTCGAGACGTACTGCTTCGCCAGAGCCTTGCCCGAACTCATAGTCCGAGTAGTCCGCGCCGTAGTCGACCATGGAGTACATGGCCGCCTTGGCCTCCTCGGTCGGCTCCACCCGGAGGTTGCGGTACCGCGCCAAGCCGGTACCGGCCGGGATGAGCTTACCGAGAATGACGTTCTCCTTCAGACCGATCAGCGGATCGGACTTGGCG
>NZ_ML142852.1:190571-191042 GCF_004138495.1 Phytoactinopolyspora endophytica
TCGCCGCCTCTGTGAGCACCCGCGTAGTCTCCTGGAACGACGCGGCGGACAGCCACGAATCGGTCGCAAGCGAGGCCTTGGTGATCCCCATCAGCTGCGGCCGTCCAGAAGCCGGCGGTCCGCTCTCGGCGACGACCCGACGGTTCTCCTCTTCGAACCGGGAGCGCTCGACCAGCTCACCTGGGAGCAGGTTGGTTTCCCCGCTCTCCAGCACCGTGATCCGTCGCAGCATCTGCCGGACGATGATCTCGATGTGCTTGTCGTGGATGGACACACCCTGCGAACGGTAGACCTCCTGGACCTGGTCGGTCAGGAAGACCTGCACCGCCCGCTGACCCAGGACCCTGAGCACGTCGTGCGGGTCGGCCGTACCCGAATGCAGCAGCTCACCGACGTCGATGTGGTCGCCGTCCTGGACACGCCACTGGGCGATCCCGGGAGCCCGCCTGTTGCTCCACTCGTAGACACGCC
>NZ_ML142852.1:191086-193654 GCF_004138495.1 Phytoactinopolyspora endophytica
TGATCGCGAACGACTGCTCGTCGCTGCCGTCATCGGGGACGATGACGACTCGAGCGCCCTTGCCGTCTTCTTCGATACGAACCCGTCCGGACACTTCGGCGATCGCCGCCTTGCCCTTCGGCGCACGGGCCTCGAACAACTCGACGACACGCGGCAGACCGTGAGTGATGTCCTCACCCGCGACGCCACCTGTGTGGAACGTCCGCATGGTCAGCTGTGTGCCCGGCTCGCCGATGGACTGCGCGGCGATGATGCCGACAGCCTCACCGACGTCGACCAGCTTGCCCGTGGCGAGCGACCGGCCGTAGCACTTCGCGCATACACCGGTCTTGCTTTCACACGTCAGAACGCTTCGGACGCGAACCTGCTCCACGCCTCCGGCCACGAGCCTGGCGATCTCAACATCGCCGAGGTCGTCTCCCGGTCCGGCCAGCTCGGTGCCGTCCGGACCGACCACCTTCTCAGCTGCGTTCCGCGCGTACACCGATGTCTCGGCGAGCTCTTCGACCACCAGGTTCCCGTTCGCGTCGCGAGAGGCGATCGGGAGCATCAGGCCACGCTCGGTGCCACAGTCGACCTCACGGATGATGACGTCCTGCGAAACGTCCACCAGACGCCGGGTCAGGTAGCCGGAGTCGGCAGTACGCAGCGCAGTGTCCGCCAGACCCTTACGAGCGCCGTGCGTGGAGATGAAGAACTCCAGCACCGTCAGGCCGTCACGGAAGCTCGACTTGATCGGCCGTGGGATGGTCTCGCCCTTCGGGTTCGCCACCAGACCACGCATACCCGACAACTGCCGGATCTGCATCCAGTTACCCCGGGCCCCGGAGTTGACCATCTGGTAGATCGAGTTGTCCGGGGTGAACGCGTTCCGCATCGCCTCGTCGACCGCGTTCGTCGCGTCCGTCCAGATGTCGATGAGCTCCTCGCGGCGCTCGCCGTCGGAGATGACACCACGGTTGAAGTTCCGCTCGACCTTCACAGCCTTGCCCTCGAACTCTTCGAGGATCTGCTGCTTGGTCGCCGGCGGCACGACATCCTCCACGGACACTGTGACACCCGACCGGGTGGCCCAGTAGAAACCGAGGTCCTTCAGCGCGTCCATCGTGGTGCCGACCTGGACCTTCTGGTACCGCTCGGCCAGGTCGTTCACGATGTCGCCGAGGCTGCTCTTGTCGATCTCCTCGTCGATGTACGGGTAATCGACAGGGAGTGTCTCGTTGAACAGCGCCCGGCCGAGGGTCGTGGTCAGCGTGAGAGGCTGACCGGGTTCCCAGCCCTCCGGCGCCTCCCGGCCGACCGGCGGAACGGTGTCGTTCAGCCGGATCTGGATCTGGCTCTGCAGCTTCAGCTCGCCCTTGTCGAATGCGTTGATCGCCTCCGCCACGGACGAGAACGCCCGGCCTTCGCCTTCGCGCCCCTCGACGTGGCTGGTCAGGAAGTAGATGCCCAGCACCATGTCCTGTGTGGGCATGGTCACCGGCCGGCCGTCGGCCGGCTTGAGGATGTTGTTGCTGGAGAGCATCAGCACCCGCGCCTCGGCCTGTGCCTCAGCCGACAGCGGGAGGTGAACCGCCATCTGGTCACCGTCGAAGTCGGCGTTGAACGCCGTGCATACGAGCGGGTGGATCTGGATGGCCTTACCTTCCACCAGCTGCGGCTCGAACGCCTGGATACCCAGACGGTGCAGCGTCGGCGCTCGGTTGAGCAGCACCGGGTGTTCGGCGATGACCTCTTCCAGAACGTCCCACACCACGGGCCGGGCACGTTCGACCATCCGCTTCGCGCTCTTGATGTTCTGCGCGTGTGACAGGTCGACGAGCCGCTTCATGACGAACGGCTTGAACAGCTCGATCGCCATACCCTTGGGCAGGCCACACTGGTGCAGCTTCAGCTGGGGCCCGACGACGATCACCGATCGGCCCGAGTAGTCGACTCGCTTACCGAGCAGGTTCTGCCGGAAGCGGCCCTGCTTCCCCTTGAGCATGTCGGAGATCGACTTCAACGGCCGGTTGCCCGGACCGGTGACCGGCCGGCCGCGACGTCCGTTGTCGAACAGCGCGTCGACGGACTCCTGCAGCATCCGCTTCTCGTTGTTGACGATGATCTCCGGCGCCCCGAGATCGAGTAGCCGCTTGAGCCGGTTGTTCCGGTTGATCACCCGGCGGTAGAGGTCGTTCAGGTCGCTGGTGGCGAAACGGCCGCCATCCAGCTGCACCATGGGCCTCAGGTCCGGGGGCATCACCGGGACGGCGTCGAGCACCATCCCGCGTGGATCGTTGCGGGTCGTGAGGAACGGAGATACAACCTTCAGCCGCTTCAGGGCACGTGTCTTCTTCTGTCCCTTACCGGAACGGATGACATCGCGCAGCTTCTCCGCTTCGACATCGAGGTCGAAGTTCTCCAGCCGCTCCTTGATCGCCTGTGCACCCATGCCACCACGGAAGTAGGCGCCGAACCGGTCGCGCATCTCGCGGTAGAGCATCTCGTCGCCCTCAAGGTCCTGAACCTTGAGGTTCCGGAACCGGTCCCAGACCGCATTGAGCCGGTCGATCTCGGCGTCCGCCC
>NZ_ML142852.1:193673-196835 GCF_004138495.1 Phytoactinopolyspora endophytica
GCGCAGCTGGCTCATCTCACGCTCGGCCGACTCCTTCACCTTCCGGCGAACGTCACCCTTGGCCCCCTCGGCCTCGAGCTCGGCGAGGTCGGACTCGAGCTTCTTCGCCCGGGTCTCGATGTCCGCGTCCTTGCGCTGCTCGATCTGCTTGCGCTCGACGTCGATCTGCCCCTCGAGCGAGGAGAGGTCCCGGTGCCGCGCATCCTCGTCGACCCAGGTGATCATGTAGGCGGCGAAGTAGATGACCTTCTCCAGGTCCTTCGGCGCCAAGTCCAGCAGATAGCCCAGACGGGACGGGACTCCCTTGAAGTACCAGATGTGGGTCACCGGCGCGGCGAGCTCGATGTGCCCCATCCGCTCGCGGCGCACCTTCGCGCGCGTCACCTCGACGCCACAGCGCTCGCAGATAATGCCCTTGAAGCGCACCCGCTTGTACTTGCCGCAGTAGCATTCCCAGTCACGGGTGGGACCGAAGATCTTCTCGCAGAAGAGCCCGTCCTTCTCCGGCTTCAGAGTGCGGTAGTTGATGGTCTCCGGCTTCTTGACCTCGCCGTGCGACCAGTCGCGGATTGCTTCCGCGGTGGCGAGCCCAATGCGTAGCTCGTCGAAAAAGTTGACGTCGAGCACGTGAATCCTTCTCTCAGATCAGTCTGTTTTCGAAAGACGAGTTTGGGCGAGGCCGTCGTCCTTGCGGGCCGACCTCGCGTGTCTCGCGCGAAGAGTCCTGTAGATCCCCGGCTATCGCAAGCGGACTGTGCCGCACAACGAGAGCCATGGATCCACAGGACACGCCTTAGACCTCCTCGACGCTGCTCGGCTCTCGCCGGGACAGGTCGATGCCTAGCTCTTCAGCGGCACGGAACACATCCTCGTCGCTGTCGCGCATCTCGATCTGTGTGCCGTCACTCGACAGAACCTCCACGTTGAGGCAAAGGGACTGCATCTCCTTGATCAGTACCTTGAATGACTCAGGAATGCCCGCCTCGGGGATGTTCTCGCCCTTGACGATCGCCTCGTACACCTTGACCCGGCCAAGGATGTCGTCGGACTTGATCGTCAGCAGTTCCCGCAGCGCGTAGGCCGCGCCGTAGGCCTGCAGCGCCCACACCTCCATCTCACCGAACCGCTGGCCACCGAACTGTGCCTTACCGCCCAGCGGCTGCTGCGTGATCATCGAGTACGGCCCCGTGGAACGGGCGTGGATCTTGTCGTCCACGTGGTGGTTGAGCTTGAGCATGTACAGGTAGCCGACAGATACGGGGTCCGGGAACGGCTCACCCGAACGGCCGTCGATCAGCTTGGCCTTACCGCTGGTACCGATCAGTTGCGCGCCATCACGGTTACGCAGAGTCGAACCGAGCAGCCCTGCGATCTCGTCCTCACGAGCGCCGTCGAACACCGGTGTGGCGACGTTGCTGTCCGGCGGAGCCTCGCTCGCGCCGATACCGTGCAGCCGCTGCTTCCACTCCTCGTCGTCGCCCTCGACCTTCCAGCCGGTCTTCGCGACCCAACCAAGGTGTGTCTCCAGGACCTGTCCCAGGTTCATCCGGCTCGGCACGCCCAACGGGTTCAGCACGATGTCCACCGGGGTGCCGTCCTCAAGGAACGGCATGTCCTCGACCGGAAGGATCTTGGAGATGACGCCCTTGTTTCCGTGCCGGCCGGCGAGCTTGTCGCCGTCCTGGATCTTGCGCATCTGAGCGATGTAGACGCGGACCAGCTGGTTGACACCAGGCGGCAGCTCGTCGCCCTCGTCACGGTCGAACAGCCGGACGCCGATGACCTTCCCCGACTCACCGTGCGGCACCTTGAGCGAGGTGTCGCGGACCTCACGTGCCTTCTCACCGAAGATGGCCCGCAGCAACCGCTCTTCCGGAGTCAGCTCTGTCTCACCCTTGGGGGTCACCTTGCCGACCAGGATGTCTCCGTTGCCGACCTCGGCGCCGATCCTGATGATGCCTCGCTCGTCGAGGTCCGCCAAGACGTCCTCGGAGACGTTCGGGATATCCCGGGTGATCTCCTCGGGCCCGAGCTTGGTGTCACGAGCGTCGACCTCGTGCTCCTCGATCTTGATCGAGGTGAGCACGTCCTCCTCGATCAACCGCTGAGAGAGCAGGATCGCGTCCTCGTAGTTCTGTCCCTCCCAGGACATGAACGCCACGAGCAGGTTCTTACCCAGAGCCATCTCACCGTGATCAGTGGACGGGCCGTCCGCCAGAACCGCGCCGGCCTCCACCCGATCGGCCTCGTTCACGACCGGCTTCTGGTTGATGCACGTGCCCGCGTTGGAACGACGGTACTTCGCCAGCTGATAGGTCTGGTACGTGCCGTCGTCGGCCATGATGGTGACATAGTCGGCCGTCACCTCCGAGACGACGCCTGCCTTCTCGGCAACGACCACCTCGCCGGCGTCGACCGCAGCGTGGTACTCCATACCCGTACCGACCAGCGGAGCCTCGGCTCGCAGCAACGGCACCGCCTGACGCTGCATGTTGGAACCCATCAGCGCACGGTTGGAGTCGTCGTGCTCCAGGAACGGGATCATGGCGGTCGCCACCGACACCATCTGGCGCGGGGACACATCCATGTAGTCGACTTCCTCGGCGGTCACAAGCTCGACCTCACCGCCACGCTTACGGACGAGCACGCGCTCCTGAGCGAAGCGGCCGTCCTCGGCGAGTGGCTCGTTCGCCTGTGCGATGACGCTGTGGTCCTCGATATCCGCGCTGAGGTAGACGACCTCGTCGGTGACATTACCGTTGCGGACCTTGCGGTACGGCGTCTCAACGAAGCCAAACGCGTTGATCCGCCCGAACGTCGCGAGCGAACCGATCAGGCCGATGTTCGGGCCCTCAGGCGTTTCGATCGGGCACATCCGGCCGTAGTGCGAGGGATGGACGTCACGGACTTCCATGCCGGCGCGTTCCCGGGACAGACCGCCGGGGCCGAGCGCTGACAGGCGGCGCTTGTGTGTCAACCCGGCCAACGGGTTGGTCTGGTCCATGAACTGCGACAGCTGGGAGGTTCCGAAGAACTCCTTGATCGCCGCGACCACGGGCCGGATGTTGATCAGCGTCTGCGGTGTGATCGCCTCCACGTCCTGCGTGGTCATGCGTTCACGTACCACGCGCTCCATCCGCGACAGGCCCGTGCGCACCTGGT
>NZ_ML142852.1:196900-206555 GCF_004138495.1 Phytoactinopolyspora endophytica
ATCAGTTCGCCGACGGTACGGAGGCGACGGTTGCCGAAGTGGTCGATGTCATCCGTCTCGACTCGCACCTCGTGCTCACCAGTCGTCATCTCCTCCTCGCCGGCATGCAGCCGGACGAGGTACCGCAACGTCGCGATGACATCGTCGAGGGTGATGGTGTTCTGGTCCAGCGCCAGGTCGAGGCCGAGCTTCTTGTTGAGCTTGTACCGACCCACCTTGGCGAGGTCGTACCGCTTCGGGTTGAAGTAGGCGTTCTCGAGCAGCTGCTGAGCGGCCTCCCGCGTGGGCGGTTCACCCGGACGCATCTTGCGGTAGATATCGAGCAGTGCTTCTTCCTGGCTGGTCGTGTGGTCCTTCTCCAGGGTGGTTCGCATCGACTCGTAGTCGCCGAACTCTTCCAGGATCTGCTCGTTCGTCCAGCCGAGCGCCTTCAGCAGAACGGTGACGTTCTGCTTGCGCTTACGGTCGAGCCGGACACCGACGGTGTCTCGCTTGTCGACCTCGAACTCCAGCCAAGCACCCCGGGACGGGATGACCTTCGACGTGAAGATGTCTCGGTCCGAAGTCTTGTCGAGCGAACGCTCGAAGTACACACCAGGCGAACGGACCAGCTGGGAGACGACCACCCGCTCGGTACCGTTGATGATGAATGTGCCTTTGGGTGACATCAGCGGGAAGTCGCCCATGAACACGGTCTGCGACTTGATCTCGCCGGTCTCGTTGTTGATGAACTCGGCGGTGACGAACAGGGGTGCAGAGTACGTGAAGTCACGCATCTTGCACTCGTCGATGGTGTTCTTCGGATCCTCGAACCTGGGGTCGGAGAACGACAGCGACATAGTGCCGGAGAAGTCTTCGATCGGGCTGATCTCGTCGAGAATCTCCTGCAGGCCGGACGTCGTGTTGATGTCCTGACGCCCTTCCGCCTCGGCCTCGGCTACGCGCGCTTGCCAGCGCGAATTTCCGAGCAGCCAGTCGAAACTGTCGATCTGGAGAGCGAGGAGGTTCGGAACCGCGAGGGGCTCCCTGAGCTTAGCGAAAGATATACGGCGGGAACCGTTTGTGGACTGTGTGGTGATGGGCGTGACGGCCAACAGGGGTCCTTCCGAGGGCACACGGTCGGATATAGTCAATCAATCGGGCTGCACGCAGACCCCTGCCCTCATCAACGACAGGACAGTGGACAGCGCAAAATCGCAGTCTAGCCTAAAAGGCTCACTGCTGTCGAGTGGCGGCCCATATCCGTTCCAGGACGCTCCCTATCGTGTCGTGACGCTGCAAGAAGGATCTCCCGGACGTATCGCTCGCGTCAAGCGCGCGCCTCGCCTCGGCGCGTCGCGCAGCCCCACAAACACCAGAGCCCGGCGACGTGAGGTCGCCGGGCTTGCTGGTCTGTGAGCAGCGATGACTTACTTCACGGAGATGGTGGCACCGGCGGCTTCGAGCGATTCCTTCGCCTTGTCCGCAGCCTCCTTGTTGACCTTCTCCAGCAGCGCCTTCGGGGCGCCCTCGACCAGGTCCTTGGCTTCCTTCAGCCCGAGCGACGTCAGGCCGCGAACCTCCTTGATGACCTGAATCTTCTTGTCACCGGCCGACTCGAGGATGACGTCGAACTCATCCTGTTCGACCTCGGCCTCGGCCTCGGCTCCGCCCGCTGCCGGAGCTCCGGCGGCGGCGACGGCTACCGGAGCCGCCGCAGTGACATCGAAGGTCTCTTCGAACTTCTTCACGAACTCCGAGAGCTCGATCAGGGACATCTCCTTGAACGCATCCAGGAGCTCATCGGTGCTGAGCTTCGCCATGGTGGCGGTTCCTTTCTTCGTGTTCGGCTTTTAAGACCGTTGTGGGGGTATGGGTGGGGCGTGAGAATGCACTCACTCGGCAGCGTTGCCGCCGGCCTCGACCTTCTGTCGAAGCGCGTCGATGGCTCGTGCCGTCTGCGACAGCGGTGCCGCGAAGAGCGACACAGCGTTCTGCGTGGACGCCTTCATGGCACCCGCCAGCTTGGCGAGCAGAACCTCGCGCGACTCAAGGTCGGCCAGCTTCTTGACGTCTTCCGGCGTGAGAGGTGAGCCCTCGAACAGGCCACCCTTCACGGTGAGCACAGGATGGGTCTTGGCGAAGTCACGCAGCCCCTTGGCCACCTCGACCGGGTCGCCCTTGACGAAGGCGATGGCCGACGGCCCGACGAGCTGCTCGTCAGGGACCTCGACTCCGGCCTCCTTGGCCGCGAGCTTGGTCAGCGTGTTCTTCACCACGGTGTACGACGCGTTCCCGCTGAGCGATCGACGGAGTTCGGTCAATTCCTTGACCGAGAGACCGCGATACTCGGTCAGCACGACGGCGGAGGAGGTACGGAACTCCTCTGCCAGTTCGGCGACCGCGGCTGCCTTATCAGGCCTCGCCATGGGACTCCTTATGACGCACGGATGGGTTTGTCACCACCGCAGACCGCCCGCCTGACACTGACATGTTCGCCGGTCCCGTGCATAAAAAACGCCCCGGCACAGGGCACGGGGCGGACGCCGCATCATAGATACAGCTTCGTCATCCATACACCTGCGCGGGCCGCCCGCATGCGCGGGACCTTCGTCATGCCAAACAGCATGAAACCGGCGGTCTTCGGCAATCAACTAGTCTACGGGCACACCGTGCCCATCGCCAAACCGGCGTCTCGACAGCTCCCACCACGCGCCCGACCGAACGCAATCTATTCGCATTCCCCACCAGGCGTGCCTTCCCGCCTCATTTACCAGAGCCGGTCCTCGTCCTCCATGTCGAACGACTGGACCATGTCACGCAACTCGTCCAGCTTCTCCTCAGACCAGTCCTGGTCCGGCGGTACCACCATGAGCCAGGCATCGACGAGCTCGCCGCCATAGTTATGCGCGTGCCCGACCGGCATGAGTGCGGATACGGCCATGTCCGCGGTCAGCTGCCAGAACGTGACGAACGGATACCAGTTGAAGTTCGGCAGCACATCCGGCCCGCGTTCCTCCCGCATCCAGTCCGGCTGAGACCAGATCAAGTCGGGCGCCCAGAACGAGACGGGATCGGACGAGTGCTGCATGAACAGTACTCGCGGCTCTTCCCAGCCCGACACGTCCATGGGGTCCTGCCAGCCACCCCAGAACCGGACGGTCTCACCACCCTGATACTCGGGCAGCCGCTGGAGCGAGCCTGGGTCCCGGTCCTCGGTGAACTCCTCGCGCAGCGGATGCCATGTCGGTGAACCGACCCACAACGCACCGTCGACCTTCGCTCTGAGTTCATCCAGGTCGTCGAACGCCGCGGCGCTCCCGACCGCCCCGAAGCTCTCACCGTACGCCACAAGTTTGGGGCGAGAGTCCTCGTCAAGCCTTGACCAGTACTCGTAGACCGCGTCGAACAACTCCTCGCCGGCGATATCCACCTGCTCGCCTTCAGCCAGGAACGATAACCAACTCGGCAGGTAGGAGTACTGCATCGAGACGATCGCGGAGTTTCCGTTGTACAGGTGTTCCAGCGCATCGGCCGCGGCTTCGTCAACCCAACCGGTACCGGTCGCCGTGACCACGACCAGCACCTCGCGGTCGAAGCCGCCGGCCCGCTCCAGCTCACGTACCGCGAGCGACGCCTGACCTGCCGGGGTCTCGGCGGTGTCCATGCCGACGTACGTCCGCACCGGGTCCATCGCAGGCAGACCGCTGAACTCCTCGATCTCTTCGGCTGTAGGACCTTGCGAGATGAACTCCCGGCCCTTTCGGCCCAGCGAGTCCCACGTCACCAGCGATCCGGGACCACCCGAGTGGGTGCCGATGGCCGGTGAGCTCTCCCCCGCCATGGTCTCCTGATTGATCGCCGCGAAAGCGCTGTTCGCAGCCCCGAGGAACCAGGGATAGAACAGTCCGGTCCACGACCACACCGCCAGACCCGTGACGACGAGCGCGGACAGGACGACGGCGAGTTGCACCGGCACCCACCTGGCAAAGAACCGGCCGAGTCGTCGCGACGCCCCACGAAGCAGTCTGCCGATGGCCAGGAACCCGATGAAGAGCAGGAACGAGATCAGGAGGATGAAGATGTAGTGATACAGCCGCGGGCTGTCCACGTCCATGAGATCACGCAGGTCGCTCTGCCAACGCGCTGAGCCCGCCATATACCAGGCCGCCGACGCCGTGCCGACGATGCCGAGCACCGTCCACGCCGCAGTCACGGTCTGCCGCGCCAGCGGCCGGCCGCGCCGCGTTTTACGGATGATCAGTCTGACGAGCACACCGATCAGCGCCCCGATGGCATAGCCGATCGTCGCCGTGACCCCCGTCACGAGCGCTTGGTAGTACCAGGTCCGCGGGAGCAGGGACGGCGTGAGCGACCAGCAGAAGAAGAAGGTCCCGACCAGGGAGCCGGCGAAATCGAGCCGAAGCCAGGTGATCAGACGTCCCAGGACCGGGACCCGGCGCACTGCCGAAAGGCGACGCTGAACAGCTGGGAGCCTACGGCGAAGCGGCGCCGAACGCTCGACCAAGATGTCCATCACCGACATGCCGTGCATCCCCATTCAAAGGGCCAGCCGCGGTGCCGTTCGAATCGGCACCGCGGCTGGCCCGGATATTTCATGCTCGCGCAGGCTCAGATGCACGGATCTTGCCTGGGTCGACCGGAATGCCCGGCCCCATCGTCGACGTCATCGTCGCCTTCTTGATGTAGCGACCCTTGGACGACGACGGCTTGAGACGGTTGATCTCGTCCAGTGCCGCGGCGTAGTTCTCCATGAGCGCGTCCTCGGTGAAGGACGCCTTGCCGATGATGAAATGCAGGTTGGCGTGGCGATCGACTCGGAACTCGATCTTTCCGCCCTTGATCTCCGATACCGCCTTGGTGACGTCGACCGTCACAGTACCTGTCTTGGGGTTCGGCATCAGGCCACGCGGGCCGAGCACCCGCCCAAGCCGCCCGACCTTGCCCATCAGATCGGGAGTGGCGACCACCGCGTCGAAGTCGAGCCGGCCACCCTGGACCTCCTCGATCAGCTCATCGCCACCGACGATATCGGCGCCGGCGTCCGTCGCCTCCTGCGCCTTCGGACCCACGGCGAAGACCAGGACCCGAGCGGTCTTGCCGGTGCCGTGCGGCAGGTTGACGGTGCCACGGACCATCTCGTCGGCCTTGCGCGGGTCGACGCCCAGTCGCAATGCGACCTCGACGGTCGGATCGTACTTCGTGCTATTGGTCTCCTTGACCAGGCGAACTGCTTCCACGGCCGAGTAGAGACGACTCTGGTCGATCTTCTCGGCGGCTGCCCGGTAGGCCTTGCTGCGCTTCATCTTCGCTCCTGTAGAAAGGTCGGGAGTCGTGGTACGGGCCAGCGCTGCCCTTCCACTGTGCGGTCTGTCAGGTCCGCGGTTCTCGCGCCGACCCAGCCGGTGCGCACCGCGGGACGACTACTGAACGTTGACACCCATCTGCCGGGCGGTACCGGCGATGATCTTCTCCGCCGCGTCCAAGTCATACGCGTTGAGATCGGGCATCTTCTGCTCAGCGATCGCACGCACCTGATCGCGTGTGATGGTCGCAGCCTTCACACGATGCGGCTCGCCCGAGCCCTTCTCGACCCCGGCGGCCTTGAGAATCAGCTTCGCCGCGGGCGGCGTCTTGGTGACGAACGTGAAGGACCGGTCCTCGTATACCGTGATCTCGACCGGCACCACGTCACCACGCTGGTTCTCGGTGGCGGCGTTGTACGCCTTGCAGAACTCCATGATGTTGACGCCGTGCTGGCCCAATGCGGGCCCCACGGGCGGCGCGGGTGTCGCCTGACCGGCCTGGATCTGGAGCTTGATCAGGCCTGCGACTTTCTTCTTCGCGGGCATCTTCCTCGGGTCCTCGTCGTTCCTTCTCGGTTGTGTGTCGTTGACGATGTGGCCGCTGTGTGCGGCCCCTAGTGTCCCTTGACGGAGAAACTAGAGCTTCTGGATCTGATTGAACGACAACTCGACAGGCGTCTCCCTGCCGAAGATCTCAACCAGGCCTTTCACCTTCTGCGAGTCGACGTTGATCTCGTTGATGGTGGCGTGCAGCGTGGCGAACGGTCCATCCACGACCATGACGGAGTCTCCGACCTCGAAGTCGACGACTTCCACCTGCTGCTTCTTCTTCTCTTCCGTCTGGACGACCGGTTCCTCGAACTCCGGCGCGAGCCAGCGCTCCACCTCGGCGAGACTGAGGGGCAATGGCTGGTTTCCGTGGCCGACGAAGCCGGTCACTGCTGGCGTATGCCGCACCGCCGCCCACGACTCGTCGGACATGTCCATACGGACGAGCACGTAACCGGGGAACCGGTTGCGCTTCACCATCCGGCGTTGTCCGCCCTTGATCTCGGCGACCTCTTCTGTCGGAACCTCGACCTCGAAGATCTGCTCCTCCATATTGAGGCTGCTGATCCGGTTCTCGAGGTTCACCCGCACACGGTTCTCCATGCCGGAATACGTCTGGATCACATACCAGCCGCCTGGCTTGGCCCGCAGGACTCGACGGAACTCCTCGAGCGGGTCGACCGGCTCATCCGCCTCGGGCGTGACGTCACCAGACTCATCGGCCTGTTCGTCCTGCTCGGCGGTGTCGGTCGACTCATCGTCGGCTGCGGTCGGCTCATCGTCGGCTGCGGCCTCGTCGTCAACGATCGACTCATCGTCCGCGGTCGGCTCGTCGACGGCGGGCACATCGGCCTGCTCGTCCGGGCCGACGGCCTGGGTCGGCTCATCGTCAGCGGTCGGCTCCGCGGCTGCGTCGTCGACGGGCGCGTACTGTTCGGACACGGTACGGACTTCTTCCTCCTGGTAGCTACTGTGCCTTGGCGGGGCTCAGCCGAACACTTCAAGCATCAACCAACCAAAGCCCAGGTCGAGCACGGAGACGATAGCGATCATGATCGCGACGAACACCAGCACGACGGCCGTGTACGTCAACAGCTGACGCCGCGTCGGATAGACGACCTTGCGAAGTTCGGCCACAACTTGCCGAACCCACAGCGACAACCGTGCGATCGGGCCACGCCGCCGTGGCGGGCGTGGACGATCGGGCGTCGCGGTCTGGCCGCTCGTCTCCGTCACTTGCTACCTCACTTGGGTCTTCATTTCCGCCGCCCAGGCGGACGGCTGGTCGCCTTGGCCACTCGACGTCCGGGGCCGCGATGACCCTCAGCCGCGGTGACCAGCAGGGCAGGAGGGACTCGAACCCCCAACCGCCGGTTTTGGAGACCGGTGCTCTGCCAGTTGAGCTACTGCCCTTCGGTGAACGAGCGACACCTACTCACCATAGCGCCTGAGGCGAAGTTGAGCAGGAATCAGCGACCACCGAACAGAGAGTGTACGGGGTGAATGGCATAATGGTCGAACTCACGTGATCACGGGGCCCTCGACCATCCGGTTGTCACCGTGCCGAGCCGGCCTGTGTGTAGATGACCGGGGCGTTAAGCTGGCCCACCCATGCATCACACGGATAGGCTGCTAGTAAGAAGCTACTGCATCCCGTCGGAACCGACCGGATGTCAACGACATATTGTTGGGAGCGCAACATGAGCGGCACCACGCCAGGCAGCGGGTCGGGCGACGAGCCCAAGCGGGATCCGTTCAGCTCTCCTTCCAGCGATCGCCCGTCCGAAGGACTGCCATCGTGGCATGAGAGCGTTCCGTCTCCGGACTCGGGCCACGCTGGCCCACCCTTGGACAGCGGCTCGGTGTCATTCGCGCCCCGCCCCATCGTCAACGCCGTCCGGCTGATGTACGTCGGCGCAGGGCTCACGGTATTGAGCCTGCTGTTCGCTCTGTTCAGCCGGGACGCGATCCGCGAGGCCGTAATCGACAACGATGACACCCTGACCGAGAGCGAGATCGACGCGGCGGTCAACCTGTCATACGGCGTGGCCACGATCTTCCCCCTGATCGCGATCGGGCTGTGGCTCTGGATGGCATGGGCGAACCGTCGCGGACGCTCCTGGGCGCGGGTGGTGGCGACCATCCTCGGTGGGTTGAACATCCTGTTCGCGCTGATGAACATCACGCTGGGCGGCTTCGGTCTGAACACGCTGCTCAACCTGATCTCCCCAGTGCTCGCCGGAGTAATCCTCTACATGCTGTACCGCCCTGAGTCGGGCGAGTACTACCGGGCCATGTCCGCCCCCAGACTCTAAGAACCGCAAAACCGTGCCTGCACGAGACCGAGCCGAGCGCCGGAGAGGCCGGGGGGCTTCTTCGACCGATCTTCGATCGGCGGCAGCGTAAACGCAACCAGCAGGTGAAGCCGTCCGCCGAGCGCGTGAGAGGGAGAAGGAATCCCCGGCCCACCCAAGGCGACCACATACGTCGGGGCGCGGGGCGTATCTCCTTGGCGAACCCGGGTGCGGTAGTGCAAGGATTAGCCCATGACTCTGGCTACTCCTTCCGGCACCGCAGCCGGTACCTCACGTCCTCGCATCTCGCAGCGGATCGGGTCGATCACTGAGTCCGCGACCCTCGCGGTCGACGCCAAGGCGAAGGCTCTCAAGGCAGCCGGCCGTCCCGTCATCGGATTCGGTGCGGGGGAGCCCGACTTCCCGACGCCGGACTACATCGTCCAGGCGGCAGCCGCGGCTTGCTCCGATCCGAAGAACCACCGCTACACGCCGGCCGGGGGTCTCCTCGAACTCAAGGAAGCCATCGCGGCCAAGACCGCGCGGGACACCGGCTACCAGGTCGAGCCGACGCAGGTTCTGGTCACCAACGGCGGCAAGCAAGCCGTCTATCAGGCATTCGCCACGATCATCGATGACGGCGACGATGTCATGCTCCCCGCGCCGTACTGGACGACCTATCCCGAGTCGATCCGACTGGCCGGCGGCAGCCCGGTCGAGGTCCTCGCCGATGAGACCAGCGGTTACCGCGTGACGGTCGATCAGCTCGAGGCGGCGCGGACGGAGCGCACCAAGGCCCTACTGTTCTGCTCGCCATCGAACCCGACCGGCGCGGTCTACTCGCCGGACGAGGTCCGGGCCATTGGCCAGTGGGCGCACCAGCACGGCATCTGGGTGATCACCGACGAGATCTATGAACATCTCGTCTACGGCGGCGCGACCTTCTCCTCCATGCCCGTCGAGGTTCCCGAGCTTGCCGATACCTGCATCGTCGTCAACGGTGTGGCCAAGACATACGCCATGACGGGGTGGCGGGTCGGCTGGCTGATCGCCCCGAACGACGTCACCAAGGCCGCCACGAACATGCAATCTCATGCCACCTCCAACGTCGCCAACGTTTCCCAGCGCGCGGCCCTCGCCGCTGTGAGCGGAGACCTCAGCGCGGTGGCCACCATGCGCGACGCCTTCGACCGCCGTCGGCAGACCATCGTGGAAATGTTGAACGCGATCGACGGTGTCGTATGCCCGGAGCCAGAGGGCGCGTTCTACGCATACCCGTCCGTCAAGGGCGTTCTCGGCCGCGAGATCGCCGGCCGGACGCCGAACACCAGCGTGGAACTGGCCGAGCTGATCCTCACCGAAGCCGAGGTCGCGGTGGTCCCCGGTGAGGCGTTCGGCCCCAGCGGATACCTCCGGCTCTCCTATGCGCTCGGCGACGACGACCTCGCCGAGGGCGTCGGCCGCATCCAGCGCCTGCTTTCCTGATCTGGAGGAATTCACGGGGGT
>NZ_ML142852.1:206594-212583 GCF_004138495.1 Phytoactinopolyspora endophytica
GTCGCGCGGCGATGAGATGACGGGGCAGAGTATGTCTGTGGCACATCGTGATCTTCGGCTGCTCCCCAAGGCACACCTCCACCTGCATTTCACCGGCTCGATGCGGCACTCGACTCTGGTCGAGCTGGCTGACCGGCACGGTATCCGGCTGCCCGACGCGCTGCGAGATCAGTGGCCGCCCCAGCTCTCCGCCGCGGATGAGAAGGGCTGGTTCCGGTTCCAGCGGCTCTACGATCTCGCGCGCTCGGTGCTGCGCACCGAGGCCGACGTCCGGCGGCTACTGCTCGAATCCGCCCAGGACGACGCCACAGAGGGCTCGAGATGGCTCGAGATCCAGGTCGATCCGTCGGGATACGGCGCTCTGTTCGGTGGCATCACGGCCTTCACCGACCTGGTGCTGGACGCGGCCCGGTCAGCATCCGAGGCGACGGGCGTCGGGATCGCGGTCGTGATCGCCGCCAACCGGACCCGGCATCCGCTCGATGCCCGGACGCTCGCCCGGCTCGCACGTCAGTACGCGGGCAGGGGGGTGGTCGGATTCGGCCTCTCCAACGACGAGCGGCGCGGCTTCACCGAGGAGTTCGCGCCGGCCTTCAAGATCGCCGCTCGCGCTGGACTACTCTCGGTGCCGCATGGAGGCGAACTACGTGGACCGGACCACATCCGTACCTGCCTCGATGCCCTCGGCGCCGCTCGGCTGGGGCACGGCATCCGGGTCGCGGAGGATCCTGCCCTGCTGGACCGCGTCGTCGAGCAGAACGTGACCTTGGAGGTGTGCCCGGCCTCGAACATCTCCCTGGGCGTCTACCAGCACCAGTCCGAGGTGCCGCTGCGGAAGGTATTCGATGCGGGCGCTCTGCTCGCCCTCGGCGCGGATGACCCGCTGCTCTTCGGCTCGCGTCTACTCGACCAGTACCAGGCGGCCAGGGACGTCCACGGGTTCAGCGATGTCGAGCTCGCCGCGCTGGCGCGCTCATCCATCGAGAGCACCGCCGCGCCGTCCGACGTCCGCAAGCAGCTTCTGGAGGACGTCGGGACCTGGCTGGCTCAACCGGCGATGTGACACCGACGGTGTCCACCACCGGGCTGCTCATCGCGATGTTCTCTACTCCCTGGCATGCGATCAGGTCGTTCAACGGAGGCAGGTCCGCTCATGCACCCGCCGGGGCCACGATGGCTGCCGGCTCCCCCGAGGAGGTCGAGAACGCCGGGTGCTCCGGAGCGCAGGTACCACTCGAAGCCGTACGCGTCGTCGAACGCAGCATGGCTAAGGTCGTCCGGCTTGATCTGACTGGAGTGGGCGCCGATAGCGGCCCGTTTGACGTCCAGTTCCTCCCCAGTGGCGGTGACTTTGAGCTCGACCTGATCCGCGGGTATCCCGTACGGAAGCGCAGTCGCACGGGCGGCGGCATGGATCAGGTGCGGCCGGGCGTCGTGGAGATGGTCCCGGTCGACGGTGGTCTCGTATGACGTGACGCCAGTCAGCCGGGCCGTCAGGGCGCCGATCCGGTTCACCGCGACATGGTCCGGGTGTCCGTAGATGCCGGATGTGTCGTCGTGAACGATCGCGTCCGCGCTCTCCTGCTCGACAACCTTGGCCACGCCACTGGCGAGCGTGCTGGGGTCCGCCGCTGCCAACGCGGCCGGATGAACGTTGTCCGCGGCACCCGGAAGGCCGGAATCCCGTTTGCCCAGGAGGACGAGGCGGGAGACACCCAGCAGCTCCGATGCCCGCTCCAGCTCGGCGGTCCGGCGCCGGGCGAGCGTCTCGCCGGGAGCCAGCGGGGCGAGCGACGCCCCGAGGTCACCAAGGGTCGCCGTCACGAGCACCACGCGTGCGCCGCGATCCGCCAGGCGTCGCACGGTGACTCCGGTGAAGATCGCTTCATCGTCGGGGTGAGCGTGCATCACCACCACGGTCCGGCCGCGAAGCGAACCCGCCCCGTTAGAGCGGTCACCCAGGTAGGCGTTGCCGGCATTGAACGACGATGCCGGCGAGGAACCGGCCAGAGCCGGGTCGTCGAACGAGAACTGCTGAATCATCAAGGCCTGCTGAAAGAGACTGGGGCCCGACAGGGCCCGGGTTGGTCGGGACTCGAACTCGAGGGGAGTCAGCGACAACAACAGCAGGACGGCACAGAGCACGCCGGAATGGCGACATGGATGCTCTGCGTCTCGATCACGGCGCCTATACTGCCATAGCCGTGCCCAAGACGCCACGTTGTACGCGGCACACGTGAGATTGTCGGCGTCGCCGTCACAGAGAACAGCCGACGAGCACCGGCTCGTTGACCAGATCCACGCCGAACACGTCGTGTACGCCGTCGCGGACGTGGCGAGCAAGGGCCAGCAGCTCAGATGTGGACCCACCGCCCCGGTTGGTCAGCGCGAGCGTGTGCTTGGTCGACAGTGACACGCAGGCGCCGGCCCGTACGCCTCCTGAGCCTGGGCCCCGCCCCGACTCGTTCTGCGGTTCGGATGCCGCTGGGTAGCCACGCCCGAAGCCCGATCGTTCGATGAGCCACGCGGCGCTCATCTTCACGCGTCCGTCCGGCTGCGGCCAGCGCGGTGCATCCTCCGGCAGCCGCCCGGCGGCATCAGCGCTCAGAACGGGGTTGGTGAAGAACGAGCCAGCGCTCCACGTGTCGTGGTCCTCCGGATCGAGCACCATTCCCTTGCCTCGTCGCAGGTCAAGTACGGCGGCCCGGACGTCGCTGAGCGGTGCCCGTTCACCGCGTTCGACACCGAGCCTCCGAGCGAGCTCGGCATACAAGACCGGAGCCCCCAAGCCACCCTGCCGCAGCTGGTAGCTGACGGACAGTATGAGGTAGCGATCGGATCCCTTGAAGCGGCTGTTCCGGTATTCGAAGCCACATTCCGCATTGGCGAAGGTGCGGACGCGTTGTTCGACACGGTCATAGGTCCGGACTGTCCAGATCGTCTGAGCGACCTCTTGGCCGTATGCCCCGACATTCTGCATCGGCGTCGCCCCGACCGCCCCGGGTATGCCGGACAGCGCCTCGATGCCGACCCACTCCTGCCCGACGGCGCGCGCCACCAGCTCATCCCAAGGCTCGCCCGCGGCAGCGGTGACCAGGATCCCCCCGCATGCCGCGATGTCGTCCGACTCGCACGAGGCGGACACGTCGACCTCGACCCCACGGGTCGCAATCCGGACGACGGTGCCGTCGAACCCTTCGTCGGCGACGACCAGGTTGGAACCTCCACCGACCACCAGCACCGGCTCGCCACGCGCGTCGCACTCCCGCACGACGTCGATCAGCTCGCCCTCGGTCTCAGCCTCCACGAGGTGCTTGGCCGGCCCGCCGAGGCGCAGCGTCGTGAGATCGGCGAGCGAGACGTCCGCCGGCTCCTTCATCGCTGCGGTGGGCGGGCCAGCGCCCGCGCCTGGGTCAGCACCTTCTGTTCGTCGACCTTGACCGCGAGCTCGACCGCAACCAGACCATCAGGACGCACATCCGTCACCGTGGCCGCCACGTGCACGGCTACGCCGTGATCGTCGTCGGGAACGACGACCGGGCGTGAGAAGCGCACGCTGTACTCGACCACAGCGGCGGGGTCACCGACCCAATCGGTCAGCAGCCGTCCGGCCAGCGCCATGGTGAGCATGCCGTGCGCCAGCACGCCGGGGAGACCGACGGACTTGGCGACCCGGTCGTTCCAATGGATGGGGTTGAAATCACCCGAGGCACCGGCGTAACGGACCAGATTCTCGCGCGTGATCAGGTACTCCTGATCCGCGACGACCTGCCCGACCGCGAGATCAGACATCGCCGTTCTCCTCAGGCCGGATCAACAGCGTGGCCTGCGCCGTGCACACGTGCTCGCTTTCAGCAGCACGGACGTCGTTCCGGATGGTGAGGAGGTCGTTGCCGGCCACCTGTCTGATCGCATCGAGCGTCGTCGTGGTCTCCAGCCGGTCGCCCACGATCAACGGCCTGCTGTAAGTGAATCGCTGATCCACGTGCACCACACGCGCGAACTCGATGCCCAGATCCTCCATAAGGATGTCGAAGCCACGCATCACCGGGATCATCACGAATGTCGGCGGAGCGACCACTTCGTCATGACTGTGCTGACGCGCCGCCTCGACGTCGACGTACACAGGGTTCATGTCACCGATCGCCTCGGCGAACTCACGTACTTTCTCGCGGCTCACTTCATAAGGCTGTGGCGGGTACACACGCCCGACGGCGGAAGCATCGATGGCCATGATTCGACGTTACCGGCGTGCCACACCGGTCGCCGACCCGGGCTGAGGTGCTCGGTGGCGAGTGGACGACACGTCAGCGCGTCTCGCGGTGTGGGGTGTGAGTGCGGCAGCGCGGGCAGTACTTCTTGAACTCGAGCCGGTCGGGGTCGTTACGCCGGTTCTTCTTCGTGATGTAGTTGCGCTCCTTGCACTCCGTGCATGCCATGGTGATCTTGGGACGGATGTCAGCGCTCTTGGCGGCCACGGGTGCCTCTCCTGGATACGGGGCTACGAACCTAGTTAGGGTAGCCGACTTCGCCCCAAGTTCCCCAATCGACGTGGGTAGGCGGCGACGTCGGCTCACGTGCAGAGCGCTCGTATGACCACCGGACGGGTGGCGCCGGCGATGGTCGGGCAGACGCTCGTGCGTAGCGGGGGCGGGACTCGAACCCGCGACACAACGATTATGAGCCGTTTGCTCTAACCACCTGAGCTACCCCGCCGAGGAACCCCTGCCATGGGCATGGATTCTAGAGCCCCAATACGGAATCGAACCGTAGACCTTCTCCTTACCATGGAGACGCTCTGCCGACTGAGCTATTGGGGCGGGCGCGCCAAATGAGAGTACACAACCGAACCGTGTCCGCGCGAATCCGTTCGCAGATCCAGCGCGCGAGGTGGCCGTACGACGAACATCCGCGTCGGCACCTCTTCCCCGCACACTGTGAACCATGACGTGGTGAAAGCATGCCCCGGAACGCCTACGGCCAGTTCACCAGCGCATCTGCCGACTCGGCAAGCACGTTGCGGACCACCCATATGTGACCTTCATCATACGACCCGATCTTCCACATCGTCGATTGCCGAGCAGTACCTGCAGGGACCGAAGAAGAGACCAAACACGGGCATACGCAGACCAAACACCAGCTAACTTATGCAGGCTGATCTATACCTACGATGGTACGTTGCCGTGGGCACAAAAGGAGGAACTATGAAACCACGTATGAAAGCCCGGGCAATCTTGCCCATGACGCTACTGACAGCCATGGCGGTCGCCGCCTGCGGTGGAGATGATGACGGGGACGGCCCGCAGACCTTCGACGACGACGCCTACCCCTTTACGTTCGAGTACCCCGCGGACTTCGAGGTCACCGACGACGTCAACTTCTCCGTCGAGGCCGGTGGCAGCCTAGAGGACAGCCGCGCGGTCGCACTCGACGAGGAGAACATGCTGATCTTGAGCCGGACCACGCTCAACCTCGCCATCGACGACAGCAACATCGATCTCGCCAAGGGTGAGATGGACCAGCTGTACCAGCAGATCGATCCGGAGAGCGAGCCAGGCCAAGAGAGCGAGTACGGCGGCTACACGTCGCTCGAGTACGAGGTATCCGTCGACACACCCCCGGACGGCACCAGCAGGATCGTTTCGCTGTTCGACGGCGATCAGCAGTACACGATCAACTGCCAGTCGACGCCGGATAGCCAAGAGGAGATCGACGACGCCTGCCAGCAGGCACTCGACACGCTGTCCCAGGCCTAGATCACCGCAGGCACGGCATCCGCAGAACCGAGCCGGTTCGCCGCTGCGAACCGTTGGACCACACCAGGGCATCCGCTGACCAGCTGATGCCCTGGTTGCCGTTCGACAGCCATATCCGCACCAGCGCCGTCGACGTGGCCATCACAGTCACGGCCGCCACACGAAACCCACCGGGCTCAGACAGAAGACCGGGGCGCTCTCCGTGTCTGGAGAACGCCCCGGTCAGAGACCTG
>NZ_ML142852.1:212626-224237 GCF_004138495.1 Phytoactinopolyspora endophytica
GGTGTAGGATTCGAACCTACGAAGGCTGTGCCGGCTGATTTACAGTCAGCTCCCTTTGGCCGCTCGGGCAACCTGCCGTGACCCGGGGTTTAACCCGGACCGATGAGAGAATACCTCATAACCTGAGGACATCAGCAACCCGGATTCGAGGCGTTCCGGACGTCACTGCCCCACCGGTCATCGTGCCTGGAGCATCCGCCCGGACGCCCGGTATGAACGCAGAAGGAGCAACAGGTGGCAAGCGAGTCTTCGTTCGATGTGGTCAGCAAGGTCGACCTCCAGGAAGTGGACAACGCACTCAACCAGGCGGCCAAGGAGATCTCTCAGCGGTTCGACTTCAGAGGCACCGAAGCAGCCATCAGGTGGTCCGGCGAGTACGGAATCGAGATGGAGGCCAGCGCGGAGGAGCGGGTGCTCGCTGTCCTGGACGTGTTCAAGGAAAAGCTCATCAAGCGGAAGGTCTCCCTTAAGGCACTCGACGCCGGTGATCCCAGGGCTTCGGGCAAACAGTTCAAGATCTCCGCGAGCCTCCAGGACGGGTTGACTCAGGACCAGGCCAAGAAGGTGACCAAGGTCATACGTGACGAGGCCCCGAAAGGCGTCAAGACGCAGGTTCAGGGCGATGAGGTGCGTGTCTCATCGAAGAAGAGGGACGATCTTCAGGACGTCATGGCGCTCCTGCGCGATCAGGACTTCGACTTCGCCATCCAATTCACCAACCGTCGCTGACGCCTCATCAGCGACGGTAGCCGGCCAGGCCCTCCAGCCGTGCCACTCGTTCCGCGGTCGACGGGTGCGACCTGAACAGACGCCACACCCCGCGCGGTTGCCCAAGCGGGCTGCTGATCATCAGATGACTGGTAGCGACGACGCCTGCGTCCGGGGGAAGCACCAGCTCTCGTTGCGCGGCGTCCAGCTTGCGCAAGGCGCCGGCGAGTGCGAGCGGTTCCCCGGTGATCCGCGCCGCTTCCTGGTCCGCCTCGAACTCTCGGGACCCGCTGACGACCAGCCGTGTGGCGTACACCACGACCACGCCCAACACGGGAATCACCATCGCGGCACGGGAGACAAGGCCGACCATCGATCCGGGCAACGTGTCGCGACGGCGGATGTGTGCCAACTCGTGGGCGATGACGGCGCGCAGCTCACGCTCATCCAGTACGTCGAGTGCTCCCTCCGTCACACAGATCGCGGCACGGCTCGGGCCGTTCCCGGTGGCGAGTGCGTTGGCTGCCCTGGTCGGACTGACGTACAGCCGCGGCATGGGGACTCGCGCCCGGGCGGTGAGGTCCCGGACCAACCGGCAGAGCGCGGGCTGCTCCGCCTCGCCGACCGGGTACGCCCGCATGGCCCGGATAGCCACCTCGCCGGCGCGGGTGCAGACGTAGACAGTTAGCACCGCTACGAGGACGACCCCGAGCCAGAAGCCCACGGATCCGAAACGTGACGCGACGAACAGCGCCGAAAGCCCCAGGACGACGAGAAAAACGATAGTCCTCAGGAGGTTCCGACGCGCACGAACGCTGTGCACGTTGAGCATGCTAGGCACACCCGCCGAACGTCGGAGATGGTGCGCGAGGTTCCGGGCGGAATAATCCCCTGCCCTCTCACGCTGTGGACGAACGAGTCAACGAGTAAGGGTTGTCTTACCATGAGAAGAGAGCACTACCCGGCAAGGAGCCGGACGCGGCGGGGCTATAGCGGAATTGCTTCCGTCGGCGCGGCTTCTGAGTGCGCCCTTCATACCGGGCGCCATCATCCAGGAGGCATCGACACGCCGTGACGGCGAAACAGGTCCGCGAACTCGATCGTGTGGTGATCAGGTTCGCCGGCGACTCCGGTGACGGCATGCAGCTCACTGGCGACAGGTTTACCGCGGAGACAGCGTCGTTCGGCAACGACCTCTCGACATTGCCGAACTTCCCAGCTGAGATCCGCGCCCCGGCGGGCACCCTGCCGGGAGTATCCAGCTTCCAGTTGCATTTCGCCGATCATGACATCCTCACGCCGGGCGACGCACCAGATGTCTTGGTCGCGATGAACCCGGCTGCCCTCAAAGCCAATCTGCCTGACGTACCCAAGGGTGCGATCCTCATCATCGACACGGCCGAGTTCACGGCCCGGGCGCTGAAGAAGGTCGGCTACGCGACCAGCCCGCTCGACGACGGGACATTGGGCTCCTACCAGGTGCACTCGCTCGATCTCACCGGCATGACCATGAAGGCTCTGGAGCCGTTCGGTCTGAGCCGGAAAGAGGCGTCGCGTTCCAAGAACATGTACGCCCTGGGCTTGCTGTCATGGATGTACGGACGCTCGATCGAAGGCACGGTCCGGTTCCTGCAGACCAAGTTCGCCACCAAAGCCGACATCCGCGACGCGAACATCACCGCGGTCAAGGCAGGGTGGAACTACGGGGAGACCACTGAGGACTTCGCGGTCTCCTACGAGATCAAGCCGGCGCCGATGCCGGTCGGCCGGTACCGGAACATCACCGGCAACCTGGCGCTCAGCTACGGACTCATTGCGGCGTCCCAGCAGTCCAAGCTGCCGCTCTTCCTCGGTTCCTACCCGATCACGCCGGCGTCGGACATCCTGCACGAGATCTCGAAACACAAGCGGTTCGGCGTCCGTACCTTCCAGGCCGAAGACGAGATCGCCGGCATCGGAGCCGCGCTCGGTGCGGCGTTCGGCGGGTCATTGGGCGTCACGACCACGTCCGGACCGGGAGTCGCGCTGAAGTCGGAGACAGTGGGACTCGCCGTCTCTCTCGAGCTGCCGCTGATCATCGTCGACGTCCAGCGTGGCGGCCCGTCCACCGGGCTGCCGACGAAGACCGAGCAGGCCGACCTGCTGCAGGCCATGTACGGACGTAACGGCGAGGCACCGGTGCCGATCGTTGCCCCGTCGTCGCCGTCGGACTGCTTCGATGCCGCTATCGAGGCGGCTCGGATCGCGGTCACGTACCGGACTCCGGTCTTTCTGCTCTCCGACGGCTACCTGGCGAACGGCTCGGAGCCGTGGGCCGTCCCGGATGTCGGCTCGCTGCCCGTCATCGAAGCGGATTTCGCTACGGACCCGAACCATGGCAGCAACGACGACGCCGAGTTCTGGCCGTACCTACGTGATCAGCGGACGCTGGCCCGCGCGTGGGCAGTACCCGGCTCGGCAGGTCTGGAGCACCGCATCGGCGGGCTGGAGAAAGCCGACGGCAGTGGCAACATCTCGTACGACCCTACGAACCACGACCACATGGTCCGCACCCGCCAGGCGAAGGTCGACGGCGTCGAGGTACCCGAGCTGGACGTCGACGACCCCACCGGCGATGCCCGGCTTCTGGTGCTCGGCTGGGGCTCCACCTATGGCCCGATCGGCGCCGGCGTCCGCCGAGCCCGCAACGCCGGGCATTCGATCGCCCAAGCCCACTTGCGCTTTCTGAACCCGCTGCCGGCCAACACCGAGGACGTGCTGCGCCGGTACGACCGCGTGCTGCTGCCCGAGATGAACCTCGGCCAGCTGGCGATGCTGCTCAGGGCGCGCTACCTGGTCGACGTCATCGGGTACAACCAGGTCCGTGGGCTCCCGTTCAAGGCCGAGGAACTGGCCGACGTCATCATGAAGGAAGACGATCAGCTGTGACCGCAACCGAATTGGGCATGCCAGGGCTGAACGGTGTGCCCACCACCGACGTCGCACAGACCAAGAAGGAATTCACCAGCGACCAGGAGGTCCGCTGGTGCCCCGGCTGCGGTGACTACGCGGTCCTCGCCACTGTGCAGGGATTCATGCCGGAGCTTGGCCTGAGACGGGAGAACATCGTCTTCGTCTCCGGCATCGGATGCTCGTCTCGGTTCCCGTACTACATGGACACGTACGGGATGCATTCCATCCACGGGCGGGCACCGGCCATCGCTACCGGCCTTGCGACATCGCGCCCTGACCTGTCCGTGTGGGTGGTGACCGGAGACGGGGATGCGCTCTCGATCGGCGGCAACCACCTGATCCATGTCCTGCGTCGCAACGTCAATATGACGATCCTGCTGTTCAACAACCGGATCTACGGTCTGACGAAGGGTCAGTACTCGCCCACGAGCGAGCAGGGCAAGATCACCAAGTCCACGCCCATGGGATCGCTCGACGCACCGTTCAACCCGGTATCGCTGGCTCTCGGCGCGGAAGCCACGTTCGTTGCCCGCACGATCGACTCCGACCGTGCGCATCTGACGTCGGTGCTACGTGCGGCTGCGGCGCATCGAGGCACGTCGCTGGTAGAGATCTACCAGAACTGCAACATCTTCAACGACGGCGCGTTCGAGATCCTCAAGAACCGGGATACCCGCGACGAGGTGATGATCCGGCTGGAACACGGCGAGCCAGTCCGTTTCGGCACCGACGACGAGCACGGCATCCGGCGCAACCCCGCCACGTCCGGCCTGGAGATCTGCTCCGGAGACGACCCGGGCGTGATCGTCCATGACGCGAACGCCGCGGACCCGAGCCGCGCGTTCGCGCTCTCCCGCCTCGCCGATCCGGGCACGCTCGCTCGCACACCCATCGGCATCTTCCGGCAGGTCGAGCGTCCTACCTACGGTGACCTCATGAACGATCAGGTCGATCAAGCGGTGGAAACCCAAGGCGCCGGAGACCTGGCCGCGCTGGTCACCGGTAACGACACCTGGACGGTCGACTGACGTCCATCAGGCACTCAGCGGCAGCAGAGTGGCGCAGGGAGAGCTGATCGGTATCCGGCTACGGTGGACCATGCGGGTCTGATCGGCGTCACCGACGTGTGTACAGTACGTGCATATGTGCATGGGCTGTTACACGGCTGCCGAAGCGGCGGTTGTTCAGGGGGCGACGGGCGTCATGCTCGTCCGAGGCGGCGCCACTCGGCTCTTCGAGCGTCTGACCGGAAGAGACCCGTTCGAGCGGCGTCGTGCCGCGCATCGGGCGAACGCGGAGTTCCTCAGCGAGATGGGCCTCGATCCGGACCGCGTCCTCGGTCCGCCGCCGGTCCGGGAGCCGCATATCGCGCCGGCTGCCTACCCCGCCGCTCTACCCCACCCGGCGGCCGGCCTGACCCCGGCTCGGGCCGTTGTCTAGCACTCCGGCGACGACGTCCGCTCCACCTGTACGGATCAGCGCCGGCTGGTATGTCGCGGCGCTGATCATCTACGTGGTCATCGCCTACTTCACCAAGACGGTGCTGCTCAACTGGGTCATGGGGCCGCTGTTTCTGCTGCTCACGCTGTACATCATCCCGACCGCGGCGGCTGCCGGGCTGCGGAAGCTGAAGACGAGGACGTCACGGTGAGCTGGGCCGCGCACGAGTTCGAGCTGTACTTCATCCAGAAACACGTCGGCACCAAGGCGTCCTTCCTCGCCGTCGTCATCGGTACTCAGCTGCCCGACACATTCACCAAGACCTTCGTCTATGCCGCGGATGATCCGGCCGCCTTTCACCGCGGCTGGCCGGGCGTCGGGTTCTCCCACTCACTGCTATTCGGCGTCGCGTTCGCCGTTGCGGTGCTGGCCATCACCAAAAGTCGCTCGTGGGCGCTCGGGCTGTTGATCGGCCATTGGGCGCACATCTTGACCGACTTCGCCGATACCGCCGGAGTGATGCTGTTCTTCCCGTTCTCCACCGAGCCGGTGACGATCAGCATGTGGAAGCACGCCGCCGTCGAGGGCCGATACGGGGACGCCGCAGCCTATTACAGCAGCCTAGGCGGGGTCTGGGACTTCTTCTGGCTGCTCATGACCTTGGTCTTCGCCTGGAAGACGCTCACGCCGTCGTACTTCCGCGAGGTCGTGGTACCCGCTGACCCGCGGGTGTGGGGATGGCTGCACCGCACCTTCCGGCTTCCGGAGCGCGGCCTGCTGTTGCTCTACCAGGGCCTGCTGTTCTACGGCGTCGGCCGGATGATCGCCTGGTTCCTCTACGCCAGGTTCGACGCTCAGACCCCGTTCGAGCCGTTCTGGGGCGGTCCGGGATATGTCGAAGGCAACGACATCTCGGACTCGGGCTGGGTCGAGGTGCTGATCCGCACTGGCATCGGCGCCATCCTCTTCGTCGCATTCATGTGGCTGTGCTGGCGGGCCTTCGGACGACGTCTCTGGGAACGCGGCTACGACGTCCCGGCGGCTGTGCGCGGCCCGGGACTGCACGCGATCTTCGAGCTACCGTCATCCAAACGCCGCACACCCACCAAGGACACCGAACCGGTCTGACGAGCCGCTAGCGGAGACAGAGAGTGGCGCGAACTGGCCAGTGGTCGGATGGAAGCCGACGCCCAGGGTGCTCGCGGACGACCGCGGAGTCTTCGATCCGCCAGTGCGGGCTGGCGAAGATGTGGTCGATCTGCCGGCCGTCCGCACCCCCGGTGAAGTCATGGCTGGTGCCTCCGGCAACCCGCACGTGCTCGAGCGCAGCCTCAACCAGAGGTCTGAACACGGGCGCATCCGTCGGCACAGCGTTGAAGTCGCCCATCACCACCGTCGGAACGGAGCGGTCGAGCCAGCTCACCATCTGGCCGACGCTCGCGGCGCGGTTGTCGGCGATATGTTCGTCGAGGTGGGTGTTGACCACGTCGAACTCCGTCCCGCTACGGTGGTCCTTGCAGCGGACGAGCGTCGCGATGCGCGGGAACGACGATCCGGGTAGCTGCGTCCCGGGCACATGCGGCGTCGGCCCGAACCAGCGGGTCTCATGGTGGGTGACCGTGAACGTGCCGCCGCGCACGGCAATCGGACATTGCTCGCCGCCGCCGTTCCCACCGCGTCCCAACCCGAACCAACACCGATCTTGTGCCCGCCGCGCCAGATAGCGGCGTTGCCATCCGAACACCTCTTGCAACCCGAGCACGTCCACGTCGAGCGCGGTGATGGTGGACGCCGTCGAGCGGCGGCGGAACGGCCAGGAATGGAGTCCATCACGTCCCCAGCCGTTGCGGATGTTGAACGTGGCAAAGGTCAACGACATCCGTAGCCACCGCCGCCGGGAGTCTCCACGACCAAGACGTCGTCGACTCCGACGTCGACGGAGTCGCTGCCGGTCATCTCAACGACGGAGCCGTCGGCGCGCTCGACGTAGTTGCGGCCCAGCCCGCCAGGTTCACCGCCGGCCATGCCGTACGGTGGCACCCGGCGATGCCCGGCCAGCGTGCTCACCGTCATCGGCTCGGAGAACCTCAGCCGCCGCACCGCGCCGTCGCCGCCTCGCCACCGGCCCCCTCCGCCGCTGCCGCGCCGCACCGCGAAACTGTCCACCAGCACCGGGAACCGGCTCTCCAGGACCTCAGGATCGGTCAGCCTGGAGTTGGTCATGTGTGTCTGCACGGCCGGGACGCCATCGAACCCATCGCCCGCTCCGGATCCGGAACCGACCGTCTCGTAGTACTGGTGGTGCTCGTTGCCGAACGTGACGTTGTTCATGGTCCCCGAACCCTCGGCCTGCACGCCCAATGCGGCATACAGCGCCCCGGTGACCGCCTGTGACGTCTCCACGTTTCCCGCCACGACCGCAGCCGGGTATGCCGGCGCCAGCATCGACGGCTCTGGCACGACGATGCGCAGCGGCCGCAGGCAGCCGTCGTTCAGCGGGATGTCGTCGGCGACCAGCGTCCGGAACACGTACAGCACGGCGGCCGTCGCCACCGACGTCGGGGCGTTGAAGTTCGACTCCAACTGCCCGGACGTGCCGGTGAAGTCGATCGTCGCCGACCGGCCCGCCCGGTCGACCGCCACAGCCACCTCGATAGATGCTCCGCTGTCCATCTCGTAGCTGTAAGAACCGTCCGAAAGCGCGTCGATCACCCGCCGCACCGCTTCCTCGGCGTTGTCCTGAACATGGCGCATGTACGCCTGTACGACGTCGAGACCGAAGTGGTCGATCATCCGCCGGACCTCCGCGACGCCCTTCTCGTTGGCGGCGATCTGGGCCCTCAGGTCGGCGAGGTTCGTCGCTGGGTTCCGGGACGGATACGGCGACTCGGTCAGCAGGCGGTGCGTCTCGTCCTCTCGGAACCGGCCGTCCTCGACGAGCAGCCAGTTGTCGAAGAGGATCCCCTCCTCGTGGATGTTCCGGCTGAACGCCGGCATCGAGCCCGGTGTGAGGCCGCCGATCTCCGCGTGATGCCCACGCGACGCCACGTAGAACAGGATGTCGTGTCCGGCGTCGTCGAACACCGGCGTGACCACAGTGACGTCCGGCAGGTGTGTACCCCCGTGGTATGGGTCATTGACGGCGTAAACGTCGCCGGCCTTCAGGCCCTCGCCTCGCACCCGGCGTTGGATGACCTCCTTAACGCTCGATCCCATCGATCCCAGATGCACCGGCATGTGCGGCGCGTTCGCGATGAGGTTCCCGTCGGGGTCGAACAGGGCGCAAGAGAAGTCGAGTCGCTCCTTGATGTTCACCGACTGTGACGTCGACTCCAGCCGCGCGCCCATCTGCTCGGCGATCGACATGAACAGGTTGTTGAAGATCTCCAGCATGACGGGGTCGACCTCGGTTCCGACACCTATGACGTCCGTGCGCGCGCGCACCCGTTCGATCCTCAGGTGGCCATGCACGGTCACACCGGCCCGCCAGCCGTCATCCACCACGGTCGTCGCATTGGCCTCGGTGATGATCGCCGGTCCGTACACGGCGTCGTCCGCTGACAGCTGCTCGCGCCGATACAGCGCGGCCTCCCGCCACGCACCGCCCGTGTAGACCCGCAACCGCTTCGGCTGAGCCAACCCCAAGTCATCCCACATGCTGCTGCCCTGTTCGCCCTCCACCTGGAGCCGGTCCGGGCTGACCCGCCCGGCAAAAGCCGCCCCGGTCAGGCCGACCGCCTCCACCGACAATGCTTCGACGATCAGTGGCCGGTCCATCAAGAACGAGTACGTCCGGCGGTAGCTGTGTTCGAACGCTGCCGCCATGGCATCCGGCTCATCGAGCTCGACCTGCACGGCGGTATCGGTCCCGTCGTATCGGACGTGCGCACGCTTGGTGATTCGGATGTGCTCCGGCGGAACGTCCTCGTCCACGAGCTCGCTCCGCGCCGACGATTCGAGGGCGTCCGCCACCTCGATGAGCCGGTCCATCGCGACCGGTTCCAGCCTGACCTCGACAGACTGCTCGCGCATCGCGGTGGTGTCCGCCAGCCCGATTCCCAAGGCAGACAGCACACCCGCCATCGGAGGGACGAGCACGGTGCGGATACCCAGCGAGTCTGCGACGGCACAGGCATGCTGGCCACCGGCCCCGCCGAACGTCGTCAACGCATACTCCGTGACGTCATGACCTTTCTGCACCGAGATCTTCTTCACCGCATTGGCCATGTTCGCCACGGCGATGGTCAGGAAGCCCTCCGCCACCTCCTCGGGCGTGCGCTGGTCACCGGTGGCGGCCGCGATCTCGTCGGCCAGCTCGGCGAACTTTCGGCGCACGATGTCGGCGTCGAGCGGCTGGTCGGCCTCCGGCCCGAAGACGGACGGGAAGTGATCCGGTTGGATCCTCCCGAGCATGACGTTGGCGTCGGTCACCGCGAGTGGCCCGCCATTGCGGTAACAGGCGGGGCCCGGGTCCGCACCCGCCGAGTCAGGCCCCACCCGCAGCCTCGTGCCATCGAAGGACAGGATCGATCCGCCTCCGGCGGCCACCGTGTTGATGTCGAGCATCGGCGCCCGCAGCCGTACGCCCGCGATCTGAGCGTCGAAGACACGTTCGTACTCACCGGCGTAGTGCGACACGTCGGTTGACGTGCCTCCCATGTCGAAGCCGATGACCTTGTCGAACCCGGCCAGCGCGGACATCCGGGCCATCCCGACGATCCCGCCGGCGGGACCGGACAAGATCGCGTCCTTGCCACGGAAGTGCCCAGCCTCGGCCAGGCCGCCGTTCGACTGCATGAACATCAGGCGCACGTCAGGCAGCTCGTCAGCGATCTGCCTGACGTAACGGCCGAGGATCGGCGACAGGTAGGCATCGACGACCGTGGTGTCACCACGAGAGACCAGCTTCATCAGCGGGCTGGCCTCGCTGGAGAGCGACACCTGCGGGAAGCCGATCTGCGCGGCGAGGTCCCCGATCACCTGCTCATGCCCTGGGTGCAGATGGCCGTGCAGGCAGATCACGGCAACGGCGCGGATCCCGTCCTCGTAGGCCGCCTGGAGTTCGCTCCGGAGTGCATCGAGGTCAGGCTCGCGCAGCACGTTGCCTTCGGATGTCACGCGTTCATCGACCTCGACCACCCGCTCATGCAGGAGCTCCGGCAGGACGATCCGCCGGTCGAAGATCTTCGGTCGAGCCTGGTAGCCGATCTGGAGCGCATCAGCGAAACCTTTGGTGACGACCAGCACCGTGCGCTCGCCCTTCCGCTCCAGCAGGGCGTTCGTCGCGACCGTCGTCCCCATCCGCACCACGTCGATCTGCCCGGCCGGGATCCGGTCATGGTCACCAGCGGGTTCTCCCGCAGAGTCCAGCAGCTGGCGGATGCCGGCGACGGCGGCGTCCCGGTAACGGCGGGGATTCTCCGAGAGCAGCTTGTGCGTGATGAGCTCGCCGTCCGGCCGACGTGCCACGATGTCGGTGAAGGTACCTCCGCGGTCGATCCAGAACTGCCAGCGCCCAGCCATGCCCCGACGATATCCGTCCACGGGATCCGACATCGCAGTCACCATTCCATGTCATGGGCGTCACACGTGTTCGCTGCTGATGTTGCGGTAGTGTTTCGAGGTGAGTTATCCCCGATCCGGCGTCGCCTTCGCTCTCGGCGCATACGGACTCTGGGGACTCCTCCCGCTCTACTGGGATCTCCTGGACGAGGCGGGCGCGATCGAGGTACTCGCCCATCGTTTCGTCTGGTCGTTGCTCGTCACCGTGCTGGTGCTCACGCTATGGCGGCGGCTCGCACAGTTGCGTGGCCTGCCGCGGCGCACGTACGCCTTGCTCGGCGTGGCCGGGGCCGTGATCGCGCTCAACTGGGGTACCTACATCTGGGGCGTGCACCACGGCCACGTGATCGAGGTATCGCTCGGCTACTTCATCAACCCACTCGTCACCGTCGTGACCGCGGTGTTGGTTCTGCGAGAGCGGCTACGCCGTCTGCAATGGATCGCGGTAGCGATCGCCGCCGTGGCCGTCGTCGTGTTGACGGTGAACTATGGCCGGCCGCCGTGGATCGGCCTCACACTCGCGTTCACCTTCACGATCTACAGCCTCATCAAGAAGCGGGTGCGCGTACCGGCGGTGGAGAGCGTGCTGCTGGAGTCCACCGTGATGATCCTCCCGGCGCTCGCGTTTCTGATCTACCTGCAGGTGAAGGGCGACGCCACGTTCGGGCACGTCGACATCGGCACCGACCTGTTGCTCGTTGCCACAGGCGTCGCCACCGCCGTACCGCTGGTGCTCTTCGCCGCGGCAGCGTCTCGTGCATCGCTGACCACACTCGGGGTGGCCCAGTACCTCGCGCCGTCGCTCACATTCATCCTCGGCATCTTCGTCTTCGAAGAAGAGGTGCCACCAGTGCGCTTCTTCGGCTTCGGCCTGGTCTGGCTCGCGCTAGCGATCTTCACCGGCGACGCGCTGTACCAGCGGCGGCGGATGCTACGACGCAGCGCCGCC
>NZ_ML142852.1:224251-225499 GCF_004138495.1 Phytoactinopolyspora endophytica
GCGCGCCTCTGACGCTGCTTTCCATGATCATGAACAGTAACCGTGCTATTTACACGGCTACTGTTCATGATCATGGGGGCCTGGATCGGACTGTCAGCTGGTGCGGGTGACCACCGTGTCGCAGAGCGCCTCCAACGCATCCCGCGCGGGCACGGCCGGCAACGTGGCCAGCGTCAGCCTGGCGTCGTCGGCCCACCGCCGCACCTCGTCCCTGGCCTCCGCCATCGCCGGATGCTCCCGTAGCAATGACAGTGCCTCATTGTGCGCGTCGTCGTCCGTGAGCGGACCCGAGATGAGCTCCAGCAGACGCTCGTCGCCGGGCCGGGCGGACCGCCGGGCGTACAACACCGGAAGCGTGGCCACGCCCTCCCGCAGATCCGTGCCCGGCTGCTTGCCTGATCTCGCCGACTCGCCGGCGATGTCGAGGAGGTCGTCGGCCAATTGGAACGCCATCCCGACACGCTCGCCGTACCGGGCCAGCACCTCGACATCCTCGCCGGAGACCCCGCCGTGGAGCGCACCCAGCCGGGCCGAAGCAGCGATCAGCGAGGCCGTCTTGTCCGATAGGACCGTGAGGTAGTGCTCAACCGGATCGGCACCGTCGACAGGCCCGACAGTCTCCCGCAGCTGGCCCTGGACGAGCCTCTGATACGTGCGGGCTTGGATCCGCACAGATTCCGGCCCCAGGTCGGCCAAGAGCACCGATGCGCAGGCGAAGAGGTAATCCCCAGTCAGGATGGCCACCGTGTTGTCCCAGCGAGCGTTCGCGCTGGGCGCTCCTCGACGCAGCTCTGCCTCGTCCATGACGTCGTCGTGATACAGCGACGCCACGTGCGTCAGCTCGACAACGACGGCGGCCGGCGCGACGCCCGGCGCCTCGACGTCACCGAACGCCGCGGACAACAGCGTGAGCAATGGCCGGAACCGCTTACCCCCTGCTTTGACCAGATGCCGCGAGGCCTCGTCCAACACCTCGTCGTCCGACTTGATCGCTGCGAGCAATCGGCCCTCGACATCGTCGAGGCCGGCGCTGAGCGCCTGCTCCAGGCCGGCGTCCACCGCGGGGATCCCGAGACCGCCAGTACTCACCGAGACCTCCCATCCACTATCGGCCCTGGCCAGGCCGACTAAGCTGCTGCAGACTGTCACCGACACCCGGGAGGAGTACCTCGTCCCGAACGCGGCGAGCCCCGGCCGGTTCGAACCCGTCCGGGACACGCCATCACGAACTAACAGACTACGGGATAC
>NZ_ML142852.1:225554-226939 GCF_004138495.1 Phytoactinopolyspora endophytica
TGAAGACCGCCGCGTTCTCAGCCAGATCAAGAAGCGGCCCGGGCACGATCCCGAGCACGATCGTGGCCGCCGCCCCCACAGTGATACCCACCGTGGTCAACATGCTCGGTACCGCCACGGTCGGCCCTTCGGCTGCGGGCTCGGAGAAGAACATCAACACGATGACGCGCACGTAGAAGAACGCCGCAACCGCGCTGATGACCACACCGACGATCACCAGCGGCATCGCGCCGCCCTGGAACGCGGCGTTGAATACGGCCAGTTTGCCCACGAACCCGCTGGTGAGCGGGATGCCGGCCATGGCCAGCAGGAACAGGCCGAAGGTGGCCGCCAGGATCGGGGATCGTTTACCGAGGCCCGCCCACTTCGACAGGTGGGTGGCTTCTCCGCCCGCGTCCCGCACCAGGGTCACCACGGCGAACGCGCCGAGCGTCATAATGCCGTACGTCGCCAGGTAGAACAGGATCGACGAGATCGCCAGCTCGTCCACGGCCACAAACGCCGTGAGGATGAAACCGGCGTGCGCGATCGCCGAGTACGCCAGCATCCGTTTCACGTCGGTCTGAGTCAGCGCGACGACGATGCCTACCACCATCGTGGCGATCGCGACGGCCCACATCATCGGCTGCCAGTCCGTCCGCATGCCGCCCAGGGCGACATAGAACAGCCGCAGCATCGCACCGAATGCGGCGAGCTTGGTACAGGCGGCCATGAACCCGGTCACCTGCGTCGGCGCGCCCTGGTAGACGTCGGGCGTCCATGCGTGGAACGGCACGGCACCGATCTTGAACAACAGGCCGACGGCCATCAGCCCGACCCCTGTCAGCAGCAGGCCTTCCTGGCCGACCCGAGCCGTCAACGCGGCATCGATCTCGGACAACCGGACCGAGCCCGCATACCCGTAGACGAACGCGGCACCGAACAGGAAGAACCCCGAAGCGAACGCGCCGAGCAGGAAGTACTTGAGGGCCGCCTCCTGGGAGAGCAGCCGGCGACGCCTCGCCATGCCACACAGCAGGTACAGCGGCAGCGACAGCACTTCCAGGGCAATGAACATCACCAGCAGGTCGTTGGCGGCCGGGAAGAGCATCATGCCGCCGACGGAGAACATCGTCAGCGGATAGACCTCGGTCTGCAGCACCCGGTCACGGGTCAGGACCCGCTCCTCCTCACTGCCCGGCAGCGACGACGCAGCTGGGGCGAACCCGTTGCCGCCGGCCTCGATCTTGCGCTCGGCGAAGAAGAGGATGCTGATGAACGCCAGCACCACGATCGTTCCCTGGAGGAACAGAGCCGGACCGTCGATGGCGACCGAGCCGCTCACGCCGATCAGCTCGGTCTCACCAGCCAGCCGGACGATCTGCACGAACGCCGCGACGAACGCG
>NZ_ML142852.1:226958-231139 GCF_004138495.1 Phytoactinopolyspora endophytica
GAGCGACAGTACGACCTGCGTCGTGTGCCGATGCCGTCGCGGCACGAACGCCTCGACCAGGACACCGATGACGCCCGCAGCGAGGACGATGATCATCGGCATCAGGGCCGCATACTCGATGGGTGGCGCGCTCACTGGTCGTCCCCTTCAGCAGCTTGGTCGGTCACGGTCACCAACGGCGGCGGCGCCTGAACGTCGACTTCCGCGAGGCTCGGGCCGACTCCTTCGTCGATCACGTCCACCACGGTCCGCGGGAACACGCCTAGGGCCAGGATCAACGCCAGCAGCGGCGCGACGATGACGGTTTCACGCAGCCCGAGGTCACGCGTCTCTGCGTTCTCCGCGCCGACCGGGCCGGTCATGGTGCGCTGGTAGAGCCAGAGGATGTACAGCGCCGCCAGCACGATGCCGACTGTCGCGATCACCGCGGGCGCCCGGTACTGCTCGAACGTGCCGGCGATCACCAGGAACTCGGAGAGGAAGGTGGCCAGCGGAGGCAGCGCCAAGCCGGACAGACCGGCGAAGAGGAAAACGCCGGCCAGCTTCGGTGCCGGCTTCTGGATGCCTCCGTAGTCCGCGATCAGTCGCGACTGCCGGCGCGAGATCATGAACCCGACGATCACGAACAGTGCGATCGTCGACAGCCCGTGGTTGATCATGTAGAAGGTCGAGCCGGTGACACCCCGGTCGGTGAGGGCGAAGATGCCGAGCACGATGAATCCGAAGTGGGAGATCGACGTGTAACCGATCAGCCGCTTCATGTCGGTCTGGCCGATCGCCAGCAGCGCGCCGTACACGATGCTGATCACGGCGAGAGCGACGATGAAGGGCGCGAACTCCTCCGCCGCCTCCGGGAAGAGCGGCACCGCCAGCGCGATCATGCCGAACGTTCCGACCTTGTCGGCCACGCCGGAGAGGAACGCCGCGTTGGACGGCGTCGCTTCCGCGGCGGCGTCCGGAAGCCAGGTGTGGAACGGCCATAGCGGCGCCTTGATCGCGAAGGCCAGCATGAAGCCCAGGAACAGCCAGCGCTGCGTCTCGACCGGAATGTCCAGCGCCATCAGATCGGCCAGCAGGAACGACGCCGTTCCCGCATCGGCCGACTCGACGTAGACTCCGATCACCGCGGCGAGCATCACCAGGCCGCCGAACAGGTTGTACAGCAGGAACTTCAGCGCCGCGTAGCGTCGCTGCGCACCGCCGTACATGCCGATCATGAAGTACAGCGGGATCAGCATCGCCTCGAAGACGATGTAGAACAGCAACAGGTCCTTCGCGACGAACGCGGTGAGGGTCAGGGCCTCCGCCGCCAGCAGCAGCGCAAAGTAGGCCTTCGGGTCGCGTTTGCTCTCCTCTGCCTCCGGCCACATCGCCAGGGCGACGATCGGCGTCGCGACGGCGGTCAGCGCGACCAGCGCGACGCCGATCCCGTCGACGCCGAGCGCCCAGTAGATGCCCAGCGCCTCGATCCACTCGTTCTGCTCGGTGAGCTGGTAACGGTCGCCACCGATGTCGAACTGCGCGATCACCGCGATCGCAAGCCCGAGCGTCAACACGGAGAACGCGATGGCGACCTGCTTAGCGAGTCTGCTGCGGCCCGACGGCACCAGCGCCGTCAGCACGGCGCCCAGCGCGGGCACCGCGATCAGAGTCGTCAACCAGGGGAATGTCACGGCACCCTCACCAACAGCATGGCCACGACGACGAGGCCGGCCCCGGCCAACATCGTCAGTGCGTACGAGCGGACAAATCCGGTCTGCCAGCGACGCCAGCGGGCGGACAGCCCGCCCACGGCGGTCGCTGCGCCGATCACGGCACCGTCGACGCCGCGGTTCTCGACGTAGACGAGCGACCGGGTCAGGTACTGGCCGGGCCGCATCAGCACGGCCTCGTTGAACGCGTCACCGTACAGATCATTCCGGGCCGCCACGGTGACCGGGTTGCCGGCCGGGGCCTCGGCCGGAACCGGCCGACGCTGGTACATGAACCATGCCAGCGCTGCTCCGAGCACAACCACGAGCATCGTCAGCGCGATCAGCACGGCCACCGGGACAGGCAGGTCGTGATGTTCCTCGCCGGTGACCGGCTCCAGCCAGTCGACGATCCCGCCGCCGATGTACAGCAGCCCGAGCCCTCCGGCCACCGAGAGGAAGCCCAACGCCCACAGCGGCCAAGTCATCACCCGCGGTGACTCGTGCGGGTGCGCGTCATCGGCCCAGCGCTTGTTCGTGAAGAACGTCAACAGCATGACCCGGGTCATGTAGAAGGCGGTCACGCCGGCACCGATCAACGCGCATAGGCCGATCAGGACGTTGTCGCCGAACGCGGCCTCGATGATCCGGTCCTTGGAGAAGAAGCCGGCGAACGGCGGGATCCCGATGATGGCGAGGTATCCGACGGCGAAAGTCAGGAACGTCGCCGGCATGGCCGCGCGCAGCGCTCCGAAACGACGCATGTCCACCTCATCGTTCATGCCGTGCATGACCGAACCCGCACCAAGGAACATGTTGGCCTTGAAGAAGCCGTGCGTGATCAGGTGGAAGATCGCGAACGCGTACCCCGCCGGTCCCAGCCCGGCTGCCAGCATCATGTAGCCGATCTGACTCATGGTGGAGCCGGCCAGCGCCTTCTTGATGTCGTCCTTGGCACACCCGATGATGGCACCCATCAGCAACGTGATGGTGCCGACCAGGATCACCGCGGTACGTGCCTCGGGTGCCAGGTCGTAGATCGCCGCGGACCGCACCACGAGGTAGACCCCGGCGGTCACCATGGTCGCCGCGTGGATGAGCGCGGAGACCGGGGTCGGACCTTCCATCGCGTCCAGCAGCCAGGACTGCAGCGGGAACTGCGCGGATTTGCCGCATGCCGCCAGCAGCAGCAACAGGCCGATCGCGTTCAGCCAGCCGGTCTGTGCACCGTCCGCTCCGGCGAAGACGATCTGGAACGACGAGGATCCGAAGACCACCAGCATCGACGCGATGGCGAGCACCATGCCCATGTCACCGACGCGGTTGACCACGAACGCTTTCTTCGCGGCGACCGCGGCCGAGGGCTTGTGTTGCCAGAACCCGATCAGCAGGTACGAGGCGAGCCCGACACCTTCCCAGCCGATGAACATGACCAGGTAATCCGCCGCCAGGACCAGCAGAAGCATGGAGGCAACGAACAGGTTCAGGTATCCGAAGAACCGCCGCCTGCGCTCGTCGTGCTCCATGTAGCCGATCGAGTAGATATGGATCAACGATCCGACTCCGGTGATCAACAGCACGAACGCGATGGAGAGCTGGTCGATCAGCAGGTCGAGCCGGACTTCGTAACCTCCGGCGTTGAACCACTCCCACAACGCCACGGTGAACGCGCGCTCGTGGCCGTCCTGGCCGAGCATGTCGACGAAGAGCACCACCGCCCACACGAACGAGGCGATGACGGCGGCGCAGCCGATCAGGTGTCCGGTCCGGTCGAGCCGGCGGCCTCCGAGCAGCAGAACCGCCGCGCCGACCAGCGGCAGCGCGATCAGCAGCCAGGTGGTGGAGATCAGCCCGGAGGCCTCTTGGACCTCCTGGCTCGCCTCCGCCTGGGCAGCCAGACCCAGTGTCACTACATTGGTGAGCGTCACGTAACCCCCAGGCCCGTCACAGCTTCAGCAGGCTGGCGTCGTCAACCGACGCGGACCTGCGGGTTCGGAAAATCATCACGATGATGGCCAACCCGACGACGACCTCGGCGGCCGCGATGACCATCACGAAGAAGGCAACGATCTGTCCATCGATGTTGCCGTGCATGCGCGCGAAGGTCACGAATGCGAGATTGGCCGCGTTGAGCATCAGCTCAACGCTCATGAAGGCTATCAAGGCGTTCCGCCGTAGCAGCACGCCGGCGCTACCGAGGCTGAACAGGATGGTCGCCAGCACGATGTAGGGCGTGGGATTCATCGGGCGTCACCTCCGTCAGCGTCGTCGCCGGCACCTTCGCCGTTGTCCGCATCGCCCTGAGGATCGCGGTCCTCCTTGGGAGGACGCTTCCGGCCCTCTGGGCCGATCTCGCCGATGTCCTCGGCGAACTCCTCAACGGGGCGAGCGACGCCGCGTGCGACCAGCACGGATGAGACGGACGACTCCGCCGGGGTGCCGTCGGGCAGCAGGGCGGGCGTGTCCACGGCGTTGTGCCGGGCATAGACG
>NZ_ML142852.1:231165-232335 GCF_004138495.1 Phytoactinopolyspora endophytica
GGCGTGCCCGCGGCCTCGCGCGGGTCGCCTTCCCGGAACCGACGCTCGGACAGCTCCCGCTGGGTGGGCCGCCGAGACATGCGCTCCTTGTGCGTCAGGGCCATCGCACCGACCGCCGCGGTGATCAGCACCGCGGCCACCACTTCGAACGCCCACACGTAGCGGCCGAAGATGAGGTCGGCGATGGCGTAGACGTTCCCCTCCGGCGTGGCCGCATCGGTGCCGACCGGGTCAGGAAGCGCTGCTCGGCCGGTGACCGCGATGAGCAGTATGACCACGCCGAGCACCGCCAGCGCGGCGGCGCCGCGCTGGCCACGGATGGTCTCCACGCGGGAGTCGGAGGCGTCGACGCCGATGAGCATGATGACGAAGAGGAACAGCATCATGATCGCGCCGGTGTAGACGACGATCTGCACCACGCCCAGGAAGGGCGCTTCGAGGGCGATGTAGAGCACCGCCAGGCTGATCATGGTCAACGCCAGGAACAGCGCACCGTGGACGGCCTTGCGCGAGACGACCAGCCCGACGCCGCCAAGCACGGCGAGTGGCGCGAGAATCCAGAACAGTACCTCTTCACCGGTGGTACTGGAGCTGGTGGAGGATTCGCCCGCCTGGGCTGCGACAGCGGCCAGCAGACTCACTGTCCCCCCTCTCCCGCGGCGCCGTTCTGCGGGCCCCCACCCTGCAGCCCCGCACCGAGGTAGTAGTCACGCTCGTCATCGCCCAGCCGCATCGGATGCGGCGGCTCCTCCATGCCGGGGAGCATCGGCGCGAGCAGGTCCTTCTTCTCGTAGATGAGGCTCTCCCGCGTCATGTCGGCAAGCTCATACTCGTTGGTCATGGTCAGCGCGCGAGTTGGGCATGCCTCGATGCACAGGCCGCACAGGATGCAGCGCAGATAGTTGATCTGGTAGACGCGACCGTACCGCTCGCCGGGAGAATAGCGTTCCTCTTCGGTGTTCTGCGCACCTTCGACGTAGATGGCGTCCGCTGGGCACGCCCATGCGCACAGCTCGCACCCGATGCACTTCTCCAGCCCGTCCGGGTGCCGGTTGAGTTGGTGCCGCCCGTGGAACCGGGGAGCCACCGGGTGCGGTTCCTCCGGGTACTGCTCGGTCACCTTCTTCTTGAAGATGTTCGCGAAGGTGACGCCGAACCCGGCGATCGGAT
>NZ_ML142852.1:232362-237790 GCF_004138495.1 Phytoactinopolyspora endophytica
GGAAACTAGGCATTGCTGCCCTCCGAGCTGTTGCTCTCGTCGCTGTCATCAGGACCGTTATCGGGGGCCGCGGCGCGGGCCGTCCCTACTGTCGCCGGCACGGCCACGGGTTCCTGTCCGGGCATGGGCGGAACCGGGTGGCCGCCCGCGAAGGCGTCGAACTCGGGCTCTCGTTCTTCGTCCGTGGCTGCGTCCTCAGACTCGTCGTCCTTGGAACCGGTGAACAGCGGCGCGATCCAGAGAATCAGCATGATGACGAGGAACGCACCGCCGACCCAGATCATCAGCTCCCGGCGCTCCCAGCCCTCGTTCATCGCCAGCCGCATGCCGGAGACGAGGACGATCCAGACCAGCGAGACCGGGATCAGCACCTTCCAACCCAGCTTCATGAACTGGTCGTACCGCATCCGCGGCAGCGTGCCGCGGATCCAGATGAAGAGGAAGAGCAGGACCACGATCTTGCCGATGAACCATAGGATCGGCCACCAGCCCTCGTTGAACATGCCGTCGTTGATCGCCGACAGCGGCCACGGCGCCCGCCAGCCGCCCAGGAAGAGCGTGGTCGCCAGCGCCGAGACGTTGACCATGTTGATGTATTCGGCGAGGAAGAACATCGCGTACTTGATGGACGAGTACTCGGTGCCCCACCCGGCCACCAGCTCGCCTTCCGCCTCGGGGAGGTCGAAGGGCGCGCGGTTGGTCTCCCCGATCATCGAGATCAGGTAGACCACGAAGGACGGGATCAGAATGAGGCCGTACCAGAGGCGTTCCTGTTCCTCCACGATGCCTGAGGTCGACATGGTCCCCGCGAACAGGAACACCGCGACGAACGACATACTCATCGCCAGCTCGTACGAGATGACCTGGGCCGAAGAACGCAGCCCACCGAGCAGCGGATACGTCGAGCCGCTCGACCAGCCGGCCAGCACGATGCCGTAGACACCGACGGAAGCGATCCCCAGCACCAGCAGCACCGCGACCGGCGCGTCGGTGACCTGCAGCCGCGTGGTCTCACCGAACATCGAGACTTCCGGACCGAACGGGATCAGAGCCATGATCACGAACGCCGGAATCACCGCGATGAGCGGAGCAAGGATGTACACCACCTTGTCCGCATGCTTCGGGATGATGTCTTCCTTCAGCATCAGCTTGGCGCCGTCCGCCAGGCTCTGCAGCGAGCCGTTGGGCCCGGTGCGGTTCGGGCCGATGCGGTTCTGCATCTTGGCGACGACCTTGCGCTCGAAGACGATCGCGAAGAGCGTCATCAGGACGAGGAAGACGAAGATGGCCACGCTCTTGATCGCGATGATCCACCACGGATCACCACCGAAGCCCTCGAGCTGGTCCGCAGCCCGGACGTCAACAGACGCCAGCTGGGTGATCATGCTTCACCTCCGGCCAACGAGACGACCGCGCCCGCCTGGACTCCAAGGTCGGCGTAGACGTGGGAGCCCGGCGAGTTCTGCGGCACCCACACCACACGGTCCGGCATCTCTGTGATGGTGACCGGCAGCGTCAGCGATCCGGTCGCCGAGCTGACCGTCACCTGGTCATCGTCGGCCACCCCGATCTCCGCCGCGGTCACCGCGGACAATCTAGCCTGTGGCTTCCGGGCCGTCTGAGCCAGGTGGGGTTCGCCGTCCAAGGCCCGGCCGTCGTCGAGCATCAATCGCCAGGTGGCCAGCACGGCTTCGCCCGTTCCGGCCGCCGGAGGCTCCGTCGCGGCGACGTCCAACGCGGCCGGCTCCACCTCCCAGACACCGATCTCGGCCAGCTCGGCCCGGACCGTCTCCACGTCTTCGGTACCGAGCTTGATGTCGAGCTCTGAGGCGAGGGCGTCCAACGTGCGCGCGTCCGACCAGGCCGCGCTCTCGGGCAGTGCCTTCGCGAACGCCCGGTGCCGGCCCTCCCAGTTGACGAACGTGCCGTCCTTCTCCATCGGCGGCGCCACCGGTAGGACGACGTCCGCGAGCTCGGTCACGTCGCTGTGCCGCACCTCGAGGCTGACCACGAAGCTTGCATCGCCAAGCGCCTGCTGTGCCGCAGCCGGATCCGGCAGGTCGGCCAGCTCGACGCCGCCGACCAGCGCACCACTCAGCGAGCCGCTTGCCAGCCCACCCAGGATCCCGGTGGTGTCGCGGCCGTCGAGCGGCGGCAACGTGGGGACTCCCCAGACAGCGGACATGTCGACTCGCGCTTCTGCGTTGTCGATGGGACGGCCGCCCGGCAGCAGGTTCGGAAGCGCACCCGCTTCGAGCGCGCCGCGTTCGCCGGCCCTACGGGGCACCCAGGCAAGCCGCACGCCCGTGGACCCCACCACCCGCAGCACAGCGGACAGCGCGCCCGGCACCATGGCCAGCCGCTCGCCTACCATCAGCACGGCGCCGTCGGCACACAGCTGGTCATGCAGGTCGGCCACTTCTGGTGCCTTGGCCGCGATGGCGGTCAGCACCTCGGCTTCTGTCCCGGGTGCGGCAGGGAACAGTGTTCCAGAGAGTTTACGCAGCCCTCGGGTGGCGAATGGAGCGACCGAGAAGACCTTGGTGCCCCGACGCGCCCCTTTGCGCAGGCGCAGGAAGACCGTCCCCGACTCCTCCTCCGGCTCGAAGCCGGCGAGTAACACCGCGGGTGCGGCTTCCAAGCTTCGGAAAGTGACGCCATGCTCGTCACCTGCCCGAACGGTGGCGACCCGCTGCAAGAACCCGGCCTCTTCCGCGGAGTGGCTGCGCGCCCGGAAGTCGACGTCGTTGGTCCCCAGGACCACCCGCGCGAATTTGCTGTAGGCGTAGGCGTCCTCCATGGTCACGCGGCCACCGGTCAGCACTCCCACGCCCCGGGCGTCCCGGGCCCGGGCGAGCCCTTGCGCCGCAAGGGTCAACGCTTCCGGCCACGACGCGGTCACCAGCTCACCCGTCTCCTCGTCCCGGACGAGCGGATGAGTCAGCCGGTCATCGAGCGTGTAGGAACGGAACGCGAAACGGTCCTTGTCGGTGATCCACTCCTCATTCACATCCGGGTCATCGCCGGCGAGCCGCCGCATGACCGTGCCACGCCTGTGGTCGACCCTGATCGCGCTCCCGCTGGCGTCGTGTTCGGACACCGACGGAACCGATACCAAGTCGAACGGGCGCGACCGGAACCGATAGGCCGCCGAGGTCAACGCGCCGACCGGACAGATCTGGATGGTGTTGCCGGAGAAGTAGCTCTCGAACGGCTCCTTCTCGTAGATGCCTACCTGCTGCAGCGCGCCCCGTTCCAGCAGCTCGATGAACGGGTCACCGGCGATTTCCTGAGAGAACCGGGTGCACCGGGCGCAGAGCACACAGCGCTCGCGGTCCAGCAGGATCTGCGCCGAGATGTTGATCGGCTTCGGGTAGGTCCGCTTCTTGCCCTCGTACCGGGAGTCGCCGCGGCCGTTGCTCATCGCTTGGTTCTGCAACGGGCACTCGCCGCCCTTGTCGCAGACCGGACAGTCGAGCGGATGGTTGATCAGCAGGAACTCCATGATGCCCTGCTGCGCCTTGTCGGCCACGGGTGAGGTCATCTGGGTGTTGATCACCATCCCGGGCATCACGGTGAGCGTGCACGACGCCTGCGGCTTCGGCATGCCGCGCCCGTTGCCCATGTCCGGTACCTCGACCAGGCACTGCCGGCAGGCACCGGCCGGCTCCAGCAACGGGTGGTCGCAGAACCGCGGGATCTGGATGCCGATCATCTCGGCGGCCCGGATGACGAGGGTCCCTTCCGGAACACTCACCTCGAAACCGTCGATAGTGACGGTGACCAGGTTCTCGTTCTTCTCGACGGCGTCGTCCTGCACGGCCGTGGCGTTCTTCTCCGCCGGCGCCGATGTGACACTGGTGTTGGTGCTGCCGCTCATCAGGCGTTGGCCCCCGCTTCTTCCTTACGTTCGACGGTGAACAGCGCCGAAGCCGCCGGGTCGAACGGACATCCGCCGTGCTCGAAGTGGGCGATGTACTCATCCCGGAAGTGCTGGATCGATGAGACCACCGGTGCGATGCCACCGTCCGCCAAAGCGCAGAATGAGCGGCCGCCGATGTTCTCACTGAGGTCGAGCAGCTTGTCGAGGTCGGCCTCGGTACCCTGGCCCTTCTCCAACCGCTCCAGGATCTGCACCTGCCACCAGAACCCTTCCCGGCACGGTGTGCACTTACCGCAGGACTCATGCTTATAGAACTCGATCCACCGCAGCGTCGCGCGGACCACGCAGGTGGTCTCGTCGAAGATCTGCAGCGCCCGCGTCCCGAGCATCGTGCCGGCGCCCGCCATGCCCTCGAAGTCGAGGGGGAGGTCGGCGTGCTCGGCGGTGAGCATCGGGGTCGACGAGCCGCCGGGCGTCCAGAACTTCAGCTCATGCCCAGCCCGGATGCCACCGGCCATATCGAGAAGCTCGTTCAGAGTGATCCCCAGCGGTGCCTCGTACTGGCCGGGGTTCCGCACATGCCCTGACAGCGAGAAGATGCCGAAGCCCGGTGACTTCTCGCTGCCCATGGTGCGGAACCAACCCGGCCCGTTGGTGACCAGGGACGGCACCGACGCGATCGTCTCCACGTTGTTGATGACAGTCGGCGACGCGTACAGACCGGCGACGGCCGGGAACGGAGGCTTGAGCCGGGGCTGCCCGCGACGCCCTTCAAGCGAGTCAAGGAGCGCGGTCTCCTCGCCGCAGATGTAGGCACCCGCGCCGGCGTGTACCACCACGTCGAGGTCGAACCCGGACCCGAGGATGTTCTTCCCCAGGTAACCGGCCTCGTAAGCCTCGGCGACGGCATGGTGTAGCCGCCGCACGACGTGCAGCACCTCACCGCGGACATAAATGAAGGCGGTGTTCGCCCCGATCGCGTACGACGAGATGATGACGCCTTCGACCAGCACATGCGGGTCGGCCATCATCAGCGGGATGTCCTTGCACGTCCCCGGCTCCGACTCGTCGGCGTTGACCACCAGGTAGGTCGGCTTGGGTATGTCTTTCGGGACGAAGCTCCACTTCATGCCGGTCGGGAAGCCCGCACCGCCGCGGCCTCGCAGCCCGGAGTCCTTCACGGTCTCGACGATCGACTCGGGCTTGCGCTGCAGCGCCTGGCGTAGGGCCTTGTACCCGCCGTGGCGTTCGTAGCCACGACGCGTGAAGGAGTCCTTCTCGCCCCAACGCGCCGTCAACACCGGCGTCAGCGTGGCCGAGGCGCGCGTCTGATCCGAGGCCTCGGATGGCGTGCTCACTTGCTCTCCCCTCCGGTCTTCCCATCGGCGGCTCCGAGCGCGGGCTGGCCACCCTCGGGCGCGGACCAGCCCTCTTGCTCGGCCAGCCGAAGCCCGGCGAGCGATGCCGGTCCTGCCTGCACTCCCTGGCCGGCCAGGCCGTCCGGGAAGCCAGCTATCACGCGCTCAGCCTGTTTCCAGGTGCACA
>NZ_ML142852.1:237828-243512 GCF_004138495.1 Phytoactinopolyspora endophytica
GGGCCCTCGGGTGGACGAGACGTCGTCTCCCGCACGGAGCTTGTCCACGAGCTCCCTCGCGGATTCCGGGTTCTGGTTGTCCACGAACTCCCAGTTGACCATCACCACCGGGGCGTAGTCGCAGGCGGCGTTGCACTCGACGCGTTCCAGCGAGATCTTGCCGTCCTCGGTGGACTCGTCGTGACCCACGCCCAGATGCTCGGTGAGCTCAGACCAGATCGCGTCGCCGCCCATGATCCCGCACAGAGTATTGGTGCACACACCGACGTGGTAGTCGCCCACCGGGCGTCTCTTGTACATGGTGTAGAAGGTCGCCACAGCGGCGACCTCCGCCTCGGTCAGCCCGAGCACGTCGGCGCACATCTCGATGCCGGCAGGCGTCACGTAGCCCTCGTAGGACTGCACGAGGTGCAGCATCGGCAGCAACGCCGAACGCGCCTCCGGGTAACGCGCGACGATCTCCTCCATCTCCGCGCGCGCCTTCGCGTCGAGCCTGGTGCCGTTCTCCTCGGTCACCTCGTCTCCGTTCGTCTCGTTCACCTGTCACACCCACCCATCACGGGATCGATGCTCGCCACCGCGACGATGACGTCGGCGACCATACTTCCCTCACAGGTAGCGGGCACCGCCTGGAGGTTGTTGAACGACGGGTCGCGGAAATGCACCCGCCAGGGCCGGGTGCCGCCTTCGGACACCACGTGCGCGCCGAGCTCGCCCCGCGGGCTCTCCACGGCCGTGTAGACCTGTCCCGGCGGAACCCGGAAACCTTCGGTCACCAGCTTGAAGTGGTGGATCAGCGCTTCCATCGACTCACCCATGATGTGCCGGATGTGGTCGAGTGAGTTGCCCATGCCGTCGCCGCCGACCGCCAGCTGGGCCGGCCAGGCGATCTTCTTGTCCTCGACCATCACCGGGCCGGGGCGCAGGCGGTCGAGGCACTGCTCAATGATCTTCAGAGACTGTTTCATCTCCTCCACGCGCACCCGGTACCGGCCGTAGGCATCGCATGTGTCTGTGGTGGGGACGTCGAACTCGTAGTTCTCATAACCGCAGTACGGCTGGCTCTTCCTCATGTCCCACGGCAGACCTGTGGAGCGCAGCATCGGCCCGGTGATGCCGAGTGCCATGCAGCCGGCCAGGTCGAGATAGCCGATGTCGACGGTCCGGCCCTTGAAGATCGGGTTCTCGTTGCAGAACGCTTCGATCTCTCCGATGTGGTCCCACATCCAGCGCAGATAGTCGCGGACGCTCTCCACCGTCCCTGGCGGGAGGTCCTGCGCGACACCACCCGGCCGGATATATGCGCTGTTCATCCGCAGGCCGGAGATCAGCTCGAAGAGGTCGAGCGTGCGCTCCCGGTCCCGGAAGCCCGCGGTCATGACCGTCAACGCGCCCATCTCCATGCCGCCCGTGGCGATGCACAGCAGGTGCGACGAGATCCGGTTCAGCTCCATCGTCATGACCCGGATCACGTTGGCGCGCTCCGGGATGTCGTCGGTGATGCCGAGCAACCGCTCCACGCCCAAGACATACGCGGCCTCATTGTGGAACGGCATCGCGTAATCCATGCGGGTCACGAAGGTGACGCCTTGTGTCCAGTTCCGGTACTCGAGGTTCTTCTCGATGCCGGTGTGCAGGTAACCGATGCCCGCCCGGGCTTCGGTCACGATCTCGCCGTCAAGCTCGAGGATGAGCCTGAGCACGCCGTGCGTGGACGGGTGCTGCGGGCCCATGTTGACCACGACCCGTTCCTCGCCGGCGGCGGCTGCACCGACGACGTCCTCCCAGTCCTGGCCGGTGACCGTGTAAACCGGACCCTCGGTGGTATCGCGGACACCCGCGTACGGGTCGTCGGCCTCGTCGGCGGGCGAAAATGTGACATCGCTCATGTTATTGGTAAGCCCTCCGCTCGTTCGGCGGTGGAATGGTGGCGCCCTTGTACTCGACCGGAATCCCGCCCAGCGGGTAGTCCTTACGCTGCGGGTGCCCTGGCCAGTCGTCGGGCATCTCGATCCGGGTGAGTGCCGGATGATCGTCGAAGATGACCCCGAAGAAGTCGTACGTCTCGCGCTCGTGCCAGTTGGCCGACGGGTATGTGGCGGTGACCGAAGGGATGTGCGGATCCGCGTCGGGACAGGCCACCTCCAGAGCCACCCGCCGGTTGTGCGTGATCGACAACAGCTGGTACGACACATGCAGCTCCCGGTCCGCCTCCTCCGGGTAGTGCACGCCACTGACGCTCGAGCACATCTCGAAACGGAGCGCCGGGTCATCGCGGAACACCTTCACCACGTCCGCCAGCCGTTCGCGCTTGATGTAGATCGTCATCTGGCCGCGATCGACGATCACCTTCTCCACAGCGTCGTCGTACGACTGTCCGGCCGATTCGAGCGCCGAGCCGACCTGGTCGTCCAGCTGCTCGAACTCGTCCGCCCACGGCCGCGGCGTCGACTCGCCACGGGTCGGGCTGGTGTCGCGGACCACGAGCCCCCCGTATCCCGAGGTGTCTCCCGAGCCGTCGGTACCGAACATGCCGCGGCGTGACGGGTGGGCGGGAGGCAGCGCCGGACCTTCGGGCTCCGCCGGAAGGCTCTCCTCCTCCGGGGTCTCGTCCGGTGTCTCCTCAGGCTTCTCCGTCACCGCAGCAGACCCTTCATCTCGTGCGTCGGAGTCGCGGACAACGCCGCAAGCTCCGCCTCGGCCTCCGCCGCCTCGCGGTGCGCACCCAGCTTGGTGTGCTGGATCTTGTCGTGCAGCTTCAGCACGGCGTCGATCAGCATCTCGGGGCGTGGCGGGCATCCGGGCAGGTAAACATCGACCGGAACCACGTGGTCGACCCCCTGCACGATGGCGTAGTTGTTGAACATGCCGCCGGTACTGGCGCATACGCCCATTGACAGCACCCACTTGGGACCGGCCATCTGGTCGTAGATCTGCCGCAACACGGGCGCCATCTTCTGGCTGACCCGGCCTGCGACGATCATCAAGTCGGCCTGCCGGGGCGAAGCCCGGAAGACCTCCATGCCGAACCGGGACGAATCGTGCCGGGGAGCCCCGAATGACATCATCTCAAGGGCACAGCAGGCCAGCCCGAACGTCGCCGGCCACAGGGAGCCCTTACGCATGTAGCCGGCCAAACCCTCGACCGTGCTCAGCAGAATCCCTGACGGAAGCTTCTCTTCAACACCCATATCTGGTCACACTCCTACCATCACATTGGTCGCGCTCAGCTCGTCGCTCGCTCCACAGGCGGCTGCTCGTCCCTCGCGACGCCGACCACTCCGCTCACTCCTCACTTCGCCGCTCCAGACATTGGTCGCGCTCAGCTCGTCGCTCCAGACACTGGTCGCGCTCAGCTCGTCGCTCACTAGTCCCAGTCCAACCCGCCACGGCGCCATTCGTAGATGAACGGCACGGTGATTAGGAACAGGAAAGTCACCATCGCGACAAAACCGAAGACTCCGAGGTGGTCGAAGCGGACAGCCCACGGATACAGGAAGATGATCTCGATGTCGAAGATGATGAACGTCATCGCCGTCAGGTAGTACTTGATCGGAATGCGGCCACCGCCCACCGGCTGTGGTGTCGGCTCGATCCCGCACTCGTACGAGTCGAGACGCGCCCGGTGGTAGCGCTTCGGCCCCGCGACCGCTGAGAATGCCACCGAGCCTACGGCGAAGACGGCGGCGATGATGATCAGGCCGATGATCGGCGCATATAGGTCCATGCTCGCTCAGCTCCCCTCGACCACTCTCGTCACGCTTACCGTCTCCTTCGTCTCTGGTCCGGCGGTCCGCCGTCCGGTCGTGATCGTCACGTTCGCTGTCGCCTGCATCCGGCTACTCGGTGATTCCGCTCGAAGACACGAGCCCATATTCTGCCCCCACCTCATGCGGCCGGAGCCAATCGGGTCATGGCATTGATGACTCGGTCATACACATCACCGTCGCGATGGTCCGTCAAGTTGGCGAGCAACTTCAACGTGAACTTCATCAGCCACGGCCGCGGAAGCCCGTGGTTGGTGGCGATCTTCATGATCCGTGGGTCTCCGATCAACCGGAGGAAGATCCGGCCGAGTGTGAAGTATCCTCCGTGCTCCGTCTTCAGCGCGGCGGGGTACCCCTGCAGCACCCGTTCCCTGGCGGCCACCGAGTCCCGGGACAACGCGTCGGCGATGACCATGGCGGCCACACTGGCCGCTTCCATCGCGTAGTCGATGCCCTCGCCGTTGAACGGGTTGACCATACCGCCGGAGTCGCCGACCAGAACCAGGCCGCGACTGTAGTGCGGCTGCCGGTTGAAGCCCATCGGCAGTGCTGCACTGCGGATCTCGCCGACCTGATTGTCCTCAGTGAATCCCCACTCACCCGGGGTCTCGGCCACCCAACGGCGGAGCAGGTCCTTGTAGTCCACCCGCCCGAAAGCCTTCGACGTGTTGGTGATGCCCAGCCCGACGTTGCTGGTGCCGTCGCCCGCACCGAAGATCCAGCCGTAGCCGGGAAGCAGGTCCCGGCCTCCACGGTCGTTCGCGGCCCATAGCTCCAGCCACGACTCCATCCAGTCATCGTCATGGCGCGGGCTCTTGAAGTACGTGCGTACTGCCACACCCATCGGCCGGTCGTCTCGCTTGTGGATGTCCAGCGCCGTAGCCAGGCGCGACGACGTGCCATCGGCGGCCACCACCAGCGGCGCCCGGTACGTCACCGTGTCCCCGGCGGGACGTCCGTCCTCTCCCAGGGTTCTGGCTCTGACCCCGACCACGCGGCCGCTGGGCTCGTCGATCACCGGGCCCGCCACTTTGGTCCGCTCCATGAGTCGAACACCGGCCTGGGCAGCGTGCTGGGCCAGCAGGTGGTCGAAATCGAGGCGAGTGCGGACCAGCCCGTACCCCGGGTAGCTGGTGAGCTCCGGCCACGGCAGGTGCAGCCGCATGCCGCCACCGACGATCCGGAGTCCCTGATTGCGGATCCAGCCGGGCCCTGATGTGTCCACACCCATCCGCACCAACTGACGCACTGCCCGCGGTGTGAGCCCGTCCCCGCATACCTTGTCCCGCGGGAACGACGCCTTCTCCAGGAGCAGTACGTCGAGTCCGGACCGGGCCAGGTAGTACGCCGTGGTGGAACCGGCGGGCCCGGCGCCGACGACAATAACGTCGGCGTCTCCGGCCTGCGCATTCATCGGATCCCCAACACCTGTCCTACGTCTTCAGCGGCTACGGAAGATCACCTCGTGAATTCATTCACTAAGTACCTTCCTGGCCAAGTTTAGGCCCAGGTGCCCGCAAGCTTCGACCGGGGCCATAGTGCTGACCTGCACATTTACGCTTGATGAACGTTGCGAAATTCGCGTCGCAGCAGCTTCCCCGCCCTGTGGCGTCGCGGTCGCGTCGCCAACCGGCGTCGTCAATACGTGGACAGCACCGTCGAACCGGTGGCATCCCAACGGGCGGAGGACGACCGATCGCCCTCGGTCACCACCACGTTGATCACGATGTTTCCCTCAGCCCAGCTGCTACGCACCACAAAAGCGTTGTCGACCTCGGCGTCCGGCATGTCCAGCGCGTCCGGAGTCGCCTCGATCGCCGCCGCGACGGCCTCCGGCGACACGTCGCCCCAGCCGAAGAAGCCACCCTCCTGTTCCGAATACGTCCGCGCCCACTCGGGCGGTGACGCCAGGCCGCC
>NZ_ML142852.1:243545-248160 GCF_004138495.1 Phytoactinopolyspora endophytica
ACCGGATCTCCGCCAGACCCGGCTCCTCGGTGTCGGATCGGACTATCAGCATGCCGTGGCCCGGCCGCACCGTGATCGACTTGATCTCGCTGACATCGCCGGCCGACATCGTCTCCCACATCTGGATCAGGCCCTCTTCGGTGAACAGGCCCGGCTTCTCGGTCGCGATGTCCGGGACGTCGACGTCGACCGGTTCCAGGCCCGCGGCGCCACCGTCTTGGTCGCCCTCGACGACGCCCCCGCCGGTGGCCTCGTGCTGCTCGACGGGTGTGGAGGACATCGCCGCGGCGGCCCCCACGATGGCCGCCGCACACAGTACGCCGACCAGGACCATCCGACCGTACGGCGGCCGCTTGACAGCTGGGACCGGCCGCGGGCTGGTCGGCGATGCCGACGGAATGTCATCGACCAACGCCTCCAGATCGGCGATGGTCGCCGCCTCGTACACCAGCGCAGTGCGGGACTGCATGTCCTCAGCGCTGATCCGGCCATCGCTGAAGGCGGCCGAGACCGCCTCCGCGTATCGCTCACGGTCCGCGTCGGACGGCCGCCACCGGCGGTCGGGACCCGTCGACCTCCCGTACGAGCTCATGTTCACGATCCATCTCTCAGCAGATGCCGTCCCGTACCGTCCCACGTCAGGGTGGCGCTCGATCCATAGTCGTCGGACTCCAGGTGAACCGTGACCGTCACGACACCGCGATGCGAGGAGTCCCGCGCGATGACGACATGGCTGACCTGCCTGCCCTGTAGGCCCGCGACGTCCGCCGCCTGGCTGGTCACCGCCGCGACCACGCCCTCGGCGATGTCGGACGCCGCGAAGACCTCATCCTCGAGTTCGTCTGACTCCGCGATCTCGCCTCCGGGCACCGGTTCGCCGAGCTCGCCGTCGTTGAAAGCGATCTCGTCGTACTGGCGTGCGCCCGGGGCCGTCTGGACTTCGAAGGATGCGCGGTCAGGGCGGACGACGACGTTCAGATACCCTTCGACGCCTTCCGCCCCGAGCCGCTCGAAGAGCGCCTCGACCATGCCCGGGGCGTACAGGTCGATCGCATCCTGTCCGTCCACGGCCTCCGCTTCGCCTCCATCCGCCACCACGTCGGCTGGTGCGGCACCCACTGTGTCGCCACTACCGGACGCGTCCGAGTCCATGGCACGGGTGACGAGGCCGGCCCCCGCCAGGCCCACCATCACAGCGACGACCAACGTGACAGCCCAGCCTTTCGCCACCGCCGCACGTGGTGCCCGCGGGTCCGCGCCCCCCGACATTCAGGTGTCCAAAGCCGTCGGCCGCACCGCGTAGTGCAGGGCGACGATGCCACCGCTGAGGTTCCGCCAGCGCACACCGGACCACCCGGTACGACGCAACCGCTCGGCCATGCCACGCTGGTCCGGCCATACGGATATCGACTCGGCGAGATAGACGTAGGCGTCCGGGTTGCTCGCGACACGCCTCGCCACCGAGGGCAGGGCGCGCATCAGGTACTCCAGGTACATGGTCCTCAACGGTGCCCACGTCGGATGACTGAACTCGCAGAGCACCATCCGGCCACCTGGCCGCGTGACCCGCAGCATCTCGCTCAGGCCGGAATCGGGGTCGTGGACGTTGCGCAGACCGAACGAGATGGTCACGGCATCGAACGACGCGTCGGCGAACGGCAGCCTCGTGGCGTCACCGGCGACGAACGCGAGGTCGGCGCGGCTCCGCTTGCCGGCTTGGAGCATGCCGAGAGAGAAGTCGCACGGCACCACGGTCGCCCCGGCCGCCTGAAACGGCTCGCTGGAGGTCCCCGTCCCAGCGGCCAGGTCGAGCACTCGTTCGCCGGGGACAGCGGCCACGGCCCGTTCGACGGCACGCCGCCAGAGCCGGTCCTGTCCGAACGAGAGGACGTCGTTGGTGAGGTCGTAGCGATCGGCGACGTCGTCGAACATCGCCGCGACCTCATGTGGCTGCTTGTCGAGGGAAGCCCGGATCACGATGCCAAGCTTAGTGACTGTCGACGTCACCACAGCGGCGGCATGTGAAGCAGCCGTGTGTCCGTTGCGCACCGGACGGGTATGCACGTGTGTTGTGACCAAATCGTCAGCGACCGGCTGCGGGCAGGTGCACGATTCAGGCATAAGCTTGTGCCCCGTGACGAGCGCCCCCTTGACCGCCCCTGTGCCGGATCTGGTCACGCGCACGGTCGAGATTCCCGACCCTGGCGCGCTGCTCTCATTACTTCCCGACGACGCGCCGCTGGCCTGGGTACGACGCGGCGAGGGCCTGGTCGGCTGGGGCGAGGCAGCCCGGTTCGAGGCCTCGGGCGCCACCCGGTTCGCCGACGCGGAGCGCTGGTGGAACACGATCAGTCAGACGGCCGTCGTCCGGGACGAGGTCGACTTGCCGGGCTCCGGGCCGGTCGCCTTCGGATCGTTCACGTTCGACGATGCCGGCACGTCGTCGCTCATCCTCCCCGAGACCGTGGTCGGACACCGGCACGGACGCTGGTGGGTGACCACGGTCAGCGTGACTGGAAACCTGCCTCCGTGGCCGATGCTGCCGCGCACCACCCCGGCACGCCGCCCTGGCCTGGTGACCTTCGCCGACGGCGCACTGAGCGGGCCCGCGTGGGAACACGTCGTCGCTCAGGCCGTGGAGCGGATCAACGCCGGGGAACTGGACAAGGTCGTCCTCGCCCGGGACCTGGTGGCTGAGAGCCCACGCTCGATCGACCCACGTTGGCCGCTGAACCGGCTGAGCGACCGCTACTCCCGGTGCTGGACGTTCAGCGTCGACGGCATCCTCGGGGCTACCCCCGAGCTGCTGGTCCGCCGCGAGCGAGGGCTGGTCACATCGCGTGTCCTGGCCGGCACCATCCGCCGCACTCACGACGACATCCACGATCTCGCGCTCGCCGCCTCATTGGCCCGGTCCAGCAAGGACCTGGAGGAGCACGAGTTCGCCGTCCGCTCCGTCGCCGACTCGCTCGCCCCGTTCTGCTCCAGCATGAACGTGCCCGAGACGCCGTTCGTTCTTCATCTGTCGAACGTGATGCACCTGGCCACCGACCTGGCGGGCGTCGCAACCGGCGAGGTCTCGTCGCTCACGTTGACCGAGGCCCTTCACCCGTCGGCCGCAGTGGGCGGGACTCCGACAGACAAGGCGCAGGCGCTGATCCGTGAGATCGAGGGGCTCGACCGCGGCCGCTACGCCGCGCCGGTCGGCTGGATCGACAGCAACGGCGACGGCGAGTGGGGCATCGCGCTACGTTGCGCCCAGATCGACCCGGGAGACAGTGCACGCATGCGGCTCTACGCCGGGTGCGGCATCGTCGCCGGCTCAGACCCTGGCGCGGAACTCGCCGAGAGCACTGCCAAGCTCGTGCCCATGCGGGATGCCCTGGCCCGTTGACCGGGCCGGGCCGTCCGCGGGCAGCTGACCTCGGCGGGAGAGCGCTGTGTTCGGGGCAGTTACCGTTCCCGGACGGTGTAGGTCAGGTGGGTCACCCTTGGGGAGGGCTCCGCGCGGACCGGCTCCAGGGCCACGCGGCCCGCGTCCACGCCCTCGAACAGGCGGATTCCGGAGCCGAACAGCACGGGTGACAGCGCGATCGAGAACTCGTCGATCAGGCCGGCGTTCACGTACTCCAGGATCGTCGCGCCGCCGCCGGCGATGCGGACGTCGCGGTCGCCGGCGGCCTCGCGGGCTCGGTCGAGCGCAGTCTCGATGCCGTCGTTGACGAAATGGAAGATGGTCCCGCCCGGCCGCTCCCAGGGGTCACGCTTCTCGTGCGTCACCACAAAGATCGGCGTGTGGAACGGCGCCTCCTCCGGCCACGCCTTCTCGCCGGCGTCGAACATGCGCTTGCCCATCACGCTCGCGCCGGTGCGCAGATGCGTCTCCCGCACGATGTCGTTGTCGCGCCCTTCCTCACCGCCCCCGCCGAGCTTCAGGTTCTCCCGGAAGAACCGCTGCGGGAAGATCCACCTCTGCAGTTCCACCCACTGCTTCCCCATCAAGTCCTCGAGGGACTCGGGTGCGATGAACCCGTCCAACGACATCGTCACGCTGAAGAACACCTTCCCGGCCATCAGCCATCATCTCCCAACCGAGCGATCTCGGTGACGTAGGCAGCTAGGTTGCCCAGGGTCTGCTGGCCGCCCTCGATCGCGTGGTACTTCTCGACCGCCTCGTCGCGCTGTTCCTTGGTGGGGAACACCGTGCGCATCTCGATCCGGGTCGCCGCTCCGTCGGGCTCGAACGTGAGGACCGACTCGAAGGCGTTCGGGTCGTCGCGGGACTCACCGTGGAGCAACGCGATCCGCTCCGGCGGGGCGATCTCGGTCCAGGAGATCCACTCGGGGTAGTCCGTCCCGTCCGGTCCGTGCATCACGAAGTCCCACTCTCCGCCGACACTGAACTCGAACGACTGCGTGGTGGTGGTGAACCCTTCCGGTCCCCACCACCGCGCCAGGTGCCGGACTTCGGTGAACGCCTCGAACACCAGCTCCCGCGGGGCATCGATGACCCGGGAGATCACGATCTCCCGGTCGGCCGTCGCGGACTGCGCCGGCGTTCCTCGTTCCGTCGAACTCATCAGCTACTCCTCCTGCCTTGCCTGCTTGAGGTCCT
>NZ_ML142852.1:248191-249734 GCF_004138495.1 Phytoactinopolyspora endophytica
TCCAGCCGGTCGAAGCTCTCGTTCCAGAACCGCTCGAACCCGCCGGTCCACTCGTGGACCGGCCGCAGCCCGCGGGCGTCGAGGCCGTATAGGCGCTGTTTGCCCGCCGTGCGGTTCCGCACCAGTCCGACCTCGCGGAGCACCCGCAGGTGCTTGGATGCCCTCGGCTGGGTCATCCCCAGCTCTTCGGCCAACTCGGTCACCGGCCGTTCACCCGCCCGCAACAGCACCAGGATCTCCCGGCGCTGCGGCTCGGCGATCGCGTTGAAGACGTCCGACGTCGTCGCTGCTCGTGCCATGGACTCCATCATATGCCGATATAGGCATGCGTCAAGCCGGAGGAATCACGCGAGTCTTGTCGGATGACGATCGTGACCCTTATCAGCGGCTGCGGAAAACGCGTATCCCGGAGACGGCACGCGCGACGGCGGCGGGCAGGGACTTCGAGAACGTCTTGTCGCCGCGCTGAAATCCGAAGAGCCTCATTCTCCGATGGCGTCATCGACAGAGGCACGAATCTGGCCGTGCAGGTCACGGTGGCTGGAGCGGTCCAACGTGACTTCGATCACAGACCTGCCGGACACAGGCGCGGACAGGGCGGACCGCAGCTCGTCGAAATCGTCGATGCGCGAATGCCTGACACCGTATCCCCTGCACAGCGCCGCGAGATCGGCACCGTGCGGGGTACCGAAGACCCGCTCGAAGACGTCCGCATAGGCCGGTGCCCCGTGCTCCAGCAGCGTGAAGATCCCACCACCGTCGTCGTTGAGGACGACGATCTGCAGTCGGGGTTCCTCCTCGTGCGGCCCGATGAGCAGCCCGCCGATGTCGTGCAGGAAGGCAAGATCGCCCAGGAGCACCCGTGTCGTCTCGCCCGAGCCCAGCGCCACACCCGCAGCCGTCGACACGGTCCCATCGATCCCGGCCAGTCCACGATTGCTGTACACGGCGGGCCCGAGTTCGTCAGCCGCCACGCCACGTCCCGATTCTTCGGTCAGCGGCTGCGCGGCGCCGAATGGGCTCGCGGTCAGATCCAGATCACGGATCGCGTTCGAGGAGCCGACCACCAGTGCCTCGCCCGGCCGCACAGCAGCCCACACCTCGCGAGCGACGAGCGGGCCGGTCAGCGGCCCTGCCTCGAGTACGTCGCCGACCACGCGCTGAGCAGTACGGTCCGCTTCCTGCCACCCCTTGAGCCAGTCGTCGCCGATCGCGTCGATCTTCTCCCCGGAGTCTCTCCCATCCAGCGCCTCGCCGGCGGCCACGCGGCCGGCCGCACCGCGGTCCGAGGCCGACGACCCGCCCGTCTCTGAGCCGACCGTGACAAAGCCGACCACATGCGCGGCGTTGCGTGCGGCGTCCGGCCAGGTGCCGCTCGGTGCGACGACGATCACCTCGACGTCGCGCCGCGCCAGCAGCGCGTCCACCGGCCGTGACAACGTGGGATGCCCGAAGACGACGGCTCGGCGCACCCGTCCACCGAGATCCGGCCGGGACAGCAACAGCCGGTAGGCCACCAGCGCGTTCGGACCCGAACGCGCAC
>NZ_ML142852.1:249826-261789 GCF_004138495.1 Phytoactinopolyspora endophytica
GGCTCCGCCAGCAACGGGAACCCACCTGCCTCAGCGCATTGGCGTGCTGCCTGACCGGCACCGTCACCCGCGATGACCACCGTTTCCACGCCGGGTGCAAGGACATGGGCATCCGCCGGCGCCCACACGCGGCGACCGGCATCCTCCGGCGTGACGGCCGCGCGAACCTCGCGTACCTGCGACGCACCACGAGGCTGCGGCGAACCGGGCTGGTCCGCCTCGGCCGCCGCCCCCGCACTCCTGACTCCAGTGTCTGCCGCATCCGGTACCAGCGGCTCCCGGAAGGACAGGTTCAGATGGACTGGTCCGGGGTCGCCCGACCGGACTCCGGTCGCCGCCGCCAGCGCTCGGCCAAGCAGGTTCCTGGCGTCGGCGTCCTCCCCGGCCCTGCCGTGCGGCGCCGGAACATCGACGAAGAAGCGGACCGCGTTGCCGAAGATCCGCACCTGGTCAGTGGTCTGGTTGGCGCCGGTACCACGCATCTCGTGTGGACGGTCGGCGGTCAACACCACGAGTGGGACGCCGGAATGGGAGGCTTCAAGCACGGCCGGGTGCAGGTTCGCCACGGCCGTACCGGAGGTGGTCACGATCGCGACGGGCCCGGTAGCCTTCGCCAAGCCAAGCGCCGTGAACGCCGCGACACGCTCGTCGATGCGGACATGAAGTCCAAGCTCTCCGCGTTGCGCGGCGGCCATCACCGCGAACGCCAGCGGTGCGCTGCGCGATCCGGGCGCCAGCACCACATGTCGAACCCGTTGGCGCACCAACTCGGCGACCAGAACATCGGCAACTGCTGTCGAAGGGCTCACGCCGCCCATTCTCCCCCGCGGCCGAGGCGGGACCGCCGAGGATCACTGTGGTGTCCACCCCAGCGATGCTCGGCACTCATTCCCTGTGGATCGCTCCGCGGGCTGCACAGCACTTGTCCACAATCCTCGACGCGAGGCTGCATATCGGGTGCCAATCGCCGCAGGATCGACACCGTGGATCACCCATCAAGCACGCGATGCATTGTCCCGTATCTCCCTGCCGACCTGCCATATCGTTCCAAGCTCGAAGGATTGCTGATGCTCCAGCACGGCGTCGTCCAGCGCTCGCAGGCATTCGCGTGCGGGATGACAGCCGAACAGCTGCGGTGGTTGGATCTGATCGATGACGCGTCCGCGGCCTCCGATGTCGAAGCGTGGATAACCGGGGCATGCCAGCGGCGACGCACCACTCCCGAGCGCATCGCGGCCGCCCTCGGCCAACGTCAGCGGATCCGGTGGCGGCCAGTGGTGCAGGGCATGCTCACCGACGTGTCCTCGGGGGCGCAGTCACCGCTCGAACTACATCATCTTCGCCGAGTCGAGCGTGCACACGGGCTCCCGCGCGGCGCTCGTCAACGGCGAGCCGGACGGAACCGGACGATCTGGATCGACGTCGACTACGACGAGTATCGGGTCCGTATCGAGCTCGATGGTCGCACCGGCCACGTCGAGGATGGCAAGTTCCGCGACCGCCACCGAGACAATGGCGCTGCGGTCGACGGTCGGACAACGCTGCACCGCCGTGAAATGAGTGCCGAGGATCACTGTGGTGTCCACCCCAGCGATGCTCGGCAGTCCTGCCTAGTCGACTCTGCGGAGCCAGGTGAATCCGGTATTGGCACCCTGGCAAGTCTGCAGGATGACGTCGCACTCGTCGCCGCATGTCCAGTTCGAGGCCGACCCGAGCGCGGACCCACGGCCCGGAGCGATCTCTCGGTCGACCACCTCGTAGACGCCGGCCTGCTCGCCTTCGAGCTCCACCATGGTTCCCATCGGCATGGCGTTCCACCACGCGTTGCCGAGGTAGTCGTGCGCGACCACGAACGTGCCGGCACCCACCGGCGTGTAATGGCATGCCGCACCATAGGGCAGGTTGTCGATCTCAGTGTTGGTCGAGCAAGCGCTCACGGGGATCGACTCGACATCGTCGCCGATCACGACTGCGGCGTCGCTCTCAACCTCATCGAACCGGCTGCCGCCGGAGTACACGAAACGGAAGCTGGTACCCACCTCGGCTTCGACCTCGACCTCGGCCTTGCTGTCGGATCCGGTGGTGACCGTCTGCACAGTCTCCCACTCGTCATCGATCTGCTGCTGCAGATCGAGATCTCCCATGATGGCCACGCCGTCCTGCGTGGTCCACGTGGCGATGACCTCGGCTGTGTCGTCGTCGACCGGTGATGCGGTCGCCGTGATCCGCGACTCCAGAGGGTCACCGGAGACCACCGTGACGTCGTTCGATGCAGCCGCGTCCACCGCGTCGCTTCCCCCGTACGCGAGGCGATAGATCCCGGTCTCGTTCACCCTGACGTCAGCGCTGCCCACGCCATCCACAAGGTCGAGTTCGGTCACCGACTCCCATGACTCCCCCTCGACGCGTTGCAGGTCGACCGGGCCGCTGACCTCGCCGCCCTCGGCGGCCGACCAGGATGCCTCGAACGGCACCTCGTCCCAGTCGTCGGCCTCTTCGGGCGCGCTGAGCACCAGCTCGAGCTCGTCGGACGGTTCCTCGGCCTCAGCGTGCAACGCCTCGACCGTCTCAGATTCCGCCGGCGATGGAGGCGCCGTCAGCGGCTTCGACACGCCTGCAGACACTACTTTGGCACGTGCCGGACCGCTGTCGTCCGAACTGCCGCTGGCCCCGCCGAGCAAGAAGAACGCGGACCCGGACGCCAAGACGGCGGCACCGGTACCAGCCAGCAGACGAGACCACATACGTTATATCCTCCATGATCACTCGCCGAGTAGTCCACAACGCTCGGGGGCGTCAATCTTTCAGACGATCCGCGCGATGCGCAGGTTCCACCATTCTTGGACAGATTTATCCGCCGCCGTCGCGGCGAGGCCCTCCGGCGTCGGCTCCGGGCGTCGCACCGGCAGGAAACCATCGACGGCGGTGAGGGGCTCCGTCACGTCGCGCTCGAGCAGACTCGCCGTCGCCAGCCCGCACGCATACGGAAGCTCAGGCAGCGCCGCCGCCAGCGCCACGCCGGCCGCGATGCCGATCGACGTCTCCAGGGCGCTGGAGACCACGACCGGCAGGCCGATCTGCTCCGCGATGCGCAGGCACGCGCGCACCCCGCCCATCGGCTGCACCTTCAGCACGGCGACGTCGGCGGCGTCGAGTCTTGCCACGCGAAGCGGATCCTCAGCTCGCCGGATCGACTCGTCGGCCGCGATCGGTACCGACACCCGGCGGCGTACCTCGGCAAGGTCCTCCACCGACGGGCAGGGCTGCTCGACGTACTCGAGGCCCTGTGCCGCATCGGCGTAGCGCGGCAGGAGCCGGATCGCCGTGTCCACGTCCCAGGCGGCGTTGGCGTCGATTCGGACCCTGCCCATCGGGCCCAGTGCGTCACGCACCGCCTCCAGGCGGGCGAGATCCTCACCCGGGCTCTGACCCGCCGCCGCGACCTTCACCTTCGCCGTCGTACATCCAGGGAACCGGGACAGCACCTCCACCACCTGGCTCGGTGACACCGCCGGAACCGTGGCGTTGACCGGGACCCAGTCGCGCACGGGTTCCGGCCAGCCGTCGTCCGCGGCCTCCCGCGCGGCGCGCCACCACGTCGCCGCCTCGGCATCGCCGTACTCGCGGAACGGCGAGAACTCCGCCCAGCCGGCGTTCCCCTCGATCAGGACGCCCTCGCGGACGTCGATGTCGCGGAATCGGGACCGCAGCGGGATCGCGTAAACGTGCATCGTCACCAAACGTCAGCTGTCGATCACCTTCGGACTGTGTACCCCTGAACGACACGATCATCCACCGTGATCGGACGGTACCGGCGCCGTCGCGGCACACTGCGACGACTTTACCGAAGCAGGAGCCTTCCGGTGGCGGAACCCCGTGGCCGCCGGGTCGTGCCGGTCGCGCCGTACTGTTGGAGTCGTGAGCGACGCCCCCTTCGATGCCAGCCGCTGGCGCCCCGTCCACGGTTTCGACTTCACCGACATCACCTACCACCGTCACGTTGCCGACGGACGTGACCAGGGGACGGTCCGGATCGCGTTCGACCGGCCCGAGGTGCGCAATGCCTTCAGGCCGCACACCGTCGACGAGCTCTACCGGGCGCTCGACCATGCCCGGATGACACCGGATGTGGGGTGCGTGCTGCTGACCGGCAACGGCCCGTCGCCCAAGGACGGCGGGTGGGCGTTCTGTTCAGGCGGGGACCAGCGCATACGGGGCCGGGATGGTTACCGGTACACGACGCCGGAGACCACCGGCCGGGCTGATGCGGCCGAACCGGCCGTTGACGCCGCCACGGCCGGCGGGCTCGACCCGGCCGATGGCGAGCACGGGGGCGAGCGCATCGACCCTGCGCGGGCCGGACGGCTGCACATCCTGGAAGTCCAGCGGCTGATCCGGACCATGCCGAAGGTGGTCATCGCGGTTGTGCCTGGGTGGGCCGCCGGTGGCGGGCACAGCCTCCACGTCGTCTGTGACCTCTCGTTGGCCAGCGCGGAGCACGCCCGGTTCAAGCAGACCGACGCGGACGTGGGGTCATTCGACGGCGGTTACGGATCGGCGTATCTTGCACGCCAGGTGGGGCAGAAGTTCGCACGGGAGATCTTCTTCCTCGGCTCCGAGTACTCCGCCGACGATGCGCATCGGATGGGTATGGTGAACGACGTCGTGCCGCACGTCGACCTGGAGGACAGGGCGCTGGAGTGGGCGGCCAAGATCAACGGCAAGAGCCCCACGGCCCAGCGGATGTTGAAGTTCGCGTTCAACGCCGTCGACGACGGCATGGTGGGGCAGCAGGTGTTCGCGGGCGAGGCGACGCGCCTGGCTTACATGACCGACGAGGCGGTCGAAGGGCGTGACGCGTTCCTGGAGAAGCGGCCACCGGACTGGTCCCGTTTCCCCTGGTACTACTAACGCCGCAGAGCCAACCGACGCATGACGGCGTCCTCACGTTTTTCTGAGTCCTCGCAGACACGTGACCGATCCCGGAAACCCCTTTAAGCTGGTGTGTGCGATGCAGAGATCGATTTCGACGACAACGACGTCGGCGACCCGCACGCTTCGAGCGGTCGAGGTGCCGTTGACCTCTGCTGTCGTGCCGCGGCTCTACCCGGCGATGATGGATGCGCTCGGTGGCGGTCCCGCCCTGCTCCCGGTGCCGAACCATCCAGCACCTGTGCGTGACGAGCTGCTGGACGCGCTGCGTCCTTCGGAGCCGCTGGAGGACACCGACGTCGCGCTGGTCGTTCCCACGTCCGGTTCGACCGGAGAGCCCAAGGGCGTGATGCTCAGCGCCAAGGCCATTCAGTCCTCGGCCGCCGCGACGCTGCGCCGGCTGGGCGGCCCGGGCCGCTGGCTCCTCGCGTTGCCGGCCACGCACGTAGCGGGCCTGATGGTGCTGGCCCGCTCGCTCGTAGCGGAGACCGAGCCGGTCGCGCTGGACCTGTCCGAAGGATTCGACCCCGAGCTGTTCGCCGCCGCCAGTGTCCGGCTGTTCAGCAAGGGTCCGGGGCGCCGGTATACCGCACTGGTCGCCCGTCAGCTCGCTGCCCTGTTGGACGCCGACGAGGCCGCGGCAGCTGCACTGAACGGATACGACGCCGTGCTCGTCGGAGGCTCCGCGATCAGTGAGGAGTTGCTCGAGCGCGCGGAGCGCGCGGGCATCAACCTGGTCACCACCTACGGCGCCACCGAGACCGCAGGCGGATGCATCTACGACGGGGAGCCGCTCGACGACGTCGACGTTGATATCACCGACGACGGCCGGATCCGGCTCCGTGGCCCGATGCTGGCCAGCGGCTATCGGCTGCAGCCCGAGCTGAGCGCCGAGGTCTTCGGGGGCGGCTGGTTCACCACGGCAGACGTCGGACACTTCCGGCCGGATGGGCGGCTCGAGGTCGTCGGCAGGATCGACGACGTGGCCGTCTCCGGCGGTGTGAACGTACCGCTGGCAGCGGTCGACCGCCTCGTCGGAGCGCATCCCGCCGTCCGGGAGGCCTTGGCCGTCGCCCTTCCCGACCCGGACTGGGGACAGCGCGTGGTGGCGGGCGTCGTCGCCGCGGACCCCGCACAACCCCCGCGGCTGGAGTCAGTACGTGAACACGTCACCCGCCGAGCACCTCCCGCTTACGCCCCCAAGGAACTAGTGCTTCTCGAGGCACTCCCCACGCTTCCCAGCGGCAAGCCGGACCGCCGCGCGCTAGCCGCCACCCTGAGCGCACGGAGCGGCGCGCCGGCATAAGGGGTCGCGGTCTCTCAGGCCAGGGCGATGCCTATGTGCGAGTGCCGGGGCGTACTCTCGTATCTGCCACCGGCCCGGTGCATGGTCATGCGTGCTTCGTGAGAGCTGCTCATGGCCATCCACGCATGACCGCCGAAGCGCGCCGGTCACAGGCGCCGCACACGGACGAAGGGAACGCCCGCTCACTCATGGCGACGATCACTCAATGGACGCAGGGAGCCCGTCCCCGAACCTTGCCGGTGGCTGTGACACCGGTTCTGGCCGGGACTGGAGCAGCGGCCGCGGCCGATGGAGCAGTCCTGGGGCGCGCGGCACTCGCCCTCGTCGTCTCCGTCGCTCTGCAGATCGGGGTGAACTTCGCTAACGACTACTCCGACGGGGTGCGAGGCACCGACGACGACCGGGTCGGCCCGTTCCGCCTGGTGGGATCGGGGACAGTTCCGGCATCCGCGGTGAAGGCGGCGGCGTGGCTGTGCTTCGCCGTAGCGGCGGTGACCGGGCTGGTTCTGGTGGTGCTCATCCAGCAATGGTGGCTGCTGGCGGTAGGCGCCGCCGCGATCGCGGCGGCCTGGTACTACACAGGCGGCTCCCGGCCCTACGGGTATCGAGGGATGGGGGAGGTCTCGGTCTTCATCTTCTTCGGCTTAGTGGCCGTGCTGGGCACCATGTACGTGCAGACGGAGGAGATCACGGCGACCGCCGCCGTCACCGCGGTCGCCGTGGGCAGCCCGATCTGTGCCCTGCTGGTGGTCAACAACATCCGCGACGCACCGAAGGACGCCGGGGCCGGCAAACGGACGCTGGCCGTGATCATGGGAGACCGGAGCAGCCGCATTTTCTACGCAGGGTTGATGTCCCTGCCGCTGGTGCTGGTGATCCCGCTGATCGCCATGGCAGGGCCGTGGACCGCACTGGCGCTGCTGGCGACACCGCTCGCCGTGCGTACGACGCAGCCTGTGCTGAGGAACGCCAGCGGTGTGACCCTGATCCCTGCGCTACAGGGCACCAGCCTGACCGGCCTGCTCTTCGCCGTCCTGCTGACCCTCGGCTTGGCAGTCAGCTGACATAGGGCACGCGGCGGCCGAGAAATCGGCGCTCAGCGCTCGCCACCGGCCGCACTCGGGCGATTCTCGTCCGCCGATTCATGCTCGGCCTCGCCCCGCTCTCGCTGCTCTCGCTCGGCGTCGTTCCAGGCATCCTCCGCCTCGGTACGCGACTGCAGCCGCTCCCTGATCGTTGACACCCGGTTGTCCAAGGACGCGGAGACGTCTTCACGACTCCGTCGCAGCACGATGACACTGATGACGCCGGAGACGAACACCGCCGACAGCAGCAGCGGGTACCCGCGGAAGCCGACAAGCCAGAGCAAGGCGGCGATCACCGCGAAGACCAGCAGACGCAGAAGCGTGTATCGCAGAACAGCCATGACATCTTCAGGGTACTAGGCGTACCTCGGGTCCCTATCCGATGCCTTCCCACACCAGCGAAGGACCACGCGTCAACCCACGGGATGACGGGCACGGCAGCGACGTCGGACCACGGCGCGACGCGCAGGCCAAGGGCGCTTCCATAGCGTCGGAGCCATGCCGAACAACGCACTGAGCATATTCGCCCGCCCGTCCGCGACGCCTGCTCGACCAGCCATACCGGGCACGCCGTCCGCAGCCACCGGCAGTCTCGTCGCCACCGATCTGGTCAAGGTCTACGGCGACGGACCCGGCGCGGCACATGCTCTCGCCGGCGTGAGCTTCGCCGTCGGCGCGGGCGAGTCGCTGGCGATCATGGGTCCGTCCGGATCCGGCAAGACCACCCTGCTGCACTGCCTGGCGGGCATCATCACGCCGACCAGCGGGAGCGTGCGCTGGCGCGACGTCGACCTCGCCGCCCTCAGCGACCGTCGCCGTACCGCACTGCGCCGCAGCGACTTCGGGTTCGTCTTCCAGTCAGGGCAGCTCCTGCCGGAGCTTCCAGCCGTCGAGAACGCCGCTCTGCCGCTCATGCTCGCAGGGATGCCGCGCCACACCGCGACTGCACACGCCGCACAGTGGCTTGCTGACCTCGGCCTCGCCGGCATGGAACAGCGACGCCCAGGCGAGCTGTCCGGGGGCCAAGCCCAACGAGTGGCCATCGCGCGGGCACTCGTCGGATCGCCGGGCGTGGTGTTCGCCGACGAGCCGACGGGAGCGCTCGACCAGGCCACCGGCGACGACGTCATCCACACCCTCGTCGGCACGGCTCAGGCGTGCCAGGCTGCCCTCGTCGTCGTCACCCACGACACGAACGTCGCTCGGCACTGCTCGCGGATCATCACCATGCACGACGGCCGCGTCACGGGTGAGCAGTTTGCCAGTGCGACGTCGGAAGGCGAACCGGCCCGATGAGATCCACCCTCTCGCTCTGGTGGCTGCTGCGCAGCCGGACCCGGCACAGCACCGATCCGCAACGGCTGACAAGCGCTCTCTCGATCACGGCGTTCGCGGTGGTGACCGCCGTATTGCTGGTAGTGATCGGCGGTGTGTTCGCTTTCATCGAGCGCGCGGACGCCGCCACGCGGGTGAGCGATTCGTCTCCCATGGCGAACGCGGACCAATACCCGATGCTCGCCGTGATCGCAGCCGGCCTGCTGCTGGTCCCCCTCGTCACACTCGGCGGCGCAGCGGCCCGCTTGGCCGTCGCCCGGCGCGACGCGAGGCTGGCCACCTTGCGGCTCACCGGCGCGACGACAACACAGGTCGCGCACCTTGCCACGCTCGACGCCGCGGCTCAGGCTCTGTTCGGGGCCGTTGCCGGAGCGACCTGCTACGTCGCGCTCATCCCGCTTGTCGCAAGACTCCGTTTTCAGGACCGTACGTTCGGCTACGGCGAGCTCTGGGTGGGCGCACCGTCCATGCTGGCCACGATCGGACTCGTCGTGCTCGTCGCCGTCGCTTCGTCACTGATGAGCCTGCGACGAGTCGCCATCACGCCTCTCGGGGTGACCGCGCGGGTCACGCCCGCCTCGCTACGGACGAGACGGGTCGTGGCTGCCCTCGCCGTCCTGGTGGCGTTCATCGTCGCCAGCAACGTCGGCGGCGACTCCGGCGTCATCGTGGCCGTCCTCGGCGCGCTTCTCATCGCCGGCTTCGCCACCCTGAACACGGTCGGCCCGTACATCATCGGCCGGATCGGCAACCGTACCGCCGCCCGGGCCCGTCACGTCGCGACTCTGCTCGCCGGACGACGGATCGTCGACTCTCCGAAGACGGCCTGGCGCTCCGTCGGCGGTGTGGCGCTGGCCACCTTCATCGCGGGTCTGACCAGCATCACCGCCGCCATCGACGCGTCCGGGACAACTGCCGCCGACCGGGTCTTCGGCTCCGACCTCGCTACCGGAGGTCTGCTCACACTCGGAATCGCCGGCCTCCTCGCCGCTGTGTCCACCGGCGTGACGCAGGCCGGCAGGGTGATCGACCAGCGCCACCAGTACCGGGCGTTGGAGCTGGCCGGCATGGACGTTGCCGTGCTCAACAAGGCCCGCGGACGGGAGACGAGCATCCCACTGTTCGCCGGCGTCGGCATCGCTGCGCTGGCCGCGCTTGCCTTCATGATGCCGGTGCTTGGCCCCAGTGCATTGGCCGACCTCGACGTCGTCGTGCGGTTTCTCGTCTGCGTGGCCGCAGCCATCGCGTTGACGCTGGCTGGCTCAGCGGCATCGAGGCTGGTCGTCCGTTCCGTCCTGGCGTGACGCCGCTGCGTGTCGTCGTCATCTCGCGGGAAGCCGTTAGGTTGGTGCCATGACTATGCGTTTCGGACTCTTCGTACCTCAAGGCTGGCGGCTCGACCTGGTCGGTATCGACCCTGCGGACCAATGGGACGCCATGCTTCGGGTGGCGAAGCACGCCGACTCCGGCTCATGGGAGACGGTGTGGGTGTATGACCATTTTCACACCGTCCCGGCCCCCACCGATGAGGCCACGCATGAGGCATGGACACTCATGGCGGCCCTCGCGGCCGCCACGGATCGGGTCCGGCTCGGGCAGATGTGCACCTGCATGGCTTACCGGAACCCGGCGTACCTCGCCAAGGTCGCCGCGACGGTGGACGCCATCTCCGGTGGGCGCACCGAGATGGGCATCGGCGCCGGTTGGTACGAGCACGAGTGGCGCGCCTACGGCTATGGCTTCCCCAGTGCCGGCGAGCGGCTCGGCATGCTCGACGAAGGCGTGCAGGTCATGCGCCAGCTGTGGACACACGGGAAGGCCAGCCTGGACGGCAAGCACTACACCGTCGACAGCGCAATCTGCCGGCCGCTGCCGCTGCAGGACGGTGGTATCCCGCTCTGGATCGCCGGCGGCGGTGAGAAGGTCACACTGCGCATCGCGGCCAAGCACGCCCGCGGCGGTGACGCGGTCGACGCCCAGAGCTACACCCGATACACCAACTTCGGCAACACGCTCGACGTCTTCCGGCATAAGTCGGAGATCCTGGCACAGCACTGCCGTGACCTCGGCACAGACTTCGACTCCATCACTCGCTCGACGAACCACAACGTCATCATCGGCGAGACGCAGGCCGAGGTCGACGACAAGCTCGCCCAGCTCGCCGACTTCTCCAGCCGGCACGTACCGCCGGACGCCGCTGAGCGCTATCTCAACGCCTACCGGAATAGTCCCACCGTGGGCACCCCAGACCAGGTCGCCTCGGCGCTGCAGCAGTACGACGACGCCGGTATGACCTACTTCATCGGCTACTTCCACGACGCCGCGTACGACCTCAGCAGCATCGAGCTGTTCGAGCGGGAAGTCATGCCGGCGCTGATCTGACAGGCGCGCGGACGTCCGCCGGAGTGCCCGTTGTGGGCACAGGCGGTCGTCTGGCCTAGGCTGGTGGGGAGAAAGGTTGTTGTCCCACGAGGAGGTCCAGCGTGACCCGCGTATTGCCGGTGCTGGTGGCGCTCGTATTGGCGGTCTACGCGCTTATTGACTGCCTGCAGACCGACTCGAGCAAGATCCGGTCGCTGAACAAGGTCGCCTGGCTGGCGATCATCGTCTTGATCCCTGTGGTCGGCCCCATTCTCTGGCTGCTCGTAGCCAAGGTCCGCGAGCCCCGGCCCGGCCCGGTTCAGCGCCCGTCGCCGCCGCAACCGCTGCCCCCGGACGACAATCCCGAGTTCCTTCGTGAGCTGCGCAACCTCGACGATGAGCATGAGAAACTGCTCAGCGAGTGGGAAGAGAGCCTACGTCGCCGCGAGGAAGAGATGCGCGATCAGGAGGACACCGAGCCTGATCAGCACGGTCAGCCGGGCGAGAGCCCTCAGGACGAGGAGCCGGACGACCAGGCCGAGCGGGACAGGGCCGAAGAGGAACTCCGTAAGCAACGAGGCGACAGCACGGGGGATGACGACGGGCGTTAGAGTTCCCGTCACCGGGTCCGGGGCGCTACGGCCGTCTTGTCCGTCCTTGGCCTGTGAGGTCCCTCAAGGCAGACACGTTGCTTGCCGTCGGGCAGCCTCAAGGGACGAGGCCCAAGCCGCCGTTGTCGACGGCGAGCGTGTCCTACAGACCGCCGTAGGAATGCAACCCGTCAAAGAGCATGTTGACGCCGAAGTAGCTGAACATCGCGGTCGCGTAACCGATCAGCGCCACCGTGGAGGCCTTCCTGCCCTTCCAGCCGGCCGTCGCCCTGGCGTGCAGGTACGCGGCATACACCAGCCAGGTGATCAACGCCCACACCTCCTTCGGGTCCC
>NZ_ML142852.1:261799-272261 GCF_004138495.1 Phytoactinopolyspora endophytica
CCAGAACCGTCCCCAGGAAACTTCGGCCCAGACGGCGCCGAGGATGAGTGGGCCGATCGTCCAGATCGGGAAGCCGACCGCGGTGAGTCGGTAGCCGAGCCGGTCCAAGACGGACGAGCTGGGGAGCAGCGCCACGAAGCCACTGGAAGTACCGCGACGTTCCGCACGTTCGGAGACGATCTGCAGAACATTCACCACTGCTGCCACGGTGAACAGGCCGAATGCGAGTACGGCACAACCAACGTGGATCACCAGCCAGTACGACCGCAGCGCGGGCACCAGCGGTCCCGGCGGCACATACAGGTAGGTCACCGCCAGACCCAAAGTGAGAAGGACGAGCAGGATTCCCCACGACGCCACCGCGCGGCCCGCGACGGTGCGTCCAACGAAGACGAACCCCACTGAAGCGACCAATGCGGCCGTAATGGAGAACTCGTGCATGTTCCCCCACGGCATCCGCTCGGTGCCTATGCCCCGCATCGCCACACCGATGGCAAGGACCACGGTCGCCACCACCAGCAAGGTCCGGCCCATCCGGTACCGGACGTCAGCCTGCTCGGCGAGGTGGGCGTTCAGATCGCCGCCGGACGAGCCGTCGGTAGGGCCTCCCGCAGCCACCTGAGGGTCGCTCGTGGACGCGGACTCCCCAGCGGCAACCGCCACCAGCTCAGAAGACTGAGAGCCCTCGGCCGCGGACGAACGCTTCAGTCGCGCTCGCATGCCCATCTCCGAGATGAAGGCCAGCCACACCCCAAGATAGATGAACAGGGCGCAACCGACGACGAAGCGGCTCCACTCGGCTATCGATATGAGCTCCATCAGGTCTCCTCGTCCAGCTGGTCGTTCCCGAGTCTGCGTTGGACTCCGTCGGCGACTGCACCGACCTCGTCGTTCAGATTCCCGCCCTCGGAGCGCTGCAGTCCGGCGACTTCGACCACGGTACGCCCCTCGTCGTCGGCGCTCGCACGCACCCACACCCGTCGGCGACGGATATACAGCGAGCCCGCCAGGCCGGCTACCGCGAGGATGGACCCCGCGAGCGCTATCTCCTTGCCCGAGTTCCGGCTGATCTGCAGGTTGACCCAGGTCACATAGCCATCGAAAGTGATGTATCCAGCCCCGTCCGGCAGCTCCGCCGTTTCCCCGACGCCGAGAGCCGCGCGGAACGGCTCACCGTCCTCGGACTTGTACTGCTCCAGACCTTCCTGGTTCAGCCGGTAGATCGACTGCGACACCCCGCTGTCGAGCCCCAGGTCTCCGTAGAATGCAGTGATGTACACCTGCGGATTCTCAGCCGCCGGGAAGATGGAGACCGGACCGTTCTCATCGAGGTAGGCGGTCGGCAGGAAGACCCCTTCGACGCCGATGTCGGGTCCTTTCTCATCGGCGACGGGAACCTTGATCACGCCGGTGGAGGTGAAGTTGTTGTCCTGCGGCAGGAACGGAACCGGGCCTTCGGCCAGTATCTCCTCATCGGCGTTCCGGATCGTGAAGGCAGGCGCGTAGCCGGGGTTGAGGATGTGCACGAGCGTCCCGTCCACGTTGAGCGGCTCGTTCACCCTGATGTTCTCGGTCTGCGCCTCGGCGCCGGGCTCTGAGACGAAGCTCACCGTCGCTTCATAATTATCCGCCCCGCCGACCTGCGAGCCTTCGTCGATGAACTCCATGACGAACTCCTCTACCTGCAAGGAGAACGGCGGGAGGTCGGCGGCGTCGAACATCGGCCCGGACGAGAGGTTGTCGTACTGGACGACGGAGTTGGCGAATCCAGAGCCCTCCGGGACCAGCACCGTCCCCCGATAACCGAACAGTCCGCCGAGCGCCACCGCCAGCAGCACGACGACCAGGGAGAGATGGAAGACCAGGTTGCCGGTCTCCCGCAGGTACCCCGCTTCGGCCGCCACCGAGCCGTCGCCCGGCTGGTCCACGACGCGGAACCGCCTACCTCGGAGTTCGGCTTGAGCCGCCTCCCGCACGTCGTCGGGCGCCGCGTCCACGGTGAAGATGCGGTGCACAGGCATACGAGACAACCGGCTGGGCGTGCGCGGCGGTTTCGCCCGCATCGCCTTCCAATGCTGCCAAGAACGCGGCAGGATGCAGCCGACCAGGGACACCAGCAGCGCCAGGTAGATGGCCGCGAACCAGGGAGCGGAGTAGACGTCGAACAGACTCAACCGGTCGTACCAGTCCGACAAACCTGGGTTGCGTTCCCGGAAGGCTCGGACCGCCAGCGGATCGACGTCTGTCTGCGGGATGATCGACCCCGGGATGGCGGCGACCGCGAGCAAGAACAGCAGAATCAGCGCGACCCGCATCGAGGTGAACTGGCGCCAGGCCCACCGGAGGAACTCCCACGTGCTCAGAGCCGGGGGACGCTTCGGTCCGTCGCCGTCTTGTCCGCGCTGCCGCTCGGCACCGTCGACGTGGCCCTCGGGCGCCCACGTCCCTGGACGCGCATCCTCGCTCACACAACCACCTCGAAACCTTGGATCCAGCTCTGCATCCGTGTCATGAGCTCACCCCACAGGCCGGTCGCCAGCAGGATCCCAAGCACGATGAGCATGACCCCGCCGACTCGGACGAGCACCAGCTGGTGACGGCGGAGCCAGCCGAACATCCGCATCGACCGCCGGTACGCGAGCGCCGCCAGAAGAAACGGCAGCCCGAGCCCGACCGTGTACATGAAGGACAACAGGGCGCCCCGGCCGGCGTTCGCCTCGTCGAACGCGAGGAACTGCACCGCCGCGAGCGTCGGGCCCATGCACGGCGTCCATCCGAGGCCGAAGACCACGCCCAGGGCAGGTGCACCCGCCAGCCCCACGGCAGGCTTGGCACCGGACGTCCACTGCCGGGACAACCCCGGAATCCAGCCGGCGAAGGCCAGCCCCAAAAGAATCGTGACGACGCCCATAACCCGCGTGATCACGTCGATGTGCTCCCGGAGGACGCCGCCGAGACCACCGAACAGCAGTCCATACGAGACGAAGACCGCGCCGAAGCCGAGGATGAACAGGCTGACGCCGAGGACCAGCTGGCCACGACGGCCGTCCGACAGTTCCGGACCGGACAGCCCGGTCACGTACCCGAGGTAGCCGGGGACCAGCGGCAACACGCACGGCGAGAGGAACGACACCAGACCGGCGATGATCGCCACCGGGATCGCCAATGCCAGCGATCCTGACAGGACCGTCTCTCCGAACGTGCTACCCATGATTCACGCGCTGCTCAGCTCACATCTCCGCCGGCTCTTCGGCGGCGATATCCGTCACCATCTCGCGCAGCGAGGCCTCGCCGATCGGCCCGAACACCCGGGCCGCCATCCGGCCGTCGCGATCGATGACGAGCGTGCTCGGAATCGCCGAGGGTGGAATCGTGTCCCGGAAGGCCAGCAGTGCCTGGCCGTCCGGGTCGAAGACGCTGGGATAGGTGATCCCGAACTCGTCCTCGTATGCCAGCGCGGCCGTCTCGGTCTGACCGTCCCTGGTGTTCACCCCGACGAACCGGACGCCGTCGTCCTGAAGCTCCTCGTGAACGGCCTGCAGATCCGGAGCCTCTTTGCGGCACGGTGGGCACCACGAGCCCCACACGTTCAGCACCACGACGTCACCGAGCGCGTCGGCGAGCTGGAACTCGCCTTCCTCGCCAAGGAGCGGACCGCCGAACTCCGGCGCGGGATCGCGGTCGTCCGGCGGAAAGATGCTCACCGTGCCATCGCCTTCGATGTACCCGACGTTGTCGGTGTCGGAGTCGCGGGTCACCTGCCCGTCCGAGCAGCCGGCCAGAGCGGCCGCCAGGATCACGGCCGCGGCCAGCCCCTGCCGGCCACGAGATTGCACAGCGGCTTTCCGCGCCGCGCTCATCGACATACGCATCATGCACCTGCGGTGAAGGTCTTGCCGGCCTCCGGCAGCAGGTCCGCCGCCGGCTCGCTGTAGGCGATCGACACGATGGTGTCGTCGCGATAGGTGAACGTGGTCAGGCTGGCGAGCGAGCACTCGCGCTTGCGCGGGTCGTGCCAGAGCCGCCGTCCTTCGATCGCGGAACGCACGGTCCAGATGGGTAGCTGGTGCGAGACCAGCAGCACCTCGTGCCCGGCAGCGTCCTTGCGCGCGCGGTCCAAGCCGGCACGCATCCGCTCGGCGATCTCCTTGTACGGCTCACCCCAGGACGGCCGGAACGGGTTACGCAGGTGCTTCCAATGCTTGGGCTTGCTGAGCGCTCCGTCGCCGACGCCCACGGTCAGACCTTCGAACGTGTTCCCGGCCTCGATGAGATCGTCGTCGACGCCGGGTTCCACGCCCAGTTTCTGCGCAACCGGGGCGCCTGTCTCGACCGCCCGGTCCAGCGGCGACGTGATGACGGCGACGATGTCCCGATCGGCCACGACCTCAGCGATCCGTTGTGCCATGGCGCGGCCGCGCTCAGACAGGTGATAGTCCGGCAACCTGCCGTACAGGACCTTGCCCGGGTTGTGCACCTCGCCGTGCCGCAGGAGGTGAATCTTCGTGGTCCCGCTCGCGGTACCCATCGTGTCCTTTCCGTCACCCACGACTGTCGAGCGCTGGCTCCGCATGGTGCGGACGACCGTCGACGGTCATGGGCGGTTCCGATCCGATGCCTGTGCTGCCGCCTCGGCGGCAGCCGGTAATGCTTCAGCGATGCGCTGCAGCGTTGAGTCGTCGTGCGCGGCACTGACGAACCACGCCTCGAACGCTGAAGGCGGCAGGTAAACGCCGCGCTCCAGCATCGCGTGGAAGAACGCCCCGAACCGCTGGGTGTCCGAGGACTTCGCCATATCGAAGTTCGTCACCGCACCGGGAGGCTCAGCACTCATCGCACCCGTGCTGGGCTGCCGTGGCGAGAGCGTCCCTGCCGCCCGCTCGTCTGCGTTGGTAGGTAGTTCCCTTGGATCGACGAAGAACACCGTGAACAAGTTCCCCGCGTACTGCACCACGTGCGGCACACCGGCCTTGCCCAGCGCCTCCCGGACGAGGTCCCCGATGGCGTGGATGGTGGTGTCCAGGTGCGCGTAGACGTGGTCGTCGGCGAGGCGCAGCGTGGTGAGGCCGGCTATCGTCGCGACCGGGTTACCGGCCAACGTACCCGCCTGATACACCGGACCCGCCGGAGCGAGGTGCCCCATCACCTCCGCCCGTCCGCCGAACGCCGCCGCCGGGAAGCCGCCGCCCATGACTTTGCCGAACGTCGTCAGATCGGCCGCCACCCCGTCCAGGCCATACCAACCGGAAGGTGAGACCCGGAAGCCGGTCATCACCTCGTCGAGCACCAGCAATGCACCGTGCGCGTGAGCGGTGTCCCGCAGGAACGCGTTGAAGCCGTCAACCGGTGGCACGGCGCCCATGTTGCCGGCGGCCGCCTCGGCGATCACACACGCGATCTCCTCGCCGTGCTCGGAGAACACGCCCTTCACTGCGTCGACGTCGTTATAGGGCAACACGATCGTGTCGGCCGCGCTCGCCTCGGTCACGCCGGGTGTCCCTGGCAGGCCGAACGTCGCCACGCCGCTGCCCGCTGACGCCAGCAACGAGTCGACGTGACCGTGGTAGTGGCCCGCGAACTTCACCACCTTGCTGCGCCCGGTATAACCACGCGCCAGCCGGATCGCGCTCATCGTCGCTTCGGTGCCGCTGGTGACCAGCCGTACCTGGTCGACGCTGGTCCGGGCGATGATCTCCTCAGCGAGCTCAACCTCTGGCTGGGTGGGAGTGCCGAATGAGACGCCGCGCGCCACCTGGGCTTGAACGGCGTCGACGACCGCTGGATGTGCGTGGCCGAGAATCATCGGCCCCCAGGAGCAGACCAGGTCGACATACTCTCGGCCATCGACGTCGTACAGATATGCACCGGACGCCCGCTGGATGAACCGTGGTGTCCCGCCGACGGCTTTGAAGGCGCGCACCGGGGAGTTCACCCCGCCGGGGGTGACGGCCTGGGCGCGTTCGAACAGTTCAGCACTCTGGGGAGCGTCGTCGTAGCTCACCGACACATTCTCGCAACCGCCTCTACGACGCGCTGTAGTGCCCCCTGATCGACCCACCATCGTCCACGCAACAACGTCCTGCAAGGCGATCGGCCGAGGCCTCACAGTGCAGGACGTTGTGACGCCTGGCCGACATTACAGGCCAGTCTCAGACTCATCCTCCACTTCGTCGGGGTGGCGCCGGAGGTACAGCACACCGGCGACCAGACCGCCCCAGACGATGGCGATCGTGACGATCATCATGACGACTGCGCCAGCGGACATCAGCTTCTCCCCTCTTCGCTTGCGACGCTGATCAGCTGATCGGCCCTGCGCCACGGCACGAGCGAGAGCAGCACACCGACCACGAGCACGCCAGCGGCGACGCCCCAGCCTGCGACTGCGAGGAAAGTGGCCGGGTAGTCCTCATACCGTGCCGCCAGCTCTTCGCGCAGGCCGTCCCACATCATCCAGCCCAGCACGAGCGGCGTAATCAGGCCGAGCGTGAGCAGCCACGGCCATCCGAGCCGGACCGCAGACGTGGAGTTCGCGTGCTCCTGAAGCGCCGGCAATTGCCGCAGCACCCACGCGACCACCACAACGGACACCAGACCCGCCATCGCAACCCCGTACTGGAGGACGAAGTGGTCCGCCGCGTCCAGGATGTACAGGCCCTCGCTGGTCGGGAACAGCAGGATCGACGCGAGCGCGATCGCACCGCCGACCACCAGCACGGAGGGCACTCGCGGCATCCCGGTGCGGTCCTGCACTGCCGAGATCACCACCTGCATGATGCTGATCAGCGACGACATCCCGGCCACCACCAGCGAACCGAAGAACAGCACGCCGAAGAGGTCACCCGCGGCCGGCAGACTGGAGATGATCTGTGGAAACGCGATGAAGGCCAGGCCGATTCCGCCCTCGCCGATGACCTCGTCGACGGCGACGCCCGTGTTCGTCGCCATGAATCCGATAGCCGCGAAGACGCCGATGCCGGCGAGGATCTCGAACGAGCTGTTCGCGAACCCTGCTACCAGCGCCGATCCCGTCAGGTCGGCACGACGCCGTAGGTACGACGCATAGGTGATCATGATGCCGAAACCGATCGAGAGCGAGAAGAAGATCTGACCGTAGACAGCCACCCACACGCTGCCATCAGTGATCGCGTCCCAGTCCGGTGCGAAGAAGGCATCCAGGCCGCGGCCCGCCCCGTCCAGGGTGAGCGCCTGGATGACGAGGGCGATGAACAACACCACCAGCAACGGGATGAAGATCTTGCTGGCCCGCTCGATGCCGCGCCGGACGCCGAAGACGAGCACCCCGAGCGCCACTACCCACACCGCGATCAGCGGCCACATCACGCCTGACACGTACGAGGAGACGAATCCCGGCTCGGTGGCCTCCAGGACGTCGCCCATCAGGAACGCCTCCGGGTCCTCACCCCAGTCCTGGCCGATCGAGAAGCCGGTGTAGCGCACCGCCCAGGCAATGATCACCGCATAGTAGGTGGCGATGACGAAGCTGATGGCCACCTGCCACCAGCCGATCGTCTCCGCCCGCCGGTTCAGACCACGAAACGCCAGCGGCGGGGAGGCTTTCGCTCGCCGACCTATCGCATACTCCATGATCAGCAGCGGGATCCCCGCGGTCAGCAGCGCGATCAAGTACGGCAGGAGAAACGCTCCGCCGCCGCTCTCATAGGCGACGTACGGGAAACGCCAGATGTTGCCGAGCCCGATCGCAGAGCCGATAGCGGCAAGAAGAAACCCGGAACGGGTCGCCCACTGCTCGCGTTCCCGCGGCATACCCGCGCACCTCCACGTCGACGGCACCGTGTCCCCGCGGATTAAGGCACGCATACCCGGCTTCCGCGAGACGCACGAAAATGCTACCCAACGTGGCTCTGGAGAAACCGGCGCGGGCGATCACTGGCCGGGTGTGAGCACCGAAGTTCTCGCTGTTTTGTCATCGGCCGTCATGACCACGCCTTCAGAACGCTCATTCAGGTAAGCGAATACAACGTGATCCCCGTTTGCCGGAGAGAGGAGAAGCGATGACCGACGCGTTCTGGATGAGCCAGGCGGTGTGCAGCGACGCCGACCCTGATCTGTTCTATCCGCCCACCGATGGGCGGCAGAGCGAGCTTCAGATCCGTGCCGCGCGCCGAATCTGCCGGGATTGCCCGGTACGCCGCCCGTGTTTCGAGGAGGCTTTCGCACTGCCCGTGGTCATGGACTACGGCATCCGCGCAGGGACAACCGCCCGGGAACGACGGGCGATGCGGAGACGACTGCAGGCACAGCAAGCTGCTTAGGACGTAGAGGCGTCCCCCTTAGCCTCCGAGAAGACGCTGGAGTACGGCGTTCAGAGGCGGCGGGCCACCTCGACCGCCCAGTAGGTGAGGATCATGTCCGCGCCGGCACGCCGGATCGAGACCAGCGATTCCTCGACCGCCCGCTCCCGGTCGATCCACCCGTTCGCGGCCGCGGCCTCGATCATGGCGTACTCCCCGGACACCTGGTACGCCGCCACCGGCACGTCGACCGCTTCGCGTATTCGCGTCACGACGTCCAGGTACGACAGCGCCGGCTTGACCATCACCATGTCCGCGCCCTCTTCCACGTCCAGCCGCACCTCGCGCAGCGCCTCGAAGGCGTTCGCCGGATCCTGCTGGTACGTGCGTCGATCCCCGGTGAGCGTCGACTCGACGGCATCCCGGAACGGACCGTAGAACGCGGACGCGTATTTGACCGCGTAGGCCAAGATGGCCACGCCGGCATGCCCGGCTCCGTCCAGAGCGTCGCGGACAGCACCCACCTGGCCGTCCATCATGCCGCTCGGCCCGACGACATGCGCCCCAGCCTCGGCCTGCGCCACGGCCATTCGCCGGTACGCCTCGAGCGTGGCGTCGTTGTCGACCGCGCCGTCGGGTGTCAGCACTCCGCAGTGCCCGTGGTCGGTGAACTCGTCGAGGCAGAGATCAGCCATCACGACGGTCGCGTTGCCCACTTCGCTCACAACATCCCGAATGGCGACGTTCAGCGCGCCGTCCGGATCGTACCCGCCGGACCCTTCGGCGTCCTTGTTCTCCGGGATCGCGAACAGCATCAGACCGCCGACGCCGGCCTCCACCGCTTCGACCGCCGCTTTGCGCACCGATTCCGCGGAGTGCTGCACCACACCCGGCATCGACGGCACCGGGCGGGGCTCCACGGCCCCTTCCCGGACGAACATCGGCAGGACGAGATGGTGCGGGTCGAGGGTGGTCTCCCCGACCAGACGGCGCATTGCGGGCGAACCGCGCAGGCGCCTCGGCCGTTCACGTGGGTACGGCATCGCTGTTCTCCTCGAACGTCTCTGTTACGCCCCCGAGTCTACGTCCGGCAGAAAGAGGCGTCCGGGACTCCCGGGAATGGGGTCTGGAGGCTCAAGCCCAACCGGGCCACAGACCAACCGAACCTGACCAGCCCGCGCAACCCGCCGCCTCCAGACCCCGCTCCCGGGAGTCCCGGAATGAACTCTGGATGCTCAAGCCACCCGAACCCGACCAGCCCACGCAACCCACGCTCCCGGGGTGTCCCGGCATAGACTCTTATTCCGGAACGAGCACTTACTGGGCGTTCTTGCGGCGTGACGCGGAACGACGCCGCTGCGACGGCTTGAGCAGCGGATCTCCCGCTTCGAGGAGGGCGGCCCGGCGGCTGGTGCCGAAGTCGGCGACCGCATCGGCCAACAGCTCGACCGACGGCTCCGGCGCCATGACGTCCACCCGCAGCCCATGCTCCTCCGCAGTCTTGGCGGTGGCCGGACCGATACATGCGATGACCGTGTTGGCATGCGGCTTGCCCGCGATACCCACCAGGTTCCGCACCGTGGACGATGAGGTGAACAGGACGGCGTCGAACTTGCCCGTCTTGATCGCCTCGCGCGTATTCGCCGGCGGCGGCGCCGCCCGTACCGTGCGGTACGCGGTCACGTCGTCGACCTCCCAGCCCATCTCCGACAGGCCGGCGGCCAACGTCTCCGTGGCGATGTCCGCCCGCGGCAGGAAGACCCGGTTGATCGGGTCCAGCACCTCGTCGTACGGCGGCCAGTCCGCGAGTAGTCCCATCGCGGACTGCTCGCCGGACGGTACCAGGTCAGGCTCGACACCCCAGGCGCGCAGCGCCTCCGCGGTCTTCTCACCGACAGCAGCAACCTTCAGCCCGGACAACGCCCGCGCGTCCAGCCCGTACCCGACCAGCTTCTCCTTGACCGCGCGCAGCGCGTTGAACGATGTGAAGGCGATCCACTCGTATCGGCCCTCGACCATGCCACGGACGGCCTTGTCGATCTGCTGCGGATTACGCGGCGGTTCGACGGAGATGGTGGGCACCTCCTCCGGCACGGCGCCGGACTTCCGCAGCGCAGCAGTGAGCGAGCCCGCCTGCTCCTTGGTACGCGGAACCAAGATCCGCCACCCGAACAGTGGCTTGGTCTCGA
>NZ_ML142852.1:272293-273090 GCF_004138495.1 Phytoactinopolyspora endophytica
AACGCGTCCCGGTGCTCGACAGCGTCGCCGACGATGAGCACGTACGGGCCTTGGATCTTCGCCGCCTTCGCCGCGGCGACGACGTCGCCCAGCGTCGACACGATCGTCTGCTGCTCGACCGTGCTCCCGCCGGTCACCACGGCGATCGGTGTACTGGGCACCCGGCCGGCGTCGACGATACCCTGCACGACATCGCTCAGCTGTTCGGTGATGCCAGTGAACACCAGGGTGTCAGCCGTGCACGCATGAAGGTCGATCTTGCCGCTCACGTCGATGAGCTGAGCGCTACGGCGGCGGCCCGCCACCAGCGGGATGCCCGCATGGGTCGCGACGGCGGTCCCCGTAGCCACGCCGGCGACGATCTCGAACGGCACGCCCGCCTTGACGCAGGTCAACACCTCGTCGCTGCCGGTCGGATGGCTGAACGGATCTCCCTCAAGCAGCCGCACCACGCGGCGACCGTTCTTGGCCGCCTGTGTGACGCGTCGGCCACGGGCAGCCGCCGTCAGTGCGACGCCTGCGTCGTCGACGCTGACGTCAACGACTTCGACGAGCTCCGGCGCGTGCTCGAGTATCTGATGGGGCACGGTCTCGTCGATGACGACGACCTCGGCCTCTTTGAGGCTTTCTACAGCTCGGAGTGTTAGCAGCCCGGGGTCGCCGGGCCCGGCGCCGACAAAGGCGACGCCTCCCTGATCAGTGCGCTGACGCGCGTTGCGCGGAGTGGTCACGAGACGTTCTCCTCCTTCGGCGCCGGTGGCTCGACGCCGACCACGGCCCCGGCCCCGTCGTCGAGG
>NZ_ML142852.1:273149-275611 GCF_004138495.1 Phytoactinopolyspora endophytica
GTTGGCGAGTTCTCGCCCAAGCTCCTCGGCCTTCTCGACTGGGCCAGTGACGGACTTGCGGATATTCACAGCGCCGTCATCGGAGATGACAGCGCCCCTTACGTACAGCTCCAGCTGAACGGTGGCATGCGACGACGTCGCCGACGCCGCTGCGGTGACCACCTGATCAATGCGCTCGTCGGCGCTTGTCAGGAGCTCTTCATCCGGTGCGTACTCCCCCTCTGCGACAACAGCGTACGCACCGACGGGCGCGCTGCAGCCGGAATCGAGAACGGCCAGCAACATACGCTCGGCCGACACCGCTGCGCGCGTCGTCGGGTCGTCCACAACGGCAAGCATGTTCGCCAGTTCGGTGTCGCCGGCGCGGCATTCGACCGCCAGCGCACCTTGCCCAGGGGCGGGCAACATCTGAAGCGGGTCGAGCACCTCGGTCACGGCATCCTGCCGACCGACTCTGGCGAGCCCGGCGTACGCGAGAACCACACCGTCGAGATGCCCATCGGCTACCTTCGACAGCCGGGTGTCGACGTTGCCGCGTATCGGCACCACATCCAGCTCGAGTCCCAGCGCACGCAGCTGCGCGGCGCGGCGCGGCGAGCCGGTCCCGATCTTCGAACCGGGAGGAAGCCCAGTCAGGGTCAGCCCGTCCCGCGCGCACAACGCATCACGCGGGTCGGCGCGTTCCGGCACCGCGGCCAAGGTCAGCCCTTCGGCCGGTCCGGTCGGCAGATCCTTCAAGGAGTGCACCGCGAAATCGACCCTGCCATCCAGCATCGCCTCGCGGAGCGCGTTCACGAACACACCGGTTCCGCCGATGCCGGCCAGCGGCTCGCTCGACACATCGCCGTAGGTGGTGATCTCGACCAGGCTCACATCGCGGCCGGTGGCCGCGGTCAGCGCATCAGCGACACCCTGGGACTGAGCCAACGCCAGTTGGCTGCCCCGGGTACCGAGCCGAAGCGGGTCGCTCATGCCTGATCACCATGTCCTCTGTCTGGTTTCACGACGGCGTCGATGGCACGCCGGTCCAAGGCGAACAGCTCTCGCAGCGCGGCCTCGTAGGACGCGCCGTCGGGCTGTGCTGCCAGCTCTTTCACCCGCACCGTAGGCGAGTGCAACAGCTTGTCCACCACCCGTCGGACCGTGGCCGACACCTCGGCTCGGGACCGTTCGTCAAGGTCGGGCAGGCGCCCTTCCATCCGAGACAGCTCAGCTTCCACGACGTCGTCGGCCATCGTCCGCAGCGCCACCACAGTGGGCGCGACACGAGCAGAGCGCCGTGCCGTTGCATAGGCCGCGACCTCATCGACGACGATGGCACGCACCTCTTCTACGTGGTCGGCCACGACACCGCCGTCGGCGTCCTGCGCTTCGGCCAGCGTCGACAGGTCAGCCAGGACGACGCCGGGCAGTTCCGCCACGGAGGCATCCACATCGTGTGGCAAGGCGAGATCGAGGATCCCCAGGGGGCGGCCCGCACGGCGCTCGACCGCTTCCTCCACCAAGTCGTAAGGGATCACCACGCCGGTGGCGCCGGTGCAGCTGACCAGCAGGTCGACACGGTCGAGTTGAGCCGGCACATCACTCATCGCCACCACGTGCCCACCGACCGACGACGCCAGGCGCGATGCGTGCTCCGGAGTCCGGTTGGCGACGATCACCTCCACGCCGGCATCGGCCAGTGTCGAGGCCGCCAGAGCCGACATGGATCCGGCACCGACCACCAGGGCGCGGCTGCCGTTGACGAGCTCTCGCCAGGATCGCCCGTCCAGCTGGCCGACCGCCCAGCCGTCCGGCGCGATCGCCGGTGCCAGACTCGCCACGCCCACCGTCACCAGAGATCGGCCGGCCGCATCGATGTCGGTCTCGGCGTGAGCACGTTTACCGGCACGCAGCGCCGACTGGAACAGTTCGGTCAGCACCCGGCCCGTCGCCCCCGATGTCTGGGCGAGCCGGAACGACTCCCGGACTTGACCCAGAATCTGCGTCTCGCCGACCACCATCGAGTCGAGTCCACTGACCACGTGGAACAGGTGGGAGACCGCCCGCTCGTCATAGTGCACGTATAAGTAAGGAGTCAGCAGCTCGAGCGGAACGCCCGTATGCGACGACAACAGGGCACCGGCCTCTTCGACCGCGCCGTGGAACGTCGCCACGTCGGCGTAGAGTTCCAGGCGGTTGCAGGTGGCGACCACGACGGCTTCCGACAGATGACTGGCCGTGTGCACCTCGTCGAGGATCTTCGCCGCCTCGTCTTTGCCCAGGGCGACGTCCTCCAGAGCTTCTACCGGGGCGCTGCGGTGCGACAGCCCCATCACCAGGACGCTCATCCACGAACCGCCTTCGCCAGTTCGACCGCTTGCTCGGCCGTGAGCGCAAGCGCTGCGCCGTTCTTCCGCTGCTCGTGGTATGCCAAGATCTGCAACTCCGTGGAAAGGTCGACCTTTCGGAGGTCGACACCG
>NZ_ML142852.1:275644-281251 GCF_004138495.1 Phytoactinopolyspora endophytica
GAACCTGGACCACGGCCGGTGCGAAGTTCAGGATACTTGTGATGCCCGCCGCGACGACTCGATCACACACGGCCTGTGCGGCATGCGCGGGAGTCGCGACGACGGCAATGGAAACGTTGAGCGTCGAGACGACGTCCTCGAGGTCATCCGCATGGCGAACCTTCAGACCGGCGACCTCCTCGCCGGTGCGCCGGGGATCCGCGTCGACCAGCGCCGCGATACGGAACCCGCGCGAAGCGAACCCTCCGTAATTGGCCAGCGCGTGGCCGAGATTACCGATCCCGATGATCATCACGGCCCAATCCTGGGTCAGGCCGATCTCACGGGTAATCTGATGGCGGAGGAACTCTACTTCGTAGCCGACACCCCGCGTGCCGTACGAACCCAGGTACGACAGGTCCTTGCGAAGCTTCGCCGAGTTGACCCCCGCCGTCTCCGCGAGCTCATCGGATGAGACCGTCGCCACACCGCGATCGGACAGCGAGGTCAAGGCACGCAGGTACAGCGGCAGCCGAGCTACCGTCGCCTCAGGCACACCTCGAGGCGCCGGTGCCGGCGCTAGCTGCGCCAACGAACGAGTAGGTCGGGCCACGATACTCCCCGGTCGGCCGGGCCGGAATCGACATCCCGGGGGTGGGGTCGTGTCCGGATCCGGCGGAACGTACTATGACCCCCACCCTAGGGCACTTGTGAAGCCGTGCACAAAGTTGCGATCTTGGCTGACGTGGTCTATGAGGGGCCCGGACCGCGGGGTGAGCCGGGAGATCTGCCCTCCCCGCCCGCGGCGAGCTCGTCGCCCAGGGGCTCCTCACACGCCGATGCCCGTCCAAGCCCTGGAAGGCAGATCTCCCGGCTCACCCCGCTCTCCACCCTGCGGCGGGGCGGGTAGAACGCGATGGTCACCCGCGGCGGAGGCGGAATCGTTTGGGAGACAGGGCTTTGCGGAGCCGGGCTTCGTCGACGCGCCAGAAGTCGTGTTGCTCGCCGTCGACGAAGGTGACGGGGATCTGCTCGCCGTAGCGGCGTTCGAGATCGGGGTCCCCGGCGATGCTCTGCTCTTCCCACTCGACACCGAGTTCACCGCAGACGCGATCTATCACGGCGCGGGCGTCGTCGCAGAGATGACATCCCGGCCGGCCCAGCATCACCACCTTGGCCATGTTCTCTCCGTGGTTCGTTTAGGGTTCGGGGCCGGACTTGTGCTGCGCAGCCCCGTTTCGCATGTCCAACGTACCTCCGAGCGGTACGTCGATAGTCTGGGGTCATGCGCCTGGGGCGGAGTCGGAACCGATACGACCGAGTCGGCAAGGTAGCGGCGGAGAGCGCAGAGGCCGCTGCAGGCATTGAGCTCCCTCCGGATTCGCGTACCGCGGCGTTCTTCGATCTCGACAACACCTTGCTCCGTGGCGCATCGCTGTTCTACCTCGCCCGCGGTCTGCATGAACGCAAGTTCTTCCGGACCGGCGACATCCTCCGGTTCGGCTACCAGCAGATCCGGTTCGCCATCGGCGCGGAAGACCCGGAACACATGCACGAAGCACGCAATGCGGCTCTGATCTTCATTGCCGGCTGGTCAGTGGCGGAGCTCAGTCAGATCGGCGAGGAGATCTTCGACGAGCGGATGGCGGACAAGATCTGGCCGGGCACCCAGGCCATCGCCCGGATGCACGTCGACCAGGGTCAGCGTGTGTGGTTGGTCACGGCCGCCCCGGTCGAGATAGCTACCATCATCGCGCAGAAGCTCGGGCTCACCGGGGCGCTGGGCACGGTCGCCGAGCAGGCCGACGGTCATTTCACGGGGAAACTCGTCGGAGACCTGCTCCATGGCGAGGCCAAGGCGGCCGCGGTCCAGGCGCTCGCCGCCAACGAGGGTCTCGATCTGCACCGATGCTCGGCTTACAGCGACTCCGCCAACGACATACCGATGCTGTCGCTGGTCGGCAATCCGTGCGCGGTCAACCCGGACCGCCGGCTGCGGACACACGCCCGTAAGCACGGCTGGAGAGTGCGCGACTATCGCGGCCGGCGCCGCAACACCACGCTCGGCGTCGCCGCGCTCGCCGGAGCGGCCGCGGGCACCGTCATCGGGATCACTGCCGCCCGCCGCCGCTGAATCACGGACCAGGGTTCCCATCAGTCCGGCGGAAGGGTGGAGAGGAAGGCGGGGAGAGAATCGCCCTCCAGGGCTCGGGCGGGCATCGGCGAGCCCTGGAGGGTCAGGCCACACCGGCGGAGAAGGGAGGCCGAAGGTCTCCTTGAGCCGTCGGTATTCGCCGACGCGACCGACAGATGGTATCGACGTTGGTGGCGTGAACCGACGACGAGGTGTAAAGGAACGAGCGAGTCCGCGGGCGGGGAGGGCAATTCTCGCCCCGCCTCCTCAGCGGGTCCATCTCCCCGTTATCAGATGAACGGGTTGCCGCGCTCTTCGACCAGGGTGTGCAGTGTCTGCTGAATGGTGTCGCGCACACGGTCGGTGAGATCGAAAACCACCATCGGGTCGTCGGCCGCGCCGTCGCCGTAGTTCTCGGTCTCGATCGGTTCGCCGAACTCGATGATCCACTTCGACGGCAGCGGCACCAGGCCAGCCGGTCCCAGCCAGGGGAACGTCGGGGTGATCGGGATGTACGGCAGCCTGAGCAACCGGGCGAGGAAGTCGGCGTTGGCGATCATCGGATAGATCTCTTCGGCACCGACGATCGAGCACGGCACGATCGGTGCACCCGAACGCAGGGCCGCCGCGACGAACCCACCACGGCCGAATCGCTGCAGCTGATAGCGCTCCGAGTAGGGCTTGCCTACGCCTTTGAATCCCTCCGGCCAGACCCCGACCAGCTCACCGCCGGCGAGCAACTTCTCCACATCCTCGTTGCACGCCAGGGTCGACCCGCTCTTGCGGGCCAGATCCGAGACGACCGGCAGCTGGAAGACGAGAGTCGCACCCAGGGCTCTCAGGTGCCGGCTGGCCGGGTGTTCGTCATGCACGGCCAGTTGCGTCATGAGGGAATCGACCGGAACGGTCCCGGAGTGGTTCGCCACGATGAGGGCCGCACCGTCGGCCGGCACGTTGTCGATGCCGCGCACCTCCACCCGGAACCAATTCCGGTACAGCGGACGCAGCGCAGGAAGCAGGACGTTCTCGGTGAGTTCCGCATCGAATCCGAAGGAGTCGACGGTGAAGTCGCCGGTCAGCCGTCGCCTCGCGAATCCCAGAAAGCGTTCCGCACGCCCAGCCATCTCGTCGCCGAGCATGTCGATCAAGCTCGTCATGTCACCCCTTGCGTTCACTCGATGACGTCCAGGCCGGCTTGCCTGCCATCCAGCCCGCACACTGAGCGCAGCACCTGATCCACCGCAGCCACGCGTTCCCGATCGAGGATGCCTCCACGGGCACGCGCCTCGACGAACGCGTCGAACGCGTCTACCGTGCTGAATCGCGGGACGAACATCAGCTGCTCACGCATGCGAGAGGTGTCCACGCCGCGGCCGTGGGTGAGGAACCGGGTCTGCACCGAGTCCATATCCGCGATCCCTGCCCGGCGCATCAGACCTCGCACGATAGGCGAGCCGAGGGTGGGCAACGGCATCGGCAACCGACCGGCACGTGCCAGGGCCTGACTCAGCACAAGGAAGCCGTCACCTGCGACGTTGAAGATACCAGGACGGCTCTCGACGGTGGCCAGCTTGAGCGCGTCGAGGCAGTCCTCTTCATGAACGAGCTGGAAACGCGGATCACGTCCGAACACCACCGGCACGACCGGAAGCACGAAGTATTCGGACAGCACGGTCCGGATGGCAGGGCCGAGGACGTTGACGAACCGCAGGATCGTCACGTCCACGTCCGGGCGCCGCCGGGTAAACCCCCTGACGTACGCCTCCACCTCGCTCGCGTCCTTCTCGTACCCGCTTCTCGCCATCGCGTTCTGGGCCATGTCCTCGGCGAACAGCGCCGGCGCGCTGGGTGAGGCGCCATAGACGGCCGTGGAGGACTTCACCACCAGCTTCCGGACCGTGTCAGATCGCTGACATGCGGCGAGCAACTGCATGGTCCCGATGACATTGATCTCTTTTTGTGGCACCCGGCCACCGGCGTCCGCGCGAGTCGCCAGGATGTTCATGTGGACGACGACGTCCGGCCGGGACCGGGCAATGGCCTTGTTGATCGCCGACGTGGTGATGTCCGCTTCGACGAAGTCGATCGCCCCGAGATCAGCCGAGGGCGGCGGGAGCACGTCCACGCCGATGACACGGTCGACCTTCGGATCTTCGGAAAGCAGACGAGCCAGGCGCGCCCCCAGATAACGGGCCACGCCGACGACCATCACTCTGGACACCCAGGTTCACCTCCCTGGGGATCTATGGAGCCGCCGTCTGAGCCGAGATCACTTGCCTTGGCGGCGACGCTGGACGCGCGTACGGCGCAGCAGCTTGCGGTGCTTCTTCTTCGCCATGCGCTTACGTCGCTTCTTGACCACAGAGCCCACGGGGCACCCTCACTAAGCTTGTATGGATACGATCTTTCGCGGACAGACAATACCCGCAGCCTGCTTTGACTCGGCGGGGTGCTCAGCACGCGATTACGGGCAAGAATACCCGCACTACCGGGAGCGAGACTCGGCCGAGTCACATATAGAGATTGCGTCGCTGTCTCAGCCCGCCTGCATGCCCTGGACGTACGAACTGTCCAGGTACTCGTGAACGGCGCTCTCTGGTATACGGAACGACCGGCCGACCTGCACAGCGGGCAGTGTTCCGGCGTGTACGAGCCGGTACACGGTCATCTTGGACACTCTCATTACGGTCGCCACTTCAGCGACCGTGAGGAAACGCACCTCACCTAGCGGCTGTCCTGGCGTCCCACCCGGTCCGCTCGTCGTCATCGCTCCTCCACCAGGGCACCGGCGGCGCGTACCTCGCACATCGACAACAGCACCCGTACCCATGATGGTAGTGGCTGATGTGACAGATGGGAAAGGGGAGTGACCATATGGATACAGATGTGCGGATTAGAAGTTGGGGTCCAGACCGTGGAAGGGGAAGACAGCGGTCCGCGTGGCAAGGATCGCCTGATCCAGCCAGTCCGCAGGATCATAGCCGTCCTCCCACTCCCGGAAGGCCGCGTCGGCCCCGTCGGTCATACGCACCGGGGGGAGCCCGCAGTCCAGGCTGTTGACGTACGTACGCCAGCTGTCCGGCACCGAAGTGGCCGGATCGATCGGCCTCCCGGCGGCTATCGCCAGCAGGTGCGTCCACGTCCGCGGAACGACGTCGGCCAGTGCATACCCGCCGCCTCCGGTCGCGAGCCAACGCCCGTCGCACAGTTCGGCCGCCAGACGCTGAATCGCCACGGCGCCGGCACGCTGCCCGTCGACAGTGAGAGTGAGATGTGCCAACGGGTCCTCAACATGACTGTCGCATCCATGCTGCGAGACCAGCATTTGCGGTTTCCACGTCCGGACGAGCGGGGGCACGACAGCGTGGAACGCGCGCAGCCATCCGGCGTCTCCCGTACCCGGTGGCAACGCGACGTTCACCGCGGAGCCTTCCGCGCCCGCGCCACCCACCTCCTCGGGGTAGCCCGTACCGGGAAAGAGCGTCCGCGGACTC
>NZ_ML142852.1:281291-292501 GCF_004138495.1 Phytoactinopolyspora endophytica
AGGCTGATCGTCAACACCCGCGGGTCGTCATAGAAGATGGCCTGCACACCGTCGCCGTGGTGGACGTCCACGTCCACGTAGGCGACTCTCTCCGCGCCCGCGTCGAGCATCGCCTGGATACCGATCGCGACGTCGTTGTAGACACAGAAGCCGGACGCCGCTCCCGGCATCGCATGATGCAGGCCACCACTGATGTTCACCCCGTGCGGCATCCTCCCGTCCAATACGGAACGGGCCGCGGCGACTGTTCCGCCCGCGATGCGTGCGCTGACGTCGTGCATGCCGATGAAACAGGGAACGTCATCGGTGCCGAGCCCGTATGAAAGGTCCGTCCGGGCCGGATCCACGCTCGCGGCTTGCACCGCCTCCACGTAATCCGAGGTATGCACCGCCGTGAGCAGCTCATCATCGACGGCTTCCGGTGCGACGACCCGGACGCCGGGCAAGCTGAGGATGCCCATCTCACGCGCGAGCCGCATGGTCAGCTCAAGCCGCACCGGATTCATCGGGTGGCCCGGCCCGAAGTTGTACCGCGTCAGCGAGTCATCCCACGCAACATGCAGGCCCACCCCGGTGTCACTCATAGATCCCGACCTTAGACCGAACTCCTGCGCGATCGACGCCGAGGACGGCAACTCCCCACCCGCGCCCCACAGACTGAGGCGGCTCACACATCGCCGGAGGAGAGAGCGCGGGACCGGTCACGTGCTGCCTCGATCGCGGCCAGGAAATCGGCCCTGACCTTGCCGTCTTCCAGGAGCCGGATCGCGGCCGCCGTGGTGCCACCCGGAGACGTGACGCCTTCTCGAAGCACCGTGGGATGCTCACCGGTCTCTCGCAACAGCTTCGCCGAGCCCACCAAGGTCTGCACGACCAGCTCGGTCGCCGTGGACCGTGGAAGCCCCATGTGCACGCCCGCCTCGATCATCGCCTCGACGACGTAGAAGACATACGCCGGGCCGGATCCGGAGATGGCGGTGACCGCATCAAGCTGCTTCTCCGGGACCCGGAGCACCTTGCCGGTCGAGCGCAGGAGTTCCTCAGCCTCGTGCAGGTGCGTCTCGTCGCAGTGCGTGCCCGGTGCGATCGCCACCATGCCCTCGTCGACGAGGGCCGGCGTGTTCGGCATGACCCGCACGACCGCGACGCCATCCGGGAGCTTCCCCTCGATGAAAGCTGTGGTGATACCGGCGGCCAGGCTGACGACGAGATGCCCCGGCCGGATCGAGTCGCGGATATGCTCCAGCAACGCCCCCATGTCCTGGGGCTTGACGACGAGGATCACCGTGTCTGCCCGCTTGACTGCGGCGGAGTTGTCCACCACGCCCACGCCGTACCGGTCGGTGAGCTCCTGGGCCCGTTCCGGACGACGCTCCGCCACGAGCAGTTCGTCGACCCGCCTACCCGCTCGCACCAGCCCAGAGAGGAGGGCCTCGCCCATCACTCCGGCTCCGAGGATCGCCACCGTCATCGTTTACTCGCCACCGATCGAAGAAAGAGACTCAGGTTGGCCGGCCGCTCAGCCAGCCTCCGAACCAGGTATCCGTACCAATCCTCACCGTACGGCACGTACACCCGGACCTCCTCACCCGCGCGCACCAACCGGCGCTGCTCTTCGGGCCGCACACCGTAGAGCATCTGATACTCATAACTGCCCTGAAGCCGGTGGTACTTCGAGGCCAGCGCTCCAGTAATCTCCACCAGCCGTGGGTCATGAGTGGCCAGCATCGGGTAACCAGGGCCAGAGAGAAGAATCTTGGCGCACCGAACGTAGGACCGGTCCACGTCCGCCTTACGCATGAAGGCCACGCTGGGCGGCTCGTCATACGCCCCCTTGCAGAGCCGCACCCGGGATCCCGCATGGGCCAGATCGCGGCAGTCGCCTTCGGTACGCCGCAGATACGCCTGCAGTACCGCACCAGTCTCAGGAAAATCTAAGCGCAACTCACGGAGGATGTTCAACGTGGAATCCGTAGTGGTGTGGTCTTCCATGTCCACCGTGACCGTCGTGCCGGCATTCCGAGCCGCGTGGCAGATCCGGCGCGCATGGTCCAACGCGACCCTGTCGCCATCGCCATGAAAGGCCTGACCGATCGCGGAGAGCTTTACCGAGACCTCGACTCGGGCGGACAGCTCCGCACGATGCAACTCGTCGAGCACGGACACGTACGTGTCGGCGACCCGCATCGCCTGTCCCAGATCACGCGTGTGCTCGCCCAGACGGTCGATGCTGACCGTGAATCCGTCGCCCACGAGGTCACCGGCGACGCGGATGACGTCGCTTTCACTGGCACCCGCCACATAACGGGCCACCAAGCGGCGGGTCAGTGCGACCCGCTCGGTGACATCCTTCAGACGTTCACTTCGAGCTGCGGCCAACAACACCGACCTCGACAACGATCCCGGCAAAGCAGCCGTCCCTTCCGCTCCCGCATGTGCTCGACCAAGGTCAGGCTACGGCACGGCAAGGCGATAGTGCTCGGCAATCGGCGAGGCGACGGGCTGGCACACCGGAACGCTCTAACCTCCGGCGTTGTTCAGGCCAAGCGTGTCCCGGGCGGCCTCGAGCACGAGCGGCCTGAGATCTTCGGCAGGCAGCTCGGACATGGTCAGGATGGTCGTCATGGCGCCGATGGCGGACAGCACGCGCACTCTCTCGGCGAGCGAGAGGTCGGACTCAGACAGCAGGCTGACGAGTTCGCGATCATGTCGCTGCAGCGTTGTCACCATGCGGGAGTTGCTCGCACCGACGATGTCCGACATCACGTACACAGCGACGTCGCGGTATTTGAGGAGCAGATCGAGGTAGCTCTCGACCAACCGGCACCGGCATTCGATGCTCTTGAGCCCACTCCGAGCCTCGGCGAGCACCATCTCCTCGTCGTCGGCAAGAGGGCGCAAGAGGTCGTCGAGGATGTCTACCTTGCTGCGGTAGTGGTAATAGACCGCGGCCTTGGTGATGCCCAACTCTTCGGCAATCTGCCGCAGCGAGGTCTTCTCGTACCCCTGGCGGCCGAACAAATCCAATGCGACCTCGCGTATGCGGGCAGCTGTATCAGGCGCAATCTCCCTGGCATCCGCAACCATCGGCACCCTTTCTCTACAGCTCTGTGGCTGGGATCACGCAACAATCCACGAAATTCAGCGGCATCCCGCTACGGTAACGCACTAGTATCAAGCTTACTTGCCGGCTGGCAAGTAAGCTAAGAGTGGGGAGGTCCGGATGTCATGGGAGACCGGGTACTCGACCGAGTGAGGCAGACGACACGCGACGGGCGTGCGCAGCGCATCGTCCGCGAGGTCGTGCTGATCCTCACCGCCGCTTTGCTTTATTCGCTGGTCAGGGGCATGACAGATGACAGAGTCGACCTCGCCTTCGACAATGCCGAACGGCTCATTTCTTTCCAGGAGTCCCTCGGCCTCTTCGTCGAACCGGACATCCAGAGCTGGGTAGTCGGCCACGATGCCGTGATCAACGTGATCAACGGCATCTACATCGCAGGATACTGGCCGGTCCTGGTCGGGACGCTCGTCTGGCTGTTGCTCCGGCATCCGGATCGGTACACCTTGTACCGCAACGCGCTGCTCGCGTCAGGCGCCATCACGCTCGCGATCTTCGCTCTTTTCCCGCTCGCACCACCGCGGTTCCTGCCTGAGCACGGTTTCATCGACACGGTCTCCGACAACTCCACGGCGTACCGGGACTTCAGTGCGTCGCCGTTCGTCAACGAGTACGCCGCCATGCCGAGCCTGCACTTCGGCTGGATCCTCCTGCTCGGCATCGCATGGGCCACCGTCGGGCAGACGGCACTGGCGAAGGTCTTCGGTGCCACCATGCCCGTGCTCATGTTCACGGCGATCGTGTTGACCGGGAACCACTACATCATGGACGGCATCGTCGGCGGCACGGTCGTACTGCTCGGACTGATCGTGGCGGTCGGTATCGAACACTGGAAGTCGGCCAAGGCCGCCGCACGAGAAGACGCCGATCCGCCGGGCGTCGGGCCACAGCGCTCGCAGCCTGACGAACCGAACCTCAGCAGGCAAGACGGCCACGCCGCAGAGTACGACGCAAGCCGCGCCCGGAGGGTGCCGGCCGACCGGTGAGGCGGCGCTCGCGGCGAGCGGACTCCCAACGCAATGCTCGTCCGTAGCGGGCCATCTCAAGGGATGTATCGCTGGATGCCCGGACCGATCAGCACGACGAGCTCCTCCTCTGTCGCCGAGGCGATCGGCTCGACGTGCATCACAAAGCGCATGACCGCCATGCCGACCAGATGAGATGCCGCTGTCTGCATCCGCAGCTCCGCATCGGGAACGCCACCGAACACGGGCGAGATCCGGCGGAACAGGACGGCGACGACAAACTCCCGCAAAAGTCCGGCGACCGCCGGCTGGGCCGTCGCAGAACGCAGCAACGACAGCATCGGCCGGCGGAACGCAGGGTTCTCCCACGCCCGCAGAAAAGTCCGCACCGCCCGCTCTCCCAAGCGATCCGGTTCTCCGTCGACGATGTCGGCGAACAGTGCGTCGGGGTCGACCGGAACGTCCAGTGCGACTCTGAACAGTTGTTCCTTGGACCCGAAGAAATGGTGGACCATCGCGGCGTCGACGCCGGCCCGAGCGGCGATAGCGCGGACGGTCGCGGCGTCGTACCCGTGCTCACCGAACTCGGCCAGAGCCGCGGCCAGAATTTCATCATGCGTGCGAGGCAGCCCAGGACGACGGCCGCGGCCCGTACGCCGCGGCCGTGTCATGCCAAGGATCCCGCTGTCACGAGGTGCGCCGCCGCAGCGTCGTCGTACCGAGCGCGAGCAGTCCGATAATGAACGCCACGATGATGCCGCCGTCGGCCCATACTGAGGGCTCACTCACGTGTTGCACCTCGTTCATCGCGTCGACCGCGTACGACAATGGCAAGACGCCGGAGAGCACGTCGAGCACATCCGGCATCTCGGCCCGAGGCACCAGCAGGCCGCAGAGCAGGATCTGAGGAATGACCAGCGCGGGCATGAACTGGACAACCTGGAACTCTGTCTGTGCGAAAGCGCTGACGAACAGACCGAGAGCTACACCGAGCAGCGCATCCAGCACGGCGACGGTCAGTAGCACCCAGACCGGCCCGGTCACGTCCATGTCGAGCAGAGTGACCGCCAACGTCCCCGCGAGCAGAGCCTGAACGATGGCGACGATGCCAAAGGCCAGTGCGTACCCGAGCAAGAAGTCCAGCTTCCCGGTCGGCATGGACAGAAGTCTCTCCAGCGTGCCCGAGGTACGTTCTCGCAGCGTGGCGATCGACGTCACCAGGAACATGATGATGAACGGGAAGATCGCGAGCAGCGCCGGGCCGATCTGATCCCAGACCGTCCCGCCGTCGTAGATCCACCACAACAGCGCGATCAGCAGGCAGGGAATCACCAGAAGCATCGCCACGGTCCGTGGGTCGTGGCGGAGCTGGGTCAATACGCGCCGGGCGGTGGCAAAGGTGATACGCGCGTTCATACGTGACTGACCTCTTTCGAGACGAGGTGGAGGAAGGCCTGCTCCGCGTCGGCGGCGCCGGTCCGCTCGAGCAGGTTCGCGAGCGTGTCGTGAGCGAGCAGCACCCCGCCTTCGCGGAGCAGGACCAAGTCGTTGCATCGTTGCGCTTCGTCCATCACGTGGCTGGACACCAGCAGCGTCGCGCCGTCGGCGGCGATCTCGGCGAACATGTCCCACAGTTCCTGACGCAGGACCGGGTCGAGGCCGACCGTGGGCTCGTCGAGCACGAGGAGCTCAGGACGGCCGAGCAAGGCCACGGCGAGCGAGACCCTGGAGAACTGACCACCGGAGAGGTTCGTTGCCAGCTTGTCCGCATGGTCCCCGAGATCTACCTGGCCGATCGCGCGGTCGACATCAGCATGCGGCGCACCGAGCACATCGGCGAAATAGCGCAGGTTCTGGCGGACCGTGAGGTCCGTGTACACGCTTGGAGCCTGCGTGACGTACGCCACGCGCGTCCGCAAGCCGGCGGACCCGGCCGGTGAGCCGAGCACGTCGACTTCGCCTCCGGCGATCTTCTGGACGCCGATGATCGCCCTCATGAGGGTGGACTTTCCCGATCCCGACGGTCCCAGCAGACCGGTAATGCTGCCGCGCCGGATGTCGAGGTCGAATCCGTCGAGGATTGCCCGCGCTCCGCGAACCACGCGCAGTCCGCGGATGCGGACCGCATGCTCGTCTGGCTGCCCGGATCGCGCCTCAGCAGCACCCATTTCGTAATTCATCATGTGTTGAATATGACCTACGTGCGGATCCGATGTCAACCCAATCCGCAGCTCGACAGCCCTTCACGCCGTGCCGGCCTCCGCTGGCGGAAGGAGCGATGCGTCACCCCGCGAGACCTGGCGGAGATCCGCTTCGCCGAGCGGCCGCATCACCGGAGCAAGGTCGCTTCGACCTCACGTTCCCCGTCGTCACAGCGGGATGTGACCACGTGCAGCGTGGTGACACAGGCGCCGGAGTGCGCACCCGGAGGCAGCCGTCAGGGCAGTCGTGTACCGACCGCCTCATCTGAGCAGCACACATGCGGCCCGAGGGCGTTCACGGCCGAGGATCCCCCGACGCATCGACGTCGGCGATGTAATGCTGAATCACAGGGCCGATAAGTTCGACCAGCTCATCTTCAGTGGCGGAGGCAAGCGGCTCGACCTGGACGACGTACCGCAGGACTCCCATCCCGATGAGCTGGGAGATCAGTGCTTCGGCCCGAAGTTTCGCGTCCGGCAGGTCGTCCAAGGACGGCAGCACCCGGCCGAGCAGAGCTCGCGTCACGAACTGGCGGAGCATGGCCGCCGCTGCCCGGTTGGTCATCGCCGAGCGCAGCAACGCCAGCATCGGACCGCGTGCGTTCGGGTTCTCCCACACGCCTAAGAAGGTCCGCACCGCCCGCTTACCAAGCTGCTCACGCGGGCCGGTGGCGATCGCCTCCGCGACGATCCCAGGGTCGAATGGGACCTCCATGGCCGCGATGAACAGCTTCTCCTTGTTGCCGAAGAAATGGTGGATCATCGCCGGATCGACATCCGCGCGAGCGGCGATCGCACGGACAGTGGCGGCGTCGTACCCCTTCTCCTCGAACTCGCTCCGGGCCGCGGTGAGAATGTCGTCGCGCGAACTGCCGTTCCCAGGGCGACGTCCACGGATCTTCCCGCTCTTCAGACTCATGCCTCCGACCTCCGCACCACCTGTTCGGCGATCCCGTCCGTGGAGACGGCGAACGCGGTTTCCACAGCAGCGGCGAGGTTCAGCCTGGTGAACGCGAGGGCTTCGTCGAGTTCCGCCTCGCGCTCATCGGTGCTGCGAGCACGCCGCGTGGTGACCTCGAGAATCACCGAACCCGACCACTCCTCCTTCGCAAGCCGTTCCAGCAACGCCGCACACGGCTGGTTGCCCCGGCCAGGGATCAGATGCTCGTCGCGCGCGGACGGCGTCCCGTCCGTCATATGCACGTGCGCCAGCCGGTCACCGATCGCGTCGGCCATGGCCAGGGCATCGCCGCCGGCGACCGCGGCGTGCGAGAGATCCAGCGTGATGTGCGAGTACGGCCCCGTCGTCGGATCCCAATGCGGTGCGTAGGCCGCCATCTCCCGCCCGGCTGCACGCCATGGGTACATATTCTCGACCGCGATCACAATGCCCGTCTCATCCTCCATCTCGGCGATGCGCTTCGCGAAGTCTCTCGCGTAGTCCCGCTGCCAACGGAACGGAGGGTGGACGACGACGGTTCCCGCGCCGAGCCGGTCGGCAGCCTCGATCGACCGGGTCAACCGGACCCAAGGGTCAGGCGACCAGACGCGCTGGGTAATCAGTAGGCACGGAGCATGGACAGACAGCACAGGCATGTCGTACTGCTCCGAGAGCCGGGCGATCTCGTCGATGTCCTGACTCACCGGGTCCGTCCACACCATCAGCTCGACCCCGTCGTACCCGAGTGAGGACGCCAGCTGGAACGCCGTGGCGGTCCCTTGCGGGTAGACGGAGGTCGTGGACAACCCGACCGGTGCATCTGGCACCCGCAACATCCCCATAGCGCTCTGGCGCAGCTCCGACACACCCCTAGCGTAGGGGGTCCGATCCGACGCCTTCCAGCTGGTCAAGACGGCGGAGGATGAGCCCTTCGCGGAGCGCCCACGGACAGATGTCGACCGACGAGACGTCGAACAGGTCCATGGCCGCGTCCGCCACGAGAGCGCCGGCGAGGAGCTGCTCAGCGCGGCTCTTCGCGACCCCCGGCAGCTTCGCCCGCTCTGCCGATGTCATCTCGGCGAGCCTGTCGATCAGGTCAGGCATGTCGGAACTCTTCAGCAGACGCCGCACGTAAGGACCATCTCCAGACGGCGCCGCGCCGTTGACACGGGCCAGCGATCTGAAGGTCTTGCTCGACGCGACGGCTTTGTCCGGTGCACCGAACCGCGTGACCTTCCCCACGACGTCGGCGATCTCCGCCCGGATATGACGACGGAGGGCTCTGACCTCATCGTCGCCCGGCGGGTCGGTGGTCAAGAATTTCCGGGTCAGCCGGGCCGCTCCCAGCGGCAGCGAGACAGCGACATCCGGATCCTCATCGATACCCATCGCGAGCTCCAGCGATCCGCCACCGATGTCAAAGCACAAGAGCCTCCCACTGGACCATCCGTACCAGCGGCGCACCGCGAGGAACGTAAGTTTCGCCTCGTCCTCCCCGGAGAGCACATGGAGGTCGATCCCGGCCTCGCGCCGGACCCGGTCGATGACGGCCGCCCCATTCGGCGACTCACGCAGCGCTGACGTCGCGAAGGCGAGCATCGACGTCGCGCCCTTGTCCTCAGCGATCTGGACCGCGTTGACGCAGCATTCGACCAGCCGGTCCGCACCTTCGCTGTCCACCGAGTCATCGCCGTCGAGCAGGTCGACCAGGCGCAGCTCCGTCTTCTCCTTGTAGGCAGGGAGGGGTTTCGCACCGGCGTGGGCATCGACAAGCAGCAGGTGCACCGTGTTCGACCCCACGTCCAAGACTCCGATGCGCATAGACAGAGGCTACCGCGTGCGTGCGGGCCAGGGCGGGGGTTGGGGCTCACTTCGGGCCCGGCCCGCGGTGGCGTCAGACCCGTTGGCTTCCCCGGCGGCTAGTACCCGCACCTGCACCGTTCACGAGCATGCCGCCCGCATGAGACGTAAGCTCGCGGGTGTGAAGACAGCGGAACCGCCCACCGCGGACGGGGCGCGGGCCTGGGTCGAGTTTCCGGATCCAGACGACTCAGAACGTATTCTGCGCTGCGACCTGACGTGGCTGACGTCGAGATGGACCTGCATCTTCGGCCAGGGTTGTCCCGGCGTCTACGCATCGCGCCCTGACGACGGCTGCTGCACACACGGCGCGTACTTCTCGGACGCCGACGACGAGCAACGCGTCCGCGAGTTCGCCCAGTTGCTCGATGAGGACACATGGCAGCTACGCTCCGACGGCCTGCGTCACGGCGTCGTAGAGACCGACGAGGACGGTGAACGCAAAACCCGCGTGGTAGACGGCGCGTGCATCTTCCACAACCGGCCCGGTTTCGCCGGCGGTACCGGCTGCGCCCTGCACAAGTATGCGCTTGAGGCCGGCATGCATCCGCTGGAGACCAAGCCCGACGTCTGCTGGCAACTCCCGATCCGCCGGGCGTACCGGGACGTGGAGCGGGCCGACGGCAGCAGCTACCTGGAGATCACGATCACCGAGTACCAGCACCGAGACTGGGGAAGCGGCGGGCACGACATGGACTGGTACTGCACCGGTGCCGCGTCGGCGCACGTCGGGGTGGAGCCGGTCTATCGGAGCAACGAGCCTGAGCTGCGGGAGCTCGTCGGTGACGCCGCCTTCGAGGAGCTGGCCCGCCACTGCAAGGCATTCCTCGACGCCCAACTTCCGCTTCTCGTGCACCCGGCCACTGCCGAGAACGGCTGACGATCGCGCGTCCGGGCCCCTTGGCCCCGCATGGCAGGCCGAGGTCGCCATCCGCGAACAACGCTGCCCTAGGCTGGGCCAGTGCCGCGCGGTGTGATTCCCAGTCCGAACATATGGAAATTCCCGGACGTCTACGAGACTGAGAACCTCGGTGTCGACCCAGACGGCGTGATCGAGACGGCGATGCGCCGGATCCACGACTGGGCGGGCCAAACCGTCGTGGATGTGGGGTGTGGATCGGGTTTCCATCTCCCGCGATTCGCTGTCGACGCGGCCCGGGTGATCGGCGTCGAACCGCACCCGCCACTGGTCCAGCGAGCGCATCGGCGAGTCGCGTCATTCGGGGCGGGCGGGCGTCCGCTGCTGGGAGTTCTCGGCCACAGAGCGCCTCGGCGGGACGAGCGCATCCGGGTGCTTCGGGGCACCGCCCAGTCGCTACCGATGCAGTCCTCGTCAGTGGACGTCGCACACGCCCGGTGGGCATACTTCTTCGGCCCCGGATGCGAGCCTGGGATCGCTGAGCTGCGACGGGTCCTTCGTCGCGGCGGAACCGCATTCGTCATCGACAACGACGCGACCCGCTCGACGTTCGGCCGATGGTTCCAGCGCGCGCTGCCGGAGTACGACGCAGAGAAGGTCGAACGCTTCTGGGCGCGGCAGGGCTGGCACCGCGAGACGCTGGACATCCGCTGGGACCAACCCGACCGGGCGTCGTTCGAAGCCGTGGTTCGCATCGAGTTCGCTCCCGATGTCGCTGACGCCTTCCTCGCCGAGCACACCGGCGCCACCGTCGACTACGCCGTCAACCTTTTCTGGCGCACGTTCCCATGATCATCAACCGTGGGCCGCGGCACTATGCGGCCCACGGTTGATGATCATGGGAGAAAGGCCGTCGGTGGAGAGGCTGTCGGTGGTGGACGCTAGCGTTCTCCTATGGCCAAGGCAGCACAGACTTTCCGGTGCGTGGAATGCGGATGGACCACGTCGAAGTGGGTCGGTCGCTGTGGCGAGTGCCAGGCGTGGGGCACCGTCGACGAGGCCACAGGAGCACGTCCGGGCGGCACCACCCCCGGTCCGGTCAACCAGGCCGCCCAACCGATCGGCGCGGTGGGGCTGGAGCCGGCTCGCTCTCGTCCCACCGGCGTCGAGGAATTCGATCGCGCCCTCGGCGGCGGCCTCGTTCAAGGTGCGGTCATCCTGCTCGCCGGCGAGCCAGGTGTCGGTAAGTCCACGTTGTTGCTCG
>NZ_ML142852.1:292545-305361 GCF_004138495.1 Phytoactinopolyspora endophytica
GCCAAGTGGGCCGTGGAGGCCGGGCGGGCGCTTTACGTGACGGGTGAAGAGTCCGCGGCTCAAGTTCGGTTGCGGGCAGAGCGCACCGGCGGTATCGCCGACGACCTCTTCCTCGCCGCCGAGACAGACCTCTCAGCCGTATTGACCCATATCGACGAGGTCAAGCCGTCGCTTGTCGTGCTGGACTCCGTCCAGACCGTCGCCAGCCCTACGTTGGACAACGCCGTCGGCGGAGTCAACCAGGTCCGAGAGGTGGCCTCGTCCCTGATCCAGGTTGCCAAGGAAAGGGGCATCGCCACCATCCTGGTCGGTCACGTCACCAAGGATGGCTCCATCGCCGGGCCGCGGGTTCTGGAACATCTCGTCGACGTGGTTCTTCAGTTCGAAGGCGACCGGCATTCCCGCCTGCGGATGGTGCGCACGGTCAAGAACCGCTATGGTCCCGCCGACGAGGTGGGCTGCTTTGACCTCTCCGACGCGGGCATCGTGTCGTTGCGGGACCCCACCGGGCTCTTCTTGTCCACGCATGCCGCCCCGGTCCCCGGCACCTGTGTCACGGTCACCGTTGAGGGGCGGCGGCCGCTGCTCGGCGAGGTTCAGGCCCTCGTCGCGCCGTCGGCTCTGAACACCCCACGCCGGGCCAACTCCGGTCTCGACTCCGCACGCGTCTCCATGGTTCTGGCCGTATTGGAACGTCGCGGCCGCGTGCAGCTCACGACAAAGGACGTCTACACCTCGACGGTGGGCGGTGCCCGGTTGGCCGAGCCCGCCACCGATCTGGCTGTGCTCATGGCCGTCGCCAGCGCCGCGGCGCAACAGGCCACGCCGATGGGCATGATCGCGCTCGGCGAGGTGGGCCTGGCCGGCGAGATCCGCAGGGTCACCGGCACCCAACGCCGGCTCGCGGAGGCCGAGCGCATGGGCTTCACGACGGCGCTTGTGCCGCCGGACTCAGGACCCGCGCCATCAGGCATCCGCGTGGTCGAAGTGGACCATGTCGGCTCCGCGCTCGCCGTCGTCGCCGACCCAGCCTCCGCGTTCCCGGTCACCTAGCGGTGCCGGCCACCAGGTGAACATCACACCACGTGAGCCGAAACCCCACAGCCTCCCGCTGTAGACTGTGTTCGACAGCGCCGGGGCGTCAATCTCGCACTTGACACCTCCCGGCCTTAGACTGGCAGCCGATTGTCATCGACGAGTCACGACGGGGGTCACGTGCCCGGCAGCGAGAGAGGCGGCGCAGAGGCGAAGCTGCGTCAAGCGCTCGCCGCGGTTGCGCCTGGTACTGAACTGCGCGAGGGCCTCGAGCGGATCTTGCGTGGTCGCACGGGCGCGCTGGTGGTGCTGGGCTATGACAAGATCATCGAGTCGATCAGCAGCGGTGGCTTCGTCCTGGATGTCGAGTTCAATGCGACAGGCCTGCGCGAGCTGGCGAAGATGGACGGCGCGATCGTCGTCGACCGGGACTGCACAAGGATTCTCCGCGCAGCCACCCAGCTGGTTCCGGACTCGGCCATACCGACGTCGGAGTCGGGGACCAGGCACCGCACAGCCGAACGCGTGGCCAAACAGACCGGCTTCCCGGTCATATCCGTGAGCCAGTCGATGCGCATCGTCGCCATCTACGTCGACGGCATCCGCCACGTACTCGAGGACGCCGGACAGATCCTGTCGCGCGCCAACCAGGCCCTGGCGACGCTCGAGCGTTACAAGCTCAGGCTCGACGAGGTATCCGGAACTCTCTCCGCGCTGGAGATCGAAGACCTTGTCACAGTCCGTGATGTCGTCACAGTGGCGCAGCGCCTCGAGATGGTCCGCCGCATCTCGGTGGAGATCGACGGTTACGTCGTCGAGCTCGGTACCGACGGCCGGTTGCTCAGCCTGCAGCTCGACGAGCTGGTCTCCGGTGTTGACGTGGATCGTGAGCTGATCGTCCGGGACTATCTGCCGTCCTCCGCCGGCCGTCGCAAGACCGCTGTCTCAGACGCCATCGATCGCCTCGGCAGGCTCTCATCGACGGAGCTGCTCGACCTCGGCGCCGTGGCCGGTGCGCTGGGCTTCAACGGCGGCGAGCAGCTGGACGCAGCCGTCAGCCCTCGTGGTTACCGCCTCCTGGCGCGCGTGCCACGGCTACCCGCTCCTGTCATCGAGCGGTTGGTAGACCATTTCGGTGGGCTGCAGAAGCTCCTCGCCGCAAGCGTCGACGACCTCCAGGCAGTCGATGGGGTCGGCGAGAACCGTGCCCGCAACGTCCGCGAGGGCCTCTCACGGCTTGCGGAGTCCAGCATCCTGGAGCGATACGTCTAGCGCACATCCGCGCACGGTGGCCGATCCGCGCACGGTGGCCATGTGGCCACCGACGTGGCCACCGGCATCAGTGCTACACAGATGCAGAAAGACCCGTGAGCCCACATATCCATGTGAGCTCACGGGCCTTTCAGCCGGCGCTCGGAGTTAAAAGCGACCCCGTAGCACCCCCGCCGGCGGGGAGGCGAGAACGATGGCCGGTTGACCGGCACATCGTTGGGGAGACCCCTCCCTGCCGCGGGCGCCCCCGTTATCGAACTCAGTTCTCGAAGATGTAGTCCTCACCGTCCGCGTCGGCGTTCGCGTACAGGCCGCCCTGCGGGACCTCGACGCTGACCTCAGGGAAGCTCAGCAGGCCAACCTCGGCCGATCCCAGTTCGACCTCTCCCACGACCGGAGCCGGGACGGCGACGTCCAGTCGCAGCGACAGCCCGCCTCCCGAGGCGGCAGCACGGGTGCCGTCCTCGGACAGTTCGATGTCGTCGTCGCGGTACTCGGCGAAGTTGACGTTCAGGCTGACGCCGGGCAGAACCTCGACGGTCTCGTCGAAGCCGGGCTCGATCTCGATCCCGGTCTCCTCGTCACCAACCCACATCTCCAGGGCCGGCAGGTCGTACTCGAAGGACGCGCCACCGGGCTCGCCGGTCGCCTCCAGGTAACCGTACGCGTTCGGTGTCTCGGCGTCCGACGACGCCGCCAGGCCGATGGTGACGCCACCGTTGGCCGCGCCGCCCAGGAGGTTGACATCACCGAAGCGGCCGCTCACCTCGACGTAGGCGCCCTGGCTGCCGTCCTCCTTGCCGAAGACGCCGGTCTCCTGCAGGAGCTGGCCTGCGCCGATGCTGAACAGCGGACCATCGGTGATCGGCAGGTCCACCGGCACCAGTCCACCGACCAAGCCCAGCTCCTCGAAGTCCACCAGGTCGACCTGGCCGGCGCCCGAGTACAGCTCAGTCAGTACGCCGCCTTCGGAGCCGTGGCCCAGAACCTCGTCGTTCCAGTTCGCCTTGGCCTCGCCGGAGATCGCGCTCAGCTCACCGGCCAGCGGAACCTCGAGCTCGTGCACGCCGTACGTGTCGGCCTCTTCTTCCTCAGGCAGCGCGACCTGCTCGACGGCATACAGGTCGACCGGCAGGTCGACGCCGAGGAGGTTTGCGCTCACCAGGCTGCCGAACGAACGGGAGTATGTGCCTTCGGCCTGGTCTTCGAGACCCGCCGAGTCGACCTCATTCTCGATATCGCCGATGGTCAGGTCGCCTTGCAACTCTGCCGCTTCCCCGACCAGCGGCACGTCGCCACCGAAGTCGAACCGGGCCGTGCCGTAGTATCCGTCCGCGGTGATCTTGAAGTCACCCGGATCCTCCGGCTCAGCAGCGTTGGCCGGAAGCCCGAACGCGCCGACCGCCAGTGCCGTGGCCGCGCCACAGGCTACAGCGGTTACAGCGGTACGACGACCAGGCCGCACGCTTGTCATCGAGAGAGTCATAAAAGCCCCTTTAGGGATCGGTAGGCTCGGCGTCATCGCCCAGAGAGAAGCCGAGCGCCTTACTTGTTGGGAAATCTCTGGGCGCCCTGACCGGACGCTATCCGCGTATGACGAAGCATGTCAAACATTTACTCTGTGCCATTTAACTAAGCCTTCATATTGGCCGCACTGGAGACGATCGTCGGTACTCGTAGTCATACGAACGGCCCATGCCCAGGGGGTTCGATCGCCATATCTGACGGTTGGTCCGCGAATGAGCGACTCGCACGATCAGCGGTGATTGGTGATCCAAGATGGCACTTGTCCGATACGCAACGTTGCTTCCACTATCACCATTCTGACGGCCGGCGATTCTCATGCACTGGGCGCCGAAAATTCTTGATTAACTTTCTCGGCACTTTGACATGGTGCTTGACAGTCATAAATTATTCCGTCAAGCATAGGTGTCGCACACATTTCGGAGCGTATGTTGCGCCCACGGGAGCAACACTCGCACGAGTCAAGGAGAAAGCACAGCGTGTTTAAGAAGACACTTCGAGCCGCGATCATCGCGGCCGTCGCGCTTGCCACGTCCGTCGGGCTGGCCAGCGCCGCCTCGGCAACGCCGCAGGCAAGCACGGTGCCGAGCTCTGCCACGACGAGCGCCGCCACCGACCTGGACAGCGTTCTCGACGTCCCCGACGCCAACATCGGCAATGACCTCTGTCTGCTGCCATGGTTCTGGCCGGGCCCATTCAACGTGCTCACCGAGGACCAGACCGGCAGCTACGCGGCATGCAACGGCAGCGGTTCGTCGTCCGGCGAGGGCATCAACATCCTCAACGACGCCTGCATCGCGCCGTGGCTGTGGCAGGGCCCGTTCAACGTCCTGACCAACGGCGAGCACGCCGACTACGCGGCCTGCAACGAGTACACGGCAGCGGACAACTTCGGCAACGCGATCGCCCAGTACATGACGATCGAGTACATGATCGATTCGGAGATGCTGGACGAGTCGATGTTCGAACAGTATCTGGCGGGAGAGGTCTCCAGCCACGATGTCATCCAGGACGACGCGGTGGCCGAGGAGTTCGAGGGTCTGCTCCCCGAGGAGGAGATCACCGACGAGGGCGGCATCATGAACGACGCGTGCGTCCTGCCGTGGCTGTGGCAGGGTCCGTTCAACTTCCTGACCAACGGCCAGGAGTCGTACTACGCGGCCTGCAACGGCTGATCACGGCCTGCGAGTATCTTCAGGCTCTGCGGCCGCTCGTCTGCCACGAAGGCAGGCGGGCGGCCGCGTCGTACCTAGACCTTTGGACTACCTAGGCTGATAATCTCGGACCGTGTCTCTCGACCTGATCCCGCAGCCGCGTTCTGTCTCCCCACAGCCAGGTACCTTCACCGTCGCCAGCGCCACGGTGATCGCCGCCACAGGTGACGCCACCGGGCCCGCATGGCTGCTGCACGATGCGCTCCGCGCCGGCAGTGGCATGGCGGTGCCCGTCGTACCCCATAGCGAATCCGCTGCGATCACACTCAGACTCACCGGCGACGGCCACCAGGATTTCCCGTCGACCACCGCGGAGCGGTATCGGCTCAACGTCACTGAGGACGCCGTGACGATCGAGGCACCGCACCCCGCCGGCTTGGTCCGAGCCGTGCAGACGATCCGGCAGCTGCTGCCGGCCGACACGTTGCGCGCTGCTCCCGTGCTCGGCCGGCCCATCGAGCTGCCGTGCGTGTCGATCGACGACGAGCCGAGGTTCGGCTGGCGTGGTGTGATGCTGGACGTCGCCAGGCATTTCCAGCCGAAGGAGTTTCTGCTTCGGCTCATCGACCTCGCTGCGCTGCACCAGCTCAACGTCGTCCACTTGCATCTCACCGACGATCAGGGCTGGCGCCTCGAGGTGCCTGGATGGCCGCGGCTCACCGAGGTCGGGTCGTGGCGATCGGAGACGGTGCTTGGGCATGCCAATTCGGGCCTGGGATTTGACGGCACGCCACACGGCGGCTACTACACAGCCGCTGATCTGAAGGAAGTCGTCGCCTACGCCGCCGCCCGCTACATCACCGTCGTTCCGGAGATCGACCTGCCGGGGCACGTGCGGTCGGTGCTCGCCGCCTATCCCGAGCTCGGCAACACAGGTTCCGCACATCCAGTCGCCACCACGTTCGGTATCTTCCCCGAGGTACTCGCCCCCAGCGACGAAGCTCTCCAGTTCGCCCGCGACGTCTTCGACGTGGTCACCGAGATCTTCGACTCACCGTATGTTCACATCGGCGGCGATGAGTGCCCGCGCACCGAGTGGCTCGCGAGCCCGCGGGCCAAGGCGCGAGCGGACGAGTTGGACCTGGGCAGCACCGACCGCCTGCAGTCGTGGTTCACCGCGTCCTTCGCGGACCATCTGCGAAGCAAGGGACGCCGGGTGATCGGCTGGGACGAGATTCTCGAGGACGGCGGCGCACCCGCGGATGCGGTGATCTCCGTCTGGCGGGAGTTCGCGACCGCCTCCAAGGCCCTCGCCGCAGGGCACGACGTCATCGTCGCACCCCAGAAGGCCGTGTACCTCGACTGGTACCCGTCCGATCAGCCGGATGAACCGCTGCATATCCACGGTCACCTACCGCTGGAGACGATCAGCGAGTTCGACCCGGCGCCCGCCGACCCGGCCGACGACGAGACCGAGCACGTCCGTCCGCTCGGTGATGCCGCAGAGGGACTTGGAGCGTCGCGGGGCCGCGTGTTCGGCGTGCAAGCGCAGCTATGGACGGAATACCTGCCGACGCCCCGCCAGGTCGAGTACGCCGCGTTCCCCAGGCTCGCCGCCGTGGCGGACATGGCCTGGAGCGGAATGAACAGCAGGCGCGACCACCCGATCGCAGACCGGCTACCGGGACACTTGTCACGCCTGGGGGCGCTCGGGGTGAACTACCGCCCGCTGTCCGGCCCGCATCCCTGGCAACAGGGCGGGACAGGGCCGCGTGCCCGGTTCGATAGTCGTTAGGTCGTGTCCGTCCGAGCGTTGACCACGGCTGCGTAGAGCTCGCGTCTGGAGAACCGGAGCTCGCGCGCCACCTCCGCGATCGCGTCCTTGCGGCTGGTGCCGGCGGCCACTCGATCCTCGACGATGGCAACCGCCTCGGTCATGGACACAGTCAGAGGTCCACCCGCACCACCCGCGTCGGAAATCCCGGAGACGACGATCGTGATCTCACCCAACGGTTGAAACTCCTGGGCCCAGCGTGCGAGCTCGGCGAGGCCGTCGCGGCGGACTTCCTCATGCTTCTTGGTGAGCTCACGGCAGACCGCGGCCCGGCGTTTCTCGCCGAAGGCTTCCGACATCAACGTCAGCGTCGACGCCAGGCGATGGCGTGACTCGAAAAAGACCATCGTGCGTTCTTCACCGGCCAGAGCGTCGAGCCAACGGGCGCGTTCCCCGGCGCGGCGCGGCGGGAACCCCTCGAAGCTGAAGCGTGCGACCGGGAGGCCGCTCACGGCCAGCGCCGTCACTACCGCGGACGGGCCCGGCACGGACGTTACCCGCGTGCCCGCCTCGACTGCGGCCTCGACGAGCCGGTAACCGGGATCCGAGACCGACGGCATGCCGGCATCGGTGACCAGCACCACACGGGCACCGTCATCGAGCGCCGCCACCAGCTCAGGCGTCCGCATCTCCTCGTTGCCCTCGAAGTAGGACACCACGCGGCCGCCGATGTCGATACCCAATGACGACGCGAGCCGCCGCATCCGCCGAGTGTCCTCGGCCGCGACGATGTCGGCGTCCGCCAGCTCTTCCCCAAGCCGGGGCGACGCATCCGCGGGCCGGCCGATGGGGGTGGCAGCCAGCACGAGCACGCCGGCTCTTTCCTGATCTCCCACCCCTCTATCCTCCCTGATCGAGCATGCCGCGCGTGCCAGACCCCGAAAACCCGACCAACGGGCACCGCTACAAGCGTGCGGCGCCAGGCTGGCCGAGCACCACGGCGGGACCGTCTAAGATGAGCCGGTGGCCCGCACCACCGTCGAAGCACCGGAGATGGAGCGGGCGAAGTCTCCCCTACGCGCGGTACGCTCCCGGCTGAGCCGGCCGATGCCGGATGACGGCGTATGGGGCTGGCTCGGCCCTCTGCTGGTGGGAGCCGTTGCTGCCGTGCTCAGGCTGGTAGAGCTCGGGCGACCGAACCGGATCATCTTCGACGAGACGTACTACGCCAAGGACGCGTTCTCCCAGACCGAGTTCGGCTACGCACGAAAGTTCGTCGACGACGCCGACGAGATGATCATCGACGGCAACCTCGATGTCTTCACCGACGAGCCGTCGTTCGTCGTCCATCCCCCTGCCGGGAAGTTCCTCATAGGCCAGGGAATCCGGCTGCTCGGCATGGAGCCCACCGGGTGGCGTCTCGCCACCGCCCTCGCCGGCGTGGTGACGGTGATCCTCCTCGCCCGAGCCGGACGACGGCTCCTCCGCTCCACGCTGCTCGGCTGCACGGCAGCCCTGTTCCTGGCGGTCGACGGCATGGCGATCGCCACCAGCCGGACCGCGATCCTGGACGGCCTGCTGGCGATGTTCATCGTGGCCGCCTTCGCATGCCTTCTGGTCGACCGGGACCGAAGTCGCACCGCCCTGGCCGAATGGGCCCGCCGTCGAACAGCGGGCGGGCTCCCTTTCGGGGACGGCCCGCTCATCGGCTGGCGTCCCTGGCGCCTCGCCGCCGGCATCTCGCTGGGTCTGGCCTGTGCCACCAAATGGAGCGGTGTGTACGTGCTCGCCGCCTTCGGGCTGATGACCGTGCTGTGGGAGATCAGCGCCCGCCGTGCCGTGGGTGTGCGCAGCCCTGCCGTCAACACGCTGTTGCGGGACGGCCCGGTGGCCTTCGTCACCATCGTCGGCTCCGCGCTTGTCACCTACGTCCTCACCTGGTGGGGGTGGATCTTCTCCGACAACGGCTGGGGGCGCAACTGGGCGGCCGACCGCCCGGCCTCCGGCATCGGCGGGCTGGTTCCGGACTGGCTACGCAGCCTGTGGTATTACCACAGTGAGATCTGGAATTTCCACAACGGCCTCACCGAGGAGCACACCTACGAGTCCAAGGCATGGACCTGGTTGTTCCTCGGTCGCCCCGTCTCCTTCGACTACCAGGGCCTGGAGCAGGGCGAGCAGGGCTGCGAGACGGCGCGATGCAGCCAGGAGGTGCTCGCCCTCGGGAACCCGATCCTGTGGTGGGGTTCGTGTGCGGCCCTGGTGGTCTGCCTGCTGTATTGGTTCCTCCGCAGGGACTGGCGCGCGGGGGCCATCCTCGCCGGCGTAGCGGCCACCTGGGTCCCATGGCTGTTCTATCCGGACCGCACGACGTTCGCCTTCTACGCCGTCGCGATCGTGCCGTTCCTGGCCCTGGCCTCGGCCTACGCCCTCGGCCTCATCATCGGCAAGCCGAGCGACTCGGCGCAGCGCAAAGCCATCGGCATCGCGCTGGCCGGTGGGTTCGTCCTGATCGTCATCGTGGTCGCCGCCTGGTTCTACCCGCTCCATGTCGACGAGGTGATCCCGTACGACGACTGGCGAAAGCGAATGTGGTTCGACAACTGGATCTAACACTGCCGCGTCAGGTGAGGTGGGTGATGCCTTCGACGAGGAGGACGGCGCCGAAGAGGGCGAACAGGATGGCCGCGCCGATCGCGACGGTCCGTTCCGGCAAGCGCTGGCTCAGCAGCCGGCCCACGACGATCGCCAGCGCGTCGGCCGCGACCATACCGATCGTGGAGCCGATCCACACCCCCACCCAGTCATGCTGCGTGGCCAGGGTCACGGTGGCCAGCATCGTTTTGTCACCCAGCTCGGCCAGGAAGAACGCGATGCCCACCGCCATGATCGCCGACCCGGTGGCGCGGCTTGCCTTCTGACTTTCATCGTCGCTCAGCGAGTCCCCGCGCAACGTCCATGCCGCGAAGCCGAAGAACGCCACACCGGCGACGATATTGATCCAACCCGTCGGCATCGCCTCGCCGAGCCCGAAACCGATGGCCACCGAACCCAGGTGGACGACCGTCGTCGCCACCGTGATCCCGACGATGACATGCCAGGCTTTGTATCGGGTGGCGAACGTCATCGCCATCAGCTGTGACTTGTCACCGAGCTCGGCGACAAAGATTACGCCGAAGCTGACAAGAAAACCGGCCCACACCTCGGCCACGTGGAGTTCCCTTCGATCCCGCGCCGGGACGAAGGTACGCGAGACTTCGACCCGGCACTACTGCCTTGGTCGAAGGTCTCGCCCGCCTCGTGAGAGGCCGCACGGCCGGACGCCTACACCTGCGTCAGTGTGTCGACCGCGACATTGGGGGCTACTCCCCTTCGCGTGCCTGACTCTACCTGGTTCGCGGGGGCACAACCATCGGAAAGTGACGTGCCCATCGTCACACCACGCCTCGCCCAAATGGCGCCCGCCACCGGATGAGTGCTAGTCGGCGCGGGTCCAGGCGCGGCCGAGCTTCACCCGGGACCCGGTCTGCAACAGCGAACCGGAGTAGAGCCGCGTGGCTATCGCCACGCTCGCCAAGAGGGTGAGCACGAGGATCGCCATCGCCACGAACGGCTCCCACATCTGTGCCTCGCCGTCCAACGTGCGCACCGGCATCGCCACCGGAGCGCTGAAGGGCACGTACGAAAGGATCTTCATCACGAGCTCGTTGTCGTAGAACATGATGACCCCGAAATACGGCACCATGACGAGGGCCATCACCAGGCTCGTGCTCGAGCCGAGATCCTCTTGCCTGCTCACGAGGGCGCCGGCCACCGCCCACATCGATGCCAGCAGCACGAACCCGAGGACGAAGAAGGGAACGAACCAGCCCAGCGCGTCGCTGACCCAGGACAGGACTTCGTCCTGGCCACCGGCTCTCAGAGCGATGGGCGTGAGCATGGCGAGGACCGCGACCTGCGCGAACACGAGGAGCGAATAGCCGATGATCTTCCCGGCCAGCAGAGCTCGTACCGGCACGGTCGCCACGAGGATCTCCACGATCCGGGTCTGCTTCTCCGTGACGACGCTCTGCGCGATCGCCATCCCGAACCCGACCGAGAACATGAAGAAGACCATGGCGAGGCCGAACGCGGAGAGGAAGCGGACGCCTTCATCGACCTCCGAAGGTTCCAGTACGTCGACAGGTGGCGCGACGCTCAAGGCCGAGACCACATCGTCCGGATTGTCGTCGAGCCCGACGACCCGGACTCCTAACGGAGAGGTCCCTGAGGAGTCGGGCACGACCGCCGCATCAACCTCTCCCGAGCGGACCAGTTCCTCCGCTTCTTCTGGGTCGCTGACCTGCTGAACGTCGAAGTCAGTCACTGCGACGATCTGCTCAGCCTCCGGCCCGACCGCCGCCACACTCGGCGTTCCGCCGCCGAACACGTTCGGGAGGAGCCCTGCGGCGAAGATGGCGACCACGAACAGTCCGAAGTTGAGCCAGAAGCCCTTCGTGCGCACGTGCGCGTTGGTCTCCCGCTCCGCGACCAGGCGGGTCGCCGACCAGAACGACGTACCGGTGTGTTCCGTACCGGTGCGTTCCGTACCGGCCTGCCGTGCGGTGTCCATGGTCATCACACGACCTCCTTGAAGATCTCGGACAGGGAGGGGACGACCGGCCCGAAACCACGCACCGGTCCTCGTTGTAGCGCCGCCTGCAGGACGGCCTGGTCACGCTCGCCCTGTCCGGATCGCACAACGGTTCCAGCCAGTGCCGCGCCATCGTCCGCCTCGTCGTCCAGGTCGAAGACGGCGCGCGGACCGTCCAGCTCGACGAGCCGAACGCCCGGCAGATCACGGATCCAGCCGGCGTCCTCGTCCACCACCAGCTGGAACCGGGATGGTCCGAACTGAGCCCGCAAGGCGTCCCGGGAGCCACTCGCCGCGACAGCGCCGGCGGCGATGATCACCAGGTCGTCACAGAGCCGCTCCACGACCTCGAGCTGGTGGCTGGAGAAGAGGACGGGCACACCTCGCGCCGCCCGGTCCCGGAGCACCCCCAGTACGATCTCGATCGCGAGCGGGTCCAGCCCGGAGAACGGTTCGTCGAGGATGAGCAGATCCGGATCGTGCACCAGGGCGGCCGCGATCTGGACCCGCTGCTGATTACCTAGCGACAGCTGCTCGACCGGGTCTTCGGCACGTTCGACCACTTCGAGCTGTTCGAGCAGTTCTGTCGCGTTCCGCTGCGCGACCGTCCGGTCCAGGCCATGCAGGCGGCCCATATACACGACCTGCTCAGCTACCTTCATCTTCGGGTAGAGGCCCCGCTCCTCCGGCATGTAACCGAAGCGCTGCCGGACCTTCTGGGTGACCTCGTCACCGCGCCACGTCACAGCCCCGTCGTCCGCCCCGAGCACGCCGAGGATGATCCGCATCGTCGTCGTCTTGCCGGAACCGTTGGCTCCGACGAACCCGGTCATCCGGCCGGGTGCGACATCGAACGACACGTCGTCGACGGCCCGGAGATCACCGAAGCTCCGGCTCACCGAGCTCACTTGCAACATGCCTGGCCTCCACTGTGTTCACGCCGCTCATCGCACTGTCGTCAGCACCGGTCCACGAATCCGTACACCAAACTAGGTCCCGCGCCTGTTCCCGGACGTCCATCGCGCGTACCGTTTCCCTGTCATCCTGTGGTCCACACGTAACGGGCAAGGCGTTGAGCCCCAGTCCTACCTCACAGAGAATCCGCTCCGGGTGCGACGACGCCGCTCTCATACGCGTAGACGACAGCCTGTGTCCGGTCCCTCAACCCGAGCTTCATCAGGACCCGGGACACGTGCGTCTTGACCGTGGTCTCGCCGAGAAAGAGACGCTCTGCGATCTCCTGGTTGGTAGCGCCCCGGGCCACCTGCACAAAGACCTCGTACTCGCGGTCGGTCAGCTCAGGCGGCCGGTGCGGGTCGACATTCCGCGGCGGTCCGCTGAACCGCGCGATCACCCGCCGTGTGACCTCGGGCGAGAGCAGCGCGTCACCCCGAGCGACGACGCGGACCGACTCCACCAGGTCC
>NZ_ML142852.1:305371-332775 GCF_004138495.1 Phytoactinopolyspora endophytica
GGGACGCGTTCTTCAGCAGGAAGCCGCTGGCTCCCGCGCGCAACGCCTCGAACAGGTAATCCTCCCGGTCGAAAGTCGTGAGGATGACCACCTGTACCGGTGCCTGGACGGCATCACGAGCATCGGCCGCTGAATCCCGTGCCGTCTCGAGGATCCGCCTCGTCGCCTCCAGGCCGTCGGTGCCGGGCATCTGGACATCCATGAGGATGACGTCGGGCTCGATCTCCTTTGCGAGCGCTACGACCTGGTCGCCGTCGCTCGCCTCACCGACGACGTCGATGTCGGTCTCCGCACCAAGGATGACCCGGAACCCAGCCCTGACAAGGTCCTGGTCGTCGGCGAGAAGGACGCGGATCGATCGGTCGTCTCCGTGGCCCGTCCGCGCGGCGCGCTCACCCCCCGACGTATTCATCGCTGAGTCCCCGTGGCCGTCAATGTCTCGTCCGACTCCTTCTGCCCGCTACCGAGTGGCAATCGCGCCCGGACCTGGAAGCCCCCGCTGGGTCGAGGTTGTGCTTCAAGCTCTCCGCCGTGCACCGCCACCCGCTCGCGCATGCCGACCAGTCCCAGACCGCTCGATGACCGGCGCGCCACGGGCCGGACGGGGTGTCCCGGGCCGTCGTTGGTCACCTCCACTTCGAGGGTCTTGTCCAGGTACCGGACCCGGACGTCCACGCCAGTCGCGGCGGCATGCTTGACCGTGTTGGTGAGCGCTTCCTGAACGACGCGGTACGCCGAGAGCGCTACGGCGGCCGGGACGGGCTGCGGGTCGCCATAGATGCCATAGTCGACCTGGAGACCGGCGCCCCGGGCCTTCTCGATGAGCTCGGGTATCTGTTCCAGACCCGGTGACGGGCGCCCCGGCTCCTCTCTGGGCCGGGTTGCCCCGTCGTCGGCGTTCCCATCGTCGTTGGCGTTCCCATCGTCGCGGAGCACACCGAGCAGACCGCGCAACTCGGTGATCGCTGTCCGCGCCGTCTGCTCCACCGCGGCCAGCGACGTGCTGGCGAGGTCACGGTCAGAGTCGATCACGCGGCGAGCAGCCGCGGCCTGCACGCCCATCACCGACACGTGGTGTGCCACGACGTCGTGCAGGTCTCGAGCGATGCGCACCCGCTCCTCGATCACCGCCCGGCGCGCGTTGGCCTCCTGCGAGCGACGCAGTTCGTCACCTTGAACCTCCAACTGGAACCGCCGCCGAGCCGACTCCCATGCAGCGTTACCGAAGAAGTACGCCGAGAGGAAGAAGAGCAGATTGAAGCCGATGGAGTAGAGCGTGGCAGCCCAGATCGGGTCGATGGGACCCTGCGCTTCAGGAAACTCGGGCGTGGGCGCCATCAGGTCCCGAGCCATCGAGATTCCCAGCCAGGCGAACATCGCGACGATGACGCCGATACGCACCCACCGGGCCGTGACCCGGTTCCGCCCCCATGCTCCCAGCGTGTAAATGGCGAAGAAGAGCGCGATGGACGGGATGAGGTTATCGCCGTTCTGCCGTGCCTGGGCGGCGATGAACAGAACCGCCAAGATCACCAAGACCGCGCACGGATAGCGGCGGCGGAGAGCCAGCGGCGCGGTCAGGGCGACGGCCCACGCGATCTGCTCGGAGAGGCCGGGTGCGGACCCGAAGACGAACGCGCCCATGCTGTTGATGAGCAGAGATATCACCACCGCACCGGCCACAACCGTCCCAGCCAGCACGAAGTCCTTACGCAGCTCCGATGGATCAGGCGAGGGCCGCTGCCATCGCTCCCATTCCAGCTCCGCGTGGTCTGTGCCTACAGTCCCCATGAGGGCAAACGTAACCGAAACCGGGGAACTCTTGGCGACCCTCGACCGTCACGAGACGGCGGATTCCCCGTAGGACGGCACCCGTTCGTCGGCCGGTGGTGGTCCCGGCGGTGTCCCGTCCCCAAAGGGACGGCCGCCCATCCCGTCCCGGTGGTGCGGAGTCCACCAGTTCGCCAGATCCGGTCCCTTGGGCACGATCTGGGTGGGGTTGATGCTGGTGTGCACCACGTAGTAATGCTCCTTGATCTGGGCGAAGTCGATCGTGTCCCCGAACCCAGGGGTCTGGAAAAGGTCACGGGTGTACGCCCAGAGCGCCGGCATCTCACTCAGCTTGCTCCGGTTGCATTTGAAGTGGCCGTGGTAGACGGCGTCGAAACGGACGAGCGTGGTGAACAGTCGCACGTCGGCCTCGGTGATGCTGTCGCCCACCAGATACCGCTGACGTGTGAGCCGCTCCTCGAGCCAGTCGAGCCGGGCGAAGAGCTGGTCGTACGCCCGCTCGTACGCGTCCTGCGAGCCGGCGAATCCGCACTGGTAGACGCCGTTGTTCACATCCACGAAGACTCGCTCCGCCACCTCGTCGATCTCGTCCCGGCGATCCTCCGGATACAGGTCCGGCGCGCCGTCGCGGTGGAACTGCGACCATTCCGTGCCGAGGTCGAGCGTGATTGACGGGAAGTCGTTTGTCACCACCTGCCCGGTGGGTATGTCGACGATCGCCGGCACGGTGATGCCGAGCGAGTAGTCGGGGAACCGAGCCAGGTAGGCGTCTCGAAGCCGAGGGATGCGCAGGACTGGATCGACACCGCCTGGGTCGAGATCGAACGTCCAGCTGCGCTCGTCGTGCACCGGACCGCAGATGCCCATCGACAGCACCGGTTCGAGGCCGAGCAATCGCCGTACGATCGCGGCGCGATTGGCCCACGGGCACGCACGCGCGATGACCAACCGGTACCGGTCCGCCTCCACCGGGTAACCGTCCCGGCCGTCCGCGGTGATCCGGGTGGGGATATACCGCATATCCCGGGAGAACTCGCCGTCCTTCGTGGGTTCCGCCTGTTCCGAATCCATACGACCCGATGGTAGGCCGCCGTGCGGCGTTGACCCCACGGCGGCGCTACATTTCCTGGGCTTACCGGCCCTCGTCGCCCTCGTCGCCGTCGAGGGCCAACGGTGCCGCAAGCTGCGCCTCCCGCAAGGCCTTCAGGATGCCCTCCTGGCAACGTTCGAAATGTTCCAGCCGGTCAGCCAAGACATCCATGTCCGCGCGCAGGTGTGCGTTCTCCAGGCGCAGCTCCGCGATCTGCACTGCCTGGATGGACTCTCGCTCCGTCGGCTCCATCATGATGGCCGCCCTCACACGTTCCAGCTCAGCGATCCAGTCGGCACGTCCACGGGCCTTCTCCTCTCGCTCTCTGAGCATCCGATCGATCTCGACAGCTTCGTGAGGAACCCCCAGCCACACCAGCCGGCTCCGCTGGGCCGCGCCCAGCAGGTGCGACACCTCTCGGCCGCTGCTGTGGCCGATGCGCGAAACACTGAGCATCGGATGCCGCTTCTGGTCATGGTAATGATCGAGATTCACCCCCGGCAGATAGGTTCGGACCGCACCGTTCGCAACGGCGTGTTTCGGCCCCACCATCTCGTTGAACTCCTGCTCGACGTGCGGGCTCAGAAGGAACATCACGCCGAGGCCGATGATGTCCGACATGGCGTCGTCAGCCCATGCCTGAAACTCACTGATCTCCCTGGCGCCCTGGCTCGCAATGAACACCGGCCCCCGCCTGGACTCGTCCGCAAGATAGTCCATCAGGTCCGGTACGTGGTCGGGACTGGCCCACATAGGAATCGCCGTCATCGGTGTCCGGCCGTCCCGGCACAGTGCGTCGCCGAGGATCGGTGGGACGAACATGGGCACCGGGGCGAAGAACGACCGTGCCGACCAGACGCCCCGCTCTTCCCCGAGCAGCTCGACCTCGACCCAGAACCAGCCCGGACCATCGGTCTCCTCGACAGCGGTCACGCAGAGCCGGGAGATCGCCCCAGGACGCTGCACCCGTGGACGGTCCCACAGCCATCGATAGATCTCACTGCTCTGGTATGTCTCGTGGACGACGACGACATCGTCGTCATCCAGTCTGTAGTGTCCTGCCTGGTCCGTGGGGACACTGACGTCCATAGACTCGACCCACGCACCGACATGCTCAACGATCGGCTCGATCACGTTCTCACCGTCGTCTACAACGAGGAACGACCGGTATCCCACCGTCATGGCTCGGCTCCTTGAAACAGCTTTTGCGTGCCGATTTGATCGTTTCATGGTACGGCTGTGTGGGCAGAGTTCAATAGGGTTGCCGATTCGTGATAAAGAAATTTCAATATTCGGCTAGCGCGGCACGCCGCGCTGGACAACGGCCGAAAGCCGCACAGACACCCGTCATGTCCGCGTCCGCACGCGTCCGCCCGGAAGCTCACGAGCACGGTGAATACCGGCCTGACACTCGCCCGATTGCTGAGCGACGCCGCGCGGGGTGCGATACGTTGCGAATGTGGACGTCGTCGGATTGGCCATCGCCCTCGTCGCCCTGGTCGTCGCGCTCGCGGCACTCCAGCGAGCGAAACGTGTAGCCCGTCGCCCGGACACCGGTGCGTCTGGCCCATCCCGCCACGGCGGGTCCGGCCGTCCCGTGGCCGAGACCGAGGATCCGATCGAGCCTCCGGCCTGGCTCAACGCGCGCTCAGCCAAGGCACCGCCTGCCGAGGGGGTGCACTTCGAGCTGCGTTCCCTCGGCGACTCTCAGTACCGGCTGCGCAATTTCGGTACCGACCCTGCCTATGCGGTGAAGTTCCGCGCCCATCGCCTCGGCAAGAACGCCTCCTATGACGAGTTCCCCGCGGGCTCGTCCGACGAGTTCGAGCTCGTCCCCAAGCAGGACGCGGAGCGGAATGTCGTCGAGATCACCTGGCATGAACGCCGGAACCACTCCGACCAGATCCACCACAAGCTTCTGCGGGTGCCGCCCCGCTGAAAGCTGGTCGCTACTGAGCCGGCGACGGCCGCGACAAGGGGGTACTCGGCATGGCACCGCCGTAGCCAGAGACTCAGGTGTCATCACCGGATCGGCGGCCAGCGCGCAGCAGGGCACCGAGGTCGCCGACTTGGCCGAGGTGTCGCAGCTTGTCCGGATTGGCAATGGCGTGGATCGTCTGGATCTGACCGTCGGCAATGTCGAGTGCAATGACCCCGAGCAGCCGGTCATGGCCGTCGATCGCCACCGCGCCGGGCTGGCCGTTGAACTCGGTGAGCTGGATGCGCATGCCCCAGCCCGCCGCCGCAGGCATGCTGCGCGACAAGGCCCGTGCCACGCGCTCTCGCCCGTGGATCGGCTGCTTCTGCGCCGGCACCTTGCCGCCGCCGTCACCATGCAGCGCCACATCCTGCGCCAGTAGCTCCTCCAGCGCCGGCAGGTCGCCCAGCTCGGCGGCGGCGAAGAAGCGCTGAGCCAGCTCTTCTCGCTGCCGCCGAGAGGCGTGATGGCGCGGCCGGCGCTCCCGCACATGGTTGCGGGCCCGCGCGACCAGATGTCGCGTGCTGTCCACATCAGTGCCGATGAACTCGGCGACTTCCGCGTACGGGTATTCGAACACCTCGCGCAGCAGGAACGCGGCCCGCTGCTGCGGCGTCAAGCTTTCCAGCAGCACCAGGAACGCCAGCGACAGCGAGTCGACGGTCTCGGCCTGCTCGGCCGGCGTCGATGCGGTGGCCAGCGGCTCCGGCAGCCACTCACCGACGTACCGCTCCCGCCGCGCCCGTGCCGAGCGAAGCTGATCGATGGCCAGCCGGATGACCAGCGTGGCGATGTACGCTCGTGGTGAGGTGATCTGTTCGTCCCGTTGCAGGATCTGGTGCATGCGCAGGAACGCTTCCTGCACCACGTCCTCGGCTTCGCTGACGCTGCCGAGCATGTGGTAGGCAATGGCAAACGCCCGCGGCCGCAACTCGCCGTACAGATCCGAGATGGACATATCGAGTCAGCTCAATCCCTCAATGAAACCGATGCGCCAGCTCAGGAACCGCGGTGTCCAGTCCAATTCGCGTTTGGTGTTCTCGCTGGAGATCCCCCGGGCCTGCGTCATCATGTTCACCGTTCCCTTGCCGGCCAGCAGGCGGGCGGACCAGGCCGGTACGCGCCGCGGCGGTTTGGCGCCGAGCGCGCGGGCAAGGTACGGCAGCCAGTCGCGCACCTGTGCCGGCTCGTCATCGGCGACGTGGTAGATCCCGGGCTTGCCCCGTTCGATGGCGGCGACGGTGGCCGACGCGGCATCGGCGATGTGCACGAATGACCACACCCCACCACCGTCACCGACGATCGGGAACTTCCGCTTGCGGATCTGAACGGCCATGGCCGCGTCCGGGGCGGTGCTGAAGCCGGTCCCAGGGCCATAGAAGCCACCGTAGCGAAGAGCGACGCCGTCGGCCCAGGTGATGCCGGTGACCACGTCCTCCAGGTGGCGCAATGCGGCCACCGCCTTCTCGGCATCCGCGGGTGGGTTTGGCTCGATCCGGCCGTCCTCGCTGGCGACCGGCCCGCCGGTGCGTTCCATCCACAATGAGTTGCTCTGCGCTACGAACGTGTGGACTCCGACGGCGCGCGCGGCGGCGAGCAGGTGGTCGGTGCCTTCGGTGCGCAGCCGGTTCGTGGCGGCCGCCATCCGTTTCACCCGCCGTATGTGCGCTGGCCCGGTCAGAGCGGTGAGCTGATGGACGATCACCTCAGGCTCGGCCTTGGCCACCCCATCGGCCACCGAGTCCGGGTCGAGCGCGTCGACGAAGGCCGGTTCAGCGCCAAGCGCGCGCAGTGCGTCGGCCTTGGCGCCCGCGCGGGTCGTGCCGACAACCTCGTGGCCGCCCGCCACGAGCTGAGTAACAAGGTGACGGCCGATCGCGCCAGACGCTCCGGCGATCAAGATCTTCATGACGTCTCCGTGGCGATGGTGGCCTACTTGGTTTCCAGGTCCCGGCGGCGGAAGGCGGCCAGCCCGGCCGCCGCCAGCCCGGCGGCGATCACGAGGAGGATCACCATCGCCTGCCAGGCGATGCTGTCCAGTGGGGGCTGACCCGTGTATTCGGTGGGCATGATGTTGCGTAGCCACCCGGGAATATCCATGAGCGTCCCGAACATTCCGACGAACAGGCTGCCGCCGACCACGGCCCAGGCCAGACCGATCGCCCTCGGGAGCACGCCGAACAGCAGCGCCGCGGTCCCGAGCAGTACCAGCACTCCCGGCACCTGCGCCAGGTGCGCGGAGGTCATCTCCCAGACGTAGGAGCTGTCGCCCACCGAGGCGGCCGCACCGATCCCGCTGGCGAAACCGGCCACGAGCAGCAGCCCGACCAGGCCGATCGCAATGACCGTCAGGTAGCTGCCCAGCCAGGTCCAGCGGCTGGTCGCGGTCGCCAGCACGGGCTCGGCCCGGCCCTTGGTCTCCTCCTGCCGCACCGCCTGCACGCCCTGGATCGCCATGATGCCGGCGAGGGCGGCTGTGAACAGCGTGATGACGCCGAGGTAGCCATCGACCAAAGTGTCCACGGAGCCGCCGAACATGTCGATCCGGTTCTCGCTCATGCCGTCCGGGTCGGTCAGTTGATCGGCGACCGCTCCGAACATGAAAGCGAACACCGCCAGTGCCGCCGTCCACCCGATCAGGCTGGCCCGCTGCAGCCGGAACGCGGCCGCGAGCGGTGACCTGAGCCAGGACGCCGCCACCGGTGCACCGGCGCGGCTCGCGACCAGACCCGCGCCGACATCCCGGCGGTTCGACAATGCGTACCCGGCTGCCGTGGCAGCCGCCGCGAGTCCGATCGACAGCAGCAGCGGCCACCACCGGCCGTCCACATACGACCGTGTCTGGTTCGACCAGGCCAGCGGGGAGAACCAGGACAGTGGGCTGCCGTAGTCGTCGATCATGTCGCCCACGGCGCGGACCGCCCAGGCCCCTCCAAGCGCCGCGCCCGCGATCCCGGTCGCGGTCCGGGCATACTCGGTGACCTGGACCGTGAGCGCGGTGATCCCGGCGAAGACCAGCCCCACCGCCCCGACGCTCGCGCCGAACAGTAGCCCGTCGCCGCCGTCGAAGCCGTTGGCGGTCATGGTGCCGCCGACCATCAGCCCCAGCAGCACGTTGGCCGCGACAGCGACGATCAGCACAGCGGTGAGCTGTGCGTACCGCCCCACCACGGTGGATCGGACGAGCTCCGCCCGGCCGTTCTGCTCGTCGACCCGGGTGTGCCGAGAGACCAGCTGCATGCTCATCAGCGCGGCCAGCACGAAGAAGAACAACCCGTAGACGCCGGCGACGTACACCTCTGCGCTGATGCTGTCGCGGCCGTAGCCGGGTCCCATGATGGCACTGACCTCACCCTCCATGAACCGGGCGAGGTCCTCGCGCCCCTCTTCGGTCTCGGTGAGGCCGCTCACCGCCGTCGCCAGCTGGAACAGCAGCAAGCTGATGCCCAGCAGCCATGCGGGCAGCTTGATCCGATCACGGCGCAGGATGAACCGGATAAGCGTGCCGGTGCCGGCGAGCACATTGCCGGGCGAGCGGCGGGTGGGCGTCCGGGTCGGCTCCCGGACGGCGGTCGCCGTCATCGCTCCTCCCCGTTCCCGTTACCGGCTGCGGCGAGTTCTTCGCCGTAGTGGCGCAGCATGAGTTCCTCGAGCGTCGGCGGGTGGCTGGTCATACTGCGGATGTCGAAGTGGCTCAGGGCCTGGACCGCGTCATTGAGGTGGTCACCGTCGACCGCGAACCGCACCCGGCCGTCGGCGGCCTCCAGGTCGTGGACGCCGGGCATCAGCTCCAGGCCGGTGACCGGCCGGCTGGTGTCGGCCTCGATGGTGGTGCGGGTCAGGTGCCGCATCTCGGCGAGCGTTCCGGACTGGACGATCTCGCCGTGCCGGATGATGCTGACCTTGTCGGCGAGCTCCTCCACCTGGGCCAGGATGTGGCTGGAGAGCAGGACGGTGCGCCCCTGTGCCTTCACCTGGTTGATCACGTCCTGGAACACCACCTCCATCAGCGGATCCAGCCCGGCGGTCGGTTCGTCGAGCAGCAGCAGCTCCGCGTCGGAGGCGAGCGCGGCCACGATCGCGACCTTCTGCCGGTTTCCCTTCGAGTAGGTGCGGCCCTTCTTGGTGGGGTCGAGGTCGAGTCGCTCAATCAGCTCGGCCCGGCGGGCCTTGTTGAGGCCACCCCGGAGCCGGCCGAGCAGGTCGATCGCCTCACCGCCGGTGAGGTTCGGCCAGAGCTCGACGTCCCCTGGTACATATGCCATCCGGCGGTGCATGGCCACGGCGTCGTGCCATGGGTCACCGCCGAGCACCTCCACCCGGCCGGAGTCGGCCCGCAGCAGCCCGAGCAGCACTCGGATGGTGGTGGACTTGCCGGCGCCGTTCGGCCCCAGGAACCCATGCACCTCGCCCGTGTCGACAGTGAGGTCGAGACGGTCCAGCGCACGGGTCGAGCCGAAGGTCTTCACCAGCCCGGACGTAGCGATAGCAGCAGTCATGACGTCTCCGTTCGTTGTTCTCACGAACTACAGACGAGACAGCCCACCGTTCTATGACCCGCGGTGACTCAGATCACGTTATGGCTACTCCGGGCGCCCACTAGAAACACGGTTAAGGGGCAGCAAGGCGGGAGAGCGCGGCTGGGAGTGGGGCGATGTGGACGATGCCAAGGCGACGGGTGGACCTGGTCAGCGCAACGTACAGGTCGGCGTATCCCTGGGGCGAGCCCGAGAGGACCTCGTCCGGCATGACCACGACGGTCCCGTCGAACTCCAGCCCTTTCGCCTGCTCCGGCGTCACTACCGCGACCGGGGCATCCAGCATGTCGTGGTCGTCGGCCGTCCTGGCGTCGGGGACATCCCGGCGCAGCGCCGTGACACAACGCTCGAGACGTGCCGGCGGCACGATGAACGCGAGCGTGCCCTCGCCGAGCGCATCCCGCTCCTGCTTGACCACGGCGGGCAGAACATCGGCGAGCTCGTCCTCGCGGACCTGCCGCGCCCAGGGCGCGTCACCGTCCGGGCGTACCGAACGCGGCGCCACGGCGTCGGTCCCACTCGCCGCCAGGACATCTGCCGCCACCGACATGATCGGCTGCGGCGTCCGGTAGTTCACCGTGAGCTGGGCGCGGTGCCACCGACCGTAGGCCAGCGGGTCGAGCGCGTGCGCCCACGAGGACACACCGTCCGGGGCGCCGGTCTGCGCGATGTCTCCGACCACGGTCATGGACAGCGTAGGGCAGCGGCGGGTCAGTACCCGCCACGCCATCGGCGACAGCTCCTGAGCCTCATCGACGATCACGTGCCCGTACTTCCACTCGCGGTTCCGGCGGGCCCGTTCGGCGATCGACTCCCGTCCCCCCGTGTCGTGGTAGCGCGCGAGCACCAGGGAGGCATCGACCGGCATGGCGACCTCTTCGTCGATGGCCATATCCATCGCCACGTCGTAGGCGTCGGTGATCATCTGGCGTTCCTCTTCGGTCTGGTGCAAGCGCTCACTCTCCGCACGCGCCTGGTCGTCCGCCGCCCGAGCGATCACGACGTCCAACTCGCCCACCAGCGCGGCCGCCTCGTCCAGCAACGGCACGTCAGCCACCGTCCAGGCTGTGCCGTCGGACCTGTGCAGGGCCTCACGCTCGGTGGAGCTCAGCCGCGGAGCCACGTCCGCCCGGAACCGTTCGTCCGTGTAAAGATCACCGAGCAGTCCTTCCGGAGTCAGCTCAGGCCACAGGATGTCGAGCGCCTCTCTCACGGCAGGCGAGGATCTCAGCTCTGAACGCAGCGCCGAGCTGTCAATGAGATCGACGATCTCGCGGTCGTCCTCATCGTCGATCTCGTCCGGGACATCCACACCGTCGAGCAACCCCTCCAGCCTGCTGAGCGCCTGCGTCGTCAGTTCGTCCAGTACATCCCGGACGACGTACCTGCGCATACGGTTGTGCGGCTGCCTGGTGCGTTGTGCACGCTCCCGCGCGTCGTCCCGGATCCGCCGGCAGGTCGCATCGTCAAGAAAGTAGACATCCCGTTCAGTGGCTACCCGCAGACCGCCTATAGGCGCACGCTCGCTGCTGGCCACTGCCTGCGCGAGCACATCGGCCATCCGCAGATCGCCCTTGACGACCGCCGCCTCGGGAGTGTCCACACGTTCGGTCTCCACTCCCGGGTAGAGCCCGCCCACCGCCGTCAGGACGACGTCGGTCTCCCCCAGACCGGGCAGCACCTGGTCGATGTAGCGGAGGAAGGTGGCATTCGGCCCGACGACAAGCACGCCGTTGGCGGCCAGCTGACGCCGGTAGGTGTACAGCAGATACGCGGCGCGATGCAGCGCGACGACCGTCTTTCCGGTCCCGGGCCCTCCTTCGACGACGAGGATGCCGTCGAGGCCGGACCGGATGACGCGATCCTGTTCGGCCTGGATCGTGGCGACGATGTCGCCCATGCGTCCGGTACGCGCCGACCGCAGAGACGTGAGCAGAGCCGCCTCGCCGGTCAGGTGCCGGCGCTCGTCGTCGTTCAGGTTGTCGAGGTCGAGCAGGTCGTCGTCGATCCTGACCACGTCGCGACCCTTGAGGTGAATGTGCCTCCGGCGCCGAACTCCCAGACGCTCGGCCGGCGTCGCCCGGTAGAACGGCGTCGCGGCCGGCGCGCGCCAGTCGACAAGGAGCGGGTCGTATTCCTCGCTGTATATTCCGGCCCGGCCGATGTAAAGCGGGTGGTCACCGTCGTCGACGTCGAGCCGGCCGATCACCAGACCGTGCTCGGCCGATGCCAGCCGGGCAGCTCGGCTCGCGTAATGAGTCGCCGAAGCATCACGCTCAAATCGGCCCTGATGGGTGGGTATTTGTGAAGGTTTGATCGCCTCGTTGAACTGCCCATCGACGCTGCTCCGCAGGTCATCGAACCGTTCGTAAAGCAGGGTGACATATTCTTGCTCAGCCGCAATCTCCGATTCCATGGCATCGCTTGACGCAGCCTTTTGAGATATCGTATAATCGGCGCGCAAGAGGGATATGTCCTTTCCCGAATTTCTGACTACAAACAACTTTTAAGAATAGCAGGAATTCCTTCACAGAAACAAGCCCGCCATTGGTCGGGCTTTTTGTTTGCGCGGCTGCCGTCACCGTGACGACGGCGGTTCAGCGCATCGCGGCGGCCCCGTCCCGCACAGCCGCGCGGATCCGATCCGGCGACAGGCGTTCCCGGCTGACGTAGTAGACGACGCTCCCCGTGGGCAACACCGTCTGCCAACCCGGGCTGACCAGCAACTGGCCGTCGACGCGCGTCGCCAGTACGGTGGCGTCGAACTCCTGCCCGAACGTGGACTGGCACGCACCGAACGTCACCGCGCCGAGCGAGTCGGGCAGCCGCATCGAGTAGGTGTTGCCTCCACCGTAGGTCATGAGCTCGGTATAGACCTGTGTGACGCCAGGGTCCTGCAGTTCCTCCGTCGCCATCCGTGGGACGTGCCACTGTACGCACCGTACCGACTCGCTGACGTACCGCAGATGATCCGCCCGGCCCAGGTCGCGCAGGGTGACCACCACGTGCGCCTCCGGGTTGACGTGATGCACCGACACCACCATGGCCAACGCCTCGTTGTCGTCCCGCGCGTCCACCAGGACGCTGTACGCCCGGTGCACGGCGGCACGGCGCAGCACGTCGGGGTCGGTCAGGTCACCGCGGACGAACTCGATGTCGCGGTCGGCCACTGGATGCTGCTCGACCTCGTCCCATGCGCAAAGGACCACCGGGCGGCCGCCCTCGCTAGGCAGGCCCTGCAAGATCCGCTCCGTACGCCCGGGTACGTACCCGAGCACCACAACGTGATCAGACCGGTCAACCGTGATGGCGCCCTGCATACGCCGTCCTTTCGCGTTCTCGACAACTGCTGCCAACTGGGTGAGGAGGGTGGTCAGGGCCGTAATGGCGCCGACGATCACATACACGCCGACGACGTGACCGCCGGCCGTCTCTGGGAAGAAGTCGCCGTATCCCACGGTCGACCCACTGACGACGAACCACCACCAGTAGTTCTGCGGTTCGACGATAGCGCTGCCGGCCGGCTCGGCGATCACCATCAACGGCCAGCTGGTGACGAAGACGAACACCATCACGATCGCCGCGGGCAGCCCTGTCTGCCACCGCGCCAGCGAGCGCTTGACCCGGGCCAACAGGAAGAGCACGTCGAATCCCCTCACTCCACGTACGCACATCACCGGCACGGCGGATGTTAGCGGACCAGCCACCCATGTGTAATGTGTGCCCGGGAATTGATCGTCAACTGCTCAGGTCGTTGAGCCGGGGGCTGTAGGCCGTGGAAATCGTCGTCGCCATCATCACTATCGTCGTCATCGCCGTTGCGGTGGTGATGATCGTACGAGCACTTCAATCACGCAACCGCTCCACGCCGGCGGCGGCCGCTCCGCGGGACCCGTTCGCACCTGAGGACAGCACGTTCGGAGACCCGCGCACGCTGAAGGCGGGTGACATGGTGGAACTCCTCGGGGAGCGCATGTTCGTCCGTGGCTCGCTGCGTCTCCGCGAAGGCGGCTACCAGTGGAGCGAACACTTCCTGGACGACATCGCGGGTACCCGTCGCTGGCTCTCGGTCGAGGAGGATCCTGACCTCGAGGTCGTGGTCTGGACCGAGCTGAAAGGCACGGATCTCAAGCCCAGCGAGAAGACCCTGACGCACGAAGGCGTCGAGTACCGGCGCGACGAGCACGGGACCGCCCAGTTCACCTCTGAGGGAACGACGGGCCTGGGAACATCCGGCCGGGTGGAGTACGTGGACTTCGCCGGATCGAAAGGTCGCTATCTCTCCTTCGAACGGTTCGACGGCGGCGAGTGGGAAGCCGGCCTGGGTGAGCGCGTCCCCTCCGGCACGCTGACCGTCTACCCGGGCAGTGACCCGGCGGGAGGCTGATCAGCTCCGTGCTCGCCACCTTGGACGTGCCGTACGTCGACACGACAGCCGAGGAACTCGTCTGGACCTTGGACCATCCGACGGAGCAGGCTCTCGCCCGCGCTGTGATCCCGCTGACTCTGCCGGGTGCGCGGCTCGAGCTGCGGATCCTCGGGGCTTCGCACCAGGTGGTACTGGACTGGGAGCACGGCACGATCCTGGAGACCGTCGCCTGCCTGCCCGGCCGCCCGCCTGAGCTGCCCGCCGAGGCCGACCGCCGCATCGGTGGCCGGCGGTATCGCTTCCGGGCACGGGTCGAGGAGATGGCCCCCGCTGATCTGCACGAACAGGTCGGGGTGCTACGGCGACGGGCAGACCTGGACGGTGACGGCGGGCGGATGGTGCTCGCTGAGTTCCCGTCCCACCCGGACGCCGTCACGGCTCTCAGCGCGGGCAGCGATGATCCAGGCGTCTCGTGGGTGACCTGGCATGTATACCCGAACAGCGGACAGATCGTGACGACCAGCACGGAGGTGCTCTGATGAGACGACTCAACGGGCGAGCGACCGTAGCGATGGCCACGGTTCTCACAGCCGTACTGGCACTCACCGCATGTTCGAGCACCGAAGAGAAGGTCCGCGACCACATCTCCGAGAACTACGAACTGGTGAACGAGAGCGGCTCGCTCGCGGAGTACCGCTCCGACGACGACGCCGCGAGGGTAGCCTCCGCCATCAGAGCCGCCGCCTCACCAGGCCGGGACCACACCGACCTGGACGATCATTACCTCGGCTACGAGAAGGTCATGGTGCACGTCCAACAGGAGCCGGCCGGCAGCGGTTCGCAGATCGAGGTGACCGACGCCAAGGACGGATACGACCGGTGGGGCCCGGCCATCATCCCGATCTGGGGTACGTACGGCGGAAGCTACCGAAGCAGCTTCTCCGGTGGCGGCTCAGGGAGCGGCGGCAAGTAATGGCAGTCACCGATGACAACGGCACAGGCGCACACACGAGAGGACAGGCATGCTGACGACCCTCGGAATCGACGACGGTGACCTCGACGCCGCTGGGCTGATGGAAGAGGTCGGCATCGTCCTCTCCTATTGCGGCGTAGGCCTGGTCATGATGCTCCTCGGCTTCCTTCTGATCGACCTGCTGACCCCCGGCAGGCTACGGGACCTGATCTGGACCGAACGCAACTACAACGCTTCGGTCCTGGTGACCACCGGGTTCGTCGCGCAGGGGCTGATCGTCGTCGCGGCCATCTGGGCCAGCAACGACGACTTCGGTGAGGGCCTGATCACGACCTCCGCGTACAGCATCGTAGGACTCATCGTCAGCACCCTGGTGTTCTTCGTCGTCGACCTGATGACACCGAGCAACCTACGGCGCGACATGGTCCATGCCGAGCCGCACCCGGCCAGCTGGGTAGTCGGAACGCTGCGTATCGTCGTCTCCGGCATCATCGCGCTGGCCATCCTTTAAGGAGCCCGGCATGACCGCACCGTGTAGCTGGAAGGCACGCAGCTGACAGCCGTACCGTCGACAGACCACGACGGACCGGACGCACCCGAGCAGCCGGACACGTCGTCCAGCAGCTGGTCGCGTCCGGCCCGCGCGGTGATCCTCGGCGCGGCGCTGGTCTGCGCGGCCTGCGGGCTGGTCTACGAGCTCGCGCTGATCGCACTCGGCAGCTACCTGATCGGCGACACCGTCGTCCAAGCGTCGATCGTCGTCTCGGTCATGGTCTTCGCGATGGGCATCGGGTCGCTGCTGGCCAAGCCGCTGCAACGGTACCCAGCGGTCTCGTTCGCCGCGGTCGAGGCGCTGCTGGCTCTGGTCGGCGGGTACTCCGTGCTGTTGCTGTACAACGCGTTCGCGGTCACGAACATCTACACGCCGGTGATGATCGTGCTGGCGGTCATGATCGGGATGCTGATCGGCGCCGAGATCCCGCTGCTGATGACGCTGCTGCAGCGGATCCGGGCACAGGACGCCGGGAGCGCGGTAGCCGACATGTTCGCCGCCGACTACCTGGGCGCGCTCGCCGGCGGCCTGGCGTTCCCGTTTCTGCTGCTTCCCACCCTGGGGCTGGTCGAGGGCACGATCGCCACCGCGGGTCTCAACCTGGTAGCCGGCACCGTCGTCGTGCTGTGGCTGTTCAAACGGTCCCTGACCAAGCGCGCCTGGATCGGCATCGGGACACTCGTGAGCACGGTCGCGATCGCCCTGGTCGCTCTGCTCTGGCAGGCCGAGTCCATTGAGGTGGACGCTCGCCAGCAGCTCTTCCGCGACCCGATCGCCCACGCGGAACGGTCGGAGTACCAGGAGATCGTGCTGACCGAGCGGCATCGGATCTCCGGCGTGGACGATCTGCGCATGTACCTCAACGGCGACCTGCAGTTCGCCTCGCCGGACGAGTACCGATACCACGAGTCGCTGGTCCACCCGGCCATGTCCGGGTCTCGAGAGCGGGTGCTGATCCTGGGCGGCGGCGACGGCCTGGGGCTCCGCGAGGTGCTCCGCTATCCGGACGTCGCCGAGGTCACGCTGGTGGAGCTCGATCCGGCGGTGCTGGATCTGGCCCAGAGCCACGACGGTCTCCGTAAGCTCAGCGACGACGCGTTCACGGATGCGCGGGTACGGCCGGTGGCCGACGACGCGTTCGCCTGGGTACGCGAGCAGCTCGACGCGGGCGCCGAACGGTACGACGTCGTCATCGTCGACATGCCCGATCCCGACTCCACCGCGACGTCTAAGCTGTACTCACTGGAGTTCTACGGGATGGTGCACGACATGGTGGCCGAAGACGGGCGGATGGCTGTGCAGGCCGGCTCGCCGTTCTTCGCACCACGGTCGTTCGCCAGCATCCAGGAGACCGTCGCCGCTGCCGGTTTCGGCCTGACGCCGTACATGGTGTCCGTGCCGAGCTTCGGAGATTGGGGTTTCGTGCTGGCGGACCCGGCGGGCGCCACGCCGGAGCTACGGTTGCCGCCTGACGCTCCGGATCTGCGCTATCTCTCCCCGGATGTGCTGGAGGCGGCATCCGTGATCCCGCCGGACAAGGTGGTCACTGACGCCGAGGTGTCGACTCTGCTCGATCCGGTGATCCTCGACTACATCCGGCAGGAGTGGCAGACGTTCTGAGCGTCTGCTCATCACTCAGTCCCGCACGTACGGGATCAGCTCAGCGGCCGCGGAGTAACCGGCGACGCCGGCGTGAGCGGTCAACCGCAGGTAACGAGCGCGCACTCCCGGCAGCAGCACGTCCTTCGGCAGCGAATCTCGCGCCCAGGTGCCCGACGAGACCGGCTCGAAGGTCTGGCCGTCATCGCTGACCGAGTAGGTGTAACGGGTCACAATCCCCTGGTAACCGTCGATCGGAGGCTGATAACGCACGGCCGCCAGCGTCCGCTCGTTTCCCAGGTCGACCGTGAGCTCGTGCGGGTGCGGATCCGGCGGCGACGGCTGGGCGCGGGAGTGCCATGACGTTCGAGGGTCACCGTCCACCGCCAGCGACGCGCCGTGATCACTCGCCGCGCTCGAGGCCTGCACGGACATCTCCCCGCGCGGCACCCTCCTGCCGGCCGGCTCCTTCGGAATCTCTGGCCACTCAACGATCTCCGGTTCTTCGACCAATGGGCGCTCGGGCCGGTAGCCCTCCCGATCCCCGCCGAACCTCAGCCGGGACACCACGGCGCCGTGGTCGGAGTAGAACGGGTACAGCTCGTCGAGTGCGCCCCCGCGATGCTCCGGCAGCCTCCGCGTCCTCGTCGACGACGCCAGCACCTCCACGTCGCCCCTGGCCAGCAGGTAGTCCAGCCGCATCGGCGCGTACATGAAGGAATGCCCGGCCGTCCACGTTCGCCCTGGGTACCGCGCCGCGTCGGGATGCGCGGTTCTGAACACGTCGGCGAACCCGGCGTCGGCGAACATCCTCATGACCGGCCAATGCAGGACCAGTCCCTCGTGTCGCGGCGCGTCGGCGAACTCCGGGCTCCAGTCCAGGTGAGTCTGGGTGTTCAGATCGCCGCCGAGCAGGACCGGTGCGTCGTCGTCGGCGAAGGCCGCCACGCGCTCAGTGAGGATGGTCCTGGCCATCTCCCGCCGCCTCGGATCGTCACTGGCGACGAGTTCCTCGTCCCAATGCGAGCGCTCCAGGCCGAGCGCGGATTCCATCGCCGCCTGGTTGACCGGCCCCCACGCGTTGGCGATGTGCGAGATCCAGGCGGTGAACGCATGAACATGGCCGCCGCCCGGCAATCCGAGCCGAGCGCCGCCGAAGTGAAACGAGGTCACCGGCGGTTCGCTCACTACCGGATAGACCTCCTCGACAGGCAACCAGGTGAACAGCCAGAGATTGTCGCGGCCGGGTAACTGACCCTGCTCACGGGTGATAGGAACCCCACGGAACACCCGTCCGTCCTCCCGCCTGCGGTTCAGGGCGGCTTCGATCCGCTCGCCAAGGCCGTAGGTCTCGACCATGAGGATCAGATCCGGACGCTCGTGTGCGAGAAATTCGAGCAGCTCCGCCTTGTTCTGCTCCTCGAATCCATGGCGGTGCACCACATTGAACGCCGCGCCGTCCCAGAACTTGTCGAGATTCCCGCCGTGCCAGATGTTGAAGACCATCACATCGAGCACTGTCCCGTGGGCCATGAAACCTCCATCGTGTTGTGATGTACGGCCGGTCCTGGTCGCAGATGACCGCAGCATGCACAATACTGATCGATATGATCCGCCATGAACGCCTGACCGCCATGCTCCAGCTCCTCGCCGAACGAGGGTCGCTGAGCGTGGACGAGGCCGTGGAAGGACTCGGCGTGTCGCACGCGACGGTACGACGGGACTTCGATCACCTGGCCCAGCAGCAGCTGCTGTCCCGCACCCGCGGCGGTGCGGTGACCGCCAATGTCTCGTACGACCTGCCGTTGCGGTACAAAGCCGGTCAGCAGGCGTCCGAGAAGGAACGCATCGCGCAGAAGGTGGTCGAACTTCTGCGTCCCGGCTCGGTGGTCGGCCTGAACGGCGGCACCACGTTGACCCAGGTCGCGCGCGCCATCGCCTTGGACGAGCGTTTCCATCTGGAGGGCCAAGCCGAGGGTGTCACAGTGGTGACCAACGCACTCAACATCGCAAGTGAGCTGGTGGTCCGCCCGCACATCAAGGTGGTCGTGGTGGGTGGTGTCGCCCGGCACCGCTCGTATGAGCTCGTCGGACCGCTGGCCAGCCGCGTTCTCGACGTCATCTCCATCGATACCGCCGTCATCGGTGTGAACGCCATCCACCCCGAGAGGGGCGCGATGGTCTTCGACGAGGGCGAAGCCGGAATCAACGCCCAGCTCGCGGAGCGGGCCGAACGGGTGGTGGTCGCCGCCGACAGCAGCAAGATCAACCTTCGCGCGTTCACCATGGTGCTGCCGCTCAGCGGCATCGACGTACTGGTCACCGACCGCGGCGCGGACCCGGAGGCCGTCAAGCAGTTCGCCAACGCCGGCGTCGAGGTAGTGCAAGCGTAGGGGTCGCACCGGCCGGGGGCTCGTCGCCGGCCGCATCCGCGGCATGCCGGGTCTCCGGCTGCCGGCCAGCGCGAAGGACGGCCAACCGTCGTCCGCCTGGGCACCATCCGTGGTTCATCGAGGTTTAACGCAGCGGTCGTCGTTCGACCACTCTCTGATCACTGCATGAGCGGTTTTGCGTGAAATTATCACCAAACGATTGACAGCTCGCATGATCGACAGCACGATGACGACAACGTCGTCCGGTTACTCGACCTTCTCCATGGATCAGGCAAGGAGCATGACCATGACGACCACACACCTCACCCGCCGCCGCCTCAGCGCCGTGGCACTGACCTCGGGCATCGCGCTGCTCGCCGCAGCGTGCTCCCCCGGCTCTACCGACAGCTCCGGGCTACCGGACGAAGACCCCGACAACGCCATCGCCGAAGGACAGCACGAGGCGCCACAGCTGGCCGAGATGGTCGACGCCGGCGAGCTGCCTCCGCTCGAGGAACGCATTCCCGACGAACCGCTCGTCGTCGACGTGCTGGACGAGATCGGTGTGTACGGGGGCAGCTGGCGACGAGAGGTGTCCGACGTCACCGAGCTGGAGGCGACCGAGCGACGGCACATCGGATACGAGCGGCTCTACAACTGGACGCCGGAGTGGGAGGGTGGCACCGAGACCACCGAGAACATCGCCACCGGCGTCGACGTGAACGACGAGGGCACCGAGTTCACCTTCCATCTACGCGAAGGCATCAGTTGGTCGGACGGCGAGCCGTTCACCGCCGACGACATCGTCTTCGCGGTCGAAGACTTCTACTTCAACGAAGAGCTGCGAGGGGCCGCCGTCTCCGACCCCCGGCACCTGGAGAGCGGCGGACCGCCCGAGGTGGAGGCGGTCGACGACTACACAGTGACGTTCCGCTTCGACCAGCCGCACGGGCTGTTCCTCCAGGGCATCGCCGAGTGGGCCACCCAGGACCTGACCGCGCTCCCAAGGCACTACCTCGAACAGTTCCATCCCGACTACAACGAGGAGAACCTCGACGAACTGGTGCAGGAGTCTGGCCTGGGAAGCTGGATCGACCTCTTCCAGGACCGCGCCGATCCGATGCGCAACCCGGACCTGCCGGTGATCTACGCGTGGCAGGTCGTCGAGCCGCTCGGCGACAACACCCGCGTCACGTTCGAGCGCAACCCCTACTACTGGAAGGTCGATCCCGAGGGCAACCAGCTGCCCTACATCGACGAGCACATCGTCCAGCTGGTCGAGGACCAGGAGCTGATCAAGCTCGACGCCATGAACGGTGAGCTGGAGTTCCAGCACGTCGTCGGCGGCCCTGCCGATCGGGCGCTGATCATGGACAACGCGGAACAGGGCGGCTACCGGACGATCACCACCAACCCGGACCACATGAACACCATGGCCATCCATCTCAACCAGACCACACCGGACGAGACCAAGCGGGAGATCTTCCGGAACAAGGACTTCCGCATCGGACTCTCGCACGCCATCGACCGCGAGGAGATCATCGAGCTCGTCCACTTCGGTCAGGGGGAGCCCTACCAGATGTCGCCGTCGACGGAGCTCTTCTACGACGAGGAGCTGGCCACCCAGTACACCGAGTACGACGTCGACCTCGCCAACCAGTACCTGGACGACGCCGGCTACGAGGCGGACGAGAGCGGGCGCCGCATCGGCCCGGACGGCGAACCCATCTCGATCACCATCGACTACGCCAGCGACGTCACCGATTCCTGGGCCGACGCGCTCGAACTGGTCCAGGGCTACTGGGAAGAGGTCGGCATCGGGGTCGAGCTGAATGGTATGAACCGTTCGCTGCACACCGAACTGGTCCGCGAGAACGGCGAGCACGAGGCAACCGTCTGGACCGGGAGCGGCGGGCTGGTGCCGTTCATGCAGACCCACTGGTACTTCCCGTCGACGGCCGCCGCGGATTTCGGATCGGCCTGGGGCGACTGGTATATGAACCCCGACGACCCGAACGCGGAGGAGCCGCCCGAGGGGCCGCGCCGTCAGATGGAGCTGTACGACCAGATCAAGGCCACCGTCGACCCCGACGAGCAGGTCGAACTGATGCGGGAGCTGCTAGGCATCCTGAAGGACGAGTTCTACTCGATCGGCATCAGCACGCCGCCCGAGGGCATCGGCGTGGTGACCAACCGGATGCACAACGTGCCGGACCAGATGTACAACTCCACCTCTTGGCCGACTCCCGGGCCGACGAACACCGTCCAGTACTTCATCCGAGAGTGAGCGCGCCGATACCTGAAAGCCTGCCGGCAGCGGCCATCCCGCACACCGCGGATGTGGTCGGTGCCGGCGGCTCCGCGGACGTCCGTGCGACGGACCGTGCCCCGATCCCCGAGCTGAAAGACGTGTAGATGCTCAAATACATCGCCCGTCGGCTGCTGATGATGATCCCGACGCTGTTCCTGATCTCGCTGGCGTCGTTCTTCATCATCCAGCTGCCGCCGGGCGACTTCCTGAGTACGTACGCGGCCGGCATGAGCGCCCAAGACGCCGACGTCGCCCGGGAGACACTCGAGGGACTCGAACAGCGCTACGGCCTCGACCAGCCGTTCCACGTCCAGTACTGGCGCTGGGTCTCGAACATCGTCTGCTGCGGGGACTTCGGACAGTCGTTCGAATGGAACCGGCCGGTCTCCAGCCTGATCTGGGACCGGCTGACCCTGACCATGCTGCTGGCCATCGTCTCCACCCTGTTCACCTGGTTCGTGGCGTTCCTGATCGGGACCTACACGGCTGTCCGGCAGTACTCCGTCGGCGACTACTTCTGGACGTTCGTCGGCTTCATCGGCCTGGCCACCCCCAACTTCCTGCTGGCTCTGGTGCTGATGTGGGTGTCCTTCCGATACTTCGGGCAGAGCGTGGGCGGCCTGTTCTCGCCCGAGTACGAGAGCGCGCCGTGGAGCGTCTCGCGGGTTCTGGATCTGTTCCAGCACATGTGGATCCCCGTGGTCGTCATCGCGACCGCGGGCGCGGCCAGCACCATCCGGGTGATGCGTGCCAACCTCCTCGACGAGTTGCACCGCCCGTACACGACGACGGCCCGGGCGAAGGGCATGAAGGAGTGGAGGCTGATCGCGAAGTATCCCGTGCGGCTGGCCCTGAACCCGTTCATCAGCACGGTCGGCTGGACGCTCCCGACCCTAGTCTCCGGCGAGATCATCGTGTCTGTCGTGCTCAACCTGCCGACCACCGGACCATTGCTGCTTCGGTCGTTGGAAAGCCAGGACATGTACCTGGCCGGCAGCTTCATCCTGATGCTGGGCGTCCTCACGCTCATCGGCACGCTGTTGTCCGACATCCTGCTGGCCTGGTTGGACCCACGGATCCAGTACGAAAAGGCGGGAAGCCGATGACGCACGTCGAATCGACCCCCGTAGCGGAGCCGGAGCCAGAGCGGCCAGACCAACCGGCCGAGACCGCGCCGGAAGCCGCCGGCTCCGGCTCGGGACGCAAGCGGAACGGCTCCACTGTCTACACCGCCTCGCAATGGCGGCTGATGTGGTGGCGGTTCCGCAAGCACAAGCTGGCGATGGCCGGCGCGATCTTCCTCATGCTGGTGTATCTGGTGGTGATCTTCGCCGAGTTCTTCGCGCCGTTCCACCCCTCCGACCACAACGGCGCGTACCAGCACGCTCCCCCGCAACGCGTCCACCTCTTCGAGGAGACCGACGACGGCACCCGGTTCAATCCGCACGTCAAGGGCTACCACTATGAGGAGGACGAGGAGACGTGGCGGCGCACCTACGTCACAGACGAGGACCAGATCTACCCGATCGGCTTCTTCGTCAGTGGGCCGGAGTACAAGCTGTTCGGCCTGATCACGACGGACATCCACCTGTTCGGCCCGAAGGATCCAGAGGCGCCGATGTATGTCCTCGGAGCGGACCGGATGGGGCGCGACATTCTGAGCCGGGTGATCTACGGCACCCGGATCTCGATGTCGATCGGGCTCGTGGGGGTGGTTCTGGCGCTGGTGCTCGGCGTCGTCCTCGGTGGCATCTCCGGTTACTTCGGCGGCTGGATCGACTCGGCGGTGCAACGAGTCATCGAGTTCGTCCGCTCGATCCCCGAGATCCCGCTGTGGATGGCCCTGACGGCCGCCCTGCCTCGATCATGGTCACAGGTGCAGATCTACTTCGGCATCACGGTGATCCTCTCGATCATCGGCTGGACCACGCTCGCCCGGGTGGTACGTGGCCGGTTCTTCTCACTGCGGGAGGAAGACTTCGTCACGGCCGCCGTGCTCGACGGGGTGAGCAAGCGACGGATCATCTTCCGGCACATGATGCCGTCGTTCACCAGCCACATCATCGCCGCCGTCACGCTGGCGATTCCCGCGATGATCCTGGCCGAGACGGCACTGAGCTTCCTCGGCCTCGGTCTGCAGGAGCCGACCGTGAGCTGGGGCGTCCTGCTACGGGAGGCGCAGAATATCCCCTCCATCGCACATACACCGTGGGTGTTGATCGTGCCCGGGTTCGCTGTGATCAGCACCGTGCTGGCGCTGAACTTCATGGGCGACGGCTTACGCGACGCTGCCGACCCCTACAACCGATGATTGGTACCGCAGATGGCGACAGAGACCGTCCAGACGCCGGCGACACCAGAGCTCGCCGACGACTCCTTGCTCTCGGTACGAAACTTGCGCACCCACTTCCCCCTCGATCAGGGGCTGGTGAAAGCGGTCGACGGCGCAAGCTTCGAGATCCGCAGGGGCAAGACACTGTGCGTCGTCGGGGAGAGCGGCTGCGGCAAGAGCGTCACGGCCCGGTCGATCCTGCAGATCGTGGAGCGACCAGGCCGAGTCGTCGGAGGCGAGCTGGTGTTCCGTCAGACGCCTCGAACCCCGGACGGCCAGCCTGATCGGGCACGGCAAGGCCAGGAACAGATCATCGACCTGGCCAAACTGAACCCGAAAGGCGCCGCGATGCGTGCCATCCGTGGCCGCGACATCGCCATGATCTTCCAGGAGCCGATGACGTCACTCAGCCCTGTGCACACGATCGGCAACCAGATCGTCGAGGCCGTCCACCTGCACGAGAACGTGTCCAAGCGGGAGGCGAAGGACCGGGCGATCGAGGTACTGCGGCGCGTCGGAGTGCCACGGCCGGAGCAGCGGTTCGACTCCCACCCGTTTCAGCTCAGTGGCGGTCTGCGACAGCGTGCCATGATCGCGATGTCGCTCGTCTGCAATCCTGCGCTGCTCATCGCCGACGAGCCGACGACGGCGCTCGACGTCACCACACAGGCCCAGATCCTCGAGCTGATGCGCGAGCTGCAGGCCGACTACGGCATGGCGATCATGTTCATCACGCACGACCTCGGCGTCGTCGCGGAGATGGCCGACGACGTCGCGGTGATGTATCTGGGCACGGCCGTCGAGCGTGGCGACGTCGCATCGGTCTTCCACGATCCGCAGCACCCGTACACCAAAGCGCTGCTGCGGTCGATCCCGAAGGTCGGTGTCGGCACCCAGACACGGATGCTCGCTGCCACCGGCGCGGAACCGGCGGAGCCACCCGCCGCGGCCCGGCTAAGACTGGACACCATCCGCGGAATGGTCCCGGACCCGTACAACAGGCCCAACGGGTGCCCCTTCCACAACCGCTGTGACGACATGATGCCCGGCATCTGTGACCAGGTCACGCCGCCGTCTATCGAGTTGGGCGAGCGCCGTGAGGTGCGCTGCCTGCTGCATGACACGACGGTGAGCCACCCGCCGGCCGACCGCGACGCACCAGGTGGCGGGGGAGACGAAGCGGTGCCGCTCGAGACACCACGGGTCGTCGCCGGGGACGGAGACACCGTCCGCCCGGCGGCGAGCTCGGACGGCATGACGCAGGGCACGGAACGGACGGTCCTGCTCGATGTTGAGGACCTCCAGCTGCACTTCCCGATCCGCCAAGGCTTCCTGCGCCGGACGACCGGCCACGTGCGCGCCGTCGACGGCGTGAGCTTCTCCATCTCCGAGGGCGAGACACTGGGGCTCGTCGGAGAGTCGGGCTGCGGGAAGACGTCGACAGGCCGCTGCATCGTGCGCTCACACGACCCGACCGGCGGACGGGTTCTGTACCGGGGCAACGGCTCCGACGCTGTCGACGTCGCTCAGCTGGAAGGGTCACAGCTGAAGCCGTACCGGCGCCAGACCCGGATGATCTTCCAGGACCCGCAGTCGTCGCTGAACCCAAGGATGACCTTGCGGGACATCATCGGCGAGCCGCTACGAGCGCACGGACTCGCGGCCGGTAGCGAGCTCGAGGACCGGGTGGGCGAGCTGCTGCGCGACGTCGGCTTGCGGCCCGAGTACATGAGCCGGTACCCGCACGCGTTCTCCGGCGGGGAGCGCCAGCGGGTCGGGATCGCCCGCGCGCTGAGCCTCGACCCGCGGCTCGTCGTCGCCGACGAGGCGGTCTCCGCCCTCGACGTGTCGGTCCGGGCGCAGATCCTCAACCTGCTCCAGGACCTGCAGTCGGAGCACCAGCTGACGTACCTGTTCATCTCGCATGATCTGTCCGTCGTCGAGTATCTGTGCGACCGGGTTGCGGTCATGTACGTAGGCAAGATCGTGGAGGTGGCCGACACCGCCACGTTGTACGCGCGCCCTCGGCATCCCTACACCGAAGCGCTCCTGTCCGCGGTGCCGAAGCCGAATCCCGGCCAACGGGACCGGCGTGAGCGGATCGTGCTGTCCGGCGACGTCGCCGACCCGTCCGACCCGCCCAGCGGCTGCTACTTCCACCCGCGGTGCCCGTACGCCCGCCCCGTGTGTGCCGAGGAACAGCCGTCACTCCGCGATGTCGGTGACGGCACCACCGTCGCGTGTCACTTCGCCGAGGAGCTCGGCCTCCGAGGCGTGACCAGTGCGTCCCCGGACCACGTACACGGAGAATGACGTCATGACATGGACCAACGAGGCAGCGATCCGGCGATGGGGAGCCATGCCCCGTGCCGCGCTTGAACAGACAAAGCACGATGGAGACCTCGCCAAGCGGCACCTGGTAAACCCGGTCCTTCTGCGCATGCTCGGTGATGTCCGCGGGCTACGGGTCCTGGATGCCGGCTGCGGAAATGGTTACCTAAGCCGAATTCTGGCGGAGCGCGGCGCCCGCGTGGTCGGCGTGGAGCCCGGTCAGGCGCTGTACGAGTTCGCTATGGAGAAGGAAACAGAGCGGCCGCAGGGAATCCGATACGTCAGCGCCGATCTGTGCGACCTTCCTGACTTGGAAGGACCGTTCGACGCGGTTGTGGCGAGCATGGTGCTGCCCGCGATACCGGATTGGCGGAGCGCGATGCGCGCCTGCGTAGAGGCGCTGGCGCCAGGTGGCACCTTCGTGTTCAGTGTCAACCACCCGTGCTTTGAACAGCTCTGGCCGTCGTGGCGTGAACACGGCGAGTACCGCACGCGCGAGTACCTAGCTGAGTATGAGATCGATGGCCTGCACGGCGTGGACTTCCATAGGACGCTCTCTACATATCTCAACGAGCTGGTCGGGTTGGGTTGCCGGCTCCGAGAGATCGCCGAACCTGGTCTAGATCCAGAGGTTGCCGCGACCGGCCCGCAGGGAATCGAAGCCTATGCTCACATGCCCAACTTCATGCTCGTCTCAGCTGAACGGAACTGAGGGACGCAGCGGCAGACCAGCGAACGTCACGGTGACATCTGAGTGCCGTCAGCGAGGCAGACGGACCTTGGGGAGGCGGGAGCGGAAGGTCGACGGCGGGATCCCGAACACCTCTTTGAACCGCCGGGAGAAGGCGAACTCGTCGGAGAATCCGAGCTGATGTGAGATCTCACGGATGGTCCAACCGCCGTGCTGGAGCAGTCGGGCGGCCTCGTCCATACGCCGCCGCGTCCGCCAACGGCCAGGCGACTCTCCGGCGATCGCGGTGAACCGCTTGCGAAACCGGTCGTACGGCATCGCGACAGCGTCCGCGACACCCTCCAGGCTCAGTCCCGGTTCGCGGGCCAGGAGCAGGCACGCCTCATGGAACCACGACGACGCCGACGGCGCCTCACTCTCGACGCGTGCCGCGGCCAGCAGCTGCTGCAGGCGCGACAGCTCGACGAGCGCCGATC
>NZ_ML142852.1:332785-333202 GCF_004138495.1 Phytoactinopolyspora endophytica
CCGCCGGGCGTCGGATCGGTGATGGCCTCCATCATGGGGAGCCACACGTCTACCGGCCGCAGCTTCCCGACGGGCCGAGAACGGTCGAGCACCCCCTTCTGTTCCAGCAGGTGCGGCAACGGACCGTCGAACAGGACGTAGCGCTCGGTCCAGCGCCCGCCCGGTTCGGGGCCGTAGTCGTGTTCCAAACCGGGAAAGACCGTGACCGTGCTGCCCGGACCCAGTGGACGATCTGCGCCTCGTTCATCTCGGTACCGGCCGTCGCCGGCGACCAGAAACACGAACGCGTAGACGTCCAGGACCCGTGGACCGCCGAGACCCGCGCCGTCAGGGATGGCTCCGGAGAACAGGACGCGCCCCAGCGACGCCTCGCCGCTCGCGCCCCGGACGAGGCGGACGCCGGTCAGGTCGGCGGCC
>NZ_ML142852.1:333279-337993 GCF_004138495.1 Phytoactinopolyspora endophytica
TTCCCTTCAGCAGATGACCCCCTTCTTGGCGTCAGGTCCGTGCGCGATCGGCTCCGGCCCGATCCAGCGTTCGTCGGCAGGCTCGCTCGCGGGCTGGTACCGAGAGTCCGTCGACATCCGCACCTCCTCGGAGGTGTTGTCCAGACTTCCGTGCACGGTGAACATCCCAAAGACGATGATGTCGCCCGCGCGGAAGTCGGCGGTGAGCCAGCGCCCGCCGAGGCGCTCACGCAACGCCGCGGGGTCGTGCGACAGCGAGCCGTCCCACGCGCCCGGCTTCTCGCCCTTGTTCTCGCAGTAGCTGTCCACATCACGGCGGCCGTAATCATCGGTGATCTCCGGCAGGCGGTGGCTGCCCTCGAGGATGATCAGCCCGCCGACGTCGAAGCCCGCGTCCGAGAGCGGCGTCCACGTCGTCCGCAGCCGCTGCGTCCCGCGGTTCATGAACACCCCGTCGCCGTGCGGCTTCGTCCCCGGGCCCGGCGGGACCACCCGCAGCCAGGTGTAGTCGAGATGGGCCACGGGCTCGCCGAACATGCCCTCGTGAAGCGCCGCGGTGCGGCCTCGATAGAGCAGGTCGGCCAGGGCTCCGCTGGCGCGGGCCAGATCGGCGCGCACGGCCGGAGAGCCAAGCGCGTCAGTCGCCACCAAACGGTCCGGGAGCACATCGGGATCGAGCAGTCCTTCGGCGGCGAACCGGCCGCCCACATCGGCCCGCACAGATCGGACGTCGTCGGGATCGTGGAAACCCGGCAGATAGATGTAGCCGTCGTCGTTGAGCCGTCGAAGCAACTCGGCGACGTCGGTGCCGGGATCCGTACGACGGAGCTCGCCGAGGTGGGCGGTGTCCAGGGTGACATCACGGGCTCGCAGCGTTCCAGCCGATGCGACGGGTGCGCGGTCAACGGTGCCGGTCGGGTTCATCTGCCGCCTCCAGTCATGGGCGTATGTCCATTCTGGCTCGAATCTACGAGCAGAAGCAGCTGATGAACATGGCACCAGTGGTCCGTCCATGTCATTTCTGGCCATCCTGAACTTTGCTCGAGAGCAGTGTTCAGCGACCATCGGATGATGGCCGACGCCAGGACGGCTCGCGGCCAGTCAGTCCGATCACGCGCTCGAGCAGCGGCGCGTCGCGCCCGACCGGAACAGGCGGGCCGAACAGGCCCGGGCTGCCCTGCGGGTTCTCCGCCACTGACGCCTCCACGAACTCGTGCACGGCCTGCAACAGGTCCGGCTCGCACGTGAAGGCCTGCCCGCTGGCGACGGCGACGTCCCAGCCGTGCACCACGACCTCGTCCAGGACGACAAGCCCGGCGACTTCCCCGGGCATCTCGACACCGCCCGCCTCCGTCATCCCCGTCCACGCGGATTCCTCGTGCCAGGCCTTCCCCAGTGCTTCCAACCGTTCGGGAATTCGGCGGCGCCAGTCCGATCCGAGGCATGACACGTCCGCGCTGGGCCCCTGGCTCCCACCATCGAGTGGGGTCTTCGCTGCAGCCGCGGCGAACGCCAGGGACAGTCCATCGACGTGGTCGAGCAAGTCGCCGAGGCTCGTCTCACTGCACGGGGTCGGTGCTGACAGCTGATCATCGCCGATGCCTTGAACTAAATCGGCCAGCATGCGGGTCGCGGGTTCCAGGTTGAGCATGTCACTCCCTACGTCGGGCTCGCTTACGGTACGGACCTCTCCCGCGCCACGAACTCATCGCACGCGCATGGAGATGTGCACCAGTGGCGTCGGTAAAGTAGGCCGCTCTTGCCCGATGGTCACGTCCGCAGGAGCTCATCAGCACATGAGTCGCAGCAGCTCGGAGGACACAGCCTCTCCGGACACCTCTACGGGGATGACCAGGATCGGATGCTCGCCGGCCGTCAGCAGCCTCCCGCTCATCCTCGTCACGGGCGGCATCACGGCCTTGATTCTGGCCGTGCCCACGTCCGAGCTGTTCGGGGATGCGCCACTGGCTTACCTGCTGGCCCTCGCTTGCTGGCTCGCCCTGATCCCCGGTGGAATCTTCGCGGGCTTCGCTCTCGCCTATCGCCCCATAGCCGTCGACCTGCGAGCGGGAACGGCACGGCTGGGCCGCACGACGGTGCCGCTGGCCTCCGTGACGAGGGCATGGCGGCAGACCAGCGTGGCGCGGACCAGCACGTATCTCAGCTATCGCTTCCAGGCGACCGGTGGGGCATGGGGCCGGGTCCACATCGCCGGTGAGCCGTTGAAGCGGCTGAGCGACGGGGATCGACGCAGCCTCGAACAGTTCATCGATGCGGCAGGTATCGAGCATCCCGCCGACGACGAGGGCCTCAGCCCGGAGCAGCGGCTCCTCGCCGATGTCTTCAGCGAGCACGGCACCAAGTCCCCGGCGGGGAAACGGACGCTCGTCGCCGAGCTGCGCGGCCAACCGCTCCCAGACCCGTGGGCCGTCCTGGCATGGCTGCGCAGCCGCGACTCCGGACAGGTCATCCGCGGGCTCCCGCCGCGGCTGGTCGAGCCGTTCGACGGAGCTCCACCCGACCACCACCTGACGATGATGGCCGCATGGCTCGGTGCCGTGCTCGGCATGGGCTGCCTGATCGGCGCGCCGGTCATCCTTCTCGATGACGAACTCGACATCTCTACGTCGATCGGCCTGGCCGTCCTTGGCGCAGGCGTCATCTGCACCGCCATCGCCGTCGCACTCGCAGTACGCGATCGCCGCGCCAAGCGCCGGCAGAACCTGCTCTGGGTCCGTCTCGGCGGTCAGCGGCTCATGGCAGAGGACGACGACCTCACCTGACCCGGCACGCGTACCGGGCGCCCCGGGCCCTGGGCTCCGGGCCGCTTTGCTGCCGCTCGGCGGCCCGGCCTCCCCGAGTCGGCTACTGTCGTGTGCGTGTGACTTGTCCGGCCGTTCGCCGTTTGAGGCATGAGAGCAAGGGAACCACGCATGGCGGTCTCGCTGATCAACTACCTGACGACGATCCGCTTCGGCGAGGGCGCCGTGGCAGACGTGGCAGACGACCTCGCAGAGCTCGGCGTCTCACGCGCGCTGGTGGTCACCGACCGCGGTGTCCGCGACGCCGGGCTCGTGGATCGCACGCTGTCCGGTGTCCCCACGGACCGGATCGCCGCCGTCTTCGAGGACACCCCGTCGAACCCGACCGAAGACGCCGCAGAGGCGGCCCTAGCGCTCTACCGCGAGTCCGGAGCCGACGGGCTCATCGCCATCGGCGGCGGCTCACCCATCGACCTCGCCAAGGCGATCGCCCTCATGGCGACCCACGACGCTCCGCTGGAAAGCTACGCCGCCATCCTCGGCGGAATCGGACGCATCACGGCGGACGTCGCCCCCATCGTCGCCGTCCCAACCACGGCGGGCACCGGAAGTGAGGTCGGCCGCGCCGCCCTGGTCACGCTGAGCGACGGCCGCAAGCTGGGCTTCATCTCCCCCCACCTGATCCCGGCCCGCGCGGTCTGCGACCCCGAGCTGACCCACGGGCTGCCGCCGACGCTGACCGCAGCCACCGGCATCGACGCGATCAGCCACTGCATCGAGACCTTCCTCAGCCCTCGGGACAACCCGCCCGCAGAGGCCATCGCCCTGGACGGGCTGCACCGCGCCGTCGCACATCTCGAGACCGCCGTCAACGACGGCGATGACGCCACGGCACGACGAGAGATGATGATGGCTGCGCTGCAGGGCGGGCTCACCTTCCAGAAGGGTCTCGGAGCGGTGCATGCCATCTCGCACCCCGCCGGCGGGCTCGACGGCGTCGCCCTGCATCACGGCATGCTCAACGCCGTCCTGCTGCCCCATGTCCTGCGCTTCAACCACAGCGCCGCACAGCCGAAATACCGAGCGCTACGCGCTGCGTGCGGGCTGTCGGACAGCGACGACCTCCCCGCGTTCTTCGACCGGTTCACTGCGGCGCTCGGCCTGCCACGGTCACTGTCGGCGCTGGGACTCCCGCGCGACGCGATCCCCACCATCGTCGACGGCGCACTCCAAGACCACTCAGCCGCCACCAACCCACGCAAGCTCACCCGCGACGACGTCGACCAGCTCGTCAACGCCGCGTACTAGGGCCTGCGGACACTACGCGTCCTTCGGCGGCGCGGCCCATCTTTCGGAGAAGAGCTCGTACCCCGGCGGATCACCGGGCAAGGGCTCGGGAGCGCCTGCGCGGAGTCCGTCGAGCGCGATCGCGTTGATCCGTGCTCGCGCCTTCAGAGCGGCCTCGGTGAGGTCGCTCCGTCCCTGCTTGGCGAGTTGCTCGAGTAGCGGGGACCTTCCCATCTGCTCGATGAGGAGCGAGATGTCCACCGTCGTGACGTCGCGCCTGAGCACGCCTGCCGCGTGAGCACGCTCCACAAGGGCTTCGACCGCCTGGTCTGAGCGCGCGTTCTTCTCCGCCATCTCCTCCGTGACCTCGACTGTGCCGGCAACCGGCGCGAGCGAGCCCGTGCCCAGGGCGATGGCGCTCGTGACATAGTGCGCAAGGCCCTCCCACGGATCCTCACGGGCGAGCCCTTCCTCGGCCGCCTGGAGATACTCGTCGAGCGCCAGCGCCACCAGGTGCTGAAAAAGCTCCTCCTTGGTGCGGTAACGCCGATACAAGCTGCCGATCCCGACGCCCGCCCGGGCTGCGATCGACGCCACCGAGGCATGAGCGCCGTCCATAGCTATGACCTCCCTGGCCGCCTGGAGCAGGGCACGGTCGTTGCGCG
>NZ_ML142852.1:338069-339056 GCF_004138495.1 Phytoactinopolyspora endophytica
CGTTTCTGCGGCCCTCGCTTGCGGGGAGTCTTACTGTCGCTCACCCACCCAGCATAGCCTTGCGGAGTGTTTCGCTCCGAGTTACAATTCGGAGCGAAACACTCCGAAAAATCCCACGTCTTTCGTCGCGAGACGAGCCCCACGGCGCGGAACCGGCATCCCAAGGGAAAGAAGGCCTCTCAGATGGACACGACAAAGCAGACGGCGGCACCACAAGCCGCCGACGAAGCGGCCATTCGGCAGCTCATCGCCGAAGCCGAGAAGCACCAGAACGACACCGAGCCGTTCATCGCGCTCCACACAGACAACGCGATTATCGTCAATATCGCGGGCCGGCGCGTCCTCGGCAAGGACGCCATCCACGAAGCAATGAAGAAGGCACTCGAGAGCCCACTGGCACAAGTCCTGACGAAGATCGACATCGAAGACATCCGGTTCGCCAGACCAGACGTCGCGATCGTCAGCTGCATCAAGCACGTCTCCGACGAGCGGGATGCCTCGCTCCGGGCCGACCCCGCTGCCAGCGTCCCGTCCGCGGGAAGCCTGACCTACGTCGTCGTCAACGAGGCCGGCGCATGGCGCATAGCCTCCGCACAGACCACTCCGATCAGGACGTCCTGACGCTCCAGGCTATCGTTGATCGAGATTATCCCCGATCATCCGCTTGGCCAGCGCGTGCGTGCCCTGTTCATCCAGGCGGCCCGTGGCGCCGAGGACAGGAGTTGCTCACGCAGAGTTGAGCGGCGCCAAGGTGGGTGCGGGATTGCTGGTTCAGCGGCGTAGATACTTGGCAAGGAAATTCACGGCCGCCGGGTATGCGTCCAGGCGATTGGCCCGCTTCGCCAGGCCGTGGCCTTCGTCCTCGTACACCAGCAGAGTGCAGGGCACTCCCTTGTCGTCCAAGGCCGCCTTGATCTGCTCAGACTCGCTCAGCGGCACCCGGGGGTCGTTCGCTCCGTGGATCACGAACAATGGCGTGTCCATGGC
>NZ_ML142852.1:339066-343791 GCF_004138495.1 Phytoactinopolyspora endophytica
TACGTCAACGGCGACGCCTGCAGCAGGAGGTCCCGGTCATGTTCCAGGTTTCCGTACTCCCGCTCGCGCACCGCACGCCGGTAGTCGGACGTATTCTCCAGGAAGCTGACCAGCGACGACATACCGACGATATCCACACCCGCCGCCCACATGCCGGGGTGCATCGCCAGGCCGGCGAGTACCATGTACCCGCCGTAACTTCCGCCATACAGGGCCACTCTGTCCGGGTCGCCCCCGGCGTTCGGCGCCCACGCCCGGATGTCCACGAGGTCGAGCACGGATTCCAACCGCAGCTCGACGTCGTCCATGGAGTACCAGCGCTTGCCATAACCCGTCGACCCACGCACGTTCGGTACGAGCACGATGTGACCCTCAGCGACCAAACCCTGGTTGACCGGGCTGAACTGACGCTGTGCCTGGGACTCGGGGCCACCGTGGATGTTGATGACCACCGATCCCGCCAGATCGGCCGCCGGCTCTTGCGGCGCGTACACGAAGCACGGGATCGACTCACCATCCCGCGTAGGGATACGTACGCTGGCGGGCTCCACCAGCGCATCCCGCATCTGCGGCGTGATCTGTGCCATCCCGTCGACGAGCGTCCGCACCGTCCCGTCGGAGGCGTCGACCAGGAGCACGTCACCCGGGCTGGTGGGTGTGACCAGACCGACCGCCAGCAGGGCGGAACCGGGCGACCACACGGCAGAGACCACACCTCGCCCGGGCAGCTCGACCGTCGTGAGGCGACGGCCGTCGGGACCATGGATCGCGAGCTCATCGCCGCCGTCGATGTGCCTGGCGATCAGCAGCCGCGATCCGTCGGGCGACGGAAGCGCGCTCACGTCGTGGTCGTCCGAGTCGATCAGGGTGGTCCACCTCCCGGATGGCTCCACCTGGACCACTGCCTGGAAGTCGCGTCCATGGTTGGAGGCCATCAGGACCGATTCCGTGCCGGGGACGACGTGGACGGCTGTGTGCAACGCATGGTCGTCGGCGGCGGTCACATCGTGAAGCGCCCCGCCACGGACCATCCGTACGTGCGTCGACGCCGGCTGCAGAGAGAGCAGTGTGACCGCCACAGTGTCGCCGTCCACGTCGACCGTGGACACGAAGCCCCCGGCGTCGTAGACGACTCGGTCGCTTCCGGTGTCGAGGTCCCGCACCACGACGTCGAAGTCCACTCCGTTGCGGCGATTGGTGCTGAACACCACCTCGCCCGGCCGGACGTCTACCAAGGTGTGAATGTAGGCCGGGTCGTGGACCAGTGCCTCGAGGTCGTCGAGGCCGGCCGCCATCGACGGCGACCTCTCCAGATCAAGCAGCGAGAGCTGAGCCCGTTCGTTCCCGCCCGCGTCGTGTTCCACCACCGCTGTGCGCCGCCCAGGCACGTACCGGCCAGAGCACTTGCCAGGCAATGTGGTGAGCTGGTTGCGATACCCGTCAGGGCCGATCTCCACCAACTGCATGGAGCCGCTCGCGTCGGATCCGGCCAGCACGCGCCCCGCGTCGTCGACGTCGAAGACCGTCCAGCTGCACAGTTCGAGCAGGTCGATGATCGCCGGTTTGGCAGCTTGAGTCACACCAGCACCCTAACCGCAGCAGGTGGCGCGTCATTGACTGACCAACAGGTGCGGCGGCAGCTCGACCGGGTCTTCCGCGGACGCCGGCTCGGTGGCCAGCTCACAGCCTGCGCTCACGTCACAGCGGACGAGAGCCTGTTCCCCGTCGTCCCATGCATCGAAGACCAACTGGTTCCCGGGCGTGATGCGGTTCGCCGGCTCCCAGGCCAGCCGCTGCGACACGTCCATCTCCGCCCGGAGCCGGGTCTCACCTTCCCACGCGCCGATGATCTCGACGTCGGTGTATCCGAGACCGTCGCTGCGGATGTCGACCGTGGCCGCGTACGCGCCATTCGGCGAGAAGCTCTCGACGCGTCGCTCGTAGCTCCGCCAGACCTCGCGGTTGTCATCGCTCGTGTCGAGAATCGCGGAGTACACGTCACCGTCCTCGTCTTCACCGGTCACCGCGATGAGGCCGGTCGTGTCGCTGGTCGCCGTCGCACCGACCACGTCGTCGATCCGGGAGTCCCGGCAGCTGTCGGGATCATCCTCGTCGTCGCAGATGTAGTCATGGAGGTGGACCGAGGGCTCGCCGTCGGTGACGTCATTGATGGCGATCAGGCCGTCTGCGAACCCGACGGGGTATGCGTCGTCGTGACGCAGGATGAATCCACCACTGGGCGAGGAGACGAATACATCCTCGCCGTCCTCGACGTAGGCGTAATATCGGCCGTCCGCACTCGCAACGAGATGCCCCAGGTCGCCCTCACGCACCACCTCGAGAATGACGTTTCCGTCGTTGTCTCGTTCGTACTCCACGATCTGCCGGGATTCGTCACCGGGCGGGTTCGTGAGGCCAACCCAGCCTTCCTCGGGTCCGCTCGGCGTCATACCTTCCACCTCGGCGAACGCTTCCAAAGGTTCGGTTTCTACGTCCCAGCTCACGTTATAGCGATGGAAGGCATCATCGGCGAACCATGCGATGGCCAGACCTGATCCCTGTTCCAGCTCGTCGAAATCGATCGGGACCACGTCGTTCTGTGTGCCCTCCGGCTGCGCATCACGCTGCATGGCCCCTGGCTGCGCGTCGGCGTGTGCCACCGCGCCGGCGGCCGAAACCAAGACAGCTGCGAGCCCCACGGTCACGAGACCGATGGATTGTCGTGTCGGCATGTTGCGAAACCCCCTGTTCCTGTTGTCGCTTGTGCCGTTCCGGGTGTCTACTCATGACGATGCGCGTGGCGCCCTCGTGGTTGCCTACGCTTGTTATCGAGTCGGCTCGCCGGCTCAAAACCCGGACTGAGCGAGTCCACACTCCGAAGTCTCCGACCGCCCGCTTTCATCTCGCTTTTGTCCCGCTTTGGCACCGGCTCCATGAGATGGTGGCTACGCAATGAACGATCAGCACGCCGCACTGACCTACACCTCGTACCTCGCCTTGGACGAGGTGCTCGCCGCCCAGCGCCCTCGTTCCGACGAACACGACGAGATGCTGTTCATCGTCATTCACCAGGTCTATGAGCTCTGGTTCAAACAACTCCTGCACGAGCTCGATCACCTGCAAGGCCGGCTGGAGGCCGGCGACACACCACACGCGGTACGAACCCTGCGGCGTGCACTCACCATCCTGAAGGTGGCGGTGGCACAGATCGACGTTCTGGAGACCATGACGCCGAGCCAGTTCGCGAGCTTCCGGGACCGGCTGGAGGCGTCCAGCGGTTTCCAGTCGGCCCAATTCCGGGAGTTGGAAGCGCTTCTGGGCCGCCGCGACCCCCGCGTGTTCCGGCACTATCCGGAGGGCAGCACGGAGCGCGAGCGGATCGCGGAGCGCATGCAGCGGCCGTCGGTGTTCGACTCTTTCCTCCGCTACCTGGCGAAGCACGGCTACGACGTGCCGGTGGAGGCGACCGAGCGCGACATGAGCAAACCAGCCGAGCCGTCCGCCGCTGTGCAGGACCTGCTGTTGCGGGTCTATCGCGACGATGCGAACCCTGCCACCGTCTGCGAGCACCTCGTCGACCTGGACGAAGGCTTGCAGGAGTGGCGGTACCGGCACGTCAAGATGGTTCAGCGCACCATCGGTGACAAGACAGGAACTGGGGGCTCGTCCGGTGCGGCCTACCTGTTCACGACGGTCGGCACCACCGCATTCCCCGACCTGTGGAGCGTCCGGAGCCGCCTGTGACGACACTCGGCGAGCTACGGTCCACTCCTAACGCGCTCGCACGCCACTACTCACGGTTCCGCGTCTCCGATCGGCTTCTGCTCACCGGTCATTCGCACCAGGCGTGGCCCGACGTCGCCGTGGAAGGCCAGCTGAAGGCGTTCGACGACGCCGCTCGCGACGTCGACGCGAAATGGGAACGCGCCTCGGCAAAGGCAGACGAGGTTGCCGCGGGGTTTCGGACGTGGCTCGACGACCCGTCGGCGCAGATCGCGCTCGGGGCCAACACGCACGAGCTCGTCGTCAGATTCCTCTCGGCGCTCGACCTGCGGCGCCGCCCGCGGCTGGTCACCACCGACGGAGAGTTTCACACTCTGCGCCGCCAACTCGCGCGCCTCGCAGAAGAAGGGCTCGAGGTCGTCCGTGTGCCAACCGACCCTGTCGACACGCTGGCCGAACGCCTCGCGGCAGAGGTCGACGGGCGCACCAGCGCAGTGCTGGTGTCGTCCGTGCTCTTCGAGACGTCGCGCATCGTCCACGGACTCGGTGACGTCGCGGCCGCGTGTTCCGCCACGGAGACCGAGCTGCTCGTCGACGTCTACCACGCGCTCGGTGTCATGCCGATGCCCGTCGCCGAGATGGGCCTCGAACACGCGTGGGTGGTCGGCGGCGGCTACAAGTACCTGCAGCTGGGCGAGGGCAACTGTTTCCTCCGGATCCCCCCGCACGGCGACCGGTTCCGACCCGCCGTGACCGGCTGGTTCGCCGAGTTCGGTGCACTGGCCGATGAGCCGGACCCGGACCGTGTGCCGTACCCGCACGGTGCGGCCAGATTCGCCGGAGCCACCTACGATCCCACCAGCCACTACCGGGCGGCCCGCGCGTTCCGGTTCCGTGCCGAGCACGAGCTGACCCCGGGTTTCCTGCGCCAAGTCTCGCAGCATCAGGTGGCAGTACTCGCAGGTGCCTTCGACGAGCTGGAGATTCCCGACGACGTGCTCA
>NZ_ML142852.1:343803-344341 GCF_004138495.1 Phytoactinopolyspora endophytica
CGCAGCGCCCCCATCGAGGCCTTCGGCGGGTTCCTCGCGCTGCGCGGCACCGGCGCCGCCTCTATCCAGCGTGCGCTGGCAGAACGGGACGTGCTGGCCGACAGCCGAGGACCGTACCTGCGCCTCGGGCCCGCCCCGTACCTGTCGGACACCCAGTTGACCGACGCGATCGCCATCCTCGGAGACGTCGTCTTCCAGCATCCATGATCATCGAGGATGTGGGGGGTGATAATCCTGCGGATCCTCGATGATCATGGAAAGGGTCTGCAATCGGGTGCGTCATGATTCGCACCCACCTCCGTCTTGCTGTTGTGAAGGGGGCATTGGAACGACAGCAAGAGGAGAGACACATGTCGAACCACACCCAGACCGCTCAAGACAACACTCGTCCGTCCCGTCCGGTCGGCCGCGGGGGTCCCGACCGGGCGTGGACGGCGCTGCTCGCGGCGTTCCGTCGCAACCAGCCCAAGCGCGGACGCTACCGCTCAGGCCGGCACATCCGCACCGACGTCACCACCCCGCGCCCCGCCGACGCGAC
>NZ_ML142852.1:344396-346333 GCF_004138495.1 Phytoactinopolyspora endophytica
CCGTAACCGCACCAGCCAAGGAGACGTGCATGCGCTCCTCCTCCGACGTGTCGCGCCGCGCCCCGTCGCTCGCTCGCAGGAGTCTCACGACGGTCGCGTCATAATCCGTAGGCGCCTGCGTCTTGCCTCGTGAAGGGGGCTATGGAACGAGAGCAAGAGGAGAGATAGCCATGTCGAACCAGAACCACAGCATGCAGGAAGACACTCGTTCGTCCCGCCCGGCCGGTCGCGGGGGTGCCGGCCGGGCGCGGGCGGCGCTGCCCACCATCTTCCGCCGAGTTCAGTCCAAGCGCGGACGGCACCGCTCGGGGCGGCACACGAGGTCCTACCTCTCGACGGCCAACTCCATGAAGGCGAACTCGGCCGCCTCCTAGGTCCGGGGCATCTGTCGCAGTGGTGGCGTGACCGCTTGACGTGCCCCTCATCACCGCGATTGGGGAAGCTTGGCCGACCCGCGCTTCGCCGCAGGCGCCGACGGCGGTGGTACCACCGGGCCGATGTCACCGTCCGGCGCCTCGTCAAGGTCGACGAAGACCGGAGCGTGATCGCTCGGCCCAGTCCCCTTACGTGCTTGCCGGTCCACCCACGCTGCTTGCACCCGCTCCGCCACCGTCCCGGTGGCCAGCATCAGGTCGATCCGCATCCCGAGATCCTTGTGGAACATTCCCGCCCGGTAATCCCAGTAGGTGAAGATCCTCTCGGCCGGCCAGCGGTCCCGTACCACGTCTCGTAGCCCGACCTCCTGCAACTCAGTCAAGGCCGCACGCTCAGGCGGAGTCACATGCGTCTGGCCGATGTACGCGTCCGGGTCGAAGACGTCGGCGTCGGTCGGTGCGATGTTGACGTCGCCGCACACCATCGCCGAATCCGGGCCCGCGGCGACCACGTCCCGCAACGCGGCCAGCCACGCCAGCTTGTAGCGATAGTGGTCGGAATCCGGTTCGCGCCCGTTCGGCACGTACACCGAATGCACGCGGATCCCGCCGCAGGTCGCCGCGACGGCCCGGGCCTCCGGATCCGGGAAGCCGGGTGCGCCGTCGACGCCGGGGGCGACGTCGTCGAGCCCGACCTTGGACAGAATCGCGACGCCGTTCCAACGCCCCTCACCGTGAGCCGCGAATGCGTAGCCTCGGTTGCCGAGTTCCTCGCCCAGCAGCTCGGCGAAACGGTCGTCGGCAAGTTTGGTCTCTTGGAGGCAGACGACATCAGGCCGCCGCTGGTCCAGCCACGGCAGGAGCCGGGGCAGCCGTTGTTTGACCGAGTTCACGTTCCACGTCGCCACCCTCACCTGACCTACGGTAGCCGCGACGATCGATGCATCGAAACCTGCACCCCGAGCAGCGCCCGACAGCCGGAGGCGGCTGCCGCATTCAGGACCATGTCACGCGCGAGGCGGTGCGAAGCGCCTGAACGACCAGTCCGGCCGGAGACACCATCCCTTCCACGTACCCGAGCGATTCAGCGCGTTGTTCCCGGTCCCGAGAGGTGTCGATGACGTGCTCAGCGAGCTCGGTGATGTCTTCGAGCGTCCGCACACAGCGGAAGTACACGAGCCGGTCGGGATCGACGTCGATCCTGCCGTACCCGTCGAGGAACCATGACTGTTGCTCGTCGGTGACGGGGGCGAAGGGTAGGACTCCGCCGCCGAGCACGAACATCAGGTCACGCTCGGGCGGGGCGAGCACGGCGTCGTCCCAGTCGACGAGGGTGACCTCCTCCGACCCGGGGACGACGATCAGGTTGCCCAGGTGCGGGTCGCCGTGGCACACGGCCCACGGTGACGGTTCGGCCTGGCTCCGTAGCTCCTCGGCGAGTTCGAGTGCGCGGTGTCGTACGGCGCGGAGCCGCTCACGGTCGCCCATCCAGGTCCGGACGAGCCTGGAGATGAGCTCGTCGTTGGTGTCGATCCCCGGCGACGAGCCACCCGACGTGTGATC
>NZ_ML142852.1:346383-350184 GCF_004138495.1 Phytoactinopolyspora endophytica
GCGTCGAACCGCGCGACCCACGGCCGAGGGTCGTAGGATTCGGCCGGCACGTGTTCTGCGACTGCATCGGTGACCTCCATCCCGTGCGCCTCGGAGAGCAGCCGCCCGTACGCGACCCAGTGGTCTCTGGTGAGCTGCCCATCGAGCGCGGGACGGCCGTCGACCCATGAGACGACCGAGAGCCGCCCGCCATCGCGATCCGCCCACATCTGAGCCGACCGCGTACGCATGACGGACACCACCGAAGCGCCGACGACGCGGCCGAGCTGGTCAGGCACGACCAGTCCCGCCGCCGAGCTGCCGCTGCTCCATTTCACCGCGTACCGCGTCCCGTCGGAGCCGGTGGCGCGGAAGATGTCCGCCGCGGCGTCGGCGCCACCGTCCACCCGCTCCAACGCTGAGAGCTCGATCCCGAAGTCAGCCGCGACCCAGTCATGGACGGTGGTGAGCATGATGGCGCCACGCCCGGGGGCGGGTGTCCCCTCAGTCATGTAACAGCTCCCTTGAAGGCTCGGACGGACCGTCAAGCCAACAGGATCGCAGACATTGTCAGGCGACGGATGCCCGATGCTCAGGTCGATCACCGAGCATCCGCCATGTCACGCGGTCGTCGTCACATGGTGGCCATCGCATCATGATGCGCGGCGATCCGCTCGGCCGGAAGCTCGAAGTCATATGCGGCGACCTTCCCGACGGCTCCCTGGAAGAACGAGCCGAAATCACGGGTCCCCACCCGGAACGGCGCGTCGCCGCGTTCGGGCACGATCACCATTCCACGGATGCTCAGATCGTCCTGGTCCCGCAGCTCACCGTCCCGGTAGATCTTGGTGTAGCCGTTCGGGAACTCCGCGCTCTTAGCCTCGGCGTTGATCACCAGCACATAGTGGATCCAGTCTCCGGCAGCGAGCGGATCCTGGAAATAGGAGCCCGCGCCCAGGCCGCCGTCCAGGTTGAAGGAGTAGCCGGAGATCCGGTTCTCCCGATCAGACGTGTTGTCGAGCGAGTACATCCGCGACACGTACTCATGCTCTCCAGCCGTGCCCTTACCCATCCAGTGGACGTAACCGCTGCTCTCATCGTTGGGGAACTGGAGTGTGTCCGGCCGCATCCATGCCTCGAGCGTGAATTCGCCCGTCGTCGCCGGGCTGAGCTCAGGCGCGTCGCCGACCTCGAAAAACTGTGAGCTCCCATCGAAGACGGCCGCCCCATCGCCGTTCGGCAGGGTGGTGGTGGCCGGCGACGCCACATACTCGCCCTCGAGCCCCGACCCGGACAGGTCGGGCTCCGTTCCTGCCGCCACGTTCTCCATCGCCCAGTACACGGATGGCGAGTCGGCGAGGATCTCGGCGTCGTACTCCGAGTCGACGTGGCAACGGAAGGGCGGCGGCGTGGCGCCGGATTGCGAATGTGGCGGTGTGACATGGCAACCCGAATGCGGCGGTCCTGCGTGGGAAGGGGTATCCGGCGACGTCGCCGGGTTGGTCGCGGCGGGAACCGCTGCCAGATAGCTTCCGCCGAGGACAGCGCAGAGCGTAGTGGTGAGAACGATGGAACGCCGAACAGTGCTGTGGATCATGCCGGTCCCTTTCTCGTGCGGTTCCTGCTGCCTGCAGGCTGGACAGTCAGGGTGGTGCGGCGACCGAGCCGCGCCGCACCACACGGCCTTCGACAGCCTCCGTGCGCGTGGTCCCGGTGTCGCCCTCGGCGGCCGGTTCTTCGAGCAGCCAATCCACCGCGAGCTGCCCGACCCGGGCGCTCTGGCCGGTGATGGTGGTGATGCCCGGATATACGAGCTCGGCGAGCACGTCATCGTGGCCGGTGACGCTGACGTCGTCCGGGACCAAGCGGCCGAGGCGGCGGAGCCCTTCCACCAGCCCCGAAGCGAGCACGTCATCGAACGCCATGACGGCGGTGGCACCGGATTCCACGACGTTCCCGGCGGCCGCCCGGCCATCACCGTAACTGGCCGTGGTAGGCGGTAGCTTGACGAACTCCGCACCGCGGGCCGTCACGCGGCGCGAGACCGCTCGGGATCGTTGCTTGTTAGCCCAGGACTGGGCAGGGCCCGACAGGTACGCAATACGGCGGTGGCCGAGATCGACGAGCTCGTCCACAAGCTCCTCGAGCGCCGGCGTGGAGCCCGTGTAAAGCGACGGGATCCCCTCGACGACACGGCTCACCAGTACGAGCGGGATCATCTCGCTGAGCTCGCGGATGTGGGGGACGCTCATCCGCGAGCCACACAGGATGATGCCGCGAGTCTGCTGGGCCAGCTGATGGCAGACCTCACGCTCGATGCGGGCGCTGTCATCGGTATCGGCGGCGAACACGCCGATACTGCGTCCGCGAGAGTGCGTCTGGGCGGCCTTGAGCAGTGTCGACATGTACGGGTTGGTGATGTCGGGGACGACCAGGCCGATATTCATCGACGTGCCGGTGATCAGTGCCTTAGCCACCGGGTTGACCGAGAAACGCAGGCGGGCGGCGACCTCCTTGACATGTTGCACGGTGGACGGGGAAAGCCGCTCCGGGCTGGAGAACGCTCGCGACACCGTCGAGATGGACACACCCGCCGCCTCGGCGACGTCCTTCAGCGTGGCGCGTCCCGCCTGCTTCTTCATGACCTGACCACCTCAGATAGACCCGGTTGGTCATCGTACGGTGCGCTCATCCTTTGAGCGCTCCCTCGGCCAGACCCTTGAACACCTGTTTCTGCATGAAGAAGTAGACGAGCAGCGGCGGGACCATGACCACCAGCGCGGCGGCGGAGATGACCCGCTGGTCGGCCGAGAAGGCACCGGACAGGAACTGCACCCCCACATTGACCGGATACTTGTCGGGGTCGCTCAGGATCACCAGCGGCCAGATGAAGTGGTCCCAGGAGTCGAGGAAGCCGAGGACGGCGATCACTGCGAGCGAGCCGCGCACCGACGGGAGCATGATGCTCGAGAACAGCCGGAACGGACCCGCCCCATCGACGGTCGCCGCCTCCTCGAGTTCGTCGGGTACGTTGAGGAAGGCCTGGCGCATCACGAAGATCGAGACGATCGATACGGCCTGCGGCAACACCACACCGACGAGGGTGTCCTGCAGACCGACCCCACGCGTGACGAGCAACGTCGAGACGAGGATCACCTCGAACGGCAGCACGGCGGTGGCCAGCAGAATGGCGATATACAGCCCGCGGCCGCGGAACGAGATGCGGGCGAGGGCATAACCGGTGAGCGTGGAGAGGACCACGTTCGCGGTCACGCCCATCGCGGCGATCAGCGCCGAGTTGAGCAGATACCTGGGCAGCGGGATGGCGGTGAAGGCTGTGACGAAGTTGTCCAGCGTGGGATTCTCCGGAATGAGTGTGCCCGGGAAGCCGACGGCGGACTCCGTCGCTCCTTTGAGGGCGTTGCTCAGCTGCCAGATCAGCGGACCGAGCACGACCAGCACCGCGACGAGCATGAGCACCCAGCGGATGAGTTTCTCCTTGGTGGAGATCCGATCCCGGCCGCGGGGACGCGGGCGTCGCGACTCGGCGGTGTGAACGGTGGCGTTGCTCATACGCGATTCCTCCGGGAAAGAAGCCAGGAGATACCGGACACGGCGAGCACGAAGGTGAACAGCACGAGACTCACAGCTGAGGCGTAGCCCGCGTCGGTGCCGGGCGATATGCCCTTCTGGAAGAGGTAGAGTACGATCGTCTCGGTGGAGTTGCCGGGGCCGCCGCCGGTGATGACGAACGGCTCGGTGAAGACGCGGAGGGTGGCGATCGCCGCGAGAATGGCCACCAGCATCGTCGTTCCGTTGATC
>NZ_ML142852.1:350214-352545 GCF_004138495.1 Phytoactinopolyspora endophytica
CAGCGTGACCCGCAGCGTACGCACGGGCCATGAAGCCCCGTCGATCTGAGCGGCCTCGTCGAGCTCCCGCGACACGTTCTGGAGTGCCGCGAGCAAGATGAGCGTGTACAGCGCGCATCCCTTCCACACGGTCACGATCATCAGGCTGAACAGGGCCAGGTCCGAGTCGTTGAGGAACGGCACCGGTGACGTCGTGATGCGAAGCCCCTGCAGGATCTGGTTGGCGAGGCCGTCGGAGCTCAGCACGTACTGGAACATCAGTGCGACCACGGCCATCGGCATGACCATGGGCGAGAACAGGATCGGCCGTACCAGGCTCGCTCCCCGCACGGAAGTATTGACCAGCACGGCGATCGCCAGCGAGACGACGGTGATCACCGGCACCGTGATCGCCATGTAGAGGAACGTGCGGCCCACCGCCGCCCAGAAGGCGCCGTCGGCGGCGAGCGTGGCGAAGTTGTCGACGCCGGTGAACGTCCCGCCGCCTACCGTGCTCGCGTCGGTGAACGCAAGGACGAAGGTGTTGACCAGCGGCAGGAAGAGGAACACTCCCTGCACCGCGAGAGTCGGAATGATGAAGACCAGCGGTACGAACCATCGATGCTGGCGGATGCTCCGCCGCCGGCCCACCGCAGGCGCACTGCTCTTCGCCTTGGTGGCTGGAGGCGCCAACGTCATTGGTCGCGGTCTTCCAGCATCGCCGTCAGCTCGGCCTCAGCGTCGGCCAACGCGTCTTCCGGACTGGTCTCGCCGAGGATCGCGGTCTGCGCGTGCGACCAGAGAACGGTGGAGAACTCGGAGTCGACGGCGGCCGGCTTCGCGAGGGTCTTATCCTCCAGCAGGCTCGCACCGGCGATGGCCCGGGCCTGCGTCGCGAGATCGGTCGGCTCCGCCGTGAAGAACGGGTCCTCTAGAGAGGCCGCGGTGCTCGGGAAGATGCTCGACTGCTTGGCGAAGTCGAGCTGGCTCTCCGGCGACGTGAGGAACTCGGCGAAGGCCATCGCCGTCGCCTGATTCTCCGAGGTCCCTGGCACCGCGATCCCATGCGCCACGATCCAGCTGGTCTCCGATGTGGCACCCAGTGGCTTCTCGATCGCCACCGACGGGATCAGGTCGGGTGCGTTCTCCTCGATGATCTGCACGCGCGAGGGTCCGGACTCCAGGTATGCCGTGGAGCCCTCCTGGAACGTCTCGATCTCGCTGCGCTGCTGAGCGGTGACGGTGTCGGCCGGGATGCCGCCGGACGCATACAGGTCCGCGAGCCGTTGCAGGAACGCGACCGCTTCCGGGGTATCGAGGACGGCCACGGTCGCGTCCTCGTTGACCAGGGGCACACCCATCGTGAGCAAAGCGTGCGGGAGCCCGACGGCGGTGGGTTGGAAGCCTGCCTCGCCGGTCTCCTCCGCGATCGTCTCAGATTGCTCGAAGAGCTCCTCGTATCCGGAGGGCGCCGGCTCGTCGCCCAGTCCCGCTTCCTCAAGGAGCTCTGTGTTCGCATACAGCACCGGCGTGTTGAGGTACCAGGGCAGCGCGGCCACCGTCGTCGACCCGAAGTTGAACGAGGCCCATGCCGACGCCACGAAGTCCTCTTCGAGCTCAGGAACGATCTCGGCCATATCGAGGACCCGGCCGTCCCGGCCGAGAGGCGCCAGGGTGGCTGTGTCGAGATCCATGACGTCCGGCAGGGTCCCAGCGACCGAGTCGGCGTTGACCTTGCGGGCGGCCGCATCGCTCGGGATGTCGGTCCATTCCACCGTCGTACCTGGGTTGGCCTCCTCGAACTCGTCGATGACGCCGTTGATGTAGTCGTCGAACGTCGGTGACAACTGCATCGTCTGGAACTGGATCGTTCCCTCGATCTCACCGCCGGTGTCGGCTTCCGTCTCGGACTCCGAGCTCAGCCCGCAGCTGGTGAGAATGACAGCTCCGGTCACGACGAGGACGCTTGGAACGGTTCGTTGGCGTAGAACGGTCATGGTTCACTCCCTGCGAGACGCCCCGCCGGCTACGGCGAGGACAGAGCGAGCTAGTCGGGCGTGGGCTTCGACAACGTTGATGCCGGATTGATGGAAAGGTAGTGCAAACGTTTGATAATGTCCAGAGGCATGGCAACCGACTTGAGTCATGTGAACCCTTCCGAACCGCTTTCCGCGGCTGGCGAGAAGTGGGTCGACGGTTGGCTCGGCAGACTCACGCTGGAGCAGAAGGCAGCGCAGTGCCTCGTCGTGCTCCCCCGCGCACGCGCGAACGGCAACCCTGACGAGGCGACCGCGGCCGCGGTCGCCGGCGGCCTCGGCACGCTGCACAGCATCACTGATCTCACAGCGTCCA
>NZ_ML142852.1:352608-353617 GCF_004138495.1 Phytoactinopolyspora endophytica
CGGCCGGATACCACTCCACCGTGGGAGCGCTCAGCGTCGATGCCGGTCTGCCTCCGGTCTTCGTCACCGGCAACCTGGAGGCCGGTGTGGGATATTCGCTCGGCGCCACCGGGACCGACTTTCCCTATCCACGAGGAATCGGCATGGCCGGCAGCGAGGAACTCGCATACCGCGTGGCCAGGCAGGCTGCCGACGAGGCCCGGGCACTCGGCTACCGCTGGACGTTCAGCCCGTGCATAGACGTCGTCACCACGGAAGAGGACCCCATCCTGGGCGTGCGGGCCTACGGGGTCGACGCCGGCGGTACGAGCGCGCTCGGCGCCGCCCAGATCAAGGGCTATCAGGACGCGGGCGTGCTCGCGACGGCGAAGCACTTCCCGGGGCACGGTGACAGCACGGTCGACAGCCATCTGGATCTGCCACGGATCGACCGGTCGCCGGACGATCACGACGCCGTGCACCTGGCGCCGTTCCGTGCGGCGATCGACGCCGGCGTCGCGTCGATCATGGTGGCGCACGTCGTCCTCCCAGGACTCGGCGTCGACGAGCCGGCTAGCTTGTCTTCCCTGGTCAACCGTGGCTGGCTACGTGATCGGCTCGGCTTCGCGGGAGTGATCATCACCGACTCGTTGCGAATGAAGGCCATCGCCGCCCGCTATGACCCCGGCACCGCCGCCGTGCTTTCGCTGCGCGCCGGCGCCGACGTCGCGAACGTCAAGTGCCCGGCCGGCGCGTTCCCCGCGGTGCTGACACGGGTGGTCAGCGCCGTCCGGGCCGGGGAGCTCAGCGAGGCCACGCTCGACGCGGCCCTCCGCCGCCTGCTCGCCGCGAAATGGCGCGCAGGCGCGGATAGCCCCGCCGGGTTCGACGAGGCCGCCGTCGCCCATTTCGACGAACCCCTGGAATGGGACGACGCGCTTCGCCGGTCCACAGTGAGCGTCCGCCATACCGTCTCACCTCAGGCCCACACGCTCCGCCACGGCATCTCACACGTGGTGGTGGGCGATAC
>NZ_ML142852.1:353637-355499 GCF_004138495.1 Phytoactinopolyspora endophytica
TGGCCCGGCGGACAGCCGAACTGATCCGCGAGCGGGGATTCGAGGCAACGCTGGCGGACACCAGGCCTACGGCGGCCAGCCTGGCCGCCGCTATCGCGGAGACTCCGACGTCAGCGATTCTCCCGGTCTTCTGCCCGTCGCTTCCGATGACCGCCGACGAGCGCCACGAGATCGCCGCAGCCATGGCGTCGGAACAGGTCCGGGCCAAGACGGTCGCCGCTCTCGTGAACTCCGCGGCCGACGTCAGCACCCTCGGAGACACCGGCACTGCGCTCATCGCGGTACCGGCTGTCGACCCCTTCGACATGGTCACTGACGCGGCGGTCCGTGCCGCCGTCGACGTACTCTGCTGACGCGCCCGCCGATTCCATCGCCCGCAGCGACTCCGGAGACTCACATCGAACTCAAAAGACCAGGCCATAGCTTGTTCAAACGCTTGCACAACTAGTATCGTGTGGGCTGGATCGCCTCGCCCACGCGCCGCACTCCTCAACACAGAAGGACGCACATGACCGGAAAGACCGACGTCTTGCCGACCCTCTTCTCATTCCCGACGAAGCATGAGCTCGGCGAGAAGGCCGGGGCACTCGCCGCTACGGCGGTGCGCAACGCTATAGCTGTACGCGGCGCCGCACGGGTCATGCTCGCGGCCGCACCCAGCCAGGCCGAGACCTTGAAGGCTTTCATCGGCGCGCCGGGGATCAGCTGGGCATCGGTCGAACTGTTCCACATGGACGACTACGTCGGCCTGCCCGCCGACGCACCGCAAGGCTTCGCGAACTGGCTGCAGTCCATGGTGGTCGACCATGTTCCCGCGGCGACCTTCCACCGGATCGACACCTCGGTCGAGCCGGAGGAGGCCGCGCGGCGATACGAGTCCGTCATGGGTGAGACACCGTTCGACCTCGTCTTCGTCGGGCTCGGCGTCAACGGCCACCTGGCGTTCAACGACCCGCCGGCAGACCTCGGTGATCCACGGGGAGCCAAGGTCGTGGCGCTGGACAGCGTCTGCCGGCAGCAGCAGGTCGACGAGGGACATTTCGCCGCATTCGATGACGTGCCGCCCAGCGCGATCACGGTGACGATCCCGCGGTTGCTGAACGCCGTGGAGATCGTCGCCTCGGTGCCCGGCGCGGCCAAGCAGAAGGCCGTGGCGAACGCTCTCAACCAGCCGATCAGCGGCGACCACCCCGGGACGGCGCTACGGACACACCCGCGGGTGACGATGTTCCTCGACGCCGGGTCCGATCCCCGATGACAGCGGAGGCCGCCCAGACGCCGGAGCTACAGCGCATCGGCCGCGAGTACGCGACCCGCGTCGACCGGCTCTTCGAGGACGTGCTGGACACCGGCGGCGACGCAGTCGCCAAGGCAGCCGCGGCGCTTGCGGATCGGGTGGCGGACGACCGTCTCATCCATGTCTACGGGCCGGGCGGCCATTCCAACCTGGCAGCTCAGGAGATCTTCTATCGGCCGGGGAGCCTCATGCACGTCTCGGCGATCCTGGACGAGGGGACTCTCCTGTCATCCGGGGCCCTGCGTTCCACGACGACGGAACGCACACCGGGTTACGGCGCCGATGTCATCGCCGCCGCCGGCGTCGCAGAGAGCGACGCACTGATCCTGGTCAATGCCTTCGGCATCAACAGCGCCGTCATCGACGCGGCACTCGCCGCCCGGGCACGGGAAGCCACGACCGTGGGGGTGTCCTCCCGCGCGGCCGCCGCGGAGGCTCCGGCTGACCACCCCGCACGCCATCCCGAACGGCTGAACTTGCACGACGTCGTCGACATCCACATCGATTCCCGGGTGCCGACCGGAGACGCCGTCATCGACCTCGGCACCGGAGGCGAACGCACCGG
>NZ_ML142852.1:355532-367432 GCF_004138495.1 Phytoactinopolyspora endophytica
CGTGTCGACGCTCGCCAACGCGTTCTGCCTGCAGTGGCTGATGATGGCTACGATAGCCGTACTCGACAGCCGTGGGATCGAAGCGCCGGTGTGGCGGTCGCGGAACACCGTCGGAGGCGACGAGGCGAACGCACGCGGCATCGACCTTCTGCGAGGACGAGTGAGGCACCTGTGACGCCGGTCAGCACTGTGCGTGGTCTCCTTCCCGGGGCAGACGCCGCCACCACCGTGAGCTACACCGAGTCGGCCGTCGTCGCCGTCGACACGGCGCCCCGAGAGGCCGGAGAATCGCTGCCGCTGCTCACCGCCGGCTTCATTGACCTGCAGGTCAACGGATACGCCGGACTGGACGTCAACGGTGAGGACGTGAGCGCCGACACTATCGCCGAGCTCACCGGCCGGCTGGCCGGTATCGGCGTGACCACGTGGGCGCCGACCATCATCACGGCCGGCGAGGACCGGATCATCCACGCGCTGCGTCAGATCGAGCACGCGCGTGCCGCCGACCCGGTGGTGTGGGCGTCTGTGCCGTTGGTGCACGTCGAAGGGCCGTTCATCTCGGACCGTGACGGCGCCCGCGGGGTGCATGATCCCGGAGCCATCCGCCCGCTCGACGCGGACGAGGTCGAACGATGGACCGAACACGGCCCCGTCGGCCTTGTCACCGTCTCACCGCACACCGACGACGCGCCCGACCAGATCGCCCGGATCCGAGCGCTCGGTGTCGAAGTGGCGATCGGCCACACCCACGCCACCCCGGAACAGATCCGCCACGCGGTCGATGCCGGGGCGCGATTCTCGACGCACCTCGGCAACGGCATCCCGCCCATGCTGCCGAGGCATCCGAACCCGATCTGGACCCAGCTCGCCGACGACAGGCTCACCACCGGCCTCATCGCCGACGGGCACCATCTTCCCGTCGAAGTGCTCGAAGTGATGTTGCGGGCCAAGACGGCGGCCCGCGCGTTCCTGGCATCCGACCTGACAGCGATCGGCGGTCTGCCGCCCGGGCGGTACGAGACTCCCGTCGGCGGGCTCGTCGAGCTCGACGAGTCGAAGCGCCTGTCCTATGTCGGCACCGAGATGCTGGCCGGCGCCGCATCCACCCTGGTGGACGGCGTGCGCACAGTCATCTCCGGCACCACGCTCTCGATGGGGGACGCGGTGGACCTGGTGACGACGGTTCCAGGTCAAGTCGTCGGCACGCGGCGTCCCGGACTCGGCAGGTTGAGCGTCGGCGCGCCACCAGACTTCGTGCTGTGGGAGGCGGACGGGGACAACCTCGGCGACGTCGTCACAGCCATCCAGTCCGGCCGCCCTGTTCGATAGGGCGACCGGCCAAGGAGCCGTCCGCGATGTCGACGCCGCGGCGCCGTAGCCTCCGGCATCGGGTGATGGCACCACGAGTGCGGCGGCGGCCAGGCTCAGACCCGGTCTGCGGCCTGCACCACATCCAGCAGACGCTCGAGGTTGTGGCGGGACGGCAAGTGCGAGAGCAGATGCCGGACGCTGCGGTCGGCACGACGTCGATCCTCATCGTGGTCAGCGTTCAAGGCTTGGTGCACCTCCCCGGAGACGTAGTTGGCCAGGCTGATGACCGCGCCGCGGAACATGCCCATGTCGAGCGGAGGAAGCAGGCCCACTTCGGACCGGTAGCCCTCGGCCATCGCCCGGGCGGCCACGGTGTTCACGCCCCCGCTGGGGTTGATGGTCCAATGCATCAAGGCGTCCCCAAGTTCCCAGCTCGCCGGCTGGCCTCCGGCGTGTTCCCAGCCCACGACGACGAGTTGCCTCCTCGCCCCGACGCGTACCTGTGACGGCCCCAATGTGTTGTGGCACAACACGGGGACAGGCACGGGCATGTCTTCACCGATCGCTTCCAGATCTGTCAGCCTGGGGATCGCTTCCGCCAGCGTGGGTGCCCAGTTCGCATGCTCGGCCTTGGCTTCATCCGCCAACGTGCCCCAGGTCGTCTGGGAGAGACGAGACGCGTGCCATGGGCTGACCCGGTCCACCGGCAGGGCAAGCCGATGGATCTTTGCGAGGATCCGGCCCACGGTGTAGGTGATCGTGGAACTCACGGGTGCCACCAGCGGCGGGCCGGAGGCAAGCCGCTCGTAGACCCGCCACGGGTGTCCATCGATCGTCTCGACGATCGCTCCCGAGGCGCTACGCACCGGAGTCGCCAGCGCCACGCCCGCTTCGGCCGCGGCCAGCTGCAGGGCGACTTCGTCCTCGACGTCGACGATCGGAATCCACCCGTCGACGGACAGAACCGTCCAACAGCCCCGATCGGTGCCGAGCAACCATTGGCGCCCTAGCTCGTCTGGTGGAGCCACCGATCGCATCTGACCGGCTACCTGACCGAGCCCGTACCGCGACGCGATCTCACCGGCCAGCGCGGGATCGGCGACGTCAGCCGATCCCCGTCTCCGGCCGACTTCGGCCTTCAGCTCGGTCCAGTCTCGAAAGCCATACTGGTCCGCCAGCGAAGCCTGCGCACCGGCCAGCGTGGCGCTGTGGTCCGAGTCCCGCAGACCGGCGAGCAGATCCTTCGCCTGCTGGCGCAGATGGTCAAGGTTGGGGCTGTCGGGGAGCACCTTCATGGGACACCTCGTTCTCCACCCGGACTCGCACGGGCGGTATAGAACTCCGGTGCCGTCGCTCACAGCGACACAAAGGGATGGCTTCAAGCCTTCCGGCGAGTCTCGACGCGCTCCCCACACGTTCAGTTCAAAACTATCCGACCGCGCCGGGCGGCTGTCAATCGCTCACGTAGTGTTCGACCATGCGTGACAATGCCTGGCGCCCCACCCACCCCGCACCGCGGACCCTCAGCAGAACGTTGGTGCTCATCGGTCTGGCCGGGTGCACGGTGGCCGCGCTGAGCGCATGCGGTGACGCCGAGACGAGCACAGAGCACCGAACCTCCGGCGCCGCCGCACCCGACAGGGCGGCCAGCCCTGCACCCAGCGACATCGCCGAGCAGGCCGGAGCCGAAGGCGTCATCGACGAGGTCAGCATCACCTATGTCGACGACAGCGGCGACGAGCGCGAAGCCCCGCCAGACGACCCCAACGGGTGGGTGGCCCGGATCGACCTGATGTACGAGATCAGACGTCTGCCACCGAATCACGCATCGGAACTGGTCGCTGAGTTCACGGCGGACTACGCAGAACCCTCGACGGGACCGGCGATGGAGATCTGGCTCCGGCCGGCTGCCGACGCCGAGGTGGCTGCCCAGGCCTTTCCGCTCCCGGCGGACAGCGTCGATCCCGTCGCGGACGCCTATCTGATGGCGGAAACGCCCGGCGTCATGCGATCGGTGTTCGACGGCGATACGGCCGACGTCCGGGTCCGCGAATCCGATGATCTGGCGAAGGTCGGGGACGTCGCCGCCGCACACGGCGTCGCTCTCGAGCGGGTACAGACGGCCGACGGCGGGTTGTCGCTCGACATCGCCGATGTCCCGGCCCGCCCGGAGCACGTCGAGCCAGAGAAGTGGCCGGAGGACCCGGACGCCCCGGACTGCTCGCCGGACGATCTCTGGCTGGAGATCGCCGGACATGATGCTGCCACCGGCCATCGCGCCATGATCCTCGGGGCGACGAACGTCGGAGACCGGCCGTGCGCCTTCGAGGGCTACCCGGAGCTGGGATTCCGCACGCTCGACGGCCGTGATCTCGACGTCACGGTCACCCAGGGCCGATCCTTCATGGGCAATGATCCGGGACCGCGCCGGATCGTGCTTCCCGCTGGTGCTCGTGCCTTCGCCGTGGCCGGTTGGGACGCGATGTCGACGGCCGAATACCCGGAAGGGTCGGGCAACTGGCCGGATATCACCGCCGAAGTCCTGCTGGCGGCCGAGTCCGGTGCCCCCATGCAAGAGCTGCCGCTGACGTCCTTCACACGCACGCCCGCGTCGATGCACGCCATCAGCACGCTTGACATTGTGGATGGCGGCGAGCTGGCGGTGACAGCGTGGGTGCCAGAGGGCACGGCACTCTGACGACCATCGACAGGGTTCATCTGTCGCGGCCTTGAGCAGCAGGCCGGCGACGGCCTTCGCTCTGCGCGCCGGCTCGGCGTTTCTCACCCGGAGCGCTGTCGTGATCGCGCCGTCCAGCGGCCCCATCATTGACATCGGCCGAGGAACCAAGCTACTTGACACGTGTTGTCAAGTAGCTGATATGGTCGTGCTCGGCGAAAGGGGCCGACGTGGAACCATCGGACGCCACACAGGCGCATGTTGCGCTCGTCGAGGACCTCGTCGAGCGGGTCACCACCCGCCTCATCGATCCGTTGGCCATTCTTCTGGGCGATGACGCCGTGGCAGCGGTCAAGGAACGGACGCGGGTCGACGCGGAGATGTGGTCAGCTCAGCTCCTCGGGCGGGACCAGCAGCACGCTGCCCATACGGCTGCGCGGCTGATCTCAGCGCTGTATCCAGGTGACGAGGCCTTCGACCCGCCGTCGCGCTGGTGGGCGACACCCTTCGGCCAGGCCGTGCTCCGCCGCGTCGGGCACCCCGCTCGTGAGCGCGTGACCTATGCGGCAGCGGGAGCGATGCTCGGCATCACCCGGCAAGGGGTCCACGACCTGCTGGCACGAGACAAGCTGCAGCGCCATCCGGACGGCGGCGTGACCACCGCATCCGTCCGCGAACGCGCGCTTCAGCCGAGCAGACAGACGACGGGCGGAATCACCACGCAGAGGAGCACCACATGACCGAATCGATGACTGATCGGACGGTGGAGACCGGGACAACCGCCATCGCGGTCCGGGAATACGGCGGCTCCGGGCAGCCGGTGTTGCTGCTGCACGGAGCCGGCGGCAACCTAGCCACGTGGGACATCGTCGGTCCGATGCTCAGTACCGGCTACCAGCCGGTCGCGGTCGACCTGCGCGGGCACGGCGAGTCCAGCGATGGGCCGTGGAGCTGGGACACGGTGCTCTCGGACCTGGAGATGGTCGTCACCGCGCTGGACGTTCGCCAGGCCGCGGTCGTCGGACACTCCCTCGGTGGCGTCCTGGCCGCCCGGTGGGCGCACCGCCACCCCGAGTGTCCCGCGGCAGTGAGCCTGGACGGCCACCGCTCACCGGTCACCCGCCCGGAGAATTACGACGCCGGTGCCGCCGGGCTCACCACGGAGGAACTCGGCGGTCAGGTCGAGCGGCTGTCCGCCCTGTTCGACGCACAGACCACGGCGATGGCGGCACCACTGAGCGAGGACCAGGTCGAGGCCATGCTCGCCGCTCAACGTTCGTTCGCCGAGCAGCACGGCAACGATGCGGACCGGTGGGCCGCCGCCGTACGACGGGGGCTCATCACGCACAACGGTGCCACGTTCGTCCGGCCTGGAGCCGAGACGATGAACGCCCTGCGGGACTGCCTCCAGGCGGACAGCCTGCCGGTGTTCGCCGAGCTGAAGACGCCGTTGTTGCTCGTCCTCGCTACCGACAGCGTGCCGCAGGTACCGGCGGAACTGGAACCGCTGATGGTCGCCTTCCGCGCTGGGCTGCGCCGCGATCTGGAGGCACTAAGAGTGGCTCATCCTGCTATCGAGATCCGTGAGATCGACGCGAGCCACGGGATGCTGTTCGAGAAGCCCAGCGAGATCGCCGACATGATCACCACCTTCATCGCCAAGACAATCGCGTAGCGCGAGGCGGTGCGAGACGTCGTGTTAGACACGAGACATGGGCCGTACGAGACGGCGCACCTTCTGTTCCGTCTCAGTGCCCTCGAGCGGGACGTACACCACGACATGGATGTCGGGGAGATCCGACGGGGTGAGCCGGTGATGCTCGAATGCGAGATCTCCGACATCCGGATGGCGGAAATGCCGCTCCCGCGACGAGAACCGTTCGACTTGGTGTTCCTCCCACGCCGCGGCGAACTCCGGGCTCGCGCTGAGCAACCGGGTCAGCAGCGCGACATGCGCCGAGTGCCCGAGCGACGGGCCGGCTTCAGCGCGGTACTCGGCCAGAAAGTGCCGGCTGGTGGTCTCCCAGTCGGGGAGCATCTGCCGCACGTATGGGTCGGTGTAGATGAGCCAGAGCAGGTTCCGTTCCTCGGGAGCCACCGCGGCGACGTTGGGGTAGAGAGCCTCGTAGGCACGGTTCCAGCCGGCGATCATCCAGTCGGGCGAGACGGCGAAAGCCGGCGATGTGTCCTGCGCCTCGAGAAGGCGCCTGATGTGGGGCGGCGCGGTCACCGGAGTGACATCGTGCGGCGGGCTCGGTGCGTACCCAGCGAGGGCGAGCGTGTATTCGTGCTCAGCGGCCGAGAGCCGCATAGTCCGCGCGATGGAGTCGAGCACCTGACGGGACGGGTTGATGTCCTTGCCTTGTTCGAGCCAGGTATACCAGGTGACGCTGACGCCGGCGTGGTACGCGATCTCTTCGCGGCGCAGGCCGGTGACCCTGCTGCGTCCCACGGGTGGCAGCTCGTAGTCGGCTCGTACCAGGCCCTCACGCCGTTTACGCAGGAAACCCCCGAGCTCTCGGCGACGGTCGGCGTCCTGCCCCACGGCCGCAATACTAGTACCGCCAGTACTAGAAGCAGCAGCGTATTCCGCCACCCGCCGTTTCGATGCGGAAATAGTGGGCATGCCTGTTCTGCGTTCTCGGACCGTCACGCACGGTCGCAACATGGCCGGCGCCCGCGCCCTGCTCCGTGCGGCGGGAGTCGACGGCGACGACTTCGGCAAGCCGATCGTCGCCGTGGCGAACAGCTTCGCCGAGTTCGTCCCCGGCCACACCCACCTGCAGCCGGTCGGGCGGATCGTCTCCGAAGCCGTGACGGCGGCGGGAGGCATTCCGCGCGAGTTCAACACGATCGCGGTGGACGACGGTATCGCCATGGGTCATGGAGGCATGCTGTACTCGCTGCCGTCCCGTGACTTGATCGCGGACTCGATCGAGTACATGGTCAACGCACATTGTGCGGACGCGCTCGTGTGCATCTCCAACTGCGACAAGATCACACCGGGGATGCTGATGGCGGCGATGCGGTTGAACGTTCCCACGGTCTTCGTCTCTGGTGGCCCGATGGAAGGCGGCGCGGCGACCCTCGTCGACGGGACCGTACGCAAGGGCCTGAACCTCATCACTGTGATGGCGGACGCCGCCGCGGACACCGTGTCGGACGAGGACCTGTCGCGGGTGGAGCAGAACGCGTGCCCCACCTGCGGCTCGTGCTCGGGCATGTTCACTGCCAACTCGATGAACTGCCTGGCCGAAGCCCTGGGTCTCGCCTTGCCCGGCAACGGCACGACGCTGGCCACGCACACCGCACGCCGGCAGCTGTACGAACGCTCGGGCCGAACAGTCGTCGAGCTCGCGCACCGCTACTACGACCTGGACGACGAGAGCGTCCTGCCGCGCCGCATCGCCTCCAGGAACGCCTTCGAGAACGCCATGTGCATGGACATCGCCATGGGCGGATCGACCAACACCGTGCTGCACCTGCTCGCCGCCGCACATGAGGCCGAGCTTGACTACCGCCTCGATGACATCGACGCACTGTCCAGACGCGTCCCGTGCCTGTGCAAGGTGGCGCCGAACGGGACCTATCTCATCGAGGACGTCCATCGCGCGGGCGGCATCCCGGCTCTACTCGGGGAGTTACGACGGGCGGGACTCCTCAACGGCGACGTGCACAGCATCCACGCCGCCACCATGGACGCGTGGCTGGGCGAATGGGATGTCCGAGGCGGTTCAGCTTCAGCCGCGGCCGTCGAACTGTTCCACGCCGCTCCCGGATGCGAACGCTCCGCCACCGCGTTCTCTCAGTCCCGGCGGTGGCATGAGCTCGATCTGGATCCGGAAGATGGGTGTATCCGCGACGTCGCCCATGCCTATTCGGCCGACGGTGGCCTTGCCGTGCTCCGAGGCAACCTCGCCGAGGACGGTTGCATCGTCAAGACCGCCGGCGTGGACGAGTCGATCCTCACCTTCACCGGGCCCGCCGTCGTCGTGGAATCCCAGGAGGAGGCGGTGGACGCGATCCTGAAACGGCAGGTCTCGGCCGGCGACGTGCTCGTAGTCCGCTACGAAGGGCCACGCGGCGGCCCTGGTATGCAAGAGATGCTGTATCCGACCGCATTCCTGAAGGGCCGCGGCCTCGGTGCCAGCTGTGCGCTGATCACCGACGGCCGCTTCTCCGGCGGCACCTCCGGCCTGTCCATCGGGCATGTGTCACCCGAAGCAGCCGCCGGAGGAACCATCGCCCTCATCGAGGACGGCGACCAGATCACCATCGACATACCGGGACGTACCGTCAATGTCCAGCTCTCCGCGGAAACGCTCGATGCCCGCCGCGAAAGGTTGGAAGGCACCAGCGGATACCGGCCGAACATGCGCAACCGCGTCGTCTCCTCAGCGCTACACGCATATGCCCGCATGACCACATCCGCCGATCAAGGAGCCGTCCGCAACGTCGACGCCACGGCGCCGTAGCCTCACCCCCGGCTACTACCAAAAAGCGGGCTGGAGTGCCGCCGTACGGTCGACGGAGTGTGCCGCCCCCGCGATCAGCAGCGCTATGCCGACCAACGCCGCGCTGACCCACAACGGCGCCCGCAGCCCGAGATCAGCGTCGATGACGACACTCCCGAGCCATGGGCCGATCGCGGCACCGACGTTGAACGATGCGGTCCCGAAACTGCCTGCCATCGTCGGCGCATCCGTCGCGGCATAGAGGACTTGCGAGATCAGCGTGCTTCCCACGGCGAACGACAGAACACCCTGAACGACGACGAGCGTGATCACCGCTACCGGGCTGCCGGCCGTGAACGCGAACACACCCCAGCCGCACGTCAGCGCCACACTTCCCGCCACGAGCAGGGGCATCGGGTTCGTGTCGGAGAAGTGGCCTCCGATCCGCACGCCGACGAAGGCTCCAAGCCCGAACAGGGCCAGCATGCCTGGCACCCAGCCGGTGCCGATCCCTGCCACGTCGGTGATGACCGGTGCGAGATAGGTGAACGAGCAGAACGTCGCACCGTTGACCAGTGCGCCCAGCAGCAACGTGACGAGAAGCCGGGGCCTGCGCAATGAACGCAGTTCCGTGCGCGCCTTCGGACGGGTCGATGACGACTCGTCCGCGGCGTTGTGAGCGGGCACGGATTTCACGACGGCGGCTATCGCCGGCAGTGAGATGATCGCGACCGCCCAGAACGCGGAACGCCAGCCCCACAGGTTGCCCAGCAGGGCACCGCCCGGAACGCCAGCCACGCATGCGATCGTCGTCCCGCCGAGCAGTACGGCCAGCGCACGCCCCTTGGCATTGGCCGGGACCATCGCCGTGACAGTCGACAACGCCACCGCCATGAACCCGGCATTCGCGAGCGCGCCTACCACCCTGGTCACCATCAGGACGCCGAAGCTGGTGGTCACCGCCCCGATGACGTGCACTGTCACGAACACCACGAGAAAGGTCAGCAACGTAAGCCGGCGCGGCCAGCGTCTGCTCATCAATGCCATCAGCGGGGCACCGACGGCCATTCCGACCGCGAACGCCGATGTCAGAAGGCCCGCATCCGAGATGGTGACTCCCATGTCGTCGGCGATGTCCGGCACTAGGCCCGCCAGCATGAACTCAGATGTCCCTTGAGCGAAGACGGCCAGTCCAAGTAGGTAGACAGCCAAGGGCATAACAATTTTCTGCATGATGAAGCTCCGTCAACGATGTCGATGAGATGGACACGACCACCGGTCAATCAGTGCCAGCGAACGACATCGGGAAACGGCAACTCAGCACGCTCTGAGCACGCCGAAGCAGCAGGCGATCCTCAAGCGAGAGGTATGTGATGCGAACTACGCAACGCACCGGCGCGCGAGAGCATGTGGCACGTCTACACATGCATGGTGAGCCGACGCGAAGCGGTGACAGGTAGCCGCCGAAAACGGTGTCACAGGCCACCGGATGACCGGTGGCTAGATTCTGGACGCCTCGGGGCTCGACATGCCGTCGATCATAACGGGGCACCCGCTGCCGGTCGAATCAGTTTCGCGGGCATATTCACTTGAGTCGAGGGTCATTGCGGCCGATCTAGCGCTGCGGAGAGGTCATCGAGGTGTTGCGAGACCGGACCGACGGTCAGCATGCCGCTACCGGCCCCCGCTACCTCCTTCGCCGCTGGTGTGAGCTCGGTGAAGGCGCGCTCCATGATCCGTCGATCGCCCGTCGCGATAGCCGCCCGGCCCGCGAGGCACCACAGGGCCTCGTACAGCAGGTCGCACGGCGGTTCGGGAGTCTGGCGCAGCGCATCGGCGGCCTCGGCCGGACGATCGTGGGCCAGCAGTACGAGCGGCCGCGCCCACGGCGCATACGGACCCCAGTCGGTGTCGTCGTCGAAGCGGACCGGCACCGCATGCCACACACGGAGACAGAGCTGGGCGAGCGGGAGGATCCCCCGCTCAACTCCTGGCATACCGGCGCCGTCGAGCCGGGCTGCCGCATCACGGTACGCCGCCTCCGCGGGACCCAGGGACGACCCGGTCGCGGCCAGGCGCATCGCCCTATACCACTCGGTGAAAACGCCCGCCAGCGGACGCTCGTACTGTTCGCCGAGCCGATCCGCCGCTGCGGCGTGCTCGTCCGCTGCGCTGAAGTCGGCCAGCGCACCGCGCGCTTGAAGGCGGATCAGATGGCCGAGGATCTCGAACGTGGGCAGGCCATGCCGGTCGGACAACGCGACCAGCTCGGCGCCGATCTCATCCCGCCGTGGGGCCAGACCTGCCCGGTGAAAGGTCTGCATGAACGTTCCGTTCAAGGCGAAGGCGAGCAGCATCGGGTCACCCAATCGGCGGGCGATCCGCTCCGCCTCACGGGCGGCGTCGGGTCCGCGAGCCGCTCGGGTGCCACGCGACTCCAGAGCGATCGTGGCGAGCAGGCGTGCACGGTGAACATCGTGTGCGCCTGGCTGAAGGGCTGCCAAGGACCGCTCTGCCGCCGCGACGATCTGCGCCGCCTGGTCAGGATCGTCTGAGCGTGTCCAGATGCCGGGAACGTCGTACGCACCGATGATCCGGGCGGTGAGTTCGGCATCACCGAGCTGCTCGGCGGCAGCGATTGTCGCCAGCCGCTGACCGCGCGCTGCTTCAAGCCCGCTTCCGCCGGCTACCGCGAGGCTTCTCAGGAGACCGACCGTCGACTCCAGGCGAACACGGGAACTCGACGCGACCGTCCGATCGTATGCGGCCGTGGCCGCCGCCCAGACATGTCCGGCGACGCCAAGATCGTGGCCGGACTCGACGTCTGGCGTGACATCCAGATGGGCCGCACGCTGCAGGATGTCGGTCTCCATGCGGCCCAGCTGCGGGCCCGGATCGATCCCCAGCTGCTCCACGAAGAGGCTGCGAGCCCTGCGTAGCACCGCCAGGGCGTCACCCTGACGGTCGCTCCGGTACAGCGCCAGGGCCAAGAGCTGCCAGGCGTTCTCCCGCCAGGGATGTTCGGTGACGTGGGCATCAAGCTCCGGCACCGCGTCCGCGGCGCGCCCGAGAGCCATCCGCGCCTCGGACCGGCGCTCTATCGCGTTCAGCCGCAGCTGTTCCAGACGAGAGCGCTCGGCGAGAGCCCATGGCTCGTCGTCGAGTCCGGCATACGCGGGACCGCGCCACCACCCCAGAGCTTCCTCCAGACGTCCGAGCGCGTCTGCCGGGGGCATCGACGACGTCGCGGTCACCGCGTCGTCGAACCGCCACGCATCCACTGACCCACGCTTCGGACGCAGCGCGTACCCAGGGCCTTCGCTGACCAGGAGCCGGGCCGGAGCCCGTGGCGGGCGCTGAGGCTCCACAGCACGCCTCAGCGCCGCTACGAAGGTGCGCACCGCGGATACGGCGCCCGGTGGTGGCTCCTCCCACAGGTCGTCGACGAGCCTGCCGAC
>NZ_ML142852.1:367472-370143 GCF_004138495.1 Phytoactinopolyspora endophytica
ACGACCTGGCCACGAGCGACGATGAGGCGGGCAAGCACGGCACGATGTCTAGGCCCCTTCAAGGCGATGGCCGCACCTGCGCCGTCCCAAGCCATAACCGGCCCCAGCACACCGAACGTGACCTGCACCGACCGAACCACCTTCCCGAGCAGCTACAGCCCAAAGTATCGCGCTCATCGAATGCTCATCCGTGACCGGCAGGCTGAAGTCATCCGCCTATTCAGAAGGAGCAACGATGGCATCCACCATTTCCGGATTCGACTACCGGCGCGTCAGCGTCGATGAGGACGTAGCGTTGAACGTCGCGGTGAGCGGGACCGGCGTCCCGATCGTGCTGCTGCACGGATTCCCGCAGACCCACCTCATGTGGCGGCACGTCGCTACCGACCTCGCCGTCGATCACACGGTCATCTGCCCCGACCTGCGCGGCTACGGCGCCAGCGACAAGCCGGCGGGACGCGACTCCGACACGTATTCCAAGCGGACCATGGCCAGGGACATCGTCGCGATGGCCCGCACACTCGGTCACGAGCGGTTCGCCCTCGCCGGTCACGACCGCGGCGCCTTGGTGGCGATCCGCGCCGGGCTCGACCACCCGGACGTGATCACCCACCTCGCCTCGCTCGATGTCCTGCCGACCCTGGATATGTGGGACATACTGCGCGGCTCCAGCGCGGCGGTCGCCTTCCATCTCTATTTGATGGCTCAGCCGCCCGGTCTGCCCGAGCAGATGATCAGTGCCACAGCCGATGCCTTCTTCGGTCACTTCCTCGACGTCTGGACGCAGAACCCGGACGCCATCCCCGGCGACGTTCGCGCCGAGTATCTGAAAGCCTCCCGCGAGGCCGTCCCTTCCATCGTCGCCGACTACCGTGCCTCGGCCGGTATCGACGTCGAGCACGACCAGGCCGACCGCACCGCCGGGAACCGCCTGGTCATGCCGGTCACGGCCATCCAGCAGGACTGGGGAGCCGCGCTCGGCTTCGACGCGGCCGCGCTGTGGCGGACGTGGGCGTCTGACCTCGAGCACATGACGATCTCAGCAGGCCACTTCATGCCAGAAGAGGCTCCCGCGGAGATCATCAAAGCGCTGCGCTCGCTGCTCACCAGATAGCCTCCATGGCGGGAACTATCGTTACTATGAACAACTAGACTGGTACGACAGTTCCCGGCTACGCCGCCAACATCAACGGCCTGGTCGACGGTGAGCCGCTACGCAACGTCGTCCACGGAACCCGCTAAAGGCCATCGACAGTCGCCGTCAGGCAGGACACTGGCACGTGTGTCCCGATCCTGGTCAACATGCTCTTCATCGACGCCACTTCCGCCTCACATGTTCACCTTGGCTGAGGTGTTGACCTTCTCGGCAACCGGCGGGCGGCTTCGAGTCACGCCGGTACGGGCGTGCGTGCTGTACAGCGTGAGCCCAACGAAGGCCAAGCCGCCGACCAGGTTGCCGATCACCGTGGGAATCTCGTTCCACATCAGGTAATCCATGACCGAGAAGTCGCCGCCGAGCATCAGGCCGGACGGGAACAGGAACATGTTCACCACCGAATGCTCGAACCCCATGTAGAAAAAGACCAGGATGGGCATCCACATGCCGATCACCTTGCCGGGGACGGACGTCGACATCATCGCGGCGACCACACCCGTGGACACCATCCAGTTGCACAGGACGCCGCGGATGAAGAGAGTCAGCATTCCGGCGGCGCCATGGTCCGCATAGCCGACCGTCCGATCGGAACCGATCGCGCCGAGGCTCTGGCCGACTTCGTTCGGGTCCACGCTGAAGGCGAAAGTGAAGATCACGGCCATCATGAGCGCGACGGTGAGCGCACCGGCGAAGTTGCCGATGAAGACCAGACCCCAGTTGCGCAGGACGGAGCGCAAGTTGACGCCTGGCCGCTTGTCGATCCACGCGAGCGGAACCAGAGTGAAGACGCCCGTCAGCAAGTCGAACCCGAGCAGGTACAGCATGCAGAATCCGACGGGGAAGAGCAGGGCACCGACCAGGGCCTCCCCCGTCTGCACCGTGACCGTGACCGCGAACGCCGCGGCCAGCGCGAGGATGGCGCCGGCCATGTACGCACGGATCACGGTATCTCGCGTGGACATGAAGACCTTGGCCTCGCCCGCGTCGATCATCTTGGTAACGAACTCTGGCGGGCTCAGATAGGACATGACGTCGCTCCTTCGCTCGGGGCAACCCGACAAAGCGCAGCCACCCCACCCAGGTGGTCAAGAACCGCGCCGTCCGGTCGAGTTTGGGCATCGCAGATGTCTTCCCCGTGACGAAGCCAGGAAGATCATGTCACGTAGGCCTCACGCGGCGACGGCCGGCTCAGCAATGCCGTCGTTTCGTCGCTGTAACGCGCCGGACCGACAGCCCGGACCATGTGTACGGGATGTGAAGAGTTCGTGTATGCCACCTCACCGCATGGCTCATGGCGCTGACGAGCAGGAATACTCGTCGCACTCACTCACCACAAGGAGTTCGATGTGACCCCGATCATGAGCAAATCCGATGCCGCCGAACTCGTCGTCACCGCCCGCATACGACGCGGGCTGTCCTGGGCTGACATAGCCGACCAGATCGGGGCCCCGGTTGTGTGGACCACCGCGGCCCTGCTCGGTCAACATCCGATGCCTGAGCAACAGGCGAAGCAGG
>NZ_ML142852.1:370162-373375 GCF_004138495.1 Phytoactinopolyspora endophytica
TTGTGAGTTCCTCGAGCTGGACGAGCAGGTCGCCGAGAGCTTGCAGCTCCAGCCGTCCCGCGGCACTGACCCCGCACTTATGTCCGACCCCACGATCTACCGGTTCGTCGAGGCATTGTCCGTATACGGACCCGCTCTCAAAGAGCTCATCCACGAAGAGTTCGGTGATGGAATCATGAGCGCCATCAACTTCCGCATCGACCTCTCGCGTCGCCCGGATCCCGAAGGTGACCGCGTCGTCGTTACTTTCGACGGCAAATTCCTCGACTACAAATGGTGACCTCGATTCTCCACGCCGGACAGGACCATGTACGACCGATTCCTTAAGGACCTGATCCAGCGGTGGTCCGCTGGCACCAAGGGCTACACGTCCTGACCGACCGTCAGCCGGTAGTGCTCAGCTATCTCGTCGCTCGTGGTCAACCAGATGTCGGGTTGCGCCGCGAGGTACTCCAGCGCCTGGTCGAAGTACTTGGCCCGGAAGGCTTGGCCGGTCACGAACGGGTGCAGGGCCAACGCCATGACCCGGCCGCCTGGCGCGGAGTCGGCGTGTAGCGTCTCGTATTGGTCCTTGACGACCTGTAAGAACTCCGGCCCGGTGGCGCCCCTGCCAAAGAGCATCAGGTCGTTGAGTTCGACCGAGTACGGGACGCTGATCATGCCGGGCACGTTCAACCGGTAGGGCTGGTCGTCGTTCGTCCAGTCCAGCAGGTAGTTCAGCCCGAGCTCGGCGAGCAGGGCCGGGGTGTTGAACGTCTCGGTCAGACCAGGACCCATCCACCCATGTGGCCGGTGCCCGGTCGCGGTAGCGATGGTGTCGATGACATCGGTGAGGAAGCGGAGTTCCTCACCGCGGGTCATGTCGGTCTGAAGGATGGAGTTGGTCTGCCCGTGCGCGAGCCACGCCCAGTTCCGGCTCAGGCCGGCTTTGATGATCTGGGGGTAGTGCTCAGCAACGGCTGAGTTCAATAACACGCTTGCACGGAAGCCGTGCCGGTCCAGACTCTCCATCATGCGCCAAATACCAACCCGGGGCCCGTAGTCGCGCCAGCCGTAGTTGAGCGCGTCGGGGACGAGCTCCGCGGTACCGGGCCAGATGCTTGTGGATGGGCGATCAAGCAGGAAGTGCTCGACGTTGAGGCCGATGTAGACAGCGACACTGGCGCCGTTGGGCCAGGTGATGGTGGGACGCTCGGTGATCGGACTGTAGTCGAAGAGTTCGTTGTCCATCGTGTTCGTCATGCCGATACGGTAGAAGCTGACATCCGTGTCAAGTTCAAATCCCGAGTACATCCGGAGGTTGAGATGCGGATCGGTGAGTTGTCACGCCGTACCGGAGTGAGCCAACGGTCGCTGCGCTACTACGAGCAACAGGGGTTGCTCAGTGCGGACCGTACGCCCGGCGGCCAGCGAGAGTTTCCCGACCACGCGGTCGACCGGGTGATTCGCATCCAGGAGCTGTTCGCCGCGGGCTTGCACAGTAAGAAGATCGCGCAGATCCTCCCGTGCATGCGGGACTCGGATGGTGGCCCCTCCGAGATAGCCACCCCTCGGCTCGTCGCCGACCTGACCGCCGAACGCAACCGCATTGACCGAATGATCGCCGAGCTGACCAATTCTCGCGAGGTCCTTGACGATGTGATCGACACCGCGTCAGGACGTCAGCGTTCCGCACCAATGTGATGCATGGAGTCTCTGCGGCACCGGCACCGAGGACTACTTCGGCGGAGCGTGGAACTTCGACGTCCAGGGACAGGGCTACACCAGCTTCACCACGCCGTACCTGGGTCTCAACCAGATCCTCAAGCCGGACGGCCTCTACAGCAGCCAGCAGCGATTCGGCATGTATCGCTGGCACATCCCGGACCCGATCCGGTTCACCGAAGACCTCCGAGTCACCATCCAAAGCCTCGGCATCGGCCCGGGCCATCACAACGGACTCCGGCACCGCTACCGGCCTACCAGCGACGACATCGCGTCCACCGCGTTGTTCTACCTCGACTCTCCGGCCCTTCCGGCCCGGCCGCCCGCGCCCGGCTTACTCACCATGGAGGTGGATTAACGATCACGAGCCGCTCCCTCGAGCCGGACTCCGGCTACCACATCGATCAGATCTCCCGACAACCACGATAACGGCGTCGCTCGACAACCGGGTTCGAAGAAGGTGGGGATCCTTGGTGTGGATTGTCGTGTGCGCCAGTCTGCCGATCGTCTTCGTAGTAGAAGGCCGGTGACCACGGTGGTAACCGGCAGGCTGACGTCGGAGCGTCCGGCGCGGACCTGACCTAGGAGGAGCCTCGATGACATCGACAGCCAAACCCAGCCCGATCCCGGACACGTACCGGAGGGTCACCCCGTGTCTAGTGGTGCGCGGCGCCGCCAAGGCACTTGAGTTCTACGCCGACGTATTCGGAGCGACCGAACGGATGCGCTTCCCCGGTCCAGACGGGACTATCGCACACGCCGAGATCCAGATCGGGGACTCGGTCATCATTGTGGAGGATGAATCTCCCATGATGGGCACCCAGGCGCCGCCGCCCGACGGCCTCGCCGGCTCCCCGTCGTTTCAGTTCATCTATGTTGAGGATGTCGACGCCGTGGTTGCGCGCGCCGTAGAGCTCGGCGCGACACTGAAGCGGGCGCCGCAGGACCAGTTCTATGGTGACCGGGACGGCCACATTCTCGACCCGTTCGGCCACACGTGGACCGTGGCGTCGCATGTGGAGGACGTGACGCCGGATGAGATGACGCGTCGGATGGCCGAGATGCAGAGTGAGGGGGCTTGATCCAATGAAATACGTGCTGTTATTCGTGGAGACCGAGCAGTTCATGAACGATCTGGACGCCATGAGCCAGAGCGAGCGCGAGCGCGCATACCAGCGGGTCGACGAGTGGTTCGCTGCCCATTCCGACAAGATTCGGGGTGGTCAGAAACTCCAGGGGCCACAGACCGCGACCACGGTCCGGCTGGAGGGCGGCGAGCCGGTCGTCGTCGACGGGCCGTTCGTGGAGGGCAAGGAAGTGGTCAGCGGATATACCGAGATCGACGTCGCCGATCTCGATGAGGCTCTACGCGTGGCCAAGGCCTGGCCCGGCTGCCCCGTCGTCGAGATCCGACCGGTGGAGTGAACGGGCCGGTGACGGACGTTCCGCACACTGAGCTTTCCCGCGTGGTCCGGGAGCACGCGGGAAAGCTGGCTGCGTCACTGATGC
>NZ_ML142852.1:373456-373743 GCF_004138495.1 Phytoactinopolyspora endophytica
CGACTTCGCCACCGCCGAAGACCTCGTACAGGACGCGGTCCTGGCGGCGTTGCAACGCTGGCCAGAGGACGGCATCCCGGATCGGCCCGACGCGTGGCTGTTCACCGTGGCCCGGCGACGGGGCCTGGACATGCTGCGCCGCGAGGACAACTACCGCGCCAAGCTCGCGCAGTTGCAGTGGCCGGTCCAGCCGGATCCGGACGAGCGGCTACGGTTGATCTTCACCTGCTGCCACCCGGCGCTTCCCCGGTCGGCACAGATCGCGCTCACCCTGCGGGTCGTATGCG
>NZ_ML142852.1:373801-381804 GCF_004138495.1 Phytoactinopolyspora endophytica
TGGCCACCGCGCAGATCGCCCGCGCGTTCCTGGTGACAGAGACGGCAGTCGCACAACGGATCACCCGGGCCAAGCGGAAGATCACCGACGCAGGCATCCCTTATCGGATCCCCGCCGACGACGAGCTGGGCGCCCGCCTCAGCGAGGTTCTCACGGTGATCTACCTACTGTTCAACGAGGGTTATCTCTCCACAGCCGGACGAGCGCAGTCGCGTGATCTCGTCGACGACGCCGAATGGCTCGCTGGCATGCTCCACCAGCTCATGCCGACCGAGCCGGAGGCGGCGGGTCTGCTCGTGCTGATCCGGCTACACCGGGCACGGGCGGCCGCCCGCTTCGACGACGGCGGCGGCTTGGTGCGGCTGGCGGACCAAGACCGTTCTGCGTGGGACCGGGAGACGATCACGCAGGCGACTCAGCTGTTGAGCCGCGTTGCCAGGCAGCATCGGCCTGGCCCCTACCAGCTTCAGGCAGCGATCGTCGCCTGCCATGCCGAGGCCGGACGCTGGGAGGACACCGACTGGGAGCAGATCGTGCTGCTCTACGACATGCTCCTGCACCTGCAGCCTTCACCTGTCACGCGTCTGCACCGAGCCATCGCCGTCCGCTACGCCACCAGCCCGGAATCGGCGATGGCGGAGCTGGACGCCCTGGCCGGCCAGCTCGACAGTTACCACCTCTACCATGCCACCCGAGCCGAGTTTCTGCGCGAGCTCGACCGACCCGACGATGCACGGGCCGCGGATGAACACGCCCTGTCCCTGACCGCAAACCCCGCTGAACAAGCTGTGCTCCACGAACGTCTCAACTGGACGCCTCGTTTTATCCGAGAGTTTATATGAGATCGGCGACGAAATAGATATAAACTCTTCGCATGAAACTCGCCCCAGTCGAAGCAGCTCTCCAGGCCGCGCTCAGTGGGGTACGGTGACCACGACCTTGCCGACCTGGGAGTTTGACTCCAGGTAGCGGTGAGCCTCGACGATCTCGTCAAGATCGAACGTGCTGTCCACCACCGGCCGGAAGGCGCCTGAACGCAGCCCGGTCGCCACAAACGCCTCGGCCCGACGGAGCCGCTCAGGACTTCTCGCTGTCTCCAACATCGTGTAAGTGCGCATGTTCAACGGCGGCATGCCCAGATCGATCGCCGGATACGGGGTCGGCTCGCCACTCAGCGCGCCGTAGACCAGGAGGATGCCGTCGGGGGCGACGACGGTGGCCAGGTCCCGTACGCCAGGTCCCGCCACAGCATCGAAGACGAACTCCGCGCCTCGGCCATCGGTCGTCGCCAGGACGCGTTCGACCACGTCCTCCGACTCGGTGACGATCACGTCGGCCGCGCCCTGCTTCAGCAACGCTTCCTTCTTCTTGGCCGTGCGGGTGACGGCGATCGGTGTCGCACCGACGCGCTCGGCGACCTGGATCGCGGCAAGGCCCACGCTGCTCGACGCCGCGTTCAACACGACGGTGTCCCCGGGCCGCATCCTGCCGACCTCGACCAGCGCACCATAGGCCGTGATGTACGGCATCCACACGGCCGCACCGTCGACCGGTCCGAGCCCCTCCATGCGCCGTCGAACAGCAGCAGCAGGCACAACCGTCCGCTCCGCATAGACCCCGTAGTCGTTCTGCGAGAACGCGGGGACGGTGCTCATCGACTGCCCGACCTGGAGATCTGTGACTCCCTCGCCGACGGCCTCGATGACCCCGGCGGCCTCCGTCCCCAGCTTCGCGGGGAACCGCCTCACCGGCTCGATGTAGTGGCCTGTCCGGAAAAGCACCTCGGCCCGGTTCAGGCCGATCGCGTCCACCCGGATGAGTACCTCACCCGGCCCTGGATCGCCGACATCAACCTGTTCAAACCTCATCACCTCAGGTCCGCCGAGCTCGTGGAAGAGCACCGCCTTGGCCATCGCACCGTCCTCTCCGGGGAAGCGATCGGTTCATTGAAGACTAGAAGTACGATAGCTGTCAAACTTTGATGAATGTCGTACCATGGCGACGTGGACACGGACGCCGACCGCATACCAGACCATCCCGATATACGGGCCGTCACGCTGCAGCAGGTATTAGAGGCGCTGGTCGATCCGGTACGGCGGAGCATCGTCACACAGCTGTCCGACGCGCACGCGGACGTCAAGTGCGGGGGGTTCGATCTCCCCGTGAGCAAATCCACGGCCACCCACCACTTCCGGATCCTGCGCGAAGCCGGGCTCATCCGGCAGTATTACGTCGGCACGTCCCGGATGAATGCGCTGCGCCGTAACGAGTTCGACGACGTCTTCCCGGGCCTGCTCAACGTCGTCGTCGCCGCTGACAACACGTCGCTGACACATGGCTGAACCACTCAAGAACGGCTTCGGCCGCGATGTCCCGGAACGGATCGCGGCCATGATCGTGAACGCCCACGCGGGCTTCCCGTCGGCCGAGTTCGTCGCATATGCCCTGGACGGATACGACGAGCTGGAACTGATGCCGCGGGCTCGCAGGATCGCGGACGCGCTCTTCCGGTATCTCCCCTCCGAGCCGACCAAGGCCATCGAAGTTCTGGTCACATCACTGGGAGCCAAGACCGAACGGCTCAAGGGCATGGAGCCGTTCATCTACCTGCCGCACGTGCTGTTCGTCGCCGAACACGGCCTCGACTGTCCCGAAGAGTCGTTTCACGCTCAATACGAACTAACACAGCGGTTCACGGCGGAGTTCAGCATCCGCGCGTTCATCGATCGCTACCCCGACGAGTCGATGGATCGGCTGAGGCAATGGGCGTCCGACCCGAGCGTGCATGTGCGCCGGCTCGTGTCCGAGGGAACCCGCCCACGCCTGCCCTGGGCACCGAGGCTGCGCCGGTTCCAGAAGGACCCGTCACCGGTGATCGAGCTGCTAGAGCTGCTCAAGGACGATTCCGAGGAGTACGTGCGCCGTTCGGTGGCGAACAACCTCAACGACATCGCCAAAGACCACCCCGACCTTGTGGTGCAGGTGTGCGGTCGTTGGCTGCGCGATGCCCCCGAGCAGAGACGACGCCTCGTCAACCACGCCCTGCGCACGCTGATCAAGCAGGGCCACCCAGGTGCTCTGGATGTGCTCGGCTTCAGCAATGACTCCCCGGTGGCCGTCAAGGAGCTCTCCGTCATCCCGGGACGAGTCGAGATCGGCGACAAGGTGACCATGAGCGCGCGTATCCACAACGACACCGGCGACACCCACCAAGTCCTCGTCGATCTCAGAGTTCACTTCGTCAAGGCCAACGGGACCACGAGCCCGAAGGTGTTCAAAGGCGCGACGTTCCAGCTCGATCCAGGCATGCATGGCCAGGTGTCGAAGAGCGTGTCACTGGCGCAGCACACCACTCGAACCCACTACCCAGGCAGGCATCAGATAGAAGTGCTGGTCAACGGGGTAGTCAAGGCCAGCGCATGGTTCACGGTCAGCCAGTAGCCGTGACACCGGCCCGAGCAGGGTGGACTTGCCCGGTTCAGCCCGTGATGTCGGCGGTGTACACCAGCACCTGAGTACCGGCTTCTTCTTCGGAATCGTCGGGGGCGGCGTACAGGGTCAACCTTGTGCCGTCAGCCGTCGGCTCGGCGTCGAGGTCGGTGGTGTTGCGGGTGATCACATGACCAGCAGTGGACCACAGCTGCAACGGCACTTCGTGGAGTATCCGGTGTCCGTCGCGCAGGTCGATCATGGCGAACCCACCGAGTTCGTAACCGCCGTCCACGCCCGGCTGAGCCGGTAGTCCGGTGACGCCGGAGCAGAGCGTCTTGCGCGAGGCGACGTACTCGCAGTCCTGGTAATCCAGGAAATGGTTCTCATTGCGCCATGAGTCCTTCTGCTTGCCCTTGGTGCTCCACTCGTAGAACTGCCGCGAGCCCCAGGACTGGCCCACCAGACGCCGGGTCTGCTGGTCGAGAACCACACCGCCGATGTGGTCGTCTACCCCGAACAGCCGAGTCACCTCGTAGGTGTCGAGATCGATGCGGTAAATGTCCGAGGAGCTGTGCGGCCGGTATTCGGCGACGGGAACGTAGAGCGTGTCCCCGTGCACGTCGATTCCGCCGGGGTGGTATCGGTCCCCATCGGAGATCTCGATGTCCTCCAACAGGTTGCCCTCGCGGTCGAGCACGAACACGTGCCCGACGCCTCGGCCGGGGCTGCGATCGTAACCGCCGTCCGGCTCCTCGTAGTGCTCTGGCGCCTCGATGATCTCCACCGATGACAGGTAGATCCGGTCGTCGGTCACTTCCATCGCCTGCGGGTGAAAGGTCTCGAAGTCCAGGTCGATGGTGTCGACGTGGGTCAACTCGGTGCTGCGGTCCACCCGGTCGAAGGCTTCGACCAGCAACTCGTCGCGACCCTGCGGACGAGCATCGTCGGGCGCCGAGCCCGCGGCGGTGGCGATGGCGGCGATCCCGGCAACCAGGGTCGTAGCGCCGGCGAAGGAAGCATGACGGATTCTCATGCGCATGACCCTAGGCCGCTGATAGGAGCCGCGACACAACCTCGGGTTGACGGGGACGCGAACCCTCTGCGAACCACGGACGGCGTGGCACCCAGCGAGACAGGGCGATCTCCCGCGCGTGGGCATCTCCCCCGCGTGGGCATCAGCCGCTCCTGGGCCACGTCGAGCCGTAAGTCCGCGGTCAGAACGGCGTAAGCCCTGTCCGTCATCGTGGCACTGACGACAAATGCTGGGGGTCAGATGCCATCCAACACGACGACGCGGTCCGGTGTGCGGGCCGGGCCACGAGAGTGGCTCGGCCTGGCTGTGCTGGCTCTCCCGACGATCCTGATCGCCCTTGATCTGACCGTGCTCTACATGGCCCTGCCGCACCTCGGGTCCGATCTGAACGCCAGCAACACTCAGATGCTGTGGATCACCGATATCTACGGCTTCGTGGTGGCTGGGCTTCTCATCACGATGGGGACGCTGGGTGACCGCATCGGGCGTCGCCGGATGCTGCTGTTCGGCGCCACCGCGTTCGGGGCCATGTCGGTGCTCGCCGCTTACTCCACCAGCGCCGAGATGCTGATCGTGACTCGGGCGCTTCTCGGCCTCGCCGGGGCGACGCTGATGCCGTCCACCCTGTCGCTGATCGGAACCATGTTCACCCAGCCGAGACAGCGAGGCCTGGCCATCGGCATCTGGGGGATGTCCTTTTCGCTAGGCACCGCGATCGGGCCCGCGATCGGCGGAGCCATGCTGGAGAACTTCTGGTGGGGTTCGGTGTTCCTGCTGGGTGTGCCGGTGATGGGGGTTCTGCTGGTATCGGGGCGGTTCTTGCTACCCGAGTACCGTGACCCGCGGGCCGCACGGCTGGATGTCGCCAGTGTCGCCCTGTCGCTCGGTGCCATCCTGCCCGTCGTCTACGGGATCAAGGAGATCGCCAAGGACAGAGCGCTGGCCGGGGTGCCGGTCGCGGTCGCGGCCGCCGGGTTCGTCCTCGGGTGGCTGTTCGTCCGCCGTCAGAACCGGCTCGGCGACCCACTGCTGGACCTACGGATGTTCCGGAACCGACAGTTCTCTGGCGCGGTCGTGGGGCTGTGCATGGCCGCGATCACCCTCACGGCCGTCATGCTCTTCTTCACTCAGTACCTGCAACTGGTCGAAGGCATGTCACCGCTACGAGCCGGGCTGTGGTTCCTGCCGATGGCGACGGCCTTCGTCGTCAGCTCGGTCGCGGCTCCCCTGCTGGCGCGGAGACTCCGGCCCGCATACGTCATCGTGGGCGGCCTGTCGGTGGCGGTCGCCGGGCTGGTGTTGCTGACCCAGCTGCAGGCGATCTCCGGCCTCGGGCTTCTGGTGACCGGGTGCACCACGTTCGCCTTCGGCGTCGTGCCGTTGCTGGCGCTCGGGACGGACATGGTGGTCAGCTCCGCCCCACCGGAGAAGACCGGATCCGCCGCCGCCACCTCCGAGACAGGGAGCGAGCTCGGCATGGCGATGGGCATCGCCACGCTTGGCGCGGCCGGCACGGCCGTCTACAGCCGCGAGCTGGCCGGCACCATCCCCGCCGCGGTCCCGGCAGACGCCGGAGCGACCGCCCGGGACAGCTTCGCAAACGCGTTCGCTGTCGCCGATGAGCTACCCGCACCGCTCGGCGACGAGCTCGTCAGCGCTGCCCGCGACGCGTTCACGACCGGTTTCAACGTGGTCGCTGCCGGCAGCACGGCCCTGCTGATCGCCATCGCCGCGCTCGTCATGGCCGTGCTTCGCCACGTCCGGCCGTTCGGACACGAGCGCGAGCCAGTCGAGGAGATCGCCGTGCGGTCTCCGTCCAGCGGGTGATGAAGCCCGTGTGACACCGAATATGCCGGACCGAATCGACACCACCGGGAGAACCCTGAAGTGAGCAGCCCAGAAGCACGTATCGCGATCATCTACTACTCCTCCACAGGCAACGTCCATCGCCTGGCCCAAGCGTTCGCGGACGGCGCCGCCGACGCCGGCGCGGAGGTTCGGTTGCGGCGAGCGGCCGAGCTGGCGCCGGACGCCTCCATCGACTCCAACCCGGCATGGCGCGCCCATCTGGACGCCACTGCGTACATCAAGCCCGCGACCCTCGACGACCTGGAGTGGGCCAACGGCTATGCGTTCGGCACGCCGACCCGGTACGGCAACGTCAGCTCCCAGCTCAGGCAGTTCCTGGACACCACCGGCGGGCTCTGGCAGGCCGGAAAGTTGGCGAACAAGCCGGCGACCGGTTTCACCAGCAGCCACTTCGCCCACGGCGGACAAGAGTCGACGCTGCTGTCTCTCTACAACACCTTGTGCCATTGGGGTTCGATCGTCCTGCCGACCGGCTATGTCAACTACGAAGTCGCCGCTGCAGCCGGCGGCAACCCGTACGGCGTCAGCTGTGTCGAGGAGCAGAGCGACGACGATGAGTATCTCAAGGCGGTCCTGGAGGCGGCCCGGCACCAAGGTAGCCGGCTCGCTGAGGCCGCCGTGCTGCTGGCATCCCTGACGAGCCGACCGTCGGCAGCGTGAACAGCGGGGTTGGCCAAGAACTCGCTCCAGATACCAGGGACTGGAGGTATCTGTCTCTTGAGCGTCTCGCCCGGACTCGCGTCGTGCGATGTGCGGGTGCGGTCCAGTCGACATTGATGAAAGGAACCTTATTATGCGCATGACGCTTCCGAAGCGTCGCATGCTTGCGGCCGCAGCTGGTGCGGCGCTCGCTCTCGGCCTCACCGCGTGTTCGTCCGACGACGGCGGGACGGACGACACCACCGGCACCGCGAACGACGAGTCCGGCGATCAGCCACCCGAGGACCAAGACGACGGCGAGGAGCCCGGCGACGCCGTTGACGACTCGGATGATGAAGAAGGGGAGGAAACAGCCGAGGACGCCGACGACCCCGTCGAGGAAGAAGAGGAGGAGCCCGGCGACGACGCGGCGGACGGCGCGGAGGGCGACAGCGATACCCCTGAGTGGGCTGCGGCCGTGACCACGCCGGGCGAGAAGGTAGCCACGATTGAAGGGTCAAACTTCGAGGCGGAGATCTACCAGGTGGGGGTGGCCCAGTCGACGAAGGATGGCTTGCTCGTCGATCCGGACAACAATCAACCCGTCCTGGCCGAGGGCGACGACATCGTGTTCGTCAACTACGTCGTCACCAACACCTCGGACGAAGTCATCCCCATGAGTTCCAGCCTCGTGTCCATGTCGGCCGAGTACGAGGACTGGCCGTATCTGCAAGGGATGGACACCATCACGGACAACGATCTGTACGACGAGGTGGACGTCAACAGCGACGGGGTCGGCGCCCGTCAGGACGACGGCATCTACCCGCTCAGCCCGGGGCAGTCGATCTCTTACGGGGAGAACTTCATGTACCGCACCGATGCCGCGGTGATCTTCGAGGCCACGTTGACTCCGGTCGATGAGGCCGGTGATCTTGTCAGTGACGAGCAACAGGAGGTCACCACCGAGGTCACCCTCTCTTGAGCATCCACCTTGTCGCGGTGGTGGGTTGAAGTGTGGTTTCGGCCCACC
>NZ_ML142852.1:381860-391614 GCF_004138495.1 Phytoactinopolyspora endophytica
GCGGCCGACCGGCGCGCCGACCTGCAGCCCACGGCACCGGCCTCTGACCAGGCGACGAGTCCGAGACTACGGGAGCTCGTCGACGTCCAGCCCGCCGCCGAGCGCGAACTCGGCGGCGAAGGTGCTCTCGCCGAGAGCCGCTCGTGCCCGGCGGCTGATCCGGTCGACATCACCGCGCTCCGCAGCCGGGGCCGGCGCCGACGCCGCCTGGCGCGCGGCGGCCGCGGCACCGAGCAGCCTGGCCCCGTAGCCGGGCTCATCGCTCAGGACGGCCGCGCCGGACAGCCCTTCCAGCGCCAGTGCGACGGCCCGGACGTCGCCCGTCGTGCGCGCCGTGGCCAGCCCTTCCGTATGCAGTTCGCGCGCCGACGCGGCGTCGCCCCGCAACTCGGCGACGAAACCCAGCTCGGCGAGGACCAGGGCGGTTCCGGGAAGATGACCGGTGCGACGGTGCCAGTCGAGCAGATCTCGAAGCCGCTCCTCGGCGAGGTCAAGGTGGCCCTGCCGGCGGTCGCCGAGGGCCAACCCGATGGCGGCGAAAGCCGCGGCCGCACCGTCCGACTGGTTCTCCGCGAGGCCTAGTGCTCGCTGATGGTATTCCGCCGCCTCGGCGAAGTCCTCGACGAGCAGTGACGTCCGGCCGAGACTAGCCAGCTGCATCGACACCGCCGGCCAGAGTTCCACGTCCTCGGCGATGCGGAGCGCGCCCCGGTGCAGCCGAACGGCGTGTGCGTAGTCGCCGCTAATCTCTGCCAGCACACCGAGCAGATGCATCGGTTGGAGCCGTCCCCAGCGATCGCCGAGCTCATCGAACAGCTTGAGTGACTCTTCGCTGTCGCGTCTGACCGCTGGCAGGTCACCTTCGACAAGCGCGTGTTCGGCACGGGTGAACAACGCCGCGGCGATCCCCCAACGGTCGCCGAGCTTCCGGAAGCCGGCCAGGGCGCCGGACACCAGCTGCTTGCCCACCGCCATGTCGCCCCAGCCCAGCATGGTGAAAGCGCACAGCCATCGCGCGCGTGCTTGTCCGGCCTGATCATCGATCGTGTCGTAACGCCCGAGTACGGCCTCGCGCCGGGCCACCGGATCGTCCCGAAGGTCGGTGAAGGCGACGCCGGCCAACCATGCCGATGCCTGTGCTCGAGCGGAGTCGGTGGTCGTGTCCGTGGGTGGTATCTCCAATGCCACAGTCAGGCACCGGCGGGCTTCCTGGTACCGGCCTCGGAGAAACCAGTACCACGCAAGCGAGTTGACCAGGCGCAGCGCCAGCTCCGGATCGCTCATCTGCGCCGCGGTGTCCAGGGCGGCCCGTAGGTTGGCGGCCTCGTTGTCCAGGGACCGCAATGCTTGCCGCTGGCCGGTCCCGCGCAGCAACGCTCCGGCGCGCTCGGCCAGATCCGCGTAGTACACGGCATGTCTGCGCCACGCCTGCGCCGACTCACCGGCTTCCTCCAGTCGCTGCCGGGTGTAGGCCGCCACCGACTCCAGCAGCCGGTAACGGCGAGTACCTCCCTCATCCGAGACGGCGATCAACGACCGGTCGACCAAGCGCCCCAGCCCGTCGACGACGTCGGCGGCGGCGATGTCGTCATCGGTGCAGACCTGCTCAGCGGCCTCCAGCGTGCATCCGCCGACGTGGACGGCCAGCCGGCGGAGCAGGACCTTGTCCACCGCCGACAGGCGCTGCCAGCTCCAGTCGATCATCGCGTGGAGCGTCCGCTGCCGCTGCGGAGCCGTCCGGTGGCCGCTGCCGAGCAGTCGGAATCGGTCGTCGAGGCGCGCGGCAAGGTCGTGCACGTCCAGGGCACGGACCCGGGCGGCCGCCAGTTCCAGCGCAAGCGGGATGCCGTCCAACCGGCGGCAGATCTCCACCACAGCCGCGGCGTTGTCCGCGCTCAGGACGAACGCCGGCGCTGCGGCTGCAGCCCGAACGATGAACAGCCGCACCGCGGCGGCCTGCGACAACTCGCCCAGCGACGCGTCCGGCTCGGGCAGTTCGAGCGGCGGCACCGGGAGCACCACTTCTTCGGGCGATCTCACCGGTTCCTGGCTCGTGACGAGCACCGACACATTGGGCGCCGTCGCCAGGAGCCGATCGATCAGATGGGCCACCGGCTCGATCACGTGCTCGCAGTTGTCCAGCACGAGCAGGAGCTGCCGGGGACGCAGCGCCGCCGCCAGCCGGTCGATCACCCCGAGTCGTGCTGCGCCGGCTGGAACCCCCAGCGCCGAGTCCTCCCGGATGCCGAGGGTCGCCGCCACGACGGTTGCGATCGAACCGACGTCATCAGCGTCATCGGCCCCGGTGACATGATGTACCTCACCTGCCAGTTCCACCATCCAGCCGCCGTCAGCATACTGATGCTCCGCAGCCCTGGCCGCCTCGATGGCCAGTCTGGTCTTGCCTACGCCGCCCGGCCCGGTGAGCGTGACCAGCCGGGCAGTCTCCAGGGCTTTCCTCACGTCAGCGATCGCCGCGGCCCTACCGACCAATCCCCCATCCGGCTCCGCCGACACCGCAACCGGAATGTTCGTGTTCGGTCGTGCGGCCGCCGCGACCGAGATCGTTCCGGACTCCAACGCCGGATCTCGTCGCAAGATGGCCTGGTGGAGATCGACCAGCCCGGTGCCGGGATCGAGACCAAGCTCGTCCCGCAGACGGCGACGATACTGCTCGTATGCGTCCAACGCCTCGCTCTGCCGCCCAGAGGCGTAGAGAGCGCGTAACTGCACCGCGCGCAACCGCTCACGCAGCGGGTGCTGGAGAATCATGTCGTTCAGCTCGCCGACGAGCAGCGTGTGTTCACCCAGCTCCAGTCGCGCCTCGGCCAGGTCCTCGAACGCTACCAGCCGCTGCTCGTCCAGGCGGACGACCCAACCCCGAGCGAACTCCATGTCCCCGACCTCGCCGAGAGTGGGACCGCGCCACAACCCCAGCGCTTCGGTCAAGAGTGCGACCTTCCCGCGAGCATCTCGCGCGGCACGCGCCCGCGCGAGCAGCAGGCCGACCTGTCCGGCGTCGACGGCCTCGGGCGATACACAGAGCCGGTAGCCAAACGGCCCAGACTCTACGAGCTCGCGGGCCCCCGGCTCCACCGCATCGAGCGCTCGACGCAGCTGTGACACCTTGGCATGCAAGGCGCCGGACGGGTTGCCGGGCAGCTCTTCCGCCCACAGGTCGTCGATCAGCCGATCCGCCGACACCGGCCGGCCTTCATGGGCGAGCAAGTCGGCTAGCAGCGCCCGGACTTTGAGCCCCGGGATGGTCACGGGAATTCCGTTCAGCGGCCACACCGTCAAGGGCCCGAGCACCCCGAACCTCATGCGTCCACCATATCCGGCCTCAGCCTGCCCCGACGCGCGGTCAGCCGCGGAGTGCGGGCGAAGCGTGGACGTGGCTCCGGTCGAGCCGTCTTTGGTCGGTTCCCACGAAAATCCCGCTTCAGCGCGTCATGCGATGGACGATCACCTTACCGGCTGGTAACGGAGATGCTGGAAGTGTGGCAGCGTAGCCATATTGGTCTGTCGTCCACCAGGTGAGGCTCGTTTCGGTGTTCAGTCGTGTCGCGATCGTCAACCGGGGAGAGGCCGCGATGCGGCTCATCCATGCCGTCGGGGAACTCAACGCCGAGGGTGGACCGTATATCGAAACAGTGGCTCTCTACACTGACGCCGACGACACAGCCACGTTCGTGCGGGAGGCGGATCTCACCTACCGCCTCGGCCCTGCCGCGGCACGCCCCTATCTCGACCTCGCGGCGCTGGAACGCGCGCTGGTCGAGACCGGAGCCGACGCGGCGTGGGTCGGCTGGGGCTTCGTCGCTGAGGACCCCGCCTTTGCTGAGCTGTGCGAGAAGCTGGGCGTCACATTCATCGGCCCGGGTCCCGACGCGATGCGCAAGCTGGGCGACAAGATCGGCGCCAAGCTGATCGCCGAAGAGGTCGGTGTCCCGGTCGCGCCGTGGAGCCGCGGCCCGGTGGAGGACCTCGATGCGGCGCTGCGCGCGGCCGAGCGGATCGGCTATCCACTGATGCTCAAGGCGACCGCGGGCGGCGGCGGCCGTGGCATCCGCGTCGTCACGGGCCCGGACGAGCTCTCCGAGGCCTTCGAGCGCACCGGCCTGGAGGCCGAGCGCGCGTTCGGCAGCGGCGTGGTGTTCCTGGAGCGCCTGGTCACCGGCGCCCGGCACGTCGAGGTCCAGGTGATCGCCGACGGCCAGGGCACCGCCTGGGCGTTGGGCGTGCGGGACTGCTCGGTACAGCGCCGCAACCAGAAGATCATCGAAGAGTCCTCCTCGCCGGTTCTCACCCCGGAGCAGGCCGGCGAGCTGAAGGCGGCCGCCGAGCGGCTCGCGCTCGCCGTCGACTATCGCGGCGCGGGTACCGTGGAGTTCCTCTATCACCCGAAGGATCAGCTGTTCGCCTTCCTGGAGGTGAATACCCGGCTGCAGGTCGAACATCCGATCACCGAGGCCACGACCGGGATGGATCTGGTCAAGGCGCAGCTGCACGTGGCCGCGGGCCAGAAGCTAACCGGCGTCCGGCCCACCGAGGTGGGACACGCCGTCGAGGCGCGGCTCAACGCCGAGGACCCCGACCGCGATTTCGCGCCGGCTCCGGGCCGCATCGCGCTGCTCGATCTGCCCGCCGGCCCGGGCGTCCGTGTCGATACCGGCGTCAGCGAGGGCGACCGGATCCCGGCCGACTTCGACTCGATGATCGCCAAGATCATCGCCTACGGGCGCACTCGCGGCGAGGCGCTGGCGCGGCTGCGCCGCGCGATGCGGGAGACGACCGTCGTCATTGAGGGCGGCACGACGAACAAGAGCTTCGTGCTCGATCTGCTCGACGAGCCCGAGGTGATCGACGGGAGCGCCGACACCAGCTGGATCGACCGGGTGCGAGCCGAGGGCCGGCTGGTGTCCCAGCAGCATTCCGGTGTCGCGCTGGCCGCCGCGGCGATCGAGGCCTACCGCGACAAGAAGCAGGTCGAGCTGCAGCGGCTGCTGTCCACCGCGCATGGTGGGCGCCCGCAAGTGCAGCACGAGAGCAGCCGCCCCATCGACCTCAAGCTGCGCGGCGCCGGCTACCGGCTCACCGTGGCCGAGACCGGTTCCGGCCGCTACCGGGTCGCATTCCTCACCGGCGACGAGGTGCAGACAGTCGACGTGGTGCTGGAACGATTCGACGAACACACGGGGCAGATCCACCTCAACGGACACCGGTTCCGGCTCGTTACCGGAACCCACGGACCGATCCATCAGGTCGAAGTCGACGGCGTCACGCACCGGATCAGCAGGGACGAGGGCGGTGTCGTGCGCGCCCCTGCGCCCGCCCTGGTGGTGGCCACGCCGGTCGCGCCCGGGACCGAGGTGGAGGCCGGCGCACCGGTGCTGGTGCTGGAGAGCATGAAGATGGAGACCGTGGTGCGGGCGCCGTTCCGCGCAATGCTGCGCGAGTGCGTAGTCTCCGTCGGCAGCCAGGTCGGGACCGGAGCGCCGTTGTTGCATCTCGAGCCGCTCGGCGACACCGACGCCACGGAGTCCCCCGGGGCCGCCACGGTCGACCTGCATCTTCCGGCCGATCGGGACGGGCTCTCCGCCGAACGCCGGGTGACGCGAGGTCTGGCGGACCTACGCAGCATGCTGCTCGGCTTCGACATCGATCCACGCGACGACGGCGGCGCGCTGGCGGGTTACCTCGCCGCGCGGGCGGAGCTGCCGCACCGACCGCTGGCGGCCGAGGTCGCGCTGCTGGAGGTCTTCGCCGACTTTTCCGAGCTCAGCCGCAACAAGCCGGAAGGCGAGGAGACCAAGGCTGAGACGCGGGTGCACAGCCCGCGCGAGTACTTCCACACCTACCTGCAGAGCCTCGACGCCGAGCGGGCAGGGCTGTCCGAGACGTTCCAGCGCCGGCTCAGCCGGGTGCTGGGCCATTATGGGGTCGACGGCCTGGAGCGCACACCCGCGCTGGAGGAAGCCGTGTTCCGCGTCTTCCTCGCCCAACAGCGTGCCGGCGCCGACGCCGCGGTCATCACCACGTTGCTGCAGCAGTGGCTCACCGAAGCACCTCCGAGCGGCGAGCTGCGACAGACGGTCTCAGAGGCGCTGGAGCGGCTGATCGTCGCGACCCAGCTGCGGTTCCCGGTGATCGGGGACCTCGCGCGCAGCCTGGAGTTCCGCTGGTTCGCCCAGCCGCTGCTGCGCCGCACCCGCGCTGAGGTCTACAACGACGTCCGCCGCCAGCTGCGGTATCTCGATCAGCACCCCGACGCGACTGACCGCGATGAGCGGATAGCCGACATGGTCGCCAGCCCCGAGCCGCTCGTGCGGCTACTGGGCCAGCGCATCGGCCGCCCCGACGCTGACGCGGGACCGCTGCTCGAAGTCCTCAGCCGCCGGTACTACCGCGAGCACGACCTATCCGATGTGCAATGCGAGCCGAGGGCAGCACGGCCGTTCGTCACGGGCGGTTACGAGCTCGACGGCGAGCCGCAGCGGCTGCTCGCGACGGTCGCCGACTTCGCCGAGCTGGGCGATGCGCTGACGACGGTGGCGGAATCCGCGGCTGTGGAACCGGACCCGACCGTCATGGCCGCCGACGTGTACCTCACCTGGGCCGACCAGCCCGCGGACGCCGACGTCATGGCTGCCGAGCTGAAGACGGCGCTGGTCGCCGCCGCGTTACCCGCCAGGCTGCACCGCGTCACCGTGATCGTCGCCGGGACCAGCGGTACCGTGCTGCACCACCACTTCACCTTCCGGCCGTCCCCGGCAGGGCTGAGCGAGGATCGGCTGATCCGGGGCCTGCACCCGTTGATCGGACATCGGCTACAGCTGCGGCGGCTGCAGCATTTCGATCTGACCCGCTTGCCCTCCGCCGACGAGGACGTTTACCTGCTGCGCTGCGTCGCGAAGGCCAACCCGTCCGACGAGCGGTTGGTCGCGATGGCGCAGGTCCGCGACCTGACGCCGTTGCGCGACGCGGAGGGCGGCGTTCTCGCGTTGCCCGCGGTCGAGGGTGCGTTGGGTGCGTGCCTCGACTCGATCCGCAAGGTACAGGCGCAGCGTCCGGCGAAGAAGCGGCTCGACACCAACCGGATCGTCCTCTACGTGTGGCCGCCCAACGACCTCACGCCCTCCGATCTCAGGGCCGTCGCCCAGCGCGTTGTGCCGACCACGGCCGGCGCCGGGCTGGAGGAGGCGCTCATCCTCGGCCGGCAGCGCGACGAGTCGACGGGAACACTGCATTCGATCGCCGTGCGTGTCTCCTACGACGTCGGGACCGGCGTCCGGCTGGAGGTCATCGAACCGCCGACCGAGCCGATCCAGCCGCTCGACGACTATGGCCAGAAGGTGCTGCGGGCACGTCGCCGCGGCACGGTCTACCCGTACGAGCTGACCGACATGATCGCGGGATCCGGCGGGTCGTTCACCGAGTACGACCTCGACGACTCCGGCGCGCTGGCCCCTGTCGACCGGCCGAAGGGGCTCAACCAGGCCGGGATCGTCGCCGGGGTCACCACCACGCCGACCGAGCGGTATCCGGCGGGCATGACCCGGGTGGTACTGCTCGGCGACCCGACGAAGTCGCTCGGCGCATTGTCCGAGCCGGAATGTGCGCGGGTGATCGCGGCGCTCGACCTCGCGGAGCGGCTAGGGGTGCCGGTGGAGTGGTACGCGCTGTCCGCGGGCGCGCGCATCGCGATGGACTCGGGCACCGAGAACATGGACTGGATCGCCGCCGCGCTGCGCCGCATCGTGCACTTCACCCAAGACGGCGGCGAGATCAACGTCGTGGTGGCCGGGATCAACGTCGGTGCCCAGCCGTACTGGAACGCCGAGGCCACGATGCTCATGCACACCAAGGGCATCCTCGTGATGACACCGGACTCGGCCATGGTGCTGACCGGCAAGCAGTCGCTGGACTTCTCCGGCGGTGTCTCGGCTGAAGACAACTTCGGCATCGGCGGCTACGAACGCGTGATGGGACCTAACGGCCAGGCGCAGTACTGGGCGCCGGACCTGCGGGCTGCGCATGGCGTGCTGCTGTCGCACTACGACCACAGCTACGTGCTGCCGGGCGAAGCAGGACCACGCCGGGCGGCGTCAGTTGACCCCGTCGACCGGGACGTCTCGGACTACCCGCACGCCGTCGAGGGCAGCGATTTCACCACCGTCGGGGAGATCTTCTCCGCCGAGACCAACCCGGACCGCAAGAAGCCCTTCGACATCCGCACAGTGATGCGGGCGCTGGCCGACCAGGACCACCCGGTCCTGGAACGCTGGGCCGGCATGGCCGACGCGGAGACCGCGGTGGTGCAGGACGTGCATCTGGGCGGGCGACCGGTGTGCCTGCTGGGCGTCGAGTCGCGATCGGTTCCCCGGCGTGGGTTCCTGCCCGCCGACGGCCCGGACACCTACACCGCGGGGACGTTGTTCCCGCGGTCGTCGAAGAAAGCGGCGCGCGCCATCAACGCGGCGAGCGGGAACCGGCCGTTGGTGGTGCTGGCGAATCTGTCCGGGTTCGATGGCTCGCCGGAGTCGATGCGCAAGCTGCAGCTGGAGTACGGCGCCGAGATCGGCCGGGCCATCGTGAACTTCCGCGGGCCCATCGTGTTCTGCGTCATCTCGCGCTATCACGGCGGCGCGTTCGTGGTCTTCTCAAAGGCGCTGAATCCGAACATGACGGTGCTGGCGGTCGACGGCTCGTACGCATCTGTACTGGGCGGTGCTCCGGCGGCGGCTGTGGTGTTCGCCGCGGAGGTCAACGCGCGCACCGCGAGCGACCCGCGCGTCGTCGAGCTGGAGGGCCGCGTCGCCGACGCCGACAGCACTGGGCGGGCCGCGCTGGCCCCTCAGCTGGCGGATGTGCGCGCGTCGGTACGGGCAGAGAAGCTGGGCGAAATCGCCGCGGAATTCGACAGCGTGCACTCCATCGAACGAGCGCAGCGGGTGGGTTCGGTGGATGCGATCATCCGGCCGGAGGAGTTGCGGCCCCAGATCATCGCAGCCGTGGAGCGCGGTGCCGTGGGATAGCGGGTCCGGCGTGGTCACCCTGGCTGCCGCGCAGAGGGAATCGCAGGGCCGGAGGAATCCGATGTCCTGAGTCGAGTGCTCGGCGTCGAGCAGCTCCCAGCTCCGTCATACCTCCTCGTCGAACCTCTCGCGCGCGCGTTCGACGTCGGGCATGTTGACGGCGGACCAACGTAGAAGTGCGTCGATGAGCTCTTGGAGTGTCTTTCCGAGCGGCGTGATGCGGTACTCGACGGCGAGGGGGCGTGTGCTTGTGATGACACGCTCGACCATGCCGTTGCGCTCCAGGCGGCGCAGGGTTGTTGTGAGCGACTTCTGCGTGATGACGGGGATCGTGCGGCGTAGGTCATTGAATCGTGAATGCTGTTCGCACAGCTTGTCGAGCACCTGTAGTGACCATTTGTCGAGCACCTGGTCCAACAGTTCACGCTGCTGCGCGGTGATCTGAGAGTGGTCGGACGCTGCCTGCAAAGGTTCCTGCATGACGCCTAGTCTCGTCGAAGTTCCCTTCGTTCACCACGTAGACATTGGATACCTAATTCCAGCGGTGTACGAGGCTCGGGCAAGGGACGTCGGGCCGTGGCCGTACGAGCTGGATGCACGGCTACCTGAGTCAGGCGACGGTTCCGGTATAGACGTACCTGAAGACCTGGAGGGATTCGAGCGGATGCCCCTCGAAGTCGAACAAGGCCTGGTTGTCCCACGCTGACCCGCCGTAA
>NZ_ML142852.1:391638-392689 GCF_004138495.1 Phytoactinopolyspora endophytica
GCCCGCATCGTCCGGGTCGTACTCGGCGGCGTAGCTCGTCGCCCAGCCAGAGCCGTGCGCCTCCCACAGCAGGCGGTTCCGCTCGAGCTGGTCGGGGGGTCCCACCGGCAGCCAGGCCGGTTCCCAGTAGTAGACGCCGATCCCGGCCTCGCCGACGTCGTGCACGGCGGCGATGACGTTGCGCAACGCGTTGGCCTGTCCCTGGACGCTCACCGGATACCGGCTGAGCCCGGGGTCGGTGCTGATGATGTTCCCTGTGCCGTCACCGTCGGAGAGCGTGTGGACCCATGAGGTCTCGGCGACGATGACCTGCTTGTCGTACGTCTCGGCAACATGGGTGAGCACGCTGGTGAGATTGTCGAGGCTGCCGTGCCAGAACGCGTAGTAAGAGCTGGCGAAGACGTCGTAGTCGACGCCGTGCCGGTCGAGCTCCGCGGCGTAACCGGCATACCGGCCCGCCGTCTCCGGGTTGGTGAAGTGCAGCGCGACCAGCGCGTCGGGAAAGACCTCCCGCACCGCGGCGCTGCCGGCGGAGAACATCCGTGCGCGGTCCGGCCAGGCGCTGACGCCGGCGACGGCGTTGTTGGTCTCGTTGCCGACCTGGACCATCCGGACGTCCACGCCGGCGTCCCGGAACGCCTCGAGCGCGTCCGTGGTGAACGCACCCACCGCGTCCACCTTCTCGTCGACCGTCATGCCCGCCCATGCCTTGGGCGCCTGCTGCTTGCTGGGGTCCGCCCAGAAGTCGGAGTAGTGGAAGTCCACCAGGACGCGCATGCCGTGCGCGGTGGCCCGCTCGCCGATCTCGACCGCCCGGGAAACGTCGACATTGCCGCCGCCATACCCGTTGCCGTCGGCGTCCCATGGGTCGTTCCAGACCCGGATCCGGATGTCGGTCACGCCGGCGTCGGCCAGCACGGCGAACAGGTCCGCCTGCTCGCCGGATGGGTCGTAGAACGTCACCCCGCTCTCCTCGAGCGAGAGGACCAACGAGACGTCGACGCCGTGCACGAAGTCCTCGGGCAGACCCTCCACCTTCTCCACGAGGATC
>NZ_ML142852.1:392739-396931 GCF_004138495.1 Phytoactinopolyspora endophytica
CCACCGGCCCATCCTCGTCCGCGGCGGCTGCCGCGAGTGTCGCCAGCAGCAGTGTCCCGGCCGCGGCTATGACGGTCAGACCACGGGTACCACCTCGCTGGTGCAATGTCATGACATCTCCCCTCCGCGTCGATCGACCTTGACCGACGCTCGGTCCGGTGCTCGTTGTGGTCCTTCGGGGGCTAACCCTTGACCGACCCTGTGGTCAGGCCGCCGACGATGTATCTCTGCAGGATCAGGAAGAGCGCGAGGATCGGCAGGCTCGCGATCACCGCGCCGGCGGCGAACAAGCCCCAGTTCGCATTGAGCTCATTGGAGACCCACGCGTACATGCCGACCGTGAGGGTCCAGTTGCTCTCGGAGGTGAGGATGATACGGGCCAGGATGAAGTCGCCAAAAGCAGCGACGAACGACAGCAGCCCGACGACGGCCAGGATCGGCGTGACCAGGCGCAGGATGATCGTCCAGTAGGTCTGGGCATGGGTGGCGCCATCGATCTTGGCCGCTTCGTCGATCTCCCGTGGGATCGTGTTGAAGAACCCGTACATGAGGAACGTGTTGGTGCCGAGTGCCCCGCCGAGGTGCACGCAGATCAGGGCGAGCCTCGAGTTCAGGCCGAGCGGAGGCACGACGTCGCCGAGCGCCAGCAGCAGCAGGAATACCGCGATGAACGCGAGGAACTGCGGGAACATCTGGATGATGAGCAGCGCGGTCAGCCCACCACGCCTGCCGGCGAACCGGAACCGGGAGAACGCGTAGGCGGCGGCCGCGCCCATGAGCACCGAGCCGGCGGACGTCGACCCCGCGATGATGAGGGTGTTTGCCATCCACGTCAAGAACTGGGTGTCGGCGAGCGCCGTGACGTTGGCCGTGGAGACCGACCGGAACAGCTCCGTCGAGCCGGTCAGCGTCCCGGAGGAGGCCAGGGCCGCTGAGAGAACGTAGGCCAGCGGAAACGCCGCGTAGAACACGAGCAGCACCGCCACCGGATACTTCCAGCCCACCTCCGCCAGCCAGCGTCGTCGCCGGGCGGCAGCGTGCTCGCGCTCCCGATCGGCCCGCACCGGGTCGGCGTTCACCGTCGTGGCCATCACAGGATCTCCTCGAGTCTGCGGGTTCGCCGGAATGTCAACGCGGAGATCACACCGACGACGAGGAACACGATGATCGACAGCGCACTCGCCAGACCGAAGTCGGCACGGCCACCGGCGACGCCCGAGATCTGGTAGATCATCGTGATGAGGATGTCGGTGTGCCCGAGCACCGCGGACGTGTCGGTGAAGCGCGGCCCACCTTCGGTGAGCATGTAGATGATCGTGAAGTTGTTGAAGTTGAACGCGAACGACGCGATGATCAGCGGCGCCGTCGAGATGAGCAGCAGTGGCGGCGTGATCGACGTCCAGGTTCGCCACCAGCCGGCACCGTCGATGCGCGCTGCCTCGAGCACGTCATTCGGCAGTGACTGCAAGGCTCCCGTACAGACGAGGAACCAGTAGGGAAAGCTCAGCCACAGGTTCACGCCGATGATCGCGAGCTTGGCGAGCCACGGGTCATTCAACCACTCGATCCGCGCGCCGAAGAGGAACAGATCGTTGATGATCCCGTAGTCCGGATTCGCGTTGAGCATGCCGCGCCACAGCAGCGCCGACAGGAACGCGGGGAACGCGTACGGCAGGATGAACAACGTCCGCAGCAGCTTCCGCCCCCGGATGCGCTCGTCGTTGAACACCACCGCCATCGCCATGCCCATGAGGAAACTCGTCACGACGGTAAGGATGGCGAACGCGAAGGTCCAGGCCGTGATGCGCCAGAATGGTCCCGCGTAGTTGGAATCGGTGAACCCACGCACGAAGTTGTCGAACCCGACGTAGACCTCCCAGCCGACCGGTAGCGCCGTGCCGTCGTCGGCGACGAACCGGCCATCGTCGCGCGCGGCGTAGACGACGCCCGTCTCGGTGTCAGTCAGCGTTTCGGCCTGCGGATCCCAGTCGAGCGTGGATCGGTACACGGTGCCCCGGGTGCCCTCGCGGGTACGGATCGAACCGTCGTCGGCGTCGTCGGACACGGGTACCCGCAGATCCAAGACTTGCTGCTGCAGACTCTGATCCGCCAGGAGTGTGCCCCGGTCGACGACGTCCCAGCCCGGCACCACGGTGATCCGGTCGCCGTCGATGGTCGCCGCGGGTTCCGAGGCCAGTGGGGTGTCCGAGCTTCCGACCATCGCCTGACCGTCGTCGACGACCGCGAAGCCGAGCTCGTCGTCGCGCCGCACAATCGTCAACGGGTATTCGGGGGCATCGTCGACGGCCCGCTCGTTCTGGATGAGCAGCGCGTCGACCGCTTGCTGCTGAGTGCCGTTGTGGCCCGTCCCGTAGTTCGTCATGGCCACGTTGAAGGTGTAAGCCATGGTGAAGAGCTGGAAGATCAGCAGGAATGCCAGGCCGGGGAAGAGATACTTGGCCGGCAGGGAGCGCTTGCTGAAGTACACCCAGTCGGCTGCCGCCGTGAGGGCAAGCGTGCCGGCGAGGATGCCCCACGAGCCCTCGACGTAGGCCGACCAGACGATAGCCAGTCCAACCGCGTTGACGGCCGCCATGAGCATCAGCTTGACGACGAATCCCCAGCCGGCGCCGCGCCAGGAGCGGGCATGCGACTCGCCGCGGTCGGGCGGCCCGCCGCGGACGCCCCGCGGCGAGCCGGCCATACCGGCCTCGGGCATATGGGTCACCCGCCGAGCGTGGCGTCGATGTCGGCGAGCATCTTGTCCCAAGCCTCCTCCGGCTCGGCCGAGCCGGAGACGATCGCCGCCTGGGCCGCGTTCCAGTGCTCCCAGACGTCGGCCATCTCCGGGGTGGACGGCATCGGCGCGCCGTTCTGGGCAGCCGCGAGGAAGCCGGCGATGACCGGGTCTTCGGCCACGTCCTCCGCCACGACGCTCATCGCCGGGATGCGCGGGTCGGCGTCGTGCAGCGCACGCATGGCCTCGGGCGTCGCGACGTAGTTGGTGAGGAAATCGGCGGCCACGAGCGCGTTTTCGCTCTGCGCCGACACGAAAAAGCCCTGCACGCCCACGAACGGGGCGGCGGTCTCACCGCCGGCCGACGGGATCGGGTCGACGGCCACCTCGATGCCCGCGTCCACGTACGTTCCGATCGCCCATGGGCCCGCCACGGTGTACGGCGCGTTGCCGTCGGAGAACTCCTGGTCCGCGATGTCGATCGTCCAGTCCGTACTGAACAGCCCGGACCCGTCCATGCCGTTCTCCCCGAGCCACTCGGCGAAGTCGTAGCCGGCGTCCCCGCCCATGCCGACCTCGTTCGTGTAGGAGCCGTCGGCGTTCTGGACGAAGACCGGCGCACCGAAGGACGTTTGGAAGGCGTAGTAGGTATAGGCGTCACCGGTGGTGCCGTTGGTGTTGATGACGAACGGCAGCGGAGCGCCGGCCTCTTCCCCATCGGCGATCATCTCGTCGAAGGTCTCCGCGACCGGATCCGGGGCAAGCTCGGTGTTGCGTACCAGACCGACGCTCTCCAGCGCGTACGGCAAACCGTACAGCTGACCGTCGTACGTCATGGCCTCGATCGCGACGTCCTCGAACTCCGAGGCAGACGCGCCCAGGTCGACAGAGTCCACGACGCCGTTGACGATGAGCGAGCCGAGCCAGTCGTGCGCCCCGACCGTGATGTCCGGCCCTTCGCCCGTCGGTACCTGTGCGAGGAAATCCGCCCGGATGTCCTCGAAATTCTTCTGCACGAGATCGACCGTCACACCGGTCTCCTCCGTGAAGGCCTCCGCCGCCGCGGCGACCGCGGGCTCGCGGTTCTCGTCGACCCAGATGGTCAGAGTGCCGCTGGCGGCCGCCGCACTCTCGTCATCGGTCTCGTCTTCCGTCTCGTCCTCGTTATCGGACTCGGCGACGTCTTCGGTAGCCGTGTCCGCGGCCGGCGTCTCGTCAGCCGCGTCGTCACCACCGCCGCACGCGGCCACGAGGAGGACGGCCGCGAAGGGCGCGAGCCGGATGGATGTCTTGCGCATGGCGGAACCTTTCCGATCGAGTGCCACAGCGCGCACGTCCTTGATCGCGGCGCTGCGACCCGGTGGATGCTGATTGACGTAGCTGCTACGGCCGTCGCCGGTCGTCATGCGTGGCGACCACCTCCATATCGTTGCGGCGCCGGGGTGCGTACGACGG
>NZ_ML142852.1:396967-397776 GCF_004138495.1 Phytoactinopolyspora endophytica
AGGTCCAGGCGCTCGGTGACCCGCTCGCCACTGAGCAGGTCGACACCGTCCGCGATCTGCACCTTGGTGTCGTCATCCGTGTGGTTGATCGCCACGACGTAGTCCACATCGTGCCCGCGCCGCACGACGACCTCGACGTCGTCGGGCAGATCAGATGGCTGAACGCCGGCGTCCTGGTACACCGCGCGCAGGACCGGCGCGAGGGCGTCGATGTCCAGGCGTGTCGACACGTACCAGGCCGTCCCGCCGCCGTACGCGTGCCGCGTGATCGCCGGCCCACCGGCCGCGGGACCGTCCAGGTGGCTCGCCACCACCTCGGCGCCGTCGAGCGCGAGATCTTCCTGCCATGTGTCGGCGGCGGCCTCGCCCGCATACCCGAGGAGGCCGTCCGCCCAGGCCACGCGCGTCGTGACGGCCTCGCGCAGCGGCAGGAACTCGTGCACCAGCAGGCCGAGCACGTCGCGCAGCGGCGCACCGAAACCCCCTGCGTGCACGGCGTCGTGCTCATCGACCACGGCGGAGAAGAACGAGACGAGCAGGGTGCCGCCGTTCGCGACGTAACGGCGCAGGTTGTCCGCCGATACCGAGGTGAGCAGGTACGACGCGGGCGCCACCACCAGCCGGTAGCGCGACAGGTCCGCCGACGGGTGGGCGAAGTCCACGGTCACGCCATCGCGCCACAGACGCTCGTAGTACGCCCGCACGCGCTCGCGGTGCCGCACGTCGACCGACGGGCGCCACTCCAGATCCTGCGCCCAGAAGGACTCCGTGTCCCACAGCACGGCGACGTCCGCCGTCACCGTGGATCC
>NZ_ML142852.1:397825-398822 GCF_004138495.1 Phytoactinopolyspora endophytica
CTCGGCAAGCCGCGAGACGTCCTGACCGAGGTCGCGAACCTCCCGCCACACCCGTGTGCCGGGGCCAGCGTGCGGGAGCATCGCAGAATGGAACTTCTCCGCGCCCTGGCGCGACGCGCGCCACTGGAAGAACCCGATCACGTCGGCGCCACGGGCCAGGTGAGCCAATGAGTTCCGGGCCATCTCCCCGGCCCGCTTGGCCACGTTGCGGGGCTGCCAGTTGATCGCAGACGTAGAGTGCTCCATCAGGATCCACGGGCGCCCGCCCGCCACCGAGCGAGTCAGATCGGCCGCGAGCGCCAGGCCGACGTGCCCACGCTCGTCCGCGGCCGTGAGGTAATGGTCGTTCGAGACGATGTCGACCTCTCGCGCCCACGCCCACAGGTCGGTGGTGGGACACACGTTCGCCATGAAGTTCGTGGTGATCGGCTGCCGGGCGTGTGCACGGATGGCGTCGCGCTCGGCGATGTAACAGGCCCGCAGCTGATGGTCGGTGAACCGGGCGAAGTCGAGCCGCTGCGCCGGGTTCGCCACGGACGGGGTCGCAGCAGGGGCTCCGACATGCTCCCAGTCGGAGTACACCTGGCCCCAGAAGGCCGTCCCCCACGCTACGTTGAGCGCATCGAGTGACTCGTACCGCTCCTTCAGCCACGCTCGGAACGCCGTGACGGCGGCCTCGGAGTAGTCCTCCCCGACGGGCGCGCCGTACTCGTTATGCACGTGCCACATGACGACGCCGGGGTGGTCGGCGTACCGGTCGGCGAGCGCCGAGGCGACCCGCACCGCCGCGGCCCGGTAGGCAGGCGAGCTCGGCGAGGCCATGCCGCGGGAGCCGAAGCCGAGGGTCGTACCGTCCCGGGTGACGACGCGGGCCTCGGGATGGGCGGCGAAGAACCACGCCGGCGGGGAGGCGGTGGGGGTCGCGAGGTCGACGGCGATGCCATTGCCGTGCAGCAGGTCGAGGAGATCGTCGAGCCACGTGAAGTCGTACTCGCCT
>NZ_ML142852.1:398832-399425 GCF_004138495.1 Phytoactinopolyspora endophytica
GCGGCTCCAGCAGGGCCCACGAGAATATCCCGACGCTGACGAAGTTCACGGCGGCCTCGCGCATGAGGACCATGTCCTCGTCCCACGTCTCGCGGGGCCACTGCTCGGGGTTGTAATCCCCGCCGTAGCCGATCCGTCGACCGGTCGGCCAGGCGCTTCGGTCAGTCATGACACTCCATTGAGTCTGTCGGGACTGTGCACGGTCCCAGTACTTAATGTCGCAAAGTCTAGGCATTATCCAGTCAGTATCTACAAGACGTCGAGACATGCCGTTATTCGACTGTGATCGTGCACAGTCACGAAGCCCCGAGTACAGTCAGAGCTGTGAGCTCCGAGACGGATCGCCGTCGCCCGACCATCCGAGACGTCGCCGCTGCCGCAGGCGTCTCCCGCGGGACGGTCTCCCGTGTCATCAACGGCGGGCACTGGGTGTCTCCCGAGGCGCGCCGCGCGGTGGATCACGCGATCCGGATGACCGGCTACCGCGTCAACCGGCATGCCCGCAGCCTGGTCACCGGTCGCGCGAACTCACTCGCCTTTCTGCTCACCGAACCGCAGCAGAGACTGTTCGCCGACCCGACGTTCGCGATCCT
>NZ_ML142852.1:399444-419732 GCF_004138495.1 Phytoactinopolyspora endophytica
GGCGGCCGCGGCGCTCGACGCCCACTCAACGACCCTCGTGCTGCTCGTCGCGAGCAACGAGGCGGAGCGCACGAACGTCATCAAGTACGTCACGGCGGGCCACGTCGACGGCGTGCTGCTGATCTCCACTCACGAGAACGAGCCGCTCATCGCCTCGCTGCTGGAGGAGAACATACCCGCGGTCGCCTGCGGGATCCCGCTCGGATACTCCGACCGGGTGGCGTCGGTCTCGGTCGACGAGGCCGCCGGGGCCCGGACGATGGTCCGCAGCCTGCGCTCGTCCGGGCGCGAACGCATCGCCACCATCGCCGGACCGCCCGACACCCCGGGTGGCCGGTACCGGCTCGAAGGCTACCGGGACGAGCTGGGCGACCGCTTCGACGAGCGCCTCGTCGCCTACGGCGACTACAGCGCGGCGTCCGGTTCTGCCGCGATGGCGGAGCTCCTGGACCGCGCACCGGACATCGATGCGGTCTTCGCCGCCTCCGACCTCATGGCATCCGGAGCCCTGACCACTCTGCGCAAGCTCGGACGACCGGTGCCCGACGACATCGCCGTCGCCGGCTTCGACGACTCCGGCCTGGCCGCGACGCTTGACCCCCCGCTCACGACGATGCACCAGCCGTTCGACCGCATCAGCGCCGAGATGGTGACGCTGTTGCTCGACATCATCGACGGCGCACCCCGTAGATCGGTGACGCTGCCGGCCGACCTGGTAGTCCGCACGAGTACCTGAGCCGCGCTCAGGCCAATTCGCGACGCATGATCCACCGCGGGCGGCCGCCGCTACGACCCGAGGTGGGTCCGGCGCGGTGGAAGCCGTGCGCCTCGAACAGTCGCGTAGTGCCGACATACCCGCTGATCACGTCGACGCGCTCGTCGTCGCTCACCTCGACCGGGTATCCCTCGACCACCTCGGCACCATGAGCGGCGGCGTGTTCGACGGCACCGTCCAGCAGCGCATGCATCAGGCCCCGGCCACGATATCCGGCACGAACGACGAAGCAGACCGCGACCCAGGCGTCGCGCTCGCCCAGAAAGGGGATCGTGCGGGCGTTCATCAGCCGCCGATAGGTGCTGCGTGGCGCCACGGAACACCAGCCGGCCGGCGCATCGTCCACGTAGGCGATCACGCCCGGGCCCGGTTCCATGTCGCATAGCTGACGCATGAACTCCGGGCGCTCCTCGTTCGACACCCGCGAGTCTCGGTAGGACATGCACCAGCATCCCTTGCCGCCGGGTTTCTTGACCCCGACGACCTCAGCGAAGTCGGCGAATCGACCAACGGCGGATCGAACCTCCAGCGCCGGATCGGCATCGCCAGCGCTCTGGACGGTCTGCATGAGATCACGGTACGCGGAGACGCTGCGAATGGAAGACTGTCAGCAACGTGCCACCAATCGAACCCATACCGTGCTGGTCGAAGCGCTGGTGGACAAGTTGTGATGAGCCAGTCAAATGACCGGCACGGCAATCATATGACTGGTACGCCGGTCGCGAAGTCTCGTCGAACTCGCTGTGCAGGTCGTCCGGGTCGTGTACGGCGATGAGACCAGCAGCCACCGCCTCGCGGAGAAGCTTCGGGGCCTGCGGTGCGTTCGCTTGGGAGATGCCAGATCGCTCTCGGATGCTCGCGTTAGTTTCCTGTGGCTACAGCGACGTCGACAACCTGTCCGTCAGCAGCGAGACGAGAGCCTCGAGTTGAACGTCGGCTGCCGACCCCACCTCTTCGTCCGAACCGTCAAGTGCCCTGGCGGCCAACCCGGCCTTGCTGTCGATCAGCTCCGCGATCCTCGTGTCGATGGTCTGCGCGGCGATGATGCGCCAGGCGGTGACAGGTTCGGCCTGACCGATGCGGTGGACGCGGTCGATGGCCTGCGTCTGCTCGGCGGCGGACCACGAGAGCTCGGCGAGGACCATGTTGGAGGCGACCTGCAAGTTGAGGCCCACACCGGCAGCGGTCAGCGAGCAGACCGCGATGGAGACGTCAGGATCGTTCGTAAAGGCGTCGATGTTCTTCTGGCGCTGCTTCCCGGTCTGATCGCCCCGTATCGACGAGTAGCGCATGCCACGCTCGGTGAAGGCCTGCTCGGCGAAGTCCATCACGTCGACGTGCTTGGCGAAGAAGACGACCTTGCCCACGCTGCGGGCGAGCTGCGCGGCGTAATCGGCGGCCAAGCCGGCCTTGGCCTGGCCGATGCGGCGGATCATGCTGAACACGTTCTCGCTGGACTTCGCCGTCGCGGTATCGGCCAGCTCCCAGCCGGCGACCCGGCGCACGAGGTCGTGGTCAATTCCATGCGCGACGACGCCGGAGGTCCGCGCTTCGAGTGCGCTCTCGTAGCGCGACACGAGGCGGTCCGCGAGCTCGCGTTCGGCATCGCGGATCGAGCGGCCGACGGCGCCGTCGAGCTCAACGGGCAGGTCGGCCACACGGCGAGCGGGGATGTCGGCGGCGACCTCGGCCTTACGGCGGCGGACGATTCCCAGGTCGATCACGCCGGCGCGAGCGGCGACGGAGAACCCGGGATCCGCCGGTGTCAGGCCGGTCTCCTCCAGGGACTCCATCAGCTCGGCGCCCGGTTTCTTCTCGTCGATCCATCCGAGGAACTGCCAGATGGCCCTGAAGTCCTCGATGTCGTTGATCAGCGGAGTGCCGGTGAGCGCCATCAAGAGGGGCCGCACGGTGCGGGCCCGGATCTGTTCGGAGAGCTGGCGAACGTGCTGGGAGCGCTGGGACTTCTTGTTCTTGATGAAATGCGCCTCGTCAACCACCATGCCTCGGAAGCCGAGGTCCCCGAGCCATCCGATGTGACGATCGAGAAGTTCGTAGTTGACGATGATGATCTCGGCGAACCCGTCGATCGTGTCACCGTCTCCATGGACCACAGTGGCCGGGTGCGCCGGCGTCCACCGGCCGGCCTCACGTGCCCAGTTGGTCTTGACAACATTCGGCACGACGACGAGCAGCGGGTACGCGTTCGCGGCCTGTGCGGCAAGCAGCGCCTGAGCTGTCTTCCCCAGCCCTGGCTCATCGGCGAGCAGGAAGTTCCTGTGGCCGGACTCGGCTGCGGCGACCAGCTGTGCCTGGTGTGGCATCAGCTCCAGGCCATCCGGTGCTCGCAGCGAGGATGCTTCGGGAAGGGCCATGCAGGCCGATGCCCCGTCGGCGGCGTACTCGAACGAGTTGAGCAGAGGGCCGATCAGCTCCCAACCGGCCAGGCGGCGCGGGCGCGGCTCACTTGGGCCGACCGATGCGAAATCGGGAGCCAGGAAGGGATTGGCGAGTTGCCGGGAGACGACCGACTGCGGCACCACCTGACGCTTCGTCGTGGCGGTGGCGGGCGCTGGCGCGCTGGTGGTGACCTCGTCGGCGCGTGGCTCCAGGCCGGCCGCGATCAGCATGTCCCGCTTGAGCGATCTGGCCGCGTCGCCGATGACGGCGTCCTCAGCGAGCAGCGCCAGGAGCGACGCGTCGCGGGCGGCGACCTTCGCCAGGATCGTCGCGATCCCGTCGAGGCGCTTGAGCTGCTCGGTGCGGTACGTGTCACTTGTCGAGTCGTCCGTCTTGACGCGGGCACGTTCCTCACGCACCAGCAGGGCTATGACCTGAAATTCGGTGCGTATCGAGGGTGTCAACGGGCCGCGCTCAGCGGCCGCCTCGACGTCGCGGACGGCGCGCGCGAGGATCGGGATGATTCCGTCGTTGTCCCGGTCACGGGCCCGACGCCGGGATCGGGTGGTCGTTCGGGTAGCGCCGGGCTGGCGCTGAACGCCTCTAGCCAATCGTTCCTCCTCTTTCTGGTGTGCCGGGTCACCGGCGTCACCGTAGGCGAAGCCGCGAGCCGTGTTCCGGCCCGGGGACGCCGGTGCAGCAGCCAGCGGTGCCGATCCCGACGACGGGACTCGATCCCACCGATCGGCACAGGCAGCGGAGAAGACTCCCGGGAGAAGACACCCTCCGGGCACGCTTCACTACAGTGCGGCGCCGCACAGACCTGCGTCTCAAATTCTGCAACGCCACAGCGGCCCCACGTCTGGCTGTCCCCACTCCGGGAAGCAGCCTGTCAATGGACACACACATTGGGTGCTAACCGCCAACCCCCGAACGCGCCCAGAACGCAAATCGAGCGTCCCTTCGGACGGCACTGTGACTACCGTGAACGGCCTCGACCCGGTCAGTTGTTCTAGTGAGACGAATGTGGTGGAGCTGAGGGGATTCGAACCCCTGGCCTCCTCGTTGCGAACGAGGCGCGCTACCAACTGCGCCACAGCCCCCGGATCAAGACCTGGACGAGCTTACCATCCGACCACGCTGGGCAAGGAATCCGCTGGCCAGCGCGTCATATGCCCATGGTCCCCGGCAACCGCACGGTGCGCGGCACGTTCATTCGCCCACGGCCCGGCGCTTCTGAGGCAGCTCCTCCTCGGACATGTCGGCTGCGTCACCGTCCGCATCCGACGTCTCACGGGCGACGGGCGTGGCCGGTGGACGCGACGGGAGATCGAACGACCGGGCGTTCTCCAGGCGACCAGAAGTCCACGATCCGGCCTGTCCCAGATCGATCTTGCGCGCCACGCGCGGCGGAGCTTTCGGCTTGGTGACGTACGTCGGTAGCGGCACGTCGACAGGCTCCCAGGTGTCTCCGGCAGGCTCCTCCGGCTCGGCCGGCGCGTCCAGCACCGCGATCCTGGTGCCGTCGTCCACCTCCACTGGCGTCTCGTGGTCCGCCACATGTTCTGGCCCAGCGCTCTGATGAGCCATCCGGCGACGAACCGCTCTGCGCCGTTGATGCTGTGCAACCGCGGCCCTTCTCGCCAGCACCAGGAAGCCGCACAGCATCGTCCCGGCGAGCATCGGGGTCCAGCCGGGAAGGGGGCCCAGGAGAGTCCCGGCAACACCGACGACCGTGGCCACAAGCAATATCGTGAGCATCCGGCGACGACGACTCGCCGCTCGCGAGAACGTCTCCTCCAGCTGCCTGAGCGTCGGATCCGCCGCAGATAGCTCGCTACGCGACCCCGACCGCCCGGCATCGCCGTCGCTGCCTGACTCGGGCGCCGGGTCACTGCCCGAGGTGGCTCCCACACGGCCGGCTGAAGCGGCCCGCGACGTTGCCATCCCGGTGGCGTCCCCCGCGACGATGATCCGGGCGTCTATGCCTCCCGCGACCGTATGGTGCGGAGCGTGGATCGGACCGGATTTGCGCCGCAGCACCCGTACGCCATGCGCGGCGTCCGTCTCGCGCGCCCTTTCGACTTCCTCGTTGCGCCGTACCCACCGGGGAACAAGGACGGCCAGCCACGCGGCTACGATCGCCGCATAGATCAGGCCGCTGTACCCCATGACATCAGACGGTACGGTGCACAACGTCGCTGGCGGTGGACCTACGGCGGTGTGTCGCCGGTAACGGATGTGACTACTGTGACGGTTTGCCTACCGCCGCCGACGGCTCATCATGCCACGACGCGACTCATCATCGATGATCACGGGAGCCGTTGAGACGCGTGCCAGCGGTTCAGCAAGCCGTCCGGGACATCCTCGACGGTCAGCGCAAACGACCGGTGGTCACGCCAATCACCATCGATGTGCAGCAGTCTCGGGCGCACGCCCTCGTCCCGGAAACCGAGCTTCTCCACCACGCGCAGGGACGCCTGGTTCTCCGGCCGGATGTTCACCTCAAGCCGGTGCAGTCCGGCGGTGAAGAAGCAGTAGTCGACCGTGAGCGCCAACGCGGTGGGGATGATGCCGCGTCCGGCCAGCGCGCCGTCGACCCAATACCCCACCGTCCCCATCCGGGCCGAGCCCCAGATGATGTTGGAGACGCCCAGCTGGCCCGCCAGCCGGCCCTGGTAGGTCACCGCCCAGGACAGGGCCTCATCCGTTCGTCCCTGCGCCGAGTACATCCGCACCATCTGACGGAAGCTCATCGGCGGCGAGGACGACGACGGCGGTGGCGTCGCCTCCCAGCGACGCAGCCACTCCGCATTGCGTGACCGGATCTCTGCCCACGCCCGAGCGTCCCGGTACCGCAACGGCCGCAGCCCCACCGGCGGGTCATCCAGCTCGACCGGCCAGCCCAGCCGGGAACCCGTCTTCACGACGCGGCGCTCCTGGGATGGTCGCCACCCGCGATCTGATCGACGGCGTGGGCCAGCACGGGCTCCAAGACGGCAAGACCGTCCCGGACTCCACCCGTCGACCCCGGTAGGTTCACCACGAAAGTGCGCCCTGCCCGCCCGACGATTCCGCGGGACAGTACGGCCGTCGGTACCCCGTTGGCCCTGCCGTGCGCCCGGATCGCCTCGGCCAGCCCGGGCACCTGAACGTCCACCACCCGCAGTGTCATCTCCGGAGTCTGATCGTTCGGGTTCAGACCGGTGCCGCCCGTCGTCACGACGACGTCGTATCCCGCGTCGACGGCCTCCCGCAGAGCGGCCTCCACCTCCGGGCCGTCGGGGACGACCGTCGGGCCGTCGACGTCCGCACCGAGAGCGCGCAACCCATCGGCGAGCACCGGCCCGCTCCTGTCCTCGTACACACCGGCCGCAGCTCTGGTCGACACGGTCACTACCAACGCTCTCATCGGCCCGTCACCTGACGTCCTGTCATAACGACAGGACACTAGTGTGATCGTCCCTCACGCCGCCACGTACCCGAACGCCCACCAGTCTTCTCCTCCACCCGGATGTCCGTGATCACCGCACTCCGGTCGATCGCCTTCACCATGTCGACGACCGCGAGTGCCGCCGTCGAGACCGCGGTCAGCGCCTCCATCTCGACACCGGTCCGGTCGGCCGTGCGCACCGTGGCGGAGATCTCCACCGCGTCGTCAGCCACGGAGAGGTCCACGTCCACGCCGTGGATCGCGAGAGGATGGCACAGCGGCACCAGATCGGGGGTGCGCTTCGCCCCCTGGATGCCGGCGATACGCGCCACACCCAAGGCATCGCCCTTCGGAACGTCACCGGCTCGCAATGCGTCCACGACCTCGGGCGAGACCAGCACGCGGCCGCTCGCTCGAGCCGTTCGGGCCGTCACTTCCTTGGCCGACACATCGACCATGTGAGCCGAACCTTCGTCGTCGATGTGCGTCAGCCGCGATGTCACGCTCAGTCCTTTCTGTGTTCGAGCCTCATGGCGTCGACCACCTGCCCGGCTGTCACCTCGGTGATGTGCTCGGGCACGACGATCAGCGAGTTAGCGTAAGCCAGGTCGCCCAGGCGATGCGACTCCTGTGTGCCCAGCGGCGTGACCAGATAGGAGCCGTCCGACGAGGGCTGCAGCCGTGCCCGGGCGAACTGGCGCCTGCCTTCGGGGGAGCGCAAGGTCTGTTGCAGCACCGCTTTCACGCTCTGCCGGTGCAGGCGCGCGGCGCCGAACATCTTGCGTATCGCCGGGCGCACGAAGACCTCGAACGAGACGAACGCGCTGACCGGGTTGCCGGGAAGCGTGAAGATCGGTGTCGACTCCTCGCCGATGGTGCCGAAGCCCTGCGGTTTGCCGGGCTGCATCGCCACCTTTTCGAACGCCACGGTGCCAAGCCTGGACAGGACCTCTTTCACCACGTCATACGCGCCCGCGCTGACGCCACCGGTGGTGATCACCATGTCGGCGCGGACCAGCTGATCCTCGATCAGGCCCAGCAGCCGGTCCGGGTCGTCCGGCACCGGCGGTATCCGGTAGGCGAGGGCACCTGCCTCCCGGGCGGCGGCGGTGAGGCTGAACGAGTTCGAGTCGGTGATCTGGCCCAGTGCCACCGGGTTGCCCGGCTCGACCAGCTCGCTACCGGTGGAGATCACGACGATGCGCGGCTTCGGCCGAACGGCCACCCGGTCGCGGCCGACCGCGGCCAGCAGGCCGATCTGTGGGGCGCCGAGATACGTACCCGCTCCGAGCACCACGTCTCCGGAGTTCACGTCCTCCCCCGCGCGCCGGACGTGCGCGCTCGGCTTGGCGGGAGAGGTGATGCGGACCCGGGCGGTGCCACCGTCGGTGTGCTCCACCGGCACGACCGCGTCGGCACGTGCCGGCATCGGAGCGCCGGTCATGATACGCGCGGTCAATCCAGAGCTGATCGCGCTGACCTGGAGGTCCCCTGCGGCGATGTCCGCGACGACGGGCAGCTCGACGGGATCGTCCTCAGACGCGCCCGCCACGTCGTCGGCCAGCACCGCATATCCGTCCATAGCCGAGTTGTCGAACTGCGGAAGCGGCCACGGCGCCACCACGTCCTCGATGAGCACGCATCCGTGCGCGTCGAGCAACTGTACGTCCAGCGCCGGCAGGGGCCGGATTGTTTCGAGAATGTCCGAGAGGTGGTCGGCGACGCGTTTCACATCTTCACCGTTTCATAGCCTGTCCCTGTACGCGTGCAAGACCTGGCCGTCGAGCAGCCGGTAACAGATCACGCACCGTCCTCTGGCGGCAATGAGCCGACGAACTCCCGCAGCCAGCTGCGGAACTCCGGGCCGAGGTCCTTGCGCTCGCTGGCCAACCGTACCGTGCTGCGCAGGTAGTCCAGGCGATCGCCGGTGTCGTAGCGCCGGCCCCGGAAGACCACCGCATGCACGCCACCGCCGGATTCCGGGGACATGCCGGCGAGCGTCTTGAGCGCATCGGTCAACTGGATCTCCCCTCCCCGGCCGGGCGGCGTCTGCCGGAGCACGTCGAACACCGCGGGGTGCAGGACGTAGCGCCCGATGATCGCGAGGTTGCTCGGCGCGTCGCTCGGATCCGGCTTCTCCACCAGGTCGGTGACCTCGACGACGTCGTCCTCTGGCCCTGGTCCTGGCCGGATGGCGGCGCACCCGTACAGGTTGACCTGTGCCGGATCCACCTCGATCAACGCCACCACGCTGCCGCCGTAGCGCTGCTGGATGTCGAGCATCTGCGCGAGCAGCAGGTCTCGATGGTCGATGAGGTCGTCGCCCAGCATCACCGCGAACGGCTGATCTCCCACGTGCATCGCGCCGCACAGGACGGCATGGCCGAGGCCACGTGGGTCACCCTGCCGTACGTAGTGGATGTCACCGAGGACCTGCGACTTCCGGACCCGTTCCAGGCGGAAGTCGTCCCCTTTCTGCTCCAGCGCCGCTTCGAGCTCCCACGCCCGATCGAAATGATTCTCCAGGGAGCTCTTGTTCCGCCCCGTGACGAACAGGATGTCTTCAAGGCCCGCCGCCACAGCCTCCTCGACCACGTACTGAATAGCCGGTTTGTCGACTACCGGCAGCATCTCCTTCGGCGTCGCCTTGGTGGCGGGCAAGAACCTGGTTCCCAGTCCGGCGACGGGGATCACGGCCTTCGTCACAGCTTTGATCGGCGCATTCATGACGATACTTTACTTAACCCCGGCACGCTCTTCGACGCCGTCCCCACCATCGACCCCGTCGGCGGCTCGCAGTCGGCCGGGCAGCAACTCGCAGGCGTACCAGCCCATCACCGAGTACGGTGGCAGCGTGGCCACGTCCATCCGCGAGGCGAAAAGAGCCCTCCGTACACGCATCGCCGCCAACCGCGCGGCGCTGGACGCGACCGCGCTGTCCGCGCGCGCACGATCATTGCGGGACATACTGCACGAGGTACCCGAGATCGCCTCTGCCGAACGGGTCGCTGCATACGTGTCCGTCGGAGACGAGCCGGGTACCGGACAGCTCATCGACGACCTGTACGAGCGCGGTATCGAGGTACTGCTGCCGGTGCTGATGCCGGACTTCGACCTGGACTGGGGCATCTATCGCGGCCCGACGTCGCTGGCCTCCGCACCTCGTGGGCTGCTCGAGCCGACCGGGCCCACGACTGGGCCGGAGGCAGTGCGCGAGGCCGACGTCGTCCTTGTGCCTGCGCTGGCGGTCGACCGCCGGGGCACTCGCCTCGGCAAGGGCGGCGGGTGTTATGACCGGGTGCTGGCCCGGCTGAGCGGCCGTGTCCCGGCGTTCATCCTGCTGCACGACGGCGAGATACTCGACATGCCGATCCCGCACGAGCCGCATGACGTCCGGGTCAGCACCGCGGTGACGCCGTCCGGAATCCATCACGTCGGAGACCACTGAGCGGCAGTGCACTTCGTGGCCTCCGGTAACACTCGCGTGGTCCGCCCGGGCCCAAAGCGTCACGTGAGGCCACGAGGTCTCACCCGGCTGAAGGAGTCTCACGGGGCGTGAACACGAGCCTGTGCTCGCCGGCCCGTCGCACATCCTCTTCCTCCGAGCGCATCGGCAGCATCCCGCCGCTTTGCCACAACTCGGTCTGATCGCCGTAATGCTCGTGGTACGGATGTCCGCTCACCCCGGTGAGATCCACCCATCGCGAGGCATCGACGTCGCCGAGGTCCACGATCATCCGCATCGAGGGCACCCAGGTCACCTCGTAGCCGTCCTCCGGCACCCAGGCGGTGGCCAGCACCGTGGACGTGCCTCCGCCGACGGAGGCGGGACCCTGGTTGAACAGGCCTTCGATCAGTCCGAACCCGGAGGTTCCGAAGGTCGGCTCGACGAGTGTCAGCTCGTGCGAGCGGCCCCACTCCCACGTCGACGCGTCTTTCCCCTGCACCTGGGTCATCTCGTCGCGTGCTCGGTCAGCAGCGCGAGCCAGGATGTCGTCGCGGGTCTCCACGCGGTCGGTGTCGACGTCGTCCCAGTACGGGTCGTCCGGCGATTCCAGCAGGCCTCGCATCACCTCGAACCAGCGACCGCCACCACTGGGCCATTGGTCCTCGTCGAGCTCGTCGTGGAACGTCAGCTCCAGCACGTGCCGCCACACGGCGTTGAAGTACGCCGCCGCACCCGACTCCGGCTTCTGCGCGAAGTCCCAGTCCCGCAGCAGCCGCAGACCGTCTCCGTAGTACCCCGCAGGCGCCTCGAGCTCGAGCAGATATGGGACGAGGACCTCGGCGGCCGCGCTGTGGCTGTCCATCTGGATCTCGGCCATGGAGTCCACGTCGACCGTGCCGTCGCCGGCGGTCGCCTCACCGAGCAGCTCTCCGATACGACCTGCCCGATGTCCCGCGTCGAAGTCGGCACTGAGCAGGAACGGGTACGCATCGCTGGTCACCGGCTGGTTCGCGGTCACGATCATGCCGTCGTCGGGGTTGAACACGGTCGGCAGGTCTTCGAACGGGATATAGCCCACCCATTCGTGCTCGTCGGTCCAGCCAGGAACGGGGTAGCGTCCGTCCCCGCCGCTGCGTACCGGGATCCTGCCCGGCGCCTGGTATCCGATGTTGCCGTCGACGTCGGCATAGACCAGGTTCTGCGCGGGCACATCGAACAGGGCGGCGGCAGAACGGAACGACTCCCAGTCCTGCGCGGTGTTGAGCGCGAAGATCGCATCGGCGGTGTTGCCCGGCTCCAGGGCGGTCCACTGCAAGGCGACTCCATAGCCCTCGCCTGGGTCCGGAGCGTCCTCCGCGGATTCGACGGATGCCCTGGTACCGACGTCGCGCATCAGGTCGTCGTGATCGGAGATCAACGGTCCGTGCCGGGTCGACCGCACGGTGATCGTGACATCCTCGCCACCCGCGACCTCGATCGTCTCCTCACGTGTCTGCATCGGGACCCGGTCGTCGCCGATCCGGTAGGTGTCGCCCTGGACGTCCTCCAGATAGAGGTCGGTGACGTCCGCGCCCAGGTTCGTGAAGCCCCACGCGATCTGGCCGTTGTGCCCGATCACCACACCCGGCAAGCCGGAGAACGAGAACCCCGTGACGTCGAACGGACACTCCGGGCCGACGTCGCGGCAGTGCAGTCCCACCTGGTACCAGACGGAAGGCATCTCCGGCGAGAGGTGCGGGTCATTCGCCAACACAGGCGCGCCGCTCTCGGTGTGCGAGCCATCCACCACCCACGAATTCGACCCGATGCCGTCGCCGTCACCTAGCAACGACGGCGCGGCTCGCAGGGCATCGGCGGCGTCGCGCAACACCGCCTCGGCCTCGTCCAGCGGCACCGGTTCGCCATCGTGCCCAGCGATCGCCTCGGGTACGTGCGACGGCAAGTAGCGGTCATCGACGATCGGCGCACCGACGTCGGCGTCGTAAAGCGGATAGAGCTGCTCCACCCGCTCCAGCGGCAGCTCCGCGGCGATCAGCGACCGGTCGATCTCGTCCTCGATATTGCCACGCAGGTCCCAGGCCATCGCCTTCAGCCAGGCCAGAGAGTCGATCGCGGACCAGCGGTACGGTGTGGTCTCGCCTCCGGTAACGCCGAGCAGGGTGTACGCGAAGGCAAGGTCGCCACCGGAGCGCTCGCTCAGCCAGGCGTTGACGCCATCGGCATAGGCCTGTAGGTAGCGCCTGGTCTCAGGCTCGAGTAGCGGGAGCTCCTGCTTGGCCACCTCTCGCCAGCCCATGCTGCGGACGAACGCATCAGTCTCGACCTGGTCCTCGCCGAACAGCTCCGACAGCCGGCCCGCCGTCGCGTGCCTGCGGACGTCCATCTCCCAGAACCGGTCCTGAGCGTGAACATACCCCTGGGCGCGGAACAAGTCCTCCGAGGAGTCAGCGTAGATATGCGGTATGCCGTGCTCGTCGCGGATCACCTCGACCTCACCGCTGAGCCGGGGTAGCTCCACGGTGCCGTCGTACTCAGGATACGGGCGGCGGATCGACCAGACAGTGAAGACAGTGACAGCCACGAGCGCGAGGACGACGACACCTGCCGTCACCGACAGCGCGAGGGCGATCCGACGACGAGTCACCGGCACAGCGTAGGGGACATGCTTTCGGCCTGTCCTCCACGGTGGATGTCACGCGGCAGCTGATCCAGCCGTCTGCCCTCGGCAGGCAGCTATGCCACCGGAGCGTGTGAAATGGAAGGTTCCAGCCTTTACCTTCTGCCATAAAGGCTCTAGCCTTGCGCAGTCGAAGTGGAGGATCTAGCCTTGCCATGTGCTGGCGTATGTCCTCACCGTCGACCAGCGACGCAGCCGCCGCGGGCGTGATCTGGTCGAAGAGGCCCTGACGATGCTCAATCGCGACGTACCCGACCCTCTGCTGAGCTTCGAACGCACGACTGGAGACGAACTCCAGGGTGCGCTCACTGACGTAGGTCACGTCATCCGTGCTTCACTAGCGCTCATGCGACAGGGGACGTGGAGCGTGGGGATCGGTATCGGCGACGCTGAAGAGCCGCTGCCGGACAGCACCCGCGCAGCCCGCGGCACGGCGTTCATCCACGCCCGCGACGCGGTCGACGCCGCCAAGCGGCGCCCACAGACCATCGCCGTCGCCGGCCCTGATGATCGAGCGCACGACGCCGACGCGTTGCTCACTCTTCTCGCCGGGCTCATCTCCAAACGCACCGCCGCCGGCTGGGAGGCCATCGACCTGATGGAGGCCGGATACACGGTCGCGGACGCCGCCGAACGTCTCGACGTCACCAGGCAGGCCATCGGGCAACGCCTAGCCGTCGCGCTGTGGCAGCAGGAGAAGGATGTGCACCCGCTGGCCGCCCGGCTACTCGAGGAGGCCGCGGGATGATCACCGTCGCGTTCCTGGCGGGCGCCGCCGTCGTCGGCACCGTGCTCTGGTACCTCGTCGACCGGAACCGGGATCGGATCTCGACGATGATGGCCGTGCTCGCCGCCGCAGCGCCGCTCGTCCTGCTCGGCATCGCCACGCTGCTCGCCTTGGGCCACTCGGAGACGGGAAGTTGGACCCTGCGCACGGGTCACGCTGTCGCCGTCGTCGCGGCGGTACCCGGCGGGCTTGTGGTGACAGCGGTCCTGCGGCTGGCCGACCGGTCTCCCCTGGCCCGCGGGACGTCACCAGCCCAAGGCTGGACGGCCGGCGCTCCGGATCGCACCGGGAACGTCTCACCCTCGGTCCCGCCGCCACCGCCGCCACCGCCGTTGACATCGTCGTTCTCCGGCCCTTCAGCATCGATGCCTGGAATGCCGCCGGTCTTCACATCATCGCCGCCAGCCGAGCCGGCCGCGGCGACGCCGCATGCGGCTGACGTGCAGACCTTCTCGAACCCGGACACATTGCGCGGCGGCGCCACGATCGGTGTCCTCGAACGTGCCGCCTTCATCATCGCCATGCTCGCCGGCTGGCCTGAAGGCCTCGCGCTCATCCTGGCCCTGAAAGGGCTTGGCCGGTATCCCGAGTTGCGCAGACCCTCCGCACCCGAGAGGTTCATCATCGGCACGTTCGCCAGCATTCTGTGGGCAGCCGCCGTCGCCGGCGTCGTCGTCGCTCTCCGCGCCTGAGAGAACGCAGCTCGGCCGCGGTCGGCCGCGGACCGGCATGCATCACCGTCAACGCCGGTAGAGCCGCGCAGAGCGCCGGGAGAGCCCCGCCGGTGGTGCTTCTGAGACCGCCGTCACGTGGACAAAAGTGTGACCGAGGGCGCATTATTAGCAGTCGGGGTCCATGAGTGCTAACGTGGACGAGTTCAGAGCATGGAGGACGACGAGTGCCCACGTACCAGTACACCTGCACCGACTGCGGCGAGCCGTTGGAGGTGGTGCAGAGTTTCACTGACGACGCACTGACCGAGTGCCCGGCCTGCAACGGCCGGCTACGCAAGGTCTTCTCCGCCGTGGGCGTGGTGTTCAAAGGTTCCGGCTTCTACCGGAACGACAGCCGCACGGAGGGCTCCAAGAACGGATCTTCGGCAAGCGCGAAGACCGACTCGTCGAACGGCTCCAGCTCCGAAAGCTCGTCAGAGTCGTCCGGGTCGTCCTCGTCCGACTCGTCGACGTCTTCGTCCAGCTCGGCGTCCTCGTCCAGTTCGTCGGAATCGTCCGGATCGTCCACCAACGGCGCCGGCACCTCGTCGTCCAGCAAGACACCCGCTCCGTCCTCCACGTAAGCCTGCCGGCCCATTCCGGCCGCCGCCCACCCAGAACAGCGCCAAGCCGGCCTTGTGGATAACTCCCATGCATGGTTCTGATCGCCTAAGGTCGCGTTGCATGGAGAGCGGACGCATCCGGGTGGCACATTTCGCGCGAGCAGTGGCATGGCGACGGCGCCTGCTAGCTGCGGGCTTAGCGGCCGGGGCGGTGGCGATGGCGATCGAAGCGGCATCCTCCTCGGCACCTGTCGGCACCGAGATTCACGTCGCCGCGCGTGACCTCGACGGAAGCACCGTTATCCAGCCCGACCACCTCATCACCACGACGGTCCCGCCCGAAGCACATCCCGACGGTGTTCTGGACGCGAAAGACGCGGTCGGCGGGGTGCTGGCCGGCCCGATCCGCGCGGGTGAACCCGTCACCGACCGCCGGCTGGTCGGCCCCTCACTGCTCGACGGGTGGGGCGACGATCTCGTGGCTAGCCCAGTACGGATTGCCGACGCCGGCGCCGCCGCACTCATCCGCGTCGGCGATCGGATCAACCTCCTCGCGGTGGCGGCGGACGGAGCCCACGGCGCGCACGTCGTCGCTGCCGACATCCCCGTGCTGTCGGTAGACCGCGACAGCGGCGACACGTCCACCGGTGGGACATTACTCACGGTGGCGGCGACGCCAGAGCAAGCGGCTGAACTCGCGCAGGCCGAAGTGACGTCCCGGCTGTCGTTCACTATCGGCAGCGCTGGCCACCGTTAGTCTGTCCGCGGTAGGAAGCGCCTCGAACGCAGAGCACGGCAGCACGATGCGGTGCCGGGGTGCTTCACGCGACAAGATCGAGGAGTAGAACCATGCTCAAAGGCTTCCGGGAGTTCATCAGCCGGGGAAACGTCGTTGACCTCGCAGTTGCTGTCGTCATCGGCGGCGCGTTCGCGCTGGTGATAGATGCGGTCGTGACGGGCTTAGTGAACCCACTGGTCGCCGCGATCTTCGGAGAACCGGACCTGACTCGAGTGGCGACGTTCACCATCAACAACGCCGAGTTCTCCATCGGGCTGATCCTCGACGCGCTCTTCAACTTCCTGATGATCGCTGCCGCGATCTACTTCTTCATCGTCATCCCGATCAACAAGCTGCGCGCACGCAGGGCTCAGGAAGAAGCGGAGGAGACCGCCGAAGAAATCACCCTGCTTCGTGAGATCCGGGACGAACTCCGCGCTTCCCGATCCTGACGTTATCGATACGGGATAGAAGACGTGTCTCAGCTGTGCGAGGATAACGCCTCGTGACCGCTAAACGACTATTACGTTCGATCGGGTTAGCCGGCATGGCGTTAGCTTTGACTGGCTGTATCAAGATGGACATGGACCTGACCATCAACGAGGACGAGACCGTCGACGGAACGATGATCACCGGCGTCAGCTCGGAGTTCATATCGATGGCCGAAATGAGCGACGATCCAGCCGCGGGCGACATGTCCGGCCTCGAGGACCTCACCGAGTTCAATCCGGATGACTTCCCCGACGGAGCCTCGGCGACCCCGTACGACGACGGCACCTACGAGGGTCAAGAGGTGACCTTCAACGGCGCGCCACTATCGGAGTTCGAGGGAACCACAGACGGCGATCTGTCGATCGAGCGGCAAGGCGACGAGTACGTTGTCTCCGGCACTCTCGACTTGTCCGACATGGACACGAGCGATCTCGACGAGCTGGAAGGCATGGAGGACGTGCCTCCCGGCATGCTCGACGGGATGATGGACTTCGACATGAGGATCGCCGTCACGTTCCCCGGCGAAGTCACCGACCACAACGGTGAGCTCGACGGCACGACAGTCACCTGGATCCCCGAAGTGGGTCAGCCCAACGAGGTGTTCGCCCGCGCGCAGGCCTCCGGCGGTGCGGTTCCGGGAGACACCTCCGAGGAGGACGACGCGACCGACGGAGAATCGGCCCAGGATGACCAGGACGAACCGTCGACAGACGACGACACTGACGCGGTCGCCGCATCCGGCGACGACGACGGGCTTCCCGCCTGGTTGTGGGTCGTGATCGGTGTGGGGGCAGCGCTGATCATAGGACTGTTGTTCTTCGCGCTGGCCCGGCGGAACAAGGGAGAGGCACAGCCGGCCACAGCCGGCGCCTACCCACAGCAGGGTTACGGCCAGCAACCGCCCTCACAGGGCTATGGCCAGCAGCAGCCACCCGCGCCGCAAGGCTACGGCCAGCAGCAGCCACCGCCGCCACAGGGCTACGGTCAGCAGCAGCCACCCGCGCCGCAAGGCTACGGCCAGCAGCAGCCACCGCCGCAGCAGGGCTACGGTCAGCAACCACCCACTGCTCCGCCTCCCGGAAGTCATGGCCAGCCGCCCGCGGCGCCACCGCCGGGTGGCGAACAGGCGCCTCAGTAAAGAGCCTCAGACGAACGATCCCGGTGCGAGTCGAGCGGAGCATTCCTCCCAACTCGCACCGGGATCCTTAGTCCGACCCGGCGAACTCCATCAGGCACCAACGCCCTGCAGCGGACTGCCGGCAGGGGACACTAGCTCCAGTGAGGCGGGCGCTCATCCAGCAGCCGCCGATCATTGGAGCTGTCTTCATCGCCCCATCCATGCGACGACTCGTCCTCGGTGGTGTCGGGGAGGATCTCGAGGTCGTCCTCCCACCCGTTTGGTGTGCTCACAGCTGCATTACTCCCTAACGTTCTGATGAAGCCGCCACAAGCCTAGATCGTCGGCACCTGCTCATCATCCTGATTCACCAAGAGTTCAGCCACGGTCCCCGCCACGGCGGCTCAGCACGACACAGCGGTGTCTCACAGCGCGTTCTCGATGGCGATCTCTGTGCAGTCGGCCTGTGGTTCGGCGAACGTCAGCACCCGCTCTGCTTCCTCGCCAACGGCCCGGTGGTCAGCCCTCAGCAAGCGCCGGAACGGTTGCACCCGAAGTGTCGCGGACCGTCGTTCTTTGGTGATACGCCAGCTTCCCGCCACCATACCGTCAACCAGGAAGAAGTTCGGTGTCACGCCGTTTCTGGTGCTCAGCCGTTTCATGTCTTGGTCGCTGACTACCCGGGTGCGATCGGCGTGCGATCGAATCAGGTTGTCGAAGTCGGGCAAGAGCCGCACGGGCGCGGGGGTATCAGGATCGGGGCGGGGTGCGTCCGGAAGGTCGAACAGCTCCTTGCCGTTCTCGGCACGGAAGACACGGAGCTGCGGTCGCAACCGGTCGACGACCTCACGGAGCCTGGTGAGTCCCGACCACATCTGCACGTCGACGACGCTCGCCGGACCGAACGCCTTCAGGTAGCGCAGAACCATCGCCTCGATAGACGGGGTGGGATCCAGTTCCCGTCCAAGCCAGGACTCCGCGGTGGTCAACCGGGCCTGGCCACTCTTGCCCCAGACCGCCCGAGGCGGAGCCTGAATCAGCGCCAGGAGCCCACGGGCGGCATATGCCAAGGACGCTGGATCATGGCCCGGGAACCTCTCCGCCAGCAACGGCGCCAACTCTGCGCTGGTGCGCGGAGTGTCCGCGAGAAGCGACTGCACGACCGGCACGAACTCGGCCGGATCGAGCCCTCGGACACCGGCCGCGTATTGCGTGTTGGTGTCCAGGTCACGGTCGAAGATCCGCTGCGTCAGGGGACGGAAGGTCAAGCAGTCCGCCGCCGTCAGCATGTGCACAGTGCCGCGCATGGCCGCGATTCGCACGACGGCGCGGTCCTCCAGCAATTGGCCGAGCTCACCGGGGTCGAAATCCGCCACACGCGACCAGAGCTGAAAGTACGGTGAGTACGGCGCCTGCGCCTGCAGCCCGGCCAGATGCTCGACGGCTTGCAATGGCGTCACCTCAGATCGCCGCAGGAGAAGCTGCCGCTCCAGCGTGGCGCGGTTCAACGCCCGTTGGGACAGCACACCATCACCGTTTGTGGTTTGCACGCGGCCGGTCGTTGCGGAAACTGACGGGCCCCGGCTGGGGCCGGCGACGGCTGTGGATTTCGACATGGAGCGACCTCTCGGCTTCCTTCTGGCGCGGCACAGGCGGACGACGGCAAGCAGACGTGGAGTCAGCGGAGCTGACGGAAGAACTCGCGGATGTCGGGGACGAGCACCTCTGGCGCCTGGTGCGCGGAGTAATGACCGCCCGTGTCGTACGTGTTCCACTGGATGATGTTCTGGTGGTCGCGCGCGGCGAACCGCCGCATCGACACGAAGTCGTTCGCGAAGCCGGCCAGCCCGAGCGGGACCGTGGTCGGCTCCGTCGGTTCCTCGGCATGGTTGCCTTCATAGTAGAACCGAGCCGACGACGCCGCCGTGTTGGTGAGCCAGTAGATCATCACGTTCGTGAGGATGAAGTCGTCGCTCACCGCGCCCTCGCCGAACAGCTGCGCATTCCAGGCCAGCTGACCGACCGGCGAGTCGGCCAGGGCGTGGGCCAGAGTCTGCGGCTGTGTGGACTGCAACTGGTTGAAGGCGCCCATCTTCTCCCAGAACCATTTCAGGTGGTCCAGACCCGCAAGCTCCTCCTCGGAGAGGCCCTCCATCTCGGCGGGGTCGCCGGAGGGGAACGAGAAGATCTGCGTCACGTGCACGCCCGCGACATGTTCGCCGTCGACCCGGCCGACCTCCGGCGAGATCAACGAACCGCCGTCGTTGCCGTGCAGTCCGTAACGCTCGTAGCCGAGCCGGTCCATCAGCTTCGCCCACGTCTGAGCGATGCGCTGCTTGTTCCAGCCTTTCTCGGTCGTGGGCCCGGAGAACCCGAAGCCGGGAATCGAGGGAATGACCAGATGGAAGGCGGCGGACGGGTCGCCCGAGTGGGCTCGCGGGTTGGTCAGTGGCTCGATCACGTCGAGGAACTCGACGATCGATCCGGGCCAACCGTGGGTGAGCAGCAGCGGGAACGCGTCCGGTTCTGGCGAGCGGACATGCAGGAAGTGGATGTTCTGACCGTCGATCTCGGTGGTGAACTGCGGGTAGGCGTTCAGCCTGGCTTCCCAGGCCCGCCAGTCGTATCCGTCCTTCCAGTACTCGACCAGCCTCGTGACGTAGTCGAGCGGCACGCCGTAGTCCCATCCGGCATCCGGAAGCTCTTGGGTGAATCGCGTCCGGGTGAGGCGCAGGTTCACGTCGTCGAGCTCGGCCTTCGGAATGTCGATGGTGAACGGGCGGATCTCGCCGGACGCGGAACTCGCGGGGGTGGTGCTGGCCTGCTGGGCGGCGCCGGCGGCGCTTGCTGTGTTCGTCATGACAGGGACGCTACGGTCTATTGCGGAAGACTTTGTTCCGCAATATCTGCCATTCTTGAAGAATGTTGGAAACGTCGGCACGGCTGCTACGGCTGCTGTCACTCCTGCAAGTACGCCGGGACTGGACCGGCGCCGAGCTGGGCGCCAGGCTGAACGTCTCGGCTCGCACCATCCGCAACGACATCGAAAAGCTGCGGACGCTGGGCTATCCGGTCACCGCCACGCCTGGCGTCGCGGGCGGCTAC
>NZ_ML142852.1:419776-422521 GCF_004138495.1 Phytoactinopolyspora endophytica
GCGCCGGTGCTGACCTACCTCCTCTGCTGCTCGACGACGAAGAGGCGGTCGCCGTGGTCATCGGGCTGCGTACCGCGGCCACGGGGACCGTCGAGGGCATCGAGGAGACATCGGTGCGCGCACTGGCCAAACTGGAGCAGGTGTTGCCGCCCCGGCTGCGCCGCCGCATCGACGCCCTGCACAGCCACACTGTGTCCATCCCCTACGACACTCCGGCGCCGACTGTGGACTCTCACACTCTGGCGACCCTCTCGCTAGCCTGCCGGGATCAGGAACGGGTGCGGTTCGAGTATCGGAACCATCGCGGCGAAGGCAGCAGACGAGCTGCTGAACCCTACCGGCTGGTCCGGTGGGGGCGACGTTGGTACCTCGTCGCGTGGGATCTCGACCGCAACGACTGGCGCACATTCCGAGCCGACCGGGTCGCCGCGTGCACCCCGGTCGGCGCCCGCTTCACGCCGCGAGATCTCCCCGACGACGACATCGGTGACTACGTATCCCGACAGGTCTCCGTCGCGCCACGCAAGTACCACGCGAAGCTGCGTCTGCACGCCCCGATCGAGCCGATGCGGGAACGGATCACGGCCGCGGTCGGCACACTAGAGAGAGCCGACGAGCGGACGTGCATCCTGAGCACCTCCAACGACTCGCTGGAGCGGCTTGCCGTCTACGTCGCGTTGCTCGGCGTGGACTTTGAGGTCATCGAGCCGGACGAGCTGGTCGAGCACTTCCGTACGCTCTCCGACCGCTACGCCAGGGCGGCACGGAAGACTCCTGCCTGATCATTCCGGACGCTGCGGATGTGCACCCGCCCGTGCCACGCGCACGGCATGCCGCAGGATGTCCCGAGTCCGGTCGTCGTCCATCGACTGCCCCAATTCCACGGCGGCCAGATCGACGACGTCGTCCTCGCTACGAGCGACCCCGTCGGACTCCACCCAGCGCGCCACCGCGGACAGTTCCCGGACCGTATAGTCGGAGACCGTCCATCCCGCAGGTACGTCGGGCCGCACCCCTTGACGCTGGGGTGCGGCCTCCGTCTCGGATGCCTGCGCTGCGTCGTCCGCGGTGTCGGAGTCCTGACTCTCGCCCTCCGGCCCATCGGGGCGCGAGGGGGCGCCGTCGGAGACCCCATCGGCCCCAGTCTTTCGTGCCTGACCGGTCGCGGGCTCCTCTGGCATGCCGGCCACCACGTCGGCCTCCGCAGCCGCCACGGCCCAGTCGTACGCGTCGGCGGCGGCTACCGCGTCCTCGTACGCCTGGACGAGGCGTTTGGCCTCGGCGTCGGGGTCTGCCACCCAGGCTTCCGCACACACCCGGTGAACCGACCACCCGAGCCGGACGAGTTGGGCCGGCCGGAGTCGTTCACGCTCTCGAGCGGGGAGCCTCGCAGGGCCGTCCGGAGCATCGGTCTCGACCGCCAGAACCATCCGATCGCTGCGCACCGGATGGCGGACCGCGACCGGTAGGCCGCCTGGACCGCCGTAGCCGACCTCCACCGACGCGCCGGCCTGTCGCAACCGCTCGGCCAAGGCTTCCGCCAACGCATCGGCGCCCGGCGCCGGACCGTCATCGAACGCCCGCGGCCCTCGCTCCAGGTAAGTCAGGAACTCTCCAAGCGCCTGGGCGCCAGGAGTGGTCAGCCGACGAGGGCTGAGATCCTCGGCGCCGAACGTCGAGACGACGGTCAGCCGCTCACGCGCCCGGGTCGTGGCCGATGCCAGCCGTCGCTCACCACCGGGGCGGCCCAGAGCACCGAACCGGTACAGAATCCTGCCGTCCACCGACCGTCCGTAGCCGAGGCTGAGGACGATCGCGTCACGGACGTCGCCGCCCACGCGTTCGACGTCCTTCACGAAGAACGGCTCGCTGCGCCCTTCGCGCAGTAATCCGGCCACGTCGGGTGCCCGTACCAGCGCCCGGCGCAGGGCAGCGTCCAGACGCTCCGCATGCCGCGGCCCGAGGGTCACGACGCCGAGACTCTCGTGCGGCCGAACCCGGAGATGCTCCATCACCAGGTCGACGACTCGGGTCACCTCGGCAGACGAGCTGTCGACCGGATCGTCTCCCCCGGCGGGCGCCTCCACCAGCTCGAGCTTGACCCTGGGGTTTCCGCCGGCGCTCGGCACCGTCGTGATGCGCCCGGCGTAGCTGACCCTGGCCGCAAACCCAACCAGATGATCATCCCGGAAACGGTACTGGCCACGCAGCCCGTACACCGGGAGGACGTCGCGGAGCAGATCGGCGACGGAGGACGGCGGTTCGCCTGACCACGGGCCTTCCTGCTCGTCGGGGTCGGGCGCAGGTTCCACGGCCGTGGCGAACGACGTCAGCGCGACTTCATCGTCGGCGACCGCCACGACGCGCGACCCGCGCGCGATGGCGGGCACGGCCTGCGACAGCGTGACCCGGCCGGCGTCCTCGATGATCACCACATCGAACAGGCGACGAGGCGGCAGCACGCCGGCCACGTTCAACGGCGACATCACCCAGCATGGCACCGCGGCCAGGGCCACCTCCTGCGCGGTCTCCAGCAGTTCCCGGGGGGTTCGCGGAGCCTCACCACCGCCTTGGCCGGCCGCGCCGGCCACCACGTCGGCCTGACCTTCGAACTCCTCGGTCACCTCCGCGAAGCGTGCGGCACGGGAACGCAGCACGCGGCCGGCGCCGGCCTTGAGCAGGGCCTCGTCGGCGACGCGGAACTCGTCCACCTTGCGCCGATGCTCAGCGACGTCGAAATCCCGG
>NZ_ML142852.1:422555-425155 GCF_004138495.1 Phytoactinopolyspora endophytica
GGTCGGTCTTGCGCCAATGGTCCAGCAACGAGGCCAGCCGGGTGTAGTCGAAGATCCGCTCAACGCGATTCGGCTGCACCTTCCGACGACGCAGGTCGTCCAGGAGCGGCTCGAGACCCGCCGCGTTCAACTCGGTCTCCAGTTCGGTGAGCCGCGGCAGCGCTCGCAGGTGAACCTCGTCCCGGGCCAGGGCATCCAGCCGCCTCGCAACCTCGGGGAATGGCAACACCGCCAGGTCACTGGTGCGCGGGTTCGCATCAGCCAGCACGGAAAGCCGGCGCCGGACGGCTTTCACCGCCTCCACAGCCTGAGGAAGGTACTGCCCGGTGCGCGGCAGTTTGCCGTCGCGGGAACGCTCGCGCCACGCCGCCAACTGTTCCCGCGCCGCCACCAGCCGGCTGTGTACGGCGTCCCGTTGGTTCCGCCCGGACGCTCCGGCCAGGTCCAGCGCCCGCCGGCGCAGCCGCCTCCGGGCAAAGAACCCGGGCGCGTTCTCGCCTTGTGTGCGCGCGCCCTTCGTAGACGTCGCCGCGACGAGTTCCTCGATCGGCTCGTTCCACAGGCCGTCGCCGAAGGTCGCGACGGTCGCCTCGACGGACGTGAGGAGCTCGACCACCGCGATGCTCTCGTCGATGGTGCTGGGGCCGGCGAGCCCGACTTCGACGGCCGCTCTGGTCGCGGCGTCTCGCAGTTGGTGGACATAGCTGTCCCGCAGCCCGACCACAGTGGTGGCCAGGGAGTCGGCGACGGCCTGCGTCGGAACGTGCGCCCCGCACCACGGCGAGGCGTCCTCGGTGAGCGTCAGACCTTCCAGATCGGCGTACTCGCGTAGCTGTTCACGCAGTTCGGAAGCGGAGCGGGGACTGTCCAGCGCGCTGGGCGAGATCCGGACCGTGGTGCGTATGCTCTCATCGGCGGTCGCGATCGCGACCAGCGCGTCGTAGGCGCTACTGCCGTCGGGCTCGCGGAGCCGGTGCATCGCGTCCCGATACGCGTCCAGTTCGGTGCGAAGCTGCTCCGCGACACGCACGACCTGCGGGTTCTCCGGCTGCACACCGCCGCCCGGGCCGGCTTCGCGCAGCGCTCGCGCGGTGCCGATCACCTGTTGGACCGCATCCGCGGGCGACATCCCACCGGTGTCGAGTACGAGGTCGTCGAGCCCGGCCGACCTCAGCCGAGCGGTCAAGTCCGTGACGGTCGCACGCTTGTGGCTCACCACGAGCACACGCTGGCCCCGGCCGACCAGCTCCGCGACGATGCCGGCCACAGTCTGTGTCCGGCCGGTGCCGGGTGGGGAGTCGACCAGCAGGCTGCTGCCTCCGGCCGTGGCCGACAGCACCTCGTACTGACTCGAATCGGTATCGAACGCCAGGTATTCGGGCGGGACCCGAGCCGCGGCCACGCTGATCGCCTGGCGTGCCTTGGTGTCACCTGCCAGAGCGGCCACCACATCATGACCTGCCAGCTCGCCGCCGAGATCCTCGATGTCGCGGGAGAGCAGCAGCGGCTCCATGGCGAACGTGGCCAGGACCGCCCGGTGTGCGATGGAGAAGCCGTCGACCACGTGCGCGGGCGCGAACTCCCGCAGCCTCTCGACGACGGTCGGGTACTTCAGCTGACCGGAGTGGTCACGAAGATCATTGGCCTGGAATCGCAGGCCCACCTGAGTGTCCAGCGCATGCAGGAGCACCGGGTTGATGACCGGGTCATCGGCGACGTGGATGACGAAGTCTGTCTCTGCCGGGTCCTGGGCGACCACCGCAGCCGTGCGGAGCAGCACGGGAGCCGTCGGGCGGTGCGCGACGAACGGGTTCGACCAGGTGGCTATCCCGACAGCCAGCAGACCGACGTTGATGCCCCGTTCCTCGTAGAGCTCCCGGGACTTGTCCCGGATAGCCCGGGTCGAACGCAGAGCCGAGCTACGCAACGGTTCATGCGGGAAGAGCTTGGAAAGCATGACCGGTTCGCCGTCGACCAGGCGTTGCCGAGCCTCAGGTTCGGCAGCAGCCAGGTCGAGCGTGCCGACTTTGAGGTCCCGGAAGGACAACAGCGGATCACGGCCGCCCAGTGCGGCGAGTTCATCCCGCCATTGCTCCACCGCCTCGCCGACGCCATCACTGTGTCTCACTCTGCCGAGGGTAGTTCAGCCACCGGCCGAGAGCGACGCGGACAGGCCGTGGACAGGCAAAAGACCGGCGGATCGGGTGGCCGGACCCTCACCCGGACAGCCCGAGAGCCGCTGCGGTCTTCATCGCGAGGCGGTCCAGGTAGTCGGCTCTCGCCTCAAGCACATCGTGATAGTGCCCGAACAGCTCGAAACTGACCATGCCGAACAGGAGGGTCCATGCGTCGAGGACGTCGAGCACCGTCGAGGTGTCGAAGCTCACGAGCGCTTCGGCCACGTCCGGTGCCATGTGAGGCAGCCGGCCCTTCAGCGCCGCTACATCGTCGTCGAGCGCGTCTGCGTGGCTGACCGTCGTAGCGGTGGTGGATGCGGCCGTCGTTCCGTGTGCGCCAGCCGCATCCAACGCGATCCGAGCCAGCAGCAATACCACCTCGGACGCCGGAACTGTGGTCTCTTGGGGGGCGGCATAGCCGGG
>NZ_ML142852.1:425190-433931 GCF_004138495.1 Phytoactinopolyspora endophytica
CGAACCGTAGATCAACGCGTACTCATGGGGGTGCTGGTGTGCCCATTCACGCACCGCCCGGAACACCGCGAGCCAGCGGCCGAGGAAATCATCACGGGCCACTGCCGCCTCGGCCACGTTCGCGGCCCTGCCGATGCCTTCGTACGCATCGGTGATCAACGCCGTTAGCAGCGCATCCCTGCTGGGAAAGTACCGGTACACAGCGGACGAGGCCATTCCGAGCTCACGTGTCACCGCTCGTACCGAGAGACCGTCGGCGCCGTGGTCGGCCAGGTGCTGACGGGCGACGTCCTTGATCTCCCTGATCAGCTCTCGCCGAACACGCTCACGAATCCCATGAGTCGATGCCATGACAGCAGTGTGCCATACGACGAGAACGACGCACCAAAGCGAGAGCACTGATCTTGACAGCGCCTCCACCGAGGAGCACACTGAACTCAAACGAGAGCAGTGCTCACATATTGGAGGCACACCATGTCCCTGCACGTCGTCGTCGGCGCCGGCACTATCGGCCGAGCCACAGCCCTCGAGCTGGCGGCCTCCGGCCACCAGGTCCGCGTCGTCACGCGGTCAGGTACGGGACCCTCGCACCCAGAGATCCAACCGGTGAGCGCCGATGCCACCGACAATGCCTCCCTGCGTCCGCACGTCACCGGCGCTGAAGCCATCTACAACACCGCGTCTCCGCCGAGCTACCAGCACTGGGAGACGATGTGGCCACCGCTGGCGTCCGCGCTGCTGCAAGCGGCCGAATCAGCCGACGCGGTTCTGGTCACCATGAGCAACCTTTACGGCTACGGCCCGGTCGATGGGCCGATCAGCCGCGACCACCCCCTGATCGCCACCGAGCACAAGGGGCGGTTGCGTGCCCGGTTATGGCACGACGCCCTGGCCGCGCATGACGCGGGCCGGGTCCGCGTCGCTGAAGCCAGAGCGTCGGACTTCATCGGCCCTGGCGTCGGGCCGAACGCCGGCATGATCACGCGTTACGGCCTCGCCGCCGTGGCGGGAAAGCCGGTGTCCATGTTGAGCGACCCCGACGTCCCGCACAGCTGGACATACGTGCCCGACGTCGCACGCACCCTGAGTGTGCTCGGCACTGACGAACGGGCATGGGGGCACGCGTGGCACGTCCCCTCCCCGCCGCCGGTCTCGCCACGCGGGGTGGTGGCACAGGCCGCTGAGCTTGCCGGAGCAGCCCCACCTCGTGTTCGCAGGATTCCACGGGGGTTGTTGCGACTGCTCTACCCGCTCTCTCCGCTGCTGCGCGAAGTGGGTGGTGTGTTGTACCAGTGGGACCGGCCCTTCGAGATCGACGCGGCCGCGACCACTGACCTCTTCGGCCTCCGACCGACGGCATGGGATGAGATCATGAACAGCACGACCAAAGCCTGGCGACACCGCCGAGACGACCGGAACACTCGACAATCGGACCAGACAAGCTAGAGTGGCGCGGCGTGAAGGGGGAATCCGCGCCGGCATCTGTGAGATCGTCGGCAATGGCAGCTCGTGAGGAGTCATAGTGAAACTGCTCGAGGAAATCCCCTCAAGCACGACGCCACGGCCGTCAGGCCGGCGAGTCCTCGCCACGATGACGGTCACGCTGCTCGTCGTCGTCGGCGCAACCGTGGCCGGCTACACATTGCTGATGGGTGGCGGCGATTCCGACGAGGACGCGCCGGTCGAGATGTCCAGCTGGGTGGAACAGGCGACCGCGACCTGCGTGACCGTCGCCGAGGAGAACTCCATCCTGACGCAGGGCGAGGATGCCAAGCTCGCCCCTGAGAACATCTCCGACGTGGCGGCCGGCGTCGACGCACTCGTGGTGGCACTCGACGACCTTCCGCCCCTATCGAGCACAGACGACGCAGAGCAGGTCGAGGCCGCTATCGCCCTCGGCACGCCCGCGCACGAGGCGTGGCAAGAGCTGGCGAACTCCGACGACCCTTCAGGCGGTGACATCGAGAACGCGTCTGAGCTCACGAGCACTTTCGTCGCCGGACTGGTCGACCTTGGCGCCAACTGTGCCATCCTGGACTAGGACTCGACGCCGCCAGGCCCCGCAATTCCAGGTCACCACGGCTTCCGCCTCTCATCCGCCGAGACGCGAGGCGTGGTCGCCATCGACGAACCGGGCCGGGTACGCTAATCCGGCAGGTTATAGTCGGCCCTCGTAGCTCAGGGGATAGAGCACCGCTCTCCTAAAGCGGGTGTCGTAGGTTCGAATCCTACCGAGGGCGCACGAAACATGGGCAACGTCGCCGAGCGGTCAGCTGGTACTCGAAGCGGGGTACCAGCTATGACCGTGAAGAGACGGAGGTTCGACTCTCTTCAGCTGGGCGATACTGGGATCGAACCAGTGACCTCTTCGGTGTGAACAAGGAAACCACATCCGCGCAGGCACCACTGATGCACATTTACCCAGGTCAATGGCCCGACATGGCCCAGGCTCGCCCTGGCTGACCCAGGCAGGTGCTTCTGGTTCGCCCGCCGCATCACCTCAGGCCGGTCGCCGGGCTAGCTCCAATACGCACGCATCATGCGCCGCGTAATCCTGCTAGCCGACTCTTCCAAGTGGCACAGCCGCAGCGTCGAAAGTGATGGCGCTCGGCGACGTGACCATCATCATCACCGACGACGAACTCCCATAAGACGTACAGAACCCGCATCAAGGATACGGCGTCGAGCTACACATCGCGTGACACAGACCACGAGCGCCCTCCCGTGGACGGGAGAGGAAGTCCACAATGCGTGGAACAAAGTTGGCACGCTCGTAGCCAACGAACTCGAATCGTAACTACCGCCTGGAGAGGGCGTCATGCCCGGGCCATCGGCACCTGCGCTGACCTGCCGCGACGCGCCCTCACCGACCACACGAGCGGAGACTTGGGCACGTATTTGAATCGGCCACCCGAGCACCACCGATGACAGTAGAAGATTATCGGACCTCAAGGCCTCGGTTCGATGCGGCTGGTTTCTATCTCCTTCCTACTATCCACGTTGAGGCAGAGTATGGCTCCGAGGATCGAGCGAGTGACCTCTTCGGTGTGAACCATGGACGATAACCTCCACTACCTGCGCAAACAACACACCCGCAGGTAGAACAGCTCCGTTCAGAGCAGTTGGCCGCCGTTCCACGCCCTTCAACGCACGGATCTGCTCCCAAATTGCTCCCATCCATGCTCCCACTCCTCCCATACCTGACTTCAGGTCTACCGCTGAATTGGGCTCCGCCGGACGTTGCCGCGCCCCGGCGCCCGGGCCTTCCCGCGAGGGATGTCATGGGGCGTGGCGACTCCCTGCTTCGGCGAACCCAGCAATGCCTTGACCTCATCCGACGTTGGGCGGTACCCGTTCCGGATGCATGCGCGCCAGGGCCTGTAGCCACGGTCATAGCCAGCGCGCATGGCCGGATCTTCGGGGTCGAGGTCGGCGAACAACACCTGGGGCGACCCATCTGGGCGGCCCCGGACCAGCCATCGATCATCGGGCGAAGCTACGCACGATACGGCTGCTCTCGACGCGACGCCGGGCGCAGCGAACGCGATCCACATCCCCGTCAGCAACGCGTGCGCCATGGATCGACTATCACCAAGCGGCTCGGCTGGCCCATCGTCGTAACTGGCCAACAGCACACAATCGGTCCCGAGTGCCTCGTACTCGATGAACACCTCCGGCATGTTGGCCTCGATGCACAATGCGCAGCCGAAACGCAACCCATCGATCTCGAAAACACTCGGATGATCACCCGCTGCATACATGAACGCAAACTCAGTAGGTGAGAGATACCGCTTGTCGTAACGGCCCACCAGGTGCCCCGTCTCGCTGATCACGTACAGGCTGTTGAACGGTCGCTCGCGTTCGGCCACCCGATGGACCGAGCCGACCACAGCCCACAGACCCACATCACCGGCGTGCCCGACTGTCGCGGCGAGTTCCTCCTCCAACACCGCCCAATCGACCCGTGACCAGTCCGACTCCGCCACCCGGTCCGGATCACGCGACATCACCCGCTTATGCGGGTACGACGACAGCGCACCCTCCGTGAACAGGATCAACCGAGCCCCACCCTCGGCCGCGCTCGCCATCAGCTCCCGAACCCGTCTCCCCTGCTCACGAATCGACATCCCATCCGGGGTCTGCGTCCCCACACCTTGCGCCACCGCAATCCGAATCATCGCCATGTCGCGTGATCATCGCACCCACAACCGACGCTCACTGAGCGGCCTGCCGATGACGAACATCAACACGCCGCCTAGGCCCAGGACCGTGGCAAGGTTCTGCGGACCACCTCGCACTGTGCCTCCATCGGAAGTGGCATCGATCCCAGGGTCGCATCCTCGCGCCGTGGTGGTCATGGCTCCAAACTTTTCCGGATCTCGGCGATGGTTCCATCGAGCTCCTCGATCACCTTCTGCCACTCTTCGTCATGGATAGGCCTGCGGTTGACGCGAGGCATCGGCTTCCGTGTCTCCTTCTGAAGCTGGAGAAGGAGTTTCATGCTTGCCTGCCAAGTCTCCTTGATCGCTAGGTCAACCCGCGGATCAATGAGTGTCTCGCTTGGACCGGTGCGCGACAAGTTGAACGAGCCGAACAAGCCGTCGAGCAAGTGAACGACTTCTTTAGAGCCGTAGAGTCGGACTCGCGCCTTGAGGTCTCTGATCTGATCGCGAAGCGAGTCCTCTCCGTCTTCGATTTCGCCATCCGCGTAGAACAAGCCATTGCGCTCCATCAGTCTCATGAGGTCGTCGTAGCATTCGGTCCGGCGATCGCGGAGCCACTGCCGATGCTCCCAACGGCTTGTGATCCTCGGAAGTACCAGCGACGCTGTAACCGCCCCCAGTGCCACTACGCCCGACACAATCACGCTAAGCATGGCCACCTGCTCAGCAGTAGCGTTCGGGAGCCAGTCCATGTCGCTATACCCCTTGGACGCCGGATGCGGAGCGCACAAGCCTATCCGGCGCGCCGACCCAGAACGGCCGAGGCGCGCTTACACCGGACTCGAAACTCGCTCAGCCCCCGGCGAACCAGACCAACCGCTCTGAGCGGCAAAGTCATGAACAGAAATGAGAAGCGCACTCAACGTCCGCCTGACCTGCCACAACGCCATCAACCCACGGCCAAGGCGGCCGCCACAGCCGCAACAAGACACTGGAGACAAGAACTTCGTGCATCGAGGCTTTGCCCGTGGGTTCGGTGGACAGCCACGCGTCAAGCCGCCATCAGCGCACCTCGCCGCGTGGGCGCGCCGACTTGGCCGGTCACGACGCTGAGCGCTGGGTACACGGCCCTCCGCCCGAGCACAACACACACGATCCCCCGATCGACAGTGGCGATCGGAATCCGACTTACGCGCCAGCTCGTCGTCCCTGCCTCACGCCTGTGAACGCGTCTTGCCGATCAACAGCATCGAGATGTAGCTCGAATCCGAACGTGCTTCCGGCTTCTCCTAGTGCGTTGGATTCGTCCGCAGATCACAATCGCGATCCAGACGCCCTCTCCTGCACCTATGCGCCGACTGACGCCCAACTCTATGTGAAAGCCGGCTATGGCCGTTGCCAGAGTGTAGCTGTGGGCTTCTCTCTCGTGCGCGTAGAGCCGTCACGACCAAGCGAGTCAGTACTCGTCGAAGTACGACTCCGCGGCTCGGCGAATCTGTGCTAGTCGCTTCGAGACAGGACTGTGGTTTGCATAGCCAAGTACATCAGCGATCTCGGTCTTCTTCGTCACACCGCTGTTGAGCAGTACGACGATCTGCTGGTTCCGCGCATCCAGCAGCGTGAGGAAGTCATTGGTGACCAGATTGCCCAGCACCTCGCTCTCCGGTCCCTGGACCGGGATGGTGTCAGTCAATTCGACGAATCTCACCGTGACCTTGCGTCGCTTGCCGTACAGCTTGCGTTCAAAATCTTCACGTGCGTACGACCAGTGGCTGGAAAAGTCGTCCTCGACCCGATGGGAGCGGACCGCGTCCAAGATGCCGCGCAGGTGGCCGGCCTGGTCTGCCGCCAACACCGTCTCGACCACGGCATCGTGGGCATCGTCCTCGCCGAACCATACAGGCCCGCCCGTCCGCGGATTGCCAGCCACAGCGCCGGCCAGCACGCTGCCGTCCTCAAGGGTGACCGGACCAGGAGTCTTACCCTTGTCCACCTCAGGGAACTCACGCAGCCGGCCCTGAATCGCGGCGGTGACCGCGGGCACCCAGAAGTCCAGGTTGTGTGCAAGCAGCCGGATCGGATCATCGGCCGAGAACCCCTTCATCTTCGACCCCGGCATCAGGTGCGGCCACACCGTCCACGCCCAAGCACGGGCAAGCCGGAACTCGAAGTCGGGCGGCAGGAAGTCGTCGATGCCCGCGTCGTCAGCAACGAACGGCCATTGGCCACCACGCAACAACGGCAGTCCGAACATGTCCAGGACGCGCTTGGACAGCAAGTGAAACAGCGGTGCGTACTCGAAGTACCGCATCGGTGTCCGCGGCACGAACATGACATTGACATCCCCGAGGTCAGCAACCTTAGCCATCGATTCCGGCAGGTCGTCCACATCAAAGAATCGACGCCGGAACTGGGCCGCCTCCCACAGCATGTTCCACTGGGCGACCGCAAGGAACTCCCGATCCGAGGTGTGAGGCGTCGAGAGCGTCACATACTCCGGTGAAGCCGGTTCGAGCGGACGGACCACACCGGCAAACACGAATCCAGCCGAGATGTTCCGCAGGTACGGGAACTCCTCAGGGGAAGCCTCGGCCTCGGGCAGAAACACACTGTCGCGGCGCCACGCCAGCATCTCCGCCGCCGTTGGCTCACGCTCGTCGCTCACCTCGTCCTCCGTCGTCCGATGCACTGTGCGCTGACCGGTCCGTTCGTCGATATGAGTCATACCTACATCACGACAGTCTCTACCGAAATCGTTCCGAACGCGCCCCGACAGCACAGGACGTTGCCGCTGCTACACCTACTACGCGTGATCTTCGGCCACGTCTGGCAGTGTTGGTTGGTGTGCGGGTGGCGTAAACAATGATGGCGCGCAGTGTCGATATGCCGAGGGCGCTGGTGGATGATCACCTTTCGGGTCGGCTGGTGATCCTTGGCAGGCTGGGCATCCAGAGAACTAGGAGGTCGCGGTCGACACCGCAGCTGCGCGGTCTTGGACGTAGCAACGCGCATCCCTTAGCGATTGACCTTCTGCCGCCGAGTGTCAAGCCCGACCATGTGTCCACATTCCGGCCTGCGGCCTGTGGTTCGGTACCTTGATGACATTTTGCGTAGGTTTCTCTACCTTGACACGGCCGCCCTCACCCAGTACGTGACCGCGTTGGAGGGCGGGTTAATCACCGAGTCCACAGCACGTTCGATACGATCCGGGGTTTGCCGCGGCGGCATCGATGCGAGGGTCGTCAACGCCGGCGGCGAGAAGTCGCGCTCGGACGAGGAGTCGCGAACACTGTCCGACACGGACGAGGCGCGGTTCGAACGGCTTCTTCGAGCCGCTCTCGCCGAACCGGAAGGTCTGGACTGGATCGAGGTCACGCAGCCCGACACGGACCTCGAGGGGATCGGCATCGGTGCGATGGTGTCGTGGGAATGCGAGATCTACATCCCAGAGATCATCCGTGCCCTTGCCCGATCAGGTGAAGCGTCGGATGCCATCAGCATGATGCGTCATCTGCTGCCAGCGGCCGAGCGCCTGGGGCTGGACACCAATGGGCTGCCGGATGATAAGGAGCTGGGGGCCGTCTCAAGTTTCATCGACGGCATGAACGCGAACATGCTTATTGTCGGCGAAGACGACGACTCGGACTGGCGCATTGCCGGTCAGCTGACCGATGAATTCATCCGCGCGGACGTCGAGGGCAGGGCACGCGTCGTCGGGTAGGTCTCGAAGATCGTTCCTACCGGCCGGTGGAAGCCATTCCTAACGTTCCCGGGCATGAACCTGGTACCGCGGGAAGAGCGGCGGAAGATGGAGCGACAGGCACCCGCACCTGGCAAGGAAGACGAGTATCTTGAAGGCCCGGCCCTCATGCTCGATCTGCTTGCTCTCTATCGCTAAACGTGCACCTGCATAGCCTCCCGTGACCAGGGAGGTAGCCATCACGTATGAGCGTCCCTTACCGCACGCTGAACGCGCACATCACACTTGCCGCCAACAGCGGAGGGCGGTGGCCGTTGGCGGCTGTCGATGTAGCAAGGAGACGGCTTCCGTGACGCCCAGGCAGCTTTCGCCGCGAGCCGGGAGTCCGCTATATCCGATACTCGCACTTGATGTCCGCCAGCGAGTAGATGAGGCACCATCTGCTCGCCCATGTCGCCGAATCCCACGATCGCGATCGTTGCCATGCGTCTAGCTCCTATTCGATACATCTGTGCTCACGGGCACAAATGGGGAAGGTCATGGGGATTACGCCAACATCCCCGTAGCACTGAGGCCGATGCGCGAGAGGTCAAGTTTGCCGAGCGTCATCGTCTTCATCGCGGTGATCCTTTCGGGTGGCGTCGGGCGAAATCCCAGACGATGGCACTGGCATCCGGGCCGGCACGATCAGTGAAGAGGCCGTCGCCGGCAGGGCCCGGCCAGGCATGCCCCATATCGCGGACGAGGTACGACTCGACGACAGACGCACCGTCCGGCGTGGTGATGGTGGTGTGAGTGTACGCATGCCTGCCCTCTTCCGCAGGCACCGTCGTCGTTTCTTCAAGCAGGTCCAGGCTGTCGTTGAGCAGACCGTCGTC
>NZ_ML142852.1:434003-444214 GCF_004138495.1 Phytoactinopolyspora endophytica
CACGCCTGACGTGCGGTGTAGTCCGGCGGCGTGGAGCCGGGATCGTCCGCGTCCACCTGGTTCAGCCCGTACTCGCCACCGGCGACCGACGTCGCGGTCGCAACGAGATCAGGGTAAGTCGAGGATGACCCCGATTGTGCTCGAAGGCGCCGCTCTGGAGACTTCCCTTAGAGTCCCGGTCAGTCAGTTTCGGCCTAGCCATCCCCGGCAATCCAGGAATGGCTCTGCTGCACGGATAGGTGACCTTCGATCTCGCTTGCCTCGTAGCGGGCCTGGAAGGATGTCGTTGTGACCAAGCCCTACCCCCAAGAGTTCGTGATGACGTCGTGCGCGTGGCGCGGAATCGTGAGCCCGGTGTGACGATCGAGCAGATCGCGACCGAATTCGGTGTCCAGTTTCCGCGACAGTGGGGCCCGCCACCGCGGGATGATCGATCGCCGCGGCGAGCTGCCGCGCGAGCCGGATGGCCTCTTCGGCGAGGTCGACGTCGCCGGAATAGCACTCGTTGAAGACCAGGCAGAGAACGCGCCACACGGTGATGACGTAGCCGGGCTGGTCGAACCGCACGCCGGAGCCGGCGCGCTTGACCCGGCTGATGCGCTGGGCCATGGTCCCCAACTACAACATAAACCTCATGAACAAACCTTCTCACTAAGGTCCAAACACCTGCTCGTGAAGTGGTGACATCAGCACTGACTCGCCGCTAATACGTGACTGTTCAGCCGCAATCGCCACCAGCACAGCATCGATACCCTCTTTGAGACCGGCCCGGGCGCAACTTTCCCCGACGCCACCGACAGTTCTCCAGAAGGCGTCTTGGATGGCCTGATCACCTCCATGATGCCCACTCGAATCAGCGACAATCGCTATTTCTGACCGCGTCCAACGATTACCCGACTCATCTGGGCGGTCCAGCACAATGCAGGACTCCTGAATATCCCCACTCAACGCACCATCACTTCCGTAAATCCGAATACGTCGAGTAGGCCGAGGCTGACCCATTACCGCGGTCAGCGTGCACAGAGTTCCCTGCGCGTACTCGATCATCACCGACTGATGGTCCGGAAACGTTGCGCCTACCTCATATGGAGATTGATCCTCCGCTTCAAAAAACGTCGCCGCCAATCCCGTGTCCCCGTAATCCATACCGTTTCGGAGAACGTCCGCGGCCAAGAACCTGGGATGCTGTTCATTATGCGGCCTAGGAACGAAATGTGATCGCGTCCCCATCGAAAACACTCGAACTGGCTGCGCACCGACCAACCAATTTAGAACGTCAATATCGTGGCAGCACTTCTCTACGATAAATCCGCCCGATATCCGATCATTGCGGCGCCAACCCGAATGCAGTACTGACGTCACGTACGTCCCTACGTTCTCGTCAGCCTCGATACTAAGTATCTCGCCAAGAAAGCCCGAATCAATAATTTCCTTAATTTTGGCATAAAATGGCGTATACCGGAGCACAAAGCCAACAAATACTTGCCGACCGGCCAATCTCTCGTGTTCCCGCCATAGCTGCACACATTGCTCAACGCTTACGGCAACCGGCTTTTCCAGCAGCATCGGGATGCCCTTCGACATGGCTCGCACTGCGTCTTCGGCATGAAAAGCGTTCGGAGAAGCGATCACCACAGCATCGAGCAACTCGTCTCGGAACATCGACGCGCCATCATCGTACTGCCGTAAACCCGACAACCCGCCGACCAGCCGTTCAAACCTACTTCTGTTGCGCTCATTTGGATCCGCAATAGCCGCAACGTGAATCCCGCTGTAGTCGCCAAGGTTTCGAACATACGACGCGGCGCGCTTACTTGTCCCGATCACCCCAACCCGAGCGGCGCGCCCACATGACCTCTCGTCTAACATTTCTCTTCGCCTCCCCCGCGAGAAGATGCCGTTGCTCGACTAAACGGAACGTTCTTCGCCATAGAAACATGTTGTCGGTCTGCTGCATATGTGGAGAACCAGTGTGCGCGGTCGTCTTGCCGGATCGACCAGTCACGGACCGTCAACCCGCGCCATGTTAAGCCAGGATGGACACGAATCAACGGCTCAACTTGTCGTTGATCATTGTTTGCGATTCGTTGACACGGGTTAAAGATGTAGATTATCTATCTAGCCACACTCCCCTGGTAGTGAAAACTGTCGTGTGATGCCAAAGCTTTAGATTGTTCACGCGCGGGTTAATGAGCAGGTAATACCCACCCCATAGAACAGGGATGCTGACATAAGCCTCGTCTTTCGCAACTGCGGACTCCACCGCGAGTCTGTGTTGAGCCTCTGGATCTTCCTCTCGTATCGCCCTCTCGGCAAGATCACTCACGTGCTCTACCTCCGGGTGCCTACGCCCCTTGAGGATTTGCGCAAGTTCAATATCAGTAGCGCCTTGGCTCCGAGCGATGTCCAACTCTTCCGCCACCTCCACTGGCGCCAGATTCACGCCATAGGTTCTCGCGCTCGAACCTACGCTACTATGTGCGGCACCTAGTAGTGTAGGTGGCTGGACAGAATTGTTGAACACAAAGAATCCCACGTAGTCCTCAGGATGAAGGAGCACCTTGAGCTTCTCGAGATAGACTCCCCTTTCGAGAACATCAAGTCGCGCATCAATTCCCAGATCTTCTCGCCACATCTCGGCGATAGCTTCTACCCAAGGAATATTCTGGTGGTGCACCAGGTTGATCACGGGCATTCCGTCACCGTCGGCGTACCCAGCATCAGACAACAATTCTCGGGCGGCATCTACATCGTGCTCAACCCCGGGAATTTCCTCGGACGATTCCACACCTTCGGGAATGAGCGAGTTCCCCGGAATTGCGGGTTTCGAGATTTCTCCAAGCGCCTCTCGGTCAATAGCCAATGAAAGTGCCTGCCGAACACGGACATCGTGCAACGCTGGATGGCGACTATTGAATACGGTCAAGTTGCGGAACTGATTTGTTGGTGACGAAGCTATTTCGTCGGCCACATCAGAGGTAGTTACCGCTTCCAAATCATCTTCAATACGACCAGTGATGTCGATTTCATTCTGTTGATAAGATAGCAGATCAAACGTAGTGCCGCCGTCGTTAAAGGAAACTTCCCATCGGGAAATATAGTAGTTTTCAGAGTCCCAGTATTGGTCGTTGGAAAGTAGGACCGCACCTTGATTAACCCGAAATTCATCAAGTATGTACGGGCCATTACCCACCCATATCTGGGGATTCAGCCATTCTTCACCATTCTCCTCCACAGTGGCGGGATGCAATGGCAGTGCCCAAAACTGCGAGAGATAGATTAAGAGATCACTATTAGGCGCATCCAAACGTAGTTCGAACGTCAAGTCATCGAGCGCCTTGGCACCGACGTCAGCGAAGTTGCCGTTTTCCCCGCTCATGTAGTCAGCTGCACCAGCCACATTGACACGTCCTGGGTTGAAGGAAGGATTGCCTTCCCCCGCGACGCCAGGAGTAAGGATGCGTTTCCAGTTCCACTCGAAATCGCTGGCCGTCACGGCTTGTCCGTTCGACCACTTCGCATTCTCTCGGACATGGAATGTGTAGATCAAACCATCGTTCGAGATATCCCAGGACTCTGCCGCGCCCGGCAACACCTTAGAGGGGTCATCTGCGTTAACGACTACAAGCCCTTCCCACAATCCAACCATGAGAATCTGCCCGAACGATGCGTTGCCGGCCACGGCGGGGTCAAGATGCGTGACTGGCATCATAGTCTGACGCAGCGTTCCTCCCCGCTTCGGCTCATTGCTCTCGGCACTTCCGCTTTCAGGCGTGCTACCTCCACTGCCATTTGAGAAGCCGCAAGCCGAGCCTGCCGACGCTGCGGCAGCAAGCGTCGCAGCGAGAAACGTGCGTCTACGCATGGATGTTTGACCGCCAATAGGTGATGTACTTGGCCTACCACTCACGTGCCACTCCTTAGCTAGTTATAACGAAGGTACAAGACAAGTAGTCGTGCCTCGACTCCCTCATTTGCAAAGCGGGAGGTTGTAATCGTGATGCGAAGCATGCGTTTGTGGCATACAGCAGGACGTGTTAATCATTGTTCCCGTTATAGATACAGGCGATGTTGATGCCGTTATCCGCGGTGACTAGCGGTGGCGAATGAGAGAACTCTTCGTCCCACTCTGTTGATTCGGCGACATCGAGTCGACTTGCGTCCAAATCGATTATTGCGTCGCACCCAGACGCCTAGAACGAAAGTTTGCGATACGCCACTACAGATAAGTAGTGGTAGTGTCCCCCTTCCTCACCATCACCCACTGCCCACACCTGGCGCGAGCGGCAACGGGTAGAGTCGCACCTGCACTGCTGGCGCAAGAACTCCTGGTCAACTTCGCGACCGACCCGCTTTGCTTCGCATTCTTCACCTTCGCTGTGCACTGGGGATTGAGGTCGGACATCATACTTATATACGCAGTATAAATGGCTGGCCTCCGTCGACTATCGGCTTTCGTGATAGATGTACGGGCACATCGTCGGTACATCCAGCAGTGGACCGGCGTTCGCACCACCGCGGCGATCATCGCAACCGCGGAGAAGATCGTATGGCGGGCAACGACACGGGACACCCTCCTACATGGTCCCGCATTGAGGCAAGCCGAAACCTCGCCGTCACGAGTAGCTCGCTGTACAGGCGTAGGTTTCATCGGCACACCTCCTAGTCACCGGAAATCGTGACTCGACCGTCCGGTGTGCGGGCCACCTTACACGACGCAAGCGATTGCCGCAATCGCTGCAACGTGCTGCTTTGACGTGCGAATCTTGATCTTCTTTGGCTACGCCCCGCGTCCAGTGGCCGGTTGCGCCACCCCGTCATCTCCCCAGAGACCTTGTCGGTGATCCGCGAAACCTTGCCCTTCGAGACATTCGCGCCGTAGACCTCGTCGAAATGCGCGGCAACCTCACCGGTGGTCAGACCGTTCGCCGATAGTGACAACACGATCTCATCGAAACCGGTCAGCCGGTGCTACCGATTGCGCACGGTTCGAACGACGAGTCGACATCTCGGGGCACCTCGATCTCAACCGGGCCGACCTGGCTTCAACACCGTGTTGACTCTCATGCCATTGCGCGTTGGCACCGGTGAAAACGGAGGACCATGTCGACGTCGTCGACGCAGTGCCGGCCAGCACACCGATCGTGCTCGGAAGGGAAATTCCACGGCCGAAAGCTTTGACCATGCCCCCTTCCGACGCTCGCCAACTCGACCAGGCTCTTGCCCGGCTGCTTATGACGGACTCATCCTCCTCGCGTCGTTTTGATGAGTCGGCAACGTGGCGACATGCATTCATTGCTGCAACGTCTTGTATGGATTGCCGATCGTCGCGTGGTTACTGCTTGGCCACACACTCCAAAAATATACTTCTTATATGACCGGGGCCCTCAATGGACGTGACGTGGTTCGATGGAACGGTCCTGCCTCGACTGCAGTGCCTCGGCGCCTCAGGCATAACAGCGATGGGGCCCGCCCGGCCGGCCCCCTGGGGGGAGTTGCGTCGTTGCAAGCGTTTGGATTATGGTGCAAGCGATTGCGGGGACGTGCACCTGTTGTCACTCTGACTGGCGTGGATCGGTGTGCTGCGTTGGAGTCCGTCGCCCACTAGCGGGGCAGCGGGCCCACTTCGGGTAGCACGACCTCTAGCGTTGCGTGCGGCCCACTACATCTGCCAAGTACTAGGGAGAAGTTTGTTGTTGACCGAGGTGAATGAACCGATCCGAGTGGGCCTTATCGGTTTGGGCCGGAGTGGCTGGAAGATCCACGCCGACGGCCTGGCCAAGCTTGACGAATTCCAGATTGTCGCCGCCGCCGACCCGGACGCCGCACGTTGCATCGAAGCCAAGAACCGCTTCGGTTGCACTACCTACTCCGACCCCAAGAGCCTGCTCAGCGATCCGCAGGTCGAACTCGTGATCGTTGCCACGCCATCACACACCCATGTTCCGCTTGGTGTTGCTGCCCTGCACGCTGACAAACATGTCGTTATCGAGAAACCCCTCGCTCAGTCCGTGGCCGAGGTCGACAAGCTCTTGGCTGCGGCGAACAAGACCGGCCGTATCCTTACGTGTTTTCAGAATAATCGATTTGAACCGATCTACACGTCTATCCGCGACATCATCGACTCTGGCAGACTCGGCGAATTGGTCCTCATCCGCCGCGCAATTCACCGCTACACCCGGCGCTCGGATTGGCAAACTCTGCGCAAATACGGAGGTGGAGAATTGCCCAACACTGCTTCGCATTTCCTAGATCAGCTCCTGCTCCTCCTTGACGACACCCCCATCGACCTACTCGCTGACCTCCGCCACACCGTCTCTGCCGGTGACGCCGAGGACCACGTCAAGCTCGTCCTCAAACCTAAGACCGGCCCCTTGATCGACCTCGAATCCAGTTCCGTCATCGCCGCCGGCCAGCCCGGCTGGCTCATCGCCGGCACCACCGGCACGCTCACTACCATCGAGACTACGATCCACGTTAAGTGGTATGACCCGAGTACAGTTGAGAAGATCGCCGTAACCGAAGGGGCTGCCCCGGGGCGGACCTACGTCGGCGGTAAGAAGATCAGCTGGAACGAAGAGACCATCACAACAGAGCCTGGCGGCACCAAGCGCACCTTGGACTTCTATCAACACCTAGCCCGCACCGTGCGCCACGGTGCCGATCTTTACGTCACCCCCGAGACCGTCCGCCGCCAAATCGGTATCATCGAACGCGCTCGCCGACAGACCGGTCTTCTCTAACCAGGTAATCCGCGCGGCGAGGTGTCGACACCTTGTCGGACCGGGTCCTTTGCCGCATGGCTCCCCTTCGAGCCCCGGCGGGCAGCGAAGTAAGCCACCGACGAGGTGCCAGGGTTAGGGCTGGTCCATCTTCATGCTCGCGGCGGACTCGCACACACCTGGCAGTTAAACCGCCCCCTTCAAGGTGCCGCTCGGCCCGTGACCCATCATCGGCATTTGCCGTGAGCATGTGGTGCCTCCAAGCTCCCTCAGCCGCCTCCCGATGACTCCAGCCAAAGAGCGAATGGGGAAGGGCCGTGCCCAATTTTAATATGCTCACCGTGGCGTCGCACAAAAATGGGGCCAACCCCGCCAGGGAAGCCGCGGCGAAACAACGAGCTCTTCTGATGGGTGCGCAGCGTTGAGGACGCGGTAAGATCTGGCGCGTGGTGCAGCGCTTGAGACAGCGTCGGATCTCGCGGCGGGTCTTGCCTTGGGCGGTTCGTCGCTCAACGTAGGTGCGGGTCTCGGTTTCATTGCGCATCCTGGCCAGGACGACGGTGTTCAGGGCGCAGTTCAACCGGGGATCGCCGCCGCGGTTGAGTCTGTGGTCGCTCGGTGTTGCCCGAAGATGCTGGGATCGGGCATGTGCCGGCGATCTGGGCCATATCGGCCTCGCTGCGGCCCCGGCCGGGGATAGGGCCACACGCACAAAAGTGATCGCACCGACGCCCGCCAGGGCGAGTAGCCCTGGTGCCCGGGCATCTACGATGGTGGTGACCTCATCTCGGTTGTCTTGAGCTCCGTGTCGAGCTGGACCACGCGAGTAGCGAGCCGGATGGCCTCGGCTCGTGCGGTCGCGATGCCAGTCGGCTCGGCACGTCGGCGCCACCGGGCGATCTCCTTGATCTGGGCCGCGCTCAGGGCACGGTTGTCCGCGTACGACAACGGCGGGCACCGATACCAGGGCGTGGGATCTCACCAGTGCGGTGAGCGCGTTGATCGCTCGCACCGTTCGGCGTTGAGCTGCTCACGGGCTTGTGGTCAGGACCTGTAACGCAACCTGGTCCTGACTGCTCTGCCCAGCCCCGCGGCGGTCTCGTAGCCGCGTCACCGGCATGCTCAACGTGCCGCGAGCTGCCGTGACCGCGTCCATCACATCGGTCTTACCACGTCCCCGTTCACGACGCGGCGTCGGCGCCTCGACCCGGTAGCCGACCTTCGCGAGTTCCTCGGCCAGGGGCGCGCCGTAAGAGCCGGTGCCTTCAGCGCTGACCAGCACACCGCTCACCTCGCCGTCGGTGCGACGAGCGATCCAGTCGCACGCTCGAGCGAGCCCGGCTGGCTTCGTGGGGAAGGTCTGCTCATCGACCAGGGCGCCGGTCCGCGCCACGACGATGGCGTAGCTGTGGGACGCGGCGTGGGTGTCGACGCCAACCACGAACCCGTACACATCACCGACGCTCACCGAGGTGATCGTGGCGTTCTTCTTTGTCACACCGGGCACTGCGATGTCTCCTGACTTCAACCGGATGGGACGTCGTTGCCGACGTCGGCCCGGGAACGAAGTCACTACGAGGCGCGCCTGTAACGGGTCACAGCCAGAGTCGTTTCAGCGACTCGGGTCGGACGTGCTTCTGATCAAGCCATCGTGGTGGACCAGGATCGACGACGGCTCCCGGACCTGACGGACAGATCCTGGGCAAGACACCCCTCATCAGGGGGGTCAGGCGATTCACGAGTCACACCAGATCCGATAGACCGCCGCCAACCCTGCCCGCCAGCCCAGGCCAGCCATCACAAACATTTACAGGCAGTTCAATCTGAACCGACCGCTGACACCACGGTTATGACCAGGTACGACGACAATCGCTTGTTGCCCTGCACCAACATCATTGTGCGGCCTTCCCGAATGACCAGCTAGCAAGTACCACAAGCGCTTGCACTCATTGTGTTGGTGCGTTAAGCTCTGTCCACCCGGCCGGTCGACGGGTGTGGCCGTGAAACTCGGCGGACCTAATCACCCACGTTTTGAAGACGACACAGCGAAAGTCTGGCGAGCCCAGCGCAGAAAGGCTCGAGTCCGATCAAGTGAATCGCCAACATGAGATCTGGGAGTTGAAGATGGATCGCTTCAAGCACAGTGGAACACCGGCAGACACAACAATCCTTTCCCGCCGTCGTGCTCTCCAGCTGGGTGGTGCCGCATTGGCCCTGGGGGGCGCAAGCGCTATATCAGGGACTCAAGGCGCGCTTGCGCTCGGTGCATCCTCTCCGTCTCCAAGCGCGGATCTAGTATATGCATCGAGCTTCGGCTACGATCCTGACGATGCCACTGACGCGCTGCAGGCAGCCTTGGACTCGTCAGCGCATACCGTCGTGATCGACGACGTTGGCAGTGAGTGGCTTACAAGGCCACTTTTTCTGAACCGAGATAATATCTGCATCGTTGTCGAGCCAGGCGTCACTGTACGCGCGAAACCCGGGGGGTTTCCTGGCACTAGTGACAAGCTACTTAATATCACGGGACGCCAGAATGTGACGCTCCTCGGGTATGCCGCGACGTTCGCGATGAACAAACAAGAGTATATTGATCTGAACGACGGAAGCCAATGGCGGCCGGCGATCTATATTGGCAGCTGTTCCAATATTCGTATCGAGGGCCTAAAAATTACCGGCGCCGGTGGGGACGGAATTTACCTAGGGCGAGTTAGAGGTGCCAACCAAGCACAACATCCTCCCCACTCAACTAACGTTACTATCAGGAACGTCACCTGCGATGACAACTACCGCAACGGCCTCAGTGTGGTATCCGTAGACGGACTGCTTGTCGAGGGATCGGCGTTTATAAACTCCCGCGGACAGAACCCGCAGGCCGGGATAGACTTTGAGCCAAATCTGAGCGACGAGCAGATCTCTCGCGCAGTAGTGCGAGACACAGTCATGGACCGTAACGTTAACGCCAATCTCTATATAGTGTTGCGGCACCCATCGGAATACGCTGCGCCAATAGATTTACTCGTCGATCGTGTCTATATCGGACGACAGCACGAGACATCGACCTACGCGGTAAGCTTGATGATCCAGACTCCATCCGGTGTCGATCCGGGCGGTCGTATCGAACTACGTGATTCGCTTATCGAGTCGAACCCTGCCTCCTGCAGTACCCTAATCGGGGGAAAGCAAGCTTCCGGTGTAGACCTTGTATTTACACGCACGGTGGCTATAAACATGGGTAATGAGTCTAGTCATTACCCACCGATCTATTTAACTGGCCTATCAGGCGTGTCAGAGTTTGGTGGCATCAGCTGGGATGACTGCTCAATGTTCGTCGACCAGCCTGTTGCGTTTCTTCGCGCAAACGCGCCTGAAGGGTCTCCCGTTATTCGCGACCTAGCGGGAAATATTACAGTCGTGAATCCACACGGCGTGTGGACGGATCTCGGTGATAACACAGAAGACATCACCCTGGCCGTGCGCGCGCTGGAG
>NZ_ML142852.1:444313-444574 GCF_004138495.1 Phytoactinopolyspora endophytica
GCAGTGCGATTGATAAACTCGACACCGACGGTTCCGGGCAGATGGTCGTAATCCCGCCTGGAGCGACGAGTGAGCATGTATGCATCGGTACGCGATCCGATAACGCTGACGCACCAGGCCCGCGTACGGCTACGTTCACCATCGAACCGACCACTGGCTACTCGGTTGGCAGCTCGGCTAGTGCGTCCATCACAATTGACGGCTAGTCTAGCCGCACGCCTGCTGCGGACCTGATTCTTTGGTCCGCAGCAGGCGGCACAT
>NZ_ML142852.1:444603-445156 GCF_004138495.1 Phytoactinopolyspora endophytica
CTCCGGCAAGATCGGTGATGCTCAGGATTGACCTGCGGTGATGGCGGGCCACACGCCGGGTAGGTAGTAGTACGGGCATTGTCCTAGTGTTGATTATGAAGGTTCCAACGCCGTCTGGACCCTCGACCCGGACAGCAACCGCTCCACATTCCCGAAACGAGCTGCCAACCGGCGCCGCCGCGCCCGCGTCGACAACCCCTGTCAGATCGTTCTTGTGTTCGTCCATCACGCAAGCGTGATCCCGTGACCCAGGCATCGCAACCAACGCCCCTCGATCGCGCTCGCGCGTGTCGTCACCGTCAGCGGAGCCAGCTCTGGCACCCACAACCGATGCGCCAGCGGCGGCTCGGACCGTCAGTCCACGACCGCGGCACCGTCATCTGAGCACTGACACCACCGCAGCAGGTGAACACGGCCGCACCCGTCCTGCGGTCGACATCGGACGTCCATCCGCTGCCCCTTCAGCGGATGGAGCGGATGCGTGACGACAATAAGATCCAAATCATAATTGGTCGACGCACTTCTCGGTATCTCTACCGCCCGCACGAGGAAG
>NZ_ML142852.1:445178-447181 GCF_004138495.1 Phytoactinopolyspora endophytica
GTGAATTGTTCCCAGCTGTGGTGTCATAGCCGGATCATCGCGGGGTATTTGTCTTCCCATTCGGTACGGAAGTCGTTGAATTCGGTTTCGGCGGCTTAAAGTGTGGGAGCGCTGTAGATCAGTTTGAGTCGTTTCGTGATCGCCGACCAGTGCTTCTTCGATGCGTAGCGGAGGCTGGCTCGTACCAGGTGGAGAACGCACAGTTGAACCTCTGCTTGTGGCCATAACGCGCAGATCGCCTCGGGCAGGCCTTTCAGGCCATCACAGGCGACGATCAGGATGTCCTCGACGCCGCCGGTTCTCCAGGTCGGACAGGTGGTTCAGCCAGCCCTTGGCGCCTTCACCACCAGTGCCGACCAACGTGCCCGACACGTCGCGTTCGCCGGCCATGCTGATGCCGACCGCGATATAGACCGGCCGGTGCGCCACCGCACCGTCGCGGATCTTGACATGGATAGCATCAATCAACACACCGGGATACACACGATCCAGTGGCCGCGCTTGCCAGAAAATCAGATCCCGATGATCTTGTCTGTGATCTTCGAGATCAGATCACGCGACACCTTCGCGTCATAAATATCTTCCAGGTGCGCTTGAATCTCCCCAGTCGTCAACCCTTCGCGCAAAAGGAGATGACTGCGTCGTCGAAACCGTCAACCTGGCGAGCATATTCGGCACGATCTGCGGAGCAAACGTACCGTCGCGATCACAGGGCACGTCGAGTCTCACCTCGCCCACATCAGTACGCACCGTTTTCGACGACGACCGTTCCGCTCATTCGTCCCGAATTTCCAGCAACGTCGCCTTTGGCATAGCCAATATGCTCGTCCCGTTCGGCGTTCAAAGCCGATTCCAGCACCGTTTTCGTGACCTACCTCAACACCGTTCGGGCCGATCGGCGACACGCCATCCTCACGGGCCTTGTCGACCAGCTCCCGAGCGACCCGAACATCAAGATCATCATTAGCGGAGGTCGGGCCTGCCGAACCAGCGGTCGTGTCTTCGCTTGTCAACCTGGATCCTTTCGAACCGAGCAACGCTCCAGCATGGTCAGATCACCCACCCTACAAGATCACGGACAGTCCCGTTAACAAGGCCGAACAGGCCTTGGCACAATAGACGAAAAGTCGAGATGATCGTCCGCTTAATGGCCAAATTGGTATGACAACCCCGAGTTCACGGGCCTGAGGCAATAGGCCGCCGGCAGGGTTCGAAGCACTGTACGAACTGTCCGACCTGACCACACGGGCCGCCTGAGACGACTCTAATGACGAGTCTCGTCCGAACCCCGGGGTTGTTCATTCCCCCTGTTCCTCCACTCGGCAAAACGCGAAGAGGGCAGAATCTCGGACACGACGCGTGTCCATTCCTTCCCGAGCAGGTCGGCTGGTTCGACGACGCGTTGCTCGGTGACCGCTCGCCAGACCGCCTCACCCGCCGCCACTGCGGCGGCGCCCTGGGCCGACGACGCGACCATGCCGAGGTCGATCGATTCCGAGCTAGGTCCCACAAAGAGGTCGCGACGCATCTGCGGGTCCGCCCCGTCGTGTCCGCCGACTGCGGACGGCACTTCGATGATGGCGTTCTCGCCGAATAGCGGCCGATGAACGATCGTCTCCGCGTCTTGTAGCGGCGTTCCGTCTGGGAGGCGCCCGGTGAAGGTCTCTAGCTGCCCGTGGGTGCCGTTGATCACTAGCCGATACCCTTCCCACGGCGACGAGAAATCAATCGTATACGCCAGGCTCGTGCCTTTGGAGTACGACAACAGCGCACTGTACGTGTCCTCGATATCGATCTCATCGTCATACAAATACAGATCCCGTCCGGCCGGATACTGATACCGGTACGTCAAGCCAAGGAGCCCGGCGCGCGGCGCGACGGAACTGTCCGGGAACGCCCTGCTGCCTGCCTGTGCCCGAAAGTAGGGATCCCGCTCCCGCAGCGCCGCGCCCTGATAAGGGGTGCCGTCCGCGGCGCATGGGCGATGCGGGCTGTCCGGCCCG
>NZ_ML142852.1:447222-461972 GCF_004138495.1 Phytoactinopolyspora endophytica
AAATTCCGCCCACCCAGCGCGAAGACGCGCTCTGGCACATCGTCCAACCACCACGAGACCAAGTCCAGGTGATGAGTGCTCTTGTGCACGGATAGCCCACCGGAGAGCTCACGGCGGCGATTCCACCGTAGGAAGTAGCTTGCGCCGTGGCGGATATCCACGTGATATTCCAGCGTCACATGGGTAGGCAGTCCCACTGCCCCATCCCCGATTAACCGCTTGATCAGCTGATGCCGCAACGGATACCGAAGGTTATGTGTCACCCGTACGCTTGCTGGCGACACGCGCTCGGCCGCTAGTACCCGTCGCGCGTCTGCAGCCGTGGTCACCATCGGCTTCTCGGTGATCACATCGATGCCTCGCGCCAGCGCCGCGACGATGTAATCTACGTGCGTATGGTCAGGCGATGCCACGATCACCGCATCCGGAGCGGTCTCAGCCACCATCTCAGCGAAGCTGTCCGGGGCGAACCAAGGCACAGGCGATTCGCCAGCAGGCAAGATCTCCCTGTTGAACTGTTCTACGCGATCCTGGTCAGGATCGACGATCGCCACCAACTCGCCATAATCCGAATAGTCCTCCACGATCGCGCCGGGCCCCAGCGACGTATCTCCGCGGAGACCCACCAGTGGGCGCACAAAACTCGCCACGCCACGATTCGACAGACCACAGATCGCGTATCTACAACGCTCGGCCCCAGTCATCACGTCATACTCCCCTTGCTCAATCTCAACTTCCGTGTCGCTAAACGGGTGTGATGGGCATCACGAGGTCGGGCAATAGGGGCCGGGCGGTCAATGCAGGCCACGTTGGCCCCGCAGGTCGCGGTCCGGACTCACTTGGAGAGGACGATCAGGGAGCCCGACGAGTGCTGCGTCGTCGGCCCACCGTTCATCACCGCTGTGCAACTGGCGGATGAGCAGAGTGATGAGCCGATCTCGGGTATCGGTGTGGTCGCGGGAGCTGGCAAGGTCGCACAGCTCGTAGGGGTCAGTGTCGAGGTCGAACAGCTGGATGCGGTTGCCCGTTGGATAGTAGATCAACTTGTACTGCCCGTCGTGAATCATACGGGTAGCTCTGTCGTCTTCTCCGTGCTCACCGAAGAGCCAGTCACGGCGGTCCTCCCCGACCATGGAGCGGCCACCCACAGTATCTGGAACGGAGAGCCCAGCCAGGTCGAGCAGAGTTGGCATGACGTCTTGCAGGCCCACGAGGCGGTCGTCAACGTGGCCCGCGCGTACCCGGCTCTCGACACGCGGCGCCGAGAGGATCATCGGGATGTTCGCTGAGCCTTCGTAGAACAAGGATTTGGCCCACAGTCCGTGGTCCCCGAGCATATCGCCGTGGTCGGAGCTGAACAGGACGACGGTGTTATCCAGCAGCCCTTCCTCACGCAGTGTGCCGATCACCACCCGCAGCTGGTGGTCGATATGCGTGCACAGCGCGTAGAAAGCGCGCCGGACAGCCCGGATGCTGGCGTCACTTAGTCCGCGCGGACGCCGAGCTTCGATGAGAAACTTCACCAAATACGGATGAGCATCGTCATCGGCCGCCCAACCGCCATGGCTCGGATCGTCAATATTGCCGTCGGCGTACGCGTCCCAATACTCCCGCAAAGGTGCCAGCGGCGGATGCGGATGAACCTGTGACAGGTACCAGAACCCTGGCCTGCCAGGGTCACGCCGCTTGATAATCCGGCACATTTGCTGAGTGGTCCACGTGGTGGGGTGGCAATCTTCCGGCAGATGCCACGGCCGGTGCTCATAGCCGTTGTTCCCCAAGCCGTGAGCGAACTGCTGGCCAGCGAAGCCTCGATCCGTCAGGTATTGCTCGTAATCGTCGGCGACGCCGAACTGGGTCCGGCCCTCCTCGTTGAGCAGCACGTCGTCGAACCCAATCCGGTCTCGCTGTGGGTAGACATGCAGCTTGCCAACTGCGTACGCCTGATACCCGGCGTTCCGAAAGGTTTGCGCCAGGGTCGGCAAATTCCGCATCTCCGCCTTGCCGCCCGCCATGTCCCGCACACCGTGGCCGCGTGGAGCGGTGCCGGTCATCAACGTGCGGCGCGCCGGCACACAAGTCGGCGCCTCGCTGTACGCCCGCGTAAACCGTGTCCCACTACGTGCCAAAGCGTCCAGCGTTGGCGTCTGTATGACTGGATGCCCAGCCGCGCCCAACAACCGACCAGGCCAATGATCCGTCATCACCAACAAGACGTTGGGGCGCTGTTCTGCACTTCGGCCACGCTCCAAGCGCGCGCTGTTCAACACGACCTCTCTTTCGAACGGGTCTCATGGCCTGTCTATATCAGACCCGCTCATGATGTGCGACGACAATCATCAACCGCCTGTGAATTCACGGAACTAAACCATGGGAGTTGGCCGGGCAGGGCGTGACGACACCGAGGTGTCAGGCCCTTGTGGCCGTCCGGTGACACTGTTTTATCCGGCTATGCTGTCTCATTCCACTGCAATACCAACCGCATGCGCCGTTCCGCTTTCCTTGTGCCAAACTTTCTCAGCCGAGTGGTCAACCCACTTGCTTTAACCGAAGCCGGTATCCGGTCAGCGCTCAGGTCGCCCGGCCCTCCCATTCACCGACATTCGCACCCAATGCCCCGGCGATGTCTCCACCAACTCCCCACTCGTGTCCACAGCCACATCAGGATTGTGCGTCCACGGTGGCGGCTCTCCATGAATCGGAAGCACGGCAGCCAACAACGCCTGCGTGTAGGGATGCTGAGGACGGCCGAACAAGCGCGGAGTTGAGGCGGTTTCCATGATGTGCCCAGATGCCATAACGATGATTCGGTCACACAAGCGCTGCGCGACTGCCAGGTTGTGGGTGATGAACAGCATCGACAACCCCAACCGCGACTGGAGGTCCTCGAGCAGGTCCAGCACCTGCGCCTGGATCGACACATCCAACGCGGAGGTGGGCTCGTCACACACCAACAACTCCGGCTCCAACGCCAAAGCTCTGGCGATCGCCACGCGTTGTTGTTGTCCACCGGAGAACTGCCGCGGATACTGATTCACCCGCTCACGCGGAATCCCCACCAGGTCGAGCAGCTCCACCGCCCGCGCCTCCCGCTCAGCTTTGCTTCCTACACCGTGCACCCGCAGCGGCTCGTGCACGTTTGCCGCCACGGTCAGGTGCGGCAGCAGCGACGCGTACGGGTTCTGGAACACCATCTGCACCCGCCGACGCAGTCCTTTCAGCTCGCGTCCGGCGGCGGTGAGCATGTCGTGACCGTCGAAGGACACAGAGCCGGCACTGGGCTCGACCAGGCGGGTGATCAACCGAGCCAGGGTGGACTTTCCGGAGCCGGACTCACCGACCACACCCAAGGTCTCCCGCGCTGCGATCGCGAAGTTCACGTCGGTCACGGCGTGCACGTCTCCGCCCCGGCCATGGAACACCTTCGCCAGATCCTGCGCCCAGATCAGCTCGGTAGCGTATCCTTCGGCAGTGACGGTCGTACCTGACTCATCGATCCGAGATGTCTCGACGTCTCGGCGTTGCTCGCCGACATTGACAGCAGGCACTTCGGTCCTGGCACCGCGTGCAGGGGCGCCTGTAGTAGCCCCTTTGTCAGCCGTGGCGAAGCTTGTGTCTCGTTCGTCAGCTGTGGTGTCGACGTCGAGCGCAGTGTCCAGCAGCTGCTGGGAGTAGGCGTGCTGGGCGTTGGTGATGAATGTGCGCACCGGGGCGCTTTCGACAACGTCGCCGTGGCGCATCACGACCACCTCGTCGCACAGATACTTCGCGACGCCGAGATCGTGGGTGATCATGACTGTGGCCATCCCGTCCTCGCGTAGTTGCTTGAGCACGTCGAGCACCTGACGCTGCACGGTCACGTCAAGCGCGGTCGTCGGTTCGTCGGCGATCAGCAGCTGCGGGCCGGCAACGATGGCCATCGCGATCATCGCCCGTTGGCGTTGCCCGCCGGAGAGCTGGAACGGATACATCCGGATCCGCTCGGCCGGTTCCGGGATCCCGACCCGATCCAGAGCCTCAACAGCCCGCTGTGTGGCTTCACGGCCGGTGGCGATGCCGTGCCAGCGCAAATGCTCGGTCAGCTGCACTTTCAACGTCCGAGTCGGATTTAGTGCCGACATCGCGTTCTGAAACACCATCCCCACCTGCTGCCCCCGCACCGCACGCAGCTTCGGCTCCGGCAACGCCAGCAGATCTTCCCCTGCCAGCAGCGCGCTCCCAGATACCTGCGCAGTTTCCGGAAGCAGTCGCAGCATCGCCCGCATCGACACTGTCTTACCCGACCCGGACTCCCCCACGATCGCCACCGCCCCACCCACCGGCACCTCCATGTCCAGCCGGTTCACCGCCGCGGAAACCTCGCCACGTCGATTTCGGAACTCCACCGCGAGCTCGCGCACACTCAACAATGCGCCAGTCACCGCCTCTGCCCCGACGCGGCCAGTCGATGCGGCGTTGTGCACAGCGTCGTGCTTGTCACGCCCACTGGCCCAGTTCCGGCTCATGCGTGGTCCTCCTCGGACGAATCAAACGCATCCCGCAACCCGTCCCCCGTCCAGGTGAACGCGAGCATCGTGAGACTGAACAGAGCAAGAGGAGCGGCGATCAGATGCGGGTGCGCCAACACATACGTGTATCCATCGATGATCATCGCGCCCCACGAAGGCGTCGGAGGCGCCACACCCAAGCCCATCAGCGCCAGCCCGGATTCGGCGATGATCGCGCCCGGGATCGCGAAACTCGTGGTGACCAGCAGGGGGCCGACCGCATTCGGCAGGATGTGGCGCACCGTGATCGCGACCCCGCCCGTGCCGATCGAGCGCGCCGCCTCAACATACTCAAGGTTCTTCATCTTTAACACTTGTGCGCGGACCAGGCGGGCCTGGGTGACCCAGCCGGCGATCCCGATCGCCAGAATGATCGCGAACACCGACCGGCCCATGATCACCACCAGCAGCACGGAGAACAGGTAACTCGGGAACGCGTACATCACATCGGTAAACGACATCAACAACGACTCCGCCTTGCCGCCACGCCACCCCGCCCACAGCCCGATGATCAGTGCGACCAACAAAGCGACCAGCTCAGCCGAGAACCCGATCATCAACGCCGTCCGCAACGAGTACAGCAACCGGGAGAAGACATCGCGGCCTAGCTGATCCGTGCCCAACATATGCCCATCGGTCAACGGCGGCAGCAGCCGACCGGCAAGGTCCTGCTCCGTGTATGACATCGGCGCCAACCACGGCGCAGCTATAGCCACCGCCACTAACACACCAATGAAGATCAAACTTCCCAGCGCCAGCTTATTCCGCTTGAACCGCGCCCAACCTCGGCCCAGCTCACTCTGCGCCCGCACACCCTTCCCCGAGCCTGCTCCGAGTGCACCACCGACAGCGAGATCCTTGGACAACCCAGCCCTGGCGAGCTCATTCACGCCGTCACTCACAACGACACCCCCACACCAGCACCAGCCCGCGGCGGCCGTTTACCGCCACCACCGTCATCGCCACTGTCACCACCGAACACCTGCGAATCCCGTAAGAACGCCGGTCGCTTCGATCGACGCCAACTCCCGCCCCTACGCTGCTCATGCCGGATCCGCGGATCCAGCAATCCATAGGTGAGATCGACTATCAGATTGAGCACCATCAAAATCGCGGCGAAGAACAACGTCGTCCCCATCAAGAGCGGCATATCACGCGTCCGCGCAGCCAACGTGAACAACCGCCCCAACCCCGGGATGCCCAACAACACCTCGACAAAGACAGTTCCGGTCGCCAGCGCAGCAAAGATCGGCCCCACCACGGTCACCAACGGGATCAACGAGTTCCGCAACACATGCCGCACCAGCACTGTCCGCTTGGCACCCCCCTTGGCATACGCCGCCGTCACATACTCATCCCGCAGCGCCTCCAACATCGAAGAGCGCACATACCGCGCCAACTGCGCCGTCGGCTGCACCGCCAACGCCACCACCGGAATGATCATGTACTCCGGGCCATTCCACCCACGAACCGGCAACCACCCCAACCCCACCGAGAAGATCAACACCAACAGCAACGCGAACAAATACCCCGGTAGAGCCTGAATCGTGGTCAACGTGAAGATCGAACCGTAATCAGCCAACCGGTCCTTCTTCACCGCCGCCAACATCCCGATCGGGATCGCGATCACCAACGTCAACAACGTGGCTGGCACTGCCAGCGAAAGCGAGACCGGGAACGCCTCACCGATCAACTCCTCCACCGACGTCTGCGGGTACTTGTACGTGGGACCCATATCCCACGTCGCCAAACCCTGCATAAACGTCACATACTGCTCCCACGCCGGCACATCATCCCCATACCGGCCCACCAAATCCCCACCATCAGCCGACGTCTGATCACCCAACGCCGTCGAACCGACGTCAGCGAGATCCGAAAACGACCCCGGCACCAACTGCAACAACCCAAAAGTGATGATCGACACCACGATCAACGACAACACCAACCGCACCAACCGCCGGCCCAGATACGACAGCACAGTCATACCTCGCATCCGACCCAGGTAGAAGCCGTAATCGTGGTTCGTCGCCTCATCGGTCTCCTCTGCTCACGACGCAGGTCGCGCCACAATCCAAGCCGTACGTGCCCACGCATTACAGCTCGGTCTCTTGCGTCTCTGACATCACGTTGATCTCAAACTCTGAGCCGAGCCTGGTCTGCATTGCGAAGGTGACCACACGCTACAATTTGCAATCGGTTGTTGCAATAGCAGAAAGGTTGCGTTCACATAACGTTGCACGTGCAACGCCGATAAAGTTGCTTAATCTTGCGGCGCTGACACCCTTCACAAGCCCAAAGAACTGCGCCGTGCACAACGAGGTTGTACGATCCTGTACTATCGCTGCAGTTGCAGCAAAATCGCCGAAGGAAGCCGCTGATGAGCGTCACACTCGCCGACGTCGCACGAGCCACCGGGCTTTCTGCGTCCACGGTGTCACGAGCCCTGTCCGATCCGGACAAGGTCAATGCCAAGACGCGAGAGCGGATCCGCAAAGCTGCGCGAGAGATGGGGTACGTGCCCAACCCGGCGGCTCGGACGTTGACGTCGGGCAGCAACGACGTCATCGGGCTCATCGTCCCGGACATCGCCAACCCGTTCTTTCCGCCGATCATCAAGGCGGTGCAGGCCCGGGCCACTGTCAAGGGCAAGACGGTTCTGATCGCCGACGTTGACGAGCACCCGGCCGATGAGATCCAGCGTGCGCAGGTCATGCGCAAGCGCGTTGACGGGCTCATCGTGGTGTCCCCTCGCACCCCCGAGGAACGGCTCCAGGAGCTGATGGCCTTGGAGCCTGTCGTGTTCGTCAATCGTCAGGTCCCCACCGCCGCCAGCGTCATCATCGACAACGCGGACGGGATGCGCGAGGCGGTGGAGCATCTCGCCGCGCTAGGACATCCGAAGATTTGCTACCTCAACGGGCCACGGCGGTCATGGTCGAACAGCCAACGCCAACGCGCCGTACAACAGGCGTGCGCAGATCAGGGCGTCGAGCTGGTCGAGTTCGGGCCGTTCGAGCCGCAGATCCAAGCAGGCGTGCGCGCCGCCGACCTTGTGTCCGCATCGAAGATCACCGCGGTCATCGCCTACGACGACATGATCGCGCTCGGCCTCATGGCCAGGCTAAACGAACGCGGCATCCGGATTGGTCCCGACATCAGCGTCATAGGCATCGACGACAGTCCCATGTCCGGCATGGCGTACCCGACGCTCACGTCGATCCACGTTCCCGGGTCAGAGGCAGGAGCGGCGGCTGTCGACATGGTTCTCGAACTGGCCGCCGGGTCGGAGGCGGCCACCACTCGCCACGTGCAACTGGAAACCAGGCTGATAGTCCGGGGCTCTACTAGCCCAGCCCCCGCCCGCGCCGAGTGACCTGCGGTCATTTCCGCCGCCACGACGCTTGAGTCTTCGGCTTATGTAACACCGCCCGGAGGGACCCGTTCGGCGGCGTGCGGCGAGGCGAGCATCGGACTGTCTGCCTGGGAGACCGGCTGGTCACCGTCAGTTGTGGGTTATGCTGCGCACTGTGCTCGGCGTGCCCGCCGAAGGAATGTCCTTCGTCCCGGCCGACGCAGGCTCGAGGAAGAGCGTGGCGTGCGGGCTCCGTCGCAGGATCGTCGCCGGGCATGCAGCACTCACCTCGTCGTGCAATGTCCTGGCCACGGCCGCAGCTTTGCGGGCTTCCGGCGCGCAGACCTGCACGTGCCTCGCCGACAAAAGGCCCGGAATCGTCAACGAAATGGCCTGATGAGGGACATCGTCGCTGCCCGGGAAATGCCCCTCGCCCACCTGCTGAGCGCGAGACTCCGGAGCTAATGTGATGCCCCGGACCCACCGGTCATCATCGAACCGAGCTTCGAATGGCTCATTGAACGCCAGGTGCCCGTTCTCACCGATGCCCATGCACACCAGATCCAGCGGTGCCGCCCGCAACACGCCCTCATACCGGTCACACTCTGCCGCAATGTCGGGTGTGTCACCAATGATGTACTCGACCGCCTGCGGCGAGAAGCGATTCTCGATCCGTTCCCGGATCCAACGACGGAAGCTGGCCGGATGTGCCTCGTCGATACCGACGTACTCATCCATGTGAAACACGACCACCCGGCCCCACGGAACGTCCTGCTCCGTCAGAGCATCGGTGAAGGCGAACTGCGAATTCCCCGTGGCGATTACCACACGAGCCGACCCGCGCGACGCTACCGCGGCTCGCAGGATGCCCGCCGTGTTCGCGGCAGCTGCCCGCCCCATCTCTTCCTCCGACGCATAGACCTGGACATCGAGGTCATCCGCTCGAAACCGCTGAACCAGCTTGGACAAGGCCCCTCCTGACAGAGATCGAATCGAGTTATTGCAACAATACTGCAATCGCGGTCACATTGCACTTTTACCTGTTCAAGTCCTTATCTTGGCGCCATAACGGCCACCCATTGCAGCAACTTTGGAGAGTGGTCCACACAACGTTGCGAGCTGGAGTGCAGAGCCGTTCCGCATGGTCGCGCGCATTAGAGTAGGCCAAGCTCAACCCGGAATCGTGGGCCAGGCAGGCATGCTAAGCGGTCTGATGTCCAGACCTGACCGAATACGCACAGCCAGTTCTCGCCGAGAAGCAGCCTGATGTCGGCTCGGCGCAGCCTCGTTCCAGCAGACGTCGGGTCAGGTTCGGCGCCTCGGCCAGTGCCTCAAGGCCAGCGGGGAGTGCCAGGACGCGGAGACGGACGCCCGTGGCTATGGCACGCCGTCCCGCACGTACTTCTCGACGTCGCGCAGCAGGTCCCGGGCTGGTGTCGTCGAACCCCCAGGAAGATGCGTTCGATGCCGGCCCGGGGCCGACGAAGATACGATCACGCCCAAACTGGTCTGTCGGATGGCGAACCCAGCAGAGGCGCTCCAACAGCTGCACTTAGACCACGAGAACCCACCCGGTGTTGCGTTAAACGGTTGAATCCGCCCGGCTTGTTCCGGGGGGAATGCCCACCGGGCGCGGATGGCGCGCCGGTAGCGGGCGTTGATTAGCTCGATCGCCATCTCAAGCGTTATCGAAGATTGACCGTCTGGATGCCGGGCGTGGATCGTCGACGTCGGCTTGTCGACGAAGACCTGCTTGTCCGCCTCGAGCAGGCATCCTCCCTGTGCAGGCCGTGCAGGTTACACACCACCGCCGCGGTGATCTCGTCGATCACGTCTTCAGCGAGCCGACGACGGTGCCGGTTCCGCCCCGGTCCGCGAGATCGCGGTTCTTCTCCGTCTCGCCGCCGGCCATAGCGAGACCCGGGCGTCCCGGCGGTACTGGTCGATGTTGAGATGGCGGACGAAATGGGCCGCGTAGGAATTCTCGGCGCCGCGACGCCTATCCGTAGCACGTGCGGCCTCCTCCGTGTACGCTCTTGCAAGCGGTTGCAATAGCTTGTGTACCGCCCCGGCCACTTGGCCAATAGCGAGCTGAAGGGAGCACCTGGTGTGAGCGAACCAGTAGGAGTAGGCCTGATCGGTATGGGGAGCATCGGGCTGCGGCACCTCGAGGCCATCAGCGCACTCGGCGGAGTCCGCCTAGTCGCGGCCAGCGGCGGCACCGCCACAGCCCTCGCCGAGGCCGGGCAGCCGGACGCCCGCTATTGTGCTCCCGAGGAGGTGCTCTCTCATCCCGAGGCCGAGATCATCGTCCTGTGCACGCCGAGCGGACTCCACGGCGAGCAGGCGCTCGCCGCCCTGCGTGCGAACAAACACGTCGTGGTGGAGAAGCCGATCAGCGTCGACGTCGCGTCGGCCGAGGAGATCGTCCGGCTCGCCGCCCAGCGCAGCCGTTTCGTCAGCGTGATCTCGCAGCGGCGCCTGGAGCCCCAAAACCAATACCTCAAGCGACTGCTCGAGGAGGGAAGCCTCGGGCGGCCCATCCTCGGTGAGACGTTCTGCCACTGGCATCGCGACGACGAGTACTACGCCCATGCCACCTGGCGAACAGAACAGCACAGCGGCGGTGGCTCGCTGATCAATCAGGGACTGCACAGCGTCGACCTCCTCGCCTGGCTCCTGGGTCCGGTCACCAGCGTGACCGCACAGTACGCCACGCTGGGGCGCGAGATGGACGCCGAAGACACCACCGTCGCCACCCTACGGTTCAGCTCCGGGGCGCTCGGGCTCGTGGGCACCACCACGGCCGCGCCACCCGGCAGGCCCGCCGCTCTGGCACTGTTCACCAGTGCCGGTTCACTGGAGTTCGCCAACAGCGACGTGGTGCGGTGGGACGTCGACGGCGTTCCGGGACCGTCGGACCAGACAGCCGGCACGGCCGGCAGCGGGGCCTCCGACCCGCGGGCCATCGGACTCACCGGGCACCTCACCCAGTGGTGCGACATCCTCACCGCATATCGGACCGGGCGCCAGCCTGCAGTCTCCGCACAGGACGGGCTGGACACCGTACGGCTGATATGCGGCATCTACCAGGCGGCGGAAACCGGCCGCGAGGTCACCATGGAGGTCGGGCGATGATCCGGTTGGCCATAGCTGGAATGGCACACCCACATGTGCTGTATCTCTTCAACGAACTGCCCCGTCAACCGGACGTCCGGCTCGTCGCCGTCTCCGAACCAGACGCCGCGCTCCGCGACGCCTACACCGACCACGCCGCTGGCCGGCCTGTCTACGCCGACCATCGGGAGATGCTCTCGGACCACCAGGTGGACGTCGTGGCCGTGAACGGCGCCTACGCTGACCGGGCCGACGTCATTCTCGATGCCCTGACCGCCGGGGCACAGGTCATCGCGGACAAGCCGATATGCACGTCACTCGACCAACTGGCCACCATCGAGGCCACCGCCTCCCGCACCGGGAACATCGTCTCGGCCATGTTCGAGAAACGTGGCTACCCGGTCACTCTCGCCGCGCGCAGGCTCCTCGCCGACGGCTTACTCGGCGACCTGTCGCTGCTGGCCAGCACGGGGCCGCACCAGCTTCGCCACCGGAAGCGGCCACCATGGTTCTTTGGCAAGGACTACGGCGGGATCCTCGGTGACCTCGCTGTGCACGACGCCGACATGGTCCTCGCCCTGACCGGCGCCACCGGTGGCCACGTCGTCGGCTCGACCGGCAAGCGCGCGTATCCGGAGTATCCACAGTTCCACGATCACGGCGCGATGCTCCTCGTCGCCGGTGACACCACCGCCACCATCGACGCGCACTGGCTCGCTCCGGAAGCGGCGCGAGGCAACGGCGGCTACGAGATGCGGATCGTCGGCACCCGCGGCACCGCACAGCTGCGCTGGACCGAGGCGCGCCTCGACGTGGCGACCCACGGCCGCGACGCCTGGCAGGAGACCCTTCCGCCGGGACGCCGGCCCGCCGAGGACTTCTTCACCGCGCTGCTGTCGGGGCGCGCACCGGAGGTCTCCACGACCGAGACCATCACCGCCTCCCGCATCGCGCTGCTCGCCCAGCACAGCGCCGACAACGGCGGCACCGTCGAACACTGGTCCCAGACCCACTCCGGGTAGTGCGGGCAGCCATGTACCTGTCGGATCAGCACAGGGCAGGCCGTCCACCGCCTCATGCAACGCGGTGGAGCGGGCCCGCGGCGACGCCAGGATCAAGTCGTCCACCGGGCCGTGAAACCGGCTGATCAGATCGGCTTCCGCGGCGCGGTGCGCTTCCGCGTCGACGAGCAACACCGACCAGTCATGGTCACCCGCCGCCGGCCGCTGGACGGCACGGACCAGGGGCGGCATGAACGGGTTGGTGATATCCGGTACCACCAGACCCACCATCGCCGTGCGACCCGTGGCGATGGCACGCGCGGACTGGTTCGGCCGGTAGCCCAGTTCGGCGCGGCCGCGAGGATCCGCTGCCGGACCGCCTGAGCGACGGAGTAGATTATGGCCCGAGGCACAGGGGACCTCCTCACGCTCCGGCCAGACGGACTCCGCTGGCGCAGTTTCTGTCCGCCCCGGCGGCCCACTCAGCGGAAACCCGGTCTGCCGCCGGGCCTGTGCCATCAGTGCGATCTACCGCGGACGGCCGGCGTCGCGTACTTCCTGCACCGCTCGGCCAATCTGGTCCCACTAGACGACCTGGTCCCGAGAACTGCGACTCCGTCGACCAACCCGCCCACGCCAGACTGCTCGAGTTTATCCGGGTCATAGGGTGGAATTCGTCGCGGCTGTACAGAGCCACTTCTGTCTCCTCAACCGCCACGGCGAGCACGCACAACGGCGTCTCCGTCCACAGCGTTCACCTGGCCGCGTTCGGCGAGCCTTCTCCTCCGCTCCCGAACAGTAGCGCGGCCGCGAAGACAACCAAACTCGACTTCCACCTTATGCTCGTGCACTCCTACGGCATCCGCCGGCACTTCATCCGCACCGACGCCGCCGGATACCGGCTGATCACCCCCGTCTCCGCCGACCTCCCCCACTCCCCTCGGCGTCCTGCTCCGGCATCGCCTCACGAACCACACGTACATGCCGTCGGTGTTCCCATCCGCCGTCGGGCAGCCGGCCCGCACCGACTACCCACTCACCTCGATCTCGAACTGGGCGCCCGACACGCTGCCTACCCTCAAAAATCCTGTCGCCTTATCAATATGGGATCAGGTCTCGCTGAGAATGTCGGCGGCCATGACCGGGTTGCCTGCGGTGAGGCCGCCGTCGAGCATAACTGTGGTCCCTGTAATCCAATCGGCCTGGGGTGAGGTGAGGAACGCGGCGAGGTGGACGACGTCGTCGGGGGTGCCGAGGCGTCCGACGGGGTACCATCGGCCGACGCGCTCGAGCACCGTGGGGTCGCGCTCGATGCGCGCGTTCCATGCGCCGGGAGTGAGGATGGTGCCGGCACCTATGCCGACGGTGCGGATGCCGTCGGGGCCGTAGCGCACGGCGATGCTGCGGGTGAGCGAGTCCAGCCCGGCCTTGGCGGCGCTGTAGGCCTCGTTGCCGACATACAGTTTGGCGTTGACCGACGAGATGTTCAGAATCACCCCGCCACCACGTTTACGCATCCCGGGCAGCACCGCGCGGGCACACAGATAGGGCCCGCGTAGCGCGGTGCCGACTTGGGCGTCCCACTGCTCGGGGGTGGTATCGATCAGGCTGGCCTCATCGGCGAACGCGGCATTGTTGACCATCACATCGACAGCGCCCCAGCTGCCGTGTACCTCGGCGAAGACCCGGTCAATGTCGTTCTCGTCAGAGATATCCGCCGCGTGGTGACTTACCTGGCCCTTGGAGGGGTCGAGTTCGTCGGCGAGCGCGGCGACACTGTCGGCGGTCCGGCCGATCAGAGCGACTCGGGCCCCGGCAGAGGTATACCAGCGGCTCAGCGCCGAGCCGATCCCGCCGGCCGCCCCGGTCACCACGACCACCTTGTCCTGCCAATGCCTGTTTGCCATGGAGCTTCTCCTCGCTTTCGTCGGCTCTTTGACGCGGCACGTCGCTCGCGCCTCTGGTGTGCATGCTGTCCCCTTGGGATGCGTGGCGAAGCGGTTAGAAGAATGTGCGCACGACGCCGACGACGTGTTCCTCGTCGTCGATGACGGGTATCGCGCGCCATTTGTCGAACGTCGTGCATGGATGCGAGACGCCGAGCTCGACCAGGTCGCCGACCTTCAGCAGCTCTGGTGTGGTGACGTGGAGGAAGCCGTGCTGGTCGTTGAAGTGGTCCACCACAACCGTTGCGGAGTCGCACGGTTGGTCGTGTCTGTCACGACGGCGGCGCAAGACGGGCGGCGGTGTGGTGTCGGTGCCGATGTCGCGTTTGCCGGCGTCGATGATCGCCAGGTGCGGTTCCGTTGTGGACAGCACGTGGGACCACAGACGCATGGCCGGGCGCAGTCCGTCGGGTCCGGGCAGGGGTGTGTTGGTGTGGTAGATGCCGTGGTCGTGGGTGAGGCAGCAGCCGGGACGGATCACTACCTCCACGTCGGCGCCGACGTTGGTGACCGTGGCTAGCTGATCACGGGCGCGGCTGAGCTCGTCGGCGACGATGTCGAAGAACATGCTCCCGCCGGCGGAGAGCACCACCGGGCCGCCGTCGCGTAGTGCGCGCCGGTTGGCCAGCTCGTGCGCGACGGTGCCGATGCGGGCAATGAACTCGCTGACGTCGGCGATCGTGGCCGGGTCGCGCGTGGCGCCAATGACGCCTTCGAACCCGGCGACGCCGGCGAGTTCCAGCCCGCCGGTGGCGGCGATGGCCTCGCCGACTTCGACCGCGCCGGC
>NZ_ML142852.1:462018-463419 GCF_004138495.1 Phytoactinopolyspora endophytica
GGCACCGGCCCGCCCGCCGGTGACGCCGAGCTCGACCAGAACCGGCAACGCCGGCGCACCGTCCACACGGGCAACTATTGCCTGCATCTGCTGCACGGCCGCGGTGGAGTCGGCGAACACGTACACCTCGACGCTGGGGTCGTCGCGCATCCGCTGGACCAACCAGGCCAGACCTGGCGGGTCAAGACACTCGTTGGCCACCATGACCCGGCGTGCTCCCATGCTGATCATGGCGCGGGCCTGCCACGCGGTGGCCGCGGTCATCCCCCACACACCGTGCGCGAGCTGGCGCGCGATCAGCTCCGGGGACATGGTGGTCTTGCCATGCGGGGCGTGCGTAACCCCACGCTGAGCGCAAAACTGCTGCATCGCGGCCAGGTTGTGCGCCAACGCCGGCTCACGCAGGACCGCGACCGGAGTCGAGAAGTCGCGCAGGCTCGGCCGGGTAGCGACGAAAGCCGCGGTGGTGAGGCCATCGGCGGCGGGTGGGAAGCTCTTGCACCGCCAATCGATGACCCGCTCACCCACCTTCAGCTCGGACCCTGTTCCGGTTGCTGGGTAGATCACGACGACGCGGACGGGTTGACGGCGACCACGTCGATCTCGACCAGAATGTTGAACAGGTCCGAGCCGACAGTGGTGCGCACCGGCCGGGTACCGGTGAACCGGCGGGCGTAGACCTCATTGAACGGGGCGAAGTGCTCGTGCAGGTGCTGCAGGTGCGCGGTCACCTTCACCACATCACCCAGGCCAAGCCCGACCGCTGCCAGCGCGCGTTCGACGTTGTCGATAGTAGCCTCGGTCTGCCCCTCGATACCTTCCGGCACCTCGCCGGTGGCCGGGTCGTGCGGGCCGAACCCGGCCGTCCACACCGTGCCGCCCGCGCGGGCCACGTGACTGTACGGCCCGGCCGGCTTGGGTAGGTCGTCGCTGATGATGAACTCTGCCATCGTGATCTCCTTGTCCTTATTCCGTGTTGTTGCTCGGGCGTGTGACGTGCAGCGCTGTGAAAGTCGCCTTGCACAGGGTCTGGTCAGGCGCCCGGGGAAAGCGCCCGGCCAGCCAGCTGTGGGGTGAGTTCACCGCCACACAGGACGCGACGGCCGTTGACCCACACGTCGTCGATCCCGACCGCCAGCCGTGCCGGATCCGGGTACGTTCCCACGTCCTGCACCCTCACGGGGTCGACGACGACAACGTCGGCCACCGCCCCGGCACGCAACAGCCCCCGATCTGCCAAGCCGAACCGGCGAGCCGGGTGCCCGGCCAAGTGCAGGCTGGCCTCGCCCCACGTCCAGTCGGCCGCCTCCCGGGTGTGCAGCGCCAGGAACCTCGCGAAGGTGCCCCACGCCCGCGGGTGCGGGCGCCCGCCGACGAAGATCCCATCCGAACCACCCACGT
>NZ_ML142852.1:463429-479734 GCF_004138495.1 Phytoactinopolyspora endophytica
CGTGGCGCAGCAATGTGCGCACGTCGGCGTCGGTGTTCGTCGGCGGCTGGGCGAACACCGCTGTCACCGCCGCTCCGGTCGCGCGTAGCAGCTCGATCGCGAACACCCCCGGATCCTCACCCGCGACGGCTGCGGCCTCCGCGACCGTCAGCCCCTCAGTGTCGCGGTACGCGTCGTGCGGGGCGCCGCCGATCGTGGCGCGGTCGAACACATCCGCAACCTTCGAGAACCACTCGTCCCGCAAGCCGCGCACCACCTCCGGCTCGCCAAGCCGCTCCACCAGCACCGACGGCGCCAGCGCCTGTAACTCCGGCGGCAGCAACGGCAGGGTCAGCAGGGTGAACCCACGCAGATACGGGTACGAGTCGAACGTGACGTCCACGCCGTCCTCACGCGCGGTCTCGACCAGCTCGATGAGCATGTTCGCTGGGCCGTGAAGGTGCGACACATGCACCGCCACCCCCGTCCTCGTAGCGATCTGGTGGACCTCGTCGATCCCGACCCAGGCTTCGGCCTCGTACCCGCGCATGTGCGTCACATACGGCCGTCCCGCCGCCGCCAGCGGCTCGGCCACCGCGGCCAGCTCGTCGACATCGGCGTACAGACCGGGCGCATAATGCAACCCCGTCGACAACCCGCACGCACCGTCGGCCAGACCCTGCTCGACCCTGCGTACCAGCTCCCGCAGCTGTCCCCTGTCCAGCTGCGGTTGCAGCCCCGCGACGTCGTAACGCAACGTGGCGTGCGGCAACAGATGCGCGGTGTTCACCCGAACCCGGCCATCCAGCAACGTCCGGTATTCCCCCAGGCCAAGCCCGCCAACGACCCACTCCGGGTCCGCGGAGCCGTTGATCCCCGCGAAGTACTCCCCCGCCCACGCCACCGCCGCCGCGCCACCCGGGGCGAACGACACCCCGTCCTGCCCGGTCACAATCGTCGTCACACCCTGACGCAACAGCGCCAACTGCACCCCGTCATCGAGCACGGCGGCGTCGGCGTGCGAGTGCGCGTCCACAAACCCGGGCATCACCACCCGCCCAGCCGCATCCACCACATCCCCCGCCGGTGCATCACCCAGCCGACCGACTGCAGCGATGACGCTGCCAGTGATACCGACGTCGGCCCGCCACCCCGGCGCCCCCGTCCCGTCCACGACCAGCCCACCACGGATGATCACGTCAAAGGTCACGTCAGCCCACACCCTCGATGATTGATCGGATCTCGTCGACCGCGTCTACCAGCGTGTGCAACGGCGTGCGGTAGGCGACCGCGCTGACACTGACCGCGCCGCTGGGCCGGCTCGGCGAGGTCAGCCACACCGGCACCGCCACACATGCGACGCCGTCCTCGTTCTCCTGATCATCGACCGCGTACCCCTGCGCCCGGATACGGGCCAGCTCGTCGACGAACGCATCACATGTGGTGATCGTGTTCGTCGTACGTCGCGGCAGCCCGCCAGCGCGTACCCAATCACGCAAAGCCTGATCGGTGGGCAGGTCGAAGGACAGCAACAGCTTGCCGACCCCGGTGGCATGTGCCGGGTTGCGGCCACCGATCTCCGAGGTCAGCTTCACCGCACCAGAGGACGGGTCGACCTTGGCGCGGTAGACGATCTCGCGTCCGGCGAGGACGGCATAGTGGGCGGTCTCGCCGAACCGCTCCGTCAGCATCTCCAGCACCGGCCGGATGCGCACCTGTTCCGGGCGCTGCTCATGATGGGCGAACGCCAACCGGAGGAACTCATCGCCCAGCATGTAGCGGCCGCGTTCATCCTGCGAGGCGAACCCGATCCGGCGCAGCGCGCCCAGAGCGCGGTGAATCGTCGGCTTCGACCCGCCCACCGCCCGATGCAGCTCGTCCAGACCTGCACCGTCCGGGCGCTGGGCCAGCTCATGCAGCACCACGAGCACCCGCTCCGCCCCGACCACGCGGCTCTCGTCGTCCGACTTCGGCGACATCATGTCCCCGCCGGACGCAACCGCAAGCCTTGCATGCCACCATCGACCGCCAACGCGGTCCCGGTCACCGACCCGGCGGCCGGGCTTGCCAGATACACAATCGCCTGTGCCACCTCCGCCGCCGTCACCAACCTTCCGGTCGGCTGACGCTCCTGCAACGCCGCCCGTTCAGCGACCGGATCCTCGGCGTCGTTGAGTAACCGCTGCACCCACGGCGTGTCCACCGTCGCCGGGTTCACGCAGTTCACCCGGATCCCCTCGCGAACGTGATCAGCGGCCATCGCCAACGTCAACGCCAGCACCGCCCCCTTACTCGCGCTGTACAACGCCCGCCGCGTCAACCCAGCCGTCGCCGCGATCGAGCACGTGTTCACCACCGCCGCCCGATCCGAGCGGCGCAGATACCCCAACACCGCCCGGCTCACCCGCGCGATCCCCACCACATTCACATCCAGCACACGATGCCACTCGGCGTCGTCGTTGTCCTGCACCGTCCCCGACGCGCCGACGCCGGCGTTGTTCACCAGCACATCCACCCCGCCCAGCGCGCCCGCCGCCACATCGACAGCGCGTCGCACCGAGGCGTCGTCGCTGACATCACAGCGCACACCGCGCAGACCGTCCGGGACGGCATCCACGTCGCGGTCCAGAACCGCCACCCAGGCGCCCCGCTCCACGAACAGGCGAGCCGTGGCCAGCCCAATCCCCGACGCGCCGCCGGTCACCACCGCCGACATGCCGGCGAGATCACTCACCACACATCACCCACCCTCTCGATCATGTTCTGATAGTTAGAACTATAATCTAACAATCAAAACTCCGCTCAGGCGGGCGAGCACACGCCGCACGATCGGGGAACGCGGAACACAAACAGTGAGGGGACCCATGTACGCATACGTCGGCTCCACCACCATGCCCACCCAGGGCGGCCCCGCCACCGGCATCACCATCGTCGATCTCGACGGCCCCACCTCCAGCATCCACGCCACTGCCACCCACGAAGCCGTCCAACCGATGTACCTGGCCACCTCACCCAACAGGTCCGTGCTCTACGCCACCCAAGCCACCGACGAAGGCCGCATCAGCGCCTGGAGGATCGACGACAACCTCCGACTGTCCCCGCTCGGGCACCCCCGACCCAGCGGCGGCAGCACACCCTGCCACCTCTCCGTACACCCCAGCGGGCGCTACCTGCTCACCGCCAACTACACCAGCGGCACCATCGCCATACACCCCCTCAACCACGACGGCTCTCTCGCCGAACCCAGCCACGTCCTAAGCCACCAAGGCGACGGGCCACACAAACGCCAAGACGCCGCCCACCCCCACATGATCATCACCGACCCCGTCCACACGCCCGGACGCGGCCACATCCTCGCCGTCGACCTCGGCACCGACACCATCCACCGATACCAGCTCGACCTCGACACCGGACGCCTCACCGAAACCGACCACATCGCCGTCCTGCCCGGCACCGGGCCACGACACCTCGCCATCCACGACCGGCACGCCTACCTCGTCGGCGAGTTGGCCTCCACCCTCACCACCATCGACCTCGTAACCTCCCCACCCACCGTCTGCACCGAGGTCCCCACCCACGTCACCGGCGGAACCGAACCCAGCTACCCATCCGCGATCCGCCTCTCCCCCGACGGCCGCCACGTCTACGTGCTCAACCGCGGACCGAACACCATCGCGACGTTCGCCCTCGACGGACCGAAGGCCACACTCACCGCCACCACCGACGCCGGCGGCGACTACCCCTGGGACGCCATCCTCCACGACGGGCACATGTACGTCGTCAACCAGCGCACCAGCACCCTCACCGTCTTCCACATCGACACCGACACCGGCATCCCACGCCCCACCGGCACTCAGCTAGACGTTCCGCATCCCGTCTGCATCTTGCCCGTCGCCCCAGGGAGCCGCCACCATGCCTGAGCGCACGATACGCCCGAATGATCCGGCGCTACGCTGGGCCGGAGCGATCACCGTGGAACACACACCGCATTGGTCCCGGGCCTGGCGAGTGCCACACGAGCGGCTCGACCTGTTCCCCGGCGACGGTCTACGCAACCGTGCCGCCGCAGCGGCCGGCGTGCGCATCTGCTTCGCCACCGACAGCACCACCATCGCAGGCCGCATCGTCCCCGGTGACGCACCCAACGAGTTGTCCCCGATCGATCTGGTCGTCGACGGCTCCGCAACCGCCACCACGGCTGTCATTCACGACGACCGCTTCGCCTTCACCGGACTGCCCGCTACACGCAAGAACGTCGAGCTCTGGCTGCCCCAGTTCGGCGAGTTCCGCTTGCAGCACCTCTCACTCGACGCTGGCGCCACCGTGCAAGCTGCGCGGCCAGCCGTAGCGCCGAAACTGATCACGTATGGAAGCTCCATCACCCACTGCCGCGCCGCCGCCTCCCCCACCCGCACCTGGCCCGCGATTCTCGCCCGCACCCTCGGCGTCGACCTGACCTGCCTCGGCTACGGCGGACAGGCCCACCTCGACCCCATGATCGCCCGGATGATCCGAGACCTTCCCGCCGACATCATCACCACATGCTTCGGCATCAACGTCTACGGCGGTGGCACCTTCAACACCCGCTCGTTCCTCCCCGCCGTCCTCGGCTTCCTCACCACCATCCGCGACGGACACCCCGACATACCTATACTGGTGATCTCACCCATCTACTCACCCGGCCGCGAAGACCAACCCGGCGCCAGCGGGATGACACTGAAAGAGATCCGCGACCACGTCAAAGACGCCGTCCACCTCCTCCACCACTGCGGCGACCCTGACATCCACCTGCTCAACGGACTCGACGTACTCGGACCCGAACACCGAGACCGTCTATTCGACAACCTGCACCCCGACGCGCACGGCTACGAACTCATGGCCGACAAGATCACGCCCGTCGTCAGACAGCTCCACCAGGCGCCGCGACTCAAAATGCACGAGCTGACGCCACCATGACAGCGTCGTCGACCTCCTCAGGCCGTTCGACCTTGTTGTGGTCCCACCACCCGCAATCTCGTCAGCATCCACACCCCGCGAGGCTGATGAGTCAACCGTGGGTCTCATGGAGGCACGAGGCCCCGCGGTCAGGTCCATTCGAAGGTGAGCACCGCGGTCCGGGTGTCCGGTTCGAAGAACAACAGAATCGCGTCCGAGCCCTGGTGCCGCCACGGGTATCCCGCCGTCGCAGCACCGCGCGGGTGCTAATGAACTTCCTCATGACGACCCGCACGCTCTTGACCTAGCCGTCGGGTTCTGGCCTTCCGTCACCTCGCCGGATCTCTGAGCTAGCGGCCTTCACGCTCGCGTCGGTGACGGCATCTCCGAACGCCGCCGTCGAGCGCGACCATTACGAGGCGCCGTCAATCAGGCAGCATAGGTCATCAACGTGGCAGAACGGCTTCGCCCCGCACCCAGCGAACGCTCAGCGGGGCTTTCTGAACGCAGGCAACGCGCGAAGCCTTCACCGCCTGCACACCGGTAAACGTCAGTCCAGTGGGTTAGTCCTCGTTCGGTGACGCTCTTGCGGGCGTGTGACGCTCTTGCGGGCGCGAAAATGACACGTGACTACAGTCAACGGCCGGCCCGGTGCAAGCTCAACGTCGACAGCCAGCGCGCCTCGGCCCATCCGGGTCGCGACAGCCCCGGAGTCGTCGGCCTGCAGCGGAGCCAGCCATTCGGGCAAGCCGGCGATGTCGGCAACTACAGTCGCCGGGTAAGAAATCGGATACATGGATACACAGATCCGGTGTTCCAGCGGTTGTCGGCGTCGTCTGGCAGGCTGAGGAGTATGTGCGGACGCTACGTTGTGCGCCAGAGCGCGGATGATCTGGCCGAGGAGTTCGGGGTCGACCGTGTCGAGGTCCATGAGCGACTCGAGCCGGACTACAACGTCGCGCCCACGAAGACCTCGCCAGTAGTACTGGCGCGCCCACCGCGAGACGCCAAGGACGCCGGTCCTGTTCGGCAGCTGCGGGTCCTGACGTGGGGTCTGGTTCCGTCCTGGGCAAAGGACCCGAAAATCGGGAGTCGACTCATCAACGCCCGCGCCGAAACCGTGCATGAGAAGCCCGCGTTCCGCCGCGCGTTCGGGACCAGACGCCTGATCATCCCCACTTCCGGGTTCTACGAGTGGTTTCCCACTCAGCAACGCACCACGTCCGGCAAGCCGGTCAAGCAACCGTTCTATCTGCGGCCCAAAGACGAAGGGGTCCTGGCCCTGGCGGGGATCTACGAGTTCTGGCGCAACCCCGACAAGCCGCGCGATGACGACGATGCGTGGATGACCACGTTCACGATCATCACCACGAACGCAACCGATGACGTCGGCCACATCCATGACCGCATGCCCATGACCGTAAGCCGAGACAACTGGCGGAACTGGCTCGACCCGACGATCAACGACCCCGACGATATCCACGCGCTCATGGCCCCACCACCCGCTGGCAGCCTAGACCTCTATCCGGTCTCAAAGGCCGTGAACAACGTCAAGAACAACGGCCCGGAACTCATCGAACCCCTGCCGCCGAGCTGACGCGCGTCTCCCGTCCGATAGCACTACGGGACCTACCTGCTCCACGCTCCGCACCCAAGGTTGCATGGTCCGCTTGTCGGAAAATGTCGACCGCATGACTCGCGAGTCAATTCACCTTGATCCGGAACTCCCCGAGGCGAGTCACGAAAACAGCAGGCAGAGACGACAGCAGCAGCGCTCGAAGACTACGACGACGCTGCCACCGCTGGAGCGCCGTACGTCAAATGATGCGGCCGGCGGCTCATGCGGCTGTGTACCTCTTGCTGCCCCCGGTTGATCGACTGCGCTGCAGCCGTCGCACTTCTCGATCTTCCTCGTCGTCGTTCATCGACGAAGACCTGGCACGTCATGGTCGCCGCTGCGGCAGCAGCGAGTTCCTCAAGGGACATGTCATCCCCCCGGGGCTCCACGCCAAGCTGGGTCTCATGCGCGTCGCTGAGTGGCGCCCCCGTCTCGCCGCGCTAGAGGTTCTTCAAGCGTTGCGGCAGCGTCGGCAGCGTGGCGCGGCAGTTCCAGCGACCCCGTGCCAGACCTGCACGGCCCGCACTGGAGCACCTGTAGGAGTCAGCTCGAGGCGCACGCTCACGCCAGGCACACACAGTGCGGCCGCGTACCCGTCGAGGGTCATCACCCCGGGTGAGGCGGCGTGCTGCGGCTGCGAGAGCACCGGCCCGGTGTCCCCTACCGCTGGATACGGCAACGGCTGCAGCAGCTCAACCGCGACTGGCTCGCACATCACCCTCCCGAGGGCGCGCAGCAATTCCCTGCCGTAGGCGTACTCGCGTTGCAGATGCTCACGCAGCCGGGTCGCACCGTCGATGGGGTCGGCGAGCCTGATCTCTACCGTGTGCTTGCACGTGGCGAACGGACATGTCGCGACAGTTATGCCGGATCCCATCACCCAACTATCGAACTTCCGTTCGAGTTTGTCACGTTGATCACGCCTCAGGATTCTGGTCGGATCACGTCCCTCCCGCCATGACCGTGGGGCGTGGGGTCCGTCGGTTGCACGCATCCGGCCGCGAACCCCGTCGCGTAACTTGGCCATAGTCCGCGTGTCTGGCAGACAGACAGCACTCCCTATTGGGGGATCGCGGCCCCGAACGGGGTAACCTTGGCGGGCGTTCGGAGCATGCACGACACTGTCGAGATCGGCAGCGGCTTGAGATGTTCTGAGAGCATGTTGCGGTAGCGGTCAGAGGTCTTGATTGGCCACGTTGCTGACCTTGCTGGCTCGGGCAGCTGTATGGTCACAGTCACGGCCCGCTCGCCGTCAATGTGAGGATCGTCCTCGACGAGTACATAACGTAGCCGTGCCGGGTCGCCTACTTGTGCCAGTCTTTCATTGAGCTGCGTCAGCCTATTCACGACCAGCTCCGCCACGTCGAGATTCCGTCGTGGCCTGATGTCCCGGCCTGTGAGCGTCACAATCGCCGGGGCGCCATGGGGCGCTGGTGAACTCGACGTCGTAGCCTCCGGATACGTACACGCCGACGACGGTGCCCACCTCACCCGCGACCAGTCCATGTTGCGGCAGGTCGTGTTGGAGGACGACGATGTCATGTTCCTGATGCGTCCGCACGTCGCGACTCTGGCTGACGCGTCGGGCGCGGAGTCGAAGAACGCTCAGCAGCTCGGACAGGTCGATCAGTCCCTGTGCTTCGTCGCGTTCTTGTGCGCCCATGCCGCTTTCGTCCTGTTTGTCGAGCAGGCTGTCCAGGCGTGCCCTGAGCCCAGACGGAAAGCTCAGGTCCAGCTCGTGCAGCCCGCACGCCAGGTCTTCGTCTGTGAGGTAGACGTCAAGGTCGCGTGCGGCCAGGGTGTCGGTCTCGGGCGTGCCAGCAACCGCGTACGGGCCTGACTCGTCGGCGATCTCATCCAGCGCTGCGGCATGCGCGAGGATACGTACGAGGCGCTGCCGGATGTGGTCCACGACCTCACGCGCGTCATCTTGTCGCCGGTCATCGGCGTTGATCCATTCAGCCAGGTCAGCGATTGTGTCTACGACCAGCCGCGCGGCCGCACGCTTTCTCGTCAGAGCAGGCGTGTCTTCACCGAGTTCTTGCCGAGGGACGTCCTTGGCACGGCGAGCACCATCGGATCGGCCGCTTCGTGCAGCGCCCACGAACTTCGGCAACCGGCGCCTACGGACCTTGTCGGGGTCGTGACTCTCGTCCGGTCTGTCACGCGTCATCCTGAGCCTCCGAGATCACGAGCCTCATGTGCAATTGTTTCTTCTGGTCCCGTCGAGGCCGCCCTCCTGTCGCCCGAGCCGTGACCAGCTCGGCGCGGTTCGGTGGGCGTGACGATGGCGACGGTACCTTTGAAGGTCGAGCACCATTCGCCGTGTCGGCGCCATCCGTGTACGTGAAGTGCATGATCGGCACGGCCGAGGTCGCCGATCCAGTCGACCTGCCACTCGTCGACGGTCCAGGCAATAGCTCGTCCGGAGTGATCGCTTTGACCACCAGGGTGGGGCTGCCCTGAAAGTTGGCCCAAGCGTCGAGAAAGCGTCGCTGCCGGAGAAGATCCATTCCGCGTGTCTGGCGGTGTCGATGAGCATTCACGCCGGCTGAGTTGCCCTGGTCGATATCGAACGTGGCCATAGTGCCGCCGATCGAGGCGAGGATCTGCTGGCTAAACCGGTCGATGGCGATGCTGAGCGGGCCGTCTGCGCTGCGCTCGAGGCGCGGCAGCACAACGATCCGCACATGATGGTCGTCGTCGCATTCGACCCCGAGCGGGTACAGCTGCTCCCGCGCGAGTGCGTCGTGGATCTGCTCGTCTGCGCCTAGCGTGGTGGTGCGGACGACGGTGCGGTTCTCGTCGTGGATGTGTATGCGACGCGGCGTGGCGGCGAGGTCCACATCAGCGGTGTACATTGGCTCTCCCCATTCTTCTGGGACTCACAGACGATGTCAGCAGCCGCGCCGGTGCTCCCTGGGCTGGGGCGCCTCGGGTCAGATGTCTCGTCGATGGCCTCGTAGAAGTGCTGTTCCCCGTCCTCGGTGAGGTCGTTGACGACCAGCTCGTCGCCGAACGTTAGCTGCATGGTGGCAGCCAGAATCTTCGGCCCTCCTCGCCGACGAGCGCCGCTGGTGTGGATCGGTCATCTAGGCTTCCCTGACGCCTGGTGCTCGGCCTCGGCCTCCGCGTCGGCGCTGACGGTCTCGGTGCGCCCGTGCTGATGGTCGGCCGTGGCATTCGGTGTACCGGGACTGGTCTGGTCCGGGCGTGCGCGATGGGTCGCGTCGCCGCGAGGCGTGGTGTGGTGGTTGCGGGCCAGGTCGGCGGCGGAGGTGAGAGTGTTGGCGAGCCGGCGAGCGCGGCAGCCGTCGAAGACGAAGGTGCAGGCGCCGGCAGGGTGACTGAGCCGCATCTCGATCACCGGTGTCGCGGTGAACACGACGTCCACGACGTAGTAGTCGGTACTGGCGTGGTGGCGCAGTAGCACCGCCTCGTCAATGTGCCAGATCGCGAGATTGCCGTTCCAGTCGTCGAAGCCGCGTACACGTTGGACGCGGACCGCGGCTGCGGTACAGCCTCGGCTGGGGCAAGTATCCACCGTTTCCACGACGCGGGCGACCTGGTTACCGCTGTAGCGTTCCAGGGTGACCAGCGCACCCGGTGTGACGTGCGGGCGCTGGACGGCGTGGGTGTTGGCGCCATGCAGGTCGAGTTCGTCGGCAGCGAGGGTGAGGTCCTCGGCGAGCCGACGTGCCTGGCAGGGGCTGTATATGTGGGTGACGGGTGGATCATCCTGCCCGGTGGACAGGGCGATGACGGGTCGGGCGCCGAAGTGCACCCACACGGCCAGGTCGTCGCCGAGCGCAGCGTCGACGCGGGTGCTGTGCAGGGTGACGTCGTTGGCGTGGCGGGTGTCGATCCGGCCGGTGTCGAGGTCGCGGACACGCACCGCACGCGCGGTGCAGCCCGCGTTCGGGCACTCGGCGAGGCGCTCTATGACCTCGGCGACACTGTTGGGGTCCTGGTCGAGTGCGACGACGTGGGCTCCGGGCTCAATGTCCAGGGCACGGGTTGTGGTGGTCATGGCTTCGTCCTCCTCACGGTCGGCGGCTAGTGCGTCGACCAGCTGGTTCATGGTCACGATGTGGAGGTCGTCCACGGCGTCTTGGCGATGTCCGCGACGGCGTGGTAGCGGGCTATTGGCGGCGATGACGGTACTGAGCTGGCGCGGCCATGACCGTGCGGGTCGGATCGGGCGACATACACGGGCGCGGGCCCATGAACGACGTTCCGGGGTGGCGTGCTTGCCTTGGCCAGGAGCGTGTCGGCTCCGTCGCGCCATGCCTGACCGTCGCTGGTGTTCATCGGCTTAGAGAGTGTGTTCACTTGCTCGACGGTTGCCGTCACGGCATATCTCTTTCTTGGTCGTGGTAGCCCGGCTGGGTCGGAATGTCGTCTGCGATGTCGGCTTGTTCGTTGATCGCGTCGGCCAAGTCACGGGCTGCTTCGGTATCGAACTCCACGACGCGGTCGATGATGATCAACGAGACCGCACTGGTGAGCGGGTTGGCTGCCACGCCGAGACCGGCAACCATGACGGAGTCCCACGCTGGCTGCGCCCGAGAGTAGATTCCCCGATTGTCATGGCATTGGGGCCCGACGGGCTGGGCACCGAGGCGAATCGCTGCGTCGATCGGGGACTCCCCGTCCAGGGGGCGTGTGCTCGCCACGACGTCGCCGTTCGGGTTGACGATCTGGACTGTGCCGTCGTTGGCGTAGACGACCTCCCACCGGTCGGGTGGCTGTAGGTCAGCGTAGATGTGCGCGCCGGTCAGTGGGTATGAGCCTGCGTCGCCAGCGTCTGCTGTGGCTGTCGACACTCCAGGGCCGTCGACGACGCGCATGTCCTCCACCAGATGGAACGTGGTGAGTTCAGCCACCGCGAGCCGGACGGTGGGGATGGACACCTGATACTCGAGGGCGAGGTCGGCTTCGCTGAGGTGTTCGCCTGAGGCCAGGTCACCTGTCTGGATCATCGTTGCGAGATGCTCGGCGAGCTTGCGGTAGACGAAGTCAGGCTCGCCACGATTCGGATCGAATGGCCCAACTCTTGCGTTGTTGATCATTTGTGTTCACCACCTCTTGGTGTTAGTAGCGTGTACGTGCCCGGGGCGGCATCGTCGCGCTGACGGCGCGCAGGTGACGTCGTGCGCGGTACAGCTGCGCCGTGATCGCGGAGGTGCTAGCTTCTCGACGCCGGGCAAGCCTCGCTGGAGTGTTGCCGTGCACGGTGGTGTCCCACACCAGCTGCCGCCAGCTGGCCGGCATCGCCAGGAAGACCCAGCGGGCGTGCTCGGCGTCGATGACGCGTTGTGCGGGTTCATCGTCGCCGGGCAGGCTGTCCAGCCGGTCGGGTGTGACCGCTACAGCGGCACGCGCCGTGGTTCGGTGCGCGTCGACGACGAGGTGGCGTACGGTCGCGTGCGCATACCCGGAGAAGCATCCGATGCGTGCGCCGGCTCGCAGCCGCACGAGCACGCGCACGAACGCGTCAGCGACGACGTCCTCGGCGCGCTGTGGCCCGATCAGCGCGCGGGCCAGGCGCAACGCTCTCGGGTAGTGCCGTCGGTACAGCGTCGCATAGGCTTCGGCGTCGCCGTCTCGGGCCCGCGCGACGCATTCTTCGTCGTCGATCTCTGCCCACGCTGACTGGGTCGATGTCGCGATCATCCGGGCTCACCACCGGGATCGCAGACGTAGGTGCCTTTGCTCGGCATCACCGTGACGGTCCCGCGCACGCGCAGCACCCGCATGGCTTGCATGGCGGTGACGTGGGAGACGCCCGTTGCCCGGGCCAGTCGGCGGCAGGCCGGGAGCGGAGCGCCGGATCGAAGGCCACGCGCCTTGATCATCGTCGTGATGTGGTCGGCGAACTGCTCATACACGTAGCGGCCGCCTGCCGGCTCAGGGACGAATCGGCGGAACTGGGCCTCGGCCTCGGGCATTCCCCTCTTCGTGGGGTGCAGAAATCCGTCGATGCATGCCTGGCTGGACCATCCAGCGTGATCGAAACACGTACACCTGCAGTACGCGCACCCCCCGGGGGTGGTCTCGTCCGGTGGAGCGGTGGTCGAGCCGTGCTTGTCGTGGCGGTGCCCGCACGTGCACATCTGGCCATTGAGGACAGCGGAGTCGACACTCAACGCGATCAGTTCGGCGGCGTGGGTGGGTGTCATGGCGCCGTCTCCTCGGCGAGTGCTGACGGTTCGTCCGCGGCGCTGGGGTCGTCAGGAGTTCCGTCGGCATTCTGGGCTTTCTCGGCGATGACGGAGGCGAGCGTGGTCGCGGTGGTCGAGTCGAGGTCGACGATCTGTGAGCCGACGAGCAGGCTCATGCCTGCGGTGAGCTTGTTGTCGACGATGCCGACCGGGCCGACGTAGGCCACGCGGTGCCAGCCGGGCAGCACGTATGCGTTCTTTCCGCGCTCGGTGTCGTGCCAATCGCCGACCCGGTGCGCCCCCTGGCGCAGGATGGCTATGTCCGGGGTGTCGTCTTCGATGCGGCTGGCCGCGATCTCGGTGTCGGTGTGGTCGCGGATGCTCAGGCGGTCGTCCCAGACGGTGGCGGTGTAGATCGGGGCATCGACGGCGCCGCGGGGCTCGTCGATCGGATCGCTCGATGCGGTGACGCCCCTGGCGAGCCTGCGCACGTGGTTGTACGCGTTCGTGCGTGGATCGCGCGAGCGTGCGTGCTGGACTTGCACGCACCAGTTGGCCAGAGCGTCGAAGTCGAGAGTGAGCGCGATCGGTGCCTCGTGCAGGCACACGGTGGTCTGCACGGTGGCTTCGTGATTGCCTACGCTGGGTGGAACCAGCACCGCGGTACCTGAGCCGAGCGATTCGAGGAAGATCAGCTCTACCGATACGTCGATCTCGGTTTCCGGCCCGGGGTGATCGGCTGGCTCGCTGAATCGACGCTGTGTCACGGTCGCCGTGTCGCGTGTCATCGTCACCAGCCCGCGTTCGGCCAGACCCACCAGGACGTGCTGCGCGGTGCCCATCGGGATGGCGAAGCGGGCCGTCAGGATTGCCGGGGTCAACGGTTCGCCCCCGGCGATGTCCTCACGTTCAATCGATGCTGTCAGCTGCTCGATCAGGCGGTCCACGAGGTCATCGCCGGTCCTGTCATCGCTGGCATTGTCGTGTGTCATCGCTTCGTACCCTTCTTCGCCGTGATTACCTGGGCGCCACGGCCATGGGCCGGGTTGTCGCGCTGGGCCCGTGTTCGGCCGGGTGATGTGATCGGTGGCGGGTGTGGGTGGACGTAGGTGCCCTTGGCCGGGAGTGTGAGAACGACCTCGCGGTTGCGCAGTTCGTCGGTTGCCCGCCGCGCGGTGCCGATGGACACGTCGTAGTGCTCGGCCAGGTCGCGTTCGCCGAGCAGGCGCGCGCCCGGGCGGAGCGTACCGGCGCAGACCAGGGCGTGGATGTGGTCGGCAAGCTGGAGGTACAGGTAGCCGGGTCCGCTCAGGTCGGCGTCGAAGAGGTCGACCGCGTAGGCGTCGTCACCCATGGCGATCACCGTCCGAGTCGTCAGCTCCGATCGTGATCTGATCGGCGCGCCGGGCCGCGTCATGGACGGCGCTGGCGATGCGGCGGGCGTGAGACGTGTCGTGGCACGCGTACCGGGTGTCGTCGAGCGACAGCATGACGCGGCGGTGGAAGGTGTCCACGCCGACCGTGACGTCACCGGTGAGGACGTCCTCCACGAGCGGTTCGACGGCGGTGACGAATCCGTCGTCGACGGCGTATGTCGGGCCGAATGGGCGCAGTCGCAATCTGTGCAGCGCGTCTTTCGGTCGTTCCTGCTCGCCGAGGTCGGTGTGGGTGACCAGTTCCCCGGCGGAGTTTTCTATCCGCACGTCGTGTGGCTGGCCCGGTGGGTGGATCTTGGCCATGTAGGTCGCCGGGACACCACCTACCGAATCGGCGCGGACCTGACCCCCCGAATCGTGGCCGACGTCCGACGAGTCTGGTGCCGCTGGGCTGGGCGTAGGGGGGTCTGCGGAGGCGCCTGACGCGGGCGAGCTTCGCGCAGGCGTGGGATCTTTTGCGGGTACGGTACTCATTGGGTCTCCTCCTGGCTTGCACAGTGAGGGGATCAAGGGGTCATCACGGAATTGCCGTTCCGTGGTGGCCCCGCCTATCGCAGGTTCGTCGTCTCCTTCCGCTTAGTGTGTGGCCGTGACTGACGGGTTTCGCGGACCGGGTCGGCCGTCGGTGTCGTGGTGTGACATGCGGTTGGCCGCGGGCCTGCTGCTTGCGGACGCTAGCTGACGCTGCACCGCAGTCAAGTCCTGCTCGCGACACAGTGGCGGCGCCGCCGCCGGTACACATCAAGAGGCCTCGGGCCACGCCGGGGGGAGTGGGTCGCTGCCCGCCGCAGCGGCAATGGTTGTGTACACAATCATCCGAATGGCCGATTACCTACCGCCCTGTTTGCTACGTAAAGTACCGTGTTTATCTGTCACGTCACCCGGTGGCACGAGTGACGTCTCGGCACACCGATTGACGTGACATCTGGCTCGCCTCGCACCGGCGAGGCGCGCAGGTTGGGGGGCCTCTGGACGCTGGAGGCCGACATGTGTCAACACAATGAGCACCATGCTCCACAAGGACCGCGCGAAACCCTGGCGGCGGTAGCCGCGCGAATCAGACGCCTTGCTGTCGGGTTAGGAGCCGGGCGATGAGCCCAGGGGATCCACGGTTCATTCGCGCCTTGTACCTGGCGCAGAACCTGTTCGCCGGCAAGTGGATGATCGCGATCTCAGTGGTGCTACTCGCGGGCCCGCTGCATTACACGGACATCCTGCATCGCGTTCGTGAACTCGATGTCGACGTCGATCGGTCAGGACGGCGAAGTGTGCTGCATGAGGCCGTGTTGACCCGCACCCTGCAACGCATGGTGCACGATGGCCTGTTGTCGCGTGACGAGAGGCCATCGGCGTTCGCGCCATCGGTCGTCTATGCTCTCACCCCGGTCGCCACGGAGGCGCTCACCGCAGCCGTGCCGGTCGCCGAATGGGCCGAGACCTACGTCGAGCAGGCATGCCCCAACGGCGCCACGACACCCACGAGTGGATCTCATCTCAACGGCACCCCGACGCCTACGCCTCCCCTGGTCTCACAATATGGAATCACCTGACGTTGGCGTCGCCCCTGTTCGCGTCTTACGCACGCAAAGGTGCGCTCGAACGCTCGTTGAAGTGTGTCGATAGTGATGGTGTAGGTGTGTAGGTCCAGCCGCACGTCGGAGTTTTGATCATGACGGATGCCAGTGGTGTACGACGGGGCCGCTCCCCTGTCCGGTGGCTGAGCGTGGCTGCCGTGGTCGTGGCGGTCGGCTGCGGATCGGGATCCTCCTCGGATTCCGCTGAACAGAGCCCTGACACCGCCTCAAGCCCGCCAGCTTCTGTCGAGCCGACGTCGCCGCGTCTCGCCTCCAGCTCCCCCAAGGACGACGTGGACGCGACGGCCGGAGCGGAAGAGGCGGCGTTGGCGGCGTATCGGGGCATGTGGGAGGCCTACGCCGAGGCCGGCGAGACGGCGGACTGGCGGCACCCCGAGCTGGCCGTGTACGCCGCGGACGAGGCCCTGTCCACACTGACCGAAGGTCTGCATGCCGCCTACGAAGACGGGCGCGTCTCCAAAGGGCGGCCGGCTCTTCACCCGGAAGTCGCCGAGGTCGATCCGCCTGAGGACCCCAAGACCGTGACGGTCTCTGATTGTGGCGACTCGACGGACTGGTTGCAGTACGACGCTGAGACC
>NZ_ML142852.1:479764-483571 GCF_004138495.1 Phytoactinopolyspora endophytica
GCGAGTCGAGGGAGATGAAGGCGGTCGCCGATCGATTACGGCGACCGTGGAGCTGCAGCCGGATGGGAAATGGCGGGTCGTCGGTTTCGGTGTGCGGGAGCTGGGCTCATGTTGACGGTGGCACGCACAGCCGCCGCGGCAGCCATGGCCTGCGTTGGTGCTGTCGCTCTCGCTGGCACCGCATCAGCCGATTTGTGGGTCGACGTCGACTGTGACCAAAAGCCGTCGCCGGAATGCGGCATCGGTATCGGAGACCGGGACAACGAACGTGGTCGGCCGCCGTCGAATCCGGGGCCGCCTGATCGCGACGGCGAGGGCCGCGATAACGACGACGGCGATTCGGGGCTGCCGGACGGGTGCGAGTACGTGCCGGTTGAGGAGAACCCTCCGAAGAATCCTCCCCCAGATCGTGACGAGGACGGGGCGTGGTTTCAGCTCAAGTGCCCGGGCGACGGGCACACGATCTGGGGACCACCGGTGTGGGTGCCCGACGGAGAGGATCCCGAGGACGAACCGTCGCCAGAGGAGGTCGCCCAGATGGCGTACAGCCGCCTGCGCTTGGAGCCCCCTCGTATCGGCGTGAGCCCGTCGGGTGAGCAGCTGGTGCACCTGCCGACCTGGCTGTGGCTGGCACCGCAGGACTGGTCCGAGGTGTCGGCGACCGCGTCGATATCCGACGTGTCGGTGACCGCGGTGGCGACGCCGGAGTCGGTGACGTGGTCGATGGGTGACGGTTCCTCGTTCAATTGCGACGGGCCAGGCACGCCGTTCACGACGCGTGACGATCCGGCGGCGGAGTCGCCGGATTGCGGCCACACCTACACCGCCCCGTCCGGCGGGCCGCATGAGGTGGCCGCGACGCTCGAGTGGACCGTGCGCTGGGCCGGCGCCGGCGAGTCCGGCGTGCTCCCTGGGTTGACGACGTCGTCGTCGACCCAGGTCCGCGTCGTTGAGGCACCGGCGTTCACGACACAGTAGAGGGAGGCTGCAGGTGAGCACATCGCTCGATTCACGTGCCCGCACCGCGTCGCCGTCAGCGGTGCCGAGCGCGAGCCAGGGGCGTTCATCGTCCCGGTTGCCAGGCGCACCGCGGCGCAGCGTGGCGCACCTCTCCCTGGGCATCCTGCTGGTCGTCGGATGTGTGACCGCGTTCGTGGTCATGTCCACGCGGATGGACGAACGCGCGCCGGTGCTCGCGCTGGCTGAGCCGGTCACGGTCGGCGACGTGCTCACACCGGCGGACCTGCGCGAGGTCAACGTGGCCGTGGACGCCGGGGTGGCCGTGGTCGATGCGTCGCGGGCGCGCAGCGTGGTGGGCACGCGGATGGCCATCAGCGCCCCGGCCGGAACTCTGCTCACCTCCGGCATGCTCGGCGATACTGTCCTGCCCGGCTCCGGTGAGGCCATCGTCGCGGTGGCACTGGCGCCCGGGGCATTCCCACCGGAGACGACACCGGGCGCGCACGTGCACGTCGTACCGTCGGCCGCGCCCGGCGAGAACAGCACCGTCGAGGAGCCGGAGTCGTCGTGGTCGGCTGTGGTGGTCGGGGTTCACCCGACCACGGTCGAGGCCACCACCGTGGTCTCGCTGCAGGTCGATGAGCAGGCAGCGGCGCAGATCGCCGCGGTGGCGAGTGTGCGCATCGTCGTGATCTCTGGGGGTGGATAGCCGGTGCTGGTGGCGGCGTGCTCGATCAAGGGATCGCCGGGTGTGACCACGCTGTGTCTGGCGTTGGCGGCGACGTGGCCGACCGCGACGGCGGAGGGCTGTGTCGTGGTGGAGGCCGACCCGGCCGGCGGCGACGTGGCCGCCCGGTTCGCCCTGCCCGCCACGCCGGGGCTGGCGAGCCTGGCCGCGGCCGCCCGCAGGGCCACCGAGGCGGATCTGGTGTGGCGGCACGCGCAGACGCTTCCCGGTGGGCTGTCGGTGGTGACTGCTCCGCCCGGCGCGGACCAGGCCCGCGCCGCGCTGGCCGCGTTGGAGAATGCCGACCTGCTGCGCCGAGCCGGCGACGTGGGCACGGTGGTGGTCGACTGCGGCCGCCTCGACCCCGGCTCCCCCGCTGTCCCGATCGTGCGCGCCGCCGATCACGTCCTGCTCGTGACCCGCGCGCACGCAGCTGACCTGGCGCACGTGGCCATCCGAGACGCGTTGACCAGGTCGATCAGCGGGCAGGTCCACATGCTGCTGGCCGGTCTCGGCCACAGCACGGGCGAGGTGGAGCAGGAGATCGGCGTGCCAGTCCTCGCTCGGGTGCCCGAGGACCGCCGCGGCGCCGCGACCATGGCCGGCGAGGTGGCCCCGCGCGGGTTCTGGCCCGCCCGGCGGCGCCTGGCACGCTACGCCGCGAGCATCGCCGCGGATCTCGCAGCCCTCACCCCACCCGTTCCCGCAACCACCACCGACGATGAGGGCGTGCCGGCGGTCGGCGACGACATGCACACGGATCCGCGGGCCCGCGTCAACGGACAGGCAGCCGGGAGACGAGCATGAGCGAGCACACCACCCGGACAGACCCCGAGCCCGTTACGGCAGAGTGGGAGTTCGCCGCACACGACGCAACATCCACCACGACCATGGCGACGCCGGCCGCGACGCCGGCCGATGCTCAAGTGGACGGCGACGACGCCGATCCGGCCGAGCGGCTACGAGAACGGCTGCGTGCCACCTTGGGTACACAGCTGCCGCAACGGCTGGACACCGGACACGACGACGCGGCGGGCGGGGTGGAACGGCGGCGTGAGCTCGCCCGGCAGATCGTCGACGAGGCGATCACGGCACACGTCGAGGCGGAGTTGATGGCCAACCGTCGCCTCCCCGATCGCGAGGTCGAACAGATCATCGTCGCCGAGGTGATGGATCACCTGTTCGGCGCGGCGGGGCTGCAACCGCTGCTGGCCGATCCGAAAGTGGAGAACATCAACATCAACGGCTGCGACCAGGTGTTCGTCCGCTACGCCGACGGCACCCGCGCCCAGCTGCCGCCAGTCGCCGACTCCGACGAGGAGCTGGTGGAGCTGGTACGCACGATGGCCGCCCGGTCCGGGACCGAGGAACGCCGCTTCGACCGCGCCGCGCCCGCAGTGAACTTGCAGCTACCGGACGGGTCGAGGGTGTTCGCGGTGATGGCGCTGTGCGCGCGGCCGTCAATCTCAGTTCGCCGCCACCGCTACCTGACCACCACGTTGCCCGAGCTGCGCGAATTGGGGGTCCTCGATCGCGGCCTTCACGAGTTTCTGGCCGCGGCGGTGCGCGCACGTAAGAACATCCTGGTGGCCGGCGGCACCCAGATCGGGAAGACCACGCTGCTGCGCGCGCTCGCCTCGGAGATCGAGCCTGGCGAGCGGCTGGTGACCGTCGAGGACGTGCTCGAGTTGGCCCTGGACCGCGACCGGCAGCACCATCCGGACGTGGTGGCTCTGCAGTCGCGCGAGGCGAACATCGAAGGCGAGGGCGCGGTGTCGCAAGCCGAGCTGGTGCGCTTCGGGCTGCGGATGTCGCCGGACCGGGTCATCGTCGGTGAGATCCGCGGACCTGAGGTCGTGCCGATGTGCAACGCCATGTCCCAAGGCAACGACGGGTCGATGGCCACCCTGCACGCCTCCACCAGCCGCGGGGTGTTCACCCGGTTGGCCGCCTACGCCGCTCAAGGTCCCGAACAGTTACCGATCGAGGCGACGAACCTGCTGGTCGCCTCCGCGGTGCACCTGGTGGTGCATCTGGCCGAGTCCAGCGACCGGCGCCGTGTAGTGTCCTCGATCCGGGAGGTCGTCGACGCCGACGAGAAACAGATCACCTCCAATGAG
>NZ_ML142852.1:483581-486138 GCF_004138495.1 Phytoactinopolyspora endophytica
ACCACCCGCGCCCGGATCGCCGCGCGGTGCCCGGGTCGCCGATCCGTGCCGAGACCATGGACGAGCTGGTCGCCGCCGGGCTCGACCCGGCGCTGCTGGACTCGCCGGACGGGTGGTGGCCGACATGAACACGGTCCTAGCCGTGGTGTGCGGGCTCGGCGTCGCCGCCGGGGCGGTCCTGATCCGCAACGGATGGCAACGACGCCCACCCGAGCAGGCTCCCGCGTGGCGTCGGCCCCGGCCCGCCGCCTGGGCGCAGCACAGCATCCTGCCCGGCGCCGCCGCGGCCTGTGCGGCTCTGGGCACGGCAGTCGTCACCGGGTGGGTGGTCGGTGCGGTGCTGGCCGCGATGGCGGCATGGTGGCTGCCGCGGCTGCTCAGCCGCGACCGGAAACACGAACGCCGGGTCGCGCGGATCGAGGCGATCGCCGCGTGGACGGAAATGCTGCGCGACACCCTCGCCGCGGCCGCCGGGATCGAACAGGCCATCGTGGCGAGCGCACCGATCGCGCCGGAACCGATCCGTGCCGAGGTCACCACCCTCGCCGCCCGCCTCGAGGCCGGGCACCGCCTCGTCCCCACCCTCGAGCAGCTAGCCGAGGACCTGGACGACCCCAGCGCTGACCTCGTGGTGGCCGCCCTGTCCCAGGCCGCGCAGCGCCAAGCCAGCCGCCTCGGTGAGCTGCTGTCCACGCTCGCGCAATCGGCGCGGGACCAGGCCGGGATGCGCCTGCGCGTCGAGGCCGCCCGGGCACGCACCCGCACCTCGATCCGGGTGATCGTCATCACCACGCTTACGTTCGGCGTCGGACTGGTCGCCCTGAACCGGGAGTATCTGGACGCCTTCGACGACGCCACGGGCCAGGTAATTCTGCTCAGCGTGGGGGCTCTGTTCACTCTCGCGTTCGCCTGGCTGACCCGGATCGCCCGCATCGCGCAGCCGGCCCGGCTGTTCACCACCACCCCCACAGTCGCCGGTACGGGCGCATCGAATGGGCAGGGCGTGCCGTGATCGCCCCCATGGTGCTCGGTGCCGGGCTCGGGTTCGGGCTGTGGGCCGTGGCGGTGTGGGCGTTCCCGCCTCGCCCGCGCCTAGCGGTCGTGCTGGCCAGGCTGAACACGCCCGCGGCAACACCGATCCTCGCCACCGGCGACCATGGCCGCACCGCGCGGATGGTTGCGCCGCTGGTGCGGCTGCAGCAGGGACTGGGGCTGCCCGGCGAGTCGCTGCGTCGCGACCTCGCCGTCGCCGAGATCGGTGTCCAGGCGCATCTGGCGGTCAAAGCGGCCGGCTCCGTCGCCGGTCTGGCGGCGCCGCTGATCGCGAACCTGACGCTGAGCACCATCGGGGCCGGCTGGGGAACGCAGCTGCCCGTGCTGGCTGGCCTGACGCTGGCCGGGGTCGGCTTCGTCCTGCCTGACCTGCAGGTCCGCTCTCGCGCCGCCGCACGCCGAGGCGAGGTCCGCCACGCGTTGTCGGTCTATCTGGATCTGGTGGTGATCGCGCTCGCCGGCGGAGCCGGAGTCGACGCCGCGCTGCATGACGCGTCCCGCGTCGGCGACGGATGGGCCTTCACTCAGCTGCGCCGCGCCCTGGCCACCGCCAGGATCACCCGCACCAGCCCCTGGCACAGCCTGCGTCAACTCGGCGACGAGCTGGGCGTGACCGAGTTGGCCGAGCTGGCCGCCACCGCCTCACTGGCGGGAACCGAGGGAGCCAAGATCCGCAGCAGCCTCGCGACCAAAGCCGTCGTGCTGCGCACCCACCAACTCAGCGCCGCCGAAGCCGAAGCACAGTCGGCCACCGAACGGATGAGCCTGCCGCTGATGCTGTTGTTCCTCGCGTTCCTGATCTTCATCGGCTACCCCGCCATCGACCAGATCGTCCACAGCCTCTAGGAGGTCTCGACACGGCGCACCACGTCCACGAACGCCTCATCAGCACGAAAGGCAGACACTCATGACACGGCTCTACCTCACTCTCACCACCCGGCTGCGCCCGCAGCTCACCGGACTCGCCCGCCGCCTGCGGCGTGAGGACGGCTACTCAACCGAAGCCGTGCTGGCTACCGCGCTGCTCACGGCCCTGGCTTTAGCCGTGCTCGGGACGATCCTGTACAACGCCGTGGTCGACAAGGCCAACAGCATCGATCTCGGATAGACCACATGCCCGCCGCCGTCGACGCCCGCCCACCACCGGCGAGACACCACCGCACCGGTGGACGGCGCCCGCGGAGCGAGCGGGGCGCCGGGACGGTCCAACTCGTCGTCGCCACACCACTGCTGATGCTCCTGCTGCTGTGCATCGTGCAATTCGCGGTATGGTCCCACGCCACGCACATCGCCCAATCCGCGGCCGCACAAGGACTCGCCGCCGCACGCGTCGCCGACGGCACCGAAACCGCCGGCCACACCGTCGCCCAAGGCGTTCTCGACCAGCTCGCCGACGGCCCCCTGCACCACGCCAGCGTGACGGTGACACGCTCGGCCACCGTCGCCGTACGCATCAGCGGTGTCGCCGCGCGAGTCGTGCCCGGACTGCAGCTGCCCGTACACG
>NZ_ML142852.1:486195-487946 GCF_004138495.1 Phytoactinopolyspora endophytica
GAAGCCTCCGGCCCTCTCGAACAGCTCCCTCCCCGCCGGTGAGCCCCTCATGTCCGATCCACACGTCGACACCGACCCCCGCCGCCGCAGGCTCGGCGCCGCGACCCGGCGGGTGCAGGCAGGCTCGGCCACGGTCGAAATGACGCTTGCCACGCCGGTGCTGATCGTGGTGCTCGTCTTCGTCGCCGTCGTCGTCCACCGCGGCGTCGACGCCCGGCTACGCCTCGACGACGCCGCCCACCAAGCCGCCCGCGCGGCCAGCCTCGCCCGCACACCAGCCGCCGCCATGGCCGCGGCCGAACAGAGCGCGGCAGACGCGCTCGCCGACGCCGACGTGGTCTGCACATCGCTGAACGTCGACACCGACACCACCACGTTCACACCCGGCGGCACGGTCGCGGTCACCCTCTCCTGCACCGTCGACCAGACCGACGCGCTGCTGCTCGGCGTGCCCGCCAGCCGAGTCGTCACCGCCACCTTCACCTCACCGGTCGACGCCTGGCGCTCCACCCACACCCCGGACACGACACCATGAACCACATCCGCCCCCGCGTCCGTCTCCGACGCCCCTGCCGCGGCGAGCGCGGCCAGGTCAGCGCGTTCCTCGTCGCCGGCATCACCGGGATACTCCTGCTGACCGGGCTCGTGCTCGACGGCGGCCTCGCGTTGTCCGCCAAGGTCGAGGCGATCGGCCACGCCCAAGAAGCCGCCCGCGCCGGGGCGCAGCAACTCGACCTCGCCGCCTTCCGCGCCGACGGCACCCTCACCCTCGACCCGCACGCCGCCGGCGCCACCGCGCACGAGTACCTCGACGCGGCCGGCGCCACCGGCACCGTCACCGTCGCCGGCGACACCATCACGGTGAACGTCACCGCGACCTACTCGCCCCAGTTGCTCAGCCTGGCCGGCATCAGCACCGTCGACGTCGCCGGCACGGCCAGCGCCCAGCCGCACCGCGGCGACACCGCCGACGGTGACCCATGAAGACGAATCCCGCCAGGACACACCCCGGCCCTCCTGTCACCGGGCCGCGCCCGGGCGCCAACCGGCCGCCACGGCCCGCCATGATCGTTGCGCGAGTCGTACGTGGGGTGCTCGCTGCCACCGTGCTAGCTGCGCTGCTCGGCGGCCTACCCTGGGCGCTGGCCCGCTACATCGGCTGGCCGCTGCCCGAACACCTGCCCACCTGGGCCGAAGCCCAGGCCGCGCTCACCACAGAGATGAGCTCCCGGGTCCTGATCGATGCCCTCGCCGTGCTGTGCTGGGCAGCGTGGGCGGCCTTCGTCGTCGACACCATCCGCGCCGTCCCCGCCGCGATCCGCACCGCCGCCCACACCATGCCCTCCCCCGACCGGGCCGCCACCGGTCCCATCCATGCGTTCACCCTCGTGCTCATCACCGCGATCGCCGTCGCCGTCCTCACCCACCGGCCAGCAGCAGAGCCCGCCACCGCCTCCCCCATAGCCACGGCCGCGGATGTACCCCAGGATCGCCTCCAACCCAGCGCACACACCAGCGCCCGGCCTGCCGATCCGGCGCAGCCGAAGGTGACCGTCCGCGAACCCGCCGGCGGCGTGCATGACTGCCTATGGCGCATCGCCGAGCGTGAACTCGGCGACGGAGCCCGCTGGCCCGAGATTTACCAGCTCAACCGCGGCCGCCCACAACCCGGCGGCGCCACGCTCACCAACCCCGACCTCATTTATCCCGGCTGGGAACTCCTGTTGCCTGACGACGCACGCCCAGACGCG
>NZ_ML142852.1:487960-488629 GCF_004138495.1 Phytoactinopolyspora endophytica
CCACGCACCAACATGCCGCCCGAACGCCCGCCCCGAACCGATACGACACCAGCCCTGCCGACGGACCCGTCCTCGAGTTCGCCGCTTCCCACACCGTCCGTGCCAGACCCGACGTCCTCAACCTCATCGGCCACGCCCACATCAACGGCTCCAGGTCGCTCGGCGACGACGACACAGGCCCCTCCGACCTTGACCGATCAGCCTGCCGGGGTCGACCTCGGCTCCGGCCTCTACGTCGGTGTTGGTCTGGCCGCCGCGATCAGCACTGCGCTCATCGTGCTCCGGCGCCGTCGGCGGCGCTGGTACCGGCCCGGCAGCCACCACCGCCTCGACCTGCCCGTGGCGCCGGTGATCCGCAGTCTACGCACCGCGCACCTCAACCAGACCGCTACAGATCCCGCCGGTGCCGATCTCACCCCTGGCGGCAGCCTCGCCCCACCCGGTACGCCATCGCCACCGGATCCCGCCGGTCCTCGCGCCGCGCCAGATCGAGACGGGCCAGGGCAGACAGAGCACGGCCACTCGCACCTCATGGTCGACCTCGCCCGCAACCGCGGCCTCGGCCTCGTCGGCCCCGGCGCGCACAGCGCCGCCCGCGCACTCCTGCTCGACGTCCTCACCGCCCCGACGGCCGGGGCCCCGGCGGCCACCAGCGTGCTCATCCCCCAC
>NZ_ML142852.1:488726-489801 GCF_004138495.1 Phytoactinopolyspora endophytica
CCGCGACCGGCCACGAACCCCCGAACCGGGTGGTGCTGATCGCCACCGGCCCGGAAAGCGGGACCCATCGCCGGCTGCAGGCCGTCCTCGACAACGGCTCCACCGCCGGCATCGCGGGCGTGCTGCTCGGCCAATGGCGCCCCGGCGCCACCGTGCACGTGAACCGCGACGGCACCATCACCGCGACCAACCCAGACGCGCAGCACCTGCGCGGCACGCGGCTATTCACCATCCCCAGCGTGCAGGCCGCCGATCTGTTCGCCCTGCTGCACGACGCAGCTGGGATCGCAGACCCGGGCGAGACGGGTGAGCCATACGCCGATGGCGCCGACGACGCCGCTGACGTTGATGCCAAACCCACCCACTCACCCTCGACGGCGCCGACCGTCGACGACGCCGGGATCGACATCCGCGATGCACACAGTCACGACGTCAGCAACAATGACGAACACCAGGCGGCGACTGCCGTGCTGTGGGCCGTCCTCGGCCGGCCACGACTGCGCCAACGTCAACCCGAAGGGCCGGATGACATCACCACCGTCCTCACGCCGCGCCAGCGTGACCTGCTCATCTACCTCGCGCTGCACCGCCACGGCGTCGCCCGCGACACGCTCGCCGATGCTCTGTGGTCCCACGGCCCGACCAGCCGACCCACCAACGCCCTGCACACCACCCTGTCCCGGCTACGACGCACCCTGGCAACAGCAACCGGCGACGACGACCTCACCGGGCTCGTCGCCCTCCGAGGCGACGTGTACACCCTCAACCCCGATCTGGTTGACGTCGACTACTGGCACCTCATCGACGCCATCGAGCGATCACGTGCCGCCGCCACCGACGCCGAGCGAGCCGCCGCCGACCACGAAATCCTCGCCCTGTATACCGACGAGCTCGCAGCCGGGCTGCACGCCGAATGGCTCGACATCCCCCGCGAAACCGCCCGCCGCGACGCCATCGACGCCGCCGCCCGCCTCGCCCGAACCCTCGTCGACACCAACCCCGAACACACCCTGCACATCCTCGAACACGCTGCGCACATCGACCCGTACAACGAGTTCATCGCCCGCGACATCAT
>NZ_ML142852.1:489860-490151 GCF_004138495.1 Phytoactinopolyspora endophytica
CAAGCCCGCCTCAGCCAGCACGCCGCCATCAACCGCACCCTCGGCCTGCTCACCACCCGACTCGCCGAAATCGACGAACACCCCCACCCCCACACGATCGACCTGGCCCACCAGCTGCAACACCACCAACCTCAGGGCGATCACCAACATGCGGTATAAGCGCCACCCCAGGCCTCGCCGGTTCCTCCCCCGACGCAAAGCATCCGTGGCTCGACCTCACCGTGGCACTACCGCCGTCCCAGCTGGACCCGCTCACCTGTGTTGCCCGCTGCGGCTGCGACGCACGGGTAT
>NZ_ML142852.1:490174-495826 GCF_004138495.1 Phytoactinopolyspora endophytica
GAGCGCGGCAAGCACCGGAAATAGCGAGTCGGTCCTAGACTCATTGCGTTCAATCGCTTTGACGTCCTGCAGGGCAACACCTGCCAGACGAGCGACCTCGGCTTGTTCTAGACCTCGCCTAATCCTTCTATTGCGCACCACGTCAGCGAGGGTGCGCTCATCATCAACGATCATCTCCATGCTCATTCCTTTCTCGACTGCTGGCGGTGGACGTGTTGGGTGTGGCGCGATGACTCCTCCGGTTCACGAAAACGCCGGACAAGGTAGGTCATGCCTGCGAAGGCCTGCGGCACTGCAGTCCGCGCGTGCGGGGCTGTCGCCAGGGGATGCTCAAGCGATTTCGCGAACATGCAGAATCTCACGCGCGCGGCCGGATCTGATGTCGCGGCTTGCTAGGTTCACCGTGGCAACGGTGTAGCCGTCAGCGGTGGTGAATTCGACGTCGTATCTGACCGTGTCGATAACCCCGATGACACTGCCGACGTCGCCCGCGAGGAGCCCACTTTCTGGCACGTCACGGCGCAGCACGACGAGGCTATGTTCGGTGAACATCGCACACTCCTAATGGTCGAAGGTACGAGGGTTACGGCTTGGCCTGTCGCGCATCACTGGCCCGTCCGGTTGCGCGCCAGCCTCATCTCGACGGCCTGAGCGACGTCGTCGCGGGACGGCGCCGCCTTGGTGGGCGTAGTCATTTCGGCCCTGCCGCCGCCGGCCACCTCGTGCACTGCGGTTCTGGCCGTGGTGTATCGCGCTGGTCGCTCGCTGGTCTGAGCTACCTGCCCCGTTACGACCAGCTTGGCCAGCGCGTTGGCGACAGCGCCGCTGGATCGGTTGAGCGCGTGCCCGATCGCGGTCGGGCCGAACTCTTCACCCGGCCGCGCAGCCAGGTACTCGGCGACCATGTCACGCAGGGCGCCGCGGCGAAGCCTCGGCGATTTCCCCGCCACGGACACGATCGTCCAGCTGTCCGGGGTGCGCTCGCCCGATTCATGAGCGCCGGGCGTGCGGCTGGCTTGCCCGCGTCGTTCGGCAGCGGCCAGTACCTTGCCGGCGGTGGAACGGCCGACACCGGCAGCGGCTGCGATCTCGACGACGGTGCCGTCAGGATGCGCGGCGAGCGCGGCAAGGACCTTGGTTTCGGCGGTGCCACCATCGGGCGTGGCGGCACGGGCAATCGTGGCAGTGCTGTCGGGCATGACATCTCCTCGACTCGCGAAGGGACAAGGGTGGTCATGCCTCCGGAGGCTGCGGGCCCCGCGGTGCGCGCGCCGCGTGAAGTGGAGCCCGTCGTAGTGTCTCCATGGACGCTCTGTACACCGGAGAAGTCAAGGCTCGCCGGGCTCTCCGATCTCCTGGCCCGCCAGGATCATTGGCGCACGGTCTCGGCCGTTGCTCGCCCGCGTAGCGTAGTGCATGCACTAGCAGCACTATGTTGCTGTACCACATCGATCACTATCTGGGATGTGCTGGACGAGACGCGAGATGGGTCGGCGGCGCGCGCTGCTCGGACTGGCCGCTCACTTCAGGAGTACGTGCGTCTGCAGTTGGTTTGAGCTGACCCGGATGCTGAGACACTGTTGTCGCAGGTTCGTAGCCGCAAGGGTACGGCGAGCCGATTATCGGCCGACGCCATCCTGCAGAACCGGGAAGCCGATCGTCGGTGACAATCGTCGTTGACGCCGCGATGGTCGTCTCCGCGTTGGTCGATGGCGGCCCAGGCGGGTCATGGGCGGACCAGGTGCCGGAATCGGATGATCTCGCTCGTCACGCGTTGCCCACGCACCCAGCAGTCGAGACACGCCTCACCAAGAACCTCCCAGATCTCACCCACCAGCACGAAGACAAGCTGCATACACAGATGCTTGCACTCTTGATATCACTTTTGCTAACGTCAACGGTATGCCGAATGTGATGATTCGCGATGTGCCGGCAGCAGACCTGGAGCAGATCCGATCTGCCGCAGCCGACCAAGGCGTCTCACTGCAGGCGTACCTGCGCGACGCGGTACACACCCAGGCGGCCCAGCTGCGGCGGCGTGTAGCCGTGGCGCGCACGGCTGAGCGTCTACGCGGGCGGGACGCGGTGCCGGAGACCGAACGGCAGGCCGTGCTCGAGGCCATCGACGACGCCCACGCCGAGCGGGCCGAACAGCTGACCGACCGGCCGGCGACGTGATCGTCGACGCCTCCACCGTCATCGACGCGGTCGCCGACGCAGGCCCGAGAGGCGACGCGGCCCGCCAGGCGCTCGCGGACCACCCCGCCTCCGAGCGGCTCCTCGCGCCCGGGCATTTCGCGTTCGAGCTCATGTCCGGCCTGCGCGCAGCGGCCAACCGGCCCGGTCATCCATTCCAGCCCGGCGACATCGAACAGGCCCTGCTCGACGCGGAATCGCTCGAGATCACCATCGAAGGCACGCCTTGGGCAGACGTCCACCGCGCATGGGCACTGTCTCAAGCCTCACTGCGTTACGCCGACGCCGTCTACGTCGCGTGCGCCGAAAGGCACCGGGTGGCGCTGTTGACCAGCGACGAGCGCATCGAACGCTCGGGGGCTCCACTGCGATGCGAAGTCGTGACCGTGAGACCGGACGAGTCCTAGCGCTTGGGATGACTGGCAGCTCGTGCCACATGCTCAATCCGGCGGCGGCCACCGTTTCCAGCTCGCCGTGAGGGCGGCCGTCGCCCCGACACACAGGTAAGATCCACGGTCTGGCTCTTTTAGGCGTTCCGGCCGTACCGTCCATCCAGTATGAGCATGTGCCCGCCGCGATGGCGGGCGTAGATCTGATGAATGTGGCAGAGGGGCGACCGTGACCGCAATACCCGATCGTGCTCTTGGACCTGACCCCCCAGCACCTCCCGTGGTGGCGAACCCACCGGAACCGATGCGCCAGCGCTCGGGGATCCGATTGTGGTTCCTGCGGGGGATCCGATCTGCGTTCCTGCTAGAGCGGCACCGGCAGAGGATCGGATCCGCGCAGGTCGCGTGCCTCGGCGGGGATCCGATGGACTCCCAGACTCACCTGGCAAAAGAGCCAATGGATCCCGTGGGAGAGGTGGTGAGGGGTGGGCGCACGCAGTAAGGCGAAAGTATCAGCGGCGCAGCTCACGCTGGACCGCGCGAAGGACGAGGGCCGTAGCGGACTCACCATTGCGGTCAGCCTTGGCACATACGGCCTTCCATATGGGGTCCGGAATCCTGAGGTTCCGTATCGGCGTCTGCCCTGTTGCGGGCCGCCCACGTCGCGCAGTCATATACCCGACTGTACCTACAAAAACCGCCAATGACCAGCCACAATGCATTGACTCCACCGTGGCGCCGAGCTATTCTTGTAGGTACAGAAATTGGGAAGGAGCAGCACAATGACCGCGACGACCAGCCCAGCCACGTCGAAACCCACCCGGCGGTTACGCAACGGTGAACTACGCCGTCAAGTAGCAGAGGCACTGCTTGATCGCGCGGGGTCCGCGCTGACGCCGCGTGAGATCGCGGCCGCGTTGGGCGGGCGGTCGTCGGGGGCGGTCGGCAACGCGCTCGCGGCGCTGGCCGAGCGGGGCTGTGCCGAGCAGGTCTGCGCCAAGCCGGTGCGCTACCGCTCCACCTCGACCACCCGCGACGCCACCGCCGCCGTACCCGGCGCCAGCGGGGCACACCGCACCACCACACCCGGACATACCCGCGCACCCTCGACGTCCACGACGACGCGGTCCGCCGCAGCGGGTGGGTCGGCACGGGCGGCCGGTCCGGTCGCCCGTCCCGACGGGCAGGTGTATCACCCGCGCAAGCTGGCTGGGTTGCCGGATGTGGCCGCGCTGCGCAAGCTGCGCGACGCGAACGTGCCAGCGCTGCTGTACGGGCCGCCGGGGACCGGGAAGACGTCGGTGATCGAGGCGGCCTTCGGTGACCTGTACACGGTGCCCGGCGACGGCGATACCACGGTGGCCGACCTGGTCGGCGAGTACACCCAGACCCCGGATGGGATGTTCGTGTTCGTGCACGGTCCGCTCGTGCGCGCCATGCGCCAGGGACGCACGCTGTTCATCGACGACGCCACGCTCATCCCGCCGAGCGTGCTGGCCGTGGTGTACCCGGCCATGGACGGACGCCGCCAGATCATCATCAAGGCCAATGGCGGCGAGGTCGTCGACGCCGCCCCCGGGTTCTACGTCGTCGCCGGACACAACCCCGGCGTACACGGCGCGGTGCTCTCCGACGCGCTCGCGTCGCGGTTCGCGGTGCAGGTCCACGTTTCCACTGACTACGACCTGGCCACGCAGCTGGGAGTCGACCGCCGCGCCGTGCAGGCCGCCCGCCACCTGACCGCCCGGCAACAGGGCGGCGAGATCGGCTGGGCGCCACAGCTGCGGGAACTGCTGGCGTTTCAGAAGGTCGCCGATGTGCTCGGGATCGACGCAGCGGCAGCAAACCTGATCGGCACCGCCCCCGAATACGACCGCGAGATCGTGACCACCGTCGTATGTGGGGTGTTCGGCACCACCGTCGAACCGCTGGCACTTGGCACCCGCATCTAACAGACCCACCTGTCGCAGAGGAAGGAGCCTTCGCGATGAGCACGCACCTGATGGCCGACCCCGCCGCCTCCGGCACCGCTGTGTTCCCTGCAGACCCCGGCTGGCTGTCCCTGTCCGCCGCCATGACCGCCGAGGTCCCCGCGATCGCCGACCGCGACGACCTCATGGTCACCATCGCTCCCGGGGCGGGACACGGCGCCCCGGCGTGCTTCCTGCCCGCCCGCGCCATGATCGAAGTCGACGGCGCCTACCTGCACCCGGTCGACCCCGCCACAGCCAAACCGCACCTGACCAGCGACCGAGCACGCTACGCCCCCTCCTGGGGCGCGCTGACCCACGAATGCGCACACAGCAAACACAGCGTCTGGACACCCCCGCCTGGCGCCGACGAGGCCATAGTGGATGCTGCGCTGCTGCTGGAAGAAGCCCGGATCGAACGCGCACACATCCGCCGCCGCCCCGCCGACCGGCACTGGCTACGCGCATGCGTGAAAAACATCGTCGCCACCGACCTGAAACTGGCCGACCCCACCACCGCGCCCCAGATGAGCACTCACGACGCCGCCCGCACGGCCGCGCTCCTGCTGGCCCGCCGCGACGGCGGCATCCTCACCCGAGCTGAAACCGCCCCCGTCGCCAGCACTGTCGACACCGTGCTCGGCACCGACAAGCTCATCAAGCTGCGTGCGGTATGGCGGAAAGCCTTCCGCGCCGCCGACGACGACGCCGACACCATGCTCGCACTCGGTCGCCGCTGGTGCGACATCCTCGGACCCCCACCGGACCCCGCCATCACGAACACCCCGCCGACCACGACGGGCACCCCGGCGCCGCCATCGCCGCTGGCAACGTCGATCCGCGACACTCTCGGCAAGGTCGCCCGAGCGGTGAGCCGCGCCAACGCTAAACTGCCGCCCGACCCCGCCACGGTCGCGGCGAAGGCCAAGGCGGACGCCGACGCCGCCACCAAACGCGCCGCCGACGCCGCCCGTAGCGTGTTCGCCATCAGCGGCCCACGCCACGGAGACACCGCCGTCACCGGAACGCGCGCACCCACCAGCGCCGAACGTGGCGCCGCCCGGGTGCTGGCGCGCGCGTTGAGCACCGCCGCAGCC
>NZ_ML142852.1:495920-496534 GCF_004138495.1 Phytoactinopolyspora endophytica
AGAACGCGTCACAACCAAGAGCGCATCCGTCCTCCCTCCCGGGCGGATACGGATGCGCGGCGTGCTCACCCGCGAGGCACAACGCGCCGCCGGGGCGATCCCCACCGCCGAACCATTCACCCGAACCACCCGCACCGCCATGCCCGCCCCGCCGCTGCGCCTCGGCATCGCCTGCGACGTATCCGGATCCATGCACCCCTTCACCGCACACGTCGCCTCGGCGGCATGGATCCTCGCGCACGCCGCCCACCACACCCACGTGCCCGCCGACACCGCGACCGTGATCTTCGGACACCACGTCCACCCCGTTGTCCACCCCGGCAAGGCACCCGCCACGGTGACTGAATTCGCCGCGCGCGACAACTTCGAAGCCATCGACGACGCTATCGACGCGCTCGACGGCGCCCTCGGCCTGTCCCGCCCCGAAGCCGCCCGCCTGCTGGTCATAGTCTCCGACGGCCGCTACCGCGCCGAACCCCGCAAACAGGGCCAACGACGCATCGACCGGCTACGCGCCACCAGGTGCGCCGTGCTGTGGCTTACCCCCGACACACCATCCTCCGACCCGCTCGACGGCACCACCGTGCACGTCATGACCGACCCCGCCGCAGCGC
>NZ_ML142852.1:496545-498816 GCF_004138495.1 Phytoactinopolyspora endophytica
GCGCCATCGGCCACGCCGCCACCACCGCCCTCCGCACCGCCCACCACGGCTCCTGACTTCAGGGCGGAAAGCGTGCTCACACCCGCCGAACGAAACGCCGCCAGGAACGCCCACCAGTCGTGCGCCCGAGCCACCTCACCCGACCCTGCTGGCGTATGAGCCACCGATCAGGCTGGGGTCGACATACCCGGGCGGGCGAGCCAGAATCTGTCGGCAGTCGCGCCGACGCGACTCGCCTCACGTTACCGGCTACCAGGGCAGAACGAACGGCGACCGGCGGATATGCGAGTTTCGCATATCCACGTACTTGCGCCGACTCGCCGACTCACACAAGTACACGCAGATAGTGAGCGGCGACAGAAGCGTCAACGGGCAAGCACCTCGGGTCACCAGTGGTCGCGATTGCTGTCCGGCGTGGCGTCCCCGAGAATGGCTGGGATGACATGGTCGGGGACATTGTCGCCCTGTTCGATGTGCCACCGCAGATGATCAGCCATCACCTCGGCGTCCGGCGTGTGTGGGTCAGCGTCGCGAATACACATACAGCAGGTGAAACACCCGTCCACGCACCAGAACACGTAGACGTCGGAGTGACCCCAGCCGAAACGCGCGTAGGCCATCAGCGCTCCCCTTCGTCCTCATCACGATGCTGCACATGGGCCCGCGCATCCCAAGCCGGAAGGTCCACGGCGCAGACGACGTCGCGCACGACTCCGCGGTCGATCAGCTCCCGCAGGACCCGCTGCGCCATCGCCCGGATCTCACGTGGGTTGACCTGGGCATCCAGCAACGAGTCCAGCAAGAGCGCGAGCAGGTACTCCGGCTCTGCCCGCAGCGCTCGCTGCAGTGCCACCAGAGCGAGTGCACCATGCCCGTGCTGATACGCGACCGCGGCAAGGACTGTGCAGATGGCCGCACAGCCCCCGTCGACGGCATGTTGCGCAAGGACGGTCAGGAATGCCCGAATCTCGTCCCCACGCTCCTCGAGTCCCCAGGTGACGAGGGTGTCTCGGACCCACGTGTCTTCGAGCCCGGCCAGCGCGCGGATCACATCAGCGTCGTCGATATCGCGGTCTCCGCGCAGAAAGCGGTCACGCATCTCGTGGAGCGCTCTCAGCGAGTCCCGCCGTACTGCGTCGGCGCCGCGACGGCACACCTCATCACTGAGCTTGGCACACGCGTCCTGGAACCGTTGCCGAGACTGATCTTCCGCGCCCGTCCCTTCGCCCGGCAAGCCATGAAGATCGAAGCCGTGCTCCCCAGCCAGCCGCGCCTCGACGTCGACGAGATGCCCATCGACGCCGACCACGGCCACGCTTCGACATCTGCCTTGCTGAGGTGTCAACGCCATGGTGTCTCTCCCATCCTGAGGTCGATGGCATAGGCGACGTCGTCGCGGGTGGGCCGGTCGCGCCCTGCCAGGTCGGCGATGGTCCAGGCCATCCGCACGATGCAGTCCCGCCCGCGTGCGCTGACCTCACCAATGCGCAACTTGTTGTCAGCGGGCCCGATGACATCGGGCTCCAATGGGTGTTCGCGGCGGAGACGGTCGGCTGGGACCTGCCCGTTGAGCGTCCACGGGGTTCCGGCCAGTCGGCGGGCTTGACGCGCTCTGGCGGCCGCGACGCGTTCGGCGACTGCTGTCGTGGTTTCGGGTGTCTGTGTTCGGCGGCGGATGTCGGTCAGTGACGGCGGTTCGACGCGTTGGTGGATGTCGATCCGGTCACGCACCGGGCCCGGAATTCGGTGCCGTTGGCGTGGGTGTGGCGCGGACGGGGTGCCGTCGCCGTCGTCGTCGGTGTTGTGCACCATCGCCAGCAGGAAAGATGCCGGCAACGCTGCCGTGTGGGAGGTCCGTGAGATGGTAATCGAGTTTCGGTCGAGCGGTTCGCAGAGCGCCTCGAGAACCTGGCCGGGGTGCTCGTGGGCGTCCTCGAGGACCAGCACACCCTGGTGGGCGAGGCTGGCCGCGCCCGGCTCCAGCGTGCGTTTGCCGCCGAGCAGCGACGCCGGAGTAAGGGGATGCATTGGGTGGACGACGGGTGGGCGCACAATCATCGAGCGGCCCGGTCCCAGCAGTGCTGCCGCGGAGTGGATGGCGCTGACCTCAAGTGACTGCTGCGCAGTTAGGTCCGGCATCATGTCCGCGATCCGTTTGGCCAGCGTGGTGGTTCCGGAACCGGAGCGGCCTTCAAGCAGAACGTGGTGGTGTCCTGCGGCCGCGATCTCGATCGCGTGTATGGCGCCCTCTTGTCCGGCTACGTCGGCCAG
>NZ_ML142852.1:498883-504272 GCF_004138495.1 Phytoactinopolyspora endophytica
GCGCATCGTCGCGTGTCTCGTCGATCAATCCGCGAGCCTGCGCAGGTGGCTCGTCTGGCATCGGAGCCCGGCGGAGCAGGGCGAGCACCTGCCGTAGTGTGCGGACACCGACCACGCCGACGCCGGGTGCCATCTTCGCCTCGTCGACATTGGACTCCGGAACCACGACGCGTTGCGCGCCGACCTTCAACGCGCCGAGCACGGCAGGCAGTACTCCGGCGATGGCACGCAGTCTCCCGTCGGGTTCCAACGCGCCGAGGAATACCACGTCTGGTGCAGGTTCGGGCACCTCGCCTGCGGCGCTAAGGATCGCCACGGCCATACCGAGTTCGAGACGGCGGGCAGGCTTGGGCAGCGCGGCCGGTGCCGATCTCACGGTGACCCGGCCGTGTGGCCAGGACTCTTGGCTGGCCTGGATAGCCGGTTGCAGCCGGTCCTGGACCTGCCCGGGCGGCTCGCCCGGCATGCCCTGTAGATCGAACTCGTAGCGGCCGCCGAGCTGGGCCTCGATGTCAACAGCATGTCCGTCGATGCCGACCACGGCCACGCTTCGGCATCGGCCATGACCGCTAGACGCGGTGTGCTGTCTTGGTTCGGTCATCGCTGATCGCCCCTTCGCTCACCGTTCGCGGTCTCGGGCGAACCCGTGGCAGCTGTGGCGTATCGCGCGGGCCGCTCACCGATCTGCACGACCTGACCAGCCACGACGAGCTTCGCCAGGGCGTTGGCGACGGCGCCGCTTGACCGGTCGAGCGCGTGACCGATCGCGGTCGGACCGAACTCCTCGCCGGGGTGGGCGGCCAGATATTCGGCGACCATGTCGCGTAGGGCGCCACGGCGAAGCCGCGCAGGCTTGGCGGGTACGGACACCGGAGCCCAGCTGTCCGCCGTGCGGGCACCGTGTTCGCGGCTGCCCGGGGTACGGCGAGCGCGCCCGCGTTGTTCGGCAGCAGCGAGCACCTTCCCAGCGGTGGAGCGGCCCACGCCAGCCGCAGCAGCGATCTCGGCCGCGCTCCGATCGGGCAGCTGTCGAAGGGCGGCGAGAACCTTGGCTTCAGCTGTGCCGGGATCAGGGGTCATGGCGGGTGCTGTGCCGGCCGCGTTGGTGTTGTTGGGCATGACGGCTCCTCGACTCACGAAAGGGGCAGGAATGGGTCATGCCTCCGGAGGCCACGGGCCCGGCGGTGCGCGCTCCGCATCAGGTGGAGCCCGTTGTGTGGTCTCTATGGACGCTCCATACGCCGGCGAAGTCAAGGCCGCGCCGGAACATCCGGGGTCGCCTGTCGGCAGATGCTGCGTGAGGACACTCTTCACGTCCGTCCACAGATCAGCTTCGGTCCGTGCCGGCGTCGCGTTTCGCATGACCACGCGAGATCGGGCAAGAACCGCGTCTGACGATCCGGTGTCGGGAGCTGCCCAATGCAGAGGCCGTGGATGTCGGTGTGGGCGATGAACCGCAGCAGCGCGTTGACGAACTTCGCCTCGCGCTCCGGCGTACCGTCATCTCAACCCGACGCGACCGGAATGCTTTGACCGCCTCGCGTGTGCGTGCGGCGTGATCGGCGCGAGCCCTGGGTGAGGTGGCGGGTGATCCAGCGGCCTTACTGGCGGAGTGGCAGTGTTCAAACCCTGCGATATTCGCAGGTTCCGCACGCTACTTCCAGCATCCACACCTACCGCAGCTCGCCCGGCGGGCACTGTCGGGACGATGATTGCCAGTTGTCGCATGATGACAGAGGACAGTCCGGAGCTGTCGATAGGCTCCTCCTGTCAGACTGGTCGTCGTGCAGCACCTACCAGACGACGTTGGGCGAAGCCCGGCGCTCGACTCCGCGCAGCTGATCCGGATCGAGGCTACCCACCGCGGGTTCGGCTACCAGCACCTTTATGGAGTGGCGTGCCTGCTTGCGATGGACCTGACCGGTACAGACATCGTAGTCGTGGAACATGACGAAGACATCGAGTTGGTCCGTGCCGCGTCCACGGTGTACGTGCAGGTGAAGACTCGTCAGCGCGCTCTTCGCTTCAGCGATTTTAGCGGGGTGCTGGAGAGATTCGCTGTGCTGCGTCGGGAGCACAGCGAAGACAGGCGGTCTGGCGAAGCCCGGTTTGTCATCGTCAGCAACACGGGTCCCGGGCCTGACTTGCTCGCGCGGTTGGCTCAGCCGACCTGGCCGGCCGACGTCAGCGTGTTATGGCCGGGCGGCCCGGCCGCTCATGTCGAACTGCAGGTGCCTGCGCCATGGGCAGACGTCGGTGCCGCTATGCACGCGTGTGTGGCTCAGGCAGGGGCGGTTCCCTTCGCGAGCCTGGCACCGGAGACGTTGGTGCTCAAACTCGCAGGGCTCGTGCAGTACCTGGCTACCGGACACCGTGGGCACGCGGTGACGAAGGCCCAAATACACGGCTTTCTCGAGCAGTTGGTTGTCCAGCTGCACGACTTCCCGCAGCCGCCATTGGACTATCGTCGACAAACCGTGGAGCCGGACCTGCTGGCACCTGGCAGAGTCCGGTTGGTGACCGGGGTTTCGGGTTCCGGCAAGACGGCGTGGGCTTCTCATGCCGCGCTGCTTCACCCTGCCCCGACGGCCTACTTCGACGTCGGGGAGCTCCCTGACCAAGCATTGGCGTCTTCTCTAGCCCGCGAGCTGGTCGCGCGGTTCCTGAGCGACGGAACTTCCAGCGCCGGGGGCGCTGCGCTGCCAGCAGCCAGCGGCCTCGAGCTGTTGGCACTGGTTTCCAGCCGACTCCGCAGCAACGAGTCGGAAGTCACCGTCGTCCTGGATAATGTGCACCGCGTCTCCGCCCATACCTTGCGGTCCATCGTGGAAGCAGCGCCCGACATGCGGTTCGTCCTGCTCGGCCAAACCTGGCCAGGGCAGGCCCAGGCCGAAGCCCTCTTGGGGATACAGGCGGAAATACTGGGCGGGTGGTCGCTGGACGATCTGGCGGCAGCGTTCGCTGCTGCCGGCTGCCCGGTCGGTGTTTCGGCCGGACAGCGCGCGCTCGGACTGACCGCGGGAGTGCCGCTCTACGTCAACGCGGCCGCACAGCTCGCCGCAAAGGCGTATGCAGGCGACGTCGGTAGGTTCCTCGACGCCGTGGAGAGCCGTCTCGCTCTCGTTCAGACTGCGCACGAGGTGATTTTGGCCGAGACGTTCGAGCAGCTGACACCGCAGGCTCGCGAGGCTGCTTCGTTGCTTGATCTGTCGGACGTGCCACTAAGTAGCGAGGAGGCCCTGGAGCTCATCGGCGCTGGCGACGTATCGCAAATTGCAGCGGCGAAGGCGCTGCGGGACATGACGAGATCCGGTGTCGTCCAGCTTACTAGCGGAGGTGACGTCAAATTGCACGACGCGTTTCGACTGCTGGCGCGCGACAACCGTGCGGGCTTGGCGCCGGGAGTTGTCGAGGCCGCCCTCGAGGCGCTCGTCGTGATGTTGCAACGGTCGCTGCCCACCCAGTGGACCGTCAGCCGGTTCGGTCTGTGGGTGCGGCTGCTGCCGCAGACTGGCCGGCACACAACCTTGATCGACGTGGCATCCCATGAGCAGTTCCACCAAGTCGGTGATCCAAGCGAAATCAGAGCCACCCTCGAAGCGGCGAGTCAGTCTTCCGAATTCAGTGATGAGGATCGATTCTGGGCGCTCGACGCCCTGGTCCTCTGGGACTACCTAGATGGCACCTACGACAGTATTCCTGGCCTGGTGAGCCAGATGACAGCTGTCGCTGGCTCCGGCCTCGAAACCCGTGCAGCCGGTGCGCTCGCCATGAAACAGATGATCGTCGCAGCTCTAAGTGGCGACCGCGGCGAAGTAGAGTCCGCGTACGGTGTCGGCCTGGAAAGTATCCAAGGCAATGAACAATTGCAGCGAATTTACAGATACAACCACGCACTGTCGCTATTTCAAATCGAAGCATATAATGAGGTGGAATCGGCGGCTTTTCAACTCGTCTTGGACTACTACGACTTGCTCGGGCTCGACATCGAGGACCTGTTTGGCACGAACCCTGAGCATATTTTGGCGGTAGCGCCCGACACGCCGGATCGTGATGACAATCTTCGTCACACTGGGGATAGCCTCAATCTACTTGGGGCGGCCAACCAGCACCTAGGTAAGCCGGCAGCGCTGGTCTATATTCATGCAATGAAGCTTTACAGTGCTGCATCAGCGTGGCGGTCCGCTGTTCACTCTGGGCAAGAAGCGGTCGACGAGTTAGTGGGACTCGGTGACCTGGTAGGCGCGCGAGACATTTCCGAGAATGATCTCGCGCAAATTGTCACGCACTACCAGCTTTCTGATTTAATTGTCCCAGTAAGGGCGCAGTATGCAGTAGTACTTGCCTGGTGTGGCGATATCGACGCCGCTCGCAATGAGATGGCGAAGTTGGAGGCATATCAACTTGTCGATTTGGGTGCGGCCGAGCTGGCCAATCAACGGACACTCATTGAGCAGATCGCGACGGATTACCTACAAGAAGGCGCTACTTCTGACGAATAACTTGCCCTAATTAGCCGGGTCGGGTGGCGCCGAGGTAGTCGTCGCCGTTCCAGCGGTACGGGGCGACGCGGATGATGTCGCCGCGTCTCGGGGCGTGGATCATTTGGTCGTGGCCGATGTAGAGGCCGACGTGGTGAACGTTGGTGGGGGTGCCGTAGAAGACGAGGTCGCCGGGCTGTAGGGGTTCGTCGGTTCCGAGGCGGGGTCCGACGTTGTACTGGGTTTGCGCGGTGCGGGGCAGGGTGATGTCGCCGGAGGCGTAGGCCATGTAGGTCAGGCCGGAGCAGTCGAACCCAGCGTGACCGTCGTCGGGTCCGTTGCCGCCCCAGACGTAGGGCAGGCCGAGTTGGCCTCGGGCGTAGTTGACCGCCTGCCATGCCGCGGGGCCGGGACCGTCGGCGCCGACGTCGTAGGAGGCGTACACGTTCGCTTTGCTCAGTACGTTGGCGACGTAGGCATCGGAGTGGTTGTAGGCCCAGATAGCTGCGTGCAGGTCGCGGGCGTGTCGTGCTCCGGAGTCGCACAGGTAGCGGGCGGCGGCGTGGATGGCGTTGATCGGGTCGTACGGGTTGGGCGGGTCGGACCCGCCGGGCGGGACGGGCAGTTTGTAGGCGTCGAAGGTGGTGGGCAGGAACTGCATGGGTCCTCTGGCGCCTTTGGGGTTGGAGCCGTGGTGCACGCCGGGCAGGTCGCTTCGTCCGTGGTCGGATTCGACGCTGCCGATGGCGGCGAGGATGCTCCAGTCGAGCCCGGGGCAGGTGTCGGCGGCCTCGATGTAGAGGGCGAGGTAGTCGGGTGGGATGTCGTCGACGGCCACTTGGCTGGGCGGGCTCGGCCCGCCGCCACCACCACCGAGGACACCTGCGACGCCGCTGGCGATCGCCGCG
>NZ_ML142852.1:504317-505685 GCF_004138495.1 Phytoactinopolyspora endophytica
GAGCACGAGAAGGCCAGCGGCCAGTCCGGTGAGAAGTTTCGCCATATCGGGTCATCTCCCATCTTTGAGTTCGGGTGGCATCGGGTCTGGCACGCTCAAGTGGCCCGGGCCCTGCGTGCTCACCCCCGGGTCGGCTGCCGATGAGCCGGTCGTCGGCGGGTCATCAAGGTGCTGCCACGCGGTCGACAGGTCGGCCAGCCTGCGGCGCCGAGAGTCGTTGCCGAGGGGCAACCACACGTCGGCGGCCGGGTCCGCATCACTACAGAGGTCTGCGGCGGCGGTGGCGACCGGCACCGTCTCGGGGTTGTCCAGGCGCCGCCACGTCGTGTCCAGGGCACGCCGGACGGCGGTCTCACGGCGCGTGCTGGGGATCCAGATAAGCACGGGTGTAGCGATGTCGGTGGCGGCGGCGAGCGCGGCATAGCCGGACAACTTGCCGGCGACGACGGTGGTGGGTTCGGTACCGAGGTCGTACTCGAGGAAGAACTCCACGAGGTGCCCGTGACTGGCCCAGCGGCCGTAGCCGTCGGGGCGTACGAGGTCACCGAACAGGCGGGCACAGCGGGTCTCGGACCACCACGTCGTTAGCTGCGCGTGTGCGTGGTGGCGGGCGTGCGCGACGAGCGTGGTGAACCAGGCGTTGACGCCGACGGTGTGGGCCAGGCGTAGGGAGTGGGCGATGCCGATGGCTTGCTCACGCCGGTAGGCGAGGTCCTTTATGTCTAGGCCGTGTTCGGCGGCGAGCACGGCGGCGCCGGCGACGTCGAGGACGTAGTGCATGGGGGCGCTGCCGCGGGTGAGGAACGGTTGGAATCGGTCGAGCAGGCGCCACCGGTACAGCTCGAGGAGGCGCTGGTTCGCCGAGCGGGTGGAGGGGAACGCGAGTTGGCGGATCTGGGTGGAGGTGAGCACGCGGTGCTCGTGCAGCATCCGCAGCAGCCACCGGTCACGTGGGGTGAGGCGGGCGGCCAGTGCTGCGTGGTGGGTGCGGGTGTGGGCCAGCCGCCGCCCGGGGCGGGTTGGTCTGGGGCCGCGCAGGTCTCGTTGACGTATCGGTGGATTGTTCATCGAAGCGCGGATCTTCCTTCCTCCCCGGAGGCGGGGCGCGGGGCGGGCACGGTCGAACGCCTCTACGCCAGTTGGGGTGTGTCAGCTGGCGCGGCGAGGATCGGCACCCCTGTTGGGGGTGCCGGGCCGCTGGGATTGGTGAGCCGGTGGCGTTGTTCGGCTGCGGGCTGTCCGGGTCGGTTGCGGACGACGGCTTCGACGTCGTGTCAGTGGCGGGAGCGGGCTGGTGGTCAGGGTGAATGGCTGCGTCTGCTGACCGGCGACGATGAGCCGGGCGGCGGCGTGGAACACGTCGAGATG
>NZ_ML142852.1:505695-507278 GCF_004138495.1 Phytoactinopolyspora endophytica
GTTCGCTGAGCTGTGGCGTGGTGTGGCGGGCCAGGTCGCGCGCGTCCTCTGGGGAGGCGGTGAAGAACACCTTGCTGCGTGCGTTCGCGCTGACGCCTTCCTTCAGGGATCGGTCGAGTTGGCCGAGGTGCTGGTGCGCCAAGACGATCGAGACGTGGCATCCGCGTGCTTCTGCGAGCATGTCCTCGATCGGATAGGGCAGGTGGAGGAAGTTGTGCGCCTCGTCGATGTAGATGGCGGCATCGCGGCGGCGGTCGGGTGGGTGGTGGGTGCGGGCGGTGGTGGCCTGCCAGGCGCGTGCGAGCACCAGGGACCCGATCAGGTGGCTGGTGTCGTCACCGAGTCGGCCGCTCGGGATGCGTATCAGGCACACGCCGCCGTCGAGGACGTCGGTCATGTCGACGGTGGAGGGGCCTGCGGCGATGGCGTCGCGGACGAAGCGGCGCAGCAGCAGGGCGCGTAGCTTGTTCATCAGCGGTGCGACGACGTGCGCCCGGGCGGGTTCGGAGAGGTTGTCGTACCAGGTCCAGAACCCTCGCAGGATGGGGTCGGTGACGACGCGGGTGGCGCGGTCCCGGAAGGCGGCGTCTGAGAGCAGGTGGGGCAGGTCGGCGAGCGTGGTGATGCCGGGTTGGGCACGAAGGGTCAGGCATGCCGCGCGGAGGATGTCGTCGGTGCGTGGGCCCCACCACGCCGAGTAGACGCGGCGGAACACGGACACGATCTGGTCCACGGCGATGTCGGTGTCGCTGCCGTCGAGCGGGTTTAGACACGGCGACGCGGCGCGGCTGTCCGGGTCGAACAGCACGGTCTTCTCGGCGGCCTGTTCTGGTAGACGCGCGAGGACGTCGGTGACGAGGTCACCTTTGGGATCGATGACCACCGCACCTCGGCCTGCGGCCGCGTCGGCGAGGATCATGTGCGCCATGAGGGTCGACTTGCCCGACCCGGTCGCGCCGAGGATGTGGACGTGGTGGCGCGCGTCCACCGTCTGCAGGCCGACCGGGCGTGGCGGGGTCGTGTCGGCGACGCCGAGCGGCTTCACCTGCGGGCCCGTGGTGGGGATGCCCGGCGTGGGTGCGAGTGCGCGGGCGCCTGCGCGCTCCAGCCCGGCGAGGGTGTCGTCGGTGGGCAGGTGCGCGATGGCGGCGAGTTCGGGTACGGACAGTAGGTCACCGCGGCCCAGCCGCCGCTCCTGAACTGTGTACGTGGGTCGGGGCAGGCGCTGGCGGCGGTAGTAGTTCAGTTCCGAGAGGGTGGCGAAGGACGCGGCGATGGCGTGTGCCCGGCCCCGTGCCCGATCAGCCGAGCCTGTCCCGCGGCCGGTGATGCGGACGGCGTAGCGGATGACGGTCTCGTAGCGCGGGCCGCGTTGTTTCGACACGATGGCGCGGTCGATCGCGGAGTGTTCCAGGACCCTTTGGCGATCCGGTGTCCCCTGCGTCTGCCGCGGGGTTCCGGACGGTGGGCGACCCCCGGTGGGCGTGATCACGTCGAGTATCCGGCCGATGACGCGGGGTGAGCGTCCGGCGGTGACGTGGCGGGCGGCCCGTGCGGCGGCGCGCAGCCGACGCCCGCTCACC
>NZ_ML142852.1:507291-508037 GCF_004138495.1 Phytoactinopolyspora endophytica
GTCGCCCATTCCGCCTGCGGCGCCGAACATGGCCCGCAGCGGGTCGGTGTCGAAGCCGGTGCGGATGGGCAGCGCGTCGGGGCGAGCGAGACGTAGCTGCCCACCGGTCACGACCGCACCGTCCTCGGCGGTGGGCGGTGCGAGGGGTGGCCCGGCGGTGCTGGCGTGGGTGTGCGCGCCGGGCCAGGCGGCCTGCACGGCCCGCTCGATCAGGCCGGGCGGTACCGGGCCGGGTACCCAGATCCGGATCAGGGTCGTTGATGCGCTGAACTGGTACTCGAAGACCAGGTGTGGCTGCCCGAACACCCGGCGCCGCCGGGCGGGGCGTAGCAACCCGACGAGGTTCGCCCACAGCGCTTCCCCACCGGAGTCCTCGACGGTGGGCGGGGGCAGCACGGTCACAGTGCGGGCGTCGGCTGCCAGCACGGCGTGCCGCTGCCGAGCCCACCACCTCCGGGTAGTGATGGCAAGCACGACGCCGACGGCGACGCCCGGGGCGATGATGGGCGCCCAGGTTCCGGCCACCTCGGTGACGAGGTCGCGCAGCTGGGCCATCGCACCGGAGGGGTCGAGCAGGTAGCGTTCGAGCCATCCACCTTTTGGTGACGGCGTGGTCGGGGTGGCTGGGGCGGCGGTCACGATGTCTCTGCGCCTGCTGGGACGTCGACGTGGAGGTCGTCGCTGTCGTCCTCGCCGAACTCGTCGACGGCCGTATCGTCGTGGCTGGGGGCGTCGTCGGCGGGGCC
>NZ_ML142852.1:508067-511218 GCF_004138495.1 Phytoactinopolyspora endophytica
GCCGGCGTCGGGATCGTCGAGGTCGGCGAGCTCGGCCGGGTCGGTGGTGACCAGCTGGTATTCGGTGGGTGAGGCGACGGCTTGGAAGGCCACGCGTTGGGATCCGGCGGCCAGCAGGCCTTGGCCTCGGTCGGCGGCGAGCAGGTACTGCCGTTCCCCGTCGGACAGCCCGAAAGTGTCGGCAACCTCGTCAATTGCCTGCGGCGCCTGGCGGAGAAGGATCTGGGTGGCGGAGTTCGCGACGACTGCCTTGCCGAGATCGGAGGCCAACAGGTCGGCGGTGTCCTGGGTGGCCACCGTCAAGCCGGCCCACCGTTTACGCGCCGTCTTCACCAGCCGGAACAAGAAGCTCGCCCCGGCAGGGTCGGCCATGAGCAGCCACGCCTCGTCGACCACGACGAGGCGTGGCCTGCGGTCGGCCGGGTTGGAGATGTGGCGCCAGATGGCGTCGAGGGTGAGCAGGGTGGCGACGGGTTGGAGCTCGTCCGGCAGGGCTCGCAGGGAGTACACGACCAGGTGGCCGTCGGGGCGGGTCGTGCTCGGCCCGTTGATGATCCCGGCGAAGGCGCCGCCGGTGGTGTAGGGGCGCAGCCGGGCCGCCAGGGAACGGGCGGTGTCGTCGCCGATCCCTGTCAATACGGCGGCGAGGTCGTCGAGGGTCGGGGCGGGCCTGGCCCAGGTGCGCGTGTCGGAGGTGATCCCCGCACGCTGGTAGGTGGTCGCGATGGCCTCGTCCAGGGTGGCGCGCTCGTCGGCGTCCGGGGCGCTCTGTAGCAGGACGGCGAGGACGGTGTGCAGGAACAGTGACCGGCGCACCAACGCATCGGCGGGGGCGGTGCGTCGCCCATCTGATCGGGTGTGGATGGGCAGGTCGAACGGGTTGATCCGCACCCCTGGTTGGCCGAGTCCGATGTAGGTGCCGCCGACGGCGTCGGCGAGACGGTGGTATTCGTCTTCTGGGTCGATGACCAACACGTCGATGCCGCGGTACAGCGAACGCAGCGCTTCCAGCTTGACCAGGAAACTCTTCCCGGCGCCGGATCGGCCGAGCACGACGGCGTTGTGGTTGTCCGCGGCGAAGCGATCCCAGTGCACGAGGCCTTGGGAGGCGACGTTGCGCCCGTAGAGCACACCGGCGGGTGCGGTCAGCTGGGCGGGATCCGCCCCAGGCGGCAGGTCCGGGGAAGAGAACGGGAACGCCGCGGAAAGCGCGGCAGTGTCGAAGGTGCGCCGCATGCCCAGCAGGTCCAGGCCGAACGGCAGCGTGGTGACCCAGCCCTGCAGGGAACGGTAGCTGGCCGGTTTGGCATCCAACAACAAGCTCGCGGCCAACGCCCGTACCGCGGCGACTTCGTCCGCCAATGCCTCCTCGGTGGCGGCGTGCACGCTCAGGTACAGCCCGACCCGGTACAGCTTGCCTTCGCCGCGCGCGATCGACGAGGACAGATCGTAGGCGTCCTCGGTGGCGGCCTCCGCATCCGGATCGGCCAGGCGTCCGTGCTCGATACGGTAGCGGCGCCCGGACTCCAACCGGGCCAGCTGGCGACGCAGCCCGGAGGCCGCGGTCACCGGGTCCACCGGGTCGACATGCAGCGAGACGTCGAGGCGGCCCGGGTAGGTCAATAGCGGCTGCAGCCACCCGGGGTAGACCTCGCGTGGGTAGCCGGTGATCGCGAACGTTGCCACGTGCTCCTGCCCCACGGCGAGGTGGCGTGGCGCCACCTCAACCGCGTCCGGGCAGAACGCCGCCGCTGCCCCATCGTTTGCTCGCGCTGGTCGTTGGGCGTGTCGTAGGCGCGCGAGGCGGCTCATGACTGTGCCCCTTCTTCGTAGTCGTCAGGGTCGGTGGCCACGGTGATGATCTCGTCCGCGCCGGCCAGCCCGGCCGCAGGCGGGACGAGACGGTCGGGGTTGCATGCGGCGGCCATGACCGCGGTGGCCTGGCCCGTGTCCAGCGCCGTGACGGTGAGCCCGGCTGGGCTGAGCAGTTGGATCGCCTCGGTGAGCCGGCGGGTCAGCCGGACCTCCGCGGCCTGCCACCCCGACGATTCCGGGTCGCGGCCCCGTACTCCCCGGCCGCCAGTCGCGGCGGTGGAAGGGTCGTGCAGGGGTTCCCGCAGGACGAGCAGGACCTGGCGGCGCAGCAGATCGGCCTGCCCGGACATCTCATGCAGGAACTCGGCGTGTTCGCGTGCCGCGTTCTCCAGCGCCGGATGCGGCAAGGCGCCCGCGTTTTCGTGCAGATCGCTGATCTGCCCGGACAGGTCGAGTCGGTCGGCGCGGACGAGGATCTGCGCGGGTGCGGTCAGACCGTGCAGGAACCGGGCGAAGGTGGCCACCAGGGCCTCTTGTTCGGCCGGCGTGCGCAGCGCGAAGTTCACCGTTGACACCACTGCCGCGACCGCGAGCCCGTCGCGGCCGAGGTCGATCACGCCGGTGTCGGACACGTCCTCGGCGGGCAGGTGTAGCTCACCCGTGCGTGCCGTGCTCTGCGCTGGGATGTGCTCGGTCAGCCACTCCGGTGCCGCCGCGGCGGAGTCGTCGCCGGTCGTGATCAGCCGGCGGGGCGCGAGCCGTTGACGGATCCCGGCCACGAGCAGGCGGTCCAGGCCCACGCCGTCCCGGGAACCAAGAGCGATCACCGCGACTGCGACGGCGACCGGGACCGCCGCGGCGGCGAACAGCCACGGCGGGACCAGGGCGCGGGTCGCGGTCCACGCCCCGTACAGGCACACCCCGGTGACGGCGAGAATCGCCAGCTGCCGGGCGGTCAGGTTGGCCAAGACACGGTCATCCCGGTCGACATCGGCGGGGATCCGGACCGGTTCGATCACAGGTGTCCGGCTCATGATGACTCACCTCCTGTGTGCTCAGGTGTGGTGTCGGTGTCTGCTCGTCGGCGAGCCGATGGGGCGACCGGGGCAGCCGGTGGGCGACGGCGTGCCTCACGCCGTGGCCTCGTCGGCGACGCAGCGGGAGGCTGCTGTACCGGTCTCGCCGCATGTGACGCATTCGGTGCCGACGACGCTGTCGGTGTCGTTGGCGTGGCCGCCGGAGTGTCGGTGGGTCCGGCACGGGACCGCGGATCGTTCCGTCGGTTCGGCGCCGGAGCAGCGGTCTGGCCAAATCGGGTAGGAGTCGGTGGGACCGG
>NZ_ML142852.1:511238-511758 GCF_004138495.1 Phytoactinopolyspora endophytica
GCGGCCTGACCGGATCGCGGGGGCGTCGGTGCAACCCGCGGCTGGGGCGGCCGACGGGGCGGAGCCGGGTGGGTTGTCGGTTGCGCCGTCGCGGGTGGGCGCCTCGGCGCTGGACCTGTTCGGCTCGCCCGCCCGTCCCCGGGGCGGATCGACCGCGGCGCGGTAGGCACAGGGTGCCTGCCCGGGCGATCAGGGCGGGCGGATCCGGACGGTGTGGAGCGTACGGGCCGAACGGTCGGCGACGACGCTCCGCCGCGGCGCTGCTCGCCGCGCGCCCGCGGCACGCCGCGTGGCGACTGCTGTGCCGACACGGTAGGCGTGGTCGCGGCGTCGTCGCCCTGACCACGGTTCACGAGTTGGCGGCGGCTGGTCACCACCAGTCGGCTGCGCCGCGCAGCAGGCTCGTTCCCTTCTGCGCGCGCCGTCGTCGGTGGCCGCGCAGGCGGCCCACCCGGACGGGCCGGAGCCGGGGCACGCGGGGGCGTGCCTCGAGGCGGCGAGCCCGCGGGGCCCTGCGGGC
>NZ_ML142852.1:512225-524538 GCF_004138495.1 Phytoactinopolyspora endophytica
ATCCACGACGGGATCTTGACCAGAATGTAGAACAAGGCCAATGTGACGAGCAGGTTCACCAGCCCGTCAACGGTGGGGCCGAAGACCGTGAAGCCGCCGTCGGCGAAGAACACTCGCAACGCCGTCACCAGTGTCAACGACTGGGCCAACTGGATCGCCAGCACACCGGCGAACGCCCGCCACCACCACCTGGCCACGCCCTCGGTCTGCGGCAGGCCATGACACGCCAGCGCCAAGGGTGCACCGGCGATCAGAATCACCGTCACCGCGACCCTGACCACATAAGTGATCAGCAGCCCTACTAACGCCACGGCGACGGCCAGGCCGATGAAGAGGATGAAGATGCTGCCGTTGAGCATGCCGTTCAGAACCAGGCTGGTCAGCGCCTCCGCGGCCTGTTCCTCGTCCATGCCCTCGCCGAGCACTGCCCGGGAGGTGGCGTTCGCGAAGATGATCGCCTGCTCGGCCACCAGCAGGCTGGTGTTGGCCGCGATGAACCCGACCACGAGCCTGGGCAGCAGTTCCTTCCACGAATAACGCGTCTGCACCGTCTCGTGGGCCATCAGCACCACTCCGGCGATCAACACCAGCAGCGCGTACGCGGCGATGACGTACGCCCGGCTGGTGTCCCACAGCTCACCGATGCGTGGCAGTGAGTCCAGCGGCGGCGTGCTCAGCAGCGAGCGGCCCAAGAGGTCGAGCAGCGGGTTCAACGCGGCCCGGACCAGGCCACGGAAGAAGCCGGTGATCGCTTCGTTGATCCCGTCCACGATCCACCCGACAATGCCGCCCGAGCCGCCGTCATCGTCGCCGTCATCCGGCGGCTGTGGCAGCTGCGGAAACTCGGGCTGGGTGGGAGTGGGCGTCGGCGTGGCCGAAGGCGACGGGCTGGACGGCGGCGACGCCGTCGGGGTCTCCGACGGTGTCGGGCTAGGCGACGGCGGAGATGGCGGGGGCAGGGTCAGCGTCGGTCTTGGGAACGCATCCACCGGCGGCCCCGGAGCCTGTTGCGCCGACGCGCCCACGGCGACGATGAGGCAGCCGAGCAGGACCCCGCCCATGAGCGTGCCCACGGTCAGTCGCCAGGCTCGCCGTCGGCCACACGCGGGTAGGCATTTCGGGCCGGTGCTGGCACGTGCCGGCATGCTCAGGCCGCCACGATGCCGCGTAAGATCTCCACGACCAGCGGGGCCAACGCCGCCAAGCCGTATCCGAGCCCGGCGCTCTTGAACGCCGTCTTCGCCTTGGCCACTTCGCCGACGTCGCCACCGGCGGCGACATACCTGGTACCGCCCACGGTGAGGAACACCGTGGCCAGCCCCGCCAGAATGCCCATGATCCAGTTGCGGATCCGGGTCAAGACCTCATCGATCGATTCGGCCACATCGTCGGTGCAGTCGGCGTCCTGCTCCGCGCAGCCGGACGCCTCAACCACATCGGCGGCCACCGACGGCGGCCCGGCCGGTTCGGCGGCATGGGCGCCGGCGCTGGCGAACATGGCAATCGCCGCCACGACGAGTATCACGCCAACGGCGTGGACGATGAGTCGGATGGGAATCGCATGCATCGGGAGACCTCCAGGTGTGACGTCCGCATCCCTGAAGTCCCGAGATCGCGCTCATTTTGGACATGTCGATGTGCGCTTCGGCGGCTGGCGCCGCTCGCGCGGCCGCTATGCGGGTTCGGCGTCGCTGACCCGCCGATCGTGCGCCGGGTCCTACGTCGCACAGGCGGATGCACATCGTCGCGCAGGTACGCCACGAGGCGACGCTCCGCCCGCTGGCGACGCTTCGCACACGCCGCCGTGCTCACATCAGACGTGGCCGCATACGAGCGCACGGACACCCTGTCCAGCCGGGTGGTACCGATCAGGTCCGCCTCCCAGGCGGTGATCACCTCGTCCGCAACCGCACGGGCCAGCACCAAATCGGGATGGCCCCACGGCGGCGGAGGTTCGGCGGAGTGAAACCCGTCCCCGATCGGAGTCGGTGCATCCAGTGCCGCCCGCAACGCGGCGTGCCCAGCCCGGTAGGCGGCCCACCGCAGCCGCAGCATGATCCGCGGCCGACGCACGTCCACCACCGCCACAGCGTGCAGGAACCCGGACAAGATCTCGGCATGAATGTCGGCGGGATCGGCGGCGAACCTGGCCGACAACGTCGCCGCCATCCGGGTCAACGCGGGCAACGCCACCCCGACGCACCCCACCGTCCACGCCTGACCGTGGCTGCGCGATAACAAGACCAGGTGCGCCCACACCGCATCCCGGGTCGTTTGCGGACAGTCCTGGGCCAGCAGACGCTCGCGTAGCTCGTCCAGCGGGACCCGCCGCTGCGACAGGCTGCCGAACAGCCGACCATCAATCGACAGCGGCTGCGGCCCGGCTATGAGCAAACCGAACGCTGTCCTCGCGACATCCAGCGGTAGTGCCGCCGCGCTCCCCGTGGTGAGACTGAGGGCGGCGCTTCTTGTGCTCGACATGGGATCCCTCCCGGCTCGACGGACAACAGACGCCGCCAGCACGCCACATCGGCGCTTACGCGCCTTCTACGTCGCGGTCACACCCGACTCACAAAGCGCTGACATCGCGCCTGGGTCCGGTTCGCGAATCTCTGCATTCCTAGCCGGATCACCCCGGACGACCACCCATGCAACACATGCCTCGGTCGCCGAGTGACCTGTGGAATCACCATCGCTGTAAGCGATGTGTAGTAGCGCTGACAGCAGCCCGAGAGCCCACCCGGCAACCGGCGTACGCACACGATCAGCACCCAGCTGTCCAGCTCGGCATGTGCGCCGCGGAGTTCAGAGGTGTCCCAGCCCGCGTCCCCTGGTTCGAGGTGAACAGACCCATGCCGGACCCCTGCCGCCACGCCGTTCCCCGGCGCTCACACTGTCACAAACCCAGCCACCGTGGCCCGGATAAGACGACCCACCCGCCACGAACCGCGTCTCGCACACGTACAGGCAACACGCGGCGGCTCTCCCGGGCGACACCGCTGACCGTATGGCGATGCGGCACCATACCGATCAGCCTGCCTACACACTGGCCGACCCGGTGCACCGACGTCGTCGAGGCGATCGTCGCCTCATACTCCACGCCCGACGATCACATCGTCCTGCTCGACACCGGCCCCGCCACCGGAGGCGACGACCGCGTCGATTCGCCCTCGCACGACATGGCCAGCCCGCAACCCACACTCGCCCGGATCGCCGAGCTCGGCCGCCACGCCCACACCCTGCCCCATGATCCGCACCGCTGGCCCACCACCAACCCCAGCACGCGACCCACGCTCGTCATCGCAGCGCTCAACCCGCATCAGTCGATCGACACCCGCGCGGTCGATGCCTGGGCCAGCCTCCTGCGCCCGAACGGTGTGCTCGCCGTGCTCACCCACACCGGCCACCGAGGCGCACAGCTGGTCGACCCCGCGGGCGCCGTCGTCGCCGTTGCCCAAAACGCCGACCTGTTCTACCTGCAACACATCGTCGTGCTTCCCCGCGGCCAGGACCACGTCGCCGTCGTTTCCGACCGCCACACGATCGCAGACAGCGCCATGTGCGCCGAACAACGACGCCATCGCCGCGTCCACGCCGACCTACTGGTGTGGAAGAAGATCGCACACCCGGCCCCTGACACGCAGACGGAGGCACCGCGATGACCCAGTTCCCCAGCGTGTGGGCGAGCGCGCAATCCGCCCCAGCGACCCAACGCAAGAACGCCTACGTGCCAGGCTCGACCGCGCACCCGGCGAAGATGCTCCCCGCCATCGCCCGCCACGCCATCGCCGCATACACCCACCCCGGCGACACCGTCCTCGACCCCATGTGCGGCATCGGCACCACCCTCGTCGAAGCCGTCCACCAAGGCCACGACGCCCTCGGTGTCGAGTACGAACCACGCTGGGCGAGCATCGCCCAATCCAACCTCGACCTCGCCCGCCGCACTGGTGCGACCGGCACCGGCCAGGTCCTCACCGCCGACGCCCGACGTCTCACCGACGTCGTGCCCGCCGACCTACACGGCCGAGTGGCCCTCATCGTCACCTCGCCGCCGTACGGTGCATCCGTGCACGGCCAGGTCAGCACCCTGCCTGGCCGGGGCGTACACAAACGAGACCACACCTACGGGCACCCCCTCGACCGGCACAACCTCGCCAACCTCGACCTACGGCGACTACTGACCGGGTTCACCGCCATCCTCACCGCATGCGCATCACTGCTGCGCCCCGGCGGGCACATCGTCATCACCATCCGCCCCTACCGCGACCACGGCGAACTCGTCGACCTACCCACCCACATCCTTCAATGCGGCATCGACGCCGGGCTCACACCAGTCGAACGCTGCGTAGCGCTGCTCGCCCGGGTAGACGACGACAACCTCGTCGCACGCGGATCGTTCTTCCAACGCGACTTCGTTCGCAAACACCGCGACAACGGGCTCCCCGTCAGCCTCATCGTCCACGAAGACGTCGTCGTACTCCAAGCACTGCCAGGGTGCGCGAAGGAAAGCGCCGACCGGCCACCGCGAGCACATCGCGCCGTCGAGCAGACCCACCGCCCTCTGCCGACAACCTCACCGCAGCGAGCGGCAGGATGAACCCGGCAACCGACAGGCTGCGGATCCCATCCAGCCCAGGCCCCGTCATCGGGTCACTCTGCACCGGCGCTGCCGGTCTCGACCTCGCCACCCTCGCCGTCCTCGGCGGACGGCTGACGTGGTGCGCCGACAACGACCCACACATGAGCGCCCTGCTCGAGATCCGCGCACCCGGGGTGCCCAACCTCGGCGACCTGCGCACCGTGAACTGGGCCACCGTCGCACCCGTCGACCTCATCACCGCCGGTTTTCCTTGCCAGGACGTCTCTTCGGCCGGGTTCCGGGCCGGGATCGAGAAAGGACATCGAAGTGGAATCTGGCGCGACATCGTGCACGCCGTTCGCGTACTACGACCACGCCTACTCTTCGTGGAGAACGTGGCCGCCCTCAGGTGGCGACACGGCGGACTGCACCGAGTACTCGCAGACCTGGCCACCGCAGGGTATGACACGTGCTGGCGCAGCATACGCGCCGCCGACATCGGCGCACCCCACCGCCGGGAACGACTGTTCCTGCTCGCCTGGGACCGACAAGCTCCTTCCCACACCACAGGCTCACGACGGCTCGTCCAACGGGATCAGCGCCGCCAGTCGGCAGGGTGGACCGTCCCTTCTAGATGCTCTACGTCTACTACCAACGCCAAAAGCGTCAGACGGTGCCAAAAGTCCCCCCGACCAGCGAGGCTCCAAACGCGACCCCACGCTCCCATCCGATGCCATCGCCGTCACCCGCAACCCGCGCGACGCTCCTGCTCCGGCTCGCCGAAGGCGGCGGACCACAACGCCACCGCTGCCCACTGGGGCGACTACGCACCTGCGATCCGCTACTGGGAGGAGACCACCGGAAGATCGACACCGCAACCGACACAGCCCGGCCGAAACAGCCACCCAGTCCTCTCCGCCGCGTTCGTCGAGCACCTGATGGGCCTCCCACCCGGATGGGTCACCAGCCTGCCGCTGCCCCGCACGGCGATGCTGCGCGCCCTGGGCAACTCCGTCGTCCCACCACAAGCCGCCCACGCGCTACGGCTGCTCCTTCTCGACCACGCCGCCGACTTCATCGAAAGGGACACGAGATCATGAACGACCAGGCAGGGAGTAGCCGGTGTTCCGAAGCCGTACTGTCGCTGCAGCTGGGCCGCCAGCCACGACCACCGCGGAGCCAATACCGCAGCGAACGACTCTGCGGAAGCCGCACGATCGTCCGACACCACGACTCACCCCGCCACGGGCACGGACCGGACCGCACCGCAGCCAGGCCGCAAGGACCCAGCGACCACCATCGGCTGCCAACTACAAGGCCGACGCCCACCGAACGGGCTGCCCTTACCAACGTCGTCGCGAACGACGCGGAAGCAGGCGACGCCTACGTCGCCATGGACTGCGAGGCCGGGGTGTGCTTCACATGACGACTCCCGCTCAGCCGGGCAGACCCCGTGACACCACCGCCGTGGTCCAGGCACGCCGAGTCATCATGAACGCGGCCACCGCACCCGAAAGCGTTGCTCCCGACCACCTCGCATCGAAGGATGTGAGACCGTCCGCGAGAAAAAGCGATCCCGGCACAGGACGCCTTGACACCTCAGGGCAAGAAGAGCGTCAATCGACACGGGCGAGTGACGCCAGAACGCTCACGGTCGACTTCGACGTGCGCCACGTGCGCGGGCAAGAAGGCGACCTGCTCGCTGCGCGACAGGCCAAAGCGATCGCCGCGTTGCTGGCCTGGGCTGACCAACAGCGTCGTCGGCTCGGCGACAGCGCTGACGAGGAGGACAAGGAGGCGGCGTGACGAGCGCAGTACCCGCCCACTTCGGGTCCCCGGAACCCTCTGCTATGTGGGATCCCGTCAATGCTGCGGCGGCGTCGCCTGTGCGGGTGGCCGTGCTCCTGCGCACATCCACCAAGGACCTGCAAGACCCGACGCTGTCGCTGCCTCGCCAGCTCGAGAGCTGTCGGCGCGCGTTGCCGCCGGGATTCGAGATCGTCGCGTTCTTCTACGACGTCGAGTCCTCACGCAAAGACCTCGACCTGCGCGGCCTCGGCCGGGCACACGAGGCGTTCGACATCCCGATACCCCGCGACGGCGGACTCGCCGATCTCCTGGCCGAAGCGACACACCCCGGCCGCCGGTTCGACGCCGTTCTCGTGGAAGAAATCGAACGTGCGGCCCGATGGACCTACCAGTCCACCCAGCTTGAACACACGCTGGAACGCGCCGGAGTTCCACTGTTCGCTGCCGATGAAGGCCCGATATCGCTGTCGGAGAAGCGGGCCACCCAGATACTCGTCCGCCGGATGAAACAGGGCGTCGGCGAGTGGTTCCTTCGCCACACCCTCGAACAGTCCTGGGACGGCTACTGTGAACACACGCGCCAAGGCTGGAACATCGGCAAGCCACCCTATGGCTACCTCGCCGAACGCATCCCGCATTCCGTCGCTGCCAAACGCGAAGAGGGAAAGACCAAGACACGCCTCGTGGTCGATCCGGTTCGCGGCCCCGCCGTCACGCAGATCTACATCTGGCGACACAACGAGCATCTCGCGTACAAGGTGATCGCCGAAAGGCTCAACCACGATCTCGACCGATATCCGCCCCCGCAGCCCATCCGTGGCGAACATGCACGCAACTGTTGGACGGTATCGTCCGTGCGCGACATCCTGACCAACCCGAAGTACACCGGCTACATGGTCTGGAACCGCCGAGCCACCAAGAAGGGCGGCGTAGTCAACGCGCCCGAGAAGTGGCGCTGGTCGGCCGAGCCTGCACATGAGCCGTTGGTCACCATGGACATCTGGAAAGCTGTTCAGGAGGCGGCCAAGGAACGCCAAGGCTCCCGACAGGCAGGCCCGAACAAGCACCCGGCTACTCGCCGCTCATACGTTCTTCGCCACTACGTCCACCACGCCACCTGCAACAAGCGCATGTTCGGAAAGACACGCAAGAACCACGCCTACTACACGTGCCAGCCTCAACTCGACCGCGTTGGAAACCCGCACGAGTACGCCGACCACCCGCGCAGCGTCTACGTACGTGAAGACCGCCTGCTTGACTGCGTCCAAGTATTCTTCGCCGAGCGGGTCTTCGGCCCCGACCGCGCAGACCATCTGGCCGCTCAACTCTCAGGACACCAAACCGACACGGATGATGAGCGCGACCGTCGTATCGCCGCGCTGCAGAAGGCCATCGCCGACTTGATGAAGCGGCAAAACAACCTCCTTGAAGAACGCGAATCAGGAACTGCAGATCCCGACGATCCCGCCGCACGAGCATGGGCTGATCGGCTCCGCACCCGCTTCGCCGACCTCGAAGCTCAACGCGCGGCGAAGCAAGCCGAACTCGAACAGCTACAACACGACGCCGAACGCGACCGCCCCCCAGACCCCTCGTTGCTCGACGCTCTACCTGCCCTAACGCTAAATCTGGCCGAAGCACCCGAGACGCTGCAGCGTGACCTCTACGACGCCTTCGCCCTCAAGATCCACTACGACCACGCCCGGAAACACGCCACCATCCACGCCACCATTCGCGCCGACACCGTCCCTGAAGCTGCCGCAGCCGCGGTCCAGCTCGAAACCCGTCCCAGCGACTCCCAGAACAAGCCTGAAGGAGCGGCAGCACGCGTCGCGACCACATTAAACAACGACTCCGTTGCCCATGTTTCGGGCGCCCTGCCGAGGGCGCAACAGTTGGCCAGGCTACATTGGTCTTCCCAGAGGCCTACACCACCTCGCGTGGCACACATAATGCTTGACCATGGCACCCGTCAGATCATCGCTGAGCACATGATGCGCTGCGAGGAACAGGCTCACGCCATTGGCACGGAGCTACAAGGCGACCGCTACCTGTTCTGAAACGATCCTGTGTGCACCGTCCCTCTGCGCCCATCGTCGGTGACACAACGCTATCGGCGTCTCGTGTGTAGGCAGGTCATTGAGACTCACCTCCACGCGCTACGTGACTACTCGGCGACGGAGCTCATCGCGGACGGCGTTGACGTCCGGACTGTCGCCGGTCGACTCGGCCACGGCGGGGGTGGGGCCACAACCCTCCGCGTGTATACCGCCTGGTTGAACGAGGCCGACCAGAGAGCTGCGCAAGCCCTCGCTGAGTGTCTACCACCCAAGCCCGAGGCGATGTCGCGAGCCGAGAGCGTGCGAGGACCGATCCGCAAGCACCGTATGAACGCATTGCCGGGGACCTCTGGGCGGAGATCACCTATGGACGTCGAAGTAGTAGAACCGTCCGATCGCCCGCATATGTCGAGCGCTTCGGTGATCGGCACGACGAGGGAGTCGTTGTCGACCTCAGCGAGGAGCCCGCGACGGTACTGGCTCTTTGCTCGCGGTGCGGGTTCATAGTTCGTCCATGACTGGCTGATGCATGAGGGCGAGCTTGTGGCCCGCTATTGCATCGACGCGTTGCAGCCCTTCGCGGTATGGAACCCTGCTCGTGGCACCTGGGAGATCACGACGTGGGCGCCGGCGAGGGTTCGCTCGGTGATCCGAGGCAGCGTGCTCGCCTACCTGGCCTCGACGAGGCGTCGAGTTGGACGAGCAGACAGACTTGGTAGATCAGATAGCAACTGCCGCTATCACGTGCGCTGCAGCCGAGCAGGTCCGACAGAGGGCTTGATTTGACCCTGACTCGGCGTGCGGCTCCGGAGGCTGTCGGAGACTGCTGGGAGAATCGGACAGGTAGTTGGGTCCCGATCCGAGGAAGTCCAGATGGCCGCACACACCTCCGAAGTCAGTGTGCCATGCGCGCAGATGCAGCGCGCTGAGTTCAAGAGCGTGGGCAAGCCATGACCGCCGAGGAACGGGTCGAACCACCTGAGGACCAAGCCGAGACGCCTGACGAGGGAGCCGAAGCTCCAGCAGGCGTGGAGCCATCCCCGCGATCGGACCTGATCTCGGACAGGATCTCGGCCGCTTACGCGAAGGTGCCGTACATCGGGGAGCGTTGGACCCGTTGGTATGACCTCCCCTACAAGTTGCTGTGGTTCCTCCAGACCAAGTGGCGACGCAAGATCATTCCGAAAGCGGTACTCCGCGGTTTCCACCGCTGGTCTACGGATCTCAGTCGGTTCAACGAACTAGAGCGGGACAGAATCTGGGACCCGACCGACCGGCTGCATGATTTCCAGGTGCCTGCTGACGAGCGCGTCACCATGCCGGGTATCTGGGTGGTTGAACTGTTCCCGCCGAGCGCGTTCGCACGACTGGAGCAGGCGATTCATCGGAACGGCTGGGACTGGAACCGTTGGATGTCTGGTAGCGAAGATACCAATGTCAACATCCTCTTGAAGTCCCGCGCTCGGACTGGATGGCGATGGTGGCGCATGGCGTCAATTCAGGACGTCAATGGGACGTACCTCATACCCGATGGCGTGCGCAACAAGTTGCCGCCTGAGTTCAGCTACATCGAGTTGAAGGCCATGCAGATCGGCTCCGGCCTAACTGCCGTAGTTGCTCACATCCAACTCTCCAAGTTGGGTGCTACACAACTAGATGAGGCTTGGCATCAGCCTCACGAGCCGATGTTGACTCGCCGGGGCGGTCGGCTTCAAGCACTTGATCGGATGTGGGCTGGGTTCCATGTCACGCAGACGGTACGAGAACGGCTGCACCATTTGGCGCGGAAGTGGATGAAGGACAACTGTGATGGCGTCTTTGCAGAGTTCGATAGCCCACAGACGCTGATCGACATGCTCATCTTGGATCAGCACGACCCGACTGCCGTCAGCGCGGAGCACGACCGTCACTTGTTCGATGTGTTCCGAGCGCTCGGAATCACCGAGACGGAGGTCCACCACTACACCTCTGCTGAGATTCCCAGGATGCTCTTGGTCCCGACTGAGCCGTCGATGGCCCGGGGCATGAGCACTGACCGGACGTGGGCGCTTTGGGGACAGCGTCAGGCTGTGATGGACAGCGCCACTCACATGACTGGCTACGGCGACGATCCGAACCGAGCAATAGCGCATCGCTACGGCAACGCAATCGAAAGTTTCTTGGTGACGCTCGCCGTATCTGATCTGCTTGAAACTGTGGAGGCTCGCTACGCGCTGATTCGGGATCGGGCTCGGGCACAGCACGGCCTCTTCAAGGCCAAAGTCGTCAACGACCTCCGCGAGCAACTGCTGACCCTCAGCATTGACGTGGCGACCATACAGCGCGACTTGGAGAGGTCCTGGAAGTCCCGGCCACGGTTCGAAGAGGAGGCGGAGTTCACAATCGAGTACGCGCCTCGCTTCCGGGCCAATTCTGACCGGGAAGACGAGCCGATACACATGAACACTGAATTGCGGAAGCGCCAGAAGGAGTGGCTAGAGGAACTCACCGCTGCTGATCGTGACTATCGGGACATCCTCTCCACAGTAGCCTCGCTGGGTGCCTCGGTAGATGCATCCAAGATTGGCCGCCGCGCACTGTGGGTTGCCTTCGTGTCGCTGGCGGTTGCCTCCGCAGCCGTCGTGGCGTCCGATATAGGTGACCACAGTCTATTCCACGAGCTGAACGAGTTCCTGCGGAGCCGGTTCTGAGCCTGCGCGGACCGTCACGATGCTGGGCCGCACGGTCCCGTTGCCCGAGTCAATGATGCAGCCGACGAGGCCAACAATGCTCCGCCCCAGGCCAGGGGCCGGCTGGCGACCTCGTCGACGATGACGGCGGCGGCGCGGAGCACGTTGGGGGCGTTGTCGGCTACCCGCCGCGGGACGTGGGGCCTTTGACAGCTTCCGGATGTTCCCGGACAGGCCACAGGCGCGAGCGGCCGCAGACGAGAGCGTGCCTCCGACCAGGTTGTAGCCAGGTACCGGTACTTCCTCGAACGGTTGTCTTCACGACGGGTTCCCGACCGCTGCTGGGGTCAGGGGTGGGACATAGACCATTCTTCCGAGCGGAACCGACATGACCGGCAGTCAGCCCCGCACCGCTTCATCGCACCGGCCGAACACCGAGTGTCTACTTGGTAAGGCCGCCGACGCGAGAGCTCTGGTTCTGCCGATGTCGGGACTGATTGGGCGTCGAGATCCGTGTAGCCCGGGCGCGGCGAGGAGCGGTAGAGCCTGCATCGCGCCTGTCACGAGCTGTCCGTCAGCATCCTCAATAGCCTCACAGTCACCTGCGTGCTGTGCAGTATTTCAAGGGACATTGAGAACTGGCGGATGGCGGTCATGAGAGATGACCGTTGGTGGCCACGAGATCTGCCATCAACCTGTCGTCGGTCCCGCTTGATCGCCGGTCGAGGCGGCTTGTTCAACGGCCGCGCGCGTCTCGGTATCGATTCTCTGCAGGTTTGCTGACCATGGTTGGCCGATGATGAGCCGGTTGATGCTCTCGCTGGCATGCAGCAGGCATGCGAGGACGGCCGAGAGCATGTCAGGGAATCCTCGCCGTGGCTCATGTAGAAGCAACGGAACCTGGTCGTCGTCTTGATGCTCCAGGAACACCTCCGCCGTCGAGAATGACGGGTGCGAGCGATTTGCTTCGATCGTGTACCCGTACATGAGTTGTGGGCTCCCGAAGTCGTCGCAGCGCTGCTTAAAGTGCAGGTATTGATCAAGTCGCGAACTGCCTGGATCGACGCCGAGCATGATGTCGAACGCCGGATCCTGCGCAACATCAGAGCCTGCCGCCTGGGCGTTCGATTGCATGTTGCGCAGCCAATGCTGGTGTCCTCGGAGGATGGCAGTGACGGCCTCGTCACTGGCTT
>NZ_ML142853.1:0-4117 GCF_004138495.1 Phytoactinopolyspora endophytica
TCCGGGCGACTCGACATCGCCGGGGCGAGCACGGCGACCGGCGCGCTGATGGTATTCGTCTATGCACTGCACCACGCCGCAACCCACGGATGGACCACCGGACTCACCGTGGTGTGGTTCGCCGCGGCCGCCCTGCTGATGACGGCGTTCGTGCGGATCGAGGCGTGTTCGCCCGCCCCGCTCGTGCCTGCTTCGGTGCTGAAGAACCGCACACTCCTCGCGGCCAACCTCACGGCGTTGTTCGGCTTCGGCGCCTTCTTCGCGTTCATCTTCATCGGGTCGCTACTGATGCAGCAGGAACTCGGCTACTCGCCGGCAAAAACCGGCCTCGCATGCCTGGCGACCACGTTGACCTTCTTTGCGGCAGCGTCCATCGCCGGCCGCCTCGCCGCCGTGGGAGTCCGGCGTCTGCTGGTCATCGGCCTGTCGCTCTTTGCCGTCGGGGTTCTGTCGCTGACCCGGGTTTCCGCCGATGCCGGCTACCTCGACGGCCTGCTTCCCGCGTTCGTGCTCACCGGCACCGGCTTCGGCCTGTGTGTGCCCTTGCTGCAGATCGGCGCGCTTTCAGGCGTCGCGGCGACGGAATCCGGGTTGGCGTCGGGCCTGGTCGAGACCACGCGCGAGATCGGCGGGGCGGCGGGCCTGGCCGCGGTCGCAACGGTGCTCTTGGCCGGGTCCGGCCTCGGTGGATTCCAAGCAGCATTCGGGTTCATCGGCGTCCTCGCCGTCGTCGCCGCAGTCACGGCTGCCCTCGGATTCGCGGGCAGCGCTCGCCAAGCAGGCAGACATGAACGATGAGTCAATTCCCTCCCAAGACGGCGGCCAGCCCATCGGACTGGCGGACGCCGAGCTGCCAGTGGTCCGTCGGCGGGGCATCCCGAGAGTTGGAACAAACCCTGAACCCAATACCTGTACGAGCCATCGCGCCGGGCCCGACATGGCGGGTCGGCCTGGCAGCACGGCACCGCCCCGGCCGTCTGGGGCGACTCACCCGAGGTACCGAGACCAGGGCGAATCCTTCCGAGCTCGTCACCTCTGTCCGGAGGGCGCCTGCAAGGCGCGGTCGAGGAGCTCTGAGAGCGTACGGGGCTGGTCGGTTGAGATCCACGCCGTCAAAGCCACCTCGACACACCCCAGGGCGGCGGCGATCAGCGCGTGTGGAAGAGCACGTAATTCCCTAGGGCTGTGGTCAAGTAGTCCCGCTGTTCCTCTTCGGTCAGCCCCTCGATGATCATCTCATCGCCGAACGGCAGCGGGCGCGCTCCCGCGAGGATCTCGTCCACGCTATTCTCCAGCGTCTCGCCGTATGTCGGCGGGTGAACTGTGGGTTTGCTCATTGGACGCACCTCCCTCGTGCCGTTCCTCGTCTGCGATACCCGCAACCTGCCGGGCTGATCCCATTCTGAGCCGTTCCCCTCATAGCTGCCATCCGTAGGCCGAAGCGAAGCGGGTCAAGGGTGATCGAAGATCATCACGAATAGACGCGAGCCTGCGAGCGCCCTTGACTCGCGCCGTGGAGGCCGAAGAATGGTAGCGACGAGGGGAACGGCGACATTGGAGGACATAACGTGCCCGATTCGGAAGCAACGGGGCCAGATGCGCCATACAGCGAGCTTGACAAGCTCCAGACAGAGTTCGATCGTCTCATGGCGAACGCCCAGACTTGGCAGCTTTGGTGGGGGCCATTTCGAATTCGTGCACGGCTCGGCAGTCAGAGGCTGGCGGCTATCTTTACAGCGTTTCACTTCGTGGTCGTCGTGACTGGCTCGATGCTCCTCATCGCAGACGCCCAAGGCGAACTCGGCCTCGCGCTCGTGATTGGTGGGCTCTTCGCGTTCGGCGCGTTCCTCGCCCAGGTGTGGGCGCTACAGTGCACAAAGGAGATGACTCTCTTCGCTGACGACTTCAGGAACCAGCTATCCGATCTTCAGCGGCGGTGGGATGCCGCCGATGCTGCAGCACGAGCGCGCCCAGGTGATGCGGGATAGCGCGCGTTCCAGCCATCGGCTCATGCGGGCCTCGCGGAGGGACCGGCCGCCAGGCCGCACGCCCGGAGTGAGCCCGCACGCGGCGCGTCAGCGCCGCCTTGATCTAGAAGAGATCAATTCGGCAATGTCAGGGCGTAGGCCGGGTGGTGCGGTTGAGAAGCTCGAACTTGTCGAGATCCAGAATGGCACGTCGGATCGCACGCAAGTCTTGAGTTGGCACGTCCACATAGCCTTCAGGGTCTATCCCCTCACCGTATGGAAGCATCCCCTGCGGTGCGGACTTCGTGTTGATGAGATCGACATACGCTCCGTAGTCGATGACCCATACGTCGTATCTCTCACCGGGCGCATCTTGCGCGGAGTAGCCGCGCCGCACGATATGTAAGACTCGTGCGTCGAACAGCGCTAGAAGGAGTGGCGATCCAGCAGATCGTTGCGGAACTTCGACACCGCCGCCGCGCCCGCGCCGAGGACCGCATCCGATGCGCAAAAGACACCGGCCTGCGCAACCTCCCGCTCTACAACTTCGACCAGAACCGGATCTGGTGCGCCATCGTCGCACTGGCCTGCGAGATCACCGCCTGGATGCAACTGCTCGCGCTCACCGGCCACCCCGCCCGCCGGTGGGAACCCAAACGCCTACGCTTCCGGCTGTTCACCGCCGCCGCCCGACTCGTGCACACCGGACGACAAACCATCATCCGCCTGTCCGGCGACCACGCCTGGACCGATGCGATCATCGCCGGCTTCACGCGCTTACGAGCCCTCGCAGAACCCGGCTGACCAGCATACCAAGCCCTTGTCCCAACGGCCCTCACATCACACCGGCCCATGGAACCGGCGTCCACCCGAGACGACACCCGGGCACCCTGTCACACCCACCCGCCACAATTCATCCCAACGCGACGGCCGTAGCACCGTCACAATCACCCACGCCCGGCTCACGAAAGATCCGAGCTAGGTAAGGCTATACATCTTGAAGTCGGATCGCACCGGTGGGCTCAGGTTGTTCAATCCCATCGGGCGTATCGTCGTGACCGATGACGTCTAGTAGCCATGCGATGACTCTCAATGGAAATAGGAGAGGCATCCGAGCTAGGCACCAGACGACCACTAGCAATGACGACGAGACCGCGCCGTGCACGTCGGCGAGCTTTAGCCAGTACGGATAGATTGCCCATGCCCTGCCATTGCGGAAAAGCGCGAAGATAAACGTGGAAAATGCGACGACTAGCGTACTGGCGAACACTGTGGCTAGGGTCACGAGTAGCACATTGCGGGTCGGGCTCGTCGGGATGGCCCCCGCCTGCGTGGCGACACAAAACGCTGCCCAAAACGTCAAGGCCGCCCGAGGTATTGCTCCTGCGCCGTCAGCGAGACTCGGCCCGATAGGCATGATCTGTTCACGTGCGGCCAGCGTGGTTGCCTCAAAGCCCAGTCGACCGCGCCACAGTGGGTAGACCACCAGCCGCGCAACCGCCACGCAGCAGGTCGTTAGCGCGATCGGCCCCACGACGTGATCGTTGCCCGCAAGAATCGCGTGCACGGACGAGACTACTTGATCAAGCATTGCATCACGATCAAGGAGACCAGCAGCATCCGTCAGCGCCGGGATGGGCGAATTTCCGAAAAGGAGTCTTGTCACTGTGATGGCAGCAAGCAAAGAAGCGACATAGGCATAGCCATTGTGTACCCGCTGGGGCTCAAGGAGACCCGTGAATGAAGCCCTTACCAACGACACGGCCATTCCTCACAACAAGCAACACTTCACTCGACGGCACCTGAACCGACAGATTACGTGATCGACCACGAATCGGCGCAAATCCACCTCGCCTCGATTTCACCATCCACCAGGAGCCCGAGACATCTGTTCCTGATGATCCCCGCTCGCTCGCGCAGCACTCTAAGATGTGGTCGGCTTCCCGGTCAACCTCCTTCTCCTCCGAATGCCGTTGTATGCGGCCGACGGTCGTTTCGCCACGCGCGCCCTCGATGTCATCACCTTTTCAGGGATCGTCGCCCCGTTCGCGCCGTGATCTACGGGTCCGCGACCTGGCCGCCGGCTGCCAGACTCAGGTAATAGAAGCCGCTCGGCCCGGCTTTGTCGGTGCCGTCTGCGATCCTGTCCG
>NZ_ML142853.1:4128-9190 GCF_004138495.1 Phytoactinopolyspora endophytica
AGCGCATGGTCCGGCTTCCACGGAAGTGAGCTAGTGCAGTGTTATATGCGATCACAGCAGCTGGAGCCGATACCGAACCCACCCCAGGCGCCACTGGCCGCTGCTCCTTGTGTGGTGCCCCGGTCCTTGCACGATGCGGTGTCATCAACGCTTGGCATTGGGCCCACAAGACGGGCGACGACTGCGACACATGGGCAGAACCAACAACCGACTGGCATCGCGCCTATCAGCAAATAGTGCCGCCGGACCGATGTGAAGTCCCGCTTGGAGCACATCGTGCTGACATCGTCGCGACTACAGGGCACGTCCTAGAACTGCAACACAGCAGGGTGTTCAGGTCAGCTGGTTCTAGTTCTCGACGTAGATACCTTTAGTGGTGAAGACGGAGCTGTAGATCCACGGCTGCAGGTTTTGCACTCGCGGCTTGACGAGGAGGTTGTAGCCGCCCCACAGGACGGGGATGTTGGTGTACGTTTCGTTCCACGCACTTGCCGCCTGGACCAGTAGCTCGTGTTGGGTATCTGGATCCTCTTCCGCGGCCGCAGCGCGGGTGAGCTCAAGCGCGTCTTCGATCTCCGGGTGGCGATTTCGGTCCAGTATCTCTTGTACTTCTGTGCCGGACGCGCCGTCTGCGCGTGCTCGAAACACCTCTTCGGCGATGTCCGGCGGCGCGAGGTTTGTTCCATGGACGTTCGGGTTGGCGGGTATATTGCTCTTTGCGAATGCCAGCAGGCTCGGCGGATTGACCGCGACATTATTACCCAGAAGCCGGTGTAGTTCTCGTTGTGGACCTGCTCCCTCTTGTCCCCGTAGACGCCGATCTCGACAATGTCGAGTTCGGCGTTGATACCGAGGTTGTCTCGCCACATCTGGGCGATCGCTTCGACCCAGGGGCTGTTCTGGAAGTCGAGCAGGGTGACAGTCGGCATGCCCTCGCCGCCGGGATAGCCCGCCTCCTCCAGCAGGGTCGCGGCCTGGTCCGGGTCGAACGGGATCTGAGCGTCTTCGTCGTATCCGGGGACGGCCTCGGGGACGCGGGACGGCCCGGCCACGGCCGGCGTGGCCAGTTCGCCGAGCGCTTCCCGGTCGATGGAGATCGCCAGCGCGTGGCGCACCCTGACGTCGTGCAGGGCGGGGTTATGGCTGTTCATCACCACGAGTTGGCGGACCTGGTTGGTGGGCGAGGAAACCAGCTCGTCGGCGACGTCGGAGCTGGTGACTGCTTCTAGGTCGTCCTCGATACGACCGGTGATGTCGATCTCGCCTTGCTGGTAGGAGAGCAGGTCCGCGGTGGTGCCGCCGTCGTTGAACGAGATTTCCCAGCGGTCGAGATGATAGTTGTCGGCGTCCCAGTAGTGCTCGTTGGGGAGCAGTACGGCGCCTTGGTTGACGCGGAAGTCGTCGAGTATGTACGCGCCGTTGCTGACCCAGTTCTGCGGGTCCAGCCACGCCTCGCCGAGTTCCTCCGCGGTGGCCGGATGCAACGGCAGCCCCAAGTACTGCGCCAGTTTGAGCACCGCGTCGGGATCGGGCGTTTCCAGGGTGATCTCGAACGTGGCGTCGTCGACCGCCCGCGCGCCCACCGCTGAGAAATCTTCGGACTCACCGGTCGAGTACGCCTCCGCGCCGACGACCGACAACGTGGTCGGCTTGAACGACGGCGATCCTTCGCCGGCGACGCCGGGGGTGAGGATGCGTTTCCAGTTCCATTCGAAGTCGCCGGCGGTGACGGGGTCGCCGTTGGACCATCTGGTGTTGTCGCGCAGGTGGAAGGTGTAGGTCAGGCCGTCGTCGGAGATGTCCCAGGACTCGGCCGCTCCAGGGAGCACCTGCGACGGGTCGTCGGCGTCGATGACGACGAGACCTTCCCACAGGCCGATCATGAGGATCTGCCCAAACGACGAGTTCCCCTGCACGGCGGGATCGAGGTGGGTGACGGGCATCATAGATTGCTTCAGCGTTCCACCACGCTGGGGCTCGCCGCCACTGGTGTCGTCGCCGCCGTCGCCGCCGAATCCGCACGCGCCACTTGCCGCGGCGGCAGCGGCGAGCGTGGCGGCCAGGAAGGTACGGCGGCGCAGCGGAGCGCCTTCGTCCCGAATAATGAACCGCCATCATCGTCGGCTGGGGAGACCGGCGTTTCGACCAGCTCAGAAGCCTAGGCTGACGCGGTCTCACCTAGCCTGACACCGCCTGACTTCCAAGATCATCCCCCAAATTCTCCCAAGCGGAGGAACTGTGCAGCGGTCTTGGTGTCGGAAGGGCCGCATCGCTTCCCTCCGTTGGGCCGACTCTTCTGTAACCCTCCTTCACGATGAAGACGTCGCGTCACTGATGCACAAGATTTGCCGACACGGCGTAAGCCGCTGGCCATGTCCGGGGTTGCCGATATCGTCGGCGTGTTCGGGCGCGCACGACCGTCGTGAGGCACCAACCCTCCCGCCGCGCTCAAAGTACGTGAGACACGTCGGACCGTTGACCCACCCATTCCACTTGTGACATGGTCAGTGCCATCCCACTTGTGCCATGGACGGCACCCGATCGACGCCACGCGGCAGCGGGCGAGGGAGACGACGATGAAGCTCGAGATCATCCTGCTGGGGGTGCTGATCCGGCGGCCCTCGACCGGCTACGACCTGAAGAAGTTCATGGACACGAGCGGCCGGTTCATGCGGTCCAACACCCAGATGAGCCAGGTGCACCGCAGCCTCGCGCGGATGGAGGAGCGCGACTGGGTCTGGCACGCGGTCGAGTCCCGGCCGGGCGCCCAGGACGCCAAGTCCTACCACGTCTCACCCGAGGGCGAGACAGTGTTCCTCGACCGGCTCACCGGCCCGTACCAGCCGCCAAGCCGCTTCGAGGACCCCGAGCTCATGGTGCGGCTGTCCTTCTCCGGGTTCATGTGCCGCGACGACGTCCTGCGGCTCCTCGACACGGAGATCGAGGCGCGCCAGGCTCAGGTCGCCCGGTTCCGGAACCGCGACCGCAGCACCGACGTCGCCTCGACCCTCCCGTACGACGAGGCCCTCGCCCACACTGTGCTCGAGTGGTCCCACGCCAAGGGCGCCGCCTCGATCGACGCGCACATCGCCGCGTGCCGGCTCGCCGCCGAGCCGGCGGGCGAACCCGCGGCGACCACCGTCACGACCACCACCCGCTGAGCCCCACCACCGTCGCAACGAGACCCCTGGAGCACCCGTGCGCGCCATCGTCCTGATGTTCGACAGCCTCAACCGGCACCTGCTCGCTCCCTACGCCGACACGGTCGTCGACGCCCCGAACTTCGCGCGCCTGGCGTCGAAGGCCGTCACCTTCGACAACTTCTACGCCGGCTCGATGCCGTGCATGCCCGCCCGGCGCGAGATGCACACCGGCCGCCATAACTTCCTGCACCGCTCGTGGGGCCCACTCGAGCCGTTCGACGACTCGATGCCGCAGTTGCTCGGCGAGACCGGCGTGCACACCCACCTGATCTCCGACCACCCGCACTACTGGGAGGACGGCGGCGCCACGTACCACACGCGCTACACCACCTGGGAGTTCTTCCGCGGGCAGGAGGGCGACCCGTGGAAGGGCGTCGTCGCGGGCGACGCACCCGAGGGGATGCGTGGCCGAATGCGCTACCAGGACCAGGTCAACCGCTCCTACATGCCCACCGAGGCCGAGCACTCCCAGACCCTGACCGTCGACGCCGGGCTGCACTTCCTCGAGACCAACGCGGGCGCCGACCGGTGGATGCTGCAGATCGAGCTGTTCGACCCGCACGAGCCGTTCTTCACCCACCAGCGGTACAAGGACCTGTACTCCCACGACTACGACGGCCCCGAGTTCGACTGGCCGGCGTACCAGAAGGTCACCGAGCCCGACTCGCAGGTCGAGCACGCCCGCGCTGAGTACGCGGCCCCTGGTCTCGATGTGCGACCGCTCCCTGGGGCGGGTCCTCGACGCTATGGACGCCCACGACCTGTGGGACGACACGATGCTGCTCGTCAACACCGACCACGGGTTCCTGCTGGGCGAGCACGGCTGGTGGGCCAAGTCGGTGCAGCCCTGGTTCAACGAGCTGGTGCACCTGCCGATGTTCCTGTGGGACCCGCGCACCGGCGGCCGCGACACCCGCCGCGGCGCGCTCGCGCAGACGATCGACATCTCCCCCACGATGCTGCGGTTCTTCGACCTGGAGCCGACGACGGACATGCAGGGCCGCGACCTGGCCGGGGTGCTCGACGACGACGACCGGCGGATCCGCGACGGCGCCCTCTTCGGCGTCCACGGCGGGCACGTCAACGTCACCGACGGCCGCTGGGTGTACATGCGGGCCGCCGACTCGGCCGCCAACGCGCCCCTCGAGGACTTCACCCTCATGCCGACCCACATGCGGGGACGCTTCGGCGTCGACGAGCTGGCGGACTGGCAGCCCGCGGAGCCGTTCGCCTTCACCAAGGGACTGCGCACCCTGCGCGTGCCTGCAGCCACCGGCTGGCTCAACTCGCACGCCCACGGCACCCTGCTGTTCGACCTCGCGACCGCCCCCGCCCAGGACCGTCCGGTCGTCGACGACGACGCCGAGCTGCGCATGGCGAACCTGCTGGTGGGCCTGATGCGCGAGGGCGAAGCCCCCGCCTCCCAGTACGAGCGACTCGGCCTGCCCGCGACCGGGCCCGTGGCCCGCGATCACCTGCGCGCGCGGGACCACGCCGCGCGGGCGGCCGCCGTCGCCGAGCCGCTGCCCGCCCCCGACGAGCTGCGCGCCCCCGCGTTCCTGCGGGCCCCGCTGCACGAGCTGCTCGCCGACCCGGCGGCCCGTGCCGTGGTCGAGCGGCACGCCCCCGACCTCACCCGCACCGAGGCGCTCACGCTCCCGACCGGAGCGAGCCTGCTCGACCTCGCCGCGCACGCCACCGTGCCCGCGGCGACCCTGAGCGCGATCGACGACGACCTCACCCCCGCCCGCGTCGGCTGACACCCGGCTCCCTCCCTGACGACGACAGGACCGCCATGACCACCTCGACCGATCCCGCTGCCACCGCCACCGCCACCGCCGGCGTTCGGCCCGCGGCCG
>NZ_ML142853.1:9269-10753 GCF_004138495.1 Phytoactinopolyspora endophytica
TCCCCCACCGCTGGCGCAACCTCTTCACGCTCACCGCGGTCGGCAAGCTCGCGTCGGCGCCCGCCGGGCCGACGTGGCTGCCCGCCCGCACGGGCGCCTGGCTGGTGCAGGAACCCGGGGACGCCCACGCCCGGCTCGGGTGGATCGGCGGGACGGAGGCGGCCCGATGACGCAGCACGCCGCGACCGACCTCGCGCCCCGCCTCGGGCGCACGGTGCTGTACCAGATCTACCCGCAGAGCTTCGCCGACTCGGGCCGCGCGGGGGCGGACGGGATCGGCGACCTCGCCGGGATCACCGCCCGCCTCGACTACCTGCGGTGGCTCGGCGTCGGGGCGGTGTGGCTCGACCCGTGCTTCGTCTCCCCGTTCGCCGACGCCGGGTACGACGTCGCGGACTTCCGCACGATCGCCCCGCGCTACGGCACGAACGACGACCTCGCGGAGCTCACCGAGGAGGCCGGGCGACGCGGCATCGCCGTGCTCCTCGACCTCGTGGCCGGGCACACCTCCGACCAGCACCCGTGGTTCGTGGCCTCCGCCGACGACCCGGACGACCACCGCTACGTGTGGAGCGATGTCCCGGTGGAGGGGTTCGAGCCCGGGCCGGGACGCCGCGGCGGCTACTACCGGCCGAACTTCTTCCCCGTGCAGCCGGCGCTCAACTTCGGGTACGCGCGCACCCACCCGGACGAGCCGTGGCGCCAGCCGGTCGACGCCCCTGGGCCGCGGGCCAACCGGTCCGCGGTGCGCGAGATCATGGCGCACTGGTTCGACCTCGGCGTCGCCGGCTTCCGCGTGGACATGGCGGCCTCCCTCGTCAAGGACGACCCCGGCCTGGTCGAGACCGGCCGGCTGTGGCGCGAGACCCGCGACTGGCTCGACCGGGCGTACCCGGGCCGGGTGCTGGTCAGCGAGTGGGGCGACCCGCGCGTCTCCGTCCCGTCCGGCTTCCACGCCGACTTCTTCCTCCACTTCGGCGGGGACGACGACGGCCTGCCGCTGCGCTCGCTGTGGAACAACGGCGCCGGCACCGTCAACCCGTCGTGGGGTGACGTGCCGGCCTGGGCCGACGCCGAGGCCCGCGGCGACGCCGGAACCTTCGTCCGCGCCTGGCAAGCGGCGACCGCGGCGATCACCGCCGCCGGGCGGGGCGGGCTGACCGGCCTGCCGACGTCGAACCACGACTTCACCCGGCTCGTGGCCGGTGCCCGCGACGCCGACCAGGCCCGCGCCGCCCTCGTGCTGACGCTCACCTGGCCGTCCATGCCCTCGATCTACTACGGCGACGAGATCGGCATGCGGTTCGTGCCCGGCACGCCGACGCTCGAGGGGTCGCGGCTCAGCCCCACCTACGACCGCGCCGGGTCCCGCACCCCCATGCAATGGGGCGACCTGCCGCCGGGCCGGTTCGGCCCCTACGACGTCGCGGAGTCGCGCTACCTGCCGCAGGACCCGGACCCCGGCCGGCCCACCGTCGCGGCCC
>NZ_ML142853.1:10808-11116 GCF_004138495.1 Phytoactinopolyspora endophytica
CGAGGGCTCGCTGCTGCACCTCGTGCGCCGGCTGGCGCACCTGCGGACCGCGGACGACCGGCTCGACGCGGCATCGCCCGTGGAGGTCCTGTCCACGGGGTACCCGTTCGCGTACGTGCGCGGCGGCAGCCTCGCCGTCGTGCTCAACCCGGGCCGGGCGTCCGTCGCGCTCGACGTGCCCGGCGCGGGCGGGGCGCGCCCCGTCGAGGCCCGCGGGCACCGGGCCGACGGCGACACCGTGCACCTGGACGGGCACGGGTACGCCGTCCTCGACCTCGCCTGACCGTGAGTTGAGTCCCCGATAGTGA
>NZ_ML142853.1:11147-15518 GCF_004138495.1 Phytoactinopolyspora endophytica
TCGCGTCAAGCTGAGAGCAGCGAACGCGGCCTCGGAACGCACCCTGCCGCGGTGTGACCATGCACTCAGGATGATCGCCGCGGTGACGCGGCGTACTCCGGGTATATCCAGCAGCCCAGGCATCAGTTCGCATGAGTGAGCTGCCAACGCGCGGCGGTTGGTGACGAGTGAACCGCCCCGGGTTCGGTGGAGGTGGGGTGTGTCCCACCTTCCGCGGAGGCAGATCGTTGGAATCTAGGCCACGCTGATCGTTGCTGCGTTCTCGAACTCTACGGGTGTCAGCCAGCCAAGGGCGGGGTGGCGGCGCTGGCGGTTGTGGAAGCCGAACGGGCGACCCACCTTGACCTCGTTCAACGGCAGCAGAGGCCCGTTCCGATCCCACTGCTCCGCGCTGCGGGTTCTGCTCGTCGTGCGTAGGGCGATAGACACTCGAAGGCCCTGCGGCGGTGAAGCTGGAGGGCCCGCGGGGTCTCCATAGCCCATCAGCTATCAGACAGGCCCTCGGTACGGTCGCTTACCTGCCCCGTGGCCTCAGAATCGGAGGTCGACTGGGGTACCGGACGACAGGCGGACGTCGAACGGGGTTCCGTCGGACCACGCCACGACGAGCGTGAGATCGTGGGGGGAAACGAGGCGCGCTGAGTGCGGAGCCCCGTCATGCCACCGAAGGTCCACGGTCACCCCGCCCCGCGCCCGCAACCCACGAACTGAGCCGGTCTGCCACCGGGTCGGGAGAGCGGGGAGCAGCCGCAGCACATCGGTGTGTGACTGCACTAGCATCTCGGCGACGGCCGCGGCGACGCCGAGGTTCCCGTCGATCTGGAACCATCCGGGTGGGTGCAGGTCGAAGAGATTGTCGGCGATCGAGTCCCGCAGCATGATGTCCACGTTCTCCAGCGCCTTGTCCCCGTCCCCGAGCCGCGCCCAGAACGCCACCAGCCACGCCCGGCTCCATCCGGTGTGGCCCCCGCCGTGTGCCAACCGTTCTTCCAACGAGGCGCGAGCAGCAGCGGCGAGCTCGGGCGTACTCCACGGGTCGATCTCGCTACCGGGGTGCAGACCGTAGAGGTGAGACATGTGCCGGTGGCCCGGTTCTGCCTCGGCCCGGGGAGTTGACCACTCCAGCAGCCGTCCGTCCGGCCCGATCGGCGCCTCGGGCAACTCCGCGGATACCGCCCGCACCCGCTGCACGAGCTCATCGTCGACACTAAGGCGATCCGCCATCGTCTGGACGTTGCCGAAGAGCTCCCGGACCAGCCACAGGTCCATCGTCACCATCGCGTCCACCGCGGCATGCCGTCCGCTCGAGTCCACGAACCAGTTCTCCGGCGACGTGGACGGAACGCTCACCCACCGCCCCTGCGTCCGCCCCGGCCGAGGATCACGCATCAGCAACGACAGCACGAACTGCGCAGCTCCCCGCAGGATCGGCCACACACGCTCCAGGAGATCGTGGTCATGGGGAGCAAACGCGGCGTGCTCGGCCAGGTGTGCCGAGAGCCACACCCCACCCATCGGCCACATGGCATGGTTCGGCGTCCCGACGCCTTCCCCGACGGGCCAGGTGGAGCGCCACAGGTCGACGTTGTGGTGCGCCACCCACCCCGGTGCGTCGTAGAGCTCCCGCGCTGTGCGCACACCCGACTCGGCTACCGACTCGACCAGGTCGATCAACGGCTCGGCACACTCGGGCAGCGCCATGGTCTCGGCCGGCCAGTAGTTCATCTCGGTGTTGATGTTGACCGTCCAGTCCGAGGCCCAGGGCGGGTGGACCAGCTCATTCCAGATACCTTGCAGGTTGGCTGCCTGGGTCCCCGGGCGGGACGACGCCACCAGCAGATACCGACCGAGGTCGACGACCGTCGCGATCAGGTCGTCGCACGTCTCACCCTGCTGGACGCGACGCAACCGTGCGTCGGTGGCCTCCTCTGCCCTCGCCGGGCCGAGGTCGAGCCGAACCCGCCCCATCAGTTCCCCATGGTCGGCGCGAGCGGATGCCGACAGGTCCGACCAGCCGGGTGCCCGAACCACGGCTTCGACCGCCGCAGTCGCGACCGCGACGGGGTCCTGCCCAGGCGCAGCCCGCCAGTCGACGAACGAGTCCACGGCACCTAGCACCAGTGTCACGGCCCGCGCTCCGTCCACCGTCAGCACCCCGTCACGAAGTGCCACTGACCCCTCGTCGCCGTCGTCCAGCACCGCCCGCAGCGCCATCGCGAAGACCATCCCGCCGGAGTCGGAGTACCGCACCGGATCATCCATATCGCGAAACTCCGGCGCCACGGTTACAGGCAGCCGTCCGGTGAGGACCGCCGTCGGCCCCTCGCCGCCTCGGTGAATCATCCGATGCGGGGTATCCATCCGAGCCTGCAGCCGAAGCGGGCGCCCCGCCTGCTCGATCCGCACGGCCAGCACCCCAGCCGGCGCGGAGGCCAGCACCTGCTGGGTGCGCACCATTCCGTCGGCACGGATCGCCGACCACGCCACACCGGTGGCGAGGTCGAGCCGCCGTTCGTAAGCACCCGTCCCAGTCACCCGCTCTTCGAGATCGATCAGCAGGTCCCCCAACGGCTGGTAGGACTCCGGATCGGGTCCCTGCAACGCGATCGAGGCCTCCCCGGCACCATGCGGGTCACAGTCCTCGAGCACGGCACGGCGGACATCCGAGACGATCCGCGGACCGTCCAGCAGTCCGGTCGTCCGCGGCCCTCCGGATCCCGACGTCCGCGGCCCCCCGGACCAGAGGGTGTCCAGATTGAGCGCGATCCGCTCCCTGTCGGGGTGACCAAACACCATGCCACCCAGACGACCGTTCCCAACCGGGAGCGCCTGCATCCAGTCCGCCGCAGGGCCGGAGTATCGCAGTACGCGACCTGTACTCATCACATTCCTCTCATAGTCCGTGACGTGTCACGGACTAACACGACCCATGCCATCTGGTTGCTCACGCGTACCGCCCTCGTCGAGGAGCTCGCATGATCCCGAGCTCTCCAACACCTCGTCATCATCCGCAGTCGCCTCCCCAACGATGACAACGGGCCCAGTCTGGTCGAGCATTCGCCGACGAGGACCCGCGGATCATCTCAGGGCAGGTTCCGGGCACTCAGCAGATTGGCACGCGCCCGCACGTAGTGAGGTGAGGGAACCGGGCCGTCCAGCAGCGGATCGGACGTCCTCTCCATCCAATCGAGCATCGCTTGCCGCATCTCGTCCACCACCTCCCGCACCGTGGGATCAGTTGCCCTATTGCGAACTTCTAGCGGATCTTCGTGCAGGTCGTAGAACTCGACCTCGCGTTTCGACCAGTCGAGGGCATTGGGGTGCGGTGTCGACCGAGGTCGCCATGACTGTGTCGATGCCGCGGCGTGCGTCATCGCGTGGTCGAAATTGACGATCAACTTGTATCGCTGCGAACGAACGCATCGAATTGGTTCGTAGTAGTCGTGGTACGTGAACTCACCAAATATGGTGCTCCTCGGCCGATACATGCCGTCGCGCACTTCTCCCCTCAGTGCGGGGGCCACGCTTCGACCGTGCATCGTGGACGGATCGGTGACGCCGGCGGCCTCGAGCAGCGTAGGAACGACATCGACGTTCGATACCAGGTCCGACGCCACACGCCCACCGGTCCAACCGAGCGACGGAGCCCTCACGATCAGCGCCGTCTCCAACCCAGGGTCGTACAGCGTTCCTTTCGCTCGGGGCAGGGCGAGACCATGATCGGTCGTGAACACCACGATCGTCTTCTCGGTCAGCGCCAGATCCTCGAGCGCACGAAACATCCGACCGATGGCAGAATCGACGTAGCGCACCGCACCCTGCAGCTCAGCAATCTCCTCGCGGGTCCCTTCGTCGTCCTGCAAGAAGCTCGGTATCGTCACTCCGAGCTCGTCGTCGGGAGCGATGTGATCGCCGATGAAGCCCATGGCGATTCCATCGAATCCCGCACCCGCCAAGCGGTGCGGCTCCATGAAACCGACCTGGAGATAGAAGGGCTGGCCAGGCTCGGCGGCGCGCGCGCGCAGCACATCGATCGCCCGATCAGCAACACGATCCGCGCGGCACTCCGACGGCTTGCCACCCACGGTATCGACGTGGTCGAACCCTAGCTGGACACCGACCTCCGCATCCGGCCGTCGCTTGGACTCGTGATGCACGCCGATCAGGTCCGTGCGATAGCCGGCTTCCCCCAGGAGCGAGGCGACGTGCCTTTCCGAGGGCGAGAGGTCCCAGCCATGGTGAGTCAAGCCCATCACGCCGGTGGAATGCGGATACCTTCCGGTGAAGAGGGCCGCTCTGGACGGACTGCACTGGGGAGCCGTGCAGAACGCCGACGAGAAGCGCACCCCGTCGGCAGCCAGGGCGTCCAAC
>NZ_ML142853.1:15560-15897 GCF_004138495.1 Phytoactinopolyspora endophytica
CGTGCGGACCGTCGGCACTCCGTAACACCCGAGGAACCTTCCGAGGTCGTGGCAATGGACCAGCAGGATGTTGGGCGCCCCACCCGTCGCACTAGTCGTCATGACACACGCTCGAGTTTGTTGTATTGGTCAACACGATGAGTCATCTCACCCCACGGTGTCCGGGCGACCATCGGCATGGCCGCCCGGACGCGAGCACCACCGGACCCATCACGCGCGCCGTAGTAGTGCTCCACCGTGCACCTCCGTCCTGTCGAAGCGAACTCCTCCACTCGCCTGGCGAGTACTACCACCGAGAGGTACGAGCAGCGTGCGTCCTGGGTTCATCGATCCGTCG
>NZ_ML142853.1:15907-16620 GCF_004138495.1 Phytoactinopolyspora endophytica
CTCCGCGACCGACTCGTCGAGACAACCACACGCTCGTACCGACCTGTCACCAATGGATGAACCGGTACACGTCCTCCGACTGCTGAAGCACCTCGTGGTAGAGGCCCTCAAGCGGCGGCTCTGGCAGCAGCGCCTCTCCGGACGGTTCGGGGACCCGGGTAGGCACAGCTGTCGCCGCGTCGATCGCCAGGTCACCCGGGTCGGACATCCGCGGCCAGCACCCGAACCCTTCGGCCCAGCTCCCCGTCACGAGGACGTCCAGCCTGTTCCAACCAGCCTGTAGCTCGGCCGTGAACGCGGTCTCGTCCGGCGCCGGACTCGGTCCATGGAGCCATGCGCCGGTCCAGCTCCCGTCGACCATGACCTCACCGTTCACCTTGAACAGCATCCAGGTGGCTGCGCCTACGGAGAAGGCTGCCGCTCTCGGCTCCCTGCTGTACACGTACGTCCGGAGATATCCGGTCACGAGCTCGCTCTCCGCTGACACCGCGTCGAGGCTGACGAACCCGTCGCTGTCCGCATCGACGACGACGCCCCAGCTGCTGCCGTCATCCGCCGTTCCGGCCCATGGGTCCGTCTGGTACAGATCGCCCAAGGCACCCACGGTCCTGAACGGCCAGCCCCCTTGAGCATGTGGAAGCGTCAGGGGTACGGTCTCGGTCTCGCCGGAGGCACGCCATTGCCCGATGGTGACCATCGGCGCGTACTCGGTC
>NZ_ML142853.1:16650-25151 GCF_004138495.1 Phytoactinopolyspora endophytica
CCCGAGCATTCCGTTCGTCCCGTCGCGGCTCGTCCTCGCGCCCAAGTTCGTGAGGACCTGACGGTAGAACTTTCTCACGTTCCAGCGCGGCCGCCTCGTGTTGTTCTGCCCGGTGTCCAGCTGTCGCCAGTCCAGCTGGCTATAGACCCACTGGCCCTTGAAGTCGGGGACGATCGCGACGAGCCCATTCAGCAGACGTGATGCGCCCGCGGGCAACCCCGACGGTTCGATGACGTCCAGCTCCAAGAAGGAACGCCAGTGAAGGAGCTGAGGTCCGATCCCGCTGAGCAGCTCCGGCGCCGACTCCAGCTCTGCCGCGTCCACACGCGCCAGCGTCGCCGCGCTGGCCGTCACAGGCTTCGGCCACTGCGTCTGTTCGAAGTGCTCCGCGGTCTGTGGTAGCTGCAGCACCGTGCCACCGCCGCGGACGAATCCCTTCATACGGACACGAACGGCCGAGCTCAGCTGGGAAGCCACGTCCCGGCCGAGGACAACAACGCTGCCCTCGAAGTCGTCCACGGTGAGCGCTGGAGGCGACGCACTCGGCGCGACCTCCCGCACCTCGAAGGCGAGACTGCGCAGAAACGCCACCTCGTCGGAGTGCGTGCCGACGTAGTAGATTCCCTTGTCCTGCGGGACGGACGACGGAGTCGGCCCGTCGAGGTACTCGACGATGTTGCGTGCGACGCGAGCGGCCGCCGGTTCGACATCCAGACGTCCGGTCAGGTCCAGCTGGACGAAGAGGACCTCTCCGGCACCGTGGCGCCACTGGAGAAGCGGGCTGTACGCCAGGTCGAACTCCGCCTCAAGGATCGGCGTGAACGCACCCTGGTGCGGCGTCTCGATGACGACCGACGCCACCGACCCGTGGTTGCCCCAGTGCACACGCTGGTCCAGGTATGGATACGTGTTGCGCTTCGTCGTCGGGACGAGGCTTCCCTGGCCACGCCAGTTGACGAAGTCCTCGGCAGAGAGCTCGTTCAACACGGGATGCTCGTCCAGGCGCGGGAAGACGTACCGAGGCACCACGTCTTCGCTCCTGAACCCGAAGATCTCCAACGCGTCGGAGGTCTGCTCGAAGATCGCGACGCGCATCCCTCGCTCGACGTCCTCGGGTGAGAACGGAAGCTGCCCCGTGACGTCGAGAGCGCGGCTGCCGATCACCAGCACGTCGATGTCTGACAGGTCGTCACCGACGCCTACCTCGGGTGCAGCGAAACCCAGCTTCGAGAGTTCGGTCGTCGTCGCGCCCGGGGGATCGTAGATTGCCCAGCGTGCTTGTCGTTCGCTCAGATTTTCGATGGCGGGAAGGATGGTCAGGGCCATGTCAGTCATAGGTCTGCTCCAACAGATGGACTCGGTGAGTACCGCTCAGTCTTGGACGGACACTTGAAGGCTTGCCTGCGTCCTCGCATTCACCGCCGGCAGTGTGAACTGAATCGGTCGGCGTTCCACGGTGCCCGGCGCGAGATCGAACGCCTCTTCTCCGGATGCCAGCACCTCCTCACCCGAGACGAGCTGCCACTCCACACCAACCTGCTTGCTGCCCGGACCGTCCCAGACTGCGACGATCGTCTTCTCCACCTGTTCATCCGCGTGATACGTGTGGTCCTTGGCAGTGAACCGCTCCGCCGGCCCGCCGACGAAGACCAAGAGGGGCTGCAGCGTGTCGCGGTAGGAGTGGTAGATGCGGTTGGCCCACTCCGGTGGGCGAGTGAGGTCGCCATCGATCTCCGCGAGCTCGCGGTAGTGAAAGTCCAGCCATCGGTGCGTCCCGTGCTCATGTCCCGGCGCCTTGCCGAATGCCACGTCCTGGATCCAGGGAAACAGGCCGCCGTTGACTCCCCAGCCTCGATAGGACTTGTTCGTGTTGCGGATGAACAGGTCCATGTAGTCGTAGTAGGCGGTGAACTCGCCGATCTGTTCCTGGAAACCCAGCTGCTGGAACCTCGACCCGTTCGGGCTACCCACGTGAGCCTCGTCCCGGTCGAGAGTCTCGACCGCTTCGACATAGGCGTCACCCTCCTGGGCGTACGCCTTGTCGCCCAGGTATGCGGCAAAGTACTCGGTGTAGTAAGGAATTCCGTCCTTGTGGTCGCCGAGACGACCCCGGAAGAAGTTGCCACTCATCGGCGGACCGAACTCGCACGAACCCCACGGCCTGTCGCCGTCCTCGCTCCACGACGAGAACCACTCCTCACGTTCCTGCAGCGGGATCAAGTTGAGGTAGAAGTTGTACAGCTGGAGATCAGTGCCCGGACTACCGTTGTGGTGAATCACCATTCGTGTCGGATCTTCCGTCTTGATGATCTCTTCCGTCACCTGAGCCCACGCTGGCTCCTGCTCCGGAGGAAGCGTCCGGCCGATATTCTCGGGGTCGTAGTCCACACCTGTGTTCATGGTGGGAATCCATCCGATGATGCTCGGACGGTTCTGGCGGTCGAGCTCTGCACCACAGTGCCAAAAGCTTTCGGTGAACTCTTCGATGACCTCGTCTTCTCCGGCCTCCAGGTCATCGCGGATATGCTGCACGGACGGCGTCGGCATCAAGACGGCGAAGCCTTGCTCATCAGCCAGGTCCAGCACCTCCTCACTACCGCCCTGCATTACCCCGGGAGCACACCCGTTGGCCCAGGTCCAGTCGCCGGGGCCACGGTGTGGCTGGAACTCCATCGCGTTCATACCCATGCCGGAGTAGAACAGCATCTGCGGCATGCCGGTTGACCACTCGGGCCCCATACCTTCGGGCCCTCCGATGAACGGCGCCATCCGGAGCTTGATCGGCTCGCCGTTCACGATGATGTCCCGACCCTCCGTCCACACCTCGCGGAATCCGAACCTCACCGGCGAGTAGTTCTCCACTGAGCCGCCGTTGCCGTCGGTGATCTCGACGTGCAGCTGATACAGGTAGGGGTCCCCGACGTTCCACAGGCGAGGGTCTGCCCATGGAACCGTGACCGTCTGAAGTACCAGACCGCCGCTGCCGGTGGTCGACAGAGGAACGCTCATGCTCGGCAGGTGATCTGTCTCGCCATTCAGCTCAGAGACCCTCAATGCTAGCTCGTGTCCCTCCGTCACCTCGTTCGGAAGGTACGTGACGTGCACCCGGAGCTCTTTGTCGCGGACCGCAGTCTCGACAAACACGTTCTTGATCTCCGGGACGCCTGCGGCAGTCTCAGCCGCGGCGGTCGTCGAATCAAGGAGGATCGAGCTTCCAGCAACCAGGACGCCAAGCCCCAGGAAGCTCCGTCGCTTCATACTAGAGTCCATAATTCCGTCTCCCTTTCGTGGGATATTGCCGGATTCTGGCACTGATCATTCGTTGGTCCCCGTCGCGGCGGTGCGGGAACTTCATACCCAGCTCACGGCAGCGCGCTGAGGGTACCGGCGCGGATGCACCAAGCACGCCAGAATGCTCCACAACGCGCTTCCGAATGGCATCGCGACGGCCCACGCCAGCTCATCGATTTCACCTCCCTTCCAAAGTTTGACGATCGACGTTCGCATGCGTCACGGTTCGTCGACCGCGACCGAGAAGGCAATCTCTCCGGTCCTCCCTCATCGGTGACGCGAACTCCCCAACATCTCGGCACGGCGGACCTGTGCTCCCTCGCGGCGTCGGGCGAGTCATAGAATGCCGGGATGACGGTCAGCCGGTGGCTTGGCAGCGGGCGGGTCGCAGCCCCCTTCCGATCACGTTTCCACAGGATCCAGGACCCACATCGTCGTCGCACCAATCGTTCTCTGACGCACCGACCGGTTGCCCGAACAGCAACCTGCGTGGCTTCCACTATTTGCCATAGCCGGCGGCAATGCCCTCCACGATCCGGGACCCTAGCCACACATAGAGCACGATGAGGGGGAGGACCACAAGAGATAACCCCGCAAACAGCACCGACCATCGAGCGCCTGTGTACTGCATCGCCTTCATGAACTCGAGCAGTGCCAGCGAGATGGTGTGTTTGTCCTGCAGCACCATCAGCGCGAAGAACGTTTCTCCCCAATGGCCGATCGCCTGCAGCATGAAGACGGTGATGATTCCGGAGCGGGCCAACGGGAGCATGATGCGCGAGTACGTGTACCAGGTGGACGCGCCGTCGATCACGGCAGCCTCTTCAATGTCCCGAGGTAGAGTCCGGAAGAACGCCGTCAAGAGAAAGACCGCAAACGGCAGGCCCGTCCCCGTGTAGATGAGCTGCAGGCTCGTCAGGGAGTTGATCAGGCCGAGCCGGTCGAAAGCGATGTACAGCGGAATAAATATTGCCTGGGCTGGAACACCGAGGCCAAGCACGAAGATCACGGTCAACGTACTGGATCCACGGTTACCGAAACGGCTGAGCGCGTATGCTGCCGGAGCCGCAAGGATAATCGTCGCAACTCCGCTGACTCCGACGAGGAGCATGGAGTTGAGCACTCCTTCACCGATGTTGGCGCTGTTCCAGGCCTCGACGTAGTTCTCCCATCTCAGCGCAGATGGAAGGCCCCACGGATCGAGGAACACCTCGCGCGTCGTCTTGAAGGAGCTGATCAGCATCCAAGCGACCACGAACAGGTCAAATACGGCGAGCGCCCACGCCGCAGGGATAAGAAGGTAGTGGAAACCGCTACGAGATCGACGCCCGCGTCCGTCGCGAGCCGCCCCATTCGGTGGAGCCGTGTCGGCGGGTGCATTCATGGTTATGGCGAACGCCCTTCTGTGATTTCTAGTACTGCACGTCATCGCGGCGCAGCACCCAGCGTGCTAGCACTGTGAACACCATGGCCAGTACGAGAATGAGCATGCCCGTGGCAGCAGCCATCCCGAAGGCGGGCGTACCATCCGTCGGAAATGCCTCGGCGTACGAGAACAAGGCAAGGTTCCAGACTCCACGATCGGGCAGACCGCCGGTTCCGGTGAAGACCAGGATGAACTCGAAGATCTTCAGCGCCTGCACGCACCAGAGCACGATGCATACGCTCACCACGTCCCACATCAGAGGAAGGGTCACATAGCGAAAGCGTTGCCATGGGGTCGCGCCAGCGAGATCGGCCGCCTCGTAGAGATCACGTGGGATACGGTCTGCGGCCGCCATCAGGATGACGGTGTAGACGCCCGTATGGAGCCACATGATGCCCAGAAGGATGATCTTGAACATGTGTTCCTGCGACAGCCACCCAGGAGGGTCGTCGACGCCGAGGCCGCCGATAACCGTGTTGACCAGACCGTCCGCATTGAACAGAAATCCCCATAGAATTCCGACGACCACGCCAGGGACCAAGCTCGGGAAGAAGATCACGAGCCTGATGAACTTGCGACCTAACATGTTCTGAAGCAACATGGTGAGGGCGAAACTCACCACGAACACGGCGGCGCCAACACCGAACAGAGTCCACATGGTGTTGACGAATGACGTGACGAACACGGGATCGCTCGCCATGCGGGCATAGTTCGCGAACCCGGCGAAAGTCATCGGACCGGCACCGGCCCATTCGTTGAAGCTCACCCACAGGCTGAACACCGTCGGCGCCAGGACGATGAGCGTGAAGACGATCAGCGCTGGCGCGACGAACGGCACGAACATCCGTCGCCTGGACTGTTGAAAGGGCGAGCGCTGGGTCCGTAGCCCAGACTGTTGAGAGGGTGAACGCTGGACGCGCGGCGCGACAGGAGTGGTTGCCATTGGTTGTCCAGACTTCTCTAGGGTGGTGTGACTCGGTGTGGCGTGCGGGCACCGACTATTCGTGGTTCTTCCAGAACTCGTTGCTCTGGGTCGCGAGCTTGTCGATGTACTCTTCGGCCGTGAGCCGACCGAACACCAGGTCGGCGTGCACGACCTCGAACACGTCATTCCAGTACGCCTGGTTCGGCGGGGCGCTCTGAATCAGTTTGCCGCCGGACAGCTGCTCCACCGCGCCCTCGGCGGTGGGTGGTACCGCTACGTCGACCCGCACCGGGATCTCGCCCGCTTCCGTGGCGGTCATTTCCTGATACTTGGTCTTGAGCATCCACGACACGAACTCCTTGGCGAGCTCGACGTCTTCGGCCTTGCTGAGGACGCTCACACCTTGTGTCGCGATGAAGACCGGGGGCGGCTCGTAGCCGGGTACTGCGGGGAACGGGAAGGAGCGATACTCAGCCTCCGGATCACCGTAGGGCTTCACCTCCTTCGGTAGCCAGGTGCCGTTGAAGATGAAGTCCGACTCGTTGTTAGACCACTTCTGCTGCATCGCAGGGAACTGGCTTGCATCGTAACCGTCGATGAAGTATCCACCGCTAGCAAGTCGCTCGATGATGCGTGCCGCCTCCACGTACTCGGGTTCGCGCCACAGTTGCCCACTCCGATCGAGGTGCGCGTCAACCCAACCTGAGTAGCCCACGATGGACGAGACCAGATGCTGCGAGTACCAGGCGTGATAGGGCGGCTTACTGCCATCCAGCGCGATCGGCTGGCGCCCCTTTGCGACCTGCTCGTCCAGCATCATGAAGAACTCATCCCAGTCACGCGGGGGGTTGTCCTGCAGGTCCGGGAACCTGCGGCCATTGTAGAAGAACAGGAACGTCGAGAGCTGATAAGGGACTGCAACCGGGATGCCTTCCTCGGTGAACCCGATCGAGTTCGCAATCCTGTTTCCGTTGCCGACGGCCTCCGCGACTGTGACGTCCTCCCCAGGAACCTGCCGATCGTACACATCGCTCAGGTCGACCGCGTTTTCGGTCGCAGCGAGTTTGTTGACAATCTCTGTGTTCCCACCATTGAGTAGGTCCGTCGGCACGTTCGACGTGTTCAGCGACGGCAGCAGCGCGTCGACCGGCTGGCGCCCCTTCCAGTCGACGCCAATGTCGATACCGACTTCTTTCTTGAAGTCCTTGACTGCCTCGGCCAGGATCGCCTCGTTCGGTTCACCCTCCGACCACATCGACCACATCCGGGCGGCACTACCAGGATCGCCCGACGGCCCTGATCCACTCCCGTCGCACCCTGCGAGACCCAGTACTCCGGCACCGCTCGAGGCGACCACCAACGCCGTCCCGCCAATGCCGAGGAATCCTCGGCGACTCATTGCGCCCTCAATATTGTTCGGCACAATTCTCCTTCGAATCGAGCATTTATGGTCCGCCGGTGCGATGAGGAGCCACCGGCCTTCTCTTTGTGCTATCAGAATGGCAACTCGGCGCCATCTATGTGAGTGTTGTCTGGCCCAGCTCGTACCTCCGATCTGTAATCAAGACGACCGACGTCATGTCGGGGCATCCCATCGTGGACTTATGTGAAGCTTCTGGGAGCGTCCGATTGCGCCGGCCCAGCCCCGCGAACGGCTCTCCAGCACGGCGTCGATCACGGTCATCCGTGGTTTTCCGGCCTTCGAGCGAACCTTCCACAGCGCGCCCGAACGGAGAACCACGATGACCGCACCTGCCGTCGTCGACCCTGCTGACCTGCTCGGCGAGGCCCTCGCTGAGCGAGCTGCCGGTCTCGGGGGTGGCCACCGACGTGGACGAGCAGGTCGATGCGTCCCGGCGCCGCCCCCCTCGACCAGGCAGGCACGTTCACTTCCGTCTTCGCAGATGCTCGACCACGAAGGACCGCGAGCGACGGCGCGTCAGGCTGCCCGCGGTGGCCCAGCACCTGGACGCCGCGCGCGCGGGCATCCTCACATTCATCGGTCTCCCGAAGGACGTATGGACCCCGATCCGGTCCAACGACCCGTCTGAGGGGTTGAACAAGGAGATCCGCCGCCGCACCGACGCCGTCACCGTCTTCGGCAACCGGGACGCGGTCGTGCATCTTCGGCGCCGTGCTGGCCGAACAGTCCGACGAATGGACCGAATGGCGCCGCCACCTCGGGCTCGAGGTCCTCGCCTGCTGCAGCCTCGGCCCAGTCACGGACCCGGGACGGAGGTGAACACCGCGCCCGTCCTCGACGTGAGCGCGCAAAGCAGGAAGGATCCCCGACCGCTGCACCGCGATCCGGGACTGGGCCCCGTCGAGCCGTCGACGAGACGACCGGTCGTCGCATGCGATGAATCGTGCTGCGTGACTCACGGCGTCTCCCTTGAACGCGAGCGATGGTCCGGGGCATCTATCGGACGTGTCCTATAGTGCATGGTGGGTCGTGACGTGTCAACGGCCCACCACGACACTGCGAGAGAATGGCCCACCATGAAGTTCGACGACGTTCTCCTGGCGCTCACCGTGCGCAGGCCCCTCACCGGCTACGACCTCAAGCGCTGGCTAGACATCGAAGGGGTGTTCATCCGCGCGAACGCAGACCAGTCGCAGATCTACCGGACGCTCCACAGACTCGCGCGAGCGAGGCTCATCGAGTACCACGAGGAGGAGCGAGCAAACGCACCGAAGGCGAAGGTCTACACCGCCACACCAGACGGCGTCGCCCACCTCCACGACCTGGCTCACGGCCGCTACCAGCCTCCCGCGCGCTGGCAGGAGCCTGACTTCATGAGCCGCTACACCCTCCTCGGTACGCTGTGGCCCGAGACCCTCGCGCCCCTCATCGAGACC
>NZ_ML142853.1:25163-25753 GCF_004138495.1 Phytoactinopolyspora endophytica
TCCGGCGATCTCAGATCGCCCAGTACCGCGACCGGGATCGCACCGTCACGATCGAATCGACCCACCTACCGATCGATCCTGAACTCACCCAACACATCGCCGACATCTTCCACCACCACGGAGCGACCACCATGGACGACTGGGTGAGTTGGCTCGAGGATCAGCTCGCGCACTGGCTCACCTACCAGTCGTCGGCGGACAGGACGGAACTGCTGCACGGATAGGTGCCACCTGACCTCTGGTGCCTGCAGGTGCTGCCGGGAGGATGTGTCCCGTGCCACCGGCTGCACGCCGTGCCGGGTCTGTCCTGACCAGGGTCTGATCGAGGCTCTCGTTCCACGGAAAGGATGAGCGACTTGGACATGAGCTTGGCGGAATTGGTGGCCGCTACAGCCACGTGACACCAGCCTTGCGGCAGGAACTCGTCCACGGCCTCACCGAGCACTGGAACGCAGCCCTGGACGCTCGGGCAGCCATGAACCCACACTCACCCGTCGCGGTCCTAGACGAGCTACTGAGAGCAAGGCGGGAGAAGAAGAAGGGAGACGACCATCAAGATCGTCTCCCAAAATTCTCCCAAAGCACCGCTT
>NZ_ML142853.1:25795-26076 GCF_004138495.1 Phytoactinopolyspora endophytica
GCCTTCAAATCAGGCCCCCAAAGAGGGGCTGGCCTGCGTCGGGGTGACAGGATTTGAACCTGCGACCTCTTCGTCCGATAGATGTGCTCCACAGCGAGCACCCGGAACTGCTCGAAGCCTGGTACGCCTTCCGAGACACCCGTGCCAAGCGACGAGCGCTGCAATGGTGGCGGACAACTCACTGGTCAACGACAACGCCGCGGACCAGTTCCTCGCAGGCCTAGAAGATCCCACGCTTCCCTGAGCCACAGGTACCGCCTCACCCTGGTCCAGAGCCGCAC
>NZ_ML142853.1:26182-26577 GCF_004138495.1 Phytoactinopolyspora endophytica
GGGAGACGAGACCGCCACCCTCCTCGGCTTCCTGGACTTCCAGCGCGCCACCCTAGAGTGGAAATGCGCTGGGCTGGACTCGGCAGGCCTGAACGCAACCGTCGGCGCCTCATCGATGACCCTGGGCGGAATCATGAAGCACATGGCCTGGGTGGAGGAAGGCTGGTTCACCTACACCCTGCACGGACAAGAGCCAGGATCCCCATGGGACACCGTGGACTGGGACGCCGACCCCGACTGGGAATGGAACTCCACCACCGACAACACACCCGAGCAGATTCGCACGCTCTGGCAGGACACCGTGGCCCACTCCCGTGCGCTGGTCAAGGAAGCGCTCGCCGACGGCGGCCTGGGACAGCCGGCTCAGTTGCCATGGCCCGACGGCCGAGCGATCA
>NZ_ML142853.1:26599-39439 GCF_004138495.1 Phytoactinopolyspora endophytica
GTCCGTAGACGGACAAACCGGAGAGTAGCCCCAACGCACCAACCCACCTGCACGCGCATGACTGTCGGCGACCGTCGACTTATCGGCCGCCCAGGGGTGCATGCTTTCGGCGAGTGCCATGGCGGGCAGATGGGTGATAGGGCTCTCGGTCATACGGCCGGACTGGATGCATCGGCAGGCTGAGCAGCGGTCCAGTGCGCTTGGGCTGTGGCGTAGTGCGTCACACAGGTGTCAAAGCTGGGAAGAAGCCCCATCTCGAGCGCTTCCCGCAGGGTCGGAGCCTGAGCGTCCTTGTCGGACACGATCGGCTCGATATCGTCGGGCCAGGGCAGCGATAGATCCTCGTCGAACGGTGTGACGCCATGTTCCCGCGTGGGGTTGTACGCCGTGGAACACAGGTACGCCATGGTTGTCTCGTCTTCCAGCGCAACGAACGCATGCCCAAGACCCTCGGCGATGTAGAGCGCATGGACGTCAGTGGAATCGAGATGCACAGCATCCCAGCGTCCGAACGTCGGCGAGTCGACCCGCAGGTCCACGACCACGTCCAGCAGGGCACCATGCGGACACCACACGTACTTCGCCTGACCAGGTGGCGTATCGGCGAAGTGCACGCCCCGGATTGTTCCCTTCCGGGAGACGCTCAGGTTGACCTGTGCAAGAGCCAGCGGGTGCCCAAGCGTGCCGGCCAGCTCCTGCCCCTGGAACGGTGCAACGAAGCGGCCACGCCGATCCTCGAACACCTGCGGGATGAACTCGTACGCGTTGGGAATCGATAGTTCACGCATTTCCATGCAGCCAAACATACATTCATTCACGCCCAGACCTTTCCCGAAACGGTGGAATTGCCCTGCCGTTCACTCACGCGTTACAACAAAGTAACGTATATCCACACGATGCTTCGCCATTGGGAAATATCCGGTCGCTTTCTGACTTGTTCACCACCAGGCACATGCTCCACCATTAAAGGCAGGGAGAGCGCATAGCCGCGGTTCTAATCATGAGAATAGGAGCGACAACATGTCGATAATCCACTCGAGCGCATCGTCGACTAATCCCGATACTCAGCTGATCGAGAAACTCCGCACAACACTCGACGACGCACTTCGAGATGCTCTCGGTGGTGCATCCGAGGTTGCCCTGGTGAACTTCCACAACCTGTCAGCTGGGTGGCCGCGATGGGTGGGAAATCCTGGTGACATGGCGATCTGGCAAGCGGTTCACGCCTCTCTCCGCCGCCTGAACGTACGCGTCGCCTACCAGGCCGCGTACAACACCCTCTCCATCCCCGCCCTCAGGCGCGCCGTACCATTCGGCCCGGTACTGATCACGGGTGGCGGCGACTTCGGCGACCTGTACACCTTCGGAACGCCCGAAACCAGAGAGCGCTTGCTGGCGGAGCTCCGTGGTGTTCCCATCATCCAGCTGCCGATCGCTGTCTACTTCAAAGACCCTGCGAACACCGCACGGATTCAACGGATCATCGCTGAGCACAACAACTTCACGCTGATGGTGCGCGATCAGCTCAGCGAGCAGCGAGCCCGCAAGCACCTCGACACCGACATCCGCCTCACGCCCGACATGGCGTTTGCCCTTGGGCCTCTCCCAAGGCCTACAAAACCTTCCATCGACCTTGTCTGGAACGCCTGGAGGGCCTCCGACCCGGAGCATGTCGACCACGGTAGCCCTCCACCGGGGGTGGCCAGCCGCACGATCGAGTGGGCGAGCAAGGTCCAGGACGAACCCTCTGTGTCCATGCAGGACATGATTGTGCGCACGGCACACATTCAACTTGGCACCTTACTCGCCCGCTGGCCTTCCTTGCGCGGCGCACTGTGGCGTCCCTACGCAGCCACCTTCGAGCCGCTGTGCCGCGCCTCTATACGTCGGGGTCTCCGCCTGGAGAGCGCCGGGCGTGTCCTCGTGACCAACAAGCTCCACGGCCACATCTTTGCTCTGCTCGCCGGCATACCCCACGTGGTCCTCGACAACTCATTCGGCAAGGTACGCGGCGTGTACGAGACATGGACTTCCTCGAGCACCCTGGCACATTGGGTCGAAGACGGAGATTCGGCCCGGCGCCGTGCGCTTGAACTCCTCGAACTGCTACGCACGTCGTGAGATATGCCCTGCGGCCCACCTATACGGTCGGCTGGCGCAGGTCGATCTCCCGGAGAGCAGCGTCGACGTCGTCCCACGGCACCTTATGTGGAAGTAGGCTCCCCATTGCCGATAATGCCGCTGTCACACCGGCGGCCTGGCCCATGGCTACCGCGTTACCGGTGACTCTGTAGCTCGAATGCGCAAGGAAGTCCCCACTTATGCAGCGGCCGGCCATCAGGAGGGCGTCCACGTCCCGGGCGATGAGAGCACGCAGCGGTATGTCATATGGCTGAACCTCCACCTCTTTCCGCACGCCGCCACTCGTCTCCCGTTCCCGAGCAGAACTCAGGTAGCCGCCTTCCGCGGCGGACAGCGCATGAACGTCAACCCCCCAATGCGCCCGGCAGATGGCATCCTCATGACGCCTCCCATCGATGAGGTCATCGGCCGTAACCATGTAGCGCCCGTGTATACGCCGCCCTTCCCGCACTCCGATCTGATCGGCTGTAGCCACTATCCTGAGTCGTGCCCACGGCCCACCGAGGGAACGCAGGCCATTCACGATGCTGTGAAGCTCCGCCCGCGCCGCCATCGTTGCCTCGGTGATCTCACCGGCGCTCAGTGCTGAGACACCGTACTCATGATTGGCCATCATCGCGAAAAGATCGTCGTGGATAGCCCAAAGAGTTGGGCCCTTGTAAGACGGCTTGACGCCGGCGCGCTCAATCTCCTCTAGAAGTGCCCGGGTGCCCCCTCTGTAACGCTGCGAGGGGCTTGGCGCCGCCGCACTGTCACGCGGCACAGGTTTCCCTCCCGCGATGAACCGATCGATCTCTTCGATTCTGGGTCCCATGAGCAATGCCATCAGGCTCATGGGTTGAGCGTCACCGGTATCAGGATGGCCATAGTCATACCGGCACCCCGCAAGTGCGCCAACGTCGCCATCTCCCGTTGCGTCGACGAAAGCGTGCGCTGTCCATCCCTCTCGGCCTGACTTGGACTCAGATATGACGGCGGACAATCGACGCGACTCGTCGACCTGCGCCGTGACAGCTCTGGTGTGCAATTGCACTCGGACGCCGGCAGCACACGCAAGCTCTTCGAGCACGACTTTCATCATCTCAACGTCGTAGCTGAACTCGGTACTCCCACGGTCCGCACGCGCTCCACGCGCATCCAGAATCTCCGTCAACTCAGCCATGACACCCGGCTTGTCCGCCTCGATGATCCTGCTGAGCGCACCTGCTGTCCACACGCCGCCCAGGCAGCCACCCACCTCGAGCAAGGTCGTCCTCGCTCCCATGCGTGCCGATGACAGCGCCGCCGCGAACCCCGCCGGTCCCGCGCCACACACGACGACGTCCGAGTCTCCCGCTATTGGGGTATCTCTCTCTTGTTCTCGCAGAATCTTCATTGTGTCCTCCGCCTAGAGTGATGGGACGTGCCTTGGTTGCCTCGTCACCGTGCCTTCAGTCCCGGTCGAACCCGCGGCTCCACCCCACGGCGGAGACATAGCGAAATGGCATGCAGCGAAGCGACCAGACGACTCATGTGCGGCATCAGCGGAGGCCACCGGCAGCAAAGGCGGCTCCTCCTCCGCGCAGATACGCTGCGCGAACGGGCAACGAGTACGGAAGGAACAGCCCGCAATACGCCGACTCGCATCGGGCGCGTCACCTGAGATCGCAGCGGCCTGCAAGCGATACCTGGGATGGGGCTTAGGAGACGCATCGAGGAGGGCTTTGGTGTATGGATGCCTCGGCTGAGCGAAAAGTTCAGCCGTGGGCCCCAATTCGACCAGCTTCCCGGAATACATCACAGCGACGCGATCGCTGATGTGCTGCACGACGCCGAGATCATGAGAGATCATGATGTATGCGAGCCCGTACTGGGTTTGAAGGTCTCGGAGCAGGTTCAGAATCTGTGCCTGTATCGAGACGTCCAATGCCGAGACGGGCTCGTCGCAGACGACAAGTCGGGGATTCAGCGCGAGCGCCCGTGCGATGCCTATCCGCTGACGCTGGCCACCGGAGAAGGCATGGGGATAACGGATTCCGTATTCGCGACGAAGCCCCACCTGGTCCATCAACTCAAAGACCCGCTCCACGAGTCGTCCGCCTCGCGCTACACCATTGATCTTCAGCGGCTCCCCTATGATGTCCCGGACCCTGTGCCGAGGATTCAACGATGTATATGGATTCTGAAATATCATTTGAACGCCGCGGCGCAACCGCGATAGATCAGCGCCACGTGCGGTCCCCACATCTATGCTCGAATCATCGTGCGAGACCCGCTCTGAGCTTTTGCTTCCAGAATGGAAATGGATCTGGCCCGAGGTGGGCACCGCGGCACGCACGATCATCTTTCCCATCGTCGTTTTGCCGCAGCCAGACTCGCCGACCAAACCGAGCGTCTCGCCGTGATAGACATCGAAACTTACCCCGTCGACGGCCCGAAGGTTGCCAGTGGTTCGATGAAAAGAACCTCTCTTGATCGGATAGTGTTTTGCCACGTCCTGCACCCGCAGAACCACATCGCCCGTACTCTCGGGTGCGAGACGTCCGACGTCACGAAGTTCCCCGCTCTCACTCACGTTAGTCCCTCCTCTCCCCATGGCTCTCTTCCGCCAAGAAACACGCCGCCGTATGCGCGTCCCCGACCTTCACGAGTACAGGCTCGGACTGCTCGCACATGTTGGCCATGAATGCTGCACATCGAGGATGGAAGCGGCAGCCTGACGGCACGTCGTATGGGTTCGGCACGTCCCCGGCGATCGCCTGCAGCCGCCCGCTCTCCCCCACGTCCGTCTCGATCACCGGAACCGACTCCAACAGCGCGCGTGTATACGGATGCTGCGGGTTGTCGAAGAGTTCCCACACCGGCGCCTGCTCGACTACACGCCCCATATACATCACCGCTACCGCATCGGCGGCCTGTGCGATCACGCCCATATTGTGCGAGATCAGGATGACCGACATCCCCATCTCTCGCTGAAGATCGGCCAACAGAGTCAACACCTGACCTTGCACCGTAACGTCCAGCGCGGTCGTGGGCTCATCAGCAATCAGGATCGATGGCTGACATGACAGCGCCATCGCGATCATCGCCCGTTGCAAGAGCCCACCGGACAACTCAAACGGAAACCGATCAACCGTGCGCTCTGGTTGCGGAACCCCGACTCGCGCCAGCATGTCGATCACATGATGCCGCGCTTCTCTCTTCGACTTGTCCGTATGGATCCGAACCGCCTCCATGATCTGGCGTCCTATGGGGTATACGGGCGAGAAGGCCGCCATCGGCTCTTGGAAGATCATCGCGATCTCATTGCCGCGGACAGATCTCATCTCTCGGCCCCGTGGGTCCAAGCTCGCGAGATCCACCACTCCCCCATCGCGCTCGTGATACAGGATCTCGCCACCGACGATCTGTGCCTGCCCCGCCAGGATTCCCAAGATCGAACGGACCGTCACGCTCTTCCCACAGCCAGACTCGCCCACGATCCCCAGCGTCGAGCCTCGCTCAAGCGTCAAGGTCACATCATCAACTGCCCGGATTGTTCCCTCTGCGCCCGCAAAGTGTGTCATCAGGTTCCTGATCTCCAGGATCGGCTCTGGTCGCTCGTCCACCATGTGACTCAAGTCCACGCTCCGTCCCGGGCCCCGCGCACTCGCCGGAGCCAGGCTGTTCCTTCCATTACCGGCTGTATGGGTCTGCTGCGTCACGCAAACCATCTCCCAGGAAGTTAAAGCACAGAACGACCAGGACCACCGGTATTGCCGGCGTCAATTGCCAAGGATGCGCGGTGACGGCTACCACGTTCTGCGCATCTTGGAGCAACGTTCCCCACGAGACGGCCGGCGCCTGCATCCCGACCCCGATGAAGCTCAGCGCTGTCTCGCCCAGAATCATCGCCGGAATCGCCAATGTTGTCACCACGATCAAATGGCTGGTCAGGGACGGCACAAGATGGCCGAAAATGATCCGCCGACGTGACGCCCCCGCCACTTTCGCCGCCACCACGAAGTCCTCTTCGCGTAGAGCCAGCAACTTGCCCCGTACTTCGCGAGCCAGTCCCGTCCATGAGATGAAAGACAAGATCACGACGATGAAGAAGTAGGTTCGAATGATCGACCAATCCCGGGGCAGAGCCGCAGCTAGCGCGATCCACAGTGGCAATGCCGGCAGAGCGAGGATGAACTCAGTAACCCGCTGGATTATTGTGTCCACCACCCCGCCGAAGTATCCCGATATGGCACCGAGCAGAGTCCCGAGGACCAAGCCCAGTGCGACGCCCACAAGTCCTATGGTCAGAGAGATCTGCGATCCATAAATGATCCGCGAAAGGATGTCCCGCCCCAGCCTGTCGGTGCCCAAGAGCAACACCGGCGGCTCGCCGGCCTCGGTTGTGAACAGGCGGCGGTCCGTCTCTATCACGCCAAAGAGCTTGTACGGCTCGCCCCGCCCGAAGAACTGAATAGTCGACCGTTGCCCCCGGTCTTCGACGTGCTCGTATTGCAACGTCTGGGTATCCAGCGTCCGTTCACGTCCATACACGAACGGCGCGGCAAGCGTGCCGTCATCGATCACCCGAACCAAGGTCGGCGGCGCGTCCTGGTACCCCTCGAACCGTGTGTCTGCGCCGTAAGGTGCGAAGAAGTTCGGGGCCAGCGCCACGATGTACATCGCGACCAGCGCCCATAGCGACCACTTCGCGACACGGTGCTTCTTGAACTTCCACCACATCAATCGCCACTGGCTCGCATAGACGTACTGGGACTGTTCGTGCCCGACCGCAGTGGGCCCAGCCTTCTCGTGATCCACAATGCCACTCATCGGGAGACCCTTTCGAACCGTATTCTCGGGTCCAACCACGCCAGCAATAGATCTGCCACCAATGTGCCGACAACCGTGAGCACAGACAGGATCAAGATTATGCTTGCGGCAAGATAGACGTCTTGATTGATTACCGACCCCAGCAGCAGTGGCCCGGTCGTCTGAAGGTTGAGCACGATCGATACCAGGACCTCGCCGCCCACTATTGAGGGAAGAAGCCAACCGATAGTCGACACGATCGGATTGATGGCGATCCGCAAGGGGTAACGAACCAGAACCGCGCTTTCCCTCATCCCCTTCGCCCGTGCGGTGATGACGTACTGCTTCTCCAACTCGTCCAGTAGGTTTCCTCGCATCACGCGGATCACACTGGCCGTGCCGGCCGTACCGATGATCAGGACGGGAAACCATATTCGACTGAGCAGATCCAACACCTTGTCGAGGCTCCACGGCGCATCGACAAATTCTTCGGAGAAGGAACCGCTCATGTTCACACCGAACAACCAATGAAAAAGCCAGAGCAGGATGAGAGCGACCAAGAAGTTCGGCGTCGCCAGGCCGATGAAGCCCAGGAACGTGAACAGATAGTCGAAGAGCGAATTCTTGTGAACCGCGGAGTAGACTCCTATCGGCACCGCGACCGCGAAGATGAACGCCACGGTGGCAAGGGAGATCACGATCGTCAACGGGATACGTTCCGCGAGCAAGTCAGCTACCGGCCTGTCCCACTGGAATGACCTTCCCAGATCTCCGCGCAGGAAATCGCCCATCCAATTGAGATACCGAGCCCAGATGTTCTGGTCCAGGCCGTACTGCTGTATCAGCGCCGCTCGTTCCGCTTCGGTCATCTCGAAACCCTGCGAAGCACGTTGCGCCTCAATACGGCTGACCACGTCGCCAGGGGGAAGCTCGATGATGATGAACGACACGACCGAGACGGCGAACAGCACAGGCAGCAGCATCATGAGCCGACGCAGGACGTAGCCTCCCATGCGGTTCACCTACTCTCGCACTCGCAGTAACACGACTCGCGTACCGACGATCATTCTTCTATGTACCACTGTTCCATGCTCATCTCGACCACGACGCTGAAGACATCGCTGTTCCCCTCAGGAACATTCCGCAAGCGGGCCGAGAAGGGCATAGGAAGCTGCGTGGACTCTATCGGGACTATGGTCCAGATGTTCTCTCGATAGTTGTCGACCATACCGTCGGCGGCGGCACTTCTTTCCTGCGATCCGGGCTCGGCAGCCATCATCTGCTCATAGAGACCGTAAAGCTCTTGGACTGCGTCAGGCGGCTCCTCGCCACGTTCGCCGCCCGACGAGTACCACTCGCCCCACGCAGGAGCCCAGAAGGCACCAAACTTGTGTGGCAAGTAGTCTTCTCCATATCCGGCTGCCATGGCGTCTGGATCGGCAATCCAGAAGACGCTTGCCTTGACGTCGTTGCCAAGCTCCGCCTGCGTCCCGTCATCGATCTGGCGCAGCGTCGTATCGATTCCGACGTCCTTCCAGTACCCCGCCACCAGCTCGGTGATCGGTACGTGTGAGTCAGTGCGGGGCACGATCTCGAAAGGAATCGCGAACCGTTCGCCATCAGGCCCGAGCCGGAACCCCTCGCCATCGCGCTCGTCCAGGCCCATTTCGTCCAGAAGCCCGTTAGCTTCGTCCAGGCTATACTCCGCAGGATTGACTCGCTCCGGAACGGAGCCGAACTCGGAGAAGAAGAACGTATCCAGAATCTCCTGTCGGTCGATCGCGAGGCTCAACGCCCGGCGGAAGCGGAGATCGCGGACGACTTCTCTCCATGTGTTGTCTGGATGCGTGAGATTAAGCTCGAAGTTGATCGGACATCTGTAGTTGCGCGGCATATGTAGGTTCAATTCACCAGCATCACGCCGCTCCGCAAGCAGCGGCACGTGCTGAATTGACAGCTCCTGGCCCACGTAATCAAACTCTCCAAAGAGGGTCCGCGAAGCCAGTGCATCCACGTCTTCCACGACGGATGCACGGAGTTCATCCACGTACGGCAACTGATTCCCGTCGATGTCGACCTTGAAGTAGTACGGATTTCGCTCATACCGGAGAACGCTGGTTCCGCCGTCCGCCATCACCCATGGCGTCAACGTTGGATGACCCGCCCTGGTCCTGTCGGAGACATTCTGCACGCCGTCCATCTGTTTAGCATGGAAAAGATGGTGCCATTCTCCTTCGTCGATCGACTCGTCTTTCATCATCTCATTCAGAGCGCCAGCGTCGGCGTAGTTCTCGTGAAACTGCTCAAGGTAGTGCCGTGGCTTGATAACGTCGCCATAGCCCACAAAGCCGCTACCGGCAAGCTGGGCAGTAAAGTCCCCATAAGGCTCATCGAATACGAGACTGAACGTGTATTCATCGATGATCGTGAGTTCCGCAGGCGGCCCGTCGAACCGTCTTGCGGCGCGCAAATACGTCGGGACGGAGGGTGTTATCTGTTCGTTGAACAGGACGTCCTCGAATGCAAACCGAACATCCTCGGACGTTACTGGTTCACCGTCGGACCAGTGCAGTCCTTCACGCATGTGGAAGGTGAAACGAGTGTTCTCCTCGTTTGCCTCGTATCCGGCAAGGACATTTCCTTCGATCGACTCGCCGTCGACATATCCGAAGCCGCCCGGAGACCATAGGAGCGGCTCGGTGTTGGCTATCTGCACGCTGCGATCAAAGTTTGGATTCCGCTGCGGTAGTTGCAGTGTTCCGCCATATCGTCCGGGTTCGAAGCCGACCGGTCCGTCGTCGAGCAGTGTGCCAGGCCCGACAACGAAGGGCTGCTTGGGTAAGCGCCCGGCTACTGGCGGGAGCTCGCCCGCTTCGACCCGTCCCATGAGCATCGGAGATTCCCCGTAGTCTCCTGGGCTTGGCGTCCGGCGCACGTCCGAGGTGTCAGATCCACTGTTGCCCTCGCTGCCACCAGAAGTGCAGGCCGTGAGCAGCGCCGCGCTTGTCGTGCCCCAAATGAAGCTGCGTCGTGAAAGAGTTCGGCGTTCCACTGTGCTCCTCCTCGTTGAAAGAGATGCGGACTCGTTGGTGAGTAGCGGTAACTCCCCTTGTCGTTGCTGCTCCTCAAGCGTCTCGATGTTGCCCCTAGCGACCGCCTACCTGACGTGTCGCAGGGTTGCGTGTGCTTAGTCGGTAGCTTCCAGATGTCAGGCACTCAGGCTCTGCGCCGGGAAGAACGACATCGGCACTCGTGCCGGGCGGAATGACAACCTCCGCTGTGAAGCGATCGCCGTCCACGTACCACTTTGATTCAATCCGGCCGTAAGGAGAGTCGTGCGTGGCACTGGCGGACACGAGGCCACCTCCTGGGCAAGGCTTGATGGTGAAGTGCCGGTAACCGGGGAAGTCTTGGTTCGGCCGTATGCCGGCCACGTAGCGGTGCAGAAACGAGGCCACCGCGCCCTTGCTGTAATGATTGAGGGAACCGACGCCTTTGGGTGCGTTCGGTCTGCCTTCCTCGTCCAAGCCGGACCAGTGTTCCCACACCGTTGTGCCTCCCCGGTTGATCATGGCCAGCCAGGAGGGCTCGGCGTCCTGTAGGAGCAACTCGTATGCCACGTCGACGTGTCCTGCATCCGCAAGAACCGGCAGAAGGTCCGCGGTGGCAAGAAAGCCCGTGTCGAGATGTGTGTCCGCCTTGCGGATCAGGTCCACAAGACGCTCGGCGACCTGTGCTCTCGCGGCTCCCGGTACTAGATCAAAGGCGAGCGAGCGTACGTACGTCGCCTGCGTGTCGGGCTTGAGTAGACCGTCAGGCCGCATGAATTCAGCCTGCCAGGCTGCCTTCACCGACGCCGCGTACTCGTCGTACCGCGAACCCTCGTCTGCTCGCCCTACGACCCGAGCCATGTTGGCCAGCAGCTTGGTGGACCGGTAAAGGTAAGCTGTGGCAAGGCTGCTGTGATCTGCCGTGTGCAACGTGGCCATGTGCGATTCGATGTCGCCCGATCCGGAACTCTTCGACAGCATGTCCGGTTCGAGCCACTCACCGAAATGGAATCCCGTGTTCCATATATGGGGTTCATGCGGGGACAGTGGCTCCCGGGCAGACTCCCGCGGTGAATCTGGCTGCTGTCGAGCCTTTCGCTGGGCATAGTGCACCCACGCCGCCATCGAATCCCATTGCTGCGCGACCAGATCACGATCACCGTACGCCTGGTAGACCTCCCAGGGAACGATCACGGCGGCGTCGCCCCAGCCTGCCGATCCAAGCGGATGAAACGGTGCGGCCTCATGGTTGGGCGCGCAGTACCACACCTCACCCTCCTCGCGTTGGTCTGCGGCCAGGTCACGCAGCCACTTCGTTGAGAACCCCGCGACGTCGTAGAGGAATGCGGCGGTCGGTATGAAAATCTGCCAATCACCGGTCCACCCGGCGCGCTCACGTGTAGGACAATCCGTGGGGATGTCGCACGCGTTGCCGCGAAAACTCCACACGATCGCGTCGTGCAGCCGGTTGAGCCTGTCATCGCTGCATTCGAACCACCCCGTTCGTCGCAGGTCCGTATGGACGACGACGCCCCGCACTTCGCCGGATCTCAAGTCGTCCGGATGTCCCTCGACGCGGACATAGCGGAATCCGTGCGTGGTGTGCCGTGGCTCAAACGAATCGCCCATCCTTCCGGCAGAAGTGACCTGATCGCGCTGAAACGGCTCTCCACGTTCAACGGCGCCGTCGGCGATATGGTCGATCGTGAGATCGTCATCCGTATCCAGCGCCTCCCCATGAGTCAACGTAAGGGTGTTGCCGGCCGGCCCAAGGTTGCTGAGCCTGATCCAACCGTTAATGTTCTGCCCTAGATCAACAATTTGTCGGTCCGGATACGGTCGGCTCACCGTGACCGGTGACACCTCCTCAATACGCCGCACCGGAGGCGCTACAGGACCGCACATGCGACTGAAATCCACATCCGTAGCCGTCCGCACTGGCGCCCAGTCGGCCAGGTCGATGTCTGGATCGCACCAATCCAGGCGAACGTCACGGAGATCGACCACCTGGCCCCGCATAAGGTTTGCGCACTTGATGGGCCCACCAGCGTAGAACCAGTCACTCCCAGTCCCATAGCGGTTCAGGCTCCCGTTGAATCCCTGCACTTCAAGCTGAGCCAGCAGACCGACATGCATGTTCCGGTAGCGGGGCGTCCATCCGATCCATCCCCCGGAAAGCACGGCCGCAAGGACGTTCTCGCCGGCCACCAGCAGGTCGGTCACATCGAAGCTCTGCACTTGGAGGCGCGATTCATAGCTGGTGAAGCCGGGCGTCAGCTCCGCATCGCCCACCCTATGGCCGTTGATGAAGAACTCATAGATGCCGTGCGCCGTGACGTACAGCCGCGCTCGGCGCACCAGACCGGAAAGGTCGGCTGTTCCCCTGAACACTAAACATCGGTCGGCGTCTCGTTCGCCCTGTGTACACGTCGACGGCTCGATCCAGCTCGTCTTCCAGTCGGAGAGGTCAAGCAAGCCCATCTCCCACCGGCCGTATTCTGACCACGCTGATTCACCGATATCGGTCCACACTTTGACTGTCCAGTCCACGTGCTCGCGCGAGCACAGAGCAGGACCGGCGTAGGGCACCAAGATTGACTGGTCAGACTTCACCGTTCCCGAGTCCCACCGTCCGGCTCGAATCCGATACGCCAGCTGTCGCGTGCAGCCTTCGGGCAACCACCATGACAACCGTGGCTGAGCCATGGTGATGCCACACGCTTCCTCAAGGTGTTCAACCATGAGACGTTCAGGCTGCATCATGCTGAGCTCCCTTTCGTAGATTCGACCCCGGTAGCCGCCGGCAACACCGGCCGTTCCTGCTCTCCTGCGTCCCGGCCGCAACGAGTCCGGCCGGACACCTGCTATTCGCTTC
>NZ_ML142853.1:39484-43623 GCF_004138495.1 Phytoactinopolyspora endophytica
CCCGCGTGTAACAATCCGACTTTCGCAGATCGTTTCGCTCTAGCACATTTCCGATTCGGGTAGGATCCTTCCCGAATAGAGAGGTGCCGACGATGACCCGACCCATGGGGATGGACGCCACGCGTTTCGAGCCGTACGGGCTGTCCGCCTTCACGTTCGAACGCAGCGCCGAATCCGGAGAGATCGACGATCTGAGAGCTTCGGGCTGCCACACCCACCTCGAGCTCGAAGTGCACTTTGTAGAGACAGGTGCGATCACGCTGGACTGCGCGGGTCGCGAGGAACGTCTCACGCAGGGAGACGTACTGGCATTCTGGGGTGGACTACCCCATCGCGACGTGGACCCCGCTCCACCCACCACCGTGTACTACGTTGCGCAGGTGCCGATCGTCAACGTTCTCGCGTGGGTCGGATCACCGGAGGTGCTCGACAGTCTCCTTGGCGGTCAGCTGCTGAGGTCGACTACGCCTTCTTGTGAAATGGCAGCGGAGAGTTTCGTCTTCAGGAGATGGACCTCGCACCTCGCAACCCCCGATGACCGGCTCAGGAAGGCTGTCGAACTTGAGATTCACGCGCGTCTGCTCCGCCTGCTCAGCGAGACCGCGCCCGCACGGGGAGAGCTCGCACATGGTCCTGGCACAGCGACGGCGCAGGTAGTGGCCCGTGCGATCCAGTTCGTCACACGACACTTCGTGGAAGAGATCACCATCGAGGATGTAGCGCGCGCCGTCGACCGCCATCATGATTACCTGATGGCAAGCTTTCGCCGGGTATGTGGTCTGACATTGTGGGAGTACGTCACGCGCTTACGGCTGAGCGAGGCGCAACGTCTTCTCGCCGGTACGGACTTGCCCATCCTGGCAGTCTGTCACCGCGCTGGGTTCACCGCCACTAGCCGAATGTACGAAGCATTCCACCGTTACCACGGTCAGACACCGGCAACGTATCGCAGGAGCCTGACGCAGCGAGCGTCGTAGTATGCATGCCCAGGCAACACCGCTGGCAATCTCGGAGCATCGCCGCTGTCACAACCGCCTGGTTCGGCCGCCAACGGCCCGGTGAGCTTTCAACCAGCCGACCGACGATCGAGTGACGAGGGTGGGGAGCTGCTCAGCGGTGTCTCCTTAATGAACACGACGGCCAGTAACGCCAACACGGCGAGTGCCGATGCAGCCAGGAACACGACGCCGACGGCGTCAGCGTAAGCGCTCTGAACAACATCCCGCACTGGCCCTGCCAGGCTTGATAGCTCCGGGATGGCCGAGCTCTGCGATTCTGCGAGCGATTCCGCGTCCGGCTGCCGCGCAAGACCCTCATCGATCTCGCTCGTCACTCGCGCCGCGAATAGCGCGCCGAGCAATGAGACGCCGGCCGCTTCGCCCAAGGATCGGAAGAACATCAGCGTGGACGTGCCGCTTCCCAGGTCGCGGTCCGCCACGCTGTTCTGCACGGCGAGCATGATGTTCTGTTGACCAGTGCCCAGTCCAAGACCGAGAACCACCAAGGCCGTGCCGACAAGCATCCAATGTGAGATGTGGCCTATCCCGCCCAATGCTGCCGTTCCGGTCACCGTCAGAACCATGCTTGCTACGAGGTACCTCTTCCACCGTCCGGTGCGAGATATCAGGTGCCCGCTGACCATCGTTCCGATCAAGGAACCAACGATCAGGGGCAACAGGAGGAGACCCGACTGTGATGGCGAGTAGCCGCGCGCGATTTGAAAGTACTGGGCGAGAAAGAGCATGGCACAGATCATGACAACGCTCACGCCGACGCCGGCCGTGATCGCAAGGCGCACAGTTCGCACACGCAGAATCGTGGAAGGAACGATCGGATCCTGTGCTCGACACTCGACCACCACAGCGACTGCCAGAAGGCCGAGGCCTCCGCTCACAAGCGCGGCGCTCATCCACGAGATCCAATGGAAGGCATTACCTGCCAGGGTGACCCAGACCAATACCGTGCCAATGCCTGCCGGTATCAACAGAGCGCCTCGCCAGTCGACATTCGCGCTCGTCCGGGCGACAGGAAGATGCAACGTCCTATGAAGAACGACGAGCGCGAAGATCGCGAATGGCGTCCCAATCCAGAAACACCAACGCCACCCCATATTCGGCGTATCGACAACTAATCCGCCCAACGGCGGACCGGTCAGCATCGCAACCATCGCGACAGCGGAAAAGTAGCTCACATACCTCGCTCGCTCGCGCGGACTGACCAGGGCTGCCCGTGCGACTTGAACCAAGACCAGCAGGCCTCCGCTCCCGACTCCTTGCACGGCGCGAAACGCAATCAGTGCCTCCGCGCTAGTTGAGACGCCACAAAGCACGGTGCCGAGGACGAAGATCGACAAGGACGCCTCGACCAGGAGCCGTTTGCTCATCCGGTCGGCCAGCTTGCCCCAGATAGGGCCACTGGCTGTGGCGGCCAGCATGTGCGCGGCGACGATCCATGTGTACTGGCTCTGCCGACCTTCGAGGTCGGCAAGGATGCGCGGCATCGCGTTGGCCACGATCGTGCCCGATAGGGCCGTAACGAACGTCGCCAGCAGCAGGCCGGACATCGCCTGCAGCACCTGGCGATGGGTCACGCGACCACGACCTTGAGCGGTTCCCACCATTCGCGGTGGTCGCGATACCACTCCACCGTCTGCGCGAACCCGGCCTCGATGCCCACGTGCGGGCGGTACCCCAGCTCGGTGGAGATCTTGGCGATGTCGACCGAGTAGCGGCGGTCGTGTCCTTTACGGTCGGGGACCTGGACCACTCGGTCCCATCCGGCGCCGGTCGCCGTCAGCAGGCGATCGGTGAGCTGCCGGTTCGTCAGCTCCGTCCCGCCCCCGATGTTGTAGATCTCGCCCGCCCGGCCGCGTTCGGCGACCAGCTGGATGCCCCGGCAATGGTCGTCGACGTGCAGCCAGTCCCGGACGTTCAACCCGTCGCCGTAGAGCGGGACGGTGCCGCCGTCGATCAGGTTGGTGATGAACAGCGGGATGACCTTCTCCGGGTACTGATAGGGGCCGTAATTGTTCGAGCACCGCGTGATCACGACGTCGAGTCCGTGCGTGACGTGGAACGCCCGGGCCAGCAGATCGGATGACGCCTTCGACGCGGAGTACGGCGAGTTGGGTTCGAGGGCATGGTCCTCACTCCACGAGCCGTCGTCGATCGAGCCGTACACCTCGTCGGTGGAGACATGCACGAATCTTCCGACTCGAGCCTCGTGCGCAGCCTGCAGCAGGGCGTGCGTGCCGAGGACATTGGTGTGGACGAACTCCGCGGAACCGGTAATCGACCGGTCGACGTGCGACTCGGCGGCGAAATGCACGACGAGGTCGACACCCGCCATCGCCGACTTCACGGCATGCGGGTCACAGATATCGGCCTCGACGACGCCGAGCCGTCGCTCTTGTTCGACAGGTGCGAGATTGCTCCGGTTGCCTGCGTACGTGAACTTGTCGAGCACGACCACCTCAGATGGCTCGAAGCCACCGTAAGCGCCGGTCAGCACGTTGCGGACATATGCCGATCCGATGAACCCTGCTCCACCGGTCACCAGGACCTTCATCTACGCCACCTCCATCGATCGCTGCCGCGGAAGGCAACGCTGTAACGCTGCCCGCCACGGTGCCATCGGGGTGAGCCCTGCCGCGCCCCACGCATCGTTGGACAGCACCGAGTACGCAGGCCGCGGTGCCGGGCGCGGGAAGTCCGACGTCGTGCACGGCCGGATCCGTTCAGGGTCGGCGCCGACCTCTTCGAAGATCGCGCGGGCGAAGCCGAACCACGTCGTCGCACCGGCTCCGGTGCAATGCAGGAGCCGCTCGCGCGGCCCGTTCCCATGTGCGACGAGCCGCGCCAGCTCCTCCAGTGCTTCCGCGAGGTCCACGGCCAAGGTGGGCGAACCGTACTGGTCGTCGACCACCGACAGCGTCGACCGTTCCCGTTCCAGCCGGATCATGGTGTCCAGGAAGCTGTTCGTCGACGGGGAGTAGAGCCACGCGGTCCGTACGACCCACGCCTCGGCACAGATCGCCAGCACCGCCTGCTCGCCCGCCAGTTTCGACTTGCCGTACACGGTCCGCGGCGCACACGGATCGCCTGGCTCATACGGCCGGTCGCCGTCTCCGGCGAAGACAT
>NZ_ML142853.1:43686-44979 GCF_004138495.1 Phytoactinopolyspora endophytica
TCGAGACATGCACGAGCGGAACGCCGTGCCGCACGCATGCCGTGGCCAGCAGTGACGGGCCGAGCGCATTGACGTCGAATGCGCGCGCCTGCTCGGTCTCCGCGCGGTCGACCGCCGTATATGCCGCGGCGTTGATCACCGCGGGACGACGCCCCGCTTCCTGCGCACGCAGGACGAGGCTGGCCACCGCCGCGTCCACTGAGTCCGCGTCGGTGACGTCCAACTCGTGCGAACCCAGAGCCACGATGTCTGTCTCGTGGCCGGCGACGGAGGCCAGTGCCCGCCCGAGCTGGCCCTTCCCGCCGGCCACCAGGATGCTCACAGTCATCACACAGCCTCCGCGAGCTGTTCGGCCATCGCTGTCTCGGCCACTTGCTTGACGTAGTCGCCGTAGCCGGTCTTGCCCAGCCGCTCCCCCAGGTCGAAGCACTGCGACGCGTCGATGAAGCCCATCCGCAGGGCGATCTCCTCCACACACGCGATCCGCACGCCCTGCCGGTCCTCGAGCGTGCGCACGTACTCGCCGGCTTCCAGCAACGACTCGTGGGTGCCGGTGTCCAGCCACGCGAACCCGCGCCCCAGATCGACGAGCCTGGCCTTGCCCCGTTCCAGGTAGGTCAGGTTCAGGTCGGTGATCTCCAGCTCGCCGCGCGCCGACGGCGTCAGGTTCGCCGCGATGTCGACGACGTCGTTGTCGTAGAAGTACAGGCCGGTGATCGCACGGTTCGAACGTGGACGTGCCGGCTTCTCCTGAATCGAGAGCAGCCGTCCGGAGTCGTCGGTCTCGCCGACGCCGTACCGCTCCGGGTCCGCCACCGGGTAACCGAAGAGCACGCAGCCGTCCACGCCTACCGCCGTCGTCTGCAGCAGTTCGGCGAAGCCGGGACCGTGGAAGACGTTATCGCCGAGCACCAGCGCCACGGCGTCGTCGCCCACGTGGTCCGCGCCCACGATGAACGCGTCGGCCAGGCCACGGGGCTCGGTCTGCACCGCGTAGGAGAGGCGCACGCCCAGCCACGATCCGTCGCCGAGCAACCGCTCGAACTGAGGACGGTCTTGTGGGGTGGTGATGATGAGGATGTCCCTGATCCCCGCCAGCATCAATACCGAGAGCGGGTAGTAGATCATGGGCTTGTTGTAGATGGGCATCAGTTGCTTGGAGACGCCGAGCGTCACCGGGCGCAGCCGGCTCCCGTTGCCGGCGGCCAGAATGATCCCTTTCATGATTTTCCTTCCCGAACCGCGTTGTCTATCCGCTGACCGTCATCGGCGTTCAAGCGCGTGCCGCCGTTC
>NZ_ML142853.1:45031-46605 GCF_004138495.1 Phytoactinopolyspora endophytica
CACCGCTTCGATGACGTTGACCGCTGCCCCGGTGCCGTCCTCCGCACGGATCGGATCGCGAAGCTCTTTCGCCCGCGCCGCCATGCCGGGGTCGCTTACGGCCCGTGTGATGGCCGCGGCCAGGGTGCTCGAGCTGAGCGCCCGATCGCTGATCGGGGCAGGCGCTACCCCCAGCCGGTGCATGCTGCGTCCGGACCACCACTGATCGGGAAACGACGGACACACCACCTGAGGCCGGCCGGCGGCCAGGGCGGTTCCCGTCGTCCCTAAGCCACCGTGATGCACGACCGCCGAAACCTGCTCGAACAGCCAGGAGAACGGCACGTCACGGACGAACATGATCTCCTCTCCGAGATCATCGGCCGTCAGACCGCTCCAACCCCCGACGACGACGGCACGTGTCCCCGCCTTGCGGACTGCGTCGCGCACCAACCTGCCCAGGCCGGCCGGATCGGACACGACCGAACTCGCAAACCCGATGTACACCGGAGCCGGACCGGCCTCCAGAAACCTGGTCAGGTGCTCAGGTGGAGTCCAGCCGTCCGACGACGGAAGGAACCAGAACCCGTCCGTGTGCACCCACTCCGGGTAACGGGTGCCGGCCGGCAGCAGCAGCTCGCTGAACGCGTGCAGCACCGTCGTCGGCGTGCCGTCCGCCTGGCGCATCCGGTCGGTCCGACGGCGTTCCAGACCCAGGCCCTGTTCTCGCCAACCTGCGCTGCCACCGGCGAAGGCCCACAGCACGGCCCTGCTGGCGACGTATGAGGGCTTGTTGAGAAAGCCGGGCACCCTGTATGGCATCGACGGATCCGGGAACGCATCCGTCGGGACCCAGTACGGCTGCGGACACATCACGACCGACGGGATCCCCAAGAGCTCTGCCACATGGTGTGCGGGCACACTCACGTGATAAACGAGCACGTCGAATTCAGCGTCGCCGCGTGCACGCGCATCGTGCACCATCGCGGCGATGTCGCCCAAATATGTGCGGACGAGCCGACGCGTCTTGCGCGCCGTCGTGATCAAGCCGACTTTACCGCGCAGTCCACGGAATCTACTCTCGAGACTATTGACCACCGACTTATCGTCCGCGAGCACATTGGGACCGTCGTGAATTTTCACGACGCGCTCACAATAGGGTTCGGCCATTCCGGCCGACGCCGCCGGCGCCACCAGCGTCACTCTGTGGCCGGCCTCATTCAGCGCCTTAGCCAGCGCCGCGAAAGGCTGGACATCTCCACGGCTGCCGTGAGTAATGAGCAGAGCTCTCATGACGATCCCTTTCTTAAGGCCACTCCATTCACATTTATCTTCCAGTACCGAGGCGGCCGGCAGCCAGCCGGAAACCGACCGCCCTTTTCCTCTTTGCGGCACCGTCAGCGAAACAAGTTAAATGGGCGTGACAGCAAGATGAAGGAGTATCGACACACGGCCACGGCACAGAGCAGATTTCCGGTTACCGGCCGTGGCAGGTCAGGAATTCGTCATCCAGGCGGCAGGCGGAGCGTATCGCCGGGTAGCTGCGCGAACCGTTCCTGGTAGTGGCGCGAGAAGTGACCGTAGCTCTTGAATCC
>NZ_ML142853.1:46633-56524 GCF_004138495.1 Phytoactinopolyspora endophytica
TTCATGATCGTCTCGACGTTGGTTGTCGAGCGATCCGCGGCGAGCAGCGCCTGATGCGCCAGGTCAAGCCGTCGAACACGCAAGTACTCGACGGGCGTGACACCGACACATTGCCTGAAGTACTTCTGCAGCGTCTTCGTGCTGACGTTCGCGTGGCGTGCGAGATCGTCGACCCGGTGCCGTCGCGTCGGGTGCTCGTCGATCATCCGCAGGACTTCTCGCAAGCCGCGAGGCCACTGCTCGTGCCCCGCGCCGGCTTCATCCCGGATGCCTGGCGCGCTCTGACGTTGGAGCTGGTCGGAGTAGGTGTGCCGCTGCACTCGCAGCAGCGTCTCCACCAGAGCCCGCTCGTAGGCGCGGGCCACCTCCGGCACCTCCACCAGCGCGCCTTCGCTCTCCAGCTCTTGCTGGATGAGCATCGCCATCCTTGCCCAGCTCTGGCCCCCGCCACGTCGAACGTTCATCAACCGATCGAGCCGCGGCGGCTTCGCTCTCGTTCCGTCGCTCAATGCGACCAGAGCAGTATGTATGGCGCTCAATGGCACGCATACGATCCAGAACCGGCGGCATCGCCCGAAGTCGAGCCGCAGCGTCTCGTCCGGGTTCAAGATGAGCGCATACCCAGGCTGGACGGTAGCCGGCTGATCGGCGGCGACAACCTCGATCGGGCTGAACACGGGTGCCATGATGACGTACGAGCCGCTCATGATGCGCCCGGACAGCGCGATGCTGGGTTCCACGTCCAGATATCCGCCGAGAATGTGCCCCAACCGGTACTTGCGTCCCCCGAAGGTCACGGCGCCCTCGTCGCTGTACACGTCGTTCACGACGAGACCGAAGGCATCACCAAGCAGCCGGCCGAGGGCCTCGGCACCGCCTCTCGAAGACACACCATGCCCTGTCTCCGGGCCGTCGTCGATAATGTCGTGCGCATTCGTCACAGTCATCGCTGTTGTCACTGCTGCTCCGCCTCTTCGCCCCTACCCTGCGAGTGGCCATAGCCACGGCGACGCTGCCGAATTGACCACCGATGAGCCCACCACCTCGATACTTGCATGGTGGCCTAGCCGATGGAATACGCAGAAACGAGAGATCCAGGACCGTGAACGACTACGCCTCGTTGGCGCGAGACAACGCGGCGATGCGCGCTCACGCGCGGCGCAAGGTTTCGGACGGAGCCTCATTGAACCTCTGCCGGTACCGACGGGCGAACCGGCCATGGTTGTCGAAACCCCAGTCCCGTGCGATCTGGTCGATCGTCACGTCGTGCGGCGAGGCTCGACGCAGCGACTCGTATACCCGGTCCAGTCGCGTGTTCCGCATGAACGTCGTCGGTGATATACCGAGGTGCTCCCTGAAACGCCGCTGCAGGGCCCGCTCGCTCACCGCCGCCTCACGCGCGAGACTGCCGATAGTGTGCGCCCATTCCGGGTGTTCCTGAATGAGCTGCAACGCCTTGCGAAGGTACGACGGATACGTCAGCGCGCCATCAACCACGCCGTCGAACTCGCGCAAGCTTCCATCCGCCGGCCTGGCTCCATCGCCGGCACGACCATGCGGCTGGGCGCGCATCAACATCGCCAGCAGCAACCGTTCGAGCCGCTGCGCCTCCCAAGGTGCAGCGGCCAGTATCCCCGGTTGATCGAACTCGTCCATGAGGAACTTCCACAACCGGTACCAGCTCCGGCCCCGGCCACTGCCGAAATCCGTTTGCCGGCTCAAGCGGACTGGTTGAATGACGTGATCCACGCCCAATTCCCGCAAGCCGTTCTCCAACGCCGTCGTGCTGACTTGAAGCACCGATACTCGGCAATCGGCACTCAAGCGAATCGATGGCCGATCAGCATCGGAGAACGCCACACCACGTCCGGATGCCAGCTGAATACGGTCGGAAGCAACCACCACTTCCGCAGCCCCGGACAGTGGCGTCAATATGACATTCGCCCCCGGTGACGGACGAATCGATACGTGCACCTCGTCACAGAATTCCACACGCGCGAACAAGGTGTCACGCAATCGGTACCACTGAAATTCTGGCACCGGCGCCGAGCCATGGCTATCGAACTCCAGTATTTCCCATCCGGTGATGTTGTGAATACTACTGACAACTCCGGCTACGCCGGCGTCAAAGAAATCGACCCGACGCCATAGCGCCGAGGATCTTACGTGCTCCGCCCTCACGATTCCGACCCTTCAGCCAGCAGCCAGGCGCGTGTCTGCCGGCGAAACTTTCTAAGACCATCTTGCACCCCTGATTCTCTGCGCCCTACCGGGATAATCATCGACCATCTCGCGGCTCCAGACACCACTGATAAGCGACCGATTCCCTCCCGTTTACGAACAGTCAGCTTGTGTGATGGACTGGATATTGTTTACCATCACTGTTCCCTTGACAAGTAACGCCACATATCTGTTTCGTTAACACTTACCGACGGCGTATCGACGACGAGAACCGCTTCAGCGAAATCAGCAGAGCAGGGTACGTGGCAACCGCACGGCCCGGATGCCCGCGAGCCACGTGCTCTACGTGTCGGATACGGGAGCGCACAGGTCGATCATGAGATTCCCCGGCCCTTGGAAGATGGCACTGCGCATACCGAAGTCCTGCGTCACTGGGCCGAGAAGGAGCGTGCCTCCTCGGCTGACCACAGCGTCCGCGGCGGCGTCGACGTCGTTGACAAAGACATGGAGCGTCAGACCGTCGATGCCTCCGGAGGGAACGGCGGCCGACGTGCTGAACCACAGGTCGACGCCGTCCGCGTGCACGTCCGCGAATTCCTTGAAGTCGCTGCCGCCTAGCGTCCAGCCGAACTGCTCGGCAACTTGATGCGCTGCCTTGCTGGCGTCGTCGACGATGATGCTCAGTGCCTTGATCGCCATGTCGTCCCCGCTCCCTGCTCCAAGACCTCCAAGTGCGTACGTGGACCGTACGTCTCGGCTCGGAATTTCTCAATGCCGCTCGAAGGTGTGCGGTGAGGCGACGTCAAGGACGCATCGGCAAGTTCCGCGCCGCCCGGCAGGGAGTACTAGCCGCGTGGCAAGCCTCCGGTATGTAAGCGGCGAACCGTACCAACGTGTCGGAGTTCTCGACGGTGTGTGGGTAGACGCGTTGGCGTCGCTCAAACCCTGCCCTGGCGATGGACACGTCGGCGTCGTGGTCGACGACCTCGAGGCTGCTACTGCGTTCTATGTCGAACTCGGTATGGAGCTCGAAGGCACGGCGCCAGTCGAGGGACGTTGGGTGGACCGTGTTGTCGGGCTCGACGGGGTCCGGGTCGACATCGCGATGATGCGGACCCCGGACGGCCACGGCCGGCTGGAGCTGACGAAATTCCATACCCCGACGGCGATCAGCGCTGTGCCGAAGAACGCGCCCGCGGGTGTGGCGCGGAGTCGATGAACGTGCGCGACGCCGGGTCGCCGAGCTGAAGGCAGTCGCGGACCGCCGACGAGAAGGCCGAACGCATCACCGCCGCTACCAGGACCAATGCCGGCACGACAAGGCTGCCAGTCTGGCCCTGCCATGGGTTGCCGCGAATGCCGAGGTGTATCAACACCCCCGAAGCCTCCAGGTCTGAATGCCCTCGCTAATCGCAGAGATGATTAACTACGGGGAATAACGTGCCGGGCGCGACATGCCAACTGCATTGAGAGTCGGTCTCAACTCACGGTTCGGAATGGTCAAGGGCGGGCGAGCACTCGTGCGCGAACGTGACCGCTCGAACGTCCACGTCTGTCGTCACCGAGTCGAATGCTGGCGAGCAAGACACTGCGATTCTCCGCCAGACCTCCTTCCATGGCTTCGATTACAGCTTCGCTCTGCTCTCCGGACGATCCGACCCAGCCATGCGCGACCAGATCCGAAAAGGTCGTGTTGGTTACGTATCGCGACACCTCTCCATAGACAATTCTAAATCCCCCTCGTTCGCCAAGCGTGGCCACACTGGGAAAGTATCGCAAATCGAAATACATTCCGACAGAAAGACCGGGCTCCAACGGCTGGCGGGGATCGCAGAGTTTGGTAAAGCAGAAAGACCCCCCGAGTCGCAACTCCGACGGTTTGCCGCTTTTATCTGGCGAGACGGATTCCAGCGCAGTCATCCTTTTCAATTCCGACTTTAGCTGACTGTCGGGGCGGTACACCGGTGGCCCCTTGCTCTCCACTCGACATCGTTTGTATTGAACGAGCACAAACGAATTAAACTCTTCCACAAAGTATATTATGTCGGCACCTGTTCTCTTCTCCAGTGGCAGCTTGTTAGCCAGGAACGTCTGCAGCCTTCGACCAGTGACGGGGTCTTCGAATTCCGCACCGAAAGCGGTCGTTTGTGGCAACCAGTCTGGAAACTCATGGACGTCACGGTTCACGACTTGGTCTTCATAGAGATTTGTCACCCGATCAAGCCGAAGGTCGTCAGGTTGATCTGGATGCTGCAGAGTTTCTAAAGCCGCAGCGCGGTCAATTCCCGCAATGCCGAGCCCGACCTTCAGCCCATCTAGTTGATTGGCGTAGGAATGCGCATCGACAGAGTCGACCTTTTGGAGCCATTCTGGCACTTCACGATACGCGAGATTTCTTATTGCTGCTGCAGCCTCTTCGCCATGCTCTGATAACCATTCCAAAAGGTGTTCCGTCGCAGTTCGAGTGAAGCGTCCAACGCGGCTAGAGACTGCCCTGCTGGCAGCAACACGCGTAGGGCCGCCTAGATCTTGAAGCGCAAGCCAAATGTCAAAGGGCGTGAATTTCTTCCATTCGTCGAAATATATACGACGACGAAAGGTATCCGCGTACCCCGCCTTTCTCGCCAGGGCAACGCCGTCTACATAGCCATCTTTCGATGAGAGCAAAACGACTCTCGGAAGGCTTCTGGAGAGGGCGTCTTCGGCTGGGAAGCTGTCGGTAACACCGAGGCCCTCAGGGTGCTCATGCCACCATGGGTGCTCTGACCGGAACCAACCCAATTCCATGGGGCCTCCCATAGACTCTCCCGTCGTGCTCGCTCGGCTCATCGTGCGTCTCACACGGTCAACGGCAACGCACGAGGATGGCCCTTCACCGTGGATGAAGTTGCCAGAGAAGCCTACGGTAGACGCCGAGTGGACTCGAGTGCTGCGAGCTGATCTGCTCGTCGCCCCTACCTATGAAGCCCAAGGTAATGCTCGATGATCTTAGTTTGTGACGACACAAAATGATCTTACCGTGGCGGCAAGCCCTAGCGTAGACGGTGACCGGCGGCTTCTCGAGAGCCAGATGTCAATGCCGCGGATGACGTCGCGGTTCGCGCCAACCGCGGCGACGGCTCAGTCCGCGGGGTCCTCCTCGAGTCCATACAGCGTGCCCTGTGGTTCGTTCTCGTCGATGATCTCCACACCTGGCCGCCCGTCCTCGGTCAACAGGCTCGCTCGCGTGGAAACGGGAGCGTCCTCCTCCCGGACGTAGGGCACGATGCGGTAGTCAGCCCGCCACTCGTCGGACGTCGCGGTGAATCGGACGTAGCCGCGCTGGCTGTTGTAGAACTTCAGATGCGCGTTCGACCTCATGATGTTCTCGCCGAAGCGGTCGATGTCCGACCCGTCCTCGCCCGAGCTGATCGAACTGATCTCGTACTCGCTGCCGATGGTGGCGGAGTCGGGGTCGTCGAAGTCCTCCTTGAGCTCCCCGGCGACGCTTCGGTGGAGATCACCGCTGAGCGAGATCGGGTTCGAGACACCGAAGTCCTGGAAGGCGTTGAAGATCCGATCACGGGCGGGCTGGTAACCGTCCCAGTACGTCATCGGGATCGCCAGGCCAGCGTCCGTCTCACGCATCAGCTGCGACATCATCCGCTGCTGCGCCAGTACGTTCCACCTGGCCGAGGAACGTGACAAGCCATCGAGCAGCCAGGTTTCCTGGGCGTCGCCGAGGATCGTGCGGGAGGGATCGAGCCGCTCCTCACAGTCGACGTGGACGCCGCCGCCACACGCGAAGGCGTCGCCGTACTGATGGAAGTCGAGCACATTGAACTCGATGAGGTCGCCGAACGTGAACCGCCGGTACAGCCTCATGTCCGGACCGTCCGGGGCCGGCACCCGCAACGGCTGGTGTTCCCAGTAGGCGCGGTAGGCATTGGCCCGCCGGACCAGGAACTCCTCCGGCGGCGTGCCGCGGTGGTCCGTGTCCCCCATGTAATTGTTGACCACCTCATGGTCGTCCCAGCTGACGATCCACGGGGCCGCGGCATGCGCGGCTTGCAGGTCCGGGTCCAGCTTGTAGAGCGCGTATCGGTCGCGGTAGTCGCTCAGCGTCATGGTCACCCGGTCGTACTTGTCCGGCAGCTCCACATCCGGCCGGCCGCCACGCGTCCATACGCTGTACTCGTACAGGTAGTCCCCGAGGTGCAAGACGAAGTCCAGGTCTTCGTCGGCCAGATGCCGATACGCCGTGTAGTAGCCGTCGTACCACGCCTGGCACGCGGCCGCGGCGAAACGCAGCGTCGTGGTCGTCGAACCTGGTTCGGGAGCCGTCTTCGTCCTGCCCACCGGGGAGATCTCCCGGCCTGCCTTGAATCGGTAGAAGTATTCACGGCCTGGGCTTAGTCCCTTCACGTCGACATGCACGGAGTGCACGACCTCGCGATGCGCCATCGCTATGCCGGACCGGACGACCTGGGCGAAGTTCTCGTCCTCGGCCACCTGCCATTGCACCGGAACCCGCGCATCCCCCATGCCGCCCGACGACGACAGCGGCTCTGGAGCCAACCGCGTCCACAACACCACCGAATCCGGCAACGGATCGCCGGACGCGACACCGAGGCTGAACGGATAGTCCTGGAACCGCCCAGCACGCGTTCCGGCGGACGCCACGTCGGGCAGATTGAACGCCAGCGCCGCCGCGCTCGTCCCGGAAAGCGCCATGAATGAGCGCCGGCTCAACGACCGAGGAACTCGCTCGCCGCTTCGGCTGCTGTTGATGATCGATTCGAGACCCGGCCTGGACATGGAAGACTCCTCCCGCTCGGGAACACATCCGCTCGCGGCCACGCCGGCGAGCTTGTGTGGACTGTCGTCGATCCTGGAATCCCGGCCATGATGTCGCAATGCCGGATCGCTGATGGGTCCATTACCTCGGCCACAATCCCGGCGAACCCGGCCCCTTCGGCGCCGGGGCGAGCAGCGCGTCGTCAGCAGCCGCCCGAATTCACTCATCAGCCCATAGGTGATTGCGCATTGACGTCCGCTGCCATGCCGCGTGTCATTCATCTCAGTACTGACGTCACCGACATGGCGAGCGTGAAGGTGTTGAGCGAACACGACAACGGCATCACCTGGGTGAGCGGCCGGGTTCTCAACGACGACGGCGGCAGCCGGCGCGGGCTCCCGGGCGTCGCCGTGTCCGACGGCGACAACGTGACACAGACCGAGTCCGACGGGAGCTACCGCCTACCCGTGGCGCGGACCCGCCGTCATCGCGCGGTCGTCTTCGTCACGGTGCCGGCCGGCTGGCAGGCGCCGCCGGACGAGCGGGGAAATCCGGCGTTCTTCCGGCACGTAGACCTCGCCCGGACGGGAAGCGTCGACAATGTGGACTTCGTTCTTCGCCCCGATCCGGCGCCCACCGATGACTACCGCTTCGTCACGATGGCTGACGTGCATGTTCAGGCCGACGGCATCAATACGAAGGACGGCTTGAGCTCGCAGTTACGCCAGATCAACTCATACATCCGAGAATCACGCAACGATTCCGGGCCGGCTATGTTCGTCCTCGTCGCCGGTGACCTCACCAACTACGCCACCGAAGAGGAGTTCGACGACTATCTCGCGGCCATTACCGCATCCGACATTCCCGTCTGGTCCATTCCGGGAAACCACGACCTCACCGCCCGTGTGCCAGGCGGACCGTATCCGAAACAATCCCCGGCCACCCAATACCGTGACGTCATAGCCAACTATCGCAAGAAGATCGGGCCGGAATGGTACTCCTTCCAATACGGCCGGCAGCATTTCGTCGTCCTAGAGAACTACCGAGGGCTGGGTGAGCCGGACCAGCTGAGATGGCTCACCAGAGACCTGGAGATCAATGCCGCGGGAAAGCAGATCGTCGTCGTCAGCCACGTCCCGTGGAACGTCCCGCAGACGCCGAGCCCAGACCTCACGGCCCCGTACCTGGAGCTGTTCGCCCGTTACGACGTGCGGCTCCTGCTCGCCGGGCACACCCACTCCAACGACGTCGACCCGGCCCTGGTGGACGGCGCCGTTCAGGTGGTCACGACATCGTCGTCGTTCACCAAGGACCTCTCGCCCCGCGGTTTCCGCATGGTCGAGTTCCACGAGGGCCATCTCACGACGCCGTTCGTCGAGCTCGACGCCGACCGCGAGCTGACCGTCGTGCACCCTGCCGGTGATGTGGCGCGGGCGCCGTCCGCGGTGCATGTCAACCGCTACAGCCCGCCAGGTCTGGCGACCGAGGCCAGATACCGGATCCCGCCGCACGGCTGGCGCCCGTTGTCCCGGACCGGGGATCGCATGTGGGTCGGGCAGATCGACCCCGAACACATCACGCCCCGGACAACGCAGCGGATCGACGTACAGCTGCGCGACGACGCCGCGTCACCATGGATGCAGAAGGCCGCCACGTTCACAGTGGCAGGCACTCCCCAGACCACGCCACGGCAGGGAACCCCGTGGCCGATGTTTCATCGGGACGCCCGGCATTCGGGGCGCGGCACCGACGACGTCCGTCCGCCGCTGGACCTGGCGTGGGTCCGGCACTCCGGCGGCACGATCCTGACCTCCTCCCCCGCCGTCGACCACGACACGGTGTTCATCGGAGTCCGCGACGAGAACGCCGCGACGAACAGCGGTGTTTTCGCCGTCGACCTCGGCACCGGTGAGCCGCGCTGGCACTCCCGGACCGTCGGGCAGGTCGCGTCCTCGGTCGCCGTGGACGGCGACGTCGTCCTCGCGGCATGCGCGCGGGGCCCGCTGCTCGCCATGGACGTGACCGACGGGCGGGTCCGTTGGGAATGGACGCCGGAGCACCCCGAGGAACCGGACTGCTGGATGTACTTCTCCCCCACAGTCGCCGACGGAGCCGTCTACCAGGCCTACAACGTGGCCAGCGGGGTGTGGGTGGTGTCCCTGGACACGCAGACCGGCAAGCAGCGATGGCGCAGCGAGAAGCCCATCGGCCGGAACTGGATGTCGCACGGATCACCCGCCGTCGCCGACGGCTCGCTCTACGTCGTGACCGCGTACGGCAACCTGGCGGCGCTGGATCTCGACAGCGGTGCCGTGCGCTGGCAGGCGGCGTTCGGTGGCGGCATCGTGGTCGGCTCATCCCCCGTCGTCGACGGCGGGCTCGTCCTGCTCGCGTGCCACGGGGACCGCCTCGTCGCCGTGGACCCCGCCGATGGGGAGGCACGCTGGTCCTATCAGGCGCCCGGACCGTCCCGGTGGCCCGGCAGGAGCACGGCGGCGACCCCCGCGGTGTCCGACGGCGTCGTGTACGCCGCCTTCTCCGACGGCAGCGTGACGGCATTGACGATCGAGACGGGCGAGCCGCTTTGGCATCACCACACCGACGGGGCGATCCTCTCGTCACCCGCCGTCAGCGGCGGGCGGCTGTACGTGGGGTCCAACGACGGTCACATACGGGCCATCGACCGCGACGACGGCCGATGTACCTGGAGCCACAACCTCGGCACCTGGGTGGCCTCCTCCCCCGCGGCAACCGGCAACACCGTGGTCGCCGCGGCATGGGACGGCGCGGTCTACGCTTTCGTCTCCGCTGAAGGACCGCCGTGATGTTCTCATATGCATTCTGGAATGGATTCGACCACAGCGACGACTCGTCGACAGCACGCCCCGCGGAACACGCGCATTCACGCCGGCCTTACCGTGCGCGAACGATGA
>NZ_ML142853.1:56534-61507 GCF_004138495.1 Phytoactinopolyspora endophytica
GCCGGCCAACAAATGCGTAATGATCCACGGCACAGTTATTGGGGCATATAGAAATCGAGATTGCGATCCGCGCGCGCGTGCTGCTGTAGTTGCTCATGCCGGTACAGCATTCCGGCGTGACCACGCGGGAAGAACCGAGCCACTGTATCGGCGCGGCGCTGAAATCGAGTTCCAGCGTGGCCCGAGTGGAGGGAGATACCACATGCCAAGCGCGAAACGTACATCCTTCGGTCTCCTCGGCGTCATCGCACTCGCACTCGCCGCGTGTGGCGATGACGGCGACGGCACCCAGGCGTCCACCGACGGCGGCCGCTCGGACTGGCCCGAGACGGTCTCCTACGCCACCCTGCCTACCGCGGACGCGGACGTGATCGCCCGGCACGAGCCGTTCGAGGCCTACATGGGTGAGTGCCTCGACCACCCGTTCGAGCTGTTCACCGGGTCAAGCTACGTGGCCGTCGTGGAGGCCATGCGCACGGACAGCGTCCACGTCGCGAAGTTCGGACCGTTCGCGTACATCCTCGCGGCCGACCGGGCGGACGCCGAGGCCTTCGCCACGGGAACGGCCGACCCGGACGACGCCACCTACCGCTCGCTCATCATCACCTTGGAAGGCAACGGGATCGACAGCGCCGACGATCTGAAGGGGAAGAGCTTCGCCTTCGCGGACCCAGCCTCCACATCCGGGCACATCATTCCGCGGACCATGCTGATCGAGGAGTGGGGAGTCACGAACGACGAGTTCGAGGAGCAGCTCGGCGACATGATCCATGTCGGCGGGGGCGAGGCGATCGTCTCGAGCGTGCTCAACGAGGAAGTGGCCGCCGGGGCGCTCAGCGAGAACTTCTGGGTCGGCCAGGTGGAGGAAGGCGACGACTACGCCGACCATCCCAACTACGACGACCTCGTCGTCTTCCGCGAGTCCGACGACCTGCCGCGGGCGCTCGAAGCGTACGACGCGAACCTCCCCGACGACCTCAAGGAGCAGCTTGAGGAGTGCTTCCTTGACGCCATCGACCATGAGGAGCTGTCCGAGTTCTTCACCGAGTTCGGCTACGACGCCGGCTACGTACCCGCCGAGGACAGCACGTACGACGTCATCCGGGACGCGGCCGACAAGCTGGGCATGGGCCCCGAAGAGCTCCTCAACCAGGATTGACCGCAGGACCCAGACGCAGTCCCACCCGGGCCATAGGAGAGGAACTCGTCGATGGCATCTGAGTTGAACACCCGAGCGCTTCAACAGGTGACGAGCGAGTCGACGACGCCGGCACTGCTGTCCGTGCGCAACCTGAACAAGACCTACCCCGACGGCACGCAGGCTCTGCATGACGTCAGCCTCGACATTCCCAGCGGCCAGCTCGTGGCGGTGATCGGCCTCAGCGGTGCGGGCAAGTCGACCTTCATGAGATGCGTCAACCGGCTGGTCGAGCCGACCAGCGGTCAGATCGTCTTCGACGGGCAGGACGTCACCCGGGCGCGCCGAGGCGACCTGCGGCGTATCCGCCGGCAGATGGGGATGATCTTCCAGCAGTTCAACCTCGTCCAGCGTCTCCCGGTGGTCACCAACGTCCTGCACGGCCGGCTCGGGTACACCAGCGCCGTGCGAGGCTGCCTCGGCCGCTTCCCACAGCACGAGGTCGAGCAGGCGCTCGAGATGCTCGCCCAGGTGGGTCTCGCGGACCAGGCGTTCAAGCGCTGCTCCGAGCTCTCCGGAGGGCAGATGCAGCGGGTCGGGATCGCGCGGGCGATGATGCAGGGCGCGGCTCTCATCCTGGCCGACGAGCCGATCGCCAGCCTCGACGTCTCGTCGTCGGAGAAGGTCATGACCATCCTCAAGGAGGTCGCCACGGCCCAGCGCATCACCACGATCGTCAACCTGCACCAGGTCGACTTCGCGCAGCAGTTCGCCGACCGCGTCATCGGGCTGCGCGACGGGAGCGTCTTCTGCGACATGCCGACCGACGGCCTGACCGAGGACCTCATCCGCGATCTGTACTACGGGCACGTGCCACAGCAGGATGAGGAGGACTGAGGCGTGGCCGTGTCCAGCTCGCGATCGGCTGTGCGGCGCTCGCCCGCGCCGACATACGCCCACTACCGCCAGTACAAGCAGCAGCGTGTCCGGCGGAACCTGGTGGTCTGGGCGGTGGTCTTCGGGGCGGTGACGTGGGCGGTATGGAGCTCCGGCTTCGGCCTGCTGACCCTGTTCAACGGGCTGTCCGAGTCGTACAGCTTCATCGTGACCGACGCCCTCCCACCGAAGCTGGAGTCGGTGCCCGACTACCTAGGCCCCACCCTGGAGACGCTCTACATGAGCGTCGTGGGGCTGGTGATCTCCGTCGTGATCTCCGTCCCCATCGGCATCCTGGGCGCCCGCAACACCACTGTGCACCGGGTCGTCAGCTACCTGGCGAAATCCATCGCGGGCATCGCCCGTGCCGCCCCGTCGCTGGTGATCACGGTGTTCTTCGTGGCCGTGTTCGGAGTCGGGCCGCTCGCCGGGACGCTGGCGCTCGGGCTCGGCGGGGTCGGCATCCTCGGCAAGGTCTACGCGGACGCCATCGAGGAGATCGACGCCGCGCAGATCGAGGGGGTACGCAGCACCGGCGCGAGCTGGCTGCAGATCCTGGGACAGGGTGTCTGGCCACAGTTCAAGCCCGCCTTCATGACCTGGACGCAGTACCGGTTCGAGCGCAACGTCCGTGGTGGCGCCGTCATCGGGCTGGTGGGCGGCGGAGGCCTAGGCTTCAGCCTGATCTCGGCGATCAACCTGTACCAGTTCAGGGACGCGATGACGATCATCCTGATGATCTTCGTCATGGTGATGGTGATCGAGCTCGCCACCCGCGCACTCCGTCGGAGGGCAATCTGATGGTCCAGACATCGACACCGGCCGAGGTGGGCGGCATCCCGACCGATCCGCAAGCGACGCGGAGGCGTGTGACGCATCGGATCCTCTGGGGCCTCGCCGCCGCGTTCGTCGTCCTCAGCGTCTTCCAGCTCGGCATCACACCGCAACGGTTCACCGACGCACTCCCGAGAGCCTCTTTCGTCTGGGACCGGATGTGGCCGCCGGCCATCGACGACGGCGGCGCACTTTCGACCGCGGTGGTCGAGTCCCTGCAGATCGCCATCGTCGGGACGGCGTTCGGCATCCTGCTGTCGATCCCGCTGGCACTGATCGCGGCGCGCAACGTGACCCCGTTCGCCCCGCTGAGCCTGGCGATGAAGGGGTTCGCCGCCTTCGTCCGGGCGGTCCCGGCGCTGATATGGGCCTTTCTCTTCATCATGGCGGTGGGGCTGGGGCCCACGGCCGGCATCCTCGCGCTCGCCGTCAACTCCACGGGGATGCTGGTCAAGGTGTACGCGGAGGCCCTCGAGGAGATACCGATGGGCCCCATCGAGGCGTTGCAGGCCAGCGGCGCCAGCCGCAGCCACATCGCGTTCCAGGGGATCCTGCCGAGCGTCGTGCGCCTCTTCATCGCCTGGTCGGTTTTCCGCCTGGACATCAACGTCCGGTACTCCACCATCCTCGGAGTCGTCGGTGCCGGGGGCATCGGCTGGGAGCTGACCCGGGCGGCGTCGTTGAGCCGCTACGACGTCGCGCTCGGCATCACCGTCGTCATCTTCATCCTGGTGATGGCCACCGAGGCCGTCTCGCAGTGGCTGCGGCGCCGGGTGGACGACGACACGGCGTTCCGGGTGGAAGAATGACGGCCGCCGCCAGACGGTCGGTGATCCTGGTCATCGACGGCCTGCGCCCCGACTCGATCGGTCCGGAGGACACACCGCACCTGGCGGACCTGCGGCAGCGGGGCGTGAACTTCACCAGCACGCACTCGGCGCTTCCGTCGGTCACGCTGGTGAACGGTGCCGTGCTGGCCACGGGCATGCATCCAGCCAGTACCGGGATCGTCGGGAACTCCATGGTGGTGCCGGAGGTCGACCCGTCGCTCGTCCTCGGTCTGGTGAACGCGAGCGACCTGCGCCGCCTCAGTGAGGCGACCGGGGGCGTGGTGCAGACGGCGACGCTGGCCGAGCGGCTGGACAAGCACGGCAAGCAGCTCGTAGCGGTCGGCTCCGGGTCGGCGGGAACCACGCTGTGCGCAAGCCCGGGCGCCCCCGCCGGCGCCGGCATCATGATCAACTGCGACGACCCGGAGAAGGCGGGGCCGCTGTCCATTCCCGGCGAGATCGGCGACGACGTGCTGGCCCGTTTCGGACCGCCGCCCACCAAGCAGGGCGTCGTCGACCGGAGGGCATCGGTGAGCTACGCGGCGCGCGTGTTCACCGACTACGTCCTGCCGGAGCTGGACCCGGACGTCGCGCTGATCTGGATGACCGAGCCCGATGTCACACAGCACGCGCACCACGCCGGGTCAGACCGGTTCCGGTCGGTGCTCCGCCACGTCGACCACTGCGTCGGGCGCATCCTCGAACGCATCGACCCGGACACCACCGACGTCGTCGTCGCCTCCGACCACGGCGCCACCGCGATGATCACCCCGCCCGTCGACGTCACCGGCGAGCTGGTGTCCGCAGGTCTGAAGGCCGGGCGGCAGAGCGACGACGTGATCGTCGTCAACAACGGCAGCATCGGCATTCACCTTCCCAGCCACGACGCCGACCGGATCGCGGCGCTGGTGGAGTTCCTGCAACGACAGCCGTGGTCCGGCCCGCTGTTCACACCCGCGCACACGCCGGACGCCGCCGATCTCGATGTGCTCGCGCAGGGCTGGGCGGACGGCACGTTCTCGCTTGAGCTCATCCATGCCGCCAGCAGGCGTGGTCGCCCGGACATCCTGCTCGCACCGTGGTGGACATCGGAGCCGAACCAGTTCGGGGTCCCCGGCACGACGGCGTTCGCCCCCGGCGCCAGCGGGACGAACCATGGCAGCCTCAGCCCGTGGGACATCACGTCGACGCTCATCGCGTCCGGTCCGAGCTTCGCACCGGCGACCACGTCCGCT
>NZ_ML142853.1:61534-72066 GCF_004138495.1 Phytoactinopolyspora endophytica
AACGTCGACGTGGCCCCGACCCTGCTCGCCCTGCACGGCGTCGACCACGAGTCCCTCGACGGCCGGGTTCTCTACGAGGCGTTGGCAGATGGAGTCGGAGCCGCCGCCGGCACGGTGACCGTCGACCGGAGCACGTACCTCACCGAGGCCACCGGCGCGCCCTACCGCGCCGCCATCCAGACCTGCACCGTCGACGGCGTCCGCTACATCGACAAGAGCTGGCGGCTACCGGACCGGTGAGCGAGACCGCAACGGTCAGGAAGGGGAACTGCAGTGCTCAGAGTGGTGAGCTACAACATCCAAGACGGCGGCGAAGACCGCCTGCAGGCCATATCCGAGATCCTGCGCGAGCTCCGCCCCGACGTCGCCGCGATCCTCGAGGCGAACGACCGGGCCAACGTCGAGCTGCTGGCCACGAAGGTGAACATGGATCTGGTCTTCGGCGAAGCCAACAACGAGTTCCACATGGCGTGGCTGACCCGCCACACGCCTCTCGAGCACGTCAACCACCGCTCGCACGAGCTGGAGAAGACACTGCTCGAGCTGGTCATCGAGTGGCACGGCCGGCCGTTGCGCCTCTATGCCGCTCATCTGGCGCCTGGGTTGGAAGGCCACCACGATGCTCGCCGGCTGGCGGAGACCGGCGCCATCCTGCGTCTGCTACGCGAGCACACCCGCGACCCTCACGTTCTGGTCGGCGACTTCAACGCCGTCGACTCCTCCGAGGTGATCGAGCTGGTGCGGGAGGCCGGCTACATCGACTGTTACCGGACTATGCACGGCGATATCGTGTCCGACGCCCGGCCGGTGGGTGACCCGGCCCGTCGCATCGACTACGCCTTCGCGACGGGCGCCATGGCGAGCCGGTTACGTGCGTGCGGAATCCGATCCGGAGCCGATGCAGCCGACGCTTCGGACCACTATGCGGTGTGGGCTGACTTCGCCGAGGACGACGATGAGCCCGAAGAGAAGCGCTGAGACATGGATTGCGCCGGGACCATGAGCCCGCAGCGGACCGATAGTGTGCTGCTGTGAACATCACGTTGCAGCAGCTGGAGTTCTTCCGCACTGTGGCGCGTCACCTGTCCTTCTCGAACGCCGCCAAGGAGCTGTACACATCGCAGCCCTACGTCTCGAACCAGATCCGCCGGCTCGAAGATCACTACGGGGTGCCGTTGTTCGTCCGTTCGCACCCGCGGATCTCGCTCACCGAGGCCGGGCAGGCGCTCTACGAGCGGATCGAACGGATTCTCGACGACGTCGGCGAGCTCGAGCACGTCGTCCAGCAGTTCCAAGGCCTGCATCGCGGTACCATCACGCTGGCCGCTACCGCCAGTGCCGGGAACCACGTCATCCCGGACATGATCGCCAGCTTCAAGAGGGAGTACCCGGACATCGTCGTCCGTGCCAGGGTCGGGAACACCGAAGACGTGCAGGAGTGGCTCGGCCTGGACGAGGCCGAGATCGGCGTCACACCGCAACAACCCCAGAACGGGCCGATGATATGCGAGCCGTTCTACACCGAGGCGCTGGTGGTGATCGCCCCGGTGGCCATGGACCTGCCGGAGTCGGTGTCCGTCGCCGAGCTCGCGGCGCTGCCGAAGGTGATACGCGAGGACGGGTCGCTGACCCTGACCAAGATGAATCGGCTTCTCGAGGACTATCCGTACGGCACCGACTTCGTCGCCCAGTTCGGCGGAACGACGGCGGTGAACGAGGCGGTCGCGGCCGGGCTGGGTGTGTCGATCGTCCCCGAACGATCGGCCAAACCATGGCTGGACGCCGGTTCGGTACGGACGGTGACGCTGCCGGACGTCGCCATGGACCACTCCTTCTACCTGGTCTACTCACAGCAGCGCTACATCACGCCGGCCACCCGCACCCTCATCGAGCATCTGCGCCGCAACGCCCACAGCTGAGGTCGCTCCGCACTCGAAGAAGCTACTCAATCGGACGAACGTAGCGGGGGCAATCCCTGATTTGATATGGCCTGATAATCGCGATATCCGGCATGTGTGATGTGAGCGGCTTTTAGCGACGCGCGATAAACAGATGTCGTCGAGCAGTGATCGGGTCATTCGATATTCCGCATTGCGCGGATACCCGTCATGCCCGGATTCTCGTTCACAAGAAGCGCCGCGCTGACGGAGACGGCGCTCCTGGCGACCTCATCGAAGGAGCAGTGCATGCAAACGGCCGGAGCCGAGGTCCAGTTAGACGTGTCAATCGCCGTGTTCGACGACGGCGCCATCACCGTCGAACGGGTTGACTTGCCGGACCGCTCTGCCGGAGAGATCGACGTCGCCATCAGCGCGGCCGCCATCTGCGGATCCGACCTGCATACGGTGCTGGGACATCGCAGCGCTCCCGCGCGGACCGCCCTCGGTCATGAGGCCGTCGGCCGGGTGGCGGACCTGGACGACGGGACCACCGACTTCCGTGGAACACCGCTACGGCGCGGAGATCGCGTGGTGTTCTCGATGCTCAGCGAGTGTGGTTCCTGCGACCGGTGCCGGGCCGGGCTCACCATGAAATGCCGGTCATTGCTCAAGTACGGCCACGAGTCGGTCACCACGCCACCGCACGCCACCGGAACCCTCGCCGAACAGGTCCGTCTGCTGCCGAGCGTCCCGGTCCTGCGCGTACCCGATGACGTCGCCGACGTACAGGTCGTCTCGGCAGGTTGCGCCGTCGCCACCGCTGCCGCCGTCGTCGCCGCCGCCGGGACGCCACCCCCTGGGACCCGCATCCTCGTGCTCGGGGTCGGCGCCGTCGGCGCCTACTGCGCGGCCATGTTCGCCACCCTTGGCTGCGCCGTCCAGGTCCGCGATCCCTCGCCGGAGCGGCTTGCCCTCGCCGCGCAGCTCGGCGCGCAGCCCGCCGACTCCGACGGCGAGCCGTTCTCCGTGGTGGTCGAGGCCTCTGGGAGCTCAAGCGCGGTGCTGGAAGCCCTCAACGCCGCCGATGTCGGCGGGCATGTGGTGGCGGCCGGTTCGGTGAGCCTCGGCAGCTCCACCGTCACCATCGACCCCGCGCTGCTGGTGACGCGGCGCCTGCGGGTGACCGGCCTGCACAACTACACCGCGGAGAACTTCCGCTGGGGCGTGGACTGGCTCGTCGCGCACGGCAGACACCTTGGACTGGAGCGCCTGGTGTCTCCCCCGTTCCCCCTCTCCGCGGTCGACGAGGCGTTCCAGCTGATGAAGGACGGCCGTTATCCGCGCGTGCTGGTCCGGCCCGATGGTCATGGAGATCCCGCGTGACGTGGTCACGGCTCTCGCCACCGGCAACCGGAACGACGGCAGAGGAGGTACCGACATGGATGCCGACGTCACGTCTTCTGACCTGCGACACAACCTGATCGCTGGGACCTGGCAGCCGGCACGGGACGGCACCACCCGAACCAACGTGAACCCGGCCGACATGACGGACACGCTCGGCGAGTTCGCCGAGTCGGGCAAGGCCGACGCCGACGCGGCTGTGGCGGCCGCAGCCGCGGCGGCTCCTGCCTGGCGCGAGCTCGGGCCGATCAGGCGGGCCGAGTATCTGGGCGAGGCACAGCGGCTGCTGGCCGGCCGCGCCGACGAGTTCGCCCGCGCCATCACTCGTGAGCAAGGCAAGCAGCTCGCGGAGGCGCAGGGCGAGGTGAAACGGGCGCTGTCCATCCTGGACTTCACCCGTGGCGAGGCCCGGCGGCTCAACGGCGAGACCACCCCCGCCGAAGACCCCAGGACGTTCGCCTTCACCTTCCGCGCGCCGATCGGCGTCGTCGGGCTGATCTCGCCGTGGAACTTCCCGCTGGCCATCCCGATGTGGAAGGTGGCGCCCGCGCTGCTGGCCGGCTGCCCGGCCGTGCTGAAACCGTCGCCGTTCACTCCGCTCACCGCGGCCTTGCTGGTGCGGCTCTTCCAGGACGCCGGGCTACCCGACGGCGTGCTCAACCTCGTCCAGGGCGACCGCCTGGCGGGCGAGGCGCTCGTGGCCAACCCGGCCGTCGCCGGCGTCTCGTTCACCGGCTCTCTTCCGGTCGGTCTCGCCATCCAGCGGGCCGCCGCGCCGCGGCTGCTCCGAACCCAGCTGGAGCTGGGCGGGAAGAACGCTGTCGTCGTGCTCGACGATGCCGACCTGGACGGCGCCGCCGACGCCATCGTCCACGGCGCGTTCGGTCAGGCGGGGCAACGATGCAGCGCAACCAGCCGCGTCGTCGTCGATGTGCGTGTGAAGGAACAGCTCCTGAGTGGGCTGATCGAGCGCGCGGAGGCCTTGACGGTCGGGCCCGGGGTCGACGACGCCACAGACGTCTGCCCCGTCGTCAACGAAGACCGGATGCGTGCCTGCCTCGATGCTGTCGATGCCGCTCAGGAGGCCGGCGCGAAGATCGCGGCGGGCGGTGGCCGGGTCACCGATGGGCTTCCGCCGGGGTACTACGTGCGCCCGACCGTGCTGGCCGACGTGCCATGGGACAGCGAGATCGCGCAGGAGGAGATCTTCGGGCCGGTGCTGTCGGTGATCGACGCCGACGGGTTCGACGACGCCGTCCGGATCTCCAACTCGGTCAAGTACGGCATGTCGGCGACCGTGTTCACGCGGGACGTGTCCCGGGTGTTCGAGGCGATCGACCGGTTCGAGGCGGGCATGCTGCACGTGAACCGGCCGGGCGTCGGCGCGTATGCGCACCTGCCGCACGTCGGCACGAAGCTGTCCCAGTACGGGGCGCCGGAGTGTTCACCCCACGTGTGGGACTTCTACACCGAGTGGAGGTCCGCGTGCGTCACGTATTGAACAACCGCAGCGAGGGAGAACGATGAACGGTACCGCGGATGTCGAAGTGAACGGTCGCAGCTATGCGCCGCCGGCCGACCCGGTGGTCGTCGTCTGTATCGACGGCAGCGAGCCCGACTACCACCTGCGGGCGGTCGAGGCAGGACGGATGCCGTATCTCGAGTCGGTTCTACGAGACGGCACCGACCTGTCGGCCGAGTGCGCCATGCCGTCGTTCACCAATCCGAACAACCTCTCCATCGCCACCGGGGCGCCGCCGGCCGTCCACGGCATCTGCGGCAACTACTTCTTCGACCCGGCCAGCGGGGCCGACGTCATGATGAACGACCCGCGTTTTCTGCGAGCTCCGACCATCTTCGCGGCGTTCGAACAGTCCGGCGTCGACGTCGCCGTGGTGACCGCCAAGGACAAGCTGCGCCGGCTGCTGGGTGACGGGCTGAAGAGCGGGATCTGCTTCTCCGCGGAGAAGGCGGACACCGCTACCGTCGAGCCGAACGGGATCGACGACGTGCTGAAGCTGGTCGGGAAGCCGCTGCCGTCCGTGTACAGCGCGGAGCTGAGCGAGTTCGCCATGGCCGCCGGCGTTGAGATCCTGCGCGAACGACGGCCGGGGCTGACGTACCTCTCGCTGACCGACTACGTGCAGCACAAGTACGCCCCGGGAACGCCGGAGGCGAACGACTTCTACGGGATGCTCGACACCTACTTCGCGCGGCTGCACGAGCTCGGTGCCGTCCTCGTCATCACGGCGGACCACGGCATGAACGCCAAGTCTGCCCCGGACGGGTCCCCGCAGGTCGTGTACCTGCAGGAGCATCTCGACGCGGTGCTGGGCCCGGGCCGTTCGCACGTCGTGCTTCCGATCACCGACCCCTACACGTCGCACCATGCCTCGCTCGGATCGTTCGCGTTCGTCCATCTCCAGGACGACGCCGACGTGTCACCGGTCCGTGCGCAGCTGGCCGGCATCGACGGTGTGCAGGACGTGCTCGGCCGGGACGACGCATGCGAGCGATACGAGCTGCCCAGCGACCGGATCGGCGACCTCGCCGTCGTCGGCGATAAGCACGTCGCCATCGGCACGTCGCCGGACAAGCACGATCTGAGCAAGCTCGACCGCCCGCTACGCTCTCATGGCGGGCGCACGGAACAGACCGTTCCGCTGATCGTCAACCGCGTGCTGAACCCGCTGCCGCACGGGCACCGGCTGCGCAACTTCGACGCCTACTGGCTGGCGCTCAACTTCGCAGTCCGCCGCGCGTCGTAAACGGATTTCTACCATCCGTCGCCTCCCGCACAGCGAACGACATTGTGGTCGTCCCGACGACCACGATGCATGCTCTTTCGTCACCGCCCTTAACGGGACGTCATTGCCGATGACAAAACTTCACACCGTGAAGACCAGCCCGCCAGGTCGATCAGCGGATGAGGGACGTACGGAGTTGCAGCAGATATGAGAGTTACTGGGTGCAGACGTGGTCGATCGCCGCCGGGCAGCTGTCGAGGACGATCGACGGCGCGAACTCATCCTCTTCCCATGTCCTGCCTCTGTGAAGCCAAATGCTCTCGATGCCGACCCGATGAGCACCACCGATGTCTGCGTGAGCGGAATCGCCGATCATCCACGCCCCACCCAGTGGAACGCCCACGAAGTCAGCAGCGAGCTCGAAGATACGACGATCGGGCTTCGCCATCCCCGCGCTCTCCGAGATGACCCACCCCGCCAGGTAGTCGTTCAGCCCCATCCGACGGATCTTCCGTTCCTGCTGTTCTACCGTGCCGTTCGTCACCACAACCGGCGCCCATCCCGCGTCACGAGCAGCGCAGAGCGCCCTGGGCACTTCGGCGTCGAGAATCAACTGCTCAACCATGCCCCAACGCAGATCCTCTACCAGTTGTTCAACGGCCGATCCATTGAGCCGAAACCTCCTCTGAATCGACCGGGCCAGCGCGTCGCGCGGCTCGTAGCCGTCTCGGTCAGCATCGACCAGCCAGTCGACTTCGTTGGCAGGAACCATGTGCGTGCGGGTGAAGCCCTCGGCCCAACGACGAAACGCCGCAGCGCGGTCAACCAGCGTGTTGTCCAAGTCGAGCAACAGCAAAGACACCGTGGAATCCTACGTCGCCGATGTTCGGCCGCACGTCCCGCCTGTCGGCACGAGGTAGCGATCGAACACGCCGAAATGCATGGGCGGTTTTTACTCGTCGAGCAGCTCCCGCAGCTTCGCGGCGAACGCGGCTGGGTCGTTATCCGGGGACCACGCGTTGGCGGCGAAGCCACCGTGATCGCCGGGGAAGACCACCGGCTCGACACTCAACAGCTCGGCCAGCGCCTCGCCGCCGCGGCGGGCCAGGCCTCCCTCCCCGAGGGCGCCGATCGCGGGGATGACCCGTGCGGACGAGGCACCCAAGGCACTCGCGTCGGGCACGAACGGCGGCATGGCGAGGTTCCCGCTGAGGAGCAGGTCGTCACGCGACCCGTCATCCTCGGTTGGAAGCCCGAGCTGCGCCGGGTCGGGTGCGGGCTGGTCCAGGTAGTCGTCGGGCAGCGGGCCTTGGCGCATCGCGAGCTGGATGAACTTCGCCATCGCGGGGCCGAAGCCCTTGCGTTGATAGGTGTCGACGATGTCCGCATTCACCTTGATCGCCATCTCGCGGTCCTCCAGCAAAGCCACCAACGGCGGCTCGTGGGCGACGAGAGTGCGGACGTCCGCGGGATGGGCGACGACCCAGTGCAGGGCACACATCGCGCCGCCGCTCGACCCGAAGGCATCCACCGGACCCAGCCGCGCCGCCTCAACGACACGGTGGTAGTCCTCGGCGTGCACTTCAGCGGTGAGCTCGCTGTCGGGTTCCCGCGTGCTGCGCTCCATGCCCCGTGGGTCATAGGTGATGACCGTTCGGTCGCCGAAATGGCTCACCAGCTGCTCGAAGCCCGACGCCCCCATCGGCGAGCCGAAGATGAACAGCGGCCGGTAGCCGCTCGGCGCCTCGGGCTCGTGGACGTCGTAGGTCAGCACGGCGCCAGGTGCCTCGACGGTGTGGGTGCTCCGGTCTGTCATCGCTACTCCATTCTCGGATGGTGTCTACTCATCCTGACTGCACCCGACCCCAAAACTCATCGCCCGTAGCTGATGAATTGTGGACGGACGGAGCCGAGATCGAGGGCATCGGTTCACCGCCGGCCACCAGCTTGTCGGGTGGCTCGCGCGGCTGGACGGGCAACCCGCGACCAAGGACGCCACAGCAGAGCTATCACGGCTGAACGGACACCGGTCGACAGCCTGAGACCACACGCGCGACGCATTCGCATTGCGGATCGGTTGTCCAGCCCTGACCTGCCCTCGCTGACCATTATCCAATCGGCTGTTCAGTTTTCTATTGTGTTCAGCTAAACTGAACGACACTGAAAACTGAACAGGAGGTGCCGGATGCACCCTGCGATCGAGCACGACCTGCGTGCACGATTCGAGGAGTACGGCCTCGACGCCACGTTCAACACGACACAACTCAGAGACCTTCCACCTGGTGGTCAGACCACGCTCATACTCCAGCGGGCCAAGACGATGCAGGTGTACGTGACGACGTACCTGTCGCCGATGACCCTGACGGAGGTGGGCAAGCGGAGGCTATGGCACGACAGCTCATCGAACCTCGTCGTTGGCGACCACATCAACGAACGTAGCGCAGCCGCCTTTCGTGAAGCTGGCTTGCAGTTTCTTGACCGTGCGGGCAACGCCTGGCTCACGTTCGATGACGTGTTGGTCGATGTTCGCGGGCGTACACGTGGGCGCGGTCAGATACCGGCGCCGCAGCCCAAGCAAAGGAACCTGTTCAGCGCCCGGCGCGCACAAGTGATCTTCGTTCTCCTGGCATGGAGCGCTGCGATTGAAGCGTCATTTCGGACAATCGCTGACGCGTCCGGGGTCTCCGTCGGACAGGTTCAATCAACCATAAAGCTGCTCGACGACACCGGATACCTGCGCCAGGCCGGTTCACGGCAGCTTCTACGCCGAGACGAGCTTCTCGACAGGTGGACCGCTGCGTATCCGACCGGCTTGGGTCCCAAGTTGCGCCTGCGCGATTTCTTCGGGAACGTCGACCACATCGAGCAGGTCAGCAATGCTCAGACTCTGCTCATCGGCGGTGAGGCAGCGGTGGAGGAGCTGTTGCGCCCAGCCTCCATCACACTCTATGCAGAGGAACTTGACCCGCGGCTGCCCGCGACGAATCGGTGGCGCACCGACAGGGAACCGAACATCCACCTCCGGCGCAAGTTCTGGAAGCCGCCGTTCCCCGAAGGTGCCGCGACTCGCGTACGGGGATTCGCGAGAGCTCCCTCCTTGTTGATCTACGCTGATCTGATCGCATCCGGCGACTCCCGCCAACGAGAAGCAGCAGGAGCTCTGCGTGAGCAAGATGTTGAACTTCGACAGCTGTGACAGCTCCGTACTCGACGTCACGGCGCACGTCGTCCATGCCATGCAGCATCTGACCAACATAGACCCTGCCGCGATCATGGTGGTCGGTTGTGTAGCAGCGGTCCGACCTTGACCACCTGGCCACCAGATTCGGTCACGAAACCCTCCCCGCCTGGACGCGAGACCGTGGTCGCCGGAGAACAATCGTCATGCATCTTGGCGCTGGTATGGCCGGCAACGTGACTCCATGACTTATACCGACCGACGCCGATGAACGCCATTGTGGTCGTCCCGACGACCACAATGCATGCTCTTTCGTCACGGCATCTGAAGGTGTCGGCAACGACACGCACATCGCGCACGCCTTTGGTGACCGCGGTCTGGTTCGGTCGAGCGCTACCTACTCGTTGACGGCAGACGCGGCCTTTTGCTCGCTCCCGCCTGTTACGCAGGGGCCGACGACGAGGTCGACGCCGCGTCGCACGGAAGGGCTATCCGACCCGATCGGAAGATGAAAGAAAGGGGGAAATTCACTCTTTCCCACTTCTAATTTATAGCGCACTGGGGGACTTGCGGCAAGGCCCCGGGTGTGCCGCACAATCGTCAGCCGAGGCCAAAACTACGGTGCTCGTGAACCTCGGCATTTTGATCCTTGGACACGAGTATCAGATCGGAGCTGACAACGTGAACGCCCTGACAACCAGCGCGTTTGACCTTCCCGAGCGCCTTTCCGACAAGGCCGACTCGGCGTTGATCGCCAGCGACGAGGAGCATTTCGCGGCCATCGCGGAGAGCCTCGAGCAGTCGATCGCCGACCTATCCGACCGCCTCGACGCCACGCGCAAGGCACCCGGCGGCATAGGTCAGCCGGCGATGGACCGAGACATGGAGATCCACCGGCTGACCGCTCGCCTGCGCACTCTGCGTCGCTACGGTCTCGACGTGTGCCTGGGACGCATGGTCGGTGCGGACGACCCCGACCCCGTGTATGTCGGGCGGCTCGGCCTCACCGACAGCGACGGCCGTCGTCTGCTGATCGACTGGCGCTCCCCTGCCGCTGAACCGTTCTTCGGAGCGACCCACGCTAATCCGATGGGTCTGGCAAGCCGCCGCCGGTATCGCTGGACCCGCGGCCGGGTCGGCGACTACTGGGACGAGGTGTTCACCGCGGACGGGTTCGAAGGGCACGCCGCGCTCGACGACCAGTCCGCCTTCATCGCCAGCCTGGGCAGCAACCGGTCGGCCCGGATGCGCGACGTTCTCGGCACCATCCAAGCCGACCAGGACGCCATCATCCGCGCCGGATCCCGTGGCGCACTCGTCATCGAC
>NZ_ML142853.1:72095-75799 GCF_004138495.1 Phytoactinopolyspora endophytica
GCGGTCCGGGCACCGGGAAGACCGTCGTCGCGCTGCACCGGTCTGCCTATCTCCTCTACTCCGACCCTCGTCTCGGTCACCGCCGGGGCGACGTGTTGTTCGTGGGGCCGCACCAGCCTTACCTGACCTACGTCGCCGACGTCCTCCCCAGCCTTGGAGAGGAGGGCGTCCAGACCTGCACGTTGCGGGACTTCGTTCCCGAGGGAGGCACAGCCGCGACCGAGGCCGACCCGGATGTCGCCCGCCTGAAGTCGTCAGCGGACATGGTGCGGGCCATCGAGCCGGCCGTCAGGCTTTACGAGGAGCCACCCACCCAGGGGATGACGGTAGAGACGCACTGGTCCGACATCTGGCTCAGCACGGCCGATTGGGCCGAGGCATTCGAAGCAGCGGAACCCGGCACCGCGCACAACGAGGCACGCGATCAGGTCTGGGAGGAGCTGCTCACGATCCTGATCGACAAGCACGATGACGACGGCGTATCACCAGATCTGCTCCGCAGGTCGCTGCTGCAGAACAGGGAGCTGATCAAAGCCTTCAACAGAGCGTGGCCGCTGCTCGAACCGGCTGATCTCGTCGGAGACCTGTGGTCGGTCCCGGCTTACCTGCGCATGTGCGCTCCCTGGCTGAATCCCGACGAGGTTCGAAAGCTGCAGCGCGGCGACGCCCATGCCTGGACGGTGTCCGATCTGCCGCTCCTGGACGCCGCCCGGCAGCGGCTCGGCGACCCGGAGGCGGCGCGTCGTAAGCGCCAGCGCGACGCCGCCGTCGCCGCCGGTCGCGCGCGCATGGCCGACGTCGTCGACGACCTGATCGCGACCGACGACTCCGATATGAACGTGATGTCGATGCTGCGCGGAGAGGATCTACAGAACACTCTGGTCGACGAGACCGCACTGCCCAGCGCCGACCCGGATCTGCTCGCCGGCCCGTTCGCGCACATCGTCGTGGACGAGGCGCAGGAGCTGACCGACGCCGAATGGCAGATGCTACTGCTGCGCTGCCCGTCCCGGAGTTTCACCATCGTCGGAGACCGTGCTCAGGCCAGGCGCGGGTTCATGGAGTCATGGCGGGAACGGCTCGAACGGATCGGGCTCGACAACATCAACCTGGTATCCCTGAGCATCAATTACCGGACGCCGGAAGAGGTCATGGCAGCGGCCGAGCCGGTCATACAGTCCGTGCTCCCGAACGCCAACGTGCCGGCATCCATCCGCAGCACCGGCGTCCCCGTCGTGCACGGATCGACATCTGACCTGGGCCCGATCCTCGACCAGTGGCTCGACGCGCATGCCGAAGGCGTCGCCTGCGTCGTCGGCGATCCCGCCTTCGAGGAGACGTCTCGCGTCCGATCGCTGACGCCGGAGCTCGCGAAGGGGCTCGAGTTCGACCTTGTCATCCTCGTTGACCCAGAGGAGTTCGGCACGGGCGTCGAAGGCGCGGTCGACCGCTACGTCGCCATGACCCGGGCGACCCAGCAACTGGTCATCCTGACCAGCCCCTGACCGGACGCCATTCGAGACTGCCGCCCCTCCCTCGCCGTTTCCTAGCTGACCTTCCGGACATGCGTCGTTGCCGCCGTGAGTGGATTCCCGTCGGTTGCGGGTAGCTGCAGTTCCGGCACGGGCTCCCCGGCACGGTCAACCAGCGAAGAGTGGGACTCTTCTGGACTGAACGCATGTCGCTCGCCCCACTGGCGCATGGCAACGATGGCGATGAACAGGTCTTCTCCGGCTTCAGTCAGTGCGTAGACGTGTCGCTTGCCGACTGCCTGCGCCTCCTTGCTGAGAATGCCATGCTCGACGAGCCGGCGCAGGCGGTCACTCAGGATGTTGCGCGCGACACCGAGCCGCTGATGGAAGTCAGTGAACGTCGAAGCCCCATCCATGGCATCGCGGATGATGAGCAGGATCCAGCGGTCACCGACGAGATCCACTGCGCGAGCTACCGGGCAGGTGGGATCGGTCCACTCGACGTCGGCCGAGAGCGCCGCGGCCATCGGGCCACCTCCTACATGAGTTGCATTTTGAAACCATTATGCCCTAGCTTTCAAGTCGGTTGCAATTTGCTACTCATTGGAGGCAAGGGTGTCCGTGGGAGTGACGGGTGCGCAGCGGTTGGTGCTCACGCTGGTGTGCGCGGTGGCTGTGGCCACCATCTATGCGATTCAGCCGGTTCTCGAGGTGGCGGGTGCCGACCTGGGAATGACCTCGCGCTCGTCCGGGTGGCTCGTCGCGGCAGGCCAGATCGGCTACCTCGCAGGGCTCCTCCTGCTCGTGCCGCTCGGTGACCTCCTCGATCGCCGACGGCTCATCACCGTGCACCTCGTGCTGACGGCCCTCGGTGCCCTAGCAATGGCCGTCGCTCCAAACGGAGCGGTAGCTGTCTTCGGACTCGGCTTCGCAGGCGTCTTCGCGGTCGTTGTCCAGGTCACGGTCGCCTACGTCGCAGCGGTCTCACCTGTTCACGAGCGCGGACGCAACATCGGCGCTGTGACGTCCGGCGTCGTCGTCGGAATTCTCGGCGTGCGCATCGTCGCAGGCGCGCTCGGCGACATGATCGACTGGCGGGCCGTCTACATCGTCCTTGCCGTGCTCTGCCTGACACTTGCGGTAGTCGTGCCACGTATGTTCAGCCCAGACACACGCCAGCGGACCACCCGGTACACAGAAGTGCTGGGCTCGATGGGCCGCCTCGTCGTCGGCGATCGGTTGTTCATCGGTCGAGGCCTGATCTCGTTGTTTCTGTTCGCCTCCTTCGGGACCCTATGGAGCGGACTTGCGCTCCCGCTCAGTTCCGAACCATGGCATCTGAGTACCACGGAGATCGGGCTGCTCGGCATCGCAGGCCTGGCCGGGGCGCTCGGGGCTGCCCGCGCCGGCAGCTGGGCCGATGCCGGACGTGCCGAGGCTGTGACGGGCTGGTCGCTGGCCGTTCTCGTCGCCTCGTGGCTGCTCGTTGCACAGACCGGAGTCACACTCTGGCTGGTCATAGCGGGCATCGTCCTGCTCGACTTCGCGGTCCAGGCGGTCCACGTCAGCAGCCAGCACATTCTGACCACAGCACACCCTGACCGGGCCAGCAGCGTCATTGGCACCTACATGGCGTTCTACTCACTCGGTTCTGCGCTCGGTGCGGTCACCACGACATGGGCTTACGCCACATGGGGATGGTGGGGCTCCTGTTTGCTCGGAGCGACTTACGGCGCCGCGGGACTCGCCGTCTGGGCAGCCGCCCATCGCCAACCGTATGGCCCGCGTTTCGAGAGCAAGACTCCGGACACTTCGTGCACACCGTGTCAACGCCAGGCCTGACGGTCGCCCCGGGCATGGCTGTCTACGCGGGCACCAAGAACGCGGCACGCGCGATCGCCGAGGGACTACGCCAGGAAGCCCGGCCCCGGGTGCGTGTCACGACAATCTCGCCGGGCTTCGTCGGCACCGCATTCGTGCAGAGCACACCAGACTCCCGTGATCATCAACGGGCAGACCGGCCATACCGCGGTCAACGGTTGATGATCACGGGAGAACGTGGCGGGGAGTTCCCCTACCAGGAACCCGTACAGCTCGCGCAACCGGCGCAGCCGATCGCGGCGCTCGGGATGCGATCCGTCGAGCACATGGAGGTCCCCGCTCGGCCCTTTCGTCAGTCGAAGAGGTCGTGGGCCGAGTCGGCAGTGACGGCACGGCTAGCCCAGACCTCGT
>NZ_ML142853.1:75823-93654 GCF_004138495.1 Phytoactinopolyspora endophytica
CGCTACGGCACGCGGCTATGTGTGCGCGAAGGTCGGCAGGTACGTCGACGCCTCGCTTAGCCAGCACGGCCAGGATCGCTCGTGCCGCGCCCTCTGCCCTGCTCCGCTCGCGGAAGCGGTAGAGAAACTCCGATCTGACGTCATATGTCACCCTCACCATCCGAGCTTCCAACAGTGACCAGACGGTGTGAGGCAACGCCTCACCGAGGATGTCGGCGTACATAGCAGCACGGTTGAAGTCGACGGTGTCCAAGACGCACACCACCGCATCAAGCACCTCGCTATTCTTGATCGCGGCGCCGTACGCCATTGCAGACAAGATCACCAGTTCTGGGACGCGCCTGGACCGTTCGGCATCATTCACGGCTAGAACGGCCTCTGGCCTCAACACCGGCGGAGACAAGACAACGCAGCTCTCGCCTAGCCCGGCCAGCGCCTCGCGCGAACTCGAACCGAGCTCGTCGGCGCACGCCACCAATAACACCGCTGGACAATTCAACTGCGCCTGAACGGACGCCAGGTATCTCGACAAGATATTCGCTTCGCGCGTTGGCTCCAGGCCGCAATTCTGCCAGTAGAAATACACCGGCACGGCTAATACCGGCGCTCCCCACGCTCCGGACAACACGGCCGTGCGATCAGGGAATCGGAACGTAGGTTCATCGTTGCGCAGCGAGTCATCGTCGAAATGGCGGTAAGCCAACCGTGCATGCCGGAACTCGGGCACCGGCATACCAAATAGTTCGGAAATTAGATCCGCGGCAAGTGCTGGCCGGAACTCAAGCATATTCATCAAGCCGCCCCGCAGGATATCCGACGAGAAGGCGCCACTACCGACGTGCACATAGTCACATGGATCTAACTTGACAACGTCCTCATCATCATGGCCATCACCGCACTGGCCCATACTCGCAATTGACCCGCCAGAGTCCCGATCACCGAGTACATCATCTATGGATTCGGCAGTCATGGCACGCTCGAGCCAGACGCGGATCTGGCCCCTGTTGCTGCACTTGGTAATCCGTGATTCCGCTGATTCCGGCACTTCGATGCCACGGGCCTTCAGGATCTGCAAGAGTCCCTCAGCCATTCCTCGTGCCTTGGCCCCCGCCCACAGGAAGGCCTTAGACTCCATTTCCCACCTGGCATCCGACTTGAGCTTGAATTCATCGTTCAACGTGATCATCTATTACGACACCTCCGTCGCCGTCCCGGAACGCACCTTGCGCCTCCGGCACGATGATGTCGAGCCCGATCTCGCGACCCTGCTCCCGACGTCGCCCTTGCGCTCTCGGAAGCGCTAGGAATCATTGCAACAATGGCGCTAAGTCGATCGCTGAAACGCTTGCCACAAAAGGACTCATTCTCACCGCCCACGACGGCATATCCGTTCATCGTTATGGGCCTGCTCACCGATCCCGATCCGTTGGGACGGTCCGGCTTCGTTCTATGAGGGCAGTGACTGCTTTGCGTCCTCGATCGATCACGTGCCGGTCGCCGAAGAGAACGAAGTGGTAGTTGCTGAGCTCGAGACAGGCCTGCAGTTCAAAGGCCAGCTGGCTCGGGTCCAGGTCCGCCGCTATTTCACCTTGCCGCTGCGCCTTTCGAGTCTCATCCGCTAGCCCTTCCTGCCAGGCCCGCTCCCCTGCAAGCGCCAGGTCGTGGATGGGACCGGAGCGTGCGTCCATCTCCGCGAGCAGCGAGGCGAAGAAACAACCACCCGGAAAGACCGCCCGCTCCACGTAGCAGAGATAAGCATCAGCCAGGGCCCGAAGTCTGCTCGCCCCCTCGGGAGCATCGAGAGCAGGACGCATGACCTCACGCTCGAAGATGGCCCGCGCCTCGGCGACGGTCTCGAGCTGAAGTTGTGTCTTTGAGCCGAAGTGTGCGTACACGCCGCTCTTACTGACACCGAGCTCCTCGGCCAGGCGCCCGATCGTGAGCCCTTCAATACCCTCCACCGACGCGAGCCGGGCGGCGTGCTCCAGGATCACGCCGTGCGTGCGCTGGCCGTCGCTGCGTCGGCCACGCTCGGATCCCGCAGTATCTGGAATCGACACTTGACTAAAGATAGCACGAGCGTTCAGTCTAGAGTATAGATCGCACGGGCGTGCCAACTAAGCCGCCGCGACCCAAGGAGGTGCACCGTGTCTGATGAAATCCCCACCACGGCCCAGAGCGCGAGTACGGCGGGCATGCCAATACTGCGCGTAGAGGAAGCGGGCAGCGGACCTCCCCTCATTCTCGTCCACGGCAGCTGGGATGACCGACATGTGTGGGAGCTGGTCGTGGACAGCCTGACGCCGCACTTCCATGTGGTCACGTACGACCGACGTGGCCATACGGATAGCCACGATGGGCCCACACCCGGCACGCGGCACGACGACGAGGACGACCTGGCCGGACTGATCAACGATCTCGACCTGACACCGGCGAACGTGGTCGGCAACTCCTTCGGAGCATCCATCGCCCTCGGCCTGGCGGCACGACGGCCCGAACTGTTCAATTCGCTATGCGTACACGAGCCACCATTACTGACCCTTGCAGCCGACCAACCCGCCGTAGCGGAGGTCAGCGCCGCCCTGCACTCCGTGTGCCAGCTCATCGAGGGAGACAACACTGGCGCCGCTGCCCGCGACTTCGTCGAGAATGTGGCCCTCGGCCCAGGCGCATGGAAGGCCATGCCAGCGCAGGAGCGCGCCTCGATGATCACCAACGCACCCACCTTCGCCGGTGAGCAGCGCGATCCGGGCTGGGCCGACATCGACCTCGCCGCCTTGAGGGCCCTTGATCTCCCGGTCCTCCTCACTCAAGGCGACCAAAGCCCGCCGTTCTTCTCCACAGTCGTCACGCGACTAGCGACGACAATCCACACCGCACAAGTCGAGACATTGCCCGGAGCCGGGCACGTGCCACAAGCCACGCACCCCGCCGAATACGCCACGCTTGTGCACCGTTTCGCGGCCAGCGTCATCGCCGGGCAACTGCGAGCATCAACGTCGGAGCGGTAGCGAGCCCAAACATGTGTCCGTCTTCTGTTCGGACTGCGGCTCCCATGGTGTGCACGCCATCCTCGTCTGCGCCGGCATCAGTATTCGCATCGATCGTGATGCGCGCGAGTTCGACGAGTTCCCACTCGACGGCGGTGAGCTCACGAGCGGATGTGGGGAAAGACATGCAAGGCATTGTGGCACCCGCAGCGTCGTCATCCACTCCTTCTCCCGGGGCTCGACAGTCTTTAGCCTGGCCTATTCGCTACGCTCAGCGCGACGTCAACGATGTCCGCCCGGGGTTGCCGCGTGACGACGTCGCCGATCGGCATCCACGTCGCGAAGTCCGTCGAACCACCAACCTCGGTGGTGCCGAGCGTTCCACCAGTCACGGTGGCGGCGAACAACATCCGGACGGACTTGTAAGGGCGACCATGACGTCCGTCGGGAGTCGTGAAGCTGTGCGACCCCAGCGGAGCGCCCACAGCGACGACGTAACCCGTCTCCTCGAACACTTCGCGAGCGACCGCATCTTCGAGGGACTCCTCATATTCGACGCCGCCGCCGGGCAACGACCAGCACGGGTCCCCATGCCTTTGACCGTTGTACCAGGTGAGCAGCATTCGATCAGTTTCGTCCACGATGACGGCGTAGGCGGCGAGTCGCGTGTCGTACTCCGTGAAATCCACAAGCCAACGCTACTGAACCACGGATCTCGTGGAACGAGAGTTCACCGGACGCAGCTCACCGGCGACCGCCATGCGCGCCGGCCCGAACAGTGTCGACGTTCCAGAAGGAGGATTCGTTGACGACGACGGTCACCTCCCCATGATCATCAACGGGCAGACCGGCCATACTGCGGCCAACGGTTGATGATCATGGGAAATCATGGCGACAGCTCCGGAGACCCCAAGACAGCGAACGACATTGCGGTCGTCTCCACGACCACAATGCATGCTCTTGTCGTGAATGGCCGGGCTCCCACTATCCGGAAAACCCTCTTGCCAGTCCTTCTCGTCAGTGGAAGCGTCCCCGAGCAACTACACCATCGGCTGTGCTGTGCCGAACGCTAGGGCAGTGCCGATCGGTGGAGCCGCGCCTGACCGAGACCGTCACCGACGACGACCGAGGAGAACGTATGAAGCTGCGCAGCAACTTTCCCGCGAACAGTGCGCACGCCGTGACCCGCCGCGCACAGTGGGTGTCGCTCGGGATCGATCCTGCGGAGCTGGAGCGCCCGAAGGTGGCGATCGTCAACACCTCGAACGACCTCGCGGCATGCTTCGCCCACCTCGACGACATCGTCGTCGTGCTCAAGGAAGAGCTGCATGCGCTCGGGATGCTGCCCTTCGAGATCCGCACGGCAGCACCCTCGGACTTCATCACCAACGCCGGTCGCGGAGGCCGCTACGTCCTGACCGCCCGAGACGTCATGGTCAACGACATCGAGGTCATGGTGGAAGGCGCACAGCTCGACGCCATGATCTGCCTGAGCTCGTGTGACAAGACCACCCCCGCACACCTCATGGCGGCCGGCCGGCTTAACGTGCCCACGGTCATCGTGCCGTGCGGATACCAGCGCAGTGGCCTCTCCGAAGGCGGTGAATCCGACGTCGAGGAGGTCTTCCTCCGCGCCGCACAGCAGGCCCTCGACGGCAAGGTCGACGAGTCCCTGACCCGCCTCGCCGACGGCGCCATCCGCGGCCCGGGGGTGTGCTCCGGCCTCGCCACCGCGAACTCCATGCACATGGCCGCCGAGGCTCTCGGCATGGCGGTCACCGGGGCGGCGCCCGTCCGGGCTACCAGCGACCGGATGTGGGACAACGTCCGTCGGGCCGCACGCGCGATCACGAGCCTGGTTGAACGTGAGGTGCGCCCCCGAGACATCATCACCGCGGGTTCGATCACCAACGCGGTCCGGACGATGCTCGCCGTCGGCGGATCGATCAACACGGTCAAGCATCTTCAGGCTGTCGCCGTCGAGGCAGGCCTAGACGTCGACGTCTGGGACGCCTACCGAGTCCTCGGCCGCGAGACACCGACGCTCTGCTCCATCCGCCCGAACGGCCCGCACCTCATCGAGGCGCTCGAGGACGCCGGCGGCGCCGCGACTGTGCTGCACGAGCTCCTCCCCCTGCTCGACGGGGAACAGCTCACCGTCGACGGGGGCACCATCAAGCAGAACGCCACCGCGGCCCGCCCCGGCGACGGCACCGTCATCCGCAGTCTCGACGGTCCCTTCTCGACAGACCCGTCGATCGTGGTCCTGCGTGGCACACTCGCCAAGGAAGGCGCCGTCGTCAAACGCCCCATCCCCGACCCCGGCCCGCGTCGATTCCGCGGCCCGGCCAAGATCTTCCACTCCCGCGAAGAAGGCGTCGCGGCCGTGGTCGACGGCAAAATCGAAGCCGGGGACGTCACGATCATCCGCGGCATCGGGGTCACCGGCGGCCCAGCCATGGGAATGATCTCGGCGTTCATCTTCGCCCTCGACGGCCGCGGCCTCGCCTCCTCGGTCGCCGTCATCACCGATGGCCAGATGAGCGGCCTGGTCAACCACGGAATCGGAGTCGGCGAAGTCTCTCCCGAAGCCGCCGGTGGCGGCGCCCTCGGACTCATCCAAGACGGCGACCTCATCGAGATCGACCTCGAAGAAGGTCGCCTCGACGTCCTCGTCGACCCCGACGAGCTGGCCGCCAGACCACCGTTCGTCCCGCAGGAACAGGTCGAGACCAACGGTGTCCTCGACCAGTACCGCGCCACCGTCCAATCACTCGCCTGCGGCGCCGTCCTCTGCGCCCGCCCCGGCCCGACCCCAGCGCAGGCCCAATGAACCGTCGCCGCCCGACGATTCCGCCTGGAGGAGGGCCGCCTGCGCAACTTCCTCACCACCGAGACCGGCCCTTCGGACGCCGTCGTGCTCTCTCGGCTGCTCGGCTGAAGCGCGACACCCTTGTGCGGGGCAGCCGTCCTTGCACGCTTCCAGGTAGCGTAGGCCGCAGCGTCGCGTGTCGGTGGCAGACCGTGTCAGGCATGGAGGCGCCGGACTGAAGGGAGCATGACGATGATGATCGTCGTCCCTTCGCCCTTCACCTGTGAGTGAGGGCGAGAAGACCAGGCTCGTTGCCTGGAGCAAAGAGCTGCGCGCCGTCCACGACAGGCTGCGCGAAGCACTGACCGTGACCAGGCAGGCCCTGGCAGCCCGATGAGCCGGCAGAACGTGCGACCAGAGACCTGTTGCTGTTCTGTCACGGGTTCTGCACCGCCCTGACCGCCCACCACGAGGGCGAAGACCGTGCCCTGTTCCCAGCGATCGTCGAGCAGCACCCCGAGCTGCGCGAGACGCTGCACTACCTGCAGCAGGACCACTCGATGATCGCGCATCTGCTGGCCGATCTGCAGGCCGCCGTGGCCCGGGCCGCCCCGCCCGCCGGGCTGGACCGGCACCTGGAGGGTGTGGCGGCGATCATGGAGTCGCATTTCAGGTACGAGGAACGCCAGCTCCTGACTGTGCTGGAGAGCTTGGCGCTGAACGCCGATCCCCACGCCGTGCTGGGGCCCTTGTGAGTCCCCCAGCGCCGGGGAAGGACCCTGCACACCGCCCTTGTGAGTGGCGGAGTTTCCGGACGACGGGATAATGCCGGAATGAAGATCACCGCCCGAGAGCTCAACCGGGCGACGCTCGACCGGCAACTGCTGCTGGGGCGGGAGCCGCTCGACGTCGTTGACGCCGTTCGTCGTGTAGTCGCCTTGCAGGGGCAGCAGGCGGCCTCGCCGTATATCGCGTTGTGGAACCGGCTCTCGGCCTTCGATCCCGCCAAGCTCGACGCCGCCTTCGCCGACCGAACGCTAGTCAAAGCCACGCTGATGCGGATCACATTGCACGTCGTGCATGCCGACGATCACCGGGCCATGCACACGGCCATGCAGCCGACGTTGCGCGGAGCCAGACTCGGCGACCGTCGCTTCACCTCCAGCGGCCTGACCGTCGCCGACGCCGACGCGCTGGTGCCGGACCTGCTAGATTTCGCGGGCCAACCTCGCACAGCGGCCGAGTTCGAGGCATGGCTCGACGCCCGGCTCGGCGTCCCGACGAAAGGCGTGTGGTGGGCTCTGAGGTCGTACGCGCCGCTGCTGCACGCACCTACCGGCGCGCCCTGGTCGTTCGGCACCCGGCCGTCGTACGTCGCAGCGGGCGCGGGACCGGCACCCACGGGAAGGGAAGCGGCTGACGAGTTCCTACCGGAACTGGTCTATCGCTACCTGGAAGGGTTCGGCCCCGCATCCGTCGCCGATGTTGCGCAGTTCGCCCTAGTCCAACGCTCACGGGCACGCGACGCGCTTCGCGCCCTCTTCGGAACTTTGGAGCAACTGGAAGGTCCCGACGGCACGGAGCTGTTCGACGTCCCCGGCGCTTCCCGACCGGCGGAGGACACACCGGCCCCTCCTCGGCTCATGGCCATGTGGGACAGCGTCCTGCTCGCCTACTTCGACCGAAGCCGCGTCATTCCGCCCGACTACCGAAAGCTGGTTATCCGGTCAAACGGGGATGTGCTGCCGGCTCTCCTCGTCGATGGCTACGTTGCCGGTGTGTGGCGCCCCGTCGAGGGAGGAGTCGAAGCCACCGCCTTCCACCCGCTGTCCGACGAAGCATGGGCGGGACTCGCCGACGAGGCCAGGGCGCTGGTGGCGTTCCTGGCCGACCGCGAACCGCAGGTCTACCGTCGCTACGACCGCTGGTGGGCCGAACTGCCCAGCGCCGAGGTCCACGTGCTACCCGGGTAGATGAGCTGGGGACCGGGTCCTAGTCTCCCAGGTCGATCACTTGAGCGCGCTGGGAAGCGGTGACAGTATGGGCCGCGGCCAAGGCGAGGCGAGGAGACAGCAGATGACCGAGCAGACGAGCGCGGCACCGCAGACCAGCCCGGAGCCGGAGACGGGGTACGCGCCGGTGAACGGGCTGCGGATGTACTACGAGATCCACGGCTCAGGCGGGATACCGCTGCTCCTGCTGCACGGCGGCCTGTTCAACATCGATCTGCAGTTCGGCGAGCTCATTCCCAGCCTGGCACAGACTCGGCAGGTCATCGCCGCGGACTTCCAAGCACACGGGCGAACCGGTGACATCGATCGCCCGCTGGGCACCGAAAACCTGGCATCTGACGTGGTGGAGCTGCTCCGGCATCTGGGTATCGCGCAGGCCGACGTGTTCGGATTCAGCGTCGGCGGCGCGGTGGCGTTGCATCTAGCGGTCAAGCACCCGGAGCTGGTCCGCAAGCTGATCGCCTCGTCCGTGTCGTTCCATCCGGACGGGGACCGGCCAGAGAACACCGAGGCTGTCGGCGAGCTGACCGTCGACATGATCGCCGGCATGCCGATGGAGCAGGACTACCTGGCTAAGTCGCCCAACCCGGACAAACTGCAGGATCTGCTGGACAAGCTGGGGGCATACGACAAGGGCTCCACCGGCTGGTCCGACGACGAGATCAAAGGCATCACCGCGCCGACGTTGATCACTGTGGGCGACTGCGATGCCGTAACCCTCGAACACGCCGTCCGCTTCCTGCAGCTACGCGGCGGCGACGTCAACGGCGACTTCGTCGGCGTCCCGGCCTCGCAGCTGGCAGTCTTCCCCGGCACCACACACTTCTTCGGACTCAGCCGCACCGCGCTCGTCCTTGACGTCGTGAACACATTCCTCGACGCGCCCGAGCCTGCCGCCTAAACCGCGCAGGTCACATCACGATCCGTACGTGTGGCACGCTTCTTGGCATGACTTCTCCGGAACCGAAGGCGGAACTTCAGCGATATCTGCAGGCAGCACGTGACGCCCTGGTGTGGAAGCTCGAAGGGCTCTCCGAGTACGACGTTCGTCGCCCACTTACGCGGACCGGCACGAACCTCCTCGGATTGGTCAAGCACGTGGCGACCACCGAGTCCGGCTATCTCGGTGACATCTTCGGACGGCCGTTCCCCGAACCGCGGCCCTGGATCGAGGAGGGCGCCGAGCCCAATGACGACATGTGGGCCACCGCCGCCGAATCACGCGAGCAGATTGTCGGCCTGTACCACCGCGTGTGGGAGCACTCGGACGCCACGATCGCCGTTCTCCCCCTCGATGCGCTTGGCAACGTGCCCTGGTGGCCGGCGGATCGCCGGGAGGCGACGCTGCACCGAATCCTGGTGCACGTGATCGCCGAGACGAATCGCCATGCCGGCCATGCCGACATCGTGCGCGAGCTGATCGACGGAGCCGCCGGGCTGCGGGAAAGCTACGACAACCTGCCGCCCGTAGACCAGAAGTGGTGGGAAGGCTACCGTGAGCGTCTCGAGCGGGTCGCGCGGGAAGCGGCCGAGTCCTGAGGCCCAGGCCGCGATGTCGGCTTCCGTTCGGCTCTCCTGGCTCCGATACCAGCGAACGACATTGTGGTCGTCCCGACGACCACAATGCATGCTCTTGTCACGGCGCTTGACGACCGTCCCGGGTCGTGCACACGCACTTCGACGATTGGGTCGTCTTACTACAGCGAAACGTCCAGGTCCAGGCCAGGCAATTCCAGTCCGAGCCCGGGCAGCTCCAATCCTGGCAACTCCAACTCCAGCCCCAGATCCGGTGACTCGGGTTCCGGCTCAGGCTCGGGTTCCGGTTCAGGCTCCGGCTCAGGCTCGGGTTCCGGTTCCGGCTCCGGCTCCGGTTCCGGCTCAGGCTCCGGCTCCGGTTCAGAGTCAGGCGGTTCGGGCTCGGGTTCCGGATCAGACTCTGGCGGATCTGGTGACTCGGGCGTCGGCGACTCTGGCTCCGGCCCGGGCGAGTCACCGTCGGGTTCCCGTTCCGGTGTAGCTCCCGGTCCCTCCGGCGAATTCCGCTCCCGTTCCGGTGCGTTCGCACCGGGATCCCGCGCCATCGTTTCGCCGGACTCGTCATCAGACCTGCCGTTCGACGCACCAGTGGGAACGTCCGCGGGTGTGGCGGACGACGGCTCGGCCGCTGCCGTCTCAGAGTCACCGGCCACATCCCGGGGACCGGGAGTGTCGTCCTCCGTGGGCGTGCCTTCAGGCGCGGGCGCACCTTCACCGGCGGAGGTAAGGCCAGACGCAAGCGGCGTGCGGTTCGTCTCGTGTGCGTTTCCATCAGCCTGTTCACTTCGTGAGTCTGAGGGCCACTGGCCGACGGAACCAGTTACGGCCAGCGGTAGCGCAACGACCGCGACAAGGCCCGCGAGCTTAGACGGATTGCGTGCGAACAACCGCCGCCGGTCCCCCGAAGCTGTGCGACCTGCCTTCAAGCGCCCGTTGGCCTGGTTCCCTGGGCTCACACCGTCGCCCGCGCCATGAGACAGCATTAACGCTGGCGCCGAGACATGCGGAGTCTTCGGAGATGGCTCACGGCGTAATGCGGTAACCGTCCCATCGGGCGCGAATCGATGTAGCGTCTGATGTCCGCTGGGATAGAGCGTGACCACGGTGATGGCACGTTCGCGGTCACGTACCCGGTCCATCAAGGCGCGGAGAGCCTCAGCGTTCGTCGCGGTCTCAACGACAGGGTCGTAACCGTCTCCGACAAAGAGCGTGACGCCGCCGTCGCCGTCAACGACGATTCTGGCGTCGGCCGCATTGTTGTCAGCCACAGCTGCCCCCCGGTAGCCGCCGATTATGTGTTCACGCAACCACGCGGGACGATATGCGACTTTCGTCCGCTTGTATACCCCTCAGCGCTGGCGGGCTCGGGAGCGAGGCATCGCCCCGAGCCCGGATGGCAGGAACGCCCGCCGACGCTGCACTGGGTGATCAGGTCAGCGACGGCGCTCCTCCTCCCGTCAAATCCCGACCGTTCCGGGTGGTGCATACGCGCTGTGAGCCGTTCAGGCGTTCTTCCAGGCTGAACGTCGGTCGACGTCGAAGCCAGCGCGGGCCAGGTTGGCTGCGCTCACGGAGTCAGGGACTACCGTCGCAGCCGCCAACGTGCAATCCGCTTCGACCGCCAGCCGGAGGCGATGCGCAAGCAAGCATGATTGAGCCCCCTTTCCTCGATGTTCTCGCAACGTCGAAGCACCTCCCAAGACGGCCACGTCGTCATGGAAGGTCATGGCCGCTGCCGCGATCGGAATGCCGTGCTCGAAGGCCACGAATCCTCGCACTGCGCGGAGACAATGTTCAGCCTCGATGAGCGCCGATATTGCTCCGTCGGTCTCATACCCTCCGAGTAAGACGTGGAGAAAGTCGGCTCTCTCTGCGCCGACCTCCACGACGTGCAGCCGCTCCTCCGCGACCCGTCCGGAAGGATGGTCATCAAGGCGCCGGAAGGCCAGCCCGCGATCCCTGCCTCGCGTCAAACCTGCAGCCAGCAACTGTGCTTCCGCGTCCTCGTCAAGCTCGAACGGAGCCACCAGCGTCGGCGTGACACCGTTCCAGATCGGCGCACTCGCGAGGTCGATTGCGTCCGGCACGGTACTTCGATCGGTCCCGAACACGATCGACAGGTAGCTCAAGGCTGGGTCTGTGACCATAACCGCCTTGAGGCCGGCGTGGTCCCATGCCTGGAAGTCGCCTGGCACGCCAGCGCTCGCCGCTGCGTCGCATGCCAGGCCAAATCGGCGATGAAGCGCAGTCTCCGCTCTCCATATATCCAGCGTCACAGCTCAGATGTTCTCACCTCAGCGGAGATCATGTGCATCCGCGCCGCCATCTGCGAGCACCCGCCGGCACGCGGCCAAGGAAGGCTACTTGACTGAAGCGGTGAGGACGCAGGACCTGTCCTAGAAGAACGCCAGGATTTCGTCAATCGCCGCGATGGAGGCGACACCCTCTGCGGGTCTCCCATCTCGACAGACAGCGCGTCCCTGGTAGCCGAGTTCAATGGCAGCCGCCACAAGCCCAGGGTCGTCGTCAACGAACAAGCACTCTGCGGGCGTCAGCCCAAGCGCCTCGCTCGCGTGCTGATACATCCGCGGGTCCGGCTTGTTACAGCCCAGCTCCGCAGAGATCGCGTACGCCTCGAAGAACGTGTGCAGGCCGAGCCCCGCATGCAACTCTCGCAAGTCCGGCCAGGCATCGGAGACGACCGCCATGCGCACACCGCGTGCTCTGAGCTCCTGAAGTGTGGGCTTGACCTCAGGGAACGTCTCCAAGATAACGGCCGGCTCCACAGGGCGCTGCAACTCGTCCAGAAGCTCCCTCGTGGCCTCGATCCCGAGGTGGCGCAGAACCACCCGGTGGTACTGCTCATAGTCGGGTGTTTCATCTGCCTCGTCGAGGAACCGCTGCCCGGCGGCGATACCCGGCGCGAACTGTTCTGAGCTAAAGGAGGGGACGTGCGAAAGGACGACCTGCTCGAAGTCCGCTCGGGGGTTCCACCGTCCGCCGATGGGTTGCATGAGCACGCCGCCGGAATCAAAAAGCACAGCCTTCAGAATCATGCGGCTGAGTCTTACCCCCATGCCACAACCTTGTCGAACTGGCTCATCTGGGCAGGCGCCAAATGACAACGAGAACTCGAAATCATCCTCGATGCGCTGCTCCTTCACCCTGCAGGAACCCGTGGTCCAGTCGCTGTTAGGGTCGGCGCATGCTGTCCGACTCGGAGCTCGCTGTAGCCGCGGCGGAAGCGGGGGCGTCAGTGGCACGAGAACGATACGGCAAGCCCTTCGCTCGCTTCGAAAAGTTGGCGATGGACTTTGCGACCGACGTCGACCTCGCGGCCGAGAAGGCCGTCACCGCTGTGCTCCGTGTCGCGCGTCCGACCGATGGCATCGAGGGTGAAGAACTCGGAACAGTAGGAACCGAGTCGGCTGATCGTACGTGGCTGGTTGATCCAATTTGCGGAACCCTGAACTTCGCCGCGCAGACCCCCCTCTTGGCCGTGAACGTAGCTCTCTGTACCGACGACCACGTCGCGGTGGCCGCCTCGGCCGATCCGCTCGCTGACGAGGTGTTCTGGACCGACGGACGACACGCATATGTCCGCCGGGCTGGTGCCGACGAACAGCTCACCCCGTCGCCGAGTTCGCGTCTGGTTGACGTCAATCTCGACCCGCCGTTTCCGAACGGTGATCGGTTCCGCGCGGTTCGGATGCTTGCCGACTCGGCGTTCGTCGACCGTTTCCGGCCGCGCGTCGTGTCCACGTCTTTGGCCGTCGCGTGGGTAGCGGCCGGTCGGCGCGCAGCCTATGTCACGGACGGGCATATGCGCGGCAGCGTGCATTTCTCTAGTGGCATCGCGCTGTGTGAGGCCGCCGGTTGCATCGTTACCGGCCTGCGCGGGGAAGCCGTTCATACGGGCGTCGGCGGTCTGGTTGTCGCAGCGGACGAAGAGACACACTCCGCACTCATCACGATCATCGATCAACAGTTCACGACGTAGCCGTAGCGGCGGGTACGTCGTTCGGGTGGGCAGCCGTCGTCGCTGGTTTGCGCCGTGGATTCCACTACCGGGGCAAGATCCGGCGCTTGGTGCCTGGCAGGAGCTAGGAGCCGCTGCCGTAGGGGCGGGTGATGATCTCCAGATTGTGACCGTTGAGGTCCTCGAAGTACGCGCCCCGGCCGCCGTCGTTGTGGTTGATCTGGCCGGGTCTCTGGTGGCCCGGATCGGCGTAGTAGGTGATGCCCGACTGCTGGATCCGCCCGAAGATCTCGTCGAACTCCGCTTCGGACACGAGAAACGCATAATGCTGCGAGGTGATCTCGTCGTCGTCGCTGTCCATGAAATCCAACGTGACGCCGTTGCTGACCTCCACCGGCAGGAACGGCCCGAGCGGCGGCCCGACCTCCAGGCCAAGGACGCCGGCCACGAACTCGGCGGCCTGCCTCTTGTCTCGCGCATGCACAATCGTGTGGTTGAGCTCGATGGACATCAAAGCACTCCTCCAGGGTCCTAGGCCTGACCAGTTCCGGTGTCCATGTCTGACAACCTACGCGGAGCGGCGCTCGCGGGAAACGGTCGAAGTGCGAACATTTCGATCCGCGGCTATGGACGAGGCGGATGGGCCTTGAGCCACGCATCGCCTCTGCGTTTCGACGCACGCGACAACCAGGCGTCCTGCACATGTTCTGCGACCTCTTCTCGCGTCAGCTCAGCGACACGATTGGCGCGTAGCAGCACGGACTTGTGACCGTCGAAGTGCGACGTGGTGAAGAACGGCGTCGTCTCGTCCTGGACCAGCGCCTGTTTGTCCGCCTCGGACGCCACCCAGAAGACGATCACATCGGTGTAGCGCTCCCCTGTCTCCGAATCGACTGCGTCCGGCCGCGGATTGCGGAAGAAGATGAACGACTTGCCGCCCACCTGGTACACGGGGTTGTCACTGGTCACGTACTCGACGGTGACGTGCGGCATGGCTAGGGCCAGCTCGTGGACGTCCTCGACCCGAGCAGGCCGGCTCCCGTCATACGACATGACCTCAGCGTACGACTGGGGTCTTGCCGATGGATGTTCTGCGCTCGGAACGACTTCGCGGGACATCTCGCACATGGGGCTAGTGCCAACCGACTCCGTGTGCGACGCTCGCAGCATGAGTCGGCCCACGCTGTACGAGTTCGCCGGGGGCGAGTCGGCCATCCTCGCGCTGGCCATTGCGCACCACAAGCGGTGCCTCGAGGATCCTGAGCTGAACCACCCGTTCTCACACCCCGATCAGCATCCCCAACACGTCGAACGCCTCGCCGCTTACTGGGCAGAGGTCCTGGGTGGGCCGCCACGCTTTTCCGAAACATGCGGCGACCAGTCGACGGTGCTGACGCTGCACTCAGGCCATGGCGATATGAGCGATCTGGGCCGTCGGTTCGTCGAGTGCTTCACGCTCGCTGCCGATGACGCCGGGCTGCCCGACGAGCCCGAGTTCCGCGCCGCGCTACGTGCTTACATGGAGTGGGCCGTGGGCGACATGCTGCGCTACCCGGATTCAGACGCAGCCGTACCGCCGGCCATGCGCGTGCCCCGCTGGTCCTGGGAAGGCCTCCAAAGCGAGCCCGCCTGAGACCATGGCCACGGCGCTGAACACGTGACCGTTCACACGGTACGGGAACAGACGAGAACCGTGACGCCGCCAATACAGTGCCCGCCACCGCCAAGGCTGGGCAGTTCGAGCACGCCGTCATGCCGAGCGATGCCCGCAGCACGGCCGTGCTGGCCTGTCCGGGTCAGCGATATTGATTGGAGCCCGAACCGTTCGGTCCGCGACCATGTAGCGGTGGAGTACAACGTGCGCAGGATCGGGACCGAGGAGTGGCGCGAGTACCGCGAGCTCCGGCTGGAAGGGCTGAAGGACTCGCCACTGGCCTTCGTCGAGCAGTACGACGACGCGCAGCAGCGCCCCGATCAGTTCTGGCGAGACCGAGTCGCGCGTGGCGCCGCCGGGAACACATCGTGCACGTTCGTCACCGTCAGCTCCGATCAATTCGTGGGCATGGCCAGCTGCTTCGTCGAACCCGAGTTCACGGACCACATCTCGGCCCACGTCGTCGGGGTCTACGTCACACCGCAGTTCCGTGGGAACGGATCCGCGATGGCGCTCGTCTCCGCGGTGATCCGCTGGGCGCTGGACGACGCCCGCGCAGACCGGATACGGCTGTTCGTTATGGAGACGAATGAGCGGGCGACGGCTTTCTATCGGAGTATCGGTTTCTCACCCACCGGCACGACGATGGCGTACCCGCCCGACCCGTCGTTCACCGAGTACGAGATGGAGTATCGTGCGCCGGCCATGTGACGTCTATGGCGACCGCGGTGGTCATGAAGTCCTGTTGTAGGTGCGCGCGTCATGTGCCGTGCCGCGGCAGCCGGTGCAGCGTGACGTCGTCTAGATGCCCGTCGACCGCGACGGCGGTCATATAAGTGCAGAACGGCTCACGACGCCGGTCCGTCGGCGATCCCGGGTTCAGCAGCCGCAAGCCAGAGGGCGCGGTGGTATCCCACGGTATGTGACTGTGCCCGAACACCAGGACGTCGTCGTCGGGAAACTGAGCGGCGCACCGCTCATCGCGACCCTTGGCGGCTCCCGTCTCGTGGATGACCACAACGCGCACTCCCCCGATCGTCGCCCGCGCCACCTCGGGCAGCCGCCGACGAAGCTCCGGTCCGTCGTTGTTGCCATAGACCCCGACCAACTGCGTCGCTCGCGCCTCGATCTCATCCAACAGCGACGCGTCGACCCAGTCGCCCGCATGGATCACCACGTCGGCGCTCTCGACCGCCTGCCACAATTCCGCAGGCATGTCACCAGCCCTCTTCGGGACATGGGTATCCGCGATGATCACCAACCGTCGGCTGTCCATCACACGACGATAGCCACTGATTGGAACGTGCGGGCATGCCCGGGCCAGACAGCGCGCTGGTCTGAGACCGGCCCTCGACCGAGGCCACCCAAGGGCGTCATCGAGGTGGCAAATGTTGACATCATCCGGCAGGAGACCAGGGCTACGATGTCCACCCTTATAGAGAGGACAGGGCACCGATGACTCCTGAGCGCCATCGCTGGACCGTTGATCAACTCGACCTCACGGGAACGGAGAGAGTCCTCGAGTTCGGTGGCGGACCTGGGGTCGCGACCGGGCTCGTCTGCGACCGGCTCACGACAGGTTCCGTTCTCGCCATCGACCGATCAGCGGTCGCCGTCCGCAGAACATCCGAGCGAAACAGCGCGCACATCGCCTGCGGCCGGCTCACCGTCCGGCAATGTTCGATCGCCGATCTCGACGTGCCCGCCGGTTCCATCGACGTCGCTTTCGGGATCAACGTGAACGTGTTCTGGACGACGTCGGCTGTCGCCGAGCTGGCGGCGCTCAGCCACGCGCTCGTTCCGGGCGGCCGACTGCTCATCGCCTACGGCAGCGGCCCCAAGGATCCGGGCAACCGTGACGCCATCTCCATGGTGCTCAGCACCGTCGAGGCCGGGCCGTTCGAACGCCGCACGGTGCTGCGGGACTCCCACAGCGCAGCCGTGCTGGCGCATCGAGGTCGGATCGAGTAACGGGCATCGGCCATGAGGCCCACCTATATGGACATGGTCTTTCCCGCCGACAGACATTCCCGCAAGACGACAGGGCGTCGGTCAGTCCTTGAGCGGGAACGAGTGGTGCTCGTGGGTGACGAGCCAATGCCCGGCTTCCTTGCGCAGTCCGATTGTCAGTCGCAGCCGGTTCGCCGGATCCCGCTGCAGTTCTTCCGGCGTCCCACAGCGAAGCAACGCGTATGCGAACGCAACGTCGTCACCCACGGTGACGTCGAGCGAGACGATCTCGAACGACGCGCCTTGCCTTTGCCATGCAAAGAACGGAGGCCACGTCTCGCGGTACGCGTCGATGCCACGCACCCCCTCGTCCGGCGGCGGAACGTCGAACATGACGATGTCGTCGGCGTGATCGGCGAGGACCGTGTCAAGGTCGCCCTCGTGGACCGCCGTCGCCCAGCGTTCGATCAGTGAGCGTATCTGTGCCTCGTCGTCGGCCACGGTTCTACTCCCTTCGCGATGCGCTCGTCGGCGCATGGTTCCATCTCGTACGTAGAGGTGGACCGCCGCGGCCGCCGCAATTCATCGGTCCCTTCGCCCTGGCGTGAACAAGCATGCCTGGCGCTTGGCAGGGGATCAACGCACTTGGCATCGCGACTGAGCCGGGAGGGTCGTATCCCGAGTCCGCCCGCTGTTCCACGTGCCAGTCTGGAGCGTCCAGGCCTGCGCTGCCCGTTGACCGACATGGGAGCGCAGTGTCAACGTACTGCTCTCGTGATCAACAGCGGTAGCAGCAGGTTCCATAGTTCCTGCGTGGCTGCACTGATCTGGCCGTGAATTGCGATCTCGGAATCAAGTGCGCCCAGGATTGCCGCGACCTCTCGCTGAACGGAAAGGG
>NZ_ML142853.1:93664-99131 GCF_004138495.1 Phytoactinopolyspora endophytica
GGCAGCGTAATAGGCATTCTACTCAACGTCTTGGTATTGATATGCTGAACCGCTGAACCGGTCGCATGGTTCATGAGCCATGCGTTGGCATGGGGTGTGCCGAGATAATAGGTGAGATACCTGGGGTCGACTCCCTCGGTCGGCCGCAGTCTCATGCATCCAGGGCCGAGTAACCAGCCTGCCTGTCCCGTATGCACCAACCCAAAACGGCCAAGCGTGCCGGTGCGAGTGCACACGATATCGCCCGGAGCGAGTCGGTACCTCCTCAGTTTCACCGCTGTTGACGGATCCACCGCATCCAGTTCGTCATCGACAATTCTGTTCTGCTTGATGTTACGAGGCAGAATAACAGGCGTCCAGGACGGTTGATCCCTTCCACGGTCGACAGCGCCCGGTCCTGCCAACAAATCGCAGGCTGTACCCAACGAGATCACTGCCTCCCCTTCGCGGAGGCCCTCGTCAGGCTGTGGCGCCACGGAAATATCAGCGAGCTTTGCATCGAGGACCTCCCGGATTTCCAGGGCTCGAGTTCGCAGATCATTGAGATCAGCATGTACTTTGTTGATCTGATTCATGGAACGTTCCGGAGGCTCCTCGACAGCGACCGGATGGACGTAGACACGTGGGTTGAGCACGTATTCACTCTCGCGGATCTCAGCGTAGGACACTGATCTTGCGAACCAAGGCTGCTCATCGTACTCACCGGACGGACGGTCCTGCCAGGCAGAGAACGCCCCGATGATTCGTCCGATATCCTCGTCAGCAAGAACGCGTTGGACCCGATCGGCCATCGAGCCCATGCCCGTCGCGTCGATGAAAAGGACCTCTGGAACGACGCGATCGCGGACGCTCCGCAGCAGCCACAGCGACACCGGAATGCCTGTCGACCTGAACAGCCGATCTGGCAGAGCTACAACACAGTCAATCACGCCCGCGTCCACCATACGCGCCCTTATTTCTGACTCCGTCCCATTTTGGACCGTTGTCACAGTGTTGGGCATCAGAACCGCCGCACGGCCGCCATCGGGCTCCAACTTCGATGCAACATGCTGCAACCAAGCGAAGTTGGCATTGCGGCTGGGTGGAGTTCCGTATGGCCAATCTTGGTCGAACGGGCCATTAGGAGGCGTCCAGGACCTCATGTTGAAAGGGGGGTTCGCGAGAACAACATCGAACTGCTGCTTGGCGAAGACGTTGTCACGCAGAGCGTTGGACGGGTGGGCACCAAGATCAACCTCAGCCCCGTGTAGCGCCATGTTCAGCTTCGTCCTCAGCCAGGATGATTCGCTGAACGCCTGTCCTGAGACCTGTGAGCCGTCCCCGCCGCCTCGCTCCGCATGAGTGGTGGCAGCGGCGAGCAACTCACCCGAACCGCAGAACGGGTCGTATATCCGATCGCGTGACGTGGGGTCGATCAAACCGACCATGCATCGTACGAGTGACTCAGGTGTGAGATGTTCTCCTTGACGACCGGCGTCATGCTCGACCTGGGCCAATAGGCTGTCACATAGCTGGGCAACCACGGCCGTAGTGTCAGGAGCGCTACCAAGGTCGACTTCATTCATGGCATGGATAGCCTCAATAAGGGAATGATCGACGAGAGTCGTCCCCGCAACCGCCCGGAACAGTGGAACAGATGGCGCGGACCGACTCGGGGGAAGCTCGGCCCGAGCAAGTAGCTCATGCACAGCGCCCCTCTGGGTCTCATTTGTCAGTTGTCGCCACAGTGCTGGTTCCCGGACTCTGAGATAGAGCATTCCAAGTGTGAGCTCAACAGCTGACGCGGCATCGTACCCGCCACGTAAGAGGTACATGACAGGTTCAAACCGACGCCCCTTCCCTGGCACCTGCCGGATCTTCGCCGTCGTCGCGGCCGTGGGCGCAGCTGACTCGGGGAAGCCCAGGTTACGCAGAAACCTTTCGCCATAGGTAACACCGCGAGCCTCACTGGCTTTTAGCCTGTTCTTTGGGATCTTTCGGCCATGCAGCCACCGCGCCACTTCCCCCACTATGAACACTTCCTGACCCGCCAGTTGACGCGCACTGGGAAAATCGGAATGCCGACTGCGCCAGTTACTGACGGCGGCGACACTGACCTCTGCCAGCCTGGCGAGATCACTCAGAGACAGGTGCCCTTCGAATCGATTCATCGTCCACCTCCTCTAGCCATGCGACCTCCGAAGATCCTCGCCGCGTCGCTGCAGGACCTCGCTCACCCGATCGAGCATCTCCAGTTCTTTGGCCATGCTCGGTGACAGGTACCCCAGCAGGCGGTAGATCTTCGCATGGTCGGCGTGCAGGTGACGGTGGTGAATCGGTTCGTGATGCATAATCCTGTTGCGAAGCAACACCATGGCAAACAGATTGTCGTGTAACGGTTTACGCCCGCCCTGATAGTAAGGGAATGCTCGGTGTAACGCTGGCACCCAAAGCGTTCTGTCGTACGACGCGCCACGGCTGACCAGCGACACCCAGAAGCCGAAGGACAACTCCGCGACGATGTCGTTGGCTGTGTAAGACCTGCCGACACGTTCGCCCACTTTCCGCACCGCGGACGCCACTATGCGGCGGCCGTTATCGCTCAACGGCGCGGAAGCCCACCAGTCAACACGACCGAACCATATACGGAGCCGATCATGTACGGCGTTCCGCAGCCCCAGCTCGAGGCAATGCAGCGGGGTGTAGAATGCCGCCGAGATTTCGACATTCCACCAGTACAGCCGTATTGCTGCCTCGACATCGCCGTCGGAATTCGCCAGGTACGGCGCGAACCGCGGAGTCGACAGCACCTCGCGAATCCACTCGGGCGGTTCGGCAGTCATGGTGTGCTCCCTCGCAGTGATGTGGTAACGGCGCGAACATGTGCTAAGGTGTCCATGTAAGCCCCGGGTTCGCCTCTGCATCTGCATGCCACCCGGGGCACGGCTTTGTTCGCCACAGCCATACCTGGCGGATCGCTTCACAACCACCCGATGTGGGACGCCAGTCATCTCTTCGAGAAGAGTACTGCTTGGCGACTCACAACGCAAGTACTGGCATACTCGAATTTTGTGAAGCGGCTGCTTGGGTGCCCCACCTGAGGTCTAGGAACGACAGTCGATACAGTGCCAGGTCGAAGCCGGTGAGCTCATCAGCTGAGCCGGTGCCGCACCCAGACGCCAGGCTCGACGTAGACAGCGTGGTCATGTTCGACGCTGCAGTGGATGGGCACCAGAGCACCTGGCACCTCGACGTCGCCCGTGCGGTCGAACGGCAGACCGGTCCATTCGCGCCACTCGACCAGCGACCCACTGATCACCATGGCCCGTGGACAGACCCGCACGATCTCCCCGCCGGCGCGCACATGAACACGCAACCAAGGATCCGCCGGCAGGCCGTCGTCTCGGGTACGGAATGCGTACTCGCTCATGGGCGTGTGCAGCTCATTCGCCTTCCCAGTGGGCCGAACCGGGGCGAAGAGCTCAGTGAAACCCAGCCGCTGAACGTTGTCACGCATCGCCGCAAGCAGCACTGCGGCCAGGCCCTCCCCACGCCGCTCCGGACGGATGGCGATCTCCAAGGCCGACACATGCGTAGGCGTGCGCCCCAGGCTCAGGTCCAGTGCTCCCCAGCGGATCACCGCGTCCCACCCGTCGTCGGGTAACGATGACCGCTGAGCCGTGCCGAACTCGAACGGCACCGTGAACGCCCTCGCTACAGGAACGTCGGGCCGTGCCGCCTCGTAGGCGACCAGAACATGCTCTGGATGGTCGCGCTCCACCGTCGTGAAGTAGAAATGCGACACTGGGTCTTGCGTCATGTAGGTCGGCCACACGTAACTGAGCTGCCACACCATGGGGGCCAGATCCGGCCGCTTGTCGAGTGGATCAATGACGAGGTCGTCGCGCATGAGCGGATTGTCTCCCAGCAGACGCACCTGCTTCCAATGAGTTTCTCGCCGCCGGCAGCAGTGATCAGCCTTCGCGCTTCAACGTCCGACACGGACGGCGTGCTTGGAACTCATCGCCCGCTGGGAACAGGCCGCAGCCGCCTACGCGACGAAGATACAGAACGGGTGCCCCGCGAGATCGGCGTAGACATACAGCGGCTCGTGCGGATCGTCGTAACGGTCGAAGAGGAGCGTCGCACCCAGCGAGAGGGCACGCTCGTGCTGTTTGTCGAGCTCCGCCGTCGTCGGCACCGTCAGGTCCAGATGCAGCTGCTGCGGGATGGTCCCCTCCGGCCAGGTCACTTCCGGCAGCTCCGCGACCTGCTGGAAAGCCACCTTGGGGCGACCGGCCTCATCCCACAGCACGAGCCAGTCCTTGCCCTTCGGATCCGCCTGCCCGATGGGCGGTGGCTCATCTCCCGGCCGGTACCGCAGCCCGAGCAGACGACGATAGAACTCAGCGAGCGCACGCGCATCGGTACAGTCCAGGACCACCTGCCGCAATTCGGGGAACCGTTGCTCCTCCATCACGAGCTCACCTCCACGACGCTGACACCCGAGGTTCTGCTGTTACCCCGTCCACCCGGGCTTCTGCTGTCACCCCGGCCACCCGGGCCTTCCGCTGTTACCCCGACATCCTGCCGGACGCCGGGGACAACGTCGGCCTGTGACAGCCGCCGCGCGGAAAATCGGCGCCTTTCGCACTACCGACGTGGAACGACGCACTCATCAACGTGGACCGTAGAGGTACGGCGCGAACCGTTGGGTTGCTTCGGCGCGGAACGCTCGGGTCTGGGTGGAAATCGTCTAGGATCGCGGTGTGCGTGTCGTCTGCTATCAGTCCGGCGTTGAAGGAATCTCCCACGGCGAGGCATGGAAGTCCGCGCTCATGGAGTGCTCTCTGACGGACGCAGACCTGCTGGTCACGCCCGAGTTCGCGGTCGGTGGGTATCCCCACACGCTGCAGGCTATCCACGACAGCGCCATCGCCGATCCCAGCGAGCTCCTCGTGTACACCGCCGAAGCACCGCCGCAGCTGACCGTCGTCCTTGGGTTCATCGAAGAGACCTCGGCCGGGAAGCACAGCGCCGCCGCCGTCATACGTAACGGTGAGATCATCGCCATCGTCCGCAAGATGCGCCCGCGAGAGCCCGGGCTCACCCCCGGAAAGCAATCGACTCCCTTCACTGTCGCCGATGTGCAGTGCGGTGTCCTCATCAGCGACGACACCGCGGAGGTGAAGCCCGCGCGGCGTCTCGCCTCCGCCGGTGCACGGGTACTGATCTGTCCACTCAACAACGACATGGACGTCGCCAGTGCCGCTCGCTGGCAGGACTGGACCGAGGAACAACTCGTGAAGCGCGCGCGGGACAACGACTGCTGGGTGGTCTCGGCAGACGTCGCCGGCAGGTCAGAGGGACGCCGGGCGCTCGCCGTCACCGGATTCTTCCAGCCGAATGGACATCTCGCCCACCGGACCTTCCCGGATCCGAACACCTTCCTCAGCCATGTGCTCACCTGGGACAGGTGAGCCAGGAC
>NZ_ML142853.1:99162-103788 GCF_004138495.1 Phytoactinopolyspora endophytica
GAGCGTCCGCACGACGGGCATCCGCGCTCCCCCTCATCCGCAGGACGCCGTACCGCACAACAAAGCATCCGCACGACGGGCGTCCGCACGCCCCATCTGTACGACGCTCCACGGTACGGCGCGCAGGGCTCGTCGTCGTTCCTCACACCGTGATGGCGATCTTGCCGCGAGCGTGCCCCGCCCTCATGTATCGGATCGCCTCGGGAGTCTCTGCCAGTGGATAACTGCGATCGACGACGGGCGTGACGTCTCCGGCTTCAATGAGCTCACTCAGCGCCACCACGTGTTCGTGGCGCTCTGTCGACATGAGCGAGCGAAGGTGCTGCCGGACGAACGGTGACACCAGGGACGCCCTGATCTGGCGGTCAAAGCCTCCGAGCCAGCGGCCGTCAGTTTCTGCCCCGACGATCACGAGGGTCCCTTCGGGAGTGAGAGCGCGTCTGAGGTGCGACAACGGCCGGTTGCCCGCGGTGTCGAAGATGACGTCGTAACGCTGCCCGGTCTCGGCGAAGTCCGTCTGGGTGTAGTCGATGACCTGCTCGGCGCCGATCGAGCGCACCAGGTCCACCTTCGTGGTACTGCACACGCCCGTGACCTCGGCACCGAATGCCTTGGCTATCTGGACGGCGAACGTTCCGACGCCACCCGCCGCGCCGATGATCAAGACCCTCTGCCCTGGGCTGACCTTTCCGCTGTCACGCACGCCTAGCAGCGCCGTGATCCCCGACACGGGCACCACCGCCGCTTGCTCGAACGTGAGGTTCGCCGGCTTCAGCGCGAAGTTGCTCTCGGCAGCACATGCGAACTCGGCGAACGTGCCGTCGCACCATCCGAAGACCTCATCGCCAGGCTGGAACCGCGTCACATTCGCGCCGACCGCTGCGACGTGACCGGCGACATCGCGCCCCCGGACACGGTTCTTAGGCCTGCGGAGCCCGAATCCCATCAGCCGGACCAGGTACGGCATCCCCGCCATGATGTGCCAGACGCCCTGGTCGACGCCGGCCGCGCGGACCCGGACGAGCACATCGTCCGGTCCTGGGGCCGGTTTGTCGATCTCACGAAGCTCCAGCACGTCAGGGCTTCCGTACGTGTCCTGGATGATCGCCTTCATCGTCGTCGCCTGAATCTCGGATTCGTGAACCATGGTGCCCGACCTCATTCCACCGTGCGTAGGATCTGCTCGATCGACGTCGCCCGCGAGCGCAGTTCCGATACATCGGCTGCCACCCGCTGCTGGGCGTCCAGGGTGTTCTCGGCAAGCTGCTCATATCTGCGGACGAGCTGCCGAAGCTCGTCCTCCTGCTCGGCTTCGAGGTTTGTCTTGCGCTTCTCGAGGTAGGTGGCCATCGAGGCAGCGATCAAGAACATGGCTGTGACCAGCACGCCGACGATGACAATCGCGCCGGGCCAGGTGATTGTGTCCATCAGGAGCGCTCCTTGCGTGCGGGACCCTTCACCGGGTCCGATCTCGTCAGGGTCTTTGCCGCCTCGGCCAGCGCCGGCGCGGTCAGATGCAGGTCGAAGTCCGCGACTTCGTAGTACTTCATGGCCTTGCCGTCCTCGGACAGCTCAAGACTGCCGACCACCAGTCCGGCCGCTTCGAGCCGTTGCAGGTGCATGTGCAGCAGCGGGCGGCTCACCCCGATCTCGCGGGCCAGACGGCTCACGTAGTCCCGCCCGCCGGCCAGCTTCGCGACGATGCGCAGCCTCAGCGGATTGGCGAGTGCCGCCAGCATCTCCACCAGATCGTCGCCCGTCGGCTGAGCCATCGTCATGACATCCCTTCACGTGTAAGTAGATTCTTACACATGAAGGAGTACGTTGTCACCGTGCTGAGCGGTTGGTGATGCACGTGGTCCTGGAAGTCAGGCAACGGCGGCGGCAGTCGTCACCACGACACCACCCGGACCCGTCCAAAACTCGCACAGCGGTCAGCACGACGGGCACGTGCCGCTCACTGGCCGTTGTCTGTGGACTCCGTTCCGGGCTCCTCGGACTCCGAGTCGATGAGATCGACGTTGTGTTCTAGGCGTATATAGCCCGCGGAGTGGACGCCGACCCCGACAAGGCCACCGGCCAGCATCCCTACACCGGCCATCCACGAAATGTGCCAGAAGCCGGCCACCAGCCCGGCGAAGGCGCACGTCTGCGCGACTGCCTTCGCCACGTCGACCAGCACCGACCCGGACGCGCGACGCCGAAACGCCTCCTGCTGATTCACCAGTACAAGGGCCGCCAACAGCGGGATCGCTACCGAGAATGCGACGACGCAGATCGTCGCCGACACGTCGAGCGACGAGGCCGTCAGGAACGGCTGCACCATGACCACGCCGACACCCATCAAGCCGCCATAGATCAGATTGCTCTGCCGGAGCCACTCCTCTACCTGTTCCCCGCCGGCCCTGTGCAACTCGGCCTCGTCCTCTTTCACGGTCACCACCTGCCTACTCGGGGCTGCGTACGGCCGCTGCGGCACGTCAAAGCACATGGTGACAGGGCCATATGGGCAACATCTCGCTGAGATGGCCGTCAGCGCTGACCGCGGCACAGTGGAGGACCCTCCATCCAGGACGGCCGGAACCGGCGCGATCACCGTCAGCGCTGATCGCGCCGCAGCGGATGGTCATCGGGGATCTCGACGAGCACGATCCGCACGCCGTCCGGATCCTCGATCCACATCTCGATCAGCCCCCACGGCTCCTGCCGGGGCTCGCGCGTGACCTTCACCCCCGCGGCACCGAGGCGTTCATGTTCGGCATGCACGTCACGCACCTGTACCCAGATCCCCAGCGGCCCAGGCGACTCACCACCAGACGAACCAGAGACCTCCAGCAGGCCCTGACCAAGAAAGAACACCATTCCCGGATGCTCCGGTGGGCCGAACTCACGGTAGATCGCCAACCCGAGGACATCCCGGTAGAAATGCTGGCTGCGCTCCGGGTTCGACGGACGGAGCAGAATGCGGCTACTGAGCACGTCCATAGCCCGATTATGGTCTCCATGCGCTTCGTGCACAGACAAGCTGCACATCATGGTTCACCAGTGCCCGCGGGCATGACAGCACGTGCCGGGCATCACTCGGTATCGTGGCTGAGCAGTGCCTGACCGTATGTCCAGCACTCGCCCAATGAGAAAGGAAGATCGCCATGTATGGCTCCGGAGTGCTGCTGGCCAACCGGTACCGGTTGGAGGACCAGATCGGCAGTGGCGGCATGGGCGAGGTGTGGAGCGCCACCGACCAGGTACTCGGCCGCACAGTGGCGGTGAAGGTGATGCGCCCGCAGCTCGTAGCCCAGCACGGTTTCTCGCAACGGTTTCTGGCCGAGGCGCAGGCCATGGCCACCGTCAAGCACCCGGCCGTGGTCAATATCTACGACTACCACGGCGACACCTCTGGCGCGTTCTTGGTCATGGAGCTCGTCGAAGGCGAGCCGTTGTCGGACCGGCTGACCCGGCTGGGACGGATCGATCCGATCTCCACCTTGAAGCTGGTCGCGCAGACGGCCGAGGCGCTGCAGGCAGCCCACGACAAGGGCATCGTTCACCGCGACGTCAAACCCGGCAACCTGCTGGTGACCAAAGACGACAGAGTGGTACTGACCGATTTCGGCATCGCCCGCTCCGGCGCGTCCGCCCAACTGACGGCGACGGGTGAGGTCATCGGCACACCGTCCTATCTCGCGCCCGAGCAGGTACTGGGACGTCGGGCCACGCCGGCTTCGGACCTGTACGCACTCGGCGTCGTCGCCTACGAGTGTCTGAACGGCAGGCTCCCGTTCAGCGGTGAAAACTCGTTCGCGATCGCCACGCAACGGCTGCAGGATCCACCGGCTCCGATGGACGCGGACCTACCGCCTGCGGTGGTAGCGATCGTGCAGCGGGCGCTGGCCACGGAGCCGGACCAGCGATGGGCGTCCGCGAGCGGACTCGCTCAGGCGGCACACGACGCGGCGACAGGACGCGGTACATCGCACGAGATCATGACATCAGCTCCCACGCTGACCCCCGACGCGATCCCGACCCAGGTGCATGCGCCCGGGCAATACCAGCCGCCCCCACCGCCTCCGGCGGCCCACCAGGCACAACCGACGAGAGCCACCGAGCGGATACAGCCGGACCCGCAGACCGCGCCCACCCGGCGTATCCAGCCTGAGCCATCGAGGACACCAGTCGAGCCTCTCCCGCGACCTGCACCAGCAGCCACCCGGGCTCTGGACCAGCAATCCGCCAAACCAGCCAAACCGGCCAAGCCCGCCAAGCCGGCGCGTCCACGCACCCTCATCGTGGCCGGTGTGCTCCTGGGCCTGACCGCGGCATGCATGGCGGTCTACATGGCGATCCTGCTGGCTATCGGCTCGGACGTCGTCGCCGCTACCGAGGGTCGCTTTGAGGATGATTACCAGATCATCACCAGCGCCCTCTCGGTCGCCGAATTGTTGATCATCGGCTTCTACGGTTTCCTCGCGGTGCTGTTCCTGCTGCTGGCCTTGCTGGTCATCCTGGGCAGTCGCGCCGCGCGTGGGTGGACGTTCACGTTCGGGTTCGTCACCATGCTCGGCGCCGCGCCACTCGGCGTCGTCGCGGCGTTCCTCATCGAGAGGCTGGCGCCCGTGAGCGATTACC
>NZ_ML142853.1:103827-104311 GCF_004138495.1 Phytoactinopolyspora endophytica
CTGATCGCCATCGTGCCGTCGTCGTATCCCCAGTACACGATCGCGGCAGGGGTCACCGCCATAGCCGCGCTGCTCATCACGCTGATACTGCTCATGTCGCGACCAGCGAGAACGTTCGCCGCATCCCGCGGCCGGTAGCTACTGGAAGCGGGCGACGAAGCGTCGTTGCCACGGCGTCTCGACGGCGCGCGGCGCGTAATGCTCACGGACGTAGGCGACCGCCTCCCGGCCGGGCACCCCGTCCAGCACGGCGAGGCAAGCCATGGCCGTTCCGGTCCGTCCGACTCCGCCGCCGCAGGCGATCTCGACACGCTCTGTCTCGGCACGCTCCCACGCCTCATGCAAGGCATTCCGTGCCGCCGCACGATCGGACGGCAACCAGAAGTCGCGCCAACGCAGCCAACGAGCCTCCCACGACACCCGGTACGGTTCATGACCCAGCAGGTACACGGCGAAGTCGGGCAGCGCTCCCTGCGGGAGCGGG
>NZ_ML142853.1:104333-105315 GCF_004138495.1 Phytoactinopolyspora endophytica
TGAGCCCTCGGCCGCGGACAAGCCTCCCCGACGGCAGCTGCAGCACGCCGAGCATCGCGGGTTCCCAGGCAACGGTCGGCACGATCTGAGCGTAAACCCTGACGACCGCCCGGTGGGCTCGCTCAGCGTCGGGCGAACATTCGGCACGAGCTCGCCGTGTGATGAACTATGGCGGTGAGCGGCTCTCTCAGTAATCGCGACATCTACGGGACGATCGTGCGGATCGGCGAGGAAACATCTCGGCCGCTGCTGGAGTACTTGCAAGCGCTGTGGCGGCTGGGACGAGCCGAGCGCACCCGCCAAGCTCTGCCTTCTGACCTCTTCGTCGCTCTGCTGGCTCAGGCCACCAGCGCACCTGTCCCCTCCTTCGATGACACGTGGCGCACCTCCGACCTTAGCGTCGACGGTGCGACGCCCGGCTTCGACGTCTGGGAACGGGTGATCTTGTCGCAGATCGCCGACCTGCGTGACTTCGCCGAGGGACCAGAGCAGTCCTTTCCGGAGCTCGGCGTGGATGCACCGCGCCGGCAGACGGACGGTGCCCGCGCCAACGCGCGTCGCTGGTACAACCACTCTCTACCGGCCTATCTGGAATGCGCCATGGCAGGCGCGCTCGGCGGCTGGGACGCCGGCGACGGCATCCGAAAAGCGCTCCCTGGCTCTGCCGTCCAGATCTATCCGGAGCCCCAGAGCGTCGTCGATCTTCCATCGCTGAGCTGGCAGGATTTCACAGAGTTCCTCATCTGCGGCCAGGAATACGAATAGAGACGGCGCGCCGGGCGTCACTCGCCTTGACGTCACTCGCCCTTGACGTTGACGACCTGGCGCAGCGTGTGCCGGATCTCGACCAGGTCGGCGGCGTCGGCCATCACGATGTCGATGTCCTTGTACGCTGCGGGGATCTCGTCCAGGAACGCCGCTGAGTCACGCCACTCGATGCCGGCCATGGCCTTGCGCAGCTGCGCGTGCGTGAACGTCTTGC
>NZ_ML142853.1:105327-106115 GCF_004138495.1 Phytoactinopolyspora endophytica
CACCTCGGCGTGTTTCGACTTGACCCACCATGATTGTCACATGCGGTTCGTCCTCAGCGCCGGTGTCCTCGCGGTCGGCGTGGTCTCGGCTAGGGCGCCACGCATTTAGGAGACGTGCCCTAGCGCCGCGTGGTGAGCGGCTCTCCCTCGATCCGCACCGCCGCTACCGCCTCCTCAGCTGCCAGCAGACCGCGGCCGCGAGCATCACACCTGCCATGAGCATCACGCCGAGGAGCGCGAGCATGTTCCCCCACGCTGCCCGCGCGGCAGAGGGCGTCTCGAAGATGCCGGGTTCGATACCGCCGACATAGAGCACCATCCCAAGGAAGAAGGCAACGACTCCCGCGACTCCCATCGCGACCAGCCACGGGTTCATCGGCGCGGGCGCTGCGCTCCGGCCGCCGGCGGGATCCTGCTGGGCGAACGCCTCGCCCGTCGCGAACTCGGGATTGACCAGCCGGTTGTACCTGGGCTTCTCGTCAGTCATGCCACGCACCTCCTCGAGGGGTTCCACACTTTCCCAGAGGTATTGCCGGCGCGCAACAGGCGCCCGGTGAGCCCGTGGCGATGTAGCCGCTAGGTGCGAGCACCCGGGCTCCGACGTCACTCGCCCTTGACGTTGACGACCTGGCGCAGCGTGTGCCGGATCTCGACCAGGTCGGCGGCGTCGGCCATCACGACGTCGATGTCCTTGTACGCCTCGGGGATCTCGTCCAGGAACGCCGCTGAGTCACGCCACTCGATGCCGGCCATGGCCTTGCGCAGCTGCGCGTGCGTGAACGTCTTGC
>NZ_ML142853.1:106125-113044 GCF_004138495.1 Phytoactinopolyspora endophytica
GTGTGGTGACGAGTTCAGGGCGCGCCGATTCCCCATCCCGACGACGACGTACGACGCCGTCCCCATCGAGCCGGGAATCAGCCCGGACACCCCCTCGGCGGCGTTGATCGCGCCCTTGCGGCTGAGCCACACGTCCTTACCGAAGTGGTGTTCCCGGGCCGAGTAGTTGTGGTGGCAGTTCGTCCGCTCCTGCTCCACGACTGGTTCACCGATCCAGGCACCGAAGCACCCGGCGAGCCGATCCATCATCTCCTCCCGGTTGAGCAGCGCGAACCGCTGAGCCCACGTGAGGTCACGGATGTAGGCGTCGAACTGGGGTGTGCCCTCTTCAAGGTAAGCGAGGTCCCGGTCCGGCAGCGTGACCGAGCGTCGCTCGCACTCGTCGCGAGCGATCTTGATGTGCCGCTGGGCGATCTTGTTGCCCACGCCGCGCGACCCGGAGTGCAGGAACAGCCAGATCCGGTCCAGCTCGTCGGCGTTGACCTCGATGAAATGGTTGCCGGACCCCAGCGAGCCGAGCTGCAGCCGCCAGTTCGGGGCGATCTCATCGGCGGTCCGGGCGCCGTCCATCGCCTCCAGCTCAGCCGAACGGCGCTTCACCGACGCGGTGTAGTCGCGGTTGTACTTCCCCGCCGACAACGGGATCGCCTTCTCGATGGCCGTGCGCAGACGTGCCCGGTTCAGGCCCTCGGTGTCTGAGAGCCCGTACTGGGTGCGCACAGCGATCATGCCGCAGCCGATGTCGACTCCCACCGCCGCCGGGATGATCGCGCCCAGGGTGGGGATCACGCTGCCGACCGTGGCGCCCTTGCCCAGGTGCGCATCCGGCATGAGCGCCAGATGCGGATAGATGAACGGCATGTCCGACGCCCGCTTGGCCTGTGCCAACGTGTCCGGCTCGATGATCGACGCCCAGTTCAGCAAGCGCTCGGTCACCCGCTGCATCGTGATCCTCCCGCCGGCCCCGACGTCGTTCTCCCCCCGGCGGGCGAGACGCCCAGCCGGCCCTGCGCTCAGCGTATGACAGGCAGGCGTACACCTGAGTGCTGAGAGACGACGCGCGCCCTGCCAGCAGCCGGGAGGGACGCACGCCCTGCCGGCACGAAGAGGGGATGCGCGCCCGTCAGCGGTATGCCGGTCGCCAAAGATGTCTCCTCGTCGCGATACTTGATGCAAGAGGGCGTCCGTCGCACCGTCGCAGCACAGCGAATGAGGGCCGATGAGAACCAGAGACCACGGTTGGCTCCCCGCGTCGCACGGCGCGGTTCAGGACGCCGTCACGGGCATCGACGTCGCGGATGGGTCCTGTACGGCCGTGATCCTCGTCGAAGGACTGAGCGACTGCCGCGCGGTGCAGGCATGGGCCCAACGCTGTGACCGGGATCTGAGCGATGAAGGGATCGGCGTCGTACCGATGGGCGGCGCCACGAACATCGGCCACTTCCTCGAGTATCTCGGTCCGCACGGGCTGGATCTCGAGCTGGCGGGCATGTGCGACGCCCGCGAAGAGAGCCACTTCCTTCGAGGACTTGAGCGGGCCGGGTTCGGCCACGGTCTCTCCCGGCGGGACATGGAGACGCTCGGCTTCTACGTCTGCGTCGAAGATCTCGAGGACGAGCTGATCCGGGCCCTGGGAACATCCCGTGTTGAACAGGCCGTCGCCGAGCAGGGCGAGCTGGCGTCTTTCCGCCTCCTGCAGAAACAGCCGGCTCAACGAGAACGGGATGTCGAGCAGCAACTTCATCGGTTCATGGGCAGCCGATCCGGACGCAAATCCCTCTACGCGAAGGTACTCGTCGAAGCGTTGGAGCTGAGCCACGCACCTCGACCATTGGAACGGATGCTCACCCATGTCTAATCGATCCGAATCGCATTAGACTCCGCACGTGCTGACAGAGATCGATCTCGAACTGAACGACGGGCGCACGTTGCATGTCTACGACACCGCAGCCGGCGACGACACCGCCGACGACACCGATAGCCGCCTGGCCGTCGTCTGGCACCACGGCACACCGAACATCGGCGAGCCGCCCGAGCCACTGATGCCCGCGGCCGCCGAGCGCGGCATCCGATGGGTGTCGTATGACCGCCCCAGTTATGGCGGATCGTCTCCCCACCCAGGCCGGGACGTAGGGTCGGCCGCCTCCGACGTCGCGGAGATCGCCGACGCGTTGGGCATCGAACGGTTCGCCGTCATGGGCCATTCCGGCGGCGGTCCGCACGCACTGGCATGTGCCGCGCTCCTGCCGGAACGTGTGCTCGCTGCGGTATGCGGGTCCGGCCTGGCCCCGTTCGACGCCGACGGGCTCGACTGGTACGCGGGAATCGGACCAGCGGGCGCTGCGGAGCTGCGCGCTGCGACCATCGGACGAGAGGCACTCGAGGACCTCCTGGCGTCCACCGAGTTCGATCCGGAACAGTTCACGCCCGCCGATCACGCCGCGCTTTCCGGCCCATGGGGATGGCTCGGCATGATCGCCGGGAAAGCCCTGGAAGGCGGCCTGGACGGGATGCTCGACGACGACATGGCCTACGTCTCCCCGTGGGGATGCGACCCCGCGCAGATCAGGTCACCAGCCCTGATCCTGCACGGTGGACAGGATCGGATGGTGCCCAGTTCGCACGGTGCCTGGCTCGCGCAGCACATCCGTTCCGCGGAGCTGTGGATGCGCCCCGACGACGGCCACGTCTCGGTTCTCAGCGCCGGCGAAGCGGCCCTGGACTGGCTGCTCGAACACGCCCGCCGTGCCTGAGGGAATAGCCGCGCCGGTGGATCCCCGTGCCGTGATCGCGGCCCGGAACAACGCCGACTGGTGTGCCGTGGTGTGTCGGATGCACCACGTGGAGACGAGGTTCGACGACGACGCGTGGGTGGCGTCGCGTCGCACGCCGCCGCTGTATCCGGATGCGGTGACGCTCAGCCCGCATCCGTCACCGGTCGAGATACTGCGCAGCATCGACGACTCTCCTGGATGCTCGATCAAGGACAGCTTCGCCTCGCTCGAGCTGTCCCAGCATGGCTTCCGGCCGCTGTTCGACGCCGAGTGGATCTACCGCGATCCGGCTCGGCGTCACGATGATTCGGGCCTGCGGTGGAGCGTCATCCACACAGCAGTGGAGCTGGCCGAATGGGGCCGCGCACACGGCAACGGAGACGTCTTCCACGCGGCGCTGCTCGAAGATCCGGCCGTGGCGATCGTCGTCGCACACGAGGGGGATGCTGTCGCTGCAGGGGCCGTCGCCAACCGCAGCGAAGCCGTCGTCGGGATCTCGAACCTCTTCACCGTGACGGCCGCCGAGGACCAGGCGTGGCCCGGAGCCGTCACCGCGATCTCCGACCGCTTCCCCGGCCTGCCACTGGTCGGATACGAGGACGGGCCAAGCCTGGAAGCAGCCCGCCGTGCCGGTTTCACCAGCGTCGGACCGTTGCGCATCTGGCTGAAGGATTAACCAGCACCGAGAGCCACACGCATTCGCCGTCGGAGCTCGGCGGGCAAGGTCTTTCCCCGGTGATCAACCTGATCGTCGATGGCGGCCGTTCGCCTCGCTTGACGTTCATGAACCAGAGAACGAGAGACCCCTCGCTTCCAGCTCCTGTTCGAGTATCCGAATCGCTTTAGGGCCGACGCCGTGGATCTTCAACAGGTCCGCGGACGTCACCTCGGTCAGCTGGTCATACCGCGTGTAGCCGTTAACGGCCAGCTCGCGACGGGCCGTCTTGCCGATACCATGCGGAAACTCCGTCGGTACCGGCGCGTCCGTAGCCGCCATCGCGCTCCTCCTCAGCTGCCGCATCGATGCCGTCGACCTTAGCGGTCCCATCGGACATACGAGCCCACTAGGTGACACGCCGGCTGAACACGTGGCGAACGCGTTGACTCGGCAACGTCAGCCGCGGTGCCGGCCGAACACTTCCAGGACCCGTTGACTCGGCCCCTGGGGAAGAGTCCAGGCTCGATGCTCATAGGGATCGGACCTACATCGTCGCGCACCCGTCGCACCAGACATCAGCCGTTGGAGGCCCCGATGGTCACACCCACAGAGCAACTCCCCACGCCCACCACACTCGACCTCTACACGCAGCCCGCGACAATGACCTCTCTCGCACGGCACGCCGATCTGCTCCAGGGCCTGCCGCACGACGTCGCCGAGCTCGCGAAGGTGCTGCAAGGCCTGGTCGTCCACGAGCATCTGACCGAGTTGTACGGCTTCAAGCTTTCCGACAAGCGTCGCCAGACCGTCCACATACGCCCAGCGGAGCAGTTCCTGGAGCGGATCCACGCCGAGGACGGCAGGCCGCTGACCGAGCCGCGCACCCCCGAGAACCGCGTGGCAGGCTGTTGTCGTCACTTCACCGTCCTGTTCGTCGCATTGCTACGCCATCAGGGCGTGCCGGCCCGTGCACGCTGCGGCTTCGGCGGCTACCTCAGTACTGAGACCTTCGAGGACCATTGGGTCGCCGAGTACTTCAACGCCGACCACGGACGCTGGATCCTGGTCGACGCCCAGATCGACGACGTGCTGCGCGGCGGGCTCCCGAACGGCTTCGACGCCACCGACGTCAGCCGCGACGAGTTCGTCATCGCCGGCGACGCCTGGGCGAGTTGCCGGGCGGGTGACGCCGACCCGTCGTCGTTCGGTTTCAGCCACCTCAACCAGGGCGGCTACTGGTGGATCGCCGGCAACCTGTTGCGCGACGTCGCCGCGCTGAACAACATGGAGATGCTGCCGTGGGATGTCTGGGGTGCGATGCCGGGGGTGGATCAACCCATCGACGACGACCAGGTCCGCCTCTTCGACCGCCTCGCAGCGCTCACCCGGTCTCCGGACGCCGGCGTGGACGAGCTGAGCAGCGCTTACCACGACGACGAACGTGTCCGCGTGCCACGGACCGTCATCAACGCCATCCGGCTCCGCAACGAGGAGATCACATCGTCTCGCACCAGATCTGATCGTTGACCCCGGCTGTTCCCGCATGGCCACGTCTGATCGATTCGAGTACGAAGATCCAGCCACGGTGCTGGCCGAGCTCCGAGAGATCAGGAAGACAGCCGCACACTGCGTCGGTGGATCCTCACGTCGCGATGGCGATCCGGAACAATACGGAATGGTGCGAGCTCGTATGCCGGCAGCATGGCGTGGAGACGAGCTTCGGCCCCGACGCGTGGGTGGCCCTGCGTCTACCGCGAGCCCACCGAACGGCACGACGTGTCCGGCCTGCGTTGGAGCGTCGTACGAACGCCGGAGAACCTGGTCGCCTGGCGCCAAGCACACGGCGACGGGGACGTATTCCCAAACCTGCAAGTGGCCCACCGTGCCGGCTTCACCAGCGTCGGACCATTGCGCATCTGGTTGAAAGGCTGATCAACTCTCGACTAAGCGCCTATCGGGCTATCACTACCGCTCGCTTCGGCGCAGCTGCCAGCAGACGGCAGCTGCGAGCATCGCACCTGCCATAAGCAGTGATCCGAACGTCACCAGATGGTTCCCGTAGACCGCTTCCTTAGCGTCGGAATCGTCAAACGCCCCGTGATACATCACCATCCCGACAATGAAGGCCACTGCGCCCAAAACGAACATAAACGTCGGCCACGGGTTCCGCCGCTCCCATATACCACCCCACCCAGCCCAACGCCCTAGCCCAGCGCCCTCGTGGTTGACCCGCCGGTCGTACTTGGGGTCGACGAACCGGTTGTACGTGTTGTACGTCGGCTTCTCTTTAGACATGCATGACCTCCCACGCGCGGACGATACCGCAGGTGCGCCTCTGGGCCCCCACGATGCGCTATACGCGCGCTTGCGAGATGTGCCTGAACGCGACAGTTCAAGCCGCACGCGAAGATGACCACGTCGTTTCCGCGTAGAACCCTGATTCTTCCCTGGGGGCAAGGTTGGCAACTACTTCGGCGGCTGGTGGATCGGCGGCAACTTGATGCGCGACGTCGCCACGCTGAACAACGTTGAGCGCGTCGGCGTGCCACGGACCGTCATCAACGCCATCCGGTTCCGCAACGAGGAGATCTGACGGAATTGCGGCGACACCCCGCGATCCGCGCACCTATGCTGACCGGATGCAACGAGTTGATCATCGGGAGCTCATCGAGGCAGCCGCCGAACGCCTGAACCCGCACCGCATCGAGGACAGAGTCTCCGGTGACGTGGCCTCGGTTCTCGTCACCGACAGCGGCCAGACGTACGCGGGCGTGTGCATCGACACACCATGCGGCACCGGCTTCTGCGCCGAGCACAGCGCCATCGCAGCCATGGTGACCGCGCGCGAGCACCGGATCTCGCGCATCGTCGCTGTCTGGCGGAGCGACACCGGAAAGCTGCACGTGCTGCCTCCGTGTGGTCGGTGCCGGGAGTTCATCCGGCAGATCCACCCGGACAACCTCGACACCGATGTGGTCCTCGGGCTGGACCGCTCGGCTGCCCTCCGGGACCTTCTGCCGGAACACGAGTGGCCAGACCCCATCGGCACGTTGTAGGCGATGCCCGATGATGAGACTGGAGATCCGCCCGGCACAGGCCGGCGACCTCGCCGCTGTCGAGGACGTGGTCGCCACGGCGTACCACCGGTGGGCTTCCCACCTTGGAATTCGGCCAGCACCGTTGGATGCCGACTACGCTGAACTGATCGTCTCCGGACACGTGTACGTTGCGTGTCACGACGCCGTTGACGGGGTCATCGTCCTGATCGACGAGGATGACTGTCTCGTGGTGGAGAACGTCGCGGTCCGGCCCGACGCGCAGGGCCGGGGCATCGGCCGTGCGTTGCTGGCATTCGCAGAACGAGAGGCGACCCGCCGCAAGCTTCCGTCGCTGCGTCTGTACACCCACGAGAAGATGGAGAGCAACGTCACGCTGTACCAGGCATTGGGCTATGTCGAGACGCACCGAGAACCGGTGCCCGTCGGTC
>NZ_ML142853.1:113085-119024 GCF_004138495.1 Phytoactinopolyspora endophytica
CACATGCGCAAGGTCATCGTTCGCACGCGATGACGTCGTCCCCGCAGGATTTGGCCCTTGCCACGGCGTGATGCCTGGTTCAGGGTGAATACATGGTGATCATTCCGGAGCAGGTTCACCGGGCGGCTTGCTCCCTCGGCGTACACATCGCGTGTGCAGTGCGCCGCAGCCTCAGCGGCTCCCTCCAGTCCGTCGGCCGGAACTCCCAGGCCACCAAGGACACCAGTACCAGATTCACCGGCGCAGCGGTCGCCTCCGAAGTCACGCTCTGGTTGACGATATGTGTGGTGATCGCACCCACGAGGATCACGCTGAGCACGCCCACCCCGAGGATCCTCCGACGCGGGAGCAACAGCAAGACGGCGCCGACAGCCTCACCACTCCCGACGACGAACCGGAACCACGACGGATAGCCCCATTCCGCGAATTTCTCGGAGTACGGCGGGCCAAAGAACGTCTCACCAGGCATGTACTTGGTGATGGCGCCCATCATGAATGCCGTGGCCAACACCCAGCACAAGCCGGTCAGTATCCGTCGTCGTCGCGGATGAATCGGTCTCTCAGTCATCTCATCTCCTCTGTTCGCACACAGCTCTTCGAATGGGTCATAGGGTGTCGGTGCCTAACGGATTGGCCGACCATCCAGATGCCATGAACGATCGGTCCGTTACCTCAGCGAGGTGCGGCTCGTCATCGTGGTGACGGACGGCGACAGAGGAAGGTAACCGTGGACGATCGCGACTGGCTGGCCGAGCGTTTTGAGGAGAACCGCGCACACCTGCGGGCGGTGGCGCACCGGATGCTCGGCTCGCAGGTCGAGGCGGACGACGCCGTTCAGGAGGCCTGGCTGCGGCTGAGCCGCTCGGACACCAGTACTGTCGATAACCTCGCCGGCTGGCTGACCACCGTCGTCGGACGGATCTGCCTGGACATGCTGCGCTCGCGCACGACGCGGCGCGAGGAACCGCTCGATGTCCATGTGCCCAACGAGACCATCGGCGTCGACGACGGGAGTGACCCGGAACGCGAGACGCTGCTGGCTGACTCGATCGGGCCGGCGTTGCTGGTTGTCTTGGATGCCCTCTCCCCCGCGGAGCGGCTCGCGTTCGTCCTGCACGACATGTTCGCCGTGCCTTTCAACGAGATCGCCACGATCCTGGACCGCTCACCGGATGCGGCCAAGATGCTGGCCAGCCGTGCCCGTCGCAGAGTCCGAGGAACGACGGCCGCGCCCGACTCCAGCCGCACGCGCCAACGAGAGGTGGTCGAAGCGTTCCTGGCCGCGTCCCGCGAGGGCGACTTCGAGAGACTGCTTGCGCTGCTCGCGCCGGATGTCGCGCTCCGGGCGGATCGCGCGGTGGTGCAGATGGCGGCTGCAAATCCGAACGCTCCCGAGATGGCAAGCGAGGTGCACGGGCCGTCGTCCGTCGCCAAGACGTTCTCCGGACGTGCGCACGCGGCGCGACCTGCACTCATCGACGGGGCGGCCGGAGCCGTCTGGAGCCAGGGCGGGAAGCCTCGCGTCGCATTCGTGTTCTCGGTCGAGGACGGCAGGATCGTGGAGATCAACATGGTCGGCGACGAAGCGCACCTGGACCGGCTCGACCTGGAACTCTCCCTGACCTCCGAGAGGTAGCATGCCGTAGCACGTGGTGGCACACACTGCTATCATATTGCCATGACCGCACAGCCTGAGATCACCCAGCGCGACCTACGGACCCGGTCCAAGGAGATCATGGATGCGGTCGCCAGCGGCAGCTCGTTTACCGTCACACGTGGTGGTCACGAGATCGGAGCGCTGGTCCCGCTACGCCGTCGTCGGCGGTTCGTCTCGCGAGCTGAGTTCAAGGCGATGTCTCGCGGCGCTCCGGGGTTTGACATCGAATCGTTCCGTGCCGACCAAGCCGCAATAGTCACCGACGAGCTGAACGATCCTTATGAGCGCTGAGGAGCCTCAACAAGGCCTGCTCGACACGAACATCGTCATACTCCGCCGGTGGATAGACCCTGCTGAGCTACCGGACGAGATGGCGATCAGCGCGATCTCCCTCGCGGAACTGTCGGCCGGGCCGCATCTCGTGCGGGGCAACGACGAGCAAAGCGCTTACGACGAACAGACCGAGCGAGCCAGGCGGATCGACATCCTGCAGCGAGCGGAGAACGAGTTCGATCCGATTCCGTTCGATGCGGAGTCAGCGAGGATATACGGACGGCTGACTGCCGAGGTACTCGCGGCTGGCCGGAAACCACGCCGCAGGATAGCCGACCTGATGATCGCCGCCACGGCCATCGCCGAGGACCTACCCCTGTATTCGACCAACCCTGACGACTTCGCCGGACTCGGCGATCTGCTGACAATCGTTCCGGTGACTCGACCGTCGCTCCCGTAAGCTGGCCCCGGGCATCCTACGGAGAGGCGGCCGGATGAGCAACGACGGGGGGCGCGGCCGCACCGTCAGCGCCGGCAGCCCGGTGGGAATGTGGATGCGCTTCTATGCCGCCGGCTGGGTCCACCTCATCGCCGTGTTCTTCGCAGTGGGTGCCGTCTTCGTGTACCTGTTCGGCCTGCTCGGCCTGGTGCGGCTGGAGTACGACTGGCGGGAGTGCACGAACTGGCGGTACGGCACCTATGAACGTTCCGGACCGCCGGCGTTCGTCCGGCTCGATGACAGCTACTTTCCCCTGAGTGCGGTCTGCCACTGGGACGACGGGTCGACACTCGACCACGTTCCCGCGTTCGTCAATCCCGCCGTCGCGCTGTGCATCGCAGCGACAATCACGGCGGTCGCCATCATCGTCTTCCAGAACCGCCGTGAGCGGCGAGACATGATCGACGACGGCAACGGTCACTCTGGCTAGGGCTACCAGCTCCTCACATGCTCGGCCCAGGCCCGCAAGCCCTTCGCGAACCCTTCCCTATCCTGTGGCGACAGCTCCGCCAGCACCGCTCGCAGCGGCTCGGCACGACCCGCCACCAGCTGCCGCACGTCGTCGATGTGTGGTTCCGCGATGGCCACGAGCGTGCGGCGCCGGTTGTCGGGGTCTTCACGACGACCCACGATCCCAGCCCGGTCCAGATCGGATATGAGCTCGCTGGCCGTGGAGAGCGAAACGCTCAACAAGCGCGCCACCTCACTCACCGCCAACACCGCCGAAGCCACCAGCTGCGCTAACACTGCTCCGTGCCGCGCCGTCAGACCGTGCTTGGTGAACAGCGTCTCGAGATTCGCCGGCATCTGAACGTTGCCACGACGGAAGTAGGCCTCGATCAGCGGCACGGCCGCTAGCGCCTCGGCCTCTTCCTCGGTAAGCACCGGTGAGGACATCGCGTCAGGGTTGAGGCTCATGTCTTCATGTTATATGTTCGGATCTACCAACTGTTTGTTTTTCCGAAGTTTGGACGTGCGGCTATGTCTCATCAGACCGACTACCCCAGCCCGCCGTTCGTCACGCCGTCACCACACGGCTACGTCTACGCCGGGTACAGCATCGATGCCCCGGCACACGCACCGTTCGTCCGCCACAGTGGCGCGCGTGACAAGGCCGCATCCCAGCTGGAGGGGCTGCAAGACCGGCTCTCCACAGTTCCCGACGTCGTGTCGAGCACCCTGTTCGGCGCCGTGTTGATGCCGCCGATCAAAGGCTCACCACGCCACGATCTCCTCCTGCTCGTGCAGACGACCGACGCCAGGAACACCGCCCCTACCGTCGAGCACCTTCTAGGTGGCGACCCTGCGCCGGCCATAGTCTTCAACGCCGTCAACACGCACCGCATCGGCGACACGGAGTCGAACATGGACGGCACATTCCTGTTCAACCACTTCACCGGCGCGGACTCTGCCACCGCCACCAGCACGTGGAAACATCTCACCGGCTGGTACATCGCCAAGGCAGGGATCGACAATTCCACCCTGCTCGACCCGCAGCCTCAACGACCGTTCGCGATCATCAACTACGTGCGCCTGCCCGGCCGCCCGCTCGGCTTCCTTGCCAACCAGTTCCGGCAGCCCAGCTTCTTCACTCACGTCCGGGCCCGGCTCAAAGAGAACGACTTGCGCGCCATGCCGCTGTTCTACAAGGTGATCCGGCATGCGCCGGCCAGTCCCGCCGGCGGAAAGTAGCAGCTGTGATCATCACGCCGCCCGGTCACGTGCGATGAGTCCTTCTGCCTTTGATACCGTGCGCACGGCCTAGCCTTTCCGGCCACCGATGGTTCGGAAATTTGAAGGATCCCAAATGAAGAACGTCTATGTCGTCACGCACCCAGAGGCCACACATCATGTTGACGGCATCGTCGGTGGGTGGTTCGACTCCGATCTGACGGATCGAGGCGCCAGGCATGCGCAGGCGATCGCGGAGGCGCTTTCCACGCAATTGACCGGCAGCGCCGTTGAGGTGTACTCCTCAGACCTGCTCCGCGCACGACGAACGGCAGAGGTCATCGTCCAGAGACTCGGTGCGGGCCTGACCATCGACCCCGACTTACGCGAGAAGTCTTATGGGAAGGCGGAAGGCATGCCGCAATCATGGCTTGATGAACGCTTCATCCCGCCCCCTCGGTTCGGCGAGCGAATGCGTCACAACGAGGGGGTGGACGGCGCTGAGACCAGGATGGACTTAGCCGAGAGGGCATATGGCGCGATGACCCGCATCCAGGAGTCCACCACACAGAACCAGATAGTGGTGACTCACGGCGGTACGGCCACCTTTCTTATCGCGGCATGGATCGGCATGCCCATTGACGCTGCCGACAGGGTCCATTTCCGCGTCTCGTCTGGGGGCATCAGCGTGCTACGCAAGGACGACCGCCTCCACAGCCACCAGCTCGCGCAGCTCAACGACATCAGCCACCTCACATGACCAGCTCTAACCCTTCACCAGCGCCGGCAGGAACAAAATACGTTTCTGTTGCGACGGCGGCTTATGGCACTCTTCTGATGTGCTCGGGATTACTGACCTGTCGACCTACCTCGTCGGCCTTGCGCTGGTCATCCTCATGCCGGGACCGAACTCGCTGTACGTGTTGTCCGTTGCGGCCCGTCGTGGTGTGCGGCCGGGCTACCGGGCCGCCTTCGGCGTGTTCTGCGGAGACGCGACGCTCATGATCCTCTCCGCAGCGGGCGTGGCATCGCTGTTGCAGGCGAGCTCGCTGGCGTTCTCCGTCGTGAAGCTGCTAGGAGCCGGATATCTGACGTGGCTGGCGATCGGCATGCTCCGCGGCGCATGGTCGGTGTGGCGTCGCCGCGGCGCTGCCTCCGCGGAGGAAACGGCAGCAATCGACACAGGCGTGGTCGGCTCCGTGGACGACACCACGCGGCGCACCGAGCGGCCGTATAGGCGAGCGCTCATCGCAAGCTTGCTCAACCCGAAGGCGATCCTGTTCTTCGTCGCCTTCTTCGTGCAGTTCGTCGACCCCGCGTACCCGTACCCGGCCTTGTCGTTCCTCGTGCTGGGCGCTTGGGTGCAGCTGTTCAGCCTGACCTACCTGAGCATTCTGATCTTCAGCGGTGCCCGCTTGGCCGCCGCGTTCCGGCGCCGACGGCGACTCCAAGCCGGGTCATCCGCAGCAGCTGGTGGTGCGTTCCTCGGCTTCGCCGTCAAGCTCTCCCTCGCCAGCGCGAGCTGATCCCTATACCAGCGCGTGCGTACTCGGTGCGCTAAGTACTCCCTCCACAAAGCCAAGTGTCCGATTGATGGAAGGCTCACCGCACCATGCGCTCGGTGGAGCCGTGACGGCCAGCGCCCGAGAGAACATGAGAGCACACGTAGAAGCACAAAGGGCCCGCACTTAGCGGGCCCTAGGGCTGTGCAGGAGGCCGTAACCGTCCCGCAGCACTGAGTTTAGTGGATCGGCAACGCTACGGTGGCCCGGCGTGGCGCGACTACGGCATGGTGCCGTGGCGGGCCGAGACGTTCAAGTTCTCCACCGATCCGGAGTT
>NZ_ML142853.1:119102-126491 GCF_004138495.1 Phytoactinopolyspora endophytica
GGAGAAGGTCACCGACGTAGTCGCGCTGTACTTGGCGCCGCCGGAGCACGCAATCGTGCTGTCGGTGGATGAGAAGTCGCAGATCCAGGCCTTGGACCGCACCGCGCCGCAGGACAACCTACAGATCCAAGTGCACTTTACTCCGATGTCGGGATCATGGTTGAGCCTGGTCGAGTTCTGGTTCGGCATCATCGACCGCCAAGCCATCCACCACGGCACCTTCGGCTCGGTCAAAGACCTCAACACCGAGATCCGCGCCTTCATCGACGGCTGGAACGACCGCTGCCACCCCTTCATCTGGACCAAGACCGCAGAAGAAGTTCTCAAGAAGGCAAACCGTCACCCATCTTCAGAAACGTGCCACTAGGAAGTGCCCCCGGTCGGCACCGGGGGCACTTCACGTGGTTACTCGTCGTGTCGTCGCCATGAGGTCAGTTTTAGCACCTCAGGAATGTCCGCCGGTCGGGCACGCGAAACGGCCACAAGCCGGAACGCGATCCACAATGCGACGACAGCCAAACACGCAAGAATGATCTCTCGCATGTTCCCGCTCCCTTCGATTCTGAAGGAGAGGAAACGGCGCTGAGAACAGTTGTGGCATGCGCATTGCCTCACATCAGCTTTGAGTCCTCATCGGGACGAAGTAAGCGCAGCGTGCAGCCTAACACGGTCGTGGTGTGACTAGCCCATTCTCACCCAACCCGAACCGCAACATAATTCACGACACGCTCCACTAGCAGGCACTCACCGTGACGCGTCCGCGTCGATCCACTCGACTGTGGTCGTGAGCTCCCGCAAGATCTCGGGGATCGGGTTCACTCCGAGCCCGGCGCCGGTCGGCACCGCGACATGCCCCTGATCGAGCACGAACGGTTCGGTGATGTCCGTGCTGAAGTACCGGTCGGAGGCGGACGTGTCGCCCGGCAGGTTGAACCCAGGCAGCGCCGCCAGCGCCACGTTCGCCGCCCTGCCCAGTCCCGTCTCCAGCATCCCTCCGCACCACACCGCAACCCCGTGCGCCTGGCAGACGTCATGGATGCGACGAGCCTCGATATACCCGCCGACGCGGCCCGGCTTGATGTTGATCACGCGGGCAGCACCCATCGCGATCGCATCCGCCGCCGTCTTCGCCGACACGATCGACTCGTCGAGGCAGATCGGCGTGCGGATGACCCGGGCCAACTCGGCATGCTGCCGCAGGTCTTCATCGTCCAACGGCTGCTCGATCAGCAGCAGGCCGAAGGGGTCGAGTCTGGAGAGGGTCGCCGAGTCCGCCAGCGTGTAGGCGGCGTTGGCATCGACCTGAAGCAGCAGCTCATCACCGAAACGCTCACGGACCGCGCGCACCGGCTCGACGTCCCACCCCGGTTCGATCTTCAGCTTGATCCGCACGTACCCCTGCTCGAGATAGGCCTCGACAGCGTCCAGCAGTTCCGGAATGGTGTCCATGATTCCGACCGAGACGCCTGCCGGTACCCGATCCCTTACCGCACCCAGATAGGCACCGAACGACTCACCGCGCTGCCGGAGCCAGGCGTCCAGGACGGCCATCTCCAGGGCGGCCTTGGCCATTCGGTGTCCCTTGATATGCGCCAGCGCGGGACCCACCTGCTGCGGATCGATGTCGCGGGCGGCCAGCAACGGCGGCGCCAGGAAGTCCTTGATCACGGCTCCGGCTCCGGCGACGTACTCCGAGGAGTACAACGGCTCGACGGTCGCCACACACTCTCCCCAGCCCTCGCCATCGGGCGTGACGGCTCTGACGAGCAGCGCGTCCCGCACCGTCTCGACACCGAACGACGTACGGAAAGGGGCGACAAGGGGCAGCGACACGCGGCGCAGCTCGAATCCGTCCAGCTTCACGACACGTTCCTCTCGACGACATACGAACCTGACCTGGTGAACCCGGTGACAGCGGCGCCCTCGGCCAGCAGCTCACCCAGGATGTCCCGCACCGCCACCCGCCAGCTCCATGCGGTCGCCGGGTCAATACGCCGCAGACCCTCGATGTCCGACGGCGTCTGCACCAGCACCGTTCTGGCGCGACTCCACGCGGCTCCCGGCGCGATCTCCGGATTTCCGGACTCCGACTCGGTCAGCGCGGGGACAACGTCCGACCACGTGGCCGTCGGCATGCTCGCATCCGTCTCGGCCCGCGGCTCGGCACTCGCCTGCACACCTGCCGACGTCGTGATATCCCACGCGACGACGACTCGGTCACTGCCCTGCCCAGCGTTTAGCCCGTCGTCGATCTCCCCATAGAAGTCGACGACGTACTCTCGCGGCCGTGCCCCAAGTTTGGCGAGATTCACGTACGCGTTGCGCCGAACCAGCGGATCGAACGTCCACGTGATCTCGCTCAGCCCTCGCTCCAATGCCCAGGCTCGCTGGTGCAGCTTGAGCGCGTATCCGACGCCTCTACCGCGAGCGCTCCCGACGACGCCGGCCATGTGCGAGTGCAGCGCAGTCCCCACCGGTGCGGCGAAGAAGCCGACCGCGACGCCGAGCAGACGAGACTCGTCGACTGCTGCGGCCACATAGTTCCCAGCGTGTGCCAGTGCACGCAGCTCCTCGACCGGGATCAGGGAATGCCCCGGTGGCGCCTGCCACACCTCGTCGACGACGTCGACCACCATCGCCAGCTCGGCCGGTTCGCTCAGCATACGCAGCTCGACTCCGGCCCGCCGGGCCGCAGTACGGGCCACCTCCATTGCTGCGTCCGCCGCCGCGGTCTCCGCCGCCGGCTCAGCGTGTCCCGACATCACGACCCCCATCCTTGCGCAGTACAAGCCCGCGACGCTCCCCTGTGAAGGCGCCGCCGACCACCACCGATACACCGCCGAGCACCACGGTCTGGATGCCCGTCACCGGCATGTACGGGTCGGTCGCCGTGCCGTCGTGCCCGATTGTCTCCGGGTCGAAGACGACGACGTCGGCGTGGCTGCCCGGAAGCAACGTACCTCGGCCGACCAGCCCAAAATGGCCGGCGACCAGCGACGTCGCCTTCCGGATGGCGTCAGCCAGATCGAGAACGCCCAGCTCCCGGACATAGCGTCCGAGCAGTCTCGGATACGTGCCCACACTACGCGGGTGCACCGGTCCCGGACCCGGAACGCCGTTGTCCGACCCGATGGCCACCAGCGGGCTGGCCATGATCTCCCGGACATCGCTCTCGGCCATCCCCTCGATGACCATCCCCGCGGCCGGGTCGGCGGCGACGAGCTCACAGACGACGTCGAACGGGTCACGTTCCCCGGCGAGCTCCGCGAGTGTCCGCCCGACCACCGACGCGTCGGCGTGCGAGACGACGAGAACGTGCTCCGGGGCCGCCTCCGTCCAGAGACCGTCGCCCGGCTCTCCCTGCAGCGCCTGGGTGTGCCACTCCGCCCGCTTCTCCGGATCCCCCAGGTTGGAGGTGACTTCGGCACGGTCGCCGGCCAGGGCCACATTCGGCAGCAACGCGGACAGCGCCGTCGCGGACGCGGTGTACGGGTACTGGTCGCCAAGCACATCGATCCCGGCCAGCCGCGCGGCCTCGATGCGTGCCAGCAGCTCGCCGGCCCGTCCATGGTTCTCCCGACCGGCGAGCTTGCAATGCGAGATTTGCAGGCGCAGCCCACCGGCTCGGGCGACGGTCACCGCCTCGTCTACGGCGTCCAGCACCCGACGTCCCTCGTCGCGCATGTGTGTGGCGTACAGCCCGCCCAGTGGGGCGACGGCCCGGGCGACGCGGCACAGCTCGGCGGTGTCCGCGTAGCAACCCGGCGGGTAGATCAACCCGGTGGAGAACCCGAGCGCCCCGTCGCCCATGGACTCGGCGGCGAGCCGGAGCATCTTGTCCAGAGCCGGCGGGTCGAGGTGTTCGGCGGGTCCGTTCGTGGTCAGCCGGAGCGTACCGTGACCCACCAGGTAAGCGACGTGGTTGGTCGGGCCGGCGGTCTGCGCCGCGTCCAGGAACTCAGCCATCGTGCGCGGCCGGACCTCCACTCCGCGGACGATCTCGTGCAACGACGACGCCAGCTGTTCGGCCGCCGCCGTCGACGTCGGCGCGAAGCTGATCCCGCAGTTCCCGTTGATCTCGGTGGTGACCCCTTGCAGCAGCTTGAACGGCTGCGGCTCGGCCATGAACGGCACCAGGTCGCTGTGCGCATGCGGATCGACGAAACCGGGGGCCACCGCCAGCCCGGCACAGTCCAGGATCCGCGCACCCGCAGGCACATCGACCGGGCCCGCGTGGGCGGCATCCGCGTCAACAGCGCACGGATCGACAGCGCTACCGATCTGCCGGACACGGCCGTCGGCGATCAGCACGTCGGCGCGCACGCCGGGCGAGCCCAGCCCGTCGTACACCGTCCCGCCCCGCAATACCAGCGGCCGGGCGTCACTCATCGGCGGAGGCGTGCTCGGTGACCCAGCGGACAATCTGGCGGCTGTAGTCGATCCGGCACGACGGGGTGCCGTCGGCCATGAACTGGTGCGACTCCCCCGGATACAACACCATCTGCGTCTGCACGCCCAGTGAGCGCAGTGCCGTGAACCACTCCTCGCCCTGTCCGACCGGGCAACGCTCGTCATTCATCGCGTGTACGACCAGCGTCGGCGTGGTCACGTGCTCCACTCGTTCGATCGGCGACTGGGCACGGATCAACTCCCGTCCGGCGTAGAGGTCACCGCCGAACTCCAGCATCGCGAACACCCGGCTCAGGTCCGAGCTGCCCGCCATACTCACCAGGTCGGTGACCGGCCCGCCGGTGACGGCCGCGGCGAACCGGCCGGTGCGTGTCGTCAGGTGACACGTAGTGAACCCGCCGTAGCTGTATCCGCAGATCGCCAGCCGCTCGGGGTCCGCAATGCCTTCCGCCACCAACGCGTCCACCGGCTCGAGGAAGTCGCGTTCGTCGCCGATCCCCCACGACGCGGGGCTGGCGGCATAGAAGGACTCGCCGTAGCCGTCGCTGGCCCGTGGGTTGAGCAGCAGCACCGTCCAGCCTTGGCCGGCGAGTACCTGGTGATAGGGGTGCGCCGGCTCCATGTGCGGGCCCCACGCCATGTGCGGACCGCCATGCGCATCCAGCACCAGCGGCTGCGGACCCTGGGCATTCGGGTCGCGGACGATGCGGCCGTGGACGACGGTCCCGTCGCCGATGGTGAACTCGCGCTCCTGCGTCGGGATGAACGCGACGTCCGGCAGCGCAGTGGAGGTCAGAGCGGTCAGCGTCGCGACGTCACCGGTGTCCAGGTTCAGCAGACCGATCTCTCCGAACGACGAGCCGTTCCGGACGACGATGGCCGCCACTCCTGGCGCCGGTGCCGTCGACAGGCCAGACACGGAGACGTCCGGGTCGGCCATCAGCGGCTCGGGCTTGCCGCCGTCGAGGTCCACCCGGTAGAGGTGGGCCGCCCCTCGGTCGTTGACGCAGAAGACCACCGTGCGTCCGTCGCCGACGAACTGCGGCGCACCACCGGCCCACTCCGGACCGCCGGGTGCCACATTGCGGTCCAGCGACGCGGCCAGATCGAGCATCTGAACGCTACCGCTGAGCGCTGCGCCACCGTGGGACGCTGCGTCACCGCGGGCCGCGACGTCACCGTACGGCACTGCGTCACCGTGGGACGGTACGTCATCGCTGGGCGCAGCGTCGTGAGTCGGATCGCTGTCCTGCCCGTCCATCGGGATCCAGAGCAGACAGGTGTGACCGATTCGCACCGTCGGGGTTCCCACCGCCAACAGGCCCGAACCGTCCGGAGCCCAGACCACGCTGTCCAGTCGACCGTCCGCGGGACCGATCCGTCGCGGTACGGCGAAGGTGTCGCCACCGGTCGCTCGCACGGACGTCCCGACCACGGCCGGCACGTCGACGATGTAGGCCGCCGATCGCAGTGTCAGATCCGCGTCCGGGTCCATCGCGGCGGTGAACGCGATCCGCATGCCGTCCAGGGACCACGCCGGTGCGCTCGCGTCCCAGTCGCCGGAGGTGATCTGGCGGACCTCGCCGTCCTCCAGATCGAGGACGTGCACATGGCGGCGTGTATCGCCACGCAGCCCTGCACCGTCGGCCTTGTAACCTAGCCGGTCGACGACGACTGGGCCACGGTCGGGCTGTCGTCCAGACGCCGAGCCCGACGCGGTGAACGCGATCCGGCGGCCGTCGGGGCTCCAGACCGGCGCGCCCGCCCCCAGCGGCAGATCGGTAACACGTCGCGGCTCACGATCGCCGCCCATCGGCAGGACTCCACCGCCGTCGTCCATCGGCAGAACCCATATCTGCGCAGCGCCGCCAGGTCGCCCGCCCGCCCCACCGCCGCCAGGCCCGCTGAGCGAACCGTCACCGCCGAGCGAACCGTCGTCGACACGCACGAACGCGATCCGTTCCCCATCCGGAGACCACGCCGGCGACGTGTCGGCCCAGCCCGTGGTCAACTGCTCCGGTGCGGCATTCGACGACGCCGGCACGGTCCACAGGGCACGCCGGTTACGGTCCGCATCCCGGTCCGCCGTGCGCACGACGTAGACCACCCGCTGTCCGTCCGGCGAGATCGCCGGAGAGCTGGGGACCGCGAAGTCCCACAAGTCGTCGAGAGCCAAAGGCCGCATCACACGTTCCTTTCATTCGCGTCCTCGCGTACGGCGCTTTGGCTGTACGGCGCTTCGAATGCGTACAGCCGCCGCATCATGACCTGCCCGCCGTACCGTCGTCGCTGGTACGTACGAACACCCGGCCCGCGATCCGGAGCCCGAGCAGCTCTCCGTCCGCCCGGCGGAGGAACTCCACCGGGCTCCCCTTCCACTCGCCGTCCACGACGGTGAACAGATCCTCGTCCCGACGGCCGACGCGCAGCCGCACCGGCTCGTCGAAGTGGGCCATGACGAGCCGCAACGCCAGCGTCCCGCCGTCGGCATCCACGCGGACGGAATCCGGCTCCGGCCCAGCTGTGGGTACCTCGTAGCTGCCGGTGAACACGGCCAGAGATTCGCCGTCGACGTGCACATCGGGCTCCGGATCGGACCGTCGTACTCCGGCCAGGCCAGCCAGCAGCGCGTCGCACACAGCCTCGTGGACGTGGTGGCCGTCGTCGCTGTTGGTGAGCACGACGACGCCGACGTCGGCTTCCGGAACGAACCGGTACGCCGTCCGTGTCCCCGCCAGGCTGCCCTCGTGATAGACGGAGTCCACGCTCGTCGCTCCTTCACCGGTCGCGGAATTGCCCGTCGCACCGTCAGCCGCACGGCCACCCGGCCCGCCACCACCATCCGCACGACCACCTGTCACACCATCGATCGACCGGTCGCGGCGGACGTGATCGATGTGCCAGCCCAGGCCGGTCGATGCCGGCGGTGCGCCCACCGGAACCAGCTCCCTGTACATCCGCCGCCGGGTCTGCGGCGTC
>NZ_ML142853.1:126508-128180 GCF_004138495.1 Phytoactinopolyspora endophytica
GGCCACGTCACCGTCGAGCCTGCCGAGCCACCACCGCATCCAGGTCAGCAAGTCGCCCGCAGTGGAGATCAACCCACCCGACGGGTTCGCGCCACGGGGCAGCAGCCAGGCATCCTGCACCGGCGCCGGTGGATCGCCGTCGCGCCCCTTGGCGTGCCCTGACGCAGCCGGTGCGGACACGACCCGTTCGGCGAAGAACGTGGTCGCGCCCATGCCGAGCGGAACCAGGATCCGCCGCTCGATCACCGACTCGTAGCACTCCCCCTCCACCACCTCGACGACCCGGCCGGCCAGATCCCAGGCGGTGTTGGCGTAGGAGAACGTCGTTCCCAGCGGGATGACCTGCGGAAGGGAGGCGAACCCCGCGACCTGCGCGGCCAGCGCACCGTCCCCGCGTTCCGATCCCAGTTCCGTCTCGTCACCGAGCCAGCCCACCCGGTGCGTCAGCAGGTGGCGGATGGTGACCCGCCGGCTGACCTCTGAGTCGGCCACCCGGAACTCGGGAAGGTACGTGCGCACCGGCACGTCCAGCTCGAGCTTGCCCTCCTCGACCAGCGCCATCACCGCGGTGGCCGTGAACGGCTTGGTCATGGAGGCGATCGGTATGCGGGTGTCGGGGAAGAACGGCATCGGCGGGCTGGTGCGGGCCAGCCCGTACGCTCCGGTCCACTCCTGGGAGCCGTGCGTGACGGCAACCGAACATCCGGGGACGTTGTGCGCGGACAGCGCGGAATGCACGATCTCATCGATGTCGATCGGCAGGGTGGACGGCGGGTTGTGCCTCGACGGTTCAGGGTGCACCGGTCTTCCTTCCTCTCCGCGCGTGGTCATCGGCTACCGGTCAGGGCACGATCTGCGCAGCGGGTGCTCACGGGATGCTTGGGATGGCGCCGACGCTGACCGGGCAGGCAGCGCGGTGTTCGGTGGGGCCGTGGACCGTCAGCAGCGGCGGGTCGTCGTGCGCGCATGAGTCGACGACGTCTGGGCAGCGCGTGCGGAACCGGCAGCCGCTCGGGATGGAGACCGCATCCGGCACCTCCCCGGGTACAGACGGCGGCGTCGCGCCGGAGCTGCCCGTCGCCGTCGTGCTGGGGCTGTCCGTCGCCGTCCCGCTGGAGCTGTCCGTCACCGTCGCCCTGCGGCTCCCCGACATCCGGGGCACGGCTGCGATCAGCGCCCGCGTGTACGGATGCACCGGCCGCCGCACGACGTCGGCGGCCGGTCCTTCTTCGACGATCCGCCCCAGATACATCACCGCGATCCGGTCCGCGTGGTGTGCCGCCGTGGACAGGTCGTGTGTGATCATCACGATGCCCAGACCGGACTGGCGCAGCCGATCGAACAGCGACAGCACACCTGCCCGGACCGAGACGTCGAGCATGGACACCGGCTCGTCGGCGATGAGCAGGTCCGGTTCCAGCGCCAGCGCGGCCGCGATCGCCACCCGCTGGCGCTGGCCGCCGGAGAGCTCATGCGGATACCGGTCGAGCAGATCCTCGGCCGACGACAATCCGGCTCGCTCCAGCGCCGTCACCACCCGGGCCCGGCGCTCGTCCCGGTCGCCACCCACCCCGTGGATCACCAGCGGCTCCGCGACGGTTCGCCCGATCCTGAAACGGGGGTCGAGCGACTCGTACGGGTCTTGATACACCACCTGCATCCGGCGACGGAC
>NZ_ML142853.1:128235-129359 GCF_004138495.1 Phytoactinopolyspora endophytica
GCTTCAGTCCCCGTGACCCGAGCTCGGTGATGTCCTCGCCCGCGAAGCGGATGCTCCCTGCCACCGGGTCCGCCATCCGCAGCACGGTCTGGATCGCCGTGGTCTTGCCCGAACCGGACTCGCCGACGATCGCCAGCATCTCGCCGCGGTCGACGCTGAACGACACCCCGTCGACGGCGCGCACCACCTGCCGGGGAGCGCGCCGCAGCGTCCCGACGATGCCACGGGGCACCGGGAAATGTGTCACCAGCCCGTCGACCTGTAGCAACGTCGCGTCCGTGCTCACCGCGTTTACCGTCGTCCCGCTCACTGTCGTACCGCTCGCTGTCGTACCGCTCGCCGTGGTCTCACTCACCGTCGCCACCTTCCTCGCGGCCGCCTCCCCATGATCATGGCGACCACCCCAGCTCTAGCTCGCGCGCGGCCTCGAACAGCTTGCGCGTGTACGGATGCACCGGGTCCGTGTGCAACGCGTCGATATCCCCGTTCTCGACGACCTCGCCGGCGTACATCACGGCCGCGCGCTGGCACACCTGCGCCACCACCGGCAGATCGTGGGTGACGAGGACGACGGCCAGCCCGAGCTCGCGCCGCAGCCGGTCCAGCAGGTCGAGCACCTGCGCCTGCACGATCACGTCGAGCGCCGTCGTCGGCTCGTCGGCGAGCAGGACCTTCGGCTCACATGCCAGCGCCATCGCGATCGCAGCGCGCTGGCGCATACCGCCGGAGAACTCGTGCGGGTAGCGCTTTGCCCGCTCCGGCGGGATCCCGACCAGATCGAGCAGCTCGCCGACGCGGCGGGTGGCGGACTTGCCGTCGGCGACGCCGTGCACCCGCATCGGCTCGGCGATCTGGTCCCCGACCGTCGCGACCGGGCTGAACGCGTTCATCGCGCCCTGGAACACCATGGCGATGTCGGTCCACCGGTGCGGGCGGAAACTTGCCTCACCCCGGGCGAGCAGGTCGTCGCCGCCGAGCCTGATCTCACCGGCGACGGTCGCCGACGGCGGGAGCAGGCCCATGAGCGCCAGGATCGCGGTGGTCTTGCCGCACCCGGACTCGCCCACCAGCCCGAGTCCCTCGCTGGCGGACACGTCCATCGACACTCCGCGCAGCGCATGCAC
>NZ_ML142853.1:129405-133180 GCF_004138495.1 Phytoactinopolyspora endophytica
TCGGTGTCGAACCAGACGTGCAGGTCGCGGACGTCCAGGATCGGTGCGTTCACGGGTGACCACCTACCCGAGCCTTGCCCATGATCATCGAGGATCGTGGGGGTGGACACACCCGAAATACTCGATGATCATGGCGCGTTGTCATGGGCGCCCGCTCGTTGGCTCGTCTCACTGGTTCACATCCTCTTCCCGGTCCGGCTCGTGAGCCTTCCGTCGACGGGAAGCCGTGCGACGCGGAACGAGTGCACGGACAGATGCCCCGTCCGCAACCGCGGGTTGAGCTTCTCCTCCAGCGCCCGACCGATCAGAGTGCAGGACAGGATCAGGGCCCCCACCGCGAGCCCCGGCGGCACGATCGCCCACCACGCCCCGCGGGACACCGCCTGGCCCGCGAACGCGTTCTGGATCAGCCGGCCCCAGGAGATCGCGGACGGGTCACCCAGCCCCAGGAACGCGATCGCCGTCTCCACCAGGATCGCGTTGCCGACGGCGAAGATCGCCAGCGTCAGCAGCAGCGGCACCACATGCGGCAGAACGTGCTGGGTGATGACGCGGAACGCCCCGGCACCGATGGTCAGGGCGCGCCTGACGTAGGCACGCTCACGCATGCTCATCGCCTCCGAGCGCACCACGCGTGCCAGCCGCGCCCACGACAGCAGGCCGATAATCAAGATCACGCTGGTCAGGCTCCGTCCCCACACCGTCGCCACGATCAGCAGCAGCGGGATGTCCGGGATCACCAGCATGTAGTCCGTGATCCGCATCAGAACCGCGTCGGTCTTTCCTCCCACGTATCCGGCGAGCAGTCCGACAGTCCCGCCGACGACGACGGCGATCAGCGCGGCGGCGAAGCCCACCAGCAACGACGTCCTGGCGCCCCAGAGCAGGAGCGTCACCATGTCGGTGCCGGCGTCGTCCAAGCCGAGCGGGAGCGACCACGAGGGCCGCTCGTAGACGCCGCCGGCCTTCTCCCGGCTGCCGTGCGGCGAGACCCACGGCGCGAGCAGCGCGAGGACGACGATCGCCCCGAGCACGACCGTCCCGACAGCGCCGCCCGGATATCGACACATCCACGTCACCATGCCGCGCGTCATCGGGTGATCCTCGGGTCGAGCTTGAAGTACAGCAGGTCCGCCAGCAGGTTCGCGAGCACGATCGCGACCGTGAGGAGCAGGAACCCGCCCTGCAGCAGCGCGTAGTCACGGTTCTGCACGGCCTGGTAGAGCTCAAGCCCGATGCCCGGGTAGGAGAACACCGTCTCCACCAGCAGTGACCCAGCGACGATGTAACCGAAGGTCAGGAAGAGCATGGTCACGATGGGAAGCATCGAGTTCGGCAGTGCGTACCGGCGCATGATGCGCCAGCTGTGCAGGCCCTTCGCGCGTGCCGTCAGGATGTAGTCCTCCCCAAGCGAGCCGACCAGCGCCGAGCGCACGATCAGCGCCCAGACCCCGCACCACGCCAGCCCGATCGCCAGCGACGGCAGGATCATGTGCTCGGCACGGTCGACGAGGGTGTCCCACCACGACGGATCACTGAACCGCAGGTAAGGGTCGCTCATCCCGGCCGAAGGCAGCGTTCCGCTGAACAGCAGCAGGAGCATCAGGCCGATCCATTGCACGGGCAGCACGGACAGGAACATCGACCCGGACAGGGGTGCCCAGTCGGCGACCGTGCCGCGCCGCCACGCGGACATGGTCCCGACGGCGAACCCCAGGACCAGCCCGAGCAGCAGCCCGAAACCCACCATCGGCAGCGTGTTCATCAGCGGACCGGTCAGCTCGTCCCACACCGGGGCCCGGGTTTGGAACGAGTGCCCGAGGTCGCCGCGGAATAGGTCGCCCATGTAGATCAGGTACTGCTCGATGACGGACCTGTTCAGGCCGAGGTCCTCCCGGAGGTAATCGCGGAACTCGGCGCTGCAGGTACGGCACATCTGGTACTGGGTCGACGCGTCGCCGGGCGCGGCCCGGAAGATGAGGAAGTTGATCGTCGCCGCCAGCACCACGGTGACGACGGCGGACAGCACCCGTCTCGCGACGTATTCGACGCGGCTCATCGGTCACCCCCTTCCTCACGCCGGCCGGCGGTCCGTGTCCCGGTGTTGCGTCCCGCAGCGGATGCGCCATGAGGCACACTCCGCAGGACGCAACACCGGGTGTCGGTGTGCCGCCGGTCCGTCATCGTTGTCAGCCCTGGTGCGGATTGGTCCACAGCGCCGGGCCGAAGCGGTCGATCTCGATGCCCGACCAGCCGTCGCTCACGACGTGCACCGTCTCCGCGTGATACAGCGGCAGCACTGCCCGCGCCTCGCGCACCAACATCTCCTGCAGCCGGCCGATGAGCGCGGTCCGCTCCGCTTCGTCGACCGTGCCACGCTGCTGATCGAGCACGGTGTCGTACTCGTCGTCGCAGTAGCCGGCGAAGTTGACGCTGCCCCAGCTGTCGCAGCTGTAAATCCGCAGCATACCGCCCGGTTCCGGGCTGAGCGACCAATACGAGAACGCCATGTCGAAATCGAGGTACTCCCCGTCCGGCGCGGTCACCGTCGCGGTGTAGTCCGCGGCGATGTCCGGTGTCAGCTCGATCCCGACGTCGGCGAGATTCTTCTGCAGGATCTCCGCGACGCGGTTGATCTCTTCCCAGACGACGATCTCGTACGACATCCGTTCGCCGTCCGCGTTGGTCCTGATGCCGTCGGAGCCGCGCTCGTATCCGAGGTCGTCCAGGATGCGGTTCGCCTCGTCGGGGTCGTACGGGTCGGCCTGGATGTCTTCGGGGATCCACCGCTCCTGGAACGGCGCGAGCACGCTGCGGCCCGGCTCGCCGAAGCCGTCCAGCTCGACCTCGATCACCTCGTCCCGCTCGATCGCCAGCGACATCGCCTCTCGCACCGCCGGGTCCTGTAGCTCTGGATGATCCGGCTTGTCCGGATTGGAGTTGATGTTCACCATCCCGACCTCCTGCGACGGAGCCGTCTCGACACTCACACCGGACGCACCGCCCACCGATTCCGCCACCGAGGAGCCCGCGTTGTACCCCCAGACCACATCGCCGGCCTGTAACGCCTGGGCGAGCCCTTCGTTGTTCTGGAACACCTGCAGACCGATGACGTCCACGGCCGGCGGCTCGCCGTAGTAGCCTTCGTTCGGCTCGAAGATGGTGGTGCCGTCGGAGTCGAACTCGGTCATGGTGAACGGCCCCGCGGACACCAGCGGCAGCTCGCTCTCCGGGCGGAACGCGAGCATGTCGCCGCCGTCGTTCCCGGCGTGCGGCTCGTAGACGTGCTTCGGCAGCACATGGAAGCTGGCGAGCAAGGTGAGCACGTCCTCGGCGATCGGCTCGGTGTAGGTGACGGTCAGCGTCTGCTCGTCGACGGCTTCGACGCTCTCCACACCCTCCAGCGCAAACGACACCAGGCCGGCCGCACCATCCAGGTGGTCCAGCTCGAACTGCGCCGTCCACGCCGCGTCCTCCGCGGTGAGCGGCGTGCCGTCCGACCACGCGCCTTCCTGTAGGTGGAAGGTGTAGCTGCGGCCGTCATCGGAGACCTCCCAGCTCTCCGCCCACGCTGGCTCCAGCTCGGTCCCCTTGAGCTGAACCAGCGCGGGGTAGACCAGCTGGCGCGCCATCCAGGAGCCGTAGAGGTTGTCGGCGAACGGGTTGACCGTGTCCAACCGACCCAGCGCCGCCGTCACGCCGACGCTGAGAATGCCACCCTCGGTGGATCCTCCATCGTTCCCGTCTCCGCCCGACGCGCCGGGCGCGTCGTCGT
>NZ_ML142853.1:133223-134043 GCF_004138495.1 Phytoactinopolyspora endophytica
GCGGCGACGACGAGGGCAAGCGCCACGGCGACGCCCACCGTCCGAAGTCGACGCACCGGTGCTCGGACGGCGGCTGCCGCGCCCGTGCCATTCGAGGGCGACGCCTGCCCGTGACGGCTGCCACCGGCAGCCGGCCCACGACGAGCGTCGTCCGGGCCCTTCATGATCCTGCGCAACACGCGAGACGTGATCGACATGTTCGTGTTCCTCTCAATGAAGAGGTTCTGTTGGGTGCGCCCGACATGCGGGCGCTGGAGTCTGAGCAGGTTGGGGCACCTGGATGCCCAGGCGTGCGCCCGGCAGTCCTCCGTGTGTCTGGACCCGGACAGAGGAGACGACATCGTGGTCGTGATCACGACCACGATGTAGTTCTGTGCCGGCTTTGAAGTGCATGAACCGACAATGTGGCCGCGGCGCGCCCATCACAGGAACCCCAAAGGACCGGCGGCTTTGACGTTCACCCGGATGGAGGGTTCCAGCAGGTAGGTCAGCGGCGTCTCCGTGATCTCGACGACCTCGGCCGCCGCCGGGTCGGCCCCAGCCTGAACCGCCCGCCTGATGGCCTTCTCGCTGGCGTCCTCGATGGCCGCCCGGCGCCCGTCTCCCGTCGGAACGATCGTCTCCCACCTGCCGCTGGCCAGTGCGATCGCCGCGCCCACGGCGTTCGCCACGTCGCCGTGGTCCGGCCGCAACACCTTGGCCGCACCCGGCACGTCGTCGGGAACCAGGAACGACCCGCCGCCGACGGCGACCACCGGACGGTCCCGCTTCCCCAGCGACATCTGGTCCACCGCGACGCCGATCGCCTCGTCGGACACAC
>NZ_ML142853.1:134088-135239 GCF_004138495.1 Phytoactinopolyspora endophytica
CTCCAGCACCGCGCGCATCCGAGCCGGTTGTTTGCCGAGCGAATGTCCGCCGCCCACATCGACCCGCCCGGCAAGCACAGCGGCATCGGTCAGCGTCGCCGTCCCGCCACCGAACGCCATCCCTTCCGACGTGATCCGGTACCCGACGGACACCGGCCCGACCGCCGGAGCGTCCGGCGACCCGTCCACGACCGTCCCGCCGCCGATCGCGACGCTGAGGATGTCCGGCATCCGGAAGTTCGTCCGCACGCCGCCGATATCGGTGGCCAGCGACGACTCCCGCGGGAACCCGCGCACCAGCACTCCAAGGTCGGTGGATGTGCCGCCGACGTCCACCACGATCGCGTCGTCGACGCCGGACAGGAACGCCGCCCCACGGATCGAGTTGGCCGGGCCGGAGCCGATGGTCAGCACCGGGTACCGGGAGGCGAACTCCAGCGCCATGAGCGTGCCGTCGTTCTGTGCGAAGAACGCGGCCACCTCCATGCCCCGCTCGGCCAGCACCGATTCCAAGGCCCGCGTGACCTCGCCGGCCGCTCGGTAGAGCGCGGCGTTGAGGACGGTGGCGTTCTCGCGTTCCAGGAGCCCGAGAGAGCCGATCTCGTGGCTCATCGACACCGGTGTATCCGGCCCGAGCTCGTCGCGCACCAGCTCGGCGACCCGGCTCTCCTGCTCGCCGGATGCCGGGCTGAACACTCCGGTCACCGCGACGGCGTCGGCGCTGCCGGCGACCGTGCCGAGGAAGCGGCGGACACCGTCGACGTCGAGCGGCGAGATCGGCCAGCCGTCGACGAAATGCCCACCGCCGAGGATGGTCGAGCCCGCATCCACCGCGTCCACGAGATCTCGTGGCCAGGTGGTCAGCGGCGTCACGGACGTCGTGGCCGGGGCACCGAGCCGGACCACCGCGACCCGGCCGAGCCCGCGCCGCTGCAGCACGGCGTTCGTCGCGTGAGTGGTGCCGAGCATCACGCGGCCGATTCGGGGCGCGCTGTCCCCGATGTCGGCGAGGACCGCGACGAGTGCATCGCGGACGCCGGTCGTGACATCCTCGCTGGTCGGCTGCTTCGTCCACGCCACGACCGAGTCCGATCGGTCGAGCACCACCGCGTCGGTGTTGGTTCCGCCGACGTCGATACCGACCTTCAGAT
>NZ_ML142853.1:135261-140146 GCF_004138495.1 Phytoactinopolyspora endophytica
TTCACGGTCCCGTTCGCGTTCACCCACCGCCATCACCCCTCAACCCGCGCTCGGCCCATGATCATCAACCGTTGGCCGCGTGATCGTGCGGCTGATCGTTGATGATCACGGGGAGGGGCGAGTTCCTCGACGGGCCGGTAGACGATGTCGTAACCGAAGGCCTTCGGGCCGACCACCTCCAGACCCTTCTCCGTCCGCCACAGCGGGTCGCACGGCCACGCGAGCACACTCACCCGCTGCCCGTAACGGAGCATCTCGGTGGAGATCGCGTCCGCGGTCTGCGCGTCGACGACGGAGATCAGATCGGGGACGCTGGCCAGCACCTCGCCGCCCTCGAATACGGCGAGGTTCTCGTTCTGGATCTCGATGCGCACCATCCGCCCCGCGTAGGAGCCGGTGCCCTCGACGACGGCCGAGCCGCGGACGAACCCGCCGCCGGTGGTCCGCTCGACGTCGATGATCTTGCCGTCCAGCAGGTGGGAGGCGTTCAGATGCGCGACGAGCGCCGCGACGGGGTCCTCGGCGTCGTCGACGGCGTGCCCGATCCCCACCGCGCGCGAGACGCTGCCTTCGATGACGGCGCCGCGCGCATCGGCGGCGGTCATGAAGTGGTTCGAGATCAGCGACGTGGCACCGCTGGCCACGCAGAGGGCACGGGCCTGGCGCTCCGCCCAGACCGCGCTGACCGGGCGGAGCACGGACACGTTGCCGACCACGTCGGACATGACGACGCCGCCCTCCGACGAGCGACCGGCGACGACAGTCGACACCATCTGAACCTCCGGGAAGGCCCGGCCCATGCAATCGGCGTCGAGCAGCGGAACCCCCAGCCGCGACGCCCACGCGACGGGTTCGACACCGTTGCTGCCGCCGATCTCGCTCGCCATGATGGCCCCGATCCGGCGGCCCGTCTGCCGCTCGATCTCGTCGCGCAGGCGGAGCGGCTGCGCGAGGCTGCCCGGCATCTCGTGGCTCACCGTCGGCGCACCGATGCCCGCCATCGGGGCGACCAGCGTCTCGGGGTCCAGCTCGTCGAGCCGCCGCACAGGGAGCGGGCCGTTCGTCCGCAACGCCTGCAGCGCGCTGGGCGTCGCGGTGTCGACCGCGCCCCCGCCGCCCGTGCCGAGGACCGCGCAGCCGCGCGACAATGCTGGGAGATCGGCTTCGGTCAATTCCATGGCCGGACCACGTTCCGTCGGCCTGTGGTGTTCTGCATGGGATGACTATGTCGGCTACCTCGTCCGCCCGCCATATGGTCACGGCACAAAGGATCGGTGCAGACTGTGCTCATGGCACAGACGACGTCACCCACGGTTGCGGACCTGTTACGGCACCGCCGACGCTTCGGCCTGACGGTCCTCGCCGGCCCGAACGCCTCCGGCTCTGACACCGCCGGTGCAGACCTCGACCGCACCATCCAGCACGTCGCCGGAGTCCAGAGGCTCGCCGACATGCAGGGCGCGCGCGGCGGCACGCTCGTGGTGCTCCTCGGGCCTGCGTCCGAAGCGTACTCCGGTTACGAGATGGACGTCGCCATCCGGCACGCCGTCGCCGGTGAGCTGGCCGGGGTCGTGCTGACCTCGCCCAGTCACCTTCCGGTGACCTCGGCTCACCTGGCCGACCGCGCGCATCTGCCGGTGCTGGGCCCCGACCGCTCGATCGCGCCCGCCGACATGCGCGACGGACCGGATCTGCTGCTCGAGATCGACCGTTTCGTCCGGGGCGGCGCGTCGGACACCCTCTCCCGCGCCGAGGCCGCGATCCGCAACTGTCAGGAAGCGGCCGACGCCGGCGGTACGGATGCCGTGCGCGCAGTGCTCGATGCGGCGTCGGAGTCCCTCGGGTGCCGCGTCGCCGTCGACGAGAACCCGCCGCAGGACTCGACCACGTCGGGGGCCGTCGTCGTCGGGGATCAGCCCGTGGCGAGAGTCCTGGCCGACGTCGACGACGACGCCACCCGCGTGGCACTACCGACGATCGCCGGCCTCGTCTCCCGACTCAGGCGCAACGAGCTCAACCAGCGGTTCGCCCCGGCGCTGACCAGGGCGGAGCTGATCGTGCAGATCGTGCTCTCCGAACGGGCACAGCTGCCACAGCTGATCGAACAGGCACACCGCCTCGACCTGCCGCTTCAGCACACCCACGTCGTCGTCTGGGTCCAGGTGGACGCCGCACGAGACACGGGCCCCGCGGGGATGGGGACAGGCACTGGCATGGGCACGGGCGCGCACGCAGACCGGACCTCCAGAAGTGGCCGCACCCAGGACGGAGCGTTCCCCGATGCCGCGCACGGTCTCGTGCGCCAGCGGCAGCTCGTCGCGGACGTGGAACTCACCGCGCTGCAGGTGCTGCACGCCCGCGCCGCCATGTGGCACGTCGCCACCCTCGGCGGCGACATCCTGCTCGTCTGCACCGACACGTGGGCGTCCGATCTGCACCAGCGGGCGCGCGCGGACGTCGAGCACCTGATGGACACCCTCCGGGACCGCGGCGACGTCGTCCTCACCGCCGGGATGGGTACGCCCCAGGCCGGGACGGACGGGATCCGTCAGTCCGCCGCAGAGGCGCGGGTGGCGGCCGAATCGGCGGCCGCGTCCGGGCGACGCGGCATGCTCGCCGAGACCGACGCCACCGGGCTGCGGCGCATCCTGTCAGACCTCTACTCGTCGCCGCTGAGCCGGAACCTCCTCGGCGAGATCCTGACGCCACTCGATGCGCTCGGATCGGAGCGGTCACGCGTCGGTGTGACGACGCTGGCCGCGGTCCTCGACGCACAGGGATCCCCGACGCGCGCCGCGCAGGCCCTCCATATGCACCCGAACGCGGTCTCCTACCGGCTGAAATGGATCACCGAGACGCTCGGCGTCGATCTGAACGAGCCGGACACGCGCTTCGCCGTCCACATGGCCTGCAAGGTCCGCCTTCTACACGCCTGATCGCCCGAACCGTCCACTGGCCGCCGGTGTCGCGGGCTCTCGCCGGCGTCACGCCACACGGCCGCCGTAACGTTGCCGAGCGGCCTCTCCGGACGTGCCGAGTTCATCGCCGATCTTCGCCCACGATGCCCCCGCGTCGCGGGCATCCCGGACGGCATCGGCCAGCTCCCGTTCAACCAAGGAACGCCGGTAGGCGACACGACGCAACGCCATCAGAGTGGGCTCTCCTCGGTCCTCTTGTCGAGGCTCGTACGCCTCGAACTGATCGGCGAGCTCGTCGGCCCGGGCAATGAGCTCATCAATGGATCGCGGCATCGTCACCACCTCAGGAATCGATCTCGAGCGGACATCGCATGGACGATCGCTATGGTGCCGTACCAGTCGACCGTGCCGACTTCCAGCAGTCCGCCTGAACGGTCGGGGCCGATGTACATGACCATTCCTTCATCCATGTCATATGACTCGATTGCAAACGCCCAAGCGTGGAGCGCGTCTCGTTCGGCGACTCCGTGCCGAGCGGCACTCTCGAGCACGATCGGTTCATCATCTTGTCTCATTGCAAGTTACCTTGCACAAGGCCAGTTGTCAAGTTAACTTGCCAGATGAGATGCTTCGACGTTACCCGGTTCAACAGACAACAAAGAGCCATGCATGGATCCTGATAGATTCATCCCACCACAAATGTGCCTAGTCGCAATATGTGGATAACAAGGCACGTCCAACATTCTCACCTGTGGATAAGGCGAACCGCTGATGCCGCTCATCATGAGCTGATGCGGCTCTCACAGCTCAGAACACCGTGAGCGAGAACAGAGTCTCCAAGGACAACTGGATGAGTTGTTCTGTGGCCGGCCTATCATGGCGAAGATGCTGAGCAATGCACGCATCGAAGCACGCATACCCACGCAGGACCTGGAACGGGCGCGTCGTTGGTATGCCGAGAAACTAGGCCTAGAGCCGGTTGAAGAACGTGACGGCGGCCTGCGCTACGAGGGCGCGTCGGGAGTGTTCTGCCTGTTCGCTTCTGCCGGCGCGTCTGACGGCTCGTTCACACAGATGAGCTTCTATGTCGACGATGTGCAGGCCACGGTGGCCGACTTGCGGGCCAACGGGGTCGTATTCGAGCAGTATGAAGGCACCGTAAACGGGATCATGGACATCGAAGGCAATTATCCGAGCAAGGGACGCGGTGAGCGGGCTGCGTGGTTCCGCGACAGTGAGGGCAACATGCTCGGCGTCGCACAGATCGTGGCCTAAGAGCATCTCCTGAAACACGCTCCGACTGGTGGTACCGGCTCAGAGATCGCGGGAACTGGGTGCACAGGCCGACCACTTTCCGGCGCGGGCGGTGTCTATCTATGTGAGAGACCACAGGAGAGAAGCAGCCAAGTGCCCCTCGCCCTCTATCCAGTCGTGATCGATCCGATCGAGCACGACTGGACGTAGCGACGTCCCGTTTCTTTGACATGGAGGATATCGATGCCCGCTGATGTAGCGGATCTGAAAGCTCAAGCCGTGACGCTCCGCGAGCTGCACGGCAAGGAGATGCTCGTGCTGCCCAACGCGTGGGACGCGGCCAGCGCGAAGGTCGTGGCCGAAGCGGGGTTTCCCGTGGTAGCTACTGCCAGCGCTGCTGTCTCGGCCATGCTCGGTTATCCCGACGGTGAGGGTGCGCCGTGGCAGGAGATGTTCGCCGCGGCCGGGCGGGTCGCCCGGGCCGTGGAGGTCCCGGTCACGGTGGATGCCGAGGCCGGCTACGGCATGCAGCCGCGTGAACTGGTGAGCCGGTTGCTGGACATCGGCGCCGTCGGCTGCAACCTGGAGGACACCGACCACCGGTCGGGCGGCCTCGTCGACGCCGGTGCGCACGCCCAATGGCTCGCGGACGTCCGCAAAGCTGCGGCCGACGCCGGAGTCCCGATCGTCATCAACGCCCGCGTCGACACCTT
>NZ_ML142853.1:140166-142920 GCF_004138495.1 Phytoactinopolyspora endophytica
CAGCGGGACGCCCGAACCGGACCGGCTCGCGGAGGCGATACGACGGGGCCGGCTCTACCTGGACGCAGGCGCCGACTGCATCTACCCGATCGGCGTGGGCCATGAAGGTGACATCGCCACCCTCGTCACCGAACTACCCGGCCCAGTCAACGGCAACACCGGTGAACATCTGGACCTGGCCACGCTTCGGGACCTTGGCGTGGCACGCGTGTCCTACGGACCCCGCCTCTACCGCGCGGCCTTGGCCGACCTGAAGACCTCTGTCCAGGAGCTGCTGCGGGCCTGACCCGCGACGCCGCCATCTGGGAGCCGCGGCCAACCGCTCGGGATCGTCCGGAGCCAGTTGGCCGCGGCTCTGGCTTCACTCGCGCATGCTGATCGTCTCCGTCGGGTTCGAGCGCAGCACGTACCTGGTCGGCAACATGATCGCCGTCATGCCGAGGGTGATCACGGCGGCGACCAGCGCCCCGCCCGCTAGGGGCGGCACGTACGGCACCGCCTCACCGGTGAGGCCGTAGCTGATCATTGTCAGCGTCGTCCCGGCGATCACACCTCCGACGACGACGGCCGTCACCACCACGATCACGCCCTCCAGACGCATCATCCGCAGCACTTGCCGGTGTGTGGTGCCGATGAGACGCAGCAACGCCAGCTCCCGAGCCCGCGCGCTCGTCCCCACGACCAGGCTGTTCGTCACCGAGATCGCGATGTATCCCAGGAGGACTCCACCTACCAGCAGGTTCACCCATGCATCAAGCGACCGCGCCTCCGAGCGGGCCGCGTCGAACCCGTCACGGTCAAGCACGCCGACCCCCGCGTACGACAGGCCGGCCAACTCCTCGTCCACCTGGGCCGCCGTACCATCGTCGTCGCCGACGAGCCGCAGCAGCACCATGTCATCGATCGGATCGGTGAGGTGGCCGTCGAGCGCGCTCCTGGTGAAGGTGAGGTCGCCGAAGCCCAGTCCCCGGTCGTAGATGGCGACCACGACCGGCTCGATCCGCGTCCCGTCGCCCAGCCACATCGGCAACCGCTCCCCCACCTCAACGCCGACCGTGCCAGCAGCGAGCTCGCCCACCGCCACCGTGTCATCGTGGAGGTCGGCGAGGGACCCATCCCGAACGCCGAGGTCCATCACCGCGGACGTGTCATCCGTCCCGCCGGGCTCCCCCGTCTGGCCGAACGCGACGGGATCCACTCCCTGAGCGGTGAACGTCTGGATCGTCGGTTCGCCGAGCTCCGAGTACTCGATGGTCACGCCAGTCTGCACGACGGCCGCGGCGGTCGCCACGCCCGGGACCTCGCGCGCGGCGTCGGCTGCGCCGACCGGCACTCCGGGATCCCCCACGACCACCCGGTCCGCCAACGTACCGTCGCTGGCCTGCCGCTCCGCAGCACGATCCAGCGTCGTCTGCTGGAACAGCACCACGCCCGCCATGCCCATGGCGAGGATCAGCGGCGTGATCACCGCGCCCAGACGACGGGCGTTCGCCCTGGTGTTCGCCACAGCCAGGTATCCCGTGCTCGGCGACAGGCGCTGCAGCGGCCGGCCCAGGAGGCCGGCTGCGACCTTGGCGAGGATCGGACCGAGCAGCGCGGCCGCCGCGACGAGCGGGATGACCACGGAGGCTCCGATCCCGGCGGCCGCCTCACCCCGAAGCTGCGTCGACGCGACCAGCACCCCAACCCCGAGCAGCAGGACGACGACGCCGGCGCCCAGCCGGGTGCGGCTGACCCGCTTGGGTTCGACGGCCGCCTCCCCCAGCGCCTGGGTCGGCTCGATCTTCGACGCCCGCCGCGCCGCGGTCCACGCCGCGAGCCACGCAGTGCCGATGACGGCCACCATCGCGACCAGGAACGGAAGCGGCCCGACCCGCAGGTCGAACGACTCCGGCAAGAGCCCGCGGTCGAGGAACTGACCACGCATCCAGCCGGCCAGTGCCGCGGCAGGCAGGATGCCTGCCACCCCGGCGACCACCGCCACCACCTGGGCTTCGCGACAGATCACCCGCCGCACCTGACGCGGGGTCGCCGCCACGGCCCGCAGCAGTGCCACCTCCCGTGAGCGCTGCTGCACCAGGAGCGCGAAGGTGCTCGCGACCACGAACAGCGCCACCATCAGCGCCACACCACCGAACGATCCCGCCAGCGCGACCAGCGTCTCTCGGGCCTCCTCGGCGTCGAGGAACTCGACGGAGCCACGGTCGTCGCCGGTGACCACGTCGACGCCGGGACCGTCGTCCGTGCTGGTCTCGTCGTCGAGTGCGGCCCTGATCCGGTCACTCAGGTCGCTGGCGTCGACACCGGGTTCGGCGAGAACGCCGATCGCATCCACCCGATCCGGGTCCCCGGCGAGCCGGTCGGCCTCATCCGAGGAGAAGAACAGCGCCGACTGCCGTGCCAGGCCGTCGCCGTCGGGCGGCGCGGCAATGCCGGCGACGCGGTAATCGGTCGGCTCATCCGTCGACTGGATCGTCACGTCGTCGCCAACCTGCGCACTCGCGCGGCCGGCGAGCTCAGCGTCCAGCACCACCTCGCCGGCGCTCGTGGGCCCGTCGCCGTCGACCAAGGTGAACGGTGCGAGCTCGGCCGAGTCCCAGGCATGACCCCAGGAGTTCTCCTCAGAGTCCTGCCCTTCTGGGCCGGGCAGGACGACGCCGTCGTCGGTGACGACGCGCGCCGGGAAGCTCATTTCTGGGACGGCGGCGCTGACGCCGTCGATCTCGCCGATCCGGTCGGCGAGTGCGGGGTCGA
>NZ_ML142853.1:142972-144034 GCF_004138495.1 Phytoactinopolyspora endophytica
GCTCGGCAAGATGTACCGACTCGAAGTCCGCGGTCTCCCCCTCGGACGGGTTGACACGCTGGTCGCCGGAGACGACCACGGGCGCACCGTCGTACCGCTCCGTCGGGATGCCGGAGCGCAGCCCCGTCTCCAGCAGGATCCCGCATGCGGCAACGAGCACCGTCGCGAACAGCAGCGCGATGAACGCGCCCGCGAACCCGCCCTTGCGGGACCGCACCGTGCTCAAGGCGAGCCACAACATCACAACCACCCGCCCTTCCCCGTGATCATCAACGGTTGGACCGGGTATGGTGCGGCCAGTGGTTGATGATCATGGGAAACCGGGGTCACCGCACACCTCCGTTGGCGTCGTCCGACGGCTCGAGGTGAGTCATCCAGTCAGCGATCCGCTCTGCCGTAGGCTGCTCGAGCTGGCCGACGAACCGGCCGTCGGCCAGGAACAACACCTGATCGGCGTAGGAGGCTGCGACCGGGTCATGCGTCACCATCACCACGGTCTGCCCCAGCTCGCTCACCACCTGGCGAAGCAGCTGGAGCACTTCCCTGCCGGTACGGGTGTCGAGCGCGCCGGTCGGTTCGTCCGCGAAGACCAGGTCAGGCCGAGTCACCAGCGCGCGGGCGATCGCGACCCGCTGCTGCTGACCGCCGGAGAGCTGCGCGGGACGGTGCGTCGCACGATCGGACAACCCCACCCGTCCCATCACGTCACCCAACCATGTCTTGTCCGTCCGGCTGCCCGCCATGCGCAGCGGCAGCGTCACGTTCTGCTCCGCCGTCAGCGACGGCAGCAGGTTGAACGCCTGGAAGATGAACCCGATCCGCTCGCGGCGCAGCTCGGTGAGCTTCGGCTCGCGGAGCCGGCTCAGCTCCACCTCCCCCAGGTGGACGCTGCCCGACGTCGGCCGGTCGAGACCGGCGGCGCAGTGCATGAAGGTGCTTTTGCCGGAGCCCGACGGTCCCATCACCGCGCTGAAGCTGCCCTTGTGCAGGGCGACCGACACCTCGCGCAGCGCGGCGACGGCGCTCTCCCCCTTCCCGTACACCTTCGTCACGCCGTCCAGC
>NZ_ML142853.1:144132-144385 GCF_004138495.1 Phytoactinopolyspora endophytica
GGCCACGTCGGACATCCGCGGCCACGGTCCGGTCGGACCGTGGTGGATGATCTCTGCCATCACATGCATCCTCTGTAAAGTCCCTGAGCAAACCTGTTGTCACTGTCGAACGTTACGGAGGTCAGACGGGCGCCACGATGGGGTTAACCCCCCATCGCGGTGGGGGCCATCCCGGGGTCTCAGACGCACGGCTCAGCAAGCCGACATTGAGGTCGCCTCGGTCGTCGAATGTGCCTCTGCCGTTGAACGACAC
>NZ_ML142853.1:144434-152425 GCF_004138495.1 Phytoactinopolyspora endophytica
GGTCGCCAGAACGACCACAATGTCGTTACGTCACGCGGCATCCGCGGCTACGTCAGGAGCAGCCGTTCGACGCGACGCGCGGCGAAGGCGACTCCAACCAGCCCCATCACCGCCAGGTACAGAACGTGGGCGAATAGCCCTACGCCGACGTCGCCGAGCATGAGGTCCCGCACCAGCCCCACCCCGTGATACAGCGGCGTCGCCTGCACCACCCACTGCAGCGCTTCCGGATACCTCTCCAGCGGGAAGAACGTCGCCGAGAAGAGGAACATCGGCAGGATCGACAGACTCACGTACTCGAAATCCTGCCAGCTGCGCATGAACGTGGTCGCCGCCATCCCCACCGCCGCGAACGCGAACCCGATCAGCGTCGCCGCCGGGATCGTCAACAGCGCCCACCATGACTCGACGACGCCCGCGACCGCCGCCACCAGCAAGAACGCCGACGAGTACAGCAGCCCGCGCAACAATGCCCAGGAGATCTCGCCGACCGCGACGTCGCGCGGCCCGAGTGGGGTGGCGAGCACGGAGTCGTACAGCTTGGCGTACTTCAGCTTGAAGAACACGTTGAACGTGGAGTCGAAGACAGCACCATTCATCGCGGCGGACGCCATCAGCGCGGGAGCCACGAACGAGGCGTACTCGACCATCCGGCCGCCGCCCGCGTCCACATCACCGACCAGCGCACCCATCCCGACACCCAGCGAGAACAGGTAGAAGATCGGCTCGAAGAATCCGCTGACCAGCGTCAGCCAGCCGTGCCGGTACGAGCGGATGTTGCGTTCCACCAGCGTCCGCGCCAGCCCGGCGCCGGCCGGGATCGGTATCGCCCGGGCCAGCCGCCGCAGCACCGTACGGTGCGCGTCCGTATGCTGAACCGCGCTCATATCACCAGCCTCTTCCGGAAGTTCACCAGCGTGAGCGCGAAGCCGGCCGCCACCCAGAGCAGCAGGTACGCCACGTGGCCGAGTGCGGGCAGGACAGTCATGGTCTCCAGCGCCAAGCCCCGGGACAGCTCGACGGCGTGCCATAGCGGGGTCACCATGGCGACCATCTCCAGCGCCAACGGCAGCTGTTCGACCGGGAAGAACGTCCCGGAGAACAGGAACATCGGCATGACGATGAACCGGAACAGCATATTGAAACCGCCGTCGTTCTCTTGGCGCGCGGCGAAGGCGAACACGCATGCGGCGAATGCCAACCCGGTCAGCACGGCCACCGGCAACGCGAGCAGCGCCCACCACGACTCGATGGCGCCGAAGGCGACTGCGATCGCCAGGAACGTCGCGCTGCTGATCGTGACGCGCATGGCGACGAAGACCAAGTGCCCGATGACGACGTCGGCGATCCCCAGCGGGGCAGCCAGCATGGCGTGGTACTGCCGCTGCCACTTGATCGCACCCATCACCGGGTAGGTCGACTCGAAGACCGCCGTCTGCATCGCCTGCGCCACGAGGATACCGGGCGCCAGGAACATGATGTACTCGACGCCCTGGACCCCGGCAGGCGACGCCTCGTCTACCAGCACGCCCAGGCCGACCCCCATCGCGGTCAGGAAGAACAACGGGGTCAGGATGCTGCTGATGACGGTTCCGCGCCATACCCGGCGGTAGTTGGTCAGCCAGAAAGAGAAGGCGCGGTCCCACATCCGTCCCTCGGGCGGCTGATCGCGGACGACGGCGTCGTCGTGGACGTCACCGTTGCCGTGGACGTCACCGTTGCCATGGGCGTCACCGTTGCCATGGGCGTCAGCAGAGCTCGTCATGCCAGGCCTCCCGCTCTGTGCGACCCGGCAACCATCGCCTGCCGACGGAAGTTTTCGAACCTGTGCGGCCCCCTTGTGGCCGCACAGGCCACCCTCTATCGTCGCGAATGCGACGATGAGTCCGGTTTCCGGGGCTGGCCCGCCGATCGCGGCACACGTGCATGAGACTCACCGTCACGCTCATCAGTCGATCAGTGTCCGTCCGGTGAGGTGCAGGAAGACGTCTTCCAGCGTGGATCGCCGGACCAACATGGACAGCGGCGCGAGTCCACGGTCATGCACGGTCTTACTGGCGGCGTCCCCATCGGAGACGTAGAGCAGCAGCCGGTCCGGAAGAACCTCGACCCTCGATGCCAGGTCAGCGACCTTCGGCTCGTACGCGCCGTGGTCATCCTCGCCGAAACGCAGCTCCAGGACCTCGCGCGTAGAGTACTCGGCGATGAGCTGCCGTGGCGATCCTTCGGCGACGATCTTGCCTCCGTCCATCACCACCAGGCGATCGCACAGCTGCTCGGCCTCGTCCATGTAGTGCGTGGTCAGCACGAGTGTGACGCCGGAACGCTTCAACCTGAACAGCCGGTCCCACAGCACGTGCCGGGCCTGCGGGTCCAGCCCGGTGGTGGGCTCGTCGAGAAGCAGCACCTCGGGGTTGTTCACCAGCGCACGAGCGATGGTGAGGCGACGCTTCATACCCCCGGACAGCGGCTCGACGATGCTTGAGGCCCGCTCGGTGAGCTGAGCGAACTCCAGCAGTTCGTCCGCCCGCTCGCGGACGACGGCGCGGGAAAGGCCGAAGTACCGCCCGTAGACCAGGATGTTCTCCCGCACGGTCAGCTCCTCGTCGAGCGTGTCCTTCTGCGGGACGACGCCGAGGCGTCCCCGGATGCGCGGACCGTCGGTGGCCGGGTCGAGGCCGAGGATGCGCAGCGTGCCACCCGTGGGCGGTGACACGCAGCCGATCATCCGCATGGTCGAGGACTTGCCGGCGCCGTTGGGCCCGAGGAAGCCGAACGCCTCGCCCCGACGGACCTCCACGTCGATGCCGTCCACCGCGGTGAAGTCACCGAACCGCTTGGTCAGGGCATGCGCGCTGATCAGCGGACGATCATCGGCTTGGGTGCCGTCCTGTCGAAGTACCACGTACGGGGACGTTACCGGGCGCGGCCGACAAACTCATACGGGTTTCGCGTTCTTGCGCCCTGACGGCGAGCGTTGACGGGCGCGTGGACCGTGGCGGCTATCGGCACAGCCCTACGCTTGGGACCCCGAACGGGTGGTCCGAGGAGATGACTACGCTAGTGCGGTGCGGTTGACGGATTTCTGGGAACGGATGGAGCACCACCTCGGCGCGACCTACGCCGACTCGTGGGCGCGCGACTACGTGATCGACGGCCTCGGCGAGCGCACCGTGTACCAGGCGTTGGAAGCCGGTGAGGACACCAAGACCGTCTGGCGCGCCGTCTGCGACGCTCTCCGTATCCCGCCCAACGAGCGCTGAACGCCAGATCCCATGATCAGCTCACGGCCTTCTTAACAAGCATTCTGATCGCCGCTTCACCGGCTTCGCCCAACTCTGTCAGGGCGTAGGACGTCGGCCACATGCCGCCGTCCTCATCCAGATTCGCGTGCACACTGAACCCGAACGTCGAGTAACGTTCCTTATCCACTTGCCCACTGCGGAAGAAGCACACCACTTTGCCGGACTTGGCATAGGCGGGCTGGCCGTACCACAGCTTCGGCGCCAACTCGGGAGCAGCATCAGTGACGATGGCGTGTACGCGCTCGGCCAGCGCACGATCCGGCGACGCCATCTCAGCGATCTTCGACAGTACGGCTTCCTCATCAGCGGCCGCCTTCTTCGAACCACGGCCGCCGCGTGCCTCTGCCTTCAGCTCTGTGGCGCGCGCTTTCATCGCGGCGCGCTCCTGCTCGGAGAACCCCTCCGCCGAGGAACCGTCTCGCTTCTTCTCGCTGGCCTTCGATGTGCCGCTCATTGTGTGTTACTCCCTGTCAGTCACTGGGATAAGGGTGCTCTCACGCTATCCGGAACGACAAGATCAGGGCTTCTCGATTCCTGATCGGCTCATTACCGTCGCGCTACGCGGACGATCCCATGATCATCATGGGAGATGAGGCCCTTTGTCGGTGGGGCGCGGCAGTATGGGGACATGGAAGACGTCCTCGAGCTGTTCGGCCCGGCGACCCGTGCGTGGTTCGCCGGCTCGTTCGGCACGCCCACACCGGCGCAGGAGGGCACATGGCGCACCGTCGCCGCTGGGCGTAACGCCCTGGTCGTCGCGCCGACCGGGTCCGGGAAGACGCTGGCGGCGTTCCTCTGGGCGATCGATCAGATCGCGGCCTCGACCACTCCGGACGATCCCACCCTCGGGTGCCGCGTGCTGTATGTGTCGCCGCTCAAGGCGCTCACGGTCGACGTCGACCGCAACCTGAGCGCCCCGCTGGAAGGGATCAAGAGGGCCAGCGCCGACTTCGGCCTCGCCCCGCCGGAGATCACCACCACCATCCGCACCGGGGACACTCCTGCCGAGGAACGACGGCGCTTCGCCCGCCGCCCTGCCGACATCCTGATCACCACGCCGGAGTCGCTGTTCCTCCTGCTCACGTCGCAGGCGCGTGAGTCGCTGCGTGGCGTGCAGACGGTGATCGTCGATGAGGTGCATGCCGTCGCGGGCACCAAGCGCGGCGCCCACCTCGCGTTGAGCCTGGAACGGCTGGACGCGCTGCTCCCCTCCCCCGCGCAACGCATCGGGTTGTCGGCGACGGTGCGCCCCGTCGAGGAGGTCGCCAGTTTCCTCGGTGGCGCCCATCCGGTCGACGTCGTCGCTCCGGCCAGCCAGAAGCAGTGGGACCTGCGCGTCGTCGTCCCGGTGCCGGACATGTCGCAGCTCGACGAGGTCAGCAACCGCAAACCAAGTGGCGTCCGGCGAGGACCCGGATCCGAACGCCGGCTGGGTTCCGGTGCGCACGACGACGGTCCGACCGGCCGGGACGCGGGCGCACCGGCCGCTCAGGACCACACAGGTGCCGTCGAGGCCGACGGTTCGATCTGGCCGCACGTGGAGCAACGCGTCGCGGACCTGATCCAGCAGCACCACTCGACACTTGTCTTCGCCAACGCCCGGCGGCTCGCGGAACGGCTGACCAGCCGGCTCAACGAGATCGCGGAGGAGACACCGGCGCCGCACATGCCACCGGCGCAGGTCATGGCCCAGTCCGGCGCCGCGCATGGTGCCGGTTCCACACTGGCGCGGGCGCACCACGGCTCGGTGAGCAAGGAGCAGCGGGCGCTGATCGAGGACGACCTGAAGTCGGGACGGCTGCCCGCCGTCGTGGCGACCAGCAGCCTGGAACTGGGCATCGACATGGGTGCGGTCGACCTCGTCGTGCAGGTAGAGGCGCCGCCGTCGGTCGCCAGTGGCCTGCAGCGGGTCGGCCGGGCGGGTCACCAGGTCGGGGCGGTCTCCCGCGGTGTGCTCTTCCCCAAGTACCGCGGCGACCTCGTCCAGACCGCCGTCGTCTCCGAGCGGATGCGGCAAGGCATGATCGAAGAGCTGGCGATCCCGCGCAACCCGCTGGACGTGCTGGCGCAGCAGATCGTCGCTGCCGTGGCCATGGACGACTGGCCGGTCGACGACATGCTGGCCTTGGTACGCCGGGCGCACCCGTTCGCTCAGCTGCCCGAGTCGTCGTACCGGGCGGTGCTGGACATGCTGGCCGGCCGGTATCCGTCAGACGAGTTCGCCGAGCTGCGCCCCCGGCTGGTCTGGGACCGCGACGAGGGCACCCTGAGCACCCGCCCGGGTAGTCAGCGGCTCGCCGTGACCAGCGGCGGCACCATCCCGGACCGCGGCCTGTACGGGGTCTTCCTCGCCGGGCAGGACACCCGGAAGAACAGCGCCCGGGTGGGTGAGCTGGACGAGGAGATGGTCTACGAGTCCCGCGTCGGCGACGTGTTCTCCCTCGGCGCCACCAGCTGGCGGATCGAGGAGATCACCCATGACCGCGTCGTCGTCTCCCCCGCGCCGGGACGGCCCGGGCGGCTGCCGTTCTGGAAGGGCGACCAGCTCGGTCGGCCCGTGGAGCTGGGCGCGGCGGTCGGCGCGTTCGTCCGGGAGGTCTCCGGCGCCGACGACGCGGATGCGAGGACGCGGGCCGAGGAGGCCGGCCTCGACCAGTGGGCCACGGACAACCTGCTCTCGTATCTGGCGGACCAAGGCTCCGCCACCGGTCACGTGCCGGACGACCAGACCATCGTCGTGGAGCGCTTCCGCGATGAGCTGGGTGACTGGCGCCTCGTCGTGCATTCGCCGTACGGCGCCCAGGTGCACGCGCCGTGGGCGCTGGCGCTCAGCGCGCGGCTGCGCGAACGTTACGGCGCCGACGTCCAGGCGGTGCACGCCGACGACGGCATCGTGCTGCGCATCCCGGACACGTTCGACGACGCGGCCCCGGTCCTCGCCGACGGCATCTCCGGCGTGCACCAGGGCCACGCAGACGCGGGAAGGCGCGCGGGACCGAGCACCACCACGGCGACGGCGACGGCGCCCGCAGCATCCCCATCGCACGACGCGGACCTCGTCGTCATCGACCCAGACGAGGTGGAGGATCTCGTCACCACGGAGGTGGGCGCGTCGGCGCTGTTCGCCGCCCGGTTCCGGGAGTGCGCGGCCCGGGCGTTGCTGATCCCGCGGCGCCAGCCGGGACGTCGTTCGCCGCTGTGGCAGCAGCGGCAACGCTCGGCGCAGCTGCTCAACGTGACCTCGAAGTACGGGTCGTTCCCGATACTGCTGGAGACGATGCGCGAGTGCCTGCAGGACGTGTACGACCTGCCCGGCCTGACCCAGCTGATGCGCGACGTCGCGGCGGGCCAGATCCGGGTGGTGGAGGTCGAGACGCCGCAGGCGTCGCCGTTCGCCAGATCGCTGCTGTTCGGCTACGTCGCGTCGTTCATGTACGAGGGCGACTCTCCGCTGGCCGAGCGGCGGGCGCAGGCGCTGACGCTGGACTCCGCCCTGCTGTCCGAGCTTCTCGGCCACACCGAGTTGCGCGAGCTGCTCGATCTCGACGTCATCGAGCGCACCGAGGCCGAGCTGCAGCGGCTCGTCGACGAGCGCAAGGCCGACGACGCCGAAGACGTCGCCGACCTTTTGCGGCTGCTCGGTCCGCTGTCCACCGAAGAGATCGCCGCCCGCTGCACCGACCCTGACGACGCCGCGACGCACATCGAGACGCTTGCTGCTCAACGACGCGTCGTCTCGATGCGGATCGGCGGCGAGGAACGATGGGCAGCCGTCGAGGACGTCGCGCGGGTGCGTGACGCGCTCGGCGTTGGTGTTCCCGACGGCGTGCACCCGGACTTCTTGGAGCCGGTGGAGGAACCGGTCCGCGACCTCGTCGCCCGGTATGCCCGCACGCACGGTCCGTTCCGCGCCGAGTCGGTGGCCGAGCGTTTCGGGCTGGGGCGAGCCGTCGTCGTCGGTGCGATCCGGCAGCTCGTCGGCGACGGAAAGCTAGTCGAAGGGCAGCTGCGGCCCGGCGAATCAGGTACCGACTGGTGTGACGCAGAGGTGCTGCGGCTGCTGCGCCGCAGATCGCTGGCGTCGCTGCGCAAGGAAGCCGAGCCAGTCGACCCGTCCACGCTCGCCAGGTTCCTGCCTGCCTGGCAGTCTGTGGGCAGTTCGCTGCAGGGTCCGGATGGCCTGCTCAGCGCGATCGAGCAGCTCGACGGCGTGCCGGTGCCGGCGAGCGCGCTCGAGCCGCTGGTGCTCCGCACGCGTCTGTCCGACTACAACCCTGCGTGGCTGGACGAGCTCACGGCATCCGGCGAGGTCGTCTGGACCGGGCGGGGAGCGATCGGGCCGTCCGACGGCTGGGTGTCGCTGCATTTGGCCGACACCGCTGCGCTCACGCTTCCCGAGCCGGATGCGACATCGGAGGCGGAGCTCGGGCCGATCCACCACGCGATCCTCGACACGCTGGGCAACGGCGGTGCTTTTTTCTACCGCCAGCTCGCCGATGCCGTGCTGGCGTCACTGCGCCAGAGCGCCACAGCAGAGCCGACCACACCGTCAGAACCGACGGATCCCACGCCGTCCGCGGACGAGCGTTCCTCGCTCGCCGCGATCGCCGACAGCATCTCCGAGCCCACTCCCGGGCCGGGAGCCACTGAGCAGGACATCACCACCGCACTCTGGGACCTGGTGTG
>NZ_ML142853.1:152498-167715 GCF_004138495.1 Phytoactinopolyspora endophytica
GGTCTGATCACCAATGACACGCTGGCACCGCTGCGTGCACAACTCTCCGGAACCAGAGGCAGCCATCGCTCACGGCCCGCGCCCACCCGTTCCCGGCACCGGCGCAGCAGAGCCGCGGGACCGGTTAGATCCGGGCCACCGACGGCAGCCGGGCGCTGGTCTCTGCTGCCGGAACGAGACCTGGATCCGACGCGCCGGGCACACGCCGCCGCCGAGACGCTGCTGGACCGGCACGGCATCGTCACGCGGGGCGCCGTCGTCGCCGAGAGGGTTCCGGGCGGTTACGCCGCCGCGTACAAGGTGCTCAAGGCGTTCGAAGAGTCCGGCCGGGCGCGTCGCGGGTACTTCGTCGCCGGGCTCGGTGCAGCACAGTTCTCCACCATCGGCGCGGTCGACCGGCTGCGCACCTTCGCCGACGCCCACGCCGAAGCAGGTGCCGATCACCACCACACGGGCCGCCCTCGTACGGCAACACGACGCGACCAGGCTCGGGCCGGCGCAGGGACCGTCGTGCTGGCCGCGACCGATCCCGCCAACCCATACGGCGCTGCGTTGCCTTGGCCAGACCGTCCCGACATCGAGTTTGCCGGCGAATCCGGCCATCGACCCGGCCGCAAGGCGGGCGCACTCGTCGTCCTGGTGAACGGCGAACTCACCCTGTACGTCGAGCGGGGTGGCCGGACCCTGCTGTCGTGGACCGACCACGCCGACACGTTGCGAGAAGCAGCACACGCCCTGGCTGACGCCGTCCGCGCGGGAGCCGTAGGCGCCCTCCGCGTCGAACGCGCCGACGGCGAGCAGATCACGTCCACACCGCTCGGCGAAGCCCTCACCGCCGCCGGCTTCTACGCCACCCCACGTGGCCTCCGCCTCCGCAGCTGACCCGTTGACCAGCCTGACACGCTCGTGAGCCACCTGGTCACTTAAAGAACCAACTGGTCACTATTGTGAGCAGGCCCGGATGCCGATGAGCGTCGAGCTTTCACCACGGGCGCAACCACCTGCGCCGCCTCGGGCACGATTGATCAAGCAGTACGCCCCCGGCACCTGATGCCGGGGGCGTACCAGTTTGAAGATTGGTGGCTAAACCGCCAACTACCTTGACTGTGAGCCAGGGGCTCAGATCAAGTGCGCAGCTATGAGCCAGAGGCTCAGACCGCACTTCTATCTACGATAGCTCTCATCCTACGAAGGCTTGCCAAAGGCGTCGTCTACCGGTAGCGGTGTGGCGGCGCCCGACGCGCCACATCAGGGGTGCGGAACCGGTGCGTTCAGCATCCGGACCAGCCGGGACAGGTGAATCGTCATCACGCTTCGAGGAGACGCAGGATCGTCGTCACGACTCGCTCAGCGGCATCGCCGTGCGCTTCACGGTCAGCAGCGTGCTGGTGCGCACTCTCACGCGCCGCGAGCGAAGGGGTCGGCGAGTCGATCGAGTGCAGTTCGTTCGGACCGTCGTCGTTTGAATCCAGCAGCAGTACCGTCGAGCGCGGTGACCCTCATCCTTAGGCGACCAGATCACCACATCTGGTGCGACCAGATCACCACAGATGGCACGACCAGATGACCGTTGATCTCCCATCTCTTGCATACTGCCGGCGATCTAGCGATCGAGTTTGGCCCGAGCTCGATGCCGGCGGACCGCGGCCCGATTCGCACAACGGACGGAACAATACTGCTGAGGCCCGTTGCGGGTGATGTCAACGACGGGTCTCCCTGGGCTTGTCATGCCGCGCATCGCCCGAGGCGATGCATGCCGCGGGTGGTGAGGTGGAGCGCCGTGCCGACGCTGGTGATCGCGAGTAGCACGTCGGGCATCGACTGATCATCGTCTCGATAATGCAGATGCCATCCCTCGTCGTTGTGGTCAGTCAGCCGCGGATAGGCGGTGGCGGCAGCCATGTGGGCATTCAACAGCCGTGCTCGTTGCTGCGGGTCGGTGGTGTCGACGAGGGTGAGCCTGTCGTCCGCCCGGGGTCTCTCCGCGTGCCGACGTCGTCCACCTGGACCCACGTCGCGTAGTCGGTCGAGCCAGCAACCTCGGGAGAACCAAGGGTGTTCCCCGATGTGTCCGTCGCCCTTCTTCGGTCAGGCTTGCTCTGGACGAACTGCTACAGGAGGTTGGGATGAAGCGAGCGCCACGGGCGCTGCGGGCGCTGGTGACCACGACGACAGCGTTGGCGGTGATTGCGGCGCCGGCCGCAGCCACTGCAGCGCCGGAGGAAGCGGATCGCGCCGGGCTGCAGAGACGGCTGGATGACGTCGTCGCCACCGGTGCGGTGGGCGTGCTCGCGGAGGTGCGTGACGAGCATGGTGTGTGGCGGGGCACCAGCGGTGTCGCCGAACTGGGTAAGACACGGGAGGTCCCGACCCGCGGCCGGTTCCGTGCGGGCAGCATCACGAAGACGTTCGTCGCTACCGTCGCCCTGCAGCTCGTCGACGAGGGTCGGCTGCGGCTGGAGGACACGGTCGAAGCGTGGCTGCCCGGAGTCGTCCCGGACGGTGACCGCATTACGGTGCGCCAGCTGCTCAACCACACCAGCGGGTTGTACGACTACAAGGACACCCTGACGGTGCCGCCCAAGCCGGAATTCCTGGACAACCGGTGGCGGACCTGGACCTCGACCGAGCTGGTTCGGCGCGCACTGGCCAACCCGCCGACGTTCGAGCCGCCGGGCTCGGCCTACGCGTACTCGAACACCGGCTACCTTCTACTCGGCCAGATCGTCGAGGAGGCGACCGACCGGTCCTACGGCGAGCAGATCGAGCGCCGGATCATCCGACCCCTACGGTTGCGCGGCACCTCGCTGCCGGGCACGTTCCCGCTGATTCCCGGGCCGCATCCGCACGGCTACGTGCCGATACAGCAGGACGGTGAGATGGACCTCGTCGACTTCACCGTGATGAATCCGTCGCTCTTCGGCGCAGGTGGCGAGATGATCTCTACGACGACGGACCTCAACCGGTTCGTCGCCGCACTGCTCGGCGGGCGCCTCCTGCCGATTGATCTGCTCGAGGAGATGCGGACTCCGGGTGTCGAGGATGGGATGTACGGGCTCGGGCTGGCCTGGCGGGACACCTCGTGCGGGGTTCGCGTCTACGGCAACGACGGCGATGCCCTGGCGTATCAGTCCTGGTCGTACTCCACGCCGGACCGTAGCCGCCAGGTGACGGTCGCGCTCACGCCCGACTTCCGCGGTGACCCCGACGACGCCGTCGACGCGTTCCTGGACAAGGCCTTCTGCGGCTGACCAGTCGTGGTTGTGCGGCGGTCACCACGCAACGGGGCCAAGCCGATCGATGAAGATCCCGGTCGGTCCGTCGGCGTCGCTCATCGCCAGTTCGACGATCGAGTCGGTGCCCTCGGTGACCGTCAGCTCGCCGGTGTGGTTGTTCATGTCGGTGGCAACGCTTTTGCGGTTTGCGATCTCTCCAGGGGCCACGATATTAAATTTGATCTTCGGGAGCGCCTGAGCGTACCGGACGGTGATCATGTTCAGAGCCGCCTTCGATGAGCTGTAGGCGAGCTCGTGGATCTTCGAGAAAGGCTGCTCTGGGTCGGTCACGACCGCGAAGGAGCCGCCACCGCTGGACACCATCACCACCCGTGGATGGTCCGCCGCCTGCAGCAACGGAAGGAACGCACGCGTGACCCTGATCGGTCCGTACACGTTGGTGTGGTAGACGGAATGAATTTCGTCAACCGTCGCGTCTGCAGGCGCTACAACGTTTCCGGTCGCGCCGGCGTTGTTGATCAACACGTCCAGCCGGTCGGTGTGCTCCCGAACGAGCCGTACAGCGCCGGTCACCGACTCGTCCGAGGTCACGTCCAGCGGGACCATGACCACGCTCGCGCCACCGTCAGTCAGCTTGTCGGCAGCTTCCCGTCCTCGACCTACATCACGCGAGCCGAGAAAGATCGTCCAGCCCTGTTCCCCGAGCCGGCGGGCTGCCTCAAAACCAAGTCCTTTGTTGCCTCCGGTGATCAACACCGAGGTCTGCTCCGAGTTCGTCATGCACTCTAAGACGACACACCCCCCTCGGCTGTGACACGGCTTGAGCGACGACACAACCGGGGACCTGTTGTCTCTTCTAGGCGCCCGCGGCGCCAGACGCGAGTTGATCGCGGGTGAGCTTGATGTCGACGGCCGGTAGGGCGGCGTCGAACTGCTCCAGCGTCAACCGCGGATCCCGCCGCAGACTGACGTCATCGGTGCGGCCGCTTCGACATCCTATTCTTGAATGATTCCAGAAAATGAGGCAGACTCCGGAGTGTGCCGACGACCTCAGACTTCGAGAGCATGTTGCGCGGGGTTGCTCTGCGTGTGACGCGTCCTCGGGTGGCGGTGCTGTCCGCGGTGCACGACCATCCGCACGCCGACACGGACTCGATCATCGGTGTCGTGCGTGAGGACCTCGGTGACGTATCCCACCAGGCCGTCTACGACGTGCTGCGTGCGCTGACGACTGCGGGGCTGGTGCGGCGTATTCAGCCGATGGGCTCCGTGGCCCGCTATGAGGCACGGGTCGGAGACAACCACCACCACCTCGTGTGCCGGTCGTGCGATGCCGTCGTCGATGTCGATTGCGCCGTTGGCACGGTGCCCTGCTTGACCGCGTCCGACGACCACGGCTTCACGATCGACGAGGCCGAGGTCATCTACTGGGGCCTGTGCCCCGAATGTTCAAGCGCACACAACTCCTGATCACCTGGCCCGCCCCATACCCCGGAAGGATGTTCATGCCCGAGAGCCACGATGCAACCGTCGAAGCCCCGAACACAGAAAGCGGAGGTGGTTGCCCGGTCGCGCACGGCCGCGCCCCACACCCGACTCAGGGCGGCGGAAACCGCCAGTGGTGGCCGAACCAGCTCAACCTGAAGATCCTCGCCAAGAACCCCGCGGTGGCCAACCCCCTCGGCGAGGAGTTCAACTACGCCGAGGCATTCAAGACCCTCGATCTCGCGGCCGTGAAGCAGGACATCGCGGAGGTGCTGACCACCTCGCAGGACTGGTGGCCGGCCGACTTCGGCCACTACGGCCCCTTCATCATCCGGATGGCGTGGCACAGCGCGGGCACCTACCGCATCAGCGACGGCCGTGGCGGCGCCGGGGCCGGCCAGCAGCGCTTCGCTCCCCTCAACAGCTGGCCGGACAACGGCAACCTCGACAAGGCTCGCCGGCTGCTGTGGCCGGTGAAGAAGAAGTACGGCCAGAGCCTCTCGTGGGCCGACCTGATGATCCTCGCCGGCAACGTCGCCCTGGAGTCGATGGGTTTCAAGACCTTCGGCTTCGCCGGTGGCCGTGAGGACGTCTGGGAGCCTGACGAGGACGTCTATTGGGGCCCCGAGACCACCTGGCTCGGCGACGAGCGCTACACCGGCGACCGCGAGCTGGAGAATTCCCTCGGCGCGGTCCAGATGGGCCTCATCTACGTCAACCCGGAGGGCCCCAACGGCAACCCGGACCCGATCGCCGCTGCCCGCGACATCCGCGAGACGTTCGGCCGGATGGCGATGAACGACGAGGAGACGGTCGCCCTGATCGCCGGTGGCCACACGTTCGGCAAGACCCACGGCGCGGCCCCCGACACCCACCTGGGTGCCGAGCCCGAGGCCGCACCGCTGGAGGAGCAGGGCCTCGGCTGGAAGAACAGCCACGGCACCGGCAAGGGCCGGGACGCGATCACCAGCGGTCTCGAGGTCACCTGGACGGCGACCCCGACGACGTGGAGCAACAGCTTCTTCGAGAACCTGTTCGGCTACGAGTGGGAGCTGACGCAGAGCCCCGGCGGTGCCCACCAGTGGCAGCCGAAGGACGGCGCCGGGGCGAACACGGTGCCGGACCCCGAGGACGGCTCGCTTTCGCGTCCCCCGACGATGTTGACCACCGATCTCTCGCTCCGGCACGACCCGATCTACGAGCCGATCTCGCGGCGGTTCAAGGACAACCCAGACGAGTTCGCGGACGCGTTCGCCCGGGCCTGGTACAAGCTGACCCACCGGGACATGGGCCCCAAGGTGCTCCACCTCGGCCCGGAGGTCCCGGAGGAAACCTTGCTGTGGCAGGACCCCCTCCCGGAGGTGACGCACGAGTCCATCGGCGCTGAGGACATCGCCACCCTCAAGAGCCAGATCCTCACCTCCGGCCTGTCGGTATCCCAGCTGGTCTCCACCGCGTGGGCGTCGGCCTCGTCGTTCCGTGGCAGCGACAAGCGCGGCGGTGCCAACGGCGCCCGCATCCGCCTTGACCCCCAGCGCGAGTGGGAAGTCAACGATCCCGACACCCTGGCGACGGTGCTACGCACGCTGGAGGGGATCCAGGAGACCTTCAACGCCGCCCAGACCGGTGGCAAGCGGGTGTCGCTGGCCGACCTGATCGTGCTCGGTGGGTGCGCGGCCGTCGAGCAAGCGGCCAAGGCCGCGGGATACGACGTCGACGTACCGTTCACGCCGGGACGCGTGGATGCGTCGCAGGAGCAGACCGATGTGGATTCCTTCACGGCGCTCGAGCCCAAGGCAGACGGGTTCCGCAACTACCTCGGCAAGGGCAACCGGCTGCCGGCGGAGTATCTCCTACTCGACCGGGCGAACCTGCTGACTCTGAGCACACCCGAGATGATGGTCCTCGTCGGTGGTCTGCGTGTCCTTGGCGCGAACTTCAAGCAGTCGTCGCTCGGCGTCTTCACCGAGACCCCCGGGTCGCTGACCAACGACTTCTTCGCAAACCTGCTCGACATGGGGATTGTCTGGAAGCCGACGGCAGGGTCGGGTTCGGACGCGGAGACATTCGAAGGTAGCGACGTCGCCACCGGCCAGGTCAAGTGGACCGGCAGCCGCGTCGACCTCGTCTTCGGTTCGAACTCCGAGTTGCGCGCAGTCGCGGAGGTCTACGCGAGCGACGACGCGCAGGAGAAGTTCGTACACGACTTCGTGGCCGCATGGGACAAGGTCATGAACCTCGATCGGTTCGACCTCGTCTGATTCGATTCTGATGGTCCGGGTCGGCCGTGCGTCGGCCGACCCGGCCGTTCCTGGACGGCGCCGCCCACGAGCGGTCGGGAACACGACAGTTAGGGCTTCAGCGCGCCGGGCCAGAGGTATTCGTCCGGGGGCACCGTCCCGCCGTGGAACCATGCCTGGAAGAAGCCAGTGAGGTCCTGGCCGGCGATCTTCTCCGCGAACGCTTCGAACTGCGGCCAGTCGACGTAGTCGCCACGGCGCTGCTGGGGCCACTGCTTGATCAGGCGGTGGAACGCCTCCTCGCCGATCTGCAGGCGGAGTGCGTGCAGGGCGAGCGGCCCCTTGCTGTACAGGCCGATCCCCGGTGTCTGGCCAGGACTGTAAAGTTCCGCCCAGAAGTCGGCGTCGTCTGTGTTGGCGTTGACCTGCTCGCGGTAGCGGGCGTCGAGGTCGGCTCCGGCCTTGGCTTCGTCCCATAGCCAGGTGGCGTAGACGGCGAAGCACTCGGATAAGCAGTTGTCCTCCGACCGGCGGGGCGCGGCCGAGATCCCGTACCACTGGTGAGCCTGCTCGTGGACGACCATGTCGAGGGTCATGTACTGCGTGTTTCCGGCGCCCAGGTACACCGGACGGGTCTGCGGCGCGGTCCCGGGCGCCTCATTGTTCACGTGGACGAATACGTTGCCGGCCGCCCGGAAGGGATAGGGGCCGAACCTCTCGGAGAGGAAATCGAGAATCTCCGGCAACCGGCCCGCTAGCGGCTTGGTCGTCCCCTGCAGCTCCGGCGCGTACGCGTTGACCACCGGAGTTCCATCGGCCAAAGCCGACCGTTCGATCGTGAACCGGTCGATGGACACGGCGATGTGGGCGGGGTCGACGTCCGGCTCCGACCAACGGAACGTGGTGGTGGCGGCCTCGCGCCGCACCGGGCCCTCCCGGCCGATCGAGACGACGCCCCAGCCGGCCTGCACCGTCGCTGTCAGGTGGAACGCCGCCTTGTCAAGAGCGTCCTCATGGACCGGGAACCACGCGCTGGAATCTCCCATGAAGGCAGTAGCCCCGCCCGACGCGGTGGGTAACCATCCGCCAGCGGGCGAGCCGTCATACTCTACCCGCACCTGGAACTTCTCGCCGCGTCTGATCGTCGTCGCTGGAACGATGGTGAGATCCTTGGCACCGCTCCGGGAGAAGGACTCCACCTCTTCCGTATCCACGGTTACCGAGCGGACTTCCAACTCGTCACTGAGGTGAAGGGTGAAGCCGTCCAGCGTCTGCGTGGCGGTGGCGTTCACCACCGTGGTTCCTCGTAGCCACCGGGTGCTCGGCCGGTAGCTCACGGTGATGTCGTACGTCGCGACGTCGAAGCGCCCTTCAGCCACTGTGCCCGGATTCGACGCCGCGCCGGCATGAGGCGAGCCGACGCCGCCGAGGCTCGTGCCGGCCCCCACCAGCATGCTGGCCAGCACGGCCGCGACCATCGACGCCGCGCGCGCTCCGCGCCGTATAGAACCGCGGCGCAAGCTCCGTCGATGTCGTGGTTCGACGCCCGCACGGTTACCGACATGTCTACTCAGAATGAGATCCATGAATGACACCATCGGCGGACGATGTCCAACCGGCGTCCGCGTGGTGTCGCAGTTCTGTCGCAACTGCTCGTCCGGGCTCGACGAGACGCGACACAGCCACGAGATTCAACCTAAATCTATTGACAATCGATCGATAACTAGCGAGAGTCGATGTATGACAAGGTTGCATCGGACGGTTGGTCTGCTCCGAATCCTGCTGGTCGTGCTGTTCACCGGCCTGGTGGTGGCTCAGGTCGTCGTCATGCCCGAGACACTGGCCGACATGGCGGCAGACGAGCCGGATCTGGCATCGCTGCGGGGGCCGCTGCTGGCGTTCTCGATCACCGAGTTGCTGTGCATCCAGGTGGTGATCGTATGCACTTGGAAGCTGCTCAGCATGGTCAAGGCTGACAGGATCTTCAAGGAGGAAGCGTTCGGTTGGGTGAACGCGATCCTGTGGGCCGTGTCGATTGCCTGGGTGCTGCTTCTCGGCATGTTCATCTATCTCACCATCCAGGTAGAAGATCCCGGTCTGCCGGTGCTCCTGTTCGGGGTGGTCCTGGCCGCAGGCGTCCTGGTGTTGCTGATGGTGGTGATGCGCGCGCTGCTTCGACAGGCCACGGCTCTGCGCAGCGACATGGAAGGTGTCATCTGATGCCGATTGTGGTGCGCCTCGACGTAGAACTCGCCAAGCGCAAGATGAGCGTCGGGGAGTTCGCCGAGCGCGTCGGGCTCACACCGGCGAACGTGGCGGTGCTGAAGAACGGCCGCGCCAAAGCCATCCGGTTCAGCACTCTGGAGGCAATGTGCCGGACACTGGACTGCCAGCCCGGTGACCTGCTCGAATGGGTCGAGGACTGAGCCGGACGACATGCCAGACTTCACCTCTCCCTCTCCCCTGCCCTCTCCCCTGCCCTCTCCCTCGCCCGCGGCCGCGGCCGCACCGCGCCGACGCTTGAACGCCGACGTCCTGGTGGTCGGCGCTGGACTGGCGGGGCTACGCACGGCCACACTGCTCGCCGAACGTGGGCACGACGTCCTGCTCGCCGAACGGCGGTCTACGCTCACCGGCGCCATCCGCACCACCGGGATCTTCGTCCGTCGAACACTCGACGATTTCACGTTGCCTGCTGACTGCCTCGGCCCGCCGATCCGACATGTGGCGCTTTACCCGCCGACGCTGCGCCGACCCGTGACCCTCGTTAGTGCGCGCGACGAGTATCGGGTCGCTGACATGGCCTCGCTGTACACGGCGACCGCGCGCACCGCAACCGATGCCGGCGTGCGGATAGCGCTGGGCACTCGCTATGCCGGCCGGCAGTCCGGGGCCTTCCTCCTGATGGATCGAAACGGGCCGGTCAGCGTGCCAGCTCGGTTCGTCGTCGGCGCCGACGGTGCCCGCTCACAGGTGGCCCGGGACCTGGGGTTGGATCGCAACCGACACCTACTCGTCGGCGGCGAGGAGGTCTTCCCGATCCCCCGGCACGACGAGCCACCGACATTCCATTGCGTGATCGATCCGTCGCTCGCGCCCGGTTATCTGGCGTGGGTGGTCAACGACGGGCAGCACGCCCACGTCGGCGTCGCCGGCTATGCTCGCCGCTTCCCCGACGGTCTTCGGCGGGCTTTGGACCGGTTCAGCGGCTCAGCGCCCGGGCTGCACGGCCTCAGCCGCCCCGACGAGGTGGAGCGGCGTGGCGGCCCGATCCCCGTCGGCGGGGTGCTGGGCCGGATCAGCAGCGTCGACGGGCTCCTCGTGGGTGATGCCGCAGGCGCCGTCTCCCCGCTCACCGCGGGTGGGCTCGATCCTTGTCTACGCCTGTCGGACCATGCGGCCGAGGTCCTCGACGAGGCGCTGCGGTCCGGCAGAGCGGATGCCTTGGCCCACTACAACGGAGCGGCCCTGCGCCGGCGGTTCCGAGGACGGTTGGCATTGCGCCGAGGGCTGGCCCAGGTGCGCACGCCCCCGGTGGCCACAGCCGCATTCACGCTGCTGCGCACACCGCTCGGCCGACACGCGGCCCGTCGCATCCTCTTCGGCGACGCGTCGTTCCCCTCCCCCTAACCCGTCGTGTACCTCGAATCAGGACCGATTTCTCTCGCTGCCCACCGTTCAGCGCGTCGGCGACTCGACTCGAGTGCGGTGGTGAAAGTCATTGGCCGAGAGGCGGCCGAAGCCGAGCCGGAACACCTCTCCGCTGGCCGGTGTCGTCGCCGCTACCTTGTTGCCTCCCGGGGATGTAACAGAAAACAGGGCTGTCTCGTCGACAGGTGTGAGAGCCAAATTTCTGGAACCGGAAGGTGACGATCATGCGGGTTTCGTGGCGGGCGGGACTGGGGTGGTAGGGCGGCATCTGGTGCCACAGCTGGTGGCTCGGGGTCATGAGGTGACGGCTACCGCGACAAGCCCGGGAAGGTTGGGCTTGCTGAGGCAGATGGGCGCCGAGGCGGTTGTGATGGACGGGCTGGATGCGTCGTCGGTCGACGAGGCGGTGACGAAGGCCCGTCCGGACGCTATCGCGCACGAGATGACAGCCATCGGCGCCAAAGCCGACATGAAGCACATGGACCGGTGGTTCGCTACCACCAATCGGCTGCGCACCGAGGGGACGGACCACCTACTGGCCGCCGCCGAGGCGAGTGGGGTGTCCAACGTTGTTGCGCAGAGCTACGCGGGCTGGAACGGCATCCGAGAGGGCGGCTGGGTCAAGACCGAGGACGACCCGGTGGACCTGTGGGAGGGGACGATCGCGCACTCGATTATGGCAGCGGCGCATTACGTCGAGGACGTGGTCGTCAAGGCGGGTGGTGCGGCGCTGCGGTTCGGCTGGCTGTACGGGCCGGGCGCTTCCGACGGCGTCGTCGAGCCCGTGCGCAAGCGGCAGTTCCCCGTCGTCGGGGGCGGCACCGGCCACACGTCGTGGGTGCATCTCCACGACGCGGCGAGCGCGACTGTCCTCGCCGTGGAGCAGCAGGCCAAGGGCGTGTTCAACATCGTTGACGACGAACCGGCCGCCGCCAACGTATGGCTGCCATATCTGGCCGAGGCTGTGGGCGCGAAACCGCCGTTGAAGGTCCCGTCGTGGCTCGCCGGGCCTCTCGCCGGGAACGCGGTGGTGGGACTGATGACCGAGGGGCGTGGCTTCTCCAACGCCAAGGCCAAGCGTGAGCTCGGCTGGCAGTTGCAATACCCCTCGTGGCGCCAGGGGTTCAGAGAAAGCCTGACGTCTTGACGAAATTCCAACGCTGGAGGATCAATCATGGCTACTCAACACGCGACCGACGAAGCGGCCATTCGCCAGCAGGTCGACAATCTGATTGACGGAATTCGTGCCCGGGATCTCGACGGCTTAAAGCCGCTTTACGCCACGGACATCGTGTCATTCGACGTCCAACCGCCGCTGCAGCACGTGGGGGCAGAGGCGAAGATGAAGAATTGGGTAGATGTGTTCACGATCTACGAAGAGCCCCATTATGAGGTTCATGACCTCACGATCACGGTCGACGGTGACGTGGCATTCGCGCACAGCCTCAATCGGCTCAGCGGCAGGTTGACGAACGGGACGACGGCGAGCGGTTTCTGGGTTCGGTTCACAGCGTGCTTCCGGAAGCTCGACGGCAAATGGCTGATCGCACACGATCATGTCTCCCTGCCACTCGACTTCGAAAGCGGCAAGGCCCTGATGGATCTGGAACCCTGACGGCTCAGTGTGTCGTGTTCGGGCCCGCGCCGATCGTCTTGTATGTGAGGGCAGATAGCCGAGCAGGATGGAGGCCGAGGCACCGTGCCGGATGAGGACAAGAAACGAGCAGCGCACCGAGCCCTGGTGGATCGCGTACTGAACGCAGAAGGCAGGGCGTCGCCGGAGCAGCGAGCCCGTGCCTTCAGCAATGACGGTCTTCCCCCGCCGCTGCACACATTGATCGGCAAGGTCGCGACGAATCCGGCACAGGTCACCGACGCGGACTTCGCAGCGGCAACGGCATCGGGGTGCACCGAGGACGAGCTCTTCGAGCTGGTGATATGCGCTGCGGTCGGCCACGCCACCCGCCAGTATGAAGCAGGGCTGGCCGCCCTGGCCGAGGCAACCGTCGACGGCGAGGAGGACGGCTAATGCGCCTTGACATCCTCAACCGCGGTTACAGCCCCGGGACCAAGCTGCTATTTGCGCTCATCCGGCTGTTCTCCAGGCACCCGGTTCCAGACGCCGCCAAGCTGGTCTTCTACCGGCCCGCCTTCTACGGTGCCCAGGCGAAGGAATTCACCCACGAGGCGATGCGAGGACCTTCCGCCTGGCCGGTAGCTGACCGAGAGCTGATGGCGGCCTACGTTTCGAAGGTCAACGAGTCCGCGTTCTGCATCGGCGCACACACCGCCACCGCGGCGCAGGCGTACCAGGACAGCGCGAAAGTTCAAGCGGTGCTGGCCGACCTGGAATCGGCCCCCATCGGGGACGCGCTGCGGGCAACATTGCGGATGCTCGGCGAGCTGACCCGGGAGGGAAAGGTGAGCGCCCAGGACATGCGCGACGTGCTGTCCGCAGGTGTCTCACCCCAGCAGGTCAAGGACGCGCTCGCGGTCTGCGCCGCGTTCAACACGACCGACCGGCTCGCCGACGCCTTCGGCTTCGAAGTGCTCAGCCCCGAGGGCTTCGAGGCAGGAGCCAAATACCTGCTCAAGCGGGGCTACCGATAGGACTGCGGACCTATTGAGGCCGTGTTTGCCGCATCAGCGCGTCCATGTCGGCGAGCGGTCCGAGGTGGCGAAGCTTGTCGGGGTTGATCACGGACCGCACGGTCTGGACGGCGCCGTCGCTCACATCGAGGGCGAGGATGTGGATGAGCGCTCCGTCGGCGTCGACGACGAATGCGCCCGCTTGGCCGTTGATCTCATGCGGCTCGATCCGGCCGCCCACCTGCCGAATGGTCTGACCGATCCCGGCGAGCAGCCGCGCGACGCGGACAGTTCCGCTGATCGGGCGCATCCATTGGGGAGCCTTGCCGCCTCCATCACCGACGACGCTGATATCGGTGGCGAGCACGTTGATGAGGCCGTCGACGTCGCCCTGAGTGATGGCGGCGAGGAAGCGCTGGCTGAGCTTGTCCCGCTCGGACGAAGCGACGTCGAAGCGCGGCTTCTCGGACTCGACGTGGCGTCGAGCGCGAAGCGCTAGCTGACGGCAGTTCAGCGGCGTCTTACCGACGATCTTGGCTATGTCGTCGTAGCTGTAGTCGAAGATGTCGTGCAGCAGATAGACGGCCCGCTCGACAGGATTGAGCCGTTCGAGCAGGAGAAGGAAGGCCATCGACACCGAGTCGGCCAGCTCGGCATGATGGGCGGGATCGTCGTCGGTGAGCAGTGGCTCCGGCAGCCACTGCCCGACGTAGGTTTCGCGGCGTACCCGCGCCGAGCGCAGGTGATCGATGGCCAGCCGAGTGACCACCGCCGACAGATACGCCTTGGGTGACTCGACCACCGAGCCGTCGGTTTGGGCACGCAGATAGCGCACGAAGCCTTCCTGGACGATGTCCTCGGCGTCGCTGACGCTGCCCAGCATCCGATAGGCGATGGAAAACAACAGAGGGGACAGCGAGTCGACAAGCTGAGCTGTCGAGTCGTCATGCGTCATGAGGTTGTCCCTTCATTGCTGATCCATTCATTGCTGCCTGGGCTGTTGAAGTGGGATGTTGCCTGAGCCGTTGTCTGGATCGTGGGTGTCGGTGGGTAGCCGCGCGTCGGTGAGTGCATGCCGGAATCCGTCGCGCCAGCTGCTCCAGGCCGGTCGCCAGTCGAGCTCGCGCTTGGCCTTCTCGTTCGAGGCGCCGCGGGCTTCGGTGGACCACTGCACGGTGGGTGTTCCCGCGAGCAGCCGACCAACCCAAGACGGCACGCGCATCGGCCGCTTGGCGCCGACGCTCGTGGCCAGATGCGGCAGCCAGTCCGCGACCGCGGCTGGGTCGTCGTCGACGATGTTGTAGACACCGGGCTCGCCGCGTTCCAAGGCCGCGACGGTCGCGGCGGCCGCGTCGTCGAGGTGGATCCACGACCAGATGCCGCGCCCGCGACCGATGATGGGGAATTGCCGCTTGCGGATGAGCTCCACCATCGAGTCCGAGGCGCCAGGTCCGTAGAAGTTGCCGTAGCGCAGCACAATGCCATGAAGCGGTGCGTTGGTCACGGCTCTCTCGAGGAACTGGATGGCGGCCATGGACTCTCGCTGGGCTGCGGCTGGTTCCGGGTCGAGCTGGTCGTCTTCGGTCTTGATCGATCCACCCGTGCGAGCATTGTTCCACCCGGTATAGCTCTGGATGATGAACCGGCCGACCCCGGCCGCTCGTGCGGCGGCCAGCAGATGCTCGGTTCCTTCGGTGCGCAGCCGGTTGGTGGTGGCGAACCAGCGGTCGAAGTGTTTCAGGTCCGACTTGCCGCCGAGCGCCGTCATCTGGTGAACGATCGCGTCGGGCTTGGCACGTACGACGGCCTCGCCGACGGCCACACCATCGAGTCCGTCGACCACGACGGGCTCAACTCCGGCGGCACGCAGCGCTCCTGCGCGGTCGGGGTTGCGCACGGTTGCCGTGACCTGGTGGCCACGAGCCGTCAGCTGCGGCACGAGCCGTCTGCCCAGTGCACCGCTTGCTCCTGCTACGAATACACGCATCGGGAATCCCTCTCTTCTGTGGGGATGCG
>NZ_ML142853.1:167735-168936 GCF_004138495.1 Phytoactinopolyspora endophytica
TCGTGCTCATTACAAGCTCTAAGACGAGACAGGGTCAGCCAGCGTTACAGGGTCGCCCGGAAGGCCGCATCGCACGTGGCAGCCCCGCTGCGACGGAAGAGCGGCTGATGCGGTCCCATACGAGGCGCGCGTCAGCCGATCTGCTCGAACAGGGACACGATGATCCCCTCGGGCCCGCGGACGTAGGCCATACGGACACTGCCCTCGTACTCGCCGACACCACCGACGAGCCCGTACCCTTCCGCAGCCACAGCGTCGATGGCCGCCTGGAGGTCGCCGACCTCGAAGGACACGTTGCGCAGCCCCAGCTCGTTGGCCATCGCCGCAGGCGATCCAGGTACGTGGTCGGGCGTGACGAAGCTCGCGAGCTCCAGCCGGGTTCCACCGGCGGGCGACGTCAGCATCGCGATCTCACAGTGCGCGCCCGGGATGCCGCAGACGGTCTCAACGAACTCGCCCTGCACGGATCCGGTGCCCTCGACCTCGAGACCCAGCCCGACGAAGAACGTCGTCACCGAGTCTAGGTCCGCGACGGTGATGCCGATGTGGTCGAAACGTTGTACGTGTGTCATGTGATCTATCCTCCGCTGGTGATCTGGTCGCTTCGATGCTGGGACGGAGCCGGGGCCGGGATCTCGACATGTTCTCGCCGGAGACTTGTGGTCTACCCGATCTTGAGAAGTCGCCAGGGACGGCATATTGCTCTTGCGGCGTTATGACGCAACCCAGATGCACTCGCGGATCGCGGAAGATGAGGACCGTCGCATCTACGATCTCGCATCTCGTATCGAGCCGGTTATGACGGGCTGAGCTTGCGCCGGGGCCGGTCGCGGTGGCCATCATGAGGGATGGCCACAAAGGCGCTGCACCGCGGTCGGATGCTGCGGGTGCTCGTGGTCTTTGTGCTGATCGGCGGGGTGGTGGTGGGGGTGTTGTGGTGGCTGCAGCGGGAGCTGATCTACTTCCCGGACGCGTCGGGCGTGCCGACGGCCGGTGAGGTGATCGAGGGAGCACGTGACGTCACGCTGTACACCGAGGATGGGCTCGAGTTGGGCGCGTGGTTCGTACCGGCGGCGTCCGGGCCGGCAGCGACCGACTATCGGATGGCGGTTCTGGTCGCGCCGGGCAACGGCGGGAACCGAGCCGGCCGGGCCGGTCTGGCGCAGGAGCTGCGGCGGCGTGGGCTCGCCGTACTCCTGAT
>NZ_ML142853.1:168946-169270 GCF_004138495.1 Phytoactinopolyspora endophytica
TCGCGGGTACGGCGGCAACCCGGGCAGCCCGAGCGAGGAGGGCCTGGCGCGCGACGCGATGGCCGCGGTGGAGACGCTGGAGGACCTGGGTTATCCGGCCGAGCGCACGATCTACTTCGGGGAGTCGCTGGGCAGCGGCGTCGTGGCAGGGCTGCAGGCGCTGCAGCCGCCCGCCGGGATGGTGCTGCGGTCGCCGTTCCCCGAGCTCGCGGATGTCGGGTCCCGACACTACCCATGGCTGCCGGTGCGGCTGCTGCTGCGCGACCCGTTCCGCGTGGCAGAGCACCTCGCAGGCAGCGAGGTGCCGGTAACCGTGGTGTACGG
>NZ_ML142853.1:169320-172219 GCF_004138495.1 Phytoactinopolyspora endophytica
CGGTCGTGCCCCCAGACCTCAGCGCACGGGTGGCTGACAAGGCGCCGGCGCTATCCGAGCGGGTGGTGATCGCGGGAGCGGACCACAACGACGCCGTGATGTTCGGGCCGCGAGTGGCGGCGGCGGTGGCACGCCTGGCCGACGAGGTCGGCTAAGCGCTAACCTTCGCCAGCAGTCGGCGCGGCTCCACCATCCCCGCCGCTCGGCGATCAAGGCCAGGACGCCTGCTCGCGGCAGATTGACGCACTCGTCACGGTAGCGAGTGTCGCTGCGTTGGTGCGGCGCCTCGTGCGGCGTCCGGCGTAGCGTGAGCAGCATGCTCATTGATGCTCGCCAAGGTGTGACGCTGGGTGTACGGGAGAAGCGTGCCGCCGTGGTGGTGCCGACGCCCAAGCCGGCACCAGGTACCGCGTTTCCGCCCCGGCGTCTGACGTTGCGTGCAGCGCCGGTATTCGAGCTCAATCTTTGGTGCGGCACGTGCCCTGCCCTTTTCAAGAGGTTGACGGAGCCTGAGATTGCTGATCTTGGACTTGCCAGTCACCGCCTGAATGCCGGTCTCGAGCGCGTCGATGACGAGGTGTTGCGGGTGTACGGGAGCGTGCTGCCCAAGTCGGAGTACACCGTGTTGCTGCTGGAAGTGACGCCATCTCTGGTGCAGCCGCGCAGCCCATTCGACTACTTCACCCACGAGCAGGTGACCACCTGGGGCATTGACCCCGCGGTCGGCGCACCCGAAGACCCCGGTACGTCCTACTACCGGACATTCGAAACGCCGGTAGCGTCTAACAGCCATCTATACGAGTTCCTGGTGCCGATGGTCCCACCGACGTGGAATGACGCCGAACGAGTGGACCAGTACGCGGACGTCTCCGTCGGAGGTCTTGGAACCGCCGTGGCCTACTCGATCCTCGACCTTTTGCAGCCAGCTGTGGCGGAAGGCCAGGACTACTACGAACACTGGGTGCTCACTCACTTCCTGCTCGACGGGCACCACAAGATTGAGGCGGCCGCTCGGACCGGACGCGCCATCCGGCTCCTGAGCCTTATCGACCAACGCATCGGCCTCGCGACGCCCAGCGACCTGGAAGTGTTGATCTCCGCACGATCCCGATCGCGCCGGAGTCGGGCACAGTCGAGGTGTGCCGCTCCCTGACTACATCAAGCTACGGGCCGGCGGCCCCGAGGCAGGGGGTGGATCCCACGGTGGTGTAGCAACTGTCAAATAGGTGCAACATGCCGTCGACACCCAACTCCCCAGGGGGAAGACGGATGACGAAGGCTAGGGCGCTCCCCTTGCCCGGGAGGATGGTGCGCCGCGGGCCCTTCAGCAAAAGGGTCGACCGGACGGTGCTAGGCGTTCTCCCCGTCGGTGTAGGTCGCGGCACCTTCGACGTGCGCGAAGATCTGGCCCGCGACCGGCGTGCGCATCTCTTCCGCGAGGTGACCGAGCAGGCCGGCGCACCGGGCCAGCAGCACGACTCCGCGCAGCAGCTCCTGGGGGATGTCGAGGTCGGCCAGCACTGCACCGCAAATCCCGGCGCCGTTGAGTGGCAGGCTCTTGCCTAGGGCCTGTGGAGCGACTCGCCCCATCGCCTCGAACAGCGCCAACCGGGAGCCGTAGGTGCCGTGCTCGCGGGCCAGGTCGAACAGGCGCGGCACCCGCGGGTCGCCGTTCTTGTGTAGGTGGTGTCCCAGGCCAGGCACGAACCCACCGGCCGCACGGCGGTCCTCGATGGCCTTGGTGGCGACTTTGTCCCAGCCGGCGTCATCGGTGGGCAGGTCGCCGTCGATGGCGTCTATGGCGGCGTTGAGGAACCGGCCGGTGTCCTCGCTCACGCCGAGGAACCGCGACCCACCGCCGAGCAGGCCAGAAGCGAGGGCGCCCTGGATGGAGTCGGGCGCGCTGAGCCACGTCATCCGGGCCGCGATGGCGGTGGGGGTGAAGCCGTGGTCGGCGAGCGCGACCAGGACGGCGTTGAACATCGCTGCCTGGCCGGGGGTGGGTTCGCGCAGCGTGATGAGCTGGTAGGCCAAGTCACCAAAGTCGACCTTCCCGATGAGGTCAGCGGAGAGGTCCTTGCCGAGGAGGCTGATGGTCTCGACCGTGGACACACCGAGCGACGTCGGGTACGCGGCCGAGTTCTGGTCGCTCATGCGGACCGCCTCCCCTCGGCGCGCGCAGCGGAAGCGGAGGTGTCGTCCAGGTCACCGGCGGCTCCGTCGGCGAGCCAGGCACGGACCCGGTCGCCGTCGGCGTTGAGGGCCGGCGGCGGCAGGTCGTAGCGGGCCGGGGTGCTGGAGAACCGGATGGGGTTGCGGACCGTGGGGACGTCGTCAACGGTCACGACCGGCTCGAGGCCGAGGCGTTCGGCGAGCTCGACACCGCCCTTGACGTCGTTGATGGGGCCGCACGGGATGCCGGCGGCGCTGAGCTGCTGGAACCACTCCTCGGCGGACTTGCCGGACAGCAGGTCCAGTAGGAGTGGGCGAAGCTCCTCGCGGTTGTCGTTGCGCTTCCCGACGGTGGCGAACCGGTCGTCGTCGGCGAGCTCGGGTGCGCCGAGCTCGCAGACGAGCTTGCGGTATTGGCCGTCGTTTCCGGCGACCACGATGAGGTCCCCGTCGCCGGTGGCGAGCGGCTCGTAGGGGAACAGCGACAGGTGCGCATTGCCCATCCGCATGGGGACGACGTCACCCGCGACGTAGGCGGAGGTCTGGTTGACCAGCGACGACATCGCGGTGGACAGCAGGTTCGTCTCCACGTGCTGGCCCTGTCCGGTCTCCTCGAGGTGGCGCAGGGCGGCGAGGATGCCGATGACGGAGTGCAGTCCGGTCATCACGTCGAACACGGAGATGCCGGCGCGGTACGGGGAGCCGTCGGGGTCGCCGGTGAGGCTCA
>NZ_ML142853.1:172262-175041 GCF_004138495.1 Phytoactinopolyspora endophytica
GCCCGGACATGGCCTGAACGAGGAGGTCGTAGCCGGGCAGGTCCTTGCCGCCGGCGGCGCCGAACCCGCTAATGGAGCAGTACACGGTGTGCGGGTTGCGGGCGGCGACGGAGTCGTAGTCCAGGCCGAACCGGGCCAGGCCACCGGGCTTGAAGTTCTGGATGAAAATGTCGGCACGCGCGGACAGGGCGTGGGCGACCTTGAGGTCGTCCTCGTCCTTGAGGTCGAGAGTCACCGACCGCTTGTTGCGGTTGATGGCCAGGTAGTAGGTACCGACCCCGTCGCGTACCGGCGGCACCCAGTGGCGGGTGTCGTCACCGGCGGGGCTCTCGACCTTGATGATCTCGGCGCCGAGGTCGGCGAGCAGCATGGTGGCGTAGGGGCCGGCCAGGACGCGGGAGAAGTCGGCGACGACGAGGCCGTGCAGTGGACCGCGCGGCGTCTCCTGGGTCGTGGTCGAACCCTGGTCGGGGGTGGTGCTTGGGGTGGTCATGGTTCCTTCCGGTGTTCCGGTTCAGGTGAGCGCTCGCGAGCGGTTCAGGTGGCGATGTCGGGGTAGGGCATCTGGAAGTGGTTGAGCCGGAGCGCGTACTCCTTCTGGAAGCCCAGGGGCTCGTGGTCGCGCTCGAACATCGCGATGAACAGCGTGAGGGTGAGGAACGGGTGGGTGCCGAGCTCGAACAACTTCACGTAGTCGTGCTCGGACAGCGCCTTGCGCTCGACGTCGTCGAATGCCAGCCACGTGCTGCGCTCCTCGAGGATGCAGTTCAGGATGCGGTTGGCTTCCTCGGCCTCCCACCAGCGCACGGTCTCGACCGGGTCGGTGCGGTACCGCTCGACGAGGTCGGGGTCGCGGTCGATGGTGAACAGGAACTTGTTCAGCAGGTACTTGCTCACGACAGGCTCCCTTCGGGGTACCAGGTGAAGTACGCCTCCATGGTGTGGAACAGGTCGAAGGTGTCGACGTAGTCGGCCTTCGCGTTCTCCCCGGCCACACCCATCATCAGCATGAAGTCCATGAAGCCGTGGGTGGCGTTGCCGGGCAGGTGCAGGCTGTCGAGGGTCACCTGGGACAGGCAGCCGTCGAAGTCTCCAGTGGAGATCCAGTCCACGGCCCGACGGTCGAACTCGGGGTCGGGGCCGTGGTCGCCGAACTGGCGGGGTCCGCCGAGCTCGAGGGACAGGTGGCCGGTGCCGATGACGGCGACCCGGAGGTTCTCGGGCCAGGAGTCGATGATTTCCCGGATGGTCTGCCCGAGCTGGATGAAGCGCTTCGGCTGCGGCAGCGGCGGGGCGAAGATGTTGGTGTAGATGGGCACGATGGGCAGGTCCGCCTCCGGCCGCAGCGTGATGATGGGGCAGGTGATGGAGTGGTCGATGCGCAGCTCGTTGCTGAACGCGAGGTCGAACCCGGAGTCGAGACCCTTGCGGAGCAGGTGGGCTGAGAGGTCCTCGTGGCCGTGGAGCGTCATCTTCGGCATGCCGAACTCGCGCTCCTCGTTGTACCAGTTGGCGTCGTAGAACGGTGCCTTGCCGATGAGGAATTGCGGCATGTTGTCGAGCCACAGCTGGTGGAAGTGGTCGCTGCCGACCATCACCAGCACGTCGGGGCGAGCCTTGGTCAGGGTCTCGCGGAACTTCTCGACCTTGGAGACCCACTCGTCAGCGAACGGCGGCCGGTCCGCCCCTGTCGCGGTGCTGGCCCGGTAGTAGAACGGGTGGTGGGTGGAGGCGATGACCGCACACACGGTTGCCATGTAGATGTCCTCTTTCTGTACCGGTAGTGCGGGTCTCAGCTCTCGACGAGCGGGCTCGCGAGGAGCCGGTCGCGGGACTTCTCCGCCTGGGCGCGAATGCTGTCAAGGTCGGGGTGGGTGAGTTGGCCGTTCCACTTCGCGGCCCTCCCGGCCACAAGGACGGTCTCGACGTTGCCGGGGTGTCCGGCACCGACGATGGAAGCGGCGATGTCGGCGCTGGGGACGGTGGTGAACTCGTCGAGGCGGAACACGATGAGGTCGGCGTCCTTCCCGACGGTGAGGCTGCCGGTGCGGTCGTCGAGGCCGGAGGCCTTGGCGCCGGCGATGGTGGCGAACTCGAGCAGGTCGCGCGGGGTGAACGTCGGCAGGTCCGCGTACTCCTCCGGCGCGAGGCTGACGCCGACGTTGTGCGCGGACAGGGCGGCGCGCATGACGTTGAACATGTCGCCGGCGACGGTCGCCTCGGTGTCGATGGACAGGCTGGGGCGGATGCCGAACTTCAGCAGCCTGCCGGTCGCAGGTGCGCCGAGGCCCGGCATGACGGCTTCGATGGCGGCCGACACCGATGCGCCGGCGCCGCAGTCGGCGAGCATCTTGAGCTCTTCGTCATCAGAGGTGCAGCAGTGGATGAACAGCAGGTCGTCGCCCAACAGGCCGGCCTGGCCGAGGGAGCCGATGCCGCGGAGCTGCGGGCCCCAGGGGCCGTTGCCGACGTGCATGCTGGAGCGGATTCCTAGGTCGCGGGCCAGCCCGATGTCGGCGGCGCTGACCTCGGTGGTGGACAGCTCGGGGCCGCGGAGCATGGCTTGGAGGGTGACCAGGGCGGTGTCGTCGGTGAGGACCTGCTCGCGGATGCGGCGGATGTCTTCGGGGTGGGTGGCCTCGCCGCGCAGCATCCACTTGTTGGAGTCGATGGACGGCCAGCCGTAGGCGAAGACGCCGCGGATGCCGGAGTCCTGCAGGGCGCGGATGGCTTCGTCGGTGTGGGCGGGACTGTTCTGGATGTGGGACTCGTCGCGCAG
>NZ_ML142853.1:175097-176953 GCF_004138495.1 Phytoactinopolyspora endophytica
TGGTGATGCCGGCGTCTAGGGCGCCGAGGGCGCCGATGGTGTTGCCGGAGTACACGTCCTCGGGCGTGTACTCCGGACCCCAGGTGAGCTGGATGTGCTGTCGGTAGGCGCCGAAGTCCCAGCCGATGCCGGTCTGACGGACCGCGCCCTGCCAGGTGTGGCGGTGGGTGTCGATGAACCCGGGCAGCACGGCGCGGTCGGTGCCGTCGATGACGATGGCGCCCTCGGCGGTTAGGTCGGTGCCAATGTCGGCGATCTTGCCGTCGCGGACCAGCAGGTCGCCGACGAGCTCACCGTGCGCGGGGTCCTGGGTGAGGAGGTGGGCGTTCTTGATGAGGATGTCACCGGTGGGGATGGACTGGTTCATGTCGAGGATCTCCGTTGTCCGTGTCGTTGCTGGCGAAGGCCGAGCGGCTCGAGGGGGTATGGGGATGACGGGAACGCCGGGTTACGGCCGCCCCTTGCGCTTCGTGAGGTCGAGGTGCTGCAAGTCGCTGCCGATGACGACATCGCCCGAGTAGCCCATCCGAGCCCACCTCCTCCACCGATTCGGGTCGATCGTTCCGTTGGCCAGGTCGGCCATGTGGGAGACCACCAGCCGCTGGGCGCCTGCAGCCTCAGCGATAGCGCCTACTTTCTGCACCTCGACGTCGGATTCGATGACGTGCGAGCGGAACGCGTCGGGCAGTTGGGCGCCCTCGAGGTTGACTGCCTCGTGGATCAGCAGGTCGGTTTGGCCGGCGAGTCTGAGCAGGTTCTGCCAGTAGGTGGTGTCCCCTGAGAGGGTCACCGACCCGTAGTCGGTATCGAACCGGAACGTGAAGGCAGGGAAGATCGGCCCGTGCGGCACCAGGGTTGCCGTCACCCGGACACGGTCGTCCTCCATCACGACGAAGGGGGCCAAGACACCCGCCCTGTCGGCGTTGCACACGAAATGCACATTACTGTTCTCCTTCACGATGTGCCGATGAGCCGGACACGAGACGCTCCTCAACCTCTGAGGGGACGTCGCCGCTGCCGCCATGGGCTGCGGTGATCAGGTGGTCGGCGAACCAGTCAGCGACCAAGGTGTGCTTCTCGTGCGAGTGGTTGTAGATGCAGTGGTCGCCGTCGGCCCACTCACGCCAGGTCTTGTCGGTAGAGGCGGCGAGGTCGTACAGCTGGCGGGCGTTCTCGACGAGGAACACCTGGTCGGGTGTCCCGTGCAGGACCAGCAGCGGGCACGTCAGGTCGGCGAGCTCGTCCTCGTCGAGGACGTACGCGCCGATGGCTTCGGTGGCCTCGTCGGGGTCAGGGATGCCGAGCAGCGGTTGAACCTTGCTGGTGAAGCGGTGGAAACGGTCGAGGATTTCGGCTGGCCGGACGGTGCCGCCGTTGACGCAGCACGCGGCGACCCGGGCGTCGGCGGCCGCGACGGCTGCGGCGAGGTACCCGCCCATGGAGTTGCCCCACATGCCCACCTGGCCGACACGGGGGTCGTCGGCCAGGTGGTCGATGACGACTGCGAACGCCTTGGTGAAGTCGCGGTCGAGAACGAGGTTTCCGAACAGGCGTGACTCGCCCTGACCGGGACCGTCGAGGAGCAGCGTGGCGATGCCGCGCTGGTTCAGGTAGGTGGCGCCGACGTGGTACTCCTCGCGCCAGCCGTCGAACCCGCCGAAGATGACCACGACGGGCACAGGTGCTTCCGCTGCGCCTGCGGGGAGGGTGAGCCAGCCGCCGAGCGTCCCGTCCCGGTAGGGGATGTGGAGGTGCTCGACGGGCGGGTCGACCAGGGCGCCGGCGGCGGCGTAGGCGCCCATCATCTGTTGGAACAGTTGCCTCTTCCGGTCGGAGTCCTCGAGAATGACCTGTCC
>NZ_ML142853.1:176966-199222 GCF_004138495.1 Phytoactinopolyspora endophytica
AAGCAGCACGAGGCGGCCAGCCACCAGGACCGGGCACTGATCGAGTGCCCGGCCGTGGCGGCTTGATCGGCGCGTTCGACGTTCGCCTGCCCGAGCCGCTCGGCGGCTTCGTCCCACGCCACGCCGGTGTCGACCGCCGCATAGAGGGCGACGACGTCGGCGTAGTCCATGCCGTTGCCGGTCAGGCGTTGGAGCGGCATGGCCCGCTTGTGGGCTTCTGCGGCCGCCTTCCACTCAGGGGGTGCGACTTCAGCCGAACTCACGGTCGGTCTCCTTCGAGTAGTCCTGCGTGGGATGCGGTGCAGCTGCCGGTTCAGACGACGGCCGGCTGGCTGTCGGCCGTGCGGGCGCTGGTGAGCGCGGTCCGCAGGTCGGCGACAAGGGCGTTGACGTCCTCGGCGTCGGCGGCGGACCCGTAGAGCCAGAAATCCGGGCGGGCCAGGACCGCGACGCGGCCGTGGGTGACGAACCAGCCGGCGTAGGTGCCTTCCTCGTCGACCACGGTGGCGTTCTCGTCCCCGACGGAGGCGACGACGGTGCCGATGCTGGCGAGGAACTCGAGGTTCTCCTCTGTCAGGCCGTCCAGCACCGTCGGGTCGACGGTGATGAGCTGGAACCCACGACCGACCACGTCGTCGAACAGACCGACCGTGTCACCGTCGCGGACCTGCCCCTGCACCGCGGGGGCGCCGGCGAGCGGGTCGGCGTCACGCGAGAACGCGGTCGGGCCGGGCGGGATGGTGGGCGGCGGCATGAGGGACGGGTCCTGCTGGACGGCCTTGAGGAAGCCGTCGCGCCGGGCGGCGGCCTCGGGGTCGGTGATGATGCAGGGGATGCCGATTTCGCGTGACAGGTCGGTCCAGCCCTGCATGTTGGGCTTCCGGTCGCCCTCGTAGGAGTCGAGGACGCTGGCGTTGGCCAGGCCGCGCATGACCAGGTCAAGACGCCAGGTGAGCGCGGAGGCGTCACGCAGGCCGTTGCACATGCCCTCGCCCGCGAACGGCCACAGGATGTGGGCGGCGTCGCCGATGAGGAAGATGCGGCCGCGGCGCCACTCGTCGGTCATCGACTCGCGGAACTGGTAGACCGGGTGCCGCAGCACCTCGACGTCCTCGGGGGTCACCCACGGCTCGAGGAGCTCCCACACCTTGTCGATGGTCATGTCCTCGGGCGTCTCGCCCGGGAGGAGGGTGAACTCCCAGCGACGGTGGGTCTTGCCGAGCTGGAACAGGCAGCCGGGGCGCTCGGGGTCGGCGAACTGGCCGTTGTCGAACTCGAACGACAGCTCGCGCTTCTGCACCGTGTCGATGACCAGCTGGAGCGGGCCGTCGTTGCCGGGGGTGACCGTGATGCCGAGCTGGTTGCGCACGAAGCTGTTCGCGCCGTCCGCGGCGACCGCGTACTGGGCGCGCACGGTGCGCTCCTCGCCGCTCTTGCGGTTGCGGTAGCGGACCTCGACGCCGTCGACGTCCTGGTCGATGTCGACGACCTCGTGGTCCATGTGAACCTCGACGTTGTCCAGCTTCTCGATGCGGTGGTTCAGGGCGAGCTCAAGGTTGTTCTGGTAGAAGATCCAGTGCCCGCGGTGACCGTGCGGGCCGATGAGCGACCAGTCCAGGCTCATCAGCAGATCGCCACCGAACGCCTTGTTGCGCATGTCGTACAGCTCCCACGCGACGGCGTCCTCGCGGAACTCCTCGCCGGCACCGACACGGTCGAAGGTGCGCATGATCTCGTCGTCCACGTGCCCGGCACGCGAGAGGCCGTAGAGCTGGGGGTGGCGCTCGATCGCGATGACGCTGTGACCTATCTGGCCGAGCTGCAGGCTCGCCATCTGGCCACACGGACCGAAGCCGATGACGACGACGTCATACTGGTCCATGACAGGACTCCTTGTCTTTTCGGACAGTCGTTCGCAGAGCGGCGGCTGTTGCGTTTTCGACAACGATGTGGGACGGCGGCCACGCAGGTCAAGGGCGCGAAAGAGTCCGTTGTCACGATCTGGACTTTTGTCCGTAGAGCGGACAGACTGTCTGTATCACCACGCGTATTGTCGGCTCTCGGAAGGAACGTCATGCCTCGCCGCGACTCCAACCCCAACTTCGTCGAGGCCGTCGCGCGGGGGCTCGACCTCATCCGCGCGTTCGAGCCCGGACGTCCGTCCATGACGCTCGCCGAACTCGCCACGGCGGCGTCCCTGCCCCGGCCGACCGCCTCACGCATCCTCTACACGCTGGAGACGCTCGGGTACGTGCGCTCCGTGAGCGGCGGGTACACGCTGACCGTGCGCATCCTCGAGCTGGGCATGACGTACGTGCAGCAGGTCGACATGTGGGACGTCGCACGACCCCGCCTACAGGAACTCGTCGCCCAGACCGGGGAGTCCAGCTCCATCGCCGAGCTCGACGGCTCCGACATCGTCTACGTGGCCCGAGTCGCCGTGCCCAAGCTCATCGCCCTCGTCGTACGCATCGGCACCAAGTTCCCCGCCGCACCCACGTCCCTCGGGAAGGTGCTCCTTGCGGGTCTCAGCGACGACGAAGTCGCCCGCGTCATGGCCGAACCCTCACGCTCAGGCATTGAAGCGCGGTGGAAGCCCGACCTGCCCGAGCTCATCGACAGCCTCTCCGAGGTTCGCGCCCAAGGTTGGTCGCTCACCGACGAACAACTCGCCTCCGGCATCCGCTCCATCGCCGCACCCCTGCGCGACGGATCCGGTCAGGTGCGGGCCGCCATGAACGTCACCGTCCACGCCGCCGAGACATCCAAGGAGGTGCTCCTCGGAGAGCACCTCCCCAAGCTGCTCGCCACTGCATCCGCCCTGTCAGCGGACTGGGCGCGCCGCGACGCCATCCCCTACGCCGAACAGTCGTAATAGGTTGGACCCGCTGCGACCAAGACTGACGACGAAGGCCTGCACGACCGGCTGGATGCCGCGCGGAACATCCTGAAGGCAGCGCGACGCGCCGCGAAAGGTGGCGAGACGCCGGGAAAAGCCGACGGCGGCGCCCCATCGGCGCCGCTTCCACCGCTAATTGCAACGCTAGTCCCGCCTGGTTCGCCTGACGCAGAACTCATCGAACAGATCACGCCGGCGACGCTTGCCACGATCGAGGAACGTCTCGACCACGTCGCCGCCGCGCGTCGCCACTTCAACCTCGTCCAGACCGAGCTGTTCGACGACCTCCGCTGTTCGCTCGCAAGCAGCCCCGACTACAAGGACGACGTAATCCCGGTCGTCGACGAGATCCTGGTCCTAATCATCAACTTCGTGGTCAGCAGGACCGGTGGCCAGTCCAATCACTACAAGTACCTGTTCGACCTCGCCGCCAACGAGGACGCCATCCACGAGGATCTCTTCAACTACCTCGTCGGAAACCTCGGTAGCCGTGCGGAGTACGAGGTCTCGCACGTCGGCGGAGGCCGCGTCGACATCCGCCTGAAGTTCGACAGGTTCGCCCTGCACATTGAGATGAAGGTCGACAGCACCCAGCTTCCGATGGATGACCGGACCGCCTACCTCAAGCAGGCAGCCACCTACCAGGGCAACGACATCCGCATGGGGTTCCTCGTCGCGCTCCGGTATAAGGCCTTCGACCCCACGGGGCCGCCACCGAACATCAAGGCACTCGTAACCCACACCGAGTTTTCGATCACCGGTGACCCGGTACCTCGTCACATGGTGCTCGTCGCAGTGCCCGGGAGCCGTACGAATCCTTCAGGGTCGAAGTAACCAGCGGTATGCGTGCAGCTCGACTAGAGAGCGCCGACACAGGCCGCGTTAATCTGGGCGCAATGACGCAACGTCGTGAGGTCCTGGGTACGCCGCCCGCTGCTGCAGGCCCATTCTCCTGAAACTATCGCCACGAGATAGCCACAGCACCGGCAGCCCAGGATGAGCAACGCCGGCATCAGAGCGCTCTCTCGACGCGCTCGGCAACATCCACACCGCGATCAGCGCCGCGGACCCGAACAACAAGGGCGGAGATCTACCGCCGCCCGAATTCGGTTGTCCCTCACGTGCGGCCGTTGAGGGCGTCGGCAAGCCGATCGAGCGCGGCGCTGAAGTCATCGGCCGAAAGGTGGCCGAAGCCGAGCCGGAACACTAGGTCGTGCTCTCCGAACCATGATCCCGGCGCCACCCTCGCGTCGCGTTCGGTGAGGCGTGTGTAGAACGCACCGACCGCGTCGTCGTCAGGGAACCAGTCGGCATGCAGGCGCAGGCAGCACATCGCTCCCCCGTCGGGCCGGACGAGTTCCACAGGCTGGTCGCTCACCCAGTTCAGCGTTTCGGCAAGCGCCTGCTCCAGCCGCTTGGCGCGCGGCGCGAGGACCTCGGCGCGTCGGCGCAACACTTGTGCGGCAAGGAATTCGTCGACCGTCGAGCACGCGATCGTCGTATGGAACTTCGCTTCGCGGAGCCTTTCGTACAGCTCGTCGTCGCTCGTGGTCAGCCAGCCGAGCCGCAGTCCAGGCGCCCCGTGTGCCTTCGACAGCGAGGAGCAGGTGACGATCTCGGGCGACAACGTCGCCGTCGACCGCGGTATCGGGTCGTCTCCGTAGGTGGACTCCCGGTAGGTCTCGTCGACCAGCACGACCGCTGCCGGCGCGCGATCCTGCACCGCCGCGATCAATCCGCGCAACTCGTCGTCGGTGAATCGGACGCCGGAAGGGTTCTGCGGTGAGGCAAGCGACACCAGCCGAGTCCGTGGTGTGAGCGCGTCGGCGACCGCGTCCAGCGGCAGCCGGTAACCGTCGTCGAACGACAGCGGCACCACGTCCACCTGGGCGCCGAGTCCTTCCGGGACTCCCCGCGCAGGCGGAAAGCACGGCGTCGCAAGCAGGACCCGGTCACCCGGGCCGCACGTCGCCTGGGCAAGCAGGAACATGGCCTCGATCGCTCCGACCGTCACCAATACCCGTTCGGCGTTCACGCCGGCGTCGGCGGCGATCAGCTCACGCAACTCGGCGTCGCCGCGCGACGTGCCGTAGCCGAGGGCCAGATCCGCCAGCTCGGCCGGGTCAGCGATGTCGCCGAGGTTCAGCGGAGGACAGGTGCTCTCCGCCAGGTCGTAGCGGACCGGGCTGTCGATCAGGGTGGTCATGGCGCTGGGCTCGAAGGTGGTCATGGCACCTATGGTCGTCGGTGAGCACGGGTCGCGACAGTGCCAGCTCCACGAAAGTGGCCTCCGCGGGTGGCAGCAACGGGCCGCAGAAAATGCATGGCCGGGGTTCCTGGAACGTCGATACTGTCAGCGGATGCCTGATGCGATCTTTGCGCACCCCCGCCTCGCGTCCATATACGACGCATTCGACGGACAACGAGACGACCTCACCGCCTACTTCGACATCGCCGACGAGCTGGGCGCACAGCATGTCCTCGACGTCGGTTGCGGGACGGGATCGCTGGCGGTCCTGCTCGCCGCCGGCGGCCGTACGGTTGTCGGTGTCGATCCGGCCGAGGCCTCACTCAACGTCGCGAGGTCGAAGGATCGCGACGCCAGGATCACCTGGGTTCATGGCGATGCCACGACACTGTCCGCCCTCGATGCCGATCTTGCGGTGATGACAGGCAACGTGGCACAGGTCTTCCTCACCGACGAGGACTGGGCGCAGACTCTGCAGGGCGTCCACGCCGCACTTCGTCCACATGGCTACTTCGTGTTCGAGACCAGGCACCCCGAACGACGGGCCTGGGAGGAGTGGGCTGCCGACTCTGCTCACGTCATCCGCGAAGTCCCGGGAATCGGACCGGTGGAGCAGCACCGCGAGGTCACCGACGTCAGCCTTCCGCGTGTGTCGTTCCGCTACACGTATCGGTTCCTGGCCGACGACGCCACCTTCACCTCCGACTCAACCCTCCGGTTCCGAAGCCGCGGTGAGGTGGAATCGAGCCTGATCGCCCATGGCTATCGGGTACGTGATGTGCGAGACGCCCCTGATCGCCCAGGTCGCGAGTTCGTCTTCATCACCGAGCGCACGACCTGAGCTCTGGGAGCTCGGGCGAACGTGTGGACGAGGTCAGGGACCTGGACCGTCACTTGCCGCCAGCAGTCGCTGTCCGAGGTGACGGGTGGCCTCTCGGAGTTCGGGGCACTTCACGATCCGGTATGACGCCGGGATCGCTGCAAGCTGTGCGGCGCACCACTTGGGGTTGCTGGTGCTGCCGACTAGGCGGCTGGTCTCGGCGTCGACCGGCTCGACCAGTCCGAGGGTGCGGGGAACGCAACGTTTCACGTCGTCGACGGGTGCGTCGACGACGACCTCGACGTCATACTCCCAGCCGACGGCGAGGTGCGCCTCGAGTTCGGCGGCCGGATCAAGATCGGTGGGTGGGGTGAACGTGGCGTCGAGCACGTCCACTCCCCGGACCCGGTCGATGCGGTAGGCCCGCTGGGCGTTCGCAGTGTGTGACCAGCACAGCAGGTACCACCGGCCGTGGCGCACGATGACCGCCCACGGGTCGATCTCGAAGACCCGCTCCGATCCGGCCTCAGTCCGGTAGTCGAGTCGCACCCGTCGTTGTTCCGAGCGGGCCTGCACGAGCGCGGTCGTGGTCTCCGGGTCGGGCCGGGCTGCGGCACGGTCAGGAGCAGGCGCCGTCGTACGACGAACCGCCTCGGCCTGGGCGGTCACGGACTCCGGGAGTGCCCGCACGATCTTGCCCAGGGCGCCGCCGACCAGGTCGGTCGGGTCGCTGGCGTTGTGGTGGCCGTCGAGCACGGCCATCACCAGGCCGAGAGCCTCGGCGCCGGTGAACATCAGGGGCGGAAGCCGCAGGCCGCGCCCCAGGCGGTAACCGCCGTAGCGCCCACGAACGGACTCGATCGGGATGTCGGCCTCGCGCAGGATGCCGACATAGCGCCGCGCGGCGCGATCGGAGATGCCGAGCTTGTCGCCGAGCTGATCCGCGGTGATGCCCGGACTGGCCTGGATGAGTTCCAGGGTCAGCAACGCCCGTGCCGTCGGGCTCGCGTCGGGCTCCACAACATCCCTCCATCATTCCGGAAGTAGAACGTCCGGAATAGAGCTTAACCTGTGTGCATGACCAAGGACAGAGCAGCGACGGAGGCACACGGTTAGCCATGTTCTTCCACCATGAAGACCTCATGCGTCACGAACACCGCCTGCGCGAGCAGGAAGCCCGGCGCACGCTCCTCCGAACGGTCACCGCCCGTCAGGCACGTGCCGAACGGAGCCTGCGCCGTCGGGAGCGCAGGTTCACGCGGCTTTCGGCACAGCTGGCCCGCCTGCGCATGGCGCGGCCATCGGTGCCCTGAGTGCGTTTCCCGGAACGCTGGACGTCGGGCGTCTGCGCGGTCGGTCCAAGCCGGGCGTCACAGCATCCCATCAAACCGGAAGCAGAGCGTCCGGAACAGCGTTTAGCGTGTGGAGAATGACCGAGGACAACGTTGTGGACACCACGATCCATGAACCATCGATGACGGCCGACGAGGCCGAGATGCTGATGTTCGCGCTGGAGCGTGCCCGTGCGCAGTTCGCTTGGAAATGCGGCGGCCTGGACGCGGCCGGCATCAGCAGGCCACACCCGCCGTCGGCCATGACCTTGGGCGGCCTGCTCAAGCACGTCGCGCTGTGCGAGGACAGGGCCGTCGCCGCCCATCTCACCGGTGAGTCGGTCGGGCCGCCGTGGAACCAGGCCGACTTCGAGGTCGATCCCGACTGGGAATGGCGTACGGCGGCCGACGACTCACCCGAGGAGCTCTACGCCCTTTGGCGCAGCACCGTGGAGCGGTCGCGGGCCGCGTGGGCGCAGGCGCTCGCCGACGGGGGTCTCGACCAGCCGTCGAAGTTCACCACGCTCTCTGGCGAGTCCCCCAACCTCCGCCGCGTCCTGGTCGACCAGATCGAGCACTACATCCGCCACACCGGCCATGCCGACCTGTTCCGCGAGGCCGTCGACGGTCTGGTCGGGGAGGACCCGCCGCAGTGACGGCAGCTAGCCGTGTGGATACCATCGCCGCCACGAGCGGATGCCACACACGGGCGCCGAGTGCCGGTCGCCCGGACGGGTGTGCACGCGTCAGCGGGAACTGGCTGGTGATCGAATGAACCTGGAGTTCAGCGGTGAGCTGTGGTTCTGGAAAGGCCCGGCGCCGTGGCATTTCGTCACCGTCCCCGAAGCGGAGTGCGATGAGCTGGAAGCGACTTCCCCACTCGTGAGTTACGGCTGGGGCATGATTCCGGTCGCGGCGCGGATCGGCGACACCGACTGGACGACGTCGCTGTTCCCGAAAGACGGACGATACGTCGTGCCGGTGAAGACGCAGGTGCGCAAGGCCGAAGAGCTCGAGGTGGGCGACATAGTGACAGTCCGCCTGTCCGTCAACGTCTGACGGCCCAGCTTCTCGCACCCGCAGATACACATGGACACAACTGCCTGCGCGTTGATTGGACAGACAGCCGCCGGAATTGCGGTGGCAGCGATGAGTCTCGGGCTTTCCTCTGGTCTATCCCAATGAGAAAAGGAGGACGTATGAACATTTCGTTCCCAGGAGAGTCACCGGAGTACAGGGCGGCTCGTGACCGGCTACTTCAGCAGGAGATCGAGCTGCGTCGCGCCATGGAGGCGGTGGCCGCCGCCAGGCGTGAGCTGCCACCCGGCGGGATCGTCCCCGAGGACTATGCCTTCCAGGGTGTCGGGGCGAACGGCGCGCCAACAGATGTGCGCCTCTCTGAGCTGTTCGCGCCCGGCAAGGACTCACTCGTGATCTACAGCTTCATGTTCCCCCGTCACGCCGGCGACGAACGACCAGGCCCCGCGACCGGCCAGACGGCGCTTCTGCCGCTCGCCGAAGGGCCGTGCCCATCGTGCACCGCACTGCTCGATCAGCTCGACGGCGCCGCGGAGCATGTCACGCAGCGCGTCAACTTCGCCGCCGTGGGCAAAGCGCCGCTGTCGCACATCCTCACCTTCGCGGAGGAGCGTGGCTGGCGACGGCTTCGGCTGTTGTCGTCGGCAACCAACACCTACAAGCGTGACTATCACAGCGAGACCGCAGACGGGTCCCAGATGCCGATGCTCAACGTGTTCCATCGTGACGGCGAGACGATCCGCCACGTCTGGGGCTCGGAACTCCTCTATGCTCCGGCTGATCCCGGTCAGGATCCCCGCCACACCGGAACCCTCGAGCCGCTCTGGAACATGTTCGACTTGACGCGCGAAGGTCGCCCGGCCGACTGGGAGGAACAGCTGCACTACTCGTGACGCTCGCTGCAGTTCGCGAGTGCGATGCTACGAGCGGCGCGCCTCCAGCGCCGCCAGGTCTCGTTCGGCGTACAGGCGGTGCTCCCATTCTTCGTTGAGGACGGTCAGCAGGCACTCACGCACCGGGTAGCTGCGGGACTCTGGCCAGCCGGGTCCCTCGACCGGTTCGGTGTGACCATCCAGCGACTCGTCGGTCAGAGTGTCCAGGAACCGGCGCACGGTGGACATCCGGTCACGGCGCAGCTCGAGCACCGCGTCGAGCGAGGGTCGTACGTCGCGATCGCGAGGCACGCCCGGTGTGTCGGGCATCTCGTCCCAGGGCAGGTCCAGAGGGTCCCACGGGGACGGATCGCCGAGGATCCCCCGGTTGATCCAGGAATCGGTGGCGAACACCAGGTGCCGCAGCGTCTCGATGAACGACCACTCGTCGTCGACCGACTCGTGCAGTAGCTCAGGGTCAAGGCGGCGGGCTCGTTCGACGGTCTCGCCCCACAGCCGCTCGACGACGTCCCACGCGGCGCGGAAGCCGGCCGGATCTGATGGGCGCATCTTGGCCCGGTCCGGATAGCGTCGGTTGAGCTCGGCTTCGACCAGGGGTCCGATGTCCACGCCATTGATGGTGAGGTTCCGGATCCCGCCGTCGATCTTGACGTCGCATAGCTCGACGTCGCGCATCACGACGCTGCTCAGGTTGACGGCGCGGAACTCAGCGCCGGCCAGGTCCACGGTGCGGAGCCGCGCGCCGCTCAAGTCCACGCGCTCGAACCGGGAGCCGCTGAGATCAGCACGGAAGAAATCAGGCATGGCGCCACCGTAGACCTCATTGCGGACGTTCTGCGTCCGGAAACTCTGGGATCGTGCGCGACGCCGAGCCGTGATTGGGAAGCCACGATCTACATGCGTGACTTCTGGTCCATCAACCTCGTTTGATGTATTCTCGAGCCCATGGTGCTATCGGGTCACGTCGCCGCACCACCGGCGTTCGTCCGGCTGGTCGCCCATCCTCTGCGCTGGAAGCTGCTGACAACGCTCGCCGACAGCGACTACCGAGTGCGCGAGCTGGTGACGCGGGTCGGCGAGCCGCAGAATCTGGTCTCCTATCACCTGCGGCTGTTGCGTGGTGGAGGGCTGGTGACCGCGACACGCAGCAGTTTCGACGGCCGCGACAGCTACTACCACTTGGATCTGGACCGCTGCGCGGATGCACTGGCCGAGACCGGAGCCGCGCTCCACCCGGTACTGCGGGCGGACGCCGCAGCACCAATCGCCCCGGGCGGCCAACAACACACACGACGCATCGCCGTGCTGTTCGTGTGCACCGGCAACAGCGCCCGATCACCAATAGCTGAAGCGCTGCTGCGCCACCACACCGCCGACCACGTGACCGTGACAAGCGCCGGCAGCCGGCCCAAGCCGCACATGCACCCGAACACCGTGCGGATCCTGGGCGACCAGTTCGGCATCGACATCGCCGGCCAGCAGCCACGGCACCTCGACACCCTTGCCGGCCGCCGGTTCGACCATGTGATCACACTGTGCGACAAGGCCCGCGAAGCCTGCCCAGAGTTCCCTCACCAACCGCGGCGGGTTCACTGGAGCATTCCCGACCCGGCGACGGCGAGCGACACCGACCAGGGCAGCTACTCCGCCTTCCAACACACCGCGGGGGACATCGACACCCGCATCCGGCACCTGCTGCCCATCCTTACCTCGACCAATCATTGAGGAGGCTCAGCCATGACCGCACCCGACCAGTACGCAAGCGTCCGTTACATCGTCGACGACGTGCAGGCGGCGATCGACTTCTACACCACTCACCTTGGCTTCACCGTGAACACCAGCGCGGCGCCAGCCTTCGCCGACGTGATACGCGGCCCGCTTCGGCTCCTGTTGTCCGGCCCCGCGAGCTCCGGCGCCCGCGCTACCCCCGACGACGCCTCCGCCGCCGGCCGCAACCGTATCCACCTCGTGGTCGATGACCTGGATGCCGAGACAGCCCGGCTCCGCGACGCCGGCCTGTCCTTCCGCAGCGATGTGGTCGCCGGTCCCGGCGGGCGCCAGATCCTGCTCTCCGACCCCGCCGGCAACATGATCGAACTATTCCAACCCGCCCACGGTCCCGGCGCACCCACACCGACCACACCCTGACCACCGGCAGGAGCTGGCGTTCAGCCAGGCCACGACGCACCAGTCATGGTCCTATCCGGACGTAGATCGTCCGCAATGGCGCATACCATGCCCGGCATGGCTATCGCACGATTCCCAAGCTTCGTCATCGACTGCCCAGATCCAGGCGTTCTCGCGACGTTCTACGGAGCGATGCTGGATTGGAAGGTCGACATCTCCTCAGACTGGGCCGACATCCGCTCGGAGCACGGTCAGTGCATCTCCTTCCAGCAGGTGGGTGCCTACACCCCGCCCGAATGGCCGAACCAGGAGGTGCCCCAGCAGGTGCACCTCGACGTGATCGTCGACGACCTGGACGCCGGTGAGGCCGCGGTGCTCGCCCTCGGCGCGACCAAGCACGACCACCAGCCCGGTACGACCTTCCGAGTGTTCCTCGACCCGGCGGGACACCCCTTCTGTCTCTGCGTGGATTGACTCGGGCTGGCGATACTCCGTCACGTACAGGCGCGGACAGTTCGGGCTCAATCGATTGAAGGCCGCGGACGCCTTGGCCGTGAAGCGAGAGCGTCTGGCTCGGCAACGGAGAGCCTACGACGAGCTGCGAGAACTTGAGGACCAGCTTGATCAAGATTGACGGTCCGGAAGCGCCGAACGGACCGACCTACGAAGGCTGGACAGGCAGGCGCGCCCCAGCCCGCCGGGCCGCTCTTAAGCTCGCTAGAGGGCCCTGGCAGCGCGTTTGGGAGCCTCCGCGACGATCTGTATCGCGGTCTCTTCGGGCGTGAGATCCGAGGTGTCGAACCACCACCCGGCGGTTCCGAAGCCGTCGTGCATGGACGATCTCAAGTCCTCGTACCCATCGAAGGCGAACTGTTCGTCTGCGTCTCGTGTTGCGTTGCGTCGTCGACATACGTCGATGCTGGGTGCGAGCACGACGACTAGGACGCGCCGAGGGCTGAGGGTGTGCAGGTAGAAGTCAAGCTGTTGGCGATCCGGGATGATCCAGTCGATGACGGGCGTGAAGCCGGAGTCGGCGAAGTTCGTTGCGAGCGCACAGAGATTCTGGTTGCACAGCCGGACCTGACGAGCTGCCTCGTCCGCAGGTTCTCCCAGCGCCCACACGCGGCCCCTGACGATCATCTCGTTCAGCTGGTCGCCGTTGAGCAGGGCTGAGCGCACGAGTGCTTGGGAAACCATCAGAGACACGGTCGACTTGCCCGCACCGGGTGCTCCGGTGATGATCAGGCAACTTTGGCCATGGTCCAGCGTGTCATTGACCGGGGCGGCAGCCACAGCAGTGCCTACCGCCACAGCCAGCGCAGGGCGTCGGGCAGCAGAACACCACCGTGGTTCGGGCTGTGGCCACCATCGCCGAGGACGAGACGGAAGTCATAACCCGCTTCTGCTAGCGCGGCCGCGTCGTACTCAACGTTGCGGTTCTTCCGGTCGTGGGCATCCGCGACATCCTCGAAGACACCGGGATCGACGAAAACGCCGATCACGACCGGGATGTCACCGCCGTGGATGAGATTGTCCAGGACGATTCCACCGCGTACTTCTCCCTCGGGGTCGAGGTACCACTGGCCGTCCTGGAACACCATGAGCGCGGCCGGCTCCGAGGGATCGTACATCGCAGGTACATGAACCCAGAACCTCCGCGACGTGCCTGGGTAGGTGGTGCTGTCTCTCCAGTCGAACTCGATGGTCTCGCCGGCAGGCACGCCAGACTGCACAACTGAGTCGGGGCCGTGGGCGTAGCGAACGTCCGACTGATCCACCGGGACCGGGCGGTAGGGCACCTGTGTGGTCACACCGACAACGTACGGACCTCCGCACGACCCGGGCAATCGAATTCATTCCGGAAGCAAACGCCCTCATCCTTCCCTCGCGGTGCCTGTTCTTCTCCCCGTCGAGTCAGTCCAACCGATCGAGGAACTCTCGCGAGCGCTGCAGAACCAGCGTGGCCGCCTCGGCGTCGTACGACGGCAGCGAACTGTCGGCGAACAGATGCTGATCACCCGGGTAGACGAACAAGGTCGCCAGCTCCGATCCGACCGTGTCGACCAGCTCGCGGGCGGCGTCGATATCACCCTCCAGCGCAAAGAAGGGGTCCTGATCCATGCCGTGGATCTGCACCGGCAGGCCGTCGGGCCACGGGCCGAACGCCCACTCGCCGGTGATGGGAATGCAGGACTCGTAGAGCAGTGCGCCGCGCGCGCCGGGACGTGTCTGGGCCAGCCGCTGCGCCGTCACGACACCGAGGGAGAAGCCGGCATACACCAGCTCTTCGGGCAGGTCGGCCACGAACCGATCGGCACGCTTCCGGATCTGACCCCCTAGCCCTTCGGCGTAGGCCGCGCCCTCGTCGATCGACGCCGGTTTCTCGCCGTCGAACAGGTCTGGCGTGTGCACGGTGTGCCCTCCCGCCCGCAGTTCGTCGGCGAACGCACGGATCCCGTCGGTGAGACCCTGCACGTGATGGAACAACACGACTTCGGCCATCTCAATAACTCCTCATCGTCAAACGCGAACGTTCAGACACCGCGAAAGTATCCAGTCATGCGCCGACGGGACCCAAGCGAACCTCGCCGGTCGGGCATGCCCCGACTGTAGACCGCAAACCGGACGCTTCACGTCCTGGTTTGCGTAGTGTCGGCTCAATGTCGTGCGACGGTCGATCGGACGGACCCACACCCAAAAAACCAGGCGCGAACGGAGGGCGCAGTGGTGTTTGATCGGGGCATGGCGATTGTGTTGGGCAAGCCGGGAGTCGACGGGCTGGACGAAGTAGTGGGCGCGCTGCGGGAGTGGCAGTACGAGGGGGCGCCGATGCAGCTGCATCCGGGGGACGTGGGCTTTTTCTGGCAGTCAGGTGCGGCCACGACGGCCGCGGCGGTCCGGACGTGGAGCCGGGACGGACGGATTCAGGCCGTCGGGCTGCTGGACGGTCCGAACCTATTGCGGCTGACGACCACGCCGGAGGCTCAGCGGGACGAGGAGCTGGCGCGGCAGCTGGTTGCGGACGTGACCGAGCCGGAACGCGGCGTACTTCCCGAGGGGAAGGTGGCTGTCGAAGCGCCGACGGGCGCGCTGGTTCACGATCTGCTGTCCGAGGACGGCTGGAAAATCGACGAACCGTGGACGCCGCTGAGCCGCGACCTCACCGAGCCAGTGCAGGATCCGGGTGTCCGGATCGAGGTGATCGGGCCGGAGCTGGCGCACGAGTTTGCCGCCATCCATCGGTCAGCGTTCAACGGGAAGTTCACGGACGAGCGCTGGCGCTCGATGGCGGCCGGATTGCCGTACACCGACGCCCGATCCCTGGTCGCCTACGACGACCAGGACAACGCGGTGGCCGTGGTGACCGCGTGGTCGGCCGGTCCGGGGAAGCCCGGGTTGATCGAGCCGATGGGTGTGCACGCCGACCATCGCGGTCACGGCTACGGCAGGGCGATCACCGTCGCTGCGGCTGCCGCCCTCCAGGAGCTGGGCTCATCGAGCGCGACCGTCATCACCCCGAACTCCCAAGTGGGCGCCGTACCCACCTACAAGTCAGCCGGATTCCAGCCACTACCCGAGAGACGGGACCGATACCGGGATGCCTAACACTTCGTTGGCGGCCGCAGCGGACCTGTCGCCCCATTCGGGAGTGTCCATGAACGCGCGCGCACGGCCACTGGACCACGCGAGTAGCGGCACATGAGGACTTGAGGCATGGGGCCTGACTCGTCCCCCTGGTAGGTCGACGATCTCGCTCCCGGTGTGCGGGTGAGGCCTAAAAGAGATCCGGCGTCGCCGGCGGCACGTCATCGAGAAACGCACTCACCATCGGCACCAGTACCGCTGACTCCCCCAGGATGCCAATATGTGACGTCGCCGCCAGAATCACCAAGCGAGCGGCCGGAACCTTCTGCAGCGCCCCCGACGCTGCCGCTTCCTCATCGCCGCCACCGCGCAGCTTGAACATCTCCAGCGCATGCTCCGGCTTCACGGCATCCGCATCACCGGCGATGACCATCGTCGCCGCAGAAATCGAACGCATCTGAGCGTCGCTGATGTTCTGGTCATCGATGCCTAGGACTTTCATCTTTTCGACGTAGGCGTCGAACGCCGCGGCCTCCGGCGTGTGCTCCTTGAACGCCTTCTCGACGGGCGTACCGGCAAACGCTGTGGCGCTCAGACCCTCGATGGCCTCGAACACCGACGAGTACCAGCCGTCCTTGCGGTAGGTGGCGGACAGCGAGACCAGCTTGTTGACCAGCTTCGGGTGACGGAGCGCGACCTGCAGCGCGACCCCGCCGCCTTGCGAAAAGCCCATCACATCCGCACGCTCGACCTTCAACGCGCGCAACAACGCGGCGGCATCGTCGGCGAACTGCTCGTAAGACATCTTGCGCGACGTATCCGGGGTACGGCCGTGCCCTTGCTGATCGAAGATGATCACGGCGCGCTTACCCGCGAAGGCGGACACCCACGACTTCATCGAGCCGGTGGCCATGAACCCGCCAGGTATGAGCAGCAACGGAGCCGTTCTCGACGTGCCGAGCTCGCCATACACCTCGTGATAGAGGCTCAGACCGTTGATCGGCAGGTGACCATGGCGCGAAGGCTCCGTTGCCTTCACTTCACTCACGACTTCACTTCACATCGCCAGAGGCCGGCGGATCTTGCGGCCTCGACACGGCGTCTCCGTTCGGGCCGTAGAGCCGGGCGACATCGGGAGAGTCGAGCCAGTTGGAGTAGGTGGGCGACTTCGGCCAACCGTCGGGTGAATCCTGCCATTCCTCCTGGCGGCCCCACGGCAGGATGTCGATCAACGCGAAGGTATAGCTGAGCTGTTCGGTACCGCGGCCGTCGGTGTGCCAGGTGCGGTAGACCTTGTCGCCGTCGCGGAGGAACACGTTCACCGCGAAGCCCGCGCCGGGTGGCGCTCCTACGTCGGCGCCGAACGAGCTTTCCGACGACGAGTACCAGTCCATTTTGTTGCCGACTTTGGCCTTGTAGGCCAGCGCTTCTTCGATGCGCCCGTTGGTGACGATGACGAAGCGGGCATCGTAGTTGTCCAGGAAGTCCAGCCGGACGTACTGCGACGTGAACCCTGTGCAGCCGCCGCACTGCCACTCCGCGCCGTCGGACCACATGTGGTTGTAGACGATGAGTTGAGAGCGCCCGTCAAAGACGTCGACCAGTCGGATCGGGCCGTCCGGACCGATCAGCGTGTAGTCGGGGAGCTCGACCATCGGCAGTCTGCGCCGTTGTGCAGCGATGGCGTCGAGTTCACGGGTGGCGGCCTTCTCCCGGATACGCAGATCGTCGAGCGCGGCCTGCCAGGTCTGCCGGTCGACGACTGGGGGTAGGGCGCTGGCGGTCTTCTCGGTCACGGTTTCCTCCCGGGCTCGGATGGATCTGTTCTGATGTGTTGACCAGAGACCGCTGCAGAAATCATCGCGCTCGGGCTGAGGCACTCCCGAGTTCTGGGCCGGCGGTCCCGCCTTGACGTAGGTTTACCCCTACCCCGGAAACGGTGGCCTGCAGGATCGCCACGGCCACGTGATTCGCAGAGGCTAAGAACCGTTCAGCGTCCATTCCAGACACGACCAGGACGGTTTCGATGCCACCTCTATCCCGCCGATCTCTGCTTGTCGCGTTGTCGGGCGCTGGTTTGGCCCTGTCCACCACGGCAACTCCCGCATCGGCCAACCAGACCCCGACGCTCATCGACGCTCTCACTCGTGCCAGCCATCCCCTGCGGACCACCAGCCCACGCGGCAACCTCCGTGACCTGCATCCGCTGGGCGCCGCGATCGGCAACACCCCGGTCGTGGCCCTGGGCGAGGTGGCCCACGGAGCGCGCGAGCTCTTCACCCTCAAGCACCGAGTCTTCCGGTATCTCGTCCTGGAGAAGGGCTTCACGACATTCGCCCTCGAGACCAGCTGGACGTCCGGCCTCCGGCTCAGCGACTACGTCCGTCACGGCACGGGCGATCCCCGCGGCATCATGGCTGAGGAGTTCGGTGGCGGCGCCTGGCCGTGGGGCGTCCGCGAGTATCTCGATCTGATCGAGTGGATGCGCGACCACAATCGACGTCACCCGGAGACCCAGGTTCAGTTCATGGGGAACGATCTGGCCCATCCGTATATCCCCGGCACCCTGTTCGATGACGTGATCAACTACGTCGCCGAGCACTACCCTGCGCTGCGACACCGATTCGTGGAGCTCTATCGCGACCTCAAAGCGCACGCCACGACGGACGAGTTCAGCGCCTTGCCGCAGCCTCGGCGCCGACGCATCGCCGCGCTTGCCCGCCGCGCCGAACGGCTGCTCGCCGCGCAGCCTCCGGGAGCGGACCGCGCCACGCATGACTGGACCGCCCAGCACGCGCGCGTCATCGCCCAGACCGCCACGCTCCTCGCCTTCGACCTCGAAGACCCGACGGAGATCCCGGACGCCATGCGCTACCGCGACGAACTCATGGCGCGCAACACCATCTGGTGGCACCATCACACCGGTCACAAGATCCTTCTGTCCGCGCACAACGGGCACACCGCTTACCAGACGTACGACCCGGAGAATTACCCGGTCATCCAGGGCACGTACATACGCGACCTCCTCGGTGCCGATTACCTGAGCATCGGAACCACCTTGGGCGCAGGGGCGGCCACGACGCCTGACGGCGAAGACGGCGACTGGGAGGTTCGCCGGTTCGATCCTCCGCGCGAAGGCAGCAGCGAGCACACGCTGAACCGGCTCCCGCACGCTTACTACCTCCTCGACATGCGCGCTACTCCGCAACCGGCGCACGAGTGGCTCCGTGAGCGGCGCCCGACCCGCGACATCGGCCCTCCCGGAGATCCCTACCGTCCATACACCCTCGCCAACGGCCATGACCTGCTAATACACCTTCGCCAGCTGCGGCCGGCCAACCCGCTCCCGGGGATCTGACGGAATCAGCGTGTGTCGCAGGCTCGACGACGACATCGGCGGTTGGGGTCTTGACGGGGAGCGAAACGTGTCGTTAACGTTGTCGCCACCCGGTACTTCATACGTATTAAGGATTTCATTAGATGGCACCTCCTGGACGACGTCGCCGGCCTACGCAGGTCGACATCGCTCGTCATGCGGGCGTGTCCCAGGCCACGGTTTCGCTGGTCATCAGCGGTGGACCGGCCAGCGACCAGGTCGCGGAATCCACCCGGCAGGCCGTGCTCGCCGCCGCCGACGAGCTCGGATACTCCGCCAACGCCGCCGCACGCAGCCTCAAGGGCGGGCGCAACCATCTGCTCGGCCTCTACACGTTCGAACCGGTCTTCCCCGTCGACCAGCGCGACTTCTACTACCCGTTCCTTCTCGGTGTCGAGGAAGAGACCGCTCAGCAGGGCTACGACCTGCTGCTTTTCAGTTCCGCAGGCTCGGGCGGCGACCGCCGGATCTACGCTCGCGGCGCCAACCGGCTGAAGGTCGCCGACGGATGTGTACTGCTCGGCCGCCACCTGCACCGCGACGACCTCGCCCACCTCGTGCAGGAGGACTTCCCGTTCGTCTTCATCGGGCGCCGCGAGGTACCCGGCGCCGAGCTGTCCTTCGTCGCCGTCGACTACACGGCCGCGACGAAGGAGATCGTGACCACGCTTGCCGGGCTCGGGCACCGCACCATGCTGTATCTCCAGGTGACCGACGGCGAAGAGCCGACTCGAGACCGTGAGGCCGGCTACCGCCAAGGGCTCGCCGACGTCGGCCTACCGGTCGACGAGTCGCTGATCCGCCCGCTGCGCACGCCCACGGACCTGTCACCCGGCGCCGTCCAGAGCTGGATCGACGACGGCGTCACGGCGGTCCTGGTCGAGCCGACCGAGGACGACTCCGCCATCGTCGCCGTCGAGGACGCCGTCGCCCGCGCCGGTCTCAGCATCCCCGACGACCTCTCCGTCGCCGTCCTCGGTGACCCTCCGCTGAGCGACACCACCCGCGACTGGACCCGGTTCACGCTCCCCCGCACGCACATGGGTCGCCAGGCCGTCCGGTTGCTCCTCGACCTGCTGGACGACCCGGCCGATGAGGCCCGTCAGCAGTTCGTCCCCGCCGACCACGTCGCCGGGGAGACCATCACCACCGCCCCTGCTCCCATGATCATCAACGGTCAGACGCCCGATGATCGGTCCAGGGGTTGATGATCATGGGGACACTACAGATGATCGTGCGGCGCCTCGGGCTCGGCGTCTTCGTCATGTGGGGATGCGTCACGCTGATCTTCGTCATCGTGCGCCTCGCACCCGGCGACCAGGCCACCGTCGCCCTCGGTCCCGACGCCACCGCGGCCGAGGTCGAGGCCGCCCGCGAACGGCTCGGCCTCGACGACCCGCTTCCACTGCAGTACCTCAGTTACATCGGACGAGTGCTCGCGCTCGACTTCGGCGACTCGTACCGGCTCGGCCAGCCGGCCATGGACGCGGTCCTCGACCGGTTCCCGTCAACGCTGCAGCTCGCCCTCGCCGCCATGGCGATCGCCGTCGTCTTCGGGCTCATCCTCGGCTGTATCGCCGGCGGACGGCCGAACGGGCCGGTCGACCGCGCCATGTCCGCCGTTGCCATCAGCCTGCAGTCCTTCCCGACGTTCTGGGTCGGCATCATGCTGATCCTGTTCTTCGCGCTGAACCTGCGGGTGCTGCCTAGCGCCGGCTCCGGCTCCCTGTCCCATCTCGTGCTGCCCGCCGTGACGCTGGCGCTGCCACAGATCGCGATCGTCGCCCGGCTCACTCGCAGCAGCCTCGCCGAGTCGATGCAGGAGGCCTACGTACAGACAGCACGCTCCAAAGGGCTCACCGAGCCGCAGGTGCTGGTCGGCCACGCGTTGAAGAACTCGCTGATCCCCGTCGTCACGATCATCGGCCTGCAGACCGGCGTGCTGCTCGGCGGCTCCGTCGTCGTCGAGAACGTCTTCGCCTGGCCCGGGCTCGGCTCGCTGATCGTCGACTCCGTATCGGCCCGCGACTACTCCGTCGTGCAGGCCGCGGCCCTGCTCATCGCCGCCGTCGTCGTGGTGCTCAACCTGCTCGCGGATCTCACCTACGCACGGCTGGACCCGCGTATCCGAGTGGAGGCGACAGGATGACCGACACCGCCCTCGCCGAACACGCCGCCGGCGCGCCGCAGCCCCAGCCGGCTGCCTTCCATGGACCACGCCGCGCGCACCCGATCCGGCGAGCACTGCGATACATCCCGCACGCGATCATCGCCGTCTACGTGATCGTCGCCGCCGTCGGGCCGTTGCTCGTCGACTACGATCCGCTGGCCACATCCGTCTTGGATCGCCTGCTGTCTCCCGGCTCGACGACGTCCGACGGCAGCACCGCCTGGCTCGGCACCGACGGCGTCGGCCGCGACATCCTTGCCCAGATCATCATGGGAACCCGCACCTCGATGGTGATCGCGGTGCTGACCGTCGCCGTCGCCGGAGCCTTCGGCGTGATCGTCGGCCTCATCGCCGGTTACGTCGGCGGCTGGGCGGACGCGTCGATCGCCCGGGTCATCGACATCCTGGTGGCGTTCCCCGGAATTCTGCTCGCCATCGTCATCGCCGGGCTGTTCCGGCCGGGCATCCTGATCGTCGTCATCGCCCTGTCCGCCGTCGGCTGGATCGGATTCGCCCGAGTGGTGCGCGGCGCCGCCATGTCGCTTCGCGAACGTGACTGGGTCAACGCCGCCCGTGTCATGGCCGTGCCGCGCCGGTCCATCCTCGGGCGGCACGTGCTGCCGTTCGTCGCCGGTCCCGTGGTGGCGATGGCGACGCTGGAGTTCGCGCTTGTGGTGCTGGCCGAGGCAGGGCTGAGCTTCCTTGGCATCGGCCTCCCGTCGACGTCGGTGTCGTGGGGCCAGACCGTCGCCGGAGGTAAGGAGTACCTGGAGATCGCCTGGTGGATCTCCGCGTTCCCCGGCATCGCCCTCGCCGTCCTGGTGATCTGCGTGGGCCTCGTCGGCGACCAGCTCACCGCACGCTACGGAGGGAGGCGGACATGAGCGGCGACACGACGAGCGAGCGAAGCGGTCGGCGCAGCGAGGAACGAGCGGAGCCGCCCGCGGAGCAAGCGAGAAGTGGAGCGCGACCAACAAGCATGAGCGGCGACACGACGAGCTCGAACGACGCGCGACCGGCGAGCACGAGCGGAGCGCGACCCGACGGCACGAACGCGCCGCTGCTGGACGTCCGGGACCTCGATGTCGTCCTTCCGGGGTCGTCGGGGCCGGTACGGATCATCGACCAGGTGTCGTTCACCGTCCATGCGGGCCGGACCACCGGCTTGATCGGCGAGTCCGGCAGCGGCAAGACCATGACGGCGATGGCCGTCATCGGTCTGCTGCCGCAGGGTGCACTCACCCGGGGTGAGCTGTGGTGGCGCTCGGAGGATCTGCTGGCCGCCAGCCCACGTCGTCGTCGCCGGGTCCGCGGACGCGAGATCGCGATGATCTTCCAGGACCCCCTGGCCAGCCTGAACCCGAGTCAGACGGTCGGCCGACAGGTCACCGAGATCCCCCGTCGCGACGGCCGGCCCCGCAGTGAGCTCACCGCGACAGCCTCCGATCTGCTCGGGCGGGTCGGCATTCCGGACCCTGCGCAGCGAGCCACCAACTACCCGCATCAGTTCTCTGGCGGGATGCGTCAGCGCGCCATGACCGCGCTGGCCCTGGCGGGCAAGCCCCAGCTCATCCTCGCCGACGAGCCCACGACGGCGCTGGACGTCACCGTGCAAGCTCGCATCCTCGACATGCTGCGCAACCTGCGCGAGCAGGAGAATACCGCGATGCTCCTGGTCAGCCACGACCTTCGGGTGATGGCGCACGTCGCCGACGACCTCGTGGTGATGTACGCGGGAAGGGTGTGCGAGCGCGGCCCGGCCCGAGAGG
>NZ_ML142853.1:199301-199782 GCF_004138495.1 Phytoactinopolyspora endophytica
CTCCGCCGTCCCCTCCACCCCTACACCAAGGCGCTGGTGGACAGCGTGCCCGCGGTGCATACGAAGACCGCCATCGCCGCGCCGCTTCCCGGGTCGCCCGCTAACCCCGCGGAGCGCCCCTCCGGGTGCGCGTTCCATCCCCGCTGCCCGCTGACCCGGCTGATGGCCGACGACGACGCGGCGGTCCACGAACGCTGCCGGACCGAGGAGCCGCAGGCGCGCGAGATCGCACCGGGACGGTGGAGTGCATGTCACTTCGGCGAGCAGGTGAACGGCCCCGGAGGCGAAACGGACGTCGCCAGCGTCCTGCACAACGAGGGCGCCGGCCCTCACTCAGCGGGACACAACGGTAGCGGCGAGGACGCGGAGGTACGGTCATGACCCAGAACGCATCGGGCACGCAGAATGCGTCCGGTACACAGAGTGCATTGGGCACGCAGAATGCGTCCGGTACACAGAGTGCATTGGGCACGCAGAATGC
>NZ_ML142853.1:199792-200020 GCF_004138495.1 Phytoactinopolyspora endophytica
GCCGGGTGCATCGGGCACGCAGACTGCATCGGGACTGCGGATCCGGGACCTGCGGGTGACGTTCGGCGGCGGCCGCAAGCTGCTGGGCGCCGGTGCTCCCGCGGTCACGGCCGTCGCCGGGGTCGACCTGGACGTCGGGCCGGATGAGACGGTGGCGGTGGTCGGCGAGTCCGGCTCAGGGAAGACCACCGTCGCGCGGTGCGTCGTCGGTCTCGTCCCGCCGGACTC
>NZ_ML142853.1:200057-201923 GCF_004138495.1 Phytoactinopolyspora endophytica
CCTACGACGGCACGCCGCTCGGGCCGGTCCGCGGACGCCCTTCCGAGGTCCAGCGGGCGATCCAGATGGTGTTCCAGGACCCACGCTCGTCGCTCAACCCGAGGATGACGGCCGGTGCCATCATCCGGGAGGCGTGGCAGGCGCATCCGGACGCCGCTCCGAACGGTAACCAGCGGGATGCGGTCCGAGCGCTGCTCGACGAGGTCGGCCTGGACGGCGGCGTGGCCGAGCGCAGGCCGACCGAGCTGTCCGGCGGACAGTGCCAGCGGGTCAGCATCGCCCGCGCGCTGGCGCTTCGGCCACGGCTGCTGGTGTGCGACGAGGCGGTGTCCGCCCTGGACGTCTCGGTGCAGGCGCAGATCCTGCGGCTGCTGGTCGACCTACGTCACGAGCACGGCCTGTCCCTGCTGTTCATCTCGCACGACCTCGGCGTCGTACGCCAGATCGCCGACCGCATCGCAGTGATGCGCAGCGGGGAGATCGTCGAGACGGCCGGGACCGAAGATCTGTACCGCACGCCGCAACACCCCTATACCCGGATGCTGCTGGACGCCGCCCTGGACTTGGAGGTGTCGGAGACGTAGCCGGCACGCCCGCGCCGACGCCCGTCCGGGGTCGGCCCTATCCACGATCTAATACGTACCAACAATCGATTGGAGAGACGACGATGTCGCACCATCGCACTTACCGTCTTCCGGTTCTCCTCGGAGTCGCGGCACTGCTCGTCGCCGCCTGCGGAGGGGACGACGGCGCGTCCGACGACGCCGGCAACGGCGGCACCAACAACGAGAGCACCAGCGAGAACGACGACGGCGCGAGCGGCAGGGGTGACGGCGCCGGAGGCATCGTCACCGTCGCCAGCCAGCGCCCCATCACCACCCTCGACCCGCACGCCGACATGGGAGCCGACCTGGGCACCCAGCTCGCGGGCCGGGCCATCTTCGAGCGCCTCGTCGGCGCCACCGACGACGGCTACGAGCCCGAGCTCGCCGCCGAGTGGACCGTCTCGGACGACGCTACCGAGTGGGAGTTCACCCTCCGCGATGACGCCGTGTTCTCCGACGGCACGCCGGTGACCTCCGCCGACGTGGTGGCCTCGATCGAGCGGATCCAGGAGCTGGAAGGGCCCGTCTCCGGGAACGTCGCCGGAGTGGAGATGGAGGCACCCGACGACGCGACCGTCGTGTTCACTTCCGAGGCCGGCAACCCGGCGCTACTCGGCCAGCTCACCAATGTGTGGATCGCTCCCGCCGAGCATCTCGACGAGGAGGGCTTCTTCGCCGACCCCATCGGCTCCGGTCCTTACCTGGTCGAGAGCTTCACACCAGAGGAGACGCTGGCGCTGGCCCCGAATCCGGACTACTGGGGCGGTGAGCCGGACGTTGAGGGGATCGAGATCCAGTTCATCCCGGAGATCGCCGCCCGTATGACCGCGCTGCGCACCGGCGAGGTCGACCTCACCTGGGGCGTTCCCGACGACCAGGTGCCGGCGCTACAGGAGGAAGGCGGCCTCGCCATCGAGACCGTGCCGAGCAACGCCACCTACACGATGTGGATCAACTCCGGCAGGGACGCGTTCGCCGACGCCGAGGTCCGCAGGGCGCTGTGGCAGGCGGTGAACTTCGAGGAGATCATTCAGGCGCTGCACCCTGAGACCGGCGAGCTGGCGGACTCGATCGTCGCGCCTCCGGTCCTCGGTTACTCGCCGCAGGAATCGGTCGAGTATGACCCGGCGGCCGCCCAGGCGGCACTCGAGGACGCGGGTTTTGACTTCGACGCGACGTACGAGCTTCAGCTCCGCGGTTCGGAGTTCCGTGAGTTCGCCCAGGCCGTCTCCTCCGAGCTGAGAGCGATCGGCGTCCAGGT
>NZ_ML142853.1:201980-202408 GCF_004138495.1 Phytoactinopolyspora endophytica
AGCCGGTGGAGAAGGAGCCCGGTGTCTGGCTCGAGGACCTGCTGGCGCTGAACTGGGACATCAACCTGCAGTCGGTCTCCGTGCCGTCTCTGGACGCCGCGACCAACGTCGGCAGGCTCTACCCGTGCGACGCGGAGCGCACCGGGTACTGCAACGAGGAGCTTGACGACCTGCTCGCCGAGGCGGACTCGGTCGCCGATCCCGCACAGCGGGAGGACCTCTACGCGCAGGCGACAGAGATCATCTGGAACGACGCCGTCGGCATGTTCCCGATGTTCCCGCAGATCGTCTACGCGTGGCAGGACGGTCTGACCGGTGTCGATCTCGACCCGTCGTCGGTGCCCGGATTCGCCGGCCTCAGCTATGGAGCGGCCGAATGACGGTGCGGGTACCAGTGGGGAGGGAAGATTTTCCGGCCTCGCCCGCGG
>NZ_ML142853.1:202466-207309 GCF_004138495.1 Phytoactinopolyspora endophytica
TCGTCGCAAAGCTCCTCACACGCCGATGCCCGAGCCTTCCCTGGCCGGGAAATCTTCCCTCCCCACCTCCGTGGTCACCGAGCAGCTAGGGATTGATGATCATGAGCGAAGTGCCCCGGCCGGTGGGGTGGAACACGTGGGACGTCCGGTACCACACGGGCGTCGCACACCTCCCCACCGGACTGCGGCTCCGGTTCGGGCTCGCGGCGCCGCGCGGCGACGCCGTCCACGACGGCTTCACTTGGCGCCACGGGCTCGTGCGGCTGGGACATCACACCGTCGACGGTGCATACGCACAGGTGACGGTCGCCGCGCTGGAGACCACACTGGATCTCCAGTTCGCCGGAGGCGGAGACACCCTTGACGCCGTCGCCTCCGCGACAGCGGACGGGCCCACGGGTCAGCAGGTGCGTCAGCTGTCAGACCAGGCCTCGGTCCGGTCCGGTTCTCCGGCCGACGTCGTCGTCATCGTCGACCGGATGCCCGGCTTCGACGTCGAGGTCCGGTTCGATGTCGAAGCCTCGCGGACCGGACACGCGAACGTGGCTGGGTCGGCACCGACGACGGGCGCCGTGGACGGCATCCTTCCTCCTGCTATGACGGTGCTGGTCGACGGGCGCCCGTGGCGACTGATGCTGAACGCACCGATCCAGTCGACGACGACCGGTGACGACGGTGCGCTTCACGTGACCGTCGCCGGAGCGGACGCCACCGAGTTGGCCGTCCGCCTCGACCCCGTCCGGACAGAGGCGGGGCGCAGCGACCCGGCGACCGACGCGGCCGTGGCGGACCAGGTGAACGGAGCTGGGGCCGAGCTGGTGAACGTCACCGCACCAGAGCCGGTGAGTGCTGCCAGGACAGAGCTGGTGAACGTCACTGCATCAGAGCGGGTGAGCTCAGCCCGCACCACCGCGCTCGCCGAGCGCCTGCACACGAGCGGATGGCTGGGCGACGCCGGCGACGCGTACGTCCGCGCCGTCGCATGGAACACCGTCTACGCGCCCGACCTGGACCGGGTGCTGACGCCGACGTCCCGGGACTTCGTCTGCGCCGAACGTGAGGGCTTCTACGGCACCTGGGCCCTGCACACGTGGGACACGTTCTTCACCGGGCTGGTCGCGAGCTGGGTCGATCCGTCGTACGCACGGGGCATCTTCGGGCAGATCCTCGACCAGGCCGACGAACGCGGCATGCTGCCCAACCGGGTCTCCGACGACCGCGGCCGCACTGACGACCGGTCCCAGCCGCCTGTGGGCGCGTTGACCGTGCTCAAGGCGTACCTGGGCAGCGGGCTCAGCGACCAGACCCGCGACCGCACGATCCTGTCCAGCGGCTATGACGCGTTGCGCCGCTGGCACGAGTGGTGGCCGACGGCGCGGCGAGGGCCACACGGCCTGCTCGCGTGGGGCTCGGACCCCGCCGTGCGAGTGTCGAACGACCAGGCGAGCGCGACGGACGGTGACGAGCACGTTCACGACGAGCCGGGCACGGCCCTCCTGCTCGACCAGGCTCGACGCGAGTCCGGGCTGGACGACTCCCCCATGTACGACGACGTCACGTACGACGCGTCCACGCACACCATGGATCTGGCCGATGTCGGGCTCAACGCCTTGCACATCGCCGACGCCGAGGCGCTGGCCGTCGTCGCCGGGCGGCTCGATGACGACGCCACGGCGACGAAACTACGCGAAGAGGCGGAGGCCGCTCGTTCCGAGTTCAACCGGCTGCTGTGGGACGCGGAGCACGGCGAGTATCGCAACCGATCGGCCGACGGAGAGTTCTCCGAGCGCGTCTCCCCCACGATGCTCTACCCGCTGCTGGCCGGTGGCCCCACCGAGGAGCAGGCGGCGTCGCTCGTCGGCCGGCTGCTCGATCTTGCCGTCCTGGGTGGCGAACCACCCCTGCCGAGCGCGGCCCGCAACGATCCCAGCTTCAGCACCCGCTACTGGCGGGGCCGGGTGTGGGCGCCGATGGTGTATCTCGCCGTCGAAGGGTTACGCCGGTACGGATTCGACGACGAGGTACGGCAGATCGTCCGCTCCCTGCTCGACATCTTTCTCGACGAATGGAACCGGCACAGTCACGTCCGGGAGAACTACCCTGTCCGGCCGGGCGAGGACGTGCGCCCGCTGGCCGCCCGGTCCGACGGCTTGATGTCGTGGGGATCGCTGCTGGCGTACCTGGCCTTCCAGGAGCTCGCCGATCCCCGCGTCGACGGCTGGCGCTTCGCGCACCCCGGCGCGGACGCCGAGCTCGCGGGCATTCCGACCGGCGACGGCCGGCTGACGGTGCGCGCAGCGGAGACGCTGACGGTCCTGCTGGGGCCCAGCGCGCCGACGTCCCTGGACGCCGAGGCGACGGCGTCGCCCAGGCCGGAGCCGAAACCTCCGGTGACAGGGCAAGCCACGGGTTCGGCGACCGTGCTGCTGGAGGCCGATCCGCACGTCGTCGTGTCCGCGTATCGCCGAGGCCGGGACGTGGTGTCCGGCGTCGCCACGGCGCACGGCTCCGCGGGGCGTATCAGCGTCGCTCCTCCGCCCGGCGCGCACGGCCGCGTCGAGGTCCATGTGGACGACGCATCCGCTGTGCATACCTTCGGCTCCGGCCAGCAGATCGAGGTGGATGTCCCGGCCCCGGGCGTATCTGTCCTGTTCCAGATGACAAGGGAGAAGCACCACAGTGAGTAGCGAACAGGTGATCTCGGCCGACGTGCTGGTGGTCGGCGGAGGCGTCGGCGGCGTGGCCGCGGCCCTGGCGGCGCTTCGGCGCGGCCGCTCCGTCGTCGTCACGGAAAAGACCGACTGGCTCGGTGGCCAGCTGACCAGCCAGGGCGTCCCGCCAGATGAGCACTCCTGGATCGAACGGTTCGGGTGCACCCGCTCCTATCGCCGATTCCGCGACGCCGTCCGCGACTACTACCGCACGTGGTATCCGCTCACCAGCACGGCTCGCGCACAGGTGGAGCTCAACCCAGGTCAAGGACGAGTCAGCGGGCTCTGCCACGAGCCGCGAGTCGCCGCGACGGTGATCGAGAGCATGGTGGCGCCGTACCTCTCAGCGGGGCGGCTACGCATCTTCCTTCGACACCGGCCCACCGGAGTGGACGTCGACGGCGATGCCGTGTCCGCTGTCCGTCTCGTGGGGCCCGGCGAGGGCTCGCTCGTCGTCGACGCGTCGTACGTGCTCGACGCGACCGAGGAGGGCGACCTGCTGCCGCTCGCCGGTGCCGAGCACGTCACCGGTTTCGAGTCGAGCAGCGACACGGGCGAACCCAACGCGCCGGCGACCGCTCAGCCGGCGAACATGCAGGCGTTCTCCTGGGTGTTCGCTGTGGAGCACCGCGACGGCGAGGACCACACCATCGACAAGCCGGAACAGTACGGCTTCTGGCAGAGCTACCGGCCGTCGTTCTGGCCGGACCGCCAGCTGAGCCTCACCGCCCCGGACCCGCGGACACTCGAGCCGATGACCCGGACGTTCGTGCCACACGCGCACGCCGGGCCCGTGGTCGCCGACCAAAGTCTGGACCCCGGCGACAAGGACCTGTGGCTGTTCCGGCGGATCGTCGCCCGCGAGCAGTTCGAGCCGGGGTTCGCCGCCAGCGACGTCACGCTCGTCAACTGGCCGATGATCGATTACTTGCCCGGACCATTGATCGGTGTCTCCGACGACGAGCGTGCGGAGCATCTGCGAGGCGGGCGGCAGCTGGCGCTGAGCATGCTCTACTGGCTGCAGACAGAGGCGCCGCGTCCCGACGGCGGAACCGGCTGGCCCGGCCTGCGGCTGCGCCCGGACGTCATGGGCAGCGAGGACGGCCTGGCGAAGGCTCCGTACATCCGCGAGTCCCGACGGATCCAGGCCGAGTACACCGTGGTGGAGCAAGATCTGTCACTGGCTGTACGCGGCGACCACGGCGCGGTGCAGTACCTGGACTCCGTCGGCGTCGGGATGTACCGGATCGACCTGCACCCGTCCACCGGCGGCGACAACTACATCGACGTGGCCAGCAGCCCGTTCCAGATCCCGCTAGGCGCGCTGCTGCCGGTCCGGCTGCGTAACCTGCTGCCGGCGTCGAAGAACATCGGCACCACGCACATCACCAACGGCTGCTACCGGCTGCACCCGGTGGAGTGGAACATCGGCGAGGCGGCGGGTGCACTGGCGTCTCACTGCCTGACCAACCAGGTGGCGCCGGCGCAGGTCCGCGCCGACGACGCGCGATTGGCCGGATTCCAGAACGAGCTCGTCGCCGACGGCTTCGAGCTGGCCTGGCCCGAGGTGAAGGGGTACTGATGCGCGCTCGAGGTGACCGGCCGGCGAACCGGCACGGTGCCGCGACCATAACCCTGACCTGTCTGTCACAACTGCGACCGCAACCACGAGGAGGTGGCGATGCGAACCGGTAAGGACCTTCTTCGGGGCGTGACCGTGCCGTTGGTGACGCCCATGGACAGCCCTGGCGAGCCGAGTGCGGCGGTCGGCGCCGGCGCGGACCTGCTGGGCGCGCTCCACGGTTCCGGGGCCGACGCGTTGATGCTGCTCGGTAGCAACGGCGAAGGGCCGCTGCTCCCCACCGCATCGATCGGGGAGTTCGCAGTTGAGACGACGGCGCTCTGGCGCGAGCTGCACAGCGACGCCCGCAATGTTCCCCTCGGCGGAACCCACGACGCCTCCCTCGGCGGTACCCACGGTGCTTCCCATGACGACGACTCCAACAGCATTGCGCCAGTCCTGGTCAACGTCACTGCCGCGGGCACCGCCGAGGTGATGGCTCGGGTAGAGGCGGTCCTTCCTGCCGCACCCGACGCCCTCGTGCTCAGCCCACCCATCTACTTCCACCATC
>NZ_ML142853.1:207319-211074 GCF_004138495.1 Phytoactinopolyspora endophytica
CGAGATCGTCGCTCACTACGCCGCCTGTGCCGGCCTGGGTGTCCCGGTCGTGGCCTACAACGCTCCGCGGTACAGCAACCCGATCACACCGTCCGTGTTCGACGCGCTGCTGGACATGGAGCATGTCGTCGGGGTCAAGGACAGCTCTGGCGACCTGGAGCTCCTGCGCGACATGGTCACCGCCGCGCGTACCCGCCGGCCCGACTTCGGCGTGGGCCAGGGTGCGGAAGGAGCACTCGTGGCCGGGTTGCGCGCCGGCGCCGACGGCATCGTCCCCGGCGTCGCCAACATCGCCCCGGACGTCGCCGTCGCCCTCTATCGAGCATGGTGCGCTGAACGCTCGTTGGAAATCGGTACCCCAACCCAATCGAACGTGCACTCAGCGCACCATGCACGAGCAGCCAGCGCACCAAGTCAGGAGCTGCGGCAGGCTGGCGGTGACGTGAACGGCAGCACGGCCCAGGGAACACCCCGCACGGCCGGCGATGGACTGTCCCCCGAGCATTGGCAAGGCATCGTCGACGAGCTGTGCGGCATCCACCGGATCCGGCCGGGCGTGCCCATAGTCAAGGCGATTCTCGACGATCGAGGGCTCTGTCCGCCCCATGTCGCACCGCCCCTTCTTCCCTGCACTGCCAGTGAACGCGCCGCAGTGTTGGAGCTGCTCGCACCTCACGAGGCCCACCTCATCATGTGAATCGACACCGAGGATCTGGAGGAACCGACAGTGCGTTCTCAGCCCGACCCGCGCTCGCGACAACCCGAAGACCAAACCCGTTCACCGCAGATCAGCCACCGTGCGTCCTCCCTCAAGACCGAATGTCTCGGCCGGCTCCGGCTGCGCCGAGGGCGTCACACCGTCCGGTTCACCGTCGTCGACAAGCACGTCGACTCCGCCGGGCTGCGTATCAGCCCCGACCTCATCGCGCTCGTCGCTCACCAGAGCCCATAACGGCTCGTCGCCGACGCTGCAATCCGTCCCAGATCCTGCAATCCGTCCCGGATGGCACTTTCCGTACCGCGAAGAGCCCGATTCACGCCCCAACGCGACACAGAACGCAGCATCCGACACAGAACGCAGCATCGACGAAGTTTCGATGTCCGGAAGGAGCTGTAGATCATGACCCACCACCGGTTGACGACCACGCGACGGACCGTCGTGATCGTCTTATCGGCCGCTTTGCTCGCCGCCGGCTCGCTCACGCTCGCTCTGCCTTCGGCGACCACCGGCATCGCCTCAGCGGACATCGGCATGAGGCCGGCTGAACGCGGCATGGCACAGGCAGCGAGTTCGGAGCACGGCTGGTTCGAGGAGACGACTCTCTGGGACTCCGAGACCGGCTCACACGAGAACTACCACGTCCACGCCCTCGCGGTGACGCCGGACGACACCATCCTGGCATTCACCGAAGGTCGCTACGAGCTGTCCGACGGCGGGTCGAAGGACATCTTGCTGCGCCGCAGTACCGACGGCGGCGACACGTGGGAACCGACCCAGGCGGTCGTCCCGTCCGGCGGCCGTTTCTGGAGCAGCCCGACGGCTCTCGTCGACGATGAGACCGGCAGCGCGTTCCTGATCTACCAAGGCCCGACAAGCGCCGACATCAACGTCATCAGCAGCGACGACTCCGGCGCCAGCTGGAGCGACCCGGTGAGCCTGAGCCATCTGTTCGAGGACAACCCGTTCGGATGGATCCTCAACGGACCCGGTCCCGGCCACGGCATCCAGCTCGAGGGCGGCCGGCTGATCCTGCCGATCCTGCACCGTCGGTCGGCGGAGCTGCCCGCACCGGAGCGCCGGTACGGGATCGACACGCTCTACAGCGACGACCATGGGAAGACATGGCAGCGCGGCGGACGGGTCCCGGTCTCGCCGGGCTACCCGATCAACGAGAGTCGCCTCTACCAGCGTGACGACGGCGCGGTCGTCGTCAACGGACGGGCCGCCGCCGGCGGGCATCGGCTCCGGATCTCGTCGGTGAGCACCGACGACGGACTGACCTGGTCGGATCCCGTCCTCGAGCCGGCGACCGGTCGCTACACCGCCGTCGACTCCAGCGTCGTGAGCTTCGACGGCCCGGACGGCATGCGGCGCACGCTGCAGAGCCGGCCCGACTCGGCGCGGCGGGAGAACCTGACGGTCGCGGTCAGCTACGACGACGGCTACACCTATCGCTACGAGAAGGCCCTGAACCCTGGGCCGTCGTACTACTCGGACCTGGCTGTGCTGTCCGATGGGACGGTCATCGTGCTGTACGGCCGCGACGGCGAGATCCTCGCCTACCCACAGCGGGTCGCGCTGGCCCGATTCGACCTCGCGTGGCTCACCGACGGCCGGGACGACGGCACGGGCATCGGCGACAGGACCGGCAACGAGATCGGCGACGAGGTAGACGACGGGCCGCAGATCACAGAGCACGCGTTCGAGCTGGGCACCATGGCAGGAACGCGGACCGGAAAACCATCCGGGACACGCGCGGGATCGCGCACCGAGTCGCCGGGCCCGCCGCACGTCGTCGACGACGCGAATGCGCGCGGAAGCAAGGCTCTGGGCTACGACGCCGCCGCGCCCGGCGATTACGTCGAGATGCCCGTCCGGCTCCCCCGCGACTCGGGCGAGTTCGAGGCCGCGGTCCGCCTCCACCGCTCCCAGGATCTCGGGAAAGTCCAGGTCAGCATCGACGGCGAGAACCTGCCGGACGGGCTGGTCGACCCCACCCTGGAGACCGGAGAGGCCTACCAGACGTACCAGCTCGGCGCCGTCGAGTTAGACCGCGGGCTGCATTGGGTCCGGTTCACGCTGGTGGACGAGGGACATCTCGGCGGCAGCACCATCGCCCCCGACGAGCTGACTCTCATCGATGCCGGTGGCGTGCCGAATGGCCTGGTGCGCGACGTCGTCGTCGATGACGAGTCGGTCGATGCCTTCGAAAGGTCCGGAACGTGGGGCAGGGCCACCGGCCAAGAAGGGCATCCGTATTACGGGGTCAGTTATCGCTCCGCGCCCGCAGGGTCCGGCGACCGGATCGCGAGCTGGCGGCCCGACGTCCCCGTCACCGGCACTTACAACGTCCTGGCCTGGTACGTCTCGCATCCCAACCGCGCCTCCGACGCCGCGTACACGGTGCACCACGCGGACGGCAGCACCACGGTCGAGGTCGACCAGCGCGGCCAGGCTCGCAGCCTCACCGATCCCGGCCGCCCCGGCGTCTGGGTCGACCTCGGCAGCTTCCCATTCGAAGCCGGCACGGCCGCCACCGTCGAGCTCAGCAATGATGCCGACGGCTACGTCATCGCCGATGCCATCACTCTCACCCGTGACCCGGTCCCCGCGACACCCACCGACCTCCAGGCCGACCCCGCGTCGCCGTCCCGCACCGAGCTGAGCTGGACACCCAGCGACGGCGCCACCGGCTACCACGTCGAACGCCGACCCAACGGCGACGGCGCGTGGGAATTCGCCGGCGAGGTGCCCGGCGACGAGACCACGTTCACCAGCACCGGCCTCTCCCCCGACACCACCTACGAACACCGCATCTACGCCATCACCCACACCGAACCCGGACGGCCACCACATGCCAGTGCCGCCACCGATCCGACCTCCCCATGATCATCGAGTGTTTGGGGTGTGTGAGCACCTCGGATCCTCGATGATCATGGGCCCCTCCGCTCCGACACCACCGCACCGTCCACGCACGAACAGTTGAAGGAAAGGGGCTCAACCATGACCGACCACCGCTTCGCGGTCCGGCGAC
>NZ_ML142853.1:211162-213297 GCF_004138495.1 Phytoactinopolyspora endophytica
AGCCGCCGCGATGCTCCTCGCGACCGGCGTGCTCGCCGCCGGCTCGCTCGTCCTCGCGCCGCCCTCGGCGACGACCCTCGCAACGTCCACCCCCGCGACGACCTCCGGAACGACCGCCCCCGCGACGTCCGCCACGGCGACGTCCACGTACGGGGCGACCACCGCAGCGCTGCACGCCGCGTCCCAGACGACGCCTCCGGCCGAGGGCCGGGAGCAGGCCGCAGCTTCCGAGCACGGCTCGTTCGACGAGACGGTCCTGTGGGACGCCGAGACGGACCCGCTGGAGAACTACCACGTGCACGGCCTCGCTGTGACACCGAACGACACGATCCTCGCGTTCACCGAGGGCCGCCACGAGACCTGCGACGCCGGCCCGCGCGAGCTGCTGCTGCGGCGCAGCACCGACGGCGGCGAGACATTCGAGCCCAGCCAGGTGGTCGTTCCGTCCGACGACGGCCAGTCCTGGGGCAACCCGTCCGCCGTGGTCGACGAGGAGACCGGCGACATTTTCCTCTTCTTCGGGCTGTCCCTGCAGGACGACGGGAACACCACCTGCTCCGGGGACCGCCAGGAGATCTACATGGTCCGCAGCAGTGACGACGGTCAGACCTGGACCGACCCGGTCGAGATGCCCGAACTGTTCGAGGGCAACGAGTACGAATGGACGCTGCACGGCCCCGGCCCCGGCCACGGGATCCAGCTGGACGACGGCCGGCTGGTGATGCAGGCGCTGCACCGGCGCGAGGTGGTCGGCCACAGCGTCGCCGAGCGGCTCTACGGCGTCTCCATGATCTACAGCGACGACCACGGCGAGACCTGGCAGGCCGGCGACGCCATCCCGGTCGACATCAACTACCCGATCAACGAGAGCCGCATCTGGCAACGCGAGGACGGTGCGGTCGTCGTGAACGGGCGCTCGGCCTCCGGCGGTCATCGCGACCGGATCAGCGCCGTGAGCACCGACGGCGGGCTCACCTGGTCCGACCCGGTTCTGGAGCCCGCCACCGGCCGGTACACCACCGTCGACGCCGGGTTCGTACGGTTCGAGGGACCCGACGGCGAGCCGCGCACACTGCACAGCCGGCCGGACTCGGCGCGGCGCGAGGCCCTGACCATCGGGGTGAGCTACGACGAAGGTTATACCTACCGCTACCAGAAGACCGTCAACGCCGGCCCGTCGTACTACTCCGACCTAGCCGTCCTGTCCGACGGCACGATCGTGCTGATCTACGGCCGTGACGGGGAGATCCTCTCCGCGCCACAGCGCGTCGCTGTCGCCACCTTCGACTTGGAGTGGCTGACCGACGGACGCGACGACGGCACCGGCGACGGACCGGGAATCACCGAGCATGAGGTCGAGTTGGGCACGTCGGCGGTGCGGACCAGCCCGGAGTCGCACGCGCCCGCACGTACCACCATCACTCCGGATGCCTCCGGCCAGAAGAACCACGCGACCGTCACCGGGTCGCCGGAGGTCGTGGATGGGGTCGTCGACTCGGCGCTCGCGATGGATCCTGACGACGAGCTCGAGGTGCCCCTGTCCGAGTCGCTCACCGATGCTGGTGAGATCTTCACCGCGGCGGCATGGTTCCGCTCAGAGTCGCCGGACTCGCAGGCCATCATGTGGGCGTACGGGCAGGGTTCCAGCACGCCGCAGTGGTGGGTCCGGCTGGAGCCGGGCAACAACCGGGTGCGTGCCTTACTGGATACCGGCGGCACCACGCGGTCGGCCGTCGCTCCTGGGGACTTCGCCGACGGCGAGTGGCACCACGTGGCGCTGACCCGCTCCGCGGATGCGGTGACCCTCTACGTCGACGGCGATGTCGCGGCCGAGACAGACGGCCTGGTCGGATCGACGTCGAGCGACGCACGCACCGGGCTGCACATCGGCAAGCGCCCAGACGGCGCCAACCCGCTGGACGGCGCGGCCGACGAGGTCCGCCTGTACGACCGCGCGCTGTCCGCCGACGAGGTCGCCGACCTCGCCACCGGCAACGTGGACGACGACGCTGACGACGACGGCGCCGCCGTTCGCCTGCCGATGGACGAGGTGCGCCAGCACGTCGAACGTCCCGAGCGGCCCGAGGTGGTCGACGACGAGAACGCGCGCGGTGCCAAGGCCCTGACGTACGGCG
>NZ_ML142853.1:213314-214116 GCF_004138495.1 Phytoactinopolyspora endophytica
GCGAGCCGGGCGACTACGTCGAGATCCCGTTCCGGCTCGACGAGGCGGGTGAGTTCGAGGCCGCCGTCCGCTACCCGCGCGACTGGGACCTCGGAAAGATCCAGGTCAGCATCGACGGCGAGGACCTGCCGGACGGGCTGGTCGATCCCACGCTGGATGCCCTTGAGGCGTACCAGACGTACCAACACGGCGGGGTCGAGCTGGACAGCGGCCCGCACGTGATCAGGTTCACCGTGGTGGACAAGGGGCACCTCGGCGGAACCGCGATCGCGCTCGACCATCTCACCCTCACCGACGCCGGCGGCGGTGCGAACGAGCTCGTGCGTGACGTCGTCGTCGACGACAACTCGGTCGATGCCTTCCAGATGTCCGGAAGCTGGAGCCGGGCGACCGGCCAGGAGGGCCATCCGTACTACGGCGTCAGCTACCGCTCCGCGCCCGCCGGATCCGGTGACCGTACCGCCAGCTGGCGGCCCGACGTCCCCGTGACCGGCCACTACAACGTGCTGGTCTGGTACGTCTCGCACCCGAACCGCGCGTCCGACGCCGCCTACACGGTGCACCATGCGGACGGAAGCACCACGGTCGAGGTGGATCAGCGCGGGCAGGCCCGCAGCCTCACCGACGGCGATCGGCCCGGCGTCTGGGTCAACCTGGGAAGTTTCCCGTTCGACGCCGGTAATGCCGCGACGGTCGAGCTCAGCAACGACGCCGACGGCTACGTCGTCGCGGACGGGGTCACCCTCACCCGCGACGCGGTCCCCGCGACACCCGCCGACGTCCAGGCGGCGACCGCGTCGTC
>NZ_ML142853.1:214166-222187 GCF_004138495.1 Phytoactinopolyspora endophytica
CGGGTACCACATCGAACGGCGCCCCACGGGCGACGGCGCGTGGGAGTTCGCCGGTGAAGTGCCGGGCGACGAGACCACGTTCACCAGCACCGGTCTGTCGCCCGACACGTCGTACGAGCACCGCGTCTACGCCGTCGTCCACACCGAGCCTGGCCGGCCGTCGCGCGGCAGCGCCGCGTCCGACCCGGTGCAGGCGACGACCGCTCCGGCGGGCGACGGCGAGAACGACGACGCGCTCGCGCTCAACACGCTGTCAGGCCGTCCGGACACCGTGTCCGGCGGCGACGCGCTGGTGGAGGTGAACGTCGCCGAGGAGCTCGCGCTCGGCGACGTCGAGGTGACGGTCAACGGCCAGGACGTCACGTCCGAGCTCACCGTCGACGAGGACGCCCGCACCCTCATCGGGCTGGTCGACGGGCTCAATGTCGGGGACAACGTGCTCGCGGCGACCAGCGCCGAGGACCGGCAATCGACGCTCACCCTGGAAAACCATCCCGCCGAGGGGCCAGTGTTCTCCGGCCCGCAGCAGCAGCCGTTCGCGTGCGAGACCACGAAGTTCACCATGCCGGTGATCGGTGGGAACCTGGGTGCGCCGATCGACGAGAACTGCTCGATCCAACCACGGGTCGACTACGTCTACTCCACCGGCGACGGCGAGTACGCGCCGTGGCCGGACGGCGCGTCGTCGTATCCGGACGATCTGGCGACGACGGTCACCTCGGACGGTGAGGAGGCGCCGTTCATCGTGCGGATGGAGACCGGCACAGTCAACCGCTCGATCTACCAGACGGCCGTGCTGCACGACCCGCTCGAGGAACCCGAGCCGAGCTTCTCGACGCGACCGCAGGCATGGAACGGCGGGGCGATCTTCACGCTCGGCGGTGGGTGCACGAACGGCTGGTACCGGCAGGGGAACCGCACCGGTGGTGTGACGGACGAGTTCATGCTCGGCCAGGGGTATGCGGTGATGTCGTCGTCGCTGAACGTGTTCGGGGTGAACTGCTCGGACCTGACGGCGGCGGAGTCCGCCATGATGGTGAAAGAGGAGTTCGTCGAACGCTATGGTCCGGTCGACCACCTGATCGGCTTCGGATCGTCCGGCGGGTCATACCAAGGGCACCAGATCAGCGACAACTATCCCGGCATCTTCGACGGCATCGTCGTCGGCAACTCCTTCCCCGACGTCGCGTTCGGCACGGTACCGTTCATCACCGACGCGTGGCTGCTCGACACCTACTTCACGTCCACGGAGACCGAGTGGACGGAGGAACAGCAGCGCCGGGTCACCGGGTTCCAGACGTATGCCACGGCGCCGAACGTCGCCGGCGGGGCGCGGCGGATCTCGCCGACGTCGTTCTGCGGCATCGTGCCCTCCGACCAGCGGTACCACCCGGATGACAACCCGGACGGTGTGCGCTGCGGGGTCTACGACCACGCGGTCAACGTCTACGGCACCGACCCGGACACCGGGTTCGCCCGGCGCCCGCTGGACAACGTCGGCATCCAATACGGGCTACAGGCGCTCAACGACGGCGCCATCACCGTCGATCAGTTCCTCGACCTCAACGAGCACGTCGGCGGCTTCGACAACGACGCCAACATCCGCCCCGAACGCTCCGAGGCCGACCTCGACGCCGCCCGCATCGCCTACCAGACCGGGCGGCTGACCAACGGCGGCGGAGGACTCGCCGACATCCCGATCATCGACTACCGCCCGTACCGGGATGACAACCCGAACGGCGACATCCACGTCCGCTACCACACGTTCTCCATGCGGGAACGGCTGATGAAGGCCAACGGCACCACCGCCAACCACGTCAGCCTGCTGGAAGACTCACGCCACGGCGGGTTCAGCACCGACAGCCCACTGGTCAGCCACGCCATCACCCAGATGGACCAATGGCTGACCGGCATCACCGGTGACACGTCGGAGCGGCCACAGATCGACAAGATCACCGACGCCCGGCCGGCCGAGCTCGTCGAGGGCTGCAACACCCGCGACACCAACGCGGAATTCATCGCCCAACCACTGGACCGCGACCCCGACAGCGAATGCGAACAGCTCTACCCCTCGGCCTCATTCCCCCGCGAAGTCGCCGGCGAAAGCGTCGCCGCCGACATCATCAAATGCCAGCTCAAGGCACCCGACCCCGACGACTACGACGCCGACTTCAGCGACGAACAATGGCAACGACTCACCGACACCTTCACCGAAGGCGTCTGCGACTACACCAAACCAGGCCACGAACAACAAGGCCTCACCGGCACCTGGCTACGCTTCTGACATGATTCGACATCATCCCGCGCCGGTCAGCCATGGTCGAATGACCAAGCTGACCGGCAGGGTTGATGTAGAACATAGGAGGTTCAGATGACGGTCCACACACCGGCACCGACACAATTCGACAGCACCGTCTCGACCGATCAGCCGGCCGGCCCTGCGAGCACATCAATGGCCGAGCGGTACGAGCGCGACGGATTCGTCGTCCTCGACAAGGCGCTGAGCGACGACGAGGTCGAGCAGCTGCGGGCCGAAGCCCTGCGTATCTGCCGCGGCGAACTGGGCGAGATCAAGGGCAGCACCGACGCCGACTCGGCACTCTCCGACGACGAACTCATGCGCCGTTACCTGTGTATCCACTACCCGCACAAGCTCTCGTCGCTGATGCTCGACGCGATGCGTCACCCGGCCATTGTCGACGCGCTGACCCAGGTGATCGGGCCGGACGTCAAGGCGATGCAGTCGATGCTGTTCATCAAGGCCGACGGTAAGCCGGGCCAGGCCTGGCACCAGGACGAGTTCTTCATCCCCACCCGGGACCGCTCGCTCACGGCGGCGTGGATCGCGCTGGACGACGCGACCGTGGAGAACGGCTGCCTGTGGGTGCTGCCCGGCTCACACCAGCGCGGCGTGATCTACCCGAACCGGGAGCACGACGACCCTCGCTACGACTGCACGGTGGAGTCCTTCGACTTCCCCTACACCGACGACGACGCCGTCCCGGTGCAGATCCCGGCCGGCTCGGTACTGGTGTTCAACGGACATCTGCTGCACAAGTCGCTGCCGAACACGGCAAGCGGCGGGTATCGCCGGGCCCTGGTGAACCACTACATGAGCGCGTCGTCGCTGCTGCCGTGGGGCAAACCGGTGGAGGGCACGCCGATGGCGCAGGCAGACTTCCGCGACATCGTCATGGTGGCCGGCACCGACCCGTACGCCTACAAGGGTCTGGAGCAGATCCGTCGCGCCTACATCCGGCCCGACCGCGAGGGCGGCTGCGACCGATGACCCTTGCCCCCATGATCATCAACCGTCAGCCACACTATGAGCGGTTCAACGGTTGATGATCATGGGAGAGTCGACGATCGAGCTCGTTCCGCGGCTGGGGCCGACCGTGGCCGACTACCCGCCCGGATCCACCTTCGGTCCCCGGGACGCCCGTAGCTTCGAGTTCGTCTGGATCCTGCACGGCCGCGCCACGTGGTCCTGCGACGAGACCACGAACACCCTGGTCCCCGGCCAGTTGCTCCTGGTCCGCCCCGGCATGCGGGATTTCTTCCGCTGGGACCCGCATCGCTCGACGCGGCACGCCTACGTCCACTTCACACTGCCCGACGGCGCGTCGCCGCTGCCGCCACGTCGTGAGTGGCCGTTGACGCGTCAGCTCGACGAGGGCGGTGGCCCGATGGGATCGCTGTGCCAGTACCTGCTCTGGCTCGGAGAGGCGCAACCGCACGGCTGGCGCGAACGCGCCTGCGACGTGTTGTCGTTGTTGCTGCGGACATTCGTCGCCGGGCCGTTGCCCGGCCAGGAGGGCCCTCCCCTGCCGGCACCGCTCGAAGCGATGGCGGCACACGTCGCCGGTCACTGGTCGGACGGCGTCGCGCGGCCCGTTCCGCTGAACGAGCTCGCCACAGCCGCGTCGATCTCGACAAGCTCGCTGTGCCGCATCTTCCGGGATCGCTTCGGTGTCGGCCCCGTAGCCGCGCTGGAACTCGTCCGCTTGGCCCGCGCCGAGCCGCTGCTCTGGATGAGCAATCTGACACTCGAGTCCATCGCCAAGCAGTGCGGCTTCACCGACGCCTACCACTTCTCACGCCGGTTCAGGACCGTCTATGGAGTACCGCCCAGCGTCTTTCGCTCCGAGGCCCCGTCGGCGTCACGGCCGTCGCCGCTCGCCGACGCCGGGCTGCGGCCCCTCGAACGCCGGCTCCACGGCGCCGACAGCTGACGTCTACGCCGCGCGGCACCCGCGGAACACCCTGCGAACCACGGCGCACGCCCGCCTGCGGCCATCAGGATCCCCGCAGCACACACCGCCAACCGCGGCACACTCTGCTATCCGCGGCCACCAGGCTCTTCGCGGGGTCAGGCAGCACCCGTGTCACTGCCGCGGGTCCGCTCACGTTCAGGCGACAATGCGCGGGAATAGCATGTTGCCCGCTACCGTTGCCGCCAAGCGGCACCATGATTACGCGTTACCGGCGGGTGCGCCCACCGCCAACGACGAAGGAACCGGAATGACCAGCAACGACCCACCCGCCTCAGATGATTATGATCGCGCGGCCGAGCGGCCAGGCGAGGACGCAGCGGTAGACGCGCCCGCCGTCGAGACCGAGTCGGTGGCGACTGCACCGGCCGACGTCGAGCCGATCGAGTTCGGCAGCCGGCAGGGCCGCCTGATCATCACGGCGACGGTGCTCGCCTCCGGCGTGGCTTTCCTGGACAGCACGGTCGTCACCGTGGCGTTGCCCCGGATCGGAACGGACCTCGGCGCCGAGTTCTCCGCGCTGCAGTGGGTGCTCAACTCCTACCTGCTCGCGCTCGGGGCGCTCGTCCTAGTCGGCGGAGCGCTCGGGGATCTTCTCGGCCGCCGGCGGGTCTTCCTCATCGGGATGTGGGGATTCGGTGTCGCATCACTGCTCTGTGCTGTCGCATGGAGCCCGGGAGCGCTGATCGGTGCCCGAGCCTTGCAGGGTGTGTCCGCTGCGATGCTGACACCGACCAGTCTCGCCATCCTGTCCAGCACGTTCGCGTCGGAACACCGCGGCCGCGCGATCGGTGCATGGTCCGGGCTGTCCGGTGTGACCACCGCCATCGGCCCGTTCGTCGGCGGATGGCTGGTCGACGCGGCATCCTGGCGCTGGATCTTCCTGCTCAATCTGCCGTTGCTCGCCGGGGCCATCATCGTGACCCGGTCCGCGGTGCCCGCCGATCGGGGCGCCGGCTCGGGGCTGGCGCGGCGCGACGTGTTCACCCGTGTGGATCTGCCAGGAGCCGCACTCACCGCAACCGGGCTCGGGCTCGTCGTCGCGGCGTTGATCGAGGTGGAGCGGTTGCCAACCTGGGCCGTCCTCACATCAGTGCTGGCCGGTTCGGCGACCCTCGGCGGCTTCGCCCTCTACGAACGGTGGCGGACGCTGCCGATGATGCCGCCGGAGCTGTTCCGGATCCGGACCTTCTCGGTCGCCAACCTGTTCACCGTCGTCGTCTACGCCTCGCTCACCGGCATGGGCTTCCTGATCTCGCTGGCCCTGCAGCGCGGTCTGGGTTACTCGGCACTGGCCGCGGGGGCCTCGACCATCCCGCTGACACTGATGCTGCTGGCGTTCTCCGCCCGCGTCGGGGCGCTGCTGCCGCGCACCGGTGCCCGCCCGCTGCTGACCGCCGGCGGTGTGCTGACGGCCCTCGGCCTACTGTTGCTCTCCACCATCGACCTCGACACGACCTATCTCACCGGCGTGCTGCCAGGGGTCCTCGTGTTCGCCGTCGGCCTGGTGCTGCTGGTGGCACCGGTCACGACGACGGCGCTCACCGACGTCCCGGCGGCGCGGCAAGGCGTAGCGTCCGGGGTCAACAACGCCGTCGCACGGATCGCCGGGCTGCTGGCCGTCGCTGTGCTGCCGGCCGCGGCCGGATTGTCTTCCACCGGGGCCACCGATCCCGGCCCCCTGCTGGACGGTGTGTCCACCGCGTTGCGCATCGCCGCGGTGAGCTGCCTCGTCGGCGCCGTCATCGCGTGGATCGGGCTCCGCCCACGTGACTGCCGCCGGACACATGTCACGATCGCCGCATCTCAGTCCGGCCGTTAGACGCGTCGCAGGAGGGCGGCGTGGATACGCCGCCCTCCTCCGAGCCCAAGCACAGTGCGCTAGTCGAACAGATCGTCAATCGAATCCGCGGTAGCGGCTCGCTTGACCCAGGCGTCGAGCTCGTCGGCATCGGTGCATCCGGTGATCCGAATACGGATGTCGTCGGGCACGTCGATCCCACGGGCCGCGAGGACCGTCAAGAGCGTTCGTGCCTCGCCTCGCGCTTCACCTCGCGCCTCACCTCGCGCCTCACCTAGCGCTTCACCTTCGGCTCTGCCTTCTACGAGATACTGGTCTCTCAGACGGCGAAAGAACTCGGTCCTGAACTCCAGTTTGTGAGTACCTTCGGTGGTCATCTGTGCCTCCAAGTAACGCCGCGCCTCCTCAGGCAACGCGACCAGCATGGTTTCAGCGTACAAGAGTGCATGTTCGGTATCGAGGGAACCGAACACGGACATGACGGCGTCCAGCACGTCGCGACGCCGTCGGTCGCGCCCATGGGTCAGAGCGGAGAGCACGGCGATCTCTGGCGCACGCCGCGCATGCTCGGCAGTGTTGACGACAGGCACCAGATCCGGCCCGAGCACCAGCGGCATGACGATACTGCCAGGTCCGAGAGCAATGGGTTCCGCCGCCCATGTTGCTGTCGCCGACGTGGTGCACAGCACAAGCAGCACGACCGGGCTTCCATACCGCGCATGCAGCTTGGCCACATATGCCGGCCAGGATCTCCTCTTGCGGTCGTTCTTGTGCAGCTGAACCTCGACGACGACGGTCAGTGTCGGTCTCTCTTCGCCATCGTCGCTCTCGTCGGTGAAGGACAGGACCACATCGGCGCGCAGCTCCGCCGGGGCCAACGTGGTCACGTCGCCCGAGGCGACCCGTATGCGTTCGAACGATGGGACGGGTGCGTCAAGGGGCCCAGCCAATAGGTCAGCTGCCAACGACGGCTTGTCGCGGAACATCTCGACCAGGCTCTCATGCAAGGTCGAAAGCATGGCCGTTGAACCCTTCATACACGTCGATGTGCATGTGTTTATTTCTCATCGACTAAGTATGAAGGTCCCTGCTTGCGTTATCGTCTTGTTTCTCCACCGGCGAACCTCAGGCCCCGCGGCAACATTCGCCGGTCGCTCGATCATTCCTACGCCACGCAGACAGGGGTGCCGGTGACACAACTGGGGCCGCGCGTCCACCGCTCGGCGGTGAAGGCGCCCGGTGAGGAAGCATCGATGTGGCTGCCGGCTTCGCCGCTAACCCGGAACGCGGGGTTCCACGGGTGAGACGAATCCCTGTCGGCGCGGTCTCTACTCGAGCTCCTGGCCAGGCGTCCAGTACGTCCGGTCCACATGGAGCAGCGGAGTCGCTCCGGTCAGATCCCCCGGAGTCCGGACGACCCGGCCGATGGCAATGGTGTGGTCCCCGGCGTCGACCAACTGGTGTGGCTCGCACTCGACGGCCGCCACCCCGCCGGTCAACACGAGCTCGCCGGCGTGCGCACGCCGGGTGCCCCAGGCGGCGAAGTCATCCCGGTCGCCGGGATACCGGGACCTGGCGAAGTAGTGCGCCGCATCTACCTGATCCGCGGCCAGGAAAGTGAGCGACCACCCGTCGGCGACGAACAGCGCGTCGTGGATGAATCCGTCCTTCTTGACGCACACGAGCACCAGGGCGGGTTCCAACGAGACCGACGAGACCGCCGTGACCGTCAGCCCGCAGTCGCGCCCGATCGGATCGAGCACGGTCAAGATCGCCACGCCACCTGCGAGCCGCGCCATCGCGTCGCGGAACTGAGGGGCGTTCTCGGCACCGCTTCTGGACTGGGCCCCACCCGCGCGCGCAGCGACATGCTCGGTCATCGGTGTGCTCCCGGCTTCAGCGGATCCGGCCTGGACGGCATGTAGCGACGCTGGTACCTCGGGCTCATC
>NZ_ML142853.1:222197-225787 GCF_004138495.1 Phytoactinopolyspora endophytica
ACATCCGTGATCTGGAGCCGGCTCACTGCTCATACGCGGTCAGCAGGTAGCGTCTCGGCGTCATTCGGCAACACAAGGTGTCCGAAATCACGACGGCCCGCGCATGCGGGTGCACGTAACGCACCAACAATCCCCTCGCCTGCCCCGTAGCCCGACAGTGCGAACAAGTCCTCCCCACGTGGAGGTCCTACCGGTATCAACCGACCGGCACGGCCTCCTGACGCCGGGCGTCCTCGCGTGGCCGCAACTCTGTAAGGGCGCCGATGGCCGCAGCCTCGACGCGCACCATCTCGTCGCTCACGTCACGCAGAACCTCCGACATCGGGATGTCGAGTGCGCTGCAGATGGCGGCCAGCAGCTCAGATGACGCTTCTTTGCGCCCCCGCTCGACCTCCGAGAGATATCCGAGACTGACACGTGCTGCCGCTGAGATCTCGCGCAGGGTACGGCCCTGAGCTACCCGACGGCGTCGGATGACGTCACCGATGAGGCGCCTGACGAGTACCATGGGCCACCCCTTTCAAGGTCGGTCTCGACACTTGCGTACTACCACCGTACCTCCCAGACACCCCATCGCGTCGCGGAGGACGGCTTGTGAGTACATAACGTGTCGTACGCCCTGGTGATTCCCGGGGGGTGATCAACCGCCCCTGGGGCGCCGTGCTGGAGCCGCCGGTCGATGCTCACGGGACCACGGGCTCAGCCAGGAGCCGCAGAGCGGTGGCGACGGCAGCATGCCGGACGGCGCTCCGGTCTCCGGGCACTCGGTCACCGTCAAGGAACGAACGAACGACGGCCCGCTCCGGCGACGAGAGTGCGACGTACAAGGTCCCCGGTGGATGCCCGTCCTGCGGTTCCGGCCCGGCGACGCCCGTCGTCGCGACCCCGACGTCCGCTCCGAGACGCGCGCGCACACCACGCGCCATCGCCGCGGCCGTCTCCACGGCCACTGGCCCGTGAGCGTCCAGAATCCCCGGATCAACCCCCGCCAGCCACTCCTTGGCGAACGTCGCGTACACCACGACGCCGCCCAGCACCACCGACGACGACCCAGGCACCGAGGTCAGCGCCGCGCAGACCAGGCCTCCCGTCAACGACTCCGCCGTCGCGACGGTCAGGCCGCCGGTCTGCAGCGCTCGTATCGCGGCCACGGCCAGCTGGTCATCCCAAGGCTCCAGCACAGACAGGTCTCCGCTCAGGCGGTCGTCACCGGACATGGACGGCTCGGACATCGGGCAGGCCTACGACGTTTTGCCGCGGCGCAGCCGGATCGCCTGCAGTACATAGTCGGCACCGGTCACGACCGTCACCGACACCGCTGCGGACATCATCGCCACCTGGATCGGCTCCCAACCGCCGGACAGCGGCAGGATGTAGAACCCGAGGGCCAGGGCCTGCAGCGTGGTCTTCACCTTCCCGCCACGACTGGCCGGCATCACGCCATACCGGATCACTGCGAAGCGCAGCGCCGTGATCCCCCACTCGCGCACCAGCACCAGCACCGTCACCCACCACGGCAGCTCGTCCAGCGCGGACAGCCCCACGAACGCCATCCCGGTCAGCGCCTTGTCGGCGATCGGATCCGCGATCTTCCCGAAGTCGGTGATGATGCCGCGTCTGCGGGCGAGCTCGCCATCCGCCCGGTCCGTCGCCATGGCCAGCCCGAACGTCACGAACGCGGCGATGCGCGACGCGTCGTCCGCCCCGCCGTCGCGCAGCAGCAACCAACCAAACAGCGGGACCAGCAGGAACCGCAGAATGGTGAAGGCATTCGCGACGTTCCACACGCTCGATGAGGGCTGTGAGTGGGGACGCCGGAGGTCGGACACCCCTCCAGCCTAACCATTGGCCGCGCGACTCAACCCACACACGTCGCGCGCAACGCCGTCGACCCGCCCGGGTTGACGCCGATCACCGAGGCTCAGGGCACGGACCTCCTTGTCTCTAATAGTCTCGACACGTGAGCACCGACCCGGTACCGCACGTGCATTCTCCGCCATCGGCACCACCGGCACTGGCGCTGCGCGGCCTGGTCAAGCAGTTCGACGACACAGTCGCCGTCGCCGGTCTCAGCCTCGACGTACCGGTCGGCTCATTCTTCGGCCTGGTGGGACCGAACGGCGCCGGCAAGACGACCACCTTGTCGCTGTCCACGGGACTCTTGCGACCGGACGCCGGGACCGCTTTCGTCCTGGGCCACGATGTGTGGAGCGACCCCGTCACCGCCAAGCGGCTCCTCGGCGTTCTCCCGGACGGCCTCGCCTTGTTCGACCGGCTCACCGGAACACAACTGCTCGAGTACATCGGCCGGCTGCACCAGCTCGAACGGCAGCTGGCGCAGCAACGAGCGGCAGAGCTCCTCGACGTCCTCGACCTCAGCGACGCCGGCGACACGCTCGTCGTCGATTACAGCGCCGGGATGATGAAGAAGATCGGTCTGGCGTGTGCTCTGATCCACGGGCCGCGCATCCTCGTACTCGACGAGCCGTTCGAGTCCGTCGACCCGGTGTCCGCCACGACCATCCGCAGTATCCTGCGGTCCTTCGCGGCCAGCGGGGGCACGGTCGTGCTGTCGAGTCATGTCATGGCTCTGGTGGAGCAGCTGTGCGACCAGGTGGCGATCATCGCCGACGGCCAGGTGCTGGCCTCGGGTGCCTTGAACGACATCCGTGGTGACGGTTCTCTGGAAGAGCGGTTCGTCGGGCTCGTCGGCGGCCAGCGAGATCTCGGAGATGGCCTGGCATGGCTGCGGACTTTCGCGGACTGAGCCTGCGTCCCGACGACGACGGCGTCCCCGGGTCGGCGGGGTCGACGGGGTCGGCTGGGTCGACGGGGTCGGCTGGGTCGGCGAGCGACGATGCCGTGCCCGGCCGTTCCGGGAGCGGCGGCGCATACGCCGACATGGCATACATCGTCCGGCTCTTCGTCGGCCTCAAACTCCGCCTCATCGGCAACAGTCTGAAGGGCTCGAACGCCAGGCTCGTCGCGGGCCTGATCGGGGCCGCCACCGGATTCGGCGTGATCGTCGCCGGCATCTACCTCACCGTCCAGCTGCGTCACGTCGATGCCGCCGACGCGCGGCTCCTGCTGGTCCTCATTGGCAGCCTCGTGGTGCTCGGCTGGGTTCTGCTGCCGGTGCTGATCTTCGGCATCGACGAATCGATCGATCCGCGCCGGTTCGTCCTGCTTCCATTGCGTCGTAAGACTCTGCTCGCTGGGATGCTGGCCGCCGGCTTCGTCGGAATACCGGCCGTCGCAACCCTCACGGTCTCCATGGCGACCGTGGTGACCTGGTCACGGGGCACGATACCGGTGATCTACGCATTCGCCGGGGCGCTACTCAACGCGCTGCTGTGCGTCGTCGCCAGCCGCACCGTCACCACCTCCCTGGCCGGCATCTTCCGGTCCCGCCGGATGCGCGACCTGGCGTCCGTCGTCGGGATGCTCGTGCTCCTCTCCGTGATGGCATTGCAGCTCAGCCTCCCTTCGATGGCCCAGCTGGCCACTCGGCGGGCCATGGACACGATCTCCGACGCGCTGGCATGGACACCGCTCGGCGCCACTTGGGCCGCCCCCTACGATGCGGTGTC
>NZ_ML142853.1:225850-228598 GCF_004138495.1 Phytoactinopolyspora endophytica
GCTCCGCCGCGACCGGGCTCGCACGGCTGCTCGTCGTGGTGCTCACTGTCGGCGTGCTGCTGGTCGTCTGGGAGCGGGCGCTACGCCGGTCGCTGGAGAACGGCGGTTCACCGTCGCGCGCGAGGTCGCGTCGCTCTCGCCGCCGGGAAGGGCCCGCCGCCGCCCGCGGCGCCCTCGAAGGGACCGCCGCCCTCGGCGTCGGCAGCCGGACAGCTGCCGATCACCCGACCGGTTCGCGCCGCGGCGGCGCCCCACCCGACGGCTTGTTGGCATACGACGCCCACGTGAATGCACCTCAACCGAACGGCAGCCGAAGCGATGGCGCGCGATCCACTCACTCCGCCGGCCCCCACTCGGCCCGCCGGCAACTCGACGGGTCCCAGCAGTCCATCGGTCCACGATTCGCCATCTCTCGTTGGACTCGTACGGCCGCGAACGTCCACGACAACGCCCATCCGTCGTTCAAGCCGCTGACACCAGGGTGGGCACGTCGGTTGTTGCCGGACACGGTGACCGGAGCCGTCGCCGGGAGGGTCCTACAGTTGTGGTGGCGCGATCCTCGCCAGCGGGTCAGTCTGCTGATTGTCCCGTTCATCCTGCTCGCACTGACCATAGGCCCGATGGCGCTTGGGTTCCGCGGCGACGCGCTCGTCCTAGTGGTGCCGGGCGTCGGCACGCTGATCGGGCTGATGATGCTCAACCACACCGCCTACGACGGCACCGCGCTCTGGTCACATCTGGCCGTCAGCCTGCCAGGCCGTGTCGACCGAGCGGGACGTGCACTGGGCACCGGAGCGTGGGCGATACCGGTAGTCGTGGTCGCGGCCGTCGCGGTCTGCGTCGTCGTCGCCCGCCCCGATCTCCTTCCCGCCACGATCGGCAGCTCCGCAAGCACGGTGCTCATCGGTCTCGCCTTCGGCTCCGTGAGCAGCGTCGTCATCGCGTTCCCGGCTCCCCCGGCCGGCGCGAACCCGTTCATCACGCCGAGTGGCGGAAACGTCGTCGTCGTTCTTCAACAGTTCGCCGGCGGGTTGATCGTGGGGTTGCTGTCGCTGCCGGTGTATGTCGCTCTGGCCCTCGCCACGTGGTGGAATCTCGGATTGGGCTGGGCACTGCTCGTGGCAGGCCCGGTCTATGGCCTGCTGTTGCTCCGGCTCGGCAACCACCTCGGTGGGCGCTACCTCGACCAGTACGGTCCCGAACTCCTGCGTCGCATCACCCCTGCCCGCACCTGAAACGAGCAACCCCGCAACCGCACAGCTGACCCGCGCGGTTGGCCTATCCTGGGGGCCTGATGGGCACTGAATCCGACGACGATTCCGAGCGGACAACAGCGTGCAGTCGATGTGGCCGACTCAGGTCGGACGACCCACCGGCCCAACGGCTCGCGTGGATGGTCGAGTTCACCGACGGCCGCAAGACCTGGCTCTGCCCCGGATGCAGCCGCCAACACGTCCGCGACATCGAGGGCAAACTCCCCTCCGAGTATTGGTGAGTGCCGCCGATCATCGCCGCGGACAAACCAACGGCCCCGAAGGTGACACCACAGCCGACGATCAGCGGGCGGGCTTCGCGGTCAGGTCGGCACCGTCGCTATCGACGACGACGGCCCGCACGGTGTCTCCGATGGACGCTTCCACCCCGGCCACCGTCGTCGTACCGTCGACCTCCGGACCCTGGTGGACGGCGCGACCTTCGACCACGCCGTCGACGACCGATTCCACGAGCACGTCGACTGTCTCCCCGATCCGGTCCTCGGCCCGCTGCGCGACGAGGTCATCGACCAACGTCGTCACCTGCTCCACGCGGTCCGCGACCTCGTCCGGGTCGACCTTGCCGTCGAATGCGACCGCCTCCGTGCCGTCCTCGTCGGAGTAGCCGAACACGCCGACCACGTCCAGCTGCGCCCGGGTCAGGAAGTCCTCCAGCTCCGCGACGTCCTCCTCGGTCTCGCCAGGGAAACCGACGATGACGTTGGTCCGGATCCCCGCCTCCGGCGTCCTGGCCCGGATCGTCTCGATGAGCTCCAGGAACGGCTCGGTGGACCCGAACCGTCGCATCCGCCGCAACACCGTCGCGCTCGCATGCTGGAACGACAGGTCGAAGTAAGGCAGCACACCGGGTGTCGAGGTCATCGCCTCGACCAACGACGGGCGCATCTCAGCCGGCTGGAGGTAGGAGACCCGCACCCGCTCGACCCCGTCGATGGCGGCCAGCTCCGGCAACAGCGTCTCAAGCAACCGCAGGTCGCCGAGATCCTTGCCGTAGGACGTCGAGTTCTCGCTGACCAGGAAGAGCTCCTTGGCGCCCTGGTCGGCCAGCCAGCGCGCCTCGTCGAGCAGGTCGGTCGGGCGGCGGGAAAGAAATGAACCCCGGAACATCGGGATGGCGCAGAAGGTGCAGGCCCGGTCACATCCGCTGGCCAGCTTCAACGGCGCCATCGGGCCGCCGTCGAGCCGTCGTCGCACGGCCCTCGGCCCGGACGCCGGAGCGACGTCGCCGGGCAGGTCCGGCGCGGCCACTGCGGCGCCGTGCCCCGGCACCGCGCCGGCCGCGGCCTGACGCTCGACCGGTGTGACGGGCAGCAGCTTACGGCGGTCCTGCGGAACGTGCGGGACGTGCGGGTTCCCGGCGAGGATGCTGCGCAAGCGGTCACCGATGGACGTGTAATCGTCGAACCCGAGAACGGCATCGGCCTCCGGCAGCTCGTTGGCGAGCTGCTCACCATAGCGCTCGGCCATGCACCCG
>NZ_ML142853.1:228608-233194 GCF_004138495.1 Phytoactinopolyspora endophytica
ACGACAGCCTTCGTGTCGCCAGAGTCCTTGAGATCGGAAGCCGCCAACAGGGAGTCCACCGAGTCCTTCTTCGCCTGCTCGACGAAGCCGCAGGTATTGACCAGGACGGTCTCAGCGTCGGCCGGATCCTCGACCAGTGTGAAGCCACCGGCGTCAAGGCGCCCGGCCAACTCCTCGGAGTCGACCTCGTTGCGGGTGCAGCCCAGGGTGACGATCGCCACCGAATGTTCAGTCATCGAGATCCAAGGGTACCGCCTCGACGCGCGGCCTGCCGACTCCGAGGCTGCGCGCTACTACTTTCGTGACCTCGCGCTTGGTGCGCTGGGTGCTCGTTGGCAAGCGCATTCCTCACCGATTTAGCGTGTACTCAGCGCACCAAGCACATGCTGCCTCGTGAAGAATTCAGATCGGCGGAGCGTCATACATGGTCGAGGCGACTTTTGACTGGCGCCTGATCCGCTCGAGGACGGTGCGCGGCTCGTACAACATCTCCGCCGGAGTCCAGCGAACGACAACGAAGCCGGCTTCCTCGATGCGCAGCTGGCGCTTCTTCTCATTCACCAGCACCCGGTCCTGCGTGCTCCACCGGGGGTCCGTGTATTTCACGAACCCATCGACCTCGCCGACCAACCGGCGATCCCGCCAGAGGAAGTCGGAACGAACCCCGTCCCTTCCCTCACCGATGATCCAGACATTGCACTCGGGCAACGGCATCCCCGCTTCGACGAAGGCGGCGTAAGAGACAGACTCGCCGGGAGACTCGCGTTTGCTCGATACGTGCACTGCCACTGACCGTGCGTCGGCGCCGCCAGGCCAGCACGACATCCTCCGCGCTATGGCACCGAAGTCGTCCGGCGTCGCGAGCTCATTTCGCAGCACGGCATCGGCGAGAACGAGCCCGCTTGAGAACCCATGATTGCGAGCGACGTCCAGCGCCGTTCGTGCCGGCGACGTGACTGGCACGCCGCGAATGGCCACGACATCTCCCTCCACGGCTGTCGCAGCCCGAATCCGCAGGCCCGGATATGCGCGGCGGCTCTGAGAACGTCGTGGCATCGATAGCTCGACGTCATGCGGCTCGCCTTTGGGCATAGGCAGTTCCAGGAGCAACGCCGCCGAGTACCCGCTTGCCCAGCCGCGCTTGTCCACAACCAGCAGCGCCGCATATACCTCGATGGCGTGCCGATCGGCCGGCATCCGCTCGCTTCGTTCCCACACCGCGCGATCGCAGTAGACGCCGCGGCGCACCCGGACGATCCGACCGGAACGGAGCGCGTGCTCGATCGCAGATCTTGTCACCCCTCTGTGGAGCAGATCCACGACCTTGTAGACACCTTGGATGCCGATCATGGTCGCCGATCATGCATCAAGATCTCAGACTCGTCCATCTCCCATCCACAGGGCATCCACAGGTTGTCCACAGCGCAGCGCCGGGCCCGAATGCGGCTGCTCGAACCGTCGCGCCGCCTCGTCCCCCGCTTGGTGCGCTGGGTGCTCGTTGGCAAGCGCATTCCTCGCCAATCTAGCGTGTACTCAGCGCACCAAGCATGAGCAAGAGAGCTCGCGGCTGAGCCGAGAGGTACACCGCCGAGGAACCCGACGGAACCACGGCCGCCTAGTCGCCGCGGATGGTGCCGAGCGTGTCCGCCAGGTCATCAGGCTTGACCAGCACGTCGCGGGCTTTGGAGCCCTCCGAGGGTCCGACGATGCCACGGCTCTCCATGAGGTCCATCAGCCGGCCCGCCTTGGCGAAGCCCACGCGAAGCTTGCGCTGCAGCATCGACGTCGATCCGAACTGGGTATTGACCACCAGCTCGACGGCCTGGCAGAGCAGGTCGAGATCGTCTCCGATGTCCTCGTCGATCTCCCGCTTCGCCGACGGCGCCGCCGTCACGTCCTCGCGGTATGTCGGCTCCAGCTGCTCCTTGCAGTGCTTGACGACGGCGGCGATCTCGGTCTCGGTCACCCAGGACCCCTGCACACGCATCGTCTTGCTCGCACCCATAGGGAGGAACAGCCCGTCGCCCTGTCCCACCAGCTTCTCCGCGCCGGGCTGGTCCAGGATGACTCGGGAGTCGGCGAGCGACGATGTCGCGAACGCCAGCCGGGACGGCACGTTGGCCTTGATCAGACCCGTGACGACGTCCACCGACGGACGCTGCGTGGCCAGCACCAGGTGGATGCCGGCGGCGCGCGCCAGCTGCGTGATCCGGACGACCGAGTCTTCGACGTCGCGCGGCGCCACCATCATCAGGTCGGCCAGCTCGTCGACGATCACCAGCAGGAACGGATACGGAGAGAGCACACGTTCGCTGCCCTCAGGCACCTTGACCTTGCCGGCGCGGACCGCCTTGTTGAAGTCGTCGACGTGCCGGAAGCCGAACTCGGCGAGATCGTCATACCGCATGTCCATCTCGCGCACGACCCACTGCAGCGCCTCGGCGGCCTTCTTCGGGCTGGTGATGATCGGGGTGATCAGGTGCGGGACGCCCTCGTAGGCGGAGAGCTCCACCCGCTTGGGGTCGACCATGATCAGCCGGACCTCATCCGGCGTCGCCCGCATCAGCACCGAGGTGATCATCGAGTTGATGAAGCTCGACTTACCCGAACCAGTGGCACCGGCCACCAGCAAGTGCGGCATCTTCGCGAGGTTCGCGACGACGAACCCGCCCTCGACGTCCTTGCCGAGCCCGGCCACCATCGGGTGGTGGTCCTTGCGTGCGACCGACGAACGCAGCACGTCGCCAAGGCTGACGATCTCCTTGTCCGTGTTCGGGATCTCGATGCCGATCGCCGACTTGCCCGGGATGGGCGACAGGATCCTGACCTCAGCGCTGGCCACGGCGTAGGAGATGTTCTTGCTCAGCGCGGTGACCTTCTCCACCTTGACCGCCGAGCCCAGCTCCACCTCATAGCGGGTCACCGTCGGGCCCCGGCTGTAGCCGGTCACCTCGGCGTCGATGTTGAACTGCTCGAATACGCCACGAAGCGCCTCGACGATGCTGTCCGACGCCGCGGAACGGGCCTTGTGCGGGCTGCCCTGGTGCAGGACGTCGCCGGGCGGAAGGGAGTAGGTGATGTCGCCGGACAGAGCCAGCTGCTCGACGCGCTGGGGCACCGGCGAATGCGGCGGCGGCTCCTCGATGACCTCCTCCGCTTCGGCGCGCGCCGCCGACGCTGCGGCGGGCACGGCGGTAGCAGCGGTATCGGTCGTCGGCTCGTCGTCGGACGACGGGACGTCGTCGCGCTTCTTCTTCGAGGTCTTCTTCGGCTTCTCTTTCAATACCGGCGAGTCGTACGGCTCCTCGTCGGTGGGGTCGAGCCCGGCCTCCTTGCGACGACGCGGGCTGATCGGACGCTCGCCTTCCTCGTCCTCCGGCCGGCGGAACCCCAGGAAGACGGCCACTCGGTCCCAGACCTCAGCCGCGTAGACAGGAACCTCGTACAGCGGCACGCCGGTAACCACGAGCACGCCGAAGAGTGTCAGCAGGATCAGCAACGGCACCGCGATCCAGACCGTCAGCAGGTCCGCGAGAACCGTCGACGCGATGTACCCGACGGCTCCGCCGGAACGCTGCAGCGCCTCGGCTCCGTCAGCCGGCCGGGGCATGCCGCCCGCGATGTGCGCCAGCCCGAGCGCCCCCATGGTCAGGCAGGTCCAACCCAGCACCTGCCGGCCCACCGGACCCTTCTCGCCTGGGCGGCGCATCAGCTGCCAGGCACCCATGACCACGACGACCGGGACCGCATAGGCACCGGTGCCGACCGCGCCGGCCACGGCGTCGTAGATCAGGCTCGGCACCGCGCCGTCGACGGACCACCAGGTCACCGCGGCGACCACGACAGCGACGCCGATGAGCGCCAGCCCCGCTCCGTCGCGCCGCTGTTCCTGCGGAAGTTCACGGGCCGCACCGCCGACCCGACGGGTGATCCCGCCGATGAGGTGAGCGATGCCCATCCACAGGGCGCGGATGCCACGCCCGATGGCACGGAAGAGCCGGATCCCAGCGCCGGGCCGGCCTGGACGCCGCGTGGGTGGGCGCCGGTTCGGAGTGCGCTGAGTTGTGCCGCCGCGAGCCGCTGGGCGCTTTCGCGGGGCGCCCGACGTGCTACGCGACCGCGTGGTGGCAGCAGGTGCAGTCATCGTACGGGTCGCCATAGAGATCAGGTTACATCCGACACTCTCGTCTCGTCAGTCACACACGCCCCGGGCGTGCCAGAAAATGCCCGATTGGCCGATCTCATCCACGGGCGAGGGCTGTACGCGCTTTGCGAACTCCGACGTCAACCTCCACAGACCGGTCTACATTACGGAGGTGGCTTTGATACGAGTCGGCGACGCGGACCTTGCCTACGACGATGCGGGCTCCGGTCCGGTCGTCATACTCGTCCATGCCGGCTTAGCCGACCGCCGGATGTGGGACCACCAGTTCGCGGCCCTGTCCACCACCTGTCGGGTGATCCGTTACGACTGGCGAGGACGCGGCGAGTCCAGTGACAGCGAGCACGAGGGTGAAGTCGCCCATCACGAAGACCTGCTCACACTGATGGACGCGCTCGACGTCGAGCGGGCCGCACTCGTCGGC
>NZ_ML142853.1:233236-234103 GCF_004138495.1 Phytoactinopolyspora endophytica
GGCGCGCACGCCGTGGATGCCACGCTCACCGCACCGGACCGTGTGACGTCGTTGGCGCTGATCTGCGCGGGCATGTCGGGACACGTCTGGCCGCCCGAGATGGGCGCGCCGGTCCGCGAGCGCGTGCGGGGTTCCATCCCCGCGGAACGGCTGCAGGCTTACCGAGCCGGAACCGCCGACCACGTCGATCCCGGCGACGTCGAGGCCATGGCCGAAGCGCAGGTCCGTTACATGGTCGTCGGGCCGGACCGTGACCCCGCCGACCTCGATCCGCACATCTGGGAGGCGGCGATGCGCATGTGCCGTGATCTGTTCCTGCGAGAGTGGACCGGTGGGAGCCGCCGCGACGTCCGTACGGTCGAGCCACCCGCGAAAGGCAGGCTGACAGAGATCACCGCGCCCACGCTCGTCGTCAATGGGCTCGCTGACGTGTCTTACATCCAGCAGGTCTCCGACCTCTATGCCACCGGCATCCCGGACGCCAACCGTATCGACCTTCCGGATACCGGCCATCTTCCACCGCTCGAGCGTCCCGCCGACATCAGCCGTCTGCTCACTGACCACCTCAGCCGATGATCATCAACGGTTAGTCCGGTCATGATCGGACTAACCGTTGATGATCATGGGATCAGGACTCGATGACGACGGGGATGATCATCGGCCGACGGCGCAACCTGCCACCGACCCAGCGGCCGATGGTACGGCGCACCGTCTGCTGCAGCTGATACGTGTCCGCATTGCCGCTCTCCGCCGTCTGTTCCAGGGCTTTGACCAGATCGGGCCGGATGTCGTCGAAGACGCTGTCGTCCTCGGCGAATCCACGCGCGTGGATCTCGGGGCCGCCGGTCACCTTGCCGGTCACCGAGT
>NZ_ML142853.1:234113-236100 GCF_004138495.1 Phytoactinopolyspora endophytica
GACGACGGAGATGAACCCCTCCTCGCCGAGGATACGGCGGTCCTTCAGCGACGCCTCCGCGACACCGCCGACATTCGACCCGTCGACGTAGACGTAACCGCACGGCACCGCGCCCACGATGCGCGCCACGCCGTCGACCAGGTCCACCACCACGCCGTCCTCGGCCAGGGCGACCCGCTTGCGCGGCACGCCGGCTGCCATGGCGACCTCCGCGTTGGCCTGCAGGTGCCGGGCCTCACCGTGGATCGGCATCACGTTGCGCGGCTTGACCAGGTTGTACGCATACAGCAGCTCACCCGCCGACGCGTGGCCCGATGTATGCACGTTCGCGTTGCCCTTGTGCACCACCGTCGCCCCAGCGCGGGTCAGACCGTTGATCACGCGGGAGACCGCGTTCTCGTTCCCAGGGATCAGGGACGACGCCAGGATCACCACGTCGTCCTGGCCGATCCGGATGGCCGGGTGATCCCGGTTGGCGATGCGCGACAGCGCCGCCATCGGCTCGCCCTGGGAACCGGTGGACATCAGGACAAGCTGATCCGGCGGAATGTCGTCGATGCTCTTCAGGTCGATCAGCGTGCTGGCCGGAACGGACAGATACCCGAGGTCGCGCGCGATCCCCATGTTCCGCACCATGGACCGCCCCACGAACGCCACCTTGCGGCCATGCCTCACCGCCACGTCCAGCACCTGCTGGACGCGGTGCACGTGGCTGGCGAACGACGCCACGATGATCCGGCCAGGTGCCGCTGAGAACGTCCGATCCAGCACTGGCGCGATGTCGCGCTCATGGGCCGTGAACCCCGGGACCTCGGCGTTCGTCGAGTCCACCAGGAACAAGTCGACGCCCGCGTCGCCGAGCCGGGCGAAACCGTTGAGGTCGGTCAGCCGCCCGTCCAGGGGCAGCTGATCCATCTTGAAGTCGCCGGTGTGCAACACGACTCCGGAGCTGGTCCGGATCGCCATCGCGAGCCCGTCGGGGATGGAGTGGTTGACCGCCAGGAACTCCACCTCGAACGGGCCGAACTGCTCGGTCTGGCCTTCCTTGACCTCGAGCTGGTACGGGTCGATCCGGTGCTCTTTCAGCTTCGCTTCGATCAGCGCCAGCGTGAGCCGGGACCCGACGATGGGCAGGTCCGGCTTCTCCCGCAACAGGAAGGGCACGGCCCCGATGTGGTCCTCATGGCCGTGGGTCAGCAGTACGGCCTCGACGTCGTCGAGGCGGTCCCGGATGTAGTCGAAGTCCGGAAGGATCAGGTCGACGCCTGGTTGATGGTCTTCCGGGAAGAGGACTCCGCAGTCGACGATGAGCAGCCGCCCCGAGTGCTCGAAGACCGTCATGTTCCGGCCCACCTCGCCGAGGCCACCGAGCGGGACGACTCTCAGCGCCTCCGGAGCGAGTGGTGGCGGTTCGGGTAGTTCGGGATGCGGATGGCTCACAGGACCCCCGCCTCGGAGAGGTCAGTACGCAGCTCGGCGACCTGCTCGTCGGTGGCGGGGATGAGGGGCGAGCGCATGTGGCGGCTCTGAATGATTCCTAATGTATGGACGGCCGCTTTGGCCATGATTGCTCCTTGCGTTCGGGTCATAATCGCGCGCACGGCCGGGATGAGCTGGCGGTGCAGGCGCAGCGCCCGGGCCAGGTCACCCGAGTCGACGGCCCGGGTCATCTGGGAGTACTGCCGGGCGGCGACGTGCGCGACGACGCTCACCACACCCACCGCGCCGTGCGTCAGCAGCGCGAGGTTCAGTGCGTCCTCGCCACTGTAATAGGCGAGGTTGGTCCGGGCCATCACCTCGGACGAGGCGAAAAGATCGCCCTTGGCGTCCTTGACCGCGACGATCCGGTCGTGCTCGGCCAGGCGCAGCAACGTCTCGGTGGTGATCGGCACACCGGAACGGACGGGGATGTCGTACAGCATCACCGGCAGGTCCGTGGCGTCGGCGACGGCCGTGAAGTGCTGCCGCAGCCCTTCCTGCGGCGGCC
>NZ_ML142853.1:236196-236438 GCF_004138495.1 Phytoactinopolyspora endophytica
CGGCTTCCTTCTCGGTGTCAGTGGTGGTGGGGCTCTCGCCTGTGGTGCCACCCACCACAAGACCATCGCATCCGTTCTCGATGAGGTGCTCTGCCAAGGCCGCGGTCCCGTCGAGGTCCAGCCCGCCGTCGTCGTGAAGCGGGGTGACCATCGCGGTCAGCACGCGGCCGAACGGCGCCGACGCCGGGATCCCGGTCGTCGCCGCAGCAAGAGTAAAGAGCTCGTCGGCCATGCACCGAAGG
>NZ_ML142853.1:236486-242757 GCF_004138495.1 Phytoactinopolyspora endophytica
GTGTCGCGGGCCACGATCGACATCCCGCCAGCCCATGCGGGCCACGCCGGAGCGGCGACAGGGAGCAGGCGCACCACAGTGCTAAATTGCGAGACGTGCGGCAGTATCTCGACCTCCTCAGTCACGTCCTCGACGACGGCACGCAGAAATCGGACCGCACCGGGACCGGCACGCTCAGCGTTTTCGGCTACCAGATGCGTTTCGACCTCGGCGCCGGCTTCCCCGCGCTCACCACCAAGAGAATGCATATGAAGTCGGTGGTGCTGGAGCTGCTGTGGTTCCTGAGCGGCTCCACCAACGCCCGCTGGCTGCAGGAACGAGGCGTCACCATCTGGGACGAGTGGGCCGACGCCGAGGGCGAGCTCGGGCCGGTCTACGGCTACCAATGGCGTTCCTGGCCCAAACCCGACGGACGCAGTGTCGACCAGATTGCCGGTGTGATCGAGTCCATCCGCACCAACCCGGACTCGCGCCGGCACATCGTCAGCGCGTGGAATGCCGCCGATGTCGACGAGATGGCGCTGCCCCCGTGCCACACCATGTTCCAGTTCTACGTCGCCGATGGGCGGCTCTCCTGCCAGCTGTATCAGCGCTCAGCCGACATCTTCCTCGGGGTGCCGTTCAACATCGCGTCGTATGCTCTGCTCACGCAGATGGTGGCGCAAGTGTGCGACCTCGAGCCCGGCGACTTCGTACACACCCTGGGCGACGCGCACATCTACCTCAACCACCTGGAACAGGCGCGGACGCAGCTGGCGCGCGAGCCCCGGCCGCTGCCCACCCTGCGGCTGAACCCCGAGCGCCGCTCGATCGACGACTTCGAGTACGACGACGTCGAGTTGCTGAACTACGACCCGCATCCCACCATCAAGGCACCCATCGCCGTATGAGCGCTCCTCCTCATGATCATCAACCGTTGGCCGCACCATGGTGGGTTCGCCGGTTGATGATCATCGGGCCGGGGCGGCGGAGGGACGTATGACTGTCACCGTGATCGCTGCGGTCGGGCGTAACGGCGTGATCGGCGTCGACGGCGGCCTCCCCTGGCGCCTGGAGGGTGACCTGCCCCGGGTGAAAGCGATGACGATGGGGCACGTCCTGATCATGGGGCGCAAGACCTTCGACTCGATCGGCCGCCCGCTCCCGGGCCGTACCACCGTCGTCGTCACCCGTCAGTCTCATTGGTCCCCCGCCGAACCGAGCGACGCGTCGTCGCGCGCGGCAGACACGCCACCGACCGTCGTACACGTCGTGTCGTCGGTGCGGGAGGCATTGGAGCTGGCCGCGTCGCTCGACGACGAGGTGTTCGTCTTCGGCGGTGCGGAGATCTACGCTCAGACAATCGACGACGCGGATCGACTCGAGCTCACCGAGGTGGACGGGTCGCCGGAGGGTGACACACACTTCCCCGAGGTCGACTGGTCAGCGTGGCGCGAGGTCGGCCGGGAGCATCGCGACGGGTTCGACTGGGCCACGTACACCCGCGTCGGCCCCACCAGCTGAGCTGAACCCCACTCACCCACTGTGGTTGTCGTGGGCCCGAGCTCCGTCGAGCAGGCCGTTAACGCTCAACGCCGCCGTTGGGCCCTCGCTGCCGGCCGCCCACTGCCGGCACCGCGGTGTTCGGCTGCGCGAACGCCTCGGCGCGTGCGGCCGCGAGCTCGTGCACGATCTGCGCGTGCCACACAGGCGCATGGTGGCCGACCATCCCGCGTGCGATCCGGTCCGAGAGGAACGCGAGCTCGGTGACGACCGTCTGGTACACCCGTAGCGCCCGCGCCACCTTGGAGCCGGCGCTCGCCTGCGCCTCACGACGCCACCGGTGCCGGCCACTCATCGTCGTCAGCCACGGCACCTCGTCCCAGCCGATCCAACCGGCTGCGGCGAACCTCGGCAGGAAGTCGACCACGGTACGTCGTTCCCGGTGACGCTGCCACAGGGCCAGCGCGATCATGCCGACGAACAGCGGCACCATCACCATCAGATAGATCGAGAAGAACGCTCCGCCGTCGTCCCACACCGCCGCGCCGTTCCACAGCGCGTGCAGCGTCACCGCGAGCAGGTAGCCGACCACCGGAAACAGCAGTTTGGGCAGCACACCACGCCGCCGTGCCGCGAGCCCCACTGCTATCCCGGTGAACACCGTGAACAGCGGATGCGCGAAGGGCGAGACCACACCACGCAGAACGAAGGTGAGCCAGCCCTCGGACGGGTCGATGTCGAAAGCACGGCCGAGGTAGAAGATGTTCTCGACGAACGCGAACCCGGCCGCGGTGAGACCGGCGTAGACGACCCCGTCGACCACGCCGTCCAGCTGCTGCCGGTTCCACCACAGCATGCCCACCAGGAACAGTCCCTTGAGGGCTTCCTCGACGACGGGTGCGGAGACTACGGCGGACGCCATCGGTCCGTACGTCACGCCGACGGCCGAGTTGATCAGCAGCGCACCGAGGGTCGCCACTCCCGCACCCCACAGGAAGGCGAACAGCAGGTTCCAGCCCGGCTCCGGTTCCCATCGGTCCAGCCACAGGAAAGTGCCGACGAGCAGCATCACCGGAAGGAGCGCGAGCATGGTGGCGACGAGCGTCGCACCGCCGGATGTCTCGTCCACGGCGATCCCGACGACGGCGACCCCGCACACCGAGGCGAGGACGATGCCGAGGACCGGCCAGAGAACCCGTCGACGCTGCTGCCGCATGAACGGCTCATGAGCATGAGCAGTGACCGCTGTCACAACCATTCCTGTCTTCTCCCCCTGCACATCGCGCTGACCTTACCTCTTCAACGGGACAGCACGCGCCCTGAGAATCTTTCAAAATCCACCAAAACGGTCAACTTTCACTGATCGCACAGCACGGCACAACGAGGGGCAACATCGCCTATTCGTGCGAATATGTCGTCCGTTTAGCCGATGGGACATCCCATGACGGACTGTCACGTTCCATGGCATAGTGATCTTGGGCGGAGGGGAGAGCCATCCCGGGGGCCAAGTGATGGGCTCGACCTCGCCAGTGCGCGCGCTGCGCGAAGGAGGGTCCATTGACTACCGACGGCAGGCAACGCGGTCTCCCCTGTCCACCGGGTCTCGAGATCGATCTCCACGAAGCCGAGCGGTTCTTCACCCAACGGGCAGCAGAGGACCCGTCGGCACCGGACCCGCTGGTCCGGCACGCTGCTGCCGTACGCGAGTTCTCCGAACGCGGCGTCTTCACCCACACCACGGCCGAGCTGGAGTTCGGTGCCCGGGTGGCCTGGCGCAACGCGAACCGCTGCATTGGCAGGTTGTACTGGCGCAGTCTGGTGATCCGTGACCGCAGACATGTCCGGCGGCCCGATTCCATCGCCAACGAATGCGCGGAGCATCTCAAGCTCGCGACCAACGGCGGCCGGATCAGGCCCGTCATCACGGTCTTCGCGGCCGACGAGCCTGGGCGGCAGGCACCGCGGATCCGGAACGAGCAGCTCATCCGATACGCCGGGCACCGCAAGGACGGCTCGGTGGTCGGCGACCCGCGGTTCGAGGCGTTCACACGCTGGGTGGAGAGCCTGGGCTGGTCCGGCAAGGGTTCGTCGTTCGACGTGCTGCCGCTGGTGATCGAGACCCCCAACGACGGAGTCACCGTCTTCGACCTCCCCGAGGAGGCAGTCCTCGAGGTGGAACTCGGCCACCCGCAGTTTCCCTGGTTCGCCGATCTCGGGCTGAGATGGCACGCGGTGCCCGCGATCTCGTCGATGCCGTTGCGGATCGGCGGTATCACCTACCCGACCGCCCCGTTCAACGGCTGGTATATGGGGACCGAGATCGGCTCCCGCAACCTGGTCGACGGGGACCGCTACGACATGATGCGGCTGGTGGGCGAGAAGCTGGGTTTGGACACCAGCGACCACCGCACGCTCTGGAAGGACCGCGTTCTCGTGGAGATCAACCGCGCCGTACTCTGGTCGTTCGACCAAGCCGGGGTGAAGATCGCCGACCATCACGCGGAGTCGGAGCGGTTCATGGCCTTTGTCGCGAAGGAGCATAAGGCAGGGCGCACCCCCACCGCCGAGTGGTCCTGGGTCGTCCCGCCCATGTCAGGGGCGTCGCTACCGGTCTACCACGACTACTACGACGAGTCGGTCCATCTGCCGGGCTTTCTGCCCTCGGTCGAATGGGAGCCGCCGACGACGGACTGGGGCGACGACGAAACCGGCGGCAGCGGCAGCGGCAGCACTGCAGGCTGCCCATATCCCCACCATGGAGCGGCCTGAGACCCGCACCTAGTCTCCTTTGCAGCGCGCACCCGCTGTACGCAGCGTCAGCGTCATCTCGAGCGAGTGCGTGCTGCAAAGGACTATCTCACGACGACGCCGGCCACGCGGCCGAGTCGATCTGCCGCGTCGTGCGGGAGCACATCCCGCCGCACGGATACCCGGCGCCGGGCAGCAGTGTCCACCGTCCGTCTGCCACGCGGCGGCATACGCGGGCTCGCGCCCGCCCTGCTGCACCTCGTTCTTCTCCGAGTCCGTAGGGTGGAGAGCGTGTCCGAGCAACCTATCGCCGATAAGAGCGTCCGAACCGCATGGGCCGCCGACGCCGAGGCGATAGGCCGGGTGCAGGCTCGCGCCTGGATGCGCTCTTACCATGAGCTGCTCCCCAAGGCCGTGCTCAATCAGATCGACGCCACGACGTTCGCCGACGCCTGGCGGCAGGCCATCATCCGCCCGCCGTCAGCACAGCACCGGGTCCTGGTCGCTCTCGACCATGGGAGCGTCGTCGGCTTCGCCGCCACCGCGCCATCCGGGGATCCGGACGCCGTCCCTCAAGACGGCGAAGTCGTCGCCTTCCACATCGACCCGGACGCTCAGCGACAGGGGCACGGCTCACGACTCATCGCCGCGGTCGCGGACACTCTCCGCGCCGACGGATTCACGCGTGCCCGGCTCTGGCTCGTTGTGGGCGACGACCAGCTGCGCGGCTTCCTCGAGCCCGCAGGGTGGGGACCTGACTCCGCCCATCGGACCCTGGACCTCAGTGACGACGGCTCCGCGACCCTGCGCCAGGTGCGACTGCACACGGACCTCGAGTCCGAGTAGACACCAGCTCGGTGTGGACACCAGTGGCCGCGCGTCCAAGGACCATCTGGTCGGCGAGGTTGCGATAAAGAAGACTCTGCCCTCGCCGTTGAGGGCAGAGTTTCCGAAATTTAACATCCTGTACACCTGGCTGGCTAGACCCTGGCGGTGATCAGCGGAAGGTAGACCTGGTCCACGATTTCCTCGATCGCCTCGTCGGTGATGGTCTGGTGGACGGGCTAGGGCGTCCGGTGTGCAACGGCCAGGTAGGCGCGGCCGCGCGGCGAGAGCCGGTAGCCGACCTCGAGGCTCTCGGTCAGGCCGAGGTTCTTCAGCTTGCGCACGTCGAGCTTGAACGGAGCACGCTCCCGGCCGGCCATCTCGGCGAGGTCGCCGGCACGACGCTCCGGGTGCTCGGCGATGAGCTGGAGCGTGGCCCGCGTCCACGGCCCGTGACTGGACGCCCGGTCCAGCCGGTCGAGCCGTCGGTCGATCTCCGCCACGTCGTCATGGCCGAGATCGGCGGCGGCCGCAAGCTCCGCACGAGGGTCCGGGGCCGTCGACAGCCGGAACTCGATCCGGTACGTGGAACGCCCGGCATCGCCGCGCAGGTCAGCCACAAGCTCGGCCGCACCCGGGTACCCGGCAGCGCGAGCGTCGTCGTCACCGATCCCAGCCGGATCGACGACATCGACCGCGACGACGTCCACGATGCCACCCGGCGTCCGATAGGGACGCCCGGCCACTACCTGCGGCTTCTTCCAGCACCGGAACGTGACCGTGATCGAGCCGTCGGCGATGCCGGCCCAGAACCGTTTTTCGAACAGCACACCCAGAGCATAGAGCCGCGATCTGACAGCCGGAGCCGATCCCCCGCGATGCGACCCCGCCGCAGACCACCGGCAATGAACCGCACGCTCGCCCGGGTTCCCGATCCGTCGCCACCCCACGTTGGCCCACCAGAAAGGTGCACCGATGGCACTGACAATTCTCCTTGCCTTCGTCGCTGGATTCTTCGCCGGCAACGGTCTCCCCTACTACGCGGAAGGAAGCACCGGCCGGAGACCGAACCCGTCCCCGTTCGGCGACGGCGCAGTCGTCAATGTCGTCACTGGTACGGCCTGCTTCGCCATCGCCCTCGTCGCCTGGAGCCTCGCCGACGTCGGTGCCTACCCGGAGCCCGGGTGGACGGCCGCGGTGCTCGGCGTGCTCGTCG
>NZ_ML142853.1:242767-247968 GCF_004138495.1 Phytoactinopolyspora endophytica
CATCCACACGCGGACCTGGCGCGGCCATACCTGGGGCAGAAAGCGGGAGGACGCTGAGCTCGATGCTCGTACCGAACAGCTCCCTGGAGAGAGCGGTCCCTGATCGTTCGGGACGCCGTGGTTGCGGCAGGCCGGGCCGCCCAGCGACCACAGTGACTGATGTAACTCCGGCCCGCGGGACAACCACCCCAAAACCGCCGCTATGCACCGGGCACGCGCACACGAGGGTCGCCCCCCGCGGAACCGCGGCTCACTCCCGGCGTCCCCAACCCGGCCAGTCGCCTTGCAAGAGCGGGGTCATGGCGGGGACCGTGGATGTCGATAGGGATGCATCTCATGGTGGATGCATCCTTCAGCCATGGACGCGAACGACGCACGAGGAGCAACTCATGCTGGCAATGACCAACCAAGCCGCCACGGCGATCCGCAACCTCACGACGCAGCCAGGCCTGTCGGAGGAGACCGGCCTACGGATCGAATCGACGACCAGCGAGGACCAGACACCGACCTTCGCGCTGTCGCTGACGGCCGAGAAGCAGCCGGAAGACCATGTGATCGAGGCCGAGGGCGCCCGAGTGATCGTGGACGCGGCCACAGCCGCGGAGCTCGATGACAAGGCCCTGGACGCCGAGATCAGCGAGGAAGGCCAGGTCCAGTTCCTGCTCGCCGCGCAGAGCTGACCGGACATCCCGGGGCGCCACCTCCGGCCGCACATGCGCACCGCAGGAGGGACGCCGCCGGATTCACGGTGCCGACTGCTCGTGCGCGTGCGGCCGGAGCGGCGCCCGCCGCACAACCAGGGTAGGCACCCCGCCGAGCAACGGCTGACTTCCATGCCCTGACGAAGGGCTGAGGTCAGCCCTGTTCAACCTGCTGGATGCCAGGCTTACCCGCCGCTACGTAGATGCTGGCCCGCGTCGATATCCCCGAGCCCGGTTCCGTCACATGCTCGACCACCCGGTAGTCGGTGCGCCATTCGTCGGGTGTCAGCTCACAGCGGGCGTAGCCGCGCTGTACGTTGTGGAACTTCATGTGCGGGTTCTCGTCGAGCCAGGTCCGGCCCAGGTCATCCATATCCCGCCCATTGCCGCCCGAGCTGATCGACGTGCCGAGGAACTCGGTCCCGACGGTGGCAGAGTCCACATTGTCGAAGTCCGTCTTCAGGTCCGAGGCGACGCTGCGGTGCGCGTCACCGGTCACGACGACGAAGTTCTCCACGCCGCGTTCGTGAACCTCGGACAGCAACCGGCTGCGCGCGCCCGCGTAGCCATCCCAGGTGTCCATGCCGAACGCCTGCACGGGACCGGCCTCATGGTCGGCCTGCATCATGAAGATCTGGTTCGCCATCACATTCCACGTCGCTCCGGAGCCGGCGAGCCCGTCCAGCAGCCAGGACTCCTGCTGGTCGCCGAGCATGGTCCGGGACGGGTCGAGCCGGTCGTCGCAGTCGATCTGCCGGCCGTCACCGCACGCCTGGTCGGCCCGGTACTGCCGGGTGTCGACGACGTTGAACTGTGCCAGGTCGCCGTACGTGAGCCGCCGGTAGAGCCGCATGTCCGGGCCGTCGGGCATCGACGAACGACGCAGCGGCGTGTTCTCGTAGTAGGCCTGGAACGCCGCCGCCCGCCGGTCCAGAAACCCGTCGCTGTTGTCGCTGCCGTCCAGGTCGCTCGCCCAGTTGTTGTCCACCTCGTGGTCGTCGAGGACGACCACCCACGGGAATGCGGCGTGACAGGCCTGCAGGTCGGGATCGCTTTTGTACTGCCCGTACCTGATGCGGTAATCCTCCAGCGAGAAACACTTGGCCTCGGGCAGATGGCCACGGCCGATACTGCCCTGCGCGTCACCTTCGTAGATGTAGTCGCCGAGGTGCACGACCAGGTCGAGGTCTTCCTCGGCCAGATGCCGCAGCGCGGTGAAATGGCCGTCTGGATAGTTCTGGCAGCTGGCGAAGGCGAACGTCAGCGAGGACAGCGCCGCCGCGGCCGCCGGAGCGGTCCGGGTCCGGCCCACATCGCTATACTCGCGCCCGGCGCGGAACCGGTACCAGTACTCCCGGTCCGCCCGCAGCCCGCTCACCTCGGCGTGAACCGAGTGGCCCAGCTCCGGCGTCGCCCGTTCCACGCCGCCTCGCACCACGTTACGGAAGTCCGGATCCTCCGCGATCTGCCATTGCACGGGCACGGTCCGATCGGGCATGCCGCCGCGGCCGTCGGCGGCCAGCGGGTCCGGCGCGAGCCGGGTCCACAGGACAACACTGTCAGGCATCGGATCACCCGAGGCGACACCGAGTGAGAACGGATTGTCACCGAAACGCGGGGAACCCCATGCCGAGGCGCTCGAGAACCCGGCGATGGCGGAGGCGACGGCCAACGTGCCTCCGCCCGCGAGCGACAGGAAACGACGACGATCAAGCGACGAGCTGGGGCGATGACCGGACATGAAACCTCCAGGAGTCCATCGTTGGACCTTGAGCACAACAGGTGCGCTCATCCTGGCAGCGAACCCCAGAGAAACAAGAGGTGAAGGAGATTGTTGATCGGCTGTTCAGGGCACTCGTCAGCGCTCAGAAGCACGCGCCGTGTAACGGAAAACGCAGGTACCGACGGCGCGCCGCTCGCGTTCGAGCCCGGCTGTGATGTTGCGCTCAGGCGCGCTGCGCGCTTAACACGGCGACGCCAACGACGATCACCTCTGATATGACGAACATCACATTCGAGGCGGCCCGGACGGGCTACTCTCATTCGCCGTGGTCCGCGCCCGCCTTGTAGAAGGTGTAGGCGGTGCGGGCGGCGTCCCGGGCGCGGCTGCGGTCGCCGGCATCGTCGTACGCCAGGGAGAGGCGGAACCACGCCCGCCAGTCCTCGGGCGTCGCTTCGGCCTCGGACTTGCGCCGCTCGAACAGGGCGTCCGCCGCCTCACGGTCGGCGCGCCCACTGGGCCGGCGCGGCAGCTCGTCGACAGGCAGCCCGCCTTCGGCCTCCAGCGTGCGTGCCAGCATCTGCATCCGCAGGCCGAACAGGACCGAGCGCCACAGGACCCACGCGCCGACAAGCGCCAGGACGACGACGGCGATCCCGATGACGACGCCCACCGCCGAGCCGGAGTCCAGCAGCAGCACGCCACGCCACACGACGAGCACCAGGAAGCCGCCGACCAGCACAGCCATACCGATCGCCCAGATCCGTTCCCGGTGCGGTCTCGGGTGTCCCGCCGCCGCGCTGTTCACGTGGATTCCTCCGCGCTCCGGCCGCGACGTACCGACATTGTCAAGGCCATGACCCCGACAATGTCGGTACATTGACGCGTCGGCATCACAGGTCGAGGTAGTACTCGAGGCCGACTGTAAGACCGGAGCGCTCGCCGACCTTGCGCACACCGATCAGCACACCAGGCATGAAGGAGACACGATCGTACGAATCGTGCCGCAGGGTCAGCGTCTCTCCCACCGCCCCGAACAGGACCTCCTCATGGGCGACGAGGCCACGCAGCCGCACCGCGTGCACCGGCACGCCGTCGACGTCAGCACCGCGGGCCCCGTCGAGCGTCGTCGTGGTCGCGTCCGGGCCGGCGGGGACCCCCGCGTCGTGGCGCGCGTCGGCGATCAGCTGGGCGGTACGGACGGCGGTACCGCTCGGCGCGTCCACCTTGTCTGGATGGTGCAGCTCGACCACCTCGACGGATTCGTAGAACCGTGCCGCTTCGGCCGCGAACTTCATGGTCAGCACCGCACCGATGGCGAAGTTCGGCGCGATCAGCACACCGGTCCGCGGGCTGGCGGCCAGAGCCTCCCGGACCTTGCCCAGCCGTTGGTCGTCCCAGCCTGTCGTGCCCACGACGACGTGGATACCGCGCCCGACCGCGTGCAGGACATTGCCCAGGGTCGCATCGGGAACGGTGAAGTCGACGGCGACCTGGGCACCGGCGAGGTCACCGAGCTCGTCACCGACGTCGAACCGGCCGACAAGCTCGAGGTCCTCCGCGGCTTCGACCGCCCGGCACACCTCATTACCCATCCGGCCCGCCGCACCGATCACTGCCACGCGTGTGCCCATCTGCCCATTCCCCTGGTCGTCGCTACGTTCGTGTCCGAGCGCACGTCCTGTCCGAGTCTCCACCGGCGGACACGCTGCGCCCTGCTCGTCACGTCCTAGTGTCCCTGACCCGCAACGACCTCGTGTCCCCGGGCTCACGAGGCGGACACTGAGCACGAACTCATGCACCGCACGGCTCGGCTCCGGCACGACGACGGCCGCAGGGAATCCCCGGCGTTTCTACGCGCACCTTCCGAAGCAGCGCCCATGCGGACGCTCGCCGTGGCGTAGCGGCACATAAAGCACGACAATCGATCCATGGAGGCGCATGTTCGACTGCCGCGCTGGCTGGCTCGTGTCAACCGCGTCGTGACCAATCGCGTCATGGGCCTGTGGGCCCCCTACCTGCCGCCATGGGCCGTTGTCGTGCACCGGGGTCGAAGCTCCGGCCGGCAGTACCGGACGGTCCTGTGGGCTTTTGTCCGCAAGCGCACCGTGGTGATCGCGCTGACTTACGGGCACACCGACTGGCTGAGTAACCTCGAAGCCGCGGACGGCGGCCGGATCATCCGGTGCGGCCGCACGTACGTGCTCAAGAACCCGCGTGTGGTCACAGCGAACGATGCCACCGCGCTTCCGGTCGGCACCAGGTGGACCACACGCGTCTTCGGCTCGGCATTCGTCGCCGACCTCCAATGAGCCTCCACGCCGACCACGCCCCACGAGTCCCCACGCCCAGCTCCACCACCGCCCCGCTCCGCCAATCCAGCGGGGTCCCTGTCCGCCATACACTTGTCGACGTCCTGTCGTTCCGTGCCTGGAGGATGCCGCGGTGTTCAACATCGTCTTCTTCGAGCCGCGGATCCCCCCGAACACCGGGAACGCGATCCGTTTAGTAGCCGCCACGGGTGCGCACCTCCACCTGGTCGAGCCGCTCGGGTTCGATCTCGACGACGCCAAACTGCGACGAGCGGGCCTCGACTACCACGACCTGGCGAACCTCAGCGTGCACGCGAACCTCGCCGCGGCCTGGAAGGTCCTGCTCCACGAGGGCCAAGCCCGCGGCACGGTGCCCCACGTCTACGCGTTCACGACCGGCGGCACCACTCGCTTCACCGACATCTCCTACGCGCCGGGCGACGTGCTGCTGTTCGGTCCTGAGCCGGA
>NZ_ML142853.1:247990-250364 GCF_004138495.1 Phytoactinopolyspora endophytica
CCGGTGAGGTCATCGCCGATCCCGCGGTCACAGCGCGGGTCCGCATACCCATGCTGCCCGGGCGTCGTTCCCTCAACCTGTCCAACTCCGCTGCTGTGGCTGCCTACGAGGCATGGCGCCAGCACGGCTTCCCCGGCGCGTAAAGGCTGCCCGACCCGCGGAGCTCCGCAACCATGCACGACTCCCCCGCCCCTAACGCCATCCGGGCCCCACCCGCCCGCAACGATGGAAGATTCTCCACACAGCACTGGAGGATTGTCCACGCCAGGACGTGCGCAACCGTCCACTGTCGACTGCACAACTCTCCACCGTTGGCGGGCGGCACGCCGACCGCAACCTAGGCGTAGCGGTCGCAATGAGTCCGTAAAGAGGGTGAGGGTTCGCACGCTTGGCTGGCATGCGAACCCTCACCTTTGTCACTCAGCGGCCGCTCGACCGCTCACGTCCTGGAACCGCTCGGTTCGCTGGACGTTCTCAGGCTGCGGCGCCGGTCCGGGCCCGGGACGCCGCGTAGGCCGCGCCACCCATCGCCAGAGCGACAAGGCCGAGCGTGGCCCAGAGGGTCACGCTTGAGCCTGCACCGGTGTCGGGCAGATCGCCGCCGTCGTCAGTGCCGGCCACGTCGCCGTCGTCCGTGCCGGCTTCTGTCCCGTCGTCAGCACCGTCCTCAGCGCCGTCGTCGGTGCCAGAGTCGGTCCCGTCGTCCGTGCCCGCATCTGTTCCGTCATCGCTGCCCGCTTCGTCAGCGCCCGAGTCCGTGCCGTCGTCCGAACCGTCCTCAGCGCCGCTGTCGGTGCCGTCCTCGGCGCCGTCGTCGGTGCCGTCCTCACTACCATCCTCGGAACCGTCGTCGCCGCCCTCGTCACCGCCGCCGTCGCCGGCGTCGACCGTAATCGGCAGCGCGACCTCGGTCCCGGTGTCCGGTACCGAGACCAGCAGCTCCATCGTCTCGCCATCCTGTGCCGCCGCCACGTCACCCAGGTCATCCGGGATCGTCACGCTCACGCTGGCGCGGCCGACCTCGTCCGTCGTGTCGACGACCTCCGGGTCGATCTCGAACTTGCCCAGCTCCTGCTCGGCCAGCGACACGACCGCCGACCCGGCGACCGGCTCACCGGCGCTGAACAGCAGCGAGGACAGTTCGAGCGACACCTCGTCGCCGGGAGCGTAGACCGCCTCCGGGTCGCTCATCCACTGCACGCCGACCGCGCGCTGCGCGTAGTCGGGCGACGCCGGCGAGTTCTCCCCCAGGTAGTCCACCATCGCCTGCAGGTCGATCTGGCCCGTATCGGCCACATCCACGCCCTCAGACAGCGTGGTGAAGTTGTCGCCGCCCGACGCGAGGAAGGAGTTCGCCACCACCCGGTAGTAGCCGTCCATCTCCAGCGGCTCACCGTCGAGCGTCACCGACGTGATGTGCTCGCCGGCCGCGGCCTCCGGGTCGTAGGTGTAGGTCAGCTCCTCGGAGACGCCGAGCTTCAGGAATGCCCGGGACGCGCCGTCGGGCTGCCACTGCTCCTCCAGGACGTCGACGACCTGCTCGCCGGTCAGCGTCATCGTCACCAGTGTGTTGGCGAACGGCTGCACCTCGGCGGCCTCCCGGTACGTCACGTTCCCGTCCGGGTCCTCCTCACCGCCGCTTGTATACGTCATGTCCGTGCGCAGCCCGCCCGGGTTCATGAACGCGATGTCGGTCTCTTCGTCGGTGATCCGTGCCGCATCCAGCTGCACGTCCGCGACGAAGTTGCCTAGCGTCGACTCGCCACCGCGATTCTCCGCGCCGTCGGACTGCTGAGCCCGGTTGAAGTCTGCCGTGATCTCGCCCAGCGACTCCGCTCCGAGCTCATCGGCCGTCTCGACCGCGTCGGCGACAATCCCCTCGACCTCTTGGTCCGCGTCGTACAGCGGAACCCAGTCACCGTCGTCGTTCTGCTCCGTGAGCGGCACGATCTCCGACTCGACGGCCCCGACCTCGCCGTCGGCGACACTGAAGCGGATCTTGTTCAGGTTGTACCCGTACTGCCCGGCGCTGACGACTGGACGCACCGTGACGTCACGGCCCTCCTCGACCCACTCCGGCACCTCGATGTTGTGGTCGTAGGCGAGGTGGGTGTGGCCGGAGACGATGGCGTCGACGTTCGTGTTCACACCGTTGACGATCTTGCCGAAGTCGTTGTCCGGGTCGATCGCCGTCTCCAGCTGCGTCGTCGGTGCGCCCTCGTGCACCAGCAGCACGACGGCGTCGGCGCCGTCCGCCTTCAGCTCGTCGGCGACCCGGTTGGTCTCCTCGACGACGTCGAGCACGTCGACCTGCTCGATGCCGGACGGGCTGACCAGCTCGGGCAGGTGCTCGGTGACCGCACCCACGAAGCCG
>NZ_ML142853.1:250423-252406 GCF_004138495.1 Phytoactinopolyspora endophytica
CGCCGTCGATCTCGGTGGTCCAGGACTCGGACAGGTCCTCCAGCTCGGTGTTCTCACACCCGTGCGTGTGGCCGTCCTTGACCTTGACATTCGCGCCGATGTACTCCCACTCAGCGCGCGGGATGACACGCTCGACGAGGTCGCAGTAGCCCTGGTCGAACTCGTGGTTGCCGACCGCGCTCACGTCGAGCCCGGCCGCGTTCAGCGCGTCGATGGTGGGGTTGTCGTTGTCGACGAACGAGACGAACGTCGACGCGCCGATCAGATCGCCGGCGGCGGCGAACACCGTGTTCGGGTTGTCCGTCCGCATCTGGTCGACCGCGCCGGCCAGAACCGCCGCGCCGGCCGCCTGGCCGTTGGCTTCGAGCCGTCCATGGAAGTCGTTGGTAGCCAGAACATCGATGATGGTTTCGTGGTCGTCGGCGGCGGCGGGGGCCGCTGCCAACCCCACACCGGCCAGGCCCAGGGCGGCGACCGCCGCCAGAGCACGGGAATAACGCCTCGTTGGGCGCATAAAAGTACCTCCGGAACACGTGTAGGACGGCGGTGAACTTACCGTTCGTTCGTTAACGCCGGGCGTACAACACGGGACAACCTACCGTGTTCTGCGCATACCTCAAGAGGTTCCGGCCGCTAGTCACCGAACTCCGTGCTTGAGAGGCCGCGCCGAGTGGAGCGACGGGATCTCCAGGCTCAAGCCCAGCCGGGCCACAGGCCGACCGAACGCGACGCACCCAACGTAACCCGCCGCCTGGAGATCCCGCCGGCCCATTGCTGCGCGACCCGTCAGCCGATCGCGGCCTCGAAGCGGGTGGCGTCGTCGAACGGACCGACGACGGCCAGAGCCGGCGGAGCGCTCAACAGCGACGACGCCAGCTCCCGGACATCGTCCATGGTCACCGCGTCAATCCGCGTGAGTAGTTCATCGATACTGGGAAGCTCGTCGTAGACCAGCTCCGCCTTGGCGAGCCGGCCCATCCGTGCGCTGGTGTCCTCCATACCGAGGACGAGGTTTCCGCGCGCCTGGCCCTTCCCACTGGCCAGTTCGTCATCCGTGATGCCCGACGACGCGACGTCGGCCAGCACCGAACGCGCCAGGTCCAGCACCTCGTCGGCCCTCTTCGGCTGACACCCGACGTACACGCCGAACATGCCCGTCTCGGCGTGCTGGGCCGCGAACGAGTACACCGAGTACGCCAGGCCACGCCGCTCCCGGATCTCCTGGAACAGCCGAGATGACATCCCGCCCCCGAGCGCGGCGTTGAGAACGCCGAGTGCGAACCGGCGGGGATCGTTGCGATTCAGCCCCGGCATGCCGAGGAGCAGGTTGGCCTGTTCCGTGGGACGCTGCAGCAGCGCGACGCCGGTGGCCACATCCGGCGCGATGCCACCGATACGTGGTGCGGCCGGCTCGTCGTCGCCGGAGAGAAAGCCGTCGACGCCGAACGCCTCGGCCACCAGTTTCACGACCGCGTCGTGCTCCAGGTTCCCCGCAGCCGCGACGACGATGTTCCGCGGGCGGTAACGCTGCCGGTAATAGTCGTTGACGGTGTCGCGTGCCATTCCGGTGATGCTCTCGACGGAGCCGAGAATGGACCGGCCGAGCGGAGCGTCGCCCCACATCTGACCGGCCAGCAGGTCGTGGACGGCGTCCGCCGGATCGTCGTCGCGCATGGCGATCTCCTCGAGCACGACGTTGCGCTCGGCATCCACCTCGGCCGGCTCGACCAACGAGGACGTCACCATGTCGGCGACCACGTCCATCGCCAGCGGCAGGTCATTGTCGAGTATCCGCACGTAGTAGCACGTGTACTCCTTGGCGGTGAACGCGTTGATGTCGCCGCCGACAGACTCGATCGCCGACGAGATGTCCAGTGCGCTCCGCCGTGACGTGCCTTTGAACAGCAGATGCTCGAGGTAGTGGGTGGACCCAGCCTGCTCCGGCGACTCGTCGACGGAGCCGACCCCGACCCAGACGCCGAT
>NZ_ML142853.1:252453-262039 GCF_004138495.1 Phytoactinopolyspora endophytica
TCGCACGGTCGGGACGGCCTCCGTCAACACACGCAGCCCGCCCGGGAGGACGGTGCGCCGAACCGGCGCACCGGTGTCCTCCCCGAGCAGGGCCTTGGTGCTGGCGCTGCGTTCAGTCAATCGCCGCTACCTCAGTTGACCGCAGGCTCGGACTCGGCCGGCTGCTCGTCGACGGACTCGCCTTCGGACTGCTGCTCCTCGTCGACCACCGGGGAGAGCGAGAGCTTGCCGCGGTCGTCGATCTCGGTGATCTCGACCTGAAGCTTCTGCCCCACCTCGACGACCTCTTCGACCGTGTTGACCCGCTTGCCACCAGCCAGGGCACGCAGCTTGGAGATGTGCACCAGGCCGTCCTTGCCCGGCAGCAGCGAGACGAACGCCCCGAAACTCGTGGTCTTGACCACGGTGCCGATGTAGCGCTCGCCGACCTCCGGCATGGTCGGGTTGGCGATGTCGTTGATCGCCTTCCGCGCGGCCTCGGCGGCCGGACCGTTGTCCGCGCCGATGAAGATGGTGCCGTCGTCCTCGATGGCGATCTCGGCGCCGGTGTCATCCTGGATCTGGTTGATGATCTTGCCCTTGGGGCCGATCACCGCACCGATCTGGTCGACCGGGATCTTGACGCTGATAATGCGCGGCGCGTACGGGCTCATCTCGTCCGGCTCGGGGATCGCCTGGGCCATCACGTCGAGGATGGTCAACCGGGCGTCGCGAGCCTGCTGCAGCGCACCGGCGAGCACCGACGCGGGAATGCCGTCGAGCTTGGTGTCCAGCTGCAGCGCGGTGACGAACTCCCGGGTGCCGGCGACCTTGAAGTCCATGTCGCCGAACGCGTCTTCGGCACCGAGAATGTCGGTCAGCGTGACGTACTTGGTCTCGCCACCGACCTCACCAGAGATCAGACCCATGGCGATACCCGCCACCGGCGCCCGCAGCGGCACACCGGCATTGAACAGGGACATCGTGGACGCACAGACCGAGCCCATGGACGTGGACCCGTTGGAGCCCAGCGCCTCGGACACCTGCCGGATCGCGTACGGGAACTCTTCCCGGGCGGGCAGCACCGGCAGCAGCGCTCGCTCGGCCAGCGCCCCGTGCCCGATCTCCCGGCGCTTCGGGGTGCCGACCCGGCCGGTCTCACCGGTCGAGTACGGCGGGAAGTTGTAGTTGTGCATGTACCGCTTGGTCTTCTCCGGCGAGAGCGTGTCCAGCTTCTGCTCCAGGCTGAGCATGTTCAGCGTGCTGACACCCAGGATCTGGGTCTCTCCACGCTCGAACAGCGCCGAGCCGTGCGCCCGCGGGATGGTGCCTACCTCCGCCGAGAGGGTACGGATGTCCGTGAGCCCCCGGCCGTCGATACGGACCTCGTCGCTCAGCACGCGTTCCCGCACGACACTCTTGGTCAACGAGCGGAACGCCGCGCTGATCTCCTTCTCCCGGCCCTCGAACTGCTCAGCCAGGGAGGACTTGACCTCGGCCTTGATCGCGTCGAGCTTGGCCTCGCGCTCGGCCTTGGAGAGGATCGTGAGCGCCTCGGCGAGCTGACCACGCGCGGCGGTGTCCACCGCCGCGTAGACGTCGTCCTCGTAGTCGAGGAAGATCGGGAACTCGGCAGTCTCCTTCGCCGCCTGCCCGGCCAGTTCCTGCTGCGCTTTGATCAGCGCGTTGATGAACGGCTTGGATGCCTCGAGGCCCGCGGCCACGATCTCCTCCGTAGGAGCGGTCCGGCCGTTCTGCACGTGCTGCCACGTGTCGACAGTGGCCTCGGCCTCGACCATCATGATCGCGACGTCGCCGTCGGGCAGCGCCCGGCCGGCCACCACCATGTCGAACACGGCTTCGGACAGCTGCGAATGGTGCGGGAACGCCACCCACTGGTCTTCGATGAGCGCCACCCGGACCGCGCCGATGGGGCCGGAGAACGGCAGGCCGGAGAGCTGGGTGGACGCCGACGCGGCATTGATGCCGACGACGTCGTACAGGTCATCCGGGTGCAGCGACATGACCGTCATGACGACCTGGACCTCATTGCGCAACCCATGCGCGAACGTAGGCCGCAGCGGACGGTCGGTCAGCCGGCATGTGAGGATGGCTTCCTCGCTGGGACGACCCTCACGACGGAAGAACGAGCCGGGGATCCGGCCCGCGGCGTACATGCGCTCTTCCACATCGACCGTGAGCGGGAAGAAGTCGAGGTGTTCTTTGGGCGAGCTGGACGCGGTCGTCGCGGACAGCAGCATGGTTTCGTCATCGAGGTACACCGCGGCAGAACCAGCGGCAAGGCGAGCAAGCTGCCCAGTCTCGAATCGGACGGTACGTGTGCCGAAGCGGCCGTTGTCGATGACGGCTTCGGCGGAGTGAATCTGTGGACCCGTCACGGGTCATCCTCCTGTTGTTCTGGGGATGCCAGGCGGTTCGGGTCGGTCTCCGCATCACCATGCCGGTCTTCGATGGAGGCATCCGGGGCATACATGCCCGGAGGCCACAACCGAGGACCGGCTTCTGCGTTTTCTGGGATTCGACGCGAACCCGGCACCCCTGATGGTTCCTGGCTTATTCAGTTATCCCAAATACGTCAAAGGAGCGGCCCCCGGCATGGGAGACCGCTCCCTGACGTATCAGCTCAACGCCGCAGGCCGAGCTTCTCGATCAGCGCTCGGTAGCGCATGATGTCGGTCTTGCTCAAGTAGTTGAGCAACCGGCGCCGCTGCCCTACCAGCAACAGCAGCCCTCGGCGGCTGTGGTGGTCATGCTTGTGCACCTTCATGTGCTCGGTCAGGTGGTTGATCCGATGCGTCAGCAGCGCAACCTGCACCTCAGGCGAGCCGGTGTCGCCCTCGGTGCGTGCGTGCTCGGCAATGATCTTCTGCTTGGTGGCAGTGTCAGTCGACACGTGACTCCCCTTCGTATGCTCGTTGCGCGGCGCTCCCGGGCATTTCCACCGGTGCACTCTTGACCGCGGCCGATCTCACGGCAGGGCCAAGAGTACCAGCGAGGGGCTGTCCAGCACGAATCGCACCTGCGTCGGCGGCTGCGGGGTGGGGCGGCGTCCTTGTGTGCGGGGTGGGGCCGAGCGAGGGAGGGAGATTCTTCTCATTCTCACGCGACCGGCGGACGGCCTTAGGTGTTGGTTGCGTGTATCTGCCGCCGGCCGAAGATCAATCGAAGAATTCTCCCTCCCTCGCTCTGTCGTCGCTGAGCACCCAGACGATGCCGCACCAGCCTACGGACGTCAACGCGGCGCGGTTCGTGTTGGACAGGGGAAGGATTCCAACGGAGATCGCGGGGCAAGGCTCGGGCTTGTTGAGTGCCAGTGTCGGTTTGTGGCACTGTTGGGGAGTCATAACGACACTGACGCTCAAGAAGTCGGGGCAGCGGATTACGACGAATGGCGGGAGAGAATCTCTTGGGCGGTGGCGACGTCGGCGTTCATGGTGGCGATCAGCTCGTCGACAGAGTCGAACTTGAGGGTCGGGCGCAACCGCTCGACGAACTCCAGCAGCACCTCGTCGTCGTAGAGGTCGAGGTCGGTGTGGCCGATCACGTACGCCTCCACACGACGGGAGGCACCGTCGAAGGTGGGGTTGGTGCCGATGGAGATCGCGGCCGGCATACGCGCTGACGGGGCCGGTTGTCTGCCCGCGGTGCGGGTGAGCCAGCCCGCGTACACGCCATCGGCCGGGATCATCCCGACGCTGTCCGCCGAGAGGTTCGCCGTCGGGAATCCGAGCTCGCGTCCACGCGCGTCGCCCCGCACCACCACGCCGCGCATGCGGTGGTGACGGCCCAGAATCGCCGCGGTCTCCGCGACGTCGCCCGCCGCGAGAAGCTCACGGACCCAGGTCGACGACCACCGACGACGCGAAGCCTCGCCCGCACCGGAGGGGCTGACGTCCTCGATGACCTCGACCGAGAATCCGTAGCGCTCCCCCAGCATCAACATCGTCGACAAATCGCCGGCGTTCTCCCAACCGAAGCGGACATCCTGGCCGACCACCACGGTCATCGCCCGTAGCCCGTCGACCAGGTATCGGTGGACGAACTCCTCGGGTGTCTGCTTGGCGAACTCCCAGGTGTAGCTCTGCACCAGCACCGCGTCCAAACCGGTCTCCGCCAGCAGCTCCAGACGGTCCTGCACACCGGTGATCAGCTCGGGCGCGCGGTCGGGATGGTGTAACTGGCTCGGGTGCGGGTCGAACGTCACGGCGACGGACCGGGCACCGGCCTCGCGTGCGTCAGCGACCATCCGGGTCAGCACGCTCTGGTGCCCGAGGTGAACTCCGTCGAAGTTTCCGATGGTGACGACCGACGGCCCGAACCCGGGCGGGATCTGGCCGAGATCGATCCAGCGGTGCACGTGCCCTCCGAAGTCTTGTCCGCGATGTTGCCCGTCCGGAACGTTCGACGGCGAGTCCGCCGACCATCCCTAGCAACCCAGCGTGTCATTCTCCCCGACAACACGCCCGCACGGCCACGTAGCCCCGCCAACTGTGTCTCATCTGACGTCTGAGCCACCGGGATCACGCACCACTCACCACACTACGCCCGGGTCACCACGTCCTCACGGCTCGAACCCTCGGCCCCTGTACGGCTCGAACCCTCGTCCTCAGCACGGGTGGAACCGTCGCCCCCAGCACGGCTGCCGTCGTTCACCGTCGTGCGCAATGCGGTCTCCCGTAGAAACAGCACGGCGACGAAGGCGAACACGGCCACCACTGCCCCGATCACGAAGACGAGGGCAGTGCCGTCGCCGTAGGCGTGTTCGACCACGACGCGCACCGACGGCGGCAGCTCGGAGAGATCGAGCGAGGTGGACCCACCGGTCTGGGTCGAGGCCCCAGCGGCTGCGTTCCCCTTCAGCCCGTCGTTGATCAAGTCGGTCACGTGCGACGCCAGGATCGCGCCGAGTACCGACACTCCGGCGGCACCGCCCAGGCTCCGGAAGAACGTGACCGCCGATGTACCGGCTCCGAGATCCCGATACGCGAGGCCGTTCTGCACCGCAAGCACCAGGTTCTGCATCGTCGAGCCGATGCCGATTCCGAGCACCGCCATGAATACGCCCACCTGCCACAGCGACGTCGCATGGTCGATGGTGCCGAGCAGCGCCAGCCCGACGACCGTCAGCGCCGTGCCACCGACGAGGAATCTCTTCCATCGGCCCGTACGGCTGATGATCTGGCCGGTGATGGTGCTGGCGAGCAGCAGGCCGCCCACCATGGGAATGGTCAGCAGGCCCGCCTCCGTCGGCGAGTACCCTCGCGCGATCTGGAAGTACTGCCCGAAGAACACCGGCCCACCGAACATCGCGATACCGACCGCCGCGCTCGCGATGATCGACAGGACCATAGTCCGTTCCCGCAACAGTCGGGGCGGCACGACGGGGTCGCTCACTCGGCGCTCCGCCCAGACGGCCGCCGATATCAGCATGAGCGCCGCGCTGACGAGCACGACGGTGGTCCACGACAGCCATGCGAACTCGCCGCCGGCGAACGTCACCCACAGCAACAGCACGGTGACGCCGCCCGGAATGAGCATCGCACCCAGCCAGTCGATCTTCGTGTGCGCCTTGACCACCGGCAGGTGAAGTGTCTTCTGCAGCAGCACCAGGGCGATGATCGCGACCGGCACGCCCACCCAGAAGCACCACCGCCAGCCGAGGAACGACGTGTCGACGATGAACCCGCCGAGCAGCGGTCCTCCGACCGTCGCCACCGCCATCACTGCGCCGATGTACCCCATGTAACGGCCACGCTGACGCGGGCTGACCACCGATCCGAGCACGATCTGGACCAGCGCCTGCAAGCCACCCATCCCGACGCCCTGGAGGACACGGAAGCCGATCAACGTCTCAGTGTTCTGTGAGAAGCCGGCAAGGACCGATCCTGTCACGAAGATCACGATGGCCAGCTGGACGAGCAGCTTCTTGCTCATCCGGTCGGCCAGCTTGCCCCAGATCGGAGTCGTAGCGGTGGCCGCCAGCAAGGTCGCCGTCACCACCCAGGTGTACTGACTCTGGTTCCCGCCGAGGTCGGCGATGATGCGAGGAAGCGCGTTGGCCACGATCGTCGCCGACAGCATGGCAACGAACATCGCCATGAACAGTCCCGACAATGCTTGCAGGACTTGGCGGTGGGTCATCGCGTCGGTCGTTTCAGATTGCTCCGCCTCCCGGTCTACAGCGGTGGTCATCATCATGTCCTTTCCACAACGTCCGTATCTGCTCCGGATACGCGAGGTCAGGTCGTGGCGAGCTTGCTGCTCGGCACCGGAGTCACCACGCTCGGCGCCGGAGCCGCCGCTGGCGTCGCGTGCTCGCACACCGCGTCCCGCAGATCCGCGTTGAGCCTGGTGAGGCCGGCGACGAGCACCGCTTTGTCGGCTTCGGACCATCGGTCCAGCACCTGCGCGACGACCTCGACGTGACGACGGCGGACGCGTTCCGCTTTGGCCGTGCCGGCGTCGGTGACCGCCAGCAACTGGGCGCGCGCGTCGTCCGGATCGGGCAGCCGTTGGACGAAGCCCAGCTCGACGAGTTCAGCGACTTGGCGGCTGGCCACCGATGTGTCGACGGCTTGGCGTTCCGCCAGCGCGGTGAGTCTCATGGCGCCCTCGCGTGTCAGCACGCCCAGCATCGCCGCCATGGCGGATGACATTCCCTCGTGCGCCAGCACGTGCCGGTGTGCGACGCTCCGGCTCACCCGCACGAGTGCGCGCAGCTGCTCGACGATCTGGTCGTCGACTTCCTCAGCCATCGAGGCACTCCACTCAGCACTACAACAGTTGGTTGATGCAACCATATAAAATATGGTTGTGCTATGCAACTGAACTATTGTTCGGCGCCGGCTCATCGGCGCCTGAGGGCTTGCCCACGCGCTTAGCCGAAGACGACGACCGGGTGATCGGGTCGCAGTGTTGAAACGGGCGGCGCTCGCACCGGCGTACCCGTGCTGTTGGACCTGAATCGCCAACGCTCGATGACACGTTCTGTATCCGACGACACGTTATATATCCGATGGCACGATCCGTGTCGCAAAGTGCACGGATCACGACCTCATACGACACGGATCGTGCTAACCGAGACAGAATGTGCCATCGACGATCGCGGCGATCGTCCGAGGAGGCGTGTACCCGGTCATCGACGCATCGTCCGGGCGGCATCGGCTCCGTAAACCGGCACGATGACAACGCCAACGCGCCGGCCGAGGCGCGAGGCGATGTGGGGCGCTCGGCCCAGTCAGCGCTCTGGGGTCTCCAGTGACGAGTTCAGCCGCTTCAGCAGCTCGACGAGCTGTCGCACGTCTGCGTTCGGCCAATCCCGCAACGCTCCCTCGAGCCAGCGTCCGCGCTGTTCGCGGAGGCGGCGGACACGAGCCCGGCCCTCCTCGGTGATGCGGACGAGCCGGGCACGGCCGTCCTGCGGATCCGGAACGCGCTTCAGCAGACCCAGGCTCTCCATCTGCGCGATCTGCCGGCTCACGGTTGACTTGTCCAGGCCGAACTTCTCTGCGAGATCGCCACCGCGCACGTCGTCGTCGGCGTCGCTGAGCGTGGCGAGCAGCCCGTACGCGGCCGGCTCCAGGCCCTCTTCTACCTCGCGCGCCAGCGTGATCCACATCCACCGCGAGCGCCGCGCCAGCAGCGACAGCTCGGAGTCCAGCTGCTCGTGAGGCTGTCTGCGGTCCTGCTCGGTCATCCTCTCCCGACCCTCATCCGACGAACACCGCGAGATACTTGGCTCGCGGTCCCCGGTCTTCTACCAGCGAAAGCAGCGTACCGTCCGGTCCGAACACAGCGACCGGGCCCGGACCGAGGTCGGTTCTGCCCATCGGCGCGCCGTGGGCGACTTGGCGGGCCGTCGCCTCGTCGACGTCCAGCCGCGGAAAGGCGACCGACGCCGCCGCCTCCAGCGGGAGCAGATCGAGTTTCTCCTCCAGCTGGTCGAGCGTGTGAGCCTGATCCAAGGTGTAGGTGCCGACCCGTGTACGCCGTAACCGGGTCAGGTGGCCGCCCACCCCCAGGGCCGCGCCCATGTCACGCGCCAGCGCGCGGATATAGGTCCCCGACGAGCACTCGACCAGCACGTCGAGATCGACGTAGCTGCCTTCGTGCCGGACGTCGAGCAGGTCGAACCGGCTGACCGTCACGGTGCGAGCCTTGAGCTCGACCTCTTCACCCGTACGCACCCGCTGATAGGAGCGGACTCCATCGACCTTGACCGCGGACACGGAGCTCGGCACCTGCCGGATCTCTCCGGTCAGCACGGCCATTTCGGAGCGGATCGACGGCTCGTCCACACCCGACGCGTCGGTCTCGTCGATCACGTCCCCGTCCGCGTCGTCGGTCACGGTGCGGGAACCAAGCCGCACGGTCGCCTCGTAGGCCTTCTCGGTCAGTGCGAGGTGGCCAAGCAGCCGCGTCGCCTTGCCGACACCCACCACAAGCACGCCGGTAGCCATCGGATCCAGTGTTCCGGCGTGGCCCACCCGACGAGTGTCCGCCAGCCGCCTGATCCGCCCGACGACACCGTGCGACGTCATACCGCCCGGCTTGTCCACCACCACTATTCCGTCGCCGTGCGCTGACATGCCTCGCTGCGCTCGCATGGCTCGCCCTCACCTTCTCTTCTCGCTCCGCCCAGGAGAGAAGCGCATCGTCCTCGACGTTGCGTCCTGCGTAGCGAGCGCTCCCGGCCTCACATGCAGGACGTCACCGTCCCTGCGTGGTTCAGGAAGCTCCCGTACCGGTACTCCCGGCTACGTCATCACCGGCCCCGGAACCGTCCACACCAGGGCGGACGGCGTCGCTCTCGTCATCGTCGTCATCATCGTCGTCGTCCCCGGCATCGTCGGTCTCCTCGTCCTCTTCCGGCAACCGGTAAGGATCCGGGTCACCGGCATATTCCGCGGCGGCGGCAGCCTCGGCGACTTGCGCGTCCGACGCTCGGGCCGAACGCAGAAGATCCTCTATGTGTGCTGCGGTCTCCGGCACGGCGTCCGCGACGAAGTCGACCGTCGGTGTGAAACGGATTCCGGTCTGCCGGCCCACCTCGGATCGGACCAGTCCGCGGACGCGTTCCAGTGCGACAGCCGTGGCGGCGCGCTCGGCGTCGTCGCCATAGACCGTGTAGAAGACGGTCGCCTCACGCAGATCGCCCGTGACCCGGGCATCAGTCACCGTGACGAACCCTAGCCGGGGATCCTTCACCCGGCGATCCAGCGTCTCCGCCGCGATCTCACGGATCCGGTCGGCCAGCTTACGAGCGCGACCCGGGTCAGCCATCTCGTTCTCCTTGTATTGCTCTGTGGTTATCCGGCAGTCGCCGTCGCTTCTGGTGTGCCGTGGGCCGGTGAAGCAACCGGTCATGGTGTCGCAGGGAGCACGTCGTCATCGTCCGACCGCAGCTGACGACGCGCACTGAGAAGGTCGATCTCGGGACGGGCCGCGACCAGCCGCTCGATGCTGTCCAGCACCGTGCGGCAGTGCGCGGCCTCCCCGGCCACGACGGCCACGCCGATCTCGGCGCGCCGGTACAGGTCGGCGTATCCGACCTCGGCGACCGAGACCTCGTGGCGCCGTCGTACCT
>NZ_ML142853.1:262066-262293 GCF_004138495.1 Phytoactinopolyspora endophytica
GTCACCCAGCAGGAGGTCGAGGCTTAACGTCCCGACGAACATCAGCCGCGCGGCTTCTCCTTCATCTCGTAGGTCTCGATCACGTCATCGACCTGGATGTCGTTGAACGAACCCAGGCTGATACCGCACTCGAAACCGTCACGGACCTCGGTGACGTCATCCTTCACCCGCCGCAGCGAGTCGATGGTCACCCTGTCCGAAACGACGACGCCGTCGCGGACCAACCG
>NZ_ML142853.1:262343-264234 GCF_004138495.1 Phytoactinopolyspora endophytica
CGTTGCGCCGCATGACACCACTGGTCACCATGCAACCGGCGATGTTGCCCACCCGGGAGGACCGGAAGACCTCCCGGACCTGCGCCGTGCCGAGCTGCACCTCCTCGAACTCCGGCTTGAGCATGCCCTTCAGGGCTGCCTCGATCTCCTCGATCGCCGCGTAGATGACCGAGTAGTACCGGATGTCGACGCCCTCGCGGTCCGCCAGGTCCTCGACCGTGCGGTTCTGCGGCCGCACGTTGAACCCGATGATGATGCCCTCGTCGATCGAGGCGAGGTTGACGTCGTTGGCCGTGATGGCACCCACACCGCGGTGGATGATCCTCAGGTCGACCTCCTCGCCCACGTCGATCTTGAGCAGGGCATCCTCGAGAGCCTCCACCGAACCGGAGACGTCGCCCTTGAGAATGAGGTTGAGCGTCTGCACCTTGCTCTCGGCCAGGAAACTCTCCAGCGTGACCCGCTTGCGCGCCTTGGCCAGTGCCGCGTTGCGCTCCATCGCCTCGCGTTTCTCGGCGATCTGTCGAGCCGTGCGATCGTCGTCGGCGACCAGGAACTTGTCACCGGCGCCGGGCACGGCGGTCAGACCGAGCACCAGCACCGGACGCGACGGTCCGGCATGCTCGACCTGCTTGCCGTGCTCGTCGAGCATGGCTCGCACCCGGCCGTACGACTGCCCGGTGACGATCGCATCGCCAGGACGGAGCATCCCGCGCTGGACCAGCACTGTCGCGACCGGGCCGCGGCCCTTGTCGAGGTGACCCTCAATGGCGACGCCACGGGCGGCCATCTCCGCGTTGGCCTTCAGGTCCAGCGCGGCGTCCGCGGTCAGGATGACGGCTTCGAGCAGCTTGTCGATGCCCATGCGCTGCAACGCGGAGATGTCGACGAACATGGTGTCGCCGCCGTACTCCTCGGCCACGAGGTTGTACTCGGTCAGCTGCTGGCGGATCTTGTCCGGGTTCGCCCCTTCCTTATCCACCTTGTTGACCGCGACCACGATCGGGACCTCGGCCGCCTGCGCATGGTTCAGCGCCTCGATGGTCTGCGGCATCACACCGTCGTCGGCGGCGACGACAAGGATCGCGATGTCCGTCACCTGCGCACCACGGGCACGCATGGCGGTGAACGCCTCGTGACCCGGAGTGTCGATGAAGGTGATCGCGCGGTCTTCGTCGTCGTGATCGACGTGCACCTGGTAGGCACCGATGTGCTGGGTGATACCACCGGACTCGCCGCTGACCACGTTGGCGTTGCGGATGGCGTCGAGCAGCTTCGTCTTACCGTGGTCGACGTGGCCCATGACGGTAACCACTGGGGGCCTCGCCCCGAACGTACCTTGATCGCCTTCGTCGGCGAAGTCGATGTCGAACGACTCGAGTAGCTCGCGGTCCTCGTCCTCGGGCGAGACCAGCTGGATCTCGAAGCCCAGTTCGCCACCGAGAAGCTGGAATGTCTCCTCGTCCACCGACTGGGTAGCGGTCACCATCTCGCCAAGGCCGAACAGCACCTGCACCAGCTGAGCCGGGTCGACTTCGATCCGCTCGGCGAAGTCGGCAAGCGACGCTCCACGCGGCAGCCGAATCGACTGGCCGTTGCCGCGCGGCAGCCGCACACCACCGATGGTGGGCGCCTGCATGTTGTCGAGTTCCTGGCGCTTCTGACGCTTGCTCTTGCGGCTCCTGGCAGGCTTACCACCGGGACGACCGAACGCACCGGCCGTACCACCGCCACGGCCGCGACCACCCGGTCCTGGCCGGCCGCCGGGGCCACCAGGGCCACCTGGGCCGCCACCCGGACGGGCGCCAAGGCCCGGTCCACCGCCGGGACGACCGCCACCGCCACCGCCGCCACCGGGACGACCGCCACCGCCACCGCCGCCACCGGGACG
>NZ_ML142853.1:264244-276040 GCF_004138495.1 Phytoactinopolyspora endophytica
CCGCCACCGCCACCGCCGCCACCGCTACCGCCACCGGGGGCCGGTCGCGGTGGGCGGGCGGGCATCATGCCCGGGTTGGGACGTGGGCCTCCGCTGCCACCGCCGCTGGGACGACCACCGCCGCCGCCACCGCCGCTGGCACCAGGAGCACCGGAACCGGACCCCGTACCGGCGCCGGAACCAGAGCCGGAGTCGCGCCGGCCTTGTCGCTGCATGCCTGTCGAGCCACCAGACGCGAACGGGTTGTTACCCGGGCGCGGACCGGCCGGCGGGCGCGGCGTGGGCCGCTTCCCCATGCCTGTGTTGTCGCCACCGAACGGGTTGTTTCCAGGGCGCGAGCTGCCGGGCCGAGGCGCCGGACCTGGCTTCGGTCCGCGGGGCTCAGCCGGACGGCCCGACTCCGCCGGGCGCTCTGGCCTGCCGGGGCTAGCGGGCTTGGCCGACTCGCTGGGCTTGTCCTTCGGTCGGTCTGGCGCGCCGCCTGGCGCATCGCCTGGCGCATCGCCTGGCGCATCGCCTGATGTACCGCCCGGTGCGTCGCCTGTCGTCCCGCGAGGGGGCGCAGGCCGCGCTGCCGGCCCAGGCTTGGGCCCAGGTGCCGGGGACGGCGCAGGCGTCGGCCGCGGGCCCGGCTTGGGCGCCGATGGGCGCTCGACGGCCGGCGAGGAGTCCTCGGCGTCCTGCTGTGCCGCAGGCGCGCTCGGTGCCGCGTCGGATGGTGTGGGGGATGTAGGAGCGCTCGGCGCCCTTCTCGCATCGCCCGCGGATGCCGACGACTTCTTCGCCGCACCGCCTTGCGCGGACGACTGGTTCGCGAACGCTTCCCGAAGCTTACGGACGACTGGCGCCTCTACCGTGGAGGACGCCGACTTGACGTACTCACCGAGATCGCCCAGCTTACCCAGGACGTCCTTGCTCGATACTCCGAGCTCCTTGGCAAGCTCATGTACCCGGACCTTTGCCACTGCTCTCCTTATCGGTCCGGGCTTGCGGGCTCGGACCGGCTAGGTGTTGTGCGTGCTCATCGTTGCGTGCTCATCGAACGCTCATGAGAGTCACGTCGTGTCTCCTTCTTTCCTGGCCAGTAGATCGGCCTGGATCCGTTCCAGTCCGACCTCAGAGCCCACGTTGAGGCTCACTTCACTGCCTCGAGCCATCGCCGCACTACACTAACGTCTAACGGCCCTCCGCGGCGAAACGACCGCGGAAAGGCACGTCGCCGTTCGGCGATGTCCAGGCATCCCGTGCTCGGGTGAATGTACGCTCCTCGCCCGGGAAGCCTGCCGTCGGGGTCAGGCACCAGTTCCATCATTGGCCTGGAGCCGTCGACGACGACACGGAGCAGCTCGGATTTCTCCGCGCGTGAACGGCAACCCACACATGTACGAATAGGTCCCCGCCGACACACACGGTCCTCCGCGGTCATAGTTTACCGTCTTTCTTGCCTCATGCTGAAGCCTGGCGGCTCGCCAATGTGCGAGCCGCCTTCGTCCGTCGCTTCGAATCCTGCCCGTCTGGGCCGCTCAGGCCTGCTCGGGCCGCATCGTCGTGACCGACTCCTCCGGTTGCGTATCAGGCCGGATGTCGATACGCCAGCCGGTCAAACGAGCCGCGAGCCGTGCGTTCTGCCCTTCCCGCCCGATCGCCAGGGACAGCTGGAAGTCCGGCACGATCACCCTGGCTGTCTTGGTGGCCTCGTCGACGATCTCCACGCTTTGGACCCGGGCCGGTGAGAGCGCGTGGGAGACCAGTTCAGCCGGGTCCTCTGACCAGTCGACGATGTCGATCTTCTCGCCGTTCAGCTCAGTCATCACCGATCGGACCCGAGCACCCATGGGGCCGATACAGGCGCCCTTGGCATTCAGGCCAGGCACCGTCGAGTACACCGCGATCTTGCTGCGGTGACCTGCCTCCCGGGCAATCGCGGCGATCTCCACCGAACCGTCGGCGATCTCCGGGACCTCCAGCGAGAACAACTTCTTCACCAGATTGGGATGGCTGCGAGACAGCGTGACCGTCGGTCCGCGGAAGCCCTTGCGAACCTGCAGCACGTAACAGCGGATCCGGCTGCCGTGCTCGTAGCTCTCTCCTGGCACCTGTTCCGCTGCGGGCAGCGTCGCCTCGAGCCGTCCCAGGTCGACCTGGACCGACCGAGGATCACTGCCCTGCTGGATGGTTCCGGAGACGATGTCGCCCTCTTTGCCCAGGAACTCTCCGAACGTCGCTTCGTCTTCGGCGTCCCTGATCCGCTGCAGGATCTCCTGCTTCGCGGTGGTGGCCGCGATCCGGCCGAAGCCCTCGGGCGTGTCATCCCATTCCCGCACGACGTTGCCTTCATCGTCGTGCTCCTGAGCCCACACGGTCACGTGCCCGGATTGGCGGTCGAGCACGACGCGCCCGCGGGGATGCGCCTCTCCGGTGCGCTGGTACGCCAGGAGCAGGGCGCGCTCGATGGCCTCGACAACACGGTCGAACGGAATGTCCTTCTCACGTTCGAGCACGCGCAGCAATGTCAGGTCGATATCCACGTCAAGCTCACCCCGTCTCCGCGTCGGCCGAGCCTGGGTCCTCGGCGTCGACCATGTCGCCACGGTTGAACTCAACCTCGACGCGCGCCTTCAAAACCTGGTCGTACGCGATCTCGCGCGCAGTACCGTCGATCTCCAGGACGACCGAACTGTCCTCAGCGACCTGCACCCGTCCGGTGACGCTGCCGCCCTCGGCGAGCTTGACCTTGACAAGGCGCCCCGTCGCGCGGGCCCAATGCCGCGGATGTGTCAGCGGCCTGGAAACACCCGGCGAACTGACTTCCAGCGTGTACGGGACGTCACCCATCGCGTCCGACTCGTCAAGAGCCGCAGAGATCAAACGGGAGACGTCCGCACATCGGTCGAGGTCGACACCGCCGTCTGCGTCGACCACGATCTGCAGTCGGCTCCGTCGTCCGGCCTGGGAGACACTGAGCTCTTCGAGGTCCAGCCCTTCGCTTTCGACGACTGGTTCAACAATCCTCTGAAGGAGGCCACGATCTGCCGGACTCACACGCACCCTCCTCACTCTCAAGTTTTCTGGCGCGAAGCGCGCCGGTCATCTAGTGCTTTCCAACGATACATGCAGCCGCGAGGAGAGAAGCGAACATGCAGGTGGTGTCGCGCGGAACACCAGCAGGCGACCACCCGCTGAACACCCGAATCGAGAAGAAAGTTAAGGTTCTGCGGTGAGTGATACGGCAGGTGTGCGGCGTCGGCCCGTGCTCTTGACGATCGCTGGGACGCCCCTATTGGGCGCCGCCTTGACCGCGTGCACGAGTGAACCGGCGGGCAAGCGCGTCGGCGACACGAGCGAGCCCGACCCTGACGCACGCGTCCGATGGGACGCCGTCCAGGCGGAGCAGGATCTGCTGGCCTTGCACGTCGCCACCGTCGCCGCACACGACAACCTGCGCGATCTCATCGAGCCGATCGCCATCCACCACCGCCGTCACCTGGAGTCACTACTCGACGACGGCCCACTCCCCTACCTGCTCACACCTGAGATCGACCCGCGGCCGGGCGGCGATGCGGGCAGACCAGACAACGACGACGAGATTACCGGAAACGATGATTCCGCTGGCGATGGCGCGGACGCCGGGGACGACGGTGACTCTGAGGACGCCGGGGAGTCTGAGGACGACGGCGACGACGTCTTCGCCCTCGACCTGGGAATGATCGACACCCCGGACATACCCGATGACCCCGGCAACGCCGTCGAGGCCATCATCGAAGCCGAGCGTGCCGCTTCCGAGTCGCACGTGGCGAGCTGCCTGCTCGCCGCCGACCCGAGACTGGCGGCGTTACTCTCGTCGATCGCCGCGGCCGAGGCCACGCACGACGTCGCGCTGAGGAACGCATGAGACGCGCAACGCGCCCATCGGCTCGGTCTCGGTTCAACCTGTTGCGGCCGGCCTCCGGATCCGGCTCTCCCGAGATGTCCGGCCCGGCCGAGCAAACGCAGAACGATCGGACGCCGACGCCCGAGGCCCCGGCTGAAACGTCGCCGCCGAGTCCCGAGCCGGCAGATAGGATTCTCGAAGCCGTGCAGGCCGCCCTCGCGGGTGAGCACGCGTGCGTGTACGGGTACGGCGTCATCGGCGCGAACCTTGGCGGGGACGAGCAGGCGGCCGCCCGCCGTGCACGCCAAGCACACGAAGCTCAGCGCGACGCCTTGCACGACCACGTATTGGCCCTCGACGCAGCTCCCGAAGCGGCGCTGCCCGCGTACGCGCTTCCGTTCGACGTCGACGACGCCGCTTCCGCGCGCGAGCTGGCCGCAACTCTCGAGGAACGCCTCGCCGCGGTGTACGTCGACCTGGTGGCGGCCGGACCAGAGGACGACCTGCGCGCGTTCGCCGCCGAGACACTCATCGACGTCGCCGTGGAGCACACCCGTTGGACCGGCAGCACCACGGCGTTCCCCGGCCTGGAGAACCGGTGAGTTCCTTGATCACATACGACTTCGGGGCGTTATAGCGCACTGAACTCGCATGTGATCAACTCACAGGTGCGGAAGAGATCACATGTCGAACTGCTCGAGCGCGCGCAGCTTGTTGGTGACGTCCAGCGCCGCCACCTTGTACGCCTCGGACAAGGTCGGGAAGTTGAACACAGTGTCCACCAGGTAGTCGACGGTGCCTCCACACCCCATGACGGCCTGTCCGACGTGCACGAGGTCCGCCGCACCGGTGCCGAACACGTGGACGCCGAGCAGGTGCCGCGTCGACGGCGAGACCAGAAGCTTGAGCATCCCGTACGAGTCCCCGGCGATCTGGCCGCGAGCCAGCTCACGGTAGCGGGAGATCCCAACCTCATATGGCACTGAGTCGCCGGTCAGCTCCTCCTCGGTACGGCCGCAGAACGAGATCTCCGGAGTCGTGTAGATCCCGAACGGCTGGATACCCCGGAGCTCGTTGGCCGGCTCACCGAATGCGTACAGCGATGCGAGCCTGCCCTGGTCCATGCTCGTCGCGGCGAGAGCCGGGAAGCCGATCACGTCGCCCACGGCGAAGATGTGCCCCACCTCCGTCCGGTACTGCGAGTCCACCGCTATGCGGCCGCGCTTATCTGCCCAGAGCCCCGCGTTCTCCAGCGAGAGGTCCTCGGTGACACCCTGCCGCCCGGCCGAGTACATCACGGTCTCGGCTGGGATGCGTTTGCCACTGGAGAGCGTCGTCACGGTGCCGTTCCGCCCGATCTCGACCTTCTCGACATCCTCACCGAACCGGAACGCCACCGAGAGGTCCCGCAGGTGGAACTTGAGCGATTCGACCACCTCCGGATCACAGAAGTCGAGCATCCGATCACGCCGTTCGACGACGGTGACCCGGCAGCCCAGCGCCGCGAACATCGACGCGTACTCGATGCCGATGACACCCGCGCCGACCACGACCATCGAGTCCGGCAAGCGGTCCAGCAGCAGGATGCCATCGGAGTCGACCACCCGTGCGTCGTCGAACTCCACGTGCGACGGCCGGGCCGGCCGGGTACCGGTCGCGATCACGATGTTCGCGGCGGTGACCTGCCGGCGTTCTCCGCCCCCTTCGACCACGACCGTATGCGGATCGACGAACCGCCCGGTGCCGATGATGAGCTCGACATGGTTGCGCAGCAGTTGTGCCCGGACAACCTCGATCTCCCGGCTGATGACCTGCTGTGTCCTGGCCATCAGATCCTGGACGGTAATGTCCTGCTTGACGCGGTACGACTGCCCGTACACCTCACGCATCGATAGGCCCGTCAGGTACAGGACGGCCTCTCGCAAGGTCTTGGACGGGATGGTCCCCTTGTTCGCGCTGACACCGCCGACCATGTCACGTCGTTCGATGACGCACACCCGTTTGCCCAGCTTCGCGGCGCTGATCGCCGCCTTCTGACCTCCGGGCCCCGATCCGATCACGAGCAGGTCGTAGTCGTATTCCGCTTCGTCCACCATTACTCCTCCGGCCGCCGAGACTAGGTACAGCTTGTCCCACATGATCGACGGAGCCAACCCCAGGCTGGGGAGACCTTCGTTACAATATTCATCATCTGTTGAATCGAAGTCGCCGACGGCCACCGGCTCCGCACTCCGAGCGACGGTGCGACGACGTCACCACCACAGCCAGAGCGACGAGTACTGCTCCGACGACGCCGCGCACGCCTAGATTCTCCTGCAGCAGCACGGCTCCGAGCACGGCCGCCGTCAGTGGCTCCAGCAGCGAGATCAGCACCGCGGACCCGGTCGCCACGCTGCGGAGCGCGGTGAAGTACAGGACGTATGCCACCGCCGTCGGCGCCACTCCCAGGTACACGAGCAGCATGACTGTCTCCGCTCGCACGTCGACCGCCAGGTCGCCGATCAGCGCCGCCAGCGGAAGCGTGATCACGCCCCCGACACAGAACGAGACGCCGATGGTCGGCAAGGCGGTCAGACCGCCGACGGGCCGGGCCCCGAGCACGGTGATGGCCGCGAATCCTCCGGCCGACGCCAGCGCGCACAGGCCGCCGGCGATCGCGGTACCGAGGCCGCCTGCGTCCGGTGCTCCGACAAGCAGGACGAGCCCTGCCGCAGCCGTCCCGATGGCAACGATGGTTCGCCGGGTGGGCCGCCGTCGCCCGATGACGCTTTCAGCGACGACGACGATGACTGGCGCCGCACCGAGCGTGAGCAGAGTGGCCAGCCCGACGGAGTTCAGCTCGATCGCCGCGAAATACCAGCTCTGGTACCAGGCTGTGATCACTGCGAGGACGAGCAGCCGCTGCAGGCCGCGCTGCCCCGGCCGCAATGTGCGCAACCGCCCGGATATCAACAGCCAGCCCACGATGAGCATCCCGCCGATCGCCAGCCGATATCCAGCGACCGCCATCGGACCGACGCCGGTGCTGTCGCCGAGCAAGGTGCCGGCCAGGCCGCCGGTCCCCCAGAGCACGCCCGCGGCGACTACTGCGAACTGGTCACCCCGGGCGGGGGCCACGGCAGCCGCGGCTGCCGTCGATGCGCTCGCCGTAGACCTGCTTGTCGTCGATGCGCCCGGTGTAGCCGCGCCCGGTGTAGCCGCGCCCGGCTCGGGCATGCCGGGAGTGGGGACGCCAGGCGTATTCGTTCCATCCACGTGAAGACTCCTGCGATGAGTGCTGCAAAAGGACTCGCGGGAGCGGGACGTGAAGGCCCGACGACGTGGTCAGCCGCGCATGGCGGCAAGCATGAACTCGCCGGCCATCCTCAGATGATGGCCGGCGCGGCACAGCGCGCCCCGCTTAGGGGCGCGGCGGAGGGGTGATCGGGAAGCACCGGTGCATAGGAGTCACTCTACGCCAGGACGGTAGGTGCCGAATGCCCAGATGTTCCCTTCGGGATCGCGTACGGCGTAGTCGCGGGATCCATAGTCCTGGTCGGTCGGCTCCATCACGACCTCCGCTCCGGCCGCGACCGCCCGTGCATGGTGCGCGTCGATGTCGTCCACGACGACGTAGACACAGGACGGGGTGATGTCGAACAGTGGGTCGCCACTGCCGATCACCCCGAATCCAACCATGTCGCCGTCGTAGCTCAGCTCGACGTGCACAACCTGTCCGTCGTTCTCGTGAACCTGCTGCTCCGTGAACCCGAACGCGTCGACGAGGAATCGCAGCGCGGCGCGCGGATCACGGTAGCGCAGACTGGGGAAGATCGTCTGGTGACGTATTGGGGCGCTCATATACGACACGCTACGAGGGCTCAGCCGATCGGGCTTGGACGAATGTTACCTCCGGCCCATCTCTGCGACGGCCGTTTCGTCAGCCGGCGACGGTGGTGGCATGTCCCACTGGTCATCGAGCGTCTGAGCACGGTCACATGCACGGCGTGCGGTCAGCAGCCCAAGAGCCGTGGCTTGCGTTACGCGTTGCCGGGACGTCAGCTGCGCTCGGCGATCAGCTCCGAGGGCGTGCACCCGGCCAGTGCCTGGACGTCCCGTACCAGGTGGCTATGGTCGGCGTAGCCGCACTCCGCCGCGACCTCGCTGATGGAATGTGACCCGTCTAGCAGCGATACGGCGCGCGCGAACCGGAGCACCCGCGCCGCCGGTTTCGGCCCGAGTCCGACATGCCGCCGGAACCGCTCGCCCAGGTGCTTCCTGCTCCAGCCGACCGCTTCCACCAGTTCACCGACGGAAACCCGGCCGTCAGTACGCCGCATCCGGTCCCAGCACCATGCGATCGCCGGATCCGGTACCCGCGCGAGCTCGGAGCGCCCGAGAAGAAAGCCGTCGACGAGGTCGAACCGCGCCGGCCAGTCCGGCGCCGACACCAGCCTGTCGACGAGGCGAGGGCCGTCACTGCCGAGTACATCGTCCAGCTGCAGCACACCCGTCCTGATCTCGTCCCCGGTCAATCCGAGAAGCCGGTACGCACCCAGCGGCGTCAGATCGATCTGGATCCCGCGCTGGGCTCCGGTGTACTCGGTGATCGCATGCGCTTCGCCGAACCCTGCGACGAACGACGTCAGCCTCAACGGCGCAACACTCGGGCCAGCGTCCAGGCCAGGTGCCGTCGCCTGGGCGGTACGGCCATCACGGGAGACCTGAGCGGCGTTCGCGTCCGCGGGCCCGACGTATCCGCTCATCTGAACGTGGATGGTGTCGCCGAAGCTGATGATCACCGGAACCCGGGCACTCGGCACCTCACGTCGCCGCACGGGCCGTAGCGCGTGCTCGGCATAGCCCGTGTACCCGACAACGTCGCCCGCGAGCGCCGGACGCGGCAGACACCGCGCGAACGCCCACGACACGTCCTCGGCCTCATGCCGTTGCGCGGAGATGATCCTGAGCTTCTCGCCTGACGTGCTCACCTTCAAAGTGTGGCGCAGCCGCGTGCGCGCGTCCATGATCATCAACGACGGGACCGGTCATGATGTGGCCGACCGTTGATGATCATGGAGCAACGTTCATGAGTTGCGCAGCAGGGAGCGCAGGTGAGCCACCACGTTGGAGACCGGCACGTCGGTGCGTTCACCGGAGCGGCGGTCCTTCACCTCCACGACGCCGTCGGCCAGGCCGCGCCCGACCACGACGATGGTCGGCACCCCGATCAGCTCCGAGTCCTTGAACTTCACGCCAGGGCTGACTCCGCGACGGTCGTCGTAGAGGACCGTGACACCTGAGCGCTCCAGCTCGTCGACGAGCTCGTCGGCCGCGGAGAACACAGCATCGTCCTTCCCGGTGGCGACCAGATGCACGTCGGCGGGCGACACCTCCCGCGGCCAGATGATGCCGTCGTCGTCGTGCGAGTTCTCGATGATGGCGGCCACGGCACGCGAGACGCCGACGCCATACGAACCCATGGTCGGCGTCACCAGCCGGCCACTCTCGTCCTGGACCTGCAACCCGAGCGCCTCGGAGTATTTGCGGCCCAGCTGGAAGATGTGTCCCATCTCGATGCCGCGGGCCAGCTCAAGGGGCCCTGAACCGTCTGGTGCCGGGTCGCCGACGCGCACCTCGGCCGCTTCGACCGTGCCGTCCGGTGTGAAGTCCCGGCCGACGACGAGGTCGATCACGTGCTTGCCGGACTGGTCGGCCCCGGTCACCCAGCGGGTGCCTTCGACCACGCGGGGATCGACCAGATAGCGGATCCCCGAGGTGTTCTTCTCCCCGAGCGTCCCGGGGCCGATGTACCCCTTGGCCAGCATCGGGTACGCGGCGAAGTCGGCCTCTGTGAACGCATCCAGCTCGGCCGGCTCCACCTGTGCCTGCAGCCGCTTCTCGTCCACGTCGCGGTCGCCCGGGATGCCGATCGCCAGCGGCTCCCGCGTGCCGTCCGGCTGACGCAACATCACCAGCACGTTCTTCAGGGTGTCGGCAGCCGTCCACGCATGGTCGGCGCGCGGGAAGTGCGCGTTCAGATGGTCGACCAGGGTCTCGATGGTCGGTGTGTCCGGTGTGTCCTCGACGTGTGCGGCGGGGGCGTCGTCGTACGACACCGGCGACGGAGCGGGCGTGACCACCGCCTCCACGTTGGCTGCGTATCCGCCCGCCGAACGGACATACGTGTCCTCGCCGCTGGTGGCGTTCGCCAGGAACTCCTCGCTTGCGGAGCCGCCCATCGCGCCCGACATCGCCGAGACGATGACATAGTCCAGCCCAAGCCGGTCGAAGATCTTGATGTAGGCCCCGCGATGCGCGTTGTAGGAGCGCATGAACGCCTCGTCGGAGACGTCGAACGAGTACGAGTCCTTCATCACGAACTCGCGCCCGCGCAGGATGCCGGCCCGCGGACGCGCCTCGTCGCGGTACTTGGTCTGGATCTGGTACAGCGACAGCGGCAGATCCTTGTACGAGGAGAAGATGTCCTTCACCAGGAGCGTGAACATCTCCTCATGGGTCGGCCCGAGCAGGTAGTCAGCCTCCTTGCGGTCCTTGAGCCGGAAGACGTTCGGCCCGTACTCCTCCCACCGGTTGCTCGCCTCATACGGTTCTTTGGGCAGCAGCGCCGGGAAGTGCACCTCCTGCGCGCCGATCGCGTCCATCTCCTCGCGGATGATCGTCTCGACGTTGCGCAGCACCCGATACCCGAGCGGCAACCAGCTGTAGATGCCGGGCGCGGCACGCCGGACATAGCCGGCGCGGACCAGCAGCTTATGGCTGATGACCTCGGCATCGACGGGATCCTCGCGCAGCGTGCGGAGGAACAGGGTCGACATGCGCATGACCACGGGGCGTACTCCTGTTGGTAGTGGGTTGACGGCTCGAACCGGGCTGGTGCTCGCCGGGTTCCGACAGACACGACCGCGGGCCGTCACATATCACGAGCGGCTGCGCTGCCCTGTCGGATCCGACCTGGACGAGGATAGCTGCCATCACCTCCGCTCCGACACTCGATATGGCCGGCGTCCGACGCGGGACATGGCACGCCTCCACATTCCAGAAATATCGCACCGAACAGCGAGCGCTCACCGTGCCGGGTACGGCATCCGGACGGTCATGCGCACGCGCTTCAGTCGCCGCCTATCATCGTCAGACCCTCGTCAGCACCGCCGCGGCTCTCGACCATGTCGACCGTCCGTTCGTGTGCGCGCTCCAGCCGTGCCTCGGTCGCAGTGCCGGTCTCGCCGCTGTCCAGGGCTCCGGGTACGTCGAGGACCTCCACCGGCGGTGTATACGACTGGTACAGCGGCAGGTACTCCGCGCCGGTCGTGCCGAAGGTGCCGTCGTCGAGGTCCTCGGTGAAGGTGAAGCGGGTCAGCAACCCCTCCGACTTGGCGGTCTCAGGCTCACCATGGTTGGCCATCAAGTTGCCCATCCCGTAGACGACCCACTCGCCGTCGACATTCTCGATCGGCTGCACCACGTGCGCGTGGTGGCCGAGCAGCAGGTCGATATCATCGGACTCGAGCAGCTTGGGCGCGAGCTCGAGCTGATCCTCGTTGGGGTCCTGAACGTACTCGTCGCCCCAGTGCAGCGCGACGATCACCACTTCTGCGCCGTCCTCGCGAGCCGCGGCGGCCTCCTCCAGGATCGCATCCTCATCGATCAGGTTGCTCCGCCATTCCTCGTCGTCCGGGTACGGGATGCCGTTGAACCCGTGCGTATAGGACAACAGCCCCACCTGTACCGGGCCGTCGGGCGTGTCCACGCTGATCACCGTCGCCCGCTCCGCCTCCTGTTCCGTTCGCGCGGAACCGGCGTGTGCCAGGCCTGCCTGGTCCAGCGTGTCAAGCGTCGTGTCGACGCCATCGGCCCCCTGGTCGAACGTGTGGTTCGACGCTGTCGTACACGCGTCGTACCCGGCGTCGACCAGTGCCGGCACG
>NZ_ML142853.1:276081-278192 GCF_004138495.1 Phytoactinopolyspora endophytica
GGTGGACCGGCGAAGTACGGATAGCCGTGGAACGGACCATCCTCCGGGGCAAGCGGAACCTCCAGATGGCAGATGGCCAGCCCGGCGTCCTCGACCACCGGCTTGATGTTCGCCAGCTGCGGCGCGAAGTCCCATGTACCGTCGTCGTCCGCGTCCCGCTCAGCCTGTGCCCAGAGCCGTTCGTGCAGCAGAATATCGCCGGTGGCGACGATAGAGAACTCTCGCGGCTCCGGCTCCGGCGATGGCGTGGGGGTCGACGTGAACGTCGGTTCCGGGTTGGTCATCACCGGCGGGTTGGTGGTGGTCGAAGCCGACGCAGGCTCGTCCTCGCCAGCGCACGCCGCTAACACCAACGCGCCACTAGCCAGCATTATCAGAACAGGCCCCGCCCGGATCACAGGAGCCAGTGTGCACATACGCCCGCCTGCCGCGCTACCCGTAGCACAGCGAAATTCGTTGCGAAGCACTCAACACACTGAATTGAGCACCGATGGGCATCTGCGGCGCCACATCCAGGCCGCTATGACCATGGCGGCGTTAGGGCGTGTCCTAGAACATGACCGTGGCGAAGCATCCCACCTCGCGAAAGCCCACCCGCTGATAGGTTCCCACGGCGGCGTGGTTGTAGTCGTTGACGTACAGCGAGACGGACGGCGCGATATCCCGCAGCGCCTGGACGACGACGGCGGCCACCCCGCCGACGGCCAGCCTTTCGCCACGGCGGTCCGGGCGTACCCAGACACCCTGGATCTGGCATGCCTTCGGGGTCACGGCTCCGATCTCGGCCTTGAACACGACCTCACCGTTCTCGATCCGAGCGAACGCACGGCCGGCCCGCACGAGTTCGGTCAGCCGGGCACGGTAATAGGCGCCTCCGTCGCTGCCGTTCGGCGAGATGCCCACCTCCTCGGTGAACATGGCGACGGCGGCCGGGTGCAAGATGTCGATCTCCTCCGGCCGCACGCGGCGCACCAGCGGGTCGGCAGGGACCGTCGGCGGGTACGACATCGCCATGACTGGCTGCGACGCGCGAACCTCGCGGGCCGGCCCCCACTCCGGGCGGAGTAGATCCCACATCGTCAGGACGGCGTCTGCCGGCCCCACGAGCGACGAGCACCGGCGTCCCCGCCGTGCTGCCATGTCCGCGAACGTACGGGCGGCGGACACCGTGGCGTGTACAGGTATGACGTTCGCTCCGGCGTAACAGCAGGACAGCAACTCGCCGCTCTCGTAGTAGCCCCAGAGCTCACCGCCCAACCGCGCCGGCGCGAGCTTGGACGCGTGCACCCGGGCGCCCACGAAGACGTCGACGGCCGGATCCCGGTCGATGAGCCGGTTCACCGCCCGGAGATCTTGGGGTCCGAGCACGCGCACGGCCGCCATGCTGTCGAGCACCGAGACCGACCCCCTTTCCGCCGTCCCCTGACCTGGCCGCTGTCGCCGCATCCGCCGTTCGACGTCGCGGACCGCGGCCAGCGACGTCAACTACCTCCTGCGAACAAGTGAAGCAGCTACACCGCGGCCTTGCACACCTTCTGCACCAGAACATCATCCGGCTCGAAGGCCAGCCGACCACAATGTGGGACGTGCGCGTATGCGTAGGAAGAACATACATCGTGGTCGCCACCGCCACCCAGATGCATGTTCTTTCCGCGGGCGGCAAAGGACAGGAGCAGAGGTTTCGCGCATGCCTAGCCGACGGTGACGGTGGGCTGGACGTGCGTTTAGCCGACGGTGACGGTGGGCTCGCCCTCTGCCGGGCCCTCCATACCCTCGGCGATGCGCATAGCCTCTTCGATCAGGGTCTCGACGATGTCCGACTCCGGCACGGTCTTGATGACCTCACCCTTGACGAAGATCTGGCCCTTGCCGTTGCCGGACGCGACGCCGAGGTCGGCCTCCCGCGCCTCTCCCGGCCCGTTCACCACGCACCCCATGACGGCGACGCGCAGCGGCACCTCCATGCCTTCCAGGCCCGCGGTCACCCGGTCCGCCAGGGTGTAGACATCCACCTGCGCCCGGCCACACGACGGGCAGGACACGATCTCCAGCTTCCGTTCGCGCAGGTTGAGCGACTGCAGGATCTGCAGCCCGACCTTGACCTCCTCGAC
>NZ_ML142853.1:278202-279403 GCF_004138495.1 Phytoactinopolyspora endophytica
GCGGCGCCGACAGTGAGACCCGGATCGTGTCGCCGATTCCCCTGGACAGCAGCGCCCCGAAGGCTACCGAGGACTTGACGGTTCCCTGGAACGCGGGCCCGGCCTCGGTGACCCCGAGATGCAACGGCCAGTCGCCGCGCTCGGCCAGCTGCTCGTAAGCACGCACCATCACGACGGGGTCATTGTGTTTGACCGAGATCTTGAAGTCGTGGAAGTCGTGCTCCTCGAACAGCGACGCCTCCCACACCGCGGACTCGACCAGCGCCTCGGGCGTCGGCTTGCCGTATTTCTCCAGCAACCTGGGGTCGAGCGACCCGGCGTTGACTCCGATCCGCAGCGATACCCCGGCGTCCTTGGCCGCCTTGGCGATCTCGCCGACCTTGTCGTCGAACTTCTTGATGTTGCCCGGGTTGACCCGCACCGCGGCGCAGCCCGCGTCGATGGCGGCGAAGACGTACTTGGGCTGGAAGTGGATGTCCGCGATCACCGGGATCTGCGACTTCTTCGCGATGGCCGGCAGCGCCTCCGCGTCGTCGGCGCTGGGCACCGCCACCCGCACGATGTCGCAGCCGGCGGCGGTCAGCTCCGCGATCTGCTGCAGCGTGGCGTTGATGTCGGTGGTGGGCGTCGTCGTCATCGACTGCACGCTGACCGGCGCGTCGCCGCCGACGTCGACCTTGCCGACCTTGATCTTGCGTGACGCACGCCGCTCCGTCAGTACGGGCGGCGGCAACGCGGGCATGCCCAACGAAATATTCATCGTCTCGATTGTCCCCTAGAGGTCTCTAGCCAAACAGACGTATCGGATTGACAATATCGGCGTAGATCAGCAGCACCGCCATGCCGATCAGGACGAACGCCATGCCGTAGGCGATCGGCAGTCCTTTGGCGACGTCGACGGGCCGCGGCGCCGGTCTCCTCGCCACGCGTGCATAGCCGCGCTTGATCCCTTCCCAGATCGCTCCGGCGGCGTGCCCACCGTCGAGCGGAAGCAGCGGCACCAGGTTGAAGATGGCGATGGCCATGTTGAAGGTCGCCAGCAGCATGACGAAGGTCATGATCCGCTCCGCGCCTTCCAGCTCGGAGACGATCTCACCGCCGATCCGCCCCGCGCCGACGACGCTCACGGGCGTGTCCGCCCCGCGCTCGCCGCCGCCGAACGCCGCGTCCCAGACGTTGGTCATCCGCTCCGGGATCCCCG
>NZ_ML142853.1:279426-281871 GCF_004138495.1 Phytoactinopolyspora endophytica
CATCGAGCATCCGGGTGATGAACTCACCGCTCCAGGCGGCGACCCCGACGACGTTCTCCTTCTCGTACCCGTCGATGATCGGGCTGACGCCGAGGAAGCCGACCTCGCTGTACTCGGGATCATTGACCGTGCTGTCCTCGGTGTGCCGCTCGGCCATGATCAGATCCGGCGTCAGCGTGATCTCTTCGCCGTCGCGGACGACGCCGATCTGAACCTGCCCGGAGCCGGCGGCGCGGATATCCGCGGACACCTGTTCCCAGGACTCCACCGGCTGGCCGTTGAACGACACGATCTCGTCACCGGGCAAGACTCCTGCCGCCGCCGCGGGAGCATCTTCGTCGCCCGGCTGGCACTCCACCCGTTCTTCGGACGCGGGGATGACGCACTCGCTGACCTGGCTGACGGTCGGCGCCAGGACCGGCTTCTCCGGGTTGCCGAAGGTCATCAGGACGCCGCCGGCCAGCAGCAGCGCCAGGACCACGTTCATGGCCGGACCGCCGAGCATCACGATGAGCTTCTTCCACCAGGCCTTGCGGTAGAAGACGCGGTCCTCGTCGCCGGGCTGGATCTCTTCCTTGACGTTGCGCCGCGCGTCCTCGATCAGGGCCTGGAAAGGCCCGGTGCTGGCCTTGCGCAGCTTGTTCGGGTCGCCACCCGGCTCCGGCGGGAACATCCCGATCATCCGGATGAAGCCACCGAGCGGGACGGCCTTGAACCCGTACTCGGTTTCGCCACGCTTGCGGAACCAGATGGTCCGCCCGAAGCCCACCATGTACTGAGTGACCTTGATGCCGAAGAGCTTGGCCGGAAGGAGGTGGCCGATCTCGTGGAGTGCGATCGAGAGCATCAGCCCCACGAAGAACAGCAGGATCCCGACGACGACGAGCAGGTCCACCTAGCGCCTCTCCCTCACGGTCCTGGCGTCACCCGGCACAGCCTGGTCTGCGCTCACTACTGTCCTTCCGATGCGATGATCTCGCGGGCACGCGTTCTGGCCCACTGCTCCGCGGCTAGAACGTCCTCGATGCTCGTGACGTTCCCTTCTTCAGAGTACTCGTCCAGCACGCGGGCGATCGCATCGACGATGCCAGTGAACGAGAGCCGATGATCATGGAAGGCGTCGACGCATTCCTCGTTGGCGGCGTTGTACACCGCGGGGACGGTGCCGCCCCGCTCTCCCGCTTCCCGGGCCAGCGCGACGGCCGGGAAAGCGTGGTTGTCGAGCGGGAAGAACTCCCAGGTCGAGGCGGTGGTCCAATCGCAGGCGGGAGCCACGTCGGGGATCCGGTCCGGCCACGAGAGTGCCAGGCCGATCGCCAGGCGCATGTCCGGAGGGCTGGCCTTGGCCAGGGTCGCGCCGTCGACGAACTCCACCATGGAGTGCACGATCGACTGCGGATGCACGACGACCTCGATCGCGTCGAACGGCACGTCGAACAGCAAGTGTGCCTCGATGACCTCCAGCCCTTTGTTGACCAGAGTGGCGGAGTTGGTGGTGATCACCCGCCCCATGTCCCAGGTGGGATGTGCCAGCGCCTGCTCCGGTGTGACGCCGGCCAGCTCGTCCCGGCCGCGCCCGCGGAACGGTCCTCCGCTGGCGGTCACGATCAGCCGCTTGACCTCCTCCGCACTGCCGCCGCGGAGGCACTGCGCAAGTGCGCTGTGCTCGCTGTCGACCGGCACGATCTGTCCAGGCCGGGCGGCCGCCTTCACCAGCGGGCCGCCGGCGATCAGCGACTCCTTGTTCGCCAGCGCGAGCGTCCTGCCGGCATCCAGGGCCGCCAGCGTGGGCGCCAGCCCGATGGATCCGGTGATGCCGTTGAGCACCACGTCGCATTGCTGGCCGGCCAGTTCGGTCGCCGCGTCCGGTCCGGTGAGGATCTTCGGCAGCGCGTACTCACCCGAGCTGTAGCCGTGCTGCTGAGCCTCGGCATAGAAGGCCAGCAGAAGGTCCTCGGCAGCACCCGCCCGGGCGACGGCGACGACCTCGACGCCGAGTTCGAGGGCCTGCGCCGCGAGCGTGGCGGGATCACTCCCCGCGGAGGCGAGCCCGGTCACCCGGAACCGGTCCGGGTGGCGCTTCACCACGTCGATCGCCTGGAGACCGATCGACCCGGTGGAGCCGAGGATGATCACGTCGCGGGGTTGCCCGGCTCTGTCTGCGCTCACACAGCTATTCTCCACCCCGGCCTGCCCTCCCGGGCCACCGTCCCGCGCACAGCCGGAGATCGCCGACGTTCGGTGGGGTGATCACCACACCGACCGTCGGCAGTCACGCATCGGCGCCGGATCTCACGCCGCGGCGCGCCCATCCGACGGCACGTCCGGCGATGCACCCGGCCCGTCCGTCGACGGGTCCAGTTCCACCGTCGCGGGCGATGCCTCCGACGACGCCGAGTACGGGTTGGTCAGACGGTGCGGCCGGACGACGACGAACACAACGAG
>NZ_ML142853.1:281904-283862 GCF_004138495.1 Phytoactinopolyspora endophytica
CCAGCATCGTCATCGTCGCCATCACACCCGCCATCGGAACGGCCGAGCCCGTGTCGAAAGCGCCCACCACGGGCGCGATGACCGCGCCGAGCCCGAAGTTCGTCGAGCCGATGAGCGACGCCGCGGTGCCGGCCGCCTGGCCGTGTCCCGCCAGGGCAAGGACGGGCACGTTCGGCAACGTAAACCCGATGGTGGACAGCATGAAGAACAGCGGAACGGCGAGACCGAGCATGCCGAACACGTCAGCGGCGGCCATCGCGAACAGCACGATGCAGGCCACCGCGGCGCACGCCACCGCAACGGTGAGCACCCATTGCGGGCCGAAGCGACGGACCAGCCGGGGGTTGATCTGGGTGGCGATGATGAGGCCGGCCGAGTTGACGCCGAACATCACCGCGTACTGTTGCTCCGACAGGCCGTAGACATCCTGGAAGACGAACGATGAGCCAGAGATGTAGGCGAACAGCCCGGCCATCATCAGCCCGCCGGTGAACATCAGCCCGACGAAGGTCCGATCCCGCAGGATGGGGCCGTACGCCCGTGCGCTCTCCCGAAGCCCGCCCCGCCGGTTCTCCGGCGGCAGCGTCTCGCGCAGCCCGAACACGACCACCGCTACCAGGGCCGCACCGATCAGACCGAGCACCCAGAAGACGCCGCGCCACTCGGTGAAGACCAGAATCTGCCCGCCGAGCGTCGGCGCCAGGATCGGCGCCACACCCGTGACGAGCATGAGGCGGGAGAGCAGACGCACCGCGGGAAGCCCGGTGTACATGTCCCGCACGACCGCCATCGACACCACGGCCCCGGCCGCGGCGGCCATCCCCTGTAGCACTCGGAACACGCCGAGCATGGCGATGTTGGGCGCCATGGCGCAGAGAAAGGACGCGAGGACGTGCACCACGACGGCGGTCACGAGCGGCCGGCGCCGCCCGAGACGGTCGGACGTAGGCCCGATGATCAGCTGGCCGACCGCCACTCCGATCAGCGTGCCGGTCAGCGTGAACTGGACCAAGGACTCGGACGCGCCGAGGTCGGAGGAGATCGACGGGAACGCGGGCAGGTACATGTCGATCGTCAGCGGCGGCAGAGCGGTCAGGGCCCCCAGGACCAGGACGGTTCGCAGCATCGAGCGCCGGCTTGGCGGACGATCGGGGTCATCGGTCGGGCGATAGCCAGTGCGGCGAGAGTGTGCCGACATGTGAGGCAGCCTTCTCTGCGGTAGGGCGAAACGTGCGAGGCACTGGATCACGGCAACGCCGGCATGAACCTGCCAGCAACAATTGTCACAGACGCACCTGACATTCCGCTATTCCTCCATTCAGCCGATGGTCGAGGATCACTGGACAGGGCTGCGATCCCCGCTCGACGATGACGCCGCCAGAGGCAGCAACATCCGACGACGTTTTCCGACCGACTTCGCAGATCATCCGCCAATTGAGACAAACAACAGGAAAATTTACACACAGGTCTCGATTCGATATAGGGCGCTGGCCGTTCCGGTCACCAAGAGGTCCAGACCATTGACGTGCCTATATAGCAGTGATAGTCATCCGTCCATAAACATTTCACCTTGAGCCTGTTGACCGGGGAGTTCGGACCGGCTGGCAGACTAAAGCCTCTTCATGCGGAGACAGCCCTCAGACCAGACGACAGCACAGGCGCTCCCCGACTCGGAGACAGCCCCTCAGACCAGACGACGACACAGGCGCTCCTCGACTCGAAATGCGAGGTACTCCCGGCATCATGATGATCCCGACACCACACCCGCGGCACCGGACGCGGCTCGCCGCCGCCATGGTGGCCTTGGCACTTCCCGCAGCCGCTATAGCAGCCCCGGCGGCGCACGCGAGCGACGACGCCACCTCCGACGCGCAGCTGGTCGTCGGAAAGGTGGGGCTGAACGACATTCCCCACATGAACCCCTTGGACTCCGGCTGGGTGGTCCAGGGAGAGTTCAA
>NZ_ML142853.1:283908-286337 GCF_004138495.1 Phytoactinopolyspora endophytica
ATGTACGACCCACTGATCCGCTGGAACCAGGATGACTTCACGCCGGCGCCCGGGCTCGCGGAGAGCTGGGAGGTCTCCGAGGACGAGCTCACCTGGACTTATCACATCGATCCCAACGCCACCTGGTCAGACGGTGAGCCGGTCACCGCCGACGATGCGAAGTTCACCTTTGAGCTGCTGCAGAGCAACGAGCTCTTCAACTCCCGGCACGGCGGCTTGGTCGACCAGATGGCCTCGATCGAGGCACCGGATGATCAGACGTTGGAGATCACCACCGAGGAACCCAACGCGATCATGAACCACCTGAACAACATCATGATCATGCCGGAGCACGTGTGGGGCGAGATCGAGAACCCCGACGAGTACATCGGCGAGCCGGAACAGCCCACCTCGGGCCCGTTCCACCTCACCGAGTACAGCGGCGGCGAGCGAGTGGTGCTGACCGCCAACCCGGACTACTGGGATGGCCCGGTCGGCTACGACCAGATCATCTTCCAGAGCTATCAGACCACCGAGGCCGCGGTCCAAGCTCTCCAACAGGGTGAAATCGACTTCCTCGACAACCTCAACCCGGAGCAGGCAGCCGCTTTGGAGGCCAACGAAGACATCACCGTCAGCATCCAGCCGAGCCGGCACTTGGAGAACATCAGTTTCAACATGGGTGCGCGGACCCAGGACGGCGAAGAATTCGGCGACGGCCACCCGGCTCTCGCCGATGTCGCCGTGCGCCAGGCGATCCACCACGTCGTCGACAAGGATCAACTGGTCGACACCATCCTCGACGGCAACGGCACCCCCGGCGTGGGGTGGGTCGCCCCGATCTTCGCGGATCACTTCTGGGATCCGGGCGAGGAGACCGTGGAGGTCAGCGCCGACCTGGGCAATCAGCTCCTGGACGACGCCGGCTACACCGAGCGGAACGACGACGGCATCCGCATCGACCCGGAGAGCGGCGAACCGCTGAACTTCCGGGTGCTCTACCACTCGGACCGGCCGGTCTATGCGGACATCGTCGACTTCCTGGTGGACTGGGTCGCCGAGCTGGACATCGCGCTGGAACCGATCCCGATGGAGACCACGCCGCTCAACGAGGAGACCGACGCCGGCAACTACGACATCGCCTTCGGCGGCTGGAACTACGGACCGGACCCCAGTGAGGACCTCGCCTACCTCACCTGCGACCGGTTACCCGACGAGCCGGAGCCGACGGACCTGTCGTTCGACTTCTACTGCAACGAGGACTTCGACGCCTTGTGGGAGGCCCAGGTACAGGCCACCGACCCCGAGGAGCGCGCCGGCATCGTCCGCGAGATGCAGCAGATCCGCTACGAGGACACTCCGCAGATCATCCTTTACAACGACCACGCCATCGAGGCGTACTCCAACGACTGGACCGGCTTCGGTATGTTGCCCGCGTCCGGCGGTACCATCGCCCGGCAGCAGGGCCACTACGGATACGGCCAGGCTGTCCCCGCCGACATGGCGGCCGAGGAGGACGGCGGGGCGGCCGGCGATGATGACGGCGGCGCAGCAGCCGACGGTGACGACGCCGACGCGGCCTCCGATGACGACGGCGGTTCGAACACCGGCCTGATCGTCGGGATCGTCATCGCGGCACTCGTCGTCGTCGGTGCGGCAGTCTGGCTCGTCCGTCGTCGCTCGACCGCCGACGAACGCGAGTAGAGCGGACCCGACCGCAACGACACCACCGAACAAGGGACGAGAAGTTCTCGATGAGCGACCTCTCCACCGCCCCGGTGCCGGCGTCACCACCAGGTGGCTCCGGCACCGGCGGCGACGGCAGTGAACTCGACGCAGTGACACCACCGTCCGGCACGCCGCGTTCGGCGGCACGGCGGGACCTGTTCCGCTACGTCGCCGGACGGGTGTCCGGCGCGCTGGTCTCGATGGTTCTGGTGCTGCTCAGTGCCTTCTTCATTTTCCGCGTCATCGGCGGCGACCCGGTACGGGCGATCGGCGGGGACTCGCCGATGACCCCGGAGCAGCGCGCGGAGATCGAAGAGCGCCTCGGCCTGAACGAACCGATGACCGTCCAGTTCTGGGAGTACGTCAAGGACCTGTTCACCCTGGACTGGGGCCAGTCGTACGTCTCCAGCGCCCAGGTGACGGACCTGATGTGGGACCGGCTGCCCAACACGCTGCTGCTCACCGCTACCGCGCTGGTGCTCGCCGCCGGCCTCGGTGTGTGGATCGGTGCCCGCGCCGGCTGGAAACAGGGCACCACCTTCGAGAAGACACAGGTGGGCATCTCCCTCACGCTGTGGTCGGCGCCCACGTTCTGGCTCGGCATGATCGTGATCATCGTCTTCTCGGTCGAGCTGGACCTGTTCCCGGTGAACGGCATGCGATCAGCTCGCGGCGTCGACGACGGCTTCTTTCCGGAGCTGGTCGATATCGCCCACCACCTC
>NZ_ML142853.1:286378-293434 GCF_004138495.1 Phytoactinopolyspora endophytica
TTGCCCGCGTTCACGATGGCCGCGGTGATCTACGCCCAGTACGTGCTGATCATGCGTTCATCCATCCTGGAGGAGCGCGGCAACGACTACCTGACCGTCGCCAAGGCCAAAGGACTCCGCGACGACGTGGTGCGGCGCCGCCACGCCGTACCGAACGCCATGCTCCCCACGTTCACGCTCATCGCGCTGCAGTTCGGCGCGATCTTCAACGGAGCACTGCTGACCGAGACCATCTTCAGCTGGCCCGGTCTAGGGCTGCTCTTCTACGAAGCGATCAAGATCCCGGACATCCCGTTGCTGCAGGTGCTGTTCATCTTCTTCGCCGGCACGACGGTCCTGGCCAACCTGCTGGCCGATATCTTCTACCGCTTCCTCGACCCGAGAGTACGGAGGTCGGCATGAGCGGCGACGGGACGAGCGAGCGGAGTGGTCGGCGAAGCGAGGAACGAGCGCAGCCGCCCGCGGAGCAAGCGAGGAGCGGAGCGCAACCAACAAGCATGAGCGGCGAAGAACCTGCCACAGTGAACGGCGATGCGAACACCACCGGCGGCAACGGCTCCGGCACCGCCAAACTGCGGTCCGCCCGTTCCATCGTGTGGGCACGACGACGCGCCGCACTGGCCGGCTTCTGGAGGCTGTACCGGGTCCAGGGCGCCGGCATGGCAGGGCTGGGCATCCTGGTCGCGATCACCCTGATAACGCTGCTGGCTCCCTTGTACTCCGACGAAAGCGAGCTGCGAGCATCGAACGCGCCGGGCGGCCGGATGGAGTCGCCGAGCACCGAGTTCTGGTTCGGCACCGACCAGGTCGGCCGCTCGATATTGACCATGGTCATCTGGGGTGCGCGGGTATCGCTACAGGTCGGCCTCGTCGCCGCGTTACTCGCAGTGACACTTGGCACGCTGATCGGCATGGCGGCGGCGCACTTCGGAGGCTGGATCTCCTGGCTGCTCATGCGGCTGACCGACTGGTTCATCGTCCTGCCCAACCTGGTTCTGGCGATCGCCCTGGTCATCGCGTTGGGACCCAGCAAGGTCACCATCATCGTGGCCATCGCCCTGACCTCGTGGGCGAGCACCGCCCGAGTGGTGCGGGCGCAGACGATGGCGATCGAGGGGCGGCCGTATCTGGAGCGAGCACAAGCTCTGGGAGCCGGTCACTGGCATCAGATGACCCGGCACGTGCTGCCCAACCTGATGCCGCTGGTGCTGGCCAGCGCGACCTTGCAGGTCTCCAGCGCTATCCTGGCGGAGGCGTCGCTGTCCTTCCTCGGGCTCGGCGGTCCTGAGATGTCCTGGGGAACCATCCTGGAACGGGCCTTCAGCGCCGGTGCCATCTCGGTCGGCGCCTGGTGGTACATGCTGCCGCCCGGACTGGCGATCCTGCTCGTCGTACTGGCATTCACGCTGTGCGGGCGAGCCATGGAGGTCGTGCTGAACCCGCGGCTACGGGGCAACTAGTGTCCACTGAAGGGGAGTAAGTGACGCCAGTACTGGAAATCGATGATCTCCGGATCACGTACCGCGGATCGCGCGGCGAGATTCCTGCCGTGCGGGGCATATCGCTCAGGCTCGAGCCCGGAGACACCCTCGGTTTGGCAGGTGAGTCCGGTTGCGGAAAGTCCACCGTGGCCGGCGCCGTCCTGCGGCTGCTGCCGGTGGGGACGGACGTCACCGGCAGGATCGTCCTGGACGGGGAGGACGTGCTCGCCATGTCCTTCGGCAGGCTGCGCGCGGTGCGCTGGGCAGGCGCGTCGATCGTCTTCCAGGGCGCCATGCATTCGCTGAATCCGGTACAACGCATCGCCCGCCAGATCGCCGAACCGATCGTCCTGCACGAGGGTCTCTCGGCGGATGCCGCGGAGAAGCGCGCTGTCGAGCTGATGTCGCAGGTGGGCCTGCCCGCCTGGCGCGCGCGCAGCTACCCGCACCAGCTGTCGGGCGGGCAACGCCAACGTGTCATGATCGCCATGGCGCTGGCCTGCTCGCCGAAGCTGATCATCGCCGACGAGGCCACCACCGCGCTGGATGTGATGATCCAGGCGCAGGTGCTGACGCTCATCAAGAAGCTGGTGGCCGAGCGGAACATCGCTCTGATCATGATCAGCCACGACCTGTCGGTGCTCGCGGACACCTGTGCCCGGCTCGCCGTCATGTACGCCGGCAAATTGGTGGAGCAGGGCCCGTCGAATGAGGTGTTCGCCGATGCCCGGCATCCATACGCGCGAGCGTTGTCCGCGGCGTTCCCGACCGTCGGAGACCCGGCCGAGCGTCGCAATCCACACGGTCTCGCCGGGGATCCCCCCGATCCGTCGGCTCTGCCGACCGGCTGCTCGTTCCATCCGCGATGCCCAGTGGCGATGAACGAGTGCGCCACCGCCACGGTGGAGCTTCGGCGTGCACGCGAGGACTGGCAGGCCGCATGCCTGCGCGTCGAGGAGGTCGCATGAGCGGCGACGCGACGAACGAGCGGAGTGGTCGGCAAAGCGAGGAACGAGCGCAGCCGCCCGCGGAGCAAGCGAGGAACGGAGCGCGACCAGAGAATATGAACGACGGGACAGCAGCGCCGATGCTCAGCGCACGTGATCTAGCGGTCCAGTTCACCGCGCCTGGCGGGCGCGTCGCCCGCGCGGTGGACGGCGTCAATCTGGATCTGCGCCCGGGCGAGATCCTGGCCCTGGCCGGCGAATCCGGCTGTGGCAAGACGACTCTCGCCCGCACCCTGCTCGGTCTGGAGCGGCCCACCGCTGGAACGGTGTCCTACGGGGGCAGCGCCCTGCGCTATTCGACCAAGGCGCTCAAGCGATATCGCCGTGCGGTACAACTGGTCCTTCAGGATCCGACGGGCGCGCTGAACCCCAGGCATACCGTGTACGACGCGGTCGCCGAAGGGCTGCGGATCCACCGCGTCCACGACAACGAACGGGACCGGGTCGCCGACGCCCTCTCCAGGGCCGGGCTGCGGCCGCCCGAGAAGTTCTTCCTCACCTACCCGCACGAGCTCTCCGGAGGGCAGCGCCAGCGGGTCGTCATCGCAGGTGCGCTGGTCCTGGAGCCACAGATCATCATCGCCGACGAGCCGGTAGCGTCGCTGGACGCGTCGGTCCGCGGCGAGATCCTCGCGCTGATCATGCGCCTGCGCGACGAGCTCGGGCTGGCCGCGATCGTGGTGACGCACGATCTCGGGCTGGCGTGGAACATCGCGGACCGGATCGCGGTGATGTACTTGGGCCGGATCGTCGAGGAGGGCCCGGTGGACCGGGTGCTCACCGAGCCGCGGCATCCGTACACCCGTGCGCTGGTCTCAGTGCTCCCCAACTCGCCCGTGCCCGAACCGGTGGTGCTCTCCGGCGAACCGCCGGATGCGACAGAGGTTCCCGGCGGCTGCCGGTTCCATCCTCGCTGCCAAGTCCTCGCTTCTGGCCTGGCCGAACAGGCGGGCGTCGCCGATGCGTGCCGTCGTACGGATCTCCCTGTGCTGAGCGCCGAGACACGCCGACCCCCGGACACCGCCGGGGACCCGGGCCAGTCGGCCGCCGGAGACACCGGCTCACGCGTCGCCTGCCACTACGCCCACGCCACCACCGCCTCACCCGCCTGAGCGCTCGTCCGTCGTCGCTCGGCAAGGAGGAGGTGGGGAGAGGGATCTCCCGGCTCAAGCCCAACCGGGCCACAGATCAGTTGATCCTGACTCGCCTGACGCAACCCGGGGCCGGGAGATCCCTCACCCCACCTCCTACCTGAGCCCTCCCTCTTGACCACGCACGAAAGGCGGCCGGTGGGAAGACCCACCGGCCGCCTCAACGTGCGTACCGTTGCCGAACTCTCCGAGGTCAGCCGCCGACTGCGGCGGGCTCACGGTCCTTGTGCTCGCCCTCGTCGAGGTACTTCGCGAGCTTCTCGCCCTCGACGTCGACGTTCGGCAGCAGCCGGTCCAGCCAGCGCGGCAGCCACCATGCCCGACGGCCGAGCAGGGTGAGGATGGCCGGCACGATCGTCATCCGCACCACGAAGGCGTCGAACGCGACCGCAGCCGCCAGTGCCATGCCGACCTGCATGATGAAGTCCTCGCCGCCCAGCATGAACGCGCCGAACACGCTCATCATGATGATCGCGGCCGCAGTGACCACCCGGCTGCCGTGCTGGAACCCGGTGACCACCGATTGGGTTGGAGCTGCGCCGTGCACGTACTCCTCCCGCATCCGGGTGACCAGGAACACTTCGTAGTCCATCGCTAGTCCGAACACCACACCGATCAAGAAGATCGGCAGCATGCTGATGATCGGCCCGGTGTTCTCGGCGATGCCGAACCAGCCCCACTGGAAGACTGCGACCAACATGCCGAAGGTCGCGCCCATGGTCACCAGGAAGCCCAGCCCAGCCTTGAGCGGCACCAGAATCGAACGGAACACCAGCATCAGCAGGAGGAATGACAGGCCCACGACGATCGCCAGGTAAGGCGCCATCGCCGCGGCGATCTTCGAGTTGAAGTCGATGATGACGGCCGTGTTGCCTGTCACGGAGAGCGTCGCGCCTGTCTCAGCCTGGAGCTGATCGCTCACATCACGGGCGTCAGAGACCAGTTCCTCGGTCTCCTCGCTGTTGGGGCCATCCTCGGGGATGACGCTGAGCATCGCGGTGTCGTTGGCCTCGTTCGGGAACGGTTCCGCGACCGACACGACATTGCCGAGACCGCCGATCATGCTGGCAGCCTGGTCGAAAGCAGCCTGCGGATTGTCGCTTCCGGAGGCGTCGACGATCACCATCAGCTGGGCGTTGTACCCCTCGCCGAAACCTTCGGAGACCAGGTCATATGCCTGCCGCTGGGTGGTGTCCTCGGCCATCGACTCCTCACCGGGCAGCCCGAGACGCAGGTCCAGCACCGGAGCCGCCACGCCGATCATGGCGACGACGGCTACCACCACGACGCTCTTCGGATGACGCGTAATGAAGTTCGCCCAGCGTCGCCCAGCGCTCGGCTTCCCGTTGCCATCGTCGGCTTCGGGATCGCGAGCCTTCAATCCAGGAATCCGCCCGCCGAGGACGCGATGCTTGGCGAAGCCCAGCATCGCCGGCAGCAGCGACAGCGCGATGAGCACCGCGATACCGACGGCGAACGCCGCCGCGAAGCCCATCTCGGTCAGCATGGGGATGCCCACGACGAAGAGCCCGCTCAGCGCGATCATGACAGTCAGTCCGGCGAACACCACGGCGGAGCCGGCCGTACCGAGCGCACGCCCGGCCGCTTCGCTGCCCTCGCGGCCCATGGAGAGCTCGTGCCGATATCGCGACACGATGAACAGCGCGTAATCGATGGCGACAGCCAGTCCCAACATCGTCGCCAGGATGGAAGTGTCTGCACCCATGTCGATGAACCCGGTCGCGGCGGTTATAGCCGATATGGCGATGCCAACACCGATGATGGCATTGAGCAGCGGAAGTCCCGCGGCGGTCAGCGAGCCGAATGTGATGATGAGCACGACGGCGGCGACAGCGATGCCGATGAGCTCGCTGGACATACTCTCGGCTTCCCACTCCTCGACGGCCTCGCCGCTGAGCTCGACGGTCAGCCCGGCGTCACGCCCCTCCTGAGCGATGTCGGCCAGCACGTCCTTGGCCTCGTCTGTGAGGTCCCCCCATTCGACGCCGTAGGCGACGTCGGCGTAGGCGATATCATTGCCCTCCGCCACCGTGCCCACCTCGAACGGGTCGTCGACACCGGCGACCTGTGGCGCCTGGCCCAGCGCGGCCACCACGTCGTTAACGACGGCCTGGTTCTCCGGATCGGCCAGCGTTTCCCCGTCCGGCGCGGCGAAGACCACACGCGCCTCGGTGTTGTCCGCATCCGGCGCATCTGGGAAACGCTCCGCCATCAGGTCGAACGCTTCCTGGGACTCGGTTCCGGGGATCTCGAACGAGTCATTGGTCTCGCCGGAGAGCGTCGAAGCTCCGAAGCCGGCCAGCACAAACAGCAATAGCCAGGTCAGGGCGACGATGCCTCGTCGCCGATATGAGAACCGGCCCAGCCGGTACAGGTATGTTGCCACTGGATTACTCCACTCGGGTCAGTTAAAGCCACACAAAGAACAGCACGATTTAGCTGTGATCCGCCTGAGAGCAAGGAACGCGCAACGCAGCCTCACCTTCCCTAGACGACGGTCAACGGAAGTCATGACGGGCGGCGCTGCCTCGCCGGCTCCCAGGTCCCCCACTGATGATGTCTCCATCCTGTTGTGCCTGGTCGCACGTCACCATCCGGGATCACCCTGAGGACCCCCGGATCTACCCCCTGGACCCCGGTGCCGCGCCTCACGGCTCACCGGTATCTCGCTGAGGCTCTGGCAGTCCCGCGCGCAGCTGTGCGAACGCCTGCCTGGTCAGATCGACGACGTCGGCAGCCGGATCGGCGAACCACGCCGTCAGCGCCGCCCTGGTGCACAGCATCGCTGCGCCTGCTTGCAGGTGCGGATACATGTCCCGGGCGGTATCCGTGCCCGATCGTTCAGCGACCACCTGGGAGAAGCGGTCGATCGCGCACTTCACCGCCGTCATCTCCTGGCTGAGCAGGGCGGCGTTCTCGTGGATGAATAAGAACTGTGCAAGCGGATCGCCCTGGCCGGATGCCCCCACGAGGTCCTCGACCATGACGGTTTCCAGGGCGTCCCAGTTCGACTCCTCCGGCGGCCGCGACCGGAGCGCCTCGACGGAGTCCTCGATGCGGTCAGCGGCGACGCTGACGATCGCCTCCTCCTTGCTGGAGAAATAGTTGTGGAACGTCCGCGATGAGACGTCGACGGCGGCCGCTATCGCCTCGACGGTGACGTCAGCCACGCCGTGCTCCATGGCCAGGCCTAGGGCCGCCTCTCCCAGCGCCCTGCGCGTGGCGGCCTTCTTGCGCTCACGCAGTCCCTGCTCTGCCTGTTCTGTCTGCACGTGAGTCACGCTACAAGGCTGAAAGTCACTAGCAAAATGCTCTCTCAGCAAACTTTCAGGCTGCGCATGATGCTAGTGACTTGCATCACAGGCGGCGTCGGGCTATCCGCCCTGAGCCGCTTCG
>NZ_ML142853.1:293457-302274 GCF_004138495.1 Phytoactinopolyspora endophytica
GGTCGGCCACGGCAGGGTCGTGGGTTGGGAGGACGACAAGCTCCGGCATCGCCTCACGCAGAGCGTTGACCTTGTCTATCGATACGCGGGTCTGTCTCTTGTCGCACATACCCGAGAGCTGGGCCGCGGCGAGCATGTCCGCGTCATAGGTGAGGTCGCCGACCATCAGCAAAGGCGCATGACCGGAACGCCTGACCAGCATCGACAGCGAACCCGGGGTATGGCCGGGGGTCGGCAGCAGCACCACGCTGCCGTCCTCGAACAGATCGTGACCGTCGGCAAAGGGGGCCAGGTCCGAATCCGCGAGCGACTCGGGCGTGATCCGTTTCCAGGCCAAGCCAGGCAGGTCGATGAGCGAGCGGTACAGACCACGCGCCTGAGGGCGCGGCGCTTCGAGCGTCTTCCACTCATCGTCGCTGATCACCATGCTGGCGTGGCGGAGCAGCGGGAGCCCGCCGATGTGGTCCGGGTGGAGATGCGAGATCACGGCCGAACTCACGTCGTCGACGCTGTACCCCAAGGCGGACAGTCCCGCCTCGAGCGTCTCGGCGGGAGAGATGTCGAACTTCGCCATGCGCGCGTTCACCAGTCTGTCGAGCCGCCCGGGATAGTAGCCCGGATCGGTCACCGACGCACGATCCTGACCTGTGTCGAACAGAACCACCCCGGAACGATGCTCGACCACGAACACGCTGACCGGTCGCGGCTCCGTCCACCGCGTGGACGCGAGCAGCCACAGAGCCATCGGCTTGCTCGTCGGACCCACCTGCTCTGGATGGATGCGCACTGCACCCGTGCTGATCATCGATACGCGGATAATCGGGTCGATCGCTGGGCTCACCTGGCCTCCAATGGATGTCAGACGCCGCGACTCGTCGCCGACTTCCGACCCCGCGCAACGGAGCAGAACTGAGCCATCGACAACCAGGCACGGCTTCAGGCAGGACTGCGCTGCGAGCGACACAGCACAACCGATGATCTCAGCGTCACATAAGATCGACAAGCGCGACATTTCCGTCCACCTGTGCTACGCCCGTGAAACGAGGTCCGGTCGTCGGCCGGGAGTTACGCCGGCTGCGCACGTTTCTTGGAAGGTGCCCGTGATCGACCGCAGCGAGGGGTACTTCGAAACGTCCGATGGCGAGACGATCTGGTACGAAACGGCTGGTGACGGTGTACCCGTGGTATTCGCGCACGGCCTGGGCGGCACCGCTGCGGTCTGGTTCCAGCAGCTGCCGCACTTCGCCGCTCGCTACCGCGTCGTCACGTGGGACCAACGGGGCTTCGGGCGCTCGTCGAACAAGGCCGACCGGGCCGGCCCCGTGTCGTCGACATCAGACCAGGTGGAACTGCTCGACCACCTGGAGATCGACGCCGCTCATCTGGTTGGTCAGTCACTCGGCGGATGGGCGGCCCTCGGAGCTGCGCTCGCCGCACCCGGCCGGGTCCGCTCGCTCATACTCTCCAGCAGTACCGCGGGCATCCCGTCGCTGAACCTGCCCCCGTTCGACGTCGGCCCGGTCCGCGCTCCCCACGGGACCCGGCCACTGGGCGTGCATCCGGCCATCGGCGACCGGCTGGCCTTGATCGATCCTGCCCGTGCGTACCTGTATCAGACGTTCAGCACGTTCGGACAGCGGCCACCCGACGCGGAGTTCGCGACGATGCTCGCCGAGACGACCCACGAACCATCAGTGTTCAGCCAGTTCGAGATCCCCGCCCTGTTCGTCTGTGGTTCCCGCGATCCCCTCATGACGCCGGCGCACGTGCGCGACGTCGCACAGCGCCTACCCCGGGCCCAGGTCGTGGAGCTCGACCTCAGCCATTCGACCTACTTCGAGGATCCGGATACCTGGAACACCGTCGTCGACGAGTTCCTCGACTCGATACGTTGACAGCGAAGCCCTCAAAGCCAGGAAGGCACATGATGAGCAGCACGCTGGTTCTCAGTCACGACGAGACGGCTGAGGCCCTTCAGCCCGAGCCCCTGCTCGGCGCCGTCCGTACGGCGCTGATCGCCACCAGCCGGGGTGAGGCGTCGGTACCGGCCCGCGTCGCAGCGTTCTCACCGGCCGGGCTGCTCGGCGCGATGCCCGGCTATGTGCCAGGCCTCGGGCTCGCCGGCAAACTGGTTTCCATCTTCCCCGGTGCCGGGCCCGGCGGACGCAGCTTGCACCAGGGCATCGTCGCCCTGATCGACGAGAACGACGGCCGGGTGCTGTCGATCATGAACGGCGAGGCCGTCACCGCCAAGCGGACGGCTGCCAGCGCCACCGTCGCGTTCGAAGCGCTGACCCCACCGGGCGTGGAGCGGATCGCCGTCATCGGCGCAGGCATACAGGCTCGAGCGCAGCTGGATTTCCTCGTCCACCTCGGTATCTCCGCGGACGTGACGGTCGCGTCTCGCAACGCCAGCACGGCCCGACAGCTGGCAGAGGAGTTCTCCCGTGGGGACGTAGAGTCTGTCCCTTGTGTCCGGCCCGTTGGCTCGATCCGGGATGCGGTGTCGACAGCCGACGTCGTCTTCTGCTGCACCGACGCCGACCGCCCCGTCGTGCAGCACGGCTGGCTCCGCCCACATGCCCACATCAGCTCGGTCGGCGGGTCACGCGGACCCGAGCTCGACCAGGCGACGCTGACCACCGCGTCGTTGTTCGTGGAATGGGCAGGTGCCATCTCGTCGGCCCCGCCGGCCGGCGCCCACGAGCTGCAGAACGTTCCTGATGAGCGCGCCACACTCGTGGGCGCCACGTTGTCCGGGGATCAACCCGCACGAGCGGCGGACGAGATGACCGTCTACAAATCCACCGGCTATGCCGCCTTGGACGTCGCGGCCGCGTCGACGGCGTACAGGTTCGCGCTGGAGCACGGCATCGGCACCCGGGTCGACATCTAGCCCCATGCATTCCATGATCATCGAGGATCTGGCGTGTGATCACGCGCTGGATCCTCGATGATCATGGTGGGGGTAGCGACGCTCAGGTCGCCAAGCCTGACTGGTAGGCGAAGACGACCAGCTGCGCACGGTCCCTGGCGCCCAGCTTCACCATCGCCCTGCTGACGTGTGTGCGTGCCGTCGCCGGGCTGACGAACAGCCGCCCGGCGATCCCGTCGTTGGTCAACCCTTCCGCCACCAGGGTGACGACCTCTCGCTCTCGCTCGGTCAGCTCGTTGAGGTTGGGATGTGGCTTCACCGACCGCGGCGCCTGAGTGACGAACTCGCGCACCAGCGTGCGCGTCACCGACGGCGAGAGCAAAGCCTGGCCGTCCGCCACCAACCGGACCGCCTCGAGCAGGTCGGCAGGTGATGTGTCCTTCAGCAGGAACCCGCTGGCACCGTGGCGCAGCGCGTCGAAGACGTACTCGTCATGCTCGAACGTGGTCAGTACGACCACGCGCGTCGACTCGAGGTCCGGGTCCGTGAGGATGCGCCGCGTCGCCTCCAGGCCGTCGACGCCGGGCATCCGGATGTCCATCAACACGACGTCGGGCCGCTTCTCCTTCGCCGCCGCCACGGCCCCCAAGCCGTCCGCAGCCTCACCCGCGAGGGTGAACCCGTCCTCGTTCTCGATCAACATGCGCAGGCCGAGCCGGACGACATCCTGGTCGTCCACGATCAGCACCGAGATCACAGCTCACCGCCCGTCGGTATTGAGGCCCGTACTTCGAAGCGACCCTCGCGGTTCACACCGGCCGTGAGCTCCCCGCCCAGCGACGTCACCCGTCGCCGCATTCCGGGGATCCCCAAGCCGTCGGCAACCTCGTCGCCGACGGCACTCGGACCAGCGACACTTCTCACCGGGTTGGAGACGGTCATCACCACGGCGTCAGTCTTGTACGCGACGCGTACCGTGGCAACCTTGCTCTCGCTGTGCTTCAGCACGTTGGTCAACGCCTCCTGAACGACGCGGTAGGCCGCCAGGCTGACGGCATCGGGTACCGGACGAGCATCACCGACCGTCTCGACCTCGACGTCCACGCCGGCATCGCTCATCCGCTGACGCAACTCGTCGAGCCGGTCAAGGCCCGGCACCGGGGAACGTCCGGCCTCGGCGTCCGAACGCCGCACCACCGTCAGCGTCGCACGCAGTTCCGCCAGCGCATCGCTGCTGGTACGGCTGATGGTACGCAGAGCCGTCTCGGCGTGCTCCGGCTTCTTCGACAGCAGGTGCAGCGCTACGTCCGATTGCATCTTGATCGCGGCCAGACCGTGCCCGACGACGTCGTGCACCTCCTGGGCGACCCGGAGCCGTTCGTCGTCGAGGTGCTGCCGGAGCGTGTCCGCACGTTCCCGCGCGGCCGCCTCGCGGGTCAGTCTGACGGTGACCCCGAGCGCGAAGGGCACGATCACCCAGGCCGACGCCGGGATCACGCCCCCGAAGCCCGGAATCGCCGCGCTGTTGGTGAACAGGTGGATCAGGAGCAACGGGACCACCGCCGCCGTCACCAGCGCCGCGCGCGCGGGCGGGCGGTGCCGGGCCAGGGTGTACACGGCCATGAAGAACGGAAAGAAGACCGGCCCGTACGGGTATCCGACGATGAGGTACGACGACAACGCACCGGCGACTGCGACGAGCACGAACTCCGGCCACCGCCGGCGCACGATCAGTGGCACCCCGGCGGCAACGATCAGCGCATACCCGGCGCCGTCGATAGGCCGGTCGAAGTCCACGTCCCAACCATCCGACGTCGACGTGACGGCAATACCGACCGTGACGAGCGCGAGCGCCAGCGCGACGTCGCCCAGTTGCGACCTCGTCCTCATCGGCCTCGGTGACCTCCCTGTGCGCATGCCCTCCAGCATGTTCGACATCGCCGGTGCGAACGTCGGCCCGCAAGCGGCTCCGAGAGTACGTCGGCCTACGTAGGCCGACACCGCGCAAGACGCAGCCCACCTGCCTCAATGTACGCGAGCTGGCCCCACCATGTGTCGCTCTCGGGCCGACGCGCGCTTTCGCCGAGGCTGAGAACCACTGGCGCCGACGACTGGAGCGCCACCGATCACCGGAGGAATCCTGATGTCCAGCCTGACGATCCAACGACCTGAACCGGCAGTGGAAGACCACGAGCACCTGCGTTCCCCGACCCGATTCGACGAGCGACTCGGGCGGATCACCGAATGGCTCGCGCGGCACAGTATCGCCATCCTGCGGGTAAGCCTGGGCCTGGTGTTCCTGGGCTTCGGCGCTGTGAAGCTGGCCGGGGCCAGCCCTGCCGAAGACCTTGCCATCCGCACGGTGGACACGCTGACACTGGGGATCATCTCCGGGGACACCGCGCTGTTTCTCACGGCGTTCATCGAGATGGTCATCGGACTGACGCTGACCACGGGAAGGCTGTTGAAGACGGGCCTGGTGGTGTTGGGTGGCTCACTGGTGGCGATCATGTCGCCGCTTGTCCTGTTCTTCGGCGACTTGTTCCCCGACGGTGCGCCCACGCTTGAGGCGCAGTACGTCCTGAAGGACATCGTCCTGGTGGCGGCAGGCCTGGTGATCGCCGCGCGTGTGCTCGGCGCCCGCATGGTGACCGACCGGTCCTCCAGGACACGTTGACCGTGGATCAGCGACCAATCGACGACGACCGCCTCGGCCGGCCCTTGAGGCACGACCGGGGCGGTCGTTCGTTAAGCCGGGCGCACCAGACGTGCACCGGTCGACTGCGTAGGTCGGCACAGGAACCGGCGCTCATGGTTGGGAAACCGGGCGTCGTCGTTCCCGGTCCATGTCGGCCCACTCCTTCTGCAGGCCGGGCAAGGTCGTCGTCACCAGATAGACGGCGCCGCACAGCAGGAGGGCCGGCGAGAGCCCTGCCAGCGCGATCAGGCCACCGCCGACGAGCCCACCGAACGGCATCCCAGACCATGCGACCGCGACGACAAGTGTCCGCACCCGGCCATACATCTCCGGCGGAACGCGTTCGAACTGGATAGCGCCGATTATGGGGTTGAGGAAGCCTGAGCCGAGACCGGACACGGCGTAGACCACGGCGATCACCCAGACCGGGGCTCCGAGCGCGAGCACGACGAACCTCGGCGCGCCGGCGATCAGGAATCCGATCAAGTAGACCGGTCGCCGCGGAAGGCGGTGCGCTATCGCGGCGGACCCCAGGCTGGAGAGCGCGGCGAAGGCGCTCATCACGCCGACCACGAAGCCGATGACGGCCGGACTGTGACCACCGTTCCGCGCCCATACCGGGAGCAGCACCGAAGCCCACGCGGCGTCGAGCAGATTGGTGACCGCGACCATCCCGGCGATCGAGCGCAGCAGCCGTTCCTTGCGGAGGAACTCGGCGCCGCTACGAAGCCGGGACAGGTAGCTCTCCCCCGCTTCGCCGTCCGCAGGAGCCTCTGAGGGCGGCGTGGTCATCGCGATGATCGCCGCGCCGAGCCCGAAGAGGACGGCGGTGATGACGAGCGCGTAGGCGCCGCCCACCACGGCAACGACCACGCCGCCAACCGCCGGACCGACGGTCGACGCCAGACGCTCGATTGTTCCGGTCAGGCCGGTGCCGCGCTCGAGAGGCACTCGGGCGGCCCGGGTCATCGCCGGTATGAACACACCTTTGGAGGCGTCTGCCGGGCCACGGAACGCCCCGACGACAGCAACCAGCGGCAGCAACAGCCCGAAGCTCAGCAGGTCGGCGGCGTGCAGCAGCGGAATCAGCGACACCACGCCCATGCTCACCAGATCCCCGGTGATGCTGATCCGACGCGGCCCGACGCGATCGATCAACGGACCGGAGAGTACCTGGATGAGGACATACGGCGTCATCTCGACGAACACCACGACGCCGGTCTGTGCGGCGCTCCCCGTCGTCGTCAGCACGAACCAGGGCAGCGCGATCGCGGACAGCCGGGTGCCGGTCCAGGCCACGGCCTGCGCGGCGAGAACCCCGACCAGCCCCCGCCACGAGCGTGCAGGCGCCTCAGCCGCCATCCTCGGTGCCCCCGACACTCTCGGTGTCTTCGGCGCCTTCCGTACCCTCGGCGTCTTCCGTACGCTCGGCGTCCGTGGCGCCCTCGGCGATGTCCTGCCCTGGCTGCAGAAACGCTTGGAGCTGGACGTGGTAAGGCCGCGCTTCCCCGGACACATCCGCCGGGCGAGCAGCGGCCGGGTCGCTCAGCGGACGATAGCGGGCGACGACCTCCCGGAGCTCGCGGAGCATCCGCGTGGCCTCATCGGGCGTCAGCAGGAACGGGAAATCGCTGAACGTCGTGGCGTCTTGCCACTGGCGAGGCAGCATCGGACGTTCGTCGGCGGCACGCTGCATCTTCTCCGCGTATACGAGAGCAACGGCACGCAGGTACGCGACACCGACCTCTTTCTCGTCCTCGGTCAGGTCCTCGACGTTCAGATAGCTCGACCGGTGCGCGGCTCGCCACCAGCGGTCCCGGCCGGTGCCACGTTCTTCGACCTCGACGATCAGCCCAGCCGCTGCCAGCTGGCGCAGGTGGTAGCTGGTGGCGCCCGTGTTCAGCCCCAGCTTCACTGCCAGCGTGGTCGCCGTGGCCGGGCCTTCCATCCGCAGCAGCCCGAGGATGCGCAGGCGGGCGGGGTGAGCGACCGCTCGTAGCGAGCGGGCGTCGAGCAGGACATCCCGCTCAGGATCAGGCTCGAGCGGCCACGGTGCGGGCTTGTTCTCCACCATGCCGGACAGCATAAACCGCAAACATTCATTTGCAAAGAGTCGTTTGCAAATGAATGTTTGCGATTCTGCCGACCTCGCGGCCTGGTGGTCCTTCGGGCGTGATCCGTCCTCCCAGATCTTCATGCCCAGCCCACACCGAGGACTCACCCCGCGTGGTTCGATGCAACGACGTGCCCTCAGCACGGGGCGACCTCGCTGATGCGCACGTTGGTGCCCGCCGGCCCAGTACAGAGCCGACACGCACCGTCCGCGCTCAGGCCGGCGGGATGTTCTGGTTCAGCCGGAAGACGTTGGCCGGGTCATACGTCTGCTTGACCGAGACCAGCCGCTCCCAAGTAGCGCCCGGGTACGCCTCGCGGACCCGCTCCGGCCCCTCATCGCCGAGGAAGTTGACGTATGCACCTGGGACGACGTCATCCAGGTCGCCGGCGACCTTGGCAACCCACGGCTCGTACTCGGAGATCGCCGAGACGTCCGTGGACATCGCAGCTACGTTGCCCATGAGGCGCCGACCGCGGTGCACGTACGCCGTTGAGTCGTCAGGCACGCGGGCGATCGCACCACCGAGCACGCGCAGCTGCACGGCCCGCATCGGCGCGGGCGACCACGTCAGACGGTCGATGATCAGGTCGGCCGACTCTGCGCTCAGACCGTCGAGGAACACCATCCGCGACGCGGCGGCGATCCTGGGCGGCGCTTCGGGCGGGAACATGTCCGGGTAGGTGGTCGGCCGCACCATGTCGGCGATCGGCGTCGCCACTGCGCGTAACGGCGCCACTGCGCGCTCACCATCTTCCGCTGAGCCCGCATAGCAGAGCAAGACCAGGATGACCAGCTGACCGTGAGCCTCGGCGGGTAGGAACGGCATGGGCGGAGCCATCATCACATTGATGATCGTGGACAACTCGTCCGGCGCCGCCTCCGCCTCGGCGACCAGCCGGTGCAGAATCTCGGCCGTCGCCGGGAGCACCATCATTCCGCCCACAACGCCGTCCACCTCGTGCAGCCGGTACTTGATCCGGGTCACAACGCCGAAGTTCCCTCCGCCGCCCCGGATGGCCCAGAACAAGTCCGGATGCTTCTCCTCGTCGACGTGCAGGATCTGGCCGTCCGCGGTCACCATCTCGGCCGCGAGCACGTCGTCGACGGTCAGGCCGTACTTGCGGCTGA
>NZ_ML142853.1:302315-306645 GCF_004138495.1 Phytoactinopolyspora endophytica
AAATCCGATGCCGCCACCGAGTGTGATTCCGCCGATGCCGACCACGCCCGCGTCTCCGAAGCCGGTGGCCAGTCCGTGCTTCCCCACGGCGATCGTGTACTCACGCGCGGTCAGTCCGGTCTGCGCCCAAGCGGTGCGCCCCTCGACGTCGACCTCCAGGTCCTTCATCTCGCCCAGGTCGAGCACGACACCGTCGCACACGCCATGGCCGGCTCCGCTGTGGCCGCCACTGCGCACAGCCAGCTCCACACCAGCGTCCCGCACGAGCGTGACGACCCGCGAGACCTGAGTCACGTCCGCCGGCCGGACGATGGCAACCGGCCTACGGTCCACGCGGGCGCTGGCGACGATCCGGGCCTCGTCGTAGCCGTCGTGTTCCGGTGTGACGATCCGGCCGTCGACCTCCTCACTCAGCCGTGCGATGAGAGTTCCTGCGTTGTCTGTGGATGTAGTCATGTGCTCTTCCCTTCAAGGCCCGTTCACGCTATCCGTCACCACCGACACAGTCGGTGCGGCCGGGAACACCCCGTCCCTACTCATATGTCGAACGGCACGTCCCAGAAGTGACAGCCCGACCGAGAAAAACGATAGAAAGCTAACCGTTAGATGTCAAACGCTTGGACTTCTAACGCTGGTGAGATACGCTCACCTCCGTGTACGGACCACCAGAGAAGGCGCCCATCGGAATGATGCTGTGGCGCACGGTGAACGCCACCAGCCGCGCCTTCGACACAGCGCTCAGCAGCGCCGGAGGATCGCGCCCGATGTGGTTCATCCTCCTCGCACTGAAGGCCGATCCCGTCGCCAGCCAGCGTGAGCTCGCCGCGCACGTCGGGATTCAGGGCGCTACCCTGACCCATCACCTGACGGCGATGGAGTCTGACGGACTGCTGACCCGGCGCCGCGACCCGAACAACCGTCGCGTGCATCTGGTGGAGCTCACTGACAAGGGCGAGGCCGCGTTCCGGCGGATGCGGGACGCCGCGCTCGACTTTGACCGCAAACTGCGCGACGGCATTCCCGACGACGAGGCCGACCGGTTACGCGAGACTCTCGACCGCCTGCGGGATAACGCCGCGACGATATTGAGCACGGCGAGGAGTACTCATGACAGCGATTGACCGCGACGCCGACGCCCTCCGGCTGTCCGCCGAGTCCTATGCCGCCGGTGACCCTTTCGCATGGTTCGAGCGGCTCTATGCCGAGGCCTCCCAGGGCCGTGCGATCGTGCCCTGGGACTCGCGAACGCCGCATCAGCTCTTGACGGAGTGGACCGACCGGGAAGCGGTCGACGGCACTGGCCGCACCGCCACCGTCGTCGGCTGTGGCCTGGGCGACGATGCCGAACTCGTCGCCGGCCTCGGCTTCGACACCACCGCCTTCGACGTGGCGGCCAGCGCCGTCGAGGGAGCCCAGCAGCGCTTTCCCGGCTCTCCCGTGGAGTACCTGCAGGCCGACCTGTTGAACATGCCGTCGGCATGGCAGCACCGTTTCGACCTCGTCGTCGAGATCATGACCGTCCAGGCGCTGCCAGACCCTCCGCGCGGCGATGCCATACCCGCCGTCTCCCGGCTGGTGGCACCCGGCGGCAAGCTCCTGGTCATCGCGATGGCACGCCACAATCGCAGCGAACCCGGCGGGCCACCCTGGCCGCTCACCCGGGCCGAGGTCGAGTCCTTCGCCGTCGACGGCGTCGTCGCGGAGCGCATCGAGGACGTGCGCACGGCCGAGCGGCAACGGTGGCGCGCGCTCTTCCACCGCGCACCGTAACGACCCGTCTCGTGATCATCAACGGCTGGACCGGCCATGGTGTGGCCGCCCGTTGATGATCACGAGACAGTGAATGCTTGGGAAGAAGTACTACTTGCCGTTGCCCACGCCGACCCTGCTGCCTGGCAGGAGCAGGTCCGCGTGGACCGGGAGGTGGTCTGACGCGTCAGTGGTCACCACGGCGGCGGACCGGGCCACGACGTCGTCCGAGGACAGCACGTAATCGATGCGTCGGTTCGGGTCCTCGACGGGATACGTGTAGCCGTCGCCGACCCCCGCCTCCTCCCAGGCGTCCACCAGCTCGTCCACCAGCGTCTTGATCTCCGGCGCGTCCGGCGTGGCGTTCAGGTCGCCGAGCAGGACCACCGAGTCGTCGGGCGTCCCGATCAGCTCCTTGATCGCCTCCGCCTGTTCGACCCGCTCGTCGGCGTCATTGTGCTGCAGGTGCGTGTTGTAGACCTGCACCGGCACGCCACGGACGACGACGCGGGCCCGAAGCAGCCCACGCTGCTCGTGTCCTTCGTACTTGGGAAGGTACGTGTTGTCCCAGCTGATGATCGGCGAGTTGCTCAGGATGGCCGTGCCGTACTGACGACGCGGCTCGCCCGGGTTGAGCGGGTCGCGGTCGATGTTGGCGCCGTAGACGACGTGCATGTTCAGCTCCTTCGCCAGCCAGCCGGCCTGGTCGACGAAGTCGCTGCGTTCCGAGTGGTGCCGGTCGACCTCCTGGAGCCCGACGACGTCGGCGTCCTCGTCCTCGATCAGGTCGGCGACCCGCTGCAGGTCGAGCCGATCATCGACCCCGACCCCATGGTGGATGTTGAAGCTCATCGCGCGGATCTCCCGGTCGACGGGGTGCGCCTGCGGCTGCTGTGAAGCAGTGGCGGTCGTGACCGGGCTGATGAGCGCGGTCGCCAGCACGGCGGCCGCCAGGGTCTTCACAACGCGTGCAAGATTCATGACCGAGATCTTCATCGCCGGTGGTGAAATCGAGGCGACCTCTCGGTGAACACCGGCAACCGTCGCCGGTTCTTCAACTCGCGTTCAGCAGGCGTCAACGTTTCGCCCGTGGCGATGTATGTACCGTGCCGCACACCAGGTCGGCCCGGGGCGAACGTCGTCCCTGCGCTACGCATGGCCGGCCGCGAAGGAGGAGTCAGGCATGAAGGCAGGCCATCCAACCGGCACATCGTGGCATCGATCCATCGCCATGGGAACCGGTGCCGTCGTCGTGGCAGGCATGACCGTCGCGCTCTCCGCCGGCACGGCCGGAGCGGACCAGCTCACCGACACCGCATCCGATCCGATCAACATCGGCCACCGGGCCAGCGCCGGTTTGGCGCCCGAGAACTCGCTGGCCGGGGTCGAGTTGGTCAAGGAGCAGAACCCGGACTTCTTCGAGATCGATGTCCAGCTCTCCTCTGACGGCGTGCCCGTGATCATGCACGACACCACGCTGGCCCGCACGACCAACGTCGAGGACGTCTTTCCCGGACGCGAGGGCGACCTGATCAGCAGCTTCACCTACGACGAGCTTCAGCAGCTGGATTCCGGCTCGTGGTACAGCGAGGAGTTCGCCGGCGAGAAGATCCCCACGCTGAACGAGATTCTCGACCACGGGTATCCCGGTCCCGGGATCGTCATCGAGCTCAAGAGCCCGGCAGACTCCCCCGGCCTGGTCGACGTCGTGGTGGACGAGCTGAACGCCGACCCCCGGTGGAACGAGCTCGCCGACGACGGCCGCCTCACGGCCATCTCGTTCGACATCGAAGCTATCCACGACTTCTACGAGCAGCGGCCGGACATCCCGGTCATGGGGCTCGGAGCCGTTCCCCAGTCGGACGCCGAGCTGGCGGAGGTCGCGGAGTGGGCGACGGCGTGGGGCACCAATTACCGCACCCTGAACCCGGCCGACGTCGATCGGGTGCACGACGCGGGCCTGCTGCTCAACGTGTACACGGTGAACAGCCCGGAGCACATGAGTGATGTCATCGACCTGGGCGTGGACTTCGTCACCACCGACTTCCCGGGCGTACTCGAGGACCTGTTGGCCGGCGCCGACCCGGTCCCGGATGCCAACGGCATCGTGATCTCGGACGCGGTGGGTAACGCGCCGGGCGACGACGTCCAGCCGGAGAACGGTGAGTACCTCGTGCTGACCAACACCACGGACCGCCCAGTGAACGTCGGCGGCTACTACATCAACGACGCCGTCATCAACACGCTCGCGGTCGGCCGGGGGTACCTCATCCCCGCCGGCGGGGATCTGCGGGTGTACACCGGACCGGGCACCAACGTCCGCAAGCCGTCTGAGGGCCGCTACTACAACGACTACGGTCGTGCAGTCCTGAACAACGGTGGCGACAGCCTTGCGCTGTTCACCCCGGACGACACCCTGGTCGACATCTACGCCTACTGAACGGAACCCACCCAAGCACCGGGCGTGTACCACCACTCGGCTCGCAGGTGCCGACCTTGGGAACGTACCGACATCATCACGGCTCACGCCTGGATGATGTCGGTACGTTCCCCGCGTTCTCGGCGCGCTCGTCCCGCCCGC
>NZ_ML142853.1:306667-307726 GCF_004138495.1 Phytoactinopolyspora endophytica
CGGGTATGTTGAACGAGAGGCGAACAAATGGTGTCTTTGTGGTGTCTTAGACTGAGTTCGTGATCACCGCCGGACTGCCCGCGAACGTCGCAATCGCCACGGCACAGCTCGGCTTCCTCGACGCGATCGAGGGCAACGTCGCAGGCACCCTAGACGGCGCGGACCCGGAGTATCTGCACGAGCTACGGGTCGGTGTCCGCCGAACGAGGTCGCTCATCAAGCTGACCGGCGACGTCCTCCCGTCCGGCGTCGCCGCACATTTCGCCCCCCGGTTCAAGTGGCTGGGAGATCTCACCACGCCCACCCGCGACCTGGACGTGTACCTGATCGAGATGGACCAGCTGGCCGAGGTCCTGGTCGGAGCTCACCCCGAGGACCTCGCCCCGTTCACCGAACATCTGCGCCGACAGCGTGCCGTGTCCCGGCGCACGCTCGTAGCGGGCCTGCGCTGCGAGCGCTTCACTGACCTGTGCACGAGCTGGCGGGCCATGCTGACGGAGATCACCGAGGGCCGATCGGACGGGGTAGGTCAGGCGCCCGCCGCTGGCGGGGACACACCGGCGACGGTAACGACCGTCGAGCAGCTCGGCGCCGATCGGGTGCGCCGGGTCTACGCGCGAGTACTCCGCCGTGCCCAGGCCATCACGTCGGACTCCCCCGCGGAGAAGGTGCACGCGCTCCGGAAACGCTGCAAGGAGCTGCGCTACATCCTCGAGGTTTTCCAGCCTGTGTGCGCTGAGCACACGCACCGGTCCGTCATCAAGAGGCTCAAGCGGCTGCAGGACGTCCTCGGTGCGTTCCAAGACGGCGAGGTGCAGAGCGAAGGGCTGCGGACGTTCGCACAGCAGATGCTCGACGACGGGCCGCCGCCGGCCGCGACCTTGCTCGCCATGGGCGAGCTGTCTGCCCACTTCACGGTGCAGCAACGTCAGGCGCGGCACGAGCTCACCGCGGCGCTCCCCCGCTTCCTCGGCGCGACGACACACGAGCGCATCGAGTCGATGCTCCCGTAAGCGGTCATCACCACATCACATGGCGACCACCTCGGCCAACCGGGAG
>NZ_ML142853.1:307775-319849 GCF_004138495.1 Phytoactinopolyspora endophytica
GGTCGGCCGCGCTATGCCCCGGACGCCACGTGCACCCGACGCCGATCCCCACTACCTGGCCGGTCTCCATGATCCGGCGCACCGCCCGGAAGACGGCGTCGAGCCCCGGGCCACCCGGCGCCGGGAACAGCAGGTCGGGTAGATCGCTGGGGTCGATCACGTCGAGATCGAGGTGGAGGAATATCGGCCCGTCGGGCACGAACGTCGATTCCGGCGCCATGGTCGCCAGCGAGTCTGGCTCCGCAGGCTCGACACCCGCGGACCGCGTGCCACCCTCCGCGGGTACGCCGGCGGCAGGGAACACGTCCTCGCCGGTGCCGACCGATTCAGCGGTGAAGTCGTAGATGCCCCGTCGCAGGACATCGGACTCGTGCAGGAACTCGATCTCCGCGTGGTCCAGATCCCGGGCGTCGACCAGCATGACCCGGTTCTCAGCGACCGGCCGCAGACCGAGCGTGTCGCCGATGAGCTCCGGTCGGTAGCCCATCAGCATGCGCAGCGGCATACCACCCAGGTAACCCGACGTGGTGGTCTCCAAGGTCTGCACGTCGCCGTGGCCGTCGAACCAGACGATGGCTGGGTCCAGGCCGGCGCGCTGTAGCCCAGCGACCGTCGCCAGCGATGTCGTGCAGTCTCCAGAAAGCACGATCGGACGCTCACCGGCACGGACGTCGTCCGCGACCATCTCGGCCACCCGCTGGTACAGCTGCGCCATCCGCGCCCACGTGTCGCCGTCGGGCGGGTCGAAATCGACGGTGACGGTCATGTCGGCCGCTACCGGAACGTCGAGAGTCGGCCTGTGCTCATCGAGGTGGTAAGGGACGGATATGCACGACATGTACCTAAGCTAGTCCATCTTCCTCCGATGATCATCAACGATCAGCCACAGCATCATCGGGCTAACCGTTGATGATCATGAGAATGTGCCGTCACGACGCGGCGTCGAGGCGGGCCCGATGCTCTTGGTTCAGCTCCATCGCCACGCCGGCGAGCGCCTCGTCCAGCTGCTCCGCGCCGCTGACCCCGACGATGGGGGTGATCGTTGGCTCACCGCCGGTCAGCCACGCCAGCACCACCTGGTTGCGAGTGGCGCCCAGCTCGGTCGCCACCTCGTCGAGGACCGCGAGCCGGCGCGTCGTTCCCGGGTGGTCGTACGCCTCGTGCATCCGTTCCGGCTTGCTGTACGCGCCCTCCAGCAGCGGCGTGTAGGCCCATGCCCACATGTCGTCATTGCTCTGCACGTAGTCGACCATGTCGTCGGTGAGATTGCCGAAGCGGTGCACCTTGCCCTCGATGCGCGCGAGCGGCCGCGGTAGCAGGTACGAGTAGCTGTGCTGGATCGCCGTGTAACCGGCGATCCCGTCCGCCTCGGCGATCCGCCGAGCCCGTTCCACCATCCACAACGGATGGTTGCACACGCCGAGCCGGCCGACTGTGCCGTCGGTGACCAGATCGCCGAACGCGGAGACCGTCTCCTGCAGGTCGGCTGTGCGGTCTTCCATGTGCGCCCAGTACATGTCCACCCGGTCGACACCCAACCGCTTCAGGCTCCCCTGAATCCCCTGCCTGATCGCCGCGGCCGACAGGCCCTGCTTCCGCTCGGGAAACCCGCCGGCGACGGTCGGCTCGGCACCCACCTTGGTGCTGATGTACAGCCGTTCGCGCATGCCGGGCCGGTCGGCCAGCCACCGGCCGATGATCTCTTCGCTCTGCCCTCCGAACCCCGTGTGGCTGCCCCAGAACGCATAGCAGTCGGCGGTGTCGAGCATGGTGCCGCCCGCGTCGACGAACCGATCGAGCAGCTCGCGCGACTCGCGCTCGGGCAGCTTGGTGCCGAAATGCATCGTTCCCAGCACAACGTTGAGCTTCTCCACGGCTTTCCCTCCTGAATGGCCTCTGACTCAGACGCCCCGTGCGCGGGATGGCCTCACCCGCGAGTCCGCGGACGCTTCACCGCGCCGTTCGCCGAGGCGTCTGATGACAGCCTGAATGCTGGAGTGCACTCCAGATCAAGCCCTGGTGGCTTCGGGGGTTTCGTCCGACACCGTTGTGCGCGCTTCGGTGGCGGCTTCCTGCCCTTTGGCCACGCCGACGCGAGCGCGGCATGGAGGCTCGCCCCCGGCGAATCGAACAGGGCCGCGAGTCACCGTCCCAGAGGGCGGTACCGGAGGAGTACAACACCGTTTCCGAATCGGCGTTCATCGATAAGCTCGAGGTCGGCGCGCGCGTCGGTCGCTAAGGCCGGCTTTCCCCCACCAAGGACAGTGGGCCAGACGAACAGCTGGCACTCGTCAACCAGCCCGGCCTTGAATGCCTGGGACGCGAGGTTCGCACCCCCTACGGTGATATCGCTGCTGGCCGCGGCCTTCAGTTCGCGCACTGCGGTGGGGTCGAAGTGGCGTTCGATTCGGGTGTTGGCGGTCGACGCGGCGGTCAGTGTCGTGGAGTAGACGACCTTGTTCGCTGTCTGCCAGGCGGTCGCGAAGTCGGCCATGAGGTCGGACTGTGCCGCTAGCCTGGCGTCGGTCTCCCACACGGCCATGGTTTCGTATAGGCGCCGCCCGTAAAGGAACGTGCCCGCGGATAGCAGGAGGTCTGTGTGGGACCGGAACACCTCGGCGTCCACCGGGCCGAAGTCGAAGGCGCCACGCTCGTCCTCGATGTAGCCGTCCAGAGTCACGTTGGTCGCGTAGATCAGCTTGGTCATGCCACGACACCTTCCCGATCGGCCGCGACCTGGGCACTTGTTAGCGTGGCGTCCAGCTTGGTGAACGCCTCGAGCCAACCCTGCTCGCTGGGGCCCGCCAGGTGCGGTGGGAGCCACTGGCGGATCTCGAGTCGCGTGCGCCCCTCGCCCTCGTCGTGGAACTCGACTCGGAATCTTGTTGCGAACGGCTCGATGCCCTCCTGCAGTTGGCCGCCTACGTGCATGACGCCCTCAAGCAGTTCGCCGTCTGTGACGTCTGTGAGGTTGACGTAGATGTGAATGCGAAGGTCTGGCTCGTTGGCAGAGACCTCCGTCCACCGCTGATAGCCGCCGGGACGCACGTCGAAATCGATCTCCTCGCGCGGCAGCGAGTTGCCCGTCAGGCCCCACCACTGCGCCAGGTGGTCCGGATCGGTGAAGGCTCGGTAGACGAGCTCACGTGGTGCGTCGAACACGCGCGAGATAGCGAGTTGCAGAGTTTCGGTTTCCATTAGAGCTCCTGGTTGTCAGGGACCTTGGGGTCGTTGGCCATCCGGTCCGTTGCGCGTTCGGCGGCCTGCACCGCGGCAAGGTGGGCATCGAGGCGGGTGAGGGAGGAGTCCCAGAAGCGCCGGTAGCGATCGATCCAGTCGGCCGCGTCGCGCAGTGGGGCGCCCTGGAGGCGGCTCCCGCGCCACTTACCCGACCGTGTCCGCGAGATGAGCGCGGCGCGCTCGAGAACCTTCAGGTGTCGCGACACCGCCGGCATCGAGATGGGGAGGGGAGCGGTTAGCTCGGTGACGGTGGCGTCGTGTTCGGCCAGCTCGACGAGGATTGCCCGGCGAGTCGGGTCCGCGAGCGCTGAGAACACCGCGCTGAGCTGGTCAGTGCCGGCCATCCAAAGTCCCTTTCATTTAACCAACATGTTAAATGAAACGCGACTCAAGCTCTGCTGTCAAGGGAGGCGTTCACCGGGCGGGCGGACGATACCTCCGTAGCCACCCTGGCCACGGGGCTTGACGATTTCGAGGCGTGGTCGAACCTTGACCTGGAGCGCACTCCAGGTGGGACACTCTGCGTATGTCTCAGTACTCTCCATCGGAAGTTGCCGACAAGACCGGCTTCAGCCTCGATACACTGCGCTACTACGAACGCATCGGGCTCCTTGGGGACATTGCGCGGACTGTCGGCGGCAGGCGGACCTACAGCGATGATGACCTGGGCTGGCTGGGCATACTCCAATGTCTGCGCGACACGGGCATGCCGATCGCCGATATGCTCCGCTTCGCCGAGCTCTGCCGAGCGGGTGAGGACAACGTCCCTGCACGAGTATCGCTGCTCGAGAGTCACGACGCCTCGGTCGAGGAGAAGATCGCACACCTACGTGCCCAGCAGCAGCGCATCCGCGGCAAGATCGATTGGTACAAGTCGACCCTGTCGGCCTCCGAACACGCAGCTGCCGAAGAAGTACTGACGTAGAAGCCCACGCATGGCCTCACACCGGTGATGACGTGTCATCCCGCTTCCGGTGGCCAGAGTAGGCGGGGAGGGAGAATCTCTCCCTCCCCGCCGTTCCCTGACCCCTCCCATCCGCGCACGCCGCGATCACCCAGGCGACGGGCCGGCCTCCTTCAGAACATCTCGTGTGACCACGGCGCGCGGTCCCAGCCGAACGCCGTCGACACTTCCGCGACACTTCCGGGGCGATGCTCGCCCACGCGACCGGCTGCGGCGAGGGAGCGCAGCGTCGTACCCCCGAGGTAAATGGCGCCGAGCTCGCGGACGTCCATGCTCACATCCGGTTCGGCCGTCGTAGGCTCGCACGACGCCGACTCGCGGTCACCGGTCAGGTGCCAGCGTCCGGCGTTGCCAGGCAGCATCGCATCGGTGACCTCCAGCACGACGTCGATCGGGGCCGCGTAACGACGGGTGGTCAGCGCCTGCGGCACATTGACCACCCGGACCCAGAGCCCGGGACGCACAGACGCGCCTAGCGCGTACGAGTTCGTGACCAGATGCGCCAGCGGCTCGTCCACGGCGGCGAACTCACACCGGACCACCCGCACCAGATCGATCGAGAGCAGGAACCGCCACAGCGCGGAGTAAGCCTCGTCGGTGGCCGCTATCACTTCGGTGACCAGGGCTTCACCCTGTGGCCCGCGGTTTCCCCAGCTCGGTCTGGTGCGCCACGTCGCGTAGCCCTCAGCACCCGAGTCACCCTCGTAGACGACGGCTCGTTCCGCGGTCATCCCGTGGCGCCCGCCCTCCGGGTCACGCGTGCGGTGCTCCCATCGCTGATCGGACAGCGACGACACGCCGGGCCGCTCCGCGCGCGCACGGTCGTGGATGTCGGCCAGCACCTTCCGCATGTCGGCAGGCGCGCCTTGGCGGAGCCGGCCGGCCAGGGCCTCGCCCTGAAAGCCGGTCTCCAAGGGCGCGATCTCATAAACCACGTTCCATGATGCAAGGCCATAACCGAACCGCCCGTAGATACCGCCCTCGCTGGCCCAGAGCGCGGCGATCGGCTCGTCGCCGCGCTCTCGCACAGCGCGCAGCTGTTCGGCCATGATCCGCGTCAGGACACCGCGACGACGGTGCGTCGGCGCCACGACCACAGCGGTGACGTGCGCGACAGGTGGCACCGCTCCAGGGACGGTCATCTCTCTGGTGAGCACGCCGGCGGTTCCCACCAAGCGGCCGTCGTCCGCCATCACGTGCGTCCGGTCCGGTTCGAAGATCGGTCGCCGAGCCTCGAGCCATTCCTCGTTCGGCGCGTCACGCAGAAACCCTGAGGAGATGAGCGAGGCAAGCTCAGGCAGGTCATCGGGGGTACAGGTGCGGAGTGTCAGATCATTCGCCACTGTCCCTGTCTAACGCACTTCGGGCACCGGCGACCAGTGAATTCCCGGCGCGGATCACCCGCCCGAATGCCCGAGATGATCGTTTTCTTCCAGTATTTGCGTGTTTATGCAAGAATGCCCCGGGACCGACGCAAGCGAGGGGGGACCTTGCCAAGGCAACGGCACAGGAGGCATCGGAGGCGACGCAACGGCGCGAGCCGCGTCGTCGTCATTTCCGCCATAGCCATCGCGATACCGCTCGTCGGCTGGTCCGCGATCGCACTCGTTTCGAACGACGACGGCTCGTCGCCGTCGTCTGATGCCACGACCGACACTTCGCCACCGGCCAATGACCCGGTCGAAGAGCCGAGCGACGACGCGAGCCCAGGCGCCGGTGAGCACGACGACGGCCGGACGGACCCGACGGAGACCAGTCAAGCGAACGACGACGACGTGACCGACAACGATGTGACCGACGAGGTTGCCGACAGCGACGGCGACGGCGAGCGGCTGGCGGCTGAGGCGATCGAGGCGTGCGCCACCGAGCTGACCGCCGGCCAGGCCGTCGTCACCGAGGCCAAGACAGGCGTCGGCCACTGGTCCGAGCACATCAACGCCCGCACCGACCTCCTCGAGGGGCGCAACACCGACGCCGAGACCCGGGACATCTGGAAACGCACCCGTCTGGCCGGCCCGGGCGACCTCGAGCGATTCGAGGCCGTCTCGTCCACGTACAACCAGCTCTCCGGATGCGATGACCTCGCCGGTATCGAGGCCCCCGAGGGCTTCCAGGCCGACGTCGAGGAATGTCTGGTCAGAGCCGACCGCACCGAATCCGCAGCGTCCGCCGCTACCGACGCGATGGGCGACTGGGAGGAACATCTGCAGGCCATGGCAGACCACGCGGACGGCCACATGACGGCAGACCAGGCCCAGGACCAGTGGGTCGAGGCATGGGAAAACGCACCAACCAACATCAACGCTTTCAATGAGGCCCGTGATGAGTTGGAACAAGCTCCTGCCTGCTCTGGAGCAGACGAGTAAGCCCAAGCCGGTCCCAAGAGCGCGGACCGAGATCCTTCTGTCCATCGGCGTGCTGGCAGCAATCGCAACCGTCGTCGCGCTGAGCCAGATCGTCCAGCCATCGGAAACCCTCTACAACGCCGCGCAGTTCGTCCATCTGGCGTGTGTCGTCGCCGGACTCGGCAGCGTCTTGGTGGTGGACTGGTTCGGGTTGCGCTGGCAGCTCGGCCACACCTCACTGGAGTCCGTGGTAGCGACGGCCGGGGCACTCTCCGTCCCGATCTGGTTCGGCCTGACCGGCCTGCTGCTCTCCGGCGTGTTCCTCGAGCCGGACCTGACCGGGCCGGCGACTCAGATCAAGATGGGGCTGGTCGCCGTCGCGGGCCTGGTCGGGGTGCTCGCCTACGGCATGCAGCGGCGGCTGTCGGCGACCGGCCACGGCCGGCCGCGAGGGCTGGTCCGCGCAGGGCTGCTGCTGGCACTGGCGTCACAGATCAGCTGGTGGGGAGCGACCGTCATCGGGTTCCTGAACCGGGCCTGAGCAGGAACGCAGCGCCGGAAGCGGCACGGCACGCGCGGACGAGGCAGCTACGGCGGCAGCGTGCCCAGCGCACGAGGTCTCTCCTTCTCCTACTCGACCTCGCTCCGCACCGCGGACACGGCAGCATCCAACCTGGCCCGCGTGTGCTCGTCATCCGGATCCAGCCCCGAGTCGACAACGGCGTTCCAGACCAGCTCGCCGTCCGCCTTGCGGCGGCCGGTCACGCGAACGCCGCGCCGCCCCTCCAGCCGGATGTGCCTGCTGATGATGACGCTGCCGGTGACCTGTTCACGGACCACGTCGACCAGCCGGCCCGGCCCGGTGACCGGCAACTTGTACGGCTGCGAGTGTGGCGACGTCGCGATCGGCTCGACGAGCAGACGTTCCGCGTCGCTCTCCCAGGACGCACGCTCGATCTCATGCCACGCGATGGAGCCCGACGGCCAGACCAGCCGCCGGTCGGTCGCCGCGATACGGCCGTCGGGGCCCTCCGCCTCGGCGAGAACCCGCTCGCCGGTCTCCAAGCCTTCCATCACCGGAACCTGACGTCGACGTAGCTGCACGCCACCACTCTATTCGCCGGCGGATCCCGGCTGTCAGCGCAGGTATTCGCGCAGCTCGACCGCGGACTCCTCCTGCCGCAGCTTGCTCAACGTACGACGCTCGATCTGCCGGATCCGTTCTCTGGTCACGCCGAGCACCTGCCCGACCTCTTCCAGCGTCCGGACTCGCCCGTCGTCGAGTCCGTACCTGAGCCGGACCACGCACTGCTCCCGCTCACTCAGGCAGGACAGCGCGGTCATGACCTGATCACGGAGCATCGCCTGTGCCACGATCTCGGCCGGCGACAGCTCGTCGGTATCCTCGACCAGCTCACCGAAGGACTGTTCGGCCTTCTCCCCCACCGGCGTCTGCAGACTGATCGGCTCGTCGACGAACGTCAGCAGCTCTTTGATCCGCCCGGGGACGACTCCGGACAGCTCGGCAAGCTCTTCATTGGTCGGCTCGCGCGCATATGTCTGCCACATGACCCGGCGCGCGCGGAGGATCCGGTTCAGCTCGTCCACGACATGGACCGGCAACCGGATCGTACGGCTCTGCTCGGCGAGCGCTCGCCCGATCGCCTGCCGGATCCACCACGTCGCATACGTCGAGAACTTGAAGCCGCGGGCGTAGTCGAACCGCTCGACGGCCCGCATCAAGCCCACGTTGCCTTCCTGAACCAGGTCGAGCAGCGACATCCCCCGCCGGGCATATCGGCGGGCGACCGAGACCACCAGGCGCAGGTTGGACTCGATCAGTCGTCGCTTGGCCGCCCGCCCGATCCGCACCAGCTCGTGGAGGTCATGGAAGTCGGGATCAACGGAGCCGTTCTGGGCGATCCGTTCCTCGGCGAGCACACCCGCTTCGATGGCCCGGGCCAGGGAGACCTCGTCCGCTGCCGTCAATAGCGGCACCCGCCCGATCTCATCGAGATATCGGCGGACAAGGTCTTGGCTCGTGCCGGTCGCCTCGCCGTCACGGAGAGTGGCGACGCTGTGAGCGTCGTCGGGTTCCGAATCCGTTCGCGGCCACCTGGGTACGCCCGCGACGGAATGTTCTCCGCCCACCGGCCGTCTTTGCGATGGTATTGCTGCGCGCGCGGCGGTAGTGAACGCCACCGGCACCACCTCCGGTCGGGTTCCGACCCTGGGCGTCTGCCCTTGGGGCGTGTCTTAGTCTGCCGTGATTTGCCCCACCTTTCTAGCCCTTGACAGCTAGATGATTTGACCGTCAACGCTTACGCGCACCCCTCACCTCCCACCCAGCGGCACCCCGGTTGAGGACATATCGCCAGCTCAGGGCAACCTGACGGGCACTCGGCGGGAGGGGTAATCAGGCATTCCAGGAGGAGAGATCAATGTGCAAATCGGCATTTTTCCGGGATGCCTCGATCAGCTGGGCATTCGGGGAATCGACCGTTTGCACCCATATGACCGCCTCGTCGGGCGACTTCCCGAACTGGATATGCCGGTCGATCAGCCGCCGCGAGCGGATCTCCTCATCGGTATGGACGTACCAGACCTCGTCCAAGCACGCCCGCGCCTCACGCCAGCCTGGTTCGTCCAGCAGGAGATAGTTACCCTCCGTGACGACGACGTCGGGCGCCGGCCCGACCGGCTGCGCCCCGGCGATCGGCTGCTCGAGCTCGCGCTCGAATCCCGGCGCGTAGACGACGTGCGATGGCCGGCTCCGGATTCTGGACAGCAATGCCGCGTAGCCGTACGCATCGAAGGTCTCCGGCGCCCCTTTCCGGCCGCGCAGCCCCAGCCGATCCAGTTCGACATCCGCCAGGTGGTATCCGTCCATCGGCACGTTCACTGCACTGGCACCGATCGTACGGACCAGGGCCGCGGCGAACGTCGACTTACCCGCGCCAGGCACACCGACCACGCCGATGAGGCTCCGCCGGTTCGGCCGGCGGGCCCGTTCCGCCAGCTCGGCAAGCTCGGCACCCGTTGGAGACAGGACGGCCGTCTCGCGTGCTATCACCATCCGACGATCCTGCCACGCGCGTTGAGTCAGTCCCGCAAGGTGTACTCAAGCGCGACGCGGGCCGACTCGGCCGGAGCACCGTCCGCCACGCTCAGCAGTGCGGCCCGCCAAGCGGCGGCGAGCACCAGTGCCGCCACCCTGAGGTCGGCAGGGATCAACGACCGAATCGTGTCCTCGATCGGGTCCGGCGCGTCGACCATCGGCGGTCCACCGAGCAGCCGGCACGCGTCGAAACGCACCGCCGCGTCGAACGCGACCAACAACGCGGCCCGAACGGCGGACCTGGACGGCCCGCCAGAGTCCGTGACGGCGGCGGCCGCACCCTCCATCCGGTCCGTGATGCGCTTCTCCATGTCGTCGCGGACCACGGTGTACAGGCCCAGTTTGGAACCGAAGTGGTGGTAAAGCGAGCCGGTGGTCACGCCCGCCTTCGCTGCGAGCTCGGTCACGTTGCACGCCTCGAAGCCGGCGCGCTCGAAGTGGTACAGGGCCGCCTCGATCAGCCGCGCCTTGGCGGACCCTGGAACGGGGATCCATTCGGGCATCAGGCCTCCGTCTCCATCATCGCCGCAGCAGAACGACACTCATCCCGAACCGCGAACGGCGGTCAACCAGGAAATCTGACCTTGAGTGTAACCGATTGACGGGATTCCGTAATCCGATTACGCTTTCCCGTCATGAAGCTGATGTTCATGTATCAAGCGGTCGACGATCTCCCCGCGGCCCTCACGTTCTACCGGGACGAGCTCGGCCTGGACGAGTCCTGGCGGGAGGGCGACGCCACCGTCGCCTTCGACCTCCCCGGATCACCCGTGCAACTGATGCTCGATGTCCCGCCGGACGACGGCCCGCGTTGGAAGTCTGGCCTGTTCTGTGAGGTGGCGGACGTCGCGACGTTCGTCAAGGAGCACCCGAACGTCAGCTGGGTCGGTGAGGAGTTCGACATGCCCGGCGGCCGCGCAGCCACCTTCCGCGATCCCGCGGGCAACACCATCCACATCTTCGACCAGAGCACCGCGACGGGCTGATCAGGACCGATGCAGCGCGCTCGCCGCCGCGTCCGTGACCGCGGCGGTGAGCGCCGCCAACGCGCGAGACTCGAGCCGCCAGCGCTGCCAGTACAGCGGCACGTCAAGCCACCTGCCCTCGACGAGCTCGACCAGCTCACCGGAGGCGATCGCGGGGCGAGCCATCTGCTCGGGCACCATTCCCCACGCCAGACCCAGGCGAGCGGCCTCGGCGAACCCCTGCGACGACGGCAGGTAGGTCACCGGCGGGTCCAGCGTCTGCCCGGTCACCGACTGGACGAACCGCTGCTGTAAGGCGTCCTTGCGATTGAAAACGAGCATCGGCGCGGCGGCGAACGCCTCCGCCGGCAGGCCGTCCGACGCCCGCGACAACCCATCCACAGGCCGGGCACGTCCGCCGTCACCCCCGGCACCGTCGACATCGTCGCCCCCTGCATCCCGGGTGAAGTACCGCCGGTGGTAGGCCGGCGACGCCACCGCCAGATATCGCATCGATCCCAGGCTCTCCGCCCGGCATCCCTGCACGGGACGTGACTCAGCGGTCACGGCCGCCATCACGGAGCCGTCGCGCAGCAGCGCCACCGAATGGTCCTGATCCTCCTGACGGATGTCGAACGCTACCGCGTGCTCCACCGGCACCGCGGCCAGCGCAGGAAGAAACCACGTCGCCAGCGAGTCCGCGTTGACAGCGACCGGCGTCCGCAACGGCCGCCGCACGGCAGCACCGCCGGAACCGCCCACCGCCTCGCCACGCACCGCGTCCCCGGATACCTCCGCGACGGCCTCGTTCTCCAGCAACGCGACCTGACCGGCGAGCCGCACCAGCACCTGCCCGGCCTCAGTGGGCCGTGACGGTCTGGTCCGGCGCACCAGGACACGCCCCATACGGGATTCGAGAGCCTTCACGCGCTGGCTCACCGCCGACGGGGTGACGTGCAGCCGGCGGGCGGCCAGCTCGAAGCTGCCTTCTTCCACCACCGCCGCGAAGGCGGCCAGATGTGCCAGGTCAATCCCAATCATTAAGCCATTCTAATGGACATTTAGAAAGATTAGCTGGCTTAACTTAGAGTCTGCGCCTACCGTCGTGACCTGTGCTGACCAGCCTCGCGACCGGATTCGTCACCGGGCTCACATTAATCATCGCCATCGGTGCCCAGAACGCGTTCGTCCTCCGGCAAGGGCTACGGCGCGAGCATGTGCTGGCCGTGGTCGCGCTCTGCTCGGTCGCCGACGCGTTGCTCATCACGGCCGGAGTGGCCGGGCTCGGAACGTTGCTGGCATCCTTCCCCGCGGCGACCGGCGTCGCTCGATACGGTGGGGCGGCGTTCCTGGTGATCTATGGTGTGCTCGCCGCCCGCCGGGCGATGAGCCCGCACGCGATGACCGCCAGCGACCGCGCTCCCGGTACCCGGAGCGCCGTC
>NZ_ML142853.1:319900-338431 GCF_004138495.1 Phytoactinopolyspora endophytica
GACGTGCCTCGCCTTCACCTTCCTCAACCCGCACGTCTACCTCGACACCGTCGTCCTTCTCGGGTCGCTGGGGAACCAGCACGGGGACGACGGTCGCTGGATGTTCGTCGGCGGCGCATCCGCCGCCAGTCTCACCTGGTTCGTGGCACTCGGCTACGGCGCGCGTGCGCTCAGCGGACTCTTCGCCCGTCCACAAGCGTGGCGGTTGCTCGACGCAGCGATCGCCGCCATCATGCTCGCGCTCGCCGCCGGCCTGCTCATCGCCTGAACACTTCCGCACCGCGATCGTGCGGAATCTGCCGACATTATCGAAGTCAGGGCCTTGATAATGTCGGTAGAAACCCTCGATCAAGCCAGCGGCGTCGTCCCTCCAAACGCCCGTGCCCGAAGACCACTAGAATCTGCGGCGTGGCCCGCATCCGTGACGAAGACATCGCCGCAGTCCGCGAGCGCGCCCGTATCGATGACATCGTCTCCCAGTACGTCACGCTCCGTCCGGCCGGTGGCGGCTCGCTGAAAGGGCTCTGCCCGTTCCACGACGAGAAGTCCCCGTCGTTCAACGTCCGGCCGCAGGTGAACCTCTTCCACTGCTTCGGATGTGGCGAGGGCGGCGACGTCATCTCGTTCCTGCAGAAGCACGAGCAGCTCTCGTTCGCCGAGGCTGTCGAGCGGCTCGCGGACAAGGTCGGCGTCCAGCTGCGCTACGAGGAGAGCAAGGGCGGTGGCGGCACCGCCGGGCCGAGGCAGAACCGTGAGCAGCGCACCAGGCTGATCGAAGCGCACCGTGCCGCCGCCGAGTATTACGCGGAGATGCTCGCGTCGTCACCGGAAGCCACGATCGGCCGCAGATTCCTCGACGAACGGGGCTTCGACCGCACCGCCGCCGAGCAGTTCAGCGTCGGCTACGCCCCCAAGGAGGGAGAGGCGCTGCGCAAGCACCTCCGGCAGAAGGGGTTCAGCGACGTCGAGCTGGTGACCGCCGGTCTAGTGGCGCAGGGCCGGAGCTCACCGTATGACCGCTTCCGCGGCCGGCTGGTCTGGCCGATCCATGACCTGCTCGGCGACGTCGTCGGCTTCGGAGCGCGCCGGCTGTACGACGACGATCGCATTGAGGCCAAATACCTCAACACGCCAGAGACGGTCATCTACAAGAAGAGCCATCTGCTCTACGGCGTCAACTTCGCCAAGCGGGACATCGCGCGCAGTTCCCAGGCGGTGGTGGTCGAGGGCTACACCGACGTCATGGCGTGTCATCTGGCAGGGGTCACCACCGCCGTCGCCACCTGTGGCACCGCGTTCGGCGAGGACCACACCCGCATACTCCGGCGGCTGCTACGCGACCAGGACGAGTACCGCGGCCAGGTGATCTTCACCTTCGACGGCGACGAGGCGGGCAAGAAGGCGGCGATGCGGGCGTTCGAAGGCGACCAGCGCTTCGTCGGGCAGACGTACGTCGCCATCGAGCCGAACGGCCTCGATCCGTGCGACCTGCGCCTGGGGTCCGGCGACGCCGCCGTGCGGGAACTCATCGCGAGGCATCGTCCACTGTTCGAGTTCGCCATCCGCAGCCTCGTCGACGAGTACGACCTCGACTTTCCGGAAGGCCGCACCCAGGCGCTGGAGAAGGCGGTGCCGCTCGTCGCCAAGATCCGCGACCGCGCGCTGCGGGATGAGTATGCGCGACGGCTCGCCGGCTGGGTCGGCGCCCCCGACGAGATGTCCGTCGTCCGCAGGGTGCGCGGTGCCGCCGGTGCCCCGGATCGGCCCGCTCGGCGGGCCGCCCAGCCTCCCCCGCAGGCGCAGCAGGCCCTGAGTGTGCCGAGCCACGGCAATGTCGATCCGCAGACCCTCGGGCTGGAGCGAGAGGTGCTGCGGGTGGCGGTACAGCGACCGGCCCTCGCCGGCCCGGCGTTCGACGCCATCGAACCGGAGGCGTTCCTCTCCCCCGTCTTCCGCACGACGCGCGAGGCGATAGCCAAGGCCGGCGGGTGCGCGACCCAGGGAGGCGGGTCCGTGTGGATGGAGGCCCTGCTGGCGGCCGCCGACGACGACGTCACCCGGCACGTCCTGTCAGAGCTCGCCGTCGAGGCGATACCTACCGACGACGCGAGCATGCCCCGCTACGCCGAGTCGATCGTGCTCCGCCTGACCGAGGTCTGGGTGTCTCGGCGGCTGGTCGCGCTCAAGGCCCGCCTGCAGCGCACCGATCCGTCGGCCGAAGTGGAAGTCTACAACCGGTTGTTCGGCGAACTGATGACGCTGGAAGCGCACCGCCGTGATCTGCGTGAGCGCGGGATCGGGGCGGCCTGACGGTTCGCGCCGTCGACACTCAACCTTGACCCAAGTACCCCCGCGGGTCGAGCTGATCGGGCCGATCGGCGAGCCAACGGTCGATCACCTCGGGATGCCGCCGAGTCATCTCGTCCAGCAGAAGCTCACGCAGCTGTGCATGCGAGAGGATGCTCGCCGGCAGGTACTTGTGGCGCAGGTCCTGGCTGGTCTGCGCCCACAGCTCGTACAGCTCTTCGTCCGGCATCCCGGCGATGGCCGACTCGGTCGTCTCCTGACGCTGTCCGGCCGTCTCGTTGACTTCACTTCCCTCTGGCTCCAACGGCCACCGGCGGAGCAGTGTGGCCACCAGCCAGCCGATGACGATAGCGAAGAACGGGAACCAGCCGATCCCCACGGACATGACCACTACTCCGACCGCCAGCAATGGTGTCCAAGCCCACCAGGGGACGTGCGCAAGGCCTCGAAAGACGGACATACACACCACCCTTTCTCACGAATCCGCGTGACGTCAGCGGCCGCGCCGGTCACGACGCCACCGCCGTGGCAGCGCCGGTCACGACGCCGCCGCGGCTGCTGATCAGTGACCACCTGTCTCGCGCCGCGGACCGGATATGGATAGCCCGCCGGCGCTGTGGCAGCCAGCCGATGATCAGTTGTTGGGCGGGGCTGCGCTGATGTCCGCCAGCGCCGACCTGCGGTCTTGGTCGACAGCCAGGTCTCCGATGGAAACCATGCCGACCAGTTGCTGCTCCTGGGTCACCGGCAACCGGCGAACCGCCCGTTCGCGCATGATCCGGACCGCGTGGTCCACGTCGTCGTCGGCGCCGATGGCGACCAGATCGCGGCTGCAGATGTCGCCGATCTTCGTCCGGGTGGGGTCGCCGTCGACCGCGAGAGCACGCACGACGATGTCCCGGTCGGTGACCAGGCCACAGACGCCGTTATCGTCGGTCACCACCACGTCCCCGATGTCGCGGTCCCGCATCAACTGCGCGACCTCCTGGACCGATGCGTTCGTGTCGACCGTCACCGGCGCTCCTGTCATGATCTCGCTGACCTTCTGCGCCATGGCTGTCTCCTCGTGGCCTCGACTCGTTCCTCTATTGAGAACCTCCGTACCCAAGGGGTTCACAGGTATGCCGCAAATATCGACCCCAGTGCGCACGACTTTTCAGCCAGGGCATGCCCGTCTGGGATGCGGGTACCGGGGAGAACATGGCACGGCCAGCGTGGACCGGCACGATCAGCTTCGGGCTGGTGAACATCGGTGTCGGCCTGTATTCCGCGACTGAGAACCGCGACGTCTCCTTCCATCAGTTCGAGAAGGGATCCGGCAAACGCGTCCGGAACAAGCGGGTGGCCGAGGGGACGGACCGGGAAGTCGAATACGAGGACATCACCAAGGGCTACGAGATTCAGAGCGGCGAACACGTCATCGTCACCCAGGATGAGCTCGAAACCGTCCAACCCGAAACGTCCCGCACGATCACCATCGACGACTTCGTCGAGCTCGCCGAGATCGACCCGATCTACTATCAACGCAGCTATTACCTGGCTCCGCGGAATGAGGAGCAGCAGCACGCCTACGCACTGCTCCGGGAAGCGATGAAGGAGGCAGGCCTGGCCGGCATCGCCACGTTGGTGATGCGGAACAAGCAGTACCTGGCCACCATCCGAGCCGACGGCGACGTCCTCGTGCTCAATACGATGTTCTTCGCCGACGAGATCCGAGACCCGCGCGACGTCACAGATGTCCTGCCCGGACAGCGCAAACTTCCGCAGCGCGAGCTCGACACAGCGGTCCAGCTGATCCAGCAGCTGAGCACGTCGTGGAAGCCGGAGAATTACCACGACACGTACCGGGAGCAGGTCCTCAAGCTGGTCGAGCAGAAGGCCAAGGGTGAGGACGTCGAGCCCGCGGAGCCCGAGGAACCGGAGGACAACGTCGTCGACCTAGTGGCCGCGTTGGAGCGTAGCATCGAGCAGGCGCGCGGTTCCGAGGGCGGCGCCAAGAGCGGACCCAAGGGCGGATCCAAGGGCGAGGGCAAGAGTTCTTCTTCGAAGCGCGGCTCGAAGAGCCGTGGCACGGGTGGCGGCAAGGACGGCGCCCAGGGCAAGAAACAGGCCGGCAGTACCGGTGGGCGCACGAGCAGAAGCCGCAGCGAGCGCGAGACGGCCGGCCAGGGCGGCAGCAAGCGAGGCCGCATGAAGGCATCCTAGAGGTATGGCCGCGTCGGAGAAGCTTGGCGAGTACCGGAAGAAGCGCTCGTTCGAGCAGACACCGGAGCCGCGCGGAGACAGTACCGCCCCGCCCACCGGGAACCGGTTCGTGATCCAGGAGCACCATGCTCGCCGTCTCCATTGGGACCTGCGGCTCGAGCACGACGGCGTGCTGGTGTCGTGGGCGTTGCCGCGAGGCCTGCCGGACGACCCCAAACAGAACCGGCTGGCCGTGCACACCGAGGATCACCCGCTGGAGTACTTGACCTTCGAGGGCGATATCCCCGCCGGCGAGTACGGCGGCGGGACGATGACCGTCTGGGACCGCGGCACCTATGAGGCGGAGAAGTTCAGGGACGACGAGGTCATCATGCGTCTCGACGGCGAGCGCGCGACGGGAAAGTTCGCGCTGTTCCAGACGGGGCATGGCGGCGACGCGAAGAACTGGCTGATCCACCGGATGGACCCGCCGGAGGCCGGACGGGATGCCATGCCGGAGAGCATCGAGCCGATGCTCGCTACGCTCTCCGAACTCCCTACGGACCAGGAAGGGTGGGGGTTCGAGGTGAAGTGGGACGGCGTCCGCGCCGTCGCCTACGGCGAGGTCGGCAAGCTACGCCTGGTGAACCGCAACGGCCGGGACATCACCGGGCAGTATCCGGAGATCGGTGCCCTGACCCGCCAGCTCGGCTCGCGCCGGGTAGTGCTGGACGGCGAGATCGTCGCTTTCGACCAGGGCCGGCCTAGCTTCGAGAAGCTGCAGTCCCGGATCAACCTCGCCGAGGCGAAGGTGCGTCAGCGCCAGCGCGACATACCGGTGACCTACGTCATCTTCGATCTGTTGTATCTCGACGGCCGTTCGCTGCTGCCGCTCAGTTACGCGGAACGACGCCGCGAGCTCGAAGCCCTGGAGCTGGGCGGTGCAAGCTGGAACGTCCCCGGGACCCATCGCGGCGACGGCGCGGCGCTCCTCGCGGCGACCCGCGAGCAAGGCATCGAAGGCGTCATCGCCAAGCGACTGGACAGCAGATACCAGCCCGGGCGACGCAGCCACGACTGGCTGAAGGTGAAGAATGTGTACCAGCAAGAGGTTGTGATCGGCGGCTGGACCTCTGGGAAAGGGCAGCGCAAAGACGAGCTCGGCGCACTCCTGGTCGGCTACTACGAGGACGAGAACGACACCGACGGCGACAGCGACGGGCCGAAGCTGCGCTACGCCGGGAAGGTCGGCACCGGTTTCGACGCGAAGACGCTGCGGATGCTCCGCGAGCGTCTCGGACCACTCAAACGCGAGGACAGCCCTTTCGCCGGGCGGCAGCCGCAGACCAAGGACACCGTCTTCGTCGACCCCGAGCTCGTCTGCGAAGTGGAGTTCGCGGAGTGGACCGCGTCCCGCACGCTGCGCCAGCCTTCGTACCGCGGACTGCGCGACGACAAGCCTCCTCACCAGGTGGTACGCGAGGACCCCATGGCACCGCCCGAGGACACGGAAAGTCCCGCCGACGACGGGGCCACCAGCGCGACTGCTGAGGCGCAGCCTGATGCGGACGAGCAGCACGCCGACGAACCGGACGTCGACGAACCGGAGGATAACAGCGAGAACGGCGCCGATCAGGCCAGTGCGGACCAGTTGGCCGAGGGACGGGTACTCGTCGAGGGCCGGAAACTGAAGCTGTCCAACCTCGGCAAGGTCTTCTACCCGCAGACCGGCATGACCAAGGGCGACGTCATCGCCTACTACCACGACGTCGCGCCAGCGCTCCTCCCCCACCTACGCGGGCGTCCGCTGACCATGAAGCGGTTCCCGGATGGCGTCGAGGGTGAGAGCTTCTACGAGAAGCAATGCCCGTCGCACCGACCCGACTGGGTGTCCACCGCGCCGATCTGGAGCGAAAGCAACAACCGTGAGGTGGAATACTGCGTCGTCGACGGCCTGCCGACGCTCGTTTGGGTAGCCAACCTCGCCGACCTCGAGCTGCACACCATGCTGGCCCGCGCCGACGACGTCGGACGGCCGACGTTCATCGTCTTCGACCTCGATCCCGGTGAGGGAGTCGGGCTGGCCGAATGCGCGAAGGTCGCCGTCTGGGTGCGCAACGTGTTGGACCACGTGGGCCTGAACGCAGTGGTGAAGTCGTCGGGCTCGAAGGGGCTGCACCTCGCGGTACCGCTGAACACGCCCGTCACCTACGACGACACGAAGCCGTTCGCGCACGCGGTGGCGCAGCTGGCAGAGCACGAGAACCCCGACGACGTGGTCTCGCGGATGACCAAGGCCCGCCGAAAGGGCAAGGTTTTCGTCGACTGGAGCCAGAACACAGCGCACAAGACGACGGTCGCGCCATTCTCGCTGCGGGCACGTGGCCGTCCGACGGTGTCGGTGCCGTTGTCCTGGGATGAGGTCGGCGCCGTCGCCGAAGGAGACGCCGACCCGGAGAGCCTGCGTTGGGAGGCGGACCAGGTAGTGGAGCAGCTCGACGAACGTGCCGCACTCTTCCAGCCGCTGCTGGAGCTCGAGCAGGAGCTCCCCGACTTGAACATCTGACGCCGCCAACCGGTGGCGACGGCCGCCGCGCCAACGCCCGGGCAGCGATCGGTGCGCATCCCAGGCATCCGCAGCCGCCAGGCAACTCCGCATTTGCCGCGCCCAAGGTGCCCTATGCAGCGCGAAGGCCGGGTCCCATCGTCCGACGGGGGTCCCGGCCTCAACTTCCGTTCCACCCGCAGGTGGTCGGCACTGATCAAGTGTGCATAGCAATGGGTTGTCGTGTCTAGCGTTTATTTACGCATGTCTGCTTTCTAGAGCTCTATAGAGCGCTCGTTTACCCAAGTCCTGTCGGTGTAACGTGAGATGATCACCGTATGCTCGGAGAAGATCTCCCAGATCCGCTGCATGCACACACATGGCATGCGTGGGTAGACGAATCTGTCCGGATCCAACCCGCCGGTGGCTTCTATATCCTTGCCGCGATCATCGCCGATCCATCGGGATGTGAGCCTACGCGTGACGCCATGCGCGCACTATTGGTGCGCAAGCGCGGTCGTTTGCACTGGAGGGATGAGAACGCTGACCGCCGCCGCAAGATTGCGGAAGCGGTCGGCGCGGCTGACGTTGCATGCCTTGTCGTCGTGGGCATCCATGTCGATGGTGCCCGCCAAGAGCGTGCTAGGCGGCTCTGTTTCGAGCAGCTTCTCCACCGACTAAACACTCTGGACGTGAGCTGTGTATGGATGGAAAGCCGCACTCAATCCTTGAACCGGAAAGACCTGAAGATGGTCGAACACATGCGTGGTGCACGCATAGTCTCCCCGAAAATCCGTGTCGGCTTCGCGCTTCCACGAGACGAGCCTATGCTGTGGGCAGCCGACGCAGTCGCTGGAGCTGCAAACGCGAAACAAGACGGGAACCACCAATGGTTCGAGGTACTCGCACACCTGACTGAGCAGGTTGACCTCAAGATTCGATAAATAGGGGTTAGCCATAAATAGACGTTGCAACGCGAAGGCCGGGTCCCGTCCTCCGGCGGGGGTCCCGGCCTCAACTTCCGTTCCACCCAGCAGGTGGTCGGCACATTCGAATAGTGACACAGCGAGCCCAGCCGTGTCCACCAAGTAGTCGGGTTCCTACGTGGCTCGATCCCGGCACGGTTCCGGATCCGGGGCACGGCAACGCACGCGCTCGCGTACACAAACGCGAAGGCCAGGTCCCGTCCTCCGGCGGGGGTCCCGGCCTCTACTTCCTATCCACCCAGCGGGCGGCGGCATGTTCGCATCATGACACAGCGAACCGAACGGTGTCCGCCGAATAATGAGGCGTCGACACCAAAGCATCGTTGGTGCACGTCGCAGCTCTGGCCGCCGCGCGCTCGCTCTGAGGCGAGATGGCGCTGTCGTCTATTCGTCGAGCTCGGCGACGATGTCATCGGCGATGGCCAGTGATGCCGTGGCGGCCGGCGACGGTGCGTTGCGCACGCACAGGACCCGGCCGCGCCGGCTCGTGCGGAAGTCGTCGACCAGCGTTCCGTCGGCGTCCATCGCCTGCGCGCGGATCCCACCCGGCGCCGGGACGACGTCGTCGACCGTGAGCTCGGGCACGTACCGACGGGCAGCCCGGACGAACGCACGCCGGCTCATCGAGCCATACACCTCACGCGCGCCCGCTCGCCAGTTCTTTCGCACGAACCGGCGGAAGCCTCCCCAGCGCACGAGCCTGCCGAGCTCCCCGAGCTCGACGTCGCGTCGCCGGTAGCCTTCGCGCGCCAGCGCCAGCACGGCATTCGGCCCCACCAGCACGTCACCGTCGACGCCCTTGGTGAGGTGCACACCGAGAAACGGATAGCGCGGATCAGGCACTGGGTAGATCAGCCCTTTGACCAGGTGACGACGGTCCGGGCGAAGGCGGCCGAACTCACCGCGGAACGGCACGATCCGTGGGAACTCGTCGTCTCCGGCCAGCCGGGCGAGCCGGTCAGCGTGCAACCCGGCACAGATGATCACGTAGTCGAACGAGTCCATCACCTCGGGCATGGGGTCGTAAGAGGCGGTCAGGGTGGGACGGCTCGTCGATGCTGCGCCCTCCGCCGAACGTGACTCCCGGCCCAGCCCCGAGGATCGCCGTTGCACATCCACACGGTCGTCGGTGGCGCGCATGTCGACCCGGACCTCAGACGAGCTCTGATGGAAGCCGACCACTTCGATGCCGGTGAGCACTTCAGCACCGGCCGCTACGGCATCGTCGAGCATGGCGCGGGCGACGGCGGCGAAGTCGACGACGGCCGTGGTCGGCGAGTGCAGCCCAGCGACGCCGCGAACGTGCGGCTCGATCTCGGATATGTCCGCGGCGCTCAGCAGCCTGACACCCGGCACTCCGTTGGCCCGCGCCCGCGCGTGGATGCCGTCCAGCCGACGCCTGTCCCGCTCGTTCAGCGCGATGAGCACCTTGCCGCACTCGTCATAAGCCAGACCGCGTTCTCCGCAGTACTCGCGGAGCAGTCCGACACCGCGGCGGGCGAAGCGGGCCTTCGCCGAGCCGGGCGTGTAATACAGGCCCGCGTGGACCACGCCACTGTTCCGCCCCGTCTGGTGCAGTCCCGGCTCCTGTTCCTTCTCCAGGACCGTCACCTTGGCGCTCTCGTCGTGGCGAACGAGCGCTCGCGCGACGGCCGATCCGATGATCCCCGCGCCTATTACTGCGTAACGATGTCCAGAACGCATCTGCGTTGCACCCCCTGCCCGCTCATTGTCGCAGAACCACGGCACGACGACGGACGACGATGGGAGGGACCGATGGTCGACGACGTGCCGGCGGGGCGATCGTGCACCCGGACGCCCCACGTACCCAAGGGATAGTCTCGGCACTGATGAACGGATACGACGTCGCCGATCGGGAGCGGTGGGCCCGCGAGCCCGAGAAACGCTCCTCGCGCACGGATTTCGAGCGTGACCGCGCGCGCGTGCTCCACGCCGCGTCGTTGCGTCGGCTCGCCGCCAAGACGCAGGTCGTCTCACCGGGTAGCGACGACTTCGTCCGTAACCGCCTCACTCACTCGCTGGAGGTGGCGCAGGTCGGGCGCGAGCTCGGGAAGGCGCTCGGCTGCGACCCCGATGTGGTCGACACCGCCTGCCTCGCCCATGACCTCGGGCATCCGCCCTTCGGACACAACGGCGAAGAGGCACTCGACAAGGTCACGGTCGAGATCGGCGGTTTCGAGGGCAACGCTCAGACACTGCGCCTGCTGAGCCGGCTCGAGGCCAAAGCGGCACACCCGGATGGCCGGTCCGCCGGGCTCAATCTCACCCGGGCCAGCCTCGACGCAGCCACCAAGTATCCATGGCGCCGCGGCACCGTCCACCCGAAGAAGTTCGGTGTCTACGACGACGACATGGAGGTCTTCGGCTGGCTGCGCATGGGCGCGCCGGATCAGCGACGCTGCCTCGAAGCGCAGGTGATGGACTTCGCCGACGACGTCGCCTACTGCGTGCACGACGTCGAGGACGCGATCGTGGGCGGCTGGCTGGAGCCGTCGCAGGTGCTGGACCTGGCCGACGAACGCCGGCGATTCTCCGAGCTGACCCGGTCGTGGTATCTGCCCGACGCGTCGACCGACGAGATCCTGGAGACACTCGACCGGCTCCGATCCAGCCCATTCTGGGTCGACACATACGACGGTCGTCGTTCTTCGCTGGCCGCACTCAAGGACATGACCAGCCACCTCATCGGCCGGTTCAGCGAGCACGCCCAGCGGGCGACGCACGAGACCTACGGGGGCGGCCGCCTCACCCGGTACGCGGCGGATCTGTGTGTCCCGCGGGAGACCCGGCTCGAGGTAGGCACCCTCAAAGGGTTGGCGGCCACGTACGTCATGACGTCGCGGGGCCGCGCGGAGACCTACGGCGACCAGCGAGCCGTCGTCGAGGAGCTGGTCGACCTGCTGCGCCGACGTTCCCCCGAAGCGCTGGAGCCACCGTTCCGCGATGACTGGGACAACGCGCCAGACGAGGGTGCCCGGCTACGCGTCATCGTGGACCAGGTCGCGTCATTGACCGATGCGTCCGCATACCTCCTGACCTCACGGCTGAAGGGGACATGAGGCACAGCCGCGCTCAGCTCAGCGCGGCGGGTACTCGTCCTTGAGTCTCTCGGCACCTTCCTTGGCATCGGCTGGTGTGTACTGTCCTTTACTTGTCTTCTCCAGCTTCTCGTCGTCGCTCATCTCGTCCACGGATTCCTCTTCTGGACGTTCGACGTTGCCCGCAGCATGCTTGCCTTTGTACTTGCCGCCCATCATTGCCTCCTTGCCGAGTCAACGAGATGGTTCGCCCATGCCTTATCCCGCCCGCGGAATTTCACACCTAGCGGTCCGTGCACGTCGGGCGACGCGGCTCACCACACATCACGACGGCTGGCATTGCGGACACAAGACGGTCCGGCGTCCACCGACCGGCTTGTGCCGGAGCCGCGTCCCGCAGCGTGGACACTCACCGTCGGCCTGGTCCCGGTGCCCGGTCAGCCATGAACGCCGGTCCGGCACCCTACCTGTCGGCTCCGCGCTGCGTATGACCTTTAGCATGGTGCTGTAAAGCTGTCGGCACTCCTCGGCGGAGAGGCCCCCCGCGGACCGCGCCGGGTGGATCCGTGCCTGCCAGAGGATCTCGTCGGCGAGCAGGTTGCCCAGGCCCGCCACGACGGACTGATCGATCAGCGCGGGCTTGATCCGTCGCCGCGTGGCTCCCACCCGTTCCCGGAACTCGTCGCGGCTGATCGCGGCAGCATCCGGCCCGGTGTCCTGCAGCAGGGCGTCGACCTGTCCGTCGTCGCCGGCCAGTCTCACGCCTTGAAGCTTGCGCATATCCCGGAAACGCAGCTCTCCGTCGTCGGTGGTGAAGACGAGCCGGTCGTGCTTGTGCCGTTCGCCGCCTTCGTCCGGCGACCAGACCAGCGCACCGGTCATGCCGAAGTGGAAGACGAGGCTGGGTTCGTCCGAACGGTGCCGGCGCCCTGGCTCGCGCAGCGGCGACACCAGCCACTTGCCGTGCCGGCGGGGCTTGCCGAACGCACGCCCGGTCACCGCGTCCCGTACGGCACGGGCGCTGGTGTCACGCAGCACCCCATTGTCGAGCACGTCGACATCCTCGACCCGACGCCCGCCCGCACGATCCAGGACCCGGCTGAAACCTTCGACATCCGGCAGCTCTGGCATATATACGCCCATACCCAAAGCGCCCATGATCATCAACCGGTAGACGGACCATGACCGGCGCAATCGTTGATGATCATGGGCGGTCGGGTGTCAGATGTAGGAGGCGTAGGCGGGGATGGTGAGGAAGGTCGGGTAGTCCGGAGCCAGGGCCACCTGCTCGAAGAGCTCGCGCGCCTGCTCCACCCGGCTTCTGCGGGCTTGATCGTCGTCGCCCACCTCGTCGAGCAGTTTCGTCGTCTCCTCGGCGACCATGTCCGCCACCAGCCCGTGCGTGATGAGCGTGCCGTCTTCGATGACCGCCTCGGCGTTGATCCACTGCCAGATCTGCGAGCGGGAGATCTCCGCGGTAGCGGCGTCCTCCATCAGGCCGAATATCCCGACCGCACCACGACCGCTCAGCCACGCTTCCAGGTAGCGCAGCGCCACCGCGATGTTGGTCCGCAGCCCCGCCTCAGTGATCCGGCCCGGTGTCTCCTCGACCCGCAACAGGTCGGCGGCGCGGACGTCGACGTCCTCGCGCAACCGCTCCAGCTGGTTGGGGCGGTCTCCCAGTATCTCGTCGAAGACCTCACGGACCGAGTCGACCATGCCGGGGTGCGCCACCCACGAACCGTCGAAGCCGTCGCCCGCCTCCCTGCCCTTGTCCTCGCGGACCTTCTCGAAGACCTCCGCGTTCGCCTCCGCGTCCTTGGATGGGATGAACGCCGACATCCCGCCGATGGCGTGTGCGCCGCGCCGGTGGCACGTGCGCACCAGCAGTTCGGTGTACGCACGCATGAACGGAACGGTCATCGTGACGGCGGCACGGTCCGGGAGCACGAAGCGGCCTCCGCGGGTCCGGAAGTTCTTGATCAGGCTGAAGATGTAGTCCCATCGGCCGGCGTTCAAGCCCGACGAATGCTCTCGCAGCTCATACAGGATCTCCTCCATCTCGAACGCGGCCGTGATCGTCTCGATCAACACGGTCGCGCGGATCGTCCCGACCGGCAGCCCCAGAGCTTCCTGGGCGAACCGGAAGACGTCGTTCCACAGCCGCGCTTCCAGGTGGTTCTCCAGCTTGGGCAAGTAGAAATACGGCCCGACGCCGCGTTGTAGCAGCTCGTGGGCATTGTGGAAGAAGTACAGCCCGAAGTCGACCAGCGCGCCCACCATCGGTTCGCCGGGTGGGTGCCCGGACGTCGAATCCGGCCCTGGACGGTCGTCGGGGCGCTGTGCCGCCACCGGCGGGCCTTCACGACGGGCAAGCGAGCCGTCGTGGTCCTCGGCAGGGACGTACCGCAGATGCTTCTCGGTCAGGTGCCAGCCACGGGGCCGGACGACGATGGTCGGGGTCGATGTGGTCTCCGCCAGCTCGTACCGCTTGCCTTCCGGGCTGGTGTAGTCGATGGTGCGGCGGATCGCGTCGTGCAGGTTCACCTGCCCATCGACGACGTTCGTCCAGTGCGGCGTGTTCGCGTCCTCGAAGTCGGCGAGCCAGACTTTCGCACCCGAGTTGAGCGCGTTGATCGTCATCTTGCGCTCGGTCGGCCCGGTGATCTCGACCCGGCGGTCCTCCAGACCGGGTGCGGGCGGCGCTACCCGCCAGGCGGTGTTCTCCCGGATGGCGCGCGTATCGGTGCGGAACTCCGGGTCCTGGCCGCCCGTGATCCGGTGCCGGCGCCGCTGCCGCATCGCCAGCAGGTCGGCCCGTGGCCCGGCGAAGCGCACGTGCAGCTCAGCGAGGAACGCGAGGGCCTCCGGCGTCAGGATCTCGTCCTGCCGGTAGACCTCCGGTCCGGCGACCTCCACCCGTCCGGTCGCTTCCACCGTCGCCGAGTTCCCCATCCTCGTCTCCCGTGCGCTCCCCGGCTCGCCAGTCGCCGGTTCAGCGGCCCGCGCGTCTCCCGTGGCCGGGCCCGGACCATCACCCCGGTGTGACCGGGTCTCCCGCGTACTCGGGCCCGTCATGACGTCGCCTGTGGTCAACCCTGAAGTCATATCCTCCACGTCCTTGTCATCCATCACCGGTTGCTCCGGTCTCTTGTGCCGGTTCACTCTTGTCTCTCATTCGGGTCCACCGCGTGGCCGACCGCGTCCAGCGCGGGGCCGTCAGTGAAACTGCTCCTGCTCCGTCGACCCCTGCAGCGCGACGGTCTCGCCGTCAGGATTCAAGGTGGCCGACACCAGGTCGAAGTACCCCGTGCCCACTTCGCGCTGATGCTTGACCCCGGTGTAACCCCGGCTCTCGGCGTCGAACTCGCGCTGTTGCAGCTGAACGTAGGCGCTCATTCCGTCCTTCGCATACCCCTGAGCAAGCTCGAACATGCCGTAGTTGAGCTGGTGGAACCCGGCGAGGGTGATGAACTGGAAGCGATAGCCCATGGCGCCCAGCTCGCGCTGGAACCCCGCGATGGTCTCGTCGTCGAGGTGCGCTTTCCAGTTGAACGACGGCGAGCAGTTGTACGCGAGCATCTTGCCTGGGTATCGCTCGTGGACCGCCTCGGCGACCTGTCGTGCCAGGCCGAGATCCGGAGTTCCGGTCTCGACCCAGATCAGGTCCGCGTACGGCGCATAGGCCAGCGCCCGGGCGACCACTGTGGCGACCCCCGGCGTCGTTCGGAAGAACCCTTCTCCGCTCCGCCCGCCGGTCAGGAACTCCTGGTCGCGCGGATCGACGTCGCTGGTGATGAGCTTGGCCGCCAACGCGTCGGTCCGGGCGACCAGCACCGTCGGGACACCGGCGACGTCGGCCGCCAGCCGCGCCGCATTCAGCGTCCGGACATGCTGGGCTGTCGGGACCAGCACCTTGCCGCCGAGATGCCCGCACTTCTTCTCCGAGGCCAGCTGGTCCTCGTAGTGGACGCCGGCGGCTCCGGCCGCGATCAACGCCTTGGCCAGTTCGAAGGCGTTGAGCGAACCGCCGAAGCCCGCCTCGGCATCAGCGACGATCGGCGCCAGCCAGTCCACGCCAGGATCGACCCCCTCGGAGAAGGTGATCTCGTCGGCGCGCAGCAAGGCGTTGTTGATCCGGCGGACCACCGTCGGGACCGAGTTCACCGGATACAGGCTCTGATCCGGATAGGTCTGGCCCGAGGTGTTCCCGTCGGCCGCGACCTGCCAGCCGGAGAGGTAGATCGCCTCCAGCCCGCCTCGCACCATCTGGACCGCCTGGTTACCGGTGATGGCACCGAGTGCATGCACGTAGTCCCGGGAGTGCAGCAGCTCCCACAGCCGTTCCGCGCCGCGCCGCGCGAGCGTGTGTTCCTCGCGCACGGTGCCACGGAGCCGGACCACGTCCTCGGCGGTGTAGGTCCGTTCGATCCCCGCCCATCGCGGGTCGGTGTCCCACTCTCGTTTCAGCTGCGCCGCCTCCGCGGCGAGCCGATCCTGGGGCGTGCCGTCGCCGTTCCGTGTCGCCTCGTCGTGCTGTCTGTCGAGTGCAACCGTCATGCTCTGCTCCTTGGTCATCGCGACGGCCGGTCCGCCACAGAACCGCCGGCCCACGGCGACGGACCAGAGGCCGTTCGCCCTGCGCCACGGATGGAGACCTGCCGTCGAACATTTGGCATATAGACACCATGTGCGGTTGGGAACAGGCTCTTCCAGAGATACGCTCTGTGAAATATCGTCGTTCTTCACCTATCGAGAAGAATGGGCTTTCCATGGACACCGACCTCGACCTGGCGACGCTCGGCCAACGGATCCGGCATGCGCGCAGGACCAAGGGCCTGACTCTCGGCGAGCTCGCCCAGGCGGTGGATCGCGCGCCGTCACTGCTCTCTCAGATCGAGAACGGCAAGCGCGAGCCACGGCTCACCCTGATCCAGTCCCTCGCCGCCGCGCTCGAGGTCGACATCGGCTATCTCATCAAGCCGGAGGCGCCCACCCACCGCGCCGCCCTCGAGATCGCGCTCACCCGCGCCCAGGCCAGCCCGCTGTATGCGAGCCTCGGCCTGCCACAGGTCGGCCTCACCGGCAAGCTGCCGACCGAGGCCCTGGAGTCGCTCGTCGGCCTGCACGCGGAGCTCGAACGGCGGGCGAGCGAACAGGCCGCGACTCCTGAAGAGGCCCGCCGGGCCAACGCCGAGCTCCGGCAGCGGATGCGAGACCGGGACAACTACTTCGCGGAGCTGGAGCAGGTCGCCGCACAGCTATCCGCGGCTGTCGAGCACGCCAAGGGCCCGCTCACCGAACGCGGTGTCAATGATCTGACGGCCCATCTGGGCTTCACCTTGCACCGCACCGCCGACCTCCCCCGCGCCACCCGGTCGGTCACGGACCTTCGCAACCGTCGGATCTACCTGCCGCTGCCGAGCCACACCGACCACGATCCGCGCACCATCGTGCTGCAGACCCTCGCCCATTTCGCCCTCGGTCACTCCGAGCCGGCGAACTACGCGGACTTTCTGCGCCAGCGGGTCGAGGTGAACTACGTCGCGGCAGCGCTGCTCATGCCCGAAACCGCCGCCGTCGGCTTCCTCCAGCAGGCCAAGGCCGCCAAGGCACTGGCGATCGAAGATCTCCGCGATGTTTTCGCTGTCACGTATGAGACGGCAGCACACCGGTTCGTCAACCTCGCCACCCATCACCTGGGCGTCCCGGTTCACTTCATGCGGGTCGGCGAGGACGGCATCATCTACAAGGCATACGAGAACGACAACGTCACGTTCCCCACCGACGTCACCGGCGCGATCGAAGGTCAGATGGTCTGCCGCTACTGGGCTGCGCGTGCGGTGTTCGCGGCCGCCGACCGGTACGCGTCGCACTACCAGTACACCGATATGGGCCGTGGCACCTATTGGTGCACCACGCACGTCGAGCGCACCTCGGACGGGGACTTCGCCATCGACGTCGGGGTTCCGTACGCGCACGCGAAGTGGTTCCAGGGGCGGGAGACGACGACGAGGGCCACGTCCAGCTGCCCCGACCCGTCGTGCTGCCGTCGGCCGCCGGAAGACCTGGCGCGGCAGTGGGCCGAGCATGCGTGGCCCAGCGCCCGGATCCACTCGCATCTCCTGGCCGCGCTGCCGCCGGGCACGTTCCCCGGCGTCGATGACACCGACGTCTACACCTTCCTCGACCGCCACGCCCCGGCCTCCCCATGATCATCGAGGATCCAGCGCGTCATCACACCCCAATTACTCGATGATCATGGAAGCACGGCCGTGACGACGATGTTGGAGCGGAAGTCCTCGCCGTCCCAGCCCTCGCACGTGACCAGGACCAGCCGTGCGTCGCCGTCCTGAGCGAACAGACTCTCCGCGCGCTCGGCAAGCTGCTCGGGTGGCAGTGCCTCGACCGAGCTCACTTCGTACGCCAGCACGGCCTCCCCTGTCAGGATGATCATGTCGCCCGCTCCCATGTCACCGACCTCGTTGAATACGCCGGCACCCGACTCCACGGCGTGCCCGACGATCAGCGCGGTCCCGCTCTCGTCGCCGGGCGCCACTCCCTGGCTCCACCATCCGGCCACCAGGGGATCTTCGGGCGGGGCCAGGACACGATCGTCATCGGAGACGATATCGACGACGGGCGCCCGTAGGCCGATCTCGGGTACCCAGACGCGGTAACGGCCGCCCGCGTCGCCGACCTGCCCACCTGGAGTCTCCGACTGCTCGACGCCGGTGGACGTGTCAGATCCCTCCCGGTCGGACGAGTCGTCGTCCGATGTGAACAGCGCACTCACGCTCCACAAGCCACCCGCCGCTACCAGAAGAGCCGCGCCGAGCACCGCATACAGCGCCAGCGCACCAGGGCGGCGCCGACGGTGCCGCGGCTCCCACTCAGACATCTGCCCGCCGACGACGCACCCCCACGACGGCGGCCGCAGTACCGCCCGCGGCACCGACCGCGACGATACCCAGCACCGTCCACCCGCCGACGGACTCGGCATCGCCAGCAGGTGGGATGCCCGCGGGTATGGAGGTCGGCACCGTGGCGACCGATGGCTCCTCAGTGCCGTCAGTGGCGGTCGGCGACTCCGTGGGGCCGGGCGACGTGACCTCCGGTTGCTCTGTGGGCTCGGAATCCTCTGTCGGCTCGGGCTGCTGTTCCGGAGGCTCGCGCTGCTCCGGGGGCTCGGGCGTCTCGGTCGGACCTGTTGTCACCGTGGGATCCGGTGTTTCAGTGGGCTCTGAGGTCGGCTTCTCCGGCTGGTCGGTCGGCGACGGCCTGCGTGTGAACTGGGGCAGATCGGGCGGTCCCGGCGGAGTCGGCCGGTCGCGCCAGTGCGCTGGAACACCGCAGGCGAACCAGCCGCTGATCCCCGGAGTCTGACCTCCACGGTTCGATGGTGCCGTCAGACCGGTGAAAGGGCCGCCGACGTACATCGTCGAGCGGC
>NZ_ML142853.1:338452-341741 GCF_004138495.1 Phytoactinopolyspora endophytica
CGATACATTCACCGCCGTGAGCAGGAGATCGTCGTTGTTCAGGGCGACGTCGAGCCGCTTGTTGTCCGCGGACAGTGTCCCGCTGACACGCCCGGTGATGTCGGCACCGAAAACCGAACACGCCGACGACGAGCCGGCCGCCGCGGCCCCCAGACTCTCGCCCCCGGCGGCCAACGGCGCGACGAGCACCAGCATGCTCGCGCCGAGCACGGCACGCGATCGCCTCACCTCACCGCCCCCCGGATGTCTCTTCCTGCCCGCCCATTCTCAGAAGGATCTTGCCGGAATCTAGCAGAACCACACCAGCACGAACTAGAACGATATGTAACAATTCGGCCTAGAACGCCCCTCCCTTCCCACCGGCTCAGGACCGCTCGTCGGAGAGGCGTGCCCTACCGGCCTCCAACCGCGCCACTGGCACCCGGAACGGGGAGCACGAGACGTAGTCCAGCAGGATCGACTCGAAGAAGTGGATGGACGCCGGGTCCCCACCGTGCTCGCCGCAGACACCGATCTTGAGATCGGGCCGGGCCTCCTTGCCCTCCCAGGCCGCGATCGACACCAGGCGCCCCACGCCCTCGGCGTCGATCGACTCGAACGGGCTCACCCCGAATATCCCGCGTTCCAGGTAGGTGGGGAAGAAGGCGGCCTCAACGTCATCCCGGGAGAAGCCCCACGCGGTCTGAGTCAGGTCGTTGGTCCCGAAGGAGAAGAACTCGGCGGCCTCCGCGATCTGGCTTGCCGTCATCGTCGCCCGGGGCAGCTCGATCATCGTCCCGATCGGGATGGACAGCTCGTACCCGGCAGCGGTAGCGACGTCGCCGATGGTCTCCTGGGCCATCTCGCGGACCGACTCCAGCTCCTGGACGGCGGCGACCAGCGGCACCATGATCTCCGGGCACGGATCGAGCCCCCGGGAGCGCAGCTCGGCGGTCGCCTCGGCGATGGCGCGCACCTGGAGAGCGAACAGCTCCGGGATCACCAGGCCCAGCCGGACACCGCGCATGCCCAGCATCGGATTCTGTTCGTGCAGCCGCTGAACCTCCGCGAGCAGCTCTGCCGCCTCCTGGTCCGGTGTTCCGGTGGCTTCCGCGACGGCCACCTTGACCGAGAGGTCGGTCAGATCGGGCAGGAACTCGTGCAACGGCGGATCGAGCAGCCGTATCGTGACCGGCAGCCCGTCCATCGCCTCCAGGATCTCGGTGAAGTCGGCGCGCTGCAGCGGGCGTAGCTCTTCCAGGGCGGTCTCACGCTGCTCAGCGGTCCGGGCCAGGATCAACCGCTCGACTACCTTCCGGCGGGGGCCCAGGAACATGTGCTCGGTCCGGCAGAGCCCGATTCCGGCGGCGCCCAGGCGGCGGGCGCGACGCGCGTCGTCGGGTGTGTCGGCGTTCGCCCGGACACCCAGCCTTCGCTGCTGGTCCGCCAGGTCCATCAGGCGCAGCACGGCGTCCACAACCGGAGCCTGGTCATCGGCCTCGGCCACGCTCTCACCGTGCAAGGCGTCGACGACCGCCGACGGCACGACCGGCACCGTTCCGAGGTAGACCTCTCCGTTGCTGCCGTCGATCGAGATGACGTCGCCTTCCACGACACGGGCGCCGTCCTGCGTGCTGAATTGGCGCGCCCCAGGGTCGACCCGGAGCGCGTCGACGCCGGTGACGCAGGTGCGCCCCATGCCACGCGCGACGACGGCGGCGTGGCTGGTCCTGCCCCCGCGCGAGGTCAGGACTCCGCGGGACGCGACCATGCCGCGCAGATCGTCCGGGTTCGTCTCGCGACGGACCAGGATCACGTCCTCGCCCTCGTCCGCCCAGGCCACGGCCGTGGCGGAGTCGAAGGCCGCCTTGCCTACGGCCGCACCGGGACTCGCAGCCATCCCGGTGGCGATGAGCTCGCGGGGGGCGTCCGGGTCGAACTGCGGGAACATCAACTGCGCCAGCTGTTGCCCGGTGACCCGGCGGAGCGCTTCGTCCTGGTCGATGAGGCCCTCGTCGACCAGCTGCGCGGCGATCCGGAACGCCGCGGCGGCTGTTCGCTTCCCGACCCGGGTCTGCAGCATCCACAGCTTCCCGCGCTCGATGGTGAACTCGATGTCACACAGGTCGAGGTAATGGCGTTCGAGCCTGGCCATGATGCCGAGCAGTTCGTCGTAGCAGGCTTTGTCGAGCTGCTCCAGGTCCGCGAGCGCCAGGGTGTTGCGGATCCCGGCGACGACGTCCTCACCCTGCGCGTTGGGCAGGTAGTCACCGTAAATGCCCTGAGCGCCGGTGGCCGGGTCACGCGTGAACGCGACGCCGGTGCCCGAGTCGGAGCCGAGGTTGCCGAAAACCATCGTGCACACGTTCACGGCGGTTCCGGAATCGTCCGGGATGCGTTCCTGGCGGCGGTAGATCTTGGCACGCTCGGTGTTCCACGAGTCGAACACGGCGCGGATGGCGAGGTCGAGCTGCTGCCGCGGATCCTGCGGGAAGTCCCGGCCGGTCTCCGCGAAGACGAGGTCTTTGTACTCCTGTACGAGGAATTTCATGTCGGAGACGTCGAGCTCGACGTCCGAGTCGACATTGCGAGACTTCTTGCGTGCTTCGAGCCGGTCGTCGAAGTTCTCCGCGTCGATGCCCAGAACCGTGGTGCCGAACATCTGGATGAGACGGCGGTACGAGTCCCAGGCGAACCGCGGGTCGCCGGAATGTGCGGCGAGGCCGATCACGGAGATGTCGGTGAGCCCCACGTTGAGCACCGTTTCCATCATGCCCGGCATGGAGACTTTGGCCCCTGAGCGCACTGAGACCAGCAGCGGATCCTCGGGATCGCCAAGCCGTCTGCCCACGCGTTCCTGCAGCTCGGCCAGATGCGTTCCGACCTGTCGGTGCAGTTCGTCCGGCTCGAAGCCCGTCGTCAGGTAATGGCGGCACGCGGCCGTACTGATCGTGAAGCCGGGCGGGACGGGCAGCCCGAGCCGGGTCATCTCGGCGAGGTTCGCTCCCTTCCCTCCAAGCAGGTCCTTGTCGTCTTTGCTTCCTTGTGAGAAGTCGAATACGTACTGATGCACGGGCCGGCCCTCCAGGCGTGACGGCGGTTGCCCCGGTGCACCGGCGGCGTCGGGTTGCCGTCCGTGCTACCGGGAACTGGCTACGGTCTTCTCCGGCGGTGCCGCCGCCCGGCCAAGGCGTCCGCACCGCCATTCTGGCTGTCCTGACTGACGTACGTCGGCGCTGAGTACAAGGTTGTGCGGGAGCTTAACCAGCGACCGGTCATCGAAACGGAGAGCGATTAGACCATTTGTAGA
>NZ_ML142853.1:341767-342093 GCF_004138495.1 Phytoactinopolyspora endophytica
TGTGTGCGCTCACAGCGATCGTGACCTATGGCACAGGTTTCGGTACGTACCAGTCAGGACCAGCATGCCGGAAGCGGTCTCCGCCTGCGCCACTAGCCGTACCGGCACAAGAAGCGGTAATGAATGCCCGGCTCAGCTGACGCGCAGAAGCGGCTGAGAAAATCGCGCGGATTGGGCGAAGAGATCGCCAGGCTCAAGCCCAACCGGGCCACAAACCGGCCGAGCTCATACGCCCAGCGCAACCCGCCGCCTGGAGATCTCTTCGCCCATTCCGCGCGACCTGTCCGCGCGACCTGTCCGCGCGACCTGTCCGCGACCTGTCCGCC
>NZ_ML142853.1:342122-344504 GCF_004138495.1 Phytoactinopolyspora endophytica
CCGCGCGACCTTGTTACCCGCCGGACACGCCGATCTCGGCCGCCGCGAGGTCATCCGAGGCGTTCTCCACGTCGTCCAGCCAGCCTTCCGGCATGACCACCTTCCGCGGGCTGCCCTGCCTCCCGCGCGCAGCACCGATCTCCGACTCGGGAAACGGCTGATCCGGCTCAAGCTCAGCGAGCAGGTCGTCGAGCTGGGCGAAGCTCTCCACCATGCCCAGCGACGCCCGGACCTGGCCTCCCACGACGAACCCCTTGAGATACCAGGCCATGTGCTTGCGCATGTCACGCAGGCCGCGGTCCTCGCCCATCAGGTCGGCCAACAGCTCCGCGTGGCGCCGGATCATCCCTGCCACCTCGCCGAGGGTCGGCAGCGGCGGTGCCGGCTCACCGGCGAAGACCGCGGCCAGATCCCGGAAGAGCCACGGCCTTCCAAGGCAACCGCGCCCGACGACGACGCCGTCCGCATCGGTCTGGGCCATCATGCGCAGCGCGTCCGACGCTTCCCAGATGTCGCCGTTGCCCAGCACGGGGATGCCGACATGCTGCTTCAGCGCGCCGATCGACGCCCAGTCCGCCGAGCCCGAGTAGTGCTGTGCGGCCGTCCGCCCGTGCAGCGAGATCGCCGCGCACCCGGAGTCCTCAGCGATCCGGCCGGCGTCGAGATAGGTGAGATGGTCGTCGTCGATCCCCTTGCGGGTCTTCATCGTCACTGGGATGCCGTAAGGCCCGGCGGCGCCGACCGCCGCACGCAAGATCTCCCCGAGCAGTGTCCGTTTGTACGGCAGCACCGCTCCCCCGCCCTTGCGAGTCACCTTCGGCACCGGGCACCCGAAGTTCAGATCGACGTGTGCGACGCCGTAGTCGCCGGCGAGGATTTTGACCGCCTCTGCGACGTAGTGCGGGTCGACACCGTAGAGCTGCACGGACCTGACCGGCTCGGCATCGGCGAACACGAGCATGCCCAGTGACTTCTCGTCTCGCTCGACGATCCCGCGCGAGGTGATCATCTCGCAGACATAGAGGCCGCCACCCTGCTCCGCGCAGAGGCGCCGGAACGCCGCGTTCGTCACGCCGGCCATCGGCGCCAGCACCACCGGCGGATCCACGGTCAGACCACCAAGCCTGAGCGCCGGCACCGCAGGGCTCCTCAATGTCGTGTCAGTCATCGGCCACCCATTATCCCGCACAAACTGATAGAACCCGAGGTGACATTCGCCGCATTGCAGCAGGGCAGTTCGAACGCGTCCAGCATCCAGTCATCAAGATCGTCGTGAGACCGCGTAACGGGGCAGTCCCACGGGTACCAGATCCGGCGAAGGAGGTTGTGATGAATGATGCTCCACCGATTCACGTTGACGGGCTGACCAAGCGCTTCGGCGCGCTGACCGCCGTCGACGATCTCCACCTGGCCGTCGTGCCCGGCGAGGTATATGGGTTGCTCGGTCCCAACGGCGCCGGGAAGACCACCACCATCAGGGCTCTGATGGGATTCATCGGACCGAGCGCCGGCAGCGTCAGCCTCCTCGGCGGGCACGCACGTGAGCTACGGATCCGGCAGCGGGTCGGCTACGTCGGTGGCGACGTCCTCCTCGATCGCGGGCTACGGGTCGACAACCTGCTGTCCTGGTATGCGAGCCTGCGCGATGGAGTTTCACGGGCAAGGATCGACGAACTATGCGAGCATCTCGAGCTCGATACATCCCGGAAGATCGGTCAGCTGTCCACCGGCAACCGGCAGAAGGTCGCCATCGTCCAGGCATTCATGCACGACCCCGACGTCCTCATACTCGACGAGCCCACGGCCGGTCTGGACCCGCTGCTGCAGCGCAGCGTCCTACGTATGGTGCGGGAACGACGGGAGGCCGGGACAAGCATCCTGTACTCGTCGCACACGCTGCCCGAGGTCGAGCAGATCGCAGACCGGGTCGGAATCCTCCGCAACGGGATCCTGGTCCAAGAGGACACCATCGAGAACCTGCGCGACATCGCGCGGCAGCGGCTCGAGCTGCGGTTCTCCGGCGACGTGCCGGGCCAGGTTCTGGACGAGGTCGAGGGCGTCTCGTCGGTGGAGGTGGACGGGCATACCGCGCACGTGGTGGTCGACGGCAGCGTGGCGGCGCTCGTCGACCGGCTCGCCGGACAGGGCGTCGAACGGATCGTCAGCCACGACGACGATCTGGAGGACATCTTCTTCGAGTACTACCAGGACGGCGACAGCGCTGACGGCGCGAGAGACGACGGGCATCGCGCGACCGAGACGGAACCCGTCGATGGCCCAAGCAGTGAGGAGGCGGCATCATGAGGAGCGGGCTCATACTCCGGCAGATGCTCCGCGAACGCCGGCGCGGCCTCCTTTGGTGGTCCCTGGCGATCGCCGCGC
>NZ_ML142853.1:344539-350955 GCF_004138495.1 Phytoactinopolyspora endophytica
CGTCCTGATCACCGCCGCCAGCTACCCGTCGGTCAAGGACGCCGGCTCTGCCTTCGACCAGATGGTCGAAGAGATGCCGGAGGGCGTCCTCGAAATGATGGGGGCCGCGGACGGGCTGACCACCCCCGCAGGCTATTTGAACAGCCAGCTCTACTCCAACGTGTTCCCGATCGTGCTGCTGATCTTCGGGATCAGCGCAGCGGCATGGTCGATCGCGGGATCCGAACGGGAGGGAACATTGGAGTCGCTGCTGGCCAACCCGGTGCATCGCTGGCGGGTCGCCCTCGAGCGGTTGACCGGCATCGCACTCTTGCTTGCCGTGCTGACGTTCGTCGCAACCGCTCTGCTCGCTGCCCTGCGCTCACCGTTCGAGCTCGACGATCTCGGCATCGGAGCGCTGACCGCCGCCGGGGTCGCGACGTTCCTGCTCGCGCTGCTGTTCACCGGCATCACGTATGCGATCGGTGCGGCCACCGGAAGCAAAGGTTGGGCCATCGCCGGCGGCGCCGGTCTCGCCACCGCGACCTACGTGCTGTTCGGTCTGTCCAGCCTCGTGGACTTCTTCGAGAACGTGCGGTGGGCCTCGCCGTGGTACTGGCTCCTTCAGCCGTCACCGTTGGCCGACGGCTGGACCTTCCAGGCGATCGGTGCGCCGTTGCTCGTCGTCGTTCCCGTCGCCGCCATCGGCACAGCCCTCTTCACTCGCCGCGACCTCACCTAACCCGATGATCATCAACCGTTAGACCGGTCCTGGCACGGCCAGGGGTTGATGATCACCGGATGGAGCCGGCCGATCAGCAGACCGGGAGCCGTTCGGCGAGGTAACCCTCGATCCGGTCCAGACCGACGCGCTCCTGCGCCATGGAGTCGCGTTCGCGTACCGTCACCGCGTCGTCGTCGAGCGTGTCGAAGTCCACCGTGATACAGAACGGCGTGCCGATCTCGTCCTGGCGACGGTAGCGGCGGCCGATGGCACCCGCGTCGTCGAAGTCGACGTTCCACCGTGCGCGCAGGGCCTTGGCGAGATCCCGCGCCTTCGGCGACAGCGCTGGGTTACGCGATAACGGCAGCACCGCGGCCTTGACCGGGGCAAGCCGGGGATCGAACCTCAGCACGGTCCGCCGGTCCACGCCACCCTTGGTATTGGGCGCCTCGTCGACGTCGTAGGCGTCCAGCAGGAAAGCCAGCACCGAGCGGGTCAGACCGGCCGCCGGCTCGATCACGTACGGCGTCCAGCGTGTGCCCTTCTCCTGATCGAAGTAGCTGAGATCCACTCCGGAGTGCTTGGAATGGGTGGTGAGGTCGAAGTCCGTGCGGTTGGCGATCCCCTCCAGCTCGGCGAACTCCGCACCGCCGAAGCGGAACCGGTACTCGATGTCGACGGTCCGCTTCGAATAGTGCGAGAGCTTCTCGGCCGGGTGCTCGTAGAGACGCAGGTTGTCCGCCGAGAGCCCAAGATCGAGGTACCAGTCCCAGCGGGCCTGCAGCCAATACTCGTGCCAGTCCTCGTCCGTGCCCGGCTCGACGAAGAACTCCATCTCCATCTGCTCGAACTCGCGGGTCCGGAAGATGAAGTTGCCCGGCGTGATCTCATTCCGGAATGACTTGCCGGTCTGCGCGATGCCGAACGGCGGCTTCTTGCGGGCAGAGTTCATCACGTTCAGGACGTTGGTGAAGATGCCCTGGGCCGTCTCCGGGCGCAGATAGTGCATGCCCTCAGCGCTCTCCACCGGGCCGAGGAACGTCTTGAGCAGGCCGCTGAACATCCTCGGATCGGTCCAGGAACGCTTCGCTCCGCAGGTGGGGCAGGGCACGTCGTCCAGTCCGGCTGCCGGCTGCCGCCCTTTCCGCTCGACGAACTCTTCCTCCAGCTGGTCCGCCCGGAAGCGCTTGTGGCAGGCCTGGCATTCCACCAGCGGGTCGACGAACTCCTCGACGTGGCCGGAGGCGGCCCACACGTCGCGCGGCAGAATCACCGCCGAGTCGAGCCCGACCACGTCGTCGCGCTGCTGCACGACGGCACGCCACCACTGTCGCCGGACCTGTTCCTTGAGCTCGACGCCGAGCGGCCCGTAGTCCCACGCCGATCTGGTCCCGCCGTAGATCTCACCGGTGGGAAAGACGAATCCGCGCCGCTTAGCGAGGGAGACTACGGCGTCGACGGGGGAAACAGGCACAGGTGATCACTCCATCCGGCTGGCTGTCGGCGAAACGGTCAGCCACCGAGGCTATCAACACTTCCTGTCCGCGCTGCCGCCCGCTCGCCGCCGTCAGTACCGGTGCGCCGACGGCGGCGGCCGCCGGAGGGCTGCCCCTGCCGCACCGCCAGCACGGCCAGCCCCGTGGCGACCGGCACCGCCGCGATGATGCCGAGGCTGCCGACCAGTCCCCGGACCACCTCCTGCGCCACAGCTTCGGTGGTCAGCGCGTCGCCGACGCCCAGTCCGGCGACGCTGAACAGCATCAGCAGCGGCAGCGACGCGCCGACGTACGCGAGCACCAGGGTGTTCACCGTCGCGGCGACATGTTCACGCCCGATACGCATGCCGGCGGAGAACAGTTTCCGGCGCGACGACGTGGGGTCGGCCGCCGCCAGCTCCCACACAGTCGCGGTCTGTGTGACGGTGGTGTCGTCGAGCACGCCGAGCGCACCGACGACGAGGCCGGCGAGGAGCAGGCCACGCACGTTGATATCCGCATCGACCGTGCCGATGTACGCGGCCGCGTGGTCGACGAGACCGGTGAACTGGCCGAGCGTGGTGAACAGGGCACCCAGCACACCTGTCAGGGTCAGACTGATCAGCGTCCCGATCAAGGCGACCGAGGTCCGTATCGAGACCCCATGCGACATGTACAGCGTCACGATCATGATGGCTGACGCCCCCACCACGGCGACCGGCAACGGATCCTGTCCCGACAGCAACGCTGGTAGCAGGAAGAAGACGATGACCAGCACCGAGATCGCCAGCCCGCCCAGCGCGGCGAGCCCTTTCCACCGGGACAGCAGCACCACGGCGACGGCGAACACGGCACCCAGCCACAGCAACGGCATCCCCCGTTGGAAGTCGGTGACTTCGTAGCGGGTCTCCAGCGGCTGGTCCTGCATGCCGGTGAGGACGACCTTGTCACCGACCGAGAACTCCGGTGCACCGTCGCCGAACCAGAGCGGTACCACGGTCTCCATGCCCTCGTCAGGTCCCGACTCGATCAGGACATCGGCCTCCTGGCATTCGCTGCTGCCCTGGCCGCCCTGACCGCCCTGGCCGTCACCGTCCGGTGGAGCACCATCACCATCCGATGGGGCACCCTCGACGCCCTCACACGGACCGATCGCCGTGATCTGCGCGTCCGTACGCACGCCCGCCTCGATGCTGGGTTTCTCGCCGGAGGGCCAGAGGAACGCCAAGCCGCCGATGGTCAGCAGGATCAGCGGGATCAACACCGACAGCACGGTCTTGCGGACCCGAGGACTTGCCGGTGGTACCTCGGGATGCAGGTGAACCCCGGTCACTGTCCGCCCTCCCGCCGGTGGTTCTCGTCCGCCGGGTCGTCGGCCGCTCTCCGCGAGGCGTCCCACTCTCTCTCGTCTCGACCCAGCGAGGCGTCCCGCATTCTCCCGTCTCTGCCCGGTACGACGTCCAGGTCTGTCGCCACGGCCGGACCGGCCGCGTCTCCCAGGCCGACGTCGTCCGCGTCGGCGGCCAGCGCGGTACCGCCCTCCGGAGTCATGACCTCGAACGCCGTGGGCTCGTCGACAGCCCGGGAGAGCAAGGGCACCGCGTGGAGCTTCACGTCGTACGAGGACAGCGCCCGACGATACGATCCGACATCGAGCCACTCGCTGGTGAGCACCCACAGCGTCGGGTCGTCCGTGGCGCGGCCCAGGTGCCCGCGTATCCAGCCCGCCTGTTCGGCGAGCGTTCGCAGAGCCTGGAACGCTTGATCACGGAAGACCGGCGCCTCGGCGCGAGGGACCCGGTATCGGGTGACGACGAGCATGACAGTCCTTTCAGGCGGGAGGGCATCGCCGAGCATAGTGCAGGTCGCGCCCCGTTCCGTGGGATTACCTCGCGGCCGTACCATTCTTGGAGCACGCTCATCACGGACGTGGCCATCACCGTACGCCCGATCTGTGATGCCCGCCCGACCAGAGTCCGGAGACGAGGACGATCGTGTCTAAGAAACGCCGCCAACCGCACCGCACACCGCAGCGGCGGCCAGCCACTCCCACTGCTGCTCAGCGCACCCCGCGGCAAGGGGGCTCCCGTCGACCCGGTCCGGCTCCGGTGTCGCAGCCGGGCTGGCGCGCGGGCCTCGAGCGGGCCAGCTATCCCATCCTGCTCCGGCTCACCCGGCTGCCGAAGTGGTTCCTCGGTCTGCTCACCGCCGGCGTGTTGCTCGGCGGCCTGCTCGCACCGGCGCCCTGGTCACCCATACTCCTCGCGCTGGTCGTCCTCTTCCTGACCTGGCTACTGGTGCTCGCGTGGCCGAAGCTCGAGCCGACCGCGCGGATCATCCGCGCCACAGTGATCGCGGCGCTGGCCGCATTGATCGTCGCGCAATCCGCCGGCGTGCTCTGAGAAGGGACCGCAGGGGAGGCCGCGGCGACATGCCCACTACGACCCCACGGTGTGCCCGAGGCGAACGCTCAAGGGCATCTCCCTGGCCCCGATTCCGCTCCACCCTCGGCTCTGGCCCCGATTCCGCTCCACCCTCGGCTCTGGCCCCGATTCCGCTCCACCCTCGACTGACGCGTCAAGGGCCGTGCGGCCGTTATTGCTGCGCGGCGCAGCGGGGGCAGAGGCCGAAGATCTCGAGTGTGTGCGCGACGTCGACGTATCCGTGCTCCTTCGCCACAGACTTCGTCCACCGTTCCACCGCGGGCCCGGCTACCTCTACCGTGGCCTTGCAGGAACGGCAGACCAGATGATGGTGATGCTCGTCGCGGGCGCATCGCCGATAAGCCGCCTCCCCGCTGGACGTGTGCAGCACGTCGACCTGCCCGTTGTCCGCCAATGTCTGCAGCGTCCGGTAGACGGTGGCGAGCCCGACACTCATGCCGCGGGTGCGCAGCACGGCATGCAGGTCCTGTGCGCTGATGAAGTCCTCGGTCTCCTCGAGCACTTCGTCGACGGCGGCGCGCTGACGCGTCCGCCGCTGCTCTTTGACCGGCTGCTGCTGTAGCGACACTGCTGGCGACCGCCTCTCTGCTTCCAGCTCAATACGTCAGGCTCCACTGTAGTTGGAACGGCCCGTTCCTGGCTTCAACCTGAACAGAGATGTCGTTCATACCCTTAAATAACGACGGATCGACCCTTGTTTTGACAATGGTTGTCAATCTTTATGAGAATTGGTCCCATGAAATCGTGCTTCTTCACCCGAGGTCTCACTGCGCTGGCGGTCTCTGGGCTCGTCCTGGCCGGCTGCGGGTCGGACGACGAATCCACGGACGACGGCGCCTCGACCGGCGACGGCCCGTCGGTCACCGCGGCGTTCTACCCGATGGCGTTCATCGCCGAACGGGTCGCGGGCGAACACGCCACTGTGGAGAACCTCACGCAGCCAGGCGTCGAATCGCACGACATGGAATTGACCGCCCAGCAGGTGGGCTCGCTTTCCGACGCGGAGCTCGTGCTCTACCTGAGGGACTTCCAGCCCGCCGTCGACGAGGCGATCGACCAGAACAGCTCCGGAGTCACCGTCGACGCGGCCGAGGTCGTGGAGCTCCGTCCCGACGAGCACGATCATGACCATGACGACGAGGACGATCATGGCGACGACGCGGCCGATGACCACACCGACGACGAGGGTCACGACGAGGACAACGGTCACGACCACGACGAGGAAGAAGCCGACGACCACGACGACACCGAGGACGAGGCTGACGAGCACGAGGATCACGCCGACGACCACGGCAGCGATGACGCCGATCACGACGAGGACGAACACGACGAGGCCGCGGACGACGAGCACGACGAAGGCGAGCACGAAGACGAGCACGACGAGGCGACCGACGACGGGCACGACCACGGGGACCTCGATGGGGACCCGCACCTCTGGCTCGATCCCACCAACATGGCGACCCTGGCGCACGCGATCGCGGACGAGCTCGCTGAGCTCGACCCGGACAACGCCGACAGCTACGACGCCAACGCCCACGAGGTGATGGATGAGCTCGACGAGCTGGACGAAGAGTTCGAGGCCGGCCTCGCGCAGTGCGAGCGCTCGCTGATCGTGGTGAGCCACGAGGCGTTCGGGTACCTTGCCGACCGCTACGCGCTCGAGCAGCTCGGCGTCGCAGGACTCGACCCGGACTCCGAGCCGTCGCCGGCGCGGGTGGCCGAGGTTCACGACACCATCGAGGACGAGGGCGTCACGACGGTCTTCTACGAGCGTCTGTCCAGCCCGGACGTCGT
>NZ_ML142853.1:351054-353221 GCF_004138495.1 Phytoactinopolyspora endophytica
ATCGCGGACGATCTCGGCTTGGAGACCGCCGTCCTCGACCCGATCGAAGGACTGACCGATGACACGGCCGACGAGGACTACTTCAGCCTCATGCGGGAGAACCTCGCAGCGATCGAGGCCGCCAACGGCTGCGGCTGATATATGCGAGTGCGCCACGCCGCGCCGGAACCGGTGGGACGCGCGCAGAGTTGTACGGTCGGACATCATGAACTCGCACAATGGTCGGCCCTGGGGCATCTGCCGCATGACGGCCATCCGCCCCGCGGTGCGGGGCGCCATACACGTGCCGGGAGCCTGAAATGAGCGAACAGCCCACGGCCTCGGGCAGCGTCGTCGACGCGCGCCGGGTCACCGTGAAGCTGGGCGAGCAGCCGGTGCTGCACGGCGTGGACTTTCACGTCAACGCCGGTGAAGTCGTCACGCTGCTGGGCGCGAACGGCTCAGGCAAGTCGACGCTGGTGCGCGCCGTCGTCGGGCTGGTGCCGGTCGCTGAAGGTGAGATCACTCTGTTCGGCCGGCCGTTGGCAGGGTTCCGTGACTGGCGACGCGTCGGGTACGTTCCGCAACGCACGACGGCCGCCGGCGGCGTCCCGGCCACCGTGACGGAAATCGTGGCGTCGGGCAGGCTCGCCCGACGCACCCCGTTCCTGCCGGCTTCACGAACCGACCGTGAGGCCATCGAACGAGCGATAGATCTGGTCGGGCTCGCGGACCGGGCCAATGACGGGATCGACACCCTGTCCGGCGGCCAGCAGCAGCGCGTCCTGATCGCCCGTGCCGCAGCCGGCGAGCCGGACCTGCTGGTGCTCGACGAACCGAATGCCGGTGTCGACAGACGCAGCCAGGAGGCTTTCGCCAGGTCGCTACGGACGTTCGTCGCCTCCGGCCGCACTGTCCTGCTGGTGCTGCACGAGATGGGTCCGTTGGCGCCGCTCGTCGACCGTGGGGTCGTGCTCGACACGGGCCGCGTCGTCCACGACGGACCGATGCCGGTCCCGGCAGAGGCTTCAGCCCACCCCCACGGGACGGAACCGCATGCCGGTCCACAATCCACCGGCACGGGAACCGCGAGCCCGCAAACCGCGGGCGCCCCGGCCGAGCCCGATGCCGGACACTCCGGCAGGCCGCCCCTAGGGCCGGCTGCCGCGGGTGTCCCCGACGCTCACCCGCACGGTGCCGACGAACAGAAGGGGCCGTTCGGATGGAACTCCTAGAATACGATTTCATGCAGCGCGCCATCCTGGCCGCGCTTCTCACCGGCTTGGCCGCTCCGGCCGTCGGCACCTACCTGGTGCATCGCCGGCTGGCTCTGATGGGCGACGGCATCGGTCACGTCGCCTTGACCGGCGTGGCTGTCGGTCTGCTCACCGGATGGGCACCCGTCTGGACCGCGGTGGTCGTGGCGATCGCCGGTGCGGTGACGATCGAACTGGTGCGTGCCTACGGCAAGGCGTCGGCCGACGTCGCGCTCGCGATGCTGTTCTACGGCGGCATCGCCGGCGGGGTGTTGCTGACCGGCTTGGCTGGGAGCACGGCGGCGACGCTGAACACCTACCTGTTCGGCTCGATCACCACCGTTTCGCCGGACGACCTCTGGGTGATCGCGGTCCTCGCGATCGCCGTCATCCTCTTGTCAGTCGGGCTCGGTCCGCAGCTCTTCGCCATCTGCCAGGACGAGGAGTACGCCCGCGCATGCGGGATCCCGGTCCGGCTCTACACCATCCTCATCGCGGTCATGGCCGCCGTCACGGTCGCCGTCGCGATGCGCACCGTCGGGCTGTTGCTGGTAAGCGCGTTGATGGTGGTGCCCGTCGCGACGGCGATGCAAGTGACACGCGGGTTCCGGACGACATTCGCGCTGGCCTTGGGGCTGGGAGTGGTTCCGTCACTGGCCGGCGTCGTGTACTCCTACCACGTCGATGTCGCACCTGGGGCGAGCATCGTCGTGATCGCACTCGCCGGGTTCGTGCTCGCCTGGCCGCTAGGCACCCTGGTGCGGCGGGCTCGTCGCGCCAGGAAGGCCAGCGCGGAGGATCCTCGCGTCACTGGCGCGCACGTGTTCGCTGAGGAGCACCCGCACGAACACGACGACGAATGCGGCCATCCGGCCGTGGAGCACGGTGACCACACCGACTATCTGCACGATGGCCACCTGCACGCTGCCCAC
>NZ_ML142853.1:353248-354232 GCF_004138495.1 Phytoactinopolyspora endophytica
AAGCACTACGACGAGCACTGACCCCGTCACCCAGCCTGACGGTTGAAGGTTCTCCGAACATCGCTGGAGGGTTTGACATGCGATGGCGTGTCAAACCCTCCAGTGTTCACCGCACAATCCTCCAGTGATGTGCTTAGCGTCGACTGCGCTTGCGGCTTTCACCCGGTGCGGGCTCGACCGGCCGTCACGGCGGCCTCGATCTCGCCCACTACCGTGTCCGCCTCCTCCCGCAGACGCCGAGGCGAGATCGGCACCACGGTCCAGCCCAGCGCCGCGTAGAGTGCCCGCCTACGCTCCGTCTGCTCTACAGCGTCGCCGAAGCGGTGCCATTCCACCGAGTCGATCTCGACCACGACCCTTGCATCCTCCCAGCAAGCGTCCGGCCTGATGACCTGTTTGCTGCCGGGAAGGACCTGGTTCCAGCGTGGCTCGCCGAGTATGCGCGAGCGTCGGACGACGTCACGCAGCTCGCATTCCGGAGCGGAGCGGCACCCGGCGGCGATGTCATCCAGGGCTCGCCGCACAAGCTTCGACCCCTTCCACCGTGCGCCACCGAGTTCGCCGCGCAGGCGATCAGGTGTGGTGAGGCCGCGCTGGACCGCCTCACAGGCCAGCGCTCGGACATGGCGGAGCGAGGACATGCCCCGGCAGACATCGAGCACGGCCCGTTCGGGGCACGCCGTCGGGATACCGGCGATCTCTCGTATTTCTGGCATGACGGTCACGCGCCGCAGCCGTGCGTACGGAGCATGGCGATGACGAGTCGATTCAGGGATGAGCACGACCGTCGCCGCAGGCTCCGGCACATAGCGCAGGCCGTAGGCATGACATGCGAGGGCACCGCTGACAGCGGCATCCGGGCCGGCGATCAGCAGCGCCGCACGGATGTGATGGCGCGTCTGTAGCGGCCCGGTGAACGTGGCGTACACGCCGCGCGCGACGCGTTGCCACTGACGGCCCGGGCCGAGGGCATGGTCGATCGCG
>NZ_ML142853.1:354242-355787 GCF_004138495.1 Phytoactinopolyspora endophytica
GATCCCGGCGTTCAGCGCCTGCTGACGGGTGATGAGCCCGTCTTGGTTCTCGATCAGCTTCCCGAGCTCATCAGTGGTCACGCAGCTACATGATGGCGAACCAAAACGATGTTAACAAGAGCTAACCGAACTTAATCAGCGAAGAAGAGCGCAGTTGTATTACTGGAAGGTTGTACAGAGATAACTGGATGGTTTGACACGCTATAGCATGTCGAACCCTCCAGTGATATTCGGACAACCTAATGGGTGCTCCGATAGAGTCGCTGCGTGCGAGCGATGGTGTACGACGCGTTCCAGCAGCGGCCCCAGGTTCGTGAGGTCCCGGACCCAGTATGCCCACCGCACGGCGCTGTGGTCCGGGTCGAGGCGACAGGGCTCTGCCGCAGCGACTGGCACGGATGGATGGGCCACGACGACGACATCACCGTCCCCCACGTTCCTGGCCACGAGTTCGCCGGCACCATCGTGGAGACGGGTGCGACGGTCTCCGACGCCTGGAACGTCGGCGAGCGAGTCACCGCACCGTTCATCAACGCGTGCGGCGACTGTCCACAATGCCGCGCAGGTGACCATCAGGTGTGCGATCACCAGACGCAACCCGGCTTCACACGTTGGGGGTCGTTCGCTGAACGTGCCGTGGTGGACCATGCCGAGGTCAACCTCGTGCGGATACCGGATGCGGTCGACATAGCGACGGCCGCGAGCCTCGGCTGCCGTTTCGCCACGGCGTACCGCGCCGTCGTCGAGCACGGCGGTCTCCGTGATCTCCATGTCAGGCCATGGATCGCCGTGCACGGGTGTGGCGGTGTCGGGCTGTCGGCGGTCATGATCGCCGCGTCGTACGGTGCGAGCGTCGTCGCCGTGGACATCTCGGAACGGGCACTTGCCCGAGCGCGCGAACTCGGGGCGGTCGCCGTCGTCAACGGCGGTGCGACTGACGTGCCGGACACCATCCGGGACATCACCGGCGGCGGGGCGCACGTCTCACTCGACGCGCTGGGGCACACGTCCACCTTTCAGAATTCGGTGAACTGCCTGCGCAAGCGCGGCCGGCACGTGCAGGTCGGCCTGCTCCTCGCCGATCACGGCACCCAGGCTGTGGCCATGGGACCGGTCGTCGCCAACGAGCTCGAGCTGGTCGGCAGCCACGGCATGGCCGCGCATGCCTATCCTCGGATGCTGCGGGAGATCGCCGACGGCCAGCTCAATCCCGACCTGCTGCTCGGGCAGGAGCTCTCCCTCGACGAGGGCGTCGACGCTCTGATGGCGATGTCTGCGGGATCGCCGTCGGGCGTGACGATCCTGCGCCCACCGCGGTCGCATACCAACCCGCGCCCATAGGCGCCAAAGACGGAACGTCTGACCGCGCCGCGCACACTGTCACGGCGCCACCGCCTGCGGTCATCGCCTCCCGAAGGCGCTCACCAGCACGTCGACCAAGTGCTGACCGCCGCGCAGGCCCGGGTCGAGATCGGGGTCGTAGATCGTCACGTCGACCCCGACGACGCGCGGCGACGCCACCAGGCGCCCCAGCACGGCTGTGAG
>NZ_ML142853.1:355808-363988 GCF_004138495.1 Phytoactinopolyspora endophytica
CAAACGTCAGCCCACCCGGCTCAGGGCTGTCCACGGCCGGCATCAGCTCCGGGTCGATGACGTCGGCGTCGACGTGCACCCAGAAGCCGTCCAGACCGGAGCCGTCCACAACGCGTAACGCTTCATCTGATGCCGCCACCGGATCGCGTGCCAACGTCGGCGCGTCGATCAGGTGCATGCCGTTGCTCTCGGCCTCGGCAGCGCACTCGTCGTCCGGCCGGAATCCGAGGGCGACTGTGTCGGACGCGCGCAGGTACGGGCGGGCACCGTCCAGCTCGGCGAGCCGGCCGCCTAGCCCGGTCACCAGGGCCAGGCTCTCGCCGCCGACGGCGCCCCCTGCCGTCTCGCTGTTGCCTGGGTGCCGGTAGTCCAAACCGTCGAACGACGCCAGCCCGAACCGGCCCCGGCGCCACAGCGCCAGCCCCACGCCGACCAGAATGCTGCAGTCGCCGCCGAGCACGACAGGCACATTCGAGCCGTCGATGAGCCGCAGCAGCCGATCCGCCAACCGGAATGAGTGGTCCGCGATCTCGCCCTCATTGCGGACCGTCCCCGGCCTCCAGTCAGGCCGGTAGCGGCCGGGTGTCACCACCCCGGCATCGCTCGCGCCGATCCTGGTCAGCAGACCTGCGTCGCGCAGCACGCCGGGCGCCTTATAGCAACCGGGCACCAAGCCCTCCCCCGGTGGACGGAGGCCCAGATTCGACGGAGCGTCGAGCACCGTCAGCGCATGTCCGGCGTCAGCCATACGAACCCCCGATCGGTGAGAGCCACGCAGCGTGAACGCGGTGGCCACGTGGCGTCGGCGAGCCTACCAACGTATGGCGGCCTCGACCCGGGACGCCGCCGCGAGCAGCTTCTCCTCGGCGTACCAACCGCCGACGAGCTGCAACGACGCAGGAAAAACCCCGTCCGCGCGGGGAATCGGAAGGGCGGCGACCGGAAGACCGGCCAGGTTCAGCGGAACCGTGAGATAGGTCAGTCCAGGCTTCACCTCGCCCAGCCGCGGCGGGATGATGCGCAGCGTGGGCAGGGCCAGGAACGCGTGCTCCTCCAGCAAGGCACCGAGCACGGCACGCGCGGCCAGTCCGATCCGACGGCACTCCACGACCCTTGCCGGCGAGATCTCCGCCTCGCTCCGGATGCTCTCGACGTCACGCCCTTCCAGCCGGTCAGGATGGTCGAGCAGATGCCGGTGGGCCCAGTAGCCCTCGGCGCCCATGATGTCGTTCGCCGCGGCGATCCACTCTTCCCATTCGGGGACAGTCACGTCCACCACCTTCACCCCGGCCGCGGTCAGGGCGCTGTCGACGGCCTCGTCGATGGCGGGTTCGACGTCGGGCGGCCGCAGGCGTGCCGCGGTGAGCGGTGCCGCGTCGATTTCGGATACCTCGAAGCCCGGTTCCATCATCCGCATCCCCAGCGCCAACCCGGAGACGTCGCGCGCCAGCGGACCGACCGTATCGAGGGTGCGGGAGAACTCGAACACGCCGTGCGTCGGGATCCGCCCCGCCGTCGTCTTCAACCCGGCGATTCCACAGCATGCCGCCGGCACCCGGACCGAGCCACCGGTGTCGGTCCCGTAGGCGACGTCCGCCTCGCCGCGAGCCACCGCGACCGCGGACCCGCTGGACGAGCCTCCCGGTAGCCGCCCGGGGTCGATCGGGTTGACCGGCGTGCCCGTCCACGGGTTGATGCCGTCGATGTGCCGGCACAGCTCGACGAGGTTGGTCTTCCCGACGATCCGCGCGCCCTGCTCACGGGCGGTCTGCACCACCGGGGCGTCGGCCGCTGCCAGCTGCGCATGCTCCATGACGGCCGGGCACGCCACCGTCGTCGGCGTGCCTGCCACGTCGATACAGTCCTTCACCGCCAGCCGCGGGCCATCACCGTGGGTCTCCAGGCGTAACAGCCAGGTCGCATCGTTGGTCACGCAACGATCATGCACCATGGCACAACCATTGACCAGCGAGTATCCGCCCGATTCGGGTCCGGCTCCGGGACGGGTTCGATCCTCCCTGCTGCTAGGTGGTGACCAGGATCAAAGCAAGCACAGCCGCCAGGCCCGACTCCTGCACCGTGATGTGTGATGGCTCGTGGGCATTGGCCGATGCGATCGCGAATACGTCCATTCTCATCACCAGATGGTTTCGGGAACGATTTCCCCGATGCCCCGCAGAGAATCTTTGTGCGCCGCGACCCGTCCAAGAATCTCGCTCATCCACTCCGGGAAGCTCGGGTGACGCAGGAACTTGGTATGCACGAACACGGCGCGCTCATACACGCGAGCAGATACCTCGTACGAAAGGTCGAGCGCTTCGGTACAGTGTCGCCAAGCCAGATCCTGGTGGGTGGGCGTGAAACCAGCCTCCGCCCAGATACCCTCGGCACACAGTGTCACGCGGAGGTCCTTGGGACTCAGTCCGAGGTTCTCTTCCAATGCGTCGGTGCACAGCATGTACAGAGAGAAAAACGGTGGGTACTCGGCGTCCAATGGAGGGTTCCAGAGCACCGGGGCGCCGAACATCGAAGAATCGGCGATCAATTCGCCTATCAGACGGCGGTTCTCGCGGGCCTGAAGCCGGGCGTGCAGAGCCCGGAGCCATTGCATGAGCCACAATGCCGCCGACTGTTCACCCAGACGCTGGTTGCCCGCGGCAATTGGTCCCGTCTCCACGAACGGGATCGGATCCACGCGTCCCGGCCCGTGACCGCAGTCGGTGTCCGCCCGCAACAATGCTGCAATGTGCTCATCTGACGTGACCGTCATGCCGCCTTCAGACGAGGGCGCCGCCTTGCCACCGCCCTGCCCGGAAATCGACGCCGTCGCCGCTTTCGGGCCGTCGTACCGTGCCGCCCCACCCAATGCGTCGTCATGGTGGACGACGACGTCGTATTCGCGCCCAAGCGCGACGAACTCATCGATGGCGCCGAAGTTCCCGTACATCGTGGCGGGCACGATCGCCAATACTCGATCGCCGTGCTCGGCCAAGTACGTGCGCGTGGCGACTTCGTCCATCGTCGCATCGAGCTTGGCGGTGATGGGAACGATCTTCGGCGTCCTACCTATCTGCGCCGCCACACCCAACCGGACACCGTGGTGCGCGGAGGCATGGGTCAGATCCGCAACGAGCACCTGATCGCGACCGCGTGCCCATTCGTCGCCCCGTGCCAGGAGCTGGACTCGCAACCCGCTGGCGATCCCCAATGTTCCATTCGGCTGTCCGACCCCGTAACGGTATCCAGTCGTATCGGCCACCACTTGTTCGAGAATCGCTCGCCATTTCGCCGGGTGGTTCGCGTAGCCCGCCCACTGCCCGCCGTCGGTGATCTCGCCAAGGGCTGCGCTCTCGATCAAGCCTGAGTCAGGCCACACCGGCTCGTTGCCGGGGTTGATCAGCTGATCTCCACCCAGTACAGCAGGCAAACCTCTAGCTGCCATCGCGACTGCTCCTCCTCATGTCCGTGGTCTGAATGGACTTACGTGCCGGCGACGCCGGCGTATCGCGCGAGCGCCTCTGGATTTAGGCGGATACCGAGACCCGGCCCGGTCGGGACGGGAAGCATGCCGTCGTCGTCGAGGCAGAAGCCGCCTCCGGCGAGCTCGTCGATATAGGCGGACCCGGTCTTGAACTCGACCAGGTCAGTGCCGGGGAGCGCAGCCGCGAGATGCAGGTCCGCGGCGAGGCCGACCGCAGTGTTCCAGCCATGCGGGATGAACCTCACGCCGAGCTCGTCGGCGAACCAGGCGACGCGGCGTGACTCGCTCAACCCACCGCCCTTCGTGGTGTCCGGCTGAACGATGTCGAACGCGCCGGCAACGAGGAATCGAGTGAAGTCCTGCCGCCTGGTCAGCACCTCGCCGCCAGCCACGGGGACTCGCGACGCCCTCCGCAACTGCACGAAACCATCGAGATCATCGGGCCGTAGGGCCTCCTCGAACCAGGCGATGCCGTAGTCGGCGAGCATGTCAGCCGTGCGTAACGCCCATGCACGGTCCCGGCGCCAGTACGCGTCGGAGCCGCCCGCGTCGACGGCCAGCTGGGCGTGCGGTCCTACGGCATCGCGGGCAGTGCGGACGATCTCCTCATCGGCCGCCTCGCTGATACGGCCGAAGCGGCCCCATCCGATCTTGAAGGCGGTGAAGCCGAGCTCGGCCAGGCGAGCCAGGTTGTCCGTGAGCACCGGCGGCTCTTCGACAAGCACTGACGCGTACGGGCGGACCCGCTCGCGGTACCTGCCGCCGAGCAGTGTGCTCACCGGCAGGCCGGTCGCCAGGCCGAAGATGTCCCACAAGGCGATGTCTATACCGCTGATGGTGTGAGTGACGGCGCCTCCGCGGCCCAGCCAGAACGTGTTCTGGTGCAGGTGCTGGCTGATGCGGTCGGGCTCCCGCGGGTCGGCGCCCAGACACAGCGGGGTGAGCGTCTCCAGCGCGGCTCGGACCAGGGACTCACTCGAGAAGACGCTCCCGGTGCCGGTCACCCCCTCGTCGGTGTGGACGGTGACCAGGGTGTGGACGTTGTCCTCCGGTGTCAGTTCCTGGGCCCAGCCGCCTTGAGGGGTAGCTCCGCGCAGGCCGACGGCCCGGATGTCTATGATCTTCACGTCGTTCGGGCCCTTTCCACTACGTCGATGACGACGGCCTCTCCGGCGCCCAGATGGAACTCCGGCTCGACGTGCCGGCCGCTCCCGCCCACTGTGGACAGCAGGACTGTGCCCGTGAGGCCGAGCTGTACCCGTGCCGGCGAGTCGGTCAGGTTGAGTAACACGGCCTTGTGATCGGCGCCGCGGTATCTCTCGTACGCCACCACCGCATCGGTACATGCGTCAGCGAGGAAACGCAGCTCGCCGTGGCGCAGCGCACTCGACGCGCGTCGCACCTGGATCAGCCTCCGGTATAGCGACAGGAACGACGACGGGTCGGCCAGCTGAGCATCGACATTGATCTCCGCGGAGTTGCGAGCGAGGGGCAGCCATAGCTTCGCCGGGTCGGCTGAGGAGAAGCCCGCGTTATATCCGGCGCTCCACGGCATGGGCGTGCGCGTGGAATCCCGGCTCACGCCGCCGGCGGTGTGCCCGAAGTGGTCGCGCTGCCGCTCGGCTGGCACCGGCTGATCAGTCATGCCCAGCTCGTCTCCGTAGAGCAGGCATGGCGTGGCGGCGACCGTGAGCATGAGCACGGCCGCGACCCGCGCCTGCGCGGCACCGAGCCGGGTGGCAAGACGCAAGCGGTCGTGGTTTCCCAAGGCGATGATCGGCCACCCTCCCGCCGGCATCGCCGCGTAGAGGCCGGCGAGTTCGTTCCGCAGGCGGCCAGCCTGCCATTCGGTCTCCAGCAGGCGGAACGGGAAGGGCAGGTGCATACCGTTCAGTGCCGGGCCGTAGTAGGCGGCCCATTCGTCCCAGGACATCGCCTCGATCTCGGCGATGGTCACCGCGCCGGGGTATTCATCCACCACCGCACGGATCTCGGCGAGTGCATCATGAGTGTCCGGGTGCCGCCGATCGTAGAGGTGCAGCTGTGAGCCGAAGTCCGGGTGTTGCAGGTCGTACGGGTTGTCGTTTCCACCGACGGCCTCGGGGTTGTCGCGGAACTCCGGATCCTTCATCAGCATGTGGGCGACATCGATCCTGACCCCGTCGACGCCCTTGTCCAGCCAGTACCGCAGCACATCGAGCATGGCGGCCCGCACCTGCGGGTTGCGCCAGTTCAGGTCGGGCTGCTCCTTCAGGTGCGAATGCAGGTAGTACTGACCGGTGCCCGTGTCCCACTCCCACACCGAGCCGCCGGCCTCGCTAGTCCAGTTGTTCGGTGGGCCACCGTCGGCGTGCGGGTCGCGCCAGACATACCAGTCCCGCTTGGGGTTGGTCCTCGACGAGCGGGAGTCGATGAACCACGGGTGCTGGTCGGACGTGTGGTTGGGGATGTAGTCGACGATGACCTGGATGCCCCGGGCGTGCGCCTCCACGAGGAGCCGATCGAAGATCTCCAAGTCCCCGAATATCGGCTCGATGTCGGTGTGATCGGCGACGTCGAACCCCTGGTCCAGCAGCGGTGAACGGTAGAACGGACCAGTCCAGACTGCGTCGGCTCCCAGAGTGCCACGCACGTAGTCCAGGGAGGCGATCAGGCCCTCCAGATCACCGATCCCGTCGCCGTTGCCGTCCCGGAAGCTCGGCAGGTGACACTCGTAGACGACGGCGCCGCGCCACCATGCCTCGGCTGCGTCGACGGCCGTTTCAGGGTTGGTGCTCGCGGTCTGCATCTGGTGCGGGTTCCTCTTGATCGTGGGGATGGTTTCAGGTCACGGAGATCGAGATAGGCAGGCGGATCACCAGCGTCTTAGGTGTGAACGTAACAGGACGACAGCCGATTGTCGACAGTCGTCTAGCTCGAGTATGATCGTCACATCGAACCGAGGAGGTCGCTATGAGCGGACTGGGCCTGCGCCGCGTCCCTTCCCAGTCACGTCGCGAACACGTCGCCGAGATCCTGCGCGAGGCAATCACCAGCGGCCAGCTCGCTCCTGGAGCCCGTCTGATCGAGCTGGACATCGCCGCCGAGCTCGGTACGAGTCGCGCGCCCGTTCGCGAGGCGCTGCGCCAGCTGGAACAGGAGGGGCTGATCGTTTCCTACCCCTATCGTGGTAGCGAGGTGCTCGGTGTGTCACAGGACGAGGTCGAGCAGGTACTCGTCCCCATCCGGATCACCATCGAGCGTTTCGCCTTCGCCAAGGCACTTCCCCGCCTGACCGAGGACGACTTGCGCACGCTGCAGGCACTGGCGGACGAGATGGAGCGAGCCGCGATCGAAGGCTCGGCCGAGCGGCTCGCCGACGCCGACATCCGTTTCCATGAACTGGTCATCGTCCGTTCCGAGCAGCGCCACTGCCTGCAGATGTGGCGGACCATCCAGCCCCGGGTCCGCGCGTACTTCCGCCGCGACGCCCCCGGACATCAGGATCCGGCGGCCGTCGCCAAGCAGCACCACCAGTTACTGGATGTGATCCGCAGCGGCGACGAGGCGGCGGTCCTCCAGAGCGTCGAGCGGCACATCCACACCCACCTCGGCCCTGGCAGGGAGCCGGCGTGAGCACCGACACTGTGGTCGTCACCGGGGCCGGCTCCGGTATCGGCCGGGCTACGTGCTTGGCACTGGCCTCGCGGGGTGCCCGGGTGGCCGTCGTCGACATCGACGGCGCTGCCGCGCGGACCGTCGCCGAAGAATCGCTGCGTACCGGTGCTGCCGCCGCGATCCCCGTCGAGTGCGACGTGTCGTCAGAGATGGCCGTGCAGGCCGCGTTCGAGCAGGTCGGCGTCGAGCTGGGCGCGCCGAGCGGCACGTTCGCCAACGCCGGAATCGAGGCCAACGCGCCGTTGCACCAGCTCTCATCAGCAACTTGGCAACAGATGATCGACGTCAACCTGACCGGGCTGTTCCTTACCTGCCGGGAAGCCGTGCGCCTGCACGTCGCCGCGGGGCGCGGCGGCTCCATCGTCTGCACATCCTCACCGGCGGCGTTCATCGGCCACTCCGGCGGCGGAAACAGCGCCTACGCCGCATCCAAGGGCGGTATCTCCGCGTTCGTCCGCTCGACGGCCATCGACTACGCCTCGCACGGCATCCGGGTGAATGCTGTCGTGCCCGGAGCCACGGACACCGCCTTACTGCTGGCCGGCGTCGACGACGACGAACGTGACGTCGCGGCCGAACGGATCCGGGCGGCCGCGCGCGAGCAGGTACCACTGGGCCGCCTTGCCCGGCCAGAGGAGATCGCCGCCGCCGTCGTGTGGCTACTTTCCGACGATTCCTCCTACGTCACCGGGACCCACCTCGTGTGCGACGGCGGGCTGATGGCCAAGAGCGCCAACGACTTCTGAACGTCCACAGACCGACTGTGAACGCTCGGCTTCCACGCCTTGAACGCGCTCGGTGCCCATGGTCCGACGTCGCGGTGAACGCCGCCACGGCATCATTGATGCTCATCAGCCCAACCCTTTGACAGGCGAGCCACGCCAAAGCAGCCGACCATGTCGAGGCCCGTTCAGATGGCGGGCGCGGCGGGGTCGGCTCCGCCGTAACGCCGGTCCCGGCGGGCGTAGATCTCGACCGCACGCCACAGGTCGCGCCGGTCGAAGTCCGGCCACAGCGTGTCCAGGAACACCATCTCGGCGTA
>NZ_ML142853.1:363998-374776 GCF_004138495.1 Phytoactinopolyspora endophytica
TGCCAGAGCATGAAGTTCGATGTACGTTGCTCACCCGACGACCGGACGAACAGGTCCACCTCGGGCAGGTCGGGGTTGTAGAGGTAGCGGGCCAGCGTCTTCTCGTTGACCCGCTTCGGGTTGACCTTCCCGGCTGCGACGTCCGCTGCCAGCGATGCCGCGGCGTCACCCAGCTCAGCGCGGCCGCCGTAGTTCACGCAGAACTGAAGCGTGATGACGTCGTTGTCCACGGTGCGGCGCTCAGCCTCGGCCAGCTCGTCGATGACGCTCTTCCACAGCCTGGGGCGCCGGCCGGCCCAGCGGATGCGGACTCCCATCGCGTCCAGCTCGTCGCGGCGGCGGCGGATCACCGACCGGTTGAACCCCATGAGAAACCGGACCTCTTCCGGTGAGCGCCGCCAGTTCTCAGTGGAGAACGCGTACGCCGAGAGACAGCCGATACCCATCTCGATGGCGCCGTGGATCACGTCCAGCAGCGACGACTCACCCGCCTCGTGACCCTTGGTGCGGGGAAGCCCGCGGCTGTTCGCCCACCGGCCGTTGCCATCCATGATCAGCGCCACATGCTTCGGCACCAGATCGGCTGGGATCGGCGGCGGGACGACGCCGGATGGATGCGGAGGCGGCGTCGCGTACTCTGGTCGCCTCACGCCTGCACCACCTGCCCGTCTCCGGCCGAGTTCTGCTCGCCGCTGTCCATGTCCCGTTCACCACCGGCTGTGTTCGGATCATCGCCGACCGGACCCGGCCCGTCGGCGATCACGTTCCGCTCTCTGTACACCCGCTCCACCAGCGGCAACGAGCGAAGCCCCCGTTCCAGGTGCCACTGTAGGAATGCCGCGGTGATGCCGCTCGCATCGCGGCGCGCCCACGACTCGCTGGCGTCGGCGATCCCCCAGTCCCCGGTCAGCAGGGCACTCAGCAGAGAGACCGTGTCGGCCGACGGAGCGACCGTGCCTGCGGGCCGGCACGATGGGCACACCATCCCTCCGGCCTGGACGGAGAAGAGCCGGTGCGGACCATCCGCGCTACAGCGGGCGCAATCGGTGAAGTTCGGCGCGAATCCGGCGATCGCCAGGCCACGCAGAAGGAAGGCATCGAGGATAAGACCGGCGTCGTGCTCACCGCCGGACAGAGCGCGCAGCGCCCCCACCAGCAGGTGATAATGCTGCAGCGCCGGCTCGCGCTCCTCAGCGCTGAGCCGCTCCGCGGTCTCGAGGATGGCCGACCCGGCCGTATAGCGCCCGTAATCCGCGCAGATCTTCGTACCGAACGGAGTCAGCGTCTCCACCTGGGTGACCACATCCAGCGATCGCCCCGTGGCCAACTGGATGTCGATGTGCATGAACGGCTCCAGCCTGGCACCGAACCGGCTGGTGGTCCGTCGTACGCCCTTGGCAGCCGCTCGCACGCGACCGTTCTCCCGGGTGAGTAACGTGACGATACGGTCGGCCTCGCCCAGCTTCTGGGTGCGCAGCACGACCCCTTCGTCACGATAGAGACTCACGCCCCCTATTGTCCGTCACGACGCTGACATCCCCGGACTCCGGCTCGCCGACAAGCAACGAGCGTCTTCACCGACTCAGCCGGGCCACAGATCTCGCCCTGTCATAAACCGAGCCCGGTGCGCCTGATGCCAACCGTGACTTGGTGTCGCCTAGCTTCGGTTCTCCCTTCGTCGGCGGTGCGCGTCGTGCTTGCGGGTCCTCATGAGGCGTCCAACAGCTTGCTGTATCTCTGCCGGGCGGCCTGGCGCGAGACACCAAGCGAACCGGCGATTCGGTTCCACGAGTGCCCACGGGCACGTGCCACCGTCACAGCTTCGACCAGCCGAGCCTCGTCGGCGCGGACCGCGTCGGCGGCCTCCGCTACCTCCCGCAGCTCCGATATGTCCTCGAACTCGACGTCCTCGGGCAGGTGCTCGACAATCTGCTCGAACCGCTCGGCGGCCTTCTCGATCTCGTCGTCTGTGTGTCGCATCGTCATCACCCCTTCACAGGTTCCGCAAGAACTTCAGTCGTAGCGGCATGGCATGGACAATCACCGGATCCTCGCCGTCGGCATCAAGCACACCGATCTCCAGCATCCGGCCCGTCCCATCCGGGCCGATTAACATGGTGAAGCCTTCGTCCATGCGGAGCCGACGAGTGGCGTTACGCCAGGCGTGAAGCATGTCGTCGTCCTCGACGCCGTGCTTCTTCGCTGGACTCCCGATCCGCACATAGACAATCTATATTGTCTACATTGGAGGTGTCAAGAACTGTTGTCTACCCCGCCATCGGCTGAGCTCCCCCGATTTGCCGAACGCTGCCCCGCACCCGCTGCCAGCTCGGAGCACGTCTCCAGATACGAACGCGACGAACGCAAGCTCGGTATCTTCGACCTGATCGAGATCTGCCGACCGTAGGGCTCGGGTTCACCCCCGTACTCGACCGCACCACGACCCACAAATGTGGCGAGACTCTTAAGTAGGACGTCCACAAGCCCTCAAAGTGTGCCTCGCTCATGGCCCACCGGCGACAGATGGACGACGTCATGTTGCATGCTCGACGCCGCGCCATCGGTCGTGATCAACCCATCATTCTCCCAAGCCGCCGATGTATACGGCGGCGTCGTAGTCCCAGCCCGGTGTTACCTCAAGGACTAGGTCGGTAGGGTCCTCGACTCCATAGGCCAGCTCGAAGCTCACCTCCCGGTCCGGCAAGACTGAGGTACTCGGTGCACCTTCCATTCCCTCGTCGTAGATCGAGCTACCCTCCGACGTACCAGACTGCATCGTCGAGTAAAACTCCGACGGGTCGTAGGGTTCGTCGGAGTTGTTGATGATGGTGACTGTGAAGGCCACGGCTAGATCGAAATCTTCGCCACCAGCTGAGTACTCGGATGCTTCAAAGGCCCGTAGGCTGTCGACATTGACTGTGACACCGTCATCCCATGCGAACCCGCCGGCCGCGCCGTCGAAGGCGCCATAGTCATCTGATTCAGCCTCGTCAGACTCGGCTATCTCGTCCAGCGGCCCAGACTCGGGTTCGTCTTCATCAGCTTCGTCTTCATCGGCTTCGTCATCCAGACCGGCAGCCAGCTCGTCCAGCTCATCTTCGCGCACATCGAGCTCCGCTTCCCGCTCGTCCAGAACAGCCTCACGGTCAGCATCTGCGATCGGAACGTCACGGTCATCAGCTGTGGCATCGTCGGTCTCGTTTGACCCGGCAACGTAGCCGACGATAGTGAAAAGAATCGCCGTGAAAACAATACCGAGGATCCACGGCCATCTGTGGCGCTTCTTCTCGGCAGGTGGCTGCGGCACGGGTCGTGTCTCGGTCATGTGTCCCCCTCAGAACAGTGGCGCAACCTTACGCTCGACGTCGGACAGGCAGGTAGGGACTTTTGTCACGCGTCGGCCAGGATCGAGATGCGTGTTCCGTGGTAACGCCTGGTTCAACGCCCAGGGCTCGAATTCCGGTAACCGATACCGTGGCTGGGGCAGTCGTTCGACGTCGGGCGGTTGCGTTAGCGTGAATGCGTGAGCAGTGCCGATCCGCCGTGGGCGCATGAGAAGGCAGAGACCCATGCGCCTGATCCTCAATGGGCCAGCAAGGCGAGGACCGAGCGTGCCCGGCTGATGGAACTGCTGGCGCCGTGGCTGGACGACGGTGTCGAACACGTTGGGTCGACCGCGGTTCCCGGCCTTGCCGCCAAGCCGATCATCGACCTCATGGCGTCAGTGAACGATCCTGATGTCGTGGTCGAGCAGGCGTCGCAGCGGCTCGCCGCAGATGGCTGGTGTTATGTGCCGCCGGAGTTGGATGGTCGGCCGTGGCGGCGCTTCTTCGTCAAGCCGGATGCATCCGGGCAGCGCCGGATGGCGCACCTACACGTGATCCCGTCCGGGCATGTGCGTTGGGCGGAGCAGCTCGCTTTCCGGGACATACTGAGGCGTGACGACCAGCTGGCGAGACGGTACGCGGAGTTGAAACGGCGGCTGACGGACCAGCACGGACACGACCGCGAGGCCTACACCGAGGCCAAAGCAACATTCATCGCAGAAGCTCTCCAGCATGGGGCTGAGCTAGACACGCGGCCACCTGACTAAGGGACACATGACCGTCGGCGGTTGGCCATCGTGGCAGGGTCAACCGTCGACGGTCACGGCACACGAACGGTCAGCAGGCCTTCGTCCAGGAGCATTCGAGGTCGCCCGGCTGCTCGACCGAGGGCTCTGGCACGGCATTCCGGGTGCTGACTGACACATCGCCGTCGGCGGTGTGCTCGGCGAGCCGGATGGCGATCGCGTCCTCGATATCGCTGGGCTTGGAACTGAGGTAGTTGTTCAGCAGGATCGAGTAGACCAGCTCGTCACCGTCGGTGGTGGTCACGTAGCCGGACAGGCCGGTGGCCCCGGTCAAGGTCCCAGTCTTGCCGCGCACATTGCCCTCGGCCGCCGTGCCGTCCATTCGGAATCGCAACGTGCCGCCGACGAATCGCTCCTCCACCCCGGCGACCGGCAATGACTCGTACCACGCGTCATACCACGGCTCATCCTGGACCGCGAGCAGGAGCTCGATGATTTCGTTCGCCGGGATCCAGTTGCGTCGGGACAGGCCGGACCCGTCCACGGACCCGATCGTGCCGGTGTCGACGTCCCAGGCCTGCAGCGCGTCTTCCATGACGCCGAGCCCCGCCGTCCAGGTGCCCGCGCCCGCGGCTTCCTGCCCCATCGCCTTGATCAGCACCTCGGCGTGGCCGTTATTACTGAGCTTCATGAACGGGATCAGCAGCTCGCTCAGCGGCATCGACTCGTGGGACGCGAGCACCCGGGCGTCGTCGGGCGTCGACGCGAACTCCACGCCGTCCCGCACCTGCACTCCGCGGTCCTCCAGCGCGTCCAGGAACACGTCCGCAACCAGGCCGGTGGGCTCCCACACCGCGCGCCATACCGAGGTCGCCGCAGAGTCGGTGGCGATGGTGCCGGAGACGCTGATCTCGGCTTCACCATGGCCTCGCTCGATCGAGATGTTCCGGCCGCTGCCCGCCTCCGTCGTGGTGGCGTCGTTGTTGATCTCCACGTAGTCGTTCTCCGGGATCACGGTGACCTCGGCGTCGTCGCCCGCCCGGTTGCCGGGTTCAACCCGGACGATGACCGTCCCCGCGTCGTAGTCGGTGTCCGGGGCGACGCTCAACGCCGAGATCTGCGCCGAGTAGTAGTACTGTTCGTCGTCCCAGTTCCAGCCAAGCCCGAGCCGCCGATCGTCGAACCAGGTGTCGTCGGCGACGACGGCGCCGTGCACGCGCTGGATGCCCGCGTCGGCGATCTCGTCCGCCAGGGCCACATAGTCCTCGGCCAGCATGGTGGGGTCACCGGTGCCGCGCAAGTACAGGTCACCGGCGAGGACTCGACCGGCCTGCCGCGCGTCGCTTTCGACCGTGGTCTCGAAGATGTAGTCGGAGCCGAGGACCTCCATCGCGGCAGCGGAGGTCAGCAGCTTCTGATTCGACGCCGGCATCAGCCGGTCAGCGCCATTGCGGTCATAGAGGACCTCGCCGGTCTCCGCGTCGGCGACGACGACGGACGCCTGACTGCCGTCCATCCGAGGGTCGGCGAGGATGTCGTCGATATCGGTGGCCATCTCTTTGACGGCCGGATCCAGCTCGTTCTGGCTTTCCGCCGACGGCAGTGCCGACGGGATGACGTTGACAGCGGCCACCATGCCGCCGACGGCGAGGGTAGCGATGACGTTCCGGGACCGACCACGCATCCGGACTCCTTCTCGGGGAAGATCACAGCGAGGTCTAGACCATCGTGGAATTCTTTGCGCTGTGTCAAGACATATCCGGAACAATTCTCGCTACTCGGGCAGACCTCCACGAATCATCTCCATGTGGCCCGGCCGGGTGTCCACGTCATCGATTACCACCACGAAGACTTCGAACAGGTCATCTGCAGACTCGAACCCGGCGGAGTCCAAGCCGTCTTCGACCATCTCGGCGATCGCACACGACGGGCACATCGACGCCTCCCCCGGCGCCACCTTCCCGCTGGGCGAAGTAACGACGCCTTCGGCGCGTGTTTATGTTCGCTCGCCTACGGGTGAGCGGCGCGCCAGGCATCCCAGATCTCCGGCCGAAGCCGGCCGCGTGCAGGGACCGTCATGCCCGCGGACCGGGCCCAGCTACGGACCTCGGCAGTGGTGGGCAAAGGCGCTTCTGGCGCGTCACCGACTTCTTCGGCCACCGAGATCGCGGTGAGAGGAGTGTCAGAGGCCGGAACCTTTATATCCGGCGAGATTCGCTCTAGCGCAGCTTGCTCTGTCTCGGCCCACTGGTGTGCAGCCGCGAGGAACCGATACGTCCACTCCTCGGCCAGTGGCCGGGTCTCGCAGAACACGATGGGCACTCCTGGCCAGCCCACCTGCAGCTCGGCAAGACCGTCCGCCACGACAGCAGGCCGAACACGGTCAAGCTTGAAGATCGCCGAATAGCGATCTTCCACGACGACTGCTGCACGTGGCAGCGAGGCCAGCTCAGCCATGGCGTAACGCAACTTCCCGCCAGTGAGGCTGCCGACAAGATCGGGAACCGACTTACGTTCGACCGCCGCGACCAGCCGACGATCGGAGGTGATCCCATAATCGCCACAGGGCAGCGCACGCTTCACCGTTTGCACCTGCTGGTTTGCGAACCGATACGCATACTGCTCATGCGAGTCCACCACAATCTCCAGCTCGGCGATGCCGGACGCGCGGGCCGTGGGCGTCCGCACATTCGGCCTGGCCTGCTTTCGGGTCCGGGGCGACTGCCAGAACACTGCGTCCCGCCCGCGCGCCTTGGTGAATACCAGCTGGGAACGGCTCTCCCGAGCGCGGTCCAACACCAAGTCGATCGCCGCACCCCGGCGACGGCAGGAACGCAGGGCCACCTGCTCAACGATCTCCGGGTCGGCCGGCCACTCGTCTGCCGGCACCGGGTGGCAGTACAGTGCCTTGGTCCGCGGCCACGTCCCTGACGTACGGAACACCATCCCACCGCTCAGTGGCAAGCGCAGCAAGTAGGGCAGCTTCGAGTCCGGGTCAGGGTTGCTCGCTATCAGCAGCTCCACGAGACCAATGTCTCATGACCGATGTCATGAGGCGCCTGTCGTCGGGCTATGGCCGACGTGAACGACCGGTTGCTGGCCGCTTGCTTGCCCTGCGACGTCCAGGGGCTGGTGGCTGCGCCGCCCGCGGCTGAGCCGCCGTCGGCCTCAAATCAGCCGGCTCGTGGATGTCCCAGTGTGCTCGTGTCAGCTGTCTTCCAGGGTATCTTCGTCAGCTGAGTGCCTGCTCTTGAGCCGGCGCTGAGTCCGGGTAGCCGCGCAGCTGAATCCCGCTGAGCATAGGAGTGTCATGGACAACCCGTCCGGAGTGGTGTTCCCGCTCAGCTCAGAAGGTGTGCGGAGCACTTCTACCCTGGGACGCGCCGTCGTCGCGGATGCTCTGCGTGAGGTGGATGCGGTGGGCGCTCGCGCCGCGGAGCACGAGACGAACTGGCGCCGGGGCTATCTTCTTCATTTCCGGCGGCTCGTCGAGGCCGGGCTCACCTCCGCTCCAGCCGCCCGGCAGATCGCGGCAGATGGGCTGGCTTCCCTGCACGATCGGATGCGTGTCCTGGTTGCCGACGCCGAACCCGGCACCGCCACCGCCGACCCCGCAGCCGAAATCGGCACGGCCACCGAAACCGGCATCGCTCCCGCCGACGCCGCTGCAGAGACCAGCCTGGCGGAGGCGCTGAGTGAGCACGCCGACCCGTTGGAGACCGCTGTGGTCACGGGCGAGGGCACACCGGATCGGGAACTCGTGCTGCCCTACCGTGGCGACCGTCTCAGGGGCGACGCGCTGGCCCGGCAGCTAGACACCTGGGTGTCCGCCGGGGTAATCGAGGTTTCCGCCGCAGAGTCGGTGCGGACGGTCATGGCCAATCCGGACTGGCTGGACCTGTCGGACGTCCGGCTGGTCGCCTTCGGTGCGGGTGCCGAGATGGGCCCCGTCCAGGCGGTTCTGCGATGGGGTGGCGACGTCACGGCCGTCGACCTTCCGCGTCCTGGCATCTGGAGAGGTCTGGCCGAGGCCGCCCGGCGCTACCCCGGACGTCTACACATGCCCGTGCGGCCAGGCAGCGGCGACCTCGAGTCGCGGGCCGGCGCGGATCTGGTGAGCCAGCTGCCCGCACTGGTCCAGTGGCTCACGCAACTTGATGGCCGGCTGGTGCTCGGAAACTATGCCTACGCTGATGGCGCGACCCACATGCGTGTCGCGATGGCCGTGGACGCGCTCACCGCGCATCTCACCCGGGAGCGCACGGACACCGCGCTGTCCTTCCTGGCCACACCGACGGATGTGTTCGCCGTCCCCGCCGACGCCGTGGAGCAGTCGGTCCGTGCCTATGAGGAGCGGTCGAAGCTGAGCCTGGTCCGCCGCCCGCTGAAGATCTTGACCGCTGGCCGGTTGCTCCAGCGCAATTACGTTCCGGGCGCCGATCCCGGCATCTGCGACAGCCTCGTGTCACAACAAGGCCCGAATTACGCACTGGCCAAGCGACTGCAGCGCTGGCGCGCCACGACGGCGCGCGCGCAAGGGCACACCGTGAGCCTCAACGTGGCGCCGCCGACCAGGACCCGTTCAGTCATGAAGAACCGCGCTCTGGCCACCGTGTACGCGGGGGCGCATCGATTCGGCGTCGAGGTGTTCGAACCCGGCACGGCCAACACGCTCATGGCAGCGCTGCTCGTACACGACCTGCGTCGACCTGCACCCCCACGCGAACATCCATGGCTGGACGAAGCCGCCGAGGCAGCACACGGTGGGTTGTGGCGGATAGCCTATGCCCCACGCAGCGCGCTCGGCCTTGCCGCACTGGTGGGTATCACTGGCGCGAGGGCATAGCGGCAGCCGCGGGCGTCGGCGCCACTCCGATCTGCTGCATGAAGGCAGCGTCGTCTCGAACGGACCAGTGCTCAACGCTCTTGCCGTCCTCGAAGCGGTGGATGTGGACGTGCCGGTAGGCGAACTCCCGGCCGGTGGCGGGGATGCCCATGAACTCTCCGGTGTGGCGGCCGCTGTGGGTCAGGTGCACCGCAACCATGTCGCCGTCGCCGATGATCTGATGGATCTCATACCGCTGATCGGAGAAGGCGCTGCGAAGCCAGAACATGATCTGCTTCACCCCTTCGAAGCCTTGAGGAAACCCAGGTGGCGCCTCGTGGTTGATGCCGTCGGGAGGTACAATCTCGGCCAGCCCTTCGACGTCGCCGCTCGGCCAGATCTCTTCCCAGAGCCTGCGCGTGAGCTCCTTGTTGTCAGGCATGATTCTCTCCCTCTCGGCGAGTCGAGGGCTTCGAGCTTCGAGAGCCGCCGTTCGCCTTCTCGTCGGATGTGACGTCTCCACAGTGACTCCTCCCGACATGTTCCGTGCAGACTGCTAGCACCACGGTTTTCGCACATCGAAGCGGGTGGCAGCACCCCTTCGAACTCGCCTGCCTGTGCCCTGTCCCGGCTCTCGGTACGCCCGTAGCGTCGTGAACCGACAGGAAGGGGCACGTCATGACAACCACCACTGTGGACGCGACGGTCACGTCGCTGTCGTGGATTCCGTCCGAAGCTGTGACGGGTCCGTCCAGGAAGGCATTCGACATCGGCTTCACTCACTACGATGCTCCGCCGCCGGACGTCGTCGACGACGTGGAGGAACTGTGCCGTCAGGACCGTTTCCGCTACGCCAACGTCCTGACCGGACGGGGCACCGTCGAGCACGGCCGCATCGTCCGGGCCGAGTATGACGACGCCTCGGACGTCGTCATGGGCTCGACGACGGTCCGCGTCGGACGGCTCGGGGCGACGTTCGCCGCCGTCGCGCTGCCAGTCATACGCCAGGATCCGGAGTTTCGCGACGACGGCAGTGTCCGGCTGGTGCAGACGTGCGGCGGGCGGACCGCGGTGCCGATGCCACGCCCCGTACCGCACCGACCGTTCGTGAAGATGCAGGCGCCCTGGGTGTGGACGACCCTGGCGCTGACGTTGCGCCCGGACGGAACCTCCGAAGTCGAGCTCGCCGGCGCCAGCGCGTTCCCCCGGCACTGGGTTTACGATGCGGCCGGGAAGTTGGCGCTGAAGTCCGGGCTCACCGACTACGCCGACTGGGCAGCTCATTCGTTCGGTGCCCGCACGCCATGGGGCGAGGAGGACTCCCCCGCCCTGGTCACCGCGGCGGAGAGCGCAGCGGAGCGGGTGCTGTCGCGGACCTTGATGTCCGGTGCTCAGCCTCCGACGATCACGACGCACCCGGCCGGCCACCAGTTGACCCACCAGGGAGCACCGGGCGACGAGCTGTACCTCCTGCTCGATGGTGTCCTGGCGGTCGACGTCAGCGGCGAGCGGCTGGCCGAGATCGGGCCAGGCGCCATCCTCGGGGAACGCGCCGTACTGGAAGGTGGCCTGCGCACGTCCACCCTCACGGCGGTGACTCCGGTGCGGGTCGCCGTCGTCCCCGCCGACGCGGTCGACCGGGACCGACTCGCCGAGTTGGCCGCCACGCACCGCCGCGAGGACGACGCCAACCCGGCAACGCCGGATTTCGCTCCTTCAGCAGCGGTCTTCGCTGTCGTCGAACCCGGGGCACCAGCCGGGGACGAGCCCGGCGCCGCCCCAGCGACGCCCGGCGCCACCCCCTCAACAACGACCACGGAAGATTCACCCCAGGCTAAGGACGAACCCGCGTGAGGATCACGCTGCATGGAGTTCGCGGCT
>NZ_ML142853.1:374798-375423 GCF_004138495.1 Phytoactinopolyspora endophytica
CGCCCGCTCCCGGGCGCGAATTCGTCCGGGTCGGCGGTCACACATCATGCGTGTCGGTGACGCTGACGGGGGAAGCGTCACCGACACTCGTGCTGGATGCCGGGACCGGGTTGACCAACCTGTCCCATGCACTCGGCGGCCACGCGTTCCACGGTGAGATCGTCCTGACCCACCTGCACTGGGACCACGTCCAGGGCCTGCCCTTCTTCCGCGCGGGTGACCGCGAGGACGCGGGCGTCGTCCTGCACGTGCCCTCCCAGAATGTGTCGTCGCAGAGCGCATACCCGGCCATCGCAACGGGCGCGCGGTCACCGGCTGGGACTGCCACCCCGCCGCTACACGGTTCCACCACCTCGCCGCAAACCGGCCCTGCCACCCGGTCTCAGCACGACCCTGCCAACCGGTCTCAGCACGACCCTGCCACCCCGTTGGCCACGACGGAGGCCGACAGAGCACGGCAACTCGATGTGATAGAGGACCAAGGCCACCTATCGCAGGGCGTCGGTACGTCCGACGATCCCGGCTCGGCGGCGGCGCTGCTGAGCCGGGCGATGTCCCCGCCGCACTTTCCCATCGGCCCGGAAGGCCTGGCCGGCCGCTGGCGTTTCGAAGCATCCGACGCCGG
>NZ_ML142853.1:375436-390985 GCF_004138495.1 Phytoactinopolyspora endophytica
GTCGGCGGCGCCCGCGTTCTGCTCGCCGACGTTCCACACAAGGGCGGCCGCACCTTCGGGATCCGGGTGGAGGCCGACGGCGCGTCGTTCGCCTACCTCCCCGATCACGATCCTGCCGCCGACCCGAGCCCCGGCACGATGCTCGCTCGCGGCGTCGATGTCCTCCTCCACGACGCCCAGTTCGCCGAGTCCGAACGCGCGACGGCGACGGCATACGGCCACGCGACCGTCGGCGACGCCGTGGACGTTGCTGCTCGCGCCAACGCCGGCCGGCTGGTCCTCATCCACCACGGACCCGGCCGCACCGACGACCAGATCGACGAGCTGGCCGCCCGGGAGGCCGCCGACGCACCCCTTCCGGTCACTGTCGGCCGCGAAGGCGACGTCATCGATCTGTGAGCCCATCCCTCCTGGCCCGTCGTTGCGCTGAGGCACGCCAAGGACACCGCAAGCGAAACTTGAAGCCAGGACGTCAGGCCGTCCTCGCGAACGCCATTCACGCAACCTGCCGATATGTCCGGTTCTCGCGGTACCACGGGCACGGACGGTCACGTGGCGGCCGAGCGGCGATCACGGCTCGGAACCGCTCGGCGAGCCGCCCGCGGTCACGACGAGCGTCCGACCATCCGTACCGGACCACCTCCAGACCGTACTCACGCAGTCGCCACTCCCGCTCTCTCTGGTCTCGGATCACGCGCGCCGCGTCGAGCCGATCGTTGTACTTCAGATCGCCGTCCCCCTCGAACGCCAGCCACCGATCATCGAGAAGGTGATCCGGCCGGAATCGATCGGCGCCAAGGTCCACCCACGCGTTGGAGATCGGCACCGGCAGATCACGTTCGAGGAATGCCAACCGCCCCAGCGTCTCCAGAGCGGACTCCGAGTACGGATCAGCGTGCTCCACAACCCATCGCGCATCCCGCGTCCCGGCCCATCCGCGCTCCATGTCGAGCACGCCGCGCAATTCCTCTCGAGAGGTTCCAAGCGCCAGCACCGCATCGGCCACCACCAAGGCCTCCTCCCGGCACTCGGTCCGTGCGAGGTCGATGGTCAGGCGGGCATCCGTCAGAATCATGCAGCCGTCGACGACCGTGCGATGCTCTGGTGGCAGGGTTACCGCACGCACGTCGCCGTGCCGCGAGTTGGTGTCCGTTCCCTCGTCTGACGGGACGGCAACCAGGGGCTTCTCCGGCGGCGCGCCGATCGTCGGCAGCCCTCGCACTGCAACGGCAGACCATCCAGCGGCGCATGCGTGCGGTCCACAGGCGATCGTGAAGGCCCGCGAACGGAGTGCGAACGCCTTCCACGACGACACGTCCTCGACGTCCTCCCGGGCCACATAGACACCCCTGGCCAGCCGCACCACCAGTCCGGCTTTCTCTAGGCGCCACAGCCGGGAACGTGTGAGGCCACAGTTGGTCCCGGCGGCCACGACGATCAGGCCGTCGCCCGCAGCGAGAAGCTCCTCGACGTCGCGAGGCAAGCGGGACAGCGGTGCGGACACGATGTCCATCATCGACAGCTTGCAGCCCTCCCTGAAGCTCCAATCGAACTCTGTGGAAAACTGCCCGATTCTTCACGGGACAACCGCGACCCTGTGGATAGAACGGTTCCACTCATGCGTGCCGCCCGCTGGAGCCGTGCCTCCTGGCCTGTGGTTTCGCTTGGACGTCTCACGAGCGCCGCAAGCGAAACATGAAGCCAGCAGGCACCGAAGGGTCAGAAGCCGGGCGGCTGAGTTCCGTCGAAGACGGCCACCAAGACGTCGGGCGTGAGCTCAGTCTTGTGCACGTAGGCGCGCGCGCCGCAGGTGCCGGCGTCGTCGGGCAGGTCGTCGGCCGAATAGGTCGAGAGCAGCAACACGACGGCGTCAGGCTGCGCGTGCGTGAGCCGCCGAGTCGCCTCGATGCCGGAGATGCCCGGAAGGTTGATGTCCATCAAGATCAGGGACGGCCGCAATCGGTCGGCCAGCGCCAAAGCGTCCTCACCGGTCGCCGCCTCCCCCACTACCTGGTAACCGGCGGTGGCGCGTACGACGAAGCGGGCCGCGGCCCGGAACGGTTCCTGGTCGTCCACGACCACTACGCTGATGGCTGGTGCCTCGGTCTCCAGCCTCGGGGGGATCACAACTTCAGCATCGCATGAGGGATGACAGGCCACTATCCGGCGGCCACCACACCCGTTGGGGATGCTGGCATCCCCAACGGGCGCCTCGCTGGTCAGCCGTGCACCGTTGAGAGGTAGAGCAACACGGCGGTGACCCGCCGGTGCACCTCCGGCTCGCCGGTCAAGCCCAGTTTGGCGAAGAGCGCGTTGATGTGCTTCTCCACCGCGCGCTCGGTGAGGTACAACGCCGCAGCCACGCCCGCGTTGCTCTTGCCCTGGGCGATCTGCTCCAGCACCTCACGCTCACGGGTCGTCAGGCTGGAGAGCGGATCGGCCGCCGGCTTCGCGCCGGCCACCAGAATCTCGACCACCCCTGGGTCGATGACGCTGCCCCCGGCCGCGACCTGGCGGATCGCGTCGGCCAGCTGGTCGGGCTCGCTGACCCGCTCCTTGAGCAGGTAGGCGCGCCGCCTCGACCCGTGCTCCAGCAGTTTCAGCGCATACGCCGGCTGCGCGAACTGCGACAGCACGACGACGCCGGTGTCCGGCGCCCGCTCATACAGCCGTGCGGCGGCCTGGATTCCTTCGTCGCCGAAGCCAGGCGGCATTCGGATGTCGGTGACGACGACGTCCGGGCGGTGCTCCATGGCGGAGGCGAGCAGCGCCTCCAGGTCCCCGACCGCGGCCACCACCTCGAAGTCGTGGTAAGTCTCGAGGACACGCTGGATCCCCTCGCGCACCAGAAGCACGTCGTCGGCCACCACGAGCCGGATGGTCTGCGCTGTGTCGGGCACGCAGGGAGTGTACTGGCCAGCGGTACCGATCACGAGGCATCGAGCCCAACCGGCACCGGAATGTCACCACGGACCACCGTCCCATGGCCAGGCCGGCTCTGCACAGACAGCGTCCCGCCGAGCGCGCCCACGCGGTCGCGCATGTTGACGAAGCCGTGACTCTCAGCGCCGTGCCCCGGGTCGAACCCAGCCCCGTCGTCACACACCTCGAACACCGGCGCGGAGCCGTCCACACGCACCCTGACCACTATCGACGCCGTCGCACCGGCATATTTCCCGGCGTTCTGCATAGCCTCGAGGCAGCAGAAATACACCGCTGCCTCGGCGCCGGCGTCGAAGCGCCGCTGGGTCTGCACGGCCACGGTGGTCGGCAACGCCGCACGGCTCGCCGCGTGACGCAGCGCCTCGCCCAGACCGTGGTCACGCAGCAACGGCGGATAGATCCCGTGAGCGAGCTCGCGCAGCTCGTCCACCGTCACCTGAATCTCGGCACGAAGCTCCTGCAACATCGACCGGACAGCCGCCGGATCATCACCGGCCAGCCGCGCCAGCAGACCCACCTTCACCGCCATGGCCACCAGATGCTGCTGCGCGCCGTCGTGCAGGTTCCGTTCGATCTCACGACGCGACGCATCCGCCGCCGCGACGATCCGGGCCCGCGACTCCCGGACCTCCACCAGCTGAAGCGCGATGGCCGCCCGCAGGCCGGCGTTGTCGAGCTCAGGCCGCGCCGCCGCGACGACGGCCTCGACGAGAGGCCGCGGGGTACCGGCACAATCGAAACCGACCCGCGCGATCGGCCGATCGTGTCCCGTCAACTCGACGTCGTCGGACCCCGGCTGGACCGCCCTCCCCTGGCTCGTCACCCACTCCCGCCGTCCGTCGACCCAGTACGCGACCCGCAACGTCGGATCTCGGACGGCTTGGCGGAGCACGTGCTCAACCGTGACGTCGGGGGTCGGATCACGGACGTAGGCCCGGACGGTCCGCACAGCCTCGAAGCGCCGCCGGTTGAAGCGCCGATCCACCATGGCTTGCAGGCGGCGATACGCAGGCCCGGCGACACTGACAGCGGCCAGCGTCGCGACGACGGCGGACAGTTGCGATCCTCCGGCGGCGGCACCGACGGCGACGACGACCACGATGTACGTCGCCGCCAGCACCGCCGTCACCAGCACATAGGTCAGCGCGCGGCTGAGGATCCGGTCGACGTCGAAGAGGTGATATCGGGTGATGGCCAACGCCGTCATCAGCGGGAGCAGCACGACGAAGAGGCCCGCCACGATGCCCAGCACGGCGGCGTCGTTCGCGTAGGAGGCGACGAACGACGCCGCCACGAAGACGGGAATGAGCACGGCCGCGGGCGCCAGCCACAGCAGCTGCCGGCGAGCGAGGCCGGTGGCCCGGCGGTATCTGGCGAGCAGGGACACCGCCCCGACGAGCACGCCGAGCGCAGCCGCCATGTCCGCGGCGCCACCTACGTTCTCCGACACCGCGTCGAGGCCGGAGACGGCGATCGGATTCCGCAAGGACTCGAGCGGCGGATCGAACTCTCCCTCGGACACCAGGGAAGCCAGCAGCGAGACTCCGCCGCTGACAACCGTCGCCCACATGAGCACAGCCCAGCGACGGGAGAGCGGGCGGCCGTCCGGGGTCAGATGGAAGATGAGCGCGATCAGGACGAACCACACGACGAAACCGCCATCGACCACGACGCCCACCACGTCCGCCAGCGGCAGGCTGCCGGGCCGGGCCAGCGCGCCATAGCTCGCGTAACCGGTCAGCGCGGAGCCGACGGCCATCACACCACCCAATGCGAGAAAGAGCCAACCGACCGGATGCCGCGGACGCCGCATGGCGAGCCCGGCGCCGACCGTCGACGCACTGACCATCGCCAGAACAATCACGATGCCGTCGGCGAGCGACTGCGTCAGATCGGGGCGGCCGGCATCCGTGACCAGATGGTTGAAGAGTAGGTCGACCGGCAGCGAGACCGGGACCAGCAGCCACGCCGTCGCCACGCCGATCGAGAGAGTGAGACGCCGGGGCCGACCGGCGGCTGCGGCGTCATGCGCCGGCGCGGTGGCACCCGTTCCGCGCACCGTCCGCGTCGACGTCTTCTCAGGCGTGTTCCGGCTCATGTCCGATCGGCTTCCTCGGCCGGCGCCGTCTGCGCCACCGGCATCGAGCCGCGGACCACGGTGCCTTGACCCGGAGCACTCGTGACGGACAGCGTCCCGCCCAGCGCCCCGACCCGGTCTCGCATGTTGACGAAGCCGTGGCCACTGTCTCCGGCCACGGCGTTGAACCCGGCGCCGTCGTCACGCACCTCGAGCACCAAGGCACCGTCGGCCACCCACACTTTCACCACGGCCGACGCACCCTCACCTGCGTGCTTGCCGGCGTTCTGCAGGGCCTCCAGGCAGCAGAAGTACACCGCCGCCTCCGCTGCCGCATCGAATCTCCGGTCGGTCTCCACCGACACGGTGGTCGGCAACACCGCACGGCTCGCCGCGTTCCGCAGCGCCTCGCCGAGACCGTGATCCCGCAACAACGGCGGGTAGATCCCGTGCGCAAGCTCACGCAGCTCGTTCACCGTCACCTGAATCTGCTCTCGGAGCTCTTCCAACATCGCCCGAACGGTCTCCGGGTCGTCACCGGCCAGCCGCGCCAGCAGCCCCACCTTGACCGCCATCGCAACGAGATGCTGCTGAGCGCCGTCGTGCAGATTCCGCTCGATCTCACGACGAGACGCATCCGCCGCCGCCACGATCCGGGCCCGCGACGCCTGCAGCTCGACGTTGCGTTCCTTCAGCTCGTCCAGTGACGCCTGAAGGGCCGTGTCCAGCGAGACGTTGTGCAATGCGAGCCCCACCTGCCGGGCGAGCTCGGTCAGGACGCGGTCATCGTCATCGGAGAATCCAGCCGCATCCGGGGCACGGGCCACGACCAATAGGCCCAGCAGCTTGCCGAGGTGGGTGACGGGAGCGATCCGGACGGCGACGTGACCAGTCTCCTGGTGCGCATCCAGCACCTGTCCAGCCTGCTCACTTCCAGGCCGCCCCCGCCCAGGCCGCCCCTGCCCGGCCAGCACCTGCGGCAACCAGACCTCGGCCCAGGCGTTGCCGGACACCCGCGCCGCACTTACCGCCGCCAGCTCGGCCACGCCGAGAGTGATCCGGGTGCGCGGACGCTCCGGCACGGACACGGCGCGCTCGAGGACGCCGTCGCTGCCGGTCCAGACCTCGGCGCCCAGGGGGCCCATGGTGGTATGCAATGTCTCGGTCAGCTGCAGGAGCAGCTCGTCCATGGGGACCGCCCGGGTCATCCGGCTGCCGAAAGTCTCCAGCACACTCCTGGCCGGCCGACGACGCGGGCCGGACCAGCCGCGGACCAGGTCGCGCAGCCGCACTCGGACCGGCCCCGCAAGCAGCACCGACACCAGCCCCGCGATCATCGACAGGCCGAGCACCCGCTGTTCCGTCCCTTCCACGTCATCGCCGAGGCCGACGACGATCACCAGGTACACGGCCAGCACCATCACCAGCAGCCCGCCCACGACCACGGTGGCTCCGAACACCGCGGTCGCGTGCCGCCGCAGGCGTGCCGAGACCGTCGCGGCCACGGCCACCGGGGTCACCAGCAGGCCGCTCAGGGCCCACGGCATCAGCGAGTCGGGCACGTCCAGCAGCACGTGCAGCATCCACAGCGCCACCGCCACGACGAAGACGACGAGAGCACCCCACGCCACCCATAGGGCACGGTCGCGGCGAGCGCGGGCCCGTCCCGGGTCGATCCTGCTCATGATCAATCCCCTCCGTTCACTCAGCCCGCAGGGCATCGCCGACGCGCATGGATGCGACCCGACGTGCCGGCCACGCCGCCAGCAGGTTCGCCGTGACGAGGGCAACCGGCGCGACCAGCACCAGCGCCCACATCGCCGCCGGCGGCACGTAGTGGATGTACATGGCCTCGGCGACGGAGCGCCAGACGGTCCGGCCGAGTGCCAGCCCCACCGGCACGCCAACCGCGAGCCCGGCGAGCGTCAGCACGATGGCCTGCGTGATCACCACACGGCGCGACTGCTCTGGCGTCATGCCCAACGCCCGCAGCACGGCTATTTCGGGACGACGACGCCGCACCGCCGCGCCCAGCGCATGGCCAACGGCTCCCAGGGCCAGCACGACGACGAAGGCGGCCAGGAACAGCGGCAGCGGCCGCATGAACCGCAGCCCGGCAGGATCGTCGAACTCGGGTGGGATGATTCCGACGTTGTCCGGGCTCGCGCCGGGAACGCTCGCCAGGGCATCGCGCAGGCGCGGCAGCATGGCGGCGAACTCGGCGTCCGATTCGAATCCCACCTCGCCTGCGTGGAAGCTGAACCGGTCACCGAAGAGCGCTTCGTATGTCGCACGCGTCGTCATCACCGACGTGTCGACAGCGTCGCCGCCGACACCCACCACGGTCAGGTCTACCGTCCCGCCCGTACCGGTCAGCGTGATCGTGTCGCCGACCCCGGCGCCGAGCGCGTCGACCGCCCGGAGTCCCAGCATCGCCTCGGTGGGCCCTACCGGCAGCCGGCCCTCGGTCACGATCTGCCCGGCGGGCCGCCCGACCGGAACGGGCGCCATCACCAGGATCTGCTCCGCTCCGGCCTCCGCGACGTTCCCGACGACGTCCTGAACTCCGGTGACGCCGGGGGTTTCCGCCAGCGCCGTGAACACGGCGTCGGCCGGCGCGTCTATGAACGAGAAGTCATTGAAGCCGACGTACGCCTCGGCGCCATGCAGTATCCCGTGCCGGGCTGGATTGGTGGCGGCATCGTTCACCGCGGCGGAGAACGTCAGGGCCGCCAGCACGCCGGTGACACCGGCGACGGCACCGAGCAGCGCGGGCCGGACCGGCACCGCCCGTCGGCCCCGTCCTGGCTCGAGCGCGAATCGGGTACCCGCCACCACGGGCACCGGCAGGCCGGCGGACGACGCGGCCGCGGCCACCGTCGAACGGCGTGGAGACACGTCCCGTGCGGTGGAACGCGACGCGAACGCCGACGCCACGACCGCGCCCGACACGACCAGCAACGGGACCAAGACCAACCCGGCCGCGAGCATGGCGCCATCGACGTTCACCCCCGGAGCCGGTTCCACGACGGATGCAGTGCCGATCGGGAACCATCGCGACACGAGCACCGACGCGGTCGCTCCGAGTACGGCTCCGGCAAATGCAGCGCATGCGGGGCCGATCACCGCCGCCCAGCGCGCCTGGTCAGGCGTCATTCCGACCGCGCGCATGAACGTCAGCTCGGTCACGCTGGCGGCGGTATGACGGGCGACCACCACACCGACCAGGAACACCGCCGCGACTCCGCTGACTGCGGCGAACACGAACAGCGCCGTGGCCTCGAAGCCTGTCACCTCTCGGGTGGTCGACGCCCACGATGCCTGGTTCACGACGACGACGTCGGTTCGCCCCGTGACCTGTGCAAGGTGTTCACGGAACTCCGGGATCGCCGCCGGACCGCCGTGGAGCCGGACCAGGGCGCCGGTGCCGGCCAGTCCTCGTGCGCCGCTGAAATGCGGCGTGAACTGGTCGTAGAGCCTGGCCGACGGGATGACGTACCCCGCGCCGTCCGGCCGGTCGCCGAACCAGGGCGAGCGCACGACGCCGACGATCGTCGCCTCGATCACTGGTCCGGTTGCCGGAGCGGTCTCGTTGATGTCCCAGCCGGCGTCGAGCGCCGCCTCCAGCTGCTCGGGCGTGTAGAGCCCGAGCGCCCCGTCGTCGGTGTTGGCCGACGCCGTGTCCGGGCTCCGCACGACGTCGATCTGCTCGGGTGCGTAGAGGCCGAGCGCGACGGCGTCGCCGACGCCCTTGCCGTGAGTGCGCTCGAAGGCTGGGGTGATGACCACCTCGTCGGCGCGCGATGGGTCGGCGAGACGGCCGTCGAGCACAACCGGCCGCTCGACCGTCCGGAGCACGTCGGTGTCCACGGGTGGAAGCGCCAGGGACCCTCCCGCCGGCTCGCGATCGATCTCGAACCCGCTGTACGCGATCACTCCCAGGGCAGCCACCTCAGGAAATGCCCGGACGGCGTCCCAGTCGAACCCGGGCTCGTTCGGCTCCACCCGCACGGTCGCCGGCAGCGTCCGCTCCAGCAGCCGGTCTACGGCGCTCCCGCCCCGGAGCGCGCCGGCGGCCGCCGTCATGACCGTGCCTGTGGCGAGCGCGATCAATACCGCCAGCACCAGCAGCGACCGCCAACGTCGCTGGAGGTCCAGCCTCAGCCAGTACGCGATCGCCGCCATCGCCGTCTCACTCCGCCCTCAGCACAGAACCGACCCGGATCGACGCCGCCCGTTGTGATGGCCACGCCGCGAGCACGATCGCGGTCAGAAGGACGCCGACGATGATCGGCACCGGCGACCAGCCGAGAGCAGGCGGCACGTAATGCGTGACTGTCGTGTCCGCGACATATCGCCACACCGTCCTGCCCAATGCGACGCCGAGTGGGATGCCGGCGACCAGCCCCCACACGGCGATCACCATGGCTTGCGTGACCACCGCGCCCCGGCTTTGCCGGCGCGTCAGGCCCACCGCGCGCAGGACGGCGATGTCGTATCGCCGGCGGCGGACCGCCGTGGCCAGCGCGTGGCTGACCGCCCCGACCGCGAGCACGGCCAGGAACACGGCGAGGAAGATCGGGAAGGCCCTGATCTCGCGCAGCTCCACCGAGTGGTCCCGTTGCAGCGTCGGCTGCACGATCACCTCGTCGCCGACGACGCCGGCCAGCGCGCTCTCCAGGCGAGCCGCCACCGCGACAGGGTCGGCTCCGCTTCGTAGCACGATGTGCGCGACGTGGTACGCGAAGGTGTCGAACAGAGCGTCGTATCCGGACGCGGTGACCCAGGCTCCGTCGACGTTGTAGTTCTCCGGACCCTCCGGGACGAACGCGAGGCCGGTCACAGTCAGCGCCTGCGCTCGCTGAGTGCCCGTCAACTCGACGGTGTCCCCCACCCCGACACCGAGGAGTGAGGCGTTGTACGGCGCCAGCGCGACCTCATCTGGCCGCGACGGCAGTCGGCCGGAGCTCACCACCACATTCATCGGGGTGGTGACGGGATCGAGCGAGTACACGACGGTGGTCGCGCCGGACATTTCCGCCACAGCCGACCGGCTGTCGTTGACCGCCTCCACGTCGGGATCGGCTGCGAGCACCGGTAGCACCGCGTCCCCCCGGACGACGTCCTGTCCCTCGTAACCGAGGACCGCGTCGATCTCGTGCACCTGGCCGTACCGTGCCGGGTTTCCCGACGCGTCGTCGATCCCTCTGGCCAGGGTGATCGCCGCGACGACGCCTAGCACACCCACCACCGCACCGAGCAGGGCCGGCCGTACCGGCACGGCGTGCCGGCCGCGCCCCGGCTCCAGGGCGAAACGGGTGCCGAGCACCACCGGAAGCGGAAATCCGATCCGCGCCATTGCCGCCGAGATGACTGAGCGACGCGGCGCTCCGGTCATCCGGGAGGCGCGCACAGTAGCCATCGCGGCGCCGACGGCCCCGGCGGCGATGACCGCCGACACCGCCGTCCAGCCGACCGCGAGCACCGGCCAGTCCGCGTCCGTCCCCGGTGCGGGCTCGCGCAGCGATGCGGTTCCGATGGGGAACCATCGGGAGGCGATCAGGGCGGCTACCGCTCCGAGCGCGGCTCCGGCCGATCCGGCGAGCGACGGACCAATGGCAGCCGCGACCACGGACTGCTGTGCGGACAAGCCGACCGGCCGCAGGGCCGCGAGCTCACTGATCGAGGCCGCCGCATACCGCGCTATCGCCTGGCCGACCAAGAAGACCGCCGCCACCCCGGCCACCACGCCGAACACGGCGAGACCCGTCGTCTCTACGTTCACGATGCGCTTGTCGAACACGGCCGACTGGGCCAGGTTCCACGTGCTGATATCGGTGCGACCAGTGGCCGCGGCGAGCTCGACGTTGAAGCCGGCCACCGCGTCGCTCCCGCCCGCCAAGCGTACGATCGCGCTGGTCGCGCCGGTACCGGGCGGGCCCTGCAGGTTGGTGCTGTACTCGGCGAACAGACCGGGTGACGGGACGAGCCAGCCGCTGTCCCCCAGACCTTCGGACAGCAAGAACGACCGGACGACGCCAACGATGCGCACGTCGAGAGTGGGACCGTCCGCGGGCAGCGGACCGTCATCGGCGGCCGGATCCCGCCAGTCCACCGTCATGTGAGCGAGCGACTCCGGGCGGTACAGGCGCAACGTCACCACGTCACCGACATCTTTGCCGTGGGCGTCGAGAAACCGTGGCGTGACGACCGCTTCGTCGGCGAGGCTGGGATCGGCGAGGCGACCTTCGAGCACCACTGGACGTTCGATCTCGTACATCGTCACCGTGTCCGCGAGCACGGGCAGCTCGGCCGGACGGCCGTCCATCTCGACACCGGCGAACAGCATCTCCCCCACGCCCTCGACGCCGGGCAGAGCACGCACCACGTCCCAGTCGAAGCGGGGATCGTTGGGCAGCACCTGAACGGTGGCGGCCCGGGTCGTCGCGATGAGCCGGTCGATGGCGTCGGCGCCGCGCCGCGCGCCCGCCACGGCTGTCATCACCGTGCCCGTGGCGAACGCGATCAGCAGCGTCAGCACCAGTAGCGACCGCCACCGCCGCCGGACGTCCAGCCTGAGCCAGTACGCGACCGCCGCCATCGGGGGCTCACTCCTCCCTCAGCACATGGCCCACCCGCATCGACGCAGCCCGATGTCCGGGCCACGCCGCCAGCAAGTTCGCCGCCACGAGGGCCACTGGAACCACGAGCCCGAGAGCCAGCCACGCCACCGGTGGGACGTACAGGACCGGCGTGCTGTCCGCGACATACCGCCACACCGTCCGGCCGAGCGCCATCCCCAGCGGCACACCGGCCACGAGTCCGGCCGCCGCCAGCACCGTCGCCTGTGTGACGACCACACCCCTGGACTGCCATCTGGTCATGCCCAGCGCCCGCAACACAGCCAGGTCATGGCGGCGCCGCCGTACCGCCGTGGCCAGTGCGTGGCCAACGGCGCCGAGCGCGAGCACGGCCAGGAAGCCGGCCAGGTAGACCGGCAGTTCGCGGACCTGTTGCAGCTCCGCGACCTCCACGGGGGGCTGCGGCATCTCGAAGTCCAACCCGGTGGACTCGGCCAGGCGGGCGGCCATCGCGTCGACGTCCGTTCCGGGCCGCAGCGCCACCAGCCCGAGGTGGAACCTGAAGCCGTCGAAGAGCGCGTCGTACGTGTCCGGCGTGACCCACGCGCCCGTGGCGTAGTCATTGTGGGGCGCGGCCGGGACGAACGCGATTCCGGTGACGGTGACCTCCTGGTCACCGCCGGTTCCGGACAGGCTGATCGTCTCGCCCACCTCCGCACCCACCGCGTCCGCCGTACGTGGCGCGAGGGCGATCTCGCCAGCACGTTCGGGTAGCTCGCCACTGGTGAGCACGACGTCGAACGGTCGGCCCACAGATTCATAGGTGAACACCGCCACGGCGACGTCCGACACCTGTGCGATGTCCTGGCGGGCGTCGTTGACGGCCAAGACGTCCGGGTCGTCGGCGACGACGGGGAGCAGCTCGTCCGCCGGAAGGAAGTCGGCACCGTTGTAGCCGAAGAAGCCCTGCAGCTGGTACGTCTGGCCGAAGCGTTCCAGGTTACCGGCGGCGTCGTTGATGCCGCTGGAGAACGTCATCGCGGCCAGCACTCCGACCACGCCGGCCACCGCGCCCAGCAGGGCCGGCCGGACCGGCACCGCATGCCGGCCGCGGCCCGGTTCGAGGGCAAAGCGCGTTCCCACCACGGCGGGCACCGACGCCCCGAGGCCGGCGGCAGCCGTCACGACGGGCGAACGGTGCGGCGTCCCGGCTCGGTGGGACGCCCGTGCCGCGAGTGACGCCGCGGTCAGCGCCGCCACCGAGACCAGCACCGGGGTCGCCACCAGGCCGGTCACGATCACCAGCGCATCCGCGTCCACGCCTGGAGCGGGCTCGATGAGCGATGCGCTGCCCGTCGGGAACCACCGCGACGCCACCAGCGCTCCCCCTACCCCCAGAGCCGCCCCGGCCACGGCAGCCAGCGCCGGGCCGACGGCGGCCACCACGCGGGACTGTCGTGGTGTCATGCCCACTGCCCGCATCAGGCCGATGTCGGCGACGGTCGACGAGGCGTACCGGGCTGTCGACTGGCCGATCAGGAACACCGCCGCGATGCCTGCCGCCGCCGCGAACGCGAGCAGGCTGTTCGCCTCGAAGCTGGTCACGTCTTGGTAGTGGCGAACCTTGTCGGCCCAGTTCCATACGTCGATGCCCGCGTTCCCGGTCAACTCGGCGAGGCTCTCCTTGAACGCCGGGATACCCGCCTCGCCGTCATGCAGCCGGACCACCGCGTTGACATAGCCACTGGTGAGCTCCGTGCCGAGCATGTTGGGCGTGTACTCGGCGTACAGGCCCGGGGATGGGATGATGAATCCGGGATGGTCGACCGTCTCCTCGCTGTACCATCCGGAGCGGACCACGCCGACGATGGTGGCCTCGATGGCCGGCCCATCCGAACTCTGCGGGACGACGTCGTCGGCGAAGTAGGCGTCGACTTGTTCAGGTGCCCACAGCTGCAAGGTCACCGTGTCGCCGACTCCGAGGCCGAACGAGTCCTCGAATTGGGGAGACGCCACCACCTCATCCGGCCGGTCCGGGTCGAAGAGCCTCCCCTCAAGGACGACGGGCCGCTCAACGGTACGCATCGCCTCGTCGTCCGCCGGCGGGAACTGACCGATGACCTCCTGCTCCTCCGCGGAAAAGCCCGCGACCTCGTAGCCACCCACCACGAAGGTGGTCAGAGCTTCGACCTCGGGCAGAGCTCGGACCTCGTCCCAGTCGAAACCCGGCTGGTTGGGCAGGACGACGGCAGTGGCCGGGAGAGTCTCGGCCAGCAGCCGGTCAACCGCGCTCGCGCCCCGGCGGGCGCCCGCCACAGCCGTCATGACCGTCCCGGCAGCCAGCGCGATCAGCAGAGCGAGCACCAGCAACGACCGCCACCGGCGGCGAAGATCAAGCCTGAACCAGTACCTGAGCCAGCCGTTTGAAGCCCCGGCCCACGCCAGCCAGTCCTTTCGAGACCCAGCCCACGCCACCCTCGGGGGGGTCATCACTCGGCCCTCAGGACATGACCGACCCGCATCGACGCCGCCCGGTGTCCGGGCCACGCCGCCAGCAGGTTCACCGCAAGCAGCGCCACGGGAATGCCCAGCAACAATGCCAGCAGCGCCGTCGGCGGCGCGTAGAACAACGGCGTCGTGTCCGCGACATAGCGCCACACGGTCCTGCCGAGCGCCACCCCAAGCGGCACACCGACCACGAGGCCGACCAGCGCCAGCACCGTCGCCTGCGTGACCACCACACCTCGTGCCTGCCGGCGCGTCATCCCCACCGCCCGTAGCACCGCGACGTCATGGCGGCGCCGCCGTACGGCCGTTCCCAGCGCATGTCCCACAGCGCCCAGTGCGAGCACCGCGAGGAAAGCGGCCAGGAACACCGGCAACGTCCGGACCTGCCGAAGCTCCGAGAGCGGGCTCGGCGGGTCCGGTCGGTTCAGCAGGTCCTCGGCCCCGGTTACGGCCTCGATCCGCGCTGCCACCGCGTCCGGATCCGCGCCGGTCTCCAGCGCCACGTACGCGAGGTGGAACTTGAAGGCCGGTGAGGTCTCGCTGTCCGGGTCGAACAGCTCGTCGTATCCGGCGGCAGACACCCACCCGCCGGTCACGTAGTCGTTGTGGCTTGGGAACTCCGGCATGAACGCTAGCCCGCTCACGGTCAGCTCCCGCGTGCCCAACGTCCCCGCCATCCGAACGACGTCACCCACGGCCACGCCCATCGTCTCGGCACTGGCCGGCGCCAGGGCCATCTCGGCCGGGCCCTCAGGCACCCGCCCTTCGGTCACCACCGGATCCCACCCGGGGCCGACCGGGTCGATGGTGTAGAGCGGGACCGGCACCTGGTTGACGTGGGCCACGGCGACCCGGGCGTTGTTGACCGCCCGAACCTCGGAATCGTCCGCGATCGCCGGCAGCACCTGCTCCACTGGGCCGAGGTGTTGACCCTCGAAGCCCAGGAACGCCTCGAGCTGGTGCACCTGGCCGAACCGCTCGGGATGGGCGGCCGCGTCGTCGACGCCCGCGGAGAACGTGAATGCGGCCATGACGCCGAGGGTTCCCACGACCGCACCGAACAGAGCCGGCCGGACCGGCACCGCCTGCCGGCCACGCCCCGGCTCCAAGGCGAACCGCATTCCGACCACCACGGGTACCGGCGACCCGACACGAGCGGCGGCCACCGCGATGGCGGAGAGCTCCGGCGAGGCCGCCGATCGGGCTGACCGAATAGCCCACCAGGCCGCCGTGAAGGCACCCACCGACACCAGGACCGGAACCAGCACAGCGCCGGTCACCAGGACGGGCAGGTCGATGTCGAACCCCGGAGCGGGTTCGAACAGCGACGCCGTGCCGACCGGGAACCACCGTGACGCCACGACGGCGACACCAACTCCTAGCATCGATCCCGCCGCCGCCGCGACGAGGGCAGGCGCGGCGCCCGCCCCAGCCGACTGC
>NZ_ML142853.1:391009-392209 GCF_004138495.1 Phytoactinopolyspora endophytica
GGTGTCATCCCGACGGCGCGCAGAACTCGCAGGTAGGCGACGGTGGCGGCGGTGTAGCGCACCACAGCCTGGCCGACGAGGAACACGGCTGCCACACCCGCCACCGACGCGAACACCAGCAGCGCGTTCGCCTCGAAGCCAGTCACCTCTCGGGTGTGCCGGGCCTCTTCGGCCAGGTTCCAGACGCCGATGTCGGATCGATCACCGACCCTTTCCAGCCCTGCCTTGAAGCCGGCGATGTCCGCCTCGCCGCCGCGAAGCCGGACTATGGCGTTCACGATGCCCTCGCCGGACGCTCCGACGAAGTTCGGCGCGTACTGCTCGAGCAGTCCGGGTGACGTCAGCACGCCACCCTGGCTCTCCAAGCCCTCGTCGCCGCTCAGCAACTGCGCCGGCGAGCGGACCACACCGACGATCCGTGCCTCGATCGTCGGGCCGTCCGGCTCCACCGCGGCGGCGTCGGAGAAGGCCAGCTCGTCCATCGTCTCGGGTGCATAGAGCCGCAGCGTCAGGACGTCGCCGACGCCAAGTCCGAAGGTGTCCCGAAAGACCGGGCCGACCACTACCTCGTCGGGCCGGGACGGGTCCAGGAGTCTGCCTTCCAAGACCACCGGACGCTCGATGGTGCGCAGGGCCTCGTCGTCGGCGAAAGGATAGCGACCTACCTCGGCATCCCGGGGAATCTCATCGATCACGTACTCGTCGGTGAGAGCAAATGTGGCGAGGGACTCCACTTCCGGCAATGCCCGCACGGCATCCCAGTCGAACCCGGGCTCGTTCGGTTGGGCCACCACCGTGGCGGGGAGCGTCTGCTCCAGCAGCCGGTCCACGGCGCTCGAGCCACGTCGCGCGCCGGCCACAGCAGTCATGACGGTGCCCGCGGCGAGAGCGACCAGCAGCGCGAGGACCAACAGCGATCTCCACCGGCGGCGGAGATCGAGCCGGAGCCAGGCCAACGCCGCGGCATTCACGACGCGGCGTCCTCCGGCACGGCCTGCTCCGACACGGCGGACATGACCGCGCCCAGCGCCGCGCCGCCGGCACCACCGTTGTCGATGTCGTGGAGGACCCGGCCGTCGCGCATCCGGACCACGCGCGACGCACCGCCGGCGACCTCGGCGGAGTGCGTGACCATCAAAATCGTCTGACCGTCGCCGTGCAGACGGCGAAACAGTTCCAGGATCTCGATGCCGCCCTCGG
>NZ_ML142853.1:392283-398968 GCF_004138495.1 Phytoactinopolyspora endophytica
GTCCGGTCTCCCAGGCCGAGCAGGTCAAGCAGGTCGCGTGCCCGCGACTCGGCCGCCTTACGGCGCATCCCACCGAGGATCGCGGGCAACGCGATGTTGTCCAGCGCCGAGACGCCCTCGAGCAGGTTGAAGAACTGGAACACGATGCCGACATGGTGCCGCCGGAACTTCGCCAGCCAGTTCTCGTCCCGGTCATCGACCCGCAGGCCGTCGACGACGACCTCGCCCTCGTCGGCCTGGTCCAGCCCGGCGAAGATGTTCAGCAGCGTCGACTTCCCACAGCCGGACGGACCCATCAGGGCGACGAACTCGCCGTGGGCGACGTTCAGGTCGACGCCGCGCAGCGCGCGTACCGGCGCCAGCTCGGCCTCGAACGTCCGGCGGACGCCACGTGCCTTCAGTGCGGTCATCATCTCAAATGCCCCTCTCCTGTCAGAGGTCGTGCGGAATGGGAGTCGCCTGACTCGCAGGCCCTCCGCATCCCGGCCGGCGTCCCAGCCGGCGTCGCCCAGTGAGCAATAGATTCATCAGGACACGCCCAGACGCATGGGTGATGTGATGACACGGCAGGCCGTCACCGGCGCATCGCGTCCTTTGACGTGTACGGAGTCGAGCTGCTCGAAGGCCCAGTCCGGGGCCGAGGCCGCAGTGGCCTCGCTGGCGATCGTCGTCCCTGCCGGCCGGGCCAGGTCCTGCAGCCGCTGCGCCATGTTGACTGTGTCCCCGACCAGCGTGTATTCGAGCCGCTCGTCGCTGCCGAGCAGTGCGGCGGCGACCTCGCCGGTGGACAGACCGATGCCCATACCGAACGGCTCAAGCCCTTCACCCGCCCAGCCGCGATCGACAATGGCCTGCCGGCGGTGCATGTCCAGGGCGGCGACCAGCGCCCGCTCGGCATGATCCGCCTGCGGGAATGGAGCACCGAACACAGCCATCACAGCGTCCCCCACGTACTGCATGACGGTCCCCTCTTGCTTAAGAATGGCAGAGTTCATGGCTTTGCGGTGCATATTTAGCTGGCGAGCTAAAACGGACGGATCGGTACGCTCCGCGATCCCGGAGTAGCCGCGGACGTCCGACATCAGCACCGTGACCGTCAGGCGGTCGGTCCGGGCGACGGCGTCGGGATCGGCGCGCAGCTTGTCGGCGAGCCCGGACGGCAGCAGACGGCTCAGTGTCTCGCCCTGCTCCTCACGGTCGAGGATGGCCGTGTGCAACTTGCGCAGCCGCGCCAGCGCGTCGCGACGGCCGGAGCTGGCATCTCGGGCCAAGTGGAGGAAGAGCTCCTCGACGGCGTGGTCGACCACCGCCGGCGTGGTCTCCAGCGCCGCAGCGATCGCCTTCACCGCCTTGCCCTCCGCCACCATCGTCAGCAGCCGTTCCTCCTCGGCGGACAGCCCGGTGCCGCCCTTCGCCGGCGCCACCAGTGCGGTGACGATCTCCGGGTCGAGCATCGAGCCGCCCGCCGCCACCTCCCGCACCGCCCGCACCAGCCGGTCCCCGTCCGCCACCCGCTCCTTGAGCAGGTACGCGTACCCGGCGGCCCCTTGCGCGAGCAACGCGACGGCGTACTCCGGGTCGCTGTACTGGGACAGCACGACGACGCCCGTTCCCGGCAGCCGCCGTCGCACCTCCTTGGCCGCCTCGATGCCCTCGTCGGCGAAACGGGGCGGCATCCGGATGTCGGTGACCACGACCTGCGGACGGTGCTCCTCCGCCTGGCTGAGGACACCGTCGTAATCCTCCGCCGTGGCGACGACATCGAGGTCGCCAGAGAGCGAGAGCAGCGCCTGCACACCGGCCCGGACGATTGCGTTGTCGTCCGCCAGCAGCACGCTGATCACTCCATCGGTCGTGGTCACAGCAGCCATCACACCGTGTCCCGGGCTCCGGCACCAGGGTGTCGGCCACCGACGTCGGCGGGGTGCCAGCATCCCCACGCCGCCGCCGGTCTGCACCCTGTCGATACAGCCGACCCTGCCCGTACCGTTCAATGACCGGCTCGCCCACCAGCGAGATATGCGCAGACGTCGCGGCGCATCACAGCGATCTCACGCGCCGGTGTCGGGAGGGAAGAAATGATGCTCGCGATTCGAGGGACGCGCCTGTTCGACGGCGAGCGACCTGCGAAGCTGGCGTCGCCGACCGTCGTGATCGCCGACGGCCGCATCCTCGACGTGCGACCGGGAGACAGCGCGAGCGCCGTCCTCGCCGACAACACCCCTAGCCGCGCCACCTCCGCCGACCTCGGCGATGTCACCCTGATGCCCGGCCTGGTCGACACGCACGTGCACCTCGGCTTCGACGCCGGCCCGGACCCGATCGGCCGGCTGGCGAGCGTCAGCGCGGACGAGGCGCTCGACATGATGCGGGCAGCGGCGCGCACCACGCTCGCGGCTGGCATCACTACGGTCCGTGACCTGGGTGACCGCGACTACCTCGCTCTCCGGCTACGGGACGAGCTGGCACAACGTCCCTCCGAGGGACCGCAGGTCCTCGCCGCCGGTCCGCCGATCACGACGACGCGCGGCCACTGCGGGGCACTGGGCGGCAAGGCCGACGGTGTCGATGGCATCAAGGCCGCCGTGCGCGAGCATGCCGAGCGCGGCGTGGACGTTATCAAGGTGATGGCCAGCGGAGGCGTCATGACCGAGGGAACCCGGTCGGAGCTGCCGCAATACGGACTCCACGAACTGCGTGCAGCCGCGGAGGAGGCGCACCGGCTGGGCCTGCCGATCACCGCGCACGCACACGCGGGTCAGGCGATCGCCGACGTGCTGGCCGCCGGCTTCGACTCGATCGAGCACTGCTCGTTCATGACTGCGGACGGCGTTGAACCGCACGCGGAGACCATCGCGGCCATCGCCGCCGCCGGCGTGGCCGTGTCGGCCACGCTCGGTATGCTCCCCGATCCCACGCTGCCGCCGGCGATCGCGACACGAATCAACGCGATCATCGATCTGCTCCGCTCGATGACACTCGCCGGCGTCACCATCGTTTGCGGAAGCGACGCCGGTATCGGGCCGCCGAAGCCGCACGGTGTTCTGCCGCATGCGGTTCGGCAGTTCGTCGACGAGCTCGGCTGGCCGCCGGCCGAGGCGCTGGGTGCGGTCACCTCCCGAGCGGCCCGAGTGTGCGGGCTCGGCGATCGGAAGGGGCGTATTGCGCCCGGCTTCGATGCCGACATCATCGCGGTCAACGGTGATCCGCTACGGGACCCCGCGGCAGTGCTCGACGTCCGTGCCGTCTTCCGGATGGGCCAACGCTGCGAGTCCGTACCCGCACCCGTCACTCCGGCCTAGAGGTCGTGCGATCTAGTGAACCACCAGGTCAACAACGTGCAAAACGGTACCCTACTCGTCAGCATCGCGGGCACCGACACCCAATTTTCGTTCCAGCTCTCCTTCTACTCACGACGGGCGAGCGTGAAGGTGAGGGTGTCAGCCTCCGTCAACTCAGGCGGCAAGCACGGCGAGGTGACCGGCCGCACCGTAGTCGAGCAACGCCTGGTCGGCGGTGACCAGCGTGGCGTTGAGCGTGCGGGCGGTGGCCACGATGATGCGGTCGGCGGGGTCCCGGTGGATCTCACCGGGAAGCCTCGTGCTGGCGACGGCAACCTCCGGGGCCAGCGGAACGACGGTCAGACCCGGGTTCGCCGCCACCAGATCGACCCACTCCCCTACGTCACGAGTGAGCTGCAGACGCTCCTTGGCCACCAACATGGCGATCTCCCACAGCGAGATCGCGCTCACATTCGCTCCCGCCTCGTACGACGCGTTCTCGATCGCTTGGCGTAGCTCCGGCGAGAGCCGGCCGTCGCCCGCCATCAACCAGACCAGCACATGCGTGTCCAGGACGACGCCGGCACTTGCCGTGGATGTCACCGCAGCGCGTCCCACTCATCGTCGACCGGGCTGATGAGGTCGTCGTACCGCCCGACCGTGCCGGCCAACGCGCCGAACAGCGGCGCGGGCTGCTCCACGGGCACCAGCCGAGCGACCGGCTTTCCACGCTTGGTGATGGTCACGGGTACGCGCGTCTCCGCCACCTCGTCCAGCACCTTCAGGCACACAGCCTTGAACCGGCCGGCCGGCATACTGGAGTGTTCCACGTCGGTGATCGCCATATGACCATGGTCACGCACCATGGTCATATCTGCAAGCGCCACTTTTACCCTCCGGAGAAGAAGGTTCCTGGCCTCCTGTAACGCTTACGCGGGGTTCTGGCGCGCCCTATCCGTTACACAAGGCCAGGAACATTGAGCAGCCCACTCGATCGGGGCACTATGCCGCTTGCCGGTACGTTCGAGTCTCGCGGTACCAAGAGCAGCCCTGTGGACGTGGCGTACGTTCCGCGATGACCGCCCTGAACCGTTCGGCCAGTTGCCGGCGATGGTGTCTGGCGTTCGACCATCCGTATCGGGAGATCTCAAAGCCGCGTTCACGCAGTTCCCATTCCCGTTCGCGTTGCTGGCGGACAACAGCCGCCGCGTCGAGCCGTTCGTTGTACTTGATATCGCCGTCACCTTCGAAGATCAACCAGAGGTCGTCCAGCAGGTGATCCGGGCGGTACCGGATCGGCCCAAGTTCGATCCAGGCATTGGAGATGGGAACGGGCAGGTCGTACTCGATGAAAGTGAGCCGTCCGAGCGTCTCCAGTGCGGACTCCGCGTACGCGTCGGCGTGCTCAACGACCCACCTCGCTTCTGGGACGCCCGGCCAGAAGCGCTGCACGTTCAGCACATCGCGTAGCTCCTCGACCGTAGTCCCGGCCGCAAGTGCCGCGTCGGCGAGAACCAGAGCATCGTCCCTGGCTCCAGTCCGTGCGATGTCGGCAACAACGCGGGAATCGGTCAGGATCGGGCAGCCGTTGACGACCGTGCGGTGCTCCGGCGGCAATGCGACCTCTCGGACCTCGCCAAATGCCGAATTCGTGTCCGCTCCCGAGCCCAACGGCATGACGACGATGGGCTTCTGAGGAGGCGGATCGATGGCAGGCAGCCCTCGAATTGCCACGGCCGACCACCCCGCGGCATGCGCGCTCGGGCCGCAAGCCCAGGTGAACGCCCGTGAGCGCAGTGCGAAGGCCTCCCACGGCAACGCATCGTCGTAGCTCTCGCGGCTCGCATAGACGCCCCTGGCTAGGCGAACCAGAAGTCCGGCTCGCACGAGCCGACTTATCCGCGGGCGCGTGATGCCGGCACAGCGCACACGTTCAACCGTCAGCAAACCGTCGCCAAGGACAAGTTGGTCTTCGACGTCGCCTGGGAGACAGCTGAGGCGTGCGGACATGTCGCCCATCGTCGGTCGTCGACGCGTCCCCGGGTAGATCCGTGTACCAGGTTGTGGACAACTAACGAGGGGTTCCTGGCCTCCTGTAACGCTTACGCGGGATCTTGGCGTCTTAACCGTTACACAAGGCCAGGAACCCACCTTGAGGATCCGTGGGCTCAACCTCTCCCTCGTTTACATCACGTTTGCAGCATGATCCGTACGTTCGCATTCATGAAGACACCACTCGCAAGGCTCGCGCGTACGAGAACATCCCTCGTAGCACTCGCGGCCGTCGCAGTGACCATGGCCGCTTGCACCACTGACACTGACACGCCCAGCCGCGACACGGGCACACCAGACGACGAGCCGGCCGTCACAGGCGCCGCATCACAATGTGATCCCGAGCTCGCCGACGCGTTCAGCGCCTGGGCAGAGGCTGGGTTCAGCGGGTCCGTCGCCATCTCGACCAGCGGCGAATTCGACTGCCTCGCCGCCTACGGACTGGCCGACGAGGCCACCGATACACCGAACACGGCCGACACGGTGTTCGGCATCGGCTCGATATCAAAGGCGTTCACCGCCGCTGCCATCGTCGACCTCGCCGAGAAGGGCGAACTCTCGCTCGACGATCGAGCCGGTGACATTCTCCCTGACCTCGACGGTCCGGTGGCCGACGCGACCGTCGACCAGCTGCTGCTGCACACCAGCGGGCTCACCGGAACGTTCGCCGAGGACCGTCAGCCGCTTGAACGTGACGACGCGCTCGACGCGATCGGCGGCTTGGAGCAAACCTTCGAGCCAGGCTCCGACTACCTGTACTCGAACGCCGGGTACACGCTGCTGGCACTGATCATCGACGAAGTGACCGGGAACTACCGCGACCACATGGCCTCCGAGATCCTCCCGCTGCCCGGCGGTGACGTCGCCGGCGGCTTCTGGAACGGCGAGCCGGCCGCGCCGGATCCCCGCGCGGTCGGCTATCACGACGACGGCCCGGCGGGCGATCAGGGCGACTTCGAAGGCCCGCACTGGGCCCTCAGCGGCAACGGCGACCTCGCCATGACGCCGGAGCACCTGGCCACGTGGACACACGCCCTGTTCACCGGCCAGATCATCTCGCCGGTGGCCGTCGAGGTCATGGCCGCCTCCGGCTTCGACCACGGCGACGGCACATCGGTCGCACGGGGATGGGCGATGCTTGACGCGTCAGCCCTCGGCGAGCCCGTCTACACCTTCTCGGGCGGAGGCGGCGACTCCGGACACGAGGCGACCGTCGTGTGGTTGCCCGACAGCGAGCGGACGATCGCCGTCGCCACGAACACCCCGGACGTGACCGCCGGGCAACTGGTTCAGACACTCGGGCCGTCGTTGGTGAGCGGCGAGCCGCTACCTGTGCCCGAAGGCTCGACGGG
>NZ_ML142853.1:399017-412111 GCF_004138495.1 Phytoactinopolyspora endophytica
CGTCGACCCCACTGACCTGGAAGCGGCCGCCGGAACATACGAGCTCGACACGGGAGGGTCATTCGATGTGGAGGTAGCCGACGACGGGCTCGCGATCTCGGCCAACGGCGCCGATGCCGCAGCCGTGCTGTTCCAGCCGTCCGGTGACGTCACCGCCGGTGACATCGCAGCACACGAAGACCGGGTGCTGGCGACGCTCGCGGGCGAGACCCAAGAGGGCCGGGAAGAGCTCGACATCCTGGAGTCGGAGATCGGACCGATCGACGACGTCGAGCTCGCCGGCACCGTCTTCGCCGAAGGCGAACTGCGGACGTATGTCAATGTCGTCGCAGGCTCCGAGTCGATCACCCTCTGGTACGCGATCGACGAAGGAGGTGGAATCGCGGGGGTCGATGGACCAACAGATCCGCCCGACCTGCGGCTGGTCCCCTCCGGCGACGGTGACTTCCGCCCGGAGGACCCCACCGGTTCGGGCCTCGAGCTGACCGTCACGTTCGAGGACGGCCGCATGACAGTCTCCGGGCCAGAGACCACGACGACAACCGCTGAACGCTCATGATCATCAACCGTCGGCCGTATCATGACGCGTCTGACGGTTGATGATCACCGGCGCTGAGACTGCGATCGCTGGGAGACTGTGGCCATGCGCATCCTGCTGCTGGAGGACGACGTCGATCTCGCCGAGGTGGTGGCGCTCGGCCTCCGCAACGAGTCGTATGCGGTCGACGTCGTCGGTACCTACGCCGAGGCTGAGGAACTGCTGACAACGACGGAGTACGACGTCGCCTGCTTCGACCTGGGGCTGCCCGACGGCGACGGGCTCGACCTCGTCCGGCGGCTGGCAGCCGATCCGGAGCTCCATCGCCCCCGTCGCTCGCTGGTGCTGACCGCTCGCGATGCCGTCGATGACCGGGTGGCCGGCCTGGACGCCGGGGCCGACGACTATCTCGTCAAGCCGTTCCATTTCGCGGAGCTGATGGCCCGGCTGCGGGCACTGGGGCGGCGCGGCGACGACCACGGATCGACGCTGGAGGTCGGCGAGCTGATGCTGGATCTCGCCGCGCATCGGGCGTGGCGATCCGGCGTCGAGCTCAACCTCACGGCCCGCGAGTATTCACTGCTGCGCTTCTTCATGCATCACCCCGGCGAGGTGCTCTCGGCCGAGGACCTGCTCGAGCACGTGTGGGACGCCAACGCCGACCCATTCACCTCATCGGTCCGGGTGATCCTCGGCCGGCTACGCAAGAAGCTCGGGGACCCGCCGCTGATCGTCACGATCACCAGCGTCGGCTACAAGCTGACCGACGACGACACGCGACACGCGCCGAGCCACGCGCCCGCGCCGGTGCCGGAGACGGCGGGAACAAGCGGTGCGCACGATTCCGGGGAGTTCGGCGATGACCGACGACGGTAGCGGCACCAGCGGCGAGCGCACACCCCTGCGCCCGACGAGGCAGGCGGGCGCCCTTTGGCGATCACTGCGGGTCCGGCTGGCAGTGCTCGGATTCCTGGCCATCTACGTTCCGGCGCTTCTCCTGTTCGGCGTGATTCTCGCGACCGAGACCGACACGAACGTGGTGGTCGACAACGGCGTCGAAACCCAGAGCACATCGACGGAGCGCTCACCGTGGGTCAGCTGGACCGTCGTCGCGCTGGGTCCCGTGGCCGCCGGTCTCGCGTGGTGGTGGTCCGGCAGGGCGGTACGTCCCATCGACCGGGTGCGAGCAGTCGCGGAGGACATCGAGGGTACGGATCTCAGCCGACGGATCGGGCTCGATCACGGCCCGACGGAGGTGGTGTCGCTCGCGGCGAGCTTCGACGCGATGCTCGACCGTCTGGAGCGGGCCGCTGACACGCAGCGGCAGCTGATCGAGGAGACCAGCCACGAACTCCGCATACCGCTGTCGGTGCTCTCGACCAACGCAGAGGTTCTCCTCGCCCATCCGGAGCCGACCGTCGATGTCTACCGGCAGGGTTTGGAACGGTCGGGACGGGCCGCCGCACGGCTCCAGGCAACCATCGACGATCTGCTCACCGACGCGCGCGGACGCGCCCGAACCATCGACCGGCGTCCGGCCGACGTGGTGGCCATCGTCCACGGCGTCGTCGAGGACGCCGGCGTTCTGGCGGCCACGAGACAGGTCGACGTGTCGATCGTCGGGTCGCCTTCCGCCGTGTGTCCCGTCGACGAAGCCACGGTGGCACGTGCGGTCTCCAACCTCGTCGACAATGCGATCAAGCATGCGCCGAGTGGCTCGACAGTGGAGGTGACGGTCGAGGTCACCGAGTCCGAGGCGACCGTCGTCGTGACCGACCACGGTCCCGGTATTCCGCCCGACCAACAGGACCACATCTTCCAGCGGTTCTGGCGCGGCAGGCACGACACGGACGGCACTGGTCTCGGCCTGCCGATCGCCAGCCAGATCGCGCAGGCCCATGGAGGCAACCTCACCGTCACGTCACCCGGCCCAGCAGGCGACGGCTGTACCCTCCGGCTGAGCCTCCGCCGCTGACGTGTCCCGGGGACCCATCCAAGGTTCGTGGCCTCCTGTAACGGTGACGCGGGTCGCTGGCGCTTCAGGCGTTACACAGGGCCAGGAACCCCACCTCGGCCTCAAAGCTTGCGGATCGCCGCGCGGACCTCCTGCAGCATCCGATCACCCACGCCGGACGCCGCGGCGAACTCCTCCCATCGCGCCGTCGCCGCGTTGACGTCTTCGATGACCGCGTCGGCTTCGGTCTCCGCGATGCCGGCCTGCCGGGCGACCGACAGCACGTGCTCACGGCCGGGCGCGCGTCCCTCGCCGGCAACCGCCAGCGTGTGCTCACCGCCCGGCCCGTTGGCAAGAGTCAGGTCATACACCGGCGACATGCTCCATCGGCCATCGCGATCCATGAGGAAGGAGAAGTTCTTCGTGTGATCGTCCCGGTTGTAAGAGGCGACATTGAACACCATCCTTCGGAACGCTTCGACGACGACCCGATGGTCTTGCGTCAGCCTTTCCGTCACCGCCAGCAGCGCGTCGTACTCGACCGACGGCGCTCGGTGCGTGGCGTGCAGGAGACCGCTCAGCGTGTGCATATGCCACCGCCGATTGCCAGCCGCCCGGTCGAACCGCCGGACGCCCAGATACGCCTTACCATTATCGACGACGAACAGGCGGGTCGCCGGGACAGCGATTCCGGCGGCAGCGCCCATGGCCAGATACGCATGCTCGACCCTGCCCGCGTCTCCGTCGTCAGCGTCGGCGAAGAACTTGACCAGCCAGTGCTCGAACCCATCGGGCAGATCCTGGTCCCCCGCGATCAGCTCGTCTCCCCGCACGCCGACCACGACCTTCGGCCCCGCCCCGCCCGCGCTACCTCCTGCCGCCGCCAGAGCCGGCAGGACCTCGTTGGTATCCCCTGCGAGGATTTCCGAGGCCTGCTCCCCAAGCGTCGCAAGATCGACTCGGTCGGAGGCCTGCCCAGCGTCCTCGGCGGGGTGATAGGTCAGGGCTCCCATGGTCCGCGTTCCCAGGTACGTCAGCCGATCCAACGGTGAGACTGTGCGCACATCGATGCCCCGCTGCCGCATCTGGCGGTCCATCAGGAGCATGCCCCAGCCGTCGGGCAGCGAGTCGTCGAACAGACCAGGTAGCGGGCCGAACATCCGGTCGTCCCGGTACTCCTGCAACCCTGGCTCGACGGGAAGGCGAAACGGCGACAGCGGCAACTCGCTTCGGACGAATGTGTCCGCATACTCGAAGACCGTCGTCCGCCCGTCAGAGGCCAGCTGCCCGACGTCGACGATCTCTTGGGGCGACCACTGCAGGCGAACGTGAACCCGTTTCACCGACGACCCCGTTTACGCGCCGGCGCCGTTCCGCGCGCCACGAATTCGTCGACTGTTCTGGCCGACGGCGGTGCGAGCAGCTCGGCGAACTCGTCCAAGCGCCCCAACGCCAGCGCCAGCTTCAACAGGGTGTCGACGGAGCCTCGCCCTGTTGTCTCGAACCGACGTACCGTCATCTCCGAGACTCCAGCATGTTCCGCCAACGTCTCGATCTTCATATCAGCACGGAGCCGCAATGCCCGCACCCGTTCGCCCAGCTGGCGCGCGACATCTCGACGTGTCAACAGACTCATACGCTCAGCCATGAAACTCCTTATCGTTCGTTATTGTACTCCATGTTGGTGATCTAATTCTTTGTCGTTCTATTTTGAACGATACGTAGTGCCCGTACCGGAGGTCGGCAAGGCGCTCGGCGCCAGGTTGACTGACTACGCCGGCCACCTGCTTCGACCAGGTCACGTGCGGCTTCACCGAAGGCACGGAGTCGCCAAGAGAGTTCGTGGCCTCCTGTAACGGTGACGCGGGTCGCTGGCGCTTCAGGCGTTACACACGGCCAGGAACCCCACCCGGAGGTGGCGGTGGCCGGCGATCTACTCCGGGATCCGCTGGCGTTGTTCCGAATCCACACCGTCAGGAGGACGGAAGTCGTGTGAAACCTTGGCACAATCGGTGGCGTGCAGATCCGGATGTTAGGCCCGCTGGAGATCCGAGCCGATGACTCCACCGCCATCGAGGTCAGCGGTGCCCGGCTGCGCACGTTGCTGATCGCGCTGGCGCTGGAGCCCGGCCGGATCGTGTCCACGTCCCGCCTGGTCGACGCGATCTGGGGTGAAGACCCACCAGAGAAGTCGGTGAACGCCATACAGGCGCTGGTGTCACGGCTGCGCCGGATACTGCCGGACGCCCCCGTCGAGTCGCACGCCACCGGCTATGGCCTGATGATCGAGCCGGAAGCGGTGGACGCGACGCGGTTCGAGCGGCTGATGGGCGAAGGGCGCTCCGCGCTCTCCGACGATCCGGAGGCGGCCGCGCGGACGCTGCGGGAGGCACTCGACCTGTGGCGTGGAACCGCCCTGCTCGACGTCGCCGACGCGGAGTACTTCGAGTCGCCCGTGGTGCGCCTGTCCGAGCAGCGACTCGCCGCCATCGAAGACCGGGTCGAGGCGGATCTCCGGCTCGGCCGCGGGCAGCAGCTGACCACCGAGCTGACGACGCTCGTCGCAGACCATCCATTGCGTGAACGGCTGGTCGCATCGTTCATGCGTGCGTTGTGCGCGGCCGGACGGCCCGCGGAAGCGCTCGAGGCGTACGAGCGGGCGCGGCAGGCGCTCGCGGACGCACTCGGCGCCGACCCCTCGCCCGAGCTGTCCGGGCTGCACACCGCTGTCCTACGGGGCGAGCTAGCTCAGGTGCCGTCGCCGTCCGCGACCCCGGCGGAATCCGGACCGGACGCACCCGGAACCGCGGGAACAGAACCGGCGGGAACAGAACCGGCGGGCGCGGAACTGGCAGAGGCTGAGCCGGATCGCCCTACGACGAACCTCCGCGCCGGCCTCACCAGCTTCATCGGCAGAGACGAGGACGTCACCCGTATCCCCAAGCTGGTGCAGGACAACCGCCTCACCACTCTGACCGGCCCAGGTGGCGCCGGCAAGACCCGGTTGTCCGTCGAGGTGGCGCGGAGGCTGACCGACCAGATGCCAGACGGAGCATGGTTGGTGGAGCTATCGCCGATCAGCGACGGCGCCGACGTTCCGCAGGCGATCCTGACCGCGTTGGGACTGCGGGAACAGGCGATCGCCGGCTGGGCGCCCGCCGACGAGCCACTTGACCGGCTCGTCACGGCGCTGAGGGCCAGGCACACCCTCCTGGTGCTGGACAACTGTGAGCACCTCATCAACGCCGTCGCGGTCCTCTCGGACCGGTTGCTCGGCGAGTGTCCGCAGCTGAAGATCCTCGCCACCAGCCGGGAACCGCTCGCGATCACCGGCGAGGCCGTGTGGCCCGTCAAGCCACTCGCGTTACCGACGGAGGATGTGAGCGCGACCGAAGCCGCAGCGTCCCCTGCCGTGCAGCTGCTCGCCGACCGCGCGGGTGCGGCCCGACCCGGGTTCGAGCTGACCGAAACCACGGCGCCGACCCTTGCGCGGATCTGCCGGGCCCTGGACGGTATGCCGCTGGCCATCGAACTGGCGGCCGCGCGGTTACGCACCATGACCGTCGAACAGTTGGCTACCCGCCTCGATGACCGGTTCCGGCTGCTCAGCGGCGGCAGCCGGGTAGCGATGCGCCAGCACCAGACGTTGCGTGCGGTAGTCGACTGGAGCTGGGACCTGCTCTCCGACGAGGAGCGGGTCCTACTCCGTAGACTCGCGATCTTCGTGGGCGGAGCGACGATCGAGTCAGCCGAGTGGGTGTGTGCGGGCGACGTCGTCGACGCCGACCGGGTATTCGAGCTGCTCACCGCCTTGACCGACAAGTCCCTGCTGGTGGCCGGCGACGACGGCGGCCCACGCTACCGGATGCTCGAGACCATCAAGGCGTACTGCCTCGAACGGCTCGATGAGGCAGGCGAGCGCGAGCGGATACGTCGCGCGCATGCCGACCATTTCATCGAGTTCGCCGAGACCGTCGACCCACACCTGCGCCGCGCCGAGCAGCTGGAATGGCGTAGCCGCATCGCGGCTGAGCACGACAACCTCACCAGTGCGCTACGCGGCGCGATCGCCGCGGGAGACGCGCCGCGAGCGGTACGGATGGTGGCCGCCGCAGGCTGGTACTGGTGGCTGAGCGGCCGCAAGGCGGAGGGGCTTGAGCTGACCGAGGCGGCGCTGGAGGTGCCGGGCGAGGTCGACGACGCTTCGCTGGCATCGGCTTTGGCGATAGCGGTGCTGTTCGCCACGGCCGGCCTCGGCGACGAGCGCAATGCCAGAAAGTGGCTCGACAACGTGGCACGGCTCGACATAGGGACAGAGTCCCTCAGTCCGCTGGTGCGGTTCATCAACCCCGCGAACGAGATCATGCGCGCCGCACTCGACGGTTCCGCACCCAGGATCGATGCCATGGACGAGCTGCTCACGGACGATGATCCGTGGGTGAGCGGCATGGGCCGGCTCAACCGCGCCCGCATGCTCTACAACGCCGGTTCCAACGTGACCGAGGCTACGACCGACGCCGAGGCGGCGCTCGTGGCGTTCCGCGACATCGGGGAGCGCTGGGGCCTCTCGTTCGCGCTGCAGGCGCTGGCCGACATCGTCGCCCAACGCGGCGACCTGGCGGCGGCTCTTGCCTACTACGAGGAAGCCATCGTCGTCGTCACCGAGATGGGGACCATCGAGGATGTCCTCTTCATGCGCGGCAAGCAGATTCAGTTGCGCTGGCTGCTGGGCGACTCGGAGGGTAGCGCGGCGGCGGAGGCTGAGGCCGACCGGGAAGCCCGGCAGACCGCCTGGCCGGACGCGCTCGCCGGGCTGGCTCACGCCCGGGCCGACCTCGCCCGATGGAAGGGCGAGCTCGACACGGCGAGGACGTACCTGGCGGAAGCAGAGACCGTGTTGCGGCACATGAACATACATCCGGTGTTCCGCGCGATGGAACTCGACTCGATGGCGCATGTGGACGCTTTGGCAGGCGATCTTGAGACCGCGAACGCTCGCCGTTCCGAAGCACTCACGTTCGCCGTGAGGTCCGCGCATGCGCCCACGGCCGGCCAGGTGTTGGTCGGAATCGCCGACCAGGCGATGCGCAAGGGCAAGCCGTCCGAGGCCGCCACGATGCTGGCGGCGGGCGACGCGATCCGCGGAGCTCCCGACCTGTTCTCTCCCGACGCGACCCGAGTCGAGGCGGAGGCGCGAGCCGTCCTGGGCGACGACGGATTCGTCGCTGCGGCGCGGCTGGGCGAGGGCGTGACATTGGAGACGGCCCGCGACGCAGCGTCGCCCATCCTCGACGTGTGAGCGGTTGCGTCCGCGAGGGAGAGAATTCCCGGCCCGTCGTCTGCGGTGGGGGTCCGGTGGGGAGGGAGAATCCCAGCCTCGCCCGCGGCGAGGTCGTCGCGGGGCTCCTCCCACGCCGATGCCCGAGCCTTCCCTGGCTGGGATTCTCCCTCCCCACCTTTGCGCTTAAGCCGCGTTCGGGCTGGGAAATCCCTCCCCCTCGCTCGGTCTGCAGCAGAGGCCGCGCGAACAGGCGCCGGTATGTCGGGCGTTCCTGTTCGCGCGGCCTCTTCGAGCGTCGAGCGTGGTCGAGCTGCCTAGTGGGACGGGTCGCGGTTGTAGAGCTTCTTGGCCCACACGTACCCGAGGAGCGCGATGCCCGCACACCAGGCGGCCGAGATGATCGCGTCGTTGCCGATGTGGGTCCCGACCAGAAGACCGCGGATCGTCTCGATGATCGGGGTGAACGGCTGGTATTCGGCGAACCAGCGCAGCCCCGTCGGCATCGAATCGGTAGGGACGAATCCGCTGCCGAGAAACGGCAGGAGCACCAGCGGCAACGGCAGGTTGCTCGCGCCCTCGACTGTCTGACTCACCAGGCCGAGCGCGACCGTCAGCCAGGTGAGCGCGAAGGTGACCATGGCGACCACGCCGGTCAGCGCGATCCATTCGACCACGCTGGCGTTCGGACGGAAGCCGACGAGCAATGCGACGCCGACGACGATCGCCACGCTGAACAGGGTCTGGAGCATGGCGGCGAGAACGTGCCCCGTCAGCACCGAGGCCCGGGAGATCGCCATGGTGCGGAACCGGGCGATGATGCCCTCGGTCATGTCCATGGCGGCAGAGATCGCGGTTCCCTGAGCCACGGCGGCCACCGCCATCAGGATGACCCCAGGCGCGACGTAGTTGACGTACTCGCCCCGCCCGCCGGACATCCCGCCGATCCCGTCCCCCAGCGTGCCGCCGAAGACGTAGACGAACAGCAGCAGGAAGATGACCGGCATGCCGGCGAGCTGCACTGTCATGGACGGGTAGCGGATGAAGTGCCGCAGGCGCCGGCGAAGCATGGTGGCCGAGTCGGTCGCGGCGATGTTGAGAGTGGTCATGGTCAGCGCTCCTGTTCTGCGTGGGGGCGGCCGGTGAGGTTGAGGAACACGTCGTCGAGGTCGGGTGTGTGGATGGACAGCTCGCCGACCTTGATCGACTCGCGTTCCAGGCGGTCCAGCAGTGCCTTCAGCGATCCGACGTCGCCGTCGCTGGGGATCTGTAGCGTGAGGCTGTCATCGTCGCGGCTGTTCTCGCTGAAGATCCGCGCGGCGGCCTCAAAGTGTCCGGGGTCGATGAACTGCAGACGGATGTGTCCGCCAGGCACGAGGCGCTTGAGCTCGGCCGAGCTGCCCTCGGCGACGATGGTTCCGTGGTCGAGCACGGCGATCCGGTCGGCGAGATGGTCGGCTTCCTCGAGGTACTGGGTGGTGAGCATGATCGTGACGCCACCGGCGACCAACTGCCGAATGACCTGCCACATGGCTCGGCGGCTGCGCGGGTCGAGCCCGGTGGTGGGCTCGTCGAGGAAGATGATGCTCGGGTCACCGACCAAGGTCATGGCGAGGTCGAGGCGACGGCGCATCCCACCGGAATAGGTTGCGGCCGTCTTCTTGGCGGCGTCGACCAAGTCGAACTGCTCCAGCAGTTCGGCCGCGCGGCGTCGTCCCTCGGCCTTGCCCAGATGACGGAGGTCCGCCATCAGGATCAGGTTCTCCTCGCCGGTGAGCAGGCTGTCCACGGCGGAGAACTGGCCCGTGACACCGATCACGTCTCGTACGGCGTCCGGTTCGCGGTCGGGGTCATGACCCGCCACCCGCATCTGGCCGCCGTCGGCCGTGATCAGAGTGGACAGGATCTGCACCGTCGTCGTCTTGCCGGCCCCGTTCGGTCCGAGCAGGGCGAAGATCGTCCCTGCGGCGACATCCAGGTCGATACCGTCGAGCACGACGTTGTCGCCGAACGCCTTACGCAGCCCGGTCACGGCTATCGCGTTGTTCATCAGGTGGCTCCCTTCGTTTCGGTTGCCACCACCATCACCGAGCGCGTTGACAGCGGCTTGATACGGCGCTGACAGGCCATTGACATGGCCGAGCCGAAACGGTTGCGGAGATCACGGACGGCCGTCGCCGCAAGGGAGAGCGACGACGTCAGGAGCTGATCGACGCGACCATCCGCGTGATCGAGCGCGCCGGCGTCGCGGGTGTCACCCAGCGCGCCGTCGCCCATGAGGCCCACGTGCCACCGAGCACGGTCATGTACTACTTCCCCACCATCGAGGACCTGCTGCTCACCGCTCTCACCGCGTGCAATGACAGTTGCCTGCGGCGGCTCGCGGAGATCGACGCCCATGACGACTCACGAGCGCTCCGCGAGCTCGCTGAAGAGATCGTCCGCGGCGCCGAGGCGAACCGCGCGCGAGCCGTGGCCGAGTACGAGCTCTTCGTGCTGGCGGCCCGCCATCCCGCCATCCGGGCCGAGGCCAACCGATGGACCCAGGCTCTCGACCGTTTCATCGCCCGCTTCGTCAGCGATCCGATCGCGCGGGACGGCGTGACCGCCGCCGTCGACGGCTTGTTCATCCGCGTACTGAACAGCGACGATCCGCCCCGGCAGGAGCATATCCTGGCCGTTCTGCTGCAGCTCACCGGACAGCGTTGAGCGTCGCACGGAGTGACTTTCCTCATGATCATGAACAGTAACCGTGCTATTTACACGGTTACTGTTCATGATCATGGGAGTGGCCGGACAGCTGCTCGACCTGCAACAGCAGCGCCGAGTGATCGAGCGAGCCGAGCCCCTGGGCGCGCAGCGACGCCATGAGTCCGGCGACGTGGGCGCCCAGCGGGATGGCCACCCCTGCCTCCCGGGCAGCCGACGTCACAATGCCCAGGTCCTTGTGGTGCAGATCGACCCGGAACCCCGGGTCAAAGCTCCGCGTCAGCATCCCAGCGGCCTTGCGATCCAGGATGGCGCTGCCCGCCAGCCCGCCGGCCAAGACCTCGACGGCACGTTCCCGGTCCACACCATGGGCGTCGAGAAACACCAGAGCCTCCGACACCAGCTCGATCACTCCGGCGACGATGAGCTGATTGGATGCCTTGACCGTCTGACCGGCGCCCGCGGGACCGACGTGGACGACGGTGGCACCCATGGCGTCGAGCACCGGCTTCGCGGCGGCGAACGCCCCGCCGTCGCCGCCGACCATGATCGAGAGCTTCGCGTCGATGGCGCCCTGCTCGCCGCCGCTGACCGGGGCGTCGAGCACACGTACACCGCGTTCGGCCCCGGCCTCGGCGACCTTCCGCGCGACGTCGGGCTTGATGGTACTCATATCGACGAACAACGCTTCGGACGCGACGTGCGCGAAGACGCCGTCCTCGCCGAGGACCACGGCCTCGACGTCCGGTGAGTCCGGAAGCACGGAGATGACCACGTCCGCACCGTCAACGGCCTCACGCACCGAAGTGGCGCCCCTTCCGCCGGCCGCGACAAGGGCTTCGACCTTGGCGGGACTACGGTTGTAACCGACCACGTCGAAGCCCGCCCCGACCAGGTTGGCCGCCATCGGCCCGCCCATCACTCCAAGACCGATGAATCCGATAGTCGTCATCCCAGGTTCCTCTCTCCGGTAGTTCCCGCGCTCAGCCATCCCAGCGGGTCGGCTCCGTCGTCCTTGTATTCCAATGCGATCCACCCGCCGTACCCGCCCGAGATGACGTCATCCGCCCAGGCCCCCAGAGGCAGCTGCCCGCTACCAGGAGCGCCGCGCCCCGGCGCATCGGCGATCTGCACGTGGGCGATACGTGAGCGGTGCCGCTCGATGGCCGACGGCACGTCGTCGCCGTTGACCCAGAGGTGGTAGACGTCCAGCAGCAGGCCGAGATTGTCCGGGCCCGCACCCTCGGCCGCCCGCTCGATCACCTCGACCGCGTCGTCCGCCGTCTTGAGCGGATAGGACTCCACGCCGCTGACCGGCTCGATCAAGACCGTCCCGCCGATCTCCCCCAGCACCCGGGCGGCGTCCCGAAGGTTCTCCGTGGCGAGTTCGTCTTGCTCCGCCGCCGGCACACTGGGCAGACGGTTGCCGTAGAGCGCGTTGAACGCCGGGCATCCCAACTCCTCCCCGATGCGTGCGGCGATCTCGACGCTGGCGCGCAGCTCGTCCTCGCGGCCCGGCAAGGAGACCACACCACGGTCGCCACCTGGCATGTCACCGGCGAACAGATTCAGCCCGATCAGCCGCAGCCCCGAGGCACGCACGGCGGAGACGAAGCCGTCCACCTCAGCGTCGCTCGGCGTCGCCGAGGCGAACGGCCACCAGAACTCGACGGCGTCGACTCCGGCTTCTCGAACCGCGGCGAGCCGCTCGGGAATCGGGCGGTCCGTCATCAGGATCGAACAGTTCACGGCGTAACGCGATGTATCCAATGAGATCCCGCTTTCCACAAGAAATTGGTCCAACCAATTGGCCAATAACGAGGCTATGGGCGCGAGTCCGCCGTCGTCAACTCGGGTCTGGCCGGGTCTGGCTGGCCGTCGGTGGACCCGCCCGCTCCGCTACTCGACGCATCCGGGCGTGGCCTGCCCGGGTCACACTGCCCGATGGGTGGCTACGGATGCTCCGCGCTCGCCCCGCCGATGATCTCCTCTTCGACTGCCTCCACCTCGGCCAGCAGCGCCATCTCGATCGCGCTCATGTGCATCGCCATCATCTGGTTCGCCCGCCGCGAGTCGCCCTGCCGGATCGCTCGGAGCACCAGCTTGTGGTGGTCAAGGTACTGCTCGGCGGCATCTGCCCGGGTGCGCGAGCGGTGCTTCAGCTCGCTCCACATCTGTTCCTGCATCAGGTCGATCAGCATCCGCTCCTGCGCCAGCAGGACGCTGTTGTGCGACGCCGCCGCGACGGCCAGATGGAACGCGCTGTCGACCTCGGCCGCGTCCTCACCCGCCGCGGTCAGCCTCGCCTGCTCCTCGACGGTCCCCTCGATGGCCAGCAGGTCGCTGGGGTGATGCGAGGTCGCCGCGCGCTCGGCGCAGACCGGCTCGATCGCGGCCCTCGCCACGATCAGGTCGAGCGGGCTGTGCTCACCAATGACGGCCGCCTGCGCCCGCAGCAACGCCGTGCTGGAGCTACTGTCCTGGGTGACATAGGTACCGCTTCCGGTCCGGACGTCCAGCACACCCGCGTGCTCGAGCACCCTGATCGCCTCACGCAGCGAGCCGCGGCTCACCTGCAGCTGGCCGGCGAGGACCCGCTCCGCGGGCAGCGAGGT
>NZ_ML142853.1:412141-422015 GCF_004138495.1 Phytoactinopolyspora endophytica
GAACCGGCCGGACCTGATGCTCGCGAGGATCTGGTCCACGACGGAGGAGTACACCCTCGACCGCTCAACCGCGTGAAATGCCGCATCATCTGGTTGAACCACTTGACGCGATCCCTCTTCCTTACCGCACAACGGGCCCATGTCTCTGGGCGCCCACCTTACCGCCCACGGATGGGCAGGTCACACCGTACGTACGCTGAACACATGCTCAGGCACTACGAGGCCGGCCGCAGGCGCGCAGCGCCGGCCGCACGGGCGGGGCGGCCATTGACAGTGACCCAGGTCGCTCCTAAGCTCTCAAACCGGCAAGGTGGTTTGACCAATATAGCGATGAAGACGCCCACGATCGTCAGAGACGAAGGTGCGACGCCGTGACTCATACGTCAACGGAGACGACCGCGACCGGACGGCAGATCAACGGCGGCCCGTGGTGGTCCATGCCGTTTCGGATGCGGCGCGTACTACCAGCAGCGCACCTTCGAGATCCTCGATGAAGTGATCGGGCGCTATCCGGTCGACGGCTTCTTTTTCAACTGGTTCGGCTTCAACGAGGTCGACTACAGCCGTGCGTACCACGGCCCCTGCCACTGCTCAGGGTGCGTCCGCGCGTTCGCCCGGTTCAGCGGTGACACGGCCGAACTTCCCACCGGTCCGGAGTCGGCGACGTACGGGTTGTGGCGCACGTTCGTCTCCGAGAGCATCGACGTCCTCACCACACGGATCCGGGACCATATCGCGCAACGCCGGCCCGACGCAGGTCTCATCCTGGGCCAGTCCGCCGACATCGTCTTCCACGAGGCCAACAACGCGATCGGCCGCGAGCTCTGGCCGCATGCCACCTCCGAGGCGGTCAGCGCCTTCCGGTCGCACCATCCCGACGTCCCAGTGCTGGTCAATTCGGTGGCGTTCGTCGACATGCCGTATCGGATGGCCGGCGAGCAGGCGGAACACTTCGCCCAGTACCTCGTCCAGACCATTTCCCGGGGAGGCAACCCATCCACGTACATCATGGGCACACCAGGACAGATCCCCTGCGAATGCCTCGACGTCGCCGGTGAGCTGACCCGTTTCCACGCCCGTCGGCACGACGTCTACGACGGAATGGTTCCGGTCGCACGCACCGGCCTGGTGCGCCCCGACAGGCACGGTCTCGACGACGACCGTCACGCCGAGGCCACGGCCGAGTTCCGAGGGCTCTACGCCGCACTGCAAGAGCGCCACATCCCCTTCGACGTCGTCGCCCAGCAGCACATCGACGAGATGGCCGCCGACGGTGGCCTGGCCCGCTATTCGCTGCTGGTACTCGGAGATCTCGGACCGTTGGCACCGAGCACCGTTGCCGAACTGGACGCCTTCGTCGAGCGCGGTGGCCGGCTGCTGAGCACCGGCGCGACCGCCATCACCGACGACACCGTCCAACTCACGAACCTCCCCGCCACCCGTCGCGAAGCGGTCCATGCAGGTGAGGAACGCCTCTTCGGCGTATACGTCGCCGCCGACCCAGCGACGTCGGAGGCACCACACCGGCAGGTCTCGACGAATGGCAACGGCACAGCTGACGACGTGCCTGCCGCGTATCCGGCCCCGGTGCTGCCCGTACACGGCGCTTATCACTACCTGACCTGGGATGACGACGCGACATCTCAGCTCACCCTGCTCAGCCAGGCGCCGTACGGGCCACCGGAGAAGTGTTACGGACACGTCCCCGTCGGCCATCCCGGCTATGCGTCCGGTTCCTTCGGCCAGGGCCGGACCGTGCTCATCCCTTGGACTATCGAACTGCCAATGATCGATCTGTTCGAAGTGATCGTGGTCTCCGACGGAACGCAAAGATGACGAACGTGCGAGAACATCACCTCATTCTGGTCACCGGCGAGCACGGCGACGACGACCGCCGGCGCATCCACGACGCCGCACACCCTGCGGAAGTCGAGTTCGTCGCCGCCCCCGGTGACAATCCGGGGTTGCTGGAGCGGGCATCCGCCGTCGCCGGAACGCTCAGGAACGGCGACCTCGCGCAGGCGCCGAACCTGGCCTGGGTGCACAGCCGGCTACTGAGCTGGATGCAGGCCGGGCCTACTGCATCCTCAGCGGTAGCCGGTGACGTCGGCAGGCTTGCCAGCGTCCTGGACCTCGACGAGATACCGCCAGGCGTCCGGCCGGCTGCCGTCCAGGTCGGTGAAGCCGTAGACCTGAGCCAGCCGGCCACTCGAGAGTGACTCGCCGTTCCACCGATTCACCTCCGGATCGCCCGCGAGCGCCGCGACGGCGCGTCCGACGAACGCCGGGGTCTCCGAGATGGCGAAGTGCGGCACGTTCGCCAGCGCGTCACCCCAGTTCGCCTCGGTAACCCCGAAGTGCTCAAGCATCATCTCTGAACGCAGCCAGCCCGGTGTCAGCGACACCGCGGTGCCGCCGTGCTCGGCCAGCTCCTTCGCCTGCGCGAATGCCATGCGAGTGACCGAGACCTTCGCCAGGTCATAGAAGAACGAGACACGGTAGTTCGACGCGTTGTACTCCACGGTGCCGTCGGTCACCTCGACCACCAGCCCTCCCGGCTTCCTGATCAGCAACGGCAGCGCGTAGTGGCTGGTGATGATGTGCGTGTCGATCGCCAGCCGCAGGATGCGCAGGCCGTCGTCGAGCGAGTGCTCCCACAGCTTGTCGCTCCAGCTGAAGAGCAGCTCGCCACCCCAGATGTCATTGACCAGGACATCGAGCCGGCCCTGTTCGGCATCGATGCGTTCCACCAACGCCCGGACCTGCTCGCGCTCCAGGTGGTCGACCTGTACGGCAATCCCCTGACCGCCTGCCGCAGTGACCAGCTCGGCCGTTTCCTCGATGGTCTCCGGGCGGTCGATCTCCGAGCGCTGCTCACGAGTGGTTCTCCCGGTCACATAGACCGTGGCGCCGGTGGCTCCCAGCTCCACAGCGATCCCTCGGCCTGCTCCGCGTGTCGCGCCGGCAACGAGTGCGACCTTGCCGGACAGTTGCTTCGATGTGTCACTCATACGTCAACGGTGACAGCAAACCCTGACAACCGACGTCAGCATTTCCTGATGATCATCAACCGTTAGACCGCTGATGGCCGGTCCAACGGTTGATGATCATCGGAGAGAGTTACGAGGCGGAGCGGTTCACGGCACTGACGACGGCCTTGAGCGAGGCCGTCACGATGTTGGCGTCCACACCGACGCCCCAGTAGACGTCCCCGCCTACGGAGCACTCGAGATAGGCAGCCGCCCGGGCGTCGGCGCCGGAACTCATCGCGTGCTCGGCGTAGTCGAGCACGCGGACCTCGTGGCCGACCGTCGACAGGGCGTTGACGAACGCATCGATCGGGCCGTCGCCCGAGCCCTCCAGCGTGCGGCGCTCTCCATCGACGTACACGCCGACCTCGAGGACGTCGCGCTCGCCGGCGGCGGATGACGTGTGCACCGAGTTCAGTTTCAGCGGGGTCGTGCGGTCCAGGTACTCGGCCATGAAGATCTCCCCCATCCTCGCCGGGTCTACCTCTCCACCGCCGCCATCGGTGAACGCCTGGACCACGCCGGAGAACTCGATCTGCAACCGGCGCGGCAAGTCGAACTGGTGCTCGGCCTTCATCACGTAGGCCACGCCGCCCTTGCCGGACTGGGAATTGACCCGGATGACCGCCTCGTAGTTGCGTCCGACGTCCTTCGGGTCCACCGGCAGGTACGGAACCTCCCAGGCGAAATCGTCCACCGCTGTTCCGGCGTCCTTGGCGTCGCGCTGGAGGGCCTCGAACCCCTTGTTGATCGCGTCCTGATGGCTGCCGGAGAACGCCGTGTAGACCAGGTCACCACCCCATGGATGCCGCTCAGCGACAGGCAGCTGGTTGCAGTACTCGACCGTCCGGCGGATCTCATCGATGTCGCTGAAGTCGATCTGCGGGTCGATCCCCTGAGTGAACATGTTCATCCCCAGGGTGACCAGACAGACGTTCCCGGTGCGCTCGCCGTTGCCGAACAGGCATCCCTCGACCCGGTCGGCACCGGCCATCAGCCCGAGCTCCGCCGCCGCCACGCCGGTTCCGCGGTCGTTGTGCGGATGCAGCGACAGAATCATCGACTCCCGGTGCGGGAGGTTCCGGTTCATCCACTCGATGGAGTCCGCGTAGACGTTCGGGGTGGCCATCTCGACCGTCGCCGGCAGATTGACGATCATCTTCCGGTCCGGCGTCGGCTCGAGGACGTCGGCCACCGCCCCGCAGATCTCGGCTGCGTACTCCAGCTCCGTTCCGGTGTAAGACTCTGGCGAGTACTCCCAGTAGATCTCCGTGTCGGGAGTGATCGACTCCGCGTACTTCTGCGCGGTGCGGGCACCGTTCGTAGCGATGTCGGTGATGCCGTCGCGATCCAGGCCGAAGACGACCCGGCGCTGCAGGATGGACGTCGAGTTGTAGATGTGCACGATCGCCTGCTTGGCGGCGCGCAAAGACTCGAAGGTCCGCTCGAGCAGCGCGTCCCGGCACTGGGACAGCACCTGGATGGCGACGTCGTCGGGGATGTGGTCACCCTCGATGAGCTCGCGGACGAAGTCGAAGTCGGTCTGACTTGCCGCTGGGAAGCCGACCTCGATCTGCTTGTATCCCATCCGCACGAGCAGATCGAACATGCGCTTCTTACGCTCGGCGTTCATCGGGTCGATCAGCGCCTGGTTGCCGTCGCGGAGGTCGACGGCGCACCACGCGGGTGCGGTCTCGATCCGGCGGGTTGGCCAGGTACGATCCGGCAGGTCGACGGCGATCTGCTCGTGGAAAGGCCGGTACCGGTGCACCGGCATCTGCGAAGGTTTCTGTACGGGCGGCCACGCCATGGTGACGTCAGTGGTATTCATCGTAAAGAAGCTCCTGAATGCGGTCGAGACAAGCACGACCGGCAGCGCAAACTCACCGCGGCGAGGGAGCCGGTCTAGCGAACCTCACCGCGGCAGCTAAGCAGGAGGCCAAAGCGCCGCACGGTCGACGACTCTACGCCATCACCCCCATCGCGCGCGACCCACCCCGCCTTAAGAAGCCGTAGAGATGGGCTTTAAGAAGCCGTGCAGGCGGACTGCCGGCGTCGACCCACGACGACCGTCAGACGTCTCATCGGCTCCGGGCCGGAGCTGCACCGACAAGGGCGCCCTGGCGAGCTGGCCGGCGTCCTGCCCGCGACCGGCCCGGCCGGTAGACGCTCAGGACCAGGTTCAGCATGAGCAGGCCGGACGACACGCTCGGCCCGATCATCAGGCCCGACTGCTCGTCCGGCGGCAGAGCGGCCCCAGTGTCGGCCGCTGTCCGCAGCGCCGGCATGAGGAGGCCGAGCACGAGCACCGTCATCAGGGCGGTGGTCGCCAGCTTCACCGTCACCCACCAGTGCCGGAACACACCCCAATGAGTGCCCAGCGCCAGGACCAGGCCCGTCAAGAGCGCCAGCAGGCTCAGCGGCACAACCACCATGGTCCCGATCCTTGCGGCCGCCGGATACGCAGCCGCCGGTTCGAGGTCGCCGGTCACCACGCCGCTGGTCAGCACGAGCAGGATGACCGCGGCCCCGAGCCAGCCGACGGACGCGGCAGTGTGCACGACGATCGTCAGCCTTCGGATGTTCCGGGAGATCTTCATGACCCGATCGTGCCGCCGGGGCGGCTCCCGGTCGTCCGCTCGTCTGCGCAACTCCGCCTACGTCACGCCGCGTATGGCGTCCGGATCAGCCTCCACATCTGGGACAGATCCGTGGCGGCACAGAGCTTCGAACGGCGCTGGCGCCCTATAGAACCAGCTACAGGACGAGCAGGAGGATGTAGGCCGCGGCGGCCGATCCGAGCACGGCCAGACCGTAACAACCGGCAGTGATCACAGTGCCGAAACGTGCCAGTTGCAGCCCGTCGTACAGGGTGTACCGAAATCGGTGCGCGAAGTGAAACAGAGCCGCCGCGCATACGCCCAGCAACGCGAGCCTGGTCAGCGGATGCCCGAGGGCATCCAGCAAGCCTGCATGGTCCGGCGAGACCCAGCCCAGCGGGAGAGCCAACCCGAACAGGAACAGCAGTATGGGCGCGAACATCGCCGCGGCCACGCCGCCGGCGCTGAACGCCATCCACGCGAACGGTTCGACCTCCCGGTTAGGCATCTAGCTCACCACCAGCCACACAACGAACGCCGACACGACGACGAACCCGAGCCATTGAGCCGCTATGACCACCGTCGACGGCACCCGCCGACCTCGCACCTTGACCGGCATGGCTTTCGGGGTCAGGTTGAACCAGGTGACGGTGTGGAACAGCAAGAACGCCAGTGCGAGCACGTTCAGTGCGACCACGAGCGGGTTGGAGGCGAAGTCGAGGAACTGTTCGTACCGCTCTTCACCGCGGGCGACCGACCACACCGTCAGCAGCGTGAACAGCACGAACCACGCCACGAAGACGCTGCTCAGCTCCCGGAGGATGAACAGCGTGTACGACCGCTTGCGTGCCCACCACCACAGTGACATCCGCGGGCGGTATGCGCGTTGCCCGGTACCCGTACCCGTGCCCGTCACGGTCCACCTCCAGGCGACACATAGGACTTGATGGTCTCCATCGCCGCGGTCAGCTTGTAGCGCTGGATGGCGCCCGCTGGGTCGACATCCTTCGGGCAGGCCGTGGTGCACTCCCCAACGAACGTGCATCCCCACACTCCGTCCGGGTGGATCAGCACGTCCAGCCGCTTGGCGGCTCCGTCGTCCCGTGAATCCAGGTTGTAACGCTGAGCCAGCGCGATGGCGGCCGGCCCGATGAAGTCCGGGTCCAACCCGTAGACCGGACAGGCGGAGTAGCACAGCATGCAGTTGATGCACATGCTGTACTGCTTGTAGTCGGCCAGCTCTTCAGGCGTCTGCAGGGACTCGCCTTCGTCCACCGGAATGTCGTCGTCGCGGACGATCCATGGGGAAACTCGCGGAAGCTTCTCCAGGAAGTCGCCGATGTCCACGACCAGGTCGCGGACCACTGGGAAGTTGGCGAGCGGTTCGACCCGGATCGGACCCGGCGCGTGGTCGACCAGGAACGTGGCGCAGGTCAGTGCCGGTTCGCCGTCGACCATCATGCCGCAGCTACCGCAGATACCCATCCGGCACGACCAGCGGTATGACAGTGTTCCGTCCAGGCGGTCCTTGATGTAGTTGAGCCCGTCCAGGACGACCCAGTTCTCGCGCAACGGCACGTCGAAGTCCTGTGCCCTCGGCTCGTCGTCGACCTCGGGCTGGTAGCGAGTGACCCTCAACGTAATTGAGTCTGCCACCGCGAAGTCACCTCCCGTAGACGCGTTCTCCGACCGGCCACCGGGTGATGGTCACCGGCAGGTAGCGGATCTGGCACGAGCCGTCGGACGCCCGATGGGCAAGGGAGTGGGCCAAGAAGCGGTCATTGTCGCGCGCCGAGTAGTCCGTACGCTGGTGGGCGCCCCGCGACTCTTCGCGCCGCAGGGCGGAGTAGACGATCGTCTCCGCGACGTCCAGCATCGCGGACAGTTCGAGGAATGTCAGCAGTTCAGTGTTGAACGTGTGGCTGTGGTCCTCGATCCTGGCCTGGTCCCGCCTGCCCTGAAACTCATGAAGCGTGTCGACCGCCTTGGTCAGCGAGTCGCCGGTGCGGTAGATACCGGCGCCGCCTTCCATCGTGTGCTGCATCTGCTCGCGGAGATCGGCGATCCGCTCGTTGCCGTTTGGCTCCCGGCCTCTCAGCTCACGCCAGATCCGACGGTGCTCGTCGTCGGCCTGACGGAGGCCGGCTCTGGTAGGTCCTGATGCACCCGCGGCATACTCGGCGGCCGCCCGGCCCGCCCGCGCACCGAAGACCAGCAACTCGGGCAACGAGTTCGACCCGAGCCGGTTGGCGCCGTTGATGCTCACGCACGCCACCTCGCCGGCGGCGTACAGGCCCTTGACCGGCGTCGCACCGTGAATGTCGGTATGTACTCCGCCCATCATGTAGTGCACCACCGGCCGTACCTGAACCAGCTCAGCAGCCGGATCGACGTTCTGGTATTTCAGGCACAGCTCCCGGACGAACGGAATCTTCGCGTCGATGACCTTCGCCCCCAAGTGACGCAGGTCGAGGTGAACCGCCGGACCGTACGGCGTGTCGATGGCACGGCCCTCCTCCACCTCATGGACGAACGCCTGCGACAGCCGGTCGCGGGGACCGAGCTCCATGCTGCGCAGCACCGGTGTCGGCTCCGGCTTACCGAGGTCATAATCCTGCAGGTACCGATAGCCGTCCTTGTTCAGCAACCAGCCGCCTTCGGCTCGCGCCGCCTCCGTGATCAGAATGCCGGTGAACGGCAGCCCGGTCGGGTGGTACTGCACAAACTCCATGTCCTTGAGCGGCGCACCCGCGCGGTACGCCAACGACATGCCGTCGCCGGTCTTGATGGCGGCATTCGTCGTGAACGGGAAGACCCGCCCGCACCCACCGGTAGCGAGGATGACGGCCTTGGCGGTCATCGTCTCGATCCGGCCGGTCGACAACTCGATCGCGACCACGCCCTGGATCACGCCGTCGTCGACCACCAGCTTCGTGACGAACCATTCGTCGTACCGGTGGATAGTCCCGTACTTAAGCGACGTCTGAAACAGCGTGTGCAGCATGTGGAAACCGGTCTTGTCCGCGGCGAACCAGGTGCGCTGCTTCTTCATGCCGCCGAATGGGCGGACAGCGACTCGGCCGTCGGGCTCGCGGCTCCACGGGCAGCCCCAGTGCTCGAGGCGGATCAGCTCGCGCGGCGCCTCCTCGACGAACATCTCGACCGCGTCCTGGTCAGCGAGCCAGTCGCTGCCGGAGATGGTGTCGTAGATATGTTCGTCGAGGCTGTCATCCGCGCCGATCACGCCGGCCGCGCCGCCTTCCGCCGAGACCGTGTGGCTGCGCATGGGATAGACCTTCGACACGACCGCGACGTCGAGTTCCGGGCGCGCCTCAGCGATGGCGATCGCCGCGCGTAACCCGGCGCCACCACCGCCGACAAGAACGACATCGTGAGCCGTGGTCACGGGATCTCCGAAGGACGCTATGCCCCGTGCTCGGAGATCGTCTCGTGGCTCAACAGCTTGCCGTCGTGCTTGACCGTGGTCTCCTCGATGCTGCCGTCGTGGTATTCCTCGCGGCTCTTCTTACAGCCGCAGTCGAACAGCATCTGGTCGCTGACCAGGCCCTGGTTGTCGCGGGATTCGCTATGCTCACCGTCGGTCAAACGGCCGCACGGTGCCCGCCGATTGGTGAACCTCGTACTCGTGACTGTCATCGCCCCACCACTTCCTTCATAAGCGGGTTCGGCCCCTTATAGGCCGGCTGGGCGTCAGCGGTACTCGTACAGTGTCTCACCATGCGAGGCCTCCCGGAAGGGGCCTGTTTATCGTTGGCCTTCAGAAGCCGAGGCGGCCGAGCTGCTTCGGGTCGCGCTGCCAGTCCTTGGCGACCTTGACGTGAAGATCGAGGTAGACAGGCGTGCCCAACAGCCGCTCGATGTGCTGCCGGGCCTGGGTGCCGACCTCCCGCAGCCGGGCCCCTTTCCGGCCGATCACGATCGATTTCTGGCTGTCCCGCTCGACATAGATGTTGACGTGCACATCGAGAAGCGGCCGGTCCTCGGGCCGGTCTTCCCGGGGGATCATCTCCTCGACGACGACCGCGATGGAGTGCGGTAGCTCGTCCCGGACCCCCTCGAGCGCGGCCTCGCGAACCAGCTCCGAGACAAGCTTCTCCTCAGGCTCGTCGGTCAGCTCGCCCTCAGGGTAGAGCGGCGGCCCTGGTGGCATCCGTCCGAGCAGGAGGCCCGCGAGCAGATCGATCTGCCGACCGGTGGTGGCCGAGACCGGAACGATCTCCGCCC
>NZ_ML142853.1:422085-423977 GCF_004138495.1 Phytoactinopolyspora endophytica
CGAGCTCCATCTCGTCACCGAGAGCCGCGACCGCGGAAAGCTGCTCCGCGAGCTGGCTGTCCGTGACCACATCGATCTTGGTGAGCACGGCGACCGTCGGGGTTCCGCTGATCTGCGCGATCTCACCGGCGATGAACCGGTCACCCGGTCCGATCCGCTCGTCAGCCGGGATGCACATGCCGATCACATCGACCTCAGCCCACGTTGTCCGGACGAGGTCATTGAGCCGCTGCCCGAGCAGCGTGCGCGGCCGGTGCAGGCCGGGGGTGTCGACCAGCACCAGCTGGCCATCGTCGCGGTGGACGATCCCCCTGATCGCGTGCCGCGTCGTCTGCGGGCGGCTCGACGTGATCGCCACCTTCTGACCGACCAGGGCATTCGTCAGCGTGGACTTGCCCGCGTTCGGCCGACCAACGAAACAGGCGAACCCCGACCTGTAGCCGCCGAGGTCGCCTGTTCCGTTGTCGAGAACCGTCATCGCTGTTGCCGACGCCTCAGCGCATCGTCGACCGCGGGGTCCCCCAGCTGTGCCAGCCACTCCAGCAGACCCGGGTACGTCGACGGGTTCATCGCGATATGCGGGCGGAGCGAGGGCTCCCTCTGGGCGATGTCGGCCAGCGTCTGCAGAGCAGTGTTCGGGTCCGACGCCATCTCCGCGGTGAAGCCCGACGCCGCTGCCTCCGGCTCCGGAGCCTCCTGCGGCCCAGTTGCACTCAGGACCTCGGTCGGCTGATCGCCCGTCACGTCGCCCGGCTGCGCCGAGGGTGTCGCCCCGGTCGCCGTGTCGGCGTCGTGCGCCGGCTCGCCAGCGGCTTCCTCAGTCGCGGGGAACGCCTGGGTCGGCCGGTCCTCGGTCTGCATGCCGCCCTGGAAGACCGTCGTCGGCGCCTCGGCGGCAGGCCCGTCCTCCTCGGGAGCAGCCTCAGCAGAGGAGAACACCTCCGTGGACGCGGAGTCCTTAGTCCCCGGCCCCGCCTCGGACGGCGATGCTTCGGACAGGTTCTCCTGCTGCTCGCCCGTACTCGCCTCCTGCTCGCCGCCAGCGGCCGCCTTTTCCTCCGGCGCCTGCTCTGGCGGCTGCTCCGCAGGCACAGCCTCCTGCCCGGGCACGGGCTGCTGAGGCCAGGGCTGCCCCGGCGCGGGTGCGCCCGGAGCGGCTGCCGCGGACGGTCCGGGTGTCCCGGCCGCCGGAGGGTATCCGCCGGCTGCGTATCCCGGCGCACCAGGCTGGCCTGCCGGCGAAGCAACAGGCTGCTGGCCCGGGGCTCCGTTGACGCTCGCCTGAGCGAATGAGAACGCGCCGAGCTCGTCGCGGACCGATTTCGGCGCGGTCAGCGCCAGCACGATCACTACGGCGAAGACGAAGTACGCGCTGATGACGGTCGCCGTACCGACCGCGACGTCGGCTGAGTCCGAGCTGCCGAGCACCGCGGCCTTGACGATGCCGATCACCACCAGCGCTCCGGCCACCCCGACCACGACGGGACGCCCAGCCCGGGCGTCGCTGGTCAGCGCCTGCCGCCCAACGAGGAAAGCCGCCAGGGCGAACAGCGAGAACACGAGCACGGTGATGTAGGCACCACGCCCATCCTCGTTCTCGACCAACGTGAACCCGTAGATCGCGATCGCCAGGACGGCGATGATCGCGCCGGTCTCCAGCAGCCGCAGTGTCAGGTTCACCCAACGCCGCGCTCCGGCGTCCGGACGCATCAGCGCCAGCACACCGGGGGCCGCGGCCGCGACTCCGATCGCCGGCCAGAACAGGAACTCCGGCCCCTCGATCCGCAACAGCCACGCATCGCCGATCGTCTCTTCCGCACCGAGCGCCCAGAAGGCCATCATCAGGCCGACGACGCCGAGGACGATCGCGACGTCCCGCCAGGCCGCCTGAC
>NZ_ML142853.1:424057-428268 GCF_004138495.1 Phytoactinopolyspora endophytica
AAGCCGACCGCGGCCAGCGCCGGCACGCCGACGAAGAACACCACACTGAGCAGGAGGACGACGATCTCGCTCCACTCGAACTGATCACCGAGATCGATCAGGAAGATAATCGCGCTGACGATGCCGGTGATGACGGCCAACCCGGCAAGTGCCAGCGTGATGGACCGCCACAGCATGCCGTCGCTGGTGCTGTGGTCCTGCTCGGATGCTCGCGCTTGGGCCGCGAGCAGGGCGCCGGCGAAGCCGATGACCAACCCCACGCCGACACCGTCGCCGACGTCGACGCCTCGCATCGAGGCGTCACCCAGATAGCCGAGCACGAGCGTCACGAGGACGACGATGAGATACGGAGCGTTCGCCAGGAGCCTTACCAGGCGCAGTTGTGCCGGCGCCAACGTCGGCGGCAGCACGTTGACCGCCTTCAGATACGGCAGGGAGAGCGAGACGACCGAGAGCAGCGTGACCAGAATGACGTAGACCTTGCCGGTGGCATTGTCCCCGGAGTCCCACGCCATGCCCAGCGGGATCAGTAGCAACAGCAAGGCCAAGGCGTCACGGACGTAGTCGAAGATCGGAATCGCCGCGAACGGGTTCGGGCGTGGCGCCGCCGGCTGACCACCGTAACCGGGGTACTGCTGCGGGGCGCCCGGCATCGCGCCCGGCTGTCCAGGGAACTGCTGCTGCGGCGGCGCCTGCGGTCCAGGTCCCGCAGGACCAGGCTGCGCACCCACCGGTTGCTGCGGAGGTTGCTGCGGGGGCGGCTCCTGGCCGGGCCCTGGCTGCCCCGGACCTGGCTGCGCTGTTCCCGGCTGACCTCCTCCCGGTCCTGCCGCGGCCGGGCCGGCAGAGGGCTGTCCCCCTGCCGGTGGCGTGGTCATCGGCTGACCACAGTTGGCGCAGTACGGCGTCCCCGTTGCACGCGCACCGCAGTTTGCACAGAAGTTCATCAGTCAATCTCCAGTCCGGTCGATCGTCCTCGCGGCTCACGCTGCCGTCGCACAGGACACGGCCGCACGTTAACGCACCACGGCCAACATGAACAGTGCCCTCGCCGAGAGAAGATCAAACACACATACTATTCACAGCTTCCCCTTAGGAAACTCAATCTTCCTCAGTGCACATCACGACGCGACATGCCTCATGCCTGACGTGTCTTGACCAGCGTGCCGTCGGGATCGGCCACATGTACCGGTGTCCCCGCACCACCCAACTCCATCACAGCGGCCACATCGACGTCGTCCGGCTCGCCGGTCGTGACCACGGCGACCGCCTCCAGTCCCTGGGCACCACTGGACACCGCCACCACGACAGCAGCCTGCAATGCCGAGAGCGACAATGACGGCAGCACCACCGACGAGGCGGTGTAGGTGCGGCCGTCCAGGTCACGCACGGCCGCTCCCTCATCCGCGCGATTGCGGGCACGGGTACTCCGTGCCAGCGTGATGATCTTGGCGTCCTCCGGGTCGATCATGCCCTCCGACTCACTCACCTCGTCATACTCCCATCCTCGTGGACGCGTGCTGCCGCCGGGCACGCCTCCCGCGACCAGAGATGCCCCGGCTCGAAGCCTGACGGTGTGGACACAGCCCCGACCACCCACCGGCCTCCGCTACTCATGTCTCGCTGTCCTCCCGGACGCGCCGGACCCTGACCGTGCTGATGCGGTTCCGCCTGCCCATGGTGTCCTCTGCCTCCAGATACAGCTCGCCGACCTGTATCTTCGCTCCCGAGATCGGCACCCGCCCCAGGTGCTTGGCCAGCAGCCCGCCCACCGTGTCGACGTCGTCGTCGTTCAGGTCCATCCCGAACAGCTCTCCGAGCTCGTCGACGTGCAGCCGCGCACTCACCCGGACGGCGTCGTCATCGATCACCTGGACCGTCTCCTCGGCGGTGTCGTACTCGTCGGTGATCTCTCCGACGATCTCTTCGATGATGTCCTCGATGGTCACCAGCCCGGCCGTACCGCCGTACTCGTCGACCGCGATGGCGACGTGCGTCCGCTGCGCCTGCATCTCCCGCAGCAGGTCGTCGACGGGCTTCGAATCGGGAACGAACAGCGCGGGCCTCGCCACGGACTCCACCTGCTCCACGGTCTCGGCGCCCCGGTCGTCGTGAAGCCTGCGCGCGACGTCCTTCAGATAGACGATGCCGACGATGTCGTCGAGCCCGCCCTCGCCGACCACCGGGATCCGGCTGAAGCCGGATCGCAGCGCAAGCGACTCGACCTGCCGCAGGGTCTTGTAGGACTCGATGAAGACGACGTCGGTGCGAGGGACCATGACCTCCCGCACCACCGTGTCTCCGAGCTCGAAGATGGAGTGGATCATCTCCCGTTCCCCGGACTCGATGATCTGACCGGCCTCCGCCAGGTCCACCATCTCCCGTAGCTCCGCCTCGGTCGCGAACGGACCCTCCCGGAATCCCTTGCCCGGCGTCAGCGCGTTCCCGAGCAGGATCAGCAGCTTCGGGATCGGTCCCAGCACCCTGGTCAAGGTGAGCAGCGGCCCGGCCATCGCCAGCGCGACCCGCTCGGCATGCTGGCGGCCCAACGTACGTGGTGCCACACCGATCGCGACGAACGACACCACCAGCATCACCGGGGCCGCTACCACGATCGTCAAGAAACGGGTGTCGAAATATTCGACCGCTACCACCGTCACGAGCGCCACCGCGGTGATCTCCGCTGTGATACGCAGCAACAACGCCGTGTTCAATGCGGGTGCCGGGTCGGCCAGCAGCCTCTGCAGCGGTCTCGCTCCCCGCCGTCCCTGCTTGCCGAGCGCATCCGCGCGTGCCCGGGAGAACGCGGTCAGACCCGCATCGGCCATAGCGAACATGCCGGCGACGACAACGAGCGCGGCCGCTGCGAGGAGCAACCACTCCGATCCGATCATCGCTAGGCCGTTCGCGCTGATTTCCACTCGGCCAGGAGCTTGTTCTGCAACCCGAACATCTCCCGTTCCTCCTCAGGTTCGGCGTGATCATATCCGAGCAGGTGAAGGATGCCGTGTGTCGTCAGCAGGTGCAACTCGTCGTCCGTGCTGTGACCGCTGGTGCGAGCTTGAGTCGCGGCCACGTCCGGACAGAGCACAACATCGCCCAGCAGGCCGGACACCGGCTCGCCACCCTCCGGCGGCGGGCGCAGCTCATCCATGGGGAACGAGAGGACATCGGTCGGCCCAGGTTCGTCCATCCACTGAACGTGTAACTCTTCCATCGTGTCCGGGTCTACCAGCAGGATGGCCAGCTCGGCCTCCGGGTGAATACGCATCCGGTCGAGCACGAACCTGGAAAGGTCAGACAGCACCTTGACGTCGATCTCATTGCTGGTCTCGTTGTTGACCTCGATGGTCACTGACGTCTCCCGGATGAGCGCTGGCGGTCCCGGGGACGCGAGCCGGAGCGGGATCCGGAATGACCGCCTGCCTGATCAGAGTCGAACCGCGCGTAAGCGTCGACGATGTCGCTCACCAGCCGGTGACGGACGACGTCCTGGCTGGCCAATCGGCAGAAATGCACATCCTCGATACCTTCGAGGATGCCCTCCACCACCTTCAGGCCGCTCGACGTGCCGGTCGGAAGGTCAACCTGGGTCACGTCGCCGGTGACGACCATCCTCGAACCGAACCCGAGCCGGGTCAGGAACATCTTCATCTGCTCAGGCGAGGTGTTCTGTGCCTCGTCCAGGATCACGAACGCGTCGTTGAGCGTCCTGCCCCGCATGTACGCCAGCGGCGCCACCTCGATGGTGCCCTCCGTCATCAGCCGCGGGATCGACGCGGGATCCATCATGTCGTGCAGCGCGTCGTAGAGCGGCCGCAGATACGGGTCGATCTTCTCGCTCAACGTGCCAGGCAGGTAGCCCAGCCGCTCGCCGGCCTCGACCGCGGGCCGGGTCAGGACGATCCGGTTGACCTGCTTGGCCTGCAGCGCCTGAACCGCCTTGGCCACCGCGAGGTACGTCTTGCCGGTGCCCGCCGGGCCGATGCCGAACACAATGGTGTGCTGGTCTATCGCATCGACGTAGCGCTTCTGGTTCAGCGTCTTCGCCCTAATGGTCCGGCCACGACTGGACAGGATGTTGGCAGTGAGGACATCGACCGGCCGCTCAGCCGTCCGGGCGCGGAGCATGGCGATGGTGCGCTCCACCGCCTCTGGGCTCAGCCCTTGGCCGGTCCTGACGACGGCCACCATCTCATCGATGGCCCGCT
>NZ_ML142853.1:428572-438491 GCF_004138495.1 Phytoactinopolyspora endophytica
GCCCTGACGGGCCCCGATCACACTACCCTCCGGTCTCGACCGCGAGCCCGCACGCGTCACTCAACGGTGACGACGCCCGGTGCTACGCGTTGCGTCTACTGATTTGCCCATCGTACCCGTGCACACCGACAACCTGGAGTGTATTTCTCAGCCCGGCGGCCACTCGAGCTTGCGCCCGCCGAGTAGATGGGCGTGGGTATGGAAGACCGACTGGCCCGCCTCGGCTCCAGTGTTGAACACCAGACGGAAGGCATCCAAGCCCTCGGTCTCAGCCACGGCCGCGCCGACACTGACGACCTCGGCCAAGGCCACCGGGTCGGCCGAGGCCAGCGCCGGAGCGTCCTGAAAATGCGCCTTGGGGATCACCAGGACGTGGGTCGGTGCCTGGGGTGAGATGTCACGGAAGGCCAGCGCCCTCTCAGACTCGTGCACGACGGTCGCCGGGATGTCACGTGCAACGATCTTGCAGAACAGGCAGTCGTCATCGGTGCTCATCCCTGCATCGTAGGACACTCGTCACAGCGCTTCGTCGCGATCCGGTCAAGGCACTTGTGCAGCAACCCAAGAACCAGGTAAACCCAACACGGCCCGAACACGTCAGTAGGAGTATGTGGTGGAGGACAGCAACCGCGAGGCGGAGGACGTGTCTGACGCTGACGCGGCGATCACCGAGCTCTACACGGCCCACTATGCCGGCCTCGTCCGGCTGGCTACGCTCCTCCTCCGCGATGAGGCGGTCGCCGAGGAGGTGGTGCAGGACGCCTTCGTCGCGCTCCACCGCAGGTGGCGCAAACTGCATGATCCACAGAAGGCAGCGGCATACCTGCGCACCTCGGTCGTGCACGGCACCCGCTCCGTACAACGTCGGCGCCACGTGGCCGACCGCCACCCAGAAGACCGCCCGCTGGACGCCCCCAGTGCCGAGCAGACCGCTATGGCGGGAGCGACCGGTGATGCTCTCATCCGGGCCATGCGGAAGTTGCCCGCGCGACAGCGAGAGGCGCTCGTCCTGCGTTACTACGGCGGGCTGTCCGAGTCGGAGATAGCAGCGGCGATGAAGATCAGCAACGGTGCAGTGAAGAGCCACGCATCACGGGGGTTGGCGACGTTGCGACCTCTGCTCGAGTCCTGGTCGTGACAACCGGCGAAAGGAGGCGAAGGCGATGAGCGAGATGAACGAGAAGTGGACCCCCGAAGAGGAGCGGTTGAGCGCGGCTCTGCATGCGCAAGCCGACAATGTCACGCCGGGCCCGGACGGCTTGGCCCAGATCCGGCGCCGCACGGTCCGTGCGCCCTGGTGGCGGCGGCCCGCCTTTCTGACCGCCGCCGCGGGTGGACTCGCCACGGCCGCAGCCGTCATCATCGCGGTGAACAGCCTGGGGACCGACGGAGGCGACCTCTCCGTCAGCCCGGCGGATTCGCCGACGACGACCGAACCGGCCTCGCCTCGCTCCCCTGAGTCCACGCCCGACGACGACACGGTCAGCGATGACGACGATGCGACGGTCGGTCCGACCGAATCTCCCGCCGATTCAGAGGACGCGGATACCGGCGACGTAGATGACGGAGCCGACGCGGAGTCGGACGATCAGGACCAGCCGCCGGGCGACGACGCCGGAGACGGCGACGGAACCGGTGAAGAGGACGCGAACGCGGAGCCCGACAGCGTGTACATGGCCGCCGAAGGCTCCGCGCTGCCCGTCTACTACGTGATCGACGGCCGCATCACGCGTGAGTGGCAGCGCGTCGACAGCACCGACAACGCGCTGGTCACAGCCGTGCATCAGACGCTCAACGGCCCGTCGTTCGACCCCCGTTACGAGACTCTGTGGGCGCCGGTCGACGTGGTCTCGGCCGAAGTCGTGGACGACGTCATCGAAGTGAACCTGAGTTCACCGGTCGAGCTCGCGGCGAGTCCCGAGTCCGCCGAGGTCGCCGTCCAGCAGCTGGTGTACACGGCGACAGCGACGGCAGGCTCCCTGGTCGACGGCGTCAGCAGCGCGCTGCCGGTGCAGATCCTGGTCGACGGCGAACCGCCGACGGACCTCTTCGGCCAGCTCGATATGACCGAGCCGGTCACCCGGGACGACCAGAACGACGTGCGCTACTTCGTCCAGATCGACAACCCCGGCTACGGCGCGGAGGTCGCCGGCCCGGTCACCGTCGACGGGGTGGCCGCCGTGCACGAGGCGAATCTGCTCTGGGAGCTGCGGCGCGACGGCGAGGTCGTCGACTCAGGCTACACCTCCACGGAGGAAGCGTTCACGTTCTCCGGATACAGCATCGATCTCGGCGACCTTGATCCCGGGACATACGAGATCACCGTCATGGAGGACGACGTCTCCGGCGGCGAAGGGCGTGACCCGTACTCGGAGACGAAGGAATTCACTGTCCTTGAGTAAACGATCCTGCACTCGGAAGTGACCCGATGCTCGACGGGGCACGCACGACCCAACGGGCCAGGCCTGTTCAGGCAGGCCAGCGAGGGGTTCGGGCGAGAATGTTCCCAGCGGCGACGGTGCCCGCGGTGGACGTGCGCAGGACCGTCGGTCCCAGGCGCGCCAGGATGGCGCCTACTGATTCGAAGCCGTTCAGCTCCTCCGGCGCGACCCCGCCCTCCGGCCCGACAACCAGGATGACCTCGCCGCCGTCGGGGAGATCGATGGCTGCCAGCGAGGTGTCGGCATCTTCGTGCAGGACGATGGCCACATCGGCGTTGTTCAGCCTCGTCGACACCTCGGCGGTCGTCGCGAGGCCGCTGACCTCGGGGAACCAGGACCGGCGGGCTTGCTTGGCCGCCTCCCGGGCAGTCGAGCGCCACTTGCGCAGTGTCTTTTCGCCGCGCTCACCCTTCCAGCGGGTGACGCACCGGGCCGCCGCCCACGGCACGATCTCGTCGACGCCGACCTCGGTCAGCGTTTCGACCGCCGTCTCGCCCCGGTCACCCTTCGGCAACGCCTGAACTACGACGATCCGTGGCGCGGGCCGCGGCTCGTCGTTCCTGGACTCGACTTCGCAGGTGAGGCCGTTCCGGTCGGCCGCCGTGACGAGACACCGCGCGACATGTCCGGCGCCGTCGGTGAGCTCGACGCGTTCCCCGGCGCCTATCCGCCGGACGACGGCAGCGTGCCGGCCCTCGTCGCCGCCTAGCGTGACCCGGCCGGATCCGCGCAACGTCGTCGCGTCGATGAGAAAGACCGGAAGGGACAAGACATCGTCTCCTGAGCGCTCGTGAGTCAGCGGCGGCAGCTTACCCGTCCCCGAGCGCCGCCCGGGTATTGAAAGCGAACACCGCCGCTGTACTCAAGGACCGCGTGGGCCCTAGCTCAGGCCTTCCTTGAAGGCATCTCGAATCCGGCTGAACACGCTCCCCTGCTGCCCGGCCGCGGTGGGCCCCGGGACGTGCTCTTCGCCACGGAGCTTCGCCAGCTCTCGCAGCAGTTCCTCCTGCCGGGCGTCGAGCTTGGTCGGGGTGACCACGTCGAGATGGATCAGGAGGTCTCCCCTGCCGGTACCGCGCAGCCGCGGAACGCCGCGCGCGGCCAGCCGGATCTTCTCCCCGTGCTGGGCACCCGGACGAACCTCGATGGTCTCCTTTCCATCGAGGGTGTCCAGCTCCACGCTGGTCCCCAAAGACGCGGCCGTCATCGGCAGCGGCAGGGCGCAATGCAAGTCATCACCGTCGCGGGTGAAGATCGGATGCGGGTTGATGGCGATCTCGACGTAGAGGTCGCCGGCGGGGCCGCCGCCGGGGCCGACCTCGCCATGACCACCCAGCTGGATCCGGGTGCCGCTGTCCACGCCCGCCGGAATCTTGATGGTCAGCGTGCGCCGGCTGCGGACGCGTCCCTCACCGCCGCATTCCACGCACGGGTTCGGGTTGACGGTTCCGAAACCCTGGCACTGCGGGCACGGCCGGGCCGTCATCACCTGGCCCATGAAGGAACGCTGGACCTGCTTCACCTCGCCCTGTCCACCACAGGTGTCACAGGTCACCAGCTGCGCGCCCGTCGCGGTGCCCTCGCCGGAGCACACGGTGCAGACGACGGCCGTATCGACCTGCAACTCCTTGGTGGCCCCGAAGACCGCCTCGGCGAGGTCGATCTTCAACCGGACCATCGCATCCTGACCACGGCGCACACGGCTGCGAGGACCGCGAGTCGCGGTACCGCCGAAGAAGGCGTCCATGATGTCGGAGAAGGAGAATCCGGCGCCGAAACCACCACCGGCTCCGCCACCCGCACCGAGCGGATCACCGCCGAGGTCGTACATCTCCCGTTTCTTCGGGTCGGCCAGCACCTCGTAGGCACTGGTGACCTGCTTGAAACGCTCCTGCGTCTCCGGATCCGGGTTGATGTCGGGGTGCAGCTTCCGGGCGAGCTTCCGGTAGGCCTTTTTTATGTCCTCTGTGGAGGCGTCCTTGGAGACCCCAAGGACCTCGTAGTAATCAGTGGTCGGCACCATCTATCCTTCGAAGATCCTTAGTTGTTGGCGTCGAGTATCTGACTGACATAACGTGCAACAGCGCCGACTGCTGCGATAGTCCCCGGATAGTCCATCCGGGTCGGGCCCAGCACTCCCATGCTACCCAGCGCCTGCTCCCCCGGCCCGTAGCCGGTGGTCACGATCGACGTCGACGACAGCCCTGACGTCGCGTTCTCCTGGCCGATCCGGACCGTCACCGGCGTCGAGCCGGAGGCATGTCCGAGTAGTTTCAGCAGCACGACCTGTTCTTCCAGCGCCGACAGCAGCGGTTCAAGCTCGCTGTCGAACTCGTGACCGTGCCGGGCCAGGTTGGCGGTGCCGGCGACGGCCACCCGCTCCTCGCTGCGCTCCACCAACGACTCGAGCAACGTCGCCGCGATGCCCGAGACGACCTGCCGGTCCTCCGGAGCGAACTGGCCGGGAATGTCCGCCACCTTGGAAGCCACCGACGCGAAGTCAAGCCCGACGACGAGCGCGTTGAGCCTGGCCCGGAGGTCTCCGAGAAGGGCGTCGTCCGGCCCGTCCGGGAGCTCCACCACTCGCTGCTCCACCCGGCCGGTGTCAGTGATCAACACCACAAGGACCCGGGCGGCTCCAAGGGAAACCAGCTCGACGTGTCGCACCGTGGAGCGGCTGAGCGACGGATACTGCACGACAGCCGCCTGGCGGGTCAGCTGCGCCAGCAGCCGCACCGTCCGCGAAATGACATCGTCGAGGTCTACCGCTCCATCCAGGAAGGACCGGATGGCCCGGCGCTCCGCCGCGGACAACGGCTTGACACTCGACAGACGATCGACGAAGAGCCGGTAGCCCTTGTCCGTGGGAACCCGCCCGGCGCTGGTATGCGGCTGGGCGATGTAACCCTCGTCCTCCAGTGTCGCCATATCGTTGCGGATCGTGGCCGACGAGACGCCCAGCTGATGCCGGTCAACCAGAGCCTTGGAACCTACGGGCTCCTGGGTGGCGACGTAGTCCTTAACGATCGCCCGCAGGACGTCCAGCTTGCGCTCATCGATCGGCACACCAACACCTCCCTGAGCATCCGTACCCGCGCACGCCATCGTACGCTGGCACTCGTATCGTCAAAGTGCCAATTCTACCGGGCGTCGGGCACCGGGTGGTGCCACGCACGTAGTAGCGTCCAGATCGTGCAGAGCTTTTCTGATCGTTACGGGCGAGACGTCCTCTCCAACTCGCCGCACCCGAAGCGGCCGGAGAGCGTCGAGACCGCCGCCGAACCGGGGCTCGTCGTCGAAGATGTGCAGACCGGATTCTGTGGCGCCGTCGTCGACTGCGACAAGTATGGCGTGACGTTGGAGGACCGGCAGGGGAAACGGCGAGCCTTCCCACTCGGACCAGGCTTCTGGATCGACGGCAAGCCGGTCGCCCTGGTACGCCCGACGCGCCCGGCGGCCGCCGCACCGAGCCGCACCGCATCCGGCTCCCGCCCCGTCGAGCATCACCGCGCCCGCACGGCCCGGGAGAGCCGCGTCTACGTCGAGGGCAAACACGACGCGGAGCTGGTGGAGAAGATCTGGGGGCACGACCTGCGCGTCGAGGGCGTGGTGGTCGAGGAGCTCGGCGGCGCGGACGACCTTCCGGAGATCATCCGCGACTTCGACCCAGGTCCCGGCCGCCGGCTCGGTGTCCTCCTCGACCACATGGTCGACGGATCGAAGGAGTCACGGATCGCCGAACGCGCCACGACCGGCTCCGGCGCGGAGCACGTGCTGATCATCGGCCATCCGTACATCGACGTCTGGCAGGCGGTCCGCCCATCAGTGCTGGGGATCGACGCCTGGCCGGACGTTCCGCGGGGTGTGCCGTGGAAGGAGGGTGTGCTGAGCGCGATCGGATGGACGGAAGAGCCGCCCGCAGCGTGGCGGCGGATCCTCGCGGCGGTGAACACCTACACCGACCTGGAGCCGGCGTTCCTCGGCCGGGTCGAGGAGATCATCGACTTCGTCACCTCCCCTGGCGCCGCATAGAAGTCGCACGGACATCGCGACTTCGACACCGAGGAATGCGCTCTACAGCGAATATCAGGCCTGGACCGCACTCCTCGGTATCAAGGTGGGTCGGCGGTATCTAAGTCCGCCTACGATATGGACGCGGATTTCCCAACCGGGTAAGGCGAGGCTACCCTAGCCACATGTCCGTGACAGTTCATGGCGGCGTCTCGCCGGCCCCCGCCAGACACGACCCGGCCGAGCAGGACGTCCCCCAGCAGGCCTCGACCGGCCTGCGCGGCGTCGAGCTGACGCTCGGCTACCACGGTGTTCAGGTCGTCGCCAGCGCCTCGATCCGGATGTTGAACGGCCACGTCACGGCGCTCGTGGGCCCGAACGGCAGTGGCAAGTCCACAGTGCTGCGAGCGCTCGCCCGCCTGCACCGGCCGGACAGCGGTCAGATCGTGCTCGGCGACGGCTCGTCGGCGCTGGACCTGACCGCCAAGGATTTCGCCCGCCGGGTGACCCTGCTGGCCCAGAGCCGGCCCACGCCGAACGGCATCTGCGTGCGTGACGTCGTCGAGTACGGGCGCCATCCGTACCGGGGCCGCTGGCGGCGCGAAGACCCGGAGGGTGCCGCTGCGGTCGCGTGGGCGATGGAGGTCACCGGCGTCGACGGAATGGCTGAGCGAGGCGTGGACGAGCTCTCCGGTGGAGAGCTCCAGCGCGTCTGGCTCGCCACGTCGCTGGCGCAGCGCACCGATGTGCTGCTGCTCGACGAACCGACCACGTTCCTCGACCTCCGGTACCAGATCGAGATCCTCGACCTGATCCGCGATCTCGCCGACGAGCACAAGGTCGCCGTCGGCGTCGTCCTGCACGACCTCAACCAAGCCGCGACCGTGTCCGACCACGTCGCGCTGCTGCACAAGGGCGAGGTCCAAGCCGCCGGCGCACCCGCCGAGGTCTTCACGGGCCCGTTGCTCAGCAAGGTCTACGGACTCAGAATCGACGTTCACCCGGATCCCCAGACCGGTCACGTCAGCACCAAGCCGGTAGGACGGCATACTCACCGACTGCGCGACGCCGCGCTGGACACCGACGTCCACTGAACCCGGGCCGCCGGCACACCCACCCGTCACGATCCTGAGGAAACCCATGACTCCGATGAACCCCGTGAAGCTTCGCCGCGCTCTGATTCCCGCGCTGGCCATCGCCACACTGGCCTTGACCGCCTGCGGCAGCTCGGAAGACACGGACGACGACGCCGGCGAGGACACCGCTGCGAGCAGCAACGATGACAGCGAGGCGGAGGCCACCGGCCCGGTCACCGTGACCGACGCGCGCGGCGAGGAGATCACCCTCGACGCCCCCGCGGAGGACGTCGTCGCCCTGGAATGGGCCGAGACGGAAGAGCTCGTGGTTCTCGGCGTCATGCCGGTCGGCGTGGCCGACGTGGAAGGTTACGGAACCTGGGTGCAGGCCGCGCCGCTCGATGACGACGTCACCGACGTCGGCACCCGGCAGGAGCCCAGCGTCGACTCGATCGTCGGCCTCGACCCGGACCTGGTGATCACTGAGGACCGTGGGAACAACCTGATTCAGCAGCTCGAGGAGTCCGTCCCGGTGATCGTGCTCGAGGGCACCGACACGGCGGACAACATCGGCAAGATGAAGGAGAACGTCACCACCATCGCCACGGCCGTGGGCAAGGAGGACGAGGCCGAGCAGGTCCTGGCGGACTTCGACGCCGCACTGGCCGAGGGCATGCAGCAGATCGAGGACGCCGGTGTCGCCGGCGAGCAGTTCGCCATGGCCGACGGCTGGATGGAGGGCAGCTCCGTCGCGCTCCGCATGTTCGGCCAAGGCTCGCTGGTCTCGGACCTCGCGGAAGAGCTCGGGCTGGTGAACGCCTGGGAAGGCGATGTGGATGAGGAGTGGGGCCTCGGACAGACGGACGTGGAGGGGCTGACCAGCCTGGAGAACCCGCACTTCTTCTACAGCAGCTCCGACGGCGAGGACGTCTTCGCTGACGGCCTGGCTGACAACGCTATCTGGAACGACCTGCCGTTCGTCGAGAACGGGCAGGTACACAAGCTCGACGACGGCACCTGGACGTTCGGCGGGCCGGCGTCGTCCACGAACATCATCGACCAGTTCGTGGAGATCCTCACCACGTGAGTAGCGGAGCGCGACCAGACAACGTGAGCGGCGACGGGACGAGCGAGCGGAGTGGTCGGCTCAGCGAGGAACGAGCGCAGCCGCCCGCGGAGCGAACGAGGAGCGGAGCGCGACCAGCTGACATGAGCGGCGACGGGACAACATGAGCGAACCGCGTGGGCCTGGCGAGGTCCTAGACGCGCCGCGCCGGCCGGACGACGACAGCGCCGGCCGTCTCGACCTCCCAGTGCGCCGGCTGCGGGTCGCGACCCTGCTCACGGTCGGCGTGGCGGCCTGCGTCGCGTTGGCCGTGGTGCACGTCACGCAGGGTACCGCCTCGGTGGATGCCCTGGACGTCCTCGGCTTGGTCTTCGGCAGCGGGGATCAGGATGCGCTCAACGTCCTGACCGCGTCCCGGCTCCCGCGCATGCTCGCCGGGGTAGCCGTCGGGTTGGCGCTCGGCATGGCCGGTGCGCTCCTGCAATCGCTCGCACGCAACGCGCTGGCCTCCCCGGACACGTTGGGCGTCAACGCGGGAGCGCATTTCGCCGTCGTGCTGGCCGCCGTCGTCGGTCTGTCCCTGCCGACGTTCACCGCAGGCGCGCTGGCGACCATCGGCGGACTGCTGGCGGCCGGCCTGGTGCTCGCGCTCTCCGCCGGCGGGGCATCCGGCCCGACCCGGCTGATCCTGGCCGGGTCCGCCACCGCGCTGACGCTGCACTCGCTCACCGCGCTGTTGATCCTTCTGTTCGAGCAGGAGACCACCGGGCTGTTCGCGTGGGGCTCCGGGTCTCTTGTTCAGGCAGACCTGGACGCGGTGCAGCAGATGGGGCCCGTCATCCTGGTGGCCATGGCCGCCAGCATGGCCATCGGGCACCGTCTCGACATCCTCGCCCTCGGCGACGACACCGCCTCAGTGCTGGGGATCAATGTCCGCCGAACGCGCCTCATCGTCACCCTGCTGGCGGTCCTCCTCGCGGCAGCCGCCGTCACCGTCGCCGGACCGATCGGATTCGTAGGTCTGTGCGCGCCCGCCATCGTCCGGATGCTCGGACCGCACGTGCCGGGCCTGTCCCGGCACCGGGTACTGCTGCCGGCGGCCGGGCTGGCCGGCGTCGTCATCGTGCTCGGCGCGGACGTGGCGGTCCGCGCGATACTCGGCGCGCAGGCCGGCGTGGAAATCCCCACCGGCGTGATCACCACCGTGTTCGGTGCGATCGTGCTTATCACGCTCGCGCGCCGGCACCGGGATTCCGGCCCCACCCGCCGGCCGCCGGCGGCACGCCCGGGCCGGGCCCGCTCGCAACGGTTGTTCTGGATCGTGC
>NZ_ML142853.1:438766-439776 GCF_004138495.1 Phytoactinopolyspora endophytica
TGCCGGAACCCGCTAGCGGAGCCTGGACTGCTGGGCATCACCGCCGGCGCCGGGATCGGGGCAGTCGCACTGCTGACGTTCGTTCCATCGGCCGGTGTGCTGGCGTTGTCGTCGGTGGCCGGCGGCGCCGCCGTGCTGACCTTCGGGCTCGTCTATGCGCTGTCCTGGCGGGCCGGGCTGAACTCAGACCGGCTCGTGCTGATCGGCATCGGAGTCTGGTTCGGCGGCATGGCGGCGATCACGTTCATGATCGTGCTCACCGACCCGTGGAACGTGGCGAAAGCGCTGACCTGGCTGTCGGGGTCCACCTACGGCCGGACCATGCCGCAAGTCATGCCGATCGTGGTGGCCTTGCTCGTGCTGACGCCGCTCATCGTACTGGCGCGACGAGAGCTCGACCTGCTCTCCCTCGACGACGACACCCCACGGGTCCTCGGCGTCCGTCTCGAGGCCACCCGGCTGGTCGCACTGGGCGGCGCCGCCTTGCTCGCGTCCACGGCAGTCTCCGCCGTCGGCGTGATCGGGTTCGTCGGTCTGGTCGCACCGCATGCCGCCCGGGCGCTCGTCGGCGCCAAACACGCGCGGGTCATCCCGGTCGCCATTCTGCTCGGAGCCACGCTGGTCAGCCTCGCCGACACGATCGGCCGCACCGTCATCGCACCGGCACAGGTGCCCGCCGGACTGCTGACCGCCCTGATCGGCACGCCTTACTTCGCTTGGCTGCTCTGGCGTTCCCGCGCCTGACTGTTCCCATGATCATCAACGGATAGACCGGCCATGGTCCGGCTACCCGTTGATGATCATGGGAGCTAGGTAGGCAGGAGGTCGCGGACGACGGCGTCGGCGAGGAGACGGCCACGCCGGGTCAGCACGACACGTCCCCTTTCCAGGGCATCCAGCTCAGCGAGCCCGTCGTCGACGGCCTGCTGGGCCGCTTTGCGGCCGTCCTCGTCGAGGACGCCGACGTCGAGCCCTTCGGCCAGACGCACCTCCAGGAGCACGCGCTCTAC
>NZ_ML142853.1:439817-445912 GCF_004138495.1 Phytoactinopolyspora endophytica
GGTCTCGCCGTCGAGCACCTCCCGGGCGTATGCCGGGCTCGCTCCCTTTGCGAGCCGTCCCGCCCAGGCCGCCGGGTGCTTGACGTTCCACCACCGGGTGCCGCCCACGTGGCTGTGCGCGCCCGGCCCGACTCCCCACCAGTCGCCGCCGGTCCAGTAGATCCGATTGTGTGCGCAGGCGGCATCCGCCGACATCGCCCAGTTCGACACCTCGTACCACCCGAAACCGGCGGTGGTGAGCGCGTCGTCGGCGACGATGTACTTGTCGGCCAGGTCATCGTCGTCCGGCATCGGCAGCTCACCGCGTCTGACACGCGTCGCCAGCCGGGTTCCCTCCTCGACGATCAACGCGTAGGCGCTGACGTGATCCGGTCCCGCCGCGACGGCGGCCTCGACGCTGGCCCGCCAGTCGTCGACGCTCTCCCCCGGCGTGCCGTAGATCAGATCCAGGCTCACGTGCTCGAAGCCGGCGCGCCGAGCCTCGGCGACGGCCGCCTCTGGCCGCCCCGGCGTGTGTACGCGGTCCAAAACCGCCAGCACATGCGGCCGGGCGCTCTGCATACCGATCGAGATCCGGGTGAAGCCGGCCTCCCGCAGCCCCGCCAGGGCGTCGGGTGTCAGCGTCTCCGGGTTCGCCTCGGTGGTGACCTCAGCATCCGGGGCGAGCCCGAACTCGTCGTCGATCATCCGCAGAACTCGGCCGAGGTCCGCCGGCGGCAGCAGCGTCGGTGTTCCACCGCCGACGAACACCGTCGAGACCGGCGCGTCGGCATCGCCGAGCACGCGCCGCGCCAGCCGCAGCTCGGCGATGGCACCGTCGGCCCAGGACGCACGAGAGGCACCCGGGGCGTCGCTCAATTCGTCGGCCGTGTAGGTGTTGAAGTCGCAGTAGCCGCACCGCGTGGTACAGAACGGGACATGCAGATAGATTCCGAACGGCCGACGGCCCGACATCCGAGCCAGGCCGTCATCGGGACCCCTCTCGCCCGTTGTCCGGTGTCCGGCCGTTCCGAAACCCACGAGCGCGGACGGCGGAAGCGCACCGTCCTCGGGGACCGGCTCGCCGTCTGGCAACGTAGAAGGCACGCCCCATTCTCCCCGAAGCTCGTGGCCTCACGTAACGCGTGGGGCCGGGAAAGTCGGACTATGCGTCACTTGAGGCCATGAACCCGGGTCATATAGAGCGGCCTCAGGAGTACATCCGGTCCAGCACGTCCATGTAACGCTTCTCGACAGCCTTACGCCTGACCTTCATGCTCGGCGTCATGTCCCCGCTCTCGATCGAGAGGTCATGCGGCAGGATGTCGAACTTCTTGATCGTCTCCCACCGGTCGAGCCGGGCGTTCAGCTCGTCGATGTGCCCCTGGATCAGCTCGCGCACCTTGGGCGATCTGGTCAGCTCCTCATAGGAGAGCTCGCCCAGCCCGTTGTGCTTCGCCCAGTCTTCGATCGCCTCCGGATCAAGCGTGACCAGCGCCGTACAGTAGTTCCGGCCGTCTCCGTGGACGACGATCTGGCTCGCCTGCGGGCTGACAGCCTTGAAGATCACCTCGATCCTCTGCGGCGCGACGTACTTGCCGCCGGACGTCTTGATGAAGTCCTTCTTGCGGTCGGTGATGCGCAGGAAGCCGTCTTCCAGCTCACCGATGTCGCCGGTGCGGAACCAACCGTCCTCAGTGAGCACCTCCGCGGTGAGATCGGGCAGACTGTGGTAGCCGCGCATGACGGCCCCGCCACGCAACAAGACCTCGCCGTCGTCGGCGATCTTCACCTCCGTGCCCGGGAACGGCGCACCCACGGTTCCGAACCGCTTCTTGGAGGGGGTGTTCACGGCGACCGCGGCACTGGTCTCGGTCAGCCCGTAGCCCTCCAGGATCGTCATGCCAGCGGCATGGAACCATTCGGCGACATCCTGCGAAAGCTTGGCCGCGCCGCTGATGAAGAACCGGATGTTACCACCTAGGCGGCCCTTGATCTTGGAGAAGACCAGTCTGTCCGCCAGGCCGTACTGGAACGCCAGCAGGCCGCTGGGGCGCTTACCCTGCTGCTGAAGCACCGACACCTTGCGTCCGACGCCGAACGCCCAGTCGAAGATCTTCTTTTTGGCGCCGCCCTCTTCCTCGACGCCGGTGATGACTTTGGCCCGCACCTTCTCGAAGATCCGCGGAGCGCCTGCCATGAAGGTCGGCTTGACCACACCGAGGTTTTCGACAATGCGGTCGAGGTCGCCGTCCACGGCGGTCGGGAACCCGACCCGCAGCTGGATCGCCTCCAAGGTCTTGCCGAACACGTGCGACAGCGGCAGCCACAGATACTGGAGGTCGTTAAGGTCGACGAAGCCCAGAGAGTCGGCGGCCACCCCCTCGTAGACCCAGTTGTCGTTGACGAGGTGGACACCCTTGGGACGGCCACCGGTGCCCGACGTGTAAACCAAGGTCGCCAAGGTCTCTGGTCCTACGGCGGCGAGGGCGTCGTCGACCGCTGTGGGCTCCTTCTCCAGGTGCTCGCGGCCGAGCGTCTCCAGATCTTCCAGGGTGATGACCTTGTCACCGTCGCCCTCGCCGTCGATCACCACGACCTTGCCGAGCTCGGGCAGGTCGGCATAGTGCTCGAGGATCTTCTCGACCTGCTCGTCGTCCTCGGCGAAGGCGATCTTGGTGCCGGAGTCGGAGAGGATGTGCGAGACGTCCTCCGGGTTGGTCGACGGATACACCGTCGTGGTGGCCGCACCGATCGAGTTGATGGCGAGATCGGCGAGAATCCATTCGATCCGAGTGGACGAGGCTATCGAGACACGCTGCTCATGCTCGACGCCCAGCGCCAGCAGGCCGGCGCCGATACCCCACACTCGCTCCTTGGTCTGCCGCCACGACAGCGATGACCAGCCGCCACCCTCGGGGAATCGGTATGCCTCCCGGTCAGGTGTCTTCTCCACCCGTTCAAGGAACATCCTTCCGATCGACGGCGGACGATCCTTGGGGAGTTGGGGGGACTCCATCGTGCCGGCAGTCATGCGTCCTCCAAGGCCACAGAAGGTAGGCCAGATCGTTTCGAGCCTGGTGGTGGCAGATTACGACGTCGTTCGTCTCGAGAACAGTCTACGTCGCCCAGTTGTGGCCGTGTCGCGTCGAGGCTGTGAGCCGCGGGCCCGTCATCCGCGTCGTGACCTCAGCCGATGCGCCGTGCAGGCGCAGCATGCCGGCAACGGTAGCGTCCCAGGAATAGGCCTGCGCACGACGGCGTGCCGCCACCCGCACAGGTGGCCCCGCGCGGAGCAGATCCACCACGGCGTCCGCCATCGCCACCGGGTCGGACGGTGCCGTCCGGCCGGCGCCGTTGCGGACCAGCTCCGGCAGCGCGCCGGAGGAGCTGGCCACGACCGGGGTGCCACAGGCCATCGCCTCCAGCGCGGCGAGGCCGAAGGTCTCGTACGGACCTGGTGCGACGACGACGTCGGCGCTGGCCAGCATGGTGGCCAACCGCTCCCGATCGCCGACGAACCCGGCCATCGTCACCGGGAGGCCGAATGCCTGCTCGGTCACCATGTCGCGCACCGAGCCGTCCCCGCACACCACCAGCCGGACGTTGACCTCGCGCCGCAGCAGCTCCTCGACCATCGGGATGAGCAGGTCAGGCCGCTTCTCCGGAGACAGCCGCACGGCGACGAGAAGCACAGCGTCGGCACCACGCGCCATCTCGGAGCGCACGGCGAGGTCGCGCCGGGACGGGTGAAACTCGTCGACGTCGATGCCGAGCGGCACGTGCGCCAGATTCCGGGTACCGATCCGGATGAACTCCCCCGCTGCCCACCTAGTGGTACAGACCACGGTGTCGAAGGACGACGCCAATCTCCGGTTCCAGCCGTCCGCGATCCGCCGTGTCGGCATCACCCTGCCGAGGTGAAAGCGCAGGATGGCGTCGAGCCGCTCGTGCGAGAAGACCACCGAGGGGATTCCGCGGGCTCTGGCCCATGGGCCGATCCGAGAGAGGGTGAACCGGTCGGACACCTCGACCCGGTCGGGGCCGACTGCTGCCAGCACGTCTTCGACCGCATTCCAGCGCGTGATCATTCGGTACCCGCCGGTCATCGGCACCTGGGGCGCCGCGATCTCCACCAGGCGCCCGAAGGGCCGCGCCGTCGTACGGTTCCGCTCACCCGGAATGAGCATCACGACCTCATGGCCCGCCGTGGCGTACCCCTCGGCCAGGTGGTTGAGCATCGTCTTGATCCCGCCGGAATGCGGCGCGACGAAGTTCGCGGCCTGCAATATACGCACATCTCTTACCGTCGTGCAGAAAGTCGATATGCGGCCGACCACAACATGACAAGAGGGTGAACACCTTGTCGCGGGCGGGCGGAGAGAATCCTCCGCGGCGTCGGGTGCAATGAAGACGGGTTCCCCGTCCGTGGCGTCGGCGCGTTGCCGGGTTCCGCGAGGAGAGGAGAATTATCCGTCCTCGCTCAGTCGGTCACGAACGCGACACCGTGGGCGGGGATTCCCGCTCGCATGATGCGAACGCTGCTGATGGAGTCTCGCGCCTGATACGTCTCGGTGTTCGATGGGGCCGGACGAGAGAGTGAAGGACGCCGAGTTCAGCGGTACTGGACGGATTGGGCGTCGAGGATGGCGGTAAAGGCACGGGTCGCCCGGGTGAAGAGCTCCGGTCCACTGAACCCGCCGAAGCGCTCGCCGGACGACAGGTGCGGCTCCATGGAGAAGAATCCGTCGAACCCGTCGGCGTGCAGGGCGGCGACCGTGGTGGCGACCTCGCCGTCGCCTTCGCCCGCGGGCACGACCGTTCCGTCCGCCAGGAGCGCGTCCTTGATCTGGATGTAGTCCGTGTACGGGCGGAGCATGTCGTAGCCCTCGCTGTGCGGACGTACCCCACACTGCACGAAGTTCGCCGGATCCCAGGCGAGCTTCAGCTTCTCCGAACCGACGGACTCGACGATGTCCAGGCAGCGAGCCGGGATGTCGCCGTAGATCTCCTTCTCGTTCTCGTGCACAAGAGTGACGTCGCGCCCTTCGGTGCGTGCCGCCAATGCGGCCATCCGGCGCAACACCTCGTCGCGGTGGGCGGCCGGAGTGTCACCTTGTGGGATGAAAAACGAGAACAGCCTGATGAACGGCGCCCCGAGAAGCTCGGCGACGTGCAGGGCTCGATCGAAACGCGCAAGATGGGCGTCGAAATCGTCGGCGACACCGATCTTTCCTATCGGGGAGCCGATGGACGACGTCGCGATTCCGTACCTGCCGAGAGTGTCCGCTGCGCGCTTCAACTGGTCGTCGTCGAGATCGAGAACATTGGTCTTCCACGCACTGCGGAACTCGATGAAACTGATCTCCAGCTCATTCAGCACTCGGCATTGCTCGTCAAGGTCAGCCGAGATCTCGTCCGCGAATCCGGATAGCGTCCACACGCCTACATCAATCCCTTCTCGAAGCGGTCACATCAAGCGTCGGCACATCGAGTCGGCGCAGGTTGATGATCGAGTATGTCTGGGCTATCGCCGCCGCCGTTCTGGATGGCCGGTGCGGCTTCATCCAAGCGAGACGGGTTTGCCGCTGCGCGCCGACTCGTAGACACCGAGCACGAGCTCCAGCGCGCGACGGCCGTCGGTTGTGGTGACCGCCGGCGGGCGGCCGCTGGAGACCGCATCGACGAAGTCCGCGTATTGGTCGGGATGGTTCATCCCGCCGGTACCCCGGTCCTGTTCACGCACCTGCGCGGCTTCTCGCATGAAACGACCGCGGAGGCCGTCGTCGTCCGTGGGCTCGTCCACGGTGGACCGGCCGGGGTCGACGAGCGTGCTCTGCGCAGCCGCGTCCGGATCAGCAAGCGTGAAGGAGTCGAGTTCGTTCCCGCTGATGACCGCGATTCCACCGTCGCCGTGGACCGAGAGCCGGAGCGGCAGGCCCGGGTTGGCCGACGTCGTGGCGCTCAGCGTGCCGATCGCGCCGCTTTCGAATCTGACCACCGCGGCCACGGTGTCCTCGACTTCGAGCCCGTCATGAGCGAGCGTGTCGGCATACGCGGTCACCTCCACGGGCTTGCCGAGCATCCACACCAGCATGTCCGCCTGATGCACGCCC
>NZ_ML142853.1:445922-446428 GCF_004138495.1 Phytoactinopolyspora endophytica
TCATCAGCGCGCCGCCGCCGTCCATCGACCAGGTTCCACGCCATCCGGCCGATGCGTAGTACTGCTCGGAGCGCCACCAGGTGCACTCTGCGATGCCCGAGGTCACAGCGCCGAGTGCACCTTCGCGTATGACCCGGTTGACGAACGCCGGGGCCACCTCGAACCTGCGCTGGCTGATGGTGGTGACGACCTTGCCCGTACGCTGCTCCGCCTCGATGATGCGGTCGGCGGCGTCCAAAGTGATATCGAGGGGCTTCTCGACCACGACGTGCTTGCCTGCGTCGAGCGCCGCCACGGTGATCTCGGCGTGCAACCCGCTCGGGACGCAGACCGCGATCGCGTCGATGTCGTCCCGGCGCAGGAGTGCCTCCAGCGTGCTTTCGACGGCGCAGCTCTGCCGCTCGGCAAACGCCTTCGCCTTCTCGACGTCCACGTCAAAGACGCTGACCAGCTGCGACGACTCTCCCAGGGCGGCGATCGCCGCCGCGTGGGCATCCGAGATCACA
>NZ_ML142853.1:446868-447159 GCF_004138495.1 Phytoactinopolyspora endophytica
ACGCCCGTCGCCGCGTGCCGACGAGCGCGGCCCGACCACCTTCCGCTGAAGCGTAAAAGACCAGATCACACGCTTACCACGCAGCGACGGAGTCGCCTTCCTCGGTGCCTGGCAGAGCCACGTCGTACGGTCTGATGATCTGTGCGATGCCGCCGTGCCCGGAGCCGGTCCCGCCCCCGGGCAGAGGCCGCTGCGTCCGCAGCCAGACCTCCTCGAACTGCTCCCGGTCGTACACCCGACGCACAGACGCGTTGGACCGCGCGGCTGGGTCGTTGACGATGACGTCGCCTT
>NZ_ML142853.1:447217-449226 GCF_004138495.1 Phytoactinopolyspora endophytica
GAACCGCTCGACGTCGTCGAGGGAACGCAGCCGTGTGACGAAGGCGTCGACCTCCGGGAAGGTCGCGGCATACGCCGTGTTGAACGACCAGTTGCCGGTGCCTTCAAGGAGGTTGTCCCAGGTCATCCGGGCGGCATGAGCCACCTGCGGATCTGTGTATCCCGCATCGATCCACGCCATGTCGTCGCGAGAGGGAACCGCGCCGAAGTACTCCATGACCATCGTCGTCGCTGCCGGGTTCGACCAGGAGGCACCGCCGCCGTACTCCGGATGAGACTCCCTGTGCACATTCTTCGAGCGCCGCGGCACGTTGAGCTCCTCGCCCGACGCGATGCCGCCGTCACTCGGCGGCACCGAGAAGCGTTCCGGAATGCTTGAGGCCATGGCGCCGAGCATCCACACCCGCGGCATCACCAGGCTGCCCTGCGGGCGGTACATCGTGACGCGCAGCTGGTAGGCGCTCAACAGCAGGCGGTCACCCGGCTCGTCGTCCGCGGGGGTTTCGGCGTCCCGCGGGCCCGGTTCGCTCGACGCGCCGTCGTCCTCACCCCCGACGACGTCCGTATCGCCGATCGCGAAGGTGTCGACCAGTACCCGGCTGTGCTCGTCACCTTGGCCGTCGACGCTGGCGCGCTCGATGCCGTTGTCGTGGGCGTCCCAGTTTCCGAGCACGTACCAAGGCGTCGTCGAACCGTCGTCGTACGTGCCCTGCGCCTCTACCGAGATCCATGAGTCACCCGGCGTTGACGCACCCCACGAGGCGATCAACTCCGTCGCGTCGAACGGAAGCTCTGTGACCGGCGAGGTCCATGTGGCGTACTCCCACGTACCCGGACCCCCCACGACATCGACGTCGTCCGAGGTCCCTACCGGCCGGATCATCATGATCCCGGTGCGCTGACCTGGGAGGACCGCGACGCCGCTCCTGTCCCCGTCCAGCCAGTCGGCGTTGGTCCCCCACCTGGCGAAGTCGACCTCGCCGAGCGCCGCCTCACGGTCAGCGGCACCGGACGTCTCCAGCTCCGCTGCGCTCACCCCGGGAACGGAAGCGCTCGGCCGGCTCTCAGCCGCGCTGCCCTGGACACTGATCAGTGGGATCATCAGCGCCGAAACAATGGCAATGGCCCACCCCGTCACGGGCCGCACGCCCGCCGACGAGCGCCGAGGAAGTCTCATGCTCCACCCGCATAGATGACTGCTGTGCCGCCTGACCTCCGCAGAGTACAACACCACGCCGAGGCCCGGCACAACGACGTGATCATCTTCGCGACGACCGCGAGACGGCCACAGACCGGCCGGCGAATCGCGCCGGTGCATCATCCGCGGCAGACGTGGGATGATGGCATGTGTGCCACGAACCTCCGACACACCCGCGCCGGCAGCCACGCCGCCCGAGCTGATCCGCAACTTCTGCATCATCGCGCATATCGACCACGGGAAATCCACGCTGGCCGACCGGATGCTGCAGATGACCGGCGTCGTCACCGATCGCGCCATGCGTGAGCAGTACCTCGATCGCATGGACATCGAACGAGAGCGCGGCATCACCATCAAGAGCCAGGCCGTCAGGCTTCCCTTCGTCCCCACGACAGGGAAAGGCACCGGGGATCCTCATGTCCTCAATCTCATCGACACCCCAGGGCACGTCGACTTCTCCTACGAGGTCAGCCGCAGTCTCGCCGCCTGTGAGGGAGCGGTCCTGCTGGTCGACGCCGCGCAGGGCATCGAAGCTCAGACGCTGGCGAACCTGTACATGGCCCTGGAGAACGATCTGCAGATCATCCCGGTGCTCAACAAGATCGATCTGCCGGCAGCCCAGCCGGAGAAGTACGCCGCTGAGCTCGCGCACCTGATCGGTTGCGACCCTGGCGACGTCCTCAGAGTCAGCGGGAAGACCGGCGAGGGTGTGCGGGAGCTTCTGGAGCGGATCGTCGCCGAGGTCCCGCCGCCCACCGGAGTCGCCGAAGCCCCGGCGCGGGCCATGATCTTCGACAGTGTCTACGACTCCT
>NZ_ML142853.1:449273-450635 GCF_004138495.1 Phytoactinopolyspora endophytica
GCGGCGTGATCACCTACATCCGAGTGATCGACGGCCGGCTGCACCCCCGCGAACGTATTGTGATGATCTCCACGAAGACGACGCACGAGCTGCTGGAGATCGGCGTGATCTCTCCGGAGATGCAGCCCAGCTCCGGCCTGGGCGTCGGTGAGGTGGGCTATCTGATCACCGGCGTCAAGGATGTCCGCCAGTCGAGAGTGGGCGACACCGTGACGAACGCCGCGCGGCCGGCGGCCGAGCCACTCGCCGGATATCGCGACCCGAAGCCCATGGTCTTCTCCGGTCTGTACCCGTTGGACGGTTCCGACTACCCCGACCTTCGCGAGGCTCTGGACAAGCTGAGGCTCAACGACGCGGCCCTGGTGTACGAGCCGGAGACCTCCGGCGCCCTGGGTTTCGGGTTCAGGTGCGGCTTTCTCGGGCTGCTGCATCTGGAGATCGTCCGGGAGCGCCTGGAGCGAGAGTTCGGCATCGATCTGATCTCGACCGCGCCGAACGTCGTGTACGACGTCCTCATGGAGGACGGCGAAGAGCACATCGTCACCAACCCGAGCGAGTTTCCGACCGGGAAGATCGCATCCGTCCGCGAGCCGATGGTCCGGGCCACGGTGCTGGCGCCGAGCGAGTTCGTCGGCGCGATCATGGAGCTGTGCCAGTCCCGCCGCGGCGCGATGCTGGGCATGGATTATCTCTCCGAGGACCGGATCGAGCTGCGCTACACGCTTCCCCTGGCAGAGATCGTGTTCGACTTCTTCGATGCTTTGAAGTCACGCACCCGTGGCTACGCCAGCCTCGACTACGAGCCGACGGACGACGCCGAGTCGGACCTGGTCAAGGTCGACATCCTGCTGCACGGAGACCCGGTCGACGCCTTCAGCGCCATCGTCCACAAAGACAAGGCGTACGCCTATGGCGTCGCCATGGCGTCCAAGCTCAAGGAGCTCATCCCACGACAACAGTTCGAGGTGCCGATTCAGGCGGCAATCGGATCCCGCGTCATCGCACGCGAGAATATCCGGGCCATCCGCAAGGACGTGCTCGCCAAGTGCTACGGCGGTGACATCACACGGAAGCGCAAGCTCTTGGAGCGGCAGAAGGAAGGCAAGAAGCGGATGAAGATGGTCGGCCGGGTCGAGGTGCCGCAGGAGGCGTTCATCGCGGCGCTCTCCTCGGACTCTGCAGGCGGCCAGGCGACCAAGGGCTCGAAATGACGACGCCGAGCCAGAACTTTGGGCCAAGGCCCCCAACCTGGTATCTTGGTCGATTGCGTGACGCGCAACCTCAAGCGCCGATACGCTGGCATGCCTTACGCCGCCCGCAAGGTCCCCACCCTTGCGTGTCCACGGGCGCGCCGCACACCCT
>NZ_ML142853.1:450680-460478 GCF_004138495.1 Phytoactinopolyspora endophytica
GACCTATCCAACCGACGTAAAGGCACACGTTTCGTGGCGAACATCAAGTCCCAGAAGAAGCGCATCCTGACCAACGAGAAGGCACGGCAGCGCAACAAGGCGGTCAAATCGTCGCTCAAGACGGCCGTCCGCCGCTTCCAGGAGGCCGCCGACGCCGGCGACACCGACACGGCGGTCGTAGCGGCGCGTGACGCCAACCGCAGGCTCGACAAGGCGGCGTCCAAGGGCGTCATCCACAAGAACCAGGCGGCGAACCGCAAGGCCTCCATCGCCAAGAAGGCCGCTAACCTCTAGGAACTCCTCGAACTCACCGCTGCGGTGACAGCGATGCCTTGCGGCATTCTGTCCAGCGACCACGGCAGGCGATAGTCCGGACCACCCGCCGCAGAACCGGGTGTGGTCTGCGGCCCACATCGATATCGGCTGGCCCGGGAACGGCGTCGCCCTCAAGCGAGGGCGGCGCCGTTTTCGTCGGCGTCCCGAGTTCCTCGGTCGCGCCGCGACACCGAAAGTGTTCCGTGACGTGTCGAACGCACCTCGTGGTCGGGTAAGGTGCTCGATACATCCGATGTCTTGGATGTGAGAACGCCGTCAAGAGGTGGAGGAACCGTGCAGACCGAGCAACGACCCGCGACATCGACCGATCCGGATCCCGCGACCGATGCAGGTCACAGCTGGTTCACCCACGACCGGTTCGGCCTGTTCGTCCACTTCGGCCTCTACAGCATGGCCGCGCGACATGAGTGGGTGATGACCAAGGAAAAGATGCCGATCGAGAAGTACGAGCGCTACGCGACGTTCTTCGATCCGGATCTGTTCGACGCACCCGCGATGGCCAGGCACGCCAGAGAGGCCGGGATGCGATATGCCGTGCTGACCTCCAAGCACCACGACGGGTTCTGCCTCTGGGACTCCGGCTTGACCGACTACACCTCGGTCAAGCACACCGGCCGTGACCTGGTGCGTGAGTTTCTCGACGCGATGCGTGCCGAGGGTCTGCGGGTCGGGCTGTACCACTCTGTGATCGACTGGCACCATCCCGACTTCACGGTCGACTATCACCACCCCCGCCGTGACGACGCCGACGCCGAGACGCTGAACGACGGCCGTGACATGGCGCGCTACCGGGAGTACCTGCACGGCCAGGTACGCGAGCTACTCACCGGATACGGCCGGCTCGACTACCTCTTCTACGACTTCACCTATCCCGAGTCCCGAGACGGCTGGCAGGGCAAGGGACCGCAGGATTGGGACGCGGCCACCTTGCTGGAGCTGACGAGGAGCCTGCAGCCCGGCATCGTCGTGAACGACCGGCTCGGAGTTCCGGCGGATCTCGTCACGCCGGAGCAGTACCAGCCGGACGCTCCTATGATGCGCGACGGTGACGAGGTGACCTGGGAAGCCTGCCAGACCCTCAACGGCAGCTGGGGGTACGACCGCGACAACTTCGACTTCAAGTCACCTGACCTGCTGATCCGGATGCTGGTCGACTCGGTCTCGAAGAACGGCAACGTCCTGCTCAACATCGGCCCGGACGGTCGCGGAGCCATCACCCGGCGAGACCGCGAGACGCTCGCGGACATCGGCGAATGGATGCGCCTGCACTCCCGCTCGATCTACGGCGCCGGCGCCTCCGCTCACCAGGCGCCGGCCAACACGGTGCTCACCCAGCGCGGCGACCGCCTCTACCTGCACATCCTGGCCTGGCCGTTCGGCCACATACATCTGAAAGGGATGGCAGGACGGGTCCGCTACGCTCAGCTGCTTCACGACGGTTCCGAGATCCCGCTCACTGAGATCGACCCCGGGCAGAAGGCGCAGAACACGACGCCCGGTGGTCAGCCACCGGGAACCTTGACACTCACGCTTCCCACGGTCCGTCCGGACGTGACCGTGCCGGTCGTGGAGCTCTTCCTCGAATCGGCGCGCTGAAGGGAACAGACATCCGATGTTTGTTACTCTCAGCAAGAAGGCCACGAGGAGCGAACGAGCGGAGCAGCCAACATGAGCGCACACATCACCGGTGTGTCGACACACGACATCCGGTTCCCCACGTCCAGGGAGCTCGATGGCTCGGACGCGATGAACCCGGACCCCGACTACTCCGCGGCCTACGTGGTGATCCACACGGACGTCGACGATGGCGTCGCCGGGCACGGGTTCGCCTTCACCATCGGCCGTGGCAACGACATCCAGGTCACCGCCATCCAAGCGCTCGAACCGTTCCTGGTCGGCCGCCGGCTGGAGGAGACTCTTGAGGACCTCGGCGGACTGTGGCGGGATCTGGTACACGACTCCCAGCTGCGCTGGCTGGGCCCGGAGAAGGGCGTCGTCCACATGGCCGTCTCCGCGGTCATCAACGCGCTGTGGGACCTCAAGGCGAAGCGGGCCGGCAAGCCCGTCTGGAGGCTTCTCGCTGAGATGACACCGGAGCAGATCGTCGACCTGGTCGACTTCCGGTACCTCACGGACGCACTCACCCGCGACGACGCGCTCGCGATCCTTCGGGCCGCCGAGCCCGGCCGTGCGGAACGTACGGCCTATCTACTGGATCACGGCTATGCCGCCTACACCACCTCACCCGGGTGGCTCGGCTACTCCGACGAGAAGCTGGCCAGGCTGGCCCGGCACGCGGTCGAGGACGGCTTCACCCAGATCAAGTTGAAGGTCGGGGCCGACCTCGACGACGACATCCGGCGCATGCAGCTGGCCCGCGACGTCGTCGGCGACGACATCCGGATCGCGCTCGACGCCAACCAGCGGTGGGACGTTCGCCCGGCGATCGACTGGCTGAAGCCGCTCGCCCCGTTCAGCCCTTGGTGGATCGAGGAGCCGACCAGCCCGGACGATATCCTCGCGCATGCCACCATCCGCAAGGCTGTGACCCCGATCAAGGTCGCCACCGGAGAGCACGGTCAGAACCGGGTCCTCTTCAAGCAATTGCTACAGGCGGATGCGATCGACATTATGCAGATCGACGCCGCGCGGGTCGGCGGTGTCAACGAGAACGTGGCGAACCTGCTCCTCGCGGCCAAGTTCGGGGTGCCGGTCTGCCCGCACGCAGGGGGTGTCGGGTTGTGCGAGCTCGTACAGCATCTGTCCATGTTCGACTACGTCGCCGTGTCGGGAACGATGGACGACCGCGTCATCGAGTACGTCGACCACCTGCACGAGCACTTCCTCGATCCGGTGCGATTGAACAAGGGCCGCTATCTGGCACCTACCGCGCCCGGATTCTCGTCCGAGATCCATGCAGACGCTTTGGACGAGTACGCGTTCCCGGACGGTCCGGTCTGGTCCGGCTGAGGCTACTTCGGCCCCAGCGTCATGGCTCGTTGAGCGAACAGCGTTCGAACGCCGGTTGGTGATCCGAAGGGATAGGAGCTGACTTCAGTGGATACGCGGACCCTAGGAAGTACTGGACTCGAGCTCACCGAGCTCTCGTTCGGAGCGGCGTCGCTGGGCAATCTCTATCAGGAGACAACAGACGAGGAAGCGGCGGACGCGCTGAACACGGCCTGGGACGCCGGCATGCGCTATTTCGACACCGCACCGCATTACGGCCTCGGCCTGTCCGAGAGACGACTCGGCGCCGGGCTCTCCCACCGGCCGCGTTCCGACTACGTGATCTCCACCAAGGTCGGGCGACGACTCGTGGAGAACGAGGCCGGAGGGGACGCGCTCGATCCGCACTTCGTCGTCCCGGCGACGCACCACCGCGTCTGGGACTTCAGCCGGGACGGGATTCTTCGGACGCTCGAAGCGAGCTTGGAACGTCTGCGCACGGATCACGTGGACATCATGTATCTGCACGATCCCGACGACCACTGGGAGGAGGCGGCCGGCGAAGGGTTCAACACGCTAGCCGATCTGCGGTCGCAGGGCGTCGTACGCGCCATCGGCGCGGGGATGAACCAGTCCGAGATGCTCACGCGCTTCGTCCGGGAGACCGACACCGACGTGGTGATGTTGGCCGGCCGCTACACCCTCATGGAGCAGGACGCGCTGGACGACCTCCTCCCGGCCGCTCTGGAGCGGAACACCTCCGTGGTGGCGGTGGGGGTGTTCAACTCGGGACTGCTGGCGCAACCACGCCCGCCGGATGACGCGAAGTACAACTACAACGAGGCCCCGCCGGAACTGGTCCACCGGGCCAATGACATCGCCGACGTCTGTGAACGACACGGGGTGACGCTTCCCGCGGCCGCGTTGCAGCTCCCGCTCATGCATCCCGCGGTGGTGAGCGTCGCTGTAGGCATGGGACACGGAACCCACGTCGAGCGCAATGCCGCGCTTTACGCTCAGCACATCCCGGCAGGGCTCTGGTCCGAGCTTCGGGATGCCCGCCTGCTGCGACCCGACGCCATCGTCGAGACGTGAGACCGTCGTCCTGCTCGACACGCATCGCCACGCGCGGGGGCAGGGAGCCGGACGCACGTGCGCATTCATTCCACACGGCGCATGGCCCGCTATAGAGTTGTCACGAATTCTGTCGTTTAGACACTCGATAATCTCACTCTCCGCGATATCAACATCACACAGAGTTACCGAAATTCGGACCTTGCGCCGTCGCAGTCCGTGACGTATTCTTGCGGAAAGTAGTTTGTTGCCATAGGCCCCATTCTGGGTTATTGTTCTTGTGTCCACAGAAAAACGGGCTCATGGTCCTAGGCAACTAGATCAGCCAGTGTCTAAGTGGTAATGTCGCTGAAAGGCGACGTAACTATTAATGGCAGGCTTGGAATTCTGTGACCGCACGGCCTCGGGCCGTGACCTAAGACCCGGTGCGGCTCCGCCCTACCCACCCCGCACCGAGAAAAGGGACACGGCGCGCTCGTCCGGGGATGAGCGCGCCGTGTCTCGATCAAGCGGTGGCAGGGTCCAACGGGGGGCGGATCCTGCCGCCGCTGTTTATTATGTAGGCGCAGGTTACGGCAACCGGCCCAAATGTGGAGAATCTTCCAGACAGGCCGCCTGTTCGCCACCCTCCAGCATGCCCATCCGTTTCAGGCACGCCGTCCAGTTACGCGATCATGGCGCACTTTTCGGGCACCATGGACATATGGAGCAGAGCAACCACACATCGCTGACCCTCACACGCTCGTCAGATGGCGACGAAGATCGACTGTTCGCGTTCCGCGACATCTCGTCCGGCGCGCGGATCGGGTTCTATCGGCCTGCGGACCGACACGACCTGTGGGAGGCCTACGTCGCGGGCGCAGCACGGTCGTATCGGAAGTACGGTGCCGAGAACGCCTTGAGGCTGCCGCCCACCACGCCCAGCTCCATGGCGCCCATCTTCGCCGTCGTCAAAGGCAGCGATGAGGAGGTCATCGGTGGCTGGTACGCCAACGGGCCACTCAGAGCGGTCAGCGAAGCTTTCGCCCCTGGCGAGTTCGCGGCCGATCCCATCTCGGCGACTCTGATCGCCGAGTGGATCGCTCAGGTTGTGCCCCAGGGGGTCTTCGAGTTCAAGGGCGTGTGGGTCGACTCGTCGGCGCCCCTGAAGCCTGCCCTGGCCGATCTGCTGGCCCGTTCGTTCTTCCACGCCATGCACCTTCTCGACGTTCGTTACGCCTTCTGCACTGCCGCCCTGCACGCGGCACCGCGTTGGATGTCATCGGGCGGACGACCCCTGGCTGGGATCCCGCCCACCGCGTATCCCGACGAGCGTTACCTGACCTCGTTCCTCCACTGGGACGTCAAGTCGGCGTTCCGCTTCTCCACGCCCACCCAACGACGACTGTTCGCCAGCGACCTGTGCACGGCCGAGCGGCCATCGATGGCCGTGGGGGTGGCCGCCTGATGCAGAACGCATCGGACACCGAATCCTGGCGTCCTCGCTTCATCGACAACGTCGACGAGCTTTCTGAACTCTCCGCGGATCCGCATATCGAGGTGATCGATCGCATCGATCAGCAACACCGCGACCTGGCTCGCGTGCTCCCCCCGCCAGACGACGCTGTGTTGAACGAAGCGAGTCGCTGGTACTACTACCCGTGGCGACGATCCGTCGTCCATGTGCTCGGCCCGCAGAGCTTCCGGATGCTCCGATCCGACCGCAACCGGAACAAGATCACAGCCACAGAGCAGGAGACTCTCCGGCGGCTCACCATAGGCGTCGTCGGCCTCAGCGTCGGACATGCGATCGCGCACACGCTCGCGTTGGAGGGCATCTGCGGCGAGATACGCCTGGCCGACTTCGACGAGATCGAGCTCTCCAACCTCAACCGCATCCCTGGTACGGTCTTCGACCTCGGCATCAACAAGGCGGTCGTCGCGGCTCGGAGAATCTCAGAGCTCGACCCCTACCTCGAGGTCAAGATCGAACCAGACGGGCTCGATCTCGGCTCCGTCGACGACTTCATGTCGGGCATGGACATCGTGATCGAGGAATGCGACTCGTTCGACGTCAAGCTAGCTGTACGGGCGGCGGCCAAACGCCAACGCATCCCGCTGATCATGGAGACCAGCGACCGAGGCCTGCTCGACATCGAACGATACGACGTGGAACCGGATCGACCGCTGTTCCATGGCCTTCTGGGCGACGCCAAGGCGGAGGAGATGATGGGCCTGTCGACGCACGACAAGGTCCCATATGTGCTTCGGGTGCTCGAGCCGGATCAGCTCTCCGCAGTCATGGCCGCCTCCATGACCGAGGTCGATGAGACGGTCGCCACATGGCCTCAGCTCGGAGGCGACATCAATCTCGGGTCTGCGACCGTCGCCGCGGCCGTGCGCACACTCGGTCTGGGCAAACCTCTCTCATCGGGCCGTGTGCGCGTCGACATCAACGCCATGCTCGGTGACATCAGGCAACCCGATCTCCGAGCCGACCCGGCGAGTCACGATGAGGCCGGTGTCGACCCGGAGCCAGCACCAAACGACGCCGTCGCCGCCGCGGTACACGCGGCGAGACTCGCCCCCTCGGGCGGCAACACCCAGCCCTGGACGTTTCACGTCAGCGAGTCCGCTCTCGACATCCATCTCGATCCCCGGCAGACCTCGACACTCGACGTTGCGTATCGAGGCAGCCACGTGGCGATCGGGGCTTCGCTCTTCAACGCGCAGGTGGCGGCTGCCCACCGTGGGATCTTGGGACGAGCCGAGATCTATCCCCATGGGACCGACGACGCCCCGGTGGCTCGCTTGACCTTCGCCGACGGCCACGACGCCCGCCTTGCCGCGCTCTACGACGCCATGGTGCAACGGGTCTCCAACCGGCACCTGACCGAGCCGTTGCCTCTGCCGGACGACGTCGTACCTGCCCTCCAGCAGTCGGCCACGGACGAGGGAGCCGAGGCATTTGTCGTCACCGACCGTCAGCGACTCCTGGAGTTGTCGGAATTGTTCGGTGAGTCAGATCGAGTGCGCTATCTCACGGAGCATCTGCATGCCGAGATGATGCGCGAGCTTCGTTGGCCCGGTGAGGACAGCCTCGACTGGGGGCTCGACGTCCGCACGCTGGAACTGGACAAGTCGGACCTGGCGAAACTGGCGGTGGCCCGGCGAGCCGACATCATGTCGCTCCTTGCGCAACAGGACCTGGGCCGAGCGCTGGGTGAGGCCAGCCGCGATCGTATCGGGGGCGCATCCGGCCTCGTCGTCGTCGCCATCAACGGCACTACGCCTGCCGACTACGTGCGCGGAGGTAAGGCCGTCGAGAAGGTCTGGATTCAGGCCGAGCTGCTGGGTCTGAGTGTTCAGGCCATATCGCCGGTCTTCATCTACGCCGTAGACCGGCCAGACTATGAGGAACTATCACCACGGTATAGTGATCGTCTGCGTCAGCTTCATCACGACTTCAACGGATTGACCGGCATGAACGATCGCAGTATCGCACTGACAATGCGTATCGGATACGCTCCACATGTCAGTGCCCGCAGTAAACGGCTATCCGCTGACCACAATGTCAGCGGTGTCTGAACGAACACGGAGCCGACCTTGGGTATGGACCCAGAAACGATCCAGCCACTGCTCAAGTCGCTTGGAGAGGCCACGGCTGCTATCTCCGTCGACGTGCTTGCAGTCGGTGGTGGCGTGCCACTCGTGGCCTGGGGCAGTGCGGCCGATGCGGGTGTGCGAGGCGACGATCTCTCTGTGATGCGCACAGCCATCCGAGAGGCGACGGCGAGTGCCGCGGCACAGAACGGCAACGGCGCCACCGTGCACGCTGAGATTCCTGGGTTCAGTTTGCTCAGCCATAAGCTGAGCACCACCGATTTCGACGGCGGAATCTGCATCGTCCGCGATAGCGGTCAACCATGGACGGATAATGACCGCACGGCTCTCACCATGGCCGCCGAGTTGTGCACCTCCTTCATGGAATCTGGCCAGATCTCCGGTGAGCACGAACGGCGACTTGACTCACTCGTCTCGTACGTCGCGTCCGAGCTGATGGGCATATCGGCGGCCGAGCATCCGCCGACCATCGCCAGGATCCTGGAGGACCTCGGACGCTTCTTCGACGTCGACACCTGCTACCTCCGCTACAACGATCCCGAGCTTCGCGCGAGCGTGCTCGTGGATGAATGGCCGCATCGCCCCGACGTGCCGGACCCAGACCCTCTCGGGATCGTGCCCTGGAACACCGATGATCCGGTCTTCCGTGAGATTCAGAACCTCCGAGAGCCGTACGTCGCCCGTCCCGGAAAGGACACGGCGGACTACCAAGCGCGTGTACACGCCGGTTCTGGTGTTCCCACAGTGTCCATGGCGATGGTGCCGTTGATCACCGACCAGACCACGCGCGGCGTCCTGGGTTTCGTGCATTTCGGTGACCGTCTGTGGCGAAGGTCTGAGGTGCACGCGCTCAAGGCGATCGCTTCCCTGCTCACTCAGGTCGATGGACGTGTCATCGCTGAGGAACGCCTCCGCCATCGCGCATACCACGACGAATTGACCGGGCTGCCAAATCGGCGCGCGTTCGTGGAGGACGTCACCGTACTTCTCAAGGAAGACCCCGAGGCTCCCGTTGCCGTCTTGTTCGTCGACATGGACCGGTTGAAGACCGTCAACGACGTTCTTGGCCACGCCATCGGCGACCTGTTCATCAAGGCCGTGGCGACGAAGCTGCGCGACTCGGTTCGCCCGGAGGACATCGTGGCCCGCCTGGCTGGTGACGAGTTCGTCGTGATGCTCCGCGGCATACACACGGCCGAGAACGCCGAGCACGTGGCCAGGCGGCTGCTCGACGAGCTCACCCACCCGCTGGACATCGGCGGCCACGTCGTCAGCCGCAGCGCATGTATCGGGATATCGATCAACGGTGACACGTCATCCACCGCTGATGAACTTCTGCGCAACGCCGACGTGGCGTTGCTGGAGGCCAAGAAGCGTGGTGGGGACACCGTGGTCTCGTTCAATGACGACCTCCACTGGAGGCTCCTGGACCGGGCCGACCTGGAGTTTCGCCTGCGTTCCGCCATCGGCGACGGCGAGATGCGGCTGCATTTCCAACCCGAGTTCGACCTGCGCAGCGGCGATCTCACCGCGCTCGAGGCACTGGTGCGCTGGGAGCATCCAGAGCGCGGTCTGATCTCGGCAGGCGCCTTCGTCTCGGTGATCGAGGAGATCAACCTCGCCGCTGATCTTGGCCGGTGGGTTCTGGAAGAGGCGTGCCGCCGCCTCGCAGACTGGAAATCCGCACCCGACGCCAAGCCCCCGCCAGTGGTGCGAGTCAACATCTCCGCCGGTGAGCTGATCAGTACCGACTTCGTCGGCTTCGTCGGAACGATGCTCAGCAGGTACGGGCACGCTCCGAAGGAGCTCGGCATCGAGATCACCGAGAGCACCGTG
>NZ_ML142853.1:460554-465251 GCF_004138495.1 Phytoactinopolyspora endophytica
GCGCGATCTCGAGGACGTCCTCGCCACCCTCAAGGGTTTGCGACGGCTCGGGGTCACCATCGCGATCGACGACTTCGGCACCGGCTACAGCTCGCTGTCTCACCTGAAGCAGCTGCCGGTGGACGTTCTCAAGATCGACCGGAGCTTTGTCTCCAGTCTGGCCAACGACAGCGGCGACCGCGCCATCGTCTCGGCGATCGTCCGGCTCGCCGAGGCATTCGAACTGACGACGGTCGCAGAGGGTGTCGAGGATCCGGCTGCGGTAGCCTCGCTGTTGGAACTGGGATGCCACCGTGCTCAGGGGTTCCTGATGTCGGAACCGCTGCCCGCGGAGGAGATCTCCACGTGGCTGGCCAGTCCACACGACTATCTGGGTAGCAAGTGACACTCGTGCAGAAGATCCATCACACCATCTCCCGGTGGGCAGATACGCCCGGTACGCTGTGCTCTGTCCATGCCTCCGGTCAACGTCGCCCGGGGCGAATGTGGGCAACTATGTCGATATAACTGAAGATAGGTGCTTGCGGGGGAGCTGATCAGGTAGGGCGGCCGTGGGAGCTCGACGATGAACGACAACATGTCTCCAGAAGACAGAGAATTCGCGAAGGCAGTAGGCAGACGGCTGAGGAAGCTGCGCAGCCGCCGGCAGCTGTCCATGCAGGCTGTTCAGGACCAGTCTGAGGGCACGATCAGCGCCGCTGTCATAGGCTCGTACGAACGAGGCGAACGCGTGCCCTCGGTTGTCCGGCTCGCTCAGATCGCCGACTTCTACGGCGTCCCCGTGGACTCGCTGGTCTCCGGCCGAGAGGGTGGACAGCCGGCGTCCAACGGCGATGACGGCAAGGTGGTGCTGGATCTGGACGCCCTGCGTCAGGCACCGAACGAGGCCGCGCACCTCGTCAAGTTCGTGAACGGCGTGCAGAAGAAGAGAGGGGACTTCGGCGGGAGCATCCTGACCATCCGCGGCGACGACGTATGGATGGTCTCATCCATGTACGAGATCACGCCTTCCGAACTCCGGGAGAAGATGGCCTCGTGGGGCGTCATCGCCTCCGATGCATGAGCCCCCGATCAGTCCCACTCCAGCTGGTTGATCGTGTCGAGGACACGATCAACGCTGGGCAGATAGTGATGCTCGTGCATCGGAGGCGGATACGGGATGTCGAAGCCGGTGACCCGCAGGACCGGGGCTGCCAGCGAGTAGAAGCACTCCTGCTGGACACGGGCCGCGAGCTCACCCGCAATCCCAGCGAAGCCGGTGGCTTCCGAGATCACGACGCAGCGCCCGGTGTTGCTCACCGACTTGGCCACGGTCACATCGTCGTATGGCGCCAAGGTGCGCAGATCGATCACCTCGGCTTCCACGCCTTCCTCTGATGCCGCCTCCGCGGCCTCCAACGCCACCTTGACCGCGGGCCCGTATGCCACCAAGGTCACGTCATCGCCAGCCCTGCGGGTCGCAGCGTGCCCGAACGGTGCCGTGCGGGCCGGCAGTTCCGTCTCAGCCTTGGCCCAGTACAGCCCTTTCGGCTCCATGAACACGACTGGATCGGGATCGTCGATGGCCTCCCGCAGAAGCGAGTACGCGTCGTCCACCGTTGCCGGAGTGGCTACCTTGAGACCTGGGATGTGCGCATAGTGCGATTCGGAGGAGTCGCTGTGGTGCTCCACTCCCCCGATGCCGCCCCCGTACGGGATGCGGATCACCATGGGCATGGTGACGGTCCCGCGGGTGCGGTTACGCATCTTCGCGACGTGCGACGCTATCTGTTCGAAGGCCGGGTACGCGAAGGCATCGAACTGCATCTCCACCACCGGACGGAACCCCTGCATCGCCATGCCGGCGGCGAATCCCACGATGCCGCTCTCCGCCAGCGGCGTGTCGAAACAGCGGTCTTCACCGAACTCGTCGGTCAACCCATCGGTCACCCGGAACACGCCTCCCAGCGCACCGACGTCCTCGCCGAAGACCACCACCGAATCGTCCGCTCGCAACGCGTCGCGCAGCGCCGCGTTCAGCGCCTGGACCATCGACACGGCCAATGTCATCACCGCCCCGTTCTGTGAGATGGCGGCCAGCACCCACGCCGCACGGCTCTATCCACCGTCTGCCGACAGGCCACTTACGGTCTCCCGCTGCCGCCTCAGCTGCGGGGTCGGCTCGGTCAGCACATGCTCGAACATCTCCTCCGGCCGCACCACCGGGTCCACGTTCATGCGGGCTCGCAGATCTTCGGCGTACGCCTCCGCGCTCTCCTGCACACGCCGGATGTCCTCCTCGGACAGCGCACCCGCACCGCTGAGGTAGCGTTCCAGCCTGCTGATCGGGTCACGTGGAATCCAGACCGCTGTCTCCGAGGCATCCCGGTAACGGCCGGCGTCGTCGGCGTTGGTATGCGCCTCGATCCGATACGTATGGGCCTCGACCAGCATCGGTCCATGTCCCGAGCGGGCATGGTCGATCGCGTCCGTGAGCACCGCCAGCACGGCGGCCACGTCGTTGCCATCGACCTGCTCACTGCGTATCCCGTAGCCGATGCCCTTGTACGCCAGCGACGGCGCGGCGGTCTGCCGGGAGAGCGGGACCGAGATGGCGTAGCGGTTGTTCTGGATCACGAACACCACCGGCGCGCCGAACACGGCAGCGAAGTTCAACGCCTCGTGGAAATCGCCCTCACTGGTGCCGCCATCGCCGATGAACGCGAGCGCCACCGTGTCGTCGCCACGACGACGCGCCGCGTACGCCAGACCCGCTGCGTGCGGTGCATGCGTCGCCAGCGGTGTGCATTGCGGCGCGATGCGTTCCCGCATCGGGTCATACCCGCAATGCCAGTCTCCGCGTAGCAGTCCCAGCGCCTCGACCGCATCGACGCCGCGGGTGACCAGCGACATGGTGTCGCGGTAGGTCGGAAAGAGCCAGTCCTGCTGCTGCAGGGCGAGCACGCCGCCTACCTGGCATGCCTCCTGCCCTCTCGACGACGGGTAGACGGCCAGCCTTCCCTGCCTGGTCAGTGCCGTCGCCTCCGTGTCGAAACGACGCCCCATCACCATCCGCCGGTAGGCGTCGCCGAGCATCTCGGCCGGCGGAAGCTGATAGCCCCCGCGTGCGTCGTCATCGGTCAGGGTTCCGTTCTCGTCTATGAGCCGCACTGGATCGCGAGACGGCAACAACCCGGTCACGCGGTTCTCATCGAGATGTTCAACCGGTAGCTCCATTGCACACCCCTTTGCGCACATCCGGACGTGAACCGCACAGCCACATCAGGCCGTACCGTCACGACCTACTGAACAATCTCTGGCTCACGGGCTGCTCTGACCAATATCGTGCGCCAGATGGCCGATTTTTCTCTACATTCGCCGGAAATCTCTGACGTTCGGCTATGGAGGCCCGCCGATTCTCGCCGGGTGTCTCGCGACGGCCGGTCACCACCCTGCCGCCAGGGCCAAGCGTCTCAGAGGCCGCGCGGACAGGGGCGCAGCACCGATCGCGCAGACGCCGATTCGAGACGGCGGAGATCCCTCGTACACGCCCCGGCCGGCCGATCGCCGGGATTACGGTTTCAGCCGTTGCCCTACCGCGTCGTGGACCGCGCGGCAGCCCTCGCCTGACCGATCTCGACCAGTGCGCTGGTCAGCGACAGAGCGGCGTCGTTGGCGCCGCCTTTGACCGCCAGGTCCGCGGATCCGACCGCGCGAACCGCCCGCGCCAGGCCGTCCGGTGTCCATCCACGCAACTGCCCTCGCAGCACACGCACCTTCCACGGTGGCACTCCGATGTCGCGGGCGACGTCGGCGTCCCGCAGACCACGCGGGGCGCCCGCCAGCCGCGCCAGCGAACGCAACGATGTGGCCAGGGCGCCGATCACCAGGACGGGGTCAGTACCCGTCTGCAGCGCCCAGCGGAGCTGCTCGACGGCTGCCGCGGTGTCACCCTCGACGGCCCGGTCGGCCACGACCCAGCCCTTGACCTCGGCCCGTCCCTCGAAGTACATCGCGACCAGGTCCGTGTCGACCACGCCATCCGGTGCGTCCGCGGCGAGCTGGGACGCGGCGGAGGCCAGCCCTCGAAGATCTCCGCCGACGGCCTCGACCAATTGCCGAGCGGCCGCCTCGTCGATCTGCCCACCCGCGTGACGCGCCTCCGCCCGGACGAAGGCGACCTGGTCATCAGGCTTGGTGAGCTTCTCCGCCTTGACCTCGAAAGCACCGGCCTTGCGCAACCGGTCGAGCAGCTTCTTGGACTTCACACCGCCCGGATTGACCAGGACGAGATGGATGTCCTCGACCGGCTGCTGAGTGTGTTTCAGCAAGGCCTCCCCGACGGACTCGGAGACGTCCTGGACATCGCGGACCACCAGCACACGCCGGGTGGCGAAGAGCGACGGGCTGGCATACTCGGCCAGTCCGCCGACCGTGAGCTCGGAGCCGGGCACCTCGCTGACGTCGGCGTCCGCGTCGGCGGCGCGTGCCGCACGAACCACGGCCGCGACCGCACGCTCGGCCAGCAACGCTTCCGGACCCACCACGAGGGTGGCCGGGACAAGGGGATCCACAGATCGAGAAGGCATGACGAGACCAGCATGCCACGTCGCCGCCCACTGTCACCTGGTGCCCCGTAAAGCCGGTCTCTTGACGTCTGTGGCGCCCAGGCGGCGCCTCGCGGCGTTGCCGTCGTCGTCCGATGTACCAGCATCGAC
>NZ_ML142853.1:465261-468194 GCF_004138495.1 Phytoactinopolyspora endophytica
TTCACGGGACACCAGCGACCGTGGCAAGGGTGCGGTCCGCGGTACGTATCACGGCGACGGTCCCGTCCTCGTCGGTGCGCCGCACATCGGTACCGTTCCTCGTCAGCAGCTCGAGCACCTCTTCGTCCGGGTGACCATGGGTGTTCTCGCCCACGCCGACCAGCGCAAGCTCGGCGCCGATATCGGTCAGCATGCGCTCGTCCTGGTGCCGGGAACCATGGTGGGCAACCTTGAGCACGTCCGCGTTCAACTCCGGCTCGGCGTTGAGCAGCGCCCGTTGCGCCGCCGGCTCGATATCCCCGGTCAGCAGGATCTCGACACCGTCGACCTCGGCCATGAGGACGACGCTGGCGTTGTTCGCGTCCGACTCCGACGACGAGGCGATCCTCCGCCGCGGCCACAGCACCTCCACGGTGACCGCCCCTACAGCCCGACGCTCCCCCACCCGGGGCGCCTCGACCGGGACCTGGGCTTCACCGAGCCAGGAGGTCACTCGACGTGCGCTGGGTCCGGGCTCCTCAAGAGGCGACACCATGGCGTGGCCGACCCGGCGCCCGGCGAGCACCCCTGGGACACCGTCGACGTGGTCAGCATGGAAGTGGCTGAGCACCAGCAGGGGCACATGGTCGATGCCCAGCGAGTCGAGGCACCTGCGCGCCATGAGCGGATCCGGGCCGGTGTCCACGACGACGGCCGAGCCAGGCCCGGCGTGCAGGACCACGGCATCACCCTGTCCGACGTCGCAGATCACCATCAGCCAGTCCCTCGGCGGCCACCCTGGAGTGGGCATCGCCCGGAGCAGGACGAACACCAGCACTGTCGCCGTCACGAACGACACGACAGGCCGCCGCAGCAATAGCGGCAGCACGGCGATGGCGCCCAGCGACAACGCGACGCCGATGACCGCTCCTCCGCGTCCGTCCGGCCACTCGAACTCCGCGCCGGGCTGATGCGCGAACCAGGCGGCAACGGAGGCGATCCACCATGCCGGCAGCCCGGCCGTCCAGGCCAGCGCGGCCGCCACCGGGGGAAGGAGCGGGCTGACGACGGTGGCCGCGAGACCCAGGACCATCGCGAGGGCGACAACCGGGCCCACGAGCATGTTCGCCGGAACCGATGCCACACTGAACTGACCGAACGACGCCAGCAGCACAGGAGTGCAGGCCACTTGCGCGGCCAGCGGTACGGCGACGGCCAGCGCCACCGGTCGCGGCAGCCATCCCATCGCGTCCTGCCACGACGGAACCAGGACGACGATCCCCGCGGTGGCCGACACCGAGAGTACGAACCCAAGCGACAGCGCCAGCCACGGCTCGACCAGCACCAGAACGATCACCGCCGTGGCCAGCGCCGGTAGCGCACGGCGCCGGCCGGCCACCAGCACCCCAAGCACGGCCACCGTGCCCATCACGGCGGCCCGGAGCACGCTGGGTTCAGGCCGGACCAGCAGGACGAAGCCGGCCACGCCGATCACCGCGATCACCGGCAGTGCGTAACCACGCACGCCGATCAGCCGAGCCACGCCGAGGATCGCGAGCAGCACGATGCCGACGTGGGTGCCCGAGACCGCGGTCAGATGAGTCAGACCGGTGACTCGCATCTCCTCCCGGAGCTCGTCGCTCATCATCGACTCATCGCCGACGACCATGCCGGGGATCAATCCGCGGTGTCCTTCGGGTACGGCGGTCACCGCCTCCCGGAGGCCGGCACGCAGCGGCTCACCGGCGCGCGCCACCGTCCCCGGCTCGCCGACCAGCTCCGGTTCGTCGGTGACCCGGACGAATGCGGCGACGTCGCCGCCATCGGCCGGTGACAGGCGGCCCGACGTCCGGACACGTTGACCGGGGAGGAGATCGTTCCAGGACGACCCGCTCGCCACCACCAGGACCGGGGTGCGCACCTGATGCGTGTCCCCGCGACCGGAGATCGTGTCGACCCGGAACCGGACCAGCACGTATTCCGATGCCGGTCCCCGCTCGTCACCGCCCTCGCCTTGACGCAGTTCGGGATCGGCGGCGACGACGCCGTCGAGCCGAATCTGCGCCTCCTGCTCGGCGAGCTCCACCACCGGACCGTCGCGTACCTGGGCAGCCCGGGAACCACCCGCGAGCACACCCACTGCAAGGCACAAGACAGCCAGTGCGACCACGGACCGCCCACGTGCCAGCGGCACACAGATCACCATTCCCACCGCTGCACCAGCCGCACAGACCAGCAGCGCGTGCGTTATCTGAAGCTGGAGACCCAGGATGGTACCGGCCCACAACGCCGCCGCGATGGGAACCAGCCGCATGTCGACCTGCTCGCCGGTGAGGGGGCGCGCCAGCAGGGAGTCGCGTGACCCGCTGTTCGCGCGGCCACGTGGCATGGCGCCTTCGGCCGCCGAGGGCGACGTCGGGCCCACTCCTGTGTCCGTGGCCGCTCGTTCCGCCCGCCGCGGACGCGACTCGTGTGCCGCCGAACTGCTCATAGCGCGACCAGGGGTTCGATATCCTCGAACGTGCTCGGGCCGATGCCCGAGACTTCGAGAAGCTCGTCCACGCTGCTGAACCGGCCGTTCTGCTCACGCCAGTCGAGGATGCGCTGCGACAGCGCCGGCCCGATGCCGGGCAGTGTCTCGAGTTCCGCGGCTCCCGCCGTGTTCAGGCTGACCACACCTCCGCTCGCCGGATCGCCCCCGGAGGCGGTGTCTCCGGCGGCATGGTCCCCGGCCGGCTCGGATCCGTGCGGAGAGTCCACGCCGACGAGTACCTGTTCGCCGTCGGTCAATACCCGGGCCAGATTGAGCGGTGTCAGATCCACATCGGTGGCGGCGCCTCCGGCAGCCTCGATCGCATCCACCACCCGTGACCCTGCCGGCAGCGTCACCACCCCGGGCCGGGCGACGTCGCCGGCCACGTGCACCAGCAGCGTGTCAGAGCCGGCCGCACCGC
>NZ_ML142853.1:468264-469685 GCF_004138495.1 Phytoactinopolyspora endophytica
TGCTCCACCGTCCCCGTCGACAGGACTTCCGTCTCAACCGGCTCCGTCTTCGGCCGGCCGAGGGTGAAGACCATCGCCGCGATGCCGAGGCCGACCGCCAGCACGACCAGGACCACGACCAGCTGTCCCCGGCCGAGCTCGACGCGGCTTTGTGTCAGGCGCTCCCACACGTTGCGCACAGAGAGCGGCATCCTGTCCGCCAAGGCCCCTGACGATTCCACCATGGCCCCCGACGTTGCGCTGCCGCCAGACAGGGGTCCGTCGTCCCGGCGGCCGTCACTGCCGGCCGCGGCCGCGTCGACGTCCCGGCCGTCGTCGTCGCTCTCCGGATCCGCCTCCCATGAACATTCGCGGGCGCTGTCCGGGATGCGCGGCACCCAGCCGCCCCAGGGCCGGTCCGTGTCACGCAAGAGTGGCTGCCCCAGGCGGGGCGGCATCACCGGCTGACCAGCCGTCTCACGCTGACCAGCCGCCTCCGGCCGCCCAGCGGTGCTCACATACGCGACTCGTGCTCGGACCGCGTGAGCCAGCTCGTCATCCGCTGAAGATCGCAATACAGGCAAGCGCATGAAAACGAAGCTAAGACTTCGACAACACGCTTACAACAGGGCTACCCGCACCTGTGGACAACTAGTGGTATTCGCCGAGAGATCATCGCCCCTGTGTATAACTCGGACTGCTTGAGCGCACAATTAGATCTGCACTACCCCGGATCCGGCTTTCGCGGAGCCGGGTCAACGAGGGCTGACCACGACCGCGAGCATGCCAGGCCCGGCATGCGCACCGATCACCGCACCTACCTCGGCGACCACCATCTCGCCCACCCGCGGCAACCGTCCAGACAACCGCTGCGCCAGCTGGTCCGCGCGCGCCGCATTGTCCAAGTGATGCACGGCGAGATCCACGGACGAACGACCCGCACGCTCGACCGCGAGATCCTCCAGCCGGGCGACGGCCCGAGCAGCGGTGCGGACCTTCTCCATCAGCTTGATCGCGCCGTCCTCCAGGTGGAGCAACGGCTTGATCGCCAAGGCGTTGCCGACCAGCGCGGACGCGGCTCCGATCCGGCCGCCCCTGCGCAGATACTCCAGCGTGTCCACGTAGAAGAAGGCGGATGACCAGGCCGCGCTCTCCGTCGCCGCAGCCACGACCCTCTCCGGCGAGTCGCCCTGGCGCGCTGCCCGCGCGGCGGCCACCACGGCGAACCCCAGACCCATGCCGACCGTGCGAGAGTCGACCACGTCGACCGGTAGGGGCACGTCCATGGCCGCCATCCGGGCGGCGTCCATCGTCCCCGACAGCCTGCTCGACAGATGGACGGACACCACGTGAGACGCGCCTCGCTCAGATGCCGCCAGGTACACCTCGCGGAAAGCCTCGGGGCTCGGCCTCGAGGTACTCACCGGCTCGTGCCGGCGCAG
>NZ_ML142853.1:469748-472628 GCF_004138495.1 Phytoactinopolyspora endophytica
GCGTGGACCGACGTCGCCGCCCTCGGTGCTCGCCGAGCCACCGACGACGACCTGCAACGGCACCACCTCGATACCGTATTCGGCCACCGTCTTCGCCGGCAGATACGACGTCGAGTCGGTCACCACACAGACGTGCCCGCCCGTGTCATCACCGCCGGACCACATGGCACTATGCCGGGACGACGTTGACCAGCTTCGGGGCTCGGACGATCACCTTGCGCACACCTCGGCCGTCCAGCGCGCGCTGTACGGCCTCCGACGCCAGCGCCATCTCTTCCAGGCTGCTTTCCTCCACCGAAGGCGAGACCTCCAGGCGATCGCGCACCTTTCCGGCGACCTGCAGCACGCAGGTCACCGTCTCCTCGACCAGCAGCGCGGGGTCGGCCTCCGGGAACGGTGCGTAGGCCAGGGACTCCGGGTGGCCCAGGCGGGTCCACAGCTCCTCGGCGATGTGCGGCGCCACCGGGGCCACCATCAGCACCAGTGATTCGACCGCCTCACGTGGCGCGACGCCCAGCTTGGTCAGGCGGTTGTTCAACTCGATCATCCTGGAGATGGCCGTGTTGAAGCGCATCGCCGCCATGTCGGTCCGGACCGCGTCGATCGTACGGTGCAGGACACGGCGGGTCTCGTCGTCGGCGGGCTCGTCGACGACGATCACCGCACCGGTCTCCTCGGAGACGACGTTGCGCCACAGCCGCTGCAGGAACCGCTGCGATCCGGTCACCGCCCGGGGGTCCCACGGCTTGGACTGCTCCAGCGGGCCCATCGACATCTCGTACACCCGGAACGTGTCCGCGCCGTACGAGTCGTACATCTCGTCCGGGCTGACCATGTTCTTCAGGCTCTTGCCGATCTTGCCGTACTCGCGGTAGGCCGGCTCACCGTTGAAGAAGAACTGACCGGAGTCCGCGGGCTCCTCGGTCACCTCGGCCGCCGGGACATACTGGCCGCGGGGGTCGGTGTAAGCGAAGGCCTGGATGTAGCCCTGGTTGAACAGTCTGTAGTACGGCTCGTCGCTGGAGATATGGCCCAGGTCGAACAGCACCTTCTGCCAGAACCGGGAGTACAGCAGGTGCAGGACCGCGTGCTCCACGCCGCCGACGTACAGGTCGACGCCACCCGGGTCGTCCGGCCCGCCACGCTGTGGCTGCGGACCCATCCAGTACCGTTCGATCTCCGGGTTCACCAGGTGCTGGTCGTTCGTGGGATCCAGGTAGCGCATGTGGTACCAGCACGAGCCGGCCCAGTTCGGCATCGTGTTGGTGTCCCGGCGGTACCGCTTCGGGCCGTCGCCCAGATCCAGCTCGACGTACACCCAGTCAGGCACCCGGGCCAGCGGCGGCTCGGGTTCGGTGTCGGCGGCGTCGGAGTCGTAGGTCTTCGGCGAGTAATCCGGCACGTCGGGCAGGTCCACCGGCAGCGCGTCCAGTGGCAGCGCGATCGGCAGATCGTGCTCGTCGTAGACGATGGGGAACGGCTCGCCCCAGTAGCGCTGGCGGCTGAACAGCCAGTCCCGCAGCCGGTAGGTGACCGTTCCCTCGCCGTGTCCGGCAGCCTGCAGCCAGGAGATGATCTTCTCCTTGGCCTCGGCCATACCCAGCCCGTTCAGCGACACTCTCTCGCCGCCCGAGTTGATCGCCGGCCCTTCACCGGTGTACGCCTTGCCGTCGAAGCCCTCAGGCGGCTGCACAGTGCGCACGATCGGCAGCTCGAAGCGTTCGGCGAACTCCCAGTCACGCTCGTCTTGGCCGGGCACCGCCATGATGGCGCCGGTGCCGTAGCCCATCAGCACGTAGTCGGCGATGAAGACCGGGATCTGCTCGCCGTTGACCGGGTTGGTCGCGAACGACCCGGTGAAGACGCCGCTCTTGTCCTTGCCGTCGCTTTGCCGCTCGACCTCTGTCTTCGCGGCGGCCTGCTTCCGGTATGCGGCCACCGCCTCGACGGGGTCACTATGGCCGCCGGTCCATGGGTCCCTGGTCCCACCCGGCCACGACGACGCGGTCAGCGCGTCCACCAGCGGATGTTCCGGTGCCAGCACCATGAATGTCGCCCCGAACAGCGTGTCCGGACGGGTGGTGAAAACCTCCAGGTCACCGGAGGCGGTCGCGAACCGGACGTTCGCGCCGGTGGAACGGCCGATCCAATTGCGCTGCATCGTCTTGACCTTCTCCGGCCAATCGATACGCTCCAGGTCGTCCACCAGGCGGTCCGCGTACGACGTGATTCGCATCATCCACTGCCGCAGGTTGCGCTTGAACACGGGGTAGTTACCCCGCTCGCTCCGCCCTTCCGAGGTGACTTCCTCGTTCGCCAGCACCGTGCCCAGGCCGGGGCACCAGTTCACCGGAGACTCCGAGACGTAAGCCAGCCGGTAGCCGTCGATGATCCGCCGCCGCTCGGTGTCCTCCAGCTGAGCCCATGCCCGGCCGTCGGGCGTGGCACGCTCCCCGGACTCGTACTCGGCCACCAGCTCGGCGATCGGCCGTGCGCGTCCCCGGCCGCCGTCGGCCTCGGTGTCATACCAGGAGTCGAAGATCTGCAGGAAGATCCACTGCGTCCACTTCACATAGCCTGGGTCGATCGTGGCGAACGAACGCCGGTCGTCGTGTGCCAGTCCCAGCCGGCGCAGCTGGCGCCGCATGGTGACGATGTTCTCTTCGGTGGTCTTGCGCGGATGCTGACCGGTCTGCACCGCGTACTGCTCGGCGGGCAGCCCGAAGGCGTCATACGACAGGGCGTGCAGCACGTTGTCGCCGCACATCCGGCGAAACCGCCCCATGACGTCGGTGGCGATATAGCCCAGCGGATGGCCTACGTGCAGCCCGGCCCCCGAAGGATACGGGAACATATCCATCAGGAAGTACTTCTTCCTGC
>NZ_ML142853.1:472654-474267 GCF_004138495.1 Phytoactinopolyspora endophytica
TCGCGTCCGAGCCCGGCTCGGCCAGCTCGCCGGCCGGATTGGGCGCGTGGAAGGTACCTTCGTCGTCCCAGCGGTCCTGCCAGCGGCGCTCGATCTCATCGGCCAGCGCGCTGGTGTACCGATAGGGCACGTCGCCGTCGGAGGAAGGTGCGGCGGTGCTCACAGCAGTCGTGCTCGTATCAGACTCGCTCATGGCTTAGCTTCCCTCATCGTCTGTTGTCGCCGGCCCGGTGGCCCCGTGTCTCGGACGTGCACGAGACGTGCACTAGACATAGCAAAGCCCCTCAACGCATGAGGGGCCGCCGCGCTGACACGGATGCATCCAAGCACCCGTTCCTGTGGTCAGCGCGGCCTAGTAAGGAGCAACAGACCTCGCACGGTACCCAGGTTAGCGCATCGTCACCTTGCGAGACAGGCCACCGGCGGGTGCTCAGCCGGCGATCACCCCGTACGCTCGCACCGTGACGGTTGTCGTCCACGCTGCTGACCTGCACATCAACAGTCCACTACGGCGGCTCGCGCGGCACTACCCCGGCGAGGACTGGCATGCGCCGACCCGGGACGCCCTCGCCCATCTCGTCACGGCCACCACCGATGTGGCGGCGGACGTCCTCGTGCTCGCCGGTGACATCGCCGACCGCGAGTGGTACGACGACGACGTCGCGCGGCTCTTCAGCGAGGCGTTGGGGCTCCTTGACGACGCCGGCGTCACCGTGGTCGTCATCGACGGCAACCACGACGTGGCATGCGGGATCCGGCAGGACGTCACCGAGCCGGTCCGACGCCTCCCGCCGAATGTCGTCTGGTGCGACGACGACGCCGCGCACACCACGGTCCTGGAGAGCGCAGGCCTCGCCGTGCACGGCCGCGGCTTGCCGGCCGCGACGGTCGCCGAGGACTTGACCCGGACCTTCCCAGCGCGAACGCCGGGACTGGTGAACATGGGAGTCCAGCACACCAGCCTCGACAACCGGCGCGGCGGACGGCCGTGCGCGCCGACGACGGTCGAGGCTCTGCTCGACCTCGAGTACGACTACTGGGCTCTCGGCCACGCACACACCCGTCAGGTCGTCCACTCCGCGCCGTGGATCGTGTTTCCCGGGAACACCCAGGGACGCAAGGCCACGGAGCCGGGACCGAAGGGCGCCACTGTGGTGACCGCGGACCCCCACGGGGTGACCGGTGTCCAGCACCTCGAGCTGTCCAGCGTCCGCTGGGAGTGCCTGACCGTACGATGCTCCGGCCATGACGCCCCCGACGACGTCATCGAACGCACCCACACTGAGCTCAACGCCGCGGCCCGGCGCCTGCGTCCGGGACAGCGCCTGGCCGCTCGGATCGAGCTCACCGAGGCGTGCCGTTCCGAGCGACGCGCGGCCGCGGTCGAGGCCGGGATCCGGAGCCTGGCCGGCTCCGATCCGCGCTACCTCGTCGAAGAGGTCAGAACACCAGGTGCCAGCGGTCCCAGAACTCGACCGTGATGAAGATGGCGATGCCGAGCAGCCACACGATGCTGATCAGCGCGCGGTTCTCTACCACCGCCCGCCGCAGCCCGTCCGGCGCCGGAAGGTGCCGCTCGGAGAGCACGTAGCCGGTGGTGTAGACGAAGACAG
>NZ_ML142853.1:474326-480928 GCF_004138495.1 Phytoactinopolyspora endophytica
ATCATCGCCAGCCACACCACCATGCAGTACGGGCACAATGCGCCGATCACGTACACACTCTGGGTGAAAAGCCAGGTGACGAAGGCCGCGCCGAGTACCGTGCCGGCCCAGAGCCCGAGCCACATCCACCTCGGTGGCCGCAGCCCCGCCAGAAGCATCACGCCGAACGTCATGACGACGGGGAAGGCGGCCACGCCGATGAAGGGGTTGGGAAAGCCGAACAGCTCACCCTGCCAGCTCTCCATCACCGCGCCACACGTGACGATCGGGTTGAAACTGCAGGACGGCGTGTGACCGGGGTCCTGAAGGAGCAGGATGCGCTCGATGGCGAGCGTCGCGGAGCCGGCGAGCCCGATGGCGCCGCCGATCAGCAGGAGCCACCCCAGCGCGAACGACGACGCGCGTTGTTCGGGTAAGCGGACCTCGTCCAGCAGGTCCTCGTCCTCGGCAAGGTCGTCGTCAGCCAGCAGCTCTTCCTCATCTGCCTGGCTGTCTGCCGGTATCTGTGTGGTCATCGCTCCACCCTGACGGTCAATGCTTGGTGTTCGCCGCACCCTTTAACGTACTCCATCCGCGCAGAGTGCCCGAACCGTGAAAGAGATCTTCCTCGTCGTATGCCAGGATCGTGTTGTGCGCGCATCAAGAGGCCGTTCCGGCCGCGAGTCCGACGGCGACCGCAGCCTCGGGGCCCGTCTGCCCGCGCTCGCCGCACTCGGCGCGTTCGCACTGCTCGTCGTGGGCATCATCGGCATCGGCCGGATGGAGGTGGACCCTCCCGACTGGAGGGACGACGGCGACCGGAACGGGCAACCGGCCCTGGAACAGCCCAGAGAAGACGAGCTACGGCCGACGTGGGCGGAAGAGCCCGCCGAGAACGACGACGCCGGCCTGGACATCTCCATACCGTGGGAGATCGCCCTCGGCGTCCTGATCGCCCTGATCGCCGCCGTCGTCGTCCTTCTCTTGCGCCGGCTGCCCCGCGGCTTCGGCCCACGCCGGCGCAGCCTCATCACGGGCGGCGAACTGGACGACCTGGCTGACAGCGCCGATGAGCTGCGCAAGGCCGTGCGGTCTGCCGGCTCGGCTCTGGACAAGACGGACGCGGCCGACCCGGATGCCATCATCGAAGCATGGCTGGCGCTTGAGGGCGCCGCAGCTGGCTCCGGTGCGCCGCGACAGCCGTCGCAGACTCCCAGCGAGTTCACCGCCCATCTACTGAGCCGGCACCACGCCGACGCCGACGCCATCGGCAGCCTCCGCGACCTTTACCATCGGGCGCGATTCTCGTCCCAGCCAGACATCACCGCAGGCGACGTGGACGTGGCTCGCCAGGCACTGGCAACGATCCTGCGCACACTGCAGACTCCGAACAGAGGCGATACACCGGACCCGGACGATGCGCCGGTCCCGGACGGTGCAATGGACCGGCACGATGCGGCGGAGCGGCACGATCCAGAGCCGGCGGACGCCGCCGACAGCAGCGCGCCGCCACCCGCCGGGAACGATGGAACGAGGTGAGCGATGAAACGCTGGTACGTCCTCGGACCACTCGCCGGCATCGGTGCCGGCCTGACCGCCTTCGGTCTCGGAGTTCAGGGCTGGCGCCCAGTACTGATCGGTATCGTCGTCACCGGATTCCTGATCTGGGCGAAGCGATACTGGCCGGAGGGATCGTACTTCCCGTGGCCGCTCGCCGCCCGGCACCTCTACGGGGGCGGCTCGCACCAGGTCGGCCGTCTGACCACCAGCATTTCGCAACGCGTCCGCGGGCGCACTCCCGACCCGGGGCTGCAGCACAGGCTCCGGCGTCTGGCCGTCGCCCGGCTGCACCGGATCGGGGTCGCCTGGGATGATCCACGCGCCGCGCAGCTTCTCGGGCACGACGTGTACAACGTCCTGGTCACTGACCAGTTCAATCCGGATCTGCACGGTGTCGGCACCATCGTGACCGCGATCGAACGGCTCGACGACGCGGACGCGGAGTATGCGGACACAGAGGACACCGAGCCGCACGGCACCGACGCCTTCGCTGCGGCGGACGGCACCGACGCCTTCGCTGCGGCAGGCGGAGTAAGGGGCAGCGGCACCGGGCCGGACGACGGAGGAGCCGCCCGGTGATCATGTACGCACGACGTCAGAGCTGGCGTCCTACCCCTGCCTACGCCCGCGCCGTCGCGCTGCCGGTCGTCCTCGCGTGCGCGGCGCTCATCCTCGGCCGGGTCGAGCTTCTCCTGCTCGGAACGCCGCTGGTGCTCGGCACGCTGCTCGCCCGCGGCCGGTTCACCGCGCTCGCGAAGGAGTTCGGGGCCGAACCCGCGCACGAGACTCCGCCGTCAGTGAAGGTCAGCGGCCCGGCCCGGCTCGACGCCGGGCGCACCGCAAAGCTGGCCACCGCGATCACGCCGTCGGATGCAGAGACCGTCACGGTGCTGCTGCCACCGGACATCCAGAACGGCGACGGCCAACGGGTCGTCGTGCTGGCGCCGAGCACCGATGGCGGTGACCGGCAGATCGTGACCGAGATGGAGATCACCACCTGGGGAACTCACGAGCTGAGCCGCCCGCATCACCTGGTGGCCGGTCCTGACGCGCTCTGGGTCACCGGACCTGTCGAGGCGCGGCCGTTCACCGCACAGGTGCTCCCGGCGGTGAGCACGCGGCTGCCGTCCGGCCCGTTGCCACCCCGGCCCGCCGGAATGGTCGGAGCGCATCGCACCAGGCGCCCGGGCGAAGGCACCGAACTCCACGAGATCTCACCATTCGTGCCCGGTGACCGGCTGCGCAGAGTCGATTGGCGGGTGACATCCCGGCAGTCCGGACCGTACGAGCAGCTGTTCACCAGACGGACCTTGGTGGACGCCGATGCCGACGTCGTCTGCTGCCTGGACAATCGGTTCGATCTCGCTCCCGAGGTCGCCACGTGGTCTTCCGTGGCCGAGGTGGCGCCCGTCGATGACGAGGACCAGATCGGGCGCACCAGCATAGACATCGCCGTCGACACGGTCTCCTCGGTCGCCGCCACGTATCTCGCCCATGGTGACCGGGTGGGAATGCTCGACCTGTCGACGCCGTCACGCATGGTCCGGCCGGCCAGCGGCGGACGCCAGCTCATGCGGATCCGCAGCCACCTCGCCCTGCACACGCGCCGTCCCGGTTCGGGCGACGTGGCCCGCGTCGCCCAGCGCATCCCTGCGTTTCCGCCCGGAGCGATCATCGTCGTCACGTCGGTCTTCCTCGACGAGACCGTCGTCGAGCTCGCCGCGGGATGGAGGCGGGCCGGTCATCCAGTCCTGGCGGTAGATGTCATGCCGGATCCGCTGCACGTCGACCGGAAGAACCAGCCGATGTCGCTGGCTCTCCGCGTCGTCATGGCCGAACGCCAGGAGCGTCTGGCCGCACTGACGAGCAACGGCGTCACCGTGACCAAAGCCGAGCCGAGCCGGCTTGCGCTCAGCCTCGCCCGCCTGGCGCGGGCACCACGGAGGAGCCGGCATTGATGGACCCACATTCCGGAGAACCGCGGCCCGAGCCGACGGCCGATTCCGGCATACCGACGAAGCCGACTACGGCTACGACGACGGCGGCCACGACGAAGGCGGCCGGATCGAATCAGGACGAGGCGGGCGCAGCGGCGCACACCACGGAAGCGGCGAGCAGCACGGAAGCGGCCCGGGGCCGGATCGGTCCCACGTTCCCATCGTGGCGGTTACGGGGTGTTCTCGCGCTGGCATGCGTCATCTTGATCGCGTCCGTCACGATCTGGGCCGGACCGCACGTCTTCTTCGTCGTCGTGCTCCTTGCGCAGGCCGTCTACGTCGTCATCCGCCCGGACTCGCACGCCACGACCGCTCTGCTGGCGTCGAGCGCTGCCGTGATTGTGTTCGCTGACGTCGAGCTGTCTGCCTGGCTCATGCCGGCCGTGCTCGGTTTCCACGTCGCTCATCTGGTGGCGGCGCTGGCTGCAGTCGCACCGTGGGACACCGACCTCGAGCATGCGGCTCTGCGGCCGGCGCTGCGCCGCTTCGTCGCCGTACAGGGTGCGAGCCAGGCGCTGGTTCTACTCGCCCTGCTCGTCTCGCCGTGACCACCGATGCGCGGCACATCACCAACGACGCGAAGCCCACAGCTCACGCAACAACGTGGCCCGTGGGGCGAGGGTCACGGGACGGCGGTCGGCTCCTCGCTGGACGCCTCCGCACGCCTAGTACCGAGCGGGATCTCCGGGATGAGCAGCGCCGCGATGAAGGCCACGGCCAGGAACGGCACCGCGGTCAGGAACACGTCGTTCAACGCCTCCACCCACGCCCCGGTCATCGCCTCCCGTGGTCCGTCCGGCAACTCCTGGATCGCTTGGACGTTGTTCGCCACGTTGGCCTCGTCGACGCCCTCCGGCATCGTCGTCGATGAGTCCCGCAGGTAGTGCGCGAGCCTGGAGTTGAGCACCGCGCCGAAGATCGCCGTACCGAAGGCTCCACCCATCGAGCGGAAGAAGGCCACACTCGATGTGCCGACACCCATGTCCGATCGCTCGACCGAGTTCTGCACGATCGTGACCAGGATCTGCAGCGTGAATCCGAGCCCGAGGCCGAACACGAACACGTACATCGCGACCTGCCAGTACGGCGTGTCCGTGCCGAGCGTCGACAGCAGCAGCATGGACGTCGCCGTGATCCCCGCGCCGAGGATGGGGTATACCTTGTACCGGCCGTTCCGGGTCATCAGCTGTCCTGACCCGATCGAGCTGACGAAGATCCCCACCATGGCGGGCAGCAGTGCCAGACCGGATTCGGTAGGCGACATCCCCTGGACAACCTGCATGTAGATGGGCAAGTAGATCAGCCCGCCGAACATCGCGACGCCCATGATGACGGTGAAGATCACCGACGGGGTGAACACCCGGTTGCGGAACAGCCGCAGCGGCATGATGGGCTCGGCCGCTCGTGACTCCCACCAGACGAAGACACCGGCTACCAGCACGCCGGCGATCAGCAGCCCCAGTGAGTATGGGTCGCCCCAGCCGTACTCGTCGCCGGCCCATGCGGTGTAGAGCAGGATGCAGCTGACCGACGCGACCACGAGTGCCGCGCCCAGGTAATCGATGGTGTGGTCGCGGCGGACCTTGGGCATCTTCAACGCCAGGGAGGTCACGACGAGCGCCGCCACGCCGATCGGCAGGTTGATCCAGAAGATCCACCTCCAGCCCGGTCCGTCGGTGAACCAGCCACCCAACAGCGGACCGGCCACACTCGCGGACCCGAACACCACGCCGAAGTAGCCTTGGTACCGGCCACGCTCGCGCGGCGGGATCACGTCGCCGACGATCGCCAGCGCGAGGGCCATCAGGCCTCCCCCGCCCAGACCCTGGACGGCTCGCCCGCCGATGAGGACGCCCATGCTGTCCGCGAGGGCCGCGATCGTGGAACCGGCGACGAAAGTCACGATCGCCGCCTGGAACGTCGGGCGCCGACCGTACAGGTCCGAGATCTTCCCCCAGAGCGGCGTCGACGCAGTGGTGGTGAGCAGGTAAGCGGTGACCACCCAGGACAGGTGGTTCAATCCGCCCAGCTCGCTGACGATCCGCGGCAACGCGACACCCACGATGCTCTGGTCCAGCGCTGCGAGGAACATCCCGGCCATCAGACCGGCCAGCACGACCAGAATCTGCCTGTGCGAGAGGAAGCCGTCGGTATCAGGCTTCTGTGATTGCACGCTCTCCAGTTAATACCGATTTATATGTACGACGCAACTTTATTTGGAGGTGTCGATTGTCACCACGCCGTCGTGGGGTTGGCCGTGAGCCAGACGATCGCCACAACGACGGCCGGCTACCGCCGCGATTCGGAGACAAGGATCGTGCCATCCTCCAGAAGTCCGTCCGTGCAACGACATGACCGCCTGATTACGCCACGGCGCACGGCGGTGCCTGAATCGGGTATCGATGCGGTGTCCTGGTGCCGTCTGCGAATCGGGCTCGCCCGGCCCCGCGACCTCACGCGAAGGGCCTGTTGCCTCTTGATAACAACCACTAACCGCCCGTCGACGTCGGACGCGTCCAACTGCGCCTGACATGGCCGATGACACCCCTAACGACGCTGAATTCCGCCGACAGCGAAGCCATACCTGTGGAAGCTTCGGCCGAGATCATTTAAACTGGATCACATGTTCGAACGTGAATCCTCCAGCGGCCTCGACGCACACGTCGCGGGCGAGCGCCACTCCAGCGGGCGTGGCCCCTGGCCGGACAGCCACGACGGCAATGACGCTGGCGGGCGTGCCGGTTCCGCCGCCGACAATGGCGACAGCACCGCCGAGTCCGATGCTGGCCAGGCTGACCAGGCCGGTGGTGGCCGGCATCCGGTGCTGGACGTGCTGGATGCTGCCGATGCCGCGTTCGAGCACGGCCTGGATGTGGATGCCGCAGCGATCCACGACGAGGACCTGCCCGGGGTGCTGGCCCGGGTGCATGGGTTGGCGGCGAAACAGGCCGAGTTGTTTGACCCGGCTGATCGCCGAAGCCGACAGCCGGGATCTGGGCCGCCGGCTGGGGGCGTCGTCGACCACGGCGTGGCTGCGCGACATCCTCAACGTGCGCCCCGGGGTGG
>NZ_ML142853.1:481523-481917 GCF_004138495.1 Phytoactinopolyspora endophytica
CCAGCGCATGGCCGACGCCCTCACCGAACTCGCCCGCCGCCACCTCGGCACCGACCACCTGCCCAGCCGACACGGCCACCCCGCCCAACTCCTGCTACTCGCCAACCTCACCACCCTGCTCAACCACAACCACAGCGACAACACCAGCAGCGGCTGCGGCCGGAACAGCAACGGCAGCGGCAACGGGACCGGCGGCGGGAAGGCCACGCACAGCCACCACAGCGGCGGCGGCAGCCCCGGCGGTGACCGCACGAACGGGCACGACCGCACGACCCCTGACTCCACCGACCGCTACGGTGCCGGCAACGGCAGTCACGACAAACACGACACCGACACCGGCAGCGGTGACACTGGCACTGACACAGACATTCACCAAGGCGTCGGCGCCGACACG
>NZ_ML142853.1:481967-482372 GCF_004138495.1 Phytoactinopolyspora endophytica
ACCACCAGCGCGGACACCGACCATGACGTCGACGCCGGCGCGGACAGCCACCATCACATCAACGCCGACGCGCGCGCCGACACCGTGGGTGACGCGGGTACCGACACCGTGGGTGACGGCGCCGGGGAGAGTGTCGATGGCGGGGTGTTCTACCTGCACGCCGATCAGGAGGACCAGACACCACCCAGATGGTTACAAGACACCTGGGCACGCCGCTTCGGCGTCGCCCCGGCCGAACTCGCCTGGGGCGGACCGGTCTCATCCGAGGCGCTACGCCGCATCGCCTGTGACGCCGATATCACCCCCATCCTGCTCGATCAGCACGGCGTCCCGCTGCGCGTCGGACGTACCGAACGCTGCGTCACCCCCGGGATCTTCACCGCGTTGATCACCCGAGACCGCGGC
>NZ_ML142853.1:482591-490871 GCF_004138495.1 Phytoactinopolyspora endophytica
AACAACGCGCCAGTGAACACATCCCAAGAATCCCCAACCGTGAGGCCACCTGGGGCCAGACCAGCCGCCCGGTGCCTCAATGGACCCGCCCTGGCGCGACCCCGTGGGAGACGCTCGGCCGGCACGGCCACCACCACTGACGCGACGTCAGGCCGTCGGGGGCGCGGTGCTGTCGCGGACCACGAGCCGGGTGGGAACGAGCGTGGTCCCTCGTTCTGGGGCGTCGGTACGCATCTGGCGGAGCACGCCCTCGAGGCAGCGCCGTCCCACCTCGGCGAAGTCCTGGTGCACAGTGGTGAGCGGCGGCAGGAACGAGCCGGCTTCAGGAATGTCGTCGAAGCCGACCACGCTGACGTCGCGCGGGACCGACTTCCCGGAGCCGTGCAGCGCACGCTGCACGCCTAAGGCCATTTGGTCGTTGGCAACGAATACGGCCGTGCAGCCTGGTTCCTGCGCCAGCCGCAGGCCCATCTGATAGCCCGACTCCGCCGTCCAGTCACCGTGGAGCAACGGCGTCACCTCGCGCCCCTCGGCCTCCAGCGTCGAACGCCACCCGTCCGCTCTGCCCTTGGCAGCGAACGACTCCTCCGGCCCGGCCACATGCCATACGGTGCGGTGCCCAAGGTCGAGCAGATGTTGGACCGCCTGCCGCGCGCCCGCAGCTTGATCGGTGTCAACCACGCTGTACCGGTCTCCGGCGTTGGAGTCGACCACCACCACCGGAGCTCCCGGAGGCAACGACACCGTCTCGGCGTCGAGCAGGTGGACCTCCATGATGGCGATGACGGCGTCCACGGCCAACTCGCCCAGCCGCGTGAACGCCCCACGCACGCCGTCCTGGGTCGGGACCGCGACCGGGATGAGGGTGATCGCGTAGCCCTCTCGCGCCGCTGACATCGCGATCGCCTCGAGGGTGCGCATGCTCCCCGTGGTCGAGAGGGTGAACAGGATGACGCCGATCATACGGAACCGGCCGCTCTTCAGCGCTCGGGCCGCGCTGTTGGGCCGGTAGCCCAAGTCTCGCATCGCCACGAGCACCCGGTCCCGAGTCGACTCGACAACGCCCGGGTAGCCGTTGGAGACCCGGGACACCGTCTGCGGCGAGACACCGGCCGCCTGGGCGACATCGGCCATGGAGACCCGGTGTGGCCGCGAGACGGCGGAATCCGCCGCGCTCGCCGACGGGCCGCGGTTGCGACGACCTTCGACGTCCTCGCCGGCCCCGACACCGTCGCGCCGTGTGTCTCGGACCATCAGTCCCATCTCCTCGTCGTACGACCCGTTCCGGCATCGACGTGTAACGATCGCGATCCTGTGAGGGCCACAGGGTTGACGCACAATTCGGCCGGTGACAGCATCACCAGAATCCATGGTTACGTTAACACCAGCGAACTTCAACTCTGATGTTTACGTAACCATCAGGTCGGACGCGGGACACCACCAGCCATGGACGGCTTGCACGACGAGGAGCGGAAAGACAAGGAGCAGAGCAGCTCGATGACGACGTTGTCCGAAACCAGCGGTCAACCGGCCGCACCCGCCGTGGTGACCGACCGGCCGCCAGCGAAGCGGTCCTGGATCGGCTGGGGCTTCATGGGGCCGTTCATGGCCGTCTTCGCCCTTGTCTTCCTGGCGCCGATCGCCTACTCCATCTACCTCAGCTTGTTCCGCGACCAGATGGTCGGCGGAACCGCCTTCGTCGGGTTGGAGAACTACGAACGCGCGTTCAGCGACTCACAATTCTGGTCCGCGCTCGGCCGGGTGTCGCTCTTCCTCGCCGTCCAGGTCCCCATCATGCTTTTCATCGCGCTGCTGGTCGCGCTCGCGATCGACAGCGGGCGGCTGTACGGCAAGAGCTTCTTCCGGATCACCATTTTCCTGCCCTACGCCGTCCCGGCCGTCGTCGCGACGCTCATGTGGGGGTTCATGTACGGCACCAGGTTCGGGTTGGTGGGCAACATCAACGACGCCTTCGGAGTCTCGTTGCCCAACCCGCTGTCCCCCGAGCTGATCCTCGCTTCGATCGGCAACATCGTGACCTGGGAGTTCGTCGGCTACAACATGCTGATCTTCTACGCCGCACTGAGGGTGATCCCACACGACCTGTATGAGGCGGCCGAGATCGACGGCGCGAGCCAGCTGCGCGTCATCACGGCCATCAAGATCCCGGCCATCCGGGGCGCCCTGGTCATCGCGACGATCTTCTCCATCATCGGCAGCTTCCAGCTCTTCAACGAACCGAGCATCCTGCAGAATCTCGCGCCGAACGCGATCACCAGCTACTTCACCCCCAACCTGTACGCGTTCTCGCTGTCCTTCTCCGGCCAGCAACACAACTACGCGGCCACGGTGGCGATCCTCATGGGTGTCATCACGATGGTGATCGCCTACGTCGTCCAGCTGCGCGGTATGCGGAAGGCGAGGTGACACGATGAGCGCTCCAGCACCGAATCGCACACCAGCGACGTCCGGACGCCGGCAGGTCACACTCTCCTCCGCCCGGCGTCGCCCGCAACGGCTGCACACCGTCGATCGCCCGCGACGGAGTCCGCTGCTGACCGGGCTGACCGGCCTGGTGCTCATCTACAGCCTGGTGCCATTGCTCTGGCTGTTCATCAACGCCACCAAAACCCAAGAAGGGCTCGTCGGCTCGTTCGGGCTGTGGTTCGACAGCGACGTCGCGATCTGGGACAACATCGTCGACACGCTCACCTACGACGACGGGATCTTCACCCGCTGGCTGGTCAACACGCTCCTCTACGTGATCCTCGGGGCCGGCGGCGCCACCTTCCTGGCGGTGCTCGGCGGCTACGCACTGGCCACCTTCGATTTCCCCGGCAAGCGGGCCGTGTTCGCCATCGTCATCGGCGCGGTCGCAGTGCCCGGAACGGCGCTGGCAGTGCCGACGTTCCTCATGTTCAGCGAGATCGGGCTCACCAACACCCCGTGGGCGGTGATCATCCCCTCGCTGATCTCGCCGTTCGGCCTCTACCTCATGTGGGTGTTCTCCGCCGAGGCGATCCCGACCGACCTGCTGGAAGCGGCCCGGGTGGACGGGTCCGGGGAGTTCAGCACATTCTTCCGGGTCAGCCTGCCGCTGCTTGCGCCAGGCATCGTCACGGTTCTGCTGTTCACCATGGTGGCCACCTGGAACAACTACTTCCTGCCCCTGATCATGCTGAAGGATCCCGACTGGTATCCACTCACGCTCGGCTTGAACGCGTGGAACTCGCAGGCCGCCACCGCCGGCGGGGAGGCGATCTTCAACCTCGTGATCACCGGCTCACTGCTGACCATCGTCCCGCTGATCACGGCCTTCCTCTTGCTCCAGCGGTACTGGCGCTCGGGGCTGGCCGCCGGCAGCGTCAAGCAATGACATCCGCTCGCCTATCCCTCGACAACGATGTAGAAGGAGCACGAATGCCCATGTCCACGTATCGCCACCGCACGGTGGCCACCATCGCCCTCGCCGGTGCGCTCACGCTGTTCCTCGCCTCATGTGGCTCCGACGACGACTCCGGCAGCGGCGACAGCGACGTCGACCTCGAGGCCACGCTCGACGAGGGCGGCAGCCTCACGGTCTGGGCCTGGGAGCCCACCCTCGACCAGGTCGTCGACGACTTCGAAGCCGAGTATCCCGAGGTCGAGGTCGACCTGGTCAACGCCGGAACCGGCGACGAGCACTACACGGCGCTGAACAACGCGATCTCGGCGGGTTCCGGCGTGCCGGACGCCGCGCAGATCGAGTATTTCGCGTTGCCCGAGTACGCGCTGCAGGAGTACGTCACGGATCTCACCGAGTTCGGCGCCGAAGAGCTCGAAGGGACGTTCACCCCCGGCCCATGGGGCTCGGTCCACCAGGGTGACGCGATCTATGGGCTGCCGATGGACTCGGGTCCGATGGCGATGTTCTACAACCAGGAGGTCTTCGACACCTACGACGTGGAGGTCCCGGCCACCTGGGACGAGTACATCGACGCGGCCCGTGCCCTGCAGGAAGCCGACCCCAACGTCTACATCGGCAGCGACGCGGGTGACGCGGGCTTCACCACCAGTATCCTGTGGCAGGCCGGGGCACACCCCTACCAGGTCGACGGCACCGACGTCACCATCGACTTCACCGGAGAAGAGACCACCCGGTTCGCCGAGACCTGGCAACAGCTGATCGACGAGGACCTCGTCTCCGACATACCCGGCTGGACCGACGAGTGGTACCAGGGCCTGGCCGACGGCACCATCGCCACCCTCAACACCGGAGCCTGGATGCCAGCGAACCTCGAGTCCGGAGTCTCCGCGGCCTCTGGCGACTGGCGCGTCGCTCCGCTGCCTCAGTGGGAGGAAGGCGGCACCGCGAGCGCTGAGAACGGCGGCAGCTCGCTGGCCGTCCCCGAGGCGAGCGAGAACAAGGCATTGGCCTACGCGTTCATCGAGTACGCCAACGCCGGCGACGGGGTTCAGACCCGCCTCGACCAGGGCGCCTTCCCGGCCACGTCCGCCCATCTCGAGTCGGAGGAGTTCCTGAGCAGGGAGTTCGAGTACTTCGGTGGGCAGCAGGCCAACGAGATATTCGCCGAGTCCGCCGCGAACGTCGTCGAGGGCTGGACGTATCTTCCGTTCCAGGTCTACGCGAACTCGATCTTCAACGACACGGTGGGGCAGGCATACATCTCCGGAACTACCCTGAATGAAGGGCTCCTCGCCTGGCAGGACGCCTCGATCACGTACGGCGAGGACCAAGGCTTCACAATGAACCAGTAGCGCGACGAGTCGCCGGCACCGCACCACAGCAACGCGAACACGGAGGAACACATCGATGACAGAGACGACCTCGCCCCGCTGGCTCCGCTGGCCGGAGGGATCGTCGCACCGTCGCATCGCCTACGGCGCGGACTACAACCCGGACCAGTGGCCACGCGAGGTGTGGGACGAGGACGTGCGCCTCATGCGTGCGGCCGGGGTCAACATCGTCTCATTGGCCATCTTCTCCTGGGCGCGGATCCAGCCGACCGAGCAGAGCTGGGACTTCGAATGGCTCGACGACGTCATCGACCTGCTACATGCGAACGGCATCGCGGTGGACCTGGCTACGGCGACGGCGTCGCCACCGCCGTGGCTGACCAGGCGGTATCCGGAGGTACTGCCGGTCGCCCACGGCGGCGAGACGCTGTGGCCGGGCGCCCGCCAGCATTGGCGGCCCACCTCCCCCGTCTTCCGTGAGCACGCTCTACGGCTGGTGACGGCGATCGCCGAGCGCTACGCGCAACACCCGGCGATCGCCGCTTGGCACGTCAACAACGAGCTGGGGTGTCACAACGCCTACGACTACTCCGACGACGCCGCCCGCGCCTTCCGGGACTGGTTACGGGGACGGTACGGCAACCTCGACGCGCTCAACCACGCGTGGGGTACCGCGTTCTGGTCCCAGCGGTACTCCGAGTGGGACGAGATTCTGCCGCCCCGGGTGGCCACGTCGCACTCCAACCCCACGCAGCAGCTGGATTTCAAGCGCTTCTCCTCCGACGCGCTGAAGGACTATCTGCGTGCCGAGCGGGACGTCCTGCGTCGTCTCACCCCGAACATCCCAGTCACGACGAACTTCATGGTGATGGCCCAGACGAAGGCTATGGAGTACCCGAGCTGGGCGCGTGAGATCGACTTCGTCTCCAACGACCACTACGTCATCCCGCGCGAGCAGAGCTCCGACGAGCTGTCCTTCTCGGCGAACCTGACGAGCAACATCGCCGGCGGCCGGCCGTGGTTCCTCATGGAGCATTCGACCAGCGCGGTGAACTGGCAGCCGGTGAACCTGCCGAAGAAGCCGGGCGAGATGATCCGCGACTCGCTGACCCACGTCGCGCACGGCGCCGACGCGGTCTGCTTCTTCCAGTGGCGTCAGTCGGCGGCCGGCGCGGAGAAGTACCACTCGGCGATGGTCCCGCACGCCGGAGAGGACACCGACGTGTTCCGGTCGGTGACCGAGCTGGGGCGGACCCTCGAGGCTCTCGCCCCCGTCGTCGGTTCGGTCCGCAAGACGGCGCCGGTGGCCATCCTCTTCGACTGGGACTCGTGGTGGGCCAGCGAGCAAGACTCCCACCCCAGCACCCACCTGGATTACCACCAGGAGGCGCTGGACTGGTACTCAGCGCTGCTGGCACTCGGGGTGCGCGCGGACGTCGTGCCGGCGGGCGGTGACCTCGCCCAGTACGACGTCGTCGTCGCGCCGGTCCTGCATGTGATGCCGTCGGCGCTGGCCACACAGCTGGCCCGCTACGTAGAGGACGGCGGACACCTGGTCACCACCTACTTCTCCGGGATCGTCGACGAGAACGACCATGTCTGGCTGGGCGGGTATCCGGGCGCCCTGCGCGATCTGCTGGGGGTCCGCGTCGAGGAGTTCGCCCCGCTACTGCCCGGGGAGTCGGTGACATTGGACAGCGGCGCCACCGGTTCGCTGTGGAGCGAACGGCTCGAGGTGACCGACCCGCAGGTCAAGGTGCTCGCCTCGTACGCCTCAGGTGAGCATTCTGGTCGGGCGGCCGTCACGCGGCGGTCCACGGGCGACGGCTCGGCCACCTACGTCTCCACCCGCTTGGGCGCCGACGGTGTCGAGCCGCTCCTCGCCGAGTTGCTCGCCTCGGCGGGCGTGAGCGGCGACCTTCCGCTCGGAACGGGCCGGCGCGTGGAGCTCGTCGTCCGCACGGACGGCACCGACGAGTTCTGGTTCCTGGTCAACCGGACCTCCGAGCCGGTCGAGGTCCCCGGTCTCACGGGCGACATGCTCACCGGCGACGTGCTTACCGGCCGGGACACCGACGCCGGCAGCGTTGCCACTGACCACACCGTGACGCTGGTTCCCCGCGGGGTCGCCGTGCTGCGACGTCCGCTCACCGGCCGACTGGCGCACGCCGGCGTCTGAGCACGCTCAACGTGACGGGCCCGGCAGGACTCGTCCCGGCCTACGACCCAGCACTCGTCGTGTCGAGGACGGATCCGCGTTGCCGGCGTGTCACCTGACCATGCGAGGCTAGTGCGCAAGCTGGACACACGCGTGCCGGACAGGCGGGTACCGGACTGACGAATGGCGGGTGCGAACACCAGGTGAGCGAACAGACGAGCGGGCCGTGGGCGGTCGACGAGACAGCGCGTGACGAGTATCGAGTAGCGCGGTTGATCCTGGTCAGACATGGAGAGTCGTTCTGGAACGCGGAAGGCCGGATACAGGGGCAAGGCGGTACCGGCCTCTCCGCACGGGGTGAGGCACAGGCCGCCGAGGTCGCGAATCACCTGATCGCCACCTATCCCGACCCGCACGTGGTGTTCAGCAGCGACCAGGAACGGGTCGTACAGACCTCCGAACCGTATCTGTCCCGGACCGGCGGCTCCGCCGAGCTCGACAAGCGGCTCCGGGAGATCGACACCGGCGATTGGACCGGGCTGCTGACCACCGAGGCCGCTGAACGCTTCCCGGACCAGATCGCCGCCGTTCGCCGGGGCGAGGACATCGCGCGCGGAGGCGGCGAGACCTTCGCGGACATGCGTACGCGGGTCGGCGAGACGCTGCGGGACATCGCGAGCTCCGCCGGGAAATACGTCCCCGTCCGGGAGACGATGACGGCGATCGTCTTCACCCACGGCGGACCGATCCGCGTCGCCGTCGCCGAGGCGCTCGGGTTGCCGCCGAACGGCCATCGCCTGCTCGACTCTCCGCACAACTGCTCAGTGACGGTGCTCAGCGCCGAGGTCAGCAGCGACGGTTCGGTCGGCGTCTTCCGGCTGGCCGGCTACAACGGCATCGGGTACGGCCGCACACCGTCGGCCGAGACCAGCTACGACGCCCTCGGTGAACGGCGATGAGTCAAAGCCACGCTCGTGCCGACGACGGGCGGTATAGCGTCGGCTGACGCTATACCGCCCGTTCGATGGTTCACCTGTCGGCGGCCACCGTGGCCGGCTCCAGAAAGTCGGCGCCGCCCCGTCGGGCTTGCTCTCTGCGGTCGAGTGCGGCGGAGAGGAGCGCCAGCAGCAAGGCTGAGGCCGCCATCGCCGCGCCGACGAGGGCTGGTGACGTCCAGCCAAGGTCTCCTGCCAGGACCAGCCCGCCGAGCCACGCGGCCAGAGCGTTGCCTAGGTTGAACGCACCGATGTTCATCGCCGACGCCAGCGTGGGTGCGTCGGCGGCACGGTCGAGCACGCGCTTCTGCAGGGGCGGAACAGTGGCGAAGCCGAACGCACCGATCAGCGCGATCATGAACGGCGCGGCGATCTTGTGCTCGGCGCCCA
>NZ_ML142853.1:490918-492420 GCF_004138495.1 Phytoactinopolyspora endophytica
AACGCGGCCAGTGTCAGGGCCAGGGCCGTGAGCGAGACGTACAGCAGGGGCATCAACGCACGATCGGCGAGCCGCCCTCCGACCAGGTTCCCGGCGACCATGCCGACACCGAACAACATCAGCAGCCAGCCGACGGCGGATTCCCCGAAGCCGGCCGCCTCAGTCATCATCGGCGCCAGATAGGTCACAGCGGCGAACACGCCACCGAAGCCGAGCACGGTCATCGCCATCGCCAGTAGCACCTGTACCCGGCGGAAGGCGACGAACTCGGCACGGAAACGTGCCTGCCGCGGCCCCTCGTCCGCTGGGACAAAGGCACCGATGCCGGCCACGGCCAGCATGCCGATCGCCGCCACCAGCACGAACGTCAACCGCCAGCCCGCGGCTTGGCCGAGCTGCGTGCCCATCGGCACGCCGGCCACGATGGCGACGGTCAGGCCGGTGAACATCATCGAGATCGCGGCCGCCCGACGGTGCGGAGCGACCAAGCCGGCCGCCACGATCGACCCGATGCCGAAGAACGCGCCATGCGCGAACGAGGCGACGACTCGGCCGGCGAGCATCACGATGAAGACGGGCGCCAGGGCGGAGAGCACGTTGCCGGCGGCGAGCACGACCATCAACGACATGAGCATGCGCTTGCGCGATACACGCGTGCTGATGAGCGCAAGGATGGGCGCGCCGACGACGACGCCGAGCGCGTAACCAGTGGTCAGCCACCCCGCCGTCGGTATGGAGACGTCGAACTCCGCGGCGACTTCGGGCAACAGGCCCATGATGACGAACTCGGTAGTGCCGATACCGAAGGCTCCGATGGTCAGCGCGAACAGCGCGAGGGGCATGAGCAGGCCTTCCATGGCAGAAATGGGAATACGCGGAGTACATGCGCATGCACTCTATGGGCGTTTACATTATTTGCATACGCGCTCTATTGCAACCGCCGATTACCTCTGATGGCCTACAATGAACGCAAGCGAAGCGAGGAGGAACCATGACGGGTGCGGGTAGCGCCGCCGAGGCCCCGCCGGCCGCCATAGCACAGGGATGGTGCGCGCTCTCGGTCCTGCATGACCGCATCGAGACCCACATCGAGCAGGCCCTACAGGCACGCCACGACCTCTCGGTCCGCGAGTACTCGCTCCTCGACGTCCTGAGCCATCAGCACAACGGACCGGGAGGACACCTGCGTATGGCCCAGGTCGCCGACGCGGTCGTGCTCAGCCAGAGCGCCACCACGCGACTGGTGGCCCGCCTCGAGGATCGCGGCCTCCTGACACGCTACCTGTGCGACACCGACCGCCGCGGCATCTACACCGATGTCACCGATGCAGGCCTGAAGCTGCTCGCGGAGGCCAGACCGACCAACGACGCCGCGCTCCGCGAGGCCCTCGACGCCGCCGCGGACGATCCGCGCGTCGCCGATCTGGCCGAGTCGGTGAGAACGCTCGGCACCCAGCGCTCAAACGGCGCAGCACGCCAGACCACCTGACGCCGGACCGCAC
>NZ_ML142853.1:492448-493254 GCF_004138495.1 Phytoactinopolyspora endophytica
GCCCAGCCTGAGCGGTCGCGCAACCTCTCAGCGAATCGGGTCCGTGGCGACGGCGGCGCGGACGCGCATGCGTTCACGTGGGCATTCGGCCTCTTGACCGCCGTGGCCGTCCTCACCGTCGTCACCACCACGTTGCTGCGACGGTACAGGGAGACGCAATAAAGCGTTTGCCCAGTCCGCCCTCGCCGATCAGACTCGACGAGATGACCAGTGATCCTTCAACCACGGCGATCACCGACGCCGACCGAAACGGTCCAGCTCAGGGCGCTCTGGACCGGATCGTTGCCAAGGCCGGCGTGCCTGACCTGGTGAACGTACTCGCGAACCGGCTCAGCGGGACCGATCTAACCACGCTGCTGCTGGAGGTGATGCGGGAGAGAGCGGGTGCCGTCTCCCCCGCGCAGCTACTTCACCAATATGAGCGGGACCGGTTCGTCCGGCCGGCCGACGCCGGCCCGGCGGACCTTCGCCGCTGCCTGGACCTTGTGACGAGCGCCTTGCCGGATGGCGTCGACCTCATGGAGCTCGCGCCGGTCGCTCCCCTGGGCACGCACTCTGTCGTCGGGACGGTCAACCAGCACAAGGTCGTCTCCACCGTGCGCGGCACCGAGGTCGCCGCCGACCCCACGAACACCCTGGCACTCGAGGCGGCCGTACGCCGCAGGTCCATCCTCGCGGCCACTTCCCGATCGCCGGAGAGGGTGCGCCTCGGCGCCTTCCAGCGGGTGGTCCGGGCCCAGCGGCACAGCCGCTCGGACATGCTCGCCCACTTCGGCATCTTCGGACTGCTGAGCGCGGGAAGGGAC
>NZ_ML142853.1:493264-494268 GCF_004138495.1 Phytoactinopolyspora endophytica
CCAGCGGTTCGAGATCGACGCGATCCGTGAGCACTGCCGGTTTCACGCGACCTGTATCCGCGCAGCCGGTGCGGACGCCGTGGAGGTGCGGCTCAGCGACTTCGCGCAGCGGTTCGAGCGGGTCTCGGAGGCGGTACACGAGGCGCTCGACGGCGTCGCCACCGTGGTCGACGACCCCGGACGTGAGACCGGTCGAGGCTACTACGCGGGGTACTGCTTCAAGGTCTACGCCGTCCACGGCGACGCCCGGTACGAGCTGTCCGACGGCGGTCTCGTCGACTGGACCCAGCAGTTGCTGCAGAACCGTAAGGAACGCCTCGTCATCAGCGGCATCGGCACCGACCGGCTGCTGATCCTCCGCTAGGACACGAGCGTCCTCGTGCCCCTGCACCGGAAAAACATCTCTGCGGCCGGATTTGGCGCCCAGACGGCGCCTTACGGCGTTGCCGTCGTCATCCGATGTACCCGCATCGACCGCGAATCCGCCGTCGGGCTGCCGGTTCCGCACCGGTGCTGGAAGGCGCAACAGCTGTGCACCGACGACGAGCCCACGCTCGAGTCACGTCTCGGCCTGCACCCCGGCGCCTGCCACTTCGCCGAACTGCCCGACACGGATCACTCAGCCACCTCGCCCCGATAGCTCTGCTGTAGACGCCTGCAAATCCTTGGTTATGTTCGAGTCTTCGCCGGTGTGCTGGCCTCGTCGCCGAACAGTGGGTGCGAGGTCAGGGAGTCGAGCACGTCTTGACCGCGCTGGCCACCGATTCGCTTGATCGCCGACAATAGATGGACGCGGCTCGGGCCGCGTGACTGGTCACGCAGCAGAGCGACCAGGTCATCAAGGTGGGCCTCGGTCGCGGTTGCGGCCAAGGTGACCGCCAGACCCTCCTTCTCACCTGGCCCTGTGGCCTCCGAGTACAGCAGACGGACCCTGCTCCACGCATGAACGACCGGCCGCAGAGCCAGGGCACGACCCATGCTCTCCATCACTCGGTCTGGATAGC
>NZ_ML142853.1:494395-496701 GCF_004138495.1 Phytoactinopolyspora endophytica
GCCGATACGCTGGATCCTCCCGCCTCACGCGCCTAACCTCCGCCACCCGCATCCCCCTCCGTCATACCCGCCCTCAAACACCGATTCGACCTTCCACGAGAACCGCCGCGTGTTTGGCGAATTGATGGACGCCGCGTCAAACCAATGGAGGAACCTCGAGCGTGATGTTAATCGCTACGCCTGGTGCTCCTTGTCTAATCGAGCCGAATAGCGATGTTCAGGGGTGCTGCGATATGCAATGCTCACCTGATCGCGACACGTGTGATTTGTTCGACTCACTTCCCAGTCAGGCCTTGCGCCCTGGTCGCCCCATCCACTAGATACGGTAGTCCTTCCTTCAATCCTTCATTCTTCATAGGGGTGGCTTCGAATATGCCTGACTCCGTATCACGCTCGACCGAGAATGTTCGCGCACCACGAACAACTCGCAAGTAGGCTCAACTCCAGCAAGCTGCGGCATTCTCCTCTGATTTGGACTTAACCTTCCTTGGTGAGGATTTTGGAGCCCTGCTTCATCTCACGATCACGTACGTCACATCCCCCGACTCCCATGCAGGAACTAGCCGCAATTGTCGCCGTACACCCTCCGAACGGCACCTCCCGCGTCTTGGCGGCTAGGGAGGGTCTAGGAAAACCGCGTGGATAGGGACGAACTTCGAACGCCAGTTCGCCAGCCCGGCGCGGATAGTCGAATCATCGTCCTCGACGTAGTTGGGCGGCGCGTCAGCCAGATGTGGCACATCACCGGTGAAGAACGCCGCACGTTGGGCAACGAGCCTGAGTTGCGCCCCGGGCTCCGGCCACATCCCGAATTTGAGCCCGAACATGTTATTTCTATTCTGAGGTGTTGATCCACCGACGGTCCACGCGGTCAGCTTCGTTGAGCGGCTGCCCGCTGTCCACGACAGATCGCGCACTCCATGGGCGACTAGGACTCCGGTGTTGCCTTCTCGCAACTGCAGCGCCAGTCGCAGTTCGAACAGCAGCCCGACTGTAGACCTCAGTGCATCAAACCGCACGTCAAGGAGTTGTGCCTCCTGCAAGGCGTCTTCCTCGGTCAACGGATCCATCTCTGGCCTGGCACCAAAGGCCCGCAGCTCCGGCGATAACGCGAGTAAGTCTTCGATTGTGATCATGGCAGGTGAATGTGCCAGAACGGATGCGACGGAGCAATAGTCTGCCCGGTCAAGGGGTCGACGGCCTGATCAGACTTGTTCATGTACACAGCGTAGCCCTTGGGATATTGATACTTTCCTGATGTCACGGGATCCATGATCCGGATACTCGCCACACGCGGATCAAGTTCGGGTGTGCCGTGGGGGATTGGATACTTGAGACCCTTACCGGACTCTACCGGCGTACCTCGCATGCCGTGATTCGTGAAATGCCTCGATCTCCGACCTTGCGGTGATCTCGAAACATCAGCTCCTTGTAAGGAAACGAACTCATCGGTCGCCTCCAACCCAATCCATGTATGAAGCCGCCTCCTCAAGAATCGCGCGGTGATCAGCTAATTGGTCCGCTGCGAAGGCAAGGAAGTCGTCCCTCGCGCCGATCAGGTCGCCCGCAAACCGGGTGACGAACGGGAGCGGTCCTGCGATCAGCTTGAAGTCGTCTGTCGTGAACAGCAGGCAGCGGGTTCCTGCCTCGTCCGCGAGTACGAAGTTCATGCCAGTCAACTCGCGCGAGGCTTGTGTGAGATCGTCTGCAGTTGTATCAACCAGGTAGGCGATGTCGTCTACGACCAAGGGGTCGTTCACGATCGCCACAAGTTGACTGATCCCAGCGCTTGCACACGCGTCGGCCAACGCGAGTGCCTCGTCGGACTCAAGGTGGCGGCCGCTCTCCTGGGCAAGGACCTTCGCATCCGTTTCGGCCAGCCAATCGGACGACAGGTCCGTCTGGCCGTGCGTAATCCGACGCCGCAGGCCATGAGCCTGGCGGAGTTCCGCGTGGCCGGTAACTTGTTGGATCACCAGTCGTACCTAATCTTCAGCAATGGGTTACCGGGTGTGTCGATCTCTAGCGTCGCGTATTTGCTAGAACTGAACGGACGGACATTGATCTTCGAGCCGTTGCTGAGCGTGGCAGTCCTAAGACCGCCGCCGCGATCGACGACCGTCACGCCCGGTGCCATAGCGTCGAAGTCTAGGTTGGCTTGACCGAACCCTCCTTGCTTCAGGTACTGAGTGGCCTTCGACTGTCTGTGAAAGGTCGCTCCCTGGAGGATATCGTCTGCGGCGGATCCGATCTCACGTCCAGTGAGCGCTCCCATCTTTGCGGCGTCGCTTCGTATCCAACGCCGC
>NZ_ML142853.1:496746-497728 GCF_004138495.1 Phytoactinopolyspora endophytica
GCTGGATACGACTCGCTTGACGATTCCCGAAGGCAAATTTGGCTACTTGCTCAAGAACCCGAATAAGTCGGGCGTCTTCCGAGATTCGATGGGCTTCGATCAGGCTGGTCTGGACACTGCGCTACGCAGTCACCTCGTGGATAATTTCGGTAGTGCCGCGGGTTCTGCACCTATGACGGGCGGTGGAACCAAATTCAATGTTAGGGGTCCGATGACCGGTCCAAGTGGGGAGACATGGAACATTACTACGGCTTGGGGAGTGGATCTTGATGGGACGATCCGATTGATCACCGCGACACCATGACATTGACGGTGGGTGCGGAGACGACGGTCGTCGCTGGTGCACGGGTGTACAGCGTACGGGTCGCCGCCACAGACGAACCGCGTTCCATGAAAGTCACGATCACGCTGGATAGGCTGATCGAGTGGACGTTTGACGAGCCTGGTTGGCGCCCGCTTTCGCTTGGCGTGGCTTCTGGCGAGGCGTATCTCTGGTCCGCGCGTGAGCTCATCGTCTTGCCGACGAGCCTCCATGCCGATCCTACCTTGACGAAGGTCGACGAGGATCTGCTGCTGGTTTTCAGGTTGGACGCTGGCTGGCTATTGGTATGTGAGACCTCGATCCGGCTCGCCGTGGGACATCACGAGAGAACGCGGTTGGAGATCGGAGAGGTGATCGAGCACGCGTCATGGTCGGTACCTGTGCTGGTCGTTCGAGACGCACGTGGCCACGAGCATCGGATCAGTGTGGATGGCGACTGCCTGACTATTCAATCGTCCGTCTAGGTTTAAGGCGCTCATGACAAGATCGAATCGGTGTTTGACGGGCGAGTATGACGGCGGAGGAGTAGGCGATGGCGGAGATTGAGCGTAGGGAGGATCTGCAGAATCGAGTTCGGTTGAAGGCTGTAGAAGCTGAGCGTAGGGAGCGGGTTCGTCGTCTGCGTGAGGCTGAGAAGCCGATCGTCGACCATCTGCGACT
>NZ_ML142853.1:497839-498665 GCF_004138495.1 Phytoactinopolyspora endophytica
CCGAGCCTGGTCCATACTTGGCCACCATCGCTTGATACGTTTCGCCGAGTTCGCCGGCTGCCTGCAGGACCCCCTTGGCCAGCGTGCCTGGCTTAGATACGTCGATCGGGCGCTGATCACGAGCGGACTGCCACACACGTAGCCTATGACACCATGTCGGCGCCACGGCAGCTAGAAGCTCCTGTATCGTGTCCAGATCGTTGCCCTCACCCAGGAAACGGTTGAATACTAACTCGCCGCCTAGGTCGTTGTTCCCTATTCAGGTCTCATGGCAAAGGTGTAATCCTTATAGTTTGATCAGCGATACGATCGGACAACCAGCCTCATTGGGACGTCTAGCGTTGCAAACATCTTCAAGGGGACGCCGGACTCGACGACACGAAGGCAACCGTCGTCAACCTCATCGAGTCCGTCCTACTTCGCCACGAACCATGACGACTTGCCCGCACCAACTGACGACTATTCGGGACGGACGGCCGACCGAAGAACGTCGTTGATTCGGTCTCGTAACATCCTGGCCTGATCTGGCAAGACGCCGAGTCGAGTGTCAAACTCCCACTCCTCGACGGCTTCCAACGCCTCGCAGATCGAGTTCGCGAGGAGCGCGAGCTCGTCACGCGTAGTGGCGACCACAAGTTCGTCCTCGGCGACTTCCTCGTTGCCGATCCACGGGGTGTCGGGGTGCAGCATCTTCATAGCAGCGACCCTATTTCAGATTCAGGAAGTAGTCGTAGCCATTCGGGCTCTTCGCAGTTAAGGGTGTAGTCCGGTCGACGCGTCGGTGGCCGGGTAGGGGTCGAGGTCTCCCGAGGATGGGGGTGACTAT
>NZ_ML142854.1:0-509 GCF_004138495.1 Phytoactinopolyspora endophytica
TCCGCGGAGATCGCCCTGATCATGACAGACACAGCCCTGCTCGGCGGAGACGACGACACCGCGGCGCAGATCCCCGGCTACGGCCCCGTGCCCGCCCCGATCGCGCGTGCCCTCGCACACGCCTTCGCCCACACCGACGCCGACACACCCGGCGGCGACGACGGCACACCCAGCAACACGAGCAGCAGCGTGGGCGGTTCCGTGGGCGAGCGGGCCAGGATCTGGATCCGTCGCCTCTACACCGACCCCGTCACCGGAGTCGTGCGTGACTGCGACACCCGACGTCGCCGCTTCGACCACTCCCTGGCACGACTGCTGTTCTACCGCGACGGCGGCACCTGCCGAGACTCGTTCTGCGACGCGCCGATCCGGGAATACGACCACATCCACCCCTACGCCGCCGGCGGCGACACCACCACAGCCAACGGGCGTGGCGTGTGCCAACGCGGCAACCACACCCGCCAACTGCCCGGCTGGACCGTCCGCGTCATCGACCCCGACCGCCACAT
>NZ_ML142854.1:563-10200 GCF_004138495.1 Phytoactinopolyspora endophytica
CGTCGAAACCACCACACCCACCGGACACACCTACCGGTCGTCACCGCCGCCCGCACCCGGCACCCGGTCACAACACCGGGACCACACACAGGACCACGCACGGGACCACACGCGGGACCGTGCACGAGCACCCTCCCACGCCCAGCCCCGCATCGACCACCACTGGCCCAGTGACGCAACCACCCACTGAACCACCACCAACAGCAGCACACAGCCCTGCCCACCACCGTCAACCTGGCAGCCGAGGGCGGGGCGCGTGTCCTGCCCCGTAGATCCGAAGCAGCACGGTGACCCTGGCCTGCGATGCCTCAGACGTCGCGGAACTGCCTCAGGTCTACACGGACAGGGCGGTTCAGCGTCCGGCCATCGCTCTTCAGGCGGGCTCAACGAGAAAATAGATCCTGTTCGTCGAACGTGTTCCCATCTTTTGCACCCGTGCTGTAGGTCGCCGCGTCGTCAAAGGGCGTCGTCGGCTGAAACTGCTTGCGACGGGCGGGTGTCGGCGTCGTAAGCCGTGCGAGCGGCGGCGATCTCCTGTTGATGTTCCTCGGTCCAGGTGACGAGCGCCTGGATGGTGGCGTGCAGGCTCATACCGAGCGGGGTGAGCTCATAGTCCACGCGTGGGGGCACTGTCGGGAATACCGTGCGCCGAACCAGGCCGTCGCGCTCGAGCTGGCGCAGCGTGACGGTCAGCATGCGCTGGCTGATGCCATCGATGGTGCGTCGCAGCTCATTGAAGCGCAGCGGGCGTTCGTCGAGGAGGGCGATGACCAACAGCGACCACTTGTCCGCGATGCGGTCGAGGATCTGGCGCACCTCGCAGTCCTCCCGCTGGTCCCATTGGAATACGTCGTAGTCGCAGCAGGTATCCGCAGAGTGACTGGGTGACTTTAAAGTGCCTTCTTCCATAGGGGTCGATGGTGCCGCATGATGCTCTTGGTTACAAGAGGGAACTTGCAGACATTCCGTAACTGAGTTTGACCGGCCAGTTTCCTCTCATCTGGGAGGAGCAATACTGTGTCGGGAATCATCAGATCGGCTGTCGACCGCACGGTCGACCAGGGCGGCGTGCGCACCTGGGGCGTGCTGATCGTCATGTGCGGGGCCATCTTTCTCGAGGGCATCGACGTCGGCATGCTCAACGTCGCGTTGCCGTCGATCAGAGCCGATCTGGGGCTTTCCACCGGCGAATTGCAGTGGGTGATGAGCGCGTACGTGCTCGGATACGGCGGCTTCATGCTGTTCGGTGGGCGGGCCGCAGACCTGTTCGGACGTCGCCGGATGTTCCTGGTCCCGTTGGCGGTGTTCCTGGTCTTCTCCGGGCTGGGAGGCCTGGCGACCGAGGGGTGGATGCTCATCCTCGCCCGGTTCGTCACCGGGGTGGCGGCGGCGTTCATGACACCGGCCGGTCTGTCGATCATCACGACGACGTTCGCTGAAGGGCGGCAGCGTAACAAGGCACTGCTGATCTACTCGGGCACCGCCGCGGGCGGGTTCTCGCTCGGGCTCGTCGCAGGTGGGCTGTTGACGGCGATCGACTGGCGCTGGGTGTTCTTTGCGCCGGTGGTCATGTCCTTCATCATCCTCGTGGCCGCGTTGCCGCTGGTTCCACGGTCTCCTGCGCCGCGACGCGCCGGCGCGGCCGTCGATCTGCCGGGAGCCTTTGCGGTCACCGGGGGAATCCTGCTGTTGGTCTTCACTGTTGAGCGGGCTACTCACACATCGCCGACGTGGACTGTGCTGACACTCACGGGCAGTCTGGCGTTGTTCGCCACCTTCGTGGCGGTAGAGCGCAGAACGCCGTCGCCCCTGGTCCGGCTGGGTGTCTTCCGCTCGGCGATGCTGGTGCGCACCAATCTTGCCGGAATGCTCTATTTCGCGGGCTTCTTCGGGTTCCAGTTCATCGCCGTGCTCTATCTGCAGGAGCTTCGTGGCTGGTCGACCCTGGAGACGAGCTTCGCTCTGCTGGCGGTGGGTGCCGACGCCATCCTTGCGCCGCTGCTCACTCCGATCCTGGTCAACCGCTTCGGGAACGTGCGTGTGGCCGTTTGCGGCATCGCCTTGGCCGTCGTCTCGTATGGGCTCTTCCTGCCGATCGGCATGGACTGGACGTACCTGGCGATGTTCCCGAGCATGATCATCTTGGGAGTGGCCTTCGCGCTGACCTACGGGCCATTGACGATCGCCGCGACCAACGGCATCGCCCAACACGAGCAGGGGTTGGCAAGCGGGCTGCTGTACACATCGTTCCAGTTCGGTGCTGCGCTGGGGCTAGCGGCTGTGACCGCGGTGAACACCGCTGCTACCGGCACGGACGGTACGCCGCAGGACATGCTCGACGGCTACCGAGCGGCCCTGCTCGTGCCGTTCCTCGCTGCCGTGGTGGCACTTGTCATGATCGCGCTCAACCTACGTGGTTCGCGTGCAGCGACGGTGATGGCCACCGATACGCCGGAGCCAGCCGCAGCCGCACGATAGCCGCCGCTGTCAGCGCTCGTAGATACCGACCACGCGGTTCTGTTCGACGACGGCGTCGGCATAGGTGTTCAGGAACTCTTCCCGCGACGGCGTGCCGTCGATGGCGCGGCTGAGCGCATAAACCCAGAAGTAGTAGTGGTGCGTACCGTGCCCCGCTGGTGGCTTGGGGCCACCGTATCCGTCGCCGCCGAAGTTGTTGGGGCCTGCGCGGAAGTGTTTGTCGGCATCTGGGCCGATCTCGGTGACGTCGGCCGGGATTCCGTACAGCGTCCAGTGCGTGAAGCCATGTGGCAGCGGTGCGTCTGGGTCGTGGCAGATCAACGCCAACTCCGCCGTTCCGTCCGGCACGCCGCTGATCGTCAACATGGGCGGGACGTTCTCCCGGTCCTTGGCGTGGCGGTCATCCAGACGCCCGTCGGGACCGATGTCCGGGCTGGCGATCTTCAAGTCTTTGATGTTCAGGGCCATGGCGGCATGCCTCCTTCGGTGTCAAACGTACCCGACTTGCTATACCCAGATGATCTCCCGGCTTGCAGCCGTGTCGGCCATGCAGTGATGGCAGACTGGCAGCCATGGCGAACCCAGCAGCGTCCGCGGACGTGGCCGGCACGATGGCCGGCGCCGCGCAGGCATTCATCGACTCCCTCGGCCCGGAGCAGCGGACGAGGGCATGTGCACCGTTGGATTCCCCGGACCGTCGCGAGTTCACCTATCTGCCGGGACCGCGACCCGGGCTCGCACTGTCGGACATGAACGCTGTGCAGCAGCGCCGGGCCATGGAACTGCTGGCCACCGGGCTCTCGGAGCGTGGCCTGGCGAACGCCCGGGCCATCATGCAGCTCGAGGAGATCCTCGCCGAGATCGAACGGTCCACAGGCCGCGCGGGATGGGACCGACGGCATCCGGAGTACTACTGGTTCCGGGTGCTCGGTGAGCCGGGCGGTCCTACGCCGTGGATGTGGAAGGTGGGCGGGCACCATCTGTGCGTCCACATGACCGTGGTCGGGGAGAAGGTGGCCGGTGCGCCGCAGTTCTTCGGCGCCAATCCTGCCGTCGTGCCGGCCGGCCACGCCTCGGCCGGCCTTCGCACACTTCCGGAGGAGGAAGACCTCGGCCGGACGCTGGTCGCGGCCCTGACACCTGCGCAACAGAAGATCGCGGTCAGCAGCCCGGTAGCGCCGGACGACATCCTGACCCGACGTGACCCGGTAGCCGACGTGAGCGACATACCCCCCGGGCTTATGGGCCGCGACATGGACGGTGACGCCCAGGAGCTGCTGGTTCGGCTGATCCGGCAGTATCTGGGGCGGGTCGTGCCGGACGTCGCGGACTCCGCGTGGCGCGAGATCGACGGGGCGGGCTTGGAGAAGGTGACGTTCCGCTGGTCGGGCGCGCTGGAGCCGGGCCCCGGTAACGGGCACTACTACGCCGTGCTCGGCCCGACGTTCCTGTTGGAGTACGACAACACGCAGAACGACGCCAACCACATCCACACCGTATGGCGGGACCTGCGCCACGACTGGGGCGAAGACCTGCTGGCCGCCCACTACGCCAGCGACCGGCACTAGCGACCGGCACGTCATTGGCCGTCGACACACGAGGGCCCGGCCGGATCGAGTGATCCGGCCGGGTCCTCTGCTGTCGGCACTGCGACCCTTCCTACGACCGACGGGGCCGTCGCGAGTAGCGGCGTCCCTGTCGCCCCATGGCTTCGGTCAGGCCGTAGCGCGGCGGCGAGTCAGAAACGCGACGTGTGCGCCACCGAACAGGAGTAGCGCTGCGACGATGACCATGAACGACGTCGCGCCCGACCCGGTGTCCGGGAGGTTGCCGTCCTTGTCGCCACCGGTGCCGTCGTCCGCTCCGGCGCCGTTGTCGGAGCCGCTCTCGGAACCATCAACAGTGCCATCGGCGCCGTCCGCATCACCGGTGCCGTCGTCGGATCCATCGTCACTGCCGTTGGTGTCGCCGGTATCGGAGCCGCTGCCGTCGGGGTCGCCGGTGTCTCCACCATCGGACCCTTCCGCGTCGCCTCCGTCGTTGCCGTTGTCGGAACCGTTGTCGTCGCCGTCCTCAGCGCCGTCGTCAGTGCCGTCGTCAGAACCGTTCTCGTCGCCCCCGATGTCGTCTCCGGCTTCCACGGTGAACTCCTCGGAGAGCTCGACATCACCGGAGGTGAGTGTGGCCGTGGCGGTGCCGACCGGAAAGTCGGTCGGAACGGTCCAGGCCAGCTCCGCCGCTCCGTCGTCGGCGACGGTTGTGGAGCCGATCTCGACCTCGCGGTCACCGGCGAGCGTGATCGCGAAGCTCACCGGGTCGAGCTCCGTGCCCGCTTCGAAGAAGTCAGCGAAGGCGGGGACACCGTCATCGGTAAGGGTCGCCGGAACGGACTCCGCCGACGCGACCCCGTCCTCTATCGTCAATGACGCCTCACTGAGGTCCAACTCGGCGAACTCGACGTCGGGGTACTCGATCAACTCGCCACTGTCCAGGCTCTTGCTCACCACATCGGCGATGAGCATCCCGGAATCCCCGTCGACGGCGATCCGCGGGTCGGTCAGAGTGAGCTCCAAGAGAGGACCGTCGCCGTAGTCGTGACCGGCGAAGTAGACCTCGCCCGAGAACTCCAGCTCGGCTGCCCCGGCGTCCACCCTGCCGTCGCCCTCCGCGAACCGGAACGTGCCGTCCTCATTGCGCGTCGCAGGCTCCCGGACCTCGATGGAACCGTGGGCGATGTTGCCCTCGATGTAGTTGCGGAACGAACCGCGGACACCCCAGTCAAGGGTGCCGTCGCCTGCGGTCGCACCGGGGTCGGCGCTCACGACGACGGCGGCATCCGTGCCGGGGACCAGGTGCTCGCCGCGGAACGTCACCTCCTGGCCCTGCTTCACAGCCGACGGCGCAACGGTGAACGCCGGGTCCTCCCCAGGGTCTGGATCGGGATCCGGATCAGGGTCTGGATCCGGATCGGGATCGGGCTGGTCGTCGTCGAAGGTCACCGGGACGAAGACGTCCTGGCTGCGGTCGTCTCGATGGTCTTCCGGTGTGGCGTCGCCTGCCTGCGCGGAGTTGAAGCTCGCGACGTAGCACTGCACCTCGGTGCAGTCCTCACCGGAACCGGTCACGGTGCCGGCGACAGTGAACGTCCTGCTGAGGTGACCGTCGTCGTCGGTCTCCACGACTCCGTGCCCGAGCCAGCCGGTCGGCCAGCCGTACGTTTCGTGGGTCGCCGTGTTGGCGGTGATCGCGATGGAAATCCTGCGGTTGGGGGCGAAGCCGGTGCCGGTCACCGAGATCTCGTCGCCGACCGCAAGGTCTTCGCTGGGTTCCACGGTCAGCTCCGGCTCCGTGGGCTCCTCCTCGCCGGGATCCTCGTCCTGGGCCACCGTGACCGGCACGCTGATCTCGTGCTCCGGATTCGGTGCGGCTCCGCCCGCGGCGTAGGTGTAGACACCGTAGTTGCCGTCCACGTCGTCCTCACCGACGGTCAATGTCGCCTCGAACGTGCCCTCTGCGGTCAACTCGGCGTGCTGCTCCCGGATCGTGCCCTGGTACTGCTCCGGGACCTCGTCAAGGGTGGCCTGGGTCATGGCCCAGCGCTGGTCGATGACCGTTCGGGCGTCCGATGGTGCGTCGTCCGAAGGCTCCCAGACATCGGCGAACTTGCCGAACACGACGTAGACGCCGGCCGGCAGGCCGACCGGGACCGGTGGCCGGGTGGACGTGTTCGCTTCCGGGTCGAAGCCCGTGCCACGCACGACGATCTCATCGCCGTCGGACACCGCTGCGTCACCCAACGGTGTCTCGCCATCGGCGGCGAAGACCTCGACCGCCGGCTGCCACGTGGGCTCTTCCGGCTCCTCGGGCTCTTCAGGTTCGCCGGGTTCTTCTGGTTCCTCCGGCTCCTCGGGCTCGCCGGGCTCCTCCGGCTCCTCGACGGGTTCGAGCGTCGCCGAGAAACTCAGCGGATCGAGTGCGACGTCGGGCATCTCGCCGGAATAGAAGGTGTCCCAGCCGATCGCCTCCATTGCGTCGGTCACGCCGACGGTCGGGGCATCGGTGACGCTGACCAGGCCGTCGTCGTCGGGTTCGAGGTCCGCGTCGCTGAGGTCGACGGTGCCGAACGCGAGATCCTCCGCCGTCTCCAGATCCGGCGGCTCGATGTTCGGATTTGCCCCCACGAACGGCCGGTACTCCGCGTCGACGACGAGCGTTCCGGTGTCGCCGTCCACCTCCAGCCGGACGTTGCTGAGCGTCAGTTCCAAGATGGGGCCGTCGCCATAGTCGTGGCCCCATGTGTAGACCTGACCGTCGAAGGCCAGATCAGCCGTGCCCGACTCCGGGTCGACCGTTCCGGTGGCGCTCGGAAAGGTGAACGGCCCTTTGGCGTTGCCGGAGCCGTCTTGCCACTCGGCGCCGTCGCTGGTGACGATCTCGCCACCGGCGATAGGCCCGGCGATGTAGTTGCGGTAGGAGGTTCGTAGACCCCATTCGAGGCTTCCGTCGGACGCCGCCTGAGAGCTGGTGCCCGATTCGTCGACTCCGGTGGCCGCCCCGTCGTCGTCGGCGAACGCTCCCGCTGATGCCGCGGCGGTGAGCCCGCCGAAGCTCAACCCGGCCGACAGTCCGGCCGCGGTGAAGCGTCGTAACAGCCGACGCCTGTTCTGGTGTGTTCTCACGTTCTCTTCTCCCCTGTAGATCCGGTGATCATCAACGGTTGAACCCGCCGTGGCGCGGCCGGCGGTTGATGATCATGGGTGAGTGGACGGTCGACGACGGGCGACGACCAGTGCAGCGCCCGCGGCGAGCAACGCAGCGGCGCCGACCACGGCGGTCATGGCGGGTACTCCGGTTGTGGCGAGGTCGTCTGCACTGTCGACTTCACCGTCGGCGGTGCCGGAGGCGGCTCCGTCCGCTCCGTCGTCAGCGCCGTCCGGGCCGTCGCCTCCCGACGCTGCGCCGTCGTCGGAGCCAGAGCCGGCGTCGGATTCCGCGGCGTTGTCGGAGCCCGCGGCGTCGTCCGAGCCCTCGGCGTCGTTCGAGTCCCCGGCTTCAGCTCCGGCGTCACCCGAGCCGTCGCCGTCCGCCTCGTTCCCCCCGGACGTGTCGCCTCCGGAGCCCGCCGTCCCGAACGACACCGGAATGAGCACGTCGGCACTGCGGTCTCCGGTCCGTGTGTGATCCGCGCGAGTCCCGACGACGCAGCCGTCGGGTGCTGCCGACTCGTCCAGGCAGTCGGTGAACTCGTCTTGTGCGGAGACCTGGAGCTGGACGCTGAACGAGCCTTCCCCGTCCACTTCGTCGAACGGCTGCGCCAGTCCCTCGCCGTAGGACGGGGGATTCGACGAGATCCACGCCGACGAGCCGCCGGCGCCTTCCATGTCCACGCCACCGAGACAGGGCGACGGCGCCTGGCCTGCGCCGTTGTTGACGCAGAGCACGACGTAGATGCCTTTGTCCAGGTCGAATCCGGACCCCTCGACCGTGATCGTCTCGCCGTCCTGGTTGAGGTCATCTGCCTTGGAGACGGTGACGGACTGTCCCTCCGGTCCGGTCGCCGACGCTGCCGATGCCGGTGTGGCCAGTGCCAGCGACCCGCCGGCGATCAGCGGGAGGCCGATCGCCGCGGTCAACAGGCGTCGATGTGGTGTGCGAATCCGGGCGTCCCGGCGTATTGCGCGGGTACGTGGGATCCGCGTCGTTCGTGTGGGCATCCTCCACCTCGGCCTTTTCTGTATGAGATGTCAGCAAGGTACATGAAGGTAAGCCTTGCCTGCTTTCGGATAGGCTAGCCTTAATTCATCCAACTGAGGAGGGGCTCGTGACTACGATGACCACGGTGGACCGACCGTCGTTCTCCCAGCGGCTGCGTGAACGCAGCTGGAACCTGCACCGGCAAGCCGAGGGCGCCGGGTTCATGAAAGCGCTGATGGACGGCGAGATTGAGCGGTCCGGATATGCCCTGATGGTCACCCAGCACCTCTTCATCTACGACGCGCTCGAGGCCGTCTCATGTGATCTTCGCGACAACGAGATCGCCGGTCCGTTCATCACCGAGCGGCTATCCAGAGGCCCCAGCCTGCGAGCCGACCTCGACGCGCTGATCGGAACCGGCTGGCTTGAGCAGGTGACCCCGCTTCCGTCGACGCAGCGTTACGTGGCCCGGATCCGAGAGATGGCCGACTGGCCGGATGGTTTCGTCGCCCATCACTACACGCGTTACCTGGGTGACCTCTCCGGTGGCCTGGCCATCGGCAAAGTGGTTGCCCGCGTCTACGGTCTCGACGGCGCCGGGGTGAGCTTCTACACCTTCGACCAGATCGACAAGCCCAAGGTCTTCAAGGACGAATACCGAGCCCGTCTCGACGCGGTGCCGTGGCAACCCGACGAGCAGGAACGGGTGATCGACGAGGTGCTCCGCGCGTACCGGCACAACACCGAGGTCTTCGCGGACCTCGAGCGTGAGGTCGGAATCGGCGCACGGCACTGACGGGGCGATCGACGTGATTGATGGCCGTAACCTCGGGTCGCGGCGAGCGTCCGCGCTCCTCGCGTACCCCATTGTGCTCACGCTGCTCGTAGCCGGATGCGCGGACGCAGGCGAGACGTCTGCCGCGTCGGCTACCGGCGATGCCGCTGAGGCTGCAGCGGTCGACGCGTGTCCGGACCCGGTCGAGGGGTTCGCCGTGACCGTCGACGGCAACGGCGAACCCCTCGAGCCCACCGACGGCGGACTCCTCGGCGACCCGGGCGGCGACCTCCCGGATCCGCATGCGCTGAGCGGACCTTCGACCGCGGAAATCGCCGACGAGAACATCTACCCGGTCGTCGACGATCCCGAACCGGCCCTGCCCGTCGTGGTCGAGTCGTGCGATGGCGAGACCGTCGAGATCAACGACACCAGCCGGATCCTCGCCGTCGACCTGTACGGCACGCTCGCCGAGATCGTGTTCAGCGTCGGGATGGGGGACAACGTCATCGGACGGGACACCTCTACCGGTTTCCCGCAAGCGGAGGACCTCCCGTTGGTCACGCCCAGTGCACACGACCTCAACGCCGAGGCGATCCTGGAGCTCGACCCGACGGTGGTGCTGACCGACACCAGCATCGGCCCGCCCGAGGTGCAGCAGCAGCTCCGTGATGCCGGTGTGCCGGTGGT
>NZ_ML142854.1:10223-19319 GCF_004138495.1 Phytoactinopolyspora endophytica
GACGACGCGCGCACGGTCGACGGCGTGCCGAGCCAGATCCGCGCGGTGGCGGGCGCGCTCGGCGTCCCCGGCGCCGGCGAGGCGTTGATCGAACGGACTCAGGACGAGATCTCCGGTGCGATGGGTATGGCGCCCGATGACGGCGACCCGCTACGGATCGCTTTCCTCTACATGCGTGGCGGAATGGTGCAGCTGCTGGCCGGTCCTGGTTCTGGGGCCGACGCGATGATTCAGGCGATCGGGGCGGTCGACGTCGGGACCGACCTGGGGCTGGACCGGTCGTTCACGCAGGTCACCTCCGAGGCGCTGATCGAGGCCGCACCGGACGTGATCATCATGATGTCCGAAGGGCTGAGCTCCATCGGCGGCGCCGACGGCCTGGAGAAGATCCCCGGCGTCGCCCAGACTCCCGCTGGTGAGAACCAGCGGGTGGTCGACATGGACGACACACAGCTGCTCAGTTTCGGGCCGCGCACCGGTCAGACCATCGCCGCTCTTGCCGAAGCCGTCTACGCGCCGTGAGCACGGAGATCTCCACGACCGCGCAGCACGCTGACCAGGGAACGGGCGACGCTGCTCAGACAGGCTCGTCTCGTGCTCGGCGGGACCGAAAAACGGACATCGAGGCTCGTGCGGGCGGCTCGACCGCGCCCGTGCGAGCCCGGCGTGCTCGGGCGACGTTGCTGATCGGTGGGTTGGCCGCCGCCTTGGTCCTGGTCACGGTGGTGTCGGCCGGCCGTGGGCAGCTGGAGATCTCTCCCGGGGAGGTCACCGGTTCGGTGATGCATCGGCTGGACAGCGGGCTCGAGTGGTTGCTCACCCGGGTCGGGATCACCGTCGACCTGCCGCTGGACATCGGTTCTCTGCCTTCGCACGCGCAAGGTGAGAACACGCTGTGGTTAGTACGCTTCCCTCGCGTAGTGCTCGCGATCCTGGTGGGCGCGGCGCTGGCCACGGCCGGGGCGTTGATGCAAGGCATCTTCGGCAACCCACTGGCCGAGCCGGCCCTCATCGGCGTCTCGCCCGGAGCGGCGGTCGGGGCCAGCCTGGTGTTCGTCACGGGTGCGAGCTTCCTCGGTGAGTGGACAGCGCCGGCTGCTGCGTTCACCACCGGGCTGTTCGCGACGCTCCTCGTATACGCGTTGTCCCGGTCGGGCGGGCGCACCGAGGTGGTGACGCTGATGCTGACCGGGGTGGCGGTGACGGCGGTGGCGTTCGCACTCGTCGCCTTCAACACGTTCGTCGCCAACCCTGAGGCTCGCGAGCAGATCGTGTTCTGGCAGCTCGGTAGCCTCAACGGAGCCCGCTGGCCGGCCGTGAACGCGGTGCTGCCCTTCGTGTGCGTGGGTCTGGTCGTCGCTGTGGTGTTGGCTCGATCGCTGGACCTGCTGTCTCTGGGGGACAAAGCGGCGCGTCATCTCGGCGTCAACGTGGAACGGCTCCGGATCGTCGCCATCGTCGTGGTGGCGATGCTGGTCGGCTCGGGTGTGGCGTTCGCGGGCGTGATCGGCTTCGTCGGGCTCGTCGTCCCACACCTGATGCGCATGGTCGCCGGGCCTGGTCACCGGGTGCTGCTGCCGGCGAGCGCGCTCGGTGGCGCGGTGCTCCTGGTCGGCGCCGACCTGGTAGCCCGCACAGCGATCCAGTACGCGGATCTTCCGCTCGGCATGCTGACCGCGCTGGTGGGTGGGCCGTTCTTCTTCTGGCTGCTGCGCCGCACCCGCAGCCGGGCGGGAGGCTGGGCATGAGCCGGCTGCTTGCGCCGCGTCGCCGACGGATGCCGTCCCGCATCGGTCCCGGTGAAGCTGTCGCGGCGGTGCGCGGGGCCGGCGTGGTACTGGGTGGGGCGCAGATTCTGCACGACGTCTCCCTCGATGTCCGTACGTCAGAGGTGCTGGCGCTGGTCGGGCCGAACGGCGCGGGCAAGTCGACTCTGCTGTCGGTGCTGACCGGTGACATACGACCGGAGAAGGGGACAGCCGAGCTGTGCGGACGCGCCACCCACGAATGGTCTGCGGCGGAGTCCGCGATGCGCCGAGCAGTTCTGCTCCAGCAGGTCAACCTGTCGTTCCCGTTCACCGTCGTCGAGGTGGTGGCGATGGGGCGCGCCCCGTGGGCCGGCACCGAACGGGAGAACGACGACGAGGCGGCGATCGCCGAGGCGATGGCCGTCGCCGATGTGGGCGCTTTCGCGGAGCGCCGGTTCAACACGCTGTCCGGGGGTGAGCGCGCACGGGTGGCGTTGGCCCGGGTGCTGGCCCAGCGCACCCAGTTGGTGCTGCTCGACGAACCGACCGCGGCGCTGGATCTGCACCATCAGGAGATGGTGCTCGCCGTCGCCCGGCAGCGAGCAGCAGCGGGAGACGCCGTCGTCGTGGTGCTGCACGACCTCAACCTGGCGGCTGGATACGCCGATCGAGTGGCGGTACTCTCTCGCGGTGCGCTGGCATCCGTGGGCTCCGCGTCCGAGGTCCTCACAAGTGAGCTGCTGAGCGATGTGTACACGCATGATGTGGAGGTGCTCAAGCACCCGCGCGGTGCTGCGCCGATCATCCTGCCGCGTCGGTGAGCAGCCGCCGCTTGGCCCAGAGACTCCAGGGCGTCAGATCCATCAGGCACGCCCTGAGAGGCTGAGAGGCTTTCCCCACCTCCTTCTCGTCATTGCTGACTGTCTGCGGAGGGCCCGTCGATGTAGAGCTGCAGACCATCGAGGAGGCGGACTAGTCCGAAGTCGAGGAACTGGTCGTGCGTCCACGAGAAGGTGTCCGCGGACAGGCTGGCCATGGTGGGGTAGTCGCCGCTCTCCATCGCCTTGGTGAGCAGCGGCTCCTGAGCCTCCCAGAACTCCTCCGTGCTGACGCCGGTCAGCTCTTCTGCCCGTTTCTCGCCGAGGTACGAGCGCGCCGTGCTCTCCACGAAGTTGAACACCATGCTGATCACCATGATCATCTCGGGATCACTCAGCTGTGTGGTGGCGCGGAGGTGTCGCAAGACATACTCCAGGTCGGCGAGACCGTTCGGACCGAGCAGCGGGCGGCTCTGGTCCACGAACGGATACCACGGGTGGTCCAGGCAGAGCTGCCAATGTTCACGTGCCGAGGACTCGAGCAGGTCCCGCCAGCCGAGTTCAGGTGCGTCCGGGATCTCCGGGGGTGGGCCGGACACCCGGTCGAGCATGAGGTCGAGCAGCTCGCTCTTGCCAGGGACATATCGGTAGAGCGACATGGTCCCGACGTCCAGTTTGGTGGCCACCTTCCGCATGGACAGGGCCTCTAAGCCCTCGGCGTCGGCGATCTCGATGGCGGCAGTCACGATCCGGTCGAGGGTGAGCCCGGGTTTCGGTCCGCGGGTGGGCCGTTCGCGCAGGTTCCACAGCAGTTCGATGCTTCGATGGACATCACCGCTGCCGCTGTACTCGGTCGTCATGGTGCTGACAGCTTAGACGCCTCTTGGGCCGCGCGACTCGCCTGATGCGGTGACTCGCGCGGCCCACGGCGTCGTTGGCGGTATCGCTGCCGTCGTTCGGCGCTGTCCGGCCCGGTCCCGGAATAAGTGCGTGCGCTGTACGCGTTCACGGGTATAGTGTACGCAATTGAGCGTGCTGTGCATAGCAGAGAGGAGGCGCAGTGATATCCACCGAACCCGCGATCGTCGCCAAAGGGCTTCGGAAGCACTACAAAGACAAGCGCGCCCTTGACGGTTTCGACCTCGTCGTACCGCAGGGAACGGTCTATGGCTTGCTCGGCCCGAACGGAGCGGGAAAGACGACGGCGGTGAGAATTCTGGCCACGCTGGTCAGGCTGGATGGCGGGCAGGCCGAGGTGGCCGGATTCAACGTCGCCACGCAGGCACGTCAGGTCCGCCGGCGGATCGGCTTCACTGGTCAGTACGCCGCCGTCGACGAGGTGCTGACGGGCAGGCAGAACCTTCGGATGTTCGGCCGCCTGTTCCACTTGGGCGCGAAGGGAGCGATCCGTCGTGCGGACGAGCTGTTGGAGCAGTTCGGACTCGTCGACGCCGCGGACAAGGGAATCAAGGAGTACAGCGGGGGAATGCGCCGCCGTCTTGACCTTGCGGCCAGCATGATCCTCGCACCGCAGGTGCTGTTCCTCGACGAGCCGACCACCGGGCTGGATCCACGGGGCCGGAATGAGGTGTGGGAGGCGGTCCGCTCTCTGGTTGCCGAAGGGACGACAGTGCTTCTCACCACGCAGTACCTTGACGAGGCAGACCAGCTCGCCGAGCGGATAGCCGTGATCGACCGCGGCCGGGTGATCGCCGACGACACACCCGCGGAGCTGAAGAATCACATCGGCGGCGACCGCGTGGAGGTCGTGGCGCATGAAGTCGCCGATATCCCCGCGGTAGCCAAGGTGGTGGCCCGCGTCTCGTCTGGTGAGCCGGAGATCGATGGGGAGAGCCGCCGGGTCCACGGGGCGGTGACCGACAGAGTCGGGGCGCTGACCGAGGTAGCACGAACTCTTCAGGACGCCGGCGTCGGCGTCGAGGACATCGGCCTGCGTCGCCCGACCTTGGACGAGGTGTTCCTGACTCTCACCGGCCACCCGGCCGAGGAAGAGCCGTCGACTGCCGAGCAGACCGAGAAGGAAGAGGAGAAGCAGTAGATGAGCACACCAAGCGTGGAGTCCACCACGCTCACGACGGAGCTCGACGGCCCAGGCCGGCGGCTGTACTGGGCCGCGGCGGACTCCTGGACCATCGTCCGTCGTGGCTTGACGCACTATGTCCGGCAGCCGAGCAACATCGCCTGGCAGCTGGGCTTCCCGATCGTCTCGGTTCTGCTGTTCGGGTACGTGTTCGGCAGCGCGATGTCCGTGCCCGGAGGCGGTGACTACCGGGAGTTCCTCATGCCCGGCATGTTCGGCATGACGATGGCGATGGGGTTCATGAACACCGCCTACGTCGTGGTCTACGACACCGCCCGGGGCGTCACCGACAGGTTCCGCTCGATGCCGATGGCACCTTCGGCCGTCGTCACGGGCCGGGGCGGAAGTGACCTGATCGGCGCCAGCCTCGACCTGCTCGTGCTCGGCCTGACCGCACTGGTGGTCGGGTGGCGTTCGGACGGTGGCCTACTGGCGACGCTGGGGGGCTTCGCGCTGTTCCTCCTGCTGCGGTTCGCGCTGATCTGGGTCGGCGTGTGGCTGGGCATGCTGGTGCCGAACGAGGAGGCGGCCGGCAGCCTGTTCGCGGTGGCGTTCCCGTTCGCGATGATCTCCAGCGTGTTCGTCGCGCCGGCGCTCATGCCGGACTGGCTCGGCGCGATCGCAATGTGGAACCCTGTGTCATCGACCGTGACGGCAGCCCGTGAGCTGTTCGGCAACCCGGTCGCGCTGGGCGACTCATGGGTCGAGCAGAACGCGCTGCTGATGGCGGTCGTCTGGCCGCTCGTCATCACGGCGGTCTTCCTCCCGCTGGCTGTCCGTCGATTCCAGCGTCTCAGCCGGTGACGGCGCCCCCCGGGTGGAGTGGGCTGGGTCCTTAAGGCAGTCAGCGGAGCGGGCTGGGTGCCGAGGGCTTTGCCTAAGGCCGAGGGCGATACCGGCGCCACAGAGCAGGACGCCGGCCAGGGCCGGTATCGCCCAGGTCGAGCTACCGATCGCCACGCCGGCGAGGTAGCCGGAGATCGGCATCACACCGATGAAGAGGCCGGCTCTGTCGGCGCCCAGACGTGCCACGCCGCTGTACCAGAGCAGGAACGCGACGGCGGTGGTGCCTACCGCCATGTACAGCAACGCCAAGGCCTCCGTGGCGGTGGGTGCCTGCAGTCCTGACTCCTGGGTGACGACACTCACCACGGCTAGCATCGGTGCCGCGATCAGGCACGTGCCGGTGGAGAGCTGCAGCGGTGTGAGCTCTTTGAGCACGGGGACAGCCAGCAGTGTGAACGCCGCCTCACACGCGAGGAAGGCGATCGCGTAGGGCCACGCGACCAGCGGGGCAGCGGTGGCGCCGTGGACCAACACGATGCCGGTGACGACGACGGCGCTGCCGGCGGCGGTTCCCAGCCGAATTCGATGACCTCCGGCGAGTGGCCCGAGCAGCGCCAGGACCAACGGCGCGGCGCCGACCACGGCCGCCATGAATGCCGGGTCCGCGTGCCGGGTTCCCTCGATGAGTAGCCAGTTGAAGGCGGCCAGGCCGGTGGCGGCGATCGCGGTCAGCCGGATCGCCGTGCCCAGAGTGACACCGGTGAGCGTGGCCGTCGCCGCTCGGATGCGGCGAAGCGGCGAGACTGTGGCTCGATCCGGCACAGGTGAGGGTGTGCGGGCGACGAGAACCGCCATGAGGATGAGGCCTGCCAGCAGGTACCGCCATCCCTGGCCCGCCAGGACCGGATAGCCTTCCAGCGACGGAGCGATCGCGATCGAGGTCCCGACGATCGTCATGCCGGCCGCGCATGTCGTCGCGCCGAGCGTGGTGGAGGACGGCGTGCGGGACCGGGAGCGTGCGAGGTTCACAGATGGAACTCTGGTCCAGAAACTGGCCTATAGACAGGGCCAGTGTTGAAGTGTTTCACTGTGCCAGTGTCGTCTGACAGTGCCGATCGGTTCGCTGCGCGTTTCGGCGTCGCCCCGGCCGCCGGGAAAGCGGACTGGCTCCGTGCCCGGCTGATCGAGGCGATCCACGACGGCTGGCTGAAGACCGGCGACGTGCTTCCGGGAGCGCGAGATCTGGCGGCGGCCCTCGGCGTGTCCCGCGGCACCACCGACGCCGTGTATACCCAGCTGGCGGTGGAGGGCTTCATCCACCAGTCGCCTCGTCGCCGGCCGAGCGTCGCGGGTCTGCCCGGCGTGGGTCCGTCGGTCCCGGATACTCTGACATCGGCCGCTCCGCCGCCGACACCCAGCGTTCCAGACCCGGCGCTCTTCCCGCACCGGGCGTGGGCGGCGGCTTCGCGCGCCAGTCTGGCGAAACTGACCGCCGAAGATCTCGGCTATCCCGACCCGTCGGGACACCCTCGGCTGCGGGCTGTGCTGGCCGATTGGTTGCGCCGGACGCGAGGGATCTCCGTCGCGCCGGATGACATTCATGTCACCGCAGGCATCGCCCATGCTATGGCCTTGCTGGCCGACGTTCTCGGCGCGCGGACCTGGGCGCTGGAGCGGCCCGGTTCGCCCGGCTCGACGCATATGATGCGCCAGCTGGTGAACGTCGTCCAAGTGCCGATCGACGATTCGGGTCTGATGCCGGAGGCGATACCGCCCGAGGCCGGCGTCGTGCTGGTGACTCCCACGCACCAGTACCCGACCGGTGCGCTGATGCCGGCGGAAAGGCGTCGCGCCCTTGTCGATGCGAGCGGAGCCGCCGGCCGCTGGGTGGTCGAGGACGACTGGGACTCACACGTCGCGCCGGCCGGAATCCCGTCGGCCGTACAGGCATTGTCTCCGGACACGGTTGTGCTCATGGGATCGTTGTCGAAGTCGCTCGCGCCAGGGCTCCGGCTTGGTTGGATCGTCGCCCCCGCGGCCGTCGCGACGCGGCTGAAGGAGGTGCGTGAGCGCACGGACCTTGGTGTCTCCGCCGTCGTCCAGCTGACCGTGGCCGAGCTCATCGAGTCCGGCGGCCTGGATCGGCATCTTCGCCGGGTGCGCGCGGAGTACGCGCGACGGCGGATGAAACTGGCGGAGCGGGTGCGACCGTACGGCCGGCTCACGGGCGAGCCGGGTGGCGTACACGCGTTCGTTCCGACTCCTGAGCCAGGACCGCTGGTGGATGAGATGACCAGGGCAGGTGTGCCGGCGGTGGCCGTCGATGACGAGCGCTATCCCGGTGCCGTCATCTCCGTCGCCGCCTTCACCTCAGAACGCGCCCGCCCTTAAAAAATGAGGCTCTTCCGACCCATCCGTGGGTGGGTCGGAAGAGCCTCATTCAGGTGGGGCTCAGACGGCGGCGTCTTCCTTGACTGGAAGCTCGTCGCCGATCACCGTGGACCGTCGCTTCGACACCCAGATCGCCGCGATGATCACGACGACCGCGATCGCGGTGATCGTGTAGCGCAGGCCGTCGTTCGCGTCCGGACCGATGGTCATGGTCACGATCGCCGGGGCGATCAGCACCGACACCAGGTTCATCACCTTCAGCAGCGGGTTGATCGCCGGTCCGGCGGTGTCCTTGAACGGGTCGCCCACCGTGTCGCCGATGACCGTGGCGTCATGAGCTTCGGAGCCCTTGCCGCCGTGGTGGCCGTCCTCGACGATCTTCTTCGCGTTGTCCCACGCCCCGCCGGAGTTGGCCAGGAAGACCGCCATCAGAACACCGGAGGCGATCGCACCGCCAAGGTATCCGGCGAGCGCGCCGATGCCCAGCCCGAACCCGACGGCGATCGGCGCCAACACCGCGAGCAATCCAGGCGTCGCCAGCTCACGTAGCGAGTCCTTGGTGACGATGTCGACCACGCGGCCGTATTCGGGCCTCGTGGTTCCGGCCATGATGCCCGGGTCCTCGCGGAACTGACGGCGTACCTCGTACACCACCGCGCCCGCTGCCCGGCCGACAGCACTGATCGCGAGACCGGAGAAGAGGAAGACGACGGAGGCTCCGATGATCACACCCACCAAGACGCTCGGCGTGACGATCGTCAGGGCGAACGAGTTGTCGCCGCGGAGCGAGTCCAGGCTTTCGCCGATGCCGCCGAGCTCCCTCCCGATGACGTCCATGTAGGAGCCGAACAGCGCGGTGGCCGCCAGCACGGCGGTGGCGATCGCGATGCCCTTGGTGACTGCCTTGGTGGTGTTGCCGACGGCGTCAAGCTCGGTCAGCAGCTGAGCACCCTCGCCCTCGACGTCCCCGGACATCTCGGCGATGCCCTGGGCGTTGTCCGCCACCGGTCCGAACGTGTCCATGGCGACGATCACACCGACCGTGGTCAGCAGACCGGTACCCGCGAGCGCGATGAGGAAGAGCGAGACGAGCAGCGAGCCTCCACCCAGCAGGAACGCACCGTAGACGGCGGCGGCGATCACGAGTGCGGTGTAGACGGCAGATTCCAGGCCCAGCGCGAATCCAGAGAGGATGACCGTTGCCGGTCCGGTGAGCGAGGTCCGGCCGACGTCCCGCGTCGGCTTCTTGTCG
>NZ_ML142854.1:19365-24886 GCF_004138495.1 Phytoactinopolyspora endophytica
CGGTGTAGTAACCGGTCAGCCAGAGGATGGCGCTGGCCAGGACGATCCCGATGATGACCGCGGCAGTCGCGAGCAGCCGCGGATCGCCGTCGTGATCGCTCCCGATGCCTCCCTCGAGCTCCTCGAAGGTGCCTGGCAGGTAGGCGAAGGCCGCGAGGGTCGAGAGCACCGCGGCAACCGCGGCCGATAGGAAGAATGCTCGGTTGATCGTTTTCAGGCCACTCTCGCCGGGCCGAGCGCGAGTGAAGAAGATGCCGAGCACGGCGGTCAGCGCACCGATCGCCGGAACGATCAACGGGAAGACGAGACCCTCAGCGCCGAACGCGGCGGATCCCAGGATCAGCGCCGCCACGAGCGTGACGGCGTACGACTCGAACAGGTCCGCGGCCATGCCGGCGCAGTCGCCGACGTTGTCCCCGACGTTGTCCGCGATCGTGGCCGCGTTGCGCGGGTCGTCTTCCGGAATGCCCTGCTCGACCTTGCCGACCAGGTCAGCGCCGACGTCCGCGGCCTTGGTGAAGATCCCGCCGCCCACACGCATGAACATGGCAAGCAGGGCCGCGCCGAATCCGAATCCCTCGAGGACGGACGGTGCGTCTCCTTCGTAGATCAGCACCACTGCGGCGGCTCCGAACAGCCCGAGTCCGACAGTGGCCATACCGACGACGCCGCCGGTGCGGTAGGCGATCCTCATGGCCGGTTCGCGGCCGTTGTCCCGGGAGGCAGCAGCGACTCGTACGTTCGCCCGCGTGGCCAGCCACATGCCGAGATAGCCGACGGCACCGGAGAAACCCGCTCCCACAAGGAAGAAGATCGATCGTCCGATCCGCACGTCGGCGTCGCCCGGGAGCAAGAAGAGCAGAGCGAACGCGAGCGCGGCGAAGACGCTCAGTGTCTTGAACTGCCTATTGAGGTAGGCCGAGGCGCCTTCCTGGACGGCGTGTGCGATCCTCTGCATGTTCTCGGTGCCCTCGCCGGCGGCGAGCACCTCTCGCCGGAACAACGCTGCCATGACCAGCGCCGCCAGCGCGATGAGCGCGACGACGATGACATACGACAGGTTTCCTCCGGACAACGAGATTGCCTGCCCGTCGACGGCATATACAGGCCCGGTCATTCGTCCTCCTTGACGTAGCCCTGACACAAAACGTGAAGGCTGTGATCGGGGGGACCCCACGCTTCGGCCGTGGGATCATGGACAACCAACACAGGGCCGGCCTTCGCATCGGTGCGACTCCCGGCCCCATCTGGTCCGGGAGTCTAGATCCCCGGCCGCCGAGGTTTCACATCGGGTGGGCGGCGAGGACACCATTGGTGACTGTTTACGCCTGAGTCAGGGGCGGGCGGGACGCATCGCGCAGGGAACCGCGCCCGCTGTCCGGCATCGGCGCCGCTCTGGTGTGCTCAACCCTCGCGCAGGGCTTCCTCGAGCGTCTCGTGAATGGGAAACACCTTGGTCAGGCCCGTGATTCGGAATATCTTCAGGATCCGTTCCTGGGTACACACCAGCCGCAGAGAACCTTCATACTGGCGGACCCGCTTCAGCCCGCCCACAAGCACACCCAAACCGGTTGAGTCTAGAAATTCGACGCGCTGCATGTCAACAATGATGTGGTACTGACCGGCGTCCACGATATCGACCAATTGTTCGCGCAGTTTGGGTGCCGTGTAGACGTCGATCTCGCCGGCGACCTCGACTACACTCCGATCGCCCAACGGGCCACTGTCAACACGAGACGACAACGACAGGTCCACCTAGAGCCTCCAGATCGATCACGACGGGTGATCCCCCCTCACGATCATGCGTACTAACACTCACGTGACCTATTGGACGTCTGCAATCCCGGGTCGGTTCCACCGACACTGAACTGCTCGGCGTCTCTACAGGTAATTGAACCACGCGCAGCGGATGACGGCACCGTTCTCGTGCCACCGGACGGGTGCGCACACGGGGTGGCGAGCGCGGGGATGCGAGACTCTCGAACGTGCTCCGTTCCACTGATCTGCTCGACAAGCTGCTCTCCCATCCTCAACGGGCTGGTCGAGTCACCCATGTCGAGTCGATGGCGGCTCGGGCGGGTCGGACCGGGCGGTGGCCCGACTGGGTGGATCCGCTTGTGCGCGAGCGCTACGAGGCGTGCGGTATCGCCGCGCCCTGGCTGCATCAGGTAGAAGCGGCCACTCTGGCGTGGAACGGGCGGTCGGTCATCGTCGCCACCGGTACCGCGTCCGGCAAGTCGATGGCATATCTGCTGCCGGCCTTGAGCGCTGCGCGGGCCGGACGACGGCGTGGTGGGACGACACTGTATATCTCGCCGACGAAGGCGCTTGCGGCCGATCAGCTTCGGGCGGTGGACGAATTGGGCGTCCCGGACGTCGTCGCGACCACGTATGACGGAGACACCCCGTCGGAGCTGCGGACGATGGCCCGTAACCATGCGACCTACCTCCTGACCAACCCGGACATGCTGCACCGGTCGATGCTCCCCGGGCACCACCGCTGGGCGGGTTTCCTGCGATCGCTGCGGTTCGTCGTCGTCGACGAGTGTCACGAGTATCGCGGCGTCTTCGGTTCGCACGTCGCTCAGGTGCTGCGTAGACTGCGCCGGATCTGTGCGGGCTATGGCTCGACGCCGACGTTCATTCTCGCATCGGCGACGACGGCCGACCCCGCTGCGACCGCCGGACAGCTGACCGGCCTCGAAGCGGCGGCGGTGACCGACGACGCATCGCCCAAGGGAGCCCTATCGTTCCTGCTGTGGGAGCCCCCGTTCCGTCCGGGCGACGCCGGGGCCGACGCGGAGAAGGCAGGACGCCGAAGCGTGCTGGCCGAGACCGCAGACCTGCTGGCTGACCTGGTCATCGCCGATGCACGCTCGGTCGCCTTCGTCCGCTCGCGTCGTGCCTCGGAGACCGTTGCCGGCCTCGCGCGGGCCACGTTACGGGCGGTTGATCCGGAGCTGCCGGAGCGAGTCGCGTCATATCGAGCCGGCTACCTGGCCCACGAGCGGCGAGCGCTGGAGGCCGCCCTCCAGGACGGGCGGTTGCTCGGCGTCGCCGCGACGACCGCGCTGGAGCTCGGAGTGGACGTCAGCGGGCTGGACGCGGTGCTGATCGCGGGCTGGCCGGGGACGCTGGCGTCGTTGTGGCAGCAGGCGGGCCGGGCCGGCCGGGCCGGCCGGGATGCGCTGGCGGTACTGATCGCCAGCGACGACCCGCTCGACTCGTACGTCGTCCATCACCCGGAGGCGGTGTTCTCCCGGCCCATCGAGGCCACCGTGCTCGACCCCAGCAATCCGTACGTGCTGGCGCCCCATCTCTGTGCGGCGGCCGCGGAGAGGTCGCTGTCGGACGCGGATGTCGACCTTTTCGGACCGACGACGTCCGGCGTCCTGGACACGCTCGTGTCGGAAGGCCTGCTGCGCCGCCGTGGCGATCGGCACCCCCGGTGGCATTGGACCAGGCGGGACCGGCCGGCCGACCTGGCTGACCTGCGAGGTTCCGGCGGGCTGGTCACGCTCGTGGAGCCGGAGACAGGCCGGGTGCTCGGGACTGTCGATGAGGTGCGGGCACATTCCGGCGCCCACCCCGGCGCGGTCTATGTGCACCAGGGCGAGACATACGTCGTCCAGTCGCTGGACCTGGAGGCAGGGGTCGCACTTGTCCAACGTGAGGCCCCGGACTACACGACGTCGGCGCAAGAGGTCAGCGCGCTGCGGATCGTGGCGGAATCGGACTCCCGGATGGGGCGGCATGCGCGGTTGGTGCTCGGAGACGTCGAGGTCACCAGCCAAGTCGTCGGCTACACCAAGCGCCTGCTCGGCAGCGGCGAGATCATCGGGAGCGAGCCGCTGGATCTCCCCGAGCGACACCTGCGGACTCGATCGGTGTGGTGGACGTTGCCGGACGATGCGATCACAGGCGCTGGCGTTGATGAGGCTGACGCTGCCGGCGCGGCGCATGCGGCGGAGCACGCGTCGATCGGGATGCTCCCGCTGATCGCCAGCTGCGACCGTTGGGACGTCGGCGGGCTGTCCACGGTCCGGCACGCGGAAACCGGCCTGCTCACGGTGTTCGTGCACGACGGTCATCCTGGCGGAGCAGGATTCGCGGAGCGTGGGTACCGAGCCGCCGCCGAATGGCTCGGTATGACCCGGCGGACGGTGGCCGAGTGCCCGTGTGAACGTGGCTGTCCCTCATGTGTGCAGTCTCCGAAATGCGGCAACGGTAACGAGCCCCTCGACAAGGCCGGTGCGATCCGGTTGCTGGACGTGGTTCTGGAATGACGGCGCTGCTACGTTCGGTCCCGCCCCCGGGCCTGGTGGTGGGCGGCATCGTATCGGTCCAGCTTGGAGCCGGGATCGCCAAGGGGATCTTCGACAGCCTGCCACCGAGCGCGGTGGTCTTCATGCGGCTGCTGACGTCCGCCGTGGTGCTCACTCTCGCGAGCCGGCCGTTGCTCAAGAAGTCGCTGCGTGCGGCCACACGGTCGGACAAGCTGGTGCTGGTCGGGTTCGGCTTGGCGCTGGCGACGATGAACTTCGCCATCTACCAGTCGTTCGCCAGGATCCCGCTGGGTATCGCCGTCACTATCGAGTTCCTGGGGCCGCTCGGCGTCTCCGTGGCGTTCTCTCGGCGCCGCCTCGACCTGCTGTGGGTAGGGCTTGCCGCCTTGGGTGTCGTCATGCTGATGCGTGGAGATGCCGGCGAGCTCGACCCGGTGGGTATCGCGTTCGCGCTGCTGGCCGCTGCTGGCTGGGCATCGTACATCCTGCTCAGTGCCCAGACCGGTCGCCGTTTCGAGGGCTCGTCCGGTTTGGCGGTGGCGAGCGTTGTGGGCATGGCCGTCATGGCTCCGGTCGGAGTCAGCGCTGGAGGTACCCAGCTGGTGGAGCCAGACCTGTTCGTGATCGCGATCGCCATCGGCTTGCTCTCGTCCGTGATCCCCTACTCGCTGGAGCTCGAGGCGCTGCGCCGGATGCCGGCGAAGGTGTTCGGGATCCTCATGAGTATCGAACCCGTGGCCGCAGCTCTCGTGGGCCTGGTTCTGCTCAATGAGGTGTTGCAGCTGCGTGAATGGGCGGCTATCGGGTGCGTTGTCATCGCCTGCGTCGGCGCGACCCGTACTGGTGCACAAGCTCCCGAGGCCTGACCTCGCTACGCGCTACCCGAGCGCCTGCCAGGCATCGTCGATGTCGCTGCGGGCCTGTTCTCCCGAACGGTGGAAATGCCTAGCGTGGACCGGCACGGGCACGTCGGTCTTGAGGTGGCAGCCATGACGAGCCCGTGCCGGTGACAAGGACGCGGACCTGTACTTCGACCTCGCGGCCGTCGACGACGCAACTGCGCATTTCTGCGCCGTTGGCGACGGCGATGGCTTCGGCGGTGGTGCACGCGGTTGCCGGATCGCGGTCCATATGGGTGGCTGCCGCGAGTGCGGCGAGGTCCGCGGCCGCGGCGGCCTGTCGCCGGGCAGACTGTCCGGCGGACAGGATTCCGGCGAGTGCCAGCGCTGCCACGA
>NZ_ML142854.1:24962-30162 GCF_004138495.1 Phytoactinopolyspora endophytica
CGATGACACCGATGATCAGCACCGATCCTGCGCCGAGCTCCCGACGCACGCTCTTACTTGCCGCAGCGTGACGGGGGCGATATCGCGGGCTCATGGCCGTTCCTCCAGGGCTATCGCCTTGCCGCTCACGGTGGGGCTGAGAGTGGTACCAAACGGTGGCGGTGCCTCTAAGGTGGCTCGCACCTCGATCGTGACCAGCCCGTCGGCGTGGGCGATATCGATCTGCGCCTCGTCGGGGGCGACCGCCTCGGCGATCTCGCGCACGGTCGACATATCCTCACCGCGGGCTGCGGCACGGGCCGCTTCACGTGCAGCGTCGCTGCACCGGAGCTGCACAGATGTGAGGCCGATGACCCATATCGCCATCACCATCACGAGCGCCAGGGCGGGGAGGGCCGCCGCCAGTTCAGCGGTGACCATACCTCGCTCCGGCCTTCTGCCGAGCGGTGTCCGAGCCGGGCGCCGGCGGGAACGAACCCGCCGGCGCCCAAGGGCGGCTGTCATCCGCCGAAGACCGAGAACGCCTGCTCAAGGACGTTCTCGACCATGCCCCGAACGGAGTCACTCTTCAGAATCTGGTACAGGACCCCTCCGAAACCACACGCCGCGACAGTCCCGACGGCGTACTCCGCAGTGGTCATTCCGTCTTCACCGCCGCGGCGGATCCGCCCGATGATTCTGCCCATGGATACCTCCCGAATGCCGGCGACCGACCGGTACGGAGCGACGCTGGTGCGTCGCTATGGCAATCTTTACGCATGTTCACGTTCGATTGCATCGTCTCACCTGCGATTGTGGATAACCTAGGTGGATGCCGTTTGAGATGTGGATAAGGTGCGTGACGCTTCGTGAACGTCCTGATACGGGAGGCCAGAAGATGCGGCGTCAGTTCGCGAGGATTCCTGAGCCGGCAATGATGGGGATGATCCCTACCAGCACGAAGGCAGGCAGGAAGCACAGTCCGAGAGGTGCTGCGGCTCGCGCTCCGAGCGACCGGCTCCGAGTCTCAGCCGACCATCGTGCCCGGTCACGAGCGTCCTGAGCCGAACGTTCCAGCGCGGGGACCGGTGATGTGCCACGGGACGCCGCCGACGCCAGCGCGCGGCCCAGTGGCATGAGGGCCGGGTGCCCGGTCAGGACGGACCAGGCACGCGCGGAGTCGGTGGTGACACGCGCGGACGCTGCCGCGGCGACGAAGAGCGATCCCAGGGCTCCCCCCAATGCCCTGCCGACGTGTTCGACTGCTCGGTCCGGCGGACACCCTGCCGCAAGCACCGAGGCGAGGAGGTCGGCGGCCAACGGAAGCTGTGCCTCCACCTGCTCGCGTGCGCGCCTTTCGGCCACCGGCTCGAGCCGTCCGATGCCGTACCAGGCGCCGATACCGGCAGCGAGCCCGGCGATCATGCCTGTCACTCCGCCGACCATCAGCGAGCAGCCGAGCCCGGCCAAGAGTGCTGCCAGCAGGCGACCGCGTGCTGAGGACAGCAGACCGTCGGGGCTGGTGCCCAGGGCGGTTCCGCTCGGGTCGGATCCTCGCCCTGGATGTTCCGGGGGACCCGTGCGGTATCCGGACCCGCGGTCTGCACGCCCGGTGCGTCTGGGGACGACATGCATCATCCGTGCCTTCGCGGGCGCCGGGCCGATGAAGAATGCCGCGGCGACGCCGGCGGCCATGATCGCTGCGAAGCTCAGCATGACAGCCGGCCGGGAACGATCCGTCGGGAATCCACTGGCGGATTCACGATGACCATGGCGTGCGGACAGAGAGCCGAGACGTGTATTCGACCCAGCAGAGCCCGGCGGCTACGAACACGAGCGCGCCGATGATGCAGGCCATGCCGTGCGGCGTCCGGAGCAGGAAATCCAGGGGCGCGCCGTTACCAGCAGAGAACAGGAGCAACGTCGCGGCCGGCAACATGGCGAGCAACCGTGCGGTTGAGCGGACGGCCGCCAGCTGGGCGTCGGCCTCCCGGCGCACGGCCGCCTCTGCGCGCAATGAGTCCGTCACGGCCGTGAGCGCGGCGGAGAGGCTTGCGCCGGTTCGTGCCGACACCTCCCATGCCGCAGCGACGGCCGTCAGCGGCTCCGCGCCGGGCTCTGTGGCGGCGACCCGCAACGCTTGGGCCGGGTCACCCCCGATGGCGGCTCGGCCGGCTGCGGAGCCGAACAGATCCGGCCATTCCTGAGCGACCGCCGCCATCGCTCGCTCCGGCGGCAGCCCAGCCTGCAGTTCGGATGCGAGTGCCAGGCATGCGTCCGACACCGCGGATTCACGTCCGCGTCGCTGCAGCCGCGATCGCCGTCGGAACCAGGACAGCACGACGACCGGAGTCACCAGCCCGCCGATGACGGCACCGCCAGGGGGAGCTGCGAGGCCACCAGCGGCCGCGCCGATGGTTCCGCCCAGAAGAGCCCAGACCAGGCGGGAACCGGGAAGAGCCCGGCGACTGTTCGGATTGCTCAGCCCAGTGTCGCTCGATCGGCGTATGCCGAGACGCATGGAGAGCAGATCCGGCCGGCCGCCGGGGAGCAATGCCGCGGCGACCGCGGCGAGACAGATCGCCAGCGGGCGCATTACGGACACCAGCCGCGCTGGCGAAGCCGCTCGGCCAGGATGGGCCGACCCGGTCCTTCACAGAGCCGTCCATCGCCGTCGACTCTGAAGGCCCGGCATGTCTCGAGCCATCCGCCGGCGTCCCGGCTGACCACGTCCACCGCGGCCAGCCGGCGTGGCCCGGAACGTTCGCGAACGAGATGGATGACGAGATCCAATGCCGCACAGGCCTGGGCATGAACGGCGTCGCGGCGCATGCCTGCGGCGATGCCCAGCGCCTCGAGTCTGGCTGGTACGTCGTCAGTGGAGTTGGCATGCAACGTCCCGCATCCGCCTTCGTGTCCCGTGTTGAGAGCGGCCAGGAGGTCCACCATCTCCGCGCCACGGACTTCTCCGACGACGATGCGATCCGGGCGCATCCGCAATGCCTGCCGGACCAGATCGTCCAGCCCGACGTGGCCGGTGCCCTCCACGTTGGCCGCCCTGCTCTCGAGGCGGACGACGTGTGGGTGGTCGGGCCGGAGCTCGCCGGAATCCTCGATGAGAACGATCCGCTCCTGAGGGTCGGCCAGTGCCAGCAAGGCGCCGAGCACGGTCGTCTTGCCACAGCCAGCGCTGCCGCTGACGATGAACGCCAGCCTGGCGCGGACGAGCGCCGTGAGCCACGGGACGAGCCTTTCCGGAACGCTGCCCTGCTCGACGAGGTCGGTGAGGCCGAAAGCACGACGCGCGGGCACTCGCAGGGAGATCAGCGGACCGTCCGGGGCAACGGGAGGCAGCACCGCGTGCACGCGTACTCCGCTGGACATTCGAGCGTCGACGAAAGGCACGGCATCGTCGAGCCGGCGACCGGCCGCGGATGCGAGACGTTGTGCCAGGCGGCGCACCGCATGCGCGTCACGGAACCGTACCGGCGTTCGCTCTGGTCCGCTGCCGCAGTCGACCCACACGTTGTTCGGGCCGTTGACCAGTACGTCGGTGACCCCCGGCTGGTGTAGGAGCGGTTCTAGCGGCCCGGTGCCTGAGATCTCCGCCCGGAGCGTGTCAGTGACCTCGAGGAGGGCCGCATCGCCCAGGGTCGCACCGGCAGACCGTAACGCCGCCGCGACTCGGGCCGGTGTCACTTCCTCCACCGTCGTAGCGAGGACGCTGCGTACCCGGTCCAGGAGGTCTTCGTCGACGATGTGCTGCTTCGACGTGACGATTGTCATGGCGCGCTCATCTGGTGGTCGAAGAGAAGGTCGTCCAAGATCTGATTGCACGCGACCGCCAACGGGCCGCGTTCGTGTAGCCCGGGTGGTTCACCGCGGTCAAGATGGTCGGTCAGCCGTCGCTCCGCCGCCATGTGCAGCGCGAGGGGGAGGTCGAGGGCCGCGGCGACGTCAGGACCGCCAAGCCTGGAACGGGACGGCCCTCGGGAGACCACGCGGAGGTCGCTCGCCAGGGGTGTCAGGCTGGCGACGACCCGTGACGCGGCGGCCACGGCGCGGACTTCAGCCGGTACGACGAGCAGGACCGTGAGGCACGCCGATGCGGCCTTCTCGGCGGCGGGATCGAGCCTGCGCGGCAAGTCAAGGACGACGAAGTCGCACGCACGTTGTGCGGCGGCGAGCACCACCTGTGCGGACTCCGCGGCGACGGCGAAGAGGTCGCCACGGTCCCAGGAGAGGACCGTGAGCCCGTGCCGGCCCGGTAGTTCGGAACGCAGCGCTCGTGCACTCAGCCGGCCCCGGCTCCCAGCGAGATCGGGCCAGCGTAGGCCCACGGTCTCCTCGGCGCCGATCGCGAGGTCGAGGCCGCCACCGATCGGATCGAGGTCTACCAGCATGGTGGACAAGCCACGCCGGCATGCGGTCACGGACAGGGCGGTCGCGAGGACGGACGCGCCGGCTCCGCCTCTGCCTCCGATCACACCGGCGACCAGGGCATTGCCGGTCTCTCCCTCGGTGGCGTCGGCCAGACGATCGGCGAGCCACGACTCGTCGTCCGGAAGGACAGCGACCCGCTCCGCGCCGAGGTCCACCGCACTTCTCCATGCGGCCGGGTCCGTACGGTCGCGGCTGACCAGGTAGACGCTGTGCCGCCGGGTAGGTGCCAGGTGTGCCAGACCTTCGGCCTGGTCCGCGCCGACTATGACGATCGGTACCGACGCCCACACGGCCCGTGCGGACCCGGGGTCATGCGCGACGTCGACGTCTGTTCCGGCGGCGGCAGCCAGGCGCAAGAGGTCGTCGAGAAGAGCATCGTCGGCGGTGACGACGAGTGGACGGGGCGTGGACGAGTAAGGGGACACGTCAGTGTGTCGCGAACGATTGGTCGATGGGCGGAGCATGGGCTACCTCCGAGGCGGGCCTGTACCAGATCGAGGGTGGAGACAGAACAACGATCGCTGCAGGACGCGTACGTTCGCACTACCAAGCATCGATTTGTGGATAACAAGCTCGATTGACGGCCGTATGACCTTCAACCTGTGGATGAATCCTCTGATCCGACCGCTCGGCTCAATGAAGGAGTCCAGGAAGGCAGCCCGTATGAAAGGGCGCGGCCCCCGTCGGGTGGGAGGACGGGGGCCGCGCGGACTCGGTCAGGGGGGTGGACCGAGTCACGGCGGCGAGGGGGTGCCGCCGGGCCCCATCCTGCCCCATA
>NZ_ML142854.1:30181-41219 GCF_004138495.1 Phytoactinopolyspora endophytica
ACGTCGAAACACTGGACTACCCAGATTCTTGACGTTGCTCGAACGCGGCCCGAATTCCGCGGACGGCTCCGGGCTCGTGAACCGGGCGGTGACCTCATATTCTCGGGAGGGGACGACGAGCCCACACGCCAGACAGAGATGATGCATATGAATCAAACCGGTACTGACCAACCCGTACGGCGCACTGCCGCATTCTTCGATCTTGACAAGACGGTGATAGCCAAGTCGAGCACCCTTGCCTTCTCCCGGAGCTTCTACCAAGGCGGCCTGATCAACCGCCGTGCTGTGCTGCGAAGTGCGTACGCACAGTTCGTTTACCTCGTGGGTGGTGCCGACCACGACCAGATGGAGCGTATGCGGGAGTACCTTTCCGGGCTGGTGACCGGTTGGGAGGTCCAGGCGGTCAAGGACATCGTCGCCGAAGCAATGCACACGATCGTCGACCCGATCGTCTATGACGAAGCCATCACCTTGATCGAGGAGCATCACCTCGCCGGGCGGGACGTCGTCGTCGTGTCCTCCAGTGGTGTCGAAGTCGTGGAGCCGATCGGGGAGATGCTGGGCGCGGATAAGATCATCGCCACCCGGATGGTGGTGGAAGACGGAAAGTACAGCGGCGAGATCGAGTACTACGCCTACGGCGAGAACAAGGCCGAGGCGATCAGGAAGCTGGCGGTGGACGAGGGCTACGACCTGACCCGTAGCTATGCCTACTCCGACTCGGCGACCGACCTGCCGATGCTCGAGGTCGTGGGTCATCCGTATGCCGTGAACCCGGACCGTTCATTGCGCAAGGCGTCCGCCGACCGGGGTTGGCCGGTACTCGTGTTCTCCAAGCCGGTCGCGCTACGCCAGCGAGCGTCGTCGATCCGGGACGCCCCGAAACCGGCCATAGCGGCCGCCGCACTCGGAGCGGGCGCCGCAGCCGCGGGTTTGGCCTGGTACGCCGTCCGTCGTCGAGGTCGCTAGCGCGTCGACAGGGCTCGCCGCACCCACCCCTCGATCTCCTCGGCCGAGATGGGCAGCGTCCCGGACAGGACGTCCGCTCCCTCCTCGGTGACCAGCAAGTCGTCCTCCAGCCGGATGCCGACGCCCCTGAGCTCTGGTGGGACGGTCGTGTCGTGGGTATGGAAGTACAGTCCCGGCTCCACTGTGAGGACCATGCCCGGCGCCATCGTCCCGCCCTGGTAGGCCTCGTAGCTCGAACGCGTGCAGTCATGCACGTCCAGCCCGAGGTGGTGCCCGATACCGCACACCAGATAGCGGCGGTGCTGCTGGCCCTGCGGTGAGAGTGCCTCGTCCACGGAGACCGGGAGAAGACCCCAGTCATGCAGCCCTCGCGCGATCACTTCCATCGCCGCGAAATGGAAGTCGGAATAGGTGCGGCCGGGCCGTACGTGCGACATGGCCCTCCGGTGAGCGTTCTCCACCAGGTCGTGGACGCGCCGCTCCGCGTCGGAGAACCGCCCGCTGGGCGGCACGGTCCGGGTGACGTCCGCGGTGTAGAGCGTCCGCGTCTCCACCCCCATGTCGAGCAGCAACGGCGCCGACGGCAGCACAGGTCCGTCGCACCGCACCCAGTGCAGTGTCGGCGAGTGCGGACCGGAGCCGACGATCGTCGCGTATCCAGGACCGTTTCCCACGGTACGGGCGTGCCGGTCGAAGGTGCCCTGCAACCACCGCTCGCCACCCCCTGCCACCGCCGCCGGGATCTCCGCCAGGACCGCGTCGAACCCCGCGACCGTGTCGTCGACGGCCTGCCTGAGCTGGTCGACCTCCCAGGGATCCTTCACCATCCGCAGATCCGAGAGAGCAGTCGAGAGCTCGCTCTCGACCTGCAGGCCGTGCCGTCGGACCAGGTCGGGATCGGTACCGGCGCTCGCCCACGCACCGGGCGTAGCGGCGAGCACCTCGTCGAGATCGGCGAGGGGCCGGACCTGTATGCCGAGCGCCGATGACCATGTGGCCAGACCTGCGGACGCGCCGACCCAGAGCTCGCCGTACTCGGCGTCGGAGAAGAACCCGTTCTCCCCGGGCCGGGCCGGCGGGGGCATGAACAGCGTCGCGGTGTGGTCCGATGCGCCGGCTCGTATGACGAGCACGGCGTGTTGAACGCCGCACCCCGCAAGCCAGACGAAATCGCTGTCCGCCCGGAAGTCATAGGCGGTGTCGTTGCTGCGTACCGGTGCCCGGCCCGCCCCGACGACGATCACGTCGGCGCCGGCACGCTCGATCAGCCGCGAGCGGTGCGCTCGGGCAGCCCGCGCCGCACCTTCGGACACCGGCGCTTCGACGTCGGGTTCGGCCCATCCGGACCCGATCGACTGAACGAACGCCGGTACCTCGGCGAGGCGTGGTACCCGGGTGCCCGCGTACGGCGGCGGTAGGATCGTCCGGCTCATCATCATCCTCCTCTACGATCGTGGGCTCGTGCCCGCCTGGCGGCTTGCCATTCGGGACGGATCCGCGGAACTGCGGCGAGCAACGTGCGGGTGTACTCGTCCGCCGGTTCGCGGAAGACCGCGTCTCGCTCGCCCGTCTCCACGACCCGGCCCTGGTTCATCACGGCCACCCGATGAGCGATCTGCCGGACGACGGCGAGGTCGTGGGCGATGAAGAGGTAGGTGAGCCCCTCTTCCTGCTGGAGCTTGCGGAGCAGGTTGATGACCTGGGCCTGCACGGACACGTCCAACGCGGAGACCGCCTCGTCGCAGACGACTACCTTTGGCCCGACGGCGAGCGCCCGGGCGATGCCGATGCGTTGCGCCTGTCCACCGGAGAACTGCGACGGGAACCGTGCGCTGTGGTCGGGGTTGAGCCCGACCCGTTCCATGAGTGAGCGGGTGAACGTCCGGGCGCCACCCGGCACCGTGCGTCCCTGGTAGACGAGCGGAGCCGTGACGATCCGCTCGACCGTGTGCCGCGGGTTGAGAGAGGAGTACGGGTCCTGGAAGACCACCTGCACGTTTGAACGGAACCGGTACAGCTCGGCCCGTGACAGTCCGGTCACCTCCTCGCCTTGGAACTGCACGCTCCCGGAGGTCACGTCGAGCAGCCGGGCGATGAGCCGCGCCGTGGTCGACTTGCCCGAGCCCGACTCTCCGACGAGTGCCAGTGTCTCGCCGGCGTACAGGGTGAGATCGACGTCGTCCACGGCGCGCAGGATTCGCTTGTGTCCGAACAGCCCACCCTGATCTCGGAGGACGAACTCCTTGACCAGGTTGCGGGCCTGGAGGATCACCTCTGAGGTGGTCATCGCTCACCTCCGCGCGACGGTCCGGCGTCGCCGACGGCCCGCAGCTCGCCGACGTCGTCCTCCAGCTGCGGCACGGCATCGATCAATGCACACGTGTAGGGGTGCCGCGGATCGGAGAACAGCTGCTCGCAGCCTGCGTACTCGACGCATTGCCCGGAGCGCATCACGACGACGTCGTCCGCCATCTCGCTGACCACGGCGAGGTCATGGGTGATGAGGACGAGACCGGCACCGGTGTCCTGCTGCACAGATCGCAGCAGGCGTAGGATCTGGGCCTGCACCGTGACGTCGAGTGCGGTGGTCGGCTCGTCGGCGATGATCAGGTCCGGTTCGGTGCTCAGGGCCATGGCGATCATGACCCGCTGACGCATGCCGCCGGAGAACTGGTGGGGATAATGATCCACCCGCCGGGCGGCGTCGGTGATCTGTACCCGTTCCATCGCCTCGACGACCACCTGACGAGCCTTCCGGCGGGTGACGTTCGGCCGATGCGCACGGTAGGCCTCCTCGATCTGCAGCCCGACTGTGTAGTAGGGGTTGAGCGAGGACAGCGGGTCCTGGAAGATCATCGCGATGCGGTCGCCTCGGATGCGGCGCATCTGGCGCTCGGGCAGCGACGAGATCTCCCGTCCGGCCAGGCGGACGCGGCCGGTGCGCCGCGCCGTCGGCGGGAGCAGCCCCATTATGGCGAGGCTGGTCATGGACTTCCCGGAGCCCGATTCGCCCACGATGCCCAGTGACCGTCCCGGGTCGAGGGTGAAGCTGATCTCGTGCACCACGTCGGTCGGCCCGGCCGGGGACGGGAACGCGACGGTGAGGTCCTCGACCTCCAGCAGCGGTGCCGACGATGGACTGCTCATACCGACTTCACCCTCACTCTCGGGTCCAGGGCGGTGTAGGTCAGGTCGACGACGACGTTCCCGGCGACGACGAAGAACGCCGCGAGCAGGGTGACGCCCATGATCACCGGCTGGTCGTTGCTGCTGATGGCGTCCGCTGTCAATTTGCCCACGCCATTGAGGCCGAAGACCGACTCGGTGATGAGCGCACCTCCCAGGAGGCCGGCGAAGTCCATCCCGAAGATGGTGGTGATGGGGGTGAGAGCCGGCCGTAGCGCGTGCCGTCGGACCACCAGGTGGCTGGGGAGCCCTTTCGCCCGGGCGGTGCGCACGTAGTTCTCCGCGAGCGTGTCGATGACGTTGGCCCGGGTGAGCCGCGCGTAGACCGATGCGTAGGCGAAGGCCAGCACGGTCCACGGCATGAGGTAGTTGGCGAACCACTGCCACGGATCCGCGGCGAAACCGACCGCCTGCGGGAAGGGGAGCCATTCCAGCTGGACGACCAGCACGTACTGGAGGACGAGCGCGAAGACGTAGTTCGGTATCGACAGGCCGGACAACGCGACCAGCATGGCGCCACGATCCCACCAGGTGCCCTGCTTGAGGGCGCTGATGAGACCACCGACGACGCCGGCGAGCAACCAGAGCACGGCGGCCCCGATGGCGACGGTCACCGTCACGGGGAGCCGTTCGGTGACCATCTCCCAGACAGGTTGGCTGGATTGGAAGGAGTAGCCGAGACAGGGTGCGGCGCAGTGCGTGGCAGCGTCGCCGGCTCCGTAGGTCCGGCCCGCGAAGAGGCCGCCTACGAAGCTGAGGAACTGCGAGAGCAGCGGCTCGTCCAGGCCCAGGTTCGCGCGGATCTGGTCGATCAGCTCGGGGGTGCAGTTCTTCCCGCAGATCTGCACGGCCGGGTCGGGAGAGAGGACGAAGAACACGGCGAACGTACAGACGCACACCAGCAACAGGATGAGTATCAGGCCGCTGAGCCGGGCGAGAAGAAAACGGAGCATCAGGGCGCGCCTCCCGGTTCCAGGACCGCGCGGAGACGGTCGCCGAGCACGGTGAACGAGAGGACGAGCAGGAACAGGAAGGCCCCGGGTATCGCGAAGTACGTGGGCACCACCGAGTACCAGCTCACCGACGAGGCGATCATCTGGCCCCAGGACGGCGTCGGCGGGTTCACTCCCACGCCGAGGAAGGACAGCCCCGCTTCGGTCCCGATGTAGCCGGGGATCGCCAGCGTCGCCAGGACGATGATCGTCGAGCGCAGGTTGGGCAGGATCTCTTTGAAGACGATCGCCGCGCCACCGGCACCTGATGCGCGTGCGGCTTCGACGAACTCACGCTGGGCGAGCGAGATCGTCTGACCGCGCACTACCCGGGCCAGGTATGGCCAGCCGAAGAGCGAGATGACGACGACCAGCATGACGGCGCGGTTGCCGGCGGGGATGGCGGACAGGATGGCGATCATGAAGATCAGGGCGGGGAAGCCCATGAGCAGGTCCATGACACGCGAGATGGCCCAGTCCACCTTGCCGCCGTGGAATCCGGCGAGCAGGCCGAAGACCACGCCGAGCAGCGTCGTGAGTGCGGTAGCGGAGATCGCGATCAGCATCGACACGCGCGCTCCATAGACGATCCGGGCGAAGATGTCCCGCCCGCTGCCGGGCTCGACCCCGAACCAGTGGTCGAGCCCGGCGCCGCCCCATGCACCCAGCGGGGCACCGGCCATGTCAGGGTCGACGGCGGACTGGTCGAACTCGTACGGCCCCCACCCGCTGACCTTCACGAGCAGCGGCGCCAGGGCTGCCATGAGCACGATGAGCAGGATGTACGACGCACCGAGCGCCGCGCCCCGGTCGGCGGCCAGCGAGCGGAGGATCCTCCGCTCAGGCGTGCCCTGCGCGAGCGGTGGCGGGCCCCCTTCCGTCATCTCGGGCTGAGACTGGACTGTGGCCATGTCAGCCGCGTTCTGGATCGCGCAGCCCGACGAGGACGAGGTCGATACCGCCGGTCGCCACTCCAGGAGACGAATGCAACCCGGTCACGTTCTCGCCGGGCACCGTGATGTTCCCCTCGACGACCAGCGGCACGATCGGCGCGAGCTCCATGATCTCCTCGTCCAGCTGGCCCCATTCCTCGTTGGCGGCGTCTAGGTCCGTCATCGCCGTGATCTCGTCGATGCGCGCGTTCACGGTCTCGTCATTGATCTGGGCGAGATTCGCGTTGCCACGGTCGGTGATGTTGCGCCCGTCGAACAGAGGCGGAAGGAACGTGCTGGCCGAGGATGCCCAGTCCGGGCACCAGCCAGTGATGGCGGCGTCGTTCTGCAGCTCAGGCGTCCCGATCGTCTCGTAGAACGTCGACGTGTCGATCACGTTGAGCTCCACGTCGATCCCGACGTTTCCCAGCGACTGCTGGATCGCCTCCGCCTGCGCCTGCATCTTCGGTTGCGATCGGATGTCCAGCACCATGCTGAATCCGTCCGACTGACCGGCCTCGTCCAGCAGCGCTTGGGCGGCCTCGGCGTCGCCCGTGTGTCCCTCACTGGGGTAGATGTCGTAGTCCCGGTAGCCACCCACGGTGGGTGGGAGGATGGTGGTGGCGACGTCGGCGAGCTGGCCGCCGCCGCTGGCGACCTGCACGGCTGACTTGTCGACGGCGTAGTTGATGGCTTGCCTGACGCGGACGTCGTCGAGCGGCGGCTTGGTGCTGTTCAGGCCCATGTACGTGGTGCAGACGCCGGTGAAGCGCAGCGTCCGGTCCTCCATCTCCGGGCCCTGCAGACGCGGCAGCGTCGCCGGCTGTACCGAGCCCGAGATGGCGTTGACGTCCGCCCCTTGCCCGGCGAGCATGCGCTCGTCGATGGTCGCCGGGTCGAGCCCGATGACGAACTCCCACGCGTCCGGGTAGGCCTCGCGGACGTCGTCGGTCTCCGGGTCCCATTCCTCGTTGCGCTCGAGCTTGATCGAGCTGCCGGGTGAGTAGGACTCCAGCTTGTACGGCCCGGAGGCGATGAGGCCGGTGATGAACTCGTCGCCGGCCCCGCTGCCCTCGGGGAACGGCACGAAGTTGGGCTGGGAGACGACGGAGCCGAACTCCGGGAACGGTTCCTTGAGATGGAAGACGATGGTCTTCTCGTCCGGGGTTTCGATGGTCTCCAGCGGTCCGGAACGGTACGGCCCCTCGTAGCCCTCGGGCGCGTCGATGACCTGGCGCGCGTAAGGCGAGCCGATGCCGATCTCGGGGTCCCAGGCACGCGAGACGCCGAACTTCACGTCCGCGGAGGTGATCGGCGTGCCGTCTTCGAACCTCACCCCGTCCTTGAGAGTGAATGTCCAGGTCAGTCCGTCCTCAGACGGCGTGCCGAGGTCGGTGGCCAGGTCGGGCACGATGGCGTTCGCGTCGTCGGCGTTGCCCGGCGCCGACGTCGTCAGTGTCCGGTAGACGAGCCGGTAGAAGTTGTTGACCCCGCCGTCCCACCCGCGTGCGGGATCCAAGTACGAGAAGTCCGCGTTCTGCAGCATCTGGACGGTGCCACCCTCGGCCGGCGTGTCGGTGAAGGCCGATCCGTCTCCGGCCGAGCTCTCGTCGTCAGAGTCCGAGTCCGACGAGCCTGAAGAAGAGCAGGCGGTCAACGTGAGTACCGCGGCTGTGGCCACCATCGACAAGCGTACGAGAACAGTCCTGTTCATCATGGCTCCTTTCGGTTATGTCCGGGAAACGTCCACGAGCCCGGACGTCAGACGACGACGTGATCGGTCAGAACTGGCGGAGCCACACGCGCATGGCGCCGGCTTCCCTGTTGCCCCACAGGAAGTAGGGAACGAAACGGACAGGCGCGCGGCCCTTGGCGGTCGGATCGGGTGCGTCCTGGTCGAACTCGGGGTAGAGGTGATCCCGCTCGCCAGGGGCGACAGCCAGCTCCGCCCGCAGGACACGGACGGGCATGCCCCAGCCCGACTCGTCCAGCGCATCGGAGAACGAGCTCAGGTCCTGAGCGGACAGTACGAGGTCGTCGACCGGGGCCTGGGAGTCCTGCTGCTCGACGCAGTACACCAGGGGACCGCGCAGTACGGCCGCAGCGCCGCGGGTCGCGTCGAGGTGGGGATGGGAGCGCACCGCACGGACCCGCATCGGCAGATCCAGCACGACGGAGTCGCCGATCGCCCATGAGCGGTCGAGGCGTAGCCAGCCGCTGCCGGCCGGGATGGGCTCCTCGTCGTTGATGCGTACGCTGGCTCCCGTCGCCCAGGCCGGGACACGCAGGGTCAGGGCTACGGGCCGGTCCCCGGCGGCGTCCACGTGGACCGTCACCCTGCCGTCCCAGGGATAGTCGGTGCGCACGGTGACGTCGAGCGTGTTCGTCCGGATGCGGGCGCTCGCATACATGGCGATGGTCAGACCATCCTCGGAAGCGAGGGCCACGTGGTCTTGGAGCTGGGCAGTCCAGCGCGCGACGTTCGGCGGGCAGCACGCGCATCTGAACCAGCTACGGCGCAGCAGCTGTCCACCGGACTCCGCTCCGCTGCGCTGATCGTGGTCGGGCCGACGCTGGAGAGGGTTGTCATAGAAGAAGGCGCGGCCGTCCAACGAGGTGCCGACGGCGTATGCGTTGTACAACACCCGCTCGACCACGTCGAGCACGTCCGCCCGGCCGGTCGCGAGGAACAACCGCCACCCCCACTGCATGGTGCCGATCGCGGCGCAGGTCTCCGCGTACGCGCGCTCCGGCGGTAGCTCGTACCGGTCGCCGATCGCCTCGTCGGAGTGCCGGCTGCCCAGACCACCGGTCAGGTAGAGCTTGGTGGCGACCATGTCGTCCCAGAGCGCCTCCAGATGCGCCAATAGCTCGGCATCACCGGTCTCGATGCACACGTCGGTGGCGCCGGCGGCGAGGTATGTCATGCGAACCGCGTGGCCGGTGACCGACGTCAGCCGGCGTAACGGCACCTCGTCCTGGAAGTAGGACAACGGAAAGACCGGGTTCCGCAGCTCTCCGGCTCCACGACGTTCCACGAACAGCTCGGCCTGGCGGAGGTACGAGCGTTCTCCGGTCTCCCGGTACAGCTCGACGAGGGCCATCTCGATCTCCGGGTGACCGCAATAGAGCGGCTCGCCCTGATCTCCGAAGCGCGCAACGGTGAGGTCGGCGAACCGGCGGGCCACGTTGAGCAGGCGATCGTCGCCTAGTTGCCGGGATGCCGCCACGGCGGCCTGGGTGAGATGGCCGAGGTTGTAGAGCTCGTGCCCCCACGCCATGTCCTCCCACGGCGCCTTGGGTGCGTCTGGGTCCTGGAAATACGTCCCGATGTATCCATCGTCGGCTTGAACGCGTTCGATCAGCTTGACGCTGTCGTCGTAGAAGTCTTCGGCCGCGGGAACCGCGCCGCCGCGTGCGGCTTCGTACGCCAGCCCTTCAAGAGTCTTGTAGACGTCAGTGTCCAGAAACGGGTAACGACCCTGGTACGGCTGTCGTCCACCGTCGAGGAGTCGCCGAAGGTTCTCCAGGTTGCCTGCCTGGGTGACCTGGAGAACGGCGTGCGGCAGCGTCGCCGAGCGGTTGCGCTCTTGCCAATGCGCGAGAAGGCCGCCCACGATGTCGACCTCGCGCGGTCCCAATGTGCTGCCGGTCTGGGTGGATCCACGGACGGCCGGAGCTCTGGTCGAACGGCGCAGCTGGTGCGAATCGGAAGGAATCATGGCCTATTTCCTCGTCAATCCCGTTCTGAAATGTGATGCGTAACATATTACGTCTAGGAAAACCATGCACTTGCTGCATGGAGTAGACCTAGATAGATGCATGTCGCGGCTAGGAACACGTTTTCCTCAAAGTACGAGAGGCCGCCGGATGTGTCAATACTCGAACATAAGAAACGTCATACGACTGCCTTGATACGTGAACAGTCACGATATATCGTGAACCTATCGCGACCGTTCGCGGTAGTATCGGGAGGCGACGATGACTGGAGCGGGACACTCGACAGACACGCCGTGGGCCAGCGCCAAACATGGGACGTGCGGTCCGGCGGAGGGATGGATTGCGGCGATGACGGGCAAGCGTCATGGAGGGTTCGGAAACTTCGGGCCGTGGGCTCTGTTCGGCCATGGTGGGCCATGGGGGCAGCCCTGGCGGGGCGCACCGGGGCTGCACGGTCCACGTCGTGCGCCCAAGGCGCGGCGAGGTGACATCCGGGCGGCGATCCTCAGCGTCCTTGCCGAGCAGCCTATGAACGGCTATCAGCTCATTCAGGAGATCGCCGAGCGTAGTCGCGGAGCGTGGAAGCCGAGCCCAGGTTCGATCTATCCGACGCTTCAACAGCTCGAAGATGAAGGCCTTGTCCGAGCCTTCGAACAGGGCGGTCGCCGGGCCTTCGAGCTCACCGAAGAAGGGCGCGCCTATGTGGACGCGCATGCCGAAGAGGTCGCCGCCCCATGGGAGGCCTTCTCGGACGCGGAGGAACAGGACGAAAGCGGGCTCGAACCGATGATCGCGCAGGCCGCGGCGGCGCTGTGGCAGATCATGGCCACCGGCAGCGCCGACCAGCAGGCGCGGGCGCGAGACGTGCTTTCTGAGATGCGGCGTCGGCTGTACGGAATCCTGGCTGACGGCGACGATCTCGACCAAGACGACGTGAACGGGGGGTGAGTTCTATGACCACGCCGGGACCGCTCCGTGTCGGTGATGCGGAGCGGGACACTGCGGCCTCGGCGCTGAGCGAACACTACGCATCGGGCCGGCTGACGAAGGTGGAGTACGACGAGCGCCTGGAGGCGATCTGGGCGGCCAGATATGACTCTGATCTGCGCTCTCTCTTCTCCGACCTGCCCGGGCCACACGGCGCTGTCGATGCGCGACGGAACGCGGAGCGGGTGGCCTCACCGCGAACGCCTGAATCCAGATGGGGAGGGTTCACCCGTGGTGCGCCGATGTTCGTCG
>NZ_ML142854.1:41266-42226 GCF_004138495.1 Phytoactinopolyspora endophytica
CGCTGATGTTCCTCGCCTTCGGAGCCGTGCTTTTCGCCGTCGTGCGGGGCGCGCCGTGGCTGCTGTTCATCGCGTTCTGGTTCTTCGCCTGCGGGGGGTTCGGCCGTGCGCGCACGGGCCACCGTCACCGGCACCAACATCATCACGCGTGAGGCGTGGCCGTAGGCTCCGTGGTGATGGATGACCCGTTGGCGCATGTCGCCGCCCTCGACGGTGTCGGAACGGCGGCCTCGTATGCGCGCGATTCGATCGACGCCTTGCTGCGGCAACCCACGATGCGCAGCTCTGCCGCTTCGCTGGCGGCCGAGTCGGCCATGCGCGGAGCGCGGGCGTCGGCCCTGTTGGCCGGTGGCGACCCTGACGACCTCGATGACCCGCACGTGCAGGGTGCGCTCCGTGCGGTCGCAGAGGTGCCCGAGCTAGCCCAGCTCTGGGAGCGCTCGCCGCTCCAGGTCCTCGCGCGGCTGCACGTCCTGGCCGCCCGGAATCTGGTCGACGACGGCGACGCGCTGGGCCGGCCGTCGCCGACCGTGGACGCCGCGCGGCTCGACCAGCTGATGCGGGTGGCGACCGTTCCCACCGCCGCTCCGGGTGTGGTCGTCGCCGCGATCGTCCACGGCGAGCTGTTGTCCATGCAGCCGTTCGGCACAGCCGACGGTGTCGTGGCGCGGGCCGCTGAGCGGATCGTCTTGGTGGCCCGCGGCGTGGACACCAAGGCCGTCAGCATTCCAGAAGCAGGTCACCTCGCCCTCGTCCGCGCCTACGAACCCCTGGTTGAGGCGTATGCCACGGGCACGGCGGACGGCGTCGGCGCATGGGTTCGGCACTGCGCCGAGGCTTATGCGCACGGAGCGGCCGAAGCGATGGCCGAGCGCAGTGGCTGACGGGCCGGCTCGACACATGCGAGCGGCGCCCCTACAGGAGCGCCGCCGCTGACACGGTCTTGGTGGGCTACCAGAG
>NZ_ML142854.1:42250-54991 GCF_004138495.1 Phytoactinopolyspora endophytica
GCATCACGTCTGTCGCCTCGGCTGGCCCGGGACGACTGCCCTTACATGGGAGATCGCCGCGTGGGTACCCATCTACCGTGCGATGGACCTTTTCTGGTCCGCTACCTCTTTCATAGTTCATCGGCGGCCACTGCGCCAAGGCAAATGCCAGATCTTTACAGTTCGCGGCCTGCGTCGACGGGTGTTCGCGCAGGCGCTGCCGGGGTGCCGACCGTGGTTTCGCGTCGGCGATCTCGCCTCGGCGCGACATGAACCCGGTCACGTGGCGAGGACGGAGTCTGAGACGATCAGTAGACAAGGAGTGCCCGTCTGATCCCTGCCGCTCGTCGCGCCGCTGTGCGCTGGGCGGTATTGCCGTGAAGGAAAGGCACGTGGTGAGGTGGACCACGGGACCAGCCGAGTACGAGACGTGAGGAGCAGACAAGGTGACCAGCGACGCGCTCTCCAATCTGCTGCACGAAGACCGCCGCTTTCCGCCATCCCCGGAGTTCGCCGCTCAGGCCAATGCCACGGATGCGCTATACGACGAAGCCAGAGCCGACCGGCTCGCGTTCTGGGACCGGCAGGCTCGTGACCTGCTGTCCTGGGAGCGGGAGTGGGACGAAGTACTCGACTGGAGCAATCCTCCGTTCGCGAAGTGGTTCACCGGCGGCCGGCTGAACGTCGCCTACAACTGTGTCGACCGGCACGTCGAGGCGGGGAACGGCGACCGCGTCGCGATCCACTGGGAAGGCGAACCGGGCGACTCCCGGACGCTCACGTACGCTGATCTTCAGCGCGAGGTCAGCCAGGCGGCCAACGCCCTCACCGCCCTGGGTGTCGGGCACGGGGATCGAGTGGCGATCTATCTGCCGATGATCCCTGAGGTCGTCGTCGCGATGCTGGCGTGCGCGCGGATCGGCGCCATCCACTCCGTGGTCTTCGGAGGGTTCTCCGCGGAGGCGTTGCGCAGCCGTATCGACGATGCGCAGGCCAAGCTGGTCATTACCGCCGATGGTGGCTTCCGGCGGGGTAAGCCCGCGGCGTTGAAACCCGCCGTCGACGAGGCCGTCGTGCGGTGCCCGTCGGTGGACAAGGTGCTGGTCGTCCGTCGGACTGAGCAAGAGGTGGACTGGGACGGTACACGCGATGTGTGGTGGCACGACATCGTGGACGCCCAGCCGGTGGACCACACGCCGGAGCCCCATGACTCAGAGGACACGCTGTATATCCTCTACACCTCTGGCACCACGGGTAAACCGAAGGGCATCAAGCACACATCCGGCGGATACCTGCTGCAGACGGCGTACACGCACCGCAACGTGTTCGACCTGAAGCCGGAGTCCGACGTCTACTGGTGCACGGCCGACGTCGGCTGGGTGACCGGCCATAGCTACATCGTGTACGGCCCATTGGCCAACGGCGCCACCCAGGTCATCTACGAGGGCACGCCCGACTATCCAGAGCCTGGCCGGTGGTGGGACGTCGTCGAGAAGTACGGCGTGACCATCCTGTACACGGCGCCCACCGCCATCCGGACATTCATGAAGCAGGGTGAGGAGATCCCGGGCCGCCGTGACCTGTCGTCCTTGCGGGTTCTCGGTAGCGTCGGCGAACCGATCAACCCGGAGGCGTGGATCTGGTACCGGCGCGTGATCGGCGGTGACCGCACGCCGGTGGTGGACACATGGTGGCAGACGGAGACCGGCGCCATCATGATCAGCCCGCTCCCCGGTGTGACGTCCGCGAAACCCGGATCGGCGCAGGTGCCGTTGCCGGGCATCGTCGCCGAGGTGGTCGACGACGCGGGCAACGTCGTTCCCGACGGGCACGGCGGCTACCTGGTGCTCACCGAGCCCTGGCCGTCGATGCTCCGCACTATCTGGGGCGACGACCAACGGTTCATCGACACTTACTGGTCGAGGTTCGAAGCGCAATACTTCGCCGGGGACGGCGCGAAAAAGGACGAGGACGGCGATCTCTGGCTGCTGGGCCGGGTCGACGATGTCATGAACATCTCCGGGCACCGCATCTCCACCACCGAGGTCGAATCCGCTCTGGTATCCCACGAGAAGGTGGCCGAAGCCGCCGTCGTGGGAGCATCCGACCCGACCACCGGACAGGGCATCGTCGCGTTCGTCATCCTGCGCGCCGATGCCGGTGACGGCGGTGCGGACGTGGTGCAGGAGCTGCGTGACCACGTGGCGAAGGAGATCGGCCCGATCGCCAAGCCGCGGCAGATCCTCGTGGTCGTCGAGCTGCCCAAGACGCGGTCCGGCAAGATCATGCGGAGGCTCTTGCGGGACGTGGCAGAGAATCGCGAGCTCGGCGACGTCCAGACGCTGGCGGATCCGACGGTGATGAACCTGATCAGCGCGGGCTTAGCGTCGAGCGCCTCAGACGACGAGTAAGCGCGAGCGCCCGAGCACCAGAACGCCTGATTTGGGAGGTGGGGCGGTCGAGCTTCCTCGGCCGCCCGCCGCCTGCTTCCTCATGGTCGTCCTGGCGACACCATGCCTCCATGAGTCCATGGCGACAGCTGGACCTGCGTCCACCCAACCGGAACGGTCCAGTGAGCTTGGTTCTCCCGCAGGCGTTAGGGTCCGAGCATGAGTTCGTCGGTGGCCGTCGTAGGCGTCGTGGTGGTGCTGGCCGTGCTGGCGGCGGTGCTGCTGGTCCGGCTGGTCCGGTCGCGTCTGGTGCTGGGGACGACGGAGAACCAGACTACGTACCGGGTGCTGCACACCACCAGCCTCGCCTCGCCCGAGTTACGCTCCGGGCTCAGCGCGGGTGCCGAGCGGGCCGTGAAGCACCTGCGTGACTTGCTCGCCACACCCTCACTGGCGCTCACCGATGGTGAAGGCGTCCTGGCATGGGATGGGGTTGGCAGGGTGCACGCCGCGGATGTGGATCGGCATGCCGCTATTGCGCTCGAGGTGGGCAAGACCGAGGTGCTCGGGCCGGAAGCGATCGCGTGTGAACGCGACGACTGCTTGGTGCGCCATGCGGTCGTGACCGCGCTGACCACTGAGGATCGGGTGGTGGGCGCGCTGGTGGCGTATACGACGGCGCGGCCGTCAGCTGGGTTGGTGCGGGCCGTCGAGGAAGTCGCGAGGTTCGTGTCCGGCCAGCTGGAGCTCGCGGGGTTCGACCGGGAGCGGGCGAAGCTCGCGGAGGCCGAGATCCGTGCGCTGCGGGCGCAGATCTCGCCGCATTTCATCTACAACGCGCTCGGCGCGATCGCGTCGTATGTCCGTTCCGAGCCGGAGCACGCACGCGAGCTGTTGCTGGAGTTCGCCGACTTCACCCGCTACTCGTTCCGCCGGCACGGAGATTTCACAACGCTGGCGGAGGAGCTGCGCTCCGTCGAGCGCTACCTGATGCTGGAGAGAGCCAGGTTCGGCGATCGGCTATCGGTCACGCTGCGAGTGGCGCCGGAGGTGCTCCCGGTGGCGGTGCCGTTCCTGTGCCTGCAACCGCTGGTGGAGAACGCTGTCCGGCATGGCCTGGAGGGCCGATCCGGCGCCGGGCACATCACGATCATCGCGGAGGACGCCGGCAACGAGGCGCTGATCAGTATCGACGACGACGGGCTGGGCATGGACCCGGAGCTGGCCCGCGGGTTGCTGGCCGGGGGGAGCGACGGCGAGAAGGTCGGCATCGGCAACGTCGACGAACGGCTGCGCGCGGTGTTCGGTGAGGAGTACGGGCTGGTGATCGAGACCAACGTCGGCGCCGGAACACGGGCACGCATGCGGGTGCCGAAGTACCGCCCCGGCGTACGCGCTACCCCACCTGCTACCCCTAAATGATCATGTTCATTTAGGGGTGGCGCCAGCGGTCTTCGGGGTCCCAATCGCCGCGGTCGAGGTCGAGGTTCTCGGGCGTGTGCAGCCGGACCATGGTGCGGTCCACCCCCGGCGCGACGTGTCGCTGGGTCAGTAGCGACACCACGATCATCACGGTGAAGGTCATCGGCATCGACCAGGCGGCCGGCTGTGCCAGCAGCGCACCGAGCCACCCGTCCTGCGGTCCGAGCACGATGGTCGTCGTGACGGCCGCGGTGGCGGCGCCGCCTCCGGTGATCAATCCGGCCACCGCGCCCGGCCAGGTCAGCCGGCGCCACCAGATGCCCAGGACGAGTAGCGGGCAGAACGACGACGCCGCGACCGCGAACGCCAGGCCCACGACGTCGGCGATGCTCAGCGTCGGGCTCGACAGCGCCAGGCCGACAGGTATCAGCAGGGCCAGCCCGGCGCCGAGCCGGAATCCTGTCACCGGGTTGCGCACCCGCCGCCCCAACAGATCCTGGGAAAGCACTCCGGCCACCGAGACGGTCAGCCCGGAGGAGGTCGATAGGAACGCGGCGAACGCGCCCGCCGTGATGAGAGCGGTCAGCGCTTGCCCCGCGGCGCCGTCGACCAGTTCTCCCGGCAGGATCAGCACGACGGCGTCGGTCCTGCCGGTGAGGAGCAACTCCGGCGTGTAGAGCCGGCCGAGTGCGCCGTACAACGGAGGCAACACGTAGAACAGGCTGAGCAGGGCCAGCACGGTCAGGGTGGTCCGCCGTGCCGCCCGGCCGTCCGGGTTGGTGTAGAAGCGGACCAGCACGTGCGGCAGGCCCATGGTGCCGAAGAACAGCGCCAGGATGAGCGAGTAGGTCGAGTAGAGCGGATGGTCGCCGCCGGAACGCATCGGCAGTGCCCAGTGCTCGCCGCTCATCGGGGTCAGCTGCGAGGCGTGCGGGATCTGCGCGCCGGCCGGGAACGTCAGTACTGACCCCGCGGTGATGTCGTGCTCGCCGGAGGTCAGAGTGAGCTCGTCGTCGATGGGCTCGCCGTCGATCGTTCCATCGGCGCGGACGGTGACCGGATCGGTGACGTCGATCGTGACATCGGTGGTGATCTCGACGGCCGTTCTGTCGGTGAAGGCCGGTTCCTCCGGCGTCGCCAGCTCGGGGCGGCCGTCGGACTGCCAGGCCAGGAGTATGAAGACGACGGGCAAGGCCAGCGCCGTGAGCTTGAGCCAGTACTGGAACGCCTGGACGAACGTGATACTGCGCATGCCGCCACCGAGCACGCTGACCAGCACCACCGCCGCGACCACCACCGGGCCCACCCACGCGGGCGCACCCGTGACAGTGCGCAGGGTGAGCCCGGCCGCCTGGAACTGGGGCAACAGGTAGAGCCAGCCGATCGCCACCACGAGCACGCTCGAGGTGAGCCGTACGACCGTGGACTCCAGCCGGGCCTCGGCGAAGTCCGGCAGCGTGTACGCCCCAGACCGGCGCAGCGGCGCCGCCACCAGTACCAGGAGCATCAGGTACCCGGCGGTGTAACCGACCGGGAACCACAACATGTCGGTGCCGTACGCGAGCACCAGCCCGGCGATTCCCAGGAATGACGCTGCCGAGAGGTACTCACCGCCGATGGCCGACGCGTTCCACCATGGTGTCACTGTCCGGGACGCCACGTAGAAGTCGCCGGTGGTGCGCACGGCCCGCACACCGTACATGCCGATGAGTATCGTGGCGATCGCGGTGACGATCACCGCTGCCATGCCGGCCGAGCTGTTCGCGGTCACCTCCGGCCCACCATCTCGGCGAAGTCACGTTCGATCCGCTCCGCGTGCCGGACATAGAACCACGCCGCCGTGATCAGGACGGGGTAGACGGCACCGCCGAGCACCACCCACGGGAGCGGAACGCCGAGGAGCTCGAGGTCGGTCAGCCGTGGCGCGAACGTGAACGCCAGCGGCACCAATGCGACCAACCCGAACACCACACCCGCCACGGTCAGCCCAAGACGCAGCTGAGCCCGCAGCAGCGCCCGCATGTACACCTCGCCAAGCTGCGTCTGCGCGTCGATCTCGGCGGCGACGGCCTGCCGGCGGGCACGTGGCCGCCGACGGCGGGGCCCGGTGACCGTGACCCGTTCCGTCATCGCAGATCGCCGGACTCACGGACGAGTAGGTCGCGGAATGCCCGGGTGTGCCGCCGGCTCACTGGGAGAACGGTGTCCCCGACGACGACGGTGTAGCGGCCTGCGTCCATGCGGATCTCGGAGACGTGCGCCAGAGCCACCAGATGGCTCCGGTGGATCCGGACGAACCCGGCGTCCGCCCACCGTTCCTCCAGCGTGGACAGCGGTATTCGGAGCAGATGGCTGCCATCGCCGGTGTGCAGCCGCGCGTAGTCGCCCTGCGCGGTGACGTAGCTGACGTCGCTGCGCCGCACGAAGCGTGTGACGCCGCCGAGCTCGACCGGGATGGTCTCGTCGTCGGGATCGTCCCCTGCAGCCTGCTGGCCCTCGACTGTGCCCGCCGCTCGCCGGATCGCTTCCGCAAGCCGCTCCGGGCGCAACGGTTTCATGACGTAGTCGACCGCGTGCAGGTCGAACGCGTCGACGGCGTGGTCGTCGTACGCGGTGACGAAGACAACGGCCGGCCGGTGACGGAACTGCGCGAGAACACGCGCCAGGTCCAGCCCGGAGAGTCCCGGCATCCGGATGTCGAGGAACACGGTGTCGACCCGCTCGCGCTCCAGAATCCGCAGCGCGTCGGCGCCGTCGGACGCGGTCAGCACATGTTCGACCCGGTCGTCCCGTCCCAGCAGATAGGCAAGCTCCGCCAGGGCTGGGGGTTCGTCGTCGACCGCGAGAACGCTGAGCATGCCGGTGAGAGTAGCCCTGAGACGACTCGCTTGTCAGGTCCGTTCGTCGCACTGGTTCGACCGCTCGTCGTCAGGGCGCGGTCCGCGTGGCGACCGGCGAGGCCCTTTCACCGCATCTCACCGGCAAGGCTCTCCCGCACGATCCCGGCCGCGCCTAGCGTGACGGACCACAAGCGGCCATGTGATACGGGCCACACCACGACGAGGAGGTCGCGTGAGTAGTCTCGACAGTCCGACGCCGGAACCGGCTGTGCCGACGGCGTCGGAGTACGAGCGGATGCAGGCAAGCCCGGAGTTCGCCGAGCTGCGACGCAGGTTCCGGGCGTTCGCTTTCCCGATGACCGTGGCGTTCATCGCCTGGTACTTCATGTATGTGCTGCTGTCGACGTACGCCGTCGGCTTCATGTCCACGAGCGTCTTCGGCAACGTCAATGTCGGCGTCGTGCTCGGCCTCGGGCAGTTCGCCTCGACCTTCCTCATCACCTGGCTGTACATCCGGCATGCCAACAGCAGGCTCGACCCCGTCGCGACCCGCATCCGCGAGGAGTTGGAAGGGGGCAGCGCCTGATGGACATCGGCAGCCCTGGCGTCAACATCGCCATCTTCGTGATCTTCGTCGTCGCGACCCTCTTCATCGTGCTGCGGGTCGCCGGCACCAACAAGACGGCCGCCGACTACTACGCCGGAGGCCGGGCGTTCACCGGCCAGCAGAACGGCACGGCGATCGCCGGAGACTACCTTTCGGCAGCGTCGTTCCTGGGTATCGCCGGCGCCATCGCCATCTACGGATACGACGGCTTCCTCTACTCGATCGGCTTCCTGGTCGCGTGGCTGGTGGCGTTGCTGCTCGTCGCCGAGCTGCTGCGGAACACCGGCCGGTTCACGATGGCGGATGTCGTGTCGTTCCGGATGCGGCAACGGCCCGTCCGCACAGCCGCATCGACGTCGACGCTGGCGGTGTCGTTCTTCTACCTGCTGGCGCAGATGGCCGGGGCAGGCGGCTTGGTAGCGCTGCTGCTCGGTGTCGAAGACGAGGGCGGCCAGGGCGTCGTCATCGCCGTCGTCGGTGCCATCATGGTGTTCTACGTCCTGGTCGGCGGGATGAAAGGCACCACCTGGGTGCAGATCATCAAGGCGATCCTGCTGATCGCCGGGGCCGGCGTGATGACCGTCTGGGTCATGGCGAAGCACAACTTCGATCTCTCGGAGCTCATGGGCGCGGCTGTCGACCGCGCGGGCGGCGCGGAGGGGCTGTTGGAGCCGATGAACCGGTACGGTGTCAGCGGGACGTCAAAGCTGGACTTCATCTCGCTCGCCCTGGCCCTGGTGCTCGGCACCGCCGGATTGCCACACGTGCTCATGCGTTTCTACACGGTTCCCACAGCCAAGGCGGCCCGACAGAGTGTGACCTGGGCCATCGCGTTGATTGGGCTGTTCTACCTGTTCACGCTGGTGCTGGGGTACGGCGCGGGCGCCTTGGTCGGTCCAGAGGAGATCGCCAGCGCACCGGGAGGCGTCAATTCCGCGGCGCCCCTGCTCGCCTACGAACTCGGCGGGACGTTACTGCTCGGCATCATCTCGGCGGTGGCGTTCGCGACGATTCTTGCCGTGGTTGCCGGTCTGACCATCACGGCATCCGCGTCGTTCGCGCACGACATCTACGCCAACGTCATCAAGAAGGGCGAGGTCAAGGCGGACGATGAGGTGCGGGTGGCCCGCATCACGGCGGTGGTGATCGGAGCAGTGGCGATCGGCGGTGGCATCCTGGCCAACGGCCAGAACGTCGCGTTCCTGGTGGCGCTCGCGTTCGCCGTGGCCGCGAGCGCGAACCTGCCGGTGATTCTCTACTCGCTGCTCTGGAAGCGGTTCAACACGAGCGGGGCGCTCTGGAGCATCTACGGTGGACTGGCCACCGCGGTGACCTTGATCGTCTTCTCTCCCGTGGTATCTGGAAAGCCGGTGGACCCAGCGACGGGGAGCAGCACCTCGATGATCCAGAACGTCGACTTCCATTGGTTCCCGCTGGACAACCCGGGCCTGGTCTCCATCCCGGCCGGCTTCCTCTTCGGTTACCTCGGAACCCGGCTGTCGAAGGAGTTCAACGCCGCCAAATACGCCGAGATGGAGGTGCGGTCCCTGAGCGGCGCGGGCGCGGAGAAGGCGACACAGCACTGAGCCCGAGGCGATTGAGACGCAGCGCTGAAGCCGTAGCGATATGAAAGGACCCGATGGCGCCGGTGCCGTTGCCCGGCGCCATCGACCCTTTCATGCCGTCCCGAATACGGTCACGTGACAGATTCGGGGTGTCCCCAGGTGGCTCTACCGTCGGTGTCCGCTGTACGCGAGAAAGGGACATCACATGGGCCAGAACGTCAAGGTCGCGGTCATCTACTACAGCTCCACGGGGAATGTGCACGCGCTCGCCAATGGCGCCGTAGAAGGAGCCGAGAAGGAAGGCGCCGAGGTGAGGCTGCGCCGCGTGGCGGAGCTCGCCCCGGCTGAGACGGTCGCCTTGAAACCTGAATGGGCCGGTCACGCCGATGCGACGCGGCATATCCAGGAAGCGGGCGTCAACGACCTGATCTGGGCGGATGCGGTTCTGTTCGGAACGCCCACCAGGTACGGCGTCATGGCAAGTCAGCTCAAGCAGTTTATCGACACTACCGGCCCGATCTGGGAGAAGGGACTGCTCTCCGACAAGGTCTACTCCGCCTTCACCTCGACCTTCACCAATCACGGGGGCCAGGAGAGCACGCTGTTGTCCTTGTACAACGTCGTGTACCACTGGGGTGGCGTGATCGTGCCACCCGGCTACACGGATCCCGTCCAGTTCGAACTGGGCAATCCCTACGGGACAGCTCACATCAGCGGCGACGGCTCGCCCGCCGACGTGCACTTGCGGACCGTCCGCTACCAGGCCGCCCGTGCAACCGTCATAGCGCGGGCGCTCAAGCAGGGGCGCAACTGACAGATCGGTCAGACCGCCTTACATCCAGCCCGCCTCGGTCGCGATCCGGATCGCGTCGATGCGGTTGCGCGCGCCGAGCTTGCTGATGGCATTCGACATGTAGTTCCGCACCGTCGCCGGTGAAAGCGAGAGCTTGACCCCTATCTCCTCGGTGGTGAATCCCATGGTGGCCACCTTGAGCACGTCGGTCTCTCTGATGGTCAGCGGATTCGCGCCGGTTTGCAGAGCTGCGGTCAACAATCTGGGATCGATGACGCGCTCATCCCTCATCACACGGCGGATGGCCTGGGACAGGGCGTCTGCCGGCGCGTCCTTCATGAGGAAGCCCTGCGCACCTGCCTGGAGCGCCCGGAGCAGGTGGCTCGGCTGGCTGAGTCCGGTGAGGATGAGGACACGGCAGGCCGGCACGGTGTCGGCCAGGGATTCCGCGGCGGAAAGGCCATCCAGGCCCGGAAGGTCGATGTCCAGGAGGGCGACGTCGGGCTGGGTACGCAACGCTGCCTGCTGAACCTCGTCGCCTCGTTCCACTTCGGCCACAACCTCGAGGTCGTCCTCGGTGCAGAGCAGGGCCACCAGTGCACCACGGATCATGTGCATGTCTTCGGCTATCAGCACTTTGATCATGGTCCCCCCGTCTGGATCTGCGCGTTCCGGGACGCGTCGCGCCGGAGCGACTGTGAACTGCAGCCGGCGTGACCGTGACGATATCCCTCTTCGTACTCAAGACGTTGAGCAACGTTACGGGAAGGCGCGTACGGAGGTCATCACCCGAAGGTGGCAATGGTGGTGTTATTTCGCGCTAGGGCCGATCTGTTAGGTCCGTCGTGAAGCCGTCTCGCCAGGACGGGTACGCGGGGCGCCAGTCCAGCTGCGATCGGGCGCGGGCGTTGTCGGCGCCGCGCAGGTTTGCCATGAAAGCAACGCCCCAGCTGCCGACGGCGGTGCGCGCCAGCCAGGCCGGTGCCTTCTTGGGGGCCGGTGCGCCCAGCAGCCGTGCCATCTCCGGCAGCCAGGTTCGCATCGGCGTGGGACTGTCGTCGACGATGTTGAGTGCGCCATTGATCGGCGTGTCGAGGGCAGCCGCGATGGTGATTGCCGCGTCGTAGGCGTGCGTGAATGAGAAGACCGAGTCCCCGCCACCCACGATCGGCACCTTCCCAGCCCGGACCTGCCGGGTGAAGTCCCCATCCGGGGCGTATGTACTGCCTGGCCCGTACAGGTGGCCGAAGCGTAGGACCAGCCCGCCTGCATCCCGGGTGAGCCGCTCGTGTTCGAGCAGGGCGGCGACGATCGGGCGGAACTGCTTGGGTCCGTCCGCCCAGAACGTGGTGTCCTCGTCTGCGAGCTGATCGCCGGCGGGTCGGTAAGCATACGCCAGGCCTTGCGCGATCACCCGGGTTGCGCCCGCCGTCCGTGCGGCGTCGATCAGGTTCTTGGTGCCCTCGGTACGCAGGCGGTTGGTGACCGCGAACTCCGACGCCAGTCGTTTGGGGTTGAGCTGCTTCGGGATGGCCGTGAGCAGGTGGATCACCGCGTCGGGTTCCGCCTTGTCCACCGCCGACGCCGTCGCGTTCCGATCCAGGGCGTCGGCGACGACCGTCTCGTAGTCGGCATCCGGCCGGACCGATCCGCGGGTGAGCGCCACCACGTCGTGCCCGGTCCGTTTGAGTACCGGGACGAGCTGGCGCCCGATGACGCCGGTGGCTCCGGCGACTAGCACTCGCATGTCAGCTCCCGTTCCTTCTGTCCGATCTGGTGCGTCGACCATAGAGCGGTGGCAGGTCGCGCCGAATCCGTCGTATGACTGGGCCCGCGGCCGCCGCGCCGCGGCTCAGGAGAGCCGTACCAGGACGGTGCCGACGGAGCAGGTGGACGCCACCAAAGCTGTGGACACTTGCTCGAGACCCTCGAAGGTGGTCTCGTCGGCACGCAGGTCTCCCTCGGCGAACCAGGTCGCCGCATGCTGGATGTACTCGTCAAAGGTCGGCAGATAAGTGCTGACCTGCACGCCCCGCAAGGTGAGCTGTTTGTCGATCACCTTGGCGAGGTTGTGCGGACCGGGAACCGGGTGCCTGGCGTTGCAGCTGCTTTCGGAGTCCACAAGGGCCGCGCGGCCACCGGTGCGGAGAGCGTCGATCGCGGCTACCAGAAGGTCGCCGCCGACGTTGTCGATGAAGACGTCGATCCCATCCGGCGCGACCCGGCCGAGCTGAATGCCGACGGAACCGAGGTTGTGGTCGATGATCATGTCGAATCCGGATGCGTCTAGCACCTTGAGCGTCTCATCCGGCCCGCCTGCCGAGCCGATGACGGTCGAGGCGCCGAGCTTGCGCGCGATCTGGCCGGCTACGCTGCCGACCGGGCTCGCCGCGCCCGATATGAACACGACGTCGGCTCGTTGGATTGCGGCCACGTCGATCAAGGCGGCGTAGGCGGTCAGCCCGGGAAGGCCCAGCACGCCCAGGTAGGCCTGTGGCGGGGCCAGCTCGGCATTCACGACGAGCGCGGCGGCTGCGTCGACGACGGCGTACTCTCGCCATCCCAGCGAGTGCAGGACGGTGGCGCCGACCGGAATACCCGCCGCCTTGGAGACGACGACCTCGCCCACGGCGCCTCCGTCCAGCGGCCTGCCAGGCATGAACGGCTGCCGGACCGGGGTGGGCACATCGTCCATCCGGCTGAAGACATGCGGGTCCACCGACATCCAGGTGTTGCGGACCAGGATCTGGCCCTCACCTGGCGGCGTCACCTCGGACTGAGCGAGCTCGAGGTTGGCCGAATGCAGCATGTTCGGGCGGGAGGCGAACCGTACCTCCCGGCTTCTGGTGGCGAGTCGTGTCATCCTCGGCTCGGTCACATCCGACGTGAGAGACATGGGCCGAGATTAGGCTCCGCCTACCGCGGAACGAATCTGTTGAACGACTGGAGTTTTTGGCCATCAACTGTAGGCTGCCTGACCGGGCTCACGAGCTGCCGCAGCGGTGGCGGCGAGCCACGGGTCCCTGGTGACCGGGACGGTGACCGTAAGAGTGAACCGACCGCTGGGGTCGAGGTCGGTGGTGAGCCGGCCACCGACGGAGTCGGCGCGCGCCGAGAGGTTGGCAAGGCCGTTGCCGGCGCCGTT
>NZ_ML142854.1:55016-56013 GCF_004138495.1 Phytoactinopolyspora endophytica
CGTCGTTGACCACGTGCAGGGACAGCGAGCCGTTCACCGCGGCGATTGAGACGGTGCACGTGCGGGCGGAGGTGTGGCGGATGACGTTGGTCACGGCCTCGCGCAGGGTCACACCCAGGAGCTGATCCACCTCGGCGGGCAGTCGAACGCGTGCCACCTCGACCGTGCCGTCGATTCCTGCTGCGGCCAGCAGAGCGCGAGCGCTGTCGGCCTCACCGGACAGGCTCACCTGTAGCGGGCCACCGGCCAGCGAGCGAACGTCGCCCAGCGTCCGCTGGGCGATGTGCAGCAGCTCGTTGAGATGCTCCGTGCTTCGTGCCGGTTGCTCGGCCATGACCTTGAGCGCCAGCTCGCCCTTCAACGCGATCGCGAACAGGTTCGAGCAGACCAGGTCATGCACGTCACGGGCGATACGCAGCCGCTCAGCCTCGGCCGCTCGGTCAACAAGCACACGGTTCGTGGCCTCCAGCTGCCGGGTGAGGTCGCTCAGCCGGCTCCCCGCGCAGACGACCAGACCGATCGAGACGGTGAATGCTACGGCGGTAACGCGATCGATGAGACTCGAGTTTAAGGGTGTGGGCATGGCCAGGATGCCCACTGCGATCGCCGCCAGCGGCAGCCAGGCGATGCGTGGTCGCAACAGTAGAAGCACTGAACCCGCGAAGAACGGGATCATGGGGATCACGTTGAAGTGGAATACGGCTGTGAGCGCCGCGACGAGCGCACCTTGGGATCCAAGGCTCCACAGCCACCACTGCGGACGCGTTCCGCCGGCGGGCGGTGCGTGGTAGAGCTGGAGAACACAGACGAGCACACAGACACCCGTCGCCGTGATGACGGCTCCCAGGCTCCACTCCTCGATGCCGGAACTGGTTTCAACTATATTCAGAACCGTGGCGACTATGTGCTCGACCATCAAGGCGATCAGGAGGCCAGTCGCCAGCCGCGCCCCGACCGCGTCGGACGGCGGAGCGGTGGCGCCACCGCTCAGCCGGCC
>NZ_ML142854.1:56057-56842 GCF_004138495.1 Phytoactinopolyspora endophytica
TCGTCTGTCGTTAACGTACGTGCCTGACGTGCAGCGGATTGGGCAGTGAGGACGATCTTGCGAACGATCGGGCTTCGCGCATGCTCAGCGCCGTCGTCCCCGCGCGTTGCCGCCTGCCGGGCGTCGTGAATGACGGCGGAGAGTGTGACGCCGAGGTCTGCTCGAAGCCGCTGAGCGGCTCGTCGTCGCTCGGCCACGCGGGCCAGCCTGCCCACCTCGGACCGGGTCGCGTGGGTCTGCCGCGCCAGGTCGGAGAGGCGGGTAAGGACGAAGATGACCAAGCCGTTGGCCGCGACGACGAGCACCTGATAGAGGATGAACCCGGTGTCGGCCACGCCTGACAGCGCCGTGGCGGCCGCGACGGCCGCGACGACGGTGGCGTAGCCCAGCCACGGCCAGATCCCCCGCCCGAGAAGCAGAACCGTACCGGCCAGCAGGCCGAAGACCACCGCCCAACTGAGGCCGAATCCGATATACCCGGCGGCGCACAGTGTTGTCTGCAAAGGCAGCAGCCACCAAGTCCAACGCCGCCGGTCACGCGCGAACGTGACCGCCACCTGCACGGCGATCAGCACCGCCAGAAGCGGGATGCCGAGTACCGGTGGCACCGACGTGTGGTGATCCGGATAGAACTCCGGAATGGTCAGGAGGTAGCCCACCCGGTACGCGAAGAGGAAGCCCAGGTACGCCAGCGGCAACGCGACAGCGAGCCGGGGGTTCAGATATCCGCCCAAGGACACAGATCCCTTCCTCAGCAGTGTTCAGAGCATAGCCTGCACGCCAGC
>NZ_ML142854.1:56860-68602 GCF_004138495.1 Phytoactinopolyspora endophytica
GGGCTGCGGACATGATGTTCGTCATCGGCATCGCACGACATTCGCGTCTACCGGCGCCTCGGCCGCCCTGACGACACTGGGTAGGTGGTGCTTTATGGACGGTCGGCCGAGAAGGCCGAGATCGAGAGCCTCCTCGCGGCCGCGACGGCGGGCCGCGGCGCCGCGCTCGTCATCCGCGGTGACGCGGGCATTGGCAAGAGCGCATTGCTCGACTACGCCGTTCGGTCTGCCGCAGGAATGCGCGTCCTGTGCGCCAGGGGTGTCGACTCGGAGTCAGGGCTACCGTATTCGGCCCTCCACCTTCTGCTGCGTCCGGCTTGGGGTGGCATCGACGCACTACCGGAACCACAGGCATCGGCGCTGCGCAGCGCCTTTGGGCTCGCCGGAACCATGATGCCCGACCCACGCCTTGTCGGATATGCGACCCTGACCCTGCTCTCCCGGCTCGCCGCGGAACGGCCACTGTTGTGCGTGATCGACGACGCGCGTGAGCTGGACCGGCCTTCGGTAGACGCACTGGTACTCGCTGCCCGCCGGCTGTACGCGGAGGGCGTCGCCATGATCTTCGCGGCCGGCGAAGGGTGGCGGGGCTTCTCCGCGGGTTGCCTGAGAGAGCTACGGCTGCAGGGACTCGCCCCGGACGCCGCGCGCGAGACGCTCACCGACCGCCTAGACGACATGAGCGTGCACACGGTTGAACGGATCGTCGAGGAGTCGGCCGGCAACCCGCTGGCGCTGGCTGAGCTGGCGGCGGCGCTGACCCCACGCCAACGCGCCGGTCAGCTCCCGTCGGAGGTGCTGGGCCTCGGCGCCCTTCCGGTCCGGCGCGCGGCCCATGCCGCCTCTTCGGCACGGATCAGCTCGCTGCCTGCCTCGACGCGCACCTTGCTCAATGTCGTCGCTGCCGACGGTCGGGGCGATATGGCGGTGGCACTGCGTGCCGCGGCACATGTCGGTGCGTCGATCGACGACCTCGCGCTGGCCGAACGGGCTCAGTTGATCCACGTCGCCGGCAACCGGCTCTCCTTCCGGCAGCCGTTGCTCCGGCAAGCCGCGTACCACGACGGGACGGTGACAACGCGGGTCCGCGTACACACCGCGCTCGCCACTGCATTCGAGGACATCGGTGACCGTGCCGCGTCGGCCTGGCATCGCGCGGCGGCCGCGACATGCCCGGACGAGAAACTTGCCCGCGACCTCGAGAGCGTTGCCGAACATGCACGTCTCCAGGGTGCCTGCACGCAGGTCGTGTCCGCCTATCAGCGTGCCGCCGAGCTCAGCGCTGACCGGCAGGCCCGCGGTCGCCGGCTGGCGGCTGCGGCCTTTTCCGCGGCGACGTCAGGTGACATACGGCGAGCTGATGCATTCGCCGATGACGCCCTGTCCCTGACAGAGGACGTCAGGTGCCTGGCGCGACTCGCCGCGATCCGCGCCGGGGCAGAGGCGGAGCGTGGCTCGCTTCGAGACGCCGCGTGGATTCTGATGCAAGGCGCTATGGTCGTCGCTGACCATGTGCCGGACCTGTCGGCGACGATGCTGATGGACGCCGCCCAGCATGCATGGTTCTGCGATTACCGAGAAGCGGTGAACCTGGCGGCGAGTAAAGTCGCCGGGCTGCGGCCGTCGACGGCCGTCCGGGTCGGCATGGCCGGTGTCCAGGGGATAGCCGGCCTCCTGGACAACGACGTCCCGCGAGGGCTGGAGTCCTTCCGCGACATGGTCGAGGCTGCCAGGGACGGCCGATCCGAGCTCCCGCCCGAGCTTCGGCTGCACGCCACCGAGGCTGCGCTGTTCCTGGGTGACGACTGTGCGGCTCGTGATCTGGGGATGAAGCTCGCAGCATCGTGCCGTGCACATGGCCGGTTCGACCTGCTCCCGGCCGTTCTCAATCTGCTCGCCCGGGCACAGCTGTTCCTCGGATTCCACCATGAGGCGCGGGCCAGCGGCACCCAGGCACTCGAGATGGCGCGGAACGCCGGCAACTCGCCTCTGATCGGGCAGATCAACGCGACTCTATCCAGGATCGCCGCCATCGAGGGCGATGAGGCGACCTGCTGGGCGATGACGGCCGGCCACCTCACGGAAGGCGTGATGCACGCAGAGGGCTGGGCGGTCGCCTCCCGTGCGCTCCTCGAGCTCGGACTCGGCCGAGGCGACGCGGCCGCGAACCGCCTCGGGGCGGGCGCCGCCGGCTCCGCGCGCCACTGCGTCATGGGGTCCGCCCTGTTGCCGGACGCGGTGGAAGCCGGGATGCGAGCAGGCCGTCCTGACCTGGCGCAGCGCGCACTGGGGCAGTTCACTGAGTACGCGCGGCATGCCGGTCAGGCATGGGCGAAGGCTGTGGCGTTGCGGTGCGCAGCGGCGATGGAGCCGGATGGCGCGGCCGACGAGCTTTATGCCGAGTCAGTGCTACTGCACCAGGAAGGCGCTCAACGACCATTCGAACGGGCCCGCACCGAGCTCGCCTATGGCGAGTGGCTCCGGCGTCACCGTCGGCGCACGGACGCGCGGACCCAGCTGCGTTCCGCGCTGGAGATCTTCGACCGGCTCGGCGCGACGCCGTGGGCGGACCGTGCGCAGGTCGCGCTGCGCGCCGCGGGAGAGTCGGCACCGCAGGCGCCGGACGGCTGGGTCAGCGCCCTGAGCTCCCTGACAACCCAGGAGCGCCACGTCGCCCGCCTGGCGGCCGCCGGGCTCAGCAACCAGGACATCGCCGTACAGCTGTGCATCAGCCCGCGAACCGTGGGCTACCACCTTTACAAGGCCTATCCGAAGCTCGGAGTCACCAGGCGGATCGAGCTCGCGAGGTTCCGCTTCGCGGAGTCGGCATGACTGCCGAGACTGCGGTGAGCACCTGAGCCGTCCTATGCCCAGAAGATGCAGGTGGGGCTGGGCGTACTGAACGGCTCGCCGACCTGGGTGGGGATGCCGGTGGCCCGATCGAGGAGGAACGTCGTGATGGTGTCGTCGAACTGGTTGGCCGAGTACAGGTAAGCGCCGTCCGGCGAGAGCACCATGTCGCGTGGGTGGTCGCCACCGCAGGGCACAGCGGCGACGAGGGCGACGTCGGGACCGTCGACGGTGAGTACCGCGATCTCGTCGACGAACCGGTTGGCCACGTAGAGGAATCGGCCGTCGGCGGAGAGCCGGATCGCGGACGGGTGGCTGGCCTTGTCTGCCCCGTGAGGGCGGGTGGAGACGGTCGACAGGGACTGTCCGGCGTCCAGGTCGAGCACGGTGACGGTGGAATCGAGCTCGTTGGCGACATAGGCGTACCGGTCCTGGACGACGAGGTGGCGTGGACCCGCTCCTGGCGGGGTGCGGAGCTCGTCTGAAAGGGTCAGCGTTCCGGACGTCTCGTCGAGGGCGTAGCGGTAGACGGTGTCGGTGCCGAGGTCGGCTGCGAGGACGTGGCCGCGGCCAGGGCCCGTGTCAGGGTCGGTGACGACCATGTGAGCGTGCGGGCCTTCCTGACGCTTGACGTCGGGGCCGGTGCCGGAATGCTGAACTGTTCCGGACGGTGCATTGAGCGAGCCGTCGGCGCCGACAGGGTTGACGGCCAGGGTGCCGGATCCGTAGCAGGCGCTGAGCAGGTAGCGGCCGCTCGGATGGAGGGACAGGTGGCACGGGCCGGCGCCACGGACACTCTGCGCGTCGCCGAGCGGCGTCAGTTCCGTGTCCTGGACGCTCCACGCCCGGACCTGGCCGTTCTCCCGCTCACAGATCGCGTAGAGGATGGAGCCGTCGGCGGACAGCGCGAGATATCTAGGGTCCGGTGCGTCGACGCCACCGAGCGGCGTGAACGTGGCGCCGTCGATATCGAGCACGGTGACGCCGGTGGCGGGAGTACCTTGTGTTCCACTGGTGGCTGATCCGAGGTATGCACGCATAGTGCGTATCCTGCCCGATGCTGTGCAGGGCGCCGGTCACCGGTCGCACCGATGGCGTGACGGTTCTCGACCCCTTGGGAGCCTGCGCTAGGGTCGGGGATCATGGTCGATGGGCACACGGTGCGGCAGGCAGTGATCTTGGCAGGCGGGAAGGGCTCCCGGCTCCGGCCGCTGACGGACACCGTGCCGAAGGCGATGATCGAGATCGCCGGGCGATGCATCATCGACCACCAGATCGAGTGGCTTGCACAGGCGGGTGTGACTGACGTGGTGGTCTCAGCGGGCCATCTCCACGAGGTTCTGACGGAGCATCTGGAATCCGGGCCACAGCCGGTGCGGGTGCAGACCGTCGTCGAGGAGGAGCCACTGGGGCGTGGCGGTGGGCTGAAGTATGCAGGCAAGCGGCTGCCGGAGCCGGGCGACAACTGGTACGCGCTCAACGCCGACATCTGGACGCGCTTCGAGCTGCGGGAGATGGCGGCGTACCACATCGAGCGGGACGCGGTCGCCACCATCGGGCTCGTCCGGCCCAGGATCCCATGGGGAGTAGTCGATCTGGACGAGTTCGGCCGGGTGATCGACTTCGTCGAGGCGCCGCCATCGCCGTACCCGGTCAACGGCGGGATCTACGTCTTCTCCAGCCGCATCCTGGACTTGCTGCCGGACGTGGGCGACCATGAGCGCTCGACGTTCCCGATGCTGGCCAAGGAGCGTCGGCTCGCCGGATACCCCATCGAGGGCTACTGGCGCGCCATCGACACCACCAAAGACGTCGCCGAGGCCTCCAAAGAGCTGAACGCCTAGTACGGCAGCCGGACTTCGTGATCTTGGGCGTGGCGGCGTGACGTAGAACGGCCACCGCGTGATCATGCCTGATTTGTGTCGAACCAAGATGATCTTGCGGTGGTCGCGGACACAGCCTAAACCCTGCCCAGTGGCGAACGCACTTCGTCGACCTGATGGGTGGAATCGTGGCACGGTTTGCGCGGGTCGCCGGGGGTAGTTGTAGAACTCCAGCAGGACCTCGACATTGTCGGTGATCTTTGCACGCACCTGCGCCGGTGGCATGCTGGTCTGGTGCGGGATTTGCGGTGCCCCGTGGTTGTTGGGCGTGACCCGGAGTGGCAGGAGCTACGGCGCGCTCTCGATCGCCTGTCTGACGGACACGGCGCGACACTGGTGGTCGCGGGCGAGGCCGGGGTTGGCAAGTCGCGGTTGTTGTGGGAGGTCGCCACCGAAGGTGTTCGTCGGGGGGCGCAGGTGCTGACCGGCCGGGCGGTTGAGCGCGACAGCCCGCACCCCTTCCGGCCGGTCGCGGAGGCACTGTTCTCGCACCTTCGTAAGTCGGGACCACCGCAGGTTCGGGAGTTGACACCGTTTCTGCCCATCCTCGGCCGACTCATCCCGCAGTGGCGTTTACCTGGCGAGTCACCCGGCGAGGAGTCGCTCGTGGTGGTGGGCGAAGCCGTGCTCAGGCTGCTCGCTGCCCTGGGTGACGGCCCTGGCTGCGTGCTCCTGCTTGAGGACCTGCACTGGGCGGACACCGAGACTGTCGAGGTCGTCGAGTACCTCGCCGACAACATCGCGGGGGAACCGGTCCTCTGTGTGATCTCGCTTCGTGACGAGGAACCCAGTGGGGCACTGTCGTGCGCTTACGATCTCGCCGCCCGACGCTCCGCCACCATGGTGTCGCTGCGGAGGCTGAGCGACGAGGAGGTCGTATCGGTTGCCGAGGGCTGCCTGCACACTCCGGTAATACCCCGCGAGCTTGCCGAGGTGGTCGTGGCAAGGGCCGATGGACTGCCTTTTCTCGTCGAGGAGCTGCTGGCGGCAATGGTCCAGGCCCACGAGTTGGAGAGGACAGCAGACGGCTGGGTTCTCGACCGCTCACCGGGGCTGACCATCCCCGCCACGTTTGCCGAGACCGTGTGGCGCCGCCTCGCCTCACGCCCGGGCGTTCGGGACCTTCTCGTCGCGGCGGCACTACAAGGCCGAAGCTTCGACTGGCGCCTGCTGGCGGACATGAGCGGCCAGGACGAAGCCACTGTTGTCGATCGCTTGCGCCGTGCTGTCGATGACCAGCTGCTGTCCGTGGAGGCCGCCGATCCCGGGCCACGCTTCCGGTTCCGCCATGCGCTGACTCGGGAGGCCATCCTCGCGGAGCTTCTTCCGCCGGAGCGAGCAGCCCTCGCCGCGCGCGGTCTCCGTGCGGTCGAGGCCGCTCATCCGGGACTGCCGGGGGAGTGGTGCGAGTTAGCGGCCGAGCTCGCCGAACAGGCTGGGGAACCGTCCCGGGCCGCTGGGTTGCACCTCGAGTCGGGGCGACGGGCGTTCGGTAGCGCCGCGCTGACCAGCTCCGAGGCGAACCTGGAGCGGGCCCGACGGTTGGTGGGCGACAACCGGCAACTGGCCGTCGAGATCGACGAGGCGCTCTGCGAGGTGCTCGTCAAGGCCGGCAACGCCGAGCGGGTGGGCGAGGTTGGCCAGCGCCTGCTTTCTCGGCTGGCCGCACTGGCGGCCCCGCCGACACGCAGGGCGCAGGCGCACCTGTGGCTGGCTCGCACAGCCATCGTGTCCGCCGATTGGGCATGTGCCCTCGATCAGCTTCACCACGCGCGAGAGCTCGCGGCAAGCGGTGGCATTGCCGCCAGCGAGTTCGAGATCCTGGCCGCTCAGGTGGCGCTCGGCGAGGGCCGCCTCGACGACGCCGTGACCCTCGCCGGGAGGGCGTTGACCTCGGCAGAGTCCGGTGGGCGCTACGAGCTGGCCTGTGAGGCCCTCGCGGTTCTGGGCCAACGGGAACGCCTGCGTGACCTCACCTCAGCAGACCGGGCCTTCTCGGCTGCCTTGGCACTGGCCGAGCAGCACGGCCTGACGCTGTGGGGCGTGCGAGCCCTCCACGAGCTGGGCACCATTGACCTGCTGGGCGGCGGTCCGCTCGATCGGCTCGCCCAGGCTCGGAAGGCCGCGCTCGACGCGGGTGCACTAGCCACCGCTGCCACGGCCAGCCTCCAGATGGCCGCGTGGTTCATCAACCATGTCGAACCGGAAGGGACCCTCGACGCCGGCCGGTCCTGCGCCGCGGAGGCGCGGCGACTGCGGCTCCCCCTCGTCGAAGGACTGGGGTTCGCAGTGCAAGCGGTGGCTCACGCGCTGCTGGATCAGCGGGCCGAGATGGAGGCGGCCATCGACCAGGCCGTCGCCTCCTCGGGCGGCCACCCCGAAGTCCGAGGGGTGGCTCTGCTCATGGCCCAGGCGCTGCTGTGGGTCGTCCGAGAGGACCGCGCCCGGGCACTGCGCGAGCTGGACGCTGGTATGGAGCTGTTGCGGGGCACGCCGGTCACCGCGCCAGGCCGGGGCTTGTGGGCCCTCGTCCACGCCCTGGACGTCGGCGATGGTGAGGCGGCGGTGGCCGAGGTGGAGGCGTCGGGGCTGACGACATACTGGCTGATCCGAGGATGGGTGGGCCACGCCCGGGCGGTGACCCTCGGCCGGCAAGGGCGGACTGCCGAGGCCGAGGCGGCCTTCATCCGGGCTGACGCCGATCTCGCCCCGTGCGACTGGTACCGCCACCACGCCCGCCGATTGGTGGCCGAGGCGGCCATCGCCGACGGCTGGGGGAACCCGACGCGATGGCTGGCGGAGGCGCTGGCCTTCTTCGATCCGTCCGGGCCGCCCGCGGTGGCCTCGGCGTGTCGGTCGCTGCTCCGCCAGGCCGGCGCACCGGTGCCGCGGCGCCGCCGGCCGGCACCGGACCTGCCGGCGCCGATGGCGGCCTTGGGGGTGACCCCGAGGGAGGCGGAGGTGCTGGCATTCCTCGCCGAGGGCCGCTCCACCAGAGAGATCGCGGCCCGCCTCTATGTCTCGCCGAAGACCGTCGAGCGCCACATTGCCAACCTGGCCGCCAAGGTGGGCGTCGGGGGCCGATCCGAATTGGTCGCCTACGCGGCCCGTCACCATGTGGGGGCGGGATGACCTAAAGATGAGGGCCTGCCCGATGCCGGGGCGCGGGCACCACTCCGATCATGGCCACACCGATTCGATGAAGGAGTGGCCATGACCAAGACCGGTACCCTGAAGGTGGCCGAGCGGGCGGACGTCATCGTGCGCGAGCTGCGCGAGAGTGACCTGCCCCTCGCCGATGTGATTTTGCGCTCCGCGTTCGACACGTTCACCGGCGTGGCCTCATTGTTCGGGGATAAGGACTATGTCCGAACCCGCTGGCTGGCCGACCCCGGCGCCGCTTTCGCCGCCGAGCGCGACGGGCAGCTGGTGGGGACGAACCTCATCACTAGCTGGGGAAGCGTGGGTTTCTTCGGGCCCCTCTCGGTGCGGCCGGAGCTGTGGGACCGTGGCATCGCCAGCCGCCTGATGGAGGCCACCGTCGCGCTGTTCGACCGCTTGGGCACGGCACACGCCGGGCTCTTCACCTTTGCCCAGAGCGCCAGGCATCTCGGGCTCTACCAGAAGTTCGGGTTCTGGCCCCGGTTCCTGACCCCTGTGATGGCCAAGCCGGCGGTAGCCGGACAACAGTCATCCTCGGCCATCCGCTACACCGAGCTCCCACCCGCTGAGCGGGTCCAAGCCCTCGATGCGTGCCGGGAGCTGACTGCCACGGCGTACGAGGGCCTTGACCTCGAGCGCGAGATCCGCGCCGTGGAGAGCCAGAACCTCGGCGAGGTCGTCCTGCTGGACGACTCGGCCGGCCTGGCGGGTGTGGCCGTGTGTCATCTGGGCGCCGGCACGGAGGCCGGCAGCCGGGGATGCTACGTCAAGTTCGGGTTGGCCAGACCGGGACCAGGTGCTGAGCGGCGCTTCGGGGCGCTCCTCGACGCGTGCGAAGCGCTGGCTGTCGACCACCACGCGGATCACGTTGAGCTGGGGATGAACACCGGCCGCCACGAGGCCTACGCAGCAGTGATGGCGCGCGGGTACCGGGGGGGACTGGTCGGGGTGACCATGCACCGGGCCAACGACGAGGGCTACAGCCGCCCTGGCGTCTGGCTCATCGACGACTGGCGCTAATCGCGATCATAAGGCCAGAGCAGAAACCAATGCGAGCCGACAGGAGCTGACATGTACATGCTGCGCGAGGTCTAACAGGCAGAGCGTGGGAAGGCACTGGAGATCGTGACGGCGTTCAAGACCCTCGACCAGTGGTTCGAAAAGGCGGGCTACGCGAACCGTCGTATCTACGTCGACTACACCGGGCCGATGGACACGGTCGTCTACCAGTGGGAATTCGAGAGCTTCGACGAGTACTACACCATGGAGCGCGGGACCTTCATCGAGCCTGACAAGGACACACAGTCGGCGCGGCGTTTACCGGCTGCGGTGTGGCCACCGGGTGGCTGCAGGCGACGGCCAGCACGTAGCCGACACGGCGGTCCTCCGATTCCGTGCGTAGCGTCGGGTCGGCGCCGTAGACCTCGTCGCCGGCCACCCATGGCGCGGCTGCCCCGCCGTCCAGGGCACGCACGATCATCTCGCGGGCCAGCGCGGGCTTGGTGGCGAATTCCACCTCCCCGGGTACCGCTGCTTCGGCGCGGCGGTCGGGTCGTCGGCCCAGGACTTCGGCAGATAGACGGAGCGGTCGATCAGCGCGTGCCCCGCCTCGGTGGCGTAGGTCAGATACACCGCGACCTGGGAATTCTCCCTCCCCACCCCTACCGCCATCCTCCCGCCCCGAGCAATCCGCGACCAACGAGGCAAGCGGCGTCGTCAGCCGAGAACGGGGCACGACCGGGTGACCGCTCCGCGGTGGGTAGGACGGACCGAGATCTCCACGGGATCAACCACACGTGGAGCCACGAGGACCTGACCGCTCTCGACACCGCCGGCCGGGAGCGGGAGGTCGAGCAGACCGGCGAGCTGCTCTCCGAGCTGGGATCCGACAGCCCATGCATACGGCCCCCGTACGGTGCGACCAACGACGAGGTGAAGAACGATCTGGCCGCATATGGGATGCGGCAAGCCCTGTGGACCGTCGACACCAAGGACTGGACCACACCAGGTGTGGATGCCATCGTCAGCGATCTGCTGCAGGCGGAGAGCGGAGACGTGGTGTTGATGCATGACGGAGGCGGCGACCGGACGCAGACCGTGAAGGCATTGCGGGAGGCTCTGCCGAAGCTTGCCGACGAGGGCTACCGCTTCGACGCCCTCCCAGGCTGCTGATCAGGGAGCCTCCGCCGTGGCTAAGGCGTGGCAAGCCTTTGCAAGGATAGCCACATCTTCGTGGAAATCCCGTTTGAGCTGGGATAACGTCGTGTCTATGAAGCTGAATGACATACTCGCCAAGGCCTTCTCGGAGCAGATCACCCTCGAGCTCAGGTCGTCGATCGCTTACCTGCAGCTCGCGATCGCGCTTGACGACGCGAACCTGCCTGGTATGGCTTCGTGGATGCGTATCCAGTCCGACGAAGAGCGCATGCATGCCGCCAAGTTCATCGCGCACGTGACCGATCGCGGCAACCGACCGCAGATCGGAGAGATCTCCGCGCCGAGTGACCCGGGCGACAAGGTAGTCGCCGCGTTCGAAGCGGCGCTGGCCCACGAGCAGCAGGTCTCGGAGTCGATCCGAGCGCTGTACCGGCTGGTCAACGCCGAGGGCGACATCGACAGCCTGCCGCTGCTGAGCTGGTTCCTCGAGGAGCAGATCGAAGAGGAGTCGACGGTCTCGGAGATCCTCGGACGGCTGCATATGATCGGTGACGATGGCCCTGGCCTGCTCCGTCTCGATGAAGAGCTCGGCTCTCGCGGTTCCGGTCCGGCTGAGTGAACGCCTAGCGCTCAGCGGCGCGCGTCGGAGACGGCGGCGCGCGCCGACCGGGCGAGCCGTGCCGCCAGCGCCTCGAGCGGGCCTCGTCCAACGTAGCGTCGCCACGGCACCGCGATGGCAAAGGCGACGGCGATGTGTATCTGGACCGCGTACTCGAGTTCGCGCGGGAGCGCCGAGGCGAGCAATATCACGTGAGTGGTGTACAGGGTGAACGTCATGCTGCCGATGGCCGCCAGCGGCGAGAGCACGGTGGCCAGCTTCCGGGCGAGCAGCAACATCAGCGCCAAGACCGCCGCGGAGGTGCCGATGGTGTGTAGGAGGTCGAACGGCGTCGCGGTATGCGGCGACGCTATGACCAGCCACCAGTCGCTCGTGAGCGGCGTGGTGCCGTAGAACCCTGTGTTCAGTAGCTCGCCGGCCTCGGCGTAGGGCCTGCTGGCGGGGTGCATGCCGGTGCCGGCGTCGACGACACGTTCCATCGCGCCACGTTCGAGCCAGACCCACGAGATCACGTAGGTAGCCGTGGCCAGCGCGGCTCCACCGAGCAGCACGGGGATCACCACGCGCGTCGACGCGAGCATCAACCGGCCTAGCCCCAGGCCGGCCAGCATATAGGCGAGCCAGGGCAGGGCGGGATAATAACCGGTCAGCGTCAGCTGCCAGAGCAGGTCGCCAGGGTGGTTGAATGACTCGGCGGTGACCGGGGCGCCCGGGCTCGGTGGCCCGTCTGCGCGCAGCCCCTGGCTGAGCAGCGGCATGACGACGGCCCAAACCGCGGCTAGCGGAAGCAGCACGCGTGGGCCAAGACCCAGGAACGGAATGCCGAGGAGGAACAGCGCCCCGTAGTAGACGAGAATCACAGCGACGCCTGAGTCCAGCGCGCCGATGATCATCCCGACGAAGACCAGCAGCAGCGCCCGGGTGGCGGTGGCCGCCCACGCCTGACGGAGGGCGAGGCCGCGGGGCGGCGTTGCGCCGCCGGTGGCCAGGGCGAGGCCTACACCGGCGAGGACCGCGAACAGGGCTGACGAGCGTCCACTGGCGAGCACGTAGATGAGCGTGGACTCCCCG
>NZ_ML142854.1:68638-69143 GCF_004138495.1 Phytoactinopolyspora endophytica
CGCCGACGGCAGGGGCGATGTGCACGCTCATCATGCCCAGCAGCGCCAGGCCACGGGCCATGTCGACGCCCACCAGACGATGAGCCGTCGTCCGGTGCTGGTTCACAGTGGGGCCGGTCTCGGTCAGAAGATCACCGTGGCGAGGAATGGTGCCATGGTCAGCACCAGACATCCGACCAGAAAGATCGCGACCAGGCGCTTGCGCGGATCGGTGGGGCGTGGTGTGTCGTCGGTCTCACCCATGCGGACCAGCCTACGCGTTCGAGCGCGCATGACGGGCCCGTGGCCTGCGTGGGCATTCGAGCGGAACATCGTGCCGGTGGCCGACGTTGAACCGGCGGGGAGCGAAGTTGAGTCACTCAGGCTCAATTCAGTTTGACAACGACTCTTCGCGCGTCATACTTGAGCCTGAGTGACTCAAGAGTCTCAAGGGAAAAACCATACGAACCTAGGAGGAACGCCATGGCACGAGCTGTCGGCATTGACCTCGGTACCACCAACTCCG
>NZ_ML142854.1:69160-69567 GCF_004138495.1 Phytoactinopolyspora endophytica
GCAGTCCTGGAGGGTGGCGAGCCTGCGGTCATCGCCAACGCCGAGGGTGCCCGGACCACTCCGTCGGTGGTCGCGTTCGCCAAGAACGGTGAGGTGCTGGTCGGCGAGGTAGCCAAGCGCCAGGCGGTCACCAACGTCGAGCGCACCATCCGGTCGGTCAAGCGGCACATGGGGACCGACTGGAAGACCGAGATCGATGACAAGACGTTCACGCCGCAGCAGGTCTCGGCCTTCGTGCTGCAGAAGCTGAAGCGAGACGCGGAGGCCTACCTCGGTGAGACCATCACCGACGCCGTGGTCACCGTCCCTGCGTACTTCAGCGACGCGCAGCGTCAGGCCACCAAAGAGGCCGGCGAGATCGCCGGTCTCAACGTGCTGCGCATCGTCAACGAGCCCACGGCGGCCGC
>NZ_ML142854.1:69625-78280 GCF_004138495.1 Phytoactinopolyspora endophytica
CGGCCTCGACAAGGGCGAGGACGAGCACACCATCCTGGTCTTCGACCTGGGTGGCGGCACCTTCGACGTCTCGCTGCTGGAGATCGGCGAGGGCGTCGTCGAGGTGAAGGCCACCAGTGGTGACAACCACCTCGGTGGTGACGACTGGGACCAGAAGATCGTCGACTGGCTGGTCGACCGGGTGAAGAGCACGCACGGGCTGGACCTGTCCAAGGACAAGATCGCCATGCAGCGTGTCCGGGAAGCGGCGGAGCGCGCCAAGATCGAGCTCTCGTCCGGTACCCAGACCTCCATCTCGCTGCCGTACATTGCGCAGGACGCCGAGAAGAACCCGGTCCACGTCGACGAGAGCCTGTCCCGTGCGCAGTTCGAGCAGATGACGTCCGACCTGCTGGCGCGCACCAAGAGCCCGTTCGAGTCGGTCATCCGGGACGCGGGCATCTCCGTCAGCGAGATCGACCACGTCGTGCTGGTGGGTGGATCCACCCGCATGCCCGCCGTCGTCGAGCTGGTCAAGGACCTGGCCGGCGGCAAGGACCCGCACAAGGGTGTGAACCCGGACGAGGTCGTTGCCGTCGGCGCCAGCCTGCAGGCCGGTGTGCTGCGTGGCGAGGTCAAGGATGTGCTGCTGCTCGACGTGACGCCGCTGTCCCTGGGCATCGAGACCAAGGGCGGCGTGATGACCAAGCTGATCGAGCGGAACACCACCATCCCCACCAAGCGTTCGGAGATCTTCACCACCGCGGAGGACAACCAGCCGACCGTGGGCATCCAGGTCTACCAGGGTGAGCGGGAGATCGCGGCGTACAACAAGAAGCTCGGCACGTTCGACCTGACCGGGCTGCCGCCCGCTCCACGCGGCGTGCCGCAGGTCGAGGTCACCTTCGACATCGACGCCAACGGCATCGTGCATGTGTCGGCCAAGGACCTCGGCACCGGCAAGGAACAGTCCATGACCATCACCGGTGGCTCGGCGCTCGGCAAGGAAGACATCGAGCAGATGGTCAAGGACGCCGAGCAGTACGCGGAGGAAGACCGCCAGCGTCGCGAGGCCGCGGAGAACCGCAACCAGGCCGAGTCGCTCGTCTACCAGACTGAGAAGTTCCTCGCGGACAACAAGGAGAAGGTGGACACTCTGTCGGCCGAGGTCCGCGACGATGTCAATTCGGCGCTCGAGGAGGCCAAGAAGGCTCTTGAGGGTGCTGACGACGCCGCCATCAAGTCCAGCTCGGAGCGGCTGCAGACTGCCTTCCAGTCTCTCGGTGCCGCGATCTACGCGACGGCTCAGCCCACGGGCGACGCCGGCGCTGAGGCCGGGGCCGAGGCCGGCGGTGCCGAGGGTGGCGCCGACGCCGGGGCGTCGGCAGAGGAAGATGTCGTTGAGGCCGAGATCGTGGACGAGGAGAAGGACGACAAGTGACCGACGAGCAGCACGACCCGGAGGGCTCCGTCGAGACACCGGTGGTGCGGGATCGGCGGCGGATCGATCCGGAGACGGGCGAACGGCGGAGTCCGGACGAGGAGTCCGTCCCTGTGGTGGACTCCGCCGCTCCCGCTGAGGAAGGGCTGGCCGCGGCCGGTACGGAGCCGGAGGGCTCCGACGAAGAGCTGGCTCAGGCTCGGGCACAGGCAGCCGAACGGCTCGATGACCTCAAACGGCTTCAGGCCGAGTACGTCAACTACCGGCGACGGGTGGAGCGCGACCGGGAGACCGTCCGCGAGACCGCGAAGGCTGAGGTGCTGTCCGGCTTGCTCGACGTGCTGGACGACATCGGCCGGGCTCGCGAGCACGGTGATCTGACCGGTGCGTTCCGAGCGGTCGGCGAGGCGCTCGAGGCCGCGGTCACCAAGGCAGGGCTGGAGCAGTACGGAGAGGTGGGCGACGAGTTCGACCCCACTATCCACGAGGCACTGATGCACGGATACGACGACGAGGTCGACGTCGTGACGTGTACGCAGATCCTTCAGCCCGGCTACCGCGTCGGCGAGCGGATCATCCGCGCCGCGCGGGTCGCGGTCGCGGAGCCGACCGAGGCACTGCCCGCGCAGCAGGACGGCGGCGACGACGGCGGCACTGTGGTGGCTGGCGAGCCGGTAGAAGGTGCGGAAGAGGAGAAATGAGAAGATCCGGCCCCGGTGTCCTACGCTGGTAGTTCGCGGCAAAGGACATCCGGGGCGGGATGCTGGGAGCCTGTTCTGTGGACCATCGCGGATGGTTCTGACGAGCAGGCTCATGGACAGTAGTAGAAGGGAGGGTCGCAGCACGTGAGCACGAAGGACTGGATCGAGAAGGACTACTACAAGATCCTCGGCGTGCCGGCGGATGCCGATGCCGCGGCGGTGAAGAAGGCTTACCGTAACCTGGCTCGCGAGCTGCACCCTGACCGCAACACGGGCGACAAAGCTGCGGAGAACCGGTTCAAGGACGTCTCCGAGGCGTACTCGGTACTTTCCGATCCGGAGAAGCGCAAGGAGTACGACGAGGCGCGCACCCTGTTCGGCGGAGGCGTGCGGGTGCCCGGCGGCGCCGACGGCGGGTCGTTCAACTTCGACCTCGGTGACCTCTTCTCGGGTGGCGGGTCGACTCAGGGTGGCGGCCTGGGGGATGTCTTCGGCGGTATCTTCGGGCAGCGCCCGCGCAACCGCGGCGCCGGGGCGCGCCGTGGCGCCGACATCGAGACCAACGTGTCGATCGCCTTCGACGAAGCGGTCGACGGCAAGACCGTTCCCCTGCGGATGACGAGTTCATCCGCCTGTACCTCGTGTGCCGGGACCGGTGCCCGCGCGGGTACCGTCCCGCGGGTCTGTCCGACCTGTACCGGCACTGGATACACCAGTACTGACTCCGGCGGTTTCGGGATGGCCGAGCCCTGCCGGGACTGCAAGGGACGTGGACTCGTCGTCGATGACCCGTGTCCGGTCTGCAGCGGCTCCGGGCGTGGCACCACGAGCACCATGATGCATGTGCGAATTCCGGCCGGAGTGGTGGACGGGCAGCGAATCCGGCTTCGTGGCAAAGGGGCACCCGGTGAACGCGGGGGCCGCTCCGGGGATCTCTACGTGACCGTCCACGTCGGCTCCCACCCGGTGTTCGGCCGCAAAGGCGAGCACCTGACCGTGACTGTGCCGGTCACGTTCCCGGAGGCGACTCTGGGTGCCGAGATCAAGGTGCCGACGTTGAACGGCATTCCGGTCACGCTACGCCTCCCACCTGGAACGCCGAACGGCAGGACGTTCCGGGTCCGTGGTCGTGGTGCGGCCCGCCGTGATGGAACCCGGGGCGACCTCCTGGTTACCGTGGAGGTGACCGTCCCGGATAAGGTTGATGACTCGGCGAAAGAGGCGCTCGAAGCTTTCCAGTCCGCGACGTCCGGTGACGATATCCGTGCAGATCTGATGCGGCAGGCCGCACAGGGAGGCTGACATGGACGAACGTACGAGATTTGTGGTCGCGATGTCGGGTTCTGCCCGACGGGTACGTGACGATGAGCCGCTCTACGTGATCTCGGTGGCAGCGGAGATGGCCGGTATGCACCCGCAGACGCTCCGGCAGTATGACCGGCTCGGCCTGGTATCGCCGAGGCGCACAGGTGGTGGTGGCCGCAGGTATTCGCTGCGGGACGTAGAACGGCTCCGTGAGGTTCAGCGGCTGTCCCAGGAAGAGGGCGTCAATCTCGTCGGAGTGAAGCGCATCCTCCAGTTGGAGGCCGAGGTCGAGACGCTGCGTGCGCAGCTGGAACTGGTGGCCGAGGCGCAGCGTCAGTCCGAGTACCTCGCGCAGGGACAGGGCCGCCCCGACTACTTGCCGGTGCCGTCGTTCGGCGGTGGTGCGCTCGCGATCTACCGCACACGTCGGTCACGGTGAGTCGCGGCGCGTCATCCTCTCTGAACGGACCCGAAGGATACGTGTGACATTGTCTCTTCCGCGTGGCGTGACCTGCATGAATTCATAGGTAACGCTCCCAATTCCTGTACCACATCGCTGCCTGTTCACTGGATGTTAATGAATTTCACATGAATTGCTCCCCTCATTGGTAAAGAGCCAGGGTGCGGCGCATCTGGCGGCCGGCATGTAACACATCCTTAACATGACTGTTGGTTGACGAAGGGCGCCGGTCAGGGTTGACTGATTCGGGACAGTGAATAGGAAGTTCCGTGACAAAAGGTTCGCTCGCGACCCCGGGTTGGTTGGCTATGTGCGTTCGGCTGCGGAATGGCGGAATTCATTCGCCATTGACTTTTCGCCATTCGGCGCAGTGGTCGCCGGATGCTGTGCGCTCGCCTTCCGATATCTGGGTCGGGGGTATCGCTGTCTCGACACGAACGGGTGGGCGACTGTAGGGGTGGGGAGCGCTCATGGCGGGCGGGGCCGTGAACAGATATCAGAACACACATGACCTTGTTGAGGCTTGCCTCAGCGATGACGAGCAGGCGTGGCGCGATCTTGTCCATCGGTTCGCTCCCCTGGTGTGGTCAATCGCTCGCGCGCATCGGCTGAGCGCGGCGGACTGTGAGGACGTCAGTCAGGCCACCTGGGTACGGCTGTGGCGCACGCTCAAACAGTTGCGGGAGCCCGACCGGCTCGGTGAGTACCTGTCGGTGATCGCCAGGCGCGAGTCGCTGCGCTATCTGGAGTCCGTGGCCCGGCACCGGCCCGGATATCACGACGTTGCGACACTCCCAACCGCAGACCCAGCGCCATCGGCGGAGTCCATGCTGGTCACGAAGGAGCGCTCAGCGGAGCTGACTCGGGCGTTGCTCCGGCTTCCGCCGCGTTGCCAGCACATGATCGCGTTGCTCGTGGATGCTCGCAGCTATGACCAGATCGCCACCGCCCTCGATCTGGCCGAGGGGTCGGTGGGCCCGATCCGGCGTCGTTGCTTGGAGCATCTCCGGAAGGCCATCGAGTCCGACCGGCGGATGGGGGAGCGGCAGCGCGAAGAGGGCGTGAATCGTCGCCTGGATGCCGTGCAGTGATGCAAGCTCACTCGCCGCGGGCGGTGGGTGCCCGCCTCAGTCGCCGTCCGTGGTCTCGGGTTCGTCTTCCTGAGGGAGGCGCGTCGCGTCTCCCGCAACGGTGAAGGCGCCATCGGGCGTCGTGCCAAGCACCTGCCGCAACTCATTCACGAGGGCGTCGAGTTCGGCGTCACGAGCGCCTTCGGTCTCATCCGACCCCAAGCCGAGTACCTCTTTCGCCGTCGGTGAAGCACCATGTGGCTGCTTCGGCATCGTTCATTTGCCGGGATGAATGTAGCGCACTTGCAGAATATCCATTCCTTGCTGTGAAGGCGCTGTGATGAAGTTACGCCCTGGCTGTCGTCGCTTCATCGCAAGTTTACCGGAATCGTCTACGTGCGGCCACGCACGTAGGAAGTCCCTTGATCGGAGTTTTCGCGAGGTTCAGTGGCGATGCGGGTCGTCATCATTGACTCGTGTGGTCCAGATCACAGTAATTTTCCTGCCTTATCTGTACGAATCTCTCTCCTGGCCGGGTCTTGAGAATGTCAGACCACACCAATTGGGATGACGTGGCGGCGGAATACAGCGTCGCGACTCGCCCAGGCGTTCCCAGCCATGTCGAAAACCAGGAGGAAGAGATGACGAAGACCCGAGATGATGTCACCGAAGCCGTGCGTGACGCCCTCATCGATGCGCTCGGTGTGGAACAGGACGAGGTGACCGCAGCAGCCACGCTGATGGGTGACCTGGAGGCGGAGTCCATCGACCTGCTCGACATACTCTTCCGGCTGGAACGTTCGCTGGGGATCAAGATCACCGCGGCCCAACTGGCCGAACACGTCCAGGGCGGGATCTCGGAAGAGGAGTTCGGCACCGAAGAGGGCGTCGTGTCCGACGTCGGCCTCGCACAGCTGGCTACGGTCATGCCACAGCTCGATGTCGAGTCGCTGCGTGGGAAGCTGCCGGCCGAAGAGGTCATGCAGCTGTTCACAGTCGACAACCTGGTTGATCTCGTCCTCGTGCGCAGCGCCGCCGTGGCCGCTTAGCCATGACCGGAACCGAGACGCTGGACGTCCGTGTCGGGGTGGATCTGGTGCAGGTCTCCCGGGTGCGCAGGCTGCTCGTCGAACAGCCTGCGGCGCAGGCGGAGCTGTTCACTCCGCGCGAGTTAGCCGCGTGCGGTACGAAGCGCAGCCGGTTCGCCCGGCTCGCGGCAAGGTTCGCCGCGAAGGAAGCCGTGCTCAAGGCGTTCGGCACCGGGCTGGGGCCACGTATGAGGTGGCACGACGTGGAGATCGTGAACGAGCCGTACGGGCGTCCGCGGGTCTTGCTGCACGGTGAGCGGGTGCGTTCGCTCGCACAGCGGATGACCGGTTCGCCCGAGATCTCGATGTCTCACACCGGCGACGTCGCGCTGGCGCATGCCGTGATCGTGATGCGCCCGGCCAGCCCTTGGCAGCCCCAGCCCACTGATAGGGAGAGCCATGCTCTTTCACCTGACTGATCGCATCCTCGACTATGAGCTCGGGCGGTCGATACGGGCGCGCAAGGTGACGTCGAGATCCGAAAGCTACTGGCGCGAGGTCTCGACCGCGAAGACCATGCCCCGCCCCATGGTCTTGGAGACGTTGTGCCAGGCGGGCGCGTGGCTGGTGATGCTCCAGACCGATCTCGCGCGGCGCGCGGCGCTGCTGTCAGTGGCCGAGGTGCGCTTCTTCGGGGACGTGTGCCCCGGAGATGTGCTGGAGATCGACGCCACGGTGGAGTCGGCGTCGGACGAGATGGCCGTCATGTCAGGTCAGGTGTCGATCGACTCACACGTGGTCATGGCGGCATCCGACGTGATGTGCGCCTTGATCGAACCCTGCGAGCTCGATGACCCGGCCACCACCCGGCGACAGCTAGCCGCCCTCACCGCCGACGCGGGCAGGACCGATGCGACACAGGGACGGCACGGATGAGCAGCACATCGGACGCGCGCAGAGTGGTGATCACAGGCATCGGCGCCGTGACACCGCTGGGCAACGATGCGCCGAGCACCTGGGCCTCGCTCGCCGCCGGGCGCAGCGGCGTCCGAGAGATCACGACGTTCGACGCGAGCACCTTTCCGGTGCGGATCGCGGGTCAGGTGACCGGGTTCGGTGTCGAGGCCGCAATCCCGGCCCGGCGGCATCGGCGGTACCTGTCCCGCGGTGCGGGCTACGGTGTCGCGGCGGCCATCGAGGCGTTGCGGCAGGCTGGACCGCTCGACGGGTCGGATCCGTACCGTCGAGGCGTCTCGGTCGGCGGCACTGTGGGCCGGGTCGAGCTCCAGGAGCTCGCCGACATGTCGTGGCAGCTGGAGTCGACCGGACACACGTCCATCTACCGCCAGTCGCCGGCGGAGGTCATGACCCGGGACCAGAACGCCGCACCGGCTGTGATGGCGGAGATCGGCGATCTTCGCGGGCCGTTCGTTGCCGTGAGCACCGCTTGCGCGGGTTCCGCGCACGCCATCGGGGAGGCCTTCCGGCAGATCGAGGAAGGTGACGCGGACATCATGCTGGCCGGCGGCTATGACGCGCTGACCACCTGGATGGATGTTCTGGGCTTCGCCCTGCTGGGAGCGTTGACCGTCGACGACGCTGACCGACCCGGCCGAGCCTGCAAGCCGTTCGACGTGCGTCGCAACGGCTTCGTCCTCGGCGAGGGAGCCGTGATGGTGGTGCTCGAGGAACGTGAGCACGCGCTGGCCCGCAACGCGCTGATCCTGGCCGAGCTCGCCGGGTACGCCTCTAGTCTCAATGCCTACCGCATCACCGACTCGCCTCCGGACGGCGGTGGCGCCATCTCCGCGATGCGCGAGGCCGTCCTGTCCTCCGCCCTGGCGCCGGAGGACGTCGACTACATAGTGGCGCACGGCACGGGTACTCCGGGCAACGACGCCAGTGAGACCGTCGCGATCAAGGAGGTCTTCGGACCGCATGCCTACGACGTGCTCGTGAGCTCGCCGAAGTCCATGGCAGGTCATCTGACGTCGGCCGCGGCCGGGCTGAACCTGGTGGCTGCGCTCGGATCCGTCCGATACGACGTGGTGCCGCCGACGATCAACCTGGTGGAGCCCGACCCCAAGCTGGACCTCGACTACGTGCCAGGCGAGGCGAGGCGGAGCCGGATCCAGAACGTCCTGGTGAACGCGTTCGCGTTCGGAGGCACCAACGCCTGCTTCGTGGTGACGGCGCACGAACCCGTTCACGACGATCGACCGCCCACATCCGCGAGGAGTGACTTGACGTGACGACTCAACTCGCCGACGATCCGCCGAGCCTGACCTGGACGACACCCGACGGGCTGGCGGAGATGTCCGGCCTGGACCGCGTGCTCGAGGTGGAACCAGGCAGGACGGCCCGGGCCATCCGGAACGTGCCGTCGACGTTGCCCCTGCTGGCGACCCACTTCCCACGCTTCCCGGTGCTGCCCGGCGTGCTGATTCTGGACGACCTGGCGGCGGTCGCCGCCCTCACTCTCGCAGCTGAGACGGGACCGGTTCCCGGCTGGCGGTTAGCGGGGGCGGCCCGAATCCGGTACCGGCACTTCGTCCGCCCGGGTGACTCCGCCGAGTTGACCGTCGTGCGGAAGGAGAACGCGCACACTCCCGACGAGGGACGGAGGCTGTTCGAGGGGACCGTCCGAGTCGACGGGCGCAAGGTCACCACG
>NZ_ML142854.1:78321-82055 GCF_004138495.1 Phytoactinopolyspora endophytica
GAGCTCTGGATGGTCCCGGCCGAGGAGACGCGATGACGACGCGAGCCACTGCGCGGCGCGCGTCCCGGGGAGGACGGGTCGTGGTGACGGGCATCGGCCTGCTGACCGGGCTCGGCACCGGCCACCGGGAGAACTGGGAGCGGATGGTCACCGGAGCGTCGGCGATCGAAGGGCTGCGCGGATTCGATCCGAGGTCGCTGAGGACCCGTATCGGGGCGGAGATCCTGGACTTCGATCCGAACCGGTACGCGAACCGCCGCACATTGCGCAGCACGACCCGGGAGGACCAGCTGGCACTGGCCGGCGTCTCGCTCGCCGTCGACGACAGTGGCGTCGACCTCGAACGAGTAGACGCGGAGCGGCTCGCCGTGTTCCTGGGCGGCAACAAGGAGATCTCCAAGCCGCAGCATCTGATCGACGGCGCTCTCTCGGTGCGTGATGAGGACGGGCGGGCGAGCGAACGGGTGCTCGGCGAACGGATGGAGTCGAGCTTCTACCCGCTGTTCTACGTCGACGGATTGCAAGCGGCGGCGTTGTTCTACGTGTCGCAGCGATACGGCGCGAAAGGCGCAAACGCCTATTTCCACGGCACCGCGGACTCTGGGGCCACCGCGATCGGCCGCGCGTACCGATCGATCCGTCGTGGCGAGTCGGACGTCGCCGTGGCGGGTGCCTTCGACACCGGCGTCTCGTTCTGGGTGATGTCCAAGATGGACGGGCTCGGGGTGCTGAGCGACCGCAACGAGCTCGGCGCGGGTGCCTTCAAGCCGTACGACCGTGAACGCAGTGGCTCGGTGCTCGGCGAAGGCGCCGCGATCGTCGTGCTGGAGGACGCCGAGGCAGCGGCGGCCAGGGGTGCCACCGTGTACGCGGAGCTGTGCGGTGTCGGGTCCGCTTTCGACACCGGGGCGATGGTGACGCCCGAGCCGTCTGGAGAAGCCCTGAGTGCGTCGATGGTGGCGGCCATGCGCGAGGCCGGTGTCAACCCAGAGGGCCCGGACTACATCGCGACCCACGGGTGCGCCACCCGGCTCGGCGACGCCAGCGAGAGCGCCGGCATCCGCGCGGCGTTGGGCGGCGCGGCCGATCGGGTGGTGGCCAGCAGCGTGAAGCCGGCGACCGGACATCTGGTGGCCGCGGCCGGCGCGTTGAATGTCGCGGTCTCGGCGCTGGCGATCCACCACGGGACGGTCCCGCCCACGATCAACCTGGACGACCCGGACCCGGACTGCGACCTCGACTGGGTGCCGGGCGAGGCACGGTCGCGGCCGGTCCGGACAGCTCTCGCCTTGGCGCGCGGTCTCGAGGGCCAGAACGTCGCTCTTGCGCTGCGGGCGGTATGAGTGATGAGTCGCCTCATTGGTCTTGGGTTGCTCGGGTCTGTGGCCCCAGTAGGGGTGGGGAGGGACGAATTCCCGTCCTCGCCCGCGGCGAGGTCGTCGCTGCGCTCCTCCCACGCCGATGCCCGAGCCTTCCCTGGCCGGGAATTCGTCCCTCCCCACCTTCTCTGGGCACCTCGGCTGGGCCCAGATATCTGGATGACTCTTTCCCAACCGCTACGAGGACAAGGAGCAACGTGATGGCGCATCACGAGAATGACGACGGGGCCGTCACGCGGGTGGCGGTCATGAGCGTGGGAGCGGTGACCGGCCTCGGGCTGACCGCCGACGAGCTCTGGTCGGGTGCTCGGGACGGCAGAGTGGCGATCGGGCCGGTACAGGGGCTCGACCTGACTGGATTCTCGACCAAGGTCGGCGCCGAGGTGCGCGACCTGCCGGAGACCTCGCACCGGTACTCACGACCTGACGACTTCCGGGACCGGGTCTTCGAGCTGGCGCTGCACGCGGCCGACGAGGCGGTGAACGGGGCCGGTGCGCTGATCGAAAGGGTCGGCTGGCAGCGGTGTGGTGTGGTGTATGGCACCTGCAACGCGGGGCTGCTGTCGGGGCGGGAATGGCTTGCCCGGTTGGATGCGGGCGAGAAGCCGGATCCGCGGCTGGCGGCGATGATGCCGCCGCAGGCGACGGCGGAGGCACTCGCCGGGGCGTTCGGTTGGGGCGGGCCGGTGCTGTCGGTCAACACGGCCTGCGCTTCTGGGGCGAATGCGATCGGCTGGGCCGCCGACCTGATCCGGTCCGGCCGGGCAGACGTGATCCTGGCCGGTGGCGCGGATGCGTTTTCGGACGTGCTGTATGCCGGCTTCCACTCGCTCGAGGCGTTGTCGCCGGTGCCGGCGCGGCCGTACTCGGCTGAAAGGCAGGGGCTCTCCCTGGGTGAGGGCGCGGCCTTTCTCGTGTTGGCCAGCGAGGCGGTCGTCGACGCGTCGTATGTGAAGGCGTGGGTGGGCGGCTATGGCATCTCCGCTGACGGTTACCACCCGACCGCACCGAGGCCGGATGGGTCCGGGGCGAGCCGGGCGATCGCGCAGGCGTTGACGATGTCCGGCCTAGAGCCTGGGGGCGTCGGCTACGTCAACGGACATGGGACCGGGACGGAGAAGAACGACGTCGCCGAGACCCGGGCCATCCGGAGCGCGCTCGGGACCCGGGCCGATGAGATACCGGTCAGCAGCACCAAATCGGTCATCGGGCACCTGCTGGGTGCGGCCGGTGCGGCCGAAGCCGTGGTCACCGTGCGTGCGTTGGAGGAGGGCACGGCCCCGCCCACCGCGTCGTATGCGGGCTCCGACCCGGACTGCGACCTCGACTACGTCCCGCTCGACCCGCGCCCGATGGAGGCCGAGGCCGCGGTGTCGAACAACTTCGCCTTCGGGGGGTCGAACGCCAGCGTCACCTTCCTGCGGGCCGAGTCCGGCGTCCGGCCGCCGGTGCCGGAACTCGACGATGTGGTCGTCAGCGGTCTGACGGTTCTGGGACCGTTCGGAGAGGGTGCCGAGGCTGCGGCCGACACCGTGGCCGCCGGGGCGGCTGTACCGAATGACGCGCGCGGACGGGTCGCGACGATGGAGATCGACCCGGAGCCCTATCTCACCCGCAAGGCGCGTCGCCGTATGGACCGGATGACCGTCGCCGCGATCGTGACGGCGGCCAAGGGATTGGCTGACGCTGGACTGGAGCTGGGAGAGGAACCCTCCGCTGAGGTCGGTGTCATCGTCGGCACGTCTGCCGGTCCGGTGGAGTCGATGGCCAGGTTCACCCGTGGTGTGCTTGCCGAGGGCGCAGTCGGCGCCGATCCGGCCGTCTTTCCGAACACGGTCTACAACCAGCCTGCCGGACAGGTGGCACAGCACCTCGGGCTGCACGGCCCGACCTCGACCGTCTCGGCCGGGCACGCTTCGGGGGCCGCCGCGATCGCGTACGGGTACGAGCTGATCCGCACCGGCCGGGCGTCGGCCATCGTCTGCCTCGCCGTGGACGTCGTGGACGAGCTTGTGATCCGCGCCTATGACGACCTCGGGATGCTGTCCCATCGAGCAGGCGACCACCGGTTCGCGCTGTCAGACGCGGCGGTCGCCGTCGTGCTCGAGCCGGCCGGCTCGGTGTCCGCGCGGGGTGGACGCGCACTGGCCGAGGTCGCGGGATACGGCTGTGCGTCCCGGGTCCGTGCCGGGCATCCACCGTGCGACGTACGGGGCTCGGCGGCGGAGCGTGCCTCACGCCAGGCCATGGCGACGGCCGGGGTTGCGCCCGGCGAGATCACGGACCTGTGGTCAGCGGCGTGCGGCCTGGACATGGTCGACCGCGCCGAACAGGCTGCGATCGGCCGGCTCTTCC
>NZ_ML142854.1:82095-92001 GCF_004138495.1 Phytoactinopolyspora endophytica
TGAGTCCGCGGGCCGCCGGCCGACGGTTCACGCGCCGAAGACGATCCTCGGTGAGCCGACCGGTTCGGCCGGGGCGCTGCTGGCGACGCTCGCCGCCGATGAACTGGCCAGTCACCCGGGCGTCGCCCTGGTGAACGCCGTCTCCCTGGGCGGGACGTCCCTGTCCATCGTCATGCGGTCCGACCACGACTCGAAGTGAGGGAAATGATGGAACAGAGATCACTCCAAGGCCGTGTGGCCCTGGTGACCGGCGGTTCGCGCGGCATCGGCCGCGCTACCGCGCTGGCACTGGCGGCCGACGGTGCGACTGTGGCGGTGAACTACCGATCCGGCAAGGACGAGGCTCTGCAGGTCGTCGCCGAGATCGAGGAGATGGGCGGCACCGCGGCCGCGTTCGGTGCCGACGTCTCCGACTACGGCCAGGCGCGCGGGCTCGTCGACGAGGTGCTGGCCGCTTACAGCGAGCTGCACATCCTGGTCAACAACGCCGGCATCTCCAAGGACAACCTCATCTACGCGATGGAGCCGGAGGACTGGCTGGACGTGATGAAGGTCAACTTCGGCGGCGTCTTCAACTGCACCAAAGCCATCTTGGATCACTGCATGGTGACCCGGGACGCGGTGATCGTGAATGTCTCGTCGGTCATGGGCGAGCGGGGCTGGACCGGGGAGTCGAACTACGCCGCCTCGAAAGGCGCGGTGGACGCGTTCACCCGCAGCGCCGCCATCGAGCTGGCCCGGTTCGGTATCCGGGTGAACGCGGTGCTGCCCGGGTTCGCGCCCACGGAGCTGGTCTCGGAGCTGTCCACCGGCGAGGTCGCCAAGCATCTCAAGCGGCAGATCCCGATGCGTGACTTCGCGACCGTCGAGCAGGTCGCGTCGGCGATCCGGTTCCTGTCCGGCCCGGAGTCGGAGTACATGACCGGTGTGCTGCTCAACATCGACGGGGGCGGCATGGCCGGGCTCGGGCTGGGGCGGCTGAAATGGTGAAGGAGTCCGGACAGATGCGCGCGCACCGAGTACATGTCGTCGGCACCGGGAGTCACCTTCCGGGCGAACCGATCGGCAACGACATCATCGAGAGCCTGGCCGGCCCGCTGCCGGAGGACGTCGGCGGGGACATCGGGATCGAGTCCCGGCACTGGATCATCGACCCGGTCACCGGCGAGCACCGGGACAGCAACACGGGCATGGCGGAGCGTGCCGCCCGGGCCGCGCTGGCGGATGCGGGGGTCGAAGCGGACGAGGTCGACTTGCTCATCCTCGCGACCGCCACGCCGGAGTATCCGCTGCCGCCCACGGTGAACCTGGTGCAGGAGCGGCTCGGGACCGGGCCGTGCGCCACGCTGGAGCTGCGCTCCGGCGGTGCCGGTACCGCCCAGGCCATGGAACTGGCACGGCTGCAGATGCTCACGGGCGCCTACCGGACGGCGCTGGTGATCGGCAGCGAGGCCACGTCTCCGGCGCTGGCTCCGATCTTCCTGGACGTACCGGCCGGGAAGGTGCGGATACGCGATCGCATCCCGATGTACATGTTCGGCGACGGAGCCGGCGCGGTGGTGCTGCGTGCGGAGCCGGGTGATTCGGACGGCGTCGTCGGTGGGGCGTCTCGCGCCATCGGTCCCGACCGGGCGCCCGGCATCCAGGTGATCGGCGGCGGCACACACGCGCCCATCAATCAGCAGCTCGCGGCAAAACGGCTGGTCACCCTCAAGGTGGACGTCGTTTCGGCCGGTCATTTCGCCCCGTCGCTGGTGGCGCACGCGATCGGTGACACCTTGGCGGCCTGCGAGGCCGATCCGGCCGGCGTGGACGTCTGCGTCGTCCCGGAAGGCAGCTCGGGATGGATGCGGGCGGCGAGCGACGAGGGCAGCGTCGACCGGGATGAGTGGACCAAGATCCCCGGCGAGTTCTCGGACAGTCTGGCCCGCCGCGGGGCGCTCGGCTGCGCCGGGCCGCTGGTCTGCCTTGACGACGCGGTCCGGGCTGGAGACATCGGGCCAGGGCAGCGGGTGCTGCTGGTCGGGATCGAGAGCAGTAAATGGGTCCATGCCGGCGTCCTCGTCGACTGGACGATGGAGGAGAACCGATGAACGAGCGAACCGATTACGACGTCATCGTCGTCGGCAGTGGACTGGGCGGCCTGTCCGCTGCCGCCCTGCTCGCCCATAGCGGCGAGCGGGTGCTGGTGCTGGAGCAGGGCGATGATGTCGGCGGCGTCGCACACGCGTTCGTCCGTAACGGCGGCGATTACATCTTCGACCCGGCGGTCCACGGCACCGGCGCCGGTGAGATCGTCTGGAACTTCCTCGAGTACCTCGGCGTCGACGGCGAGTGCCCGTACGTGGTGTCGCCGCACTTCTACGGCGCGTACTTCCCTGATGACCTGCACGTTCTCGCGCCCGCCGGGTGGGACGCCTACGTGGAGTCCACCGCCGCCGTGCTGAACAAGAGCGAGGCCGACGAGATCCGCGAGTTCCACCGGGTCTGCCGCACGGTGCTGGACGAGATGGCCTGGATGCCCTACCGGATGGACGCGCGGGACCTGGGCGCCGTCATGGCGGAGAAGCCGAACTTCGCCGCGCGCCGGATGGCCACCGTCGAAGACGTGTTCACCGACCATGTGCCGAGCCGGCGGGCACGAGCGGTGGCGGGTGCGCCGTGGCCGTTCATCGGGTCGCCGCCGTCCCGGCTCTCCTTCCTGAACTTCGCTCAGCTGCTGGAGACCCATCTTGAGGGACCGCGGTATCCCCTGGGGTCGTACCAGAAGATGGTGGACGCGTTCGCCAAGGTGGTGCGGGACTGCGGCGGCGACATCCTGGTCCGCACCCCGGCCGCCGAGGTGATCGTCGGCGACGGTCGAGCCACCGGGGTCCGTACCGAGAGCGGCGACGAGTACACCGCCGGGGCCGTGGTGGCGAACGCGGATGCGCGCCACACCCTGAACGATCTCGTCGGCCCGGAACACCTCCCCGCGTCGTACCTCAAGCGAGTCAACCGGATGAAGCCGTCGCTGTCGGTGCTGACCGTCTTCGCCGCCACCGATCTCGACCTGACCGAGTACGGGCTGGCGCACGAGACGTTCGTCCATCCGCATCTGGACCACTCGGCGAACTGGGAGGACATCCTCGCCGGCCGGCCGGCGAGCGCCTGGATGTCGAACACCACGCTGCTCGATCCCGCCCTGGCACCGGACGGCGAGCACACGGTGATCCTCACCTGCATGGCGCCGTGGGAGCTGGAACGGCCGTGGCCGGAGCTGAAGGAGACCGCGGGTGACGCCATGATCGACCTGTTCGAACAGGTCATTCCTGGGCTGTCCGCACATCTGACGTACCGCGAGGTAGGGACGCCGCAGACGATGCACCGTTTCACCCGCGGGTACCAGGGAGCCACCTATGGCTGGGAGAACACACCCAACCAGTTCGCCAACAAGCGCCTGGCGCACCAGACGCCGCTGGAGGGCCTCTACCTCTCGGGCCACTGGACCGAGTCCGGGTGCTCGTCCTTCCGGGCGGTGTCCGCCGGGATCTCCAGCTCGAAGCTCGTCCTCGAGTGGCTCGGCAACGACGTCGCCGCCACCCTCCCACGTTCGTTCCGTGAGCGGACCGGGCCGGTAGAGCCGGCCGGGCGGCGGAGCGAACGATCGCTTGCCACACAGGAAGGTGCCTGACGCGATGACGGAGACTCTGACCGCTCCGGCCGAAGCGACCGGCTGGAGCCGATGCCCGAGCTGTTCGGCGTTCCTCTACGCCAAACGGCTCGGCCGTAACCACAAGGTATGCCCGGAGTGCCAGCATCATCTCCGGTTGTCCGTGGACGAACGGCTCGACCTGCTGCTGGATGCGGGTTCTTTCGAGCAGTTCGCTCCCACCGGCTCTCAGCCACCCGACGATCCACTCGATTTCGTCGATACGAAGCCGTACACCGAGCGCCTGGACGTGGCTCGGAAACGGACCGGACGCCGGGAGGCGGTGATGGCCGGCGACGGCTCGGTCGACGGACGTGCGCTGGTGGTCGTCGCGCTGGATTTCGCTTTCATGGGCGGCAGCATCGGGACCGTGGTGGGGGACACGATCGTGGAGGCCGCCCAGCGCTCCCTCGACCGGCGGATCCCATTGCTGATCATCTCCGCATCCGGTGGCGCACGGATGCAGGAGGGCTGCCTGTCCCTCATGCAGCTGGCCCGGACGTCGCAGGAGATCGCCCGGCTGCGGGAGGCCGGGGTGCTGGTGATCAACCTCAACACGAACCCCACCTTCGGGGGAGCGACGGCCTCGTTCTCATCACTGGGCGACGTGATCCTGGCCGAACCGGGCAGCCTCATCGGGTTCGCTGGCCCGCAGGTCATCCGGCAGACGGTCCGCGAAGAGCTGCCGCGCGGCTTCCAGACGGCGGAGTTCCTGCGCGACCACGGTATGACCGACCTGGTGGTGCCCCGGCAGAACCTGAAGGAGACGGTCGCCAGGCTGCTGGCTCTGCACGAGACGCCTTCCTGGATGCCGGAGTCCCCGGTGGGCGTGTGCTACCGGACCACGCGCGAGGAGCACACGCGAGCGGCGCGCACGGGCGCGGACGTGTGGGCCGCGGTCACGCTGGCCCGTCATGTGGGCAGGCCGACCACGACGGACTACATCCATCAGATGTGCGACGACTTCGTCGAGCTGCATGGCGATCGGGTTCACGGGGACGATCCCGCGATCGTCGGCGGAGTCGGGCGCTTCGAAGGGCAGAACGTGGTGGTCCTGGGCCATCAGAAGGGTCACGACACCGCCGAGATGGTGGAGCGGAACTTCGGCATGCCGCATCCGGAGGGATACCGGAAGGCGATGCGGCTGATGCGCCACGCCGAGAGATTCGGGCTGCCGGTGATCACCCTGGTGGACACCGCAGGGGCGTACCCGGGCCTGGCTGCGGAGGAGCGGGGGCAAGGCGGCGCCATCGCCGAGTGCATCGCGGCCATGTCGAGGTTGCGGGTGCCGGTGGTCACGGTCATCACCGGTGAAGGCGGCAGCGGCGGCGCCCTTGCCCTCGCCACCGGGAACCGGGTGCTGATGCTGGAGAACGGTTACTACTCGGTCATCTCTCCCGAGGGATGCTCGACGATCCTCTGGGGCAGCGCCGCCAACGCGTCCGTGGCCGCGGCAGCGCTGCGGCTCACCGCCGATGACCTGCTTGAGCTGGCGATCGTGGACGGCGTCGTCGCGGAGCCGTCCGGCGGTGCGCACCACGATCCGGTGGCGACGGTCGACAACGTGGCCGCGGCGGTAGCGGCGAGTCTGGCCGAGCTCACCGGCCTGGGCTCCGTCGACCTGGTCGAGCAGCGCTACCACCGCTACCGGGCCTTCGGCCGGCTCGGCCGGGCGGCGGACCTGCTCCAGGGGCACGCGGCATGACGGCCGCACACAACGAGAACGGCGCCGTCGACGGTGCGGGTGTGACGACCGCCGCCGACGGCGCGCACAGCGCGGATGTGGCAGCCCAGGCTGAGCTCGTGACGCACCTGCGCACGGAGGCGTCGAAACTGATCGCGGAGCTCGACGGACGGGTCCGCTCGGTGCAGGTGGACGTCGGCGGCTGCGCCGTCCGGGTCGAGTGGGCGGATCCACAACCGGCCGTCGTGGTGGCGGACGCGGCCGGGAACGCGCCCGTCGGGCAGCACACCGCCCAGGCGGGCGGCTCCACCGTCGCCCGTGCCGCAGCAGACGGCCAGGTGGAGCCGTCGACGCAGCCGCACGTCGTCTGCGCTCCGCTGGTGGGGACGTTCTACCGCCGCCCGTCACCGGAGGCGGAGCCGTTCGTCGAGGTGGGACACGTCGTCGAGGCCGGCCAGACGCTGGCGATCGTCGAGGCGATGAAGCTGATGAACGAGATCAAGGCGGACCGCCCAGGCCGGGTGGGCGCCATCCACCCGGGAGAAGGGGAAATGGTCGAGTTCGGCCAGGTGCTGCTGGAGCTCGAAGCAGACACGCCCTAGCCCAGTCGCGATGAAACGAGGTGTCCCAGGTGTTCCAGAAGGTTCTCATCGCCAACCGGGGTGAGATCGCCCTGCGCGTTCTGCGAGCGTGCCGCGAGCTCGGCGTGCGAACCGTGGCGGTCTACTCCGACGCCGACGCCCACACCCTGCCCGTGCAGCTGGCGGACGAGTCGGTCAACGTCGGCCCGTCCCGCCCGGGCGCCAGCTACCTGCACATTCCCAACATCATCGGTGCCGCTGTGAAGACCGGTGCCGATGCGATCCATCCGGGCTATGGGTTCCTGTCCGAAGACCCGTATTTCGCCGAGATCTGCGCCGATCACGGCATCACCTTCATCGGCCCGCCGCCGGAGGTGATGGAGACGGTCGGCGACAAGTCGATGGCCCGGAAGATCATGAGCGACGCCGGGCTGCCGCTGCTTCCCGGCACGGTGGAGCCGGTGCACACGTTCGAGCAGGCGCGCACCATCGCCGACGAGATCGGCTATCCGGTGGTGATCAAGGCCACGTCTGGCGGCGGAGGGCGCGGCATCACGGTCGTCGAGCGCGCCGAGGATCTGCGGCGTGCCTACCAGGGAACGCGGGCGACGGCGCAGGCCCTGTTCGGCAACCGGGACGTGTACGTGGAGCGGTACCTGGCCCGTGCCCGCCACGTGGAGGTCCAGGTACTGTGCGACGCGCACGGAGAGGCCGTCCATCTCGGCGAGCGGGACTGTTCGGTGCAGCGCCGGCATCAGAAGCTCATCGAGGAATCACCGTCGCCGGCCGTCGGCGATGAGCTGCGGGCCGAGATCGGAGAGGCGGCGTTGGCCGGGGCCCGAGCGGCCGGCTATCGCGGGGCGGGAACCATGGAGTTCCTCCTCGACGACGACGGCCGGTTCTGGTTCATGGAGATGAACGCCCGGATCCAGGTCGAGCATCCGGTCACCGAGATGGTCACCGGGGTCGACCTGATCTGCGAGCAGATCAGGGTCGCGGCCGGGCTGGGGTTGTCGGTCAAGCAGGACGACGTCGTGCTGTCCGGCTACGCCGTCGAGTGCCGGATCAACGCCGAGGATCCGTCCCGTGACTTCGTTCCCACGCCGGGCCGGCTCGACGTTTTCCGCCCGTCGTCGGGCCCCTGGACTCGTGTCGACACCCATTGCCGGAGTGGCGACATGATCCCACCGTTCTACGACTCGATGATCGCGAAGCTGATCGTCTGGGGTCCTGACCGGCGCACGGCGCTCGACCGGTTGCGACGGGCGTTGGACGAGTTCGAGGTGGAAGGACCCGGGGTGCACACGACCAGGGACTTCGATCGCTGGCTGGTGGACCATCCGTCCTTCCGCGCCGGGGACATCCATACCGACTTCCTGACCCACCATGCACCGCCGACCTGAGCCCGTACGCACGATAGGAGCGCCGTCATGACCAGAACCGCCTTCGTCTTCCCAGGCCAAGGGTCGCAACGTGTGGGCATGGGCAGAGATGTCGCCGAGCGCCATCCGGGCTTGGCCGGGTCCGTCTTCCGTGAGGCCGACGAGTTGCTCGGCTTCGAGCTCTCCCAGCTGTGCTGGGAGGGCCCCGCGGACGAGCTGCGCCGGACCGACATCACCCAGCCGGCGATCTTCGTCACGAGCATCGCCACCCTCCGGGTGCTGTCGGCGTCGGTGCCCGAGCCTGTGGTGGTGGCTGGGCACAGCCTCGGTGAGTATGCGGCCCTGGTCGCGGCCGGTGTGCTGGAGTGGACCGCGGCGCTGTCTCTGGTCCACCGGCGAGGCGAGCTCATGGCGGGTGTGAACGAGACCACGCCGGGGGCGATGGCTGCGATCATCGGCCTGGCGGCGGATCGTGTCGAGGCGCTGTGCTCGGAGTTGTCGTCCGGTGCCGCCGCCGAGCTGGTGGAGGTGGCGAACTACAACGACGACGAGCAGACCGTGGTGTCCGGCACGGTGTCCGGCGTAGAGGCGCTGACCAGGGCGGTCCGCAAGAAGGCGGACCCGGAGGTGAAGGTGGTCCGGCTCGACGTCGGGGCTCCGTTTCACTGTTCGCTGATGCGCTCGGTCGAGGACGAGTTCGCACGCGAGCTGGAGGCGGTCGAGTTCGCGGATCCCCGCATGCCCGTGGTGGCGAACGTGACGGCCGCGCCGGTGCGCACCGGCGACGAGGCGCGGGCGGCGCTGCGTGCGCAGCTGGCCGGCTCAGTGCGCTGGCGGCAAGGGATGCGTGCCGTCTCGGACCATAATGTGCAGGCGTTCGTCGAGGTCGGTCCGGGGCGGGTCCTGTCCGGGCTGGTCCGGCGGAGTCACCCGGAGACCCCATGCCACGCGACCTCGGACGCGCGACGGATCGACAAGCTGATCGGCGAACTCGGCCTGGTGTTGCAGGCATGAGCGGGGCGAGCGCCGGGCGCGCGGTCGGGCCTGTCTTCCTGGCCTGCTCGCTGCCGATGTTCATGGCGGCCCTGGACAACCTCGTCGTCGTCACGTCGCTGAACGTGATCCGAGAGGACCTCGATGCGAGCGTGACCGAGCTGCAGTGGTTCTCCAACGCCTACATCGTGTCGTTCGCCGGCCTGTTGCTGGTCGCCGCCGGGCTGGGCGACAGACTGGGCCGGCGGAAGGTGTTCTGCGCCGGGATCGGGCTGTTCACGGTGGCGTCGCTGATGTGTGGCTTCGCTCAGGAGCCGGCGCAGCTGATCGCCGCCCGGGCGGTGCAAGGCGCGGGCGCGGCGACGCTGACCCCGTTGTCGCTGACGTTGCTGGCGGCGGCGGTGCCGGAGCGGCGGCGCGGCCTGGCGATCGGCCTGTGGAGTGCGGTCAACGGCGCCGCCATCTCGCTCGGCCCGGTGGTCGGCGGCGGCGTGGCCACCGGCCTGGAATGGCGGTGGGTGTTCTGGATCAACGTGCCGATCGGTGTCATCGCCATCGTGCTCGCGCGGCGGCTGCTGGGTGAGAGCCGCGGCCCGGACGTCGCGGTCGACGTCGTCGGAATGGCGCTCATCTGTGGGGCGATCATCTCCGGGATATGGGGTGTGGTGAATGCGCCCGAGGTGGGGTGGACGGCGCCGAGGATCTTCGTCTCGTTCGTCTTCTGCGCGGTGTTCATCGTGGCCGCCGTGGTGTGGCAGCGGCGTGTGCGCCACCCTCTGATCCCGGACCGGCTGCTGCGCATCCGCGCGTTCACCCTCACGAACCTGGTCAGCATGTGCATGCATTTTGGCGTGTTCGGCTCGATCTTCCTGCTTGCTCAGCTGCTTCAGGTGGCCTATGGCTATGACCCGTTCGAGGCCGGCCTGCGGACCATGGTGTGGACGGTGATGCCGATGCTGGTGTCGCCGATCGCGGGAATCCTCACATCGCGGATCGGTGGTGGGCGGCTGATGGCGACCGGGCTCGCGTTGCAGGCGGGCGGCCTGTGGTGGATCGCCGTGGTCGCCGCACCGGGTCAGCCGTTCTCGGAGATCGTCCCGCCGATGATCATCGCGGGTGCCGGGATGGGCCTGGTGTTCGCCCCGACGGCCGCGACGGTGCTGGCATCGGTCCGCCGGGAGGACCACGGCAAGGCTTCGGGCGCCAACACCACGGTGCGCGAATTCGGTGGTGCACTGGGGATCGCGGTGCTCACCAGTGTCTTCCAGGTGCGGGGCAGGTACGACGACGCGCAGGCGTTCACCGACGGGGTGGTCGATGCGTTGGCTGTGGGTGTGCCCGTGGTGCTGGCCGGTGCGGTGCTGGCATTGCTGATCCCGCGCGACGCCGGTCGCCTCCAGGCCGGCCAGGCCTCGGACCCCGCAGGACCCGTGCCGTCGAGCCCTGCGCCGAGCGTCGTCCGTCGGTGACTCCCGGCGTTCGCCGGCCCTAGGGCGTGTCTGATGGATCCATGGCCTACTGCGCGGCACCCGGCTGGCGCCTCGCTGCGTTCTCGTCGGTCGACGCACAAACCCA
>NZ_ML142854.1:92031-97070 GCF_004138495.1 Phytoactinopolyspora endophytica
ACTGAACGTTGATGACGTCTCAACTATCGCCGCGCACGGGAGGTGGCCGACGGGTCCAGGCTCGGGCCGGGTACCACCATGGCAACCTCCGGGCGGCTCTGGTCCAGGCAGCGATCGGCCTCGTCCGGGAGAAGGGGCCGTACGACTTCAACCTGGCGGAAGCGGCCAGGCGAGTCGGGGTCAGCGTCGCGGCGCCCTATCGGCATTTCGAGGACCGTGAGGCGCTGCTGGCGGAGGTCGCCCAATGGGGGTTCGAGCAGCTGCGTGCCGCACTGGAAGCCGTCCCGCGGGACACCGACGATCCGGTGGACGGCCTCGTCGCACTCGGGCTGGCGTACATCGAGTTCGCCGAGGCGGACCCGAAGGTCTTCCAGCTGATGTTCTCGCTCGACGAGCGCGTGTCCACGTCCGAGGCGGGGCGCGGTGCGCTCGGCGTGTTGCGGGGCGCCTTGGAACGCGCCGTGGAGTCCGGCCGGGTCGGCGTGGACGTCGAGACGGCGATGCGCGTCACGTGGGGGCTGGCGCACGGCGTGGCGACGCTGAAGATCGGGGACATGGGGACCTTCCGATCGGACACCCCGCAGGACGTCGCAGCTACTCTGCGGGCTGCTTTCGCCGGCCTGTCACCGCGTTCATGACCTGAAATCCACCATTGATCCGGCAGCTTGCGGTGGGCGTTCCGAATCTATTATGTTAGTCGTACTTACATCCTGTGTAGTGGAGTTTCAAATGGGTATCACGCCGCGTGCTCAACGCAATGCTTCACGTACAATTCACTTCATTGTTGCGGCCACGTTAGGTACTTATGTTTATGCGCCGGAACACGTTTCCGATCCATTGCGGCCTTTTCTTATGTTCGTCGGTATTCCACTCGCGGTTCTGACCGGAACTTTCCTGTGGAAGCAGGCGCTCTTCCGCCGCGTCGCCCGACGTGCCGGCCAGGGTCCGGCGCGGACGACATCGCGGGCAGAGGCGCCGGTCTCCAGCACGCGAGATGCCGGCTAGGACATGGCGCGATGGAAATATGCCCTGGCCGTGGCGTCGGCCTCGATGGCCGGCGTCGCTCTGCTGGGAGTCCTCGGCGAGGTGCTCGCCCCGAAGCCGAGGTGGGAGCCTCGGCCGTATGACCTTCCGCCGCTGACGGACGCGGCGCCGGAGATCGAGCCGGCGGCCGGGCAGGAACCTACGGATGAGTATGAGGTCCGCAGAGAAGAGGTAACGGTCGAGGTCGAAGGCGACGAACTTGCGGCGAGCGTCTTCTCGCCGGACGCTGCCGGCCGATATCCGGCGGTCGCATTCGTTCACGGCGCAGGAGTGGGAAACGGCAGCAGTCATTTCGATCTCGCGGAGCGGTTCGCGCGCGCGGGAATCGTCGCGGTCGCCTACGACAAACGCGACGACTACTCGTATTTCTGGAACCGCGACTTCGACCAGCTGGCCGAAGACGCGACTGCGGTCGTGCGGATGATGCGCCAGCGGCCGGACGTCGACCCGGACCGCGCCGGGCTGTGGGGGCTCAGCGAAGGCGGGCGCGTGGTGCCGTTGGCCGCTTCCCGCAGCGACGACGTGGGCTTCGTCGTCACCGTCGGTGGGGCCGTGAGCGGTCCGCTGCGGAATACGGCATGGTCGGTCTATGAGGGCCTCGCTGCCGAGGGTGCTCCCGCCGGCGCACGGAGCCTGGCCGTGCATGTGCTCGGAGGCGGATACCTGTTCACGCTCCATCTCGACCCGCCGTCGGGCGTGTGGAGCGAGGTTCAGCAGCCGGCGCTCGTCATCTATGGCAACAACGACTACCTCGTGCCGCCGGCCGAGAGCTCTCGGATCATCGTCGACGGTCTCCAGGAAGGGCGCAATTCCGGCTATGCGGTCAGGTTCTTCGGAGACGCCGACCACGGCCTGCGACAGGACGGTGGATTGGCGCCGGGCTACGTCCGGACGATGACCGACTGGATCTCCGGCCTCCCCGGGAGCGCGGAGGCGTCGGCAGCCGTGGCCGGACCGTTGCCGGTGCAGCGATACGCATCCACGGTGGTTCCGCGTGCTCCCTGGTACGGCGGCGTACACGCGCTTGCGGTCACGGTCGTGCTGACCGTCGTGGGCGCGGTGGTGATACCGGTGGCGGCCCGGCGACGGCTCCGAGCGTCGGCCGGAGCGGGCTGGCATCCGAACGACCGAGCCGCGCGCTGGAGTACCCGCTCTGCCGTCGTCGCGTTCGGGGCGCTCTGGGGATACATCGCCGTCCTGATCGGACTGGGATACACCCGCAACGGTGCAGCCGCCGTCTATCAGGTCGGTTGGGGCCTGGTCCGCGCCACCGCCCTGGCGGCGGTCATCCTCGCCGCCGTCCTCGCGTTGCGTGCGTTCGCGGGCGGCGGAAGGCTCGACCGTGCGCAGTGGCTGGTGCTGGGCGGACGGCTCGGCGTCGTCGTGCTGCTCCTGCTCAACCTTGCCTATTGGGGTGTGTTCGCCCCCCGCTGGTGACGGGGCTGCGAGCTCAGACGGTCAACAGGCCGACACCGAGTGTGACCAGGCCCGCGGCCAGGACCGCGGCTCCGATCCACACCAGGACGATGAGCGCGTTCGGCCGGGTGCGCCCGGCGCCGAGAGAGGAGAAGAAGAAGCCTGCCGGCATCAGGATCGCGGCGACTGCCACGCCGCTGCGCGCGACCCAGGCGGCGGCACCGTCCAGGTCGGTGGCGTCGGTGAGTACGGCGGCGACGATTCCGAGTGTGAGGAACATGCCGGCATGGCCGTGGCCGGCCCGGGCGAACGCTCGCTGGAAGTCGGTCGCGGGCAGCTTGCCACGGATGAGCCGGGTGAGGTACCAGCCTCCGGACTCGACGGTGACGAGTGCCAGCAGCAGAATTCCGATCAGACGGCTGGCTTCGGTGCTGAGTTCGAACATGGTGAGACTCCTGGGTATGCGATCGTCGTCGTATCAGCGTGCCGCGGCGAGAGGTGGTCTCGTACAGGGCGCCGTGCGGTCGCAGCCCAGCTGCGCACGGCCCGGTCCGGCGGTCACGGGTCGGCCCTGGGGCGGCCGTAGGTGTTGCTGACCATCTCGATGACCCGTTCTGAGGCAGCGTTGCGGGCGCTGCTCGGCAGCTGGCCGAGCGGCCCGTCGGCGATCAGGCGGGCGAACCCGTGGACCGCCGACCAGGCGACGATCTCGGCCAGCGGGCGGCGGTCGGCCGGGAGCACGCCGATGTCCACGAGATCGTCCAGGGTCTGTACCAGCATCCCGAACGCGGTCGGCGTCGCATCGGCGGTGGCCACCGGTGGGAGGCCGGCGTGGCTGGTAGCGGCTTGGAAGAGCCCTGGATTGGACGGTGCCACTTCGATGTACGCCCGGGCGATCGCGTGCAGCCGATGTATGGCCTGCGTGGCCGGGTCACCGGCGGCCGGGATGCGGGCGATGTTGTCCCGCATGGCGCCGGCGAGATGGTCGAACGCGTGGTCGCGGACCGCCTGCAGGAGTTCCTCGCCAGCACTGAAATGCCGGTACGCGGCCGTCGGTGTGACGCCCACGATCCGGGCTGCGGGCCTGACGCCGACGGCTGCCGGGCCACCTTGGGCGGCCAGTTCGACACCCGCGTCGATCAGCGCATTGCGCAGGTCACCGTGGTGGTAGGGGCGACGCGGGACCGCGTCGCCGCTCGCTCCATCCGATGTTGACATGCGCCCACATTATGTGCAATGTTGACACTTGTAAAGTTTACAGCCGATCACATGGTCCTATCGCTTCGCGGCAATGGGTTCTCATTGCCGGCTCTCGTCATCCATCCCGACCTCGCAACCGCCTACGTGAGGAAAAGCCATGCTCACCAGCCTCGCCTCCGGCCTGGTCCGTCGCGCTCGCCTCGTTCTCGTCCTCGGCGGCGTGCTTCTTGTCGGAGCGGTCATCCTCGGCATCGGTGCTTTCGGCAAGCTGCAGAGCGAGGGGTTCAACGATCCCGCAGCCGACTCGTCGCTCGCTGAAGACGTCATCGACGAGCAGTTCGGTGGTGCTGCCGACCTGGTCTTCCTGGCCGATGCCGGCGACGGCACGGTCGACGGACCGGACGCGGCGGCCGCGGGCGCGGAGCTGACCGAACGGCTCGCCGCGGAGGATGACCTGGCCTGGGTCACCTCTTACTGGGAGACGGGCGCCGAGTCGATGAGATCCGGCGACGGAACGCAGGCCATGATCGTCGCCGGACTCGGCGACGGTGAGGCGGCGACCTACATCGACGAGTACTCCGGTGCGGCCGGACCGCTCGAGGTGACGGTCGGCGGACCCGCCGCGCTGGCCGAGGATCTGCCCGAACAGGTGGCTGGAGACCTGCTCACCGCGGAGATGATCGCGGTGCCGCTGATCCTGTTCTGCCTGGTCCTGGCCTTCGGTACGGTCGCTGCCGCGGCGCTGCCGCTGGTGGTCGGTGCCATCGCGATCATGGGAACGTTCGGTGAGCTCTCCATCCTCGGCGATGTCACCGACGTGTCGGTCTTCGCGATCAACCTGACCACCGCGCTCGGACTCGCACTGGGTATCGATTACGCGCTGTTGATGGTGAGCCGTTATCGCGAGGAGCTCGGGCACGGTCACAATGTCCGGGACGCCGTTGTGCGCACAGTCTCCACGGCGGGGCGGACCATCATCTTCAGCGGACTCGCCGTGACCGCGGCGCTTGCGGTCCTGCTGCTGTTCCCGCTGTACTTCCTGCGCTCCTTTGCCTACGCGGGTATCGGTGTGGTCGTCATCGCCGTCGCCGGAGCCATCATCGTGCTTCCAGCGTTGCTCGCGGTGCTCGGCCATCGGGTGAACGCCCTGCGGTTGCCTTGGGCGCGGTCCGTCACGCGAGGCAGCGAGGCGCCGTTCTGGGGCCGGCTCGCGAGCTGGGTCATGCGCCGGCCGGTGCTGACCGGCGGTTCCGTGGTCGTCTTGCTGCTCGTCGCGGCCGTGCCGTTGCTGCAGGTCGGTTTCGGTACGCCTGACGACCGGGTGCTTCCGGAGAGCGCACCGAGCCGGCAGGTCGGTGATACGTTGCGGGACGATTTCG
>NZ_ML142854.1:97080-101663 GCF_004138495.1 Phytoactinopolyspora endophytica
ACGATAGACCAGGACGACCTGGCCGGTTATGCCGGGCAGCTCTCCGAACTGCCCGCCGTCGAGCGGGTGGAGACCAGCGCCGGCATGTTCGTCGACGGTGGGCCGGTGCCGGACGCGCCGCCCGCTCAGGGCATGAGCGCACCGTCGGCTGAGCGGCTCACGGTGGCCATCGACGCCGACCCGCGATCGGCGGCGGCACAGGATCTGGTCGGCGACGTCCGTGCGGTCACGCCGCCCGCGGGTGTGGTGACGCTGGTCGGTGGGGAGACCGCGACGCTGGTGGACAGCCTGGACGCCGTCAGCGACCGGCTGCCGCTCGCCGCGGGACTGATCGTGCTGACCACTCTGGTCATCCTGTTCCTGTTCACGGGCAGCATCGTCCAACCGGTGCGCGCGGTGATCAGCAACGTGCTCACATTCGGCGCGACCCTGGGCCTGCTGGTCCTGGTCTTCCAGGAGGGTTACGGCTCGTCGCTGTTGGGCTTCACGCCGATTCCGCTGGACATGGCGATGATCGTCCTGCTGTTCTGCATCGTCTTCGGCTTGTCCACGGACTATGAGGTCTTCATGATGAGCCGGATCAAGGAGCGGCACGACGCTGGTGCAAGCGTGGAGGAGTCCACCATCTACGGCTTGACCCACACCGGCCGGATCGTCACCGTGGCCGCGGCCCTGATCGCGATCGTGTTCTTCTCATTCCTCACCAGCCAGGTCAGCTTCCTCCAACTGTTCGGCCTCGGCGCCGGTCTCGCCATCCTGATCGATGCCACCCTGGTCCGTGGGGTCTTGGTGCCGGCGTCGATGCGGCTGCTCGGGCGCTGGTCCTGGTACGCGCCGAAAGCCCTCAAACGGGTACACGGCCGGGTCGGGCTGCGCGAGGCGTGACCAGCACAGCCGCCGTCAGCCCTCGGTGTCTTCCGCCTGCATCGTGAAGGTGTCCCGTCCGAGTTGATTCGACCCGCGGCGGACACCTTGGGGTTCGGGTCGAGAGGCGGATTGTTGGTGGCGTGCCCGGCCGGATCAGAGGAGGCGTGTGATCTTGGTTGAATCAAAAGTGTCCCGTCTCAGTTAGTTTTCGTGAGTCGGGACAACCTCGCAGCGAAAAGTGTCCCGTCTGAGTTATTTTTGAGCCTGCGGGACACTTTCATGGAGGTCGGAATGGCAGGTGGAAGGCCGTCGCGAAAGGCTACGCCGATGCTGCCACCTGGGTGTACGGACAGGGCGTCGAACCAGGTGATTGGTCGAACGGCGACCTCGTCAGCTTGACGGACGTCCGGTACGTTCATCAGCTGGTCATGACACCAGTCAGCCCTTTGAAAACGGCATGAAGCTGCCCTCGTGGACTGAGGTCAACGCGCACATGCTTGACTGGATTCGCCTCGTTGAAGGCATCCGTGAGTCCGACGACCGACCGTTGCCAGAGCGGCTGGCTGAGACTCACGTAACCTTCGAGAGCGTTCATCCGTTTCTCGATGGCAATGGCCGGGCGGGTCGTCTGCTGCTCAACCTCATACTGGTTCGCCTCGGCTACCCGCCGGCTATCGTCTATCGGAGAGAGCGCGACAGGTATATGAAGGCCCTCCATCGTGCCGACGGAGGCGACTTTGGTCCCCTTGGTGAACTTATTGCCCGCGCGGTGACAGACAACCTTCACCGTTTTGTCATGCCAGCTGTGGCTGGTCCAGCTCGGCTGCTGCCCTTAGCGGCGTTGGAGCGTGAAGGTCTGACTGCAAACTCGCTGCGCAAAGCTATTCTTCGTGGGAGTCTGCGGGCACAACAACAGCCTGACGGTACCTGGTTCAGCACGAAGGTGTGGGTCGACGACTACGTAGCCACGAGGTACCGCCGACGCATGAATAGCTGACGCTGGCACGAGGAAACATGACGTCACTCGAGGTGGTGCGACTCATCGATGCGGTTGAAACGGACGACACCGGTGGTGAGCCGCGCGGTGGCCAGCAGGAGCGACCCGACGACGACGGCGCTCAGCAGCCAGCCGACGTCCGGCGCCCATAGCCTGATCAGCGGTAGACCGGCGCCGACCGAGTCGGGGAGTGCGACGCCGGCGACGTAGGCCAGCGCCAGACCGGCTACGGTCCAGCATGCCGTCGTCACGAGGGTTCGGCGCCGTTGCGCTGGTGCGGCTTGGCCGCGGAGTGTCCTGTAGGCCGGCCATCCGGTCGCGCCGGCGATGCCGGCCAGAGTAGCGACCAGGCCGCCGAGCGTGAAAGCGTACGCGGGACCACTGGAGATCGGCTCGGGCTCGCCTCCGGCGAGAATCCGGCCGGCGTTCAGGCCCGTCGCGACCAGTTCCCAGTCCTGGAAGAACCCGTAGATGTTCTGCACGACGACGATGCCGCGTTCGAGCTCGGGGAGCAGGACGAGTGTGGCCTGATACCCGTGCACGGCGCCGCTGTGCCAGACGGTGCGGGTCCCGAGGTCCTCGTTCCTGGTGTCGTCGCGCCAGCCGAAGCCGTAACTGATGGAGTCGGTGACATGTGCGGCGCCCGCGTGCGCCAACTCGACGGACTCGGATCCGAGTACCTGGACTGATCCGTACGCGCCGTCGTTCAGGTGTGCCATTGCGAACTGGGCTAGATCTTGGACCGTGCCGCCGAGGTAGCCGTAGCTCGGGCCACTCTGGTCGTAATGCGCGGGTACGCTCACGGGCTGGCCGAACGCGTAACTGTGACCGTCGGCCAGAGCGTCGTCGGCGCCGTCCGGCGTCGTGATCGCGCCGGTCATCTCCAGCGGACCGAGGACATGCTTGCGCAGGTACTCGTGGAAGGGCTGGTCAGCGACCGCCTCGACCACGGCGCCGAGAAGGAGGTAGTTCTCGCTGGCGTACTCGAACTCCTCGCCCGGCACGGACAGTGGCTGGACGTCGGCAAGGTCGGCAACCGCGTCTGCGTAGGGTTCCTGCCGCCGGCCGAACCGGTCGGTGGCTCCGGTGCCTTCAGGGATGCCGCTGGTCTGCTCGAGCAGATGCCGGACCGTGATCAGTCCGGCCAGCTCTTCATCGGCGAGGGTGAACTCCGGGACGTAGCTGTGGACCGGCTTGTCGAGGTCTATCGATCCGTTCTCTACCAGGGTCATGACGGCCGTGGCCGTCACCGGCTTGGAGACGGATCCCCAGAGGAACGGGGTGTCGGCGGTGATCGGGGCGCCGTCGCCGTTTTCGCCCCAGGTGCCGATGTGCTCGATCGACTCCGGCGAGACGATCGCGTAAGCCATGCCGGGCGTCTTCGTGGCGTCCATGCGTTCGCGGAGATAGGCGTCGACCTTCGCGGCCTCCGTATCCGTCGGCGTGGTCTGTGCGCCGGGCTCTGTCGCCTCGCCGGACGCTGCCGAAGCGGCCGTCCTGGTGGAGAAGGTGGCGTGGGCAGCAAGGACAGCTCCGGTCGAGAGTATGACTCCGGCGATGAGGGCGGCGGCGGTCAGTGCGCGGGCATATGTCCTCATGAGGCTGGCTCTCTCACGTGGTCCGGCTACGGCGTTGCCGTATGAACGTACGGTTTATCTGTAACAATATACACGTACGGTTATTGTCGGGCTCAGAGATCCGGAAAGAATCCGTGTCGACGCGTGCCTTGTCCGAATGGCTGGGTCTGCTCTGGCGCTGGTCAGGCGGCTCTAGCCGTACGTTGATACGGTGACGTTGTGCCTCGGGTTGCGGATCACGACGCGCGGCGGCGGCAGATCGCTGACGCGGTGATCGGGCTTGTCGCCGGCTCAGGGCTCGACGCTGCGACTGTGGCTCACGTCGCCAAACAGGCCGGCGTGTCTGTCGGGCTCGTACAGCACTATTTCACCAGCAAAGACGACCTCCTGCTGTTCGCTTACCAGCAGGTGACAGCCGACGTCGGTGAGCGGGTCGCTGGGCATATCACCCAAGGCGAGGCACGCAAGGGGACCATCTCGGACGTGGTGTTCGCGAGCATGCTGGAACTGTTGCCGATCGACGACCGTCGGCGAGGGGAGTGCCGCGTGATGCGGGCCTTCCTCGGCCGCTCCGTGGACAACGCGACGTTGGCTGCCGTAGCGAGCGCGACATCTCAGAGAATCCATCGCGAACTGGCCACGGCGGTGCACAACGGCAAGGAGTGCGGGGAGGTCGAGTCTGACGCCGACGTCGACATGTCCGCGCTGCGGATAGCAGCGCTGGTGGATGGCCTCGCTGGACAGCTGTACCAGGCGCCGGGCCGGGCCGTCGGTGTGCGGGCGCTTCCGGATGCGGCCGAGGCAGTCCTCGAGGCTTGCCTCAACGGCATCTTCACCGGGGAATGCCGGCAGTATCGCTGACGATGTCATTCGATGTTTCGTGCCTCTTCGATGCGCCTGGCGACGGACATCTCGGCGCCGAGGGCGGCGACGTAGACCAACGACGCCGAGAACGGGCCGATCAGCCAGCTCACTGCCTCGGGCAGCACGGTTGCCAGGAGCCATGCCGTGCCGACGGCGAGCGCGATCGAGACGAGGCTCAGGGAGCTGCCGAGAGCGACGATCTCCGTGGCTTCCTGATCCTTCGGCTGGCGCTTGAATCCCCGAGTGATCATGGTCTCGATCACCGCGAAGCTGGCCAC
>NZ_ML142854.1:101701-103398 GCF_004138495.1 Phytoactinopolyspora endophytica
GCGGCGAACAGGAAGATCTGCTCCGGCTCGGGCTGCGCGTCGACGGCGGACAGCATGGCCAATGTGCTGGTGATCATCACCGAGTAGCCGTAGGCGCCGGCGTTGATGCGGAGCGAGAGACGAAGCTCGCTGACGTACAGTCTGGCGAACGGCTGTCGTGAGCGTTGATTCGCCATCGCTGGGTCTCGCCTTCCGTGTCACTGATCCCGCATGCCGCACCGGCTGGGCGCCTGCCTCTCAGGCCTGCCTTGGTGCTTACCCGCGCGGATGGGGGGCAAACGCCGCTGGGTCGGTGGCCCGACGGGCGGGCGTCGTGCATACTTGAGTGGAATAGACTCAACTTTGCGGTTGTTGATCTGACGGTACAACCTGAGGAATCGGAGGGAGTTCGCGCTGGATCGCCGCGCGATCCGGGACGGGCTCTGGGAGAACCGGGAGACTCATGAACGACCAGCTCACCACCAAGGCGCAGGAAGCGCTGTCGGTAGCTGTACGCAGCGCCGCCACCGCGGGCAATCCTGCCGTGGAGCCCATCCACCTGCTGCGCTCGCTGCTGATTCAGTCCGAAGGCCTGACCGGCCCGTTGCTCGAAGCGGTCGGTGTGAACCTGGCAGCGGTCCGCTCGGAGGTCGACGCCGCGTTCGCGGCGCTGCCGTCGGCAGCGGGCTCCACGGTCGCCTCACCGAGCCTTGGCCGCAGTACATATGCCGTGCTGTCGCACGCCGGTGAGGTGGCGCGTGAGCTGGAAGACGAGTACATCTCCACCGAGCACCTGTTGGTAGGGCTCGCCCACGTCGAGTCCCCGGTACGGGAACTGTTGACCAAGCATGGTGCCACCGCGGAGAAGATCCGGGCCGCTTTCAGCGAGGTTCGCGGTTCGGCCCGGGTCACCACTCCGGACCCGGAGGGCACGTACGACGCGCTGAACAAGTACGGTGTGGACCTCACCGAGCGTGCCCGGGAAGGCAAGATCGACCCGGTCGTCGGGCGTGACTCCGAGATCCGCCGCGTCGTCCAGGTGCTTTCCCGGCGGACCAAGAACAACCCAGTGCTGATCGGTGAACCCGGCGTCGGCAAGACCGCCGTCGTCGAAGGGTTGGCGCAGCGGATGGTGGCCGGTGACGTGCCGGAGTCACTGCGCGGCAAGCGGCTCGTGGCGCTTGATATCGGAGCGATGCTGGCCGGCGCCAAGTACCGCGGTGAGTTCGAGGAGCGGTTGAAAGCCGTCTTGGACGAGATCAAGGCGAGCGACGGGCAGGTCGTGACCTTCATTGACGAGCTGCACACGGTGGTGGGTGCGGGCGCCGGTGGTGACTCCGCGATGGACGCGGGCAACATGCTCAAGCCGATGCTCGCCCGTGGTGAGCTCCGGATGGTCGGTGCGACCACGCTCGACGAGTACCGGGAACGGGTCGAGAAGGACCCGGCCCTGGAGCGCCGGTTCCAACAGGTCTATGTCGGGGAGCCCAGCGTCGAGGACACGGTAGCGATCCTCCGCGGGCTCAAGGAGCGCTACGAGGCGCATCACAAAGTTCAGATCGCCGACGCCGGGCTGGTCGCGGCCGCGTCGTTGTCGAACCGCTACATCACCGGCCGCCAGCTTCCGGATAAGGCGATCGACCTGGTCGACGAAGCAGCGTCGCGTCTGCGGATGGAGATCGACTCGTCGCCGGTCGAGATCGACACACTTCGGCGCC
>NZ_ML142854.1:103420-105859 GCF_004138495.1 Phytoactinopolyspora endophytica
CCGGCTGAAGATGGAGGAGCTGGCGCTCGACAAGGAAGCGGATCAGCCGTCCCGGGAACGGCTCGCGGCGCTCCGCGCTGAGCTGGCGGACCGCGAAGAGGAGCTGCGAGGGCTCGAGGCCCGCTGGGAACAGGAGAAGGGCAGCCTGAACCGGGTCGGCTCGTTGAAGGAACAGATCGATGAGCTGCGCGGTCAGGCCGAGCGGTCCCAGCGCGAGGGTGACCTCGCCGGCGCCAGCGAGATCCTCTACGGGCGTATCCCGGAGCTGGAGAAGGAGCTGGCGGCCGCCACCGAGGTGGCGGAGAGCCCGACCGCTGAGACCATGGTGAAAGAGGAGGTCGGCCCCGACGACATCGCGGATGTGGTCGCTGCCTGGACGGGTATCCCCGCCGGTAGGTTGCTGGAAGGCGAGACCGGCAAGCTGCTGCGGATGGAGGATGAGCTGGGCCGGCGCGTGGTCGGGCAGAGCAAGGCCGTCACGGCCGTGTCGGATGCGGTGCGGCGGGCACGAGCCGGGGTCTCTGACCCGGATCGGCCGACCGGGGCGTTCCTCTTCCTCGGTCCGACTGGTGTCGGAAAGACCGAGCTGGCCAAGGCGCTGGCCGACTTCCTCTTCGACGACGAGCGGGCGATGGTCCGCATCGACATGAGCGAGTACAGCGAGAAGCACAGTGTCGCCCGGCTGGTCGGCGCGCCTCCGGGGTATGTCGGCTACGAGGAAGGCGGACAGCTCACGGAGTCGGTGCGTCGCCGTCCATACTCCGTCGTCCTGCTCGACGAGGTCGAGAAGGCACACCATGAGGTCTTCGACATCCTGCTGCAGGTGTTCGACGACGGACGGCTCACCGACGGACAGGGCCACACGGTCGACTTCCGCAACACCATCCTCATCCTCACCTCAAACCTGGGCTCGGCGTTCCTTGCCGATCCGGCGCTGGACGAGGCGGCCAAGCAGAACGCGGTCATGGAGGTCGTGCGCACCTCGTTCAAGCCCGAATTCCTGAACAGGCTGGACGACATCGTCATGTTCCAGCCGCTGGGCAGTGGAGAGCTGTCCCGCATCGTCGACCTGCTGGTGGACAAGCTCGGGGACCGGCTGGCGGACCGGCGCCTGCTGCTGCAGGTCAGTGACAGCGCCAGGGAATGGCTCGCACTGACCGGTTACGATCCGGTCTACGGTGCCCGGCCGCTGCGCCGGCTGGTGGAGACAGCCATCGGCGACCGGCTGGCGCGGGCGATCCTCGGCGGCGACATCCGCGACGGCGACACGGTCAGCGTCGATCTCGACGAGGGCGCCGACCAGCTCACCGTCCGCGCCACCTGACGGGCTCAGCTGGGCGAGCCCGAGCGGCCGAGGCGCCAGTAGCCATAGGCGTGGATGTCGGATCGGGCGACGCCGCGCTCGGCGGCCGCGAACCGGCGGATAGTGCGCACCTGAGATGTCTCCCCGGCTACCCATACCACCACGCGCCCGTCTGGCCAGGTGAGCTCCTGGACGGATCGTTCGAGAGCGCCGGTGGTCCCGGCAGACGCACCGTCCCGGTGCAGCCAGCGCACGTCGAGGTCGGCACCGGTATCGATCGGCTGTTCCTCTGCGGCGTCGGCCACCTCGACGAAGGCGTGCACGGCCAGGCCTGCCTGGGCGGCCTCCAGCAGTGACGCGACGGCCGGCAGACCTGTCTCATCGCTGGCCATCACCAGGGCATCGCCGTCGAACGACGGAACTGCGTGCGGCCGGGGGCCGGTGAAGGGAATCGTGTCGCCCGGCTCGGCGGCCGTCGCCCAACGGACGAACGGGCCGTCGCCGTGCAGGACGACGTCGATATCGAGCCTGCCGGACGGCTCGTCGTACCGGCGGATCGTGTAGGTGCGGCTGGGCGGGCGGGCGCCACTGGTCGCCGTGGCGGCGAGGTCGGCCGGTGGGCTCAGCCGCAACACCTGGTTAGGGCATGACGGGTCGACCGGCAGGTGCTCCACGTCGATCTCACCCGTGAGCCGGAGCATTCTCGGCGTCACTGGTACGGTGCCGACCACTCGCAGCATCCCGCTGGTCTGTCGCGTGTCCGCTCCGATGACCTGTCGCATCTCCACCACGCATGGGAGCATAGCCAGTGAGCTGGGCTCGTGCAGCTGTGGACCCGCCCTCGCCAATTCTCAGCGGAGTGGGTCGCCTACACGGACCCGCTCCTTGGTGGCGGCCGCCTCGGTGATCCGCTCGATCGGGTACGCCGTGGTCGCGCTGCTGCCCCGGATGGAGACGACGTCGTCGCCGGAGAACTCGTACCGCAGCGTCTCGCCGTAGGAGCCGAACCCGATCCCGCCGACGATGCGCAGTGTGCTGTCGTCCACGACCTCGAGCTTGGTGGGTGGCTGGGTGGGGTCGTCGGCCACCGGCCGAGTGAGATAGAGCTGCCCACCAAGGCGGACGACGTCGTTCAC
>NZ_ML142854.1:105896-108360 GCF_004138495.1 Phytoactinopolyspora endophytica
CCACATCGTGGCGAACCGGCCGGTGAAGCGGGTCAGCTCGGCGTCGTCGCGCGATCCTGCCTCGCCCGCGCTTTCTGTGGCTAGGTTGACCAGGCGGACCAGGCCTGACGCCAAGGGCTCGGCCGGGCCGTCGATCGCGTTGGTCAGCACGGAGACGGCGAGCCTGTCCTCGGGGTCGAAGTAGGTCTTGGTGATGTGCCCGGGGTACCCGCCACCATGGCCGAACACGCGCCGCCCGCCGATGTCGGCGCGGTCCAGACCGAGCCCGTACTCGCCCTCGCTGCCGTCGACCTTCCACTCGGCGCGCTGCATGAGCCGCTTGGAGGCGTCGGAGAGAATCCGGTCGTCACCGTGGAAGTGGGCGGCGACGTAGCGGACGACGTCCTCTGCCGTGCTGTAGAAGCCGGTGGCAGGGGACATTGCGGCGGTGTCGACGTGGTCGACCGGAACCCGCCTGTCGGAATAGGCCAGCGCGGTATAGCCGCACGCGTACTCGGAGGCACGCGCCGCGTCGTACTCCGGGCCGGTATCGGCCAACGAGAGCCGGTCGACGATGTGTTCGCGGACGTAGGAGTTGTAGCTTTGCCCGGAAGCGGCCGCCACGACCAGGCCGAGCAGCGAGTAGCCGATGTTGGAGTACTTGAAGCGTTCGTTGGACGGGATGATGTCGGCGTCGTCGAGGGCGATCTTCTGCAGCCCGGCCTCGTCCGGGAACTCGCGGTACAGCTGCCAGAAGTCGCCGTCATGTCCGTCGCGCACAGCTCCCGCGCTGTGCCCGAGCAGCTCGCGGACGGTCACACTCCCGAGCGGTGCACCGTCCAGAAACGGCAACCAGCCGCCGATCGGGTCATCGAGCCGCAGATCGCCGCGTGCCGAGAGCTGCAGGACGGCGGTGGCCGTAAACGTCTTCGAGTGCGAGGCGATCCGGAACAGGTGCCGCGGCGTCAGCTCGACCCCGGCCTCCACGTCGGCGTGCCCATAGGCCTCGGACAACAGCACCTCGTCGCCGTGCAGTACGGCTGCCTGAACACCGGGAATGCGGGAGTAACGTTGCCGGAACGCCAGCCACGAGTCGAAATAGGTGACGGCATCGTGGACGGCGGCGCGGGAGAGATCTGTCACGGTTCATCACCCTACCTAGCGGTGCGTCCCGCGGATCGAGCCCCATGGCGCGCACCGCGCAGGACGCGACTCGGTGCCGGTGGGTAGTGTGCTATTCATGCCCACGGCTTTGGTGACCGGCCCGACCGCGGGGATCGGGTTGGAGTTCGCGCGCAAGCTGGCCGCCCAAGGGTTCGGCCTGGTCCTTGTCTCACGTGACCAGGCGAGGCTCGAGTCGGTGGCCGAGGAGCTCCGCGCCGCACACGGTGTCGAGGTGGAGGTCCTGGCCGCGGACCTGACGGCTGAGACCGGCGACGTCGAGGCGAGGCTGAGCGACCCGGACCGGCCGATCGAGCTCCTGGTGAACAACGCCGGTCACGCACTGCGCAAGCCATTCCTCGCCAACGACATCAACGACGAGGAGCACCTGCTCAACGTCCATGTGCGCGCAGTGCTGCGGCTCACCCACGCGGTCCTCCCCGGCATGATCGACCGCGGACGCGGGGCAGTCATCAACGTGAGCTCGGTGGCTGCTTGGACGCCGCGCGGCACCTACAGCGCCGCCAAGGCGTGGACCACGTCGTTCACCGAGGGTCTGGCGTCGCAGCTGGAGGGGACGGGTGTCCGGGCGATGGTGCTGGCGCCCGGATTCACACGCACGGAGTTCCACGACCGGGCTGCCATGGACATGAGCAAGCTGCCCACGTGGCTATGGCTCGATTCCGGCACGCTGGTCGACACAGCCCTACGGGACCTCCGTCGCGGCAAGACCGTCTCGGTCCCCGGACCGGTGTACAAGGTCGCCGCCCTGATGCTGCCGCGCCTGCCACGGCGCCTGGTTCGGGCGACCGGCCGTCGCCATCCTGATCGGCGACGCCGCGGCTAGGCACCGTGCGAGGGAGATCGATCTCGGTCACCTGCCGGTGTGTGGCGCGACGAGCGCCCGGGCATCAGCCGGGCAGCTGAGCGACGGCGTCCTGGATGCCGTCGGCTGTGTCCGCGCTCTCGTACACGGCCCATCCGCGGGAACGGGCGGAACGGGCCCAGAACGACGTGTCGCCGCAGCCCGTTGTGGGCGCGCCGGTGTGAACGTACGCGCACGGAGCGTCCGGCCAGTCGATGGCCGGTGGCAGCGTCTCGGTCCAGAACTGATGGTCGCGAGCCCGTGCGAGAGTATCCTCTGCCGGATCCGGCCACAGCCCTCCGGGGGCGTGCAACTGCTGGTGAGCGGTTTCGGCCTCGGTGGGGGATGCCGCCTCGAGTAGCTCGAGGTGGTTGACCCGGCCGGGGCGGGGCAGAGTCGCGTCCACGAAGACGTACCCTCCGATCTGCTTCCTGCCGGCCCGCTGGGTCCGTGCCAGAG
>NZ_ML142854.1:108426-109808 GCF_004138495.1 Phytoactinopolyspora endophytica
AGGAGCGGGCCGGCCGTGCCGTGCCCAACGACGACGATCGGGTCGTCCAGCGCCGCCGTGTTCAGCTGCTGCGCGACGGACGCCAGCCACCCGACGCTGAACGGCGGTCCGTCGCTCCGGTCCACAGGTGCCGTGCTCGGGACCTCCGCCTGACGGAGCTCGGCGACGAGGGGTCCCCACCAATCGGGCGGATCGAGCGGTCCGCTTGCCAGTACCAAGACGCCGGGTCTCATCCCTCCACTCTGCCGTACCAAGACCGACCGTGTGGCGGCCAGGTGCCACCTCGACGAAGAGATTGCGATTCCGACGTCGTCTATGCCGATCTGGAGGCCGAACCGGCCTCGGACCGAGGCCGGTGGCATCGAAGTCGATCCGCTCACGGTCTGGAGCTGTGGCTCCATGCCCTGGAGTTGTGGCCTACGCTCGTGGATTGTGAATGCGCGGGATGAACTCAGACAACAGATCAACCAGAAAGCCATCGTGCACGGCACCGTGGTGCTGTCGTCGGGCAAGGAGGCGGACTACTACGTCGATTTGCGGCGGATCACGCTCGACGGTGCGGCCGCGCCGCTGGTCGGCGAGGTGATGCTGGACGTGACAACGGGCTTGGAGTACGACGCCGTCGGCGGCCTCACCCTGGGCGCCGACCCGGTGGCGACGGCGATGATGCATGCCGCGTACCGGCGCGGGCAGCGCCTGGACACGTTCGTCGTCCGTAAGGGCGAGAAACAGCATGGCCTGCGCCGCCAGATCGAAGGGCCGGGCGTCGAGGGCCGCCGGGTGCTCGCGGTAGAAGACACATCGACGACGGGCGGCAGCGTGTTGACCGCGGTCGAGGCGCTGCGCAGCGCTGGCGCGGACATCGTCGCAGTGGCAGTGATCGTCGACCGGGACACCGGCGCGCGGCAGCGGATCGAGGCGGAGGGGCTGGAGTACCGCGCCGCGTACGGTGCCTCCGAGCTGGACCTCTAGCGCTTCGGGCGGTCGTACCGTGCCGGAAGGATCATCCGGCGAGGGCGCGGCGGCACGCCTTCTCCAGACGCCGTTGCCGCTGTAGCCGTTGCCAGACCCCGGGAACCGGCTCCAGGGTGGTGCGCTCGGGGTGTTCCTGGACGTGCAGGACGCCGTCCCGCAACCGGCCCCGGGTGACCCATGGTGTCCAACGTTCCAGGTCAGGTACGGAGAAGTCGTGCCCGAGCAGGGCCGCCGGCCCGTCCGGCAGCGTCCGATCGGTCAGGCTGAAGAGCCGTAGCTGATCTCTACGCGTGCTCCGTCCGGAACCAAGGCCGGCAACGGGACGAACGGTGCCGTGTCGCTCCGCCGTACCGCCGGCCGCGCGAGGCTTGTGCCCCGCATCCCGGACGGTGTCGACCAGCAGGTCG
>NZ_ML142854.1:109825-110572 GCF_004138495.1 Phytoactinopolyspora endophytica
AGGTCGCGTCCCCCGCGCCGGTGCCGGTTGCAAGCGCGAGGACGTGGTCCTCTCGGCCGGACCGGGCGCCCACAGTAGTCACGGCTTCCACGTCCATCACCAAGATCAACCGGGGCAGATACCACCAGTGCTCACGGCGCAGAAGCGGCGAGTCGGCATAGGCACGCGACGGTGGATACTTCCTTAGCTCCTGGCCGAGCAGCCGATCGACGAACATGTGGCCGGTGCGGTCTTCGATCAGTGTGAAGCGCCCGGTCAAGGCCACCGGGCGCCAATCCGATCCGGTCATGCGCGGATCGGACAGGACCACAGTGGCGCTGGACGCGGAGGCGACCGCATGTGCCAGCTCGCTTTCGGCATACGTGCAGGCGATAGCGGGCCCAGGGGCGTCGGCCAGCCACAACGGAGTGACCGGCCGGGCACTGGGCCGTCCGGCGGGCTCGAGCCACGCAAGCTCGGCCACCGAGGCGGCCCGGACGGCCTGACTGATCTCGGCGTCGCGTCTCAGAGCATGTCTCCTGGTGACGGGAGTCCAAGCATCATAGGCGAAGCCCGTGTCCATCGACGCTCAGGTGTAGCCGGAGCGGGCACCGGCCGTCGGCCATCGGGTCGTGATGGGAACGAGGCTCCACCTCGCTATTGACGGCGAGCGTGACGTGAGTCATAGTGCGGCCAGACACGTGTCACCCGGCCACAGGGGGAGGCCGAGGCCAGTCAAGGAGGCCCGATGCCCGCCGTTGTCGTCGC
>NZ_ML142854.1:110594-112608 GCF_004138495.1 Phytoactinopolyspora endophytica
CACGGTCTTCGCCGTCTTCGCGCTGGGGTATATCTATTACTCCAAATACCTGGCGGAGAAGGTGTATGCGCTCGATCCTGAACGCATCACCCCGGCTCAGGAATTCGCCGACGGGGTGGATTTCGTCCCGACCAACAAGCACGTCCTGTTCGGTCACCATTTCACGTCGATCGCGGGTGCGGCTCCGATCGTCGGCCCTGCGATCGCGGTGTTCTGGGGATGGGGACCTGCGCTGGCGTGGATCGTTATCGGGACGATCTTCGCTGCCGGAGTGCACGACTTCGGCGCGCTGGTCGTCTCCATCCGGCACCAGGCACGCAACATCGGCACGCTGACCGCGGACGTCATCAGCAAGCGCTCCAGAATCCTGTTCCTTTGCATCATCTTCTTCCTGCTGACGCTGGTGAACGCGGTGTTCGCGGTGGTGATCGGCAATCTCCTGGTGGCGAACCCGGGCGCGGTGATCCCGATCTTCGTCGAGATCCCGCTGGCCATCGCGATCGGCCAGTACATCTACCGCACTCGTACGGCGGCTCTGGTGCCGTCGATCATCGGCGTCATCGGGCTGTACTTCCTGATCTGGGTCGGGAACGAGGTTCCGGTCGAGATCGACGGCCTGGCTGACGCGCTCGGCTTCGGGCAGACCCGCGACCTGTGGGTCGTGATCATGTTCCTGTACACCTTCATCGCGTCCCGGCTCCCGGTGTGGCTTCTCCTTCAGCCACGCGACTACATTAACTCGCATCAGCTGTTCATCGCCTTGGCTGTGACCTTCCTCGGTGTGCTCGTGGGCTGGGACACGATGGTGGCGCCTGCCCTGAACGACGTCCCTGACGGCTCGCCCAGCATCTTCCCGTTCCTGTTCATCACCATCGCCTGTGGTGCGATCTCCGGCTTCCATTCGCTGGTCTCATCAGGTACGACGTCCAAACAGCTGGCCAACGAGCGTGACGCCCGCCATGTCGGCTACATGGGCGCCCTCGGGGAGGGAAGCCTGGCGCTCGCCTCGGTGCTGGCGGTCAGCGCGGGCGTAGCCGCGACCCGTGTGGAGTGGGACGAGTTGTACGCGACCCATGCGGACGCCTCCGGCGGCGCGACCTCGAATTTCGTCAACGGGATCGCGCAGTTCGCGAACAACCTCGGCGTGGAGTTCCAACTGGCCACCGTGTTCGCGGCGGTTGTTGTGGTGTCGTTCGCGGCGACCACGATGGACACCGGCATCCGGCTGCAGCGCTACGTCGTGCAGGAGATCTCAACGTTGCTGGGTTGGACCAAGCTGGCCCGCAGCTTGACGCTGGCCGGCCTGGTGGCCGTCGTCGTGCCACTGGCTCTGGCGCTGGTGCCGGGTGACGGCGACGAGGGCTACACGTTCGGGACTCTGTGGCGGCTGTTCGGTACCACCAACCAGCTGACCGCGGGCCTGGCGCTCGCCGTGATCGCGGTGTGGGTGACGCGTAACCGGCGCAACCCGGCGGCCGCCGTCGTTCCATTGGTCTTCCTGCTGATCATGACGAGCTGGGCGCTGTTCATCCAGTTCTTCGAGTTCATCGACGAGGGTGAATGGGTGCTGGCGCCACTGGATGCGATCATCTTCGTCCTCGCCGTATGGTTGATCGTAGAGGCCATCGGCGCCATGCGCCGGGCGCTCGCCGAGCGTCGTGCTACCGCCGGTGGGGGAGACAGCGGCGCTGGCGCCGAGACGTCGTCTCGGGAGGACGAGCTATGAGAGTCCTACTGATCCGGCCGTGGGACATGTCCGACGGGGTCGGAGCGGGCTGTTGCAGCGGAGGCTCCGCGAAGGGCGTGTGTGTCGAGCCGCACCATCATCCCGTGCGCGGGGGGACCCGGAACATCGAACGGACGGACTGGGAGCCGTTCGCCGATGTCTACCGGTCGCTCCGGCACCACCTGCCCGATGATGTGGAGATCGAGATCGTCGACCCCCGCAACCATGCGTTCCTCATCCCAGTGCTGATGCGGGACCTGCGCCGGCGCGGCGTGGGGTGGTGGGCGG
>NZ_ML142854.1:112679-113084 GCF_004138495.1 Phytoactinopolyspora endophytica
TCGGCGATCCGGGCCCCAGGTTATGCGGCGATCATCGTCGATGGCGTGGTGGTCAGCTCCGGGGAGCTCCTCTCCCCGGACGAAGCGGTGCGTATTGTCCGCTCTGCGATCGGGCTCGGAGAGGTACGAGCGTAGACCTAGGACGATGTGTCTGCGTCACGGCTCACACGGTAGGGCGCGGCGACTGGCGTGGGCGGCACTACGGTGGTCTGCGTGAACGCAGATGACGAGCGCGAGCAGCGGCTCGAACGGGCGGACGACGCGGCGGGCGTGTCGCTTCGCCCGAACGACGACGAAAATCTGAGCCAAGGTGTGGGGCCATGGGAGGGTGCGTGGCCGGACGATTCCCGGTACGACCCGGAGCTGCTCGAGCAGGGTGATCGGCGCAACGTCGTCGACGAGTAC
>NZ_ML142854.1:113110-113963 GCF_004138495.1 Phytoactinopolyspora endophytica
ACTGGCGGCGCGAGGCGATCGTCGAGGACCTCGACCGGCGCCGGCACCCGTTCCACATCGCGATCGAGAACTGGCAGCACGACTTCAACATCGGCTCCGTCGTGCGCACGGCGAACGCGTTCCTCGCGGCCGAGGTGCACATTGTGGGGCGGCGCCGGTGGAACCGGCGGGGCGCGATGGTGACCGACCGTTACCAGCACGTCCGGCACCATCCCGACCTGGCGGAGCTGGCCACGTGGGCCCATGAGCGCGGGCTGCCCGTGTTGGGGGTCGACAACCTGCCCGGCTCGGTCCCATTGGAGACGTACCGGCTGCCGCGGGAGTGTGTGCTGCTTTTCGGGCAGGAGGGGCCGGGACTCTCTGAAGCGGCGCGGGAGCACGTGGACGTCTGCCTGTCGATCGCCCAGTTCGGGTCGACCCGATCGATCAACGCCGGCGCGGCCGCCGCGATCGCCATGCATGCCTGGATCATCCAGCACGCCGTCGTGTGAATCGGTCGTATGGATACTGATCGTTGCAGCGTGGCGCTGAACTGACGAGATCGCAGCGCGGACTGCAGCGCGAGTGAGCTTACGACTCGGCCGGATCGGTCTGGGTGACCTTGTTCAAGCCGCGTGGCGCATCCGGATCGAGCCCCAGCCGACGCGCCAACGTCTCGACGATGAGCTGAGCGGGCACGATCAACGCCAACGGAGCGACCAGTTCAGGCAGAGACGGCCCGGGAACACGCACGTCGACCGCGCCGGCGAACGCCTCGTCGCCTCCGATCCCGATGACGGCGGCGGCGCCCCGCCGGTCCAGGTCGCGCGCGAGGTCGGTCATCCCCGAGACCATCGGCCCGTCTGCCGAGGAC
>NZ_ML142854.1:114017-120776 GCF_004138495.1 Phytoactinopolyspora endophytica
CAGGAGAGCGACGTGCTCGGCGTCGACCACCGCGATCGGCCCGTGCCGCAGGTCTGCGTAGGAGAGTCCGCGGACCGGGCGGAGACATGTCTCCTCGATCTTCAGCGCAGCTTCCAGCGCTGTGCCGAAGACGATCCCACGGCCACTGACCAGTGCTTCCGCAGTGGAGGCGAGCCGTTCGGCGGCCTCGTCCACACCGGCTCGCCGGGTGATGAGCCGCTCCACCTCCGCGGGGACCCGGTCCAGGTCCGCGTCGAGAGCTTCCGGGTCGGGTGCCATGGCTGAGGCCAGCACGGCCATCGCGGCCAGCTGTGCCGTGTAGGACTTGGTGGCGGGGACCGCGAGCTCGGCACCGGCCTGGGTCACGAGCGCGACGTCGGCGGCTCCGGCCAGGGAACTGCCGCCGTCGTTCGTCACTGCGACGGTGCGCGCACCGCGGCCGGCCGCCCATTCCTGCGTCTCGACGATCTCCTGTGTCTCACCGGACTGCGAGACGCACACCACCAGCGCCTCCGAGAGGTCGAGCTCGGCATGGTAGTGCGTGGCGACACTGGGAGCCGCAAGACCGCTGGCCAGACCGGCATGGACCTCGAGCAGGTAGCGGCCGTAGACGGCGGCGTTGTCCGACGATCCGCGGGCGACGAAGAGGACTACGCGGCGATCGGTGGCGATTTTGCGCAGAGCTGTGCGCTGCGGCCGGAGAGACTGGATGGTCCGGGCCAGAGCGGCCGGCTGTTCGGCGATCTCCCGGGCCATCGTTGTCGCGGTCTGGTTCACGTAGTTCCTCTCACACGGCTGGACGGGAACCTCAAGGCCGGCTCGGTTCTCCAGGCTGTGGTCATCCGATGCAGGTTATCCAGGCCAGAAGCTTGACATCGGTACTGCCACGCATCATCGTAAAGGGCACCAGCTTGTCAGAACCAGTACAGACCACTGGCGGGGGCGGTGCGGACCAGATTCCGTGTCACCAGGCTGTCGCGGAATCTGAGGCGGATCGACCGTGCCCGGCTGGAACTCGTCGCCGGGAGGGGGAACGAAATGAACGTCGTCGATGGTCCAGTACCCAAGCATCGTCAGCTGCGGGACATCTTGCTCGCGATGGTGGAGGGCGAGCTCGTGCCCGACGCTCCGATCCCATCCGAGCGTGAGCTGGTGCAGAGGTTCGGCGTCAGCCGGGCCACCGTGCGGGAGGCGGTGGGCCGGCTCGTCTCCGAGGGCCGGCTGTATCGCGTGCGTGGCAAGGGGACGTTCGTCGCGGCGCCCAAGGTCGAGTCGCAGATGCACCTGGCCTCCTTCACCGAGGACATGCGGCGGCGGGGGCACAAACCGTCCACGGTGGTGCTCGGGGCGGATGAGACCGTAGCCCCGCCACCGGCCCGGGCAGCGCTCGGCCTCGACGTCACGGACCGCGCGTTCCGTATCGAGCGATTGCGTTCGGCGGACGGCGCGCCGATGGCCCACGAGGTCTCCTGGCTCCCTGCATCGCCACTGCCAGACCTGCTGGAACGCGACCTGATGAGCTCGATCTACTCGATCCTCGCGCACGACTACGGGCGGGTCCTGGACTCCGCCGCCCAGACGGTATGGGCTGAAGGAGCAGACCCGCTGCGCGCCCGGCTGCTGCGCGTGCCGCCCGCCGCTCCGCTCCTGGTCTTCCGCAAGACGTCCTATGCGTCCGGACGCCCGATGGAGCACGTGACATCCTGGTACCGCGCCGACCGTTACCAGGTGCACATGACGTTGGACAGCGCCCTACACGGACACCGCCCAGCGTAGAAACAGCCTCCGGAACCGTGAGAAGCTGGCACTCATGGGCTTTTTCCGACGTAAGACCGCCCGTGCGGTCGATCCGCGGCCTGCCATCGCTGACTTCTGGTCGTGGTGGGCCGCGCACCGGGGGGACGTCGTCAAAGCGGTCGATGAGGACCGCACCGATGACGCACTGAGAATGCTCCAGCCGCTGGTGGCGGCTATCGACGCCCGCCTGAGCTGGCAGATCGTCGGCAGCCGTGGCAAGAGGTTCGCGCTCGTCGTGTCCAGTGCCGGTGAATCGGACCTGCGCAGCGTCGCCGAGCGGTGGCTGCTGGCGGCGCCGGACGACGGCGATGTCGAGTTTCTCTCCAGCCGGCAGCGCGACCCCGCTGTCTTCGAGTCGTCGACGCTGAAGGTCGACGACTACGACTTCGACATGAGCGAGCTAGAGGTCGGTGCCCGGGTGGACACCGCTTCGAACAAGGTCGACGTCGCGGTCTATCATCCACTGTTCACGCTGGTCGACCATGACCACCGGCTCCAGGTCGCGTTCGTCGGGCTCGACGCCGCGCTCGGCGAGACAGGCGTCGAGCGCTGGATCGGCTCCGTCGACGTCTCCGTCGACAAGCCGCTCGACTCGATCGCGATGGCCTCGCTCAGCGAGGTCGTGGACCAGCTGGGATCCGCAGGCAGCGGGGAGTGGGCGGCGATGGAAGGCAGAGGGCCGCGGGGTCCCGTCTTCGCCATCATCCGCAGGGCGGTGGGGCGGCATACCCACCCGCTCGCCGATACGCACATCGCGGTCGTTCTGGAGTACGACGCCGCCGGGAACGGCATGCCATCCGACCCGTCGATCTCCAACGACATCGAGGAGCTCGAAGGCAAGGTCGTCGACGCGTGGGGAGGCGAAGGGCCGCGGGTCGTCCATGTGGGACATGTCACGGGTGGCGGGCAGGTTGTCGCGCATTTCTACGTGGACGGGCTGGAGGTCGACGCGGACGCGGTAAGACCCGTTCTCAGCGGCTGGAGCCGTGGGAAGACGTCGACGGCCAAGTCACACGACCCGCAATGGGAACACGTCGCACCTTTCATGCGCTAGAACGTGTAATCCGGGTCGGCCCTATCGTTCGCGTAGAATCGCCAACGGGTGTGCCGGGAAGTCTGGTCGGCGGTCGGTTGTCAGTGATGCTCAAGCCAAGCTGAAGGTGGTATGCCCGTGACTCGCCCTGCCTCTCGACTGTTCGGTCGGATCCCGTGGCCGGAGGCGCGGTACCTGTCGTCCATCATGCGCAGCGAGACGACAGGTGGTTTCCTCATGCTGGGAGCCGCTGTCCTTGCCCTGGTGTTGGCGAACGTCGCATCAGGCTCATACGCGTCACTCTCCGAGACCACGTTCGGGCCCTCCGCCCTCCATCTCGACCTGGACCTGGCTCACTGGGCGGCCGACGGGTTGCTGGCCATCTTCTTCCTGGTCGTCGGGCTGGAGCTCAAACGCGAGCTCATCGTGGGCAGCTTGCGCAAACCCGCGGCGGCGGCGTTGCCGATCGTGGCCGCGGTATGCGGCATGATCGGCCCCATCCTCGTCTTCACCGTGATCAACGTGGTCGGCGACGGAGACATGCGGGGCTGGGCGGTGCCCACCGCCACCGACATCGCGTTCGCACTGGCGGTGCTCGCCGTGATCGGGTCGAGGCTCCCGGCGGCGCTGCGCGCATTCCTTCTCACGCTCGCGGTCGTCGACGACCTATTGGCCATCACCATCATCGCGGTGGCCTTCACCTCCGGTTTGGAGTTGCTTCCCCTGGCCGGTGCCGTGGCCATCCTGGTGGTCTACTACCTGATGCAGCGGCGCGACGTCGGTGCGTGGTGGATCTACGTCCCGATGGGCGTCGTCGCCTGGGCGCTGACCCACGAGAGCGGCATTCACGCCACCGTCGTGGGTGTGGCGTTCGGTCTGCTGACCAGGGCGCACCATCGTGAAGGGGAACATGAGGCTCCGGCGGAGCGGGTGGAGCACCAGATCCGCCCGTACTCGGCCGTCATCTGCGTTCCCATCTACGCGTTCTTCGCGGCCGGTGTCGCGGTGTCGGGTGAAGCGCTGCGTGAGACTTTCACCGAGCCGCTCGCGTTGGGTGTCACGCTCGGGTTGGTGCTCGGGAAGGGCGTAGGCATCGTCCTCGGCACGTTCCTGGCCGCGAAGTTCTCGCGTGCCCAGCTCAGCGACCGGCTGGCGTGGAGCGACATCCTCGGGCTCGGGTTGCTCGCCGGCATCGGGTTCACGGTGTCCCTGCTCATCGGGGAGCTGGCGTTCCGGGGCGAGGAAGAGCTGATCGACATGGTGAAGATGGCCGTACTGATCGGTTCGGTGCTGTCGGCGCTGCTGGCCATGGTGGTCCTCGGTGCGCGCAACCGGGCCTACCGCCTCATCGACGAAGAGGAGTCGAGGGACAGCAACGGCGACGGTATCCCGGACGTGTACCAGGAAGAGGCCCAAACCGAGACACCGCAGGACGCTCGCTCGAAGGTTTCGGACCCGGATTCCGGCACGTAGCGGGTCACCGAGGCGAGGCACGCTCGCTGTTCTCGAGTCTATGTCCGTCCAGTGCGGGTACAGTCATCCGTGAGCGTAGCTTCGCCACGCGTATTCGATGTCTGAAATGCAAAAACGGGAGAAGGCATGGTGACCGGGCCGGGTACCAACGGCATGGAGACTGTCGGTGAGACATCCCAGGCGTCCATCGGACAGCTCGTCGCCGCGGTCAGGGAAGACGTCACAGGTCTGATCAAGGATGAGGTCGACCTTGCTAAGGCGGAGCTCCGCGAGGACTTAAAGTCAGCCGGCATCGGTGGCGTGCTGGTAGCTGCCGCCGGTGTGCTCGTCTTTCTGGCGGTCGTCTTGTTGTCGGTGGCCCTCGCTTACGGGGTCTCCGCGCTCGGACTCGCCGCAGGGTGGGCATTCCTGATCGTCGCGGTCTTCTATCTCGTGGTCGCAGGAGCTCTCGGGCTATGGGCCAAGGCACGGTTCGGCTCTGTGAAGGGGCCGAAGCGGGCTCAGGCGGCGGCCCGCCAGGCCGTGCACGCTCTGCGTGCGACGTCCGCGTCGTGACCGCGCCAGCGTTGCTCCACGACGTCGTCGAGGTTCCCGGACCGTGGACTCATAGGCGGATCTCGGCGAACGGTGCGCAGTTCCACGTGGCCGAGCTCGGCCATGGCCCCTTGGTGCTCTTCCTCCACGGTTTCCCGGAGTTCTGGTGGGCGTGGCGGCATCAGATGCCCAAGATCGCCGACGCCGGCTGGCGAGTGGTCGCGATGGATCTGCGTGGCTACGGCGGTAGCGACAAGCCGCCGCGTGGCTACGACCCGCTGACGTTCGCGGCGGACATCACCGGTGTGATCCAGTCCATAGGCGAGCGGCAGGCCGTGCTCGTCGGCCATGGCTGGGGCGCGTACGGAGCCTGGACGGCCGCGTCCTTCCGGCCCGCGCATGTGCGAGGGCTGGCCGCGTTGTCGATGCCACATCCGTTGGTCCTGCGACGGCACATGCTCAAAGGAGGCATCGCCCGCCACGGCTCCCTCTTGGCCTCCCAGGTCCCGTTCGTCCCCGAGCGACGGCTGGTCGCCGACGACGGCATCCGTGTCGAGCAGCTGCTGCGGCGCTGGACGTCGCCGTCGAGCCCGTTTCCCGACGAAGAAACCGGCGCCCGCTACAGCGAGGCGATGCGGATCTGGCCCGCCTCGCATTGCGCCCTGGAGTACCAGCGATGGGCCGTCCGGTCCCTCTTCCGTTCCAACGGCCGGAGATTCTCCAGGCGTCTGGAGAGGCAGCCGATCGCCGCGCCGGTTCTGCAGATCCATGGTGGTGCCGACCGGCAGCACACCTCGCAACTAGTGGCATCCTCCCGGCATCATGTCGCGGGGCGCCATCAATGGTTGCAGCTTGAGAACGTCGGTCATTTCCCACACGAAGAGTCCCCGGACCTCGTCACCGACACTCTCGTCGAGTGGCTCCGCACGGTCTGAATAGACGCGACGGAAGGCGAGAGCCGGATTTCTTCGGAGCGATCTTCGGTCGGCGGCAGCTCGACGCAACCAGCAGAGGAAGCCACTCCGCCGACCGCGTGAGAGCGAGAAGAAAATCGGCCCTCGCCCCACCTCACGACGGATCAGGTGCAGCTGCCAGTCGAGACGGGGTCGGTGGCGTCGGGCGCCGCCTCCGCCATGTCGCGGACCTCGTCGAGACTGAGCGCGTAGCCGGTGTCGGGGTCGGTGAGGGACGCGGCGAAGACCACGCCGGTGACGTTGCCGTAGAGGTTGACCATGGGCCCGCCGGAGTTGCCCGGCCGGACGCTGCCGCGCACCGCGAACACGTCCCGGTTCACCTGGTCGGAGCCGTAGATGTCGTGGCCACGGAGATCGTACTGTCCGCGCACACGCACCGGAGCCGTCGTCAGCGGGTCACCCTCCGGGTAGCCGACGACGACGGCGTCGTCGCCGCTGCTGGGCACGACTTCGGCGAAGCCCAGCGGTTCCTGGGGCAGGTCCGGGACGGCCAGCACGGCGAGGTCGGTCTCCGGATCGAACTGGACGACCTGCGCTGCCAGTGGGTCGCCGTCGGCGAAGGTGACCACGGGCTCGGAGACGCCGGCCACGACGTGCGCGTTGGTCATGACGCGCTCTTCAGCGATGACGAAACCCGTGCCCTCAAGGACACGGGAGCAGGCATCGGCCCGGCCGGTGATCTTGATGACGCTCGCCGCGGCACGGCGGACGTCCTCGTCGCGGTGGAGGTTGCCGGACGGCGCCTCCACCTCGTCGAGAGGCTCGGACTCCCACGGCACGACGACCTCGGGGAATCCACCGGCCACGACGACGTCGTCCAGGGCCGCCCGGACGCGGTCCGGCGAGACGGGCACGGCGTCGTCGACCGTGCTCAGGATCGCCGACTCACGGACGGACTTGGACATATGGGGAATGGCGGCGGTGGAGATGGCCAGCCCGCAGGCCCAC
>NZ_ML142854.1:120812-127188 GCF_004138495.1 Phytoactinopolyspora endophytica
GCGAGGAGCAGACCCGCGACGGCGAGGAGGGCACCCCCGGCACCGTCGACGTGACGTACCGGCTGGGACGAGACCTTCGACCGGATCCAGCCGCCGGCCCATGCCAGCAGGCCCTGGCCGATGGAGGCGACGCCGAGGATGAGCAGTGCCGCCAGGATGGAGACCCCGAGACCCGGCTCGAGGCCGCCGAGGAGAAGCGGCACCAGAAACAGGCCCGCGGCGGCACCGCCGACGAACCCGGAGAACGACAGCAAGCCCACGACCAACCCGTGAGTCCACCCTGTGAAGCCCACGACGATCGCCAGCGCGATGACGATGAAGTCGACGACGTTCAGCCCGAAGATCACTGGCTCAGGCCCTCCTCGGTAGGTCGGACAGTGCCGCGGGTAAAGATGTCACCCGGGTACGATCCCATGGTCGCTCCAATTCGGCCACTTCGAACAATCGTGATAAAACGCCCGCCGTGAATCCCCACACCAGGAGTCCGTTGGTGCGAAAGGCCGGCCCCGTGGTGCCGTCTGGGTGCTGGATCTGCATTCTGTTCGTGGGCTCGAGCAGGTCATTGAGTGGTACTCGGTGCACCGACGCCACCTCCGCGGGGTCGACCGCCCGGACGGGCGACGGCTTGCGCCACCAGGCGAGAACGGGTGTGACCGCGTAGTTCGTCACGGAGATCCAGAAGGTCGGCAGCGTCTCCAAGACGTCTACGCCCGCCGGGTCGAGCCCAGTCTCCTCTACGCCTTCACGCAAAGCGGCGCCGACCGGGCCGTCGTCGTCGGGATCGATGGTGCCACCAGGGAACGAGACCTGTCCGGCGTGGTTGCTCAGCCCCATGGCGCGCTCGGTCAGGAGCACGTCCGGCTCGCCGTCGGACTCCCCGAACAGCATCAGAACCGCCGACACCCTCGCGGAGCCATCGGTAGGTGGGGCGAATTGCGGGAACCAGGCGGATTGAGCCTTGGTGACGTGGGCGATCGGCTCCAGCCACAAGGGGAAGGTCATGAGCGTGGACCGTCCCTGACGAGCTTGGCCGCTGCCGTGGCGTCGGTCGGCCCTTCGCCGAACGACGGGCACAGCCTGGCCAGCGGGCAGACTCCACAGGCCGGCTTGCGGGCGTGGCAATACCGCCGGCCGTGCCAGATCACGCGATGCGAGAGGATCGTCCACTCCCGCTTCGGGAAAAGCGTGGCGACGTCGGACTCGATCTGGTCCGGCTCGGTACTCTCGGACCACCGCCAGCGCCGAGACAGGCGATTGAAATGAGTGTCGATAGTGAGCCCAGGCACGTCGAAGGCGTTGCCGAGCACGACGTTCGCGGTCTTGCGGCCGACGCCGGGCAGTGTCACCAGATCCTTGAGCTTTCCCGGGACCTCACCGTCGAATCGCTCCACCAGTGCCTGCGACAGGCCGATGATGGACTTCGTCTTGGCCCGGAAGAAGCCGGTGGGCTGGATCAGCTCTTCCACGTGCGCGGGGTCAGCGGTGGCGAGGTCGGCCGGTGCGGGGTAGGCCGCGAACAGCCCCGGTGTCACGGAGTTGACGCGGACGTCCGTGGTCTGGGCGGAGAGAACTGTCGCGATGAGCAGCTCGAACGGAGAGGAGAAGTCGAGCTCGCAATGGGCGTCGGGGTAGAGGACGGAGAGCTCGCGGTTGATCTTGCGGGCTCGACGCACCAGCGCCAGGCGCGAGTCAGTATTAACCGAGGACACACGCTCACCTTATGTTCAGGTGCCGACAGAGTGGAACCGCGGCCGATCTTCCAGCCCGGACGCCGCGCATGGGGGCGAATAATGCGTCATGATGGTGGCCGGGCACAATAGGTGTCGGTAGAACGTGAGACGAAACACTTGGCTGTGTGCGGCCGCGAGGATGTGCACAGCACGGTGGATGACCGGGACCTACGAGCAAGGCGACCCCTAATGCTGGACGGTCTGAGTAGAAGGAGCCAGGTGGTGGTTGACGAGGCACTGCGGAGCGCACCGCTGTTCCGGGATCTCAATGATGAGGCCGCGGCGGCGCTGCGCGCCTCGATGGTCGAGGTGCACCTCGACCGGAGCGAGGTGTTGTTCCGCGAAGGCGACGACGGGGACCGGGTCTACGTCGTCACCGACGGCAAGGTCAAACTGGGGCGAACCGCGCAGGACGGAAGGGAGAACCTTCTGGCCCTGCTCGGCCCGGGGCAGATGTTCGGGGAGTTATCCCTGTTCGATCCGGGCCCGCGTTCTGCGACCGCCACAGCCGTCACCGAGACGACGTTGCTCGGGCTCGGGCACTCGGACCTCGTTCCGCTGCTGACCGGCCGCCCGGAAGTGGCGCGTGGCCTCTTGCTGCAGCTCGCGTCGAGGCTGCGCACCTCCAATGACACGCTGGCCGACCTTGTCTTCTCCGATGTCCCGGGCCGGGTCGCCAAGCGCTTGCTCGACCTGTCCAATAGGTTCGGAGTGCCGTCGGACGAAGGCGTCCGTGTCTCGCACGACCTCACCCAGGAAGAGCTGGCCCAGCTGGTGGGCGCCTCCCGCGAGACGGTCAACAAGGCGCTGGCGGACTTCGTCGGCCGTGGCTGGATCCGCCTCGAACAGCGTTCCGTGGTGTTACTCGACGTTGAACGCATCCGTCGTCGGGCGCGCTGACTCGATGCAGTGAGCAGACACTGGCTTCCGTGGGGAACGACTGACGGGGAACAGGGCAAGTCCGAGCATTCCGGGATCTGGCGTGCGGGTCCGATCTGGATGGCGAGTGACCGCAAGCTCGCCCGGTTCGTCGGGCGCCCGGTAGCGGCGTTCCTCCGGGTCGAAGCCGCCGGTGGCATCATCCTTCTGGCCGCCGCGCTGGCCGCGCTCTTCTGGGCCAACTCGCCGTGGTCCGCCTCATACGAATCGTTCTGGAGCACAGAGCTCACGCTCCAGATCGGCACCTATGAGCTCACCGAGGATCTCCGGCATTGGGTGAACGACGCTCTCATGGCGGTCTTCTTCTTCGTCGTCGGCCTCGAGATCAAATACGAGATGGCGTGCGGGGAACTCCGAGATCCACGATCGGCGGCCGTGCCGATCATGGCCGCCTTCGGCGGGATGGCCGTGCCGGCGGCGATCTACGTCGCGTTCAACGCGGGTGGCGACGGGGCCGACGGCTGGGGCATCCCGATGGCCACCGACATCGCCTTCGCGCTGGGCGTGCTCGCAGTGCTCGGCCGGCGTATTCCATCGGGGGCGCGGGTATTTCTGCTGACGCTGGCGATCGTCGATGACATCGGCGCGATCACCGTGATCGCGCTCTTCTACACCGAGTCCATCTCGTTCCTCTGGCTCGTTCTGGCGCTCGCCGGGATTCTGGCCATCATCGCGCTGCGCAGGGTTCGGGTGTGGTCGCCATACATCTACGTCACGCTAGGCGTGTTCGTCTGGCTCGCCACCTTCCAGTCCGGGGTGCACGCGACCATCGCCGGTGTGATCCTCGGTCTGCTCACACCGGCCAAGCCGTTGCTCGACCAAGCGCAGGCGAAGGAGTACGCCCGGCAGTCGATCCCGGACGAGCTCGACCCGGGCGAGGTGCGCCGTTACCGCTTCCTATTGAACGAGTCCGTCTCGATGTCGGAGCGGCTGGAGCGCGCTCTTCACCCCTGGAGCAGCTATGTTGTCCTCCCGATCTTCGCGCTGGCGAATGCCGGAATCGATCTGGGGGGTGGCGTACTCGAGGAGGCACTGGGATCTCCGGTGACCCTCGGCGTCGCCGCCGGGCTCGTGCTGGGCAAGACCGTAGGCGTTGTGGTGACGTCGTGGATCGCCGTCCGACTCGGCTGGGGCAGGCTCCCGACCGGAACGTCGTGGACCACACTGCTGGGCCTGGCGATGGTCGCGGGGGTCGGGTTCACCGTCTCCCTGTTCATCACGGGGCTGGCCTTCGGCGACGGCACTCTGCTCGCCGACGACGCCAAGGTCGGTGTCCTTGGAGGGTCGATCATCGCCGCCAGCCTGGGCGCGGCCTTCCTGGTCATGGCCGACGGCCGGCGCCACCAAGACGAGGAGCAGCCAGAGCCGGAGCCGGCCGAAGAAAAACGGCAGTGATCCCGGCGTTCGTCAGCGAATCGTAAGAGCTGCGGCGTCCCCCACGCCGTACAGTCGCGCCTATGACACAGAACACCCGTAAGACTCTGCTCACCTCGATGAACCGGCGCGGTTCGCGTGCCCGGCTCTTGGCCGTGGCGGCTCTCTCTTCCGGCCTGCTGTTGACCGCGTGCGGCGATGACGACACGACTGCGTCGCAGGAGGACACCGACGCGGCAGCGCCGGCCGAGTCCGGCTCCCCGGACCCGATGGACGACGAGTCGAGCGATGAAGAGACGGACGACAGCTCCACTGACGACGGCTCGGGCGACGACGAGGAGATGAGCGGCGACGACGAGGAGATGAGCGGCGACGACGACGCCGATCCGATGGACGACGACGGCTCCGACGACATGGAGCTCGCAGCAGGGACGTACCGGGAGTACAGCGAGGACGCGGTAGCGGACGCCGGATTCGACACCACGATCCTGTTCTTCCACGCATCCTGGTGCCCGGAGTGCCGGGCGTTCGAGGAGGCGATCGAGGAGGGCACCATCCCGGTCGGTGTGCAGATCCTCAAGGTGGACTATGACTCTGAGACCGAGCTGAAGCAGACCTACGAGGTCACGTTGCAGACGACGTTCGTCCGGGTCGACCACGACGGCGAGCACCTGGGGACCTGGGTGGGATACGGCGAGGACCGATCGATCGACGCCATCCTCGACGAGCTGGCGTAAGCCGTGCCGTTCGCCGCCGTCGCCCTCGTCTCCGGAGGGCTGTCGGTCCTTGCACCGTGCGTCATCGGGCTGCTGCCCATCCTGATCGGGCGGTCCGTGGGCGCGGACAACAGAGTTCGGAACGTCGGGCTGGTGATCATCGGTCTGTGCGTGTCGATCTTCACGTTCTCGATCCTGCTCAAGGCGACAACGCTGCTGATCGGTGTGCCGCAGGAAGTGTGGCAGACGGTGGCGGGCACCATTCTCGTGCTGTTCGGCGTCGTCACTCTGCTGCCCAGGCTGTGGGACACGGTCTCGGCCCGGCTGAGGTTGGCCGAGCTGGGCAACCGTGGCGCCCAATACGGCGCCGGCCGCCAGAGCGCCGTCGGAGATGTCGTGCTCGGGGCGAGCCTCGGCCCGGTGTTCAGCGCTTGCAGCCCGACGTACGCGGTCATCGTCGCGGTCATCCTTCCCGCGGAGCCGCTGGAGGGCGTCGTGTACCTGATCGCCTTCCTGGTCGGTCTTGCCGGCATGATGCTCCTGGCGGTGCTGGGCGGCCGGGAGATGGTCGCGCGGCTGGGGTGGGGCGTCAATCCGCACGGTTGGTTGAAGCGGATCATGGGTGTGCTGTTCATCGTGATCGGAGTGGCGATCGGGACTGGGCTGGACAAGGAGCTACTGGGCTGGCTCGTCGGGAACGGCTGGTTCGACTGGCAACTCGACCTCGAAGACCAACTCAACTAAATGCGCTCATCCAGGTAGTCGAGGGCGGCAGCGACAGTGCGTTCGGCGGCCGGCCAGACGGAGCGATCCACGTCGGCGTAGACGATCTCGACCACCTCACGGGGGGTCGTCGCACCGGCCGCGAGCGCGGCTCGTACTTCGTTGAGGCGGGCTTGACGGTGCGCGAGGTACTCGGTGACGACGGTGGCTGCGTCGGCGCGGACGGGACCGTGAGCGGGCAGCAGCGTCCAGCCGTCGTCGAGCCTGGAGCGCAGGCGTTCCAGGGAGGACAGATAGTCGCCGAGCCGGCCGTCGGGATGGGCGACGACGGTGGTTCCGCGGCCGAGGACGGTGTCGCCGGTGAGCAGCCCATGCCAGTCGCGCCCGGGGGCTGATTCGGGCCCGGTGTTTCCCGTGGCGGGGCCGCGGACCTCGATACATATCGAGTCCGCGGTGTGGCCGGGGGTGTGCAGAACGCGCAGGTCCAGGTCGGGTACGTCGAGAGCAGAGTCGTCGCGTGTCAGGGTTTCGCCGGCGATGCACAGCGCGGGGTCTTGGGCGAGGACGGGAGCACCGGTCAGCTCATGGAAGCGGGCGGCGCTCTCGGAATGGTCCGGATGATGATGGGTCAGCACGGTGAAGGCCACCGGTCCGAGCTCGATGACGGCCGCGAGGTGTTCCTCGATCAGCGGTCCCGGGTCGATGACGATGTTCCCGGCACCGGTCGCCAAGACGTAGGTGTTCGTACCATCCAGCGTCATGGGTCCGGGGTTGTTCGCTCTGATCAGGTTGCACCATTGGGGCAGCATCAACGCCTCCTTCTTCCATGATCATGAACAGAAAGCGTGGACATAGCACGGTTTCTGTTCATGATCATGGGTGCTCGCCTGGGTC
>NZ_ML142854.1:127217-129411 GCF_004138495.1 Phytoactinopolyspora endophytica
CCGGGGTACTCCCGGTCGCCGGGGATCAGAACCAGGACGTCGTCGCCCCGGTCGATCCAGCCCGGCAGGACGGCCTCGACCGGGCGTGTCCTCGGCACGTCGTCCACCGTGCCGTAGCGGGCGAGGTCTTCGAGGATGGCCCAGGTGACCGTGAGCATCGTCCACTCGCCGCGTTCGGCACGGGCGATCGCGTCTTGCGGCGTGATCCAGGTGACGTGGGAGGCCTCGCCCGAGACGTCGCGGGGTTCCTGCCCGGCAGGTGGTTCAGCGGCGAAGAACCATGTGTCGAACCGTCGTTCCTCGAACCTCGGGGTGATCCAGTGCGCCAAGGGAACCAGAGTCTCTGGTTCCAGGACGACGCCTGTCTCCTCCTGCGTCTCGCGCAGGGCGGCATTGACGAACCCAGCCACCGACGACTCGGTCGTGCCCAGCCGCGCCGCCCATTCGGAGCTGTGGCGCAGCGGCGTCATGTCGGCCGGATCGACGCTGCCGCCCGGGAAGGCGACCATTCCACCGGCGAACGCCATGCTGGTGTGGCGCAGATGGACGTAGACCTCGAGACCGTCGGCTCCGGAACGTAGCAGGAGCACGGACGACGCCGGCCGCGCCGGCACGGGTGTCCGGCGCTCGGCGATGAACGCCCGCGCCCGCTCAGCGGACGCGGGCGGCAGTCTCCGGCCGATCGTCAACGGACCTCGACGACCAGTTCGATCTCCACTGGGGCGTCGAGCGGCAGGACCGCGACCCCGACTGCGCTACGGGCGTGCTGCCCGGAGTCGCCGAACGCCTTCCCGAGTAGCTCGCTCGCGCCGTTGAGCACCTGAGGCTGCGACGTGAAGCTCGGAGCCGAGGCGATGAAGCCCGTCACCTTCACAATGCGGGCGACGGCGGACAGGTCACCGATCTCGGCGCGGAGTGCGGCCAGGGCGTTGAGCGTGCACTGCTGCGCGCACTCGTAGGCCTCCTCCGGGCTGACGTCTGCCCCCACCTTTCCGGTGCGGATCAGATCACCGTCCTTCAGCGGCAGCTGACCCGAGGTGTAGACGTACGAGCCGGTGCGCATGGCAGGCACGTACACGGCTACCGGTGCGGCGACCTGAGGCACCTCCAGTCCAAGCTCGGCCAACCGCGTCTCTGGGCTCACGACGTCGCTCACCGGGCGCACTCCCTATCGCTCATCCGTCAGTTGCCCGCTCATTCTGGCTTCTCCCGCTTGAAGTACGCCACCAGGTTCTCCGGGTTCGCGCCCGGAACTATCTGGACGAGCTCCCATCCGTCCTCGCCCCACGTGTCGAGGATCTGCTTGGTGGCATGGATCAGTACTGGTGCGGTTGCGTATTCCCACTTGGTCATGGCGCGAGCCTACTGGTGCCCTGGCGGACACGGTTCCAGGCCCGGCGGGGACGTGCTTAGCGTGTCGAGTCTGCGTTCCACGTCGGTCCCTGGCCGTGATGCTCGTCGAAGATCAGCCATGTCCGGGTACTGCGCACCCCGGGTATCTCGTGAATACGCTCCAGGACGATGCGCCGTAGCTCGGCGTTGTTCGGCGTGCGGACCAGGGTCAGGACGTCGAAGTCGCCGCCCACCAGCGCGTAGTGCTCGACGAACGGCAGCTGGCTGAGCGCATCGGCCACGTCACGCCACGTGTTCTGCTGAATGGACAGCAGCACGTAGGCGCTGGTTCCCAGGCCGGCGCGTTCGGCGTCGATATCGGCGCTGAAGCCGGTGATGACTCCGTCGGAGAGCAGCCGGTTGATTCTGGCGTAGGCATTGGCGCGGGACACGTGGACGCGCTCGGCCAAGGTCCGGACAGACATCCTCCCGTCCTGCTGGAGCTCGCCGAGAATGGCGCGGTCGATGTTGTCGAGTGTGCTCGGAGGCAGTTGACCGGTCCGCCAGGTATTACGTGGGTCATGTTGAGATGTTCGGTCGTCCATGGCCCCGTCTCCTTAGCCGACTGTCATCCACGTGCCGCATATAGGGAGAAGACCATCTCATCGAGTGCGCGAATTGAAGTCAAGGGACGCGACAGGGAATGATCAGCTTAACTCCAGCGGTCGGGTCGGCGTGGCTCAGGGTCTGCGCGCCGATTATTCGGCCGGCGCCGTGCCGGTCAGGCGTCGGCGACGCGCCTTCCACAGCTCGACGGTCCGGGGCAGCTGCTCCCGGATGAACCGCATGTACTCGAGCGTCT
>NZ_ML142854.1:129467-130873 GCF_004138495.1 Phytoactinopolyspora endophytica
GCCAGCCGGTTCCCGCCCCGGGTCGGTCCGAGCTGGGTCACGCAGTCGCGCAAGACGTCCTCGTAGCGCTTCAGCATCGGCTCCTGCTGGGTCATGATGGCCGCCCAGACGTCGTCGTCGTAGACCCGGTAGAGGTCGGAACGTAGGCCGGGTTCACGTTCCTTGGCCAGGAAACCCATCTGGACCAGCTGCTGGACCGCGCCGGATATGGCGGCGGGACTCACCTGCAGTCCTTCGGCCAGGTCCCGGGCTGTGTAGCGGTCGCGGTCCTCGGCGAGCACGTAGGCGAAGACGCGGGCCGACATGCGGGGGAGACCAGCGTCGACGAAGAGAAGTGCCAGATGCTCGACGACGCGGAGCAGCGCGTCATGGGAGCCTGGAACACCATCGGCCGGTTCTGTGTCGACCTTTTGGTGACCTCGGGTCTCTGGGTCCGCCGCGTCATGCTGCTGGCCGTCGGTTATCTCCACAGAACGATAATATAGGCAATTCACAACATTGTGAAACTTGTGTATCCTAAAGTCTTGGGGCACTGTTAGGCATGGTGTCGTGAAATGATGCGAGGATGCTCTGGTGAATGCGTGGGGGATCGCGGTGGGATTGTCCATCGCCGCTGCGCTCTTTCATGCGGTCGCGGCAGTGTTCCAGGAGCGTATGGCCGGCGACCGGCGCGCCAAGGTCGCCCATCGGCTCGGAACCTTGCGTATGCTCTCGCGTCCCCGTTGGTGGTGGGCGGTCGTCCTGACCGGTGTCGCGTCGGGGCTGCATGTCGCTGCCTTGCATTTCGGCCCGCTCACTGTCGTCCAGCCGCTCGGCGCGTTGACATTGGTGCTCGCTCTGTCCCTCTCCGCGGCCCTGGCCGGCAGGAAGGTCGGGCGGACCGAATGGCTGGGGCTGAGCCTCACCATGGCGGGCCTGGCGCTCCTGCTTCTGCTGACACCGGTGGACAACGAGCGTGAGGCGTTGAGCCCGAACGAGGTTCTGGGGGTGAGCCTGGTGGCCGTCGGGGCGATGGCCACGCTCGTCCTCGGCGCTGCCCGATCCCGTCGGCTGGTTCCGCGCAGCCTGCTGCATGCCGGCGCTGCCGGCGTCGCGTTCGGTGTCGCGTCCGCATTGGCGCAGACGGTGACTGTGCGGATGTCGCGCTCGGGCTGGGAAGAGGCGATCACTCCGGCGGCCGCGATGGTGATCGTGCTGGCGTTCGGCGGTCTACTTCTTGCGCAGGCCGCGTATCGCGCTGGGATCGGGGCTCCACTGGCGACGTTGACGATCGTCAACCCGATCGTCGCCGCGATCATAGGTCTGCGACTTCTGGGTGAGCATTTCGAGGCAGGCGCTGGGGGCGCGGTGCTGGCCGGTGTCGCGGGGATAGCTGCGGCCGGCGGCGTGGTGCTCCTGGCCCGTAG
>NZ_ML142854.1:130946-134073 GCF_004138495.1 Phytoactinopolyspora endophytica
AGGAGGCCACGGCTGGTTCACATCAGATCCTGGTAGGGGCTCGCGAGTCATGACTGTAGGGGCGTGTGTCCCTCGGGGTCGCTCGGCCGGCGATCGGCGGCTTGTCTCGGTCTGACGGCCTCGTATGCGCTGTCGGCCAGCGCTTGACCGGCCTCCGCGTAGACATGGAAGACGGCATCGGCGCCTCGTTCACGCAGGGGTTCGATCTCGTCTGCGTATCGGACCACCGCGGCGATGCGCCCGGGAAAAGTGCGGTCCCGGAGTTCGTCCAGTGCTACAACGTTTCCGGCGTGGTGCGGCATGGCCAGGAGCACCAGCGTGACTGTGTCGCTGATCAGCAGCTTTTCCCAGAAGTCGGCGTCCGAAGCGTCGCCTTCGACGACCTCGTAGCCCTCGTTCTTCAGAGATGCGACTTTGTCCGGGTCGGCCTCGACCCCCAGTACCGGTGTTCCGTAGCGTTGCACGAGCCTGTCGTACGCTCCGCGCCCGACCCTTCCCATGCCGAGGACGACGGCCTGCGCATCCCCGATCTCGATCGGCCGGTCGCTCGGATGCAGCCGGGCGGCGTCGCGGGCGGTGAGACGACCCTCCACCCGCCTGCGGATGGCTGCGTGGCTGGTATTGACGACGGCCGCCGCGACGAAACTCAGGGCGACGGCGAGCGAGAGCACCACGAGCCAGTCTCCGTCGACCCATCCCTGCGCGGCGGCGAGCACTGCGACGATGAGCCCGAACTCGGAGAAGTTGGTCAGGCTCAATGTGGCCAGCGTCGAGGTCCGGTGGCGCAGCCGGAATCCCGAAAGTATGAGGACGAACAGCATGCTCTTGAGTGGGAGCACGAGCACGAGAATCGCCGCCAGGCCGACCATCTCCCATGTCGGCAAAGCCGTCAGGCCGATCGACACGAAGAAGCCGACCAAGAACAGCTCTTTCATGTTGAACAGCGACTTCGACATGCCGCCCGCGTCCGGGTGAGGGGCCAGCAGCATCCCGATGATCAAAGCGCCGAGGTCGCCCTTGATACCCAGGTAGTCGAACAGGGCGTAGCCGAGCACGAGTGCCAGCACGACGCCGAACAGGATCTGCATCTCGCCGTGCCCAACCCTGTGCAGCAGGTTCCGCAGGATAGGCGCCGCAGGAATGAGGAGGAGCAGTCCGATGGCCCACGGGCTGGGCAGCTCGCCGCTCGATGCCGTCAGGAAGACCACGGCGAAGATGTCCTGCATGATCAGGATGCCGATGGCGGTCCTGCCATAGAAGGACCGGCTGTCGCTCCGGTCTTCCAGCACTTTGACGGCGAATACCGTGCTGGAGAAGGAGAGGGCGAACGCGAGCAGGACGAACGTGGTCCATCCGGCGTCATGCAGCATGGAGAAGCCGACGATCTTCAAGACCGCCAGGACGCCGGTGAGCATGCCGGTAGATATGGCCATGTGCAAGGTCGCCGCACCCCATACCTCACCGCGGAGGAGGGTGCGGACATTGAGCTTCAGCCCGATGGTGAACAGCAGCAGCGTGACACCGATGTCGGCGACGGCGTCGAGCTCTGGGATCGATGCGTAGCCCATCGCGTTGAGGGCGAAACCTGCACCGAGGAATCCGATGAGCGGAGGGAGCCGTAATCCCATGGCGACCAGGCCGCCGACAAACGGCGCAAGGATGTAGGCAGGCTCCACCTGGATGCCCTTTCGGGACGAGTCATGACGCTGGGGAATCTAGCAGGACGAAGTTCGCGATGAACATCCCGGTCACTGGGCTTCTCTATGGTCCGGTGGCGTCGTTTCCGCCGATGCCTCCTTCAGCCAGCGCTCGCGGTGCTGTTGCCACCGGCCGAGGAAGTCCTCGACCTCGCTCTCCCAGAACCGGTAGAACTCAAGCGTCTCCCGGATCCTGTGTCCACCGGCGCGGTCGGCGCCGACGAGCTCGACCCCGTCGCTGAGGATCGCCACACAGCGCTTCATGAAGGGAATCCGCTGTCTCATGATCGAGGCCCAGATATCGTCGTCGTAGACGCGGTACTGGTCGATACGTGTTCCCGGGGCCCGTTCCCTGGCCAGGAGGCCGGCATGAACCAAGGTCCGCACGGCTCCTGAGATCGCGGCCGGGCTCACCCGAAGACCGTCGGCGAGCTGACGTGCGGTGTAGGTCTCGGCGTCGTCGGCAAGGACGTAAGCGAAGACTCGAGACGGCATCCGCCCCAGTCCCGCCTCGCTGAGCAGAAGCGCGAATTGCTCGACGAACCTGAGAACCGCCTCCTCGTGGGCGTCCTCAGAGTCGTGAGCGCTGGTCGGTCTGCCAAGGGGGCGTGTCGACAAGGCCAAACCTCCTACGCGGAAACGAAAACTTCTGTATACCAGTGACCACGGACGTAGCCGACGTGCTGGAGTACGCGTGCCGGCACCTGGGGCCAAGGGGGCGCTGCGCTGTGGCGTCAGTGCCCTCCTGCTTCATTGTCTCAAGAGTTGAGAATAACGCTGTTTAGACATTTCACAAAACTATGAAGTCTGTGTATCGTGGCGCTCATGACAACAGCGATCGATGTGGCTGGCGTAGTCAAGACGTTCGGCCAGACACGTGCCCTGAATGGGCTGAACTTGCAGGTGACGCAGGGTGAGGTGCATGGCTTCCTGGGGCCCAACGGCGCTGGGAAGTCCACCACGATCCGGGTCCTGCTGGGTTTGTTGAAGGCCGACTCCGGCCGTGCGAGCCTGCTGGGCGGCGATCCGTGGAACGACGCTGTCGAGCTTCACAAACGGCTGGCGTATGTGCCTGGAGACGTCGATCTATGGCCGAACCTCACCGGTGGTGAGGCGATCGATCTGTTGGCGCGGCTGCGGGGTGGGCTGGACGAGAACCGGCGCAAGCGGTTGATCGAGCGCTTCGACCTGGATCCGACGAAGAAGGGGCGGACCTACTCCAAGGGAAACCGGCAGAAAGTGGCGATCATCGCCGCCCTGGCCTCAGAGGTCGAGCTGCTGATCATGGACGAGCCCACCGCCGGCCTGGACCCACTGATGGAGACGGTGTTCCAGGACTTCATCGTCGAGGTGAAGGAGCAGGGCATGACCGTCCTGCTGTCGAGTCACATCCTGGCGCAGGTGGAGAAGCTCTGCGACAAGATCAGCAT
>NZ_ML142854.1:134106-141441 GCF_004138495.1 Phytoactinopolyspora endophytica
AAGGCGAGGTGGTGCAGTCCGGAACGCTCTCTGAGATGAGGCATCTCACGCGGACCACCGTGCAGGTCGAGCTGTCTCAGCCGGCTGCCAGCCTGGAGGCGATGGACGGAATCCACGACCTCCGGCAGGACGACGGCACGATCACGTTCGCCGTCGACGGCAGCCACATCGACGAGGCGGTGCGGCAGCTGAGTCAGCTCGGTGTGCGGAGCCTGGTGGCTCACCCGCCGACATTGGAGGAGCTCATGCTGCGGCACTACGGCGACGAGCTCGGTGCCAACGGCGCCGGCGAACCGAGCGCATCCGGCAGCACGACAGACTCTGGAGCGGATCGATGAGCACAGCCACGGCTATCCCGTCCGCGCCGCAGACGGTCCCCACGAGCCGCGGTAATACATTCGCCGGCACTCGGACCATGATCCGGTTCATGCTCCGCCGTGACCGGATCCGTATCCCCGTGTGGATCCTCGGGCTCACCGTCTACGCTGCGGGCGCACTGTCCAGCTATGAGCAGAACTACCCCGAGGCGTCCGACCGAGAGACCATCGCGGACATGACCGACCTGCCTGCCATGGTGGCCATGGTCGGAGACAACTACGCACCGGACGAGCCGTACACACACGGCCTGATGTTCGGCCACGTCACCTTCGTCATCGTGGCCATCATCTTTGGTCTGATGGGTGTCCTGCTCATGATCCGGCACACCCGTGCGGAGGAGGAAGCCGGGCGGGCCGAGCTGATCCGGTCCAGCGTCCTCGGGCGGCACGCTCAGCTGACCGCGGCACTCATTGTGGTCTGTGGCGCCAGCCTGGTGGCCGGGCTGCTGGTGTCGCTCAGCATCAGCGGCTCCGGAGTCGATGGTGTGACCACGGGTGGTGCCTACCTGTACGGGATGGGCCTGGGCCTCGTCGGCGTCGTGTTCGCCACAGTGGCGGCCGTGACGGGTCAGATCACGGAGTACGCACGTGGAGCGTCCGGGATGGCGCTCGCCGTCCTGGGAGCGGCCTACGCGGTGCGCAGCGTCGGCGACGTCGGGGAGACCTTCCTGTCCTGGCTCTCTCCGCTGCACTGGGCCAGAGCGACCAAGCCGTTCTCGGCAGAAGAGCGTGCGTGGCCTCTCCTGCTGCTCGTCGTTCTGGCCGCGGTCCTGATCGTGGTCGCGGCGAACCTGAGCAACAGGCGTGACGTCGGCGCCGGGCTGCGGCCACCCCGGCTCGGTTCCCCCACCGCGTCGGCAGCTCTGTCCGGTCCGCTTGGCCTGGCCGTGCGGCTGCAGCGTTCGGGCGTCGTCGCATGGGCCATCGGGCTCGCCGTGTTCGGTGCCTTCTACGGCGCGATGATCAGCGCCGCGGACGAGATGTTCGATGAGATCACTGCGTTGGAGGACCTGTGGACCTTCGACGGTGCCAGCTTCGCCGACCGCTGGATCGTGAGCTTCATCGGCATGCTCGGCATGTTGGCTGCTGTTCCGGCGATCTTGTCCGTACAGCGGCTCAGATCGGAGGAGACCGTCGGCCGGGCCGAGCCGGTACTCGCGACCGCTGTGTCGCAGTCCCGCTGGGCGGCCAGCCACCTGACCGTAGCGTTCGCCGGCAGTGCGGCGGTCGTGCTGTTCGGTGGGCTCGGCTTCGGTATCGCCGCTGCGATCGACGGCGGTGACGCGGCATACCTCGGCAAGTCCGTGGCCGCGGCGGCCGTCTACATTCCGGCGGTCTGGGTGGCGGCCGGTCTGGCCATCGCCCTGTTCGGTCTGGTGCCGCGCGCTATGGGGCTGGCCTGGATCATTCCGGTGTACGGGTTCCTCGTGGTCTACATGGGCGATCTGTTCGGTATCGACGAGTCGGCGCACAATTTGTCCCCGTTTGGCTTCGTGCCCGAGCTGCCCGCGGAGGACTTCAACGCTGTGCCGCTCGTCATATTGCTGGCGATCACCGCGGTGCTAACCTGGGCAGGGTTGGCTGGCTTCCGCCGACGCGACCTTCACAGCACGTGAGAGTCGAAGACGATGAGCTTGAATAGCACAAAGTAGGACCACGGCGTGGCAGTTCTTTATAAGGGCGACAGCCCGGCGCAGAAACTTCCTGCGCCGGGCGGCCCGCTTGGGCCGACCGGCTTCCGTCGGGTCTTGGCCTACGTGCGCACCCCGCGACGGCCAGTCTTGATGGCGGAGCTGCTTCTCATTGGAGTGACCTACTGGGTGTACTCGATGATCCGCAATGCGGTTCCTGATCACCAGGCAGGGGCGGTCGAGCGCGGCTTCGAGTTGTGGAGGTTCCAGCAGCAGAACCTCAACATCGACATCGAGATGTGGATCAATCAGACGATACACGGCGTCGAGTGGCTCGTCATCGCGATGAACTACTTCTACGCCACGATGCACTTCGTTGTCACTGCGGCGGTGTTGGTGTGGCTCTACAGGTGCCATCCCGGCCGCTACCGCGCCTCCCGGACGGTGCTGGCCATCACCACCTGCCTGGCGCTGTTCGGGTACTTCCTCTACCCGTTGGCTCCGCCTCGGCTGCTTCCCGGTACCGGCTTCGTGGACACGATCCGCGTTCACGAGACATGGGGATCGGTGACGTCCGGGGACATGCAGGAGCTGTCGAACCAGTATGCGGCCATGCCATCGATGCATGCCGGTTGGTCGATGTGGTGCGGGATCATCATCGTGATGTTCGCTCGCCGCCGTTGGACGCAGATTCTGGGCGCGCTGTATCCATTGACGACGCTCGTGGTGATCATGGCGACGGCCAACCACTTCGTCCTCGACGCCGTCGGCGGATGGCTCACACTCGGCGCTGGATTCCTGTTGCAATGGGTCCTCTACGGCCGCCCGGCCTATGCCTTCGCCCGTGAGGTGGCAACTGTTACGTAGGCTTTGCCGGTATGGGTGACTGGGAAGGCGTGCGGCTCCACGTCGTCACCGGGAAGGGTGGCACCGGCAAGACGACCGTGGCGTCCTCCCTGGCGATAGCGCTGGCCGCCGGCGGGCGTAAGGTACTGCTCGTCGAGGTCGAGGGGCGCCAAGGCTTGGCTCAGCTGTTCGACGTGGCGCCGCTTGAGTACTCCGAGCACCGGATCGTGCCGGCGGCCGGGGGCGGTGAGGTCTTTGGGCTGGCGATCGACGCCAGGGAGGCCATGTACGAGTATCTGGCGATGTTCTATCGGCTGGGACGGGCCGGCAGGGCGTTGGACCGGGTCGGCTTCGTCGACTTCGCGACGACGATCGCACCCGGATTGCGTGACGTGCTCCTGACCGGCAAGACCTACGAGGCGGTACGCCGCCGGGACGATCAGGGCGAGTACGTGTACGACGCGGTCGTGCTCGACGCTCCGCCGACCGGGCGAGTCACGCGCTTCCTGGACGTCAATACGTCGGTCTCGTCGCTGGCCCGGATGGGGCCGATCCACCGGCAGGCGAGCGCGATCACGACGCTCGTGCACAGCCCACGCACGGCTGTGCACGTCGTCACGGTGCTGGAGGAGATGCCGGTGCAGGAGACCGTCGACGTGGTCGGGGAACTGCATGAGGCGCAGATCCCGGTAGGTGCAGTGGTGGTCAACCAGACGCGCTCATCGTACTTGAGCGACGAAGAGCGGGCGGTGGCGAGCGCGGGGCGTCTCGACCGTCCAGCACTCGCGGAGAGCCTGCGCGCCGTGGGGATGCCGGACACGGATGCCCTGGTGGAACGGCTCTGTGCGGACGCGGCAAGCCATGCGGACCGGGTAGAGATGGAGAATGAGGCACGCAGCGGCTTGGACGAGCTCGATCGTCCCGTGTACGAGCTGCCGCACGTGCCGGGCACCATCGACCCGACGGCCCTGTACGAGCTGGCCGAGATGTTGAAAGAGCAGGGGGCTTCGTGAGTGCGAGCCGTCGCCGGCCACATCTGGACGTCGACCATCTCATCGACGATCCGCTCACCCATGTCATCGTCTGCTGTGGCTCGGGCGGCGTCGGCAAGACGACGACGGCCGCCGCACTGGCGTTGCGCGCGGCGGAGCGTGGACGCAAAGTGGTCGTGCTGACCATCGACCCCGCACGGCGGCTCGCGCAGTCCATGGGGCTGGCAGAGCTGGACAACGTGCCACGCGCCGTGTCCGGAGTCGGCCTCGCGGCCGGGGGCGGGCTGGACGCGATGATGCTCGACATGAAGCGGACCTTCGACGAAGTGGTCGAGGCTCATGCGACGCCGGAACGTGCGCGTCAGATTCTCGCGAACCCTTTTTACCAGGCTCTGTCATCGTCGTTCGCCGGTACGCAGGAGTACATGGCGATGGAGAAGCTCGGCCAGCTTCGGCGGCGTGACCAGTGGGATCTGATCGTCGTCGACACGCCGCCGTCGCGGTCCGCGCTGGACTTCCTCGACGCGCCGGAACGGCTTGGATCGTTCCTCGACGGCCGGTTGATCCGGCTGCTCGGCGGGCCGGCCCGCACCGGCGGCAAAGCCTATCGGAAGTTCTTCCAAGCCGGATTCAACGTCGTGACCGGCGCACTGACCAAGGTGCTCGGCGGCGACCTGCTGCGCGACGTCCAGACGTTCGTCAACGCCTTGGACACGATGTTCGGAGGGTTCCGGGAACGCGCTGAACAGACCTATGCCCTGCTTCAGCGGCCGGAGACCTCGTTTCTGGTGGTGGCGGTGCCCGAACAGGATGCCCTGCGCGAGGCGTCGTACTTCGTGGACCGGTTGTCTGAGGAGGGGATGCCGCTGGCCGGGCTGGTCCTGAATCGCCTGCATGTTGAGGATACGACCGACGGCATCAGCGAGGGGCAGGCGATCGCCGGTGCGGAGCGTTTAGAGGCGCTCGAGGGGCATGAACTGGCGGCTTCTCTGCTCCGGCTGCACGCTGAGCGGTTGGCTGCCGCCGCACACGATCTGCGGACGGCCGACAGGTTCACGGTCGCCCATCCCGACGTGCCGGTAGCGCCTGTTCAGGCTCTCCCCACCGACGTCCACGACCTCGACGGCCTCCGTGAGATCGGCCGCCTACTGGCTAAGCGACACGGAGTGTGACGTAGAGACCGACGATAGGGCCCTGATGTCAGTGCCCTATCTCGGAGATCTATGGATGGCGCTGCTCGTGGGTCAGTTCCAGCCGTCGTCATCGTCGTCGTTGTCGGGGGAGGGGGGATTCGGCCGAAGCGTGGGGTCGGGCTGCTCCGGGACGCTCCAGTCGCCGTCGTCATCGTCGTCATCGTTGCCCCCGTCGTCCTCGTCCTCCTCCTCTTCATCGTCGTTGTCGCTGTCGTCATCGTCGTCATCGTCATCGTTCCGGCTGGGTGGCACGCCGTTGCTCACGGACAGCTGGACGGTCGTCCCAGAAGAGGCCTCAGATCCAGCTCCGGGATCTGAACTGACGACTCGCCCCTCGGGTAAGTCCGAGTTAATACGCGCCGACACGGACGCGGAAAAACCCTCGTCCTCCAGGGCAGCGATCGCCTCGTCTTCGCTCATGCCACGTACGTCTGGAACCGTGGTGGTGACGCCATTGACCACGCTGCCGTCGGGCTCGTTGAACTCTTCCTCCGACAAGCCCTCGTGGACTTCGTCCATGAACTGTTTCCAGGCGGGGCCAGGGAGACAGCCACCGCAGGCCTCGGCGATGGTCTCGCCGTTGAAGCTCCGGCCGTGCAGGCTTTCTTGGGGCGGGTCAACGTCTGCCACTGCGACGGCCGTGGCGAACTGAGGCGTGTACCCGACGAACCAGACTGCCAACGCGTCGGTTGTGGTACCGGTCTTTCCTGCCGAGCGGCGGCCGTCCTCGAGCTGCATCGCGCCGCCGGTGGCGCCCGGGTTATGGACGACGCCCTCGAGCACCGAGTTCACCGCGTCGGCGACCTCCCTGTCGAGCACTCTCTCGCAGTCCGGCTCTGAGTTGTCAACGATGACGTCGCCGTTGCGATCCCGGACCGTGAGGATCGCGGTGGGCTCACAGTGCACTCCACGGTTGGCTAACGTGCCATACGCCTGGGCCATGCCGAGCGGTGACACCTCGTTGGAGCCAAGCACCATTGCCGGCGTCATGTTGAGCTCACCACCGTCGGCGCGGCCGGCGCCCATCGCCTCGGCGAGCCGGGTCGGCTCGCACAGCCCCGTCTCCTGGGCGAGCTGGGCGTAGTAGGTGTTGACCGATCCTTCTGTGGCTTCTCTGAGGTCGATGTTGCCTCGGTCTCCGTCGTAGTTACTCACCGGCCAGGGTGCGGATACCGAGTATGCGCCGTCGCACGTGGAGAACTCGTTTTGCGGGATGTTCATACTCGCCGGCGAGTCGTAACGCTGATTGAGGCCGATGCCCTGCTCGATCGCGGCGGTGAGGAAGAACGTCTTGAACGCGGAACCGGGCTGCATGCCAGTGCCGCCTCCCATGTCCTCGTCGACGGCGTAGTTGATGTAGCTGCCGCCGTCGTCCTCGGAGCCATACTGCCGCGAGTTCGCCAGCGCGTGGATGTACCCAGTCTCGGGCTCGACGGACGCGAGGGAAGCGACGCTGTCGTCGCCGGAGGACACCCGGTCCGAGACGGCGTCGTCGGCCTCCTCCTGGACCTCGGGGTCCAGCGTGGTCTCGATGGTCAGCCCGCCGTTGTACAGGGCGTCGACCCGCTCCTCCGGTGTCTCACCGAGCTCCTCCATCGTCTGGATCTCGTTGATCACGTAGTCGCAGAAGTAACCGTAGTCGGACTGGTTGCACCCGTTGGAGATGTCGCTCGTATCGAGGTTGAGGTCGGTCTGGCGGGCCTCGGCGGCGTCGGCGTCGGAGATCTTGTCGGTGTCGGCCATCCGGCCCAGCACCACGTTGCGGCGGCCGAGTGCGCCTTCGGGGTTCTGGTTCGGGTCGTAGCCATTGGGGTTCTGGACGAGCCCGGCCAGCGTCGCCGCCTGGGTCAGCGTGAGTTCCGAGGCAGAAGTCGAGAAGTATGTCTCCGCGGCGGCTTCGATCCCGTAGGCGCTGGAGCCGAAGTAGGCGATGTTGAGGTAGCGCTCGAGGATCTCCTCCTTCGTGTACTCCTGTTCCGCATCGATGGCCATCCGGAGCTCGTCGAGCTTCCTCTTGTACCCGGCGGTCCCTTCGCTGGCCAGCACCTCGGCGCGTTCCTCGTCGGAGGTTGCCTGGGTGAGACGGACCTGCTTGACGTACTGCTGGGTCAGGGTCGACCCGCCCCCGGTGGTCTCGCCGGCGTCGACGTTCTGGACCAGGGCTCGCGCGGTCCCCTGGAAGTCGATCGGGCCCCGCTCGAAGAAGCGGTCGTCCTCGATGGCGAGCAGCGCGTCGATCTGTACGTCGGCTATCTCGTCCAGGCTGACGTAGTCGCGGTTCTCCCTGAAGACGGTC
>NZ_ML142854.1:141501-143718 GCF_004138495.1 Phytoactinopolyspora endophytica
AGTTCGCGGTCATCGGCGTCCAGGATCGTGGATGTCTCGGAGAGCTCACCCGGTTCGAAGTCGAGCTCGAGGTCCTGGAACCATTCGGAACTCTCTCTAGCGCCGAGGCCGAGTGCGCCGACGACGGGCAATGCTATGCCGGCGACGAGGATGCCTGCGAGGGCGCTCACGCCGATGACGAGGAAGACTCTGCGGAGGCCGGTGATGATGCCAGCGGGACTAAGGGCCATGAGAGCAGACTAGCGTCTCAAGTTGACATCACAAAGCGAGCGCGCACACGCGCGTGCTTTATCACATGCAAACGCAGTCAAGCAATGGGTCAAGTGGACGATTCCATTCGGTGCGATCAGGTCTAGCCTGTGACTAAGTACTTTGCATATCGTCACAGTATGCAAGCAGGGAGGCGGGTGCTCCGGCATACCGCCCAGGTCACGGGGGTGGTTGAGGTATGACAGAACTCAATGACTGGATGAGCGAAGCGGCGTGTCGCAGTGCTGAGCCGGACGAGTTGTTCGTTCCCGGCGCGGCCCAGAACCGCGCGAAAGCGGTCTGCTTCGGGTGCCCGGTTCGCACCGAATGTCTGGCGGACGCCCTGGACAATCGGACGGAGTTCGGTATCTGGGGTGGCATGACCGAGCGGGAACGCCGGGCACTGCTGCGTCGCCGTCCGAATGTCACGTCGTGGAAGACGTTGCTGGAAGCGGCACGTGATGACTACGAGTACATGCGCGTGGCCGGCTGACACGGCCACGGCGGCGGGTGATCAGACTCACTGCGTCAGGTCTCCCTCCTTCTCGTTGAGGGAGGCGAAGTAGGTGAGCTTGTCTTCGTCCACGTCTACGCCAAGTCCATGACCGGCAGGCACGCCGAGTGAGCCGTCCGTGAGGTCGAGCGGCTCGATGATGTCGGCGTGCAGGTAGTACATGCTGTCGATGGCGCGGTCCAGTATCGGGGTGCTGCCGGCCACGGCGAGGTGAGCGGCCGCGGCTACTCCGAGCTCGCCGCCGCTGTGCAGGTTCATGCCCAGGCCGAACGTCGAGCAGTGCGCCGCTAGGTTCTTGGTGGCGGTGACCCCGCCCCACTTGTAGATGTGACCATGCACGACATCGACCGACCCGAGTTTGATCGCTGGGGCGACATCCTCGAACCGGACGACGCACATGTTGGTGCAGAGCGGGATGCGTACTTTGCTCCGAACCTGCGCCATGCCGTCCAAGCCCGGGCAGGGGTCCTCCAGATACTCCAAGTCGAGCTCCTCGAGCTGGACACCGGCCCGGATCGAGTCGGGGACCGACCAGGCCGCGTTGGGGTCGACTCGCGGTTCGACGTGAGGCAGCCGGTCACGGATCGCGCGCAGGATGGCCACGTCGCCGAAGACGTCACGGGTGCCTTTCAGCTTGACCGCGGTGAAGCCGCCCTGCCCGACGACGGCGGCTGCGTGCTCGGCGAGCGCGACTGGAAGATCCCGACCGGTGGCTCCCGAGGCGTCCGCTCTGGTGATCAGCGCCGTGATCGGGACGCGTTCGCGGATCCGGCCACCGAGAAGGTTCACCAACGGCTGCTGCGTGATCTTGCCGATGGCGTCCCAGCACGCGACGTCCAGCGCGGCGATCGCGGCATAACCGAGGTATCCGTGGAAGAACGGCACCATGGCGTTCCTGGCGTGGAAAGACTCGAGGTCGAACGGGCTGGAACCGATGAGTTCGTCACCCACCTCCGAGCACGCCGGCCAGCGCCGCCGCCGGTACGGATGCGCCCAGGAGTCTCAGCGCAGGCCGACGCGACCAGCGTCGAGCATCCGGCATGTGGTCCATGTCGCTACGTAGATGTGATGAGGAACACTGAAATCTTCTGCGACATGCTAGCGCCATTCCGTATTTTCTATAAAGCATTCCGTATTGCTGAACGGCGCGGTATCGTCGCCGACATGGGGCGATCTCGTGGTGGACCGGCGGCCGATACTGGTGTCATGACAGCGGAAGCCAAGGACGCCGGTCTGGGTTCGGTGCAGAAGGCCTTCACCCTGCTGGCCGAGCTTGCGACGGCCCAGGCGCCGCAGCGTCTGGGTGACCTCGCCGCGTGCACTGGGATGACCAAACCGACGGTCCACCGGCTGCTGCGGGCGCTGACGGCGATCGGCTATGTGCGTGCTCTCGGTGGTGGGCTATATGCGGTCGGCCCGGCCATGGTGGGTACCTCGGCCGCGGCACTGGGTGG
>NZ_ML142854.1:143729-146080 GCF_004138495.1 Phytoactinopolyspora endophytica
AGAACGCCCGTTGGTGCAGCGCAGCCTGAACGAGCTGCACACGCGGACCGGACTCACGGCTTCCTACGCGATCAGATGGGGAGACTCGGCGGTGGTGATCGAGAACGTGGAACCCGACCAGATGTATCGGGTGTCACCGCGCCTGGGAGTGCAAACGCCGCTGGCCGAGTGTGCCGCCGGCGTCGCCATGCTGGCACAGGACGGTGCGGCTGTCGGCGATGCCGGTCCCGACCTGTCCGATGCGATCGAGCAGACTCGACGTCGGGGTTACGCCCACGACCACGAGGCCCACCAGGGCGTGCGATCGGTGGCGGCAGCCGTGGGATACGGCGGGCAGGACTCCGGGGCGCTCGTCGTGACTGGGCTGAGCTTCAACCTCAACGCCGAGGCGATCGACGTCGTAGGCCCGTTGCTCGCTGAGCAGGCCGGGTTATTGTCCGCGACCGTGCAGGCCATGTTGCCTGTTCAGGGCCAGCCGGGGAACGTGGGGATCGCGTGACCATGCCGGCCCGCATGTTCAGCGACGTCGAGGAACTGCTTGCCTGGGGCCGCGACCGCGAGGTGTACTCGGCCGCGGCATGGTCGGTCGGCACGGCTGACGGCGAGCTGTCGGGCGGCGTGCTGGGAACCCGTGCCTGGGGCGGCTCTCCGGTCACCCGGACCGACCTCTTCGATCTGGCGTCGGTGACCAAGCCCGTTGTGGGGCTCGTCGCCATGGCGTTGGTCGAGCGTGGTGCGTTGACGTTGAGCAGCACCGTCGCCGAACTGCTGCCATCGTTCCAGGACACCGACAAACAGGCCCTGACCGTGCAGGATCTGATGCTGCACACCTCCGGCATGCCCGGGCGGGTGCCGCTGTACCGAACTCACCCGACGCGTGAGGCGATGCTCGACGGGTTGCGCCTCCTGCCGTTGCGCCGTCCGCCGGGGGAGGCTGTGGAGTACACCTCGCAGGGGATGATCCTGCTGGGCCTGATGGTCGAGGCAGCAGCCGGCGCGTCGTTGAGTGCGCTCGTCGCCGACTACGTCTCCGGCCCCGCCGGACTGGAGTCGACCCAGTTCCGCCCCGGCGACGCCGACCGCGACAGGTGCGTCGCCACCGAGGACTGCCGTTGGCGGGGCACGGTCGTCGTCGGTGAGGTCCACGACGAGAACTCGGTGGTCCTGGGTGGGGTGACCGGCCACGCCGGGCTGTTCAGCACCATCGACGATATGGCCCGCCTCGGTCGATGCCTGCTCGTCAACCTGGATCGCCGGGTCCTGCTGCACCCCGCCACGTTGTCGGCGATGACCGAGAACCGGACGGAGGCGCTCGCCGAAGCCCGCAGTCTGACCTGGCAAGGCATCGACCCGTCCGGTTCTCCTGCCGGTGACCTGGTGAGTTCGGAGACGTTCGGGCACACCGGCTTCACGGGCACCAGCCTGTTCGTCGACCCGCGGCTCGGCCGGTACTTCGTCCTGCTCACCAACCGGGTCCACCCCAGCCGGGACCGTTCCGGTATCCGTCACATACGGCAGGCCTTCCACAACATCGCCGTCGCCACGCTCTGAACGCCGGCGGTGCGGGGTCAGCTCTCTGGGTCGCTGCCGAAGTCGGGAATCGTCATCCGTCCACCACCGGCCAGCGCCGAGGCATGCGCGACGATGCCCGGTGCGGTGAACGTCGCCGAGCGCCAGGCGTGCACGGGCGGGTGCTCTCCGGTCACGACGGCGCGGACGAAGTCGTCGGCGAGGAAATGGTGCGACCCTTCGTGCCCGTTGGGTGCGTCGGCGTAGACCGCTGGGAGCCGTGACCGGTCGTGGACCGGTGCCGAGCCCGACGTGAACGCCTCGTGTAGCGCTGGATCGACGTCCGCGAGGTCGGTGTCGTCGCCGCTTGGACGCCGGATCGGTACGAAATCCGAGGAGATGTCGCGAGACTCGGTCTTGTCGTTCCACACGGTCTGGTGGGCGAGCTGCTCGAAGCTCGCCTCCGTGCCGAAGAAACGGAATCGCGACTCGCGGATGTGCGAGGGGTAGCCGACCCGCCGCATCTCGTTGGTCCGCATCACCCCGCCGTCGGACAGCTCGAACAGGGCGGTGGCATTGGAGAAGCTGTTGTTGAACTGGCTGATCTCCCGGTCGAACACGCCGTCCCCGCGCTGGTCCTCGACGCCTAGGCAGCTCACGCCGACCGCTCGTGCCGGGATCGCACCGAGGACACCGCCGACGGCGTGGGTCGGGTAGAGCATCGGCGGGTAGCTGGCGGTGGCCTTCCAGTTCTCGCCGCCACTGTATTGGTAGGCCGCATAGAAGCCGAGGTCCATGTCGTGCACGTAGTCGCCCTCTGAGTAGAAGACCCGGCCGAGCGC
>NZ_ML142854.1:146138-147047 GCF_004138495.1 Phytoactinopolyspora endophytica
TCGCGGACCTTCTGCCGCATGAAGGTGGTGGCGGGGTTGTAGTAGCTGGTCTCGCCCATCATGTAGATCAGGCCGGTGCGTTCGACGGAGGAGATGATCGCCTCGATGTCGGTCAGCTCGGTGGCCATGGGCACCGCCGAGTAGACGTGCTTCCCGGCTTCGAGGGCGGCCAGCACGAGCGGCGCGTGGGTCCAGCGTTGGGTGAAGATCGCGACGGCATCGACGTCGGAATCGAGCATCTCCTCGAAGCTGCCCACCGTCGTGGCGTTCTCGTAGCGTGCGGCCAGCTGCTCGGCCCGGTCCGGCTTCAGATCCGTCACCTGGAGGCTGCTGACGTTCGGGTGCAGGTTCCATAGGGTGGCGAAGCTCGTGGAGAACTGGCCGGCACCGACGATGCCGACGCTGAACGATCCGGCATCGGAGTCCAGCGGGGCCTTGGGGTCAAGCGGAAGCGCGGACATCGGTTCCTTTCAATCGTGAGAGTGTTCGGCCCGGGCGAATCGGTCCTCGCCGGGCGGATCGACGAGCAGCCATTGGCAGGCCACGACGGCTGCCCCGCGTGCCCACTCGTCGAAGTCGGAGTGGAAGATCTCGATGCGAGGTGGTGTTGCCCAGGGATCGAGATGATCCGCCAGCGCCTCATCCATGGCGGGGCGGGCGTGGTCGTGCATGTCCAGGCCGTCCCCGGCGAGGATCACCACGGGGACTCCGACCAGGTTGACGACGTTGGCGATCAGCAGCCCCAGCGCTCGGCCGGCATCCGCGAACACCCGCAGCGCGACGACGTCGCCGTCCTGCGCGAGCCGGCAGGCCTCGGTGAGATCGAGGTCCGGGGTGCCCCGGGGTATGCCGATGCCGTTCGTGATGGCCTCGGTGGCCAGGAAGCTTGTAGCGCATCCGCGATGCCCT
>NZ_ML142854.1:147068-151129 GCF_004138495.1 Phytoactinopolyspora endophytica
GGTCCAGAGTCGCTGATCCTGGTGTGCCCGACCATGGCCGCGTTGCCGTAGGGGCCGGTGAGTACCGTGCCGTCGACCACTACACCGAGCCCGATGCCAACGCCGACCGTCACCACGGCGAAGTCGCTGAGCCCGCGCCCGGGACCTGACCATTGGACGCCGGCCGTGAGGGCGCGAGCGTCCCCGCTCAGAACCGTCGGGATGGCCGTCTCCTGCTCCACCATCTGCGCGAGTGGGACATCGTTCCAGTTGAGGAAGATGTTGTGCCGTACCGTGCGATCGAAGCGCCGCATCATGCCGGCGAGGCCGATGCCGATCGCCTGGATCGTGTGGGTTCCGCGAAGTTTATTGACCAAGTCAATGATCAGCTGGGCGACCTCGTCGACCCCGGAACTTGTCAGCGGACAGTACGCGGCCTCTTGGACCCTGCCCAGCGCGTCGGAGCGGACACCGAACAGCTCATCACCGGTCACCTTGAACCCGATGAACTGGTGCCGGCCGGCGTCGAGCTCCAGCGGCGTGCCCGGGCGGCCCCTGGTCTCCGTCCCGCGACCCTTGACCTCCCGAACTACGCCAGAAATGAGCAGCGGCCGGGTGGTCTTGGTGAGACTCGCCGGGGACAGTCCCATACGACGTGCGAGCTCCGCGCGAGGCAACGGCCCGGATACGAGCAGCTCCCGGATGACCGCCCGGGCCGATAGGCTGAGCGTCCCCAGGGACGGAGTCGTGGCGCCTCGCTGCACAGCACTACCGTGCGCGGCATTCGTTTACCTTGTCAAGGAATATAACGTGAAGGATGTGCCGGGTCAGAAGGTTTGCCAGCCGACATGCGCTGTGGATTGGATAGCGCAAACCTGTGTGCAGTGCTGAATGAGAGGTAGCATGACGCATATGGACACCAAGGCCGGGGACACCGCCGAGGAGCAGCACTCCGGTGCTCTCCCGTTCGACGTGTTCGCCCGCGACTGTCCCTCCCGCCCGGTCCTGGAACACCTCACCGGCCGTTGGGGGGTCCTGGTGTTGGCCGGCCTCTACCAAGGACCCGTCCGCTTTAACGCATTGCGCCGCCGCGTCGATGGTGTGAGTGAGAAGATGCTCTCCCAGACCCTCCATGCCCTGGAGCGCGACGGCTTCGTCCACCGCACGGTCCAGGCCGTGATGCCTCCGCGGGTCGAGTACCGCCTCACCGATCTGGGCCGCTCCACCGCCGCAAAGCTGCTCGACCTCATCGGTCACCTGGAAGCGCATATGCCCGCCGTCCTCGCCGCTCAACAACAGCACGACCAGAGTGACGACGGCAACTGAGGGCGCTCCGAGCCCGACGCACTGGTGCGCGTCAGGCGGGAAGGTCTGGTGACGGATCCCGGTGGCACGCGAACCTGGCCGTTGTTACCGCTGGCGCATGATGGTGAGCCATGCGTCGCGCCGGTGTTCCTTTTGCGGGATCAGGGCACTGGACTCGTCGGGGTAGGAGACGGCGAAGGCGTGCATGATCAACGTGTTGTCTGCGATGAGATGGCGGAGCCCGTGGGTTCGCATGACCTTGGTCATGAGTTCGGCCATTAGTGCTGCGATCGTCCCGGGGTGGGTGAAGCAGATGTCGGCATCGAGGAAAAGGAAGTGGTCGGTTTGATCGTTTGCTGGATTGAGAACGAATCGGCGTAGCACCTCACCGTGGGAGTTTCCCGGCGTCGAGGTCGGGAATCCGGATTGCGTGACCTGGGCACCGTAGGTTTTGGCGGCGGTCAGCATGCCGCTGCGATCATCGGTCGATCCGTTGTCGTAGACCGTCAAGGTCAGGTCGAGGCCGGGGTTCTGCACGAACAGTGATCGGATCGCTAGCTCGGCGAATGCGGAGGTGTTGTGGTTGACCAGGACGGCGGCGATGCTCACCGGTCAATCACAGTGGCGGCACGGGTGACTACGCAACCGGGTTTCGTCGGGGTGCCCGGTCGTCGATCGCTGGCCGGGCGCCCGCGGTTATCTCATGGTCGCTGGCCACGCAGGAGCGTTCGTGATCGGGCAGGTTCCGACTGGACCCTGGTCATCGATGACCCGTACAAAGCGAGCGGCGACTGAGGCGAGGTAATACAGTTGGCAACACCTGGGCGAGCGAGAACGCGTCTGAGAATGCGAACCGGCCCCTGATTTCGCTGGTCAGGGGCCGGTTTTGGTTGGTCGGGGTGACAGGATTTGAACCTGCGACCTCTTCGTCCCGAACGAAGCGCGCTACCAAGCTGCGCCACACCCCGCAGTCGCGGAGCCAGCATAGCCGAGATAGGGCCGGTTTCTGAAATCGAATACGACCTAGGAGGCCGTGAGCGTGAGCAAGGTCGCCTCGGGGGGACAGGCGAACCGCACGGGGGCGTAGGGCGACGTGCCGAGGCCGGCGGACACGTGCAGCCATGCGGCGTCCGGACCGCCGTCCGCCGGATGCCGTGACACCCCCTTGACCCGTTCCGTGTCGAGGTCGCAGTTGGTCACGAGCGCGCCGTAGCCCGGTATGCAGAGCTGGCCGCCGTGCGTATGTCCGGCCAGGATCAGCCGGTAGCCGTCCGCCGTCATGGCGTCGAGCACGCGCAGGTAGGGCGCGTGCGCCACACCGATGGCGAGGTCCGCGTCCCGGTCGGCTGGACCGGATGGGTAGCGGTCGCGGCCGAGGTGCGGATCGTCGACGCCGACGAACGCGAGACTGCGACCGTCGACGGTCATCTTTCCGTGCGTGTTGGTCAGATCCAGCCAGCCGGCGTCGGCCATGCCGTCGCGCAGTTCTCCCCAGGGAAGGTCTGGGGCATGGACCCGGGCGGCGCCTTTGGTCGGCAGCAGGTACGACGCCGGATTCTTGGGTTGCGGGCCGTAGTAATCGTTCGACCCGAAGACGAACACACCGGGGATGGACAGCAGCGGCTCGTAGGCGTCCAGGACGGCCGGGACGGCGTCGCGGTGGGCGATGTTGTCGCCCGTGTTCACCACCAGGTCCGGGGCGAGCGTCGCGAGGCTGCGCACCCATTCGATCTTGCGCTCCTGCCGAGGCGTGAGGTGCAGGTCCGAGAGGTGCAGAATCCGGATGGGCCTGCTTCCGGGAGGGAGCACCGGGACGTCGAACCGCCGGAGCCGGAACGACCGAACTTCATATCCTGCCGCATATGCGAGCCCGCCTACGGCGAGCCCGGTGAGGCCGAGCAGCATCTTCTTCGCAACCACTCGCCAAGGTTGCCATACAGACGACGCCGCGCACGCATCGACGGCGCGGCGAGAGCATGCTTTGTGGTCGTGACCGCGACCACAATGTAGTTCGCTCCGGCAGAGAGGCGCCCACCGCGCGCAGTGCGGACATGAAAAGGGCGGCGGCAGCGGAGTGTCATTGGTACCACTGTGCGTCGCGCCAGAGCGCTATCCGGTGGGAACAGCCCGACCGCACAGGGCAGACTATGCCGTATGGCCTCTCTCAAAGATCGAATCAAGAGTGATCTCACCGAAGCGATGCGGGCGCGCGACGAGGTGCGCAAGGGCACGCTGAGGATGGTCCTGTCCGCGATCGGCAGCGCTGAGGTTGCCGGCGACACTGCCAAGGAGCTGTCCGACGACGAAACCGTCGCTGTGTTGACTCGCGAGGTCAAGCGTCGTCGCGAGGCCGCTGAGGCGTTCCGCTCCGGTGGGCGGGAAGACAGCGCGGAGCGCGAGGAGGCTGAGGCTGCCATCGTCGGCGAGTATCTCCCGGCGCAGCTGTCCGACGAAGAACTCGCTGAGCTCGTCGACGCGGCCGTCACAGAGTCCGGCGCGGAGTCGCAGCGCGACATGGGCAAGGTGATGAAGGTTCTGCAGCCGAAGGTGGCGGGCCGGGCCGAGGGTCGCGCGGTAGCCGATGCGGTCAAGGCCCGGCTGACGTCGTAACCGCTTACGTCCTGCAGACCGAGCGGCCTGGGCCACGGTCTGCAGGACGTGAGTGTGCTGTCTTAGAGCTCGGCGGCGATGAGCTCGGCGATCTGCGCTGTGTTCAGCGCAGCTCCCTTGCGGAGGTTGTCGCCGCACACGAACAGTTCGAGTGAATGCGTGTCATC
>NZ_ML142854.1:151191-160168 GCF_004138495.1 Phytoactinopolyspora endophytica
GCGCCGGATCCGTCCCACCCAGGTCGGGTCGGTTCCGACGACGTCGGCTGGGGTGGGGAACTCGCCACGGGCCGGGTCGTCGTACAGCACGACGCCGGGAGCGTCCCGCAAGATCTCTCGCGCGGCATCGGCCGTGACTTCACGCTCGAAGGTGGCCTGCATGGCGACCGAGTGGGTGGTGACGACGGGGACTCGCACGCAGGTCGCGGCGACCGCGAGCCCAGGAAGCTCGAGAATCTTGCGAGACTCGTTGCGGATCTTGAGCTCCTCCGAGCTCCAGCCGTCGTCCTTGAGCGATCCGGCCCATGGCACCACGTTCATGGCCAGCGGAGCGGGGAACGGCCCGAGGTCGTCGCCGACCACCCGGCGGACGTCGCCTGGTTGCGATCCGATGTCCCGGTTGCCCGCCACCTTGCTGAGCTGGTCGTGCAGCGTGTCGATGCCGTCTTGGCCGGCACCGGAGGCGGCCTGGTACGACGAAGCGAACAGGCGGGTGAGCTCGAGTTCCGCGTGTAGCGCCCCCAGCACGACGATCATGGACAGCGTCGTGCAGTTGGGGTTGGCGATGATGCCCTTCGGCCGGTTGCGCGCCGCGCGGGCGTTGACCTCGGGGACTACCAGGGGCACGTCCGGGTCCATTCGGAACGAGCCGGAGTTGTCCACGGCGATCGCTCCGCGCTCCGCGGCGATCGGCGCCCACTCGGCGGAGACCTCGTCGGGCACGTCGAACATCGCGACATCGACACCGTCGAACACTTCCGGGGCCAGCGCCTGGACCTCGACTTCTTCGCCGCGGACCGGAAGCTTGCGCCCGGCCGAGCGGGCCGAGGCGACGAGCCGGATCTCACCCCAGACGTTCTGCCGGGTGGACAGGATCTGGCGCATCACCGTACCGACCGCCCCGGTGGCACCGACGATGGCCAGCGAGGGGAGGTCTTTGTCTGTCATCGGCCTGTACCTCCGTAGACGACTGCCTCGACCTCCTCCGTGTCGAGGTCGAAGGCCCGGTGTAGGGCCCCCACAGCAGTGTCCACGTCTTCGCCACGAACTACAACAGAAATACGAATTTCGGACGTAGAGATCATCTCTATGTTCACGCCGGCTTCCGCGAGCGAGCCGAAGAACCTCGCGCTCACGCCGGGGTGACTTCGCATGCCCGCTCCGATCAAGGACACCTTGCCTACCCCGTCGTCATAGCGCAGGGCTTCGAAGCCGACTCGCGCCTGGACCGCGGTGAGTGCTTCCATACCGGCCGGGCCGTCCGTTGCGGGCAGCGTGAACGAGATGTCGGTGCGGTTGGTGTCGGCCGCGGAGACGTTCTGCACGATCATGTCGATGTTGACGCCGGCCTCGGCGATCGCGTGGAAGATCGTGGCTGCCTCACCGACCTTGTCGGGCACGCCGACGACAGTGATCTTCGCCTCACTGCGATCGTGTGCGACACCGGAAATGATCGGCTGCTCCATATTGATGAGGTCACTTCCTTCGGTCTCGTCAGACACCCAGGTGCCGTCCAGCGTGGAGAAGCTGGAGCGTACGTGGATGGGGATGCCATAACGGCGGGCGTACTCCACACAGCGCAGGTGCAAGACCTTCGTGCCGCACGCGGCCATCTCGAGCGTTTCCTCGTAGCTGATCCGAGGGAGCCTGCGGGCGGCGGGGACTATCCGTGGATCGGCTGTGAAGATGCCGTCGACGTCGGTGTAGATCTCGCAGACATCGGCGTTGAGCGCAGCCGCCAAGGCTACCGCTGTGGTGTCCGATCCGCCCCGGCCGAGTGTGGTGATGTCTTTGCTGTCCTGGCTGACACCCTGGAAGCCGGCCACGATGGCGATCGCGCCGCCGTCGAGTACTTGCCGGATCCGGCCCGGCGTGACGTCGATGATGCGCGCCTTGCCATGCATCGAGTCGGTGATGACCCCGGCCTGGCTACCCGTGAAGGAGCGCGCCTCGTGTCCGAGGTCGCTGATGGCCATGGCCAGGACGGCCATGGAGATCCGCTCGCCGGCGGTCAGCAACATGTCGAGCTCTCTCCCGGACGGAACCGGGGAGACCTCTTTGGCTAGGTCGAGCAGCTCATCCGTCGTGTCTCCCATCGCGGAGACGACTACCACGACCTCATGGCCGGCCTTCTTGGTATCGACAATGCGCCGCGCCACTCGTTTGACGGCCGCGGCATCGGAGACGGAAGATCCGCCGTACTTCTGGACGACCAGGCCCACGGCGTACTCCTTGCGCTAAACGTGTCTCGTGCCCTGGCAGTCTATTCGAGGAGCGGCCACATTCGGCAGTTGTCCAGATCGCGGAACAACGTCTCAGTTATCGACTTCGGACAACAGGGACTGTTCCTCGGCCTGGCTGGGGTCATTGTGTTCCCGGTCGAGACGGGTGTGCGCGATGAGGGAGTGCAACGCTCGCAGGACCGCGCCGCAGCTGGATCCCCATGACGAGAGGTAGGAGAACTGCCACCACCACAGCGCCTCGACGGTTCTGCCCTCGCGGAAATGTGACAGTCCGTGCAGCAGATCGGCGACGATGCTCGCGAGGTCATCGGAAAGGTGGAACGCGATGACACCTCGGTCCGGCTCGACCGGATCCACCACCTCGACATACGTGTCGATCGGATCGAGGAGCTTGGCGAGCCGCTCACGCAGTTCGTCGACGTCGGCGTCCGGCCCGGTGTCCGGTTCGAAACGTTCCTGCGGCACGATGTCGCTGATCGCTCCGAGCCTGCCACCGGCCAACGAAAGCTGGCTGACTTCCAGGAGCAGCAGGGACAGCGTGCTGGCCGGGTCATCGCCGCGAGCGATCTCCTTGACGGCCAGCAGGAAGCTCTCGATCTGGTCCGCGATCTCCGCCCCGAACTCGGCGTACTCGTCGGCGGGACCGCGTGCGGTGGTCGCGTCGTCAGACATCTAGCAGTCTCCTACCCTCGAATGCACGGCCAAGAGTGACCTCATCGGCGTATTCGAGGTCACCGCCCACCGGCAGTCCACTAGCCAAGCGTGTCACATTCAATCCCATCGGCTTCACGAGACGGGCAAGATACGTCGCCGTGGCCTCACCTTCGAGGTTGGGATCGGTCGCGATGATCAGTTCCGTGATATTGCCGTCAGCGAGCCGGGTCATCAGCTCCTTGACGCGGAGCTCATCCGGGCCGATGCCTTCGATGGGGCTGATCGCACCGCCGAGTACGTGGTAACGGCCACGGAACTCACGGGTCCGCTCGATCGCCACGACGTCTTTGGACTCCTCGACCACGCAGACGGTCGACGGATCTCGCCGAGGATCGCGGCAGATCTGGCACTGCTCGTCTTCCGCGACATTGCCGCAGACGGTGCAGAACCGCACCTTCTCCTTGACCTCGGTGAGAGCGGCGGTCAGCCGGCGGACGTCCTCCGGATCGGCAGCGAGGATATGAAACGCGATCCGCTGGGCGCTCTTGGGGCCGACACCGGGAAGCCTCCCCAACTCGTCGATGAGGCCTTGAATCGCGCCTTCGTACATGTCTGTGTCCCTGGACTAGCCGGTCCCTACCCGCGCGAACCGGGCGGGGTGTCGTCGTCTGGCTCGTCGTCCTCATCTTCCGGCGAGCTCAACTCCTGTGGGGCACCACTCAGCAGGCCTTCGATCCCGCCGGAGCCGCCGAGCAGCCCCTCGACGCCGGAATTGATCGAGCCGAGCTGCTCGGTAGCCATCCGCTGAATCTCGGCGTGTGCGTCACGGACCGCGGCGACCACAAGGTCCGAGAGCGTCTCGGTGTCATCCGGATCCACCACGGACGGGTCGATCTGCAGGCCGGTCAGCTCGCCACCGCCGGTCATCGTGGCCCGGACCAGGCCACCACCGGCGGAACCGGTGACCTCGCTGTCGGCGAGATCTTGCTGGGCGGACATCAGCTCCGCTTGCATACGCTGGGCCTGCTGTAGCAGCTGGCCCATGTCGATACCTTCCGAACCACCGGGAGGAAACATGGCGGGGACTCCTTGATACGGGCGACGTCGAACGGTTCGAGCCTACGGCACGTGCCTGACGTCGTGGGACCGCCGTAGACGCGGTCATGACGTCAGAGGTTCTTAAGACTCGGAGATCACCGTAGCGCCCAGCGTACGGGCGAGCAGCTCCTGCTCGGTCTCGCCCGAGTTGTCCAGGTCGTCATCGTCGAAATCGACGCCGTCATCGGTGACCTCATGGGAGCCGGACGGCTGGCCGGGCGTCTGCGGTGGCTCGGCACCGGAGGCGCCCGCCGCTCGCTGCTGGATCGCCGCCCTGGCCGCTGCGGCTCCGCGAGGGGGTGAGGCCACGTCACCCGCTTGCCCGGTGTCGTCGCCACCTCCCGTGCCGTCGCCGTCCTGCGGCGCTGCAGCGGAAGCCTGTTCTTCAGGCGGGGCGGTGGCCTGACGATCAGTGCCGCCGTCGGCGGCCTGGGGGCCGGAGGGCTGTTGCGCGGGCGTGGTGGTCCCGGAGGATGCCGGGTGTGCGGGGGCAGGCTGCTGCGGCGTGCGGCCGGTTCCCTGGCCCGGCGCCTTGGCGCCTGCGGACATGCCGCCGTGGCCCGCAGCGGCGGCCGCCGGATCCACCGACGGGTCGACGATGGCCTCGATCCGCACGTCGATGAAGAGCACTTCCTTGATCGCCTGGCGGACGAATTGCTGGAAGTCGTCACGACGGCTGAAGGTGTCGCGAAGTGTCGGTTGCCTGAAAGCGAGCGTGAGCACACCGTCCGACACCTCGGTGACGACCGACTCCTGAGAGATCAGGCTCCACGGAGTCCGCTTGATCTCGCGGAGCCGAGCGAGCACCTCGGGCCACATGCGTCGCACGTCCGCTACACCAGTACCTCCGCCGGTGGCGGGACCGGCCGTGGCAGTGGACCCGGCACCGGCAGGCTCCGGCTCCGTCGGTGGAGGCGGTTCGGCCGGCGGCACCGGTTCCCTGGGCGGCGGTGGTTCTCTCGGCGGGACCGGCTCGGCCGGCGGCGGTGGTTCGGCCGGCGGGATCGGTTCGTTGGGTCGCGAGGGCTCCACCGGTGGCACCGGCTCACTGGGAGCGGGTACCGGTGTGGGCTGCGTCGCCACCGGTTGTGCGGGTCCGGGCTGCGCTGACATGGGCTGCGTTGACACCGGCACCGCAGACACCGGTTCTGCAGCGCCCGCGAGGCGGCGCTCGAGACGGTCAAGCCGGGCTTGGACGCCTGAGGTGGTGTCATCCGCTCCGGGCAGCAGCAACCGCGCACACACCAGCTCCAGCTGGAGACGTGTGGGCGTGGCTCCCTTCATCGCCGTGATGCCCTCGTCCACGATGTTGGCCAGCCGGATCAGGTCGAAGGCGCCGAACTGGGAAGCCTGGGTCGTCATCCGCTCGGCCTGGTCTTCGGCCGCGTCGATCAGGCCACGGCCCGCCGCCTCAGGAGCAGCACGGACGACGACGAGGTCTCGAAAGCGCTCCAGAAGGTCGGTGAGGAACCGGCGCGGATCATGCCCGGAGTCCATGACGCGGTCGACGGCAGCGAAGACCGACGAGCCGTCATGGCTGGCGATGGCGTCCACGACTTCGTCGAGAAGCGCCGCATCGGTGAAGCCGAGGAGTTCGACCGCGAGCTGGTAGGTGACGCCGTCCTCGCCGGCGCCGGCGATCAGCTGTCCGAGTACCGACTGGGAGTCTCGGGCGGAGCCGGCGCCTGCCCTGGCGACGAGCGCGAGAGCGCCCGGCTCGATGGACACACCCTCCTGCTCACAGATCCAGGCCATGTTCTGTTGGAGCGTCTTGTTGGGGATAAGCCGGAACGGATAGTGGTGGGTCCGTGAACGGATGGTGCCGAGAATCTTGTCCGGCGCCGTGGTGGCGAAGATGAACATCAGGTGGGCGGGGGGCTCTTCGATGAGTTTGAGCAGGGCGTTGGCCGCGCCTGGACCGAGTTGGTGCGCCTCATCGATGACGTAGATCTTGAACCTTGATGACACGGGCGCGAAGTGCGCCTTCTCGCGGAGCTCACGGGCGTCGTCCACCAGGCCGTGAGTGGCCGCGTCGAGTTCGACCACGTCCACGCTTCCCGCCCCGTTGGGCGCGAGATTCTCGCATGACTGGCACGTACCGCATGGGTGCGCCGTCGGGCCCTGCTCGCAGTTGAGGGAGCGGGCCAGGATCCGTGCCGACGAGGTCTTGCCACATCCGCGCGGGCCGGAGAAGAGATAGGCGTGGTGGATGCGGTCATTGTCCAGCGCACGCATGAGCGGCACCGTGACGTGTTCCTGCCCGACCACGTCGGCGAACTGCCCTGGCCGGTATGTGCGGTACAACGCGAGGGACGACACTCTGCGAACCATAGTCCTCTCGACCGGGGCCGTGCATCCGCCGCCGTAAGAGCCTTGGAGACGAAAAAGGACCCCCCGCGCACCCGGCAGAGCCCACTTACCCTTGCTGCCTTCCGGCCCTGGGGGAGTTCGGCAGGAATACCGCCGCACGGGGGGTCGGCGACCAGTGTACCCGGATCCTGGCGCAGATCCATCCACCCTCCGCTCGCTGTCACGCGGCGTGGGCGCCGAGCCGGCTGACCTGCTCCACCGCACCTCAGGCCGGCTCAGGGCCAGCCTGATTTCAACATGGGCCGGGTTGTCCGTTACGCTCTTCGACGGAGGATTCGCCTAGTGGCCTAGGGCGCACGCTTGGAAAGCGTGTTGGGAGCAATCCCTCAGGGGTTCGAATCCCCTATCCTCCGCCACCCTTGACCAGGGTAGACGCCGGGCGAAGCTCGATCCGGCCAGGCCCCGGCGCCTGTCTGGGCTCATTTCGTCCCGTCGCCGTCCGCCTCGGCAGACCGACCGTGGGAGAGCGGCACTTCTAGGATCTCGTCGTTCCGCGGAATATGGCGACCATCTTGTCGAGGCATTGATCTAGCCCGGCCTGGGAGATCTGCGCGGCTTCTGAGGTCGTGTAGCCGTATTCGTCACCGTCATCTCCGTCCGCGTACGTGTCCGACCCGGCCAGGAGTCGCGTCAATGAAGTGTCAACGTCGCCTGGATAGGCGTTAACGATCCGCAAATATCTGCGGGAAGGGCACGCCGATCGTCGTCGCCGTCGATACGCTCCCTGGGCACACGACCGGGATGGCCGTGTGTCATGACGCCGTGCAAGGAGGCAACGAGATGCGTCGTATGTCGTGGTTGGGTGGTGTCGCCGCAGTCGCGCTCATTCTCACCGCCTGTGGTGATGACAATGATGATGAGACCGCCGAAGGCTCCGGTGGTTCTGAAGGAGGATCCGGCGAGGTCGAGGTCTTCACCTGGTGGACCGAAGGCGGAGAGAAAGCCGGGTTGGACGGCTTGGTCTCGGTCTTCGGCGAACAGTGTGCGGACTTCGAGTTCGTCAACGGCGCCGTCGCGGGAGGTGCAGGTTCCAACGCCAAGCAGGTGCTCGCGTCGCGGTTGCAGACCGGAGAACCACCCGACACGTTTCAGGCCCACGCGGGTGGTGAGCTGCTCGACTACATCAACGCCAATCAGCTAGAGGATCTCAGCGGCCTCTACGACGAGTGGGGACTGACGGAGAACATCTCGGAGAACCTCCTCGACGCCATCACGGTGGACGGCGCGATCTACTCGGTACCGGCCAATATCCACCGGGCGAATGTCGTATGGGCCAACCCCACGGTCCTCGAGGATGCTGGGCTTCCCATCCAGGCGCCGGCGTCGGTCGACGACTGGCTGGCGGACATGCAGGCGCTGCGCGACGCCGGGGTGGATGCGCCGCTGGCGATCGCGACCGACTGGACGCAGACGATGCTTCTGGAGGCTGTGCTGATCGCGGAGCTCGGGCCTGAGGCGTACAGCGGGCTGTACGACGGTGGTACCGACTGGTCGTCGGCTGAGGTCACGGCCGCTCTGGAGAAGTTCGGCGAGTTGATGTCGTTCACCAACGAAGACCGGGCCGGCTTGGACTGGCCGGACGCGGCCAACAAGGTGACCGATGGGGATGCCGCCTATACCCTGATGGGCGACTGGACCGCGGGCAAGTTCGACGAGGACGGCCTGACGCTGGACCAGGACTACGTGTGGTGGCCGTCGCCCGGCACCGACGGTGTCTTCCAGTGGTTGGCCGACTCCTTCGTCCTGCCCGTCGGGGCACCGAACCGTGCCGGGACCGAGTGCTGGCTGGACGTGGTCGGCAGCACCGATGGCCAGCGCGAGTTCAACACGGTCAAGGGGTCCATCCCGGCCCGGACCGACGCTGATCCGGCCGAGTACGGCCCCTACTCGCAGGCCGCCATCGAGGACTGGGCGTCCGACGACCTCGCGCCGTCGCTGGCGCACGGCTCGGCCGCCCCGGTCTCCTTGATCGACGCGGTGAACAGCGCTGTCGGACAGTTCGGCACCGGCGGCGACATCGGAGGTCTGCAAGACCAGCTCGTGGCCGCGGCCGAGTCGGCTACGGCCCAGTAAGACCGGGACGTCGTCTCAAGTGACAGCCAGGCGGCCCGGGCCAGGGTGACCACTGGCCCGGGCCGCCTGGCTTCCATGAGTCCGGAAAGGGCATGCGTGTGAGAACCCGTATCAGGAACTGGGGCCCTGGCCTGCTTCTTGTCGCTCCGTCGATCGTCATCATCGCCATCTTCGTGTATGTGCTGATCGGCGCGACGGTCAACGAGTCACTGAGCGACCGGCATACCGCGGCGCCGGCCGAGAACTATGTCGGCTTGGAGAACTACACCAACCTGTTCGAGGACGACCGGTTCACGCATTCACTGCGCAACCTCGCGATCATGACCGTGGTGTTCGTCGGCGGGACGCTCTTCCTCGGGATCCTGTGGGCCTTCCTGCTGGAGAAGGGGGTGCGAGGTGAGGGGATCTTCCGCTCGGTCTACCTGTTCCCGATGGCGGTGTCCTTTGTGGCCTCCGGCGTGGTGTGGCGGTGGCTGCTCAACAGCTCTCAAGGCGAGGGTGCGGGAGGCCTGAACGCGCTGTTCGGGATGGTGGGGCTG
>NZ_ML142854.1:160195-161600 GCF_004138495.1 Phytoactinopolyspora endophytica
TGCAGAACCCGTGGTGGTCGCATCCGGACTGGGGGATGGCCGCGATGGCGCTGCCGGCCATCTGGCAGCTTTCCGGCTACGTGATGGCGTTGTTCCTGGCCGGCTTCCGCGGCATCCCCGGCGAGCTGCGTGAGGCGGCCCGCGTCGACGGCGCCAGCGAGGCCCAGTTGTACCGGCACGTGCTGTTTCCGCAGCTGTCTCCGGTGGCGCTGACCGCGCTGATCATCATCGGGCACATGTCGATGAAGATGTTCGATCTGATCATGGCTGTCTCGGGCGCGCAGTACCTCACCGAGGTGCCCGCGGTCTACATGTGGCAGGCACTGCTGACCAACGACTACGCCAAGGGCGCCGCGATCGCCATCGTGCTGCTCGTCATCGTCGCGGTCCTGGTGGTCCCCTATCTCGCGCAGAACACAAGGACGGAGCGTCAACGATGAGCGCCGTGGACACCCGCACGCCACCGGCGCCGGTAGTCGCGCACGTCGACCGGGGACACCGAGCCCGTGCCGTGTCGGCCCGTACGGTCCGCTACGGACTGTTGTTCCTGTTCCTGCTGTTCGTCCTGATCCCCGTCTACGTGCTCCTGGTGACCAGTTTCAAACCCGGCACCGAAGCGAGCCTGACCGGAGCGTGGGACCTGCCGGAGAATTGGACGCTCGACGCGTGGCGGGACGCCTGGGACGCGCTGAGCCCGTCGCTGTGGCGGTCCTTTGCCATTGCCATCCCTGCCTCGATCGTGTCGGCGATCCTCGGCTCGGCCAACGGATTCGTCTTCTCCCGCTGGCGCTTCCCCGGTTCCGATATCGTCTTCACCCTCTTCCTGTTCGGGATGTTCATCCCGTATCAGGCCGTGATGATCCCGCTGCGGGAGCTCACCGGGAATCTTGGGCTGGCCAGCGGCGTACCCACGCTGATCGTCGTGCACATCGCCTATGGCATCCCGATCTGTACGCTCATCTTCCGCGGGTACTACGCGACGACCATCCCCAACGAGCTCGTCGAAGCCAGCCGGGTGGACGGCGCCGGGCTGATCCGTACGTATGCCTCCATCGCCCTCCCGCTCTCCGCGCCCGGCTTCGTCGTCACCCTCATCTGGCAGTTCACGTCGGTCTGGAACGACTTCCTGTTCGCGATCTTCCTGTCCAACACGCGCAACGGGCCAGTCACGATCGCGCTCAACGCCCTCGCCGGCGGCCAGCTCACCGACTACGCCGCCAGCATGGCGGGCGCGCTCATCGCCTCGTTCCCCACCCTGATCGTCTACATCGTCCTCGGACGCTGGTTCATCGGTGGCCTTATGGCCGGATCTCTCAAAACGTGAACCCGGCAGGCCTGCCGGCCTGGTAACCGGCAGGCTAGCGGGGACTCCAGGGGGTCGACCCCCTGGGTGGTGTGGCCGGGT
>NZ_ML142854.1:161640-167195 GCF_004138495.1 Phytoactinopolyspora endophytica
CTCGAGACCTGAACCTCACGCCTGCGCCGCAGCGGCAGCTCGCCGCGGCGAGCGAGCGTGTCCAGCGCCACGGCGACCGCCAGCACCAGCCCAGTGGCGATCGAGCGGACCGCGGATGAGGTGCCGAGCAGGTCGAGCCCGTTGGCGAGGGAACCCACCACCAGGCTGCCGAACAGGGCGGACCACACCGAGCCACGCCCACCGAACAGGCTCGTGCCGCCGATCACCGCCGCCGCCACCGCGGTCAGCATGAGGTCGGTGCCGCCCGACGACTGGTTGACGGCGAGCAGCCGAGACGCCGCGAGGATGCCGCCGGTCACGGCCAGCACCGAGGCCAGCGCGAATACCACCATCCGGATGCGGTCGACGGGGATGCCAGCCCGCCGGGCCGCGCTCGCGTTGCTTCCGATCGCCATAGCGTGACGTCCGAGCCTGGTGCGCCGGGCGACGATGTCGAACGATGCCAGAACCACCAGGAACAGCACGACGGCCAGCGGGGTGCCGCGATCGGCGTTGAAGACAGCTACCGCGACCAGGCTCGAGACGGCGACAAGCCCCGGCCGCCACACGTGTCCGGGCCGGCCCCGATCCGGTTGCCTGATCCGGTGCACGATCGTGATCAGTGCCGCGCCGGCGACGCCACTCGCGAGTGTCCAACCGACGGCAGGCGAGAGGAAGGTGCCGGCGATCGCGGTCAGCCCGTCGTCGGTGACGTTGACGCTGCCCGTGTCGCCGAGCACCAGCTGCAGCGTTCCCTGCCAGGTCAGCAGGCCCGCCAGCGTCACGACGAACGACGGTATCCCGATCCGGGTCACGAGGAGGGCATGGACGAGGCCGACGGCGGCGCCGGCGGCCAGCCCAGCCACGATGGCCAGGCCAGAAGGCCAGCCTTCCTTCATGACGAGCACCGCGATGATCGCCGCGCCCAGCCCGGACACAGCTCCGACGGACAGGTCGATCTCGCCGATCAGCAGGACCAGGACGACGCCGACGGCGATCGCACCGACGGCCACGATCTGAAGCATCAGGTTGGTCAGGTTCACCGCGGACAGGAAGCGTGGGTTGAGCACGCTCATGACGACCCAGATGACCACCAACCCGAGTGGTGACGCCCACCGGCCCAGGCTCACCGGCGACACGGCCAGCGCTCTCATGACGCCGCGTCCAGCAGGCCGGCGCGGGCACATTCTTGCTCGAGGCCGGAGCAGATCTCTTCGATCGTCCAGAACCCATCGGCGACGACGGTGGAGCCGACCGTCTCGAGGGTCACCGGAATCGGCTCGAGGAGGAGCGCCGGGACCTGGCCGTCGCCGTTGTCGATCTGGTCGGTAGGGACCGAATCGGGTATCTCACCGGTGCGGGCGAGCGCCACCGCCATCTCCGCGGCCACGCTCGCCTGAGTGTGTACCGCCTTGTAGACCGTCATGTGCTGCTCACCGGCGAGGATGCGTTGGATCGCGGCCAGCTCGGCGTCCTGACCGGTGACCGGTGGCGGTGGGTCCATCCCGGCGGCCGTCATCGCGGCGATCGCCCCGCCGGCCAGGCCGTCGTTGGCCGCGTAGACGCCGACGATACGATCCCGGTCGAGCGTGGCGAGCGCGCGCTCCATCGCCTGCTGAGCCTGGTCCGGTGACCAGTCCGGCACGTCGACCTCCGCGCCGATGGTGACCTCGGCAGCGTCGAGCACGGACATCGCGCCGTTGCGGAACTGTGCGGCATTGTCGTCGGTGGGAGAACCGTTGAGCACGACGAACACGCCATCGTCTCGCTCATCGCCGACGGCGTCGAGCAGGACCTGAGCCTGGAGCGCACCGACTCGCTCGTTGTCGAAGGTGACGTGGAAGGCGACCGGCGCGTCGAGCACCAACCGGTCGTAGGTGACCACCGGAACCCCGGCGGCATCCGCGTGCCGGACGATAACCGCGGCGGCGACGGAGTCCACCGGATCGAGCACCAGCACGTCGGCGCCGTTGGTGATGGCGGCTTCGGCCTGGGACTGCTGCCGGGCGGCGTCCTGGTTGGCGTTGCTGGAGAGCGTCTCGCACGTCGGACATATGTCGTTGACACGCTGCTCGAACGCCGGGCGGTCCTGCGACTCGTACCGTGCCGTCTTGCTCTCCGGCAGCAGCAGCGCGACGCGGAGGCCGTCGGAGCCATCCGCCCCCACCGAGCCGCAGGCCATGGTGGACAGGGCGACGGCGATGGCCGGAAACAGCCGGACCAGGGCCTGGGCGTCGCGCAGCAGGCCACGGGTCAAGAAGTCGCGCAGATTGGGACAGAGAATCGCCAGGCTCAAGCCCAACCGGGCCACAGACCGACCGAGCTTGGCACGCTCAGCGTAACCCGCCGCCTGGCGATCCTCTGTCCTAATCTGCGCGGCCTGTAAGAAGACAGGCCCTAAGCGACGGTGCTTCACGTGACGTCCGCCGTGAACCGGTAGCCGGCGCGTGGCTCGGTCACGATCAGCACCCCCGAGTCCTCACCCTCCAGCTTGGCCCGCAGCCGCGCCACGTACACCCGCGTGTACTCGGTCTGCGTCTCGTAGCCCGGTCCCCACACCCGGCGCAGCAGGCTGGAATGCGACACCAGCTTGCCGGGCCGGGTAGCCAGCTCACGAAGGAGCGCATACTCGGTCGGCGTCAGGTGCACGTGCTGTCCGCCCTTGGTGACCGACTGGGCGTCCAGGTCGATCCGGATGTCGCCCACCGTGAGCACCGATCCAGCCTCGCCGTGCGGCGTTGCCGGGCGCGAGCGACGTAGCGTCGCGTGGATGCGGGCGAGAAGCTCCTCGATGCCGAACGGCTTGGTCAGGTAGTCGTCCGCGCCGAGGTTCAGCGCGCGGACCTTGTCGGTCTCGCCGCGCCGCGCCGAGAGCACGACGATGCCGACGTCGGAGTGCTCGCGGACGGCCTTGCACAGCTCGAAGCCGTTGGCGCCGGGCAGCATGAGGTCGAGCAGGACGATGTCCGGGCTGGCCTCCTCTAGCTGGCGCAGGACGTCGGTGCCGTCCATCGACACCAGGACGCGATGGCCGCGCGCCAGCAGGTTGGACCGGAGCAGGTCGACGATATTGCGATCGTCCTCGACGATCAGGATCGCCGTGCGCTCATCCACCTGCCTGCCACCCGGGTCCGTCGACGGTCCCTTGTGCGGCATGTGCGTCCTCCTCTTTGAGGGGTTCGACTGGAAGCGCAACCCGGAAGGTGGTGGTACGGCCGGGCACGAGCTCGCATTTGCCGCCGTGGGCTTCGGCGATGCCCCGCGCGATCGCGAGACCGAGCCCAGCGCCACGGCCGCCGTCGCCACGCACACGTGGCTCGAAGATGTCCTCGGCGAGCTCGAGCGGCACGCCGGCGCCGTCGTCGCTGACCAGAATCTCGATGGTTGAGGATACCGGCGCTGGACGTGCGGCCACCTCGACGGTGCCGTCCGCCGGGCCGTGCCTGACGGCGTTCTCCATCAGGTTGACGAAGACCTGCTCAAGACGGTCGTGATCGGCCCAGATGGGCTCGAGCCCGGGATCGATCCGCAGCTGGATGGACTCCCGCCGGGACACGCAGTCGCGGGCGGAGGCCAGCACAGGGCGCAGGTCGGTCCAGTCGCGGCGGAGGCGGAGCAGTCCGGATTCGATGGCGGACGAGTCAAGCAGGTCGCCGACAAGTCGTTCCATGCGCGCCGACTCGGTCGAGATGGCGGTCAGGAAGCGGTCGACGGAGCCGGCGTCCCAGGTGAGGTCGGGCTGCTGAAGCGTGGACGCGTACCCGTGGATCGCCGTCAGCGGCGTGCGTAGCTCGTGACTGATCTGTTGCAGGAGATCGCGTTGCAGCGCCTGGGAGCGCCGGGCGGCCGCCGCTTCGTGCCGGGCCAGTTCGACGCCTTCTCGCTCGAGCGCGAGCGCCAGCGACCGGCGCGCGTCGTCCAGCAGCTCCAGGGCGTCGCGACCCGGTTCCGCCGGATCGAGCCACCTACTGACCAGGACGCCTCGGCCTTCCGGGAGCGGCAACCCGGCGATCGCGACGCCGTTCTCCAGCGGTACCGGCCGGCCGACGGTGGCCGGCACGGCCTCTGCCACCTGACGCACGTCGTGCACGTCTTTGCCGTCGAGGTCGACGGCAACCCATCGCGGGCCGCTGCCTTGCAGCGGTCCGGGATCCGGCAGCAGTATTCCCACCGCCCGGGCGTTGAGTCCCCGGCACAGCGCGAACAGCGCAGCGGAGAGGCCGCCGTCGACGCGGTCCGGCCCGGCCAGGGTCTCCAGCATGGCCCGCAACGACTCCAGCACGTCGTTGCGGCGGCTCACCTCGTCCAGCAGGCGTTCACGTTCGATGGCGGTGGCCGCATGGCCGGCGTAAAGCGACACCAGCTCGGCATGGTCCTGGTCGAGCCGTCCTGCGGCCGCGCTGAACCCGGTGATGGCTCCGAGAACGCCGTCGCCGCCGACGATCGGTGCCGACCACGTGCTACGCACGCCTGAAGCGGCGGCCGTCTCGAGGTAGCCGGACCAGGCCGGGTCGTCGCGGCCGTCGTCGGCGGTGACGAGCTCACCGAACTGCGCGGCCGCACCGACGGGTCCGCCGGCGGTACCGACGGCCAGTTCCTCCGTGACGGTGAGAAGCTCGAGCGGCAGCCCGACGGCAGCGGTCCTGCGCAGCACCGTTCCGTCGGGCCTTGGCTCCAGCAGGTGGATGCAGAGCATGTCCTGGTCCAGAGCGGCCGCGGTGGCCGACATGACAATGGGGAGCGACGCGCCGGGATTCGCCGCCGACAGCTGCTCGACCAGGCTCTTGAGGCGATTGAGCTGGCGTCGTGCCATCGACTCGGTCTCGATCCCTGACATCAGCGCGGTCACGTCGTCCGCGTGGACCTCGAGCGGCGAGACGTCCGCGACGATCTTCCCGTGGCGTAGCACCAGGATCCGATCGGCGAGCGAGAACAACTCGTCGAGATCGTGGCTGATCAACAGGATGGCTCGGCCGTCGGCACGTATCTCGCGAAGCAGCCGCACCACGCCGGTTCGCTGGATCACGCTGAGCGATGCGGTGGGCTCGTCGAGGACCAGGATCTCCGCGTCCGTCGTGAGCGCCCGGGCCAGTGCCACCTCTTGCCGCTCGCCGCGCGACAGCGTGTCGACGCGCGCTCTGAGGTCGCTCAGCTGTGAGCCGAACCGGTTGAAAACCTGGCGGGCATGCTCGCCCATCTGGGTCTCCGCGAGGAGAACGCGGCTGCGTTCTCTGCCCAGGAAGACGTTGGCGACGACGTCGAGGTCCTCGCACAGCCCGAGGTCCTGCCAGACGACCGCGACGGCGGAGCCGGAGGGAGACACGTCCACGTGGCCCTCGTCGGGCTCTGTGTCGCCCGCGATGCAACCCACAAGAGTGGACTTGCCGGCGCCGTTCTCGCCGATGACACCGACGATCTCGCCGCCGTGCACGGACAGCGACACGTCGTCGAGGGCGCGTAGCCTCCCGTACCGCTTGCTGACGTTGTGCACATGCAACGCCACCGCTGCCGGGTCGTGCCGGACGTCCGTGTCGGTCACCTCAACATCGTACGTT
>NZ_ML142854.1:167240-168054 GCF_004138495.1 Phytoactinopolyspora endophytica
TCGTCCGCGAGCCGGTCGACGGCTGTCCGCGTGAGGTTTGTAGACTGCGCGAGGTGATTTTTAAGCGCGTGGGCGAGGGCCGTCCGTACCCGGACCACGACACCACGCTGCGCGAGTGGGCTGAGCTGTCGCCGCGGCTGCTCCGCCTCGACGAGTTGGTCACCGTCAAACGTACTCTTGACCTGGAGACATTGCTGGCACAGGATTCCACCTTCTTCGGCGACCTCTTTCCCCACGTCGTCGAGTGGAAGGGTGAGTTCTACCTGGAGGATGGCCTTCATCGGGCGCTTCGCGCCGCACTTCAGCAGCGTCCGGTCATCCATGCCAGGGTGCTCGAACTCTGATCGGCCGCGTCCGGGCGAGACCAGGCGTTCTGCCGAGGACACGCCATATCCAGGGACTCGTCCGACGAACGATCCGGTTCCGAGTTAGGCTTCATGGCCGGAAGACGCTTGCCAGGGCTCAGAGCCGCCACGAGTGCGGGTTCTGACGTTCTGCGTGCGTTGGGGGTCTGACGCGGAGGAGCGATGGAGCCGGAAGATCCAACGGATCAGGACGAGCTGACGGACGCGGAGTATGACAATGCGCCGCGGCACACGTGGCGACACGTGCGCACAGCCGTGACCCTGCTGATTCTCGTGGGGTTCGTGGTCGGTGCCGCGTGGTACAGCTGGGACAACGTCATGGAGCCCGCCGACGCGGACGAGCCGGGCGAGGCTACTTCCACCTGCCCGTCCGCCGATCCCACGGATGCTCCTCCTCCGGAGGACATCGAGGTCAACGTCTACAACGCCACTGAGCGTGCCGGCCTGGC
>NZ_ML142854.1:168098-175724 GCF_004138495.1 Phytoactinopolyspora endophytica
AGCAGGTGGCGTCCGAGATGCGCGATCGCGGATTCACGATCCTCGACGTGGCCAATGACCCTCTGGAGGAGTCGGTCGAGGAATCAGCGGAGATCCGGCTGCATCCGGAGATGGAAGCGGCGGCGGGCCTGGTCGCGGCGATGGTGCCGGGTTCAGTCCTGGTGCGTGACGAGCGCTCGTCCGAATCCGTGGACCTCGTGATCGGCGAGGACTTCGAAGGGCTCGACGACATGCCGGAGCCCGACGCGACGGCCGATTCCTGCGCATGAGGTGCCCGCCGGGTACGGCCCCGGTCAGCGGCCCTCCTCGCCGAACCAGCCGGCCAGCCGGCCTCGCCTACCCACCGCTCGTAGCCGGCGCTCGGTAGCCGCGCGTAGCGAACGAGGCGCGACGATGAGGATCTCGTCGCCGTACCGCAGCTTGGTGCGTTCATCCGGGACCTCGGTCTGCTCATCTCGCACGAGCAGCGGAACGGTCACACCGGGCGGGAGCCTGAGCTCGCTGATGGTGACGCCGTGCAGTTGTGACCGGGGCGGTACCCGGACCTGGATCAGGTCGGCCTCCACCCGTTCCAACGGAGCCGACTCGAGCTCGGCATCATGGGCGTCGACGCCCGGCGCTACGCCGAGCCGGTTCGCCAGCCATGGCAGCGCTGGCGCCTGGAGCAGCGTGAACAACACCGCAACGATGAATACGACGGCGAACAGCCAGTCGGCGTCCTCGACGTTCTCGGCGAGGGGGATGGTGGCCAGCACAACCGGGATCGCCCCACGCAGGCCGGCCATCGACAGGAAGAGCTGTTCGGGCAGGCGGAGTCTGAAGAGAACGGTCGACACCCACACGGCGATCGGCCGGGCGACGAACGTCAGCACCACACCGGACACGACCGCCGCCAGGAAGGCCCCGGGCATCTCCGATGGAACAGCGAGAAGGCCCAGCATGACGAACAGGCCGATCTGCGACACCCACGCCAGCCCTTCCGCGAAGGAACGAGTGGCGGCGCGGTGCGGGAGCCGTGTATTGCCGAGGACCAGAGCGGACACGTAGACGGCGGCGAACCCGCTGGCCTGGGCGAACGCACCGATCGAGTAGGCGAGCACGGTGAGGGTCATGATCATCAGCGGGTATAAGCCGGGCGTGGGCAGCGCGATGCGATGCAGCATCATCGAGCCCAGCCGTCCCACCGCGTACCCGATTCCGGCGCCCGCGAGCAGCTGGTAGAGGATCAAAAGGACCACGATCAACGGGCCGTCGTCGGCGGCCTGGTTCGTGCTGATCAGAACGACGAGAACGATGGTGGGCGCGTCGTTCAGCCCGGACTCCGCCTCCAGGGCGCTCGACATGCGCTTGGTCAGCGGGACGCGTCGCAAGGTGGAGAAGACAGCGGCGGCGTCGGTGGGCGCGAACACCGCGCCGAGCAAGATGGCCAGGGTCCAGTTCAGTCCGAACACGTAGTGCCCGAGGAGCGCGACGAGGGCGGTGCTGACACCGACGCCGACCGTGGCCAGCACCACACCGACTCCCAGGGATGGACGCACCTCGTCCCAGCGCGTCGTCAGTCCACCTTCGGACAGGATGATGATGAGGGCTGCGTAGGCGAGGGACTGCGCGACATGCGGGTCATCGAACTGGATCCCCAGCCCGCTCTCCCCCAGCGCGACCCCGATCAGCAGGTAGAGCACCAGGGTCGGCAGACCGAACCGGACGCTGGCGCGCACGGCGAGGACCGCGGCGACTAGGACTAGCGCGCCGACCAGTAGGAACACGTTGAGCGATGGAACGTCCACGCGTGCCCTTTCTTCCCCGTCCGTCTAGCCTGCCATGACCTGCGGTGCGCACGCTGCAGATGCGAAGAGCCCGCCCCGGCGTGGTCGTCGGAACGGGCTCTTGCATGGCACGGTGCGGCGGGGCCATCCCCGCGCACGAAACGACGAGACGGATTGTGCTCACTCGACGTGAGCACAATCACATGTGGTCGTCGGGGCACGCCACGAAAACCACATGCACCGGCTGGTCCTGTTTGCCAGATACCGGCGACTCAAGGAAGCCGTTGGCTCCCTCTCGCCGCCGGTGTGGCATGACCCGCCGGCCGCCCGTCCATCTCAGCGGTAGCGGTGGGATTTGAACCCACGGAGGAGTTGCCCCCTCACACGCTTTCGAGGCGTGCTCCTTAGGCCGCTCGGACACGCTACCGTCGTCGAGGGTACCGGAGACGGCGCCGTCAGGTGAAATCGGCTCGGCTCGTGCCCTGCCATCCAGGACGGCAGGGCACGCGTGGATGATTCAGTGCTCCCGCCGGCCGGTGAAGAACGAGTTGAGCACGGCGGAGCACTCATCGGCGAGGACGCCGCTGATCACCTCGGGCCGATGGTTCGAACGCCGGTCCCGCAGTAGGTCCCAGAGCGATCCCACCGCGCCGGCCTTCGGATCCGTCGCCCCGTAGACCACGGTCTGAACCCGCGCCAGCGCCAAGGCCCCGGCACACATGGCGCACGGTTCCAGCGTGACGACGACTGTGACACCGTCCAGCCGCCAGGTTCGTCTGTTGGCAGCCGCGTCCCGCAGCGCCAGCACTTCGGCGTGGGCGGTGGGATCCTGATCGACTTCACGGCGGTTGTGTCCGCGGCCGATGACCCGTCCGTCCGTGCCGAGGATGACGGCGCCCACCGGGACGTCGCCTACCTCCAGCGCGTGGGCCGCTTCCTCCAGCGCCTCGCGCATCGCCGGTGCATGCGTACGGAGCAGCGCGGCGCTGAGTTCCGGGGACGCCATAGTGCGAAGTCTAGGGCCCCCTGGAACGGCGCCGGAGTGGCCGTGGGCATGGACGCCGAACGCGGGCAGATGGACGCTGCCGGGCAGCCACGTCGTGGCGTGTGCATGGCATGCTGTGCTCATGCGCCTGCTTGACGTTGACCACCCGCTCGTTGCCCACAAGCTTGCCGTGCTCCGGGACAAGAACACGAACTCGGCGACGTTCCGCCTGCTGACCGATGAGCTGGTGACGCTACTCGCCTACGAGGCGACCAGGGACGCCAGAGTCGCCGAGATTCAGGTCGAGACTCCAGTCGCGCAGGCGCGCGGGGTGAAGCTGTCCTCCCCGAAGCCCATCGTGGTGCCGATCCTGCGGGCCGGGCTCGGGATGCTGGACGGAATGACGCGGTTGCTGCCGACAGCTGAGGTCGGATTTCTCGGCATGATCCGCGACGAGGAGACGTTGCAAGCCACCACCTACGCCAATCGGCTGCCGGACGACCTCACCGGCCGTCAGTGCTATCTGCTCGATCCGATGCTGGCGACCGGCGGCACGCTGGCGGCATCGATCGGATACCTCGCCGCGCGGGGCGCGAACCACATCACGGCCGTCTGCTTGCTGGCCGCGCCGGAAGGGCTGGAGCTGGTAGACCGGGAGACGGCGGAGATCGGTGTGCCGATCACGATCGTGACCGCCGCCGTCGACGAACGACTCAACGAGAAGGGGTACATCGTCCCCGGCCTCGGTGATGCTGGGGATCGCCTCTACGGCCTGGCCGAGTAAGCGTACCCAAGGGTCCACGCGGCCTAAGCGCCGCTGCAGCAAGCTTCCACGCTGTCGCTATGGTGACAGCAAGCTTCCACGCGGCCTAGCCGCCGCTGCAGCAAGCGTCCACGCGGCCTACAGCATCTTGACGGCGGACACGATGCCGGTCAGGGACTCCTTCGCATCTCCGAACAGCAGCGTCGTCCTCGCGTTGTAGAGCAGCTCGTTCTCGATTCCCGCGAACCCGGGCCGCATCGACCGCTTGAGGAAGACGACCGCCTGCGACTGGTCGACGTCGAGGATAGGCATGCCGTAGATGGGCGATCCGGGAGAGTCGCGGGCCGCCGGGTTGACGACGTCGTTGGCGCCCACCACGAGCGTGACGTCTGTGGTGCGCAGCTGGCCGTTGGCCGTGTCCATCTCCAGCAACTGTTCGTACGGGACATTGGCCTCGGCGAGCAGCACGTTCATGTGACCCGGCATCCGGCCGGCTACGGGATGGATGGCGTAGGCCACTTCGATACCCCGGCTCTGCAGCAGTTCGGCAAGTTCCTGGATGGTGTGCTGCGCCTGCGCGACGGCGAGGCCGTACCCGGGGACCACCATGACCTTCTGGGCATATCCGAGCATGATGGCGACGTCGTCGACCGCGGCCGTCCGGACGGGGCGCTCGGAGACGTCACCGCCGCCGGCCGTGGAGCCGCCTTTGAAGGCGCCGAACAGGATGGAGCTGATGGAACGCCCCATGGCCTGCGCCATGAGCCGGGTCAGGATGGTGCCGCTGGCGCCGACCAGCGTGCCGCCGATCAGCAGCAGAGCATTGCCGAGCACGTAGCCGCCGGCGGCTACCGCGATGCCGGTGGCGGCGTTGAGCAGGGAAATCACGATCGGTACGTCGGCGCCGCCGACCGGCAGTACCAGGAGCACACCGACAACGAGCGCGACCAGTCCCAGGACCGCCGCCAGCCAGGCGGTCTCGCCATCGCCGGCGTAGAGGAAGACCGCGAGAACCAGCGTGGCGACGAGTGACAGGCTGAACAGCGTCGGTCCCGCCGGTGGCGTCACCGGGCGAGTGGTGATCAGCTCCTGTAGCTTCAGGAACGTCACCACGGAACCGCTGAACGCGATGGTGCCTACCGGCACCGTGAGGACCGCCGCGGCCAGTGGGAAGACGGTGTCGGCCGTGGACAGTTCCAGGGACGCCACCAATGCCGCGGCGCCGCCGCCCACGCCGTTGAACAGCGCCACCAGCTGGGGCATGGCAGTCATCGCGACCCGGCGAGCGGCAGGAACGCCGATCGCGCAGCCGACCACGATCGCGCCGATGATCCAGGGCAGGTTGTCCAGGTCGTAGGCGATGAAGGTGACCACCATCGCCACCAGCGCGGCGACGGCGCCGAGCAGGTTGCCGCTTCGGGCGGTCTTCGGGGAGGAGAGCCCTTTGAGGGCGAGAACGAAGCAGACGGCGGCCGCGAGGTAGGCCAGTTGAGCCCAGGTATCGATCACGCGCCGCCTCCCAGGGACGTGGATCCGCCTGTCGAGGCATCGCCGGGAGGCCCTTCACCATTCGAGCCCGGTGGGCCACCTGCCGGTGCCTTCTTGCCTCGGAACATCTCCAGCATCCGGTCGGTGACGACGAACCCGCCGACGAGGTTCAGCGTCGCCAGCACGGTGGCGACGACCCCGATGGCCAGCTCGATCCCGCCGTCGGCATGGCCGGTGACCAGGACCGCTCCCACGAGGATGATGCCGTGGATGGCGTTGGCGCCGGACATCAGCGGAGTATGCAGCGTCGACGATACCTTGGAGACGACCTCGTATCCGGTGAACGCGGCCAGGACGAAGATCGTCAGGAGCGCTATCTCCGAGTCCATCAGCCCTCCTCTGCCAGCGCCGCCCGGGCGGCCTCATGCCGCACGGCGCCTTCATGGGTGACGCATACGCCGTCGATGATCTCGTCGTCCAGGTCGACGGTGACCGTGCCGTCGCTGGTCATCAGTAGTACGAGGTTGACGAGGTTGGCGGCGTACAGCCGGCTGGCGTGGACCGGAAGCTGGCTAGGCACGTTGAGTCCGCCCCACAGCAGGGTCCCGCCCACGGTGGTGTCCTCACCCGGTCTGCTGCCTTCGACGTTTCCTCCGGACTCCGCTGCGAGATCGACCACGACACTGCCGGGTTTCATCGCCTCGATCGCGCCCCGTTCGACGAGCAGTGGCGCAGTCCGTCCCGGCACGGCCGCGGTGGTGATCAGCACGTCGGCGGCGGACACGTGGGGCGCGAGCAGGTCGCGCTGCTGCTGTGCGCGTTCCTCGGTCATCTCCCGCGCGTAGCCGCCGGCGCCTTCCAGGCTCGGCAGGTCGAGTTCGACGAAGCGTGCGCCGAGGCTGCGGATCTCCTCGGCGGCGGCCGCGCGGACGTCGTAAGCCTGTACCCGCCCGCCGAGCCGCCGGGCGGTCGCGATCGCCTGGAGCCCGGCGACTCCGGCGCCGAGCACCAGCACCTGGGCCGGCGGGACGGTGCCTGCCGCCGTCATCGACAGCGGGAAGAAGCGGGGCAGCCGCTCGGCGGCGACGAGCACCGCGCGGTAGCCGGCGACCAGCGCCTGCGAGGTGAGTGCGTCCATGGACTGCGCCCGGGAGATCCGGGGGACCAGCTCCATGGCGAACGCCGTGACGTTGGAATCGCGCGCTGCCTTGACGACCCCCAGCTCGCTCGCGGCGGACAGGAAGGACAGCGTGACGGCGCCGGGTTTCAGTTCCACGAACCGCGGCGGCTCCAGCGGCTGCACGGACAGCACGACGTCGGCGCCTTCCAGCGCGTCGTTGTCGGTCACGGCCGCACCGGCGGATCGGTAGTCGTCGTCGCTATGGAAAGCGGTGCGCCCGGCACCGGCTTCCACAGCGACATCGAGGCCGGCTCCGGTCAATCGGCCGACCAGTTCGGGTACCAGAGCGACCCGTCTCTCATGCTCGCGGGTCTCGCGTACGACGGCTACCTTCATCGCTGTCCGACGTTCGTGGACGCGGCGTGCCCGTGCCGTCGGTGGGCGCTAGATATTCTCGTGGCGCCTGCTTGCACAACTACGAACAAATTGCTCGAACCTCCCACGCTGGAGGACCTTGGAGCTGTCATTCTGGCACATCAGTGAGCGTGCTTGGAGAGAGGAATGTCCGCGGCGTTGCCCGCGCCGTGGGTAGGCATAGACTGGGGCTTGAGTACGAAAGAGCCGGCGCGATGAGAGGTACGGCCATGGCGAAGAACACACCTGTTGTGGTCGGCGGCATCGCCGTCGGCGTGATCATCTTCCTGCTGCTGCCAGGCTGGTTGAAGCTGCTCGCGTTCGTCGCGATCGTCGGCATCCCGGCCGCTGGCTATCTGATGCTCGACCCGTCTCAGCGTCGCCGCCTCAAAGAGCAGCGTCGCCGTCGACGTATCGGTCCCTGATCTACTCTTCGAGTTCTGCCAAGGTCGCGCGGATTGGGCGAAGGGATCACCAGGCTCAAGCCCAGCCGGGCCAGAGACCGACCGGGCCCGATGTACGCGACGTAACCAGTCGCCTGGTGATCCTTCGGCCCGATCCGCGCGACCTCTAAACGGCGCTCACGGCCCGTGCCGGATGACTCTTTCCGTACTGTGAAGAGCTGGGTCCTGGCCCATCGCGGCACGAATGTGTCATCCGACACAGAACGCTCGTCCATCTGGACAACGAGACCCTGCGGCGGGTCTCTGGCGCAGAGCGCTAGGAGGCGTCAGGCTCCGCGTCCATAGTGCCGTCCGGCCGCAAGGTGTAGTAGGTGCTGTGGCCGCTGGGGTACTCCGTCGCAACCGTCAGGCTGCGCTCGAGCTTTTCCGCACGGTCCATGAGGATGCGTAAGACGGCGATGTTCGTGGCGTCCTCCGCCGCGGGTTCAGCGGAGTCCCCGATAAAGAGTGTGAGCGCTCCACCGTCATCGACGACGATCTTCGCTTGGGTCGCGGTGTCCGTGTCTACTGCCATGGTTGAGCTGTCCCCCCGGTGGCGGTCGGTCAAACTTGTTCGGGAAACCAAGGCGCACACTATGCGAAGTTTGCGCTGTTGGGTAGTCGGTAGTTTGTATAGATTTGTCCCT
>NZ_ML142854.1:175739-193689 GCF_004138495.1 Phytoactinopolyspora endophytica
GTTTCCCGCCGGTAGGCGGCGAAGCGTCGTTGTACCTCATCGATCGCATCGCCCAACGGGAACAACTCACGGGTGACGAGCTGGTCCTCATGGTCCGCCGCGACCGGATGCCAGTACACGCCCTCTGCTGTCACGGTCACCTCCGGCACGAGTGACTCGACGGTGAGCGCGATACCGTCGTCGGCGAAGCCCCGCTGGGCGAGCGGACGGATGATCTGATCCGCGCGATCGATGCCGAGGCCGTCCAGAAGCTCGTGGAAGGCCGCCATCTGTTCCGCGCCCGCGTCACCGCCCGCCACGGTCGCGGCGACCCGCACCCGGAACCTCTCGTCCAGGGCGGTGCAGATGCCTTCCATCGCGCGTTGCCAGCTACCGGAACCGCGGTGCAGGTCGTGCAGATCCGGCGTCGCCGAGTCGAGGCTGATCTGCAACGCGAGCCCGTCCCGTGGCATCGCCTGCAGCATGCGAAGGCGCCTGCCGCGGAAGAGCATGCCGTTGGTGAGCACCGTCGTCGGGAGCCGGGCGACACAGTCACTGACGATCTCGTCCAGCTCGAGCAGCAGGAACGGCTCACCCCCGGTGAGGTAGACCTCGCTCACGCCATGCTCCGCTCCCTGCGCGACCAGTCTGCGGATCCGTTCCGGCCCGATGGCGCGCCGCTGAGTCTGCGGCGATGAACGAGCGCAGCAGTAGTCGCACGCGAGGTTGCAGTCGAAGTTCGTGTAGATCCAGAGCCGGGTGCCCGGTCTGCGATCCGCCGGGAGCTCGGCGAGCACAGCCTCGTCGTCTGGGACCGGTCCGCGCATGATCACGGCGACGCCGTCGCCGGCGGAGAGCAGCCGGTGGCCGGCAAGCTCGCACCAGCGTGCGACCACATCGGCGTCACCGCCGGCGATCGGCACCTGCACCCGCTCGCCGACTGTCGCCGTGCTCATCCGGTCGACCAGGTCCAGAACGACCCTCGGGTTGCCTACCATCGGGCCGGGATCCTTTGCTCTTCGACGGCTCGGAACAGCGACGTGTATCCCTCCAGGTTCGGCAGCACCCACTCCCGGCGCAGCCCTTCCAGTTCCATGATCGTGCGGTGTCTCGGGTCGTCCCAGGACATCGCCAGCAAATGACTCACCCAGGGCTCGCGTACCTCGTCGGGAAGGGTGTCCAGCGCGGTGAAGTTGCAGTGGCAGTACTCGGGGGATCGCCAGAGCTCGGCGAGCGCGTCCGGCATCAGCTCGTCCTGGCCGATCGCCTCCCACGTGTTGATGCCGAGCGCGACGGCGTCGGCTTCCTCATCCAGGAGCGCCCGGATCGCATCCAGCTCGCTGCGCCCGGTGTCGCCGTGCTTGCCCAGGTCGGAGTCGAGACGGATCAGCTCCACGTCGTCGGATCCCAGGCCCGCGTCCCGCAGGTACTGAACCGGCAGGATCGCCGCCTGGGCCGAGTCGCGGGAGCCGAGCGCCACCCGGCGCCCGCGCAGATCGGCGAGATCATTGAGCCCCGCTCCGGCGCGCGTGGCGAATACCGTGCGGAAGTCCAGGTCGACATCGCGCATGGCCAGCGCCTGGCAGCGCCCGTCGGTCTGAAGCACGGTCCGGACCCAGGCCAGGTTCGTGTTCCAGGCGATGTCGATGGTGCCGTCGAGTAGAGCATCCACCTGACGGCCGTAGTTGGAGAACAGGACGAAGTCCGTCTCGACCGGGCTGTCCGCGAAGTAGTCTCGGATGCCTTCCCAGATCGGAACGACGTTGGTCGTGTAGGCGACAGCGCCTACCAGCACGGATTTTGTCATCGCAGCCACCTCACTCGAACAGCGGCAGGCCGGTGATCGCCTTGCCGTAGAAGTCGTACAGGACGTCGGCGGTCGGTGCCATCACATGCCCGGCCCGGGCGTCGCGGAAGTACCGCTCCAGCTGCAGGTGGTGCGAGAACGCCGCACCACCGCAGACGCGCATCGCGGCGTCGGTGATGCGCAACGCCGCGTCGTTCGCGAATGCCTTCACACCGAGGACGTGCAGCATGGTTCCGTCGTCCGGGGAGGCCAGGCTGCGGGCCGCGGTGTCGACGTAGGAGCGGGTGGCGGTCACATCAAGGGACATCCGGGACAGCTGCGCCCGGATCGTGGGGAGCTGCGCCAGCGACTCGCCGAGATGCTCCAGCCTGGAACCGGACGCGTGGGCGACGGCCGCGTCCACGGCGGCCTGCGAGAGGCCCACCGAGACGGCCGCGTTGCCCAGGTTGAACCACGGCATCACCGCATCCAGCAGCAGCTGGAAACCGCCGCCGGACGGCCCGATCCGGTCGTCGCCGCTCACATCGAGCTGGAAGGTCATGGGCGACGACGCGTTGCCGCGTAGGCCGAGTCCGCGCCACGGGCCTGCCACCGAGACGCCGTCGCGCCCGGCAGGGACGGCGTAGATGTCGACTGCCGATTCCCCGGCCGCGTTCTCGGGCGGGGCCAACGTCGAGGTGACGTAGACGTCGGCGTGGCCGGCCGAGGTGACGAAGCTCTTCTTGGCATCCAGTGTCACCGCGTCGGCGGTGCCGTTCGATGCTTGCCCTTGGGACGTCGGCGCCCAGAAATGAGACCGCGAGCCCGGCTCGGAGAAGGCCAGGGTGCCGAGCGTCGTTCCGTCGGCCATCTGCCCGAGCAGCTTCGGATGGCCAGGCGGGGGAGCCGCCGCGACCGTCATCGCGGCACTGACGTGCATGAGATAGATCATGGCGGTGGATCCGCAGGCGGACGCGACGTGCGCCAGGGCACGGGCCAGAGCCTGCGGGCCGCCACCCATGCCGCCGACGTCGGCGGGAAGGGTGAGCCCGAGCAGTCCGCTTCCGCGAAGAGCCGTGACGGCTTCCTCCGGAAACCGGCCGGTGGCGTCGACGTCGGGCGCCGCGGCACGCGCGGCGTCGAGGACCGGCGCCAGGGCGTCGTCAAGGTGTTCGTCGGTGAGAGTCATCTACTTCCTTCCGGATGGGGTTCGTTGCTTGCACGTGGCGTCGAACCGACGGCGACGAGTCCGGCACCGAGTCCGAGCCAGAACGAGGCGGTGCTCATGTTGCTGCTCAGCCAGTCGTTACCTGTAGCCGTCGAGACCACCTGCACGACGGCTGTGGCGAGGAACGCCAAGCCGGCGACGACGGCCAGACCACGGCGGCGGAGCCATCCGGCGAGGCAGGCGAGTAGGCCGACTCCGACGGCGATCGCGACAGAGGCGCCGCCGATCCTGATGAATCGGAACTCGTCCAGTGCCTCTGCGACGAAGACCACGCTGAGGATCGACGCGGCTCCCAGAACAACGCAGGCACGGTCGATCGGATCCGGTGCGGTCGGGACGCGCGGGGTCATGACACCCGCTCCAGTATCCGGGCCACGGCGGTGTCGCGACTGCGCCAGACGGGCCGCAGCACACCGTCGAGTCCGCCGTACCGACCGGCCGCGGTGGCGAAGAGCATCGCGTGGGCCAGGAACATCAGCAGGTACGCCCAGTACCACTCGTGGGGCGCGTTGAGGGTGGAGAGCGAGATGACGATGCTCTGGCCCATGCCGACGACCGCCCACGCCCGCGTGGCCAGCCCGACGAGGAGGAAGGCTCCGAGCGAGGCTTCGATGATCAACACGAGCCAGCCGAAGAACGTGAAGTTCGGTAGGACCACGTTGTCGACGAACCACGCGTATGGGGCCAGCACCTCGTGTTCGACCGCTTGGAGCGTCCAGCGGTAGAGGGTGCGTGGTGGATCGCCTTCACCGAAGTCGGGCGGCTGTTTCCAGGATGTGTTGTCGATCCACAGCAAGGCCACCCCGACGCGGGTCGCGGCGAGAATCCAGCCGCTGAGCCGTGAGGTTACCGGTGCCTCGTGCCCTCGGAGTTGCTCTGCCGTCATGGGCATGTCCGCTTCGTCGCGTTGTCGGAGCGCGTCGGGGGCGTTCATTCACCCCCGACGCGCTTGGTTCGATCGAAGCACGTGGCGCGCACCATGATCCTTACAATGTGCGAAACGACTGGCGGGCACGCTGCTCTCGGGGCATGCTTGTACCTGGCAGTTTCGTTCCACAACGTCCGGTTTCGCGCGGCTGACGTGCGCGTGGTCGGGCTCGGCTGAGGGGCCGGATCAGAACCCGGGGGAGTCGATGAGTGCGCAGGTCGCGATCGTGTGTGACCGATGTGGCGATATCGGAGCCGTTGGGGCCGCGGCACAGGAGCTCAGAGCCGGTCTGAACGGCTGGGCCTGGCGCAACGGTCTGGACACCTGTCCGTTGTGCCGCCTGGTGACGTCGGATCTCGCACAGGCGGGGCGGACGGAGAACGGCACCACCCGGTAGCCGGTTTGGTGGCATGTGCTGGCTGCATGTGACACTGATGATGTGACTCGTACCGTGTATCGTGCTCCGGCTGCGCTCGGCGTGCGCGGGTTCGGGTTCGGCGCCGCCGGGCTGGGCTTGTCGGTGATCGGCGCGACCCTCGTCGGGGCGGCCGACCCCGATGGTGCGCTGGGCGCGATGTCGTGGGCAGGGTTGGCGGTGTTCGCCGCCGTCTCACTCGTCTTCTTCGCCACCGGACTCGTCAGGGTGGCCGGCCTGCGTGGCCGCCTGGTGCTGGACGACGACGGCTTCGTCAACGCCACCGGACCTGGCGCTGGGGTTCGCAAAGTGGCGTGGCGTGATGTCCGGAAAGTCCAGACGGACGGCTCGGTGGTGTCCGTTGACGTCGCCGGTAGCAAGCAGAGCCTGATCCGTACCGCGGCCTTGGACGTCGACCCGCGGGAACTTGCCCGCGAGCTGCGTTCGCGGCTCAACCGGCACCGGGGGTACACGCCTCTCGGGACCGCTGAAGCCCATCAGGTCGATAGCTGACCCGGACGGTCTGCCGGTATCGAAGTCGTGTTCGTGGCGCCGTCGGCGGGAGAAAACATGTCGCGGATCGTCGTCGCTCCTTGAGACTCTCGGTGGGTGACGACCAATATCAAAGAGACTTTGCAGCGTGAGCTCACCGCCTCCGTACGCGCCCGCGACGACGTTCGCAAGCGCACACTTCGCATCATCATGGGGCTGATCCACTCGGCGGAGGCACGCGATGCCACTGTCGAGAACCCGGTGGCCAGAGATCTCAGCGACGACGAGATCCTCGAGGTTCTGAGCGGCGAGGCCGAACGTCGTAAACGTGTGATCGCCACGTACCAGGAAACCGGTCAGAACGATCGAGCGAGAACCGAGCGTGACGAGCTCGCCGTTCTCGAGACGTACCTGTAGACCGTTGCCGATATACCAGACCATGCGAAACCGCAGCTGAGACCAGCCGCGAGCTGGGCCGATCTCGTTACCAGACCGGCCCAGCGCCGGTGCTGGTTGTGGCGGAGGCGGCGGGATTTGAACCCGCGAGAGGGGTGAACCTCAACCCGCTTAGCAGGCGGGCGCCATAAACCGGACTAGGCGACGCCTCCACACCGAGGAAAACCTGCGGCTTGGCAAGGGTACCCGTACAGCCCATGAGAGGGCAAAGTCGAAGTATGAACCTCACCCGAGGGCCATGGCGAGACCGAGCTGACGCCGGTCGCGAGCTGGCCGAGGCGGTCCGGGGCGCACTCGCGGCACCCGGCGGCCGGGAGCTCGTACCGGTGGTGCTCGGGCTGCCACGCGGAGGTGTGGTCGTGGCGTCGGAAGTGGCCACCGCCTTGGGCGCGGACCTGGACGTGCTCGTGGTCCGTAAGGTCGGAGTTCCCTGGCATCGGGAGCTCGCTTTGGGCGCGGTCACCGCGTCGGGCGTCCGAGTGCACAACGCCGAGGTCTTCCGGCAGGCGCACCTCAGCGAACACGACATGGAAGCGGCGTTCGCCACGGCGGAGCGTGAGGCCGGTGAGCGGGAGCAATGGTTCAGGGCGGGCCGCCCCGCTGTCGCGGTCGGTGGCCGGCGAGCGATCGTCGTCGATGACGGGATCGCCACCGGCGCGACGACACTCGCCGCGGTTCAGCTGCTCCGGAATATGGATCCACCACCCGCACTCGTCATGCTCGCGGTCCCCGTCGCGCCGCGCGAGACGGTGAACCGGCTTGCGTCTCACGTCGACACACTTGTGGTGCTCCACGGGCCTGTGAACTTCGCTGCAGTCGGCGAGTGGTTTCTCGACTTCACCCAGGTCAGCGACGCTGAGGTGCAGCAGATCATGGAGGGGGCGAGGTGACTGGACTGGCGAGACACGCCAGTGAAGTTGTTGATTTACCTCACATTCTGCAACCTTGTCACCGAGTTGTGCGTCGTACAAGTGAAGTTCGACGGGTCGCAGCGCCAAGAAAGCCTATACCCCTTAGACTGGCTCGCGGCCGAATGATCGTCAACGGAAGGCTGGAGTCGTGAGCAGAGCGAGGACCCGAGACGGGGCTCGTAGCGCTCGACTTGCGACGCGCCGGAGGCAGAAGAAGCAACGCTACGGCCGGTTCCTCGGCTTCGCCGCGTTGGGCTCCCTTGTGCCCGGAACCGGTTTGATCGCTGCGGGCAAGCGACGCCTCGGGACCTTCCTTCTGGTGATGCTCGGCTTGGTCGCGGCAATAGCGCTCGCCGTGGTGATCCTGGTCCCTCACCGGCGGCTTCTATCTTACAGCGGTGATCGTCAGATGTTGCTGACGGTCGGCGTTGCGCTCGCCGGGGCCGCGGCGCTCTGGCTGATCGTCGCGCTGACCAGCCACCGCCTCCTTGAACCCGAAGGGCTGCCGGCAGGTAAGCGCCTTGCCGGTGCCCTGGTGGTGGTCGCGGCGACATCACTGGTCGTCTCACCATTGGCGGTCACCGCCAAGAACGCGTTCACCCAGCGTGACCTGATCGGCGCCATCTCCTCAAGTGGCGAGAGCCATACGACGCCGCATATCGAGGACAAGCGTGATCCGTGGGCGGACAAACCGCGCTTGAACGTCCTTCTCCTCGGCAGCGACGCGGGAGACGGCCGCGAGGGCGTCCGCCCGGACACCCAGATCGTCGCCAGTATCGACACGCAGACGGGCGACACGACGACGATCTCCATCCCTCGCAACCTCCAGGGCTTCCCGTACCCAGACGAGAGCCCGCTCTCCGAGATCTACCCTGACGGATGGAACGGCCCTGCTGGTGACGATCCCGGTGAGTGGATGATCAATGCGGTATTCCGCAACGTCCCGGCGACGCATCCCGAGGTCTTCGAAGGTGTGGGCAACCCGGGAGCGGACGCCACCAAGTGGGCCGTCGAAGGCGCGCTGGGCATCGACATCGACTACTTCATGATGGTCAACCTGGAGGGCTTCGCGTACATCGTGGACGCTCTCGGAGGCGTCACTCTCGATGTTCCGCGCGACATCCCGATCGGTAACAAGGAGCTTCCCGGCGGTGGGTGCACCACGCCGCGCGGTTATGTCCAAGCCGGCGACAACCAAGAGCTCAACGGCGATGACGCGCTGTGGTTCGCGCGCTCGAGGTGCGGATCCGACGACTACGACCGGATGGCGCGCCAGCAGTGCGTGATCAACGCGATCGTCGATGAGGCGGACCCGAGGACGCTGGTCACCCAGTACCAGAGCTTGGCCTCGGCGACGGCGGACACGGTGGAGACCGACGTGCCGGACGATCTCTTCCCGGCGCTGATCGACCTGCTGATGGATGTACAGGGCGGCACCATGGAGAGTCTGACGCTCGACAATGACTTCTTCTCAGAGATGGGGACGACGTCGTCGAACCCGGACTATGACCAGGTCCATGAGCGCATAGACGAGATCCTCGAGCCCGCCGGCGAGAGCGACGGCTCGCAGGACCAGCCCGAGGAGGACACGTCGCGCGCCGACCCGTCGGACGAAGCGGACGCGTCAGAGACCGACACGGAAGACAATCATGCGGCGTCCAGCACCAGCGACTCCGACACGACTGACTCCGAGGTTGTGAGCGCGGCCGAGGATTTTCCCTCCGACGGCACCGATGACGGCGATGAGACGGCCGAAGACGGAGAGGACGAGCCGGCGGGAGACGAGCCGGTCGAGACCGAGTCCGCCTGCTGACTCAGCAGCTTTGCCAACACAAAGGTGCCGCCCCGGGCTACCGGGACGGCACCTTTCACCTGGGTGAGGCCACACGTGCGTGTCAGTCCATGCCCAGCCGGGCCTTCAGGCCGTCGAGCTCCGCCCGGAGGAGGGTGGGCAGCTTGTCGCCGAACTTGTCGAACCATTCCTTGATCCCGGGCACCTCATTGCGCCATTCGTCGGGGTCGACCTCGAGGCATGCCTCCAGCTGCTCCCGGGTCAGGGACAGCCCGTCGATGTCCAGGGACTCGGGCGTGGGGACATGGCCGATCGGCGTCTCGACCGCGGACGCCATACCCTCGAGCCGCTCGATCACCCACTTGAGAACGCGGCCGTTCTCGCCGAAGCCGGGCCAGATGAAGCTGCCCTCCTCGTCCCGCCGGAACCAGTTGACGTAGAAGATCTTCGGGACCTTGGCGGCGTCGGCTTCCTTGCCGACTGAGATCCAATGCCCGAAGTAGTCTCCGCCGTTGTAGCCGATGAACGGCAGCATCGCCATCGGGTCACGACGGACGACGCCCACCTTGCCTGCCGCCGCGGCGGTCGTCTCGGACGAGAGCGTGGCACCCATGAAGACGCCGTGGGTCCAGTCCCGCGATTCTGTGACGAGTGGGATCGTCGTCGCCCGGCGTCCGCCGAACAGGATCGCCGAGATCGGGACGCCTCGTGGGTCGTCGTACTCATCAGCGATGATGGGGCATTGCGTAATGGGTGTGCAGAATCGGGAGTTCGGATGCGAGGACGGTTCATCGGAGTGCGGAGTCCAGTCGCGTCCCTTCCAATCGGTCAGGTGCGCGGGAGCTTCGTCGGTCATGCCCTCCCACCAGATATCGCCGTCATCTGTGAGAGCGACGTTGGTGAAGACGCTGTTACCTTGCGCGATGGTGCGCATCGCGTTCGGGTTGGTGTCCCAGCCGGTGCCTGGGGCGACTCCGAAAAGGCCGTACTCGGGGTTGAGGGCGTAGAGCCGGCCATCGTCGCCGAAACGCATCCAGGCGATGTCGTCACCCAGCGTTTCGACCTTCCAGCCTGGGATGGTCGGTTCCAGCATGGCCAGGTTGGTCTTGCCGCATGCCGACGGGAACGCGGCGGCGATGTAGCGGACGACGCCCTGCGGTGACGTGAGCTTCAGGATGAGCATGTGCTCGGCGAGCCAGCCTTCGTCGCGGGCCATGGCGCTGGCGATCCGCAGCGAGTAGCACTTCTTTCCGAGCAGAGAGTTGCCACCGTAGCCGGAGCCGTACGACCAGATCATGCGTTCCTCGGGGAACTGCGTGATGTACTTCGTCTGGTTGCACGGCCACGGGACATCCTGCTGACCAGGCTCGAGCGGTGCGCCCACGGAGTGCAGACAGGGCACGAAGTCAGCTGTGGTCCCCATCGCTTCGAGGATGCGGGCCCCCATGCGAGCCATGATCCGCATGGAGGCCACGACGTATCCGGAGTCGGTGAGCTCGACGCCGAACATGGGGTTGGGCGAGTCGACCGGGCCCATGCAGAACGGGATGACGTACATGGTTCGCCCGCGCATACAGCCGCGGTACAGCTTGGTCATCTCGGCCTTCATCTCGGCCGGATCGCGCCAGTTGTTGGTAGGGCCGGCGTCGGCCTCGTCGACAGAGCAGATGAACGTACGCTCCTCGACCCGGGCGACGTCGCTGGGGTCGGTGCGTGCCCAGAACGAGTTGGGCTTCTTCTCGAGACGGACGAGGGTTCCGGCGTCGACGAGCTCGTCGGTGAGCACGTTCCACTCGGCGTCGGAACCGTCGCACCAGTGGATCCGGTCCGGCTGGGTCAGTTCGGCGACCTCCCGCACCCACGCGAGCAGGCGGGGATGCGAGGTCGGGGCGTCGTCGAAGTCGTAGGCGGTGTGTTGGTCGACGATTGCTGTCATGGTGGTCGGCTCACCCTCTCTTGCGACGTCCTGTGAGGCGGAGTCTGGCGGCGGGTACGCGAACGTCGCCCGAGCCAGGCCCTTCTGGAACGGGTCGTCGTCCGGTGGATTACCCCGACCGTATGGGCTTATCTCATCTCGTGGAATGCCATCAAGGGTGAAGAGTTTCACAAACCATGTCTTAAATCCACGCAAAACGGACATTGGTTCGGACCTCAACGGACCAAGAAGATTTGTTGGTCCGTACCAGATCGCATGATCGTCCCGATCGTGCCGAAGAGCCGAGGAGTGGGTCCGTGAGGCCCGAGGTAGCGCCGATTTCATCTTCGCGGGCTTCGCCCGGTACACTCGTTCCTCGGTCCGGCAATTAGGCGCCCCTAGCTCAACGGATAGAGCATCTGACTACGGATCAGAAGGTTGGGGGTTCGAATCCCTCGGGGCGCGCCAAAGCGAAGTGGCTGGTCAGAGCGATCTGACCGGCCACTTTCTCGTTTTGTGACCACACGCGACGACCATGATCTGGACGATCACATACACATCTGTCGCGGACCCTCAGTGCGGCTGCGCCGGGCCGGATGTCAGGCTCGCCCCGTAACATGCCCGGCTATGGCGGATGACGTACTCAATTACTCCCAGCCCGGTCCCTTCACGAGCCTGAATGTGACGCAGATCGTGCAGCCTGATCGGCGGCAACCGGCCTCGAAAGAGAGCCGTTCGAACGTGTCTGAGACCTGCTCCGGGTCAAGGATCGAGCCGTCCTCGCGGGTGAACACGTACGGCGTCTCCGTCCACGCGCTGCCCATTGAGTCCGCTCCTGGCCATGCGCTTGCAGGTGCGCCCGCAGCACTTCCACCGTGCCGGCATCCAGCGCCACCGTGGCATCGGACGCGTCGGTCTTCACCGGACCGGGAGTGATCTTTCCTCCAGGCTTGCTGACCTGCCATTGCGCCGATATCAGGCCGGCCTGCAGATCGACGTCCTCGCGGCGGAGTCCGCATGCTTCGCCACGCCTCAAGCCACGAAGTGCGATCAAGTGAAACAACGCATAGAGACGATGCTGGGCGACGTGATCGAAGTACCGGCCCACCTGGGCAGGAGTCCACACCATGACGGCGGACGGCCGCGCCGACGTGTTGCGCCACACCTTGAATGCGGACGCGTTGGCAGCCCGCTTACGGGCCGCAGCCAGTCGGGTCTCGTACTCGGCGCTCCACTGAAGGACGCGGGCGTCCTGCCACACCCTGGTCTTAGGACGCTTCCCTGATGGGAGCTTGACCAGCTCGGCCACGTTGACCGACACCAGCCCTTCACGCACCGCGTCGTTGAGTGCGGCTCGCAGTGTGGCCCGGAAGCGCTGAACCGACGCAGGCGCCAAGTCGAGTGAGTCCAGGGCGTCCTGAACGTGGGTCCGGCGCATCGCGCTAAGTTCGTGCCGGCCGACCTTCGGGATCCACAGCGCAGTGATGTGGTGGGTGTAGCTGACTCTGGTGGCGTCGCGGATGTCGGTCTTGCCCTTGATCCATTCGCGGAGGTACTCAGCCACCGTGATCTTACGGCTGACGTCGACGCCCTTGGTTGCCTTCCCTCTCATCTCGTCCAGTGCATCCTGCGCATCCTTGCGACGGGCGAAGCCACCACGACGGACGGTGCGCCGCTTGCCGGTCTCGTCCGGCTCGAGACCGTGGTGGTGGGGTGGAGCAGCTTGCCGAGTTGGTCTCCGGCGGGGCGCCCTGGGTTGGATAGGTTGTCGCTCATGGTAACCCACATGCGAAGACCTATGAAGGCCTTTATAGAGCTTCATGATGGTTCGCATGGGTATAGCGAAGGCCGTCTACGTCAAGGACGACGACGTGCGCCTCTGGGAGCGTGCCGAGCAATACGCGAAGGCGAGACGACTCACCATGTCCGCGCTCGTGCTGACCGCGCTAGAGGCTTATCTGGACGAGCGCGACGACGGGTAGAAGCCATGGACGCGGCACAGTGGGCGCTAAGGATTGCGGGACTCTCCCTGCTAGTGAGCGTGTTGTCGCTCACCTGGCAGATCATCACCTGGGTCCGTCAGTCCGCCCGGATCAAGGTCGAGCTGCGATGGGGCGGCGTGTCCGAGGACTGGCAATACACGGTAACTGGCGATCCGAAGAACGTCGTGAAGGCGCTGGCCCAGGTCGACCCCACGGAGTACCCCATTCCCGTGGCCGCCCTGGTCATCCGCAACGTGGGGCGCTCGGCGATGTCCATCCAGGATGCCGGCATCCAGTTCCCGGAGGGCTTCACCTACCGTCATCGCGACATTAACCAGTACGCAGACGTCTCAAAACCCTTGCCGCCTGGCGACGTGCTCCACGTTCCCGTCCCGATTGCGCACCTGTTCCAGGTCTGGGCAGACCACGGGGGCAATTTGCATACGACCAGGATCCGCGGTATCGCGTTCCTCGGCAACGGCAAGACCAGCGTGAGCGAGCGGTTCACACTCAGCAGGTCCGATCAGCCCTTCATCGAGGAGCGGTTCGACTGAGCCCCAGCCAGGCGACAGTCAAGATCATCGTGGGAGCCCGATGGGAGCCCGGCAGAATCACTCCAGCCCGGACTCCGGCGGCAGATCCGACACAGACCGACACGCACGGATGGCGTTGACCAGCGAGAACGTCACGGCGCGTCATTTCCGTCACGTTCCGTCACGTTCTGATTGCGTCTACGGATCAGAAGGTTGGGGGTTCGAATCCCTCGGGGCGCGCCAAGGTGAAGTGGTTGGTCAGAGTGATCTGGCCAGCCACTTTCTCGTTTTGTGACCACACGTGACGACCATGATCTGGACGATCACATATACATCTGTCGCGGACCCTCAGTGCGGCTGTGCCGGGCCGGATGTCAGGCCCGCCCCGTAACATGCCCGGCTATGGCGGATGACGTACTCAACTACTCCCAGCCCGGTCCCTTCACGAGCCTGAACGTGACGCAGCTCAAGCTGATCGAAGGTCTGCCGGACAATCCCATTGGTATCTGTGCCGCCGCGCAGAGCCTGGTCATTCAGCCAGCGGACGCTACTGCGTCGGGGATCGCCGAGGACCGGCTCGCGGAGAAGAACATCCGGCCGGTCAGCGAGCTGATCGCCGTACTGACCGCTCTCGATCCGTCACCGTTGCACCAGGCCCGAACCACTGACGCACGAGTGATCGGTACATGCCGCCACTTCGCCACCCTCGCCTGTGCTTTCCTGCGGGCGCGGGGCATTCCCTCACGGGCCCGATGCGGCTTCGGAACCTACTTTCTGGAGGGGCGCGGCGTCGACCATTGGATCATCGAGTTCTGGGACGCCGATGAGCGCCGCTGGGTGCGGGTCGACGTCGAGCACCTCGGCAAGCACTATGTCGAGTGCACTGAGGACCTCGCGCCGGGCGAGTTCCTCACCGGGGGTGAGGCATGGCTCCAATACCGCCAAGGATTGGTCGACGGGCAGATGTTCGGGGTAGCCGGTGTCGATTACGCCTGGGGGCCGGCAGAGATCAGCGGCAACACCATCCGCGATCTCGCTGCGCTCGGCAAGCGGGAAATGCTGCCCTGGGATGAATGGGGCCGTATGACCGACGCCTATGAGGGCAAGACGGGGCCCGACTACGACCAGCTCATCGACGAGGTCGCCGATGCGTGCTCCAAAGGCGAGCCGCTGGCCTTGACTCGCCTGTTCGCCAGCGAGGAACTGGCAGTTCCCCGCCACCTGGATGGGTGAGTGGCCGCGGGCCGAAGGCGAGTGTCGGCTGCGTCGAGACAGAACGCGTGACTGGTCCTGTCACCAGCGCACTGGGAGCTCGGCCAGGCCGCCGGTCAACACATCGTCGCGCAGTGTCAGCTCTGGTACCTCGACCGCCAGCCGCAGGATGGGGAACCGCGACACGAGTTGGGAGAACACCACTTGCAACTCGATTCGCGCCAGCGGCGCGCCGATGCAGTACCGGGCTCCGTGGCCGAAGGTGAGATGTGACGTGGCGACGCGGGTGACGTCAACGTTGTCGGGGTTGGGGAAGACCGCCGGATCGTGGTTGGCCGCGCCGATATCCAGCAGTACGAGATCGCCCGCTTGGATGGTGGCCCCGCCGACGTCCAGGTCGGTACGTGCGTAGCGAGGGATTCCTCCGCCGCCTTTGCTCGGAGCCCGCAGCATTTCCTCGACCGCGTGCGGAATCAGGCTTGTGTCGTCCAGCACGGCATTCCATTGGTCGAGATTGGTGAGGAGTAGCAAGGCTCCCAAGCCGATCTGGACGACGGTGGTCTCGTGTCCGGCGAACAGCAGTGCCATGGACATCCCGGCAGCCTCGGTGTCGGAGACTCCGTCGACGGCACACAACCGCGAGATCACGTCGTCGCCGGGGTCTCGTCGTTTCTGTGCGACCAGCTTCATGCCGTACTGGAAGAGCTCGCCCATTCCTCGCTCGGAACGCTCCCGGTCGCGTGTGTTGGCAGCGTCCTGAGTCCAGGAGCGGAACTGGTCGCGGTCTTCGTAAGGGACGCCGAGCAGTTCACAGATCACGAGGACGGGCAGTGGCAGCGCCAATGCCGCGTGCAGGTCTGCCGGAGACCCCTGCTCGGTCATCTGGTCCAGTAGCTGCGTGGTCAGCGCCTCGACGCGGGGGCGTAGGCCACGCATGTGCTTTGGTGAGAAGAGGGGCTGCAGCAAAGACCGCATGCGTGCATGGTCGGCCTGCTCGGTGTCGAAGTTGCCCAGCGGGCCACCGAACATCGCCGACTCGCCGGTCCGTGCGGCCGTGTCAGGCGTGGGATGGGAGCGGCCGAGCCGGTCATCGTCGAGGAGCAGTCGCACTTCGGCATGACCTGTGACCAGCCACGCCTCGTCGCCTACCGCGGTGCGTACACGATGGAGCGGGCCGTGCGACTGCAGTTGGCGTAACAGTGGTGCGACCTGCAGCGGGTGTGTCTGCTCGAACGGCAGCTGCGCTAAGGCGTCCATGGGTCCTCCGAAAGTCAACTGGTCTTGTACAAGATGACTTAAACAACTTACTTGTATAGTCTGGCTTAAACAAGAGGAGGCTGATGCCATGGCAGATGACGGACAATCCGCGAGACCGGACCCGGTGGGCCAGCCTGAGCGTGTTCGCCGGATGCCCCGCGCCGAGCGGCGTCAGCAGATCATCGATTCGGCCACCCGTGCCTTCGGTCGTGGGGGATTCGCCGCTACCGGACTCGATGAGGTGGCCGCCGAAGCCGGTGTCACCCACGTGATCCTCTACCGGCATTTCGCCTCGAAGAGCGACCTCTACCGCGCTGTGCTGGAGCGAGCGTGTGCGCGACTCGAGGATGCCGTGGGGACGGACGGCTTCGACGAGACGAGCCTGCCTGCGCTCCTACGGGCGGCCGCCGCGGACCCGGACGGATTCAAACTTCTCTTCCTGCACGCGGCCAGGGAGCCGGAGTTCCGTGACGTGATCGACACGATCCGGTCCGGGTCGACGCAGGTCGCCCGGCGTCACCTCGCCGATTCGATTCCGGATGGTGCTTGGCGTGACTGGGCCGCGCGAGTGGTGCCGGCCTTCACTCTGGAAGCCGTGGTTGCCTGGCTTGACCTGGGCCAGCCCGATCCGGATCAGGCGGCCGAGCGGATCAGCAGTTCCATCCATGGCATCATTCGGGCTGCCCACGGGGGCTGATCGCGTCGAACAACGACGCCCGTCCGTCAGCCGTCGAACGCCGGTGGTTCGGAACCCTCGGACCCCGGCGGCGGCTCTGGGGTGCGGTCGTCGTCGGGGTCGTGCCCTCCCCAGCCGTGGTACCAGTCCGCGTGGTCTTTCCAGCCTCTGGCCAGGATGTACAGGAACGGTTCGTCGGTGAACCGCGCGGCCGGTGCTTCCCGGCGCGATATGCAATCGCGCGTGATCTCCCGGCGATTGTGGATCCGGAAGAGGACCTGGGCCGGATCGCGTTCGGAGACGTGCCAGCCGTCTTGTGCGCAGCTGCAGACGAGGGGAGCGAGAGCCGTCTGCTCGACCTCATCGGGCACGATGGTGGAGTCCGTGCCGAGGACGATGACCTCCCCTCCCTCGCCCGCATCCAATGACGCCCCCGCCGCGATGGCTTGGAGCGTCACCGCCTCGGCTTCGTCGAGCCTGCGCATGACGAAGTCCGCAGCGTCGGGGTGCCATCCCACATGCGAACCCATGAGCACAAATTACTCCCACGATCCGTCCAGGTTCTACACGTACATCGTGATCGACAGTGATCGGAGTGTAGAGGGCCATACGCTGCTCAGCTGTCTCCGTCGGCGGGCCACGGATAACCGGAGGTCAGCGCGGTCAGCTGCACGACTGTGTTGAATAGGGCGTCGCTGCCCTCGGGGCCGATGAATCCGAAGTGGCCGTAGGTCTCCAGGGAGATGAAGCCGTGCAGCATCGACCAGGACGTCAAGCAGGCCTGGAAGAACTCCGGTGGAAGTGGTCCCGCTCCGGCCGGGGTCATGACTTCGTCCTCGTCTTTCGCCGGCTTGTGCAGCGCCTTGTCGACGTGGGTGATCATCGGCGACCTGAGCTCGCCTCGCTGGCCGGCGTCGAGAAACATCGCCTTCAGCTGCATCATGGCGCGTTGAGCGGCTTCCGTGGTGGGTCCCTCTTCGGGAGCGACGTAGCCGGGCAGGGGCAGGCCGAAGATCAGGGCGAAGCGCTCCGGCTCACGGTTGGCCCATGCGCGGTATGCGGCGGCGACGGCGTAGAAGCGGCCGGGTAGGTCGTCGGGGTCCACGGCTTCGCGTGCTTGCGCGACCTTGTTGCCGAGGTCGTCGTAGGCATCGACGATCATCGCGGTCAGCAGCTCGTCCCGGTCGTTGAAATACCGGTACAGGGCCGGGGCGGTCATGCCCATCTCGCGGGCGATCTCGGAAAACTTCAGGTCTGTTCTGCCCTGCTCATGCATGATCCGCAGAGCCGTCTCCTTGATCTCGTCGATGGTCGCGGCCCGTGCGCGCTCACGCCGTGTGGGCCGTGCCGGACTGCCACCCACGTCGTCTGTCATCTGCGTCGCATCCATGCCGCGTAGCTCCTTACAGCTGTGCCGGAACCGCCGACTCCGGTCGAGGGGCGGTTCTCAGATGAACGTTCCGTTAATCATCGTTACAGAAGTGAAGGCCCTTGACAAGCCGAACCTGCCTGGCGAATAGTAATGATGCATAACCAACGTGATTTGGCATCATGCACGTCACGGTCCGTCTCGTCACTTACAAGGGATCACCATGACGACCTCCACCTCCACACACGAACGGAAGACCGTTTCCCCGCCCGGACCTGGGCCGCTCGGCAGGCTGGCGGGCTTCGCCTTCCGCCGTCGCGGCCGAGTGATCCTCGCGTGGATCGTCGCGATCGCAGCGGCATTCGGGCTGTCGACCGCCTTCGCCGGTGACTTCGCGGCGGACTACTCGGCTCCCGGCTCGGACTCCAAACAGGCTCAAGATCTGCTCAGCGACCGATTCCCCGCGTTCGCCGGCGATACGGTCGACGTCGTCGTCCGTGCCGACGACGTCACCGCTCCTGACGTCCAGACTGACGTCGACGCACTTCTCGGTGAGCTCGCCGAAGCTCCGCACGTCGCCGCTGCCGGCGACCCGTACGCGGAGCCGGGCGGCATCTCCGAGGACGGCCAAACTCTCGCCACCCAGCTCAGGCTGACGTACGAGAACGGCGCCAACGTGCCCGAGGAGGACAGCGAGAGGCTGCTCACCGTGGCCGAGGAGGCCGAGCGGCCGGGTCTCGAGATCGCACTCGGAGGGCAGTCGATCCAGCTGGCAGAGCAGGGCGAGATCGGCTCGGAGGGGATCGCTCTGGTTGCGGCGGCCTTCATCCTGCTGGTCACCTTCGGCACCGTGGTGGCTGCCGGACTGCCGTTGCTGGTGGCGGTATCGGGTCTCGGCGTGAGTGCCATGCTGACCGGCCTGGTCGCCGCGCTGATCGACGTGCCCGACTGGTCCACTGCCCTGGCTACGATGCTCGGCATCGCGCTCGGGATCGACTACGTCCTGCTCATGGTGACCC
>NZ_ML142854.1:193707-210003 GCF_004138495.1 Phytoactinopolyspora endophytica
AGTGGCGCGCGGTGGGGCTCGACTCCGAGCGAGCCACCATAGCGACTCTGGACACGGCCGGCCGCGCCGTCATGGTGGCCGGTACCACCGTCGTCGTCAGCATGCTCGGCCTGTTCGCCATGGGGATCTCGTTCATGCGCGGGGCAGCCGCGGTGACGATCGTCGCCGTGCTGGTCGTGATGGCCGCCGCCGTGACGCTCTTCCCCGCCATCCTCGGCTACCTGGGCAACCGTATCGACCGGCTGCGGCTACCGTTCGGCCGTCGGCGGACGGCCCAGGTGTCCGACGGTGGACACGTCGAGCCGTCTCGCGGCTGGACGTGGTGGGGCCGCCAGGTCGAACGGCATCGCGTCATCGCCGCCGTCGCCGGCGTCGCCGCCCTGCTCGCGCTCGCCGCACCGTTCCTCGGTGCCCAGTTCGGATTCCCGGACGCCGGCAACGATGCCGAGGGGAACTCCGGCCGGCAGGCGTACGACATGACCACGGAGGGGTTCGGTGCCGGTGCCAACGGCCTGCTGCTCCTGGCCGCCGACCTCTCGGCGTCCGGCGGCGACACCGTGGAAGCTGTCGCCCAGGAGATCACGGCCACTGAAGGCGTGGCGTCGGTGACGCCGCCCGTACTCAACGAGTCCGGTGACACCGCCGTGTTCACCGTCATCCCGGCGACGGGACCGCAGGACGACGCCACCGAAGAGCTGGTGCACACGCTGCGCGACGAGGTGCTCCCCGCCGCCACCGAGGGTTCCGGGCTCGACGTCTACGTCGGCGGGCTGAACGCGACGAACATCGACTCCACGGACAACGTCGTCGACCGGCTGCCGCTGCTGATCGGCGGGGTGGTGCTGCTGTCCATGGTGCTGCTCCTGGTGGCCTTCCGTAGCATCGTCATCCCGATCACGGCGGCGGTGATGAACCTGCTCTCGGTCGCGGCCGCCTATGGCGTCGTCGCGCTGGCGCTGGAAGGAGGCTGGTTCGGCCAGCTGATCGGGATCGACACCGCGACGCCGATGCCGGCGTTCATACCGGTGCTGATCTTCGCCGTCCTCTTCGGCCTGTCCATGGACTACGAGGTGTTCTTGATCAGTCGTATGCGCGAGTCCTGGATGCGGACCGGCAGCAACACCCGTGCCATCGTGGACGGGCTCACCGGCACCGGCAGGGTGATCACCGCGGCCGCTGCGATCATGGTCGCGGTGTTCGCCGCGTTCATCCCGAGCGATGAGGTGTTCCTCAAGGTGATCGGCGTGGGGATGGCGGCGGCGATCCTGGTCGACGCCACGGTGGTGCGGATGTTGCTGGTGCCGGCGGTGATGCACCTGTTCGGTCGCCGGAACTGGTGGCTGCCGTCGTCGTGGGAACGCCGGATTCCCCAGCTGCACGTCGAAGGTCAGCCGGAGGTCCACCTACCAGCAGCAGCGGAGAAGGATCTGCAGCCGGTCAGCTGACCAACCCGACTTCTCCATGATCACGAACAGTAACCGTGCTATATGAACGGTTACTGTTCATGATCACCGGAGGGTGGTCAATCCTTGCGCTCGAAGGTCTGGATCGGCCGGCCTGGACGCCAGAGCTGAATGAGCATGCCGGTACGGTTCTCGTTCAGGCTGGCCAGGACGACATCGTCGATCTCCATCAGGAACAGATGAAACTGCCCGGGTGCATCGATGGCGTGCTCGAGGTACTCGCCGAACCGCTCGGCGGGTACCTCGATCGCGCGTCCGGAGATCTTCGCGTCGCCGCCCTCCATGGAGCCGTCGCCGGGGTTCGAGTGGATCGCGTACCGCGGGTCTCGTTGCAGGTCCTTGGCCTTGACCGCGTTGAGCATCGAGCCGATGGTCAGGTGGCCCCTGTGAAAGTCGACCTCGGTGCCGCTGACCCGGGGAGCGCCGTTGCCGCGCAGCGTGGCCAGTACATGATGCTTGGTGAACTCGAGCCGGGCGCGGACTGCTTTGGCGAGTTCTGGCGCTTCTTCGGAGAACTGTTTCCAGGTTGCCATGCGACCAGTGTTGCGTCCTATCCCTGACATCTTGTGTCAGTGTCTTGCCGTAGATTCTTCAGATATGCGAGCGAGCCGATTGATGTCCATCCTGTTCCTGCTGCAGCAGCGGAGGGGGGTCACGGCGTCCGCCCTAGCCGAGGAGCTCGAGGTCTCGGTCCGCACCGTCTACCGGGACATCGCCGCGCTGCAGTCGGCTGGGGTGCCGTTGTGGGCCGAACCTGGTCCGGGCGGTGGTATCCGGCTGGTGGAGGGATGGCGGACCCGCCTCGATGGGCTGACCGGCGACGAGGCGGCCGCGCTGTTTCTGGCCGGTGCGCCGTCGGCCGTCTCCGACCTGGGACTTGGGGCGGTCTTGACGGCAGCGGAGTCGAAGGTGATCGCGACGCTGCCGCCTGAGCTGCGGGGCCGGGCAAGCCGCCTGCGCGAGCGGTTCCACCTCGACGCCCCAGGCTGGTTCGGCAAGGAGGAGACACCGGACCACCTGGGAACGGTGGCGGAGTCGGTCTGGTCCGGACGGCAGCTGGACATCACCTACCGACGGGGCGAGCAGGCAGTGGAGCGTCGCCTCGACCCGCTGGGGCTCGTGCTCAAGGCGGGCACCTGGTACGTCGTCGCGGCGAACGAAGGACAGATCAGGACCTACCGGGTGGGCCGGATCCTGACTGCCGCCTCTCATGACGAACCGGTCGTCCGTCCGCCGGACTTCGACCTGGCCGAGTGGTGGGCCGCCTCGGCGGCCGAGTTCGACCGGTCCCTGCTGCGGTTCACCTGTCGCGTGAGGCTGTCTGCCCATGCGTTCCGGTTCCTCCGCCACCATGTCAGCGTCGCCTCTGTGGAGGCAGCCACGGCATCGGCCGGGCCTCCCGACGCGGACGGCTGGCGGGAGGTCACCCTCCCGACCGAAGGCGAGAACGTCGCCGCCACCCAGCTGATTGCGCTGGCCCCGGGCGTGGAGGTGCTGGACCCACCCTCGTTGCGGGCATCTCTGCGCGACGTCGGCGCTCGTCTCGCTGAGTTGAACCGAGGGTGAGGGTGCCCGTTCGTGCCTCCTGCGTCGGTGGCGGATCAGATCGACTGCGGCATGAGCTCGAACCGGACCTCACCGTGCTCCAAGGGCTCGGCGTCCAGCACCATGTCCTCCAGGGCGGGCGCCGCCAGGGGGCTGACGTAGACGCGTGCCCCGTCGATCTCGACGACCTCGTCGTCCGGCTCGGGCCCGGAGCTGATCGCCGCGGTGAGGTCGGTCGTGCCGTTCGTGTCTGCAGCGGAGGAGATGCGTAGCCCAGCGTGTTCAATGCCGACCGGGTCCTGCGACAACCCCCGGATGGCCGATACCGCATTGTTCGTCAGAACAAGCATGGGATGCTCCAAGCACTCGGCAATGAGAATGTGTCCGCCGGGGCGGCCCGGCGGCATCCTTTACGGCTCACTACCCAGTCGTGGCGCTTTCACCGTTCAGACATCTGGTTGACCGGATTCTTGCGCTCTCAACCGGGAAGGTTTGCCGCCCCGGCGACGGCGAACACGATCTCCAGCAAGGCGAGCAGCACCGTGACCGTGGTCGCAAGGGCCGGGAGCCTGCCGTCGGGAAGCGGCTGAGCCACGTGCAGCGACCGATGCGCCGCGCCGTAGCGCCGTCGGGCCAGGACGAGGATGGCTACCGCGATAGGTGCCACGACCAGCCCGAATGCCAGCGCCGCGAGACCTAGCGGTTCGGCGGTCAGCCGGCTGGCGAGAACCACGGCCAGCAGCAGCGCAAGGCCTGTCCGGGTCCACGCGAGCGCGGTGCGCTCGTTCTGCGCCCCTGGGTCGAACGTCCGCTCGTCCGTGCGGTCGCGGCTCATACGGACGTGATGAAGACGACGCTGATGACGACGGCCACGACGGCGAGACCCAACGCCAGGATGGGAGCGAGCGCCGGTGACGGCAGCGGCTTCGACTGACGCAACGCACGCTCCGCCCGGGCCCAGCGGAAGAACGCGACCGAACTGCTGATGGCACCGAGCAGCGCCAGCGTGAGCACCAGGGTGAGGCGGACGCCCGTACGCGCGGGGATCTCCAGGGCCTCCAACGCGATACCCGCGGCGACGAGCGCCAGCGCGGTCCGTATCCAGGCGAGGAATGTCCGCTCATTGGCGAAGGTGAATCTCGGGTCGGGTTCGTCGCCCACCTCGTACACCCGGCGGGGCCATCTCCGGGTAGGTACAGGGTCGTCCGCGCCGTGGGCCATAATTTCTATTCTCATGGGTTGAATCAGCCGCGGCGAATCTGGGTACGGCTCAGGACGTGAGCGATGGAAACCTGGCTGATCTGACAGAACTGGCCCAGCAGCTCCGCGTCGACGCCGTTCGGTGTTCCGAGGTGGCAAGTTCGGGCCATCCGACGTCGTCGCTCTCCGCGGCGGATCTGATGGCTGTCTTGCTCGCGCGTTACTACTGTTATGACTTCGACGACGCTGCCAACCCCGACAATGATCATCTCATCTTCTCCAAAGGCCATGCGTCGCCCTTGTTGTATGCGATGTATAAGGCGGCTGGGGCCATCAGCGACGATGAGTTGGTCACGTACCGTGCGCTCGGCAGCCGGCTGGAGGGACACCCCACCCCCAGGCTGCCGTGGGTAGAGGTGGCCACCGGCGCGCTCGGGCAAGGGCTGCCCGTTGGGAGCGGACTAGCCCTGACCGGCAAGCTTCTGGACCGTATGCCCTACCGAGTGTGGGTGCTCTGCGGTGACAGCGAGCTCGCCGAGGGGTCGATGTGGGAGGCGTTCGAGCACGCGGGCTACGAGGCGCTGGACAAGCTGACCGCGATCGTGGACGTCAACCGCCTGGGACAGCGCGGACCGACGAGGTACGGCTGGGATACCGCCGCCTATGCACGGCGGATCGAGGCCCATGGCTGGAACACGATCGAGATCGACGGTCATGACATGCACCAGATCGACCAGGCGTACGCGGCTGCGACCACCTCGGCGAAGCCCACTGCGATCCTCGCCCGCACGACCAAGGGCGCAGGCGTGGCCTCGGTCGCGGACCAGGAGGGCAAGCACGGTAAGCCGGTGCCGGACGCCGACGAGGCCATCACCGAGCTCGGGGGCGTACGGGAGATTCGGGTCGGCGTGACCAAGCCGCCCTACACCGCGTTGCCGCACAGCTTCGGCGAGCCCGCCAGGTACGAGCCGCCGTCATACAGCGTGGGTGACAAGGTCGCGACCCGCAACGCATTCGGTGAGGCGCTCACCGCCCTCGGGCACGCGAGGCCAGAGGTCGTAGGGCTCGATGCCGAGGTCTCCGACTCGACGCGGCTGCAGTACTTCGCGAAGGAGCACCCGGACCGGTATTTCGAGTTCTACATCGCGGAGCAGCAGATGCTGGCCGCTGCGGTCGGTATGCAGGTCCGGGGCTGGGTCCCCTTCGCGGCGACCTTTGCCGCCTTCCTTTCCCGCGCGTACGACTTCATCCGGATGGCGGCGATCGGGCGTGCCGACCTGAAGTTGGTCGGCTCCCATGCCGGCGTGGCGATCGGTCAGGACGGCCCGTCACAGATGGGGCTGGAAGACGTCGCATCGCTGCGCGCCGTTCATTCGAGTACGGTGCTGCAGCCGTGCGACGGCAACCAGACGGCGGCGCTCGTGTCCGAGATGGCCGACCGCTCTGGCATTTCCTACCTGCGGACGTGCCGCGGCGACACTCCGGTGATCTACGGCCCGGATGAGGACTTCCCGATCGGTGGCAGCCGGGTGCTGCGCTCGTCGTCGGACGACGTGGTGACCCTGATCGGCTCTGGAGTCACTGTCCACGAATCATTGGCCGCGGCGGATGAGCTGGAGGGAGAAGGCATACAGGCCCGGGTGATCGACCTGTACTCGATTAAGCCTGTCGACGCGTTCACCGTACGGGCCGCCGCCGAGGAGACCGGCTGCCTGGTCACCGTCGAGGACCATTGGGCCGAGGGCGGGCTGGGTGACGCCGTGTTCGACGCGTTCGCCGGCGGCGTTCCGGCGCCGACGGTCATCAAGCTGGCCGTGCGGGACATGCCCGGCTCCGCCTCTCCCGAGGAGCAGCTGCGGATGGCCGGCATCGACCGTGGCGCCATCGTCTCGGCCGTGCGTTCCTACCTCGCCGAACGCACTGTCAGCCAGGGGCACTAGCTCCCCGGTGATCATCAACGGTTGGCCGCACCACGACCGGATCAGCCGTTGATGATCATGGGATGGCGGCGTCTAGACGTGGTCTCGGGCGATCGCGGTGTCCCAATTGCGGGCGGCGACCCGCTGCCCTCCCTCGTAGGCGTTGAGCTCTGCGTGCAGATGGAAATGGGTCGGTGTGGAGGTCAGGGTAGTACGGGTGACCGTACGGACGTCCCAACCGTCGCGGGCGAAGCCCATCGTCCAGATCACCTCACCGCACACGGTCTCGAAGTCGTTGTCCACCCAGGTGTAGTACTCCTCGGCGCGCCGGGCGACGTCCAACTCGATGTCCTCGAACCGTACGGTTCCCAGATCCTTGACCACCTCGAGCATCGATCGGTAGTCGATCAGGTCGCGGGACACCCTCCACCTGTGTTCTCCCGTGCGGAGCGTCGTCGTGGTGATCGGAACCGACCCTTCGGGCTCGTCGAAGGGGTGCAGATCGACATCGTCGGGCTCGTCGGCGGGTCGGATCGGGAGTTCGAGGCTGCTGCCCTCCGGGTAGACGGTCATCTGCACCGGCACCGGCGGTGGCCACGCCAGCGGCCAGTAGGACGTGGACACCGCCACCCGGACCTGGTGCCCGGGAGGGAACGCGTGCGCCATCCCGTTGAGATTGACCGGTACCTGGTAGCGACGCCCCGGTTCCAGCGGTTCGGGAGCGTCGTGCCCCGCCAAATGGTTGAGGTTCAGCAATCCAAAGCTCACCCTGGTGGCACGGCCGTCCGGGGCCACGTCGGACAACCGGACCGCCACCTGGGCGACCGGTTCGCTGACGCTGAACTCCAGATTGACGGTCGGGGTGCCCAGTATCTCCCATCGTTCGTCCAGTTCGTCGCTGTCGAAGACGATGGCCCCGCCGTCCTCCTCGCGCTGGTCGTACGGCAGATCCGGCGGCGCGTTGTACGAACACCACTTACCGGCGAACTGGCCCACGGAGAGCGGTGACTCGATGGTCAGCGGCTGCGCGTCGAGCGGCTCACCCGGCGATGCGAGCCGGTAGCGGCTGAACTGGCGCTCCAACTGCTCGATCTTCGCGGACGGCCACTCGACCTCTCCCACCCAGCGGCCCGGCCGTTCCTGGTATGCGGTCGACGGCGGCACGCTCTCCTGCATCCAGATGCGGAGCATGGGTTCTTTCATCACGCTGTTCTCCACGCCCTTCAGCCAGTAGTCCCACCAGCGGACCAGCTCCTGCAGAAATCCGATGGCCGGGCCGGGCTGGCCGAAATGCGGGTACTTGTGCGACCACGGGCCGATCAGGCCCTTGCGTGGCACGTCGAGCCGTTCGAGCATCCGCAGAACCGCGTTGGAATAGCCGTCGGCCCAGCCGCTGACCGCGAAGACGGGACACTGGACGGCGTCGTAGTCCTCGCAGACCGAGCCGTGCCGCCAGAAGCCGTCCCGGTGCTGGTGGCGCAGCCAGTCCTCCAGCCACAGCCCGCTACCGTTGAGCCGGTCGTGCCACATCTCCCGCCAGCGGTCGCCGACCACAGCCGGATCCGGCGGGCACGACGTGTAGGCGAACATCGTCGACGCCCAGGACAGGTTGTCGCTGAGCAGGCAACCGCCCATGTAGTGCACGTCGTCCGCGTACCGGTCGTCGCTCGAGCAGATCGTCACGATCGCATCGAGGCTTGGCGGGCGACGGGCCGCCACCTGTAACGCGTTGAACCCACCCCACGAGATGCCCATCATTCCGAGGTGACCGTCGCACCAGGGCTGGTCGGCCATCCATTCCAGGATCCGTTCGGCGTCGTTGAGCTCGCGTTCCAGGTACTCGCCGGTCAGGATGCCTTCGGAGTCTCCGCTTCCGCGGAGGTCCGCGCGCACGCAGGCATAACCGTGTGCCGCCAGATACCTGTGGTTGACGGAGTCCCGGGAGGCGGTCAGATCCCGCTGCCGGTACGGGATGAACTCCAGTACCGCGGGGACTGGCTCGTCGTCGGAGGAAACCGGCCGCCATGTCCGGGCGGCCAGCCGGGTCCCATCCGGCATCGGTATCCAGAGCTCGTCGTCCTCCCGAATTTCCTCAGGCAGAGACGTGGCGGTACGCATGGTCTCCCTTCCTGTGTCTTGCTGGTACGTGGGTCCTTCAATGTGATGGCGGCTATTCGTCGAAGGTGAACGGCAGCGCGTCCACGCAACGTTCGTACTTGGCGATGAGCTCGTCCTCGCTGTCGGCGCCGATGAAGACCAGGGCGAGCTCATAGCTGTAGCTGTCCTGATGAGTCAGGTCGGACAGCCTCTGTCCCTCGTCGACCACGAGGCTCACCGTGGTCGACGGGATCTCCCGCTCCACACGTGCCACTTCCTCGTCCGTCGGCACTCGGGTGACCAGGCCGTCGGCGAAGCGGCGGACGAACCACTTGGCGGCTACCCGGTGCTTGCCCTGTCCGTGCTGTAGCTTCGGGTCCCGATCCAGGGCCAGGCTGATCATCGCGTGGTGGTTGGGTACGCCGTCGACCATCTGGAAGAGCCGGGCATGCGACTGGGAATGCCTGGGGTTGATCTCCAGTATGTTCAGGGCGTCGCGTGCCGGGTCCCAGAAGAACTCGATGTTCAGCGTCGAGTTGTCCAGCCCGACCTGGGTAATCACCCGCTTGGTGACCTCTGTGAGCCGGCCGCTGACGTGTGGGGGAAACGCCGCCGGATACTGGTAGCGCAGGAAGCAGGAGGTGTCCGGGTATGTGATCGAGCCGACGACTCCATAGACGTGAACGTCTCCGTTGCGCACGTATCCCTCGACGGTCAGCTGCAGCCCGGTGACGTCCTCCTCGGCGAGACAGCACCGGCCGCTCTCGCCGATCTCGGGCGGCGTGTCGATGTGGTCGAGCACGTACTGGAACGGAGTGCCCATCCAATCGATGCCTTCCCGGATGGACTCCAACGCAGACTCGAACTCGTAGCTGTTACGGACCCGGTAGGCCAGCGCCGAGCTGACGGACTTCACCGGCTTGATCCAGAACGGATAATCCATCTCCGGTGGCGGCACCGTGCCCTGTTGGGGGTCGAGGAGCGCGAACCGTGGGTGCTCGTCGACCACCTTCTGTTGCTCAGTGCGGCTCCAGTACTTGTGTTCGCACTTCACCACCGCTTCGAGGCTCGGCCCGATGGTGCCAAAGCGCTCGCAGAGGATCGGCACCAGCGAGCTCACCGGGAAGTCCCAATACCCGACGATGGCGTCGATCGGCCCGTCGAAGGCATAGAGCTGGCGCTCGGCGGAGGCGAGCAGTGTCGGAAGCCGGATGTCCTTGGTCAGCAGGTCGTCTGGATGGAGCAGCTGATGGAAGCGGTACTCGTCAGCATCGGGGAGACTGGAGAGCGTCTCCGCGTTCAGCTCATCGAGTCCAAGTACGAAGATGTTCTTTGCCATCACCGTTCCCTGCGTCGATCGTCCTTGTATGTCCTAATACCCAGTCGCGCGGTGATGACGCTGGACTACGACGTTCACGCCGCCGTTTGCCGCCACGCGGTGCGGGTATCGGCACGGCGACGAGCTGCGACGACGCACGGAGGGAAGCGTCCATGAAGGCACTGACGTGGCACGGTAAGCGAGACGTCCGGGTCGAAGACGTGCCCGATCCGCGGATCGAGGAACCCACCGATGCGGTCATCGATGTCACGTCGACCGCGATCTGCGGGTCTGACTTGCATCTGTATGAGGTTCTGAGCCCGTTCTTGGATGAAGGCGACATCCTGGGACACGAGGCCATCGGTGTGGTCGAGGAGGTCGGTTCCGATGTGACGCACATCCGGCCCGGAGACCGCGTGGTCGTCCCGTTCAATATCTCCTGCGGCCGGTGCTTCATGTGCGATCAGCAGCTGTACGCCCAGTGTGAGACCACACAGGTACGTGAACACGGCAAGGGTGCCGCACTCTTCGGCTACACCCGTCTCTACGGATCGGTGGCGGGTGCCCAAGCTGAACTGCTGCGTGTGCCGATGGCTCATTTCGGCCCCATCCCGGTTCCCGAATGGGGCCTCGATCAGCATTGGCTGTATCTGTCGGACATCCTCCCCACGGCCTGGCAGGCGGTGCAGTACGCGGGGGTAGGCGACGGCAGCACCGTCGCCGTCCTGGGACTGGGGCCGGTGGGACAGTTCGCCACCAGGATCGCCAAATATCGGGGTGCGCGCCGGGTGATCGGGGTGGACTCGGTGCCGGAGCGGCTGGCTCGTGCGTCAACTTTCGGAATCGACGTGGTCGACACCACCCAGGTCGACGACGTTGCTGAACATCTCGTGACCATGGCGGATGGGCGTGGACCGGACGCGACGATCGACGCGGTCGGGATGGAGGCACACGGCTCGCGGGGCGCGAAGTTGCTCCAGTCTGTGGTGAACATGCTGCCCGACGCCGTTGCGGAACCGCTCGCCGACCGGTACGGCATCGACCGCCTCGATGCGCTGCACACTTCGATACGAGCGACGAGACGGGGCGGCACGGTGTCGATCAGCGGTGTGTACGGCGGCATGCTTGATCCGATGCCGATGCTGGAGATGTTCGACAGGGGCCTGCAGATACGGATGGGGCAGGCGCACGTGCGACGGTGGACCGGCGAGCTGCTCGCGCTGCTCGGCGAGAACGACGTCTTCGGCGTCGACGACTTCGCCACCCACCAGCTGCCGCTCGCCGAAGCGCCGTCGGCTTACGAGATGTTCCAGAAGAAGTCGGACGGCTGCATCAAGGTCGTGCTGAACGTCTGAAGCGGTGTCCGTGAGATCGCGGAGGGCCCTGAGCCTCTCCTCGCATCGTTCCCGTTTGCGGCCGCAGCCCGCGGGTAAGCGCGTGAGATGACTGTTGACGCTTCTATGCGCCCGCGAGTCCTCATCCTGGGCGCCGGATACGCCGGCCTGTACACAGCGCTACGACTGCAATCCAAGCTCCGTCGAGATGAGGCGTCGATCACCGTCGTCGATCCGCGCCCGTATATGACGTACCAGCCGTTCCTGCCGGAGGCCGCCGCGGGCGCCATCGAACCGCGGCACGTCGCGGCGCCGCTGCGGGCGATGCTCAAGCGTTGCCAAGTATTGACCGGCAACGCTACGGAGATCGACGCTGAGCGTCGATCGGTGCGGGTGAGCATGCCGGACGGTCACAAGGTGGACCTCGGCTACGACTTCCTTGTCCTGGCCGTCGGCTCGGTGTCCAAGACTCTGCCGGTGCCCGGGCTGGAGGATCAAGCCGTCGGCTTCACCACCCTCGGAGAAGCGGTATACCTGCGCAACCATGTCCTCTCGCGACTGGACCGAGCCGCCAGCACTCTCGATCCGGCACATCGCGCCAAGCTTCTGACCTTTATGTTCGTGGGCGGCGGCTACGCGGGCGTGGAGGCTCTCGGCGAGCTGGAGGACATGGCACGGTTCGCCGCTCGTCGCTACTACGGTTCGGTCGATGCCAGCGAGATGCGATGGATCTTGGTCGAGGCAGTCGATCGCATCATGCCGGAGGTCGGACGCTCGCTCGCCGAGTACACGGTCGGTGTGCTGCGCAAGCGCGCGATCGAGGTCCGTCTGGAGACGACCGTGGAGAGCATGGAGGGCGGCCATGTCGTCCTGTCCGACGGTACCGAGTTCGACTCGGACACGGTGGTGTGGACGACGGGTGTGGCCGCGTCCCCGCTCGTCGCCGACTCTGGCTTCTCGCAGGACGAGCTTTCTCGCGTGGAATGTTTGCCCTCCTTGCAGGTCAGAGGGGTTCCGAACGTACTCGCTGCCGGTGACTGTGCTGCGGTGCCGGACCTGAGCAGTGACGATCCGGGTGCGACCTGCCCGCCTACGGCACAGCACGCGGTCCGCCAGGGCAAGGTTCTGGCGGACAATGTCCGGGCCATCCTGCGTGGGCGGCCGGTGCGCACGTTCTCACACCGCAGTTCCGGCGCCGTCGCCACACTCGGCCTGCACCAAGGTGTCGCAGAGGTATACGGAGCCAAGTTCAGGGGGATGCCCGCCTGGACGATGCACCGGCTGTACCACCTGTCGCAGATGCCGACGGCGAACCGCAAGGCTCGCGTACTGGCCGACTGGCTGCTCGACTCGGTGTTCCCGCGGCAGGTGGTCGCGGTCGGTGAGGTGCACGAACCGCGTCGCGACTTCGTGGAACAGGCACAACGAGGCTGACCAGACAGGCACGATGAGGCTGACCAGGGCGGCTCCGGGCGGCCGTGAGCTGGCCGGCTGCCAGTCGCCATGCTTACCAGCGCAGGATTGCCGCGACCCCATCGTCGGAGAACTTCCACGGTCCGACCAGGACTTCGGCGTCTGTCGCCACCGCTGCGCAGAGCACGGCAAGATCGGCGCGCACCGCGTCCTGCTCCAATGCACCCTTGGGCAGCGGGATGCCCGGGTGGCCACCCGGGCGAACGGTGCGGGCCGCGGCGGTGTCGGGTGTGATGAAGACGGTGCGGACCTGTCCCTGCACCAGTTTCGGGAGCACGTCGTCGAGCCCGATCGCGGCGGCGCCCTGCCGCCCTGCTTCCTGCTCCAACTCTCGGATGGCCTCGAGATGGTCGGTGATGACGACGTTCCGGATCGCTTGGTCGACGGCATGATCGAGGGCTTCACGGGACGCGCCGGCGGCTCGGCTACCGCTCTCCAAGTCCACCAGCAGCGCTCGGGTTCGCTCGCTGACCGATTGATGGATCTCCCTCTGGGCACGCACGTCACCGGCGAGCGCCACGATCCGCACGCCCGCCCCGACCTGTTCTTCGATCTCTGTCACCACCTGCTCTGCATTGCGGTGCCAGACGTTCTCCGCCCGGCGCTGGTACCGCTTGTGGGACCAGCCTCCGACAGCCACCTTGGTCAGGTGTTCGGTTTCGCCCTGGACACTGGCGGTGGCTTTGGGGGTCTCGGGCCAGGCTTCGTATCGCTCGAACTCGGCGCCCTCCCGGTCGGCCAGTACGACGAGCAACGGCAACATGGCATTGCGGTCGGCGAGCCAGCCGGTCAGATCCGGGAGGGGACCCCAGGTGAGCGCCTGGTGATCACCTGGGACGGTGACGACGTCGTCCATCAGGATCCGGCCGTCGGCGGCGACCACCATCCGGGCCGCCGCACCGGACGCGTGCTGCTCAGCAAGGATCCGGTCCCCCACGGTCTCGACCAGATCCGGTGGGGCGCCCTGCCGGAGAAGTTCTTCGCGGGAGGAGCGCCAGCGGACGTTGAGCTGGTGCACGGCCTCCTCGACGTCGCGTCGGACATCGAGGTAGACGCTGAGGAACGGCCCTGGGTGCTGGCAGATCTCCGACACCAGCCGTGTGTTCTTACCGTTGCGCGCGAGATTGTTCGCGACCATCCGGACCTCCGTCCGTCCGCGTCGACCGATGTGCATCGGGCCGCCTATCAGGTTGCCGTTATCACTGGCGTGGTACCCAACGAGCAGGTAGACATGTAAAGACCAGGCTTGACATGTTTGCTCGCGCAGGTGCGAGGGGCACCATGGACATCAGAGGGGCGTGGTTCTTGACGTCAGCGGACCCGGAACCGGACATGACAGCTTCACTGTGGTGGCGGAGGTAGCTGTGAGCTCTTTAGACGCGGCCGTGTTGGCCGAGATGGCCCGGAGCTTGTCGGAAGAGGCCGGGCTCGACGAGACAGTGCAGCAAGTGGTCCACTTTGCGACCGAGATGACTGGTGCCGAGGACGGCGGAGTGGTTCTGGTTAATGGCTCCGACCGGCTGGAGCGGGTCGGAGCGTCGGATGAGACGGCGGAGCAGGCCGACGAGTGGCAGGACGTGCTCCACGAAGGGCCGGGCATCAGCGCGGCACGGGCTCACCGGCCATTCCTGGTGCGGGACATCAGCCATGATGGCCGTTGGCCCAGGTGGGGACCGATCGCCGCGGGCCTCGGTGTGCATAGCGCGGTGAGCACGTGCCTGTTCACCGGCCGTCGTACGCTCGGCACGCTCAACCTCTACGCCTCGGAGCCGGACGGGCTGGACAAGGACGACGCGGAACGGGCCGAGGCATTGGCGTGTCACGCTGCCGTGGCGATCGACAATGCTCAGGAGGAGTCGGGCCTGCGCCAGGCGATGCAGACGAGGAACGTCATCGGCCAGGCGCAGGGCCTGCTCATGGAGCGGTACGAGCTGGACGCCCAGCGCGCCTTCGAGGTGCTGCGTCGCTACTCGCAGGACACCAACATCAAGCTTCGTGACGTCGCCGAACAGTTGGTCGCGACTCGCAAGCTTCCCGACGGTGCGTGAGCCGGGAGTGGGTCGCGTCGAGGGTTCCGAGTCCGGCGCGTAGCCCTTCAGTCCTTGGGGAGCTGGTAACCGGCGCGGCGCAGCGCATCGGCTACCGCGCCCTGTGGATTGGATCCTCGGCCGGCGTCGCGGTTTCCGCGAGGCTTGCCCTTTCCGCGGTTGCCGGTGCCCGATGACGAGCCGGTGCCGGACGAGCCGCGGCGCTCGCCGCGCTTGTCCGACGACGGTCGTCCCTGCGAGCCGGCGCCGGGTACGTCGTCGTCGAGCCGCAGTGTCAGCGAGATCCGATTGCGCGGAACGTCGACCTCGAGCACCTTCACCTTGACGACGTCGCCCGGCTTCACCACCTCGCGGGGATCCTTGATGAACTCGTGCGACATCGCCGAGATGTGCACCAGCCCGTCTTGGTGGACACCCACGTCGACGAACGCACCGAAGGCCGCCACGTTGGTCACCACACCCTCAAGCCGCATCCCCGGCTTCAGGTCGGCGACGGTCTCCACACCGTCGGTGAAGGTCGCGGTCTTGAACGACGGGCGGGGGTCCCGGCCCGGCTTCTCCAGCTCCGAGAGGACGTCGGTCACGGTGGGCAGGCCGTAGGTCTCGTCGACGAAGTCGGAGGGCTTGAGCCCGCGCAACGCACGCTCACTGCCGAGCAGGCTCTTGAGGTCACCGCCCGCTGCCTCGGCGATCCGGCGTGCCAGCGGATACGACTCCGGATGCACGCTCGAGGCGTCCAGCGGCTCATCGCCCCCGCGGATCCGCAGGAACCCCGCGGACTGCTCGAACGCCTTCGGCCCGAGCCGCGGCACCTCCTGCAACGCTGTGCGGGAGCGGAACGATCCCTTGGACTCTCGATGGGTGACGATGTTCTCCGCCAGTCCGCTGCTGATGCCGGAGACCCGGGCCAGCAGCGGCGTGGACGCGGTGTTCAGATCGACGCCGACGGCGTTCACGCAGTCCTCGACCACCGCGTCCAGGGAACGCGAGAGGTCGTTCTCGGAGAGGTCGTGCTGATACTGGCCGACGCCGATCGACTTCGGCTCGATCTTCACCAGTTCCGCGAGCGGGTCCTGCAGGCGCCGGGCGATGGACACCGCACCGCGTAGCGAGACATCCAGGTCGCCAAGCTCGCGGGAGGCGAACGATGACGCGGAGTAGACCGAGGCGCCGGCCTCGGAGATCATGATCTTGGACATGTTGAGGTCTGGGCAGAGCTTCACCAGCTCGGCGGCGAGCTGGTCGGTCTCCCGGGATGCCGTGCCGTTGCCGATGGCGACCAGCTCCACCCGATGCTCACGGGCCAGCTTCTCCAGGACGACGAGGGCCTCGTTCCACTGCCCCTGCGGCTTGTGCGGATAGACCGCGGACGTGGCGACGACCTTGCCGGTGACATCGACCACGGCGACCTTCACGCCGGTGCGGTAGGCCGGGTCGAGGCCCATCGTGGGGCGGGTGCCGGCGGGCGCGGCGAGCAGCAGGTCGCGGAGGTTGCCGGCGAACACCCGGATGGCCTCCTCTTCCGCGGCCTGGCGGACTCGCATCCGCAGATCCACCGAGAGGTTGACCATGATCCGGGTACGCCAAGCCCATTGCACCGTCTTGACCAGCCAGGCGTCGGCGGCGCGTCCTTGATTCTCGATCCCGAACCTGGAGGCGATCGCGGACTCATATCCGTTGAGTGAGCCGGGCGCGGCGACGGAGCCGTCGTCGTCGGGAGAGGGCTTCACCGTGAGATCGAGGATCTCCTCTTTCTCGCCCCTGAAGACGGCGAGCGCCCGGTGGGAGGGGAGCTTCGTCAGTGGCTCGGAGAAGTCGAAGTAGTCCGAGAACTTCGCACCACTCTCGGCGGCGCCCTCCCGGACCTTGGAGACCATGTGGCCCCGGTTCCAGACCCGC
>NZ_ML142854.1:210071-218040 GCF_004138495.1 Phytoactinopolyspora endophytica
ACGCAGGTCGCCGATGAGGTCGGCGTCCTCGGCGAATCTCTCGACGAGAATCGCTTTGGCGCCGTCCAAGGCGGCCGCGGCATCCGGCACGCCGTCGTTGACGAACGCCTGTGCGGCCGTCTGCGGATCCTGGGTCGGATCGTCCAGCAACCCGTCGGCCAACGGCTCCAGCCCCGCCTCCCGGGCGATCTGTGCCTTGGTCCGTCGCTTCGGCTTGTAGGGGAGGTAGATGTCCTCGAGCCGGGCCTTGGTCTCCGCGGCCATGATCTGGGCCTCGAGATCCTCGGTCAGCTTGCCCTGCTCGCGGATCGAGTCGAGGATCGTGGTGCGCCGCTCCTCGAACTCGCGCAGATAGCGGAGCCGCTCTTCGAGAGTCCGGAGCTGCGCGTCGTCGAGCATGCCGGTGGCCTCTTTGCGGTACCGGGCGATGAACGGCACCGTGGAGCCCTCGTCGAGCAGCCCGACCGCGGCGCGCACCTGACCTTCACGCGCACCGAGTTCCTCGGCGATCTTCTGAAACACCCAGCTGGGCGTGGAAACTGTCACGACCTTGACCTTCGACCTCTCCCGATCGTTATCTTCGGACCTCGACGGGACATTCTGCCTGATAGCGCCATCCTGCTAGTGTCGAGGCGCGACTGCGGGGCATGGGCGGGCAGAGTTCGGCCTGCCCGGATGCCCTGGGCGGACGCCGACCAGGTCGTTGCCGAGCCTGCGGACCGCCGTAGGTATGAGAACACAGGAGGATGCCGGTGCTCCAGACACCCCAGCACATCGTCGTCATGGGTGTGTCCGGATCGGGGAAGACCACGGTGGCGAAGCTGCTCGCCAGGCGGCTGGCGTGGCCGTATGCCGAAGGTGACGACTTCCATCCGGAGTCCAACGTCCAGAAGATGGCCGCCGGGAAGCCGCTGGAGGACGAGGACCGCTGGCCGTGGCTGCGGGCGGTCGCGGATTGGATGTCCGCTCAGGCGGACGACGGCCGCAGCACCGTCGTCACGTGCTCAGCCCTGCGTCGCGCCTATCGCGATTCGTTGCGCGAGGCCCGCGGCCAGGTCCGGTTCGCGCATCTGTCCGGTGAGTTCGACGTGATCGGCGAGCGGGTCGCCTACCGCGGCGGTCATTTCATGCCGGCTTCGCTGCTGACCTCCCAGTTCGAGACTCTCGAGGGGTTGGGAGACGATGAAGAGGGAACCGTGGTGGACGTGAATCGGGCCCCAGAAGATATCGCCGACGCCGTGATCGCCGGTCTCGACCTGAGCACCTGATCGCAAGGGCGCTTCGGGGCATGCGTCAGGATGAGACCTCAGAGGTTGCGAGTCAGGCAGCTCCCATTTCTGCGCGACCTCTCTAAGCGCTTCACCAGATCTGCTGATGTGAGATGAGGAGTGAGCATGGCTGAAGGCCAAATGGCGGACGTCGCCGTCACCGGTCTTGGGACGATGGGGCGGAACCTCGCCCGCAATTTCGCGCGTAACGGGTTCCGGGTCGGCGTGCACAACCGTAGTGCGGAACGCACTGATGAGCTGATGGACGAGTTCGGGCACGAAGGCGACTTCGTCCCCGCGACGAGTCTGGAGGACCTGGTGCAGTCGCTTCAGCGGCCGCGCCGGGTCGTGATCATGGTGCCCGCCGGAGGACCGACCGACGGGGTGATCGATGAGATCAGCCCAATGCTCGAAACCGGCGACATCGTGATCGACGGTGGAAACGCGCATTACCAGGACACGCGCCGCCGGGAGGCGGACCTGCGCGAGAAGGGCCTGCACTTCGTCGGCATGGGTGTCTCCGGCGGCGAGGAGGGCGCACTGCTCGGGCCCAGCATCATGCCGGGTGGCACGGCTGAGGCGTACTCCGCGCTGGAGCCTCTGCTGAAGAAGATCGCCGCGGATGTCGACGGCACGCCGTGCTGTACGCACGTCGGCCCCGACGGCGCTGGACACTTCGTCAAGATGCTGCACAACGGTATCGAGTACGCCGACATGCAGCTGATCGCCGAGAGCTACGACCTGCTGCGCAACGGTCTGGGAATGGAGCCCGCAGAGGTCGGCGAGGTATTCACCGCCTGGAACGACGGTGACCTGGAGTCGTTCCTGGTGGAGATCACCGCCGAGGTGCTCGCGCACGTGGACGGGGCCACCGGCAAGCCGTTCGTGGACGTGGTCCTCGACCAGGCCGGGCAGAAAGGCACCGGACGCTGGACGGTCATCTCGGCGCTGGAGCTGGGAATCCCGGTCAGCGGCATGGCCGAGGCGGTGTTCGCGCGGGGGCTCTCCAGCGATGTGGGCCGGCGTGAAGCCGCCCAGGCCGCGCTGCCGGGACCGTCCGCACCCGCCGAGCTGGCGGACCGGAAGCAGTTCGTCGACGACATCCGGGACGCGCTCTACGCGTCCAAGCTCGTCGCCTATGCGCAGGGCTTCGACACCATCAGAACGGCCAGCGAGGAGTACGGCTGGGACGTCAACCTGGGCGAGATGGCGACCATCTGGCGAGGCGGCTGCATCATCCGCGCCCGCTTCCTGGACCGGATCCGTGAGGCCTACGACCGGAATCGCGATCTGCCGTCGTTGCTGGTCGACGACTACTTCAGCCGGGCGGTGGCGGATGCGCAGGAGGGCTGGCGACGCGTCGTGGCCTCTGCCGCGCAGCTCGGAGTCCCGGTCCCGGGGTTCAGCAGCGCGCTCTCCTACTACGACGCGCTGCGAGCGCCGCGGTTGCCGGCGGCGCTGATCCAGGGGCAGCGGGACCTGTTCGGGGCGCACACCTACCAGCGAGTCGACCGGGACGGCACTTTCCACGTCGACTGGTCGGGCGACCGCTCCGAAGAGGAACGCTGAGCGCCGCTGTAGAGTGCCACCTACCTGGTTGGAGTACTCGTGCGTCCAGTGATCCTTCCGCCGCAGCTGCCGTCCACCTTTTACCGTGGCTTCGGCCGGATCGCGGACTTCCGGGGCGACCGCGACGGCTCGGTGCCACGGGACCGGCCGGAGGACTGGATCGGCTCCACAGTGAGCCGGTTCGGTGACCCGGGGTCGGGCCTGACGGTGCTGCCCGACGGCCGCCTGATGCGGGACGCCGTCGACGCTGCGCCCGGGGACTGGCTGGGTCCGGGCTCCAAAGCCGCCGGGGTTCCGGCGTCGCTGACGATTCCGCTGGTGAAGTATTTGGACGCGGGCCAGCGGCTTCCTGTGCATGTCCACCCCGACGACGCCTTCGCGAGGTCCCGGCTCGGCGCGCCGCAAGGGAAGACCGAGGCCTGGCTCATTCTCCAGGCGCCTGCGGGCTCGCGGGTCCACCTGGGCTGGCGAGACGAGATGCCGGTCTGGCGGCTGGCCGACCTGGTCCGGCGGCAGGACGTGCCGGCCATGCTGGAAGCGATGAACCCGGTTCCGGTCGCGACCGGCGATGTGGTGCTGGTTCCCGCCGGCACCGCGCACGCCGTCGGCGAGGGCGTGTTCCTGGTCGAGGTCCAGCAGGCGGCCGACCTGTCGATCCTGCTGGAGTGGCAAGCCTTCCTGACCGACTCGGGACAGGCCTTCGGCGGTGCTGACCTGGACGTCGCGCTCGGCTGCGTGGACGTCGCACCGCTGACGTCCGAGGTGTTCGACGAGCTTGTCGTCCGTGGCGCACTCGACCGGTCCGCCGGCCAGGCGGTGGCGCGGTTGCTGCCGGACGCCGCGGACGGCTATTTCGGTGCTTGGCTGGTACGAGACGGAGCCACCCTCCCGGCCGGGTACTCGACCGCCGTGGTCATCGAGGGAAGTGGCACGCTGTCCGGCGATGGCTGGGCAACGGATGTCGAGCGGGGAATGAGCCTCGCCGTACCGTACGCCGCGGGTGGGGTACACGTTGCCGGCCCGGTGACCCTCGCGGCGTTCACACCGCCAGGCCGGGGATGGCCGGCGTAGCATTGAGCGGCGCGACGGGGTCGACGAGAGAGCAGGGGACGATGTCTGGGCGGGGAGACCACTATTTCTCTGAGATGCCCCAGGCCGCCAGCCAGGCAGGTACGGTCCAGATGAGGCTGAGCGACCTGGAACTCCAGCTCGCGAGCGACACGGGGGTGTTCTCGCATGGCCGGCTCGACGCCGGCACCCGGGTGTTGCTGGAACGGGCGCCGATGCCACAGATCCGTGGTGACCTCCTCGACTTGGGCTGCGGGTACGGACCTATCGCACTGACGCTCGCCACCCGAAGGAAACGGGCCAAGGTGTGGGCGGTGGACGTCAATCAGCGGGCACTGGACCTGGTCCGTGAGAACGCCAAGACGGCTGGGCGGGGCAACGTCGTCGCGAGTGCACCGGATGACGTTCCCGACGACGTGCGCTTCGCCGTGATCTACTCCAACCCGCCGATCCGGGTCGGCAAGGCGGCGTTGCATGAGCTGCTGGTGCGGTGGGTGGACCGGCTGCTGCCCGGTGGCTCCGCGGTGATCGTCGTGCATAAGCACTTGGGGTCGGACTCACTGGCCTCGTGGCTGAACGAGCAGGGGTTTCCCACGACGCGGCTGCTGTCCGAGCGTGGCTATCGTCTTCTCCAGATTCAGCCCCGCGCGTGAAGGAGAAGGAGCAGCGGTTTGTCGCAGTTACGGGGTACCGACCTGAAGCGGCTGCATCGGTCGTGGAAGCGGCGGAGCACGGCGCGGATCGCGCTGCTCCTCGAAGGCGTCCAGTCGCCGTTCAACGTCGGTGCCATGGTGCGCACGGCGGCCGCCCTCGGCGTCGCGCAGTTCTACCTGGTGGGACGCACGGCGTCTCCCAGCGATGCGAAGGCGCAGAAGCTGGCGATGGGTACCGACCGCTACCTGGACAGCCAGACCTTCTCCGACGTCGCCGCGGGCCTCGCGCAGGCGAAGGACGATGGTTACCGGGTCATCGGCCTGGAGTTGACGCACGACGCCCGGCCGCTTCATGAGCTGGACCTGACCGGCGATGTCTGCATCGCAGTCGGGGCGGAGGACCATGGCCTGTCCGGGCAGTGTCTGACCGCCTGCGACGCGGTCGGCTATATTCCGCAGATCGGCAAGGTGGGCTCGCTCAACGTGGCCACGGCAGCCGCGGTGGCGTGCTACGAGCTCCGCCGGCAGGACTGGACCGGCCCGGACACGCCCGTTACGGGCGTGTCGTAACCCGTCAAACCCGGGTCCGGCGTAGTGCAATGTGATCATGAGCCCGTCGCGCGCTATGAACGACGCTGCCTGCCTCCTTCTACGTCTGGTGCTGGCCGTGGTCTTCGTGGCGCATGGCTGGCAGAAGGTCTACGACTGGACCATCGACGGAACGCGGGACACCTTTACCGAGCTCGACATCCCGTTCCCCGATGTGGCCGCGCCTTCGGTGGCCGTTCTTGAACTCGTCGGAGGAGGGATGCTCGGCCTCGGGATCCTCACCCGGCTGGTCGCCGCCGCGCTGGCGGGTTCGATGGTGGGCGCCCTGGTATTGGTGCACGCGGAGAACGGCCTGTTCATCGAGGACGGCGGGATAGAGCTGGTCCTGGTCCTGGCCGGTGGGTGCGCCGCCGTGGTGCTCCTCGGCCCGGGCAGGATCCGTTCTGACCGGATGCTCATCAAGTGGTTCTCCAGCGACGAGGACGAGATGGTCGAGGTCGCTCCGAAGCGTCGGAAATGAGGGCGGAACGGGCCATACGGGAACCTTGACGGTGCCCAGGGCGTTGGGCGAGGGTGAGTCTGGCCACAAACTACCGGAGAAGTGGCAATCAAACACCTATGACACGCATACCATCGAACGAGCATGGATGAGCAGCCGCCCGCAGAGGAGGACCTGAGCGCCAAGAAAACAGGTCCGAAGTATCGCGCTACCCAGAAGAAGACGGGCTGGCGGCGGTTTTTCGGCTGGAAGGCGTTCCTGCTCTACTTCCTCGGGCTGATTCTGCTCGGCGCCGGCGCGGTCACCTATCTCTTCGTGACGGTCGACGTCCCGGCGCCGAACGACTTCTCCACGTCGGAGACGACGATCGTCAGCTATGACGACAGCGAGACCGAGCTGGGGCGGTTCAGTGTCGAGAACCGCGAGATCGTCAACATCGAGGACATCCCGGACACCCTCACGAACGCTGTGGTCGCAGCTGAGGACCGTAGCTTCTACGAGAACCCGGGCTTCTCGCTGACGGGCACCACACGGGCTGCCTGGGACCAGCTGACCGGGAGCGCCTCCGCGGGTGGCGGATCGACGATCACCCAGCAGTACGTCAAGAACTACTACCTGACCCAGGATCAGACCTGGAGCCGGAAGCTCAACGAACTCATCATCTCGGTCAAGGTCGATCAGGAGACCGACAAGGACCAGATTCTCACCGATTACCTGAACACCATCTGGTTCGGCCGGGGGACCTACGGCGTGCAGACCGCCTCCCAGTCCTACTTCGGTTCTGACGTACAAGACCTGGATCTGGCGCAGAGTGCGGCGCTGGCGGCGATCCTCCGCTCGCCCAGCCTGTATGACCCTACGGTCAGCGACGAGAACGCGGACCGCTTCGAGCAGCGCTTCGAGTACGTACTGGCCGGCATGGTGGAGACCGGGGCGATCGACCAGCAGACCGCGGACGAGACCGAGCTGCCGGACATCGAGCCGGAGAACCGTGAGGACCGTTTCGGCGGGCCCGACGGGTACCTGCTGCAGATGGTCCGGGACGAGTTGCTCGCTCTGGGTTTCGAGGAGACGGAGATCGACAGCGGTGGACTGCGGGTCACCACCACGTTCAACGAGAGTGCTCAGGACGTAGCCGTCCGCGCGGTCGACGAGGAACGGCCGACGGAGGATGCGGATGGCGTGCGCGTCGGGCTCGCGTCCGTGCGTCCGGGCGACGGCGGGGTCGTTGCCCTTTACGGCGGACCGGACGCGGTGGAGCAGAGCATCAACGACGCGGTCGACGCCAGGATTCAGCCCGGCTCGACGGTGAAGCCGTTCAGCCTCGCTGCCGGAATCGAGGAAGGCTACTCGCTGTACAGCGGGTTCGCCGGTAACTCGCCGTTCGAGGCGGAGGGTCTCGGCCCGCCGGTGAACAACCAGGGCAATGCCTCCTACGGGTGGTCGGTGAACCTGATCACGGCGACGGAGCGCTCGATCAACACCGCATTCGTGGACCTCACGCACGACATCGGCTCGCAGGCTGTGGTCGACTCCCTGGTCCGGGCGGGCATTCCCGAGGACGCTCCCGGGCTGGAAGCCGACCAGCGTGTGACACTGGGCACGGCGTCCGTGTCACCGCTGGAGATGGCTGAGGCGTATGCCACCCTCGCGGCTCAGGGTGTGCACGCCGACACGTACACAGTCTCCGAGGTCCAGGACTCCTCCGGGGAGGTGCTGTACGAGCGGGACAGCGAAACCCGGCGGGTCTTCGACGAGGACGTCATGGCGGACGTCACATACGCCATGACCCAGGTCGTGGACGGGTACAACGGAACGGGTTCCGAGGCGCGTGGGCTGGAACGGCCTGCCGCCGCCAAGACCGGAACGCACGATGACCTGACATCCTGGTTCGCCGGCTTCACGCCGCAGCTGGCGACGACCGTGGCGTACTACCGCGGTGACGGCACCGACTCACTCGACGGCGTCGGCGGGCTGGAGAACTTCGCCGGCGGTCAGTATCCCGCGCGGACCTGGACGGCGTTCATGAGGTCTGCGCTGCGCGATGACCCTGTCATGGAATTCCCCGAGCCCGCTTACGTCAACGCCTATACCCAGGCATCTCCGCCTAGCGGCGGTGGTGGCGGCGGCGGTGGTGACGCCTCCGGCGGCGATCAGTCCGGTGGTGGTGACGCATCCGGTGGTGATGAGTCCGGTGGTGATGAGTCGGGCGGTGATGAGTCCGGTGGTGATGAGTCGGGCGGTGATGAGTCGGGCGGTGATGAGTCCGGTGGTGATGAGTCGGGCGGTGATGAGTCGGGCGGTGGCGAGTCTGGCGGTGGCGAGTCGGGCGGTGATGAGTCCGGCGGTGGCGATGAGTCGGG
>NZ_ML142854.1:218050-224928 GCF_004138495.1 Phytoactinopolyspora endophytica
TGATGAGTCCGGCGGTCGCGATGAGTCGGGCGGTGATGAGTCCGGCGGTGGTGATGAGTCGGGCGGTGATGAGTCCGGCGGTGGTGATGAGTCGGGTGGTGATGAGTCCGGCGGTGGTGATGAGTCCGGCGGTGGTGATGAGTCCGGCGGTGGCGATGAGTCCGGCGGTGGTGATGAGTCCGGCGGTGGTGATGAGTCGGGCGGTGGCGATGAGTCGGGCGGTGGCGATGAGTCCGGCGGCGGTGACGAGTCCGGCGGCGACGACTGGGGCAGCGAGAGTGGCGACGGCACTGGCACCAGCAGCGCCCTCGCCCCGGCCAACCAGGCTGCTTACCCCAGATCAGCCGCCGCGAGAGCGCATCAGCGGAGTCGCCGGCCGTTCCGGCGTACGTGACCACTATGCATGCGTCACCGGATCAGCAGGCTTGCTCCCTCGGCGTAGGTGACGAGGGTCTCGGCTGCGAGTGTCACTCCGAGGTTGCGGCGATCACACGCAGCACGGTCTCCAGATCGTCGACGACGATGGGATCACCGCCGTGCGGCCTGCCCAACTCGGCTTCGTAGGACTCCAACCGGTGCCAGTCCTCCCAGGTCAGCCGGTGCGCGTCTCGTTCGTTCAGTAGCGCTGCGAGCTCTTCGGGGGAACCTTCCGGCTCGGCCAGGTCAGGGAGGTCGCCGAGTATCGACGCCGCGACCTGTCCGGCATCCGGACGGTTGGTGCCGATGACGCCGGTGGGACCGCGGCGGAGCCACCCGGTCACATACACGCCGGCGACCGGCCGGCCCTGGTCGACGACCCGGCCGTCGTCGGACGGAATGGTCCCGCTCGCATCGTCGAAAGGAAGGCCCGGCACGGGCGCGCCGCGGTATCCGATCGCGCGGACCACCATCTGCGCCGGCAAGGTCGTCGGACGCGCCGGCGTGCTCGCGGGCTCGCGTGTCGGCTCGACCTCGACGCCGTCGACGGTGGTGACCCCGAGGATGCGGGCGGGACGCCGCCAGAAATGGAAGTGGATGCGCCGTTCGGCGTTGGAAGGCGAGCGCTCGGACCACTCGCCGATGACCTTGACCGTGGTCTTCGCTTGTCTTCGGCTCTCGATCTCGGCCTCGTCGTCGTGGCTGAGGACGAGATCGTCCGGATCGATCACCACGTCCACGCCGTCGAGCTTGCCGATCTCGCGTAGCTCGGGCGAGCTGAACTTGGCCTGAGCCGGGCCGCGCCGTGCGACCACGTGCACGTCGGTGATCGTGCTGGCCTTCAGAGTGTCCACCACTGGCCGGGGCATGCTCGTGGTGACCAGGTCTTCCGGGTCGCGGGCGAGGATCCGGGCGACGTCGAGCGCAACGTTTCCGGCACCGATCACCACCGCCGACTGTAGGTTCTCAGGCAACGAGACCTTCGGGGCGTCCGGATGACCGGTGTACCAGGCGACCAGCTCGGAAGCGCCGATCGAGCCGGGTAGGTCTTCGCCGGGTATGCCGAGGCTACGGTCGCCCCGCATGCCGGTGGAGAAGGCGACGACGTCGTAATTGCGCCGCAGCTCCTCCAACGAGACGTCGCGTCCCACCATCACGTTGCCGAAGTAGTGCGCGTCGGTGTATTCGAAGCCTGCGGCGAGAACCTTCGAGATGGTCCGGGTCTTGGGATGGTCAGGAGCTACGCCGTACCTGACCAAACCGAACGGCGCCGGCACCGCCTCGAAGACGTCGACCTGCCGGAACGCGTCCGCCTCGAGCAGGTTGGCCAGTAAATAGAGGCCGGCCGGTCCCGCTCCGACGATCGCCGCTGTCCGCCCCATCGCGTGTTCCTCCTCCATCAGCCCATACAACCAGATCTGGGCCATCGGCGGCAGCCATGGGTTTCGTCGCTTCGGGCGTCAACGCGCCGGGCCTGTGGTGTCACCGATCCGAGACCCGGTGGCCTCGGCATCGTGACCGCGCCGCAACGGAATGAGCGGGTTGTTTACCTAGACGTCGTTCTTTCGACCCGATGTCGTAGTCCAACTGGCGGCCGTCATTCATTCTCTGTTCACCCCCTGCGGGCCGCCGTGTCACTTCACTTCCCTAGTTTCTGCAGTGTAAAGGACGCATAAGTCCAGGAAGGGACATCCAACGTGAAACTCAGCATTGCGCGCCGCAAGCTGGCCCCCGTCGCTGTCGTTGGCGCTGCTGCCTTGGTGCTGGGCGCCTGTGGCTCGGACCCCGACGACGGTTCGGACAACAGCGACGACGGCGACACCACCTCCGAAGAGGAGGGCAGTGACGACGGCGACGACACGGCCGAAGAGGACGACACCGAGGCCGCGGGCGACGACGGCGAGGAGATGGCCGGCGACCTGTCGGGCTCCCTCAACGGCGCCGGCGCCAGCTCGCAGGAGGCTGCGGTTCAGGCCTGGATCGCGGGCTTCCAGTCGCAGTACCCGGACGTGACGGTGAACTACGCGCCGGAGGGTTCCGGCGCCGGTCGCGAGCAGTTCACCTCCGGTGCGGTCCCGTTCGCCGGCACCGACGCCGCCCTTGACGAGGAAGAGATGTCGGCAGCCGAGGCCGAGTGCGGGGCACCGGCGGTGAACCTCCCGCTCTACATCGACCCGATCGCCGTCCCGTACAACCTCCCGGGTGTGGACAGCCTGCAGCTCGGTCCGGACACTCTGGCCGGTATCTTCAACGAGGAGATCACGGAGTGGAACGACCCGGCGATCGCGGAGGACAACCCCGACGCCGAGCTGCCGGACACGCAGATCACCCCGGTGCACCGCTCGGACGAGTCCGGCACCACGGAGAACTTCGTGGAGTACCTGGCTGCGGCTTCGCCGGACGTGTGGACGCACGAGGTCAGCGGTGACTGGCCGTCCGACCTGAGTGGCGAGGCCGGTGCGCAGACGCCGGGTGTGCTGCAGGCGGTCGACGCCGCGGAGGGCACCATCGGCTACACAAGCGCCGCTGCGGCCGGTGACCGCACCACAGCCGCGATCGGTGTCGGTGACGAGTTCGTCGAATACTCGGCCGAAGCCGCTGCCGCTGTTGTGGAGAACTCGCCGCTTGTGGAGGGCCGGGCGGACAACGACCTTGCTCTCGAGCTCGCCCGCGACACCACCGAGTCGGGTAACTACCCGATCGTTCTTGTCTCCTACACGGTCGTATGCACCGCGTACGCGGACGAGGCAACCGGCAATCTCGTCAAGGAGTTCGCTAGCTACGTCGCCAGCGACGAGGGCCAGCAGGCAGCAGCGGATGCCGCCGGCTCGGCGCCGATCTCGCCGGAGATGCAGACCCAGGTTCAGACGGTCCTGGACTCGATCGAGGTCGGCTAGCAGATCCGCTTGCCACGGCGATCGCACACAGCCGGGCGGTCTACACTCCTCGGGAGCGGGCCGCCCGGCGTCGTGCGCCTCGCCGTCTCACTGGCATCCAGCGCAGTCCAGCCCGGAGTTGACACGTGACGACCACCACGAACACACCGCCGGATCAGGAGAGACGGCCTCGGGGCCAACGCAGCAGCGTCCGGCCGGGTGACCGTAACTTCTCGTTCGCCGCTCGCGCCGCCGGCGTCATCATCCTGATCGTCCTTGCCGGCGTTGCGGTTTTCCTTGTCTCCGAGGCGCTGCCGGCCTTCCAAGCGGACTCGTCAGAGATCGAGGGCGGCGAGGGATTCCTGTCCTACGTCTGGCCGCTGGTCTTCGGGACTCTGGCCGCCGCGCTCATCGCGCTGATCGTGGCCACTCCGCTTGCGCTGGGTATTGCGCTGTTCATATCGCACTACGCGCCGCGACGGATGTCCCAGTGGCTGGGCTATGTCGTCGACCTTCTCGCCGCGATTCCCAGCGTCGTCTACGGCCTGTGGGGTATCCAATGGCTTGCACCCAATGTCCAGGGTGCGTGGGTGTGGCTGGCGGACAACCTCGGCTTCATCCCGTTCTTCGAAGGTCCGGCCTCCGCGACGGGCCGGACCATGATGACCGCCGGTCTGGTGCTGGCGGTGATGATCCTGCCCATCATCACCGCGGTGTCCCGCGAGGTGTTCCTGCAGACGCCGAAGCTGCACGAGGAAGCCGCGCTCGCACTCGGCGCGACCCGGTGGGAGATGATCAGGATGTCGGTCATTCCGTTCGGCCGCCCCGGAATCATCGGCGGGATCATGCTCGGTCTGGGCCGGGCGCTCGGCGAGACGATGGCCGTCGCGATGGTGTTGTCCACGGGCGGCTTCACCTGGTCTCTGATCAGCAGCGGCAACAATACGATCGCGGCGGAGATCGCGCTGGACTTCCCGGAGTCCTCGGGACTGAAGACCAATACGCTCATCGCCGCGGGCCTGGTCTTGTTCGTCATCACGCTGGGCGTCAACATGCTCGCCCGGTGGGTCGTGTCGCGACGTAAGGAATTCTCGGGGGCCAACTGATGACTGTCACCACGTCCACGCCGCACGAGTCCAGCACGCTGACTCATGACCAGCTGCACCGATACGTGCCGGTCGGTCTGTTCGTGGCCGCGGGTGCCCTCGGCGCGGCGCTCTCCGCGGTCATCGGCTTCAGCCTTCCCATGTTCGTGGTGCTGACCGTGGTGATCTTCGCCATCGTGCTGCCCATCGTTTCGGGGGTCGTCGAAGGACGCCGGAAGGCTATCGACCGCTTCGTCACGGTGCTGGTGTACATGGCGTTCGTGATCGCGCTGGTGCCGCTCGTATCCGTGATCTGGTCGGTGATCGGTAACGGCCTGTCCGCCTTCAGCGCGGACTTCCTGACCACCTCGATGCGGAACGTGACGGGTCTGGAGGACCAGCAGACCGCGCAGGAGGGCGCTCCGCTCATCGGTGGCGCGTACCACGCCCTGATGGGGACACTGCTGATCACCGCGCTGGCCGCCGCCATTTCGGTGCCGATCGGCCTGATGACGTCGATCTACCTGGTCGAGTACGGCCGGGGCCGGCTGGCCCGGGCCATCACGTTCTTCGTCGACGTGATGACCGGCATCCCGTCGATCGTCGCCGGTCTCTTCGCGGCGGCGTTGTTCGCGGTGCTGTTCGGAGTGGGCACGCGCAACGGCTTCGCCGGCGCGGTCGCGCTGTCTGTGCTGATGATCCCGGTTGTCGTACGCTCGAGTGAAGAAATGCTGCGCATCGTCCCGAACGAGCTCCGGGAGGCGGCCTATGCGCTCGGTGTACCGAAATGGCGGATGATCCTCCGGGTGGTCATCCCGACCGCCATCTCGGGCATTGCCAGCGGTGTGACGTTGGCGATCGCCCGCGTGGTCGGGGAGACTGCCCCGCTGATCGTGACGGCCGGCTTCACCTCGTCGATCAACACGAACCCGTTCAGCGACTGGATGATGTCGCTTCCGGCGTACGTCTACAGCCTCGCCATGCGCCCGCTGTCCGGCAGCGAACCACAGCCAAGCCTGGACCGGGCGTGGGCAGCGGCACTCACGCTGGTGATCATAGTCATGCTGCTCAACCTGATCGCCCGGCTCATCGCCAAGGCGTTCGCCCCGAAGACCGGACGTTAGAAACCAAGAGGTCCACACCATGTCCAAGCGCATTGACGTCGGCGACCTGAATATCTACTACGGAGACTTCCTCGCCGTCGAAGGCGTGTCGATGGAGATCGAGGCTCGCTCGGTCACCGCATTCATCGGCCCGTCCGGTTGCGGCAAGTCCACCTTCCTTCGCGCCTTGAACCGGATGCACGAGGTGATCCCGGGGGCGCGGGTGGAGGGCAAGGTCATGCTCGACGGTGAGGACCTATACGCCTACGGCGTCGATCCGGTCAACGTCCGTCGCCAGATCGGCATGGTCTTCCAGCGGCCCAACCCGTTCCCGACGATGTCCGTCCGCGACAATGTGCTCGCCGGCATCAAGCTGAACAGTGCACGGATGGGCAAGTCCGAGGGCGACGAGATCGCGGAGCGGTCGCTGCGTGGGGCCAACCTCTGGAACGAGGTCAAGGACCGTCTCGACAAGCCTGGTGCCGGGCTCTCCGGTGGCCAGCAGCAGCGGCTCTGTATCGCCCGGGCGATCGCCGTCCAGCCTGAGGTGCTGCTCATGGACGAGCCTTGTTCGGCGTTGGACCCGATCTCGACGCTGGCGATCGAGGACCTGATCGGCGAGCTGAAGCAGAACTACACGATCGTCATTGTGACGCACAACATGCAGCAGGCCGCCCGGGTGAGCGACCGCACGGCCTTCTTCAACATCGCCGGCACCGGCAAGCCGGGCAAGTTGATCGAGATGGACGACACCACCAAGATCTTCACGAAGCCTGGTGTCAAGGCGACTGAGGACTACGTCTCCGGTCGCTTCGGCTAACTAAGACCCACCCGGTGCCGCCGTTCCTGCTGCCCTGTCAGGAGACGGGGACGCCAAGCTCCTCCAACAGGTTGCGGACGCGGCGCTCGATCTCGTCCCGTATCGGACGCACGGCGTCGACGCCCTGGCCGGCCGGGTCATCGAGGGCCCAGTCCTCGTAACGCTTGCCCGGAAAGACCGGGCAAGCGTCGCCGCAGCCCATCGTGATGACGGCGTCGGCAGCACGGACGATCTCGTCGGTCCAGGGCTTCGGGAACTCGCCGGATATGTCGATGCCGCGTTCCGCCATCGCCTCGATGGCCGACGGGTTGACCTCCACGCCGGGTTCGGATCCGCCGGACCAGGCGACGGCCCGGTCGCCGGCCAGGTGCTGGAAGAACCCGAGAGCCATTTGGGACCGGCCGGCGTTGTGCACGCACAGGAACAGGGCAGTGGGGAGGCCGTCGTCGTGCTGGCCTTCAACTCTCGCGAGCGCGCGGAGGCGCTGCCGCGCGAACCGCTCCGCCATCAGCGGCAGGAAGTTCGCGACCCGCGCGGAGTCCGCGAACTGGTCGTAGCTGGTGTCCAGGAACCGGAC
>NZ_ML142854.1:224938-225890 GCF_004138495.1 Phytoactinopolyspora endophytica
CGTTGAACACGCCGTCGAACTCTCCGGCGAGCCGGTCGGCCGCGACGCGCAGAGCCAGGTCGCGTTCGAGGGTGAGTTCGCTGTCATGAGGTGTCTCGGTCATCTGTGTCTCCGTTGTCAGTCGTCAAAGATGGTCTGACGGTCCCTGCCAGCTGGGCGACCCGCGTGCTCAACCGGTCCACCGCCTGGTCGAAGGCGTCGTCGGTTCCGGCAGGTGCGGGATCGGGGATCGACCAGTGCAGCCGACGTCCGTCGCCGAGCTCCTCATGGGCCTGATCGCAGACGGCGACGATGAGGTCGTCGTCGTGAGCGACCTCTGAGACGTGCCGGGGTCTGCGGGAGCGTATCTTCAGGCCGTGCCGGGTAGCCGCGGCCTCGGCGCCGGGGTGGATACGCGAGGCCGGGCGAGTGCCGGCGGACGTGGCCGGGACAGGGCTGCGGACGCCCCAGAGCGCGGCGGCGAGTTGCGACCGGGCGGAGTTCTGCGCGCAGACGAACACGACCCTGGGCGCCCGGTGCTCGCTGCCGATGGGGAGGCTTCCAAGCGTCTCGGGTACCAGCGTCACATAGGTGCGCCTGCGGTCGCCTTCCGAACGCACGCGGCGCACGACTCCGGTCTGCTCCAGGACCTTGAGGTGGTGCGCGACCAGGTTCGAGCCGATGCCCAGCCGACCGGCGAGCTCGCTGGGTGCCGCGTCTCCGGACACGAGCGCGTCGACGATGGCGAGCCGGCCGGGATCCCCGAGTGCCGCATGCACCCGGGCCCGCTGCGCCAAGCTCACCTCAATATTCATTGAGTCAATACTCATTGAGTTATTGCCGTCTGTCAAGCGGCTTGGAGGCTGCGCGACGTCTACGTCCGGCTGCCCTTGGCTCGCGAGCGGACCCGCCGCTGCCAGCGGTCCGCCTCGCCCTGCAGCGGGTTGGCGAGGAACTCGCCGAGCGTCACTCC
>NZ_ML142854.1:225947-239445 GCF_004138495.1 Phytoactinopolyspora endophytica
GCCAATGACAACCCGATGCCCACCGCGTTGAGCAGCATGGAAGCGCCGGTGAGGAAGTCGTCGGCGTCTACGGTCGTGAACATCGCCTGGTAGATGAGCAGCCCAGGCAACAACGGGGTGATGCCGCAGACGGACACGACGAGCGCCGGAGCTCCGAACCGTTCCGCCACCCCGCCGGCCAGCAGACCGACAACGAGCGCCGCTATGAATGATGCTGTCGCTGGGCCGAGCCCGAGGTCTCGGAAGAGCAGGAGCACCCCTGCCGAGACGACACCGGCGGCGGCCGCGACCAGAACCGTGCGGATCGGGCTGTACGACGCGAGGCCCCATGAGCCGGCGATCACGCCCCCGGCGATGAGCTGCACCGCGAACGGGGTGGAGAGTGCCGAATGGTCGGAGACCGTCAGCGGCACACCGATCCGCTGGCCGATGTCGAGGGCGAAGCCGACGCCGATGACGATCCCCGTGGTGTAAAGGATCACCTCGAATGAGCGAGCGGCGGCCGTGAGCGGGTATCCGGAGATGGCGTCCTCCGCGGCACCGACCAGAGACAGCCCGGCGAGCAGGACGACGATCCCGGCGGCCACCACCAGCGACGGGGTGATGAGATCTTCCCGCCAGCCGAACTCACTGCGTCCCCAGTGCAGGAACAGTGCCACCGCCGTGGCGAAGCCCGCGCCGACCGCCTGCTGGAACATGTAGGGAAGCCCGTGATGCCGCAGCCAGCGCAAGGCGCGGTCGATGATGGTGGTGGTCGCCCCGGCGATCAGCGCCACCAGCCATGACCCGTTGAGGAGCACCGCGACGCTGGCGGCCATCGCGCCGATTGCCGCCGTCACCACCCAACGCCGGTACGGGTGCGGTGCCGCGACGATGTCGTCGAGGCGCTTGTGCGCCTCCGCCAGGTCGATCTTTCCCTTGCCCGCCGCGTCAACCAGCTCCAGCAGGTCGGCGAGCCGGCTGTAGTCGGCGGTGCGCACGTTGATCACGCGGACCTTGGTGATGGGATCGTCATCACGGTCGATGGAAGCCGTGATGGAGATGAACGTGATATCGATGTGGCATGCTGTGACGCCGAACCCGGCGGCCAGCCGTAGCAGCGCGGCCGTCGTGTCGGCGACCGGCGCTCCCGTCGTGATCAATGCCTCGCCCGTGCGGAGGACGAGATCCAGGACGGACCGTTCCACCTCGGCGGTCAGTCCACTGTACGTACGGGGGAGCGCGAACGGCACTGTGGGTGGCCGGGAGTCAGCGACCACCCGGCGTGCTCGCTCGCGCAAGTGCCCCGGCCGGCGTGCGGCAGGTCCACCGGTCGCCTTCCGCGTCACATCGGTTGGCTGAGGGGGAGGTGGCGACGCGGATGGCAGCGCGGGGCGCTCTTCGGTGTTGTCGTGTGCAGGGTCGGGGTCTCCGCCCGTGCTCGGTCGGTTCACGTGGTCCACAGTCAGTAACGGTAACCAAAGAAACACCAGTTCAGCTCGCTTTGCGGGGAATGACTGATGTCACCCGGAAGAAGTGCTCATCTCGCAGCCGGCGCGCCCCACGGGGACGTCACCTCACGACGTCCGTGCGGCCTCCAACGTGAGCCGTTCCGTTCCCAAGAGATGGTCGCGGACCCACGCCTGCGCGGCCATCTGAACCGCGTCCCACGGTGAGCCCAGCGGCGGCGTATACGAGAGATCGAGCTCGGCCATCGCATCGACGGTCATGCCATGGAACAGGGCGGTAGCATACGTGTCGACCCGTTTGGCCGTCTCGGTGCCAAGCGGGCCGACCAGCTGCGCACCGAGCAACCGCCCCGTGCCGGTGTCCCCGGTGACCCGGATCGAGATGGGTTGCGCACCGGGGTAGTAGGCCTTGTGGTCGTCTGGGGTGGCGTGGCTGGTGGCCGGCGTGAAACCGGCCCGATGAGCCTCATGGTCGCGTAGCCCGGTGCGTGAGGCCACGAGGTCGAAGACCTTCACGACCTGCGTTCCGAGGCTGCCCGCGAAGCGCGCACGCCCGCCGAGGGCATTCTCTCCCGCGACGCGCCCCTGCTTGTGGGCGGTGGTGCCCAGTGGCAGGTAGGTGAGGCCCATCAGGCGGTGGTGGGTGGCCACGCAGTCGCCCGCTGCCCACACATGTGGGAGTCCAGTGGCCATGCTCTCGTCCACGGCCACGGCGTCGCGGGGTCCTGTCTGCGCGCCGGCCGCCGTCAGCAGATCGGTGTCCGGGCGGACTCCGGCCACGGCTAGAACCAGATCGACGTCCCAGGTCAGCGGTGCGTCGTCCGGTCCGACGCCTTCGACCAGCAGTGAGCTGTCCCGGCCCGAGCCTCGGCTGATACTGGTCACCGTCGTCCCCGTGTGCACCGAGAGGCCGTGTTTGACGAGCTCTTCGCGGATCAGCGCACCCAACTCGGCATCGACGGTGGGGAGAACCTCGGGCAGCATCTCGACCTGGGTGACCTGCACGCCTCGTGCGGTCAGGCCTTCGGCCATCTCCAGGCCTATGTAGCCGGCGCCGATGATCAGTGCGGACTGCGGTCGCCGCCGGTCGAGCGTCTCTGCCAGGTCGAAGGTGTCGCCCATGGAATGCAGAAGGTGCACGCCATCGTCGTGCCCGAGGCGGTCGAGTCCCGCGATGGGCGGCCGGACCGGAACGGCGCCTGTGCCCACGACCAGCTCGTCATAGTCGAGCCATGACGTCGTGCCGTCTGGTCCTTGCAGGGCGACACGCTGCCCTGGGACATCGATGGCGGTCGCGCGGGTGTCCAGACGCAGCCGCATTCCGGTGGCTTCCAGCTCCTGGTGCGAACGGTGAGCCAGGTTGCGCCAGTGCGTGACCTCGCCCGAGATGTAGTAAGGGATGCCGCAGATCGAGAAGTTGGGGTAGGCGTCGGCGACGACCACGGTGACCTCTGCGGACGGATCCAGCTCGCGTGCGCGAAGCGCTGCGCTAATGCCGGCGTCGCTGCCACCGATGATGACTATGTGCATGGGGAAGACCTCTCGTTCTGTGGCCGGTCCGAGTCACATGCGCTCGGACGTGACAGCGGGCTCGGCGGCGGCGTTCTCGTCCGCCTTGCGGGTCGTGCCGGGGTACAGGATGAGGACGGCCGCGAGGCCGATGGCAGCGCCGAGCAGTTGCATGACGACGAACGCCGGCGCGGAGCCGGGAGCGATCCCGGCGAACGTGTCGGAGAACATCCGTCCGACAGTGACAGCGGGGTTGGCGAACGATGTGGAGCTGGTGAACCAATAGGCGGCCCCGATGTACGCTCCCACGGCCGGCGCCACCAGCGGCAGCCTTTGCGTACGGACCAGCGCGAAGATCACCAAGACAAGGCCTGCCGTCGCGGTGACCTCCCCGACCAGGTGGCCGGCGCTGACGCGGTCGGTGCCAGCGAACTCCGTCGGCGCGTCGAACATCACGTTGGCCAGCACGGCCCCACCGACGCCGCCGGCGCATTGCGCGACGACATAGGCGGCGGTGTCGGAGAGTGTCGGTCCGGTGCCGGTCCGCCGGCCGAGGTGCCAGTCGACCAGTGAGACCACTGGATTGAAATGCGCGCCGGAGACCGGACCCAGCACCAGAATCAGCACGGCCAGGCCGAACGCTGTCGCTGTGCTGTTCTGCAGCAGTTGCAGGCCCACATCGTCCGGGGACAGCCGCTGTGCGGCGATTCCCGAGCCGACCACCACGGCCACGAGCAGGCCAGCGCCAAGGAACTCCGCGAACAGCCGCCGTCCGAGTGGGGCGGAATCGTTAGATGGGGCCGGCGTCGAATCAGTCACGGGCACGATCCTGTACGACGAATATGACTCAGTCAACTTTGAGTCAATGAACATTGAGGAAATATGGGTCAGTGTGGAGCCAGGAAAGACGGAACACGCAGGTCGAGCACGTCCTCACAGGACTGACCGCTCCTGGGTGAGGAGACGTTGACACATGCGCGTCATCTATGCGACGGCGATGTAACGCCGTGTCCCTACCGTCGTGTGGCATCACCCCCACCGGGGCCACGGTAGGCACTGTCGCCGCCAGCAGTGGTGTCGGTACCGCTCGACCTTGAAGTAGCGGAGGCGACGATGGCGCAAACTCTCGTACGTGAACAGGTGACCGCGCCTTCGGCGCGGGGCCGTGGCTGGATCGACCACTGGGACCCGGAAGACGAGGAGTTCTGGGAGCGCACCGGGAAGAAGGTGGCCCGCCGGAACTTGATCTTCTCGATCTTCGGCGAGAACGTGGCCTTCTCGGTCTGGTCTCTGTGGAGCATCTCCTCGGCCCTGCTCGTCGCGCACTACGGCTTCGGCTTCAGCGCCGCCCAGATGTTCTTCCTGGTGGCGGTGCCGAACTGTGTAGGCGCGATCCTGCGGGTGCCGTATACGTTCGCCGTGCCCAAATTCGGTGGACGGAACTGGACGGTGGTCAGCGGCCTGCTGTTGCTGATCCCCACCATCCTGCTGTCGGTGGCCGTCAGCAACCCGTCCACGCCGTACTGGGTGTTCCTGCTCATCGCCGCCACTGCGGGCGTCGGCGGCGGCAACTTCGCGTCCAGCATGACCAACATCACCTACTTCTATCCCGACCGTAAGAAGGGCTTCGCGCTCGGGATGAACGCCGCCGGTGGCAACATCGGCGTCAGCGTCATCCAGCTCGCACTACCGGTGATCGTCGGCGCGGGCGGGATGTTCGGCTTGGTGGCCGCCGCCAGCGGCGGCGTCGATCTGGCCCGTGCCGGGTATGTCTGGGCCTTGCTCGGGCTGGTGTCGGCTGCGTGCGCGTGGTTCTTCATGAACAACCTGACGGTCTCACTGGCCGGTTTCAGTGAGCAGATCAAGGTGATCCGGCACAAGCACACCTGGATCATGTCCTGGCTCTACATCGGCACCTTCGGCTCGTTCATCGGCTACGCCTCGGCGTTCCCGTTGCTCATCGGCCTGCAGTTCCCGGAGGTCAGCATCGCGAACTATGCCTTCCTTGGCGCCTTGATCGGATCGGTCGCGCGGCCGTTCGGTGGCTGGCTCTCCGACCGGCTCGGAGGTGCACGGGTCACCGTGTGGAACTTCGTCGCCATGGGCGCGGGCACCGTCGCCGTCATCCTCGCGGTGAACGCGGAGTCGTGGCCGCTCTTCCTCGGCTCGTTCCTGTTCGTCTTTCTCACCACCGGGATCGGCAACGGTTCCACGTACCGCATGATCCCGATGATCTTTCAGAAGCAGGCTCTGCTCGATGCGGAGACATCCGGCGAGGGGCATGAGGCCGCCCTGGCCAGGGGCCGCACCGAAGCGGCCGCGGTGATCGGCCTGTCGTCAGCTGTCGGAGCCTTCGGCGGCTTCATCATCACCGCCACCTTCGGGGTTCTCGGGCTGATCTACGACGACGGCGTGCCGGCGGACGCGATCGCCACCGCGTTCGTCCTCTTCCTCGGCTTCTACGTGACCTGCGTCGTGCTGGCCTGGTGGCACTACATGCGGCGGTCCTTCATGATCCAGCGGGCGCCCAACCTGTCCACGGTGGACATCTGAGTGTTGGACCGACCACCCGGGAGGGTCGTTCCGGACTGTCGGGAGGGCGGTCCGGATTGTCGGGAGGGTCGTTCCGGACTCCCGGGAGCAGGATCTGGAGGCACTGGGTTGCGTGGGCGGGGTCAGGTCCGGTCGGTCTGGGGCCCGGCTGGGCTTGAGCCTCCAGATCCTGTTCCCGAGAGTCCTGCACTCCAGCCCGGGTCGGGCGGCGCCACGCGGGCCGAATACGCGGACATTACGCACGCCATCCGTCTCACCCGAGGGAGATGATCACCGTGCAGGGCATTTATCGCTCCGGAAACATGACCGACGTCGATGGGAAATCCGCAGCTCACACCATCGCAAACATGGCCGCAGAGACACCCGTCGTCGACGCCCGGCTCCAGAACGGAGCCGTCGAGACGCATTGTGCCTACTGCGCGCTGCAGTGTGGAATGTCGCTCACGGTCGACGGCGGCGAGTCGTCTGTCGAGGTGGCGCCGCTGGACTTCCCGACCAACCGGGGCGGGCTGTGCCAGAAGGGGTGGACCTCCGCCGACCTGCTCCGCTCACCGCGGCGGCTGACCAGTCCGATGATCCGCGACAGTCGTTCGGAGCCGTTTCGGGAGGTGTCCTGGGACGTCGCACTGGATGTCGTAGCGGACGGCATCCGGTCGACTCAGGCGAAGCACGGGAACGACGCCGTGGCCGTGTTCGGAGGCGGCGGGCTCACCAACGAGAAGGCCTACCAGCTCGGCAAGTTCGCCCGGGTCGCGCTGCGCACCAGCAACATCGACTACAACGGCCGGTACTGCATGTCCTCGGCGGCGGCCGCGTCGAACCGGGCGTTCGGCATCGACCGTGGCCTGCCGTTCCCGCTTCCGGACCTCGCCGAGAGCGGGGCCGTGCTCGTCATGGGCGGCAACGTGGCGGAGACGATGCCGCCTTTCATGCAGCACCTGAACGCCGTCCGGGACGCCGGCGGCGACGTGATCGTCGCTGACCCGCGCCGGACCGCCACCGCTGACCAGGCCACCCTTCACCTCCAGCTCATGCCCGGAACGGACCTGGCGTTGGCGCTGGGACTGCTGCACATCGTCGTCGCCGATGGGCACGTCGACCGGGACTACATCACGTCCCGGACGACCGGCTTCGACGACGTGTGGCGGGTGGCCACCCAGTGGTGGCCGGAGCGCGTGGAGCGCGTCACCGGGGTCCCCGTCGCCGCTCAGCGGGCGACAGTGCGGGCGCTCGCCACCGGGCGCGCGGGACGCGGCGCCGTCGTGCTGACCGCGCGAGGCGCGGAACAGCACAGCAAAGGCACCGACACGGTCACCGCGTTGATCAACCTGAGCCTCGCCCTGGGGTTGCCCGGCCGCCCGCACAGCGGTTACGGCTGCATCACCGGACAAGGCAACGGCCAAGGCGGTCGCGAACACGGCCAGAAGGCGGATCAGCTGCCCGGGTACCGCAAGATCGACGATCCGGCCGCCCGGGCGCACGTCGCCGGGGTCTGGGGTGTGCCGCCGGAGACGTTGCCCGGTCCGGGCCGGTCGGCGTTCGAGCTGATCGAGAGCCTCGGCACCGAGCACGGACCACGCTCGCTGCTGGTCCACGGTTCCAACCTGGTCGTGTCGTCGCCGCGGAGCCACCGGGTCGCCGACCGGCTGGCGGCGCTGGATCAGCTCGTCGTCTGCGACCTGTTCATGTCCGAGACCGCCGCCCTCGCCGACGTCGTTCTCCCGGTCACTCAATGGGCAGAGGAAGACGGCACCATGACCAACCTGGAAGGGCGGGTGATCCGCCGGCGCGCAGCGGTGCAGCCGCCTCCCGGCGTGCGCACCGAGCTCGAGGTGATGGCCGACCTGGCTGCGCGGCTCGGGCGAGCGGACGGCTTCTCGGCCGACCCGCGCGTCGTCTTCGACGAGCTGCGCCGGGCCAGCGCCGGTGGTGTGGCCGACTACTCGGGTATCACGTGGGAGCGGATCGACTCCGAGGACGGCGTGTTCTGGCCGTGCCCGTCCGAGGACGCCCCAGGACGGTCCCGGCTGTTCACTGACGGCATGTTCCCGACGCCCGACGGGCGGGCCCGCTTGGTCGCCGTCGACCATCGCGCGATCGCCGAGGAGGTCGACACTGACTACCCGGTCTACCTCACCACGGGCCGGATCCTGCAGCACTACCAGAGCGGAGCGCAGACCCGCCGGGTGCCGGCGCTCACCGATGCGGCGGCTGAGCCGTACGTGGATATCCACCCCGACCTGGCCGCACGCCACGGTATGGCCAACGGCGACCTGGTCCGGATCGTCAGCCGGCGCGGCGACGCCGTCGGGAAGGCGCGGCTGACCACCGCCATCCGCGCGGACACCGTGTTCATGCCGTTCCACTGGGGCGGCGAGCAGGCGATCAACCGGGTCACGAACGCTGCGCTGGACCCGACGTCGAAGATGCCCGAGTTCAAGGTCTGCGCGGTCCAGCTGGAGCGTGTGGACAGCCAACCGGCAATGGAGCCAAGCGGCGCTGTCGTAGCAGGTCAGGCGTGAGGAGGGAAGCGTCATGGCACACCGCGAGGAGCAAGCCCGGCGGCACGGGGCCGAACGGGTGGTGGTGGTTGGTCACGGGATGGCCGGTACCCGGTTCGTACAGGAGCTGCGGGCCCGTGACCGGGAGCGTCGGTTCGACGTGACCGTGATCGGCGCGGAACCGGACGCCGCATACAACAGGGTGCTGCTCTCCTCCGTGCTGGCGGGGAAGCTCACGCCGACCGACGTCGAGATGGTGCCCTCGGCGTGGTACGCGGCGGAGGACGTGGACCTGCGGCTCGGCGTCGCGGTCGAGCACATCGACCGTAAGCGGCAGCGCATCCTGACCGACCAGGGCGAGTACATCGGCTACGACCATCTGGTTCTGGCCACCGGAAGCCGGGCCTGGGTGCCGCCGATCGAGGGTGCCGTCGACGGTGACGAGCTCGACCGGGACGTTGCCGTCTTCCGTACGCTGCAGGACTGCCGCGCCATTATGGACCGCGTCGACCGCGGTGCGGACGAGGCGGCCGGCGGCATCCGCCGGGTCGTGGTCCTCGGTGGCGGGCTGCTCGGCCTGGAGGCCGCACGCGGCCTGGCCGGGCGGGGCGTCGAGGTCGAGGTCGTGCACGCCGTCGACCGCCTGATGGAGCGCCAGCTGGACGCCGAGGCCGGCCGGGTACTGGCCGGGACGCTGCGCTCGCTCGGGGTGCAGGTCCGGCTCGAGGCCCAGGTCCGTGCCTACGACGAGGTCGCCGGGCAACGGGTGGTGGTGCTGGACGATGGCACCCGGATCGCCGCGGACCTGCTGATCGTCGCCTGTGGAGTACGGCCGAACACCGGCCTGGCGCGGGCGGCGAAGTTGGCCGTCGAGAGGGGCGTCGTCGTCAACGAGCGGATGACGTCGGTCTCCGACCCGCGGATCCATGCCATCGGCGAGTGCGCCCAGTACGACGGACAGGTCTACGGTCTGGTCGCGCCGGCATGGGAGCAAGCGGGGGTGCTGGCCGACACGCTGACCGGCGGCGGCTCGGTCTACTCCGGTTCGCGGCTGGTCACCAGGCTGAAAGCGCAGGACATCGACCTAGCGGCGATGGGCGAGACGGACGTCGACGACGTGGCCGAGGGCAGCGTGGCCGGTGTTGCCCGCAACGGCGCCCGCGCGGCCGACCGGGTCGAGGTGCTCCGGTTCGCCGACCCGATCCGCGGCACCTACCAGAAGCTGGTCATCCGCAACGATCGGGTCACCGGTGCGATCATGCTGGGCGGCGCCGAGACGGTCGGCACGGTCACGCAACTGTTCGACCGGGTGGCGCTGGCGCCTGCCGACCGGCGCGCGCTGATCTTCCCCGGTATCGCGGACGCCGGGCTGAACACGGCTCCCGCCGACCTGGCCGACGACGACCTGGTCTGCCGGTGCAACACGGTGACCGCCGGCCAGATCAGGCACGCGTGCGCCGACGGCGCCGGCACCGTGGCCGAGGTGGCGATGTGCACCCGGGCGACCACCGGGTGCGGCGGCTGCCGGGACGACGTCGTCGGGATCGTCGCCGCGGCCACCAGCGCCGACCGTACGGCCGGCGACGGTGATGGAGCTGACGACGCTCTCTCCGTCCCCGACCGGCCTGACGATGTGGACGCGAATCTCGTGGAGGTGCCGGCGTGAGCGACGCAGACATGATCCGGGCCGACGAGTCCGGCGAGAGCGAGGAGCCTGTCATGACGAGTCAGCCGCAGCGCCGGTTGGTGGTGGTCGGCAACGGGATGGTGGGCCAGCGGCTGGTGGAGGCCGTCCAGGAACGCGACCTGCGGCACACCTGGCAGATCACCGTCGTCGGCGAGGAGCCGAGGCCCGCCTATGACCGGGTGGCACTGACGTCGTACCTGACCGGGACCAGCGCCGAGGAGCTCAGCGTGGTGCCGGAAGGCTGCTACGACGACGAGCACTGCGTGCTGCACCTGGGCGAGTCGGCGGTGTCGATCGACCGGGACGCGAAGACGGTGACGACGGCGTCCGGACGTACCGTCGGCTACGACGCCCTGGTGCTGGCCACCGGGTCGTCGCCGTTCGTGCCGCCGATCCCGGGCGCCGACCTCGACGGCTGTTTCGTCTACCGGACCATCGAGGACCTGGACGCGATCCGTGAGCGGGCCGGGACCGCCGGTGCCGGCGCTGTCATCGGCGGAGGCCTGCTCGGGCTGGAGGCCGCCAACGCGCTGCGCTCCCTGGGGGTCGAGACGCACGTCGTCGAGTTCGCGCCCCGGCTGATGCCGGCCCAGGTGGACCAGGGCGGCGGGGAGATGCTGCGGCGCAAGGTGGAGGAGCTGGGGCTGGGTATCCACACCGGCACGGCCACCCAGACGATCGAGGCTCTGGACGACGGCAGGCTGCGGATGACGTTCGCCGACGCGGAGCCGCTGGACGTCGGGATGGTGGTGTTCTCCGCCGGGATCCGCCCGCGAGACCAACTGGCTCGGGAGAGCGGCATTCAGGTCGGGGAACGTGGCGGCATCGTCGTCGACGAGGGCTGCCGGACGTCGGACCCGGCCGTGTGGGCGATCGGCGAGTGCGCGCTGGCCTGCGGGAAGATCTACGGGCTGGTGGCGCCGGGCTACGAGATGGCCGAGGTGGTCGCGGACCGGCTCGTCGAGGGCGACGCGGCTTTCGCCGAAGCGGACATGTCCACCAAGCTCAAGCTGCTCGGCGTCGACGTGGCCAGTTTCGGCGACGCGCATGCTGCGACGCCAGGCGCGTTGGAGGTCGTCTACGCGGACCCGGTTGCCGGGATCTACAAGAAGCTGGTGGTCACCGACGACGCGTCCACGATGCTGGGCGGCGTCCTGGTGGGCGACGCGTCGGCGTATGCGGCGCTGCGGACCATGGTGGGTCAACCGTTGCCGGACACGCCCGAGCAGGTGCTGATGGTGGGGCCGGCCACGTCGAGCCTGGACGACGCGGCGCAGGTGTGCTCGTGCCAGAACGTCAGCGCGGGCCGGATCCGCGGTGCTATCAGCGACGAGGGATGCTGCGACGTCGCGTCGGTCAAGGCATGCACCAAGGCCGGTACGGTCTGCGGGAGCTGCGTGCCGCTGATCAAGACCCTGATAGCGCAGTCCGGTGTCGAGGTGAGCACCGCGCTCTGCGAGCACTTCGAGCTCAGCCGGGCGGAGCTGTTCGACGTGATCCGGGTGACCGGGCTGCGTACGTTCTCAGAGATCATCGCCCGCCACGGGACGGGCAGGGGCTGCGACATCTGCAAGCCGGCGGTCGCCTCGATTCTGGCCAGCCTCGACTCCGGGCATGTCCTGGACGGCGAGCAGGCTGCGCTACAGGACACCAACGACCATTTCCTGGCGAATCTGCAGCGCAACGGCACCTACTCGGTGGTGCCCCGGGTGCCGGGCGGTGAGCTGACACCGGAGAAACTGATCGTGATCGGCGAGGTGGCCCGGGACTTCGGTCTGTATACGAAGATCACCGGCGGCCAGCGGATCGACCTGTTCGGCGCCCGGGTGGACCAGCTTCCGGCGATCTGGAAGCGGCTGGTGGATGCTGGATTCGAATCCGGGCACGCGTACGGCAAGGCGCTGCGGACAGTGAAGTCCTGCGTCGGCTCGACGTGGTGCCGGTACGGGGTGCAGGACTCCACCTCGCTGGCGATCATGCTGGAGCTGCGCTACCGCGGGCTGCGCTCCCCGCACAAGCTCAAGTCCGGAGTCTCCGGCTGCGCCCGGGAATGCGCCGAGGCACGCAGCAAGGACTTCGGCATCATCGCCAGCGAGAACGGCTGGAACCTGTATCTCGGTGGCAACGGGGGCTTCAACCCACGCCACGCCAAGCAGTTCGCCGTCGACCTGTCCACCGAGGATCTGGTCCGCACCATCGACCGGTTCCTGATGTTCTACATCCGCACGGCGGACCGGTTGCAGCGCACGGCGGCGTGGCTGGAGTCGCTCAACGAGGAGCACGGCGACGGCCTGGAGTACGTGCGTCGGGTGATCGTCGACGACGAGCTCGGGATCTGTGCCGACCTCGACGCCGCAATGGAGAGGCACGTGGAGGCCTACGCGGACGAGTGGGCGGCGGTCCTGGATGACGAGGACAAGCTCAGCCGGTTCGTCTCGTTCGTCAACGCGCCCGACGTGCCGGATCCGAGCATCCAGTTCGTCACCGAACGGGACCAGATCCGCCCGGCCGACCCGACAACCGACAGTGGCCCGGTTCCCATCGCCGGCCCCGAACTTGAGGTGGTACGCCGATGACGACAATCGACACCCTGGCAGTCGACAGCGTTCTGCACGGTGACGCCCGGGACCCTCGACCTGCAGGACGCAAGGAATGGGTGGACGTCTGTGCGTATGACGCGCTGCTGCCCGAACGCGGGGCGGCAGCTCTGGTCGAGGGAGTTCAACTGGCGCTGATCCGCACGTTCGACGGCGACGTCTACGCCATCTCCAACCGTGACCCGTTCTCCGGCGCGTATGTGCTGTCCCGGGGCATCGTCGGGTCCCGTGGCGATGCCCCGACCGTCGCGTCGCCGATGCACAAGGAGGTCTTCGATCTGCGTACCGGCGTGTGCCTGGACGATCCCGAGGCCACCGTCGAGGTCTACGAAGCCCGTGTGCGGGGCGGGCGGGTCGAGGTGGTGGTGACGTGACGGCCGCGCTGCCCACCCAGCCGGGTGCGGCGACGCGGGCGGCGGACGGCCCGTTCCCCGGCGACGAGAGCACGGGCATCGGCTCGGCCACCGCGTTGCCGTTGCAGGGCTTCACGGTCGCGCTGACCGCCGCCCGTCGCCGAGAGGAACTGGGCGCCCTGCTGGAACGGCGGGGTGCCCGGGTGATCCAGGGACCTGCCATCCGGATCGTGCCGCTGGACGACGACGGGGAACTGCTCGAGGCGACCCGGACCTGCGTGCAGAGGCCGCCGGACATCGCCGTCGCCACCACCGGCATCGGCTTCCGGGGCTGGATGGAGGCTGCGGACGGCTGGGACCTCGGCGAGGCGCTGTTGTCCCGGCTCGGCGCCGCGACCTTGCTGGCCCGTGGTCCGAAGGCGCGGGGCGCGATCCGGGCGGCCGGACTGGTGGATGACTGGGCGCCGGCGTCGGAATCGTCGGCGGAGGTGCTGGACTACCTGCTGAAACTGGACTTGACCGGGAAACGGGTGGCCGTGCAGCTGCACGGAGAGCCGCTGCCGGACTTCACCGACGCGTTGGAGGCGGCCGGCGCGGAGGTCGTGCCCGTTCCGGTCTACCGGTGGGTGCTGCCGGAAGACGTCGCGCCGCTGGAACGGGTCATCGAGGGCATCGTCGCGCGCACGGTGGACTGTGTCGTGTTCACCAGTGCCCCGGCCGTGGCGAGCCTGCTGTCGATGGCCACCCAGGCCGGGCTGGCCGACCAGGTCCTCGCCGCGTTCGAGCATGATGTGGTGCCGGCATGCGTGGGTGCGGTGACCGCGGCCCGCCTTGAACGGCTGGGCGTCTC
>NZ_ML142854.1:239472-243192 GCF_004138495.1 Phytoactinopolyspora endophytica
GCCGCAGCGAGCGCGCCTCGGTGCTCTGGTACGGGAGATCGTCGCCGAATTGCCCACGCGTTGCCGGATGCTGCGCGCCGCCGGACACGAGATCCAGGTGCGGGGCCACGCCGTGCTGGTGGACGGGGCGGCCCGCGAGCTGGCTCCGGCGCCGATGGCGATCCTGCGCGAGCTGGTCCGGCGGCCTGGCGTGGTGGTCTCCCGGTCCGACCTGCTTGCGGTGCTGCCTGGCGGAGGAAGCGACGAGCACGCGGTGGAGATGGCGATCACCCGGCTTCGGGCGGTTCTCGGTTCGCGGGTGGTGCAGACTGTGGTGAAACGTGGATACCGGCTGGCCTACGAGGCGGAGTCCGCCGGCGAGAAGTACGGAGCGCCGCGGCAGTGACACATGCCGTTCGGCTGTGGCCGGCGCTGGACAGCAGTCCGCAGCGGAGAGAAGACTGAATGCCTGAGCGGTGGCGTGCTGTGGCTGACAGAGTTCTGCGAGACACTGGAGACATGAGCGGAAATGTGTCCCTGATCGCCGCTGCGCATGGAACGCGTGACCCGGAAGGGCCGGTGGTCCTGGAGGAGCTGCTGGACGAGGTCCGGCTCCGGGCGCCCGGCGTCGACGTCAGGATCGCCTACGTCGACGTGATCGGTCCCATGCTGGATGAGGTGCTGGCGGAGGTGGGCGGCGCGCCCGTCGTCGTGCCGATGTTTCTCGCCTCCGGTTACCACGTCCGGGTCGATGTGCCGGACGCCGTCGAGACGACGGGCGGGACAGCAAGGGTGACGCCCGCGCTGGGGCCCGATGACGCTGTGGTGTCGGCCGTGGCGGACCGGTTGCGCGAGGTGAGCGCCCGGAACGGCGGTCTGCCGGACGCCGTCGTGCTGGCCGCGGCCGGTTCGTCGGACGATGCCGCGCTCGGCGAGGTCGAGGTCGCCGCGGCGAAGCTGGCTGAACTGCTCGACCGCGACGTGGTCGCCGGTTACATCACCACGGCGACGCCTACCGTCGAGGAAGCGGTCGAGTCACTCCGGGTGGCCGGACACGAGCGTGTCGGCGTCGCGACATACCTGCTTGCTCCTGGGCTGTTCCTGCGCCGGCTGGATGGGGTGGGAGCCGATGTCGTCGCACCGCCGATCGGGGTGCATCCCGCCGTCGTCGACCTCGTCGTGAACCGCTACCGGGAAGCCGTCCACGCGTCCGTGCCAGGTCATTGAGGTTCGGCGATGGAGGCTGCACCTCCGTGCCGGGTGGCACGGAGCATGGCGCACATGGTCCGGATCGTCCGGTCGAACGGGACCGTGCCGGGATCGCCGACCGGCCGGACGACGAACTGGTAGTACGCCGATCCCACGAGCATGTCCAAGCAGGTCGCGATGTCCGTTTCCGGTCCGATCTCGCCGCGGGCGATCGCCCGCTCGAAGGCCGCGACGACGGGCACCCGGCGTTGGGAGACGTGCTTCTCCCATGCAGTGCGCTGCAAGACCGGATCCCGCAGACCCATGACGATGCGCTTGCGCACGAGCTCGGTGACCCGCTCGTCGAGGCCCTCGGTGTGCTGGTGGAAGACGGCGAACAGGTCTCCTTCGAGGCTTCCGGTGTCCACCAGCTCCGGGTGCAGGCGTACGGAGTCCAGGGCGGCGGCGAGCAGCGAGTCGCGTGTGGGCCAGCGACGGTAGAGCGCGGCCCGGCTGACGCCGCTGCGCGCCGTGATCGCGCCGACGGTCACCCGGCTCTCGTCGTCCGTCTCCAGCAACAGCTCGACCACGGCGGACAGCACGCGCCGCTCGATCGAGTCGTCTCGCGGCCGTCCCGGCCGGACCCGCGGCCGGCGGTCATCAGCCTGTGCTTCGCTCCTCGGCAGGTCGGCCGGCCGGGCGCTGCTCATCGTGCCGTCACCTGGCCTGAGACGGGCTGGATGAGCCGTTGCCGCAAGCGCGACAGCGTGTCCGCGTGGAGACCCGCGTCCTGCAACGGCCGGAGCAGGCTGCCGTGACGGTCGCGGGCAACGGTGAGCAATGACGCCATCGACGCCGGCTCGGCCGCGAACATCGCCGAGCGTGGCGCCGCGTGCGGTCCGGGCTGGCCGCCGTTGCCGTCGTCGGGTGCCGGTGGTTGCCAGACCGCACCGCCGGCACCGCGGAACAGCGGTGCGTGCGCACCCCCGACGCGGCGGAGGATGGCGGACAGGTTCTCGCCGGTGACGGCATAGTCGGCGACGATGGTGTCGTCGTCCGCGCCGAGTGCGGTGAGCAACGCCGCGGCGAGGATGCCGGTTCGGTCCTTGCCCGCGGCACAGTGGAAGACGACGGCGCCCATACCCGACGCGATGAGCGAGAGCGCTGTCGCCAGCTGGGCCGCGCCTTTCTCCAGCATCCCGAGGTAGAGCAGACCGACGTCGTCGGTGGTGGCGTGCCGCATCAGCTTCATCAGGTCTGCATCGGCGTCGTTCGGCAGTGCGTCCGTGAGCGGCAGGTGGTGGTAGCCGAGTGCCCCGTGCCCGGCGAGCGGCCCACGCCCCAGGAACGTGGCCTCCTGCGGCGAACGGAGGTCGATCACGTGGCGTAGGCCACGCGTGCCGACGGCGTCGCCGGCCCAGTCCTCGGGCGCGATGGAGACGTCATCGCTGCGGAAGGCCACCCCGGGGCGGACGAGTCCGCCGTCGACCGGGAGCCCCCCGAGGTCACGGAAGTTGACCGGTGCGGTGCGGATCACGTGTGTATCGGGGCTGTCTGTGAAGGTCATGAGTTCATCCCTGGAGCGATCGGTGGATCGCGTGGTAGTCGCGGAGTTCACAAGCTGACGCAACCGGAGGCCGGACGTTCGCCGGCCGGCTGGAAGCGTGAACAGGCATCAGGTGAGTCGTTTGCGGATCAGTGCACTGAGCCGGTCGACGATGGTGACCAGGACGATGATGGAGATCACGATCGCAGCGAGGTGGCCGAAGTTGTACATCTGCATCGCCGTCGTCAGTTCCAGCCCGATGCCTCCGGCCCCGACCAGGCCGAGGATGGTGGCGCCTCGCACGTTGCCTTCGAACAGCAGCAGCGTGTAGGAGACGATCATGGGCGAGGCCTGCGGAAGGACCCCGAACGCCACGACCTGTGGTCGCGACGCGCCCGCCGCTGTGAGCGCCTGTAGCGGGGCCTCGTCCACCGACTCCATCGCTTCGGCGTAGACCTTGCCGATGGTCCCGATCGATCCGAGGATGATGGCCAGGATCCCGGCGAACGGGCCGAGCCCCACCGCGGAGACGAACATCAGGGCGAAGATCAGCTCGGGGATCGAGCGCAGGACGTTCAGCACGCCGCGGGTGAGTGCGTACAGCCACGGGGGAGCGATGTTGTTCGCGGCACCGAAGCTGACGATGAGGGAGAGCGCGGCGCCGAGCAACGTGCCGATCACCGCCATCTGAAGGGTCTCGACCAGGAGCCGGACGATCGTGCCGATCTCGGAGAAGTCCGGCGGCCACAGCCGGGACATGAAGTCGACGATGCTCGGCACGCCGTCGGCCAGCCTGGCCGGGTCGAATCCCGAGCCGAGCGCGGACCATATGACGGCGGCGGCCACCACGAGCAGGGTCAGCGTCCCCTTCGCGCCCGGCATGCGCAGCGGACTTGCCAGCGTGGCGGCCGACGGCGGCAACGGCGACGGGGCGTTCTCACGCCGCGTCGAACTCGGATTCGGATCCATAGATCTCGTGCACCTCCTCCGACGTGAGACGATCGGCC
>NZ_ML142854.1:243231-249744 GCF_004138495.1 Phytoactinopolyspora endophytica
CCGGTGAAGACCACGTGGCCGTCACGCAACCCGACGACCCGGTCGCCGTACCGGCGCGCCAGATCGACGACGTGCAAGCTGACCACGACGGGAACGTTCTGTTCGGAGGCGATCTGCCGCAGCAGGGACAGCACCGTGCCGGCCAGCCTCGGGTCCAGCGAGGCGACGGGCTCGTCAGCGAGGATCAGCTTCGGATCCTGCATGAGTGCGCGGGCGATCGCCACCCGCTGCTGCTGCCCGCCGCTGAGCGTGCGTGCCTGTTGTCTGGCCTGGTCGACGAGCCCGACGCGGTCGAGGAGGCCGATGGCCTTCTCGCGTTGCGCGCGCGGGAAGATCCCGGCGACGCTCAGCCGACCTGCCGTGTAGAGGCCTCCGGTGAGCACGTTGGTCAGCGAGGACATCCGCGACACGAGGTTGAAGTGCTGGAACACGTGGCCCACGTCGGAACGGACGGCGCGCAGTGCCCGGGTCCCGCCATGCTCGCCGCGCCGGCCGCGTGAGGCGAGTGCGGCGACGTCGTGTCCGGCCACCAGCATCCGCTCGGCCTCGAACGGAGCCATGCCGGTGAGCGACTTCAGCAGCGTCGACTTGCCGGAGCCGGAGTGGCCGAGCAACACGACCACCTCGCCGGGGCCCACGGTCAGGTCGACACCGTCCAGCGCGACCGTCGAGCCGTAGGTGACCCGGACCGCTTGCGCGTCGACCACCGGCGACGTGGAGGCGGGTGGCGGCTGTGGCCGCGCCGGCTCGGTGGCCGGCATGCTGGTCGTCTCCGTGGCCGGAGTGCTGGTCATCGAACGTCCTCGAGGTCGACGCCGGCGAGAGTCGCGATGTCGACGAGCGGGTCGAAGACCTCAGCCTCAGGATTGGCGGTGACCTCGCCGATGCCGAACATCCCGACCAGGCCCTCGTCGTCGGAGATGATCCCGGGGAGGTTGTCGATGAGTGCCTCGCGTGTGGCGTCGTCAAGGTCTTCGCGGACGACGATGACCAGCCCGATCGGAATCGGTCCGCTCTCGGCGAACTTCTGCATGGTCGACTCGTCGATGATCTCCTGCTCGACGAAGGTCGGGTAGATCATCGCGGCGGTGCACGCGACGTCGACGCTGCCGTTCGCCAGCCCAAGGATCGCCGAGTCGTGGCCGCCGGCGAATGTCATCTCGTAGTCCTCGTCGGCCTCGAAGCCGGCCTCGGCGAAGAGCGCACGGGGCATGAAGTGCCCGGTCGTGGAGCCTGGGTCGACGAACGCGACCTGCGCACCGGCGACATCCTCGACGTTGTCGATCCCGCTGTCGATGCCGCTGAGGCAGACCGAGGCCGGCTGGTCCTCAGCGCCCCAGACCAGCAGCGGATCCACCGAGCCGGCTTCGAGACCGAGCGCGGCGGCGAACGGGCTGAGCATGGCGACGTCCACGTGTCCGTTGCGGACGGCTTCGACGACGCCAAGGTAGCTGGCGGGTGATTCTTGCTGGATCTCGCGTCCGGTGGCCTCGGCAACCGCGCCGGACATCGTGTCGAGCTGGGCGAGCAGCTCAGGATCATCGGCGCCCGGCGGGACGGCGAAGGTGAGCTCACCTTCCGCAGCCGGGTTCTCCGCTGAGAGCTCAGTGGTTTCATCGCTGGTCTCGCCGGAGTCATCGGACGAGCACGACCAGGTGGTAAGAGCGAGCACCGCGGCGAGAAGAACGCCGCGCTTCACGGATGGAGTGCGCATGGTGGCCTTCCTGGCATGGGAAACCTGGGGCCGCCGCCGCGTGGTATCGGCGGCTGACACTACGAATCAACCACCCGTTGTTTTCAACGAATTACGAGACCGATGGACTCGATATAGAGCGCAGATGAACTCGAGGGAGGGCGCGGCTACGTGCGCCACGCCGGAAGACTCACTGCAGTTCTGCGGCGAGAACGGGAGCGGGCACCCCGGGACGATATGGTCGTCGCTACGAGGGATGCCGCCAAAAACCTACTCTTTTGACGGGTCAGCCAGTCAAAAAGCTACGTTTTTGGCCGGCTGAGCGACCATGAAGACACATTCTTGGCTGGCCCGTCGAGCCGGCCTAGGCTGTGGAGGAGTGCACGCGGTGCATGTAAGAGCGGCTTTGTTCAACTGGTCACTTGTGGAGCGTGGCGCCTTTCAGGATCTTGTCGACGGCGTTCTTGGGGCCGTGGACGGCGAGGCCGACGAGGTCGAGCGCATCGCGGCCGACCGCTTTGACGGCGGCCCGGTTGTCCCGGTCGTTGCCGGTGCTGAACAGGTCATGCGTGAACACGGCGCAGCGCAGTCCGCGTTGCAGCGTCCGGGAATGCGCGGCGGACAATGTCTCTTTGCTGCCTGAGAACACGAGAACCGGCTGGCGGAACATCGGCAGGTACTGCGTGCCGTCGGCGTCCTCGTATGGTTCGCCGATCAGCTCCGGGTTGGTGCCCGCTATGCCGCTGACGAGGAAAGCGGTGACATTGAGCCGTTGCCAGCCCTCCAGGTCGTCACGGAGAAGTACGGCGATCTTGGTGTCGAAACGGATCGGTTCGTTCATCACATCGATGATGTTGGTGGCGGGCGGCGGAAGTCTTGTACGTTCTTAACGTGAGCCAATTGGCGGACGTGCGGCCGGCCGGTGACGACACCACCGGCGGGCCGATCATCCAGGCTTGGCGGCCAGCGGTGGACGGGGTCGTCGAGGCCTTCCATGCCCGGTTCCTCGGCCACGCCTATCCGGCACATACGCACGACGCCTGGGCACTGCTGATCATCGACGACGGCGCGATCCAGTACGACCTGGAGCGGCATCACCACGGCGCCGCCCGGTCGACGGTCACGTTGCTGCCACCGCATGTGGCGCACGACGGCCGTTCGGCCACGGCCCACGGCTTCCGCAAGCGCGTCGTGTACCTGGACTCGACGGTGCTGGGCGAGGACCTGATCGGCGCGGCGGTGGACACCCCGGCCTTCGACGACGCCCTGCTCCGTGACCGCGTGCATCGCCTGCACATCGCCCTTCTCCATCCGGAGGACGCGTTCGAGGCCGAGAGCCGGCTGGCGCTGGTGCGCGAGCGGCTCACCGAGCGCCTGCTCGGTGGCGCACGTCACGGGCGGTCGCGGGACGACACGCCGAGCGTCGTGCGAGCGCTGGGGCGTTCCGGTTCTGATGGCCAACGGGTGCAGGGCGCCATGGCCGAACAGTTGCGAGACCTTCTCGATGAGCGATTCCCGAGCGGGATCTCGCTGGCGGAGGCCGCCGGGATTCTGCACGCGCACCCTGTTCACCTGGTGCGCTCGTTCAGCGCGGCGTTCGGCCTGCCGCCCCACGCCTACGTGACCGGCCGCCGGATGGACGCGGCCCGCCGCCTGCTGCTGGCCGGTCAGACTCCTGCCGAGGTGGCAACTTCCGTCGGCCTCTACGACCAGTCTCATCTGACCCGGCATTTCAAGCGGTACCTGGGGATCAACCCGGCCCGATACGCCAGCTTCCGAGGGTGACGCGCGGCCTCGGCCACGGCGTGCGATCAGCCGTCGCGAAGGATGCCTGACCGGGCTCATGGTCACGTGCGCAGCATCGACTCGAGGCGGCGACCTCCGGTCTGCATCAACGCAGCAGCAACGGGTCTTTTGATCCCACGCAGGGGCTACACGGCGTGTCTGGGCGGGGAGACGCGCACCGCCTCGAACCGTGGAGCGCTGCATGTCGCCCCTGCTGCTGTACCGTCGCATGATTGGCCTGGTTGGCCCTACCTATATCGTCGTCGCCTTTCTCGGCCGTTTGCCGATGGCGATGAACCAACTCGGAGTCCTGCTGCTCGTGTCCACCGAGACCGGGCGCTACTCGGCGGGCGGGATGGCCGCGGGCGCCGTGGCGACCTCGAGCGCCGTTGCCGCTCCCGTCGCCGGCGCGCTGACCGATCGGATCGGTCAGCGTCCGGTGGTCCTCGTCCAGTCGTTGGTGGCGTCCGTCGGCATCATGGCACTCGTGGTGCTGGCGACGGCGGACGCCGCGCTACCACTCATCGTGGCCGTCGCCGGGCTTACCGGCCTCTTCATGCCGCCCGTCGGTGCGATGGCACGCGTCAGATGGCGGCATATCGCACAACCGACTGGGAGCGGGCAGGTCAGGCTCGTCGATACTGCCTTCTCCTACGAGGGCGCCGCCGACGAAGCGGCGTACGTCATCGGACCAGCCCTGGTCGGTGGCATCGCCGCGGTGGTCCATCCCGGCGGAGCGTTGATCGTCGCATCCATGCTTCTCGCCGTGTTCGGCGGCTGGTTCGCGCTGCATTCCACGGCGACGCCCGCTCATGCGCGACCCGCGGGTGCGTCGAAACGCATGCAGATGATTACGCCGGAACTGGTCATACTCGCCGTCGCCAACCTGCTGATCGGCATGGTGTTCGGCGCCACCCAAACCGGCACGACGGTCCTCGCGACCGAGCAGGGAAATCCGGGACATGCCGGCCTCGTGTACGCGCTGCTCGCCGTGGGTAGCGTCGTCGCCGGACTCTCCGTGGCCGCCTTACCGGCTCGCTTCGGCTATGCGGATCGAATCTTGACGTTCGCTGCGGCCTTGGCCGTACTCGCCATACCGCTCATGCTCGCGGACTCGCTCGGGGAGCTGACTCCGGTCATGGTGGTCCTGGGCTTCGCGATAGCGCCGTACATGATCAGCGTCGTCATGCAGGCGAGGCAGCTGATCCCGCTGAGCCGGGCAGGCATGGCGATGACGCTGTTAGGCGGCGCGGCGGGGATCGGGTACGCGATCGGTTCCGGGGCCGCGGGCAGGTTGGCCGACGCAGGCGGACACCGGGCGGCATTCGCGGTGACGCTGACGGCATGTGTGACGGCGTTCGTGTTGGCCTGCCTGGCGCGTCGCCGACTGTCAGCGGCGAATGCCGAAGCCTGACGCCGCCTCTGCGGAGTTGGCGGCGAAATTCGATTGTGCCGCGCGAAGTCGAGGCGATCGCAGCCGTGCGTGACGCAGTCTGACGGTTGGCAGGGCGCCTATGGGAGCCCTGTTCCGAGGCGTCTGACAGAGCACGTCAGTGCAGGGCAACGGCGAGAATGGGAGCAGGAACGGCCCAGACGCTGCCGGTCAGGTCAGTGATGTCTTTGGTGGCGAGGATTCCTTCTTCGTACGCCGTGTGGAGTGTTTGAGCCTCGCGGCGCCACCCCTGGCTCACCCATTTGCTCTCAATGGGGACAGTCTGACTCGTGCCCTCGGAAACGGCGATGGGAATGGGTGCGAAGTCGACTTCCTGGCCACTGTTGGTGCGGTGGTACCCGACGGTGTCACCGTCCTCCCAGCGGCCGGGTCGGGTTGCGTCGATTGCCCGGGCCAAGCTGACCGCGAGCGCGGTCTCGGATTGTCGACTCATGTCGGGGATACCCAAGCCAGGGCGGCGTCGGCTCGGCAGCTGGGCGAGCAGGGGGTCGGTCAGGTACAGCTTGCTTTGCGCGCCCGGGACGATGTGGCTGTCGCGTCGTCGAGGGCACGAAAGGACAGCGTAGGTATTCTGCATCCTTCGGACGCGGCGAAGAAACACGTCCCGTCCGATTCCGAGAACCTCGGCGGTGTTGCGCGCGTTCACTGGCGAGGCCGTGTCGTTGACAAGCTGATTGAGAAGAAGGTCAACTGACTCGGCCGGCGCCGTGGGGTCGATGTCGGTTTTGAGCCAGGCGGCCAGTTCGTCGAGAAAGTCTTCTGATACGCCGCCCAATCGATGATGCTCGGCGACTGCCCGGGGGAAGCCCCCGATCTCCAGGTAGTCCTGCCATAGCGTGTCCAGGTCCGGGGTGAGAACAGACCATGTCTCGAAGACATCACGGGCCTGGTCGCTGAGTATCTCGGAGGGCCCCAAGAGGTCGGGCAACTGTATCTCCGGCTGGCGTAGCCGGACGAAGTCGGCGAAAGACATCGGGTGCAGGGTGCGAAAGGGGCGGTTCGCGTCACCGGTGCGTCCGGCGCCTAGGTCTTTCACGGCCTGATTGGTGTCCGCGGCCGACGAGCCGGTCACGATCACGCAGTCGTCGGCCAGCGGCGTGTTGTCCCGCAGCTCCTTGAGCATGCTCGTCCATTCTGGAACCGACGTGACCTCGTCGATGATCCACACGCGTCGACGGTCTCCGATAGTGGATGTCAGAGAACGGCCGATGGCGAAGTAGCGCCGTAGGTCTCGGGATGTGAGCGTGTCGGCCGGGAAGTAGAGCACTTGCATAGGTGTCACGTCGTCACGTTCGAGCAAGTCAACGATGAGATCCTTGAGTGCGACCGACTTGCCTACTCGCCGCGGACCGCGCAGGACGAACAGACCGTTAGAGAGCGGTTCGCTCGCCACGTCCGACAGGATCGGCGTTCGATACCCCATGTCCCAATTGGCACGGGCGCGCAGCGCCACATCCGATACGGTCCAGGACGTGGGAGAGGTTCCACGCAGGCGGGCCGCCCACCAGGGGTTTGTATCGCGGAGGATGCCGCGGATCTCATCGTCTCGCATAGCTCGATTCTACGTGGATGCCGCCAAAAA
>NZ_ML142854.1:249799-250039 GCF_004138495.1 Phytoactinopolyspora endophytica
CGGAGTAAGCTACGTTGGCTTACTTTCACAGAATCTTTGAGCCTTCAGTGAAAGTAGGCTGGCACGGGGCTACGTCTTTTGTTCAGTGCCGGCTCGCCAAGCTCCGAGGCAGCGGGACGATGAGGCCGACGGGTCGTTGCGCAGTCCGCGCGCCGAGTGGGAACTGGCCGATTGAACTTGATGGAATGAAAGGTGAGCGGGATGGAGAACGTGCCTGCGACGTCGTTCAGGGACATCCGC
>NZ_ML142854.1:250143-250690 GCF_004138495.1 Phytoactinopolyspora endophytica
TGCCGAAGGCGCAGTCTCACCTGCACCTGACCGGGGCGATGCGGCCGGGTACGCTCCGCGACCTGGCGGCACGGTATGGAGTCCCAGTGCCTCCGGCCTGGGATCACACCCGGGCTCAGGAATGGAGCGCGTTTCAGGGGCGATATGACGCGGCCCGGGAGGTGATCAGGTCAGGTGCCGACGTGGTTCGCGTGGTCAGTGAGGCAGCCGAGGACGACGCCGTGGACGGCTGCGGCTGGATGGAGATCCAGGTCGACCCTACCTCCTACGCGCCGGCCCTCGGCGGGATGGAGGCGGTCGTCGAGGCGGTGCTGGCCGCGGCGGCGGACTCGCCCGTCCCGATGGGCGTGATCATCGCCTCGAGCTGGGCGCGCACGGGCGAGCACGCCGAGAAGGTGGCCAAGATCGCGGTCCGGTACGCCGGCTCTGGCGTGGTCGGGTTCGGGCTCTCCAACGACGAGCGCCTGGGCGACGTTGCCGACTACGTCTCGGCGTTCCGGATCGCCGCCGATGCGGGCCTATTGCTGACCCCGCACTCGGGCTTCTT
>NZ_ML142854.1:250725-251484 GCF_004138495.1 Phytoactinopolyspora endophytica
GGAGCATGTCCGTGCCTGCGTGGACCTGCTCGGCGCCACGCGTATCGGCCACGGAACGTCTGCAGTCACCGACCAGTCGGTGTTGGCGCTGCTCGCCGAGCGACAGGTCGCCTTGGAGATCTGCCCGACGTCCTATCCGCCGCTGGGCGTGCACAAACCGTCCGACATCCCGGTCCGCGCCGTCATCGACGCCGGCATTCCGGTCACCCTCGGTAGTGACGACCCGCTGGTCTTCGGCGCCGGTCTCGCCGAGCAGTACGTGCTGTGTAGGGACGTTCTCAGTCTCGACGACGCATGGCTGGCCGCGCTGGCCAGACACAGCATCGTGTCGTCCGCGGCGCCCGCCGAGACCAAACGGGCGCTGATGGACGGCGTGGACGCGTGGTCTCTGTAGGGACCTGGCGCCGGTGCTTACCCGGTCCAGGTCCAATGACGGCGGTGAGCGGAGACCGACCAGGAGCTGATCGTGTCCAGGTCAGGGGTGGGTTGGAGCGGGCCATGGGAACCTGCAGATCGCCCTCCGGGAGAGCGGCGCAGAGCTGTCCGATGTCGTCAAGAGCACGGTCTATGTGGCTTCGAGCCGGCAGGCTGATCTGGTCGAGGCGTGGGAAGTCTGCCGTGACTTCTTCGGTGACCACGACCCGCCAAGCACCCTCCTCGGCGTGGCCGTTCTCGGCTATGACGATCAGCTCGTCGAGGTCGAGGCGATCGCCGCCATCCGGCCAGCACACGAGACCGGTCCGCGCAGCGTCGAACGAC
>NZ_ML142854.1:251551-260180 GCF_004138495.1 Phytoactinopolyspora endophytica
GAGCCTTGCGTGTCGCCGATCAAGTCATACCGCCGGCTGATAAGCCTGGCTGGCCCCGCCTACATCATCGTCGCATTTCTGGGACGGCTGCCACTGGCGATGAGCCAGCTGGGCGCCCTCCTTCTCGTCTCCACCGAGACCGGACGCTACTCGGCGGGCGGGCTGACGGCGGGCGCCGTCGCGGTCGCCAACGCCGTCGGTGCCCCGGTCGCGGGCTTGCTGACGGACCGGATCGGGCAGCGGCCCGTGGTCCTCGTCCAGTCCCTGGCGTCGGCCACCGGGCTGGTCACCTTGGTCGTGCTGGTGACCGCGGGCGCCCCACTGCCCGCGATCGTCGGTGTCGCCGGACTCGCCGGTCTGTGCATGCCGCAGGTCGGCCCGCTGTCCCGGGTCCGGTGGACCTACATCACCGAACCCACCGGCCGTGGTCAGCCGCGACTGATGGATGCCGCCTTCTCCTACGAGGGTGCGGCCGACGAAGCGTCGTTCGTCCTGGGACCGGCTCTGGTCGGGGGCATCGCCGCCGTCATCCATCCCGGCGGGGCGCTGCTCGTCGCGGCCGGGCTCCTCGCCGTATTCGGGAGTGGGTTCGCTGTGCATCCGACGGCGATGTCGGCACGGGCACGGCCGCTCCAGCTGCCCGCGGCGCGCCGCGTGGTCACGCCGGAGCTTGCAGTACTGGCCGTCGCGATGCTGCTCATCGGGGCCGTGTTCGGTGCCACCCAGACCGGGACCACCGTGCTCGCCACACAGCAGGGCAACCCGGGGCACGCCGGTCTCGTGCATGCGCTGCTCGCAGTCGGGAGCGTGATCGCCGGGCTCGCGGTCGCGGCCCTGCCGGCACGGTTCGGCTACCCGCGCCGGGTCCAAGTCTTCGCCGCCGGGCTGCTGGTGCTGTCGGCGCCGCTGATCCTCGTGGACTCGCTGGCGGGCTTGGTGCCGGTCGTGCTCGTCTTGGGTTTCGCCATAGCGCCGTACATGATCAGCGTCGCCATGTTGGCCCGGAAGCTGGTCGCCGCGAGCCAGGCAGGGCTGGCGATGACGTTGCTCGCCGGGGCGACAGGTATCGGGTACGCGCTCGGATCCGGTACCGCGGGCAGGCTCGCCGACGTCAGCGGGCATCGCGCGGCGTTCGCGGTGACACTGGTGGCCAGTGCCACCGCGTTCGTCCTGGCTAGTGCCGCTCGCCAGCGGCTGTCGACCGCGATCAGCCAGAGTCCCTCCGGTGTGCGGCGAGGTTGACCTGCCAGAGTTGCTTGCTGTTGTGAGCGTGAGGCCGCACGAGCGTGACTAAGCCGCTGCTGTGCGGCCGCGTCCTGCCGCGACTCTTTCCTGTGCCCTCTCGATCACGGTCCTTCCGCCCTCCTCGTAGGCCACGTTCAACGTGATCCCGCGGATCTTCCAGCCGTCGGTGAGACGTTCGAGCGTCATCACGTACTGCCCGGCGACCATCCACGTGGATGCGTCCTGCCCGTCGGCCAGATGGTGGTAGGCACGGATGCTCGCCGTGCACGTCGCTTGATGCTCATCCTGCGCGGTCGTCACTACGGGCCCGAGCAGGTGTTGCGTGGAGTCGAAGCCGGGTAGCAGCTTTCGCCAGCGCATGATGAGCTCACCGGCATCCAACGTCTCTGGCTCGCCTCCCCAGAGCGACGTGTAGTCGATGGTGACAGTCGCCGCGAACGACGCGTAGGCGCTGTCCCAATCAACATTGTCGATCGCGTGCAGCATGGCGGCGACAGCCTCGCCTACGCCGTAGTCGGACGCGGTCATCTCGATACCTCCGCATCGACACCGCCGGTCAGCGTCTTGGAGAAATGTGCATCCAGTGCCTCGACGGCGAACTCCACCTGCGCCGGCTGGTCGTAGAAGTCGATCTGCCCGCCCTCACCCCAGGCGACGTCCGCGGGACCGCGAAGCCCTCGCCGCACCTGCTCGATGTTGTCCGGGAACACGCAACCGTCGGAGTGAACGAACAACGACGGCACGGAGACCGAGGACCGGGCCGCGGCCAGCCCGTCGAACGTCAGCCACGGTATCCAGCTCATCTCCGCCATCTCATTCGGCCACTCGGGGATCGCGCCACGATCCTCGGCGCTGTAGTAGTCGAGCTCGAGATGCATGCCGGCACGGTCGTTGCCCGGATCGTATGCGGGCACGGTCAGGACCTCGCCGTCGCTCACGTACCGGGCGGTGGCTGCTTGGGCACGGTCGAGCCTGAGCTGGACGCCCTGCATGCCTCCGTAGAAGGGCGCCACCGAGGTGGTGTCGTGGAACCATCCGGCGACGCTGGCGTACGAGGCGATGGGTGCTCCCTGGGCGATGGCCGACAGCGCGTACTGGGCGCTGGCGCAGATGCCGACGTAGCCAACGTCGCCGGGCCGGGTGAACGACAGCGTCGAGGCGAATCGGGCGGCGGCATCGATGTCGGCGATCTTGCGGCTGGGCAGCTCGACATGGCGCAGGTCGCCGCCGCTCTGCCCCCAGCCCGCGAAGTCGAAGGTGATCGCCGTGTAGCCGCGCCGGGCAAGCGCGTCGGCGTACAGGTCGGCCATCTGTTCTTTCACAGTCAGCCATGAGCCGGTGATCAACACGGCCGGCTGCCGCTCGACGATGCTTTCGGCACACCGATGTACCCGGCCGATGATCCTGCTCCCGCCACTGGTGAACATGACGGGGAACGTCGTGAGCTCTGTTGTCATCGTTTGACCCCTCTCTGCATCCACACGCCGGAACGCGTGCGGACACCGCTGAGAGTGGCACGCCGGCGGCGGTCGGGGGAGGGTCGGATCTTGCTCTCTGTCGCCGCGTGGGGGAGACCGGCCGTACCGACAGTTTCAGCGTGGACGCAGATCCGACGGGGTGAAGCCGGTGTAGCGGCGGAGCAGGCGCCTGAAGTGTCCAACGTTGGAGTACCCGACCGAGTACGCGACTTCAGGGACGCTGCGTCGCGAACTGATCAACAACGTCTTGGCGGCCTCCATGCGACGCATGGTGACGTACTCGTGCGGGGCCATGCCGACGGTGTTCTTGAATGCGCGGGCGAAGTGGTACACGCTCAGATGGGCCTGAGCGGCCACGTCGTCCAGGGTCAATGGCTCGGCCAGCCGGTGGTCGACGAACTCGGCGATCCGGTCCACGAGTGTGCGGCCGAGCCTGCCGGAACGCTGTGTCCAGCGCGGCCGTGGACGAACGTAGTGGTCTGCGACATGCTCGATCAAGCGATGAACGAGCACACTCGCGTGCATCGCGTCCAGGTCGCCGTCGTGGTCAAGATGCGTCCGGCGGATGACGGCGGCCAGACCCAGCATTGTGGCATCGTGGCCTGCTGTTACCGTTTCGATCTCCACCATGCCGGTGTGAGCCGGATCGGCCACGGCTTTGAGCATGTCCACGTCGGGGTAGATCTCCAGTGCCTCGGTCGGCTCCGTCACCTCCGCCCATCGCACTTCCTGCAGGCCTGTGGCGAACACCGCGCCGGCGGGTATGGCGAGGTAACGTGCCCGCCCGCCCACCTCGTAGCCCACCCGCCGGTGCGCGCTGAACGACACACCCACCTGGTTCGGCCTGGTGACGGTCACGGTGTCATCCGGCGGCAGCCAGCTGTACTCGGAACGCAACCCCGGCCAGTTTCGGACAGACGACTCCACGCGGTCGGCCCGCATGTGGGTGCCGTTACGAACCGCGGTGGGCGACGTCCCACCGCCGTCGAGGCTGCGCTTAGCCACGTTGATGTGCCTCCCCGGATGCGCACTGTCATCTTATGACGAGTGGCTCAGATGAGAGGCAGCGCTAGAGTTCCTCGTCGGTCGAGGCCGGTGCCAGGGGTGACAGGTGTGCCCGCTTTGTCGTCTGGCCGGGCACTGGTGTCGCGGGGCGAACGGCTTCCATGACCGCTCGCCCCGCCTGGGTTACTACGTGTGAGCCAGCTGCTGTTCGTCGTCGGCGGACTCGCCCAGTGTGTGCCGCAGCTTCTCGCCTTCGACATCGACGTCGGGCAGCAACCGGTCAAGCCAGCTGGGCATCCACCACGCTCGATGTCCGAGCAGTGCCATGACGGCTGGCACGATAGTCATTCGCACGATGAACGCGTCGACCGCGATCGCGAACGCCAGGGCGAACCCCACCTGTTTGATGGTGCCTTCGCCGAGTATGAAGCTGCCGAAGACGCTGATCATGATGATCGCGGCAGCCGTGACCACTCGGGCGCCGTGCTGGAACCCGTTGACCACGGCGGCCACCGGTGCCGTGCCGTGCACATGCTCCTCCCGCATCCGGGTGCCGATGAAGATCTGGTAGTCCATGGCGAGCCCGAACACGATGCCGATCGCTATGACCGGTAAGAAGCTCATGATGGGGCCGGTGCTCTCGACTCCGAACACGTCGCGCAGCCATCCCCACTGGAACACGGCCACCAGGGCACCGAGCGTGGCGGAGATGGTGAGCAGGAATCCGAGCGCGGCCTTGATCGGGACCAGGATCGAGCGGAACGCCAGCATCAGCAGGATCATCGATATGCCGACGATGAACGCGAGGTAGGGGATCAGCGCATCGCTGAGCGTTCCGGTGAAGTCGATGTGGACGGCGGTGAGTCCGGTGACCATGAGGGCAGCTCCGGTCGCGGCCTCGGCGTCCGCGGCCTCATCCCGGAGTGCGTTGACCAGATCCTCGGTCTCCTGCGAGCTGGGCCCGGTCTCGGGGAGGACGGTCACGGTGGCCGTGTCGCCCGCTGGGTTGAAGTTTGCCGGTGAGACGGCGGCGACGTTGTCGAGCTGGCCAGCCACGTCCGCGACGTGGGCGGCGGCGCCTTCCGGGTCGGCGCTGTCTGTCGCGTCGATGACGATCGTCAGCGGGCCGTTGTAGCCGGCGCCGAATCCGTCGGCGACCAAGTCGTATGCCTCGCGCGCTGTGCTCTCCTCCGCTGCGGTGCCGTCGTCGGGTATCGCCATGTGCATGTCCAGCGCCGGCACCGCCAGGGTGCCGAGGCCAATGGCCGTGATGGCCAGCACCGGGGCAGGCCGGCGCGTGACGAACTGTGCCCACCGGCGCCCCGCCGTCGGCTTGCCCCCTTTGGACTCGGGATCCCGTGCCCGCAGGCCGGGGATGCGCCCACCCACGATGCGGCTGCCGGCGAACCCGAACATCGCGGGAAGCAGAGTCAGCGCGATGATGACCGCGATCGCGACGGCTGCCGCGGCCCCGAGGCCGAGCTGCGTGGTGAAGGAGATCCCGAAGATCGCCAGACCACCCAACGCCACGATGACGATCAGGCCCGCGAACACGATCGCCGAACCGGCCGTGCCGACGGCGCGGCCGACAGCCTCCAACGGCGCATGTCCGATCGCCAGCTCATGCCGGTACCGGGAGACGATGAATAGGGCGTAGTCGATCGCCAAGGCCATTCCCAGCATCATGGCGATCGTCGATGTGTCGCTGGCCAGGTCGAATGCGGCGGTTGCGGCCGCGATGCCCATGATCGTGATACCGACACCGATGACCGCGTTCAGCAGCGGTAGCCCAGCGGCGACGAACGAGCCGAAGGTGATGACCAGCACCACAGCCGCCACTGCCAGGCCGATGAGCTCCGCAGCGCCGGCCTCCCCTTCCACTTCGAGAGCCTCGCCACGCATTTCCACGGTCAACCCGGCGTCGCGTGCGTCTGTGACGGCGTCGTCCAGGGTGTCCGCCGCGTCGTCGGGTGGATCCTCGCCGTACGCCACCTCCGCAAAGGCCACTGAGCCGTCCTCGGCGACGGTGCCGGCTTCGAACGGCGAGGTCACGTCCAACGTGCCCGGCGTCGTAGCCAGGCGCTCTACGGTCTGCTCGATGATCGCCTGGTTTCCTGGCTCCGTCAGCGTCTCGCCGTCGGGAACGGCGAACACCACCTGAGCCGATGTGAGACCGACGGAGTCGTCGGGGAAGCGTTCCTCGAGGAGATCGAAGGCCTGCGAGGACTCCGTATCCGGGATTTCGAACTCATCCACGGTCTCTTTCGAGAGCGTGACCCCGGCGATGCTCACGACTACCAGCGCGCCGAGCCAAGCGGCGAGCACGGTCTTCCGTCGCTGGAAGCCCCAGCGGGAAAGTCTGTATAAGAACTGTGCCACGAAAATCTCCTTATCGATAAATTGTGCTGTTCCTCGGCCGTTTCCTCTCGATTACCGCGCTGATCTCACGCGGCACTGAACCCGGTTATCGTTGCTTGGGCTCACTTCGGGAACGTACTGCCAGACTATTTCTGCAATGACGTGGCCGGCCTCGGTCACGGTGCTGAGATTTCCTATCGCGAAAGGAGGCGGAGTGAGATGTCGGTCGATCCATTGGACGTAGGAATCGCTACTACTTGCGTCGGTGCCGGCCGGCGTCCAGCTCACGTCGGACAGGTTGTATTGCCGCGTTCCTGCTGCTCAGCAGCTACGACTCCGATATGCGCTCTCTTTGAGCATCGACGAAAGTCGGTGCGTATCTACGCCAAAAGTAGCGGCGTGCGGCCGGTCGGTGGCCATTGGGAGACATCTAAGTTCGATGCTCGGGACGACGCCATGCCCAGAATGTGGTTCTAGCGTGGAACTGCGGGTTGGGAAATAATATGAGCGGAAGGGATATTCCATGATTCAGGCGAAGGGGCTGACCAAACAGTACGGCGATGTGCGGGCCGTCGACGATCTGAGTTTCAACGTCGAGGCCGGGCATGTGACGGGGTTCCTCGGTCCGAACGGCGCCGGTAAAACCACGACGATGCGGATGATCCTCGGCCTGGACCGCCCCACCGCAGGCTCCGTCACCGTGTTCGGGCGGCACTATGCGAACTTGCCGGCGCCGCTGTACGAGGTGGGGGCTCTGCTGGACACCCAGGCGATGCATAGCCGGCGCAAGGCCGACTACCACCTGCTGTGCCTGGCTCGGATGTGCTCGTGTCCGAGTGGACAAATCGGCGTCGTGTCCGGGTTCACTGCCGCCGCACTCGCGGTCGCGTCGGTGATCTTCCATCGTCGTGACGCGTAGCCACGACGTCTGCCTATGCTGTTCTCGGCCATGAACGGAAACTCGCGCCATCCGCTGCCCGCGGCCTCCGAGATCGATCTGTCTCGGTGGCAGCGGCAGCGGCGGCATCGGGTTATGGACTGGATCGTCGCTCTCGTCTGCTTTCCCTTCGTGTTTCTGTTCATCGTCGCCCCCGGCGGGATCGAAGAAGACGACGGCGTCCTGTCCCGCAGCGACATCCCGAGCCTGATGTTCCGGATCTTCCCCGGGCTGCTGCCGGAGGGCTCGGAGCTTGAGCGCTACGACAACGTGTTCGAAGCGTTGTTCCATCACCCCGCATTCGGCTTGACCGCCGCCATCATCCTGCCTGGATTGACTGCGTGGGCCATCTTGTACCGGCGGACGAAACCAGAACGGTTGCTGACCCTCGCGGTCGTCATGCTGCTCCTGTTCGGCAATTTTGCTCCCATCGTGGTCGCGCTCTACAGCTACGCGGCATGGTTCACCGACCGCAGGAAGCTGGTCGGATGGGCGGTGGCCGCCACCGCTGCACTCGTCATCGGCCTGTGGGATCCACCGGTGACCTGGCTGGGCGTGCTCCGCGTCGGCGTCGGCGTCGGCATGCCGATTAGTCTCGGGCTGTGGATCAGCACCCGTCGGCTGCTCATCGCCAGCCTGCGTGAGCGTGCCGAACGTCTGGAACGCGAGCAGCAGCTGATGGCCGAGCGGGCCGTCGCGGCCGAACGGACCCGGATCGCGCGAGAGATGCACGACGTGGTGGCGCATCGAGTGAGTTTGATGGTCCTGCACGCCGGCGGGCTTGAGGTTTCCAAGGCCGAACCGGCCGTGGTGCAGACGGCTGCTCAGATCCGAGACACCGGCCACGAGGCCCTGACCGAGCTGAGGGAGGTGCTGGGCGTGCTGCGGGACGACTCGGAAACCGAGGCGCCGACCGTTCCACAGCCGGTGCTGAGCGACCTGGACCGGCTGGTCGAGGGCTGGCGCAGCGCTGGGATGAGCGTGCGGTACGAGCGGATGGGCTCTGCTCACGCATTGCCGGCGCTGCAGGAACGCACGGGCTACCGCGTCGTGCAGGAAGCCCTGACCAATGCCGCCAAGCACGCACCCGGCGGGCCTGTGCGAGTCCAGCTAGTTTACGAGCAGGATGAACTGGTCGTGACGGTGACGAACGGCCCTCCGGCCGCGTATAAGCACGACGAGCTTGGCGGTGACGACGCGGAGAGCGGCACAGACCGGCAGGGGAACACCGTGGGGGATGAAGAGATCGGCGATCACGACACTGCCGGGGAGGCGTCTGCGCCGGTGAGCGGTTTCGGCCTGGCCGGTCTGCGGGAGCGTGTGCAGCTGGCGCGTGGGACGCTGGACGTGAGCGCATTACCAGACGGTTCATGGCAGGTCCGAGCTGTCCTACCCGAGAACGCCGAGCATCGACATGCGGCTGCACCCGACGCAGAGACGGAGATCGGACCATGATCAGAGTGGTGATCGTCGACGACGAGCAACTCGTCCGGTCGGGCCTGCAGATGATCCTCAGCTCGGCGGACGACATCGAGGTCGTCGGTGAGGCATCCGACGGAGCCGGCGCCGCCGGCGTCGTCCGGGACGTGGCGCCGGACGTGGTGCT
>NZ_ML142854.1:260230-263023 GCF_004138495.1 Phytoactinopolyspora endophytica
TTGACATCCGGATGTCGGGTGTCGACGGACTGAGTGCTGCCACCGAGCTGATGGCCTTGCCGCAGCCACCCAAAGTGATCATGCTGACGACGTTCGACCTCGACGAATACGTGCACAAGGCCCTACAGGCAGGGGCGGTGGGCTTCCTGCTCAAGGACACGCCGCCTCGTGATCTGATCGCCGCAGTCCGGACCATTCACAATGGTGACGCTCTGCTGGCACCCAGCGTTACCAAGCGGCTATTGGAACGGTTCTCTGCGGCTGCGGCCCAGGACGGCGAGGCGGCAGCGAAAAGGCTGGAGGCGTTGAGCGAGCGAGAGCGGGCGGTGCTGGTGGCCGTGGCCCGGGGAATGTCCAACGCGGAGACCGGGCGGATCCTGGACATGCGAGAGGCGACGGTGAAGGCACACGTCAGCAGGATCTTGAGCAAGCTCGGCATGACGAACCGGGTACAGGCGGCCATGCTCGCACACGATGCCGGGTGGGTGTGAACGTTCCGTACGTCCTCTTAGCGAGCGCTAACCCACTCGTTCGGCACGGCGCAGAAGTCCTCAGTCGGTTGCCGTGGCGAATTGTGTGCGCTTGTTCGGCGGGAGAGGATCGTTGTGAACGACGACATCGAATTCTCCGCGAATCTCGATACGCCGGCCATCGCCTTCAGCAAGCTCTAGAGCTTGTGCCCATACCGTCGGGTTCACTTTGAATACCGCGACGTCTTTCTTCGATTGTTTGGCCACACCATTACGTTACTCCTCGCTCAAGGTGTGCGTCAGCCGACCCGCTGTGTCGAACGACACAACGGGTCGGGCGGGCGGAATTCAGCGCTTGCCCGCGGCAAGCACACGAGCCAGCGCGTCAACGGCGAGATCGATCTCCTCCGGCTCGACGACGAGCGGGGGAGCGAGCCGGATCGTGGAACCGTGGGTGTCTTTGACAAGAACTCCCTCCGCGAGCAGCGCTTCACATGCTTCGCGGCCGGTCATCAGACCAGGATCGATGTCGACGCCGGCCCAGAGCCCGCGCCCGCGTACGGCGTGCAGTCCGTGGCCCACCAGTGGCTCCAGCCGTTCCATGAGCTGCGCACCGAGTGATGTGGCCCTGCGCTGCCATTCTCCGGTGCGGAGCATGCCGACGACGGCGCGCCCGGCAGCACATGCCAGCGGGTTGCCTCCGAACGTGCTGCCGTGCTCGCCGGGATGGATGACGCCGAGTACGTCCTCGTTCCCGACGACGGCCGACACCGGGACGACTCCGCCGCCCAGGGCCTTTCCCAGCAAATAGAGATCGGGGACGACATCCTCGTGATCGCAGGCGAACGTGGCGCCGGTGCGGCCGAGCCCGGACTGGATCTCGTCGGCGATGAACAACAGCTGTCGTGCGTCGCACAGCTGCCGGACTTGAGACAGGTAGCCCTCGGGCGGGACGAGTACGCCGGCTTCACCCTGGATCGGCTCGATGAGGACGGCCACCGTGGTCTCGTCGATGGCATCCGCGAGCGACGGCGCGTCGCCGTACGGCACGACAGTGAACCCGGGCGTGAACGGGCCGAAGTGGGTGCGTGCCACAGGGTCGGTGGAGAAACTGACGATGCTGATGGTGCGGCCGTGGAAGTTGCCGTCCGCGACGACGATCGTCGCGGAGTCCTCTGGGACTCCTTTGACCTCGTAGCCCCATTTGCGGGCGACCTTCACCGCGGTCTCGACGGCCTCCGCGCCGGTGTTCATCGGCAGGACCAGGTCCTTGCCCGCGAGGTCGGCGAGCTCACGGGCGAACGGGCCGAGGACATCGTGGTGGAATGCCCGGCTGGTCAGCGTGATGCGGTCGAGCTGGGCCCGGACGGCATCGACGATCTCGGGGTTGCGGTGTCCGAAGTTCACCGCCGAGTAGGCGGCGAGACAGTCGAGGTAGCGACGGCCTTCGACATCAGTGACCCATGCACCTTCGCCCTCGGTGATGACCACGGGCAGGGGATGGTAGTTATGCGCGGTGCTGCTCTCGGTGAGCGAGACCAGTTCGTCTGTGCGGTTGGTGTCGATGGTCATATCGAACTCCTTCGAATGTTGGTCTGCTCACCGGCCTGCTGCCCTTGTGGTGCGACTACGGGCTCCGAACGCCTGTGTATTTCCAGGGTGGCGCATTTGACGCCGCCTCCGCCTTTCAAAAGCTCGGAAACGTCGACCGGAACCGGCGTGAAACCGGCTTCGGCGATGCGTGCGCACAGCTTTTCCGCCTGGGCCGCCAGAACGACGTGCAAGCCGTCGCTGACCGCGTTCAGGCCGAGCACGCGTGCGTCTGCATCTTCGGCGATGATCGCGTCGGGATAGCAATCGGCGAGCCGTCGCCGGCTGGACGGTGAGAACGCCGGCGGGTAATACGCGATGGTCTCGCTGTTGATGACGGTGAGTGCGGTGTCCAGGTGGTAGAAGCGGGGGTCGACGAGCTCAAGCGGGATGATGGGGACCCTGAACGTCTCCATGAGTTCGAGGTGTGCCTCCGGGCTGGATCGGAAGCCGCTACCGGCGATGATGTGCCGGCCGGTCCAGGCGAAGTCCCCCTCCCCTTCATTGATGGCTCGAGGCAGCCGGACGCGGATGCCGTGGGCGGCGAGCATACGCCGGTGCGCTGGTGCCTCACGGGCCCGTACCGGTTCGCGGAATCGTGCTCCAAGTGCGCGGTCCTCAATGGCCAGAGCTCCGTTGGCCGCGAACACCATGTCCGGCAGGCCGGGCACGGGCTCGAGGAGATCGACTCGGTGGCCGAGTCCTTCGTAGGTCTCGTGCAGGATCGTCCACT
>NZ_ML142854.1:263064-263979 GCF_004138495.1 Phytoactinopolyspora endophytica
CCGCTCTTGGTCGACCGGCCGTGACAGGTCCATCCAGGGGTTGATGGCGTACTCCACGGCGAAGTGGGCGGGAGGGCACATGACGTAGTGCCGGGTGGAGAACATAGGCACGCCTCGAACATAAGCGCGCCGGCCGGTGCAACGCTAGGCCGTAATGTTGCGGGTATAGCCACAGTTTGTTGCGTCTCTTCCGATATAGGTGGAGAAAAGTTGTGTAATAGCGCTGAAGGCATCAAGATATGGCCATGACGCTCGACGACATCGATCGGCGGATCATTCAGGTGCTCTCCAATGACGGGCGGGCCAGCTATGGCGCGATCGGTACTGAGGTGAACCTGTCAGCCCCGGCGGTCAAGCGCCGCGTCGATCGCCTCCGTGAGGGTGGGGTCATCACTGGCTTCACGGTGCGTGTCGACCCAGCCGCGAGTGGCTGGACCACCGAGGCGTACGTCGAGTTGTTCTGTAACCGGCGGACCTCCGGCGAGGAGATCCTGCGGCGGACTGAGAGCTATCCGGAGGTCGTTGCGGCGTTCACGGTCACCGGGGATGCGGACGCGTTGCTCCATGTGTTCGCGTCCGATATGAGGCATTTCGAGCGTGTGCTGAGCGAGATCTCGGCGGAACCCTTCGTGGCTCGTACCCGGAGCGTTTTGGTCCTGTCGCCGCTGCTCCGTCGTGATTATCTCAGCATGTGAGACGTGTTTAGCTCCGCTCTGGGTTTCAGCTGCTCAACCCTTTTACCTGCTGGTTCGAGAATTACATGGTTGTCGTTAGTCAAGTCGACACGCCGTGTTGTTAATGAGAACTGTGTTCTCTGTGTTTCTTAACGTGATCAGAGTGGTTAGGCTCATCTCCTGGGATGTCTGGTGACGGGGAGGTCGGCCCACATGGGTAGGGGGAATGCACGTCCGGCTC
>NZ_ML142854.1:263989-265566 GCF_004138495.1 Phytoactinopolyspora endophytica
GTTGATCGGCGTTGTCGCCTGTGCCGTGGCGGCCTATGGCACGGTTCCGGCGGTGGCCGAGCCGACGCCTCCGAGCCAGGAAGAGATCGACGACGCGCGAGATGCGGAGCGCGACGCGGGTGCCGCGGTCGGTGCTGCCGAAGCGCGGCTGGCTGACATCACGGCCGAGATCGACCGGCTGCGTGTCGAGGCGGCCAAGGCGGTCGAGGCCTACAACGGTGCTCGGGTGGAGCTGGCGCAGGCCGAGGACGACGAGACGGCGGCCCGAGAACGGTCCGAGGAGAAGGCTGAGCTCGCTGCCGAAGCTCGGCGTGCGCTTGGCCAGGTCGTTGCGGCCGCATACCAGAACGGCGGTGACCTCGCGACGCTGCGCATGATCCTGGAGTCGAAGACAGGCGAGTCGCTGCGTGACAACGTCACCGCATTCCGTTCGGTCACAGCGTCGCAGGCCGGCGCGGTCGACCAGGCGATCGAGGCCACCGAGGTGGCCGAGGAGGCAGCCGCCGAAGCTGAGGACGCGCTGCATGAGCGCGAGCGGGCGACCGATCGCGCTGAGCAGGCACACGAGCAGGCGTCGGCGCTCCTCGCGCAGGAGGAGGAGCGGGCCACAGCAGCGGAGACGGAACGGGCGCAGCTGATCGCTGAGCTCGCAGACGCGCGTGGTACCACCGTCGCTCTCGAAGAGGAGAGGCAGCAGGCGCTCGAGGACCAGGAGAGGGCCGAGCGGGAACGTGAGGCAGAGGAGGGCCCTGAGCCGCGGGATCCTGCCGACGAACCCGATGACGAGCCCACGGCCGCCCCGACACCGACCGACCAGCCACCGGACGAGACCGATGGGCCAGAAGAGCCGGACCGCCCGGAATCGCCGGAGGAGCCTGACGAGCCGGAAGAGCCTGAGCAGCCTGACGAGCCGGAAGAGCCCGACGAGCCCGACCGTCCGGAAGAGCCTGAGCAGCCTGACCAGACGGAAGAACCCGACGAGCCCGACCGTCCGGAAGAGCCTGAGCAGCCTGACCAGACGGAAGAACCCGACGAGCCGGAACGGCCCGATGAGACGGAAGAGCCTGACGAACCGGACGAGCCTGAACAGCCCGCCCCGCCGTCGTCTGGCGCGGATGCGGCCGTGGCTTACGCCCACCAGCAAGTCGGCAAGCCCTATGAGTGGGGCGCGTCGGGGCCGAGCTCTTTCGACTGCTCTGGGCTGACGATGCGGGCCTGGGAAGCCGGCGGCAAGAGTCTGCCGCACTGGAGCGTAGCGCAGGCCCAAGCGGTGAACCGGATCTCGTATTCCGAGATGCGGCCGGGCGACCTGATCTTCTGGTCGGACAACGGTCAGGAGTCCGGCGTCTACCATGTCGGCCTGTACATCGGCGACGGCAAGATGATCCATGCACCGCGTTCAGGCAAGGACATCGAGGTGCAGAGTGTCTTCTACTGGGTGGATCCCGCCTTCTACGGACGCGTTCGGTGAAGAGCGCCGCGGCCGTGCGGCGACGCGGTGGCGGTGTCTTCGGGTCCGGGTGGTGAGACCACGCACGATCGCCCGGGGTGTCTCACCCCGGGCGATCGTATGAGTG
>NZ_ML142854.1:265584-265815 GCF_004138495.1 Phytoactinopolyspora endophytica
CGGGCTACTTGCTGCATCGATGATGCGGGTCAGATCCGGTTCTGGGCGACTAAGGGGCACACGAACGGGTCCCGTGCGCCGAGGCCGACCTTGTTGAGGTAATCGACGACGATTCGGTAAGAAGCGAGAAGTGTGGTCTCGGTATACGTCACCTTGTGGCGGGTGCAGAAGTCGCGGACGATCCCCTGTGCTCGCTTGAGGTTCGGGCGCGGCATGCTGGGGAACAGGTGG
>NZ_ML142854.1:265878-275696 GCF_004138495.1 Phytoactinopolyspora endophytica
GGTAGTTGAGCCCGCCCATGGCGAAGTCGGTCGCAAAGCCACCTCGGATGTTGCGGGACATCAGTACCTGGCGGCGCAGGAAGTCGATCTTCTCGTTCGCCGGGACGATCGGCATGCCCTTGTGGTTGGGGGCGAAGGATCCTCCGAGGAGCAGACCGAACAGCCCCATCTGGACGCCGAAGAACGCGGCGGCCTTTCCAGGCGGCAGCACGATGAGCAGGGCAGCGAGATAGCCACCGAGGCGGACGGCGATGAACAACGCCTCGCACCACCGGTGCTTCAATGCCTCTCTGCGGAGGATCGTCTGAATGCTCGCCACATGCAAGGCGAGTCCTTCGAGGAGGAGTAACGGAAAGAAGAAATAACCTTGTCGCCGGGCGAATCGGGCAGCGAAGCCGGTTCTCTGCTCTGCCGCGGCCGGCGTAAACGCGAGTACACCGGGTCCGACGTCGGGGTCGGACCCTTCCTTGTTGGGGTTCGCGTGGTGGCGGTTGTGCTTGGTCATCCACCAGCCGTAACTGAGGCCGGTGAACAGGCCTGAGAATACCCTGGCCGACCATTCGTTCCAGCGGTGCGAGGCGAAGATCTGGCGATGAGCGCCGTCGTGTCCGAGGAAGCCGAACTGGGCGAGCACCGCGGCCAGCACAGCTGCCGGTATGAGTTGGAACCAGGAGTTGCCGAGCAGCCCGAACGCCACCCAGACACCCGCGAACGCGGCCACCATGGTGATCATGAGCGTCCAGTAGTACCCGTATCGCCTCTTCAGCAGGCCGGATTCCTTGATCTGGCGGGAGAGCTCGGAGTACTCGCTCACGTATCGCTCACGCCGCGAACCCGGGGGGCCTGGCCGTACTTCTCGCGCACCATTGGCGTCAAAACCCGCCTCAGGTGCCGTCGTTGTTGTGTTGCTCATGTGAATGAACCACCGCTCGTGTGTGGACGATGCCGTACGACGGGCGTCCGCCGGGGCACGTGCCCGTGTTGTAGGTCGGCTGGACGCGCTGGGTCCGTGCCCGGAGGCCGGGTTCGTGCACCAGAACGATGGGAGACCCAGTGATCCAAGTCTTTGGGCGACTCGTCATCGACTCAACCGCTATTCAATAATGAGTTTACCCGGTAGGTCGGGAACTATGTCCAGTTTCTTCGGGCACGGGTCCAAGAGTTCATGTTTAGGTATGTTTCCGCTTATACTCCACGCGTTGCCCAGAAATAGTCCTGGCAAACGTCTGAAGGCAAGATCAGTTCGGGGTCACGGGACGAGCGCCCGCGACGTCAGTGGGCCGCCTCCTTGGCGCGGGCGTAGGAAGCGCGGATCTCCTCCTCGGCAGCCGCTCGATCGACCCACGTGGCGCCCTCGACGGATTTGCCCGGCTCCAGGTCCTTGTAGACCTCGAAGAAGTGCTGGATCTCCAGGCGGTCGAAGTCGGGCACGTCTCCGATGTCCATCAGGCGTTCCTTACGAGGATCGTCCGCGGGCACGCAGAGCACCTTGTCATCTCCGCCTGCCTCGTCCGTCATCCGGAACATGCCGATGGCGCGGCACCGGATGAGGCAGCCGGGGAACGTCGGCTCCTCGATGAAGACCAACGCGTCGAGCGGGTCGCTGTCGAGACCAAGAGTGTCATCGATGAAGCCGTAGTCGTGTGGGTAGCGTGTCGAGGTGAACAGCCTGCGGTCGAGGCGGATCCGGCCACTGTCGTGGTCCATCTCGTACTTGTTCCGGCTCCCCGCGGGGATCTCGATCGTGACGTCGAATTGCACGGCGCTACCTTTCTTTCGTCGTCGTTGACCCACTCGTTCCTTACCCCAAGACGGACGGCCGCGCGTGGAAGCGCAACCTGCGCCGGCCACGACCGGCATGCGGGACATGGGACGTCCCTAGTGTCCCGTACCGTGGTACGTGATCCGCCATTGCCCGCGTGTTTAATACATCACGCCCATGTAACAGCGCTGCCGGCAGCCGAGCAGCGGGAGCCTCGGAGAGATATGTCGCGGCCAGAAGATCCCGTTCCGGAGCGGGCGCCCGACCGGCGCGAGCGGCGCCGCATCGGTCGCAGAGGTTTGCGCGCACGCACAGCGGCGCTGGCCGTGGCCGGTGTCGCTGCTGCGGGCGCGCTTGCCGGTGTCGCTTTATACGGCGCAGGCGTGCTTCCTCCGTCGTCGGACACGGCCGGCAAGGTATCGGCAGCCTTGCCCGCAGAGGCGGCGCCCCCGTCGCGATGGGAACCGGCCGGTACGGTCCTCGAGTCGTCCGATACGTCTGATGCGGATCAAGCCAACAGCTCCGAAGACGGTGCGCTAGGTGAGGTCCTCGACTCGTTGGCTGGAGCTTCGGTGCTGGGCGGGAGCGTGAGCGCGTCCGTTGTGAACCTGAGCGCGGATGCCGATGTCTACGAGTCCAACGCCGCCGAGCCGCTGACGCCGGCAAGCACCATGAAGCTCGTGACCTCGGCAGCCGTGCTGGAGGTCCTCGGCCCTGAGCATCGCTTCTCCACGGAGGTGGTGATGACCCCAGGCCAGAGCGGTGATGCGGAGATCACGCTCGTCGGCGGTGGCGACCCGGTGCTTGCCTCGGCCGCGGACGCGGTGGTGATGCCGTCCGCCTCCAGCCTGGAGGCATTGGCATCCCGGACCGCCGAAGCGCTGGAAGAGGCGGGCGTGACGTCGGTACGGCTGTCATACGACGACAGTCTGTTCTCCGGGCCGGGCGTCGACCCCGACTGGCGCACGAACTACGTGCCGGACGGCGTGGCGGGACCGGTGAACGCGCTGTCGGTGGACGGTGCGCGCCGTGAACCTGGGCTCCGCGACAGGGTCGATGATCCGGCGTTGGCGTCGGCCGAACAGTTCGCCGGCATGCTCGATGGTGCCGGGGTCTCGGTCTCCGACGACGAGCCGGAGCGCGCGCGGGCCGAAGCCGAAGCGGAGCAGGTCGCGGCGGTCGACTCGCCGCCGCTGTCGGCGATCGTCGGGTACACGCTCCGGACCAGTGACAACGACGCCGCGGAGGCGATGGCGAGACACGTCGCATTAGGGCTCGACAGGCCCGGAAGCTCCGCCGACGCAGAGGAGTCGGTCACCGAAGTCCTCTCCGGCCTCGGCGTAGACGTCGATGGCCTCAACGTCGCAGACGGGAGTGGCCTGGCCAGGGGAAACACGGTGACAGCCGGGTTGCTGGTGTCCCTGCTGACTGTCGCCGCCGATGCGGAGCGGCCGCACCTCCGGCCGGTGATCAGCGGTCTGCCGGTGGCCGGGTTCGACGGCACCCTTGCCGAACGGTCGGCGGACGGCAGCGCAGGATATGTCCGCGCCAAGACGGGGACCTTGACCGGGGTGCACAGCTTGGCTGGGGTCGCGGTGGCCCGGGACGGGACCACGTACGCGTTCGCGATTCTGGCCGACGACGCGGACGACGCACTAGGGGCGCGCGCGGCGCTAGACGAGTTCGCCGCCGCATTGAGCCGCGTTCGGGGGTAGCCCATGGCTCGAGTTGACGTAGCGTTGACGGTATGACGACGAATGATGCCGCCCCTGAACTCGTCGATTGGGATCTGGCGGCCAAGACCGCGACCCGCCTTGCCGGCTCGGGGCCGGAGGTGTCCGAGGGGGAGGCGCACGAGACCGTCGCCGATCTGCGCCGCTTTGCCGCCGAGGCCGAGGGCCACGTACGCGCTGTGACCGGTCTCGACGGCTCGTCGGCGTCGGCGCCGCTCGTGGTGGTTGACCGAGAGGGCTGGATCTCGGCGAACACGGCGAGCCTGCGCACCATCGTCGCCCCCTTGGCCCGCAAGGTTCATGACGCTCGCAAGGGCAAGGACGGCGGGCCGTTGGACTTCGTCGGGCCCAAGGCGACCGGCCTGGAGACCGGTGTCTTCCTGGCTTTCATCGCAGGACGCGTGCTCGGGCAGTTCGACCCGTTCTTCCGCGGCGGGCCGTCGGACGTGCCGACCGAAGCGCGGGAGGACGGGGCGGCCGGGCCGGCGAGCACGGTGCGGCCGAATGACTGGAACGGTGAGGCCAGGAGCACGGACATCGAAGCCGCCGTGACGACGCTTCCGGTGGAGCGGCAGGAGACCCTCGGGCGCCTCTTGCTGGTGGCGCCGAACATCGTCCACGTCGAGCGGGAGCTTGAGGTGGACCCCCGGGACTTCCGACTCTGGGTCTGCCTGCACGAGGAGACGCATCGGGTTCAGTTCACCGCTGTGCCCTGGCTCCGCGACCACCTGCAGAGCGAGATCCAGTCGTTCGTCTCGGCGAGCCAGGTGGATGGCAAAGCGCTGGTCGCCAACCTGCGCGAGGTGGTCGAGGCGCTGGTACGTGCCGTTCGAGGCCAGCGGGATACGACGAGCTTGCTCGACCTGCTGCAGTCGCCGGAGCAGAAAGCCGTCGTGCAGCGGGTGACCGCGCTCATGTCGCTGCTGGAAGGGCACGCCGACGTGGTCATGGACCGAGTGGGACCCGAAGTGGTCCCCACGGTCGAGACCATACGGCGACGTTTCCAGAACCGCCGCCAGGGACGAGGCATCGATCGCAGCGTCCGTAAGGTTCTCGGGTTCGAGGCCAAGATGCGTCAGTACCGCGACGGCGCGAAATTCGTAAACGCGGTCGTGGATCGAGTTGGTATGGAGGGTTTCAACCGGGTCTGGGAGTCGGCCGAGACCTTGCCGTCGTCGGAGGAGATCGCAGACCCCGCTGCCTGGGTGGATCGCGTCCACGGGACCTGACGGGTGAGCGTGATCCCGAACACGAAGCGCATCCCGGCAGTGTCTCGACACGATCAGGTCGATGACAGCGGGCGAGCGTCGCACCGGAGTTCGGCCGATGAGCTGGAGGTCCGGCGCGCAGTCCGTGCTCATCTCGCCGACATCGACGCCGGGAGCGTGCTGGTGGCGTGCTCGGGTGGTGCCGACTCCCTGTCGCTGGCTGCCGCGCTGGCGCACGAAGCGCGGCGTGCCGGGATCCGGGCCGGTGGGATCACCGTCGACCACGGGCTTCAGGACGGGTCGTCCCGGCGTGCCCGGTCGGTCAGTGAGGCGATGGCCACCATGGGTCTTGATCCGGTCGAGGCCGTACACGTGCGTGTCGCGCACGGCCGACAAGGACCCGAGGGAGACGCGCGCCGTGCCCGGTACGCGGCCCTGGAGGCGGCGGCCGCACGACACGATGCCGCGGTCGTCATGCTCGGGCACACCATGGACGACCAGGCCGAGACCGTGCTGTTGGGGCTCGCGCGAGGTTCGGGCGCGCGCTCGCTGGCGGGAATGGCCGCGTATGCCGGGCTGTTCCGGCGTCCGCTGCTGAGGCTCCGTCGCGACGTGGTGCGTGCCGCGGTACCGGATCACGTAAAGCCGTGGGAGGACCCACACAACGCGGACGCCGCGTACGCGCGCTCCCGGGTTCGTCACAACGTCTTGCCGGTCATGGAGTCAGAGCTCGGGCCCGGGCTGGCGCAGGCGCTCGCCCGTACCGCGGAGCTCTTGCGCGCGGACGCGGACGCCCTGGACACGCTGGCGCGGGAGGCGGTCGGTGCCGCGGTGGTCGACGGAGACCCCGAACTGAACGAGGCGGTCGCCGGCGCAGGTTACGAGGTCACGAGACTTGCCGCGCTACCCCAGGCCATCCGCTGGCGCGTGTTGCGGGCGGGGGCGCTCGCGGCCGGATGCCCTGCTGCCGACCTGCACGCCGCTCACATCGCGGCTGTCGACGTGCTGATCACCGACTGGCGTGGGCAGAAAGGCATCGACCTCCCTGGGGCGATCCGGGCGAAACGGTCTGGCGGCGTCTTGTGGTTCGGCCAGATGACGTGATCGTGTTGTGCATATGGCAGGCTGTCGAAGCGTGGAACCGCAGCATATCGATGGCGACATCGAAAAGGTCCTGTTGACCGAGGATGAACTCCAGAGCCGGCTGGCAGAGATGGCCGCGGAGATCGAGCGCGACTATGCGGGCAAAGATGTGCTGCTCGTCGGCGTGCTCAAGGGAGCCATCATGGTGATGGCTGACCTCTCCCGCCACCTCTCCCGGCACGTGGAGATCGACTGGATGGACATCTCGTCGTACGGCTCCGGCACCCGGTCCAGCGGCGTTGTCCGGATCAACAAGGACCTGGACACCGACATCAGCGGGCGGAACGTCGTCGTGGTCGAGGACATCATCGACACTGGACTGACGCTGTCGTGGCTGGTCTCCAACCTTCAGTCGCGCGGCCCGGCCTCGGTGGAGATCTGCACCATGCTCCGTAAACCGGAGGCGGCCAAGACCGCGGTGGATGTGAAGTACGTCGGGTTCGATATCCCCAGCTCGTTCGTGGTGGGCTACGGGCTTGATTTCGCGGAGAAGTATCGCAACCTCCGGGTCGTCGCGACGTTGGCCCCACACATGTACTCTTAGTCGATCACGGGCCGGGCTCGCGCTACCGGCGAATGGTCGGACGAGGCGGGCGCAGGGTATCGTCGTAACGATCAGACGTCTTGGTTGTGCGCGCAGTGGATCGACGTCGCGCCGGCTAAGAGTGCCACCGACTCAGCAGGAGGAACGGGTCCGAGCCCCGCATCATGAACGCTAAGCGATTTGTCCGACCGGCGATCTGGTTCGCCATGTTCGTCCTCGTGGCGGTCATGCTGAACAGCTTCTTATCCGGTGGAGACGACCCTGAAGAGGTCGATACCGTACGGGTAGTCGACGAGATCGAAGCGGGGAATGTCAAGTCGGCCGAGATCACCGGTGGCGATGTCCAACGAGTTGAGCTCACGCTGAACAACGACGAAGAGTTGTGGGCCTACTACGTCGAGGACCAGGGCCTGGATCTCGTCAACGAACTTCAGCAGCAACATGTAGACGGCGCGCTTGCCGACGGTTACAACGTCGACATCCCGCAGTCCAACCCGTGGATGGCCATCCTCGGTACGGTCTTGCCGCTCCTGTTGCTGGTGGCACTGATCATCTTCTTCCTGAGCCGTGTGCAAGGCGGCGGCGGCCGAGTCATGCAGTTCGGCAAGAACCGCGCCAAGCTGGCCTCTAAAGATGCGCCGAAGACGACTTTCTCCGACGTTGCCGGTGCGAACGAGGCGATCGAGGAACTGCACGAGATCAAGGAGTTCCTCCAGGAGCCCGCGAAGTTCCAGGCAGTCGGCGCGAAGATCCCCAAGGGCGTGCTGCTGTACGGGCCGCCAGGCACCGGTAAGACGCTGCTTGCCCGGGCGGTCGCGGGTGAGGCCGGCGTGCCGTTCTACTCGATCTCCGGCTCGGACTTCGTCGAGATGTTCGTCGGTGTGGGTGCGTCCCGGGTTCGTGACCTGTTCAAGGAAGCGAAAGAGAACGCACCGGCCATCGTGTTCGTCGACGAGATCGACGCGGTCGGTCGGCATCGTGGCGCCGGCATGGGTGGCGGCCACGACGAGCGCGAGCAGACGCTGAACCAGCTGCTCGTCGAGATGGACGGCTTCGACATCAAGACGAACGTCATTCTGATCGCGGCCACCAACCGCCCGGACATTCTGGATCCCGCGCTGCTGCGCCCGGGCCGGTTCGACCGGCAGATCACTGTGGGTGCGCCCGATCTGGACGGCCGGCGCAGGATCCTCGAGGTGCACGCCAAGGGTAAGCCGCTTGCCCCGGACATCGACCTGATGGCCGTGGCTAGGCGTACGCCGGGCTTCAGCGGTGCCGACCTGGCCAACGTGCTCAACGAGGCCGCTCTGCTCACGGCCCGTGGCGACGCGCAGGTCATCACTCCGAAGTTCATGGACGAGGCGATCGACCGCGTCATCGCTGGGCCGCAGAAGAGCTCGCGTCTGATGAAGGACGAGGAGAAGCGGATCACCGCGTATCACGAGGGCGGACACGCCCTGGTGGCGGCCGCTCTGCACCACACCGACCCGGTGCACAAGGTGACGATCCTGCCGCGCGGCGGTGCTCTCGGGTACACGATGGTGCTGCCCGATGACGACAAGTACTCCACGACGCGTAACGAGATACTTGACCAGCTCGCCTACATGATGGGCGGCCGTGCCGCCGAGGAACTCGTCTTCCACGATCCCACTACCGGGGCGGCCAACGACATCGACAAGGCCACGACCCTGGCCCGGCGTATGGTCACGCAATACGGCATGACCGAGCGGCTCGGCGCCATCAAGTTCGGCTCCGACAGCGCCGAACCGTTCCTCGGCAAGGAGATGGGGCACCAGCGCGACTACTCCGAGGAGATCGCCGGGCAGGTCGACGAGGAGGTCCGCAAGCTCATCGAGAACGCGCACCAGGAGGCGTTCGACATCCTGGTGGAGAACCGCGACATCCTCGACAGGCTGGTCATCGCGCTCCTGGAGCGGGAGACCTTGAACAAGGAGGAAGTGGCGGAGTTGTTCGAGCAGATCCGCAAGCTCGAGCGGCGGCCGGCATGGACGGGTTCCCCGACGCGCAAGCCGTCCGAGCTGGGGCCGGTGGACATTCCGGAGAAGGTTTCGACCAACGGTTCGGAATCCGACCACGAAGAGGGCACGACGATCTCCCCGGACGAGCACCAGCCTGTGGGTGAGAACGCGATAACCGGTAACAACACGGCGGTGCCTGACAACACGTCGGGGAGCTAGTGCGTTGGTGGAACCCCCAGTAACGCCGTCGCAGCCGTCGGGCGGGGTCTTCGACCACGAGAGGGCCGAAGCCGCTGTCCGGGAGCTTCTGGCCGCCATCGGCGAGGACCCCACCCGGGACGGATTGATCGATACTCCCGGGCGGGTGGCGCGCGCGTACGCGGAGATGTTCCGTGGGCTGCAGCAAGACCCCGCGGAGGCGTTGACCACGACGTTCGAGCTCGGTCACGACGAGATGATTCTCATTAAGGACATCGAGCTCGCGTCGATGTGCGAGCACCACCTGGTGCCCTTCTACGGCTATGCGCACATTGGCTACATTCCCGGCGCTGACGGTCGGATCGCCGGCCTGTCCAAGCTCGCGCGGCTGGTGGACGTGTTCGCGAAGCGGCCGCAGGTTCAGGAGCGGTTGACCACCCAGATCGCCGACTCGATGGTCGAGCTTCTGAAGCCGGGCGGGGCGATCGTCGTGGTCGAGGCCGAGCACCTGTGCATGACGATGCGGGGAGTGCGAAAGCCCGGAGCGAAGACGCTCACCAGCGCCGTCCGTGGTCAGCTGCGCAACCCCGCCACGCGCTCCGAAGCAATGAGCTTGATCATCGGCCGCTGAGCGGGGCGCTTCGGAGCATCCCGTTGCCCCGAGGTGGTTGCCCCGAGGTGGGTGGGCTGGGGCTGTGGTCGGCTTCGGGTGGGCCGGGGAAGCTCGTCTCACTCTCACGCGGTCGGCGGACGGCCGGGCGTGCTGGTTGCGTGTGTCTTCCGCCGCCGAAGATCGATCGACGAACTTCCCCGGCCCGTCTCTTTACGCTTGGGTTGGTCTCGGGGCAACGGGATCCTCCGGCGCTTCTCCGGAGTGTTCCGTGTGCTCAGAGGATGGGGGACGGGGTGTAGGCCGCGGCGTCGGGGTGGGCGGCGGCGACGTCCTCGACGCGCTGGATGACCTCAGCGATTTGTGCGGTGGCGGCGCCGGTGAACTTCAAGGGCGATCTCACGAGAGCGTCGAGGTTGTCTCTGGTGAGGCCCAGGCGGCTGTCGTCGGCGAGGCGGTCGAGCAGATCGTTGCGGTCGGCGCCGCGTTCGCGCATGTCAAGTGCCACATTGACGGCGTGCTCCTTGATGACCTCGTGTGCCGTCTCTCGCCCGACACCGGCCTTGACCGCCGCCATCAGGACGGCGGTGGTGGCCAGGAACGGGAGGTAGCGATCGAGCTCACGGCCGATCACCGCCGGG
>NZ_ML142854.1:275738-280723 GCF_004138495.1 Phytoactinopolyspora endophytica
GCGCCGAACTCGTCGAGCACGGTCAGGAAGGTCTCGAACAGTCCGTCGACAGCGAAGAAGCCGTCGGGAAGGGCGACCCGCCGCACCACCGAGCAGAAGACGTCGCCCTCGTTCCACTGGGCGCCGGCCAGCTCGCCGGCCATCGACGCGTAACCGCGCAGGACGACGGCGAGCCCGTTGACCCGCTCACAGGAACGGGTGTTCATCTTGTGCGGCATCGCACTGGAACCGACCTGTCCAGCCTGGAAACCCTCCGTGACGAGTTCTTGGCCGGCCATCAGCCGGACCGTCGTGGCCAGACTGGAAGGGCCGGCCGCAGCCTGGACGAGTGCGGAGAGGACGTCGTGGTCGAGTGAGCGTGGGTAGATCTGGCCGACGCTGGTCAGTACGCGGGTGCAGCCGAGATGCGTGGAGATCCGGCGCTCTAGGTCGGCTAACTTCGCCGGGTCGCCGCCGAGTAGATCCAGCATGTCCTGCGCGGTCCCGACGGGGCCCTTGATGCCACGCAGCGGGTAGCGATCGATGAGGTCGGTGAGGCGGTCGTAGGCGATCAGCAGTTCGTCGGCCGCCGAGGCGAACCGCTTGCCCAGGGTGGTGGCCTGCGCCGCGACGTTGTGACTCCGTCCGGCCATGACCACGCTGGAGTGCTCGCCTGCCCGCGCGGCGAGCCGGACCAGCGTCGCGACGATGCTGTCCCGCACGTGCTCGAGCGAGCGCCGGATCTGCAGCTGCTCCACGTTCTCGGTCAGGTCACGGCTGGTCATGCCCTTGTGAACATGCTCATGCCCGGCCAGCGCGTTGAACTCTTCGATGCGAGCCTTGACGTCGTGCCGGGTGATGCGCTCCCGGGCGGCGATGCTGTCGAGGTTGACGTCGTGCTGGACCGACTCGTAGTCCTCGACGACGCCGTCGGGGATGTCGACGCCTAGTTCGCGCTGGGCACGGAGGACAGCCAGCCAGAGTTGGCGCTCAAGCACGATCTTGTGCTCGGCGGACCAGAGCCGCGTGAGCTCCGGTGAGGCGTAACGACTGGCGAGGACATCGCGGACGAGCGGCTTCTCAGAAGCGGGCAGGTTCTCAGGCACGACAGCTATTCTCCCGGTACGGAACCGTTCGGACATACACGGGTACGTATAGATCCATACGGATGGGAGCGGAGCGCGCCGGATGTCGTCGTTGCAGCTGTGCGCCGCACCAGACTATTCCCGGTTCAGCTGACGGGGGACATGGATGTCCGGTAGCGCCGCCGTAGGTATTGTCAGTCGCGCAGTGACAGCGGCGACTCTTCTATGGAGGAGACCGGCTCAGCGGCGGCTGCGTGTTCTCGGGTCCGCGCCAGAGGCGGCCGCGTCGTTGTGATCGTGAACAAGTGACTTGTGACGAAGGGGCAACAATGAGCCGACCGATGCGTATCGGTGTCCAGATCCAGCCTCAGCACGCGGACTACAAGCAGATCCGCCAGGCGGTGGCGGACGCGGAAGAGGCAGGCGTCGACATCGTCTTCAACTGGGACCACTTCTTCCCGCTCAGCGGTGATGCCGATGGAAAGCACTTCGAATGCTGGACCATGCTCGGTGCATGGGCCGAGGCGACGTCACGGGTGGAGATCGGTGCGCTGGTCAGCTGCAACAGCTACCGCAATCCCGATCTGCTGGCCGATATGGCGCGTACAGTCGACCACATCAGCGGCGGCCGGCTGATCCTGGGGATCGGCGGCGGCTGGTTCCAGCGGGATTACGACGAGTACGGATATGAGTTCGGCACCCCGGGTTACCGCTTGGACGACCTTGCCCAGGCGCTGCCGCGGATCCGGTCGAGGTGGGAGAGACTGAACCCGCAACCGCTGCGGGACATCCCGATCCTGATCGGCGGTGGCGGTGAGAAGAAGACGCTGCGCATGGTGGCCGAGCACGCGGACATCTGGCACAGCTTCTCCGACGCGCAGACGCTCGCCCGTAAGAGCGCGATCCTGGCCGACCACTGCGCCGACGTGGGCAGCGATCCGGCCGGGATCGAGCGGTCGACCGGTGTCCGCGGCCTCGACAACAGTTCACCCGACGAGGCTGCCGCTGAACTGATCGACGCCGGCGCGAGCCTGTTCACCATCGGTGTCAGCGGGCCGTCGTACGATCTGGGCGCCGTCCGGGACTGGGTGGCCTGGCGCGACGAGTACAACGCCGCCATCCGTTAGAGGTCGTGGTCGCGCGATCTCTAACTCGGTGTCACCACGGGTTCGGGTGCGGCTTCGATCAGGAAGAAGCCCACATGTTGAGGCAGCGGGTCGATGCGGGTGATGGCGAAGCCGGAACGCTCGCACAGTTCGGTGAACTCAGCGCTGGTACGTTCTCGGCCGCCGATATTGACGAGCATGTTCAGGTCGCTGAGATAGATGCCGGCCCGGGCGTCTTCGGGGACTACCTCGGGTAGAACGGGTTCGATGATCAGCAGCCGGCCGTGTTCGGGAAGAACCGCGTGGCAGTTGTGAAGGATGGTGCCGGCCGCGTCGTCGTTCCAGTCGTGCAGGATGCTTTTGAGGAGAACGAGGTCAGCTCCTGCCGGTATGTGGTGGAAGAAATCCCCGTGGACAACATCGCATCGGTCCGAGAGCTCTGCTGCGCTGATCGTGTCAACAGCCTGGGCAGCGCCCTCGGGGGTGTCGTACACGAAGCCGCGCAGGTGGGCGTTGCGGGTGAGGATAGCCGAGAGCAGGGAGCCGTCACCACCGCCCACGTCGGCCACCACGCTGTATCTGTCGAAGTTGTAGTGGTCGGGCAAGCTGGCGGCAACTGCGCGCGTGGCCTGGCTCATCGAGGCGTTGAATAGTGCCGAGAGTTCCGGCTGCCCGGCCAGATGGTCGAAGAAGGGCACACCGAAGATCTCGGCGAACTGGGGCTCGCCGGTGTGCACCGCAGTGTCCAGGTGGTTCCACGCGCCGAGCATGGCCGGATCGGTGAACATCCGCGCAAAGCCGTGCAGCGAACGTGGGTGGTCGCGGCGTAGCAGTCCGCCGGCTTCGGTCAGGGCGAACTGGTCCGGATGCTGTTCGGCGCACAGGCCGAGCGCGGCAAGAGCCCGTAACAACCGGCGCATGGGCTGCACGGAAACGTCGCACCGCTGGGCGAGATCCGCTGCGTGGACAGTGGACTCGCCGAGCGCATCGGCGATGCCCAGCTTGGTGGTTGTCGCCACCACTTGTGCCGCCATGCCCCCCAGGATCGAGCGCATGACCGTTGTCCGAGCGTCCCCCGCAGGGGCCGGCTGCTCCGGGGTCGTCGGTTGTGTCATGTTCGGGTGGCCTCCACAGATGATGTTGAGAACCATTGTATTGCGCGTTCCGGATTCGTCCGGGTCGGGGCATGACCCGGGTGGGTGTGCGTGAGTCAGAGGCGTCCGGCGTCGATGATGCGGGCGAGGAACTGCCGGGTCCGCGGCTCGACGGGGTCGCCCAGCACCTGCTCGGGCGGCCCTTGCTCCAGGACTACGCCGTTGTCGAGGAAGCACACGTGGTCGGCGACCTGCTTTGCGAACCCCATCTCGTGGGTCGCCATCAGGATGGTCATGCCCTGCTCGGCCAGCTCGCGTACCAACCGCAGCACGTCCCCGACGAGCTCCGGATCCAGCGCACTGGTGATCTCGTCCAGCAACAACAGCCGCGGGCCGGTGGCGAGCGCTCGCACGATCGCCGCTCGTTGCTGCTGGCCACCGGAAAGGCGATCCGGGTACTCGTCGGCCTTGTCGGCGAGGCCGACCCTGCTGAGCAGCTCATGGGCGCGGGCGACGGCCTCATCACGCCGGACGCCATGCACCACCTGCGGGGCAAGGGTGACGTTGTCCAGCACGGTCATGTGCGGGAACAAGTTGTAGGCCTGGAACACCACGCCGATGCGGCGGCGTACGTGGTCGGCATTCACCCGCGGGTCGGTGATGTCCTGCCCGTCAAGCGTGATCACACCGTCGTCTATGACCTCCAGGAGGTTGACACAGCGCATCAGGGTCGACTTGCCGGAGCCGGACGATCCGATCACGGTGACGACCTGGTGCTCCGCGACTTCAAGGCTGATCCCGCGCAAGACCTGGTGCTCACCGAAGAACTTGACCACGCCATCGACGGACAGCACGGACGTGTCAGTCTCCGTCGCCGTCATACCAGGCCTCCTCCCTGTTGACGTCGGGCGGCGCGGCTGGTCACCCAGTCCGCGAGTCGCGCCGAGGGCACCGCCAGCAGGACGAACAGCAGGCCGGCTACCACGTAAGGGGTGAAGTTGAACGTCTGCGCCTGTTCGATCTGCGCCTTCCGGATGGCGTCCACCGCGCCCAGCACGGAGATCAACCCGACGTCTTTCTGAAGAGCGACGAAGTCGTTGAGCAACGGTGGCGTCACCTTCCGCACCGCCTGGGGCAGGACGACGATCCGTGTCGTCTGCCGGTAGGTCAGCCCGAGTGAGCGCGCCGCGGCTCGCTGGCTGGGATGTACCGCCTCGATGCCGGCTCGGAATACCTCGGCGACGTAGGCCGAATAGGTGAGGACGAGGGCGATGGTGCCGAGCACCGCGGCCTCGGTCGGGAGCCAGTCGATCCGTAGCGCCGGCAGACCGAAACCCACCAGGTACAGCACGATCAGCAGCGGCATCCCGCGGAACAGGTCGGTATACACCGTGGACAGCAAGCGCAGTGGCAGGAACACCGGTCCCTGCAAGGTACGCAGCAACGCCAGCGCAAGCGCGACGATGACGACGGCGACTGCGGCGACGGCGAGCACCCGGACGTTGAGCCAGAGCCCGTCCAGGATGGTGGGCAGGACCTCCCACCCGTACGAGACGTCGAAGAACGTCGCCTTGGTCCGCTCCCAGCCGGGGGCGTTGGTCACTGTCAGGAACCCGACGGCGGCGAATGCCACCGTGCTGATTAGGGCAACCGCGGTGGATCGGCGAGCACGGGACCGCCGGTACGCCCGGCGGTCCCGTTCGATGGCACTCGGTGTGAAA
>NZ_ML142854.1:280864-283086 GCF_004138495.1 Phytoactinopolyspora endophytica
GGAAGCTGGCCCACGATCACGCCGTTCTCGATCTCCACAGAGGTCATGTAGAACGCGGTGGGCAGGTCTACCGCGAGCGCGTCGATCTGCCCGTTGTCGAGCGCCTGTTTGGCGTCGTCGTTGCTGTTGTAGACCTGTGGATCGGAATTGGGGTCGACGGCTTCTTCGATAGCGTGCAGGCTGGTCGTGCCGACCTGCGCTCCCAGCTGGAGGTCGCGCAGATCCTCCACGCTGGTCGCCTCGGCTCCGGCGGTGCCCTCGACGGCGATGATCGTCTGGCCGACGTCGTAGTACGACGACGAGAAGTCCACCGCGGTCTTGCGCTCTTCGGTGATGGAGAACTGGTTGATGTCGAAGTCGAAGTCCTTCGGGCCGGGCTGGACCGCGGCGTTGAAGTCGACCCGGGTCCAGCTGACCTCGTCGTCGGAGAAGCCGAGCTGTTCGGCGACGGCGTAGGCTACCGCGCCTTCGAACCCCTCACCGCTCTCCGGCGTGTTGTCGATGATCCAGGGTTCGTACGACGGCTCGCCGGTCGCGATGGTCAACGCGCCCGGCTCCAAGGTCTCCAGGCTCTCGGGTGTGCACTGCTCGCCGCCGGCGGCCCCGTCTCCCGCTGCGGCTTCCCCGGCGTCCGTGTCGTCGTCGGTAGTGGTCGTGTCGTCGTCGGATCCGCACGCGGCCGTCAGGAGGACAGCAGCGACGGGGATACCGACGAGCACGAGTCTCGGAAGGTTCGGCATAGGCCCGATCGTACCGGCCTGTCCACATTGTGGTCGCCTTGCGTCCATATTGCGACAATCACGGAGGCAGGGGCATAGCGACCGCCGAATGCCTGAGTCCACGTGTGACACGCGGCGACGGTACCGATGCCGGAACGTTGACGATGACGGCGGGATAGGCTGCGGGGGTGAGCGCTCCATCGTTGCCGGGGTACCGGCACATCTACTCGGGCAAGGTCCGCGACCTGTATCAGCCGGATGAGAGAGACGACCGGCTGCTGCTCGTCGCCAGCGACCGCATCTCCGCCTTCGACCATGTCCTGCGCACGCCGATCCCGGATAAGGGCCGCGTCCTGACAGCGATGTCGCAGTGGTGGTTCGAGCAGCTGACCGACCTGGTGCCGAACCACGTCGTCTCGACGGATGTGCCCGCGGCCGTCGCCGGGCAAGCAGTGCTCGTCGAACGGCTCGACATGGTGATGGTCGAGTGCGTGGCTCGTGGCTACCTGACCGGGTCAGGGCTGGCGGAGTACCGGCAAGCCGGTTCGGTGTGCGGAATCCCGCTCCCGGACGGACTCGTGGACGGCTCGCGCCTGCCCGAGCCGATTTTCACCCCCACGACGAAAGCGCCGATGGGTGAGCACGACGAGAGCGTCGACTTCGGCTACGTGGAGAAGGCCGTCGGCCCGGAGCTCGCGGCGACGCTGCGCCGCCTGACGCTGGAGGTCTATGCGCGCGGCGAGTCGATCGCTCGTGAGCGGGGCATCGTTCTCGCGGACACGAAGGTCGAGTTCGGCATGCGCCCGGACGGCACGGTCGTGCTCGCCGACGAGGTGCTCACCCCTGACTCATCACGGTTCTGGCCGCTGTCCGAATGGGAGCCGGGCCGCGCACAGCATTCGTTCGACAAGCAGTTCGTCCGGGACTGGCTCACCTCGCCCGCCTCCGGTTGGGACCGCTCCGGCGACGAGCCGCCACCCCCGCTGCCGGACGAGGTCGTCGAGCGCACGCGGGCCCGCTACATCGACGCGTACGAACGGCTGACCGGCCTCACATTCCCATGATCATCAACTGTCGGTCCGCGTATCACCGGCTGATGCGTTGATGATCATGGGAAAGCGGCGGGTATTCTTGTCCGTGCCCAACTTCTCCAGTCATGCAAGGAGCGTCTGACCGTGGCCCGTGTGGTCGTCGACGTCATGTTGAAACCCGAGATCCTCGACCCCCAGGGCAAGGCCGTGCACGGTGCGCTCGACCGTCTGGGGTTTGAAGGCGTGGCCTCGGTCCGTCAAGGCAAGCGTTTCGAGATCGAGCTCGACGGAATGGCGACGCCCGAGAAGGTCGCCGAGATCGAACGGGCCGCCTCGACGTTGCTCTCCAATCCCGTGATCGAGGACTTCACATTGCGAGTCGAGCCGTGACCATTGGACTTGGAACGGCGAGGCGATCGAGCAAGCGGAGTGGCCGGGGTGAGGGACGAGCGTCGTCCGCGGAGCGCGTGAG
>NZ_ML142854.1:283320-286464 GCF_004138495.1 Phytoactinopolyspora endophytica
AGAGCGTGACCATTGGAGTTGTGACGTTCCCTGGCTCCCTGGACGACGGCGACGCCGGCCGCGCCGTGCGGATCGCCGACGGGGACGCCGTCTCCCTGTGGCACGGCGACGCGGATCTGCGCGGCGTCGACGCGGTTGTCCTGCCTGGTGGGTTCTCCTACGGTGACTACTTGCGGTGCGGCGCGATCGCGCGGTTCGCGCCGATCATGGAGCCGTTGATCGATGCCGCGCACGGCGGCATGCCGGTGCTGGGCATCTGCAACGGTTTTCAGGTGCTGTGTGAGGCGCACCTGCTGCCCGGCGCACTCGTGCGCAACGATCACCGCAAGTTCGTCTGCCGTGACCAGCGGCTGCGTATCGAGAACGCTTCCACGGCGTGGACGTCCGCCTACGAGAAGGATCAGGAGATCGTCATCCCGTTGAAGAACGGCGAGGGCGGCTACGTCGCCGACGAAGCCACGCTGGACCGGCTGGAGACCGAGGGACGCGTCGTCGCTCGCTATCTCGAGATCAACCCGAACGGCTCGTATCGCGACATCGCCGGCGTGACTAACGAACGGGGCAATGTCGTCGGGCTGATGCCGCACCCCGAGCACGCCGTCGAGGAGCTGACCGGGCCCGGAACCGACGGCCTCGGCTTCTTCACCTCGGTCCTCGAAAGCTTGGTGGCAGCGTGAGCCTGGTACCGGAACGGCGAGGCGACGAGCGAGGGACGAGTGAGGAGCCCGAGGGTGACAGTTGACACCGTTGAGACGGCGACCAAGACGCCCGAGCAGCCCCAGCCCTGGGCGGAGCTGGGCCTGAAGGCGAACGAGTACGAGCGCATCCGGGACATCCTCGGCCGCCGGCCGACCAGTTCCGAGCTGGCCATGTACAGCGTGATGTGGTCCGAGCACTGCTCGTACAAGTCGAGCAAGGTGCACCTGCGGCGCTTCGGCGAGCTGCGGCAGGAGACGCCGGTCGGGAAGCTTCTGGCCGGTATCGGTGAGAACGCGGGCGTGATCGACGTCGGGGAGGGCTACGCGGTCACGTTCAAGGCCGAATCGCACAACCACCCGTCGTACGTCGAGCCCTACCAGGGCGCGGCCACCGGCGTCGGCGGCATCGTCCGGGACATCCTGGCGATGGGCGCCCGGCCGATCGGGGTGATGGACTCGCTGCGCTTCGGGCCACACGACGCGCCGGACACCGCACGTGTACTGCCGGGCGTCGTCGCCGGCGTGGGTGGCTACGGGAACTGCCTGGGCCTGCCGAACGTCGGTGGCGAGGTGGTGTTCGACCCGTCGTATGCGGGAAATCCACTGGTCAACGCGCTGTGCGTCGGGGTCATGCGGCATGAGGACCTGCACTTGGCCAAGGCGGCGGGGGTGGGAAACCAGGTGATCCTCTACGGCGCTCGGACTGGCGGCGACGGCATCGGCGGTGCGTCGATCCTGGCCTCGGAGACGTTCGAGTCGGAGGGCCCGGTGAAGCGGCCGAGCGTGCAGGTCGGCGATCCGTTCATGGAGAAGCTCCTGATCGAGTGCACGCTGGAGTTGTTCGCCGCAGGGATCATCTCGGGGATTCAGGACTTCGGTGCGGCCGGCCTCTCATGCGCGACGTCGGAGCTGGCCAGCGCTGGCGAGGGCGGCATGCACGTGATCCTCGACCGGGTGCCGCTGCGTGACTCGACGCTCGCTCCGGAGGAGATCCTTATGAGCGAGTCGCAGGAGCGGATGATGGCCGTCGTCGAGCCGGCCGACGTCGAGCGGTTCATGGAGATCTGCGCCAAGTGGGACGTCCAGGCCGACGTGGTCGGTGAGGTCAACGATTCGCAGCGGCTGACCATCGAGTGGCGCGGCGAAGCGATCGTGGATGTGCCACCGCGGACCGTCGCGCACGAGGGCCCGGTGTACGAGCGCCCCTACGCACGCCCGGACTGGCAGGACGAGCTGCAGGCGGCGACGCCGTCGTCGCTGGTGCGTCCTTCCGGCGGAGACGAGCTGCGTTCGACGCTGCTTCGGATGGTGGCGTCGCCGAACCTGTGCTCCCGGGCGCTGGTCACCGACCAGTACGACCGCTACGTCCTCGGTAACACCGTGCTCGCCCAGCCGGAGGACGCGGGCGTCATCCGGCTCGATGAGGAGTCCGGTCTCGGGATCGCGCTCTCCACGGACGCGAACGGCCGGTACGCGAAACTTGACCCCTACCTGGGCGCGCAGCTGGCGCTCGCCGAGGCCTACCGGAACGTCGCCGTCACAGGTGCGAAGCCGGTGGCCGTGACGGACTGCCTCAACTTCGGCTCGCCGGAGGACCCGGCGGTCATGTGGCAGTTCGCCGAGGCGGTGCGCGGGCTGGCCGACGGATGCCAGAAGCTCGGCACGCCGGTGACCGGCGGCAATGTCTCGCTCTACAACCAGACCGGTGAGACTGCGATTCTGCCGACGCCGGTGGTCGGTGTGCTCGGCGTGCTGGACGACGTCGAGCGACGGACGCCGTATGGGTTCCGTTCGCCCGGTCACATCATCTACCTGCTGGGCGAGACCCGGGACGAGTTCGGAGGATCCGAGTGGGCGCACGTCGTCCACTCTCACCTGGGCGGGCTGCCGCCGGCCGTCGACCTCGACGCGGAGCGGGAGCTGGCGGAGATCCTGCACAGCGCGTCCCGGGACGGGCTGGTCTCCGCGGCGCATGACATCTCCGACGGCGGGGTTGCACAGGCGCTCGTCGAGTCGGTGCTCCGGCATGGCGTCGGCGCCCGGGTCTGGGTGCCCGATGGGCTGGACCCATTCGTCTTCCTGTTCTCCGAGTCGACAGCCCGGGCCGTCGTCGCCGTGCCGCATCCCGAAGAGGTGCGGTTCACCGGGATGTGCGGCGCGCGGAGGTTCCCGCACGAGCGGATCGGCGTGATCGACGACGAGGGTGCGCTCGAGGTGCAGGGCCAGTTCAACATCCCCGTCGACGAGCTCCGTCGTGCTCACGAGGCGACCCTGCCCGCCGCGTTCGGCGAGTAGCGACCGGGGGCCGGTCGTCGACATCGGGTGTTCGACGGCGCTCGACATCCCTGTGGCCGGCCGACCTACGTACATCAGGGCGGCTGCGGTGTCGCACGGCGGAGCCGGGCAAGCTGTGCGGAGAGCCGAGCGACGCGGCGTTCGCGACGGC
>NZ_ML142854.1:286474-289012 GCF_004138495.1 Phytoactinopolyspora endophytica
TCGTTCCGCGCGTGCCTGGCGAGCCGCGACCGTGCGGATGAGGGCGTTCAGGGCGTCTTGCTCACGTAGGTGGTGTTCGTGACGGATGAGATCATCGGGGTGCGGGAACATGGCTAGCGGTTCTGCCTCCGTGTCGCTCTCGCGTTGTTGCCGCCAGCAATTGCCGCCGAGACTCCCGCGGCCACTCTCCAACGCGCCGGTAGTCACGGACTCGTCTTGTGGTCGGTCGTGTCTGTGGCCGATTCGTCGGCGTCGGGGAGGCTGTGGCGGGTCGTCTCGTAGAGGCCGACGACGATGCCATACGTGGTGTCCCCGCCCCGTGGTTCGTGGATGAACTCCGAGATGAGGTCGTTGAGCCGCTGTGCCCACTCCCAGGCACGCTCTCTGGGGATGCGGGCGTATCGGATGTTGCCCATGGCGACTCGGTCCGGGCCGTCCGCCTCCGCGATCTCCTTGGCCGCTGTCTCCATGATGCGCTGCGACGCGGACGTCGCTTCGCCGATCTTCTGGAAGAGGAACACTCGGGCCGTGCGGCCGTAGTACTTGGCTTCGAGCGCCCGGACCCGCTTGGTGCGGACGACGTGAACCAGCCCTGCCTCTTCGAGCACCTTGAGGTGATGACCGACGGTGCCCTTGGGCTTGCCGAGGGCGACCGCCAGCTCCGACGTCGTCGCCGCCCGTTCGAGCAGGAGGCTGACGATTTCCATCCTGGTCTCCTCGAACAGGGCCCGGTACTGATCCGGGCTGGAGAGGGACAGCTCTTCCGCGAGCTCGTAGTCCGGGACAGCGGTAGAAGCGTCGCCGCCTGGGGTGTCACGCCGTTGGTGCTCTCGAGTCTCCGAATGGTCGGGATCGCTCGTATGGTCGGCCATAACAGTATGGTCCGTATTTCTCGACCGTTCTGTCAAGCGATGTGCGTGACAGGGTGAGATCGCGCGCGTTTCGCATGTCGGCACCGCCCCTGCATTGGCTATGCGGTGGGGTCCGAGACCGTGTGCCCCGCAAGCTTGCGCCCGATGACCAATATGACTATCTTGGTCATCGGAGGTCGATCACATGGATATGCCGAGGGTTGATTACGTCTGGACCGTGGCCGAGGCCAAGGCTCGCCTGAGTGAGGTGATCGATCGGGCGGAGCGCGTAGGGCCGCAGACCATCAGCCGTCGCGGAAAGGAGACCGTCGTGGTCGTCGCAATTGATGAGTGGCACAAGAAGAGCGTGCGGAAGGGAACTCTGGCGGAGTTCTTTGCCAACTCTCCGCTTGCTGGGTCCGGAATCGAAATCGAGCGTGCTCAGGGGCGGATGAGAGAGGTCGACTTCGGCGACGTCGAAGACGACGTCGAGCAGGAGGATGCAAGCCGTGAATTACCTGCTCGACACTAACGTCGTGTCTGAGTGGCACAAGCCCCGGCCCGATCCTGGCTTGATCAGATGGACGGACACCGTTGATGAGGACCGCACCTACTTGAGTGTCGTAACCATCGGTGAGCTGCGGGAGGGTATGGAGCGGATGCCGCCCGGTCGACGCCGAGACCGGCTGAATAGATGGCTGGACGACGAGCTTCCAGTGCGGTTCGAGCGCCGAATCCTGCCGGTGGACATTGAAACGGGTGACGTGTGGGGCCGGATGATGGCGCGGACCAAGAAGGTTGGACGATGTATTGACGCCGTCGACGGGTTCATCGCGGCGACCGCGGAGGTGCACGGGTTGGAGGTGATAACAAGAAACGTCCCGCACTTCGAATCCACCGGCGTGAAGATCTGCAATCCCTGGAGCGGTTGAGAACTTCATGTTCTCGGTCCCTGGCATGTCCGCGCTGACCGTCACGCCGCTCCGGACGTGATGACGCCATGTCCGGGTCGGGTCCGCGCCGTGCCGTCCACCGAGTAACGTTTCAGCGTGGCGAAACGAGCTGACCCGGCAAAGGCCTGGGATGTGTACCGGGAAGGGCATGCGGTTCTTCGAGAGTGGCTGGAGACCCTGCCATACGACGCGTGGAAGCGGGATAGTGCACTATCCGGATGGACCATCGCCGACCTGGCGGCGCACATCGCCATGGTGGGTGAGTCGATCGCGGCACTGACGGAGGCGCCTCGGGGCGTCGTCGCCAAGAGTCTTGCCGACTACATCACCGGGTATGCCCCGGCTGCCGACGTCATCTCGGGCAGCACGCTCCAGATAACCACGGATGCCGGACGGAAGCCGGCGGAGATCCTTAAGGTGGTCGACGCCCGATTCGCGGAAGCAGACGCGCGCATCGAGAATTCTGGACTGCGGGATGAGGTCGTCCAGGCACGCCGTGGACCGATCCGGATGGGTGACTTCCTGTTGACCAGGGTGATCGAGATCGTGGTGCACGGCGATGACTTCGCGCGTTCCCTGCCTGACATGGCGCCGCCGGTGATGCCGCGCGGAGTCCAGCGGGCGGCGGTGCGGGCGTTGCTTGATGTCCTCGCCGAGCGGGCGCCGGGGAGGACCGTCGAGGTCCGGATCCCGCCGCATGCTGCCGTGCAATGTGTCGAAGGTCCGCGGCACAC
>NZ_ML142854.1:289044-296750 GCF_004138495.1 Phytoactinopolyspora endophytica
ACGAGGTCGCCGGTGCAAGCATCGCCGCCAGTGGGGACCGCGCCGACCTGACGCCGTACCTTCCTCTCCTCTGAGGTTCACTGTGTACTGGCAATTGTTCAGTACATGTGTTCGAATGGGGTCATGCGTTGGGACCGCCAGTCGTTGGACATCGAGGCCGGAGAGGCGCTTCCTGGCCTGCGCCGGATTCCGGGCCTGGTGCGCAGTGTGACAACTCCTGAGTTCGCGGGGGTGACCTTCCATGAGGTCACCGCGCGCAGCGTGCTCAACAAAGTGTCTGCCAGCTCCGACGTGCCGTTCGGCTGGACGGTGAACCCGTACCGCGGATGTACTCATTCCTGTGTCTACTGTTTCGCTCGCGGGAGTCACGAGTGGCTGGAGCTGGATCCCGGGCGGGGGTTCGATACCGAGATCGTCGTCAAGGTGAACGCGCCTGAGGTGCTCGCCCGCGAGGTAGCGCGGAAGTCCTGGACACGTGAGCATGTCGCGCTTGGCACCAACACCGATCCTTATCAGCGGGCGGAGGGTCGCTACGCGCTGATGCCGGGAATCATCCGGGCGCTCTCCGGGACAGGCACGCCGTTCTCCATCTTGACCAAGGGCCCACTGCTCAAGCGCGACCTACCGTTGCTGGTGGATGCGTCGTCATCGGTAGACATCGGCATGGCCGTGTCCATCGCGATCATGGACGAGGATCTCCATCGCAGCGTGGAGCCGGGAACGCCCTCTCCAAGGGCCAGGATGGGGCTGGTCCGCGCGATCCGGGACGCGGGGTTCGACTGTTCGGTCCTGCTCGCACCGGTGTTGCCCTGGCTGACCGACTCCGCCGAGCAGCTCGAGGAGTCCGTGGCCGCGCTGGCCGAGGCTGGTGCCACCCGAGTGGCTATGATCCCGCTCCACCTTCGTCCAGGGACGCGTCCCTGGTTCATGCAGTGGCTCCGGCGCGAGCATCCCGGGCTCGTCTCCCGGTATGAGTGGCTGTACAGCCACGGGGCCTACGTGTCGCGGGAGTACAAGGAGTCGCTCAAGGAACGCGTTGATCCCCTCCTGGATCGCTACGGCCTGAACGGGCCTCGTGCTGGCCATCGAGGTCTGGAACGGCGGCGGGACGGAGCGGCGAGCGACGCGACGGCAGCGGCGTCCGAGCCTGGAGCGGCGTCGAATGAACAACTGAGCCTGATCTGAGACACGGTGGCCAGCACCCGCGGGATGGTCGAACAGACAGTCAACGGCCACGGTTTCGCGGGTGCTGACGGGCCGTTCTCTCGTTGCCGTGTTTGTAGTTTCCAGTCCAGCGGGCCATGACCTGCTGCGGGTCGTCGTCCACCTCGTCGAGAAACTCCTGAGCTCGCAGCCCACGCAAGGTGGTCGCGACCCTGCCGTTATGGGTGATGACGACGGTTCCGTCGGCTCGGTCCGTGTAGTCGAATCCCTGTGCTGTGCCCATGACCAACGATCCTAATGAGGGGACGGAAGGCGCGTTCGTCGATCTTCGGCGTCGACAGCATCCCAGGACAGACGTTGTCCGCCGCAAGATGTAGCGTGTTCTCCGTTCGATGTGGACATCATTTACGTGGGTGGAGGTTTCGATGCGCAAGCTCAGGCGCTCTTATCAGCTCTTCGTCGCTGCGGCGTTAGGCCTTGTCGGTGTCGGCCTGGCGTCCGTTCCAGCGTCCGCCGCACCGGGCGGGCCGTTGGCTGACACCGGCTCGTCCGTGCAGTGGTGGCTGATCATTGCGATCGCCGTCCTGGTCGTCGGAGGCGGGCTCTACGCCTACTCGCGGTGGAGCAGCAGTAAGCGCGCCGGTGGGGCCGGCACCGATGGCGGGACGGGCGCCAGCGGCGAGTAGGGCGAGCAGCGCGAGCAGACCGGCCCGAGCATATTGGGCCCGGTGATGTGAATGACCGGGCCCGGGCATGCGCTCATGGGTGTGTCATGTCCCGGCAACGTGACGTCGGCCACTCGTTCATCCTCTTTCGGTAGGTTCGCCGCGGTTATTCCGTCTTTGGAGGTTTTATGCGCCGGACCGGGCGTTTGAGGGGGCCGCTCGCGGCCGCGACAGCAATAGGGGTGGCGGGGGCCGGCCTCGTGGGGATCGCGCCTGCCGCCATGGCGGATGGGGAGCCGTTCGTCAGCGAGATCCATTACGCGGGCGGGGATGACGCGGACTTCGTCGAGCTCGAGGGGGCCGAGGGCACCGACGTGTCCGGGTGGACGCTCGGCTCGATCACGCGAGGTGACAGCCCGCACACCGCGAACCACGTGGTCACAGTGCCGGACGGGACGAGCATTCCGGAGTCGGGTGCCGTGGCTGTCGACGTGCCGATCACCAACTCCACCAACACAGGGTACGGATCGAGCGTCTTCGCCGTCGACGCCGACGGCGAGCTGGTCGACTTCTGGACCCTCGGGTTCCGGCCGGACGAGAACGGCGGCACCGACGGTGGCAGCGTGGCGGGCGGCAGCGAGCTCCTGCCCGAGTCCGTCCGCGGGCAGTCGGCCCGGCCGACCAACGTGACCGCGGCCTCCGGCGGCGAGTCGGTTCAACTGGTCGAAGGCGAATGGGTCAGCGCCGTGCCGTCCAAGGGTCTCCCTAACGGCGACGACGGCGGGCCCGTCGATCCTGGTGAACCAGGCGAGGACTCGCACACCATTCCCGAGATCCAGGGCGAGGGGTCCGAATCGGACCTGGTCGGTGAGACGGTCACCACGTCCGGTGTCGTCACTGCCGCCTACCCCAGCGGCGGATTCGACGGCTACTACATCCAGACGCCTGGCAGCGGCGGCGACGCCGACCCAGCGGAGCGCACTGCGTCGGACGGGATCTTCGCCTACTCCCCACAGACTGTCGGATCGGTGGAGGTCGGTGACCATGTCCAGGTGACCGGCGCGGTGGAGGAGTTCAACGGACTCACTGAGATCGTCGTCGGCGCCGACGGTCTGGCGATCTCTGACGAGCCTGCCGAAGCCGTCAAGCCGGTCGAGTTCGAACTCCCGGAGACCGATGAGGGACGCGAGCCGTTCGAGGGCATGCTCGTCAGCCCGGTCGACGGCTATGTCGTGTCGGACACGTTCGCCCTGGGCGGCTGGGGGACCAGGGCGTTCGGCTCGATCGGTCTCGGGCTTGGCGGTCCGCTGGTGCAGGAGACCGACGTCGCACCCCCGGGGACGCCGGAGTACGACGAGGCGGTCGCTGACAACGAGGCACGGGCCGTGACGCTCGATGACGGTCAGTCGGCGCGGACATCGTCGGATCAGGAGGTTCCGTACCTGACGGCGAACACCCCGGTACGGACAGGCGTGGAGCTGACCTTCGTCGACGACGTGATCTTCGACTACCGGTTCCAGTGGAACTTCCAGCCCACGCGCCCCGTCAACGGTGAGGCGTCGGACATCGTCCTCTTCGACGGTGGCAACACCCGTGAGCAGAACGAGACGCCGGCCGAGGTCGGCGGTGATGTCACGATCGCCAGCTTCAACGTGCTCAACTACTTCACCACGTTGGGTGTGGACCTCGAGGGCTGCACGTCGTACGAGGACCGCGACGGCAACCCGCTGACGGTCAGGGGCGGTTGCGATGCCCGTGGCGCGTGGGACCAGGAGAACCTGGAGCGGCAAGAGGCGAAGATCGTCGCAGCGATCAACAAGCTCGACGCCGACGTGGTCGCGCTGCAAGAGATCGAGAACTCCGCGAGGTTCGACAAGGACTCCGACGCCGCTCTCGCGGATCTGGTCGACGCCCTGAACGAGGAGGCGCCGGGCACCTGGGCCTACGCCGAGACGCCGGAGCAGACGCCGGCGCTGGAGGACCAGGACGTCATCCGCAACGCTTTCATCTACAAGCCCGACGTGGTGGAGCCGAGCGGCGAGTCTGTGATCTTGATCGATGACCCCGCGTACGACAACGCACGCGAGCCGCTGGCGCAGCAGTTCACGGTCACCGAGACCGGCTACTCGTTCATCGGCGTCGTCAACCACTTCAAGTCCAAGGGTGGGGACTGCCCTGATGACACACCCGAGGGCTGCTTCAACTCCGACCGCGTCGCCCAGGCAGAATCCCTGGTCGAGTTCGCGGACGAGTTGGCCGGCGAGTCGGGCACCGAGGATGTCTTCCTGATCGGCGACTTCAACGCGTACGGCCAGGAGGACCCGATTCAGGTTTTCCGTGACGCGGGGTACACCGACTTGGCTTCCGAGTTCGACGCCGGCTCGACCTACGTTTTCGATGGCAAGGTAGGGTCGCTCGACCACGTTCTGGCCAGCTCCTCAGTGTTCGACGGCGACCTGGTCCGCGGCGTCGATGTGTGGAACATCAACTCCGTCGAGTCGGTGCTGGCGGAGTACTCGCGCTACAACTACTTCGCCAGCGAGGTGTTCGAGCCGGGAGCGGTCTGGCGGGCCAGCGACCACGACCCGATCGTCGTCGGCATCGGGCCGGACGACTCCGGCGGGGAGCCCGGTGACGAGACCGGAGCCGAGGACGGTGCGGAGGACGGCGGCGACGCCGGTTCCGAGGTCGGCTCGGACGCGGGATCTGAGACGGGCTCAGACGACGGGTCGGACGACGGGTCGGACGACGGCACCGACGCCGGCGGCGACGCCGGTTCGGATGACGGGTCCGACAGTGGCACGGACACGGGCTCAGACACCGGGTCGGACGGCAGCGAGCAGGGTGGCACCGACACCGGAGGAGACACCGGCGCCGAGGGTGACGACGACCTGCCGGACACCGGTGCCGGAGCTTCGGCTGGGTTGATTGCAGCCGTCATCGCCGCGCTGGCGGCCGGCGCCGGCCTCTACTCCTGGTCGCGTCGTCGGGCCCTCTACCAGGTCGGCTAGCGTCCAGCGCCCTGATGGGGCCTCGACCTCCTATGAGGTGGGCATCACCTCGCGGGCCGTCTGAACAACGGTCCCGCGAGGTGAATGCCGGGCCGGCAACGTGCTGACGAGGAATCGACGGTCAGTCCCGGCCGAGGACGAGATAGTTGAGCCGGTCTTCGGAGAGCTTGGCGTTCTCCTTGCGGCGCAGCAGGAAGATGACCAGTCCGAGGGCGACCCACACGCCGAGCGCTGTCAGAGACTCCGGGCCCAAGGCGGCGGGCGAGGCAGGGACGAGCAGCAACGCGAGGAACGACAGTCCGGTTAAGGCGCCGAGGGTACTGATCACCCTCGTCTTCGTGGAACTCTGGACGCGTGCGGCCTTGAGCTGCTGCTCGGTGGCATCGGTACCCATGACCGCGCTGGGCCGCAACGACAGTCGCAGAGCGACTACACACGTGTACGTGTACGCGATGGTCACACCGACTGAGGACATGTCGACCACCCACAGCAGCACCTCGCGTCCGAACCACGGAGCCAGCAGGCAGATACCGCAGACGAACGCGATTCCGATGTAGGGCGTCCTGCCGGTGGGGTGAAGCTTGGCGAAGGCGCTCGGAATCATCCGGCCGCGGCCCATGGCGAACAACAGCCGGCTCGCCGCGAGATAGAAGCCGTTGAGCCCGGTACAGATTCCCATGGAGACCGACAGCGCCAGCAGTGTTGTCCCAGCGCCGCCGAACAGGTCTGAGATGGCGTCGCCGGTGCCCCATCGGGGCTCGGAGTCGACGAGGTCGGTCCACGACGTCGCGGCAGCGGTCACCAGGATCATCGCCGAGTAGATCAGCGCCGCTACGATGATCGCGGCCACGATCAGCCGGAACGCCTTGTGCGGGGAGAAATTGAACTCCTCCGCGGCTTGCGGCACGTTGTCGAAGCCGACGTAGGCCCACGGCGCGATGGCGACGACCGCCAGCACTGCGACCCACGCGGTGTCATCGACGGCGAACAGCGGCTCCACATTGCCCAGCCGGCCGTCCGGGTGCAAGAGCACACCCAGCAGCATCGCGGCGACCCCGGTGAGCATGATCAGGCAGAAGATCAACTGCAACCGACCGGACAGCGTGGTGCCCCGTACGTTCAGGACGGCGAAGATCAGCAGCGCGGCGCTGGCGATCAGGACCTCGCCCAGGTACACATCCCAACCGGCGACCTCGTAGAGCTTGCCCCGCTCAGCGACCTCCGGGAGGACATAGCGGGCGAGCAGGGCTAGTGCGGAGGCGTTGAGCGCCACGATGCAGATGTAGCCGAGTGTCAGGAACCAGCCGCACAGCACCGCATGGTTCCGGCCGAACGCGGACAGGGTGTAGGCGAACTCACCACCCGACACCGGGAAGGTGCGGATCAGTGTGCCGTAGCTCACCGCGATGAGCAGCATCAGCAGGCCGCCGATCAGGAAGCCGAGAATCGCGCCGAGTGGTCCGGCCGTAACCATCCAGTCGGTCGGAAGGACGAACGCGCCCCAGCCGACGGCCGACCCCAGGGCGACCGCCCAGATCCAGCTGGGCTTGAAGGTCCTGGACAGCTCCATACGTTGCTCGTCCTGGATCGGCACGGCGTCGCCACCGCCGGTCATGCGCTCCATAGGCCGGACACCTTCATTCAACTTGTTGACGAAAGCACACAGAATACTGGCCGACCACATGTCACTTCGGGTTCCCCGCCCGGCGCGGCCGGATGCCGGGGTACCAGCGCATGTCGTGGCGACGCGGTTCCATACGGTGGCCGCCGGCGACGTGGCGCACCGTCTTCGGTGACTGACGATCGGCCTGACTGCGACCCGGGCGGGCGCGCTAGAGTGCACGTTTGTGACTGATCTGCGTGACTCCGTACAGGCCGTGCTGCCGTCCGCCCGTGCAGACCTCGAACGGCTCGTCCGAATCCCAAGCGTGAGCGCCGATCCGGCGGCGACGACGGCCGTGCGCTCCAGTGCGGAGGCCGTCGCGGACCTGGCCCGGGAGGCCGGAGCGGTGGATGCCCAGATCCTGGCGGTCGACGGAGGTGCACCGGCGGTGGTGGCCCACTGGCCGGCGCCGGACGGTGCGCCCACGGTTCTTCTCTACGCACACCACGACGTCCAGCCGCCCGGCAACGTCGATGACTGGACGAGCGAGCCGTTCGAGCCCACGGAGCGCGACGGCCGCCTCTTCGGCAGGGGCGCCGCGGACGACAAAGCCGGAGTGATGGCGCACATCGCGGCGTTGCGGGCTTTCGACGGCCGCCCGCCGGTGGGTGTGGTGCTCTTTGCCGAGGGAGAGGAAGAGATCGGCTCGCCGACGTTCACCGCCTTCCTTGAGACGTATCGCGACCGCTTGAGCGCCGATGTGATCGTGGTCGCAGACTCGGTGAACTGGAGCGTGGACGTTCCGGCGCTCACCACCAGCCTCCGCGGCCTCGTCGACTGCCAGGTCGAGGTGCGGGTGCTGGAACGCGCCGTACACTCCGGCATATTCGGTGGCCCGATCGTGGACGCGCTGACGGCGCTGTGCAGACTGCTTGCCACGCTGCACGACGCCCAGGGTGACGTCGCCGTTCCCGGGCTCGCGGCGGACACTGCCGCGGACCTGGACTATCCGGCCGAACGGTTCCGCGAGGAAGCGAGCGTGCTGGACGGGGTGCAGCTGTCCGGTACCGGCTCGCTCGTCGACCGGCTGTGGACGAAGCCGGCCGTATCAGTGCTCGGCATCGACGCGCCGACGGTGGCGGACGCCGCGAACATCCTTGTACACCGGGCGCGGGCCAAGGTCAGTATGAGGCTGGCGCCAGGTCAGGACCCGCGGGCCGCGATGGACGCCCTTGGTGAGCATCTGCGCGGCCACGCCGAGTT
>NZ_ML142854.1:297113-304460 GCF_004138495.1 Phytoactinopolyspora endophytica
GCGTCGAAGACCCGGACTCGCGCGCGCACGGTGTAGACGAGAGCCTGCACCTCGGCCAGTTCGCGAAGGTCTGCCTCGCCGAGGCGCTCCTGCTGCAGCGGCTCGCCGATCAGGCCGCTTGACTGTGCTGGGCGGCCAGCCCATCAATCGCCTGTCGCCAACATGCCGGCCGGGTACAACCAGCGTCTGGATCACCCGGCCGGAACCTGCTCGGCCGGCGCCGTGTCGAGCCGGCCGGTGCGCTCCGCCCACGCGTCGAAGATCACCGTGCAGAATGGAGGAACCGCGGCCACCAGCGCGAGTGCAGTGGTCCAGACCCCCCAGCGGAACCTCCGGAACAGCGCGACGACTGCGATGACGTAGATGATGAACGCGACCCCGTGGATGGGGCCGAAGATCGTCACTCCGATCTCCTCGTCGGCAGGTCCGTATTTGAAGATCATGCCGACGATGAGGCCGAGCCACGTCACCGCTTCGATGATGGCGATGGAACGGAAGATGATCCGGGGGTTCATTTCGTCCTTGATCCGCTTGACAGAGGGGCATGAGCCGATGGCGTTCTGGCCATTATCGCGAGGCGCCCCGCTTGGGTGTGATGGAGGTCCGCGGAAATCTCCCGCAGCGAAGGTCATCGCTCCGGCGGCACGGGCATGGTCGGAGATCGGGTATGCTTGTCTCAGCCACGGCCGGATCCAGGCGGATACCGGCCGTTTCAGTGCCCGGGTTGTAGGTACGTCGTCGTGGTGGAGACATGTCGGCGTGCGCTGGGTCTAGGTGTCGACCTCACAGGGTCATCGCCGGACCCGTAGACGGTAGGGACGTCGAGCAAAGTCGGGTACGCGCATCCTTGGCTCATCGCGCACCGTACATGCGGCTGCGCGCCGGGTGCGCCCGACTCTCGTTGTAACCGGAGCATGCCCGTGACCATTGATCAATCCAGCCTGTCCTCTACGCCCGAGCCGCGGCGCGAGCGTTCGGACCGTCCCCGTCGTCGTTCCTTCGACGGCCCGCGCAATGACGAGCAGGACCGCCGTGGTGGCGGCCCGCGTGGCCAGCGCCGTGAGGGTCGTCCGTTCAACCGGCGTAACGGCGGTGCGGGGCAGCGTTCCGGGCGTGGCAAGGGCCCGGCCCGTGAGCGAAACGGCATCGATCCTGCCCGCCGGGCAGCCATCGAGGCGTTCGATCCCACCAGCTCCGCGTTCTCCGAGATGGGCGTAACCGAGCTCGTCGTGAAGATCCTCGGTGTCGACGGCATTGTGGAGCCCACAGCCGTGCAGGCCGCCGTCATCCCGGACGCGAACAGCGGCCGTGACGTGCTCGGCCGGGCACGGACCGGGTCCGGGAAGACACTCGCCTTCGGCCTGCCGGTACTGGGCCGGCTCGCCGGCGCGAGGAGCCGCCCGAACCATCCCCGTGCGCTCATCGTCGTCCCCACGCGTGAGCTCGCGGGCCAGGTCGCCTCCGCGCTGGAGCCGCTGGCCGACGCGCTTCAGCTGAAGATGGTGACCATCTACGGCGGCGCACCGTACGACAAGCAGATCCGCCGGCTCGACAAGGGCGCCGACGTGGTGGTCGCCACACCGGGCCGCCTGGACGACCTCGTCCGCCGGGGAGCCTGCCAGCTCGACGACATCGAGATGGTGGCGCTCGACGAAGCGGACCACCTGTGTGACCTCGGTTTCTTCCCGGTGATCGATGACCTGCTGGGGCAGACCCCCGAGGGCGGACAGCGGCTGCTGCTGTCGGCGACGCTGGACGGTGACGTGGACCGGCTGGTCCGTCGCCACCTGAACAACGCGGCACGGCATGAGATCGACCCAGACGCGGGCTCGGTCACCACCATGGATCACCACGTCCTCGTCGTCGGGGCGGGCAACCGGCTCGACGTGACGACGCAGCTGCTCCGAGCCAACCCACGGAGCATCGTGTTCACCCGCACCAAGCACGGCGCGACACAGCTGGCAGCGGATCTGGAGAGCGCCGGGGTGCCCTCCGTCGATCTGCACGGGGATCTGTCGCAGCGAGTGCGCGAGCGTAACCTTGACCGGTTCCGGAGTGGCCGGGCGCAGGTCGTGGTCGCCACGGACGTCGCGGCACGCGGCATCCACGTCGACGGTGTCGGCATGGTGGTGCACTTCGACCCAGCAGGTGAGCCCAAGTCGTACCTGCACCGGTCCGGGCGTACCGCCCGGGCGGGTGCCTCGGGCGCGGTGGTGACGGTCGCGACTGCCGGACAGGCACGAGGTCTCGGCCCGCTGCTTCAGAGAGCCGGCGTCGAGGCCAAGAACGTTGATGCTCGTGCCGTCGCGGACGCCCCGATGACGGTCGACATACTGGCCGAGGCGCCCGCGATGGTGATGGCCGCCCGCGACAGCGGCCGCAAGGCCGGCGCCGGTCGGTCGCAGCGCCCGAGCGGTGGCCGTGGCGGCGGCCAGTGGCGCTCCGGTGGTGGCGGCGGAGGAGGCCCGCGGCGCTCCGGCGGTGAGGGCCATCGAAACCGTGCGCGGCAGCCGCGCCAACGTCGTGACTGATCCCGTCAGCCTTTGACGGCGCCGCATTCTGTGCGGCCGTATATCTCGCTGAAAGACCGGGTAGGCGTCTCGCCTGCCCGGTCTTGGCATTCCGGGGCCCCGAAGCACGTACACTCGAGTATGTGGCGCACGGGGATGGAAAGCTGACCCAGGAACTCGACCCTTCCGATCACGGCCCCCGCGACGCATGCGGGGTATTCGGCGTGTGGGCACCCGGGGAAGAGGTGTCCAAGCTCACCTACTTCGCGTTGTACGCACTGCAGCACCGGGGTCAGGAGTCAGCCGGGATCGCCGTCGGCAACGGTGAGAATCTCCTCGTCTACAAGGACATGGGCCTGGTCAGCCAGGTTTTCGACGAGTCGACGCTGAACACGCTCGTCGGCAATGTCGCTGTCGGACACACCCGGTACTCGACCACCGGTGCCAGCGAGTGGCAGAACGCCCAGCCGACACTCGGAGCTACCCCCGCGGGCACCGTCGCTCTCGGGCACAACGGCAATCTCACGAACACCGAAGACTTGCTGGCGCTCGTCCGGGAGCGGGTGGGAGGCGCGGTCGGTGAGCTTCGGTACGGCAACACCACCGACACGGCACTGATCACCGCCCTGTTCGGGTCCTACGCCGGCCGGACCCTGGAGGAAGCGGCCGCCGAGGCGCTCGCCGAGGTCAAAGGTGCGTTCTCGCTGGTCTTCTGTGACGAGACGACCTTGTACGCGGCCCGTGACCCGCAAGGGGTGCGGCCGCTGGTATTGGGCCGGCTTGAGCGTGGCTGGGTCGTGGCGAGTGAGACAGCGGCGCTGGACATCGTCGGTGCGTCGTTCGTCCGTGAAGTAGAGCCGGGCGAGCTTGTCACGGTGGACGCTCAGGGTTTGCGGTCGAGGCGGTTCGCGACGGCGGAGCCGAAGGGCTGTCTGTTCGAGTTCGTCTACCTCGCCCGGCCGGACACGCACATCTCAGGGCGCTCGGTGCACGAGACGAGAGTCGAGATCGGGCGGCGCCTGGCCAAGGAGCATCCGGTCGAGGCCGACCTGGTGATCCCGGTGCCCGAGTCAGGAACTCCAGCGGCCGTGGGGTATGCTGAGGCGTCCGGGATCCCATACGGCATGGGCCTGGTCAAGAACAGCTATGTGGGACGCACGTTCATTCAGCCTTCCCAGACGTTGCGACAGCTCGGCATCCGGCTCAAGCTCAACCCACTGCGGGAGATCGTGGGCGGCAAGCGGCTGGTGGTCGTCGACGACTCGATCGTCCGCGGGAACACCCAGCGTGCCCTGGTGCGTATGCTCCGTGAGGCCGGTGCGGCCGAGGTGCATGTGCGGATCTCCAGCCCGCCGGTGAAGTGGCCATGCTTCTACGGCATCGACTTCGCATCTCGGGCCGAGCTGATCGCCAACGGTCTCTCCGCTGAGGAGATCTGCCGATCGATCGGCGCGGACTCGCTGGCATACGTCGAGCTCGACACTTTGATCGAGACGACCACCGTTGCCAAGAACGATCTCTGCCGAGCGTGCTTCGATGGGATCTACCCGATCGAGCCGCCGGTGGCCGCCAACAGCGCTCTGGACCAGCCCGCTTTGCCGGGCATGCCGGCTCGTCCCCAGGGCGAGGGCTGTGAGTCACCGGACCGGGACGCGCTGGACGATGCGGTCCGCCTCGGTGACCCCAACGACGGCTTGACGACGCTCGCGTCCAGCGGCGGCGCTGCCAACGCGCTACGCCACCCCTGACGGCTGGGCGTCCAGCCTGGGCTGGCCGGCGTTGCCGGGCGGGGAAGTGTGCCCTGGTCCGGGGACGCTTAGAGTGTCTGTATGACGAGTGACAATGGGCGACCGAACGCCACCTACGCTGCCGCAGGAGTCGATATCGAGGCCGGCGACCGCGCGGTGGAGCTCATGAAGGAGTGGGTGGCGAAGACCCGCCGGCCGGAGACCTACGGCGATCTGGGCGGGTTCGCCGGGCTGTTCGATGCCAGCGCCTTGAAGTCCTACAGGCGGCCGTTGCTGGCCACCAGCACTGACGGCGTCGGCACCAAGGTGGCCGTCGCTCAGCGCATGGACGTGCACGACACCATCGGCTTCGACCTGGTCGGCATGGTCGTGGACGATCTCGTCGTCTGCGGTGCGGAGCCGCTGTTCATGACCGACTACATCGCGTGTGGTCGCGTCGTGCCGGAGCGGATCGCCGCGATCGTGAAGGGCATCGCCCAGGCCTGCGTTGCGGCGGGATGCACTCTCAGCGGCGGCGAGACGGCCGAGCATCCGGGCTTGCTGGGGCCGGGCGAGTACGACGTCGCCGGGGCAGCTACGGGCGTCGTCGAGGCTGACGAGCTTCTGGGGCCGCACCTGGTGCGTCCGGGCGATGCGCTCTTGGCCATGGCGTCGTCCGGATTGCACTCCAACGGTTACTCGCTGGCCCGGCACGTACTGCTCGACACGGCCGGATGGGCGCTGGACCGAGAGGTGCCTGAACTCGGACGGACGCTCGGTGCGGAGCTGCTGGAGCCTACCAGAGTGTATGCGCGGCACTGTCTGGAACTGGCTCGTTCGGTCGAGGTGCACGCGATGTCGCACATCACCGGTGGCGGCCTGGCTGCCAATCTCGCCCGGGTACTGCCCGACGACGTCACGGCTCGCGTCGACCGGTCCACTTGGGCACCTGGGCCGATCTTCGGGCTGATCGGTGAGCTCGGGTCGGTGACGCAGCATGAGCTGGAGCACACCTTCAACATGGGCGTCGGCATGCTCGTGGTGCTGAGTCCCGACGCGGTCGATCCTGCCATGCGGCTGCTGACCGACCGTGGTGTCCAGACGTGGGTCGCCGGCCATGTCGTGGACGGCGACGGTTCCGCTGAGCTCTACGGAACGTACGCCGGCTGACGCCGGGCACGTCTCATTGCACAACGGCCACACGCACGGCAGGCCGTTGCTGCCGCCGCCACAGCGATGTGACGGCAGCAACGACCTGCAGCGTGTGAGTAAGCGGCTAACCTACGTTGCGACGGGGTTCCTCGCCCTCGTCGCCATCTTGATCTGCGTAGTCCGCGTAGTAGTCAGCCTCGTAGTCGTCGGACCGCCCGTCAGTACCTTCCTCGCCACGCAACTCACGCTGTAGTGCGTCGAAGTCCGTTTCAAGCGTCTGGTACTTAAGCTGACGGGCGACCTTCGTCTGCTTGGCCTTGGCCCGGCCGCGCCCCATAGGGTCGACCCCCTCGCACACAACCGGGGCGACCAGTATTAGCCGGACGCCCTCGTTTCCTTCGGATGACATCTGCTCGTAGATATAACGGTACAGGGTCGGACCCTGTTCCGTCTCATCCGGTACGAACTAATTTCCCTTCGAGTCGCGTGCGTACCGGACACTGGGTTCATTTGCCCAGGTAGATGGTCTTCATTCGGCTCACTTCGGCGATCCGGTGTTCCGCGATGCGGTCAGCCGCGGTTGCGGGCGACACGGCCTCATCACTTGCAAGCGCAAATATCTTCCTGGTGGTGTCGAAGATCTTCGTCGCCTTGGCCTTGGCCCGCTCGAAGGAGAACCCGTGCAACTCGTCGGCGACCTGGATCACGCCACCTGAGTTGACCACGTAGTCCGGAGCATAGAGGACTCCCGCGTCGTCGAGGAGCTTCTCCACTCCGGGATGCTCGAGTTGATTGTTCGCGCCTCCGCAGACGGCTTTCACCTGACCTGTGGCCATCGCGCTGGTCGTGTCGTCGGTCAGAGCGCCTCCGAGGGCGCACGGCGAGTACACGTCGATCTCGGCGGCCAGCAGCGCGTCGACGTCGGAGACGACGTCGACCTGTGGGTGTGCGGTGCGGACATGGTCGATGGCGGATTCGGAGACATCGGTGATCACGACCTGCGCGCCGTCATCGAGCAACAGCCGGGCCAACTTAGAGCCCACCTTGCCCACACCGGCGATGCCGACCCTCCGTCCGGCCAAGGTCGGTTCGCCCCAGAGGCGCTCTGCGCAGGCACGCATGCCCTGGTAGACGCCGAACGCCGTGAGCACACTGGAGTCGCCCGCTCCTCCCTCGGCGGGAGAGCGGCCGGTGACCCAGTTGCGTCCGGCGGGGCACTCGCGAGCGACGACGTCCATGTCCTCGACGTAGGTCCCGACGTCGCACGCGGTGATGTATCGGCCACCCAGAGACGCGACGTAGCGTCCGTAGGCGCGCAGCAGCCCCTCCGACTTGTGTCGTTCGGGGTCGCCGATGATGACAGCCTTTCCTCCTCCATGGTCCAGGCCGGCGAGCGCGTTCTTGTAGGTCATGCCCTGCGCGAGATGAAGTACGTCCGCCAGCGCGTCGTGCTCGGCGCTGTACGGGTAGAAGCGGGTGCCGCCGAGGGCGGGACCTAGCGCCGTGGAGTGGATGGCGATGATGGCGCGCAGACCACTTGCGCGGTCGTGGCAGAAGACCACCTGTTCGTGACCAGACTGCTGGTCAGGCCCGGTGATGCGGCCGAATACGAGCGGCGACTCTTCGGTCATGGTGGTGACCTCTCTCCTTCGTGCCCGGGGGATGGTCGGGCGTCGATGGGTGTCTGGTCTCACTCTATCGGTCAGAGTTTTCGGCCGATTTGGCGAAAACGCCCTCGCGTGACCACGTTGAGAGCTATGTTGATCTCGGATGGGGTCACCGGGGCGGGCAGGCCACACCAGGAGCGACGGTTCTTAGTGAGTCACCTAGGGGTGGTTTGTTCCGTTTGCGGCATTCGCTAGGCTTGCGAACGTCGCGGGTGGCATCATCCGAATGGTCAGAAAATCATCCAAATGGGCGGTTCGGGTCGAGCCGTAAGGCTCTCCCATGGATGATGG
>NZ_ML142854.1:304477-306619 GCF_004138495.1 Phytoactinopolyspora endophytica
CGATGAAATGACAATGAGTGACGGGACGGTCCCGTCACGTGGGGAAGGAAGTTGACGATGGCGACCAAGACCCAGGAAGCCGAGGCCCTCCTCACCCCTGCAGAGGTGGCGGCCATGTTCCGAGTTGACCCGAAGACGGTCACGCGGTGGGCCAAGGCGGGCAAGCTCGAGTCGATCCGCACGCTGGGTGGACATCGGCGCTACCGGGAATCCGAGGTCCGCACCCTGCTGACGGGTCATGTGCCTGGTCAGCGGGGCGAAGTAGATCTCAGCCTCTAGGGTGAGCGAAGAACCTTTGATAATGAGAAGGTCCTGACCAGCACGTAGGTGCTGGTCAGGACCTTTTACTTGGTGGGCGGGCACCGCCCAGTAGGCGGGTGTCATATCTTGAGTTCGAGGATCCAGACCTGACCAGCCATAGCCACTGACCCCGCCTTCATGACTCAGCCGTCCGAGGTGGACGGGCCGGGGCGACATTGATGATCAGTAGGGTGGGACGCCACGTATGGTTCAATGGCGCGTTTGGGTGGGACTCGGCGATGTCTTACGGAATCAGCGGGCAGTCCATGGCTGCGTCTCGCACTGGCTGACCGCCGCGAGAAGGAGCCCGTCGCGGGCGAGCCACCGGCCCAGGAAGCCGGTCACGGCGTGTGCGCCCAGCGCGGGACCGGGTATGAGCAACCGAGCGGTGAACGTGCCGTCGAGCCTCGGCTCGATCAACGCGTCGTGGAAGTCCAGCCAGCGCTCGGTGAGTGGGAACCATGCCTTGTACACCGCTTCCTTGGCGCAGAACAGCAGGCGGTCCCAGTAGAACGCGGACCACGCCTCAGCCAGGCGTGACAACGCGGCCCGTTCCTGTGGCAGCGCGATGGCCTCCAAGACATCAGCTGGAAGCCTCTGAGCTGGCTCGGCATCGATACCGATGGTGATCACATCGCGCTCCCATGCGACGGCGCTCGCACGGTACCCGTCGCAATGGGTCATGCTTCCGACGACGGAAGCGGGCCATACCGGCGCGCCGCCTTCGCCACGGGGTATCGCCATCGGTGGCAACCCCAGCTCGGCCATGGCGCGCCGTGCGCACCCCCGTGCCGTCGCGAACTCCCGGCGCCGTTTGTCCACCGCCTCGACGACGGACTTCTCCTCCTCGGCGAACAAATGCACCGCGTGGAGATCGTCGAACGCTTCTGCGGATTTGACCGCGGGCGGCAGAAGCTCCTCGATCACGTCGGCTCTGCCTGGGCGGTACCACAGCCGGCCGTGGCCACTGTTCGGCCGATGCCGAGGGCGGGAATGAACGGGCGCGGCGTGGCACGCCGACCGCGTCGGTGAGCGCGGCCGTCGATAGCGCGGGAGATCGGCGCGGCGATCATGCCCAGAGCATAGAACGTGCAGGTGATCTTGTCGGCACCCGGCGGTGCATACGGCGTGCACCGCCGGGTGTCCAGGGCTTCACTCAGATCGTTTGGCGATCTTCTTGGCTTCCTTCAGCTGCAGCCCCAGGGCTTCTTCGGGGAGTTTCCACACCTCGGTGCCGCCCATCATGTTGTAGGCCTTGATGCGGATACGCGGTGCGCCAGGGCGCGGGCTTCGCCGGCTGCCCCGTTCGTCCGTGCCGCCCATGAGCGAGAATCCGCCCACCTCGACGTCGACCGTGTCGGGCACATAGATGTCCGTCCCGCCCATGACGTTCACGGAGACGATGGTGACATCGTCGCTGTCGAGCTCGGCGTCCCGGAGGTCGATGTCGTGGCCGCCCATGACCGCGACCGTGTTGACGCGCTGCGCTACCCGCCATCGGCCACGTTTGCTGCTGCCGCCCATGACCGCGACGATCCATTTCGTCGCCTTACGCCGCCGAGGCTCGACAACGGCGGACCGCGAAGTGGTGATGTCGGGCAGATCAGACGTCAGTGTGGCCAGCTCATCCCGCGTGGTGGCGGCGTACGCGCGGTCGATTCTCTCTTCTAACTCGGCCAAGGTCAGGCGGCCCATGGTGGCGTGCTCGGAGAGCCGTTCGACAAGGTCCTCCCGCTCCTGGTCAGAGGCGCGGATCTGCGGTTGCTTCTCGTGGTCAGGCTGATCGGGGACGGACATGGGCCAAGACTAGTGGGCACCATCCCGATCCTCATCCACCGATCG
>NZ_ML142854.1:306664-309528 GCF_004138495.1 Phytoactinopolyspora endophytica
ATGAGTGAGAGGGAAGCCTGCGAACTGCCAGAAGTCCCTCGCATCCGTACCACCATTGCGTCTCGTTCATCAGTGCTGGGGGGTCACCGTCATGTCCACGAGATCGGCCGGACGGAGCGCTTGCCATAGCTGAGCGCCGGGCCTCGTTGCCGGGGAAGTAGCCTATGAGCCGGAGTTCTTCGCCCGCCCCAGCCCGTACCAGGTTCCTCCGTGCTGTTCGCCACCCGCGAGGGCCCGTCTCCATCGACCTCTGAAGGAAGATCACATGGACAACACTCGCGAACGCTTTGACGCCATCGTGATCGGTGCCGGTCAGGCCGGCCCAGGCGTTGCCGGCCATCTCGCCGGACGTGGCGACCGTGTCGCCTTGATCGAGCAGGACACTGTCGGCGGCACGTGCCTGAACCGGGGTTGCCGCCCGACTAAGGCACTCCGGGCGTCGGCGCGGGTCGCCCAGCTGGCCAGGACGGCGCGAGCACACGGCGTCATCACAGGCGACGTGCGCATGGACTTCCCCGCCGCCGTCGCCCGCAAGGACGAGATGATCGACAACTGGGTCGACGGATACACCGACTTTCTCGAGCACACTGACGGCCTTTCCCTGATTCGTGGTCGAGCACGTTTCACCGGCACCGGCGCCGATGGCCACCGGGTGGCCGTCGGTGACCGGGAGCTCGTCGCTACGAACGTGTTTCTCAACGTCGGTACACGGGCGGCCGTACCGCCGATTCTCGGCCTCGACGCCGTCCCCTGGCTCGACAACGACCGCATCCTGCACCTCGACAAGCTGCCGGACCACCTCGTCGTGCTCGGAGGCAGTTACGTGGCGCTGGAGTTCGGGCAGATGTTCCGACGCTTCGGCAGCACCGTGACGATCATCGAGCGTGGCCCGCGCCTGGCGTCACGTGAGGACGACGACGTCGCCGCGGAGATCACTCGCTTCCTGCAGGAGGAGGAAATCACGATCCACACCGGCACGAACGTCGAGCGAGTCGAGCCCACAGCCGCCGGCCTTCGCGTGCACACCGACGCCGCTGGCGCCATCGAAGGTTCGCACCTGCTCGTCGCGGTGGGGCGCACTCCGAACACCGACCTGCTCAACGTGGAATCGGTCGGCCTGGAACTCGACGACCGTGGCGTGATCAAGGTCGATGGCGTATTCCGTACAGCCGTCGACGGGATCTGGGCGCTGGGCGATATCAACGGCCGGGGTTCGTTCACCCACACGTCGTACCAGGACCACGAGATCGTCGTCGACCACCTCACCGGCGGCACGCGCAACGCCGATACGCGCATCCTGACATACGCGATGTTCACCGACCCGCCATTGGGTCGCGTCGGCATGTCCGAACGTGAAGCCCGAGCGTCCGGCCGCCGCGTGCTGATGGCGACATTCCCGATGAACCAGCACAACAGAGCGCGTTTGGATGGTGAGACTGCCGGGCTGATCAAGTTGCTCGTCGACGCGGACACGGACCGGTTCCTCGGCGCAGCGACCATGGGCATCGCTGGTGACGAAATCATCCAGATCGTCAGTGCGCTGATGCATGCCGATGCGCCGTGCCGTGTGCTCGCCGAGATGATGCCCATCCACCCCACGGTTGCTGAGTTCTTCCCGACGATCCTCAACCGCCTCAAGCCGCTCGAGTAGCTCCCTGCCTTCGGTGTCGATGGATACCGGCGCGTGAGTGTCGGTGCCGGCCAGTAGTGTCTAGCCCGGAAGCGAACGCCGTGCACGGATGGGGAGATCGACATGGACGCTGGTGAGGTCTTTCGTGGTCTTCACGACGACGGTCTGTTCGTCATGCCCAATGCGTGGGACATCGGCTCGGCACGTCTGCTTCAGTACGTGGGCTTCCACGCATTGGCGACGACCAGTTCGGGGTTCGCCGGGTCGCTCGGGCGTCCGGATCAGCACGTCCGCCGCGACGAGATGCTGGTTCACGTGGAGGCTGTGACCTCGGCCGTCTCCGTTCCGGTGAGTGTGGATTCGGAAGGGTGCTTTCCTCATGAGCCGGGTGGTGTGGCAAGGACCGTCGAACTGATCGCAGAGACGGGTGCCGCCGGCTGCTCGATCGAGGACTTCGAACCGGGGGTCGGCGTGTTGTCTGTGGACGACGCGGTCGGACGGGTCGAGGAAGCGGCCGAAGCAGCGACGCGGCATGGTCTGGTGCTGACGGCCCGGGCCGAGAACCATCTGTACGGTGTTGACGACCTGGACGACACGATCGAGCGTCTGGTCGCCTACCGCGATGGCGGCGCTGACGTCCTGTACGCGCCCGGGCTCGTCTCCTTGGCTGAGATCGAGCGCGTCGTGAATGCGGTCGGTTGCCCGGTGAACGTGCTCGCGGTGCCTGGAGTCCCGTCGGTGGCCGAGCTGGCCGCGGCCGGTGTGCGCCGGGTCTCCACGGGTGGCTCGTTGGCATGGGTGGCCTACGGCGCGCTGGTCTCCGCCGGGCGGGAGCTGCTCACCGGCGGAACCACGACGTACCTGACCGGAGCGCTGCCGGCGGCTGAACGTGATGCGGCGTTCACCGACGTCGACTACCCCAACGCCTGACGAGCTTCAGGCAACCACGCCGTGAAACGTCATCGTGGGCTTGTGGGACAGAATGCTAGCTTGCTAGCATTCTGTCACGGAGGGCAGTCATGGGAGCTGAATCTAGGAAGCGATCCGAGACCGGCAGCGGGTTGGACTCACCGCCAGCCAAGGTGCAGATGAACATCTATCTGCCGCCGGCATTGGTCCGGCGCGTCAAGCACAAAGCCATCGACGACGACACCAGTCTGTCGAACCTCGTGGAACAGGCTCTGACCGAGTACCTACAAGCACACGGAGAGGCGGGCGGATGAGCAAGACGGAC
>NZ_ML142854.1:309570-319137 GCF_004138495.1 Phytoactinopolyspora endophytica
GAAGTCATTGTCAGGCCGATACGATTCACCGACCGCGTGCCGCGAGTGCGGGAGTTTCTTTCTGCGCTCGGATTCTCGCCTAGGGTGAGCCGTGCCGAGAGCTGGGTCACGATGGTCGGCGCTGCCGGGGAGGTCGCACTGCATGACGCTGCCACCAGTGGAGCGGGGCCAGGTCAGACAGGGATGGCGTTCGAGGTGGCAGATGCCGATGCCCTGGCGGCCCAATTCGCAGAGGCGGGTTTCGGCGACGTGGAGATTTATGACGAGGCCTACGGGCGGGTCTTGCGAGTGCGTGGCCAAGACGAGGCGGAGCTCTTGCTAGACGAGCGTCCCACCGATCTGTACGGCTACCAGCTCGACGAGCCCCGACCCGAGCATGGGATTGTGTCAATGCCGATGCTGTTCGGCCCGCCCGCTGGCCCTCTCGATCAGCTGTTGTCGGCGGCCGGCTTCACACGACTCGACGAGGGCGATGACGAGTCGTGGCGGGCCTGGAGCAGCGCCGGTGGGGGTCTTATTGCCCTTCGCCCGCCGGGTGACGAAAGACCACCAGGATCCGTGCAGCTGGCGTTCCGCACGTGCGAGCCGTTGACGGAGCTGGCCGATCGCCTGATCGCCGGCCGTTATGGGGATGTCACGCTGTCAGAGGAGTTCGGTGACGAGCTGACGGTGACGGACCCAGACGGTCAGAAAGTGCTCGTTCAAGAAATGGGGTCGCGGTCGTCTGGTCAGTAGTCGGCCGAATGATTGGAGGGTTCGATGACCCCGCACGCCACGGTGCCGGCTTCATGAGCGACGCATCTCTGCCCGGCGGTACGCCGGTGATCCTCGATACCGATATCGGCTCTGATGTTGACGACCTGCTCGCACTGGTCTTGCTTGCGGGCGAGCGCAGCGTCGACCTGCTGGGTGTCACCACGGTCTATGGGGACGTGATCCTCCGCGCGCAGCTCGCCCGACGCACGCTGCGTCTGTTGGGCCGTGACGACGTGCCCGTCCACGCCGGGGAACCGCAGCCGCTGTCGGGCCGGGACGTCTGGTGGGGCGGACACGAAGGCGACGCCATCGACGGCCTGGCCGCCGAGGAGATCAGCACGCTCGGCGGGGTCGATGCGTTGCTCGCCGCGGCTCATCGCCACGCGGGCGACCTGGTCGTCATCGCGATCGGGCCGCTCACCAACGTCGCCGTGGCTCTGCACCACGATCCGTCGTGGGCGTCTCGAGTTCGACGCCTGGTGATCATGGGTGGAGAGTTCGCCCGCAGTGTGCCTGAGCACAACCTGCGCTCCGACGTCGCTGCCGCTGCGGCCGTGCTCTCAGCCGGAATCCCTTCGACATTCGTGGGTTTGGACGTGACTACGACCGTGCCGTTCGACGTCACCGACCTCGACTCGGTGACGGCTTCCCGGTCCGTGGCTGCGATGCTGGTCGATGCGCAGGTACGCCGATGGTGGCAGCACCTGGGTGCATCGTCCTGCAATCCACATGATCCGCTCGCATTGCTGGCGATGCTGGAGCCCAGCCTCTTCGCGTTGAGTACTGGCGGTTGGCACGTGCTCGAGGAGGGGCCCGAGCTGGGTGCGCTGATTCCCGATCAGCGGGCACCGGCCATCGACTATGCGACCGCGGTCGACGTCGCTGCCGCACGGGACTCTCTCCGGAGCCGTATTTCGACGGCGCTGCTGCTGCCGACCAAATCCTGATGCCTTCCGCCACACTCGCCGTTGGCCCTGGAGCGCGACTTCGCCAGTTCATTTGGTCCCGTAGATATCGGCAAGGTCGAGGAGATCCTGAGACCGGGCGACTCATCTGTGACGAAGCGGATCAAATCGTTCCACTCGGCGTGACGATCGAAGATCGACTCGGGCCTCGGTATGTCCACGCCTAACCTCACTCCGCTTAGCCTAATTGCAGTCAGGCTAGCGTTCCGGTGAGTCACCGACGGCACGCGTGGTTCCCCGGGTCAGTTCGGACGTATCCAGACGTCGTAGGGGTGACGGCTGGGATGGAAGCCATGGGCCCCACCAATAGCCAGCTCGAACCGCCCGGCGTCGAGAAGCTTCGCGGCGGACTCGCTGTTGCGATGCGCCTCGCCGAGCTCCACGCCGGTGATGATGCGAAGCTGCGGGAACTGGTCGCGGCAGCGCTGCACACATTCAAGGCAACCGTTCACATCCATTGCGGGGGAGCGAGCGATCCGCCCGGCGTCATGAATACCTGGAGATGCTCGAAGCCCTCGAGATCGCCGGCGGCAGCTCTCCAAAGCGGTGAAGTCCATGTGGTCGGTGAAGGCGACCGCGGGAGGGCCCAGCTCGACCACCCGCGTGCAGGTCCGCTCCATTGAGCCGCCTGGAGAATCCCAGGACCACCCGCTGTGCACATGGCTATCCGCGGGTAGCACCATCACTTCATCCTTTCACCTGCCATTGCCGAGTCGACCTCTCCTTGTCCAAGCCGGCGGCTCAGCACACGTGACGGTCGGTTTTAATCATGCCCAGTACAGTGGCCCCACCATGACAGAGCAGGCGGTGCAGGACTTCGAATCGGCAAGCACAGCGGTGCGGCGTGACGTCCATAGAGGGAAGGTGTGGTCGGCGACTCCGTGCAGAGTCGTGCATGACACTCCCGACCTGGTAGCCCTCGCTATCTGGCCTGGCATAGAGATGCTCGCCGCGACCACATGGACCGAATCTCTACGAACTGGAGACGAAGCAGTCCGGAACCTAGGGATTCACCATCTCGCTTCAGGTGAATGGGAAATGTGCCCATGGATTTGGCGGGATACCACTCGGCTCATCCTCTCTCCACCGGACTCGTACTTCACCGTGTCTCTGTTCTTCTACGGTGACGGCTCACGGTGGATCTGGTACGTCGACTTCGAACGCCCTTATCGGCGGACATCGATCGGATACGACACCCTCGACCTCATCATCGACTCTGATGGAACGCATCGCTGGAAGGACGAAGACGAATATAAGCAGGGACGTCGCCTGGGGATCATCACCGACGACGACCACAAGAAGGTGTCCCAAGCGCAAGAAGAGGTCATCGGCTTGCTCGCATGCCGAGAAGGTCCCTTCCGAGACGACTGGTCGACGTGGCGGCGTGATCCGCGCTGGCCATGCCCTGTGCTCCCGTCAGATGCGCTGACGTCATGAGCGCGCAGTGTGTGGCCGGGATGGGGCGGAGAAGCCCTTGTTACCTCTCCCATGAGTCGGCGCCCTTTAGCTCGACGGCCTCGTGGGCTCGACGGACGACGCGGATGTCGACCTAAGATCACGACGTGGATTGGCACGGATGGCACGAGGGCTACCAGGAGCACGGCCGATTGCGAAACCGCCTTCGGACGGTCCAAGATCAGCTCCGGCTCGCACTCGACCTGGTACCATCCGGCCCGGTCCAGATCATCAGTGTGTGTGCCGGCCAGGGCCACGACGTCGTCGGCGCGGTCGACGACTCGGACCGGCGATCCGATGTTCAGGCACGCCTGGTCGAGATTGACGGACGAAACGCTGAGGAGGCTCGGCGGCGAGTCGAGAGCGCCGACCTGAACGGCATCGAGGTCCTGCAGGGCGATGCTGGGACCACGGACGCCTACGTCGGGGCTGTCCCGGCCGACATCGTGTTGCTATGCGGTGTCTTCGGAAGTCTTATCGATGAGGATGTCGATTCGACCATCGCCACGTTGCCGCAGCTCTGCAATGCGCGGGGTCAGGTCATCTGGACTGCGAACCGTGCAGCGTCTGGGCTCTTCGAGCGTGCGTCCGCGGCGTTCGATCTGTATGGCTTCGCCCTGGTTTGGACAAACCCCGCGGACCCCTTCGGCGTCGCTAGGCATCAGCTCGTCACTCGGCGCCAAGACCTTCAGCTCGGCCAACGCATCTTCAACTTCGCCGATGAGCAGACACTCGTCGACCTTGGCCGGGTCAAGCGACCGTGAGGGGCCCATGTGAACGCCTCCCGGGATGACGCTAGAAGGAGTGCTGTCCGGCGCGAGCAATCTTGCGGGACCATGACTCTTGACCAGCTCGGGCGTTGGACCGATGCTCAGGTGGCACTGGTCAGATCGGACATGCTGCTTCGCTTGATCAAGCATCCGTTGGGCAAGCTCGGTGTCGGCGACAACTCTTGTTAGCTCTCCCTTGTCGATCATGTCGTGTACGGTCTCTCGTCCACGTTGCCAGCTCATGGGCGCTCCTCATCGTCGTAGCCCTGAAGGACTGGGATCTGCGGCCGTGTCGCGATCTCTCGAGCGAAGCCGTCGGGAGAATCTCGCCACCTTTGAGAAGACATCACGACCGCGTTGACTTCTCGACCGAGAGCGGCGGAGGCCTCCCCGGTGCGGTCGTATAGATCGTCACGGTCGGGTGTGCCAATGACGAGGAGGTCGATGTCGTGCGGGGCAGGTCCTTCTTCACCCGCCATCCGTGCGGCCCAAGAGCCGAAGATGCTGGCTGACTCAACGTGGGGGAGGTCCGCGAGCGCTCTGGCGAGCACGTGTGCCGGGCCCAAGGTGATGAGGACGAGCTCGTAGAGTGGTCGATAGAACGGTGCATCGGTGTTGGCCCTGACCAGCCGAGTCCTGCCAACACGTCGAGAAGCGACGATCGCCGCTCGTTCCAAGCGCTCAATCTCTCGATGAGAGTTGCCCACATTGGCCCCGATGGCTGATGCGGAGGCTCGTGACCGACTCCTCGGACTCGCCGAGTAACAGGCGTACGAGGATGTCAGCCTGAAGACGGGAGCGAAAGATCGGGAAGATCGGTGGCGCAGCTGCCTTCATCGCACTTCTCCTGTGACTACGTTCTCTATAAACACAAGATTATTTGTTTTTATAGAGAACGTTAAGACGCCGACTGACCGCAAGCTGCGGGCAAGCGCGGCTAATGACTCGCTCTGGGTGAGTGACAATTGGGGTGGCCGTCCGAGAAAGCCTGGAACACCCCGTCGTCGCCAGGGGCGTTGTCGAAAATGCAGCACAGCCCCGAGATCGATCAAGATGTCGTCAAGATCTAGTGCCGCAGCGCGGTGTACCACGACCGAATGCGAATCCTAGAGCCTGCCGATCCGGCAAAGGGCTGCGGTGGCATCGTCGTGGATCTTGCCCGGATACTGCTCAGCCGTGTTGCGCTCTGTCTCGCGAGTACGCCGGATTAGCTCCGCAGGCCCGTGGCTATCAAGCAGATCGAGGAGATCACGCCAACTGAGCAGACCGAACCGGTCGACAAGGCGGCTGGCTCCGCCGCGTCGGGCTCAGAACTGGCGACCCAGAATCCGCCCTCGACGTTTCGGTGACGCCGCCATGCGGTGACGTATTCCGTCAGACCGGCTTGGTACTCGGCGCTACTGCGGGGATGCTCATACATCGACGCCGGCTTCTCACGCTGGAAGGCGTTGACGCGATGGTCACAGCTCCCTCGGGAGTTCCGGCACCGTCAATGACGACGGCGCCGACAGAGGTGGAGCCAACGAAGTCCTCGTTGAGCAGGTCTACGTGCTGTGGAGAAGATGCGAAGCATGCATTCATGACGAGTTGATCGTAGGCGCCTCCGGCGCGCTTGGTACGACACAATCGCGGTCAGCGCGACATCGAGCTATTGGCGATCATCGCAGGATGGCGGCGCGGTATTCGGCCTCTGGTTGATGCCCGTGAGGAGGGCGGCCGCGTACATGCGAGCCATCGAGGCCGGGCAGGTTGGTGGTGATCAGGGCTCGTTGACTCCAGGGACCGATCAACGATTCTCGCTTCGAGAAGCGGGGTAGAAACCGACTTCAGATGCTCATGAGCTGAACGTCACCGAAGGAGAATCTGATGGCTGTTTTCGTAGGGTCCGTTGTACTGAATGTATCGAACAGCGGCAGAGCTGCCGCGTTTTGGACCGAGGCCCTCGGATATGTTCAACGGCCCAGCAATCCAGACTTCCTCCATCCTGAGGAGTGGAGTTCTCCCTCGGCCACGCGGCAAGACCACGGCGCCGGTGCGCACGTCCACCTGGACACAGACGACAAGATGCATCTCGACCTCTGGATAGACGAAGACTCGGATCTGCAGACTGAGGTGGAGCGTCTCGTCTCTCTCGGAGCACGACGAGTGGACTGGGTCTATTCGGAGGACGCCGAACATGTGGTCCTCGCCGACACAGAAGGCAACCTGTTCTGTGTCTGCGCCTGAAAGCGACGTTGTCCGTAGACACAAGACAATGCGTCTACAGACAACGTCTACTTACATGCTGCGCGGCGAGATGACGGACGAGAACGTCAAAGCCGCGAGCTGTCCGTAGGATCCCAGGACTGCTTGACGCTTAGACCACGCTTCGATCGTTGCTTCTGGGATCGTCGTGGACGAGGTGGGGTTCGTAGATGCCCGCACGGGCTTTTCGTCTCCAAGGCCGTGCCAGGTCGTTTGGATCATCGAAGATCTCGGTGGTGATCACGGAGGGCATCTCGCGCTGTGAGCACTGGGCCAACCAGGCGCCTCGCGGAGAGACCACACCGGACGGGGCATCGGCCGCGTGCCGTGCGTCCACAGCGAAGCTGACCCAGTAGCTATTGGTGAGCGCATGGGCTTGAGCCTCGGTCGCGAAGACCCTCCCTCCCGGATCGGGAGGGCCGGCGGTGGAGAAAAGCACGCAGTCGACGTCCAGCTGCTCGTACTCGATAAAGGCCTCCGGGAAATGGACCTCGATGCCTAGCGACAGTCCGAACCGGACGCCGTCGACTTCGAAGGTCACCGGTGCGGACCCCGGCGAGTACATGTACGTGATCTTGGTGTTCGACAACAAGCGTTCGTCATAACGGGTCGCCACCTCTCCTCGATCAGAGATGACGTACAGACTGTTATGCGGCCGGTGCGGCGGTGTGAGGCGATGGATCGAGCCCACAACCGTCCAGAGCCGGAGCTCTCGTGCCAGTTCCATGATTTCGGCTAGCTCGTCGCGCAAAACGTTCCACTCGGCCCTGTCCCAGTCGGCCGGACCGATATGGTCGGGGCCATTCACGGACATCTTGAGCTTGTGTGCCCAGCACAGTGCCCCTTCCGGAAAGTGGATCAGCCGCGCGTCCGAGTCGCGCGCCTCGCGCATCAGGCGCCGTATCTCCTGCCCGCTCGCTCGCACTGCGTCCTTGTCGCGGGGATCGTCACCAAGAACGACCTGCGCGACCGCCAAGCGCATGCTTTTTGCCTCCGACATGTCATCTCCAGTCGACGTCGATCGGAAGTGCCGGAGGGCAGACGTATAGGACTCACCGGTCTTGGCCGCTCGGGCTCGCACACGGCGTTTGAAGTTCCTGTTCGCTGTCATCTGGCCTTCCATGCCTCGCACGTAGATCCCCCAGCGACCTTGACGCCCGAGACGAACAGACCAGGACAACGACCCTGAGACGACAATCCCTTTGCCTCCGAAGGACGACCATGCTGGGGAAGGTCGATGGAGGTTCGGCGTAGGGCCACGCCAGTTGGAACGTTACCAACTCGCTTCCCGAGGGACAAACACCCTCGATGCTTGGTGCGAGTCTGCGATGATCGGACGCCATGGCGGTGTTGAGGATCGCGGTTGCGCAGGGTGTCGGAAAAAATGACTCTCCGGATGGTGATTCGATTCGGGAGCAGGGGCGTCGGGTTCGGGAGCTGATGGGTCTGGCGGCCGACGGCGATGCTCGGCTCGTCTTGTTCACGGAGGGGGCACTATCGGGGTATCCGGACAAGCGGCGCATGTCGAGTGATCCGCATCGGCTGGCCGAGTCGGACTGGTCACGAGTGGACTGGCAGGTGCTCGCTGCTGAACGGCAGCAGACGATCGAGCGAGCCGGAGAGCTTGGACTGTGGACCGTTGTCGGGTCGGTGCACCGCGAGCCCGGCCCTGAACGGCCGTTCAACAGTTTGTATGTGATCAGTGACGGTGGGCTCCTAGTTGCGAGGTACGACAAGCGGTATCTCTCAAACACGGAGTCGTCGTTCATGTATGCAGCCGGTGACCACGCAACCGTCTTCTCGGTCGATGGGCTCCGCTTCGGATGCGCCCTGTGCATCGAAGCACGCATGTCGCAAGTGTTCATCGAGTACGAGTCGCTGGGGGCAGACTGTGTGCTGCTGGCCAGCTACAGCGATGGACTGGCGGCAGAGTCACTCGATGATCGGCGGCCGTTGGCACACGCGCTGTTGACTGAAATGTGGATCGCGTTCGCAGTGCCTGGTGTTGCCCCGGGAACGGTGACATCGGGTGTCGCGGCCCCAGATGATCGTTGGCTGGCTCGCGGCAAGCCTGACGGAACACCCCAGGTGGTGTTCGCCGACCTCGACCCTGACAATCGCGCGATGCATGCGGGTTACGACAGCGGAAGAGCTTGGCTGGCACGTCACCGCGAGGCGGTAACAACTCCGCAGCCCTGAGTCGCGGGGCGTATGTCAACGGAGCGTCACCAGGCCGACTCACGACGGACCACAACGGGTGTCCGTTTCGGCGAAACGTACGCGTCGTTCGGCACACCACCACCTTCGCGTCCGTAGCATCAAGGCAGACTTGCCCTGGACGGTGCTCATCAGGTCTCGGCCGGGTGTCAAGCATGTTCTAGAGCCTGCCGAACCGGCAATATGCCGCGGTGGCATCGTCGTGGGCCTTGCCCGGATATTGCTCGGCGGTATTGCGCTCTACGTCGCGGACACGCCGTACCAGTTCCGCTGGCCCTTGGTTGTCGAGCAGGTCGAGGAGATCGCGCCAACTGAGCAGACCGAACCGGTCGACCAGGCGGCTGGCTCCGTCGCTGAGGAGCGCGGCGGCGCTTACATCGGCCAGGGGCACGGTGCCGGTTAGAGCGTGGGCCGCCGCGTCGGGTTGGGAGCTGGCGACCCAGAATCCGCCTTCGACGTTTCGGTGACGCCGCCACTCGGCGATGTACTCCCTCAGGCCCGCTCGGTACTCGGCGCTGCCAAGAGGATTCTCCCGCATCGATGCTGGCATCTCCCGCTGGAACGCGTCGACGCGGTGGTCACAGATGACCTCGATGCGGTCTGCTAGGTCGAGCACCAACGGCGAGTCAGCGAGGACGAGGTAGTCCAGCCGATCGCCGTTCTCCCGGATCGCCGTCACGGTTGACGACGGCGTGCCCGGGTGGCCGAGATCGCAATCGGCCCTATGCAGATCCCTGACGTGGATGATCGCCTGAGCGAGGCAGTCGTGAAGTGGGCGTTCGAGTTCGGCCATCCGTGCTACCAAGGCATAACCGACCGCACGGCTATACCAGGCAACCCCATGGACGCATCCGGAATCCGCGCCCTCGGGCGTCCCCGCACCGTCGATGACGACAGCTCCGCCAGAGGTTGCGGCGACGAAGTCCTCGTTGAGCACGTCTGCGTGCTGCGGGGAAGATGCGAAGCATACGTCCATGGCGAATTGATCATAGACACCCGGCACATGGTCGTGCGCCTGTAGGTCCTTGACGGTTTCGTGCCAGTTGACCTTCTACACCGAGCAAGGCTTCAAACCAACCACTCACACTGCGGAGGATGAGGGACGCGGCCGCCGCAGGCGCCTCGTGAAAAGATCTATCCCGGGCCGAATCGGACTAGGT
>NZ_ML142854.1:319147-319710 GCF_004138495.1 Phytoactinopolyspora endophytica
ACAACCGCCCGGTTCATCGATTGATCACCCGAGCGGCGACCGGGTGCACGTGCGATATGAGTCGTGGGCCCGGCGCACTGTTTGAACGCTTGCTCGCCGGGATGCTCCTGCCCGCATGGGACCGCTGTCCGACAAGATCGGCGCGTGAACGCCTCGCGAGTTAAATTTATAGCGAGGCCATGGTCGAACGTTCGCTGGCCGTTCGTTACCTGCACCCCTGTGTCTACGATGATCACATGTCTTCGAGGCTCAGGCGGAGCGGCCTAGCTCGGACTTCAGCATCTCTTCGTGCCGCTCGGAGAGGTCACCACGACCGGAGCGGATCGCGCCGAACCACGATGGTTCCTTGCGTCGCCGGGGCCTTTCCTCGGCCAGCTTCGAGGCGTGTTCGAGCAACTCGTCGACTTGCTCGTCGCCGAGTTCATCGACGAGGAGTCGCTCCTTCTTCGTCACATACTCAGCGTGCGTCAACTCAGGCCTTGTCGCCAATGAGTCGGCGAGCGCGTGCAGTCCGCGTGCAACAGCGGCCGGAAAATAGCGGGCCGTGGCGGTAAATGAAGGTA
>NZ_ML142854.1:319731-320249 GCF_004138495.1 Phytoactinopolyspora endophytica
CCAGCGGCGGTGAAGCCGCTGGTCAGAGGGTGGACAGGGCCGGCATCGATCCGGCGACCTTCCGCTTTTCAGGCGGACGCTCTACCAACTGAGCTACCTGTCCGGGTGAAGCGACACGAGTCTAACGTATGGTCTGGCGAGCGTGGAAATCCACTGGCGTCAGTCCACCCGCTCTTGCCGCTTGGCGTCGGCGTCGAGCCTGGCCAGGTAGGCGTTGTAGGCCTTCCGCTCGGCCTCCTCCTTACCTTCTTTGCGGTCGAACCGGCGAGCCTCGCGCTCGTCGGAGCGGGACCATTGCACGAAGATGACGATGACGACCACGAGCGCGGGCAGCTCCCCGAACCCCCACGTGATCTGCCCCGCGAGTATCTGGTCGTCCAGTGCGTCGGGTAGCCAGGTGATCTCGGTAGCCAGTTCGCGGTAGTACGAGCCGGCGATCAACATCGACGACTCCATGATGGCCAGACCGAAGATGGCATGGAACGCCATCGACAGCAGCTGCACCACGATCCGCGCCG
>NZ_ML142854.1:320285-325364 GCF_004138495.1 Phytoactinopolyspora endophytica
TGGCGGACGCTTCGGCAGCGGATCGATCCCGATCAGCATCTCGAAGAAGATGTAGCCGACGAGCAGGAAGTGCAGGCTCATCAGCATGTGGCCGGTGTGTTCGCGCATCGCGGCTTCGAACAAGCCGCTGAAGTACATGATGAACGAGCCGGATACGAACAACCCGAGCGCGACGACGGGGTGGGTCAGCACCCGTGCCACCCGGCTGTGCAACGCCGCCATGATCCATTCCCGCGGCCCCTTCGCGCCGCGCTTAGCCGGTTTCACCGCGCGCAGGGCGAGAGTGATCGGACCGCCCATGACCAGCAACATCGGGCTGACCATCATCAGTGTCATGTGCTGGACCATGTGCACAGACAGCATCGTCATGCTGTACGTCATGACACCGGACAGCTCGACGAACGCGACGGTGGCGACGCCGAGCAGCCAGGCTATGGTCCGACCGACGGGCCAGCGGTCGCCTCGCTTGTACAGCTTCCACACACCCGCCAGGTACAGCACGACCGCGACGAAGCATCCGATCGAGAAGAGTGCGTCGGGGTAGGTCTCGGTGAACATGCGAGACAGGCTTGGCTCGGGCGGTATCGGATACCCGAGCAGGTCCCGGACGATCGACAGGTTGACGTCCTCCGGTACTGGTGGCTCGGTGCGGCCCAAAGCCACCGCGAGGCCGATCGCGGCGGCCATCACGAGTACCTCGCCGGCCGCGAGCCTGCGGAACTGCCCGGGTCGGCCCGCGTCGAGCGCTCGCAGCGTCCCCTGGCGGTGCAGGTAGCCGAAGCATCCAAGGCCGGCCAGCGCTGTGGCTTTACCGAGCAGCAGCCACCCGTACTCCGTGCTGAAGAGCTCAGTCAGCGAGCTCATCCGGACCCAGGCATTCAATACGCCGCTGGCTGCGATCAGCACGAAACAGCCCAACGCGACCGACGAGTAGATGCGCGCGACGCGGGGGAGCTCGCGTCCGCGCTGCGCCGCATACCAGGACACCGCGACCAGGCCGCCCACCCAGAACGCCATAGCGACCAGGTGGATCAGGATCGACGTGGTCGCGGAGTGGTGGTAATCACCGCTGGACGAGTGGCCCACCAGCGCCGGCGGCACCAGCGTGGCCAAGCCCAGACAGAGCAGCGCGATGCTCCCGCCATGCCCGAGGGTGAGACGTGCCGCCGGGATCATCGCCAGCGCCAGCACCACGACCGCCGCGTACGCCTGTCCCTGCGAGACACTCGCCGTGTATGAACGGAAGCCTTCACCGCCGAGTGCCTCGAGGAGAGGCTGGCCGATCAGGTCGGACAGCGTCAGGAGGTGCACGGCCGCGGCAGCCACCGCCCAGACCAGCGCCCCCCACGATGCCGCACGGAGCGCTCGAAGCGCGTCACGGCCGAGCTGGTCGCGCTCCGGCGGGAGAATCGTGGCCAGGCCCAGCAGTCCGATGGTCACCGCGGCGGATCCATCCAGGACAGCTCTGGCGATGGGGAGGCCCCATCGGGTCAGGTCGCCGGGGTCTCCCAACCCGGGGACGGCCAGCGCAGTCCCACCCCCGCCGACGAGCAGCGCGACGACGAGCGTGGCCAGGCCGGTGACGACGGCGGCAGTGCCCCACCGGCGGGTGGTAGGCGGTGGGGCCTGCGTGGATGTGGCGTTCATCGGTGGGCTCCGTCACCCGGGCTGGTGGAGTCCATGCCGTAATCCGACGACTCTCTCAGGCGGCGACGGCTGCGTGCGGTCAGCAGCGCCAACCCAGCCAGCATGGCCACGACGATGGCCCCGCCGATGAAGACGGAGTCGTCGACCCCGTCCTCCGACGCGTCGTCGCCGGCCTGCTGGTCGGTGTCGGCGCCGACCGCTGGTTCCTGCTCCTGCTCCTGTTCAGCGTCGTCGTCGGTCGCGCCGTCGTCGCCGGCGGTCATGGTGAACTCGACGGTGCCACTCACCGGGTGACCGTCAGCGGAGACGACCCGGTAGGAGACGGTGTAGTCGCCGTCGGGTAGCTCGGAGACATCCTGAAGCACCGTGTTGCCGTCGATCACTGGGTCACCGGCGTGGAACCCGTCCTCGTCGGCGTCGAGCACGGCCATCTGGGTGAAGTCGGGCTGGTCTTGGACGTTCTCGTTGAAGACGAGCTCGATGGTCCCCGGCTGGTCGTCGACGGTCGCGCCGTCCTCCGGGGTGCTCGACACGAGGGAACTGTGTGCGTTCGCCGCCGGTGCCGCGAACATGAGCGACGACGCCACCACGAGCGCCGCGCCGGCGGCGGGGACCAGTCGCAGCGCCGGGGCGCCACGCACTCGCCGGTCGGGCCTGGCGCTAACCGCTCGAGGTCGCGTCCGGGTACGTCGAATCTTCAGCATCGGTATGTCCTTCTGGTGTTGTCGTCATCTCGAAAGCCCAGCTGGGGGCCATGCAGCTCCGATGACCATCCAGAGTCGTCGTCTCAAGAGACCGGATCCGTTCCCGACCTTGGCGACGTCGCGTCCAGGCGGCGTCGCACGGCATTCCGCCGACGGGAGCCGAGCGGCGGGTCTATCTCCGCCGAGTCTCTCGTTCTACGCCTGCCAGGGTACGTCTGAGGGAACAGCGATGTATGGCCGCCGGGGGGTCGAAACCGTCCCGCGACCTCACCCGTCTCCCATCGGGTGACCGCTGGTGATCATCGCACCAGCGACGACGGCGGACCGCGCCACGGCACCGCGCCGCCGACGAACGCGCCGTATGAGGTCCGGGCGCCTCTCGGCGAGGATGTGGGCGTCCACGGCGACCTGCACTGGGCCAGCGGCTGATCGAGCAGCCGGAGGACGTTGGTCAGCCGGACCGTCGTCGAGAGCGAAGCCATCGCCCACACGACGGCTTCGAGCCCGGAGAGCAGCACGGTCAGGACGGCGGCGGCCACCGCGTGTGCCACCAGCATGGAGCTGCCGCTCACGGTCGTCGCATGGTCCTGACCTGCCATGGTGAAAAGGGCGTGCAGCGCGGGCTGAGACAGGACCAACGCGGCGCCGATCTCGACGGGATCACGTCGGCGATCCGCAAGGGCGACGCAGGCGACGCTGAGCAGCCCTGCGGCGAAGAGAAACTCCAGGTGCATCGGCAGGCCACCACCGGCGGCGATGTGCGCACCCGAGGGCAGCAGCAGGCACGCTGCGGACATGACGAGTCCGCGGGCCACGCGCATCCGTCCTCGACCTGGCTTTCGCACAGCGGCCAGCGTATGCGATGTGGTGCGCCGGAACTGATGCCGGCTCGTGATCGTTGACGAGACGATTGGGGGAATGCGGTCACAGTAGCGACGACTGGAGAGCGATGCATCGTACGACTCAGAGGGGACGGCGGAGAGCGCAGAACACTCCGCCGAGGCGGAGTGTATCGGCGATGATCGCCGGCGGTCTGGGAGAGTTGCTGCTTACCGCGGGCGCGGTCGTCCTGCTGTTCGTGGTCTACACCCTCTGGGGCACGGGTCTGCAGACCGCGGCAGCTCAGGACGACCTGCGCGGGCAGCTGAACTTCGGCGGGGAACAACAGGAGAGCGAAGGATCAGACGGAGGCGACGTCGGGCTCGGCGACGCCTACGGCATCATCCGGATCCCGCGCTTCGGGGACGACTGGGAATGGGTGATCGTCCAAGGTGTCGAGGACGATGACCTGAGGAACGGCCCGGGCCACTACCTGGACAGCGCCGAACCAGGTGAGGTGGGCAACTTCGCGGTGGCGGCACATCGCGCCGGCCACGGCGAGCCGTTCGCCGGGTTCCCTGAACTGCATGCTGGGGACATCGTCGAGATCGAGACCGCCGATGGCATCTTCACGTACGAGCTCGACGACGCGCCCGACGGCGACTCCGACGGCAACAGGATCGAGATCCAGGACAGCTGGGTGGTCGACCCGGTGCCGGGCGAGCCGCGTAGCACCGAGCCTGAAGAGACGCGGATCACGCTGACCACGTGCTGGCCCCGCTGGGGATCGTCACACCGGATGTACGCGACTGGCACCCTGATCGACGAGCAACCGCGGGCGGACGCCGATACCTGACCCATGGTTCCGGGTCTCAGACGTCGAAGCGTGGCGTCGTCTGCAGCAGGTGGCTCAGATCGGCCCCGGTGGCGACGTCGACCGGATCGGCGCCACGGCGGAACAGCCGGGCGCCGGTCTCGATGCCTCCCAATGCCAGGCTGCCGCCGTCTCGGCGCAGCCACGTCCCTTCCCGTAGGCCGGCCACCGGTACGTCGTTCTCCTCCAGGAACTGCAGGATACGCAGCTCGCGGGTCTCGCCCATGTGGGTGTCGCCGGGCGCCGGATCAAGGTAATGCGGGTTGATCTGGAACGGCACCAGGCCGAGGGTGTCGAAGCTGGGCGGCTGCACGATCGGCATGTCGTTGGTGGTGCGCATGCTCGGCCCGGCGACATTGGTACCGGCGCTGGAACCGATGTAGGGCATCCCGCCCTGGACACGACTGCGGATGAGGCCGGTCAACCTGTATCTGTACAGCGCGCTGACCAGACGGAAGGTGTTGCCGCCGCCGACGAACACGGCGTCCCCGCCGCTCACCACCTCGCCAGGCTCGCCCTTGTGTGCACCGACGACGTCGACACCGAGCGGGCGTAACGCGTCGGCCACGGTCTCGGTGTAGGCGTCATGGTCGGCCAGTGCGAACGGCACGAACACGACCGTGCCGACGCCCGTCAGGACATCGTGCAATGTCTCGCGGGCGTGTTCGAGATACCCGTAGCCGGGTGCGACTGAGTTGGACAGGAGCAGCAGTTTCACGGATGTCTCCAGGTGAGAGTCTTCAGAGGCCACGTCGCCTCGGGCGTGCGCGCCCGGCACTGCTTGCGCGTGGAATCGCCGTCCGGCTCGCGCTCGAAGCGCTGCCGTAGCCGTCGGCCGGAGACCCGGGCTCATCCAGCGGCGCCGGGCGCGTCAGGGGTCGCGCGATGGCCAGGGGTTGGGGCGGCAGCCCTCCAACGACTTGGTCTGCTGGACCATCACCGGCGCGAGCGCACCGTCGTCGGGACAATCCACATGCCCGTGGCCGAGCCCATGGCCGACCTCGTGGTTGATCAGGTACTCGTGGTAGCTGAGCA
>NZ_ML142854.1:325383-327645 GCF_004138495.1 Phytoactinopolyspora endophytica
GAATGTGTCGGCGCCCTTCCCCCAGCGTTCCGCGTTGATCACCGCACGGGAACCGTTCCAGCAGGAGACCCGGCCCTGGGTAAGCAACGGGTAGCACTCGTCGTCGGTGAGATCCGCGCTGGACAACGAGACTCGGATCGACACCGGCCCGGAGTCGACGCGTTCGAAGCGGACGCTGCCGTCATGGCCCCAGCCACGGTCGTCGTTGAGGATGGTGTGTACCTGCGCAGCGAACTCTTCTGGGTCGAACGGCAGCCCTTCCTCCACCTCCACGATGTAGCGCTCCACGTCACCGGAGAGCCGATCCGGGGCGGGATCGGTGCCGGACACGATCTGGTAGGTTCCCTCGCCGGACTGTGGCGGGTCGACCGGTGCAGGCTGCGACCGGCCGTTGACTTCCGGACCGGAGACAGTGATGGCCACCGTGGGGTCCAGCGTGGGTCGCTCGGACGGGCCGTCGCCGAGCGAGCGGCGATCGCCGCGGGACGCGTCATCGTCGGCCGACCGGTCAGGCGCTGCGTGATCGTCCGAAGCATCGGCCTCGCCGTCGCCGAGCGCTACGTGCGTGCCGTCGGACGGGGTCGCTGTCTCGTCGCCGAGCGTGATACCTCCGGAGGCGACCACGAAGGCCACCGCCCCGAGAGCGGCCAGTGCGGTCACTGTCGGTAGCGTGCGCCGCGCCGAGATGCGTCGTCTCCGACCGCCGCGATGAGCGCCCGTCATTTCTCTCTCCTTGATGCCGGCTCCTGCCCGTAGCCAGCGTTCAGACTAGCGCTTCCGCGCAGTGGTTTTCTCCGATGTCCACGAGCTGCCTCGGCGATCACGTAGGCAGAGACCATCGGGGAGGTCCACGATGGTGGGAGCGGGTTGCAAGGGCATCCGCCAGGGTGACGATACGAAGGTGGTACGGAGCACATGAGTGAACAGGCCGATGTGATCGTCGTAGGTTTAGGCGTCGGTGGCGAGGCTGTCGCGGGTTCGCTGGCGGAGGCTGGGCTGGACGTCGTCGGGATCGAGGGCAAACTGGTCGGAGGGGAGTGTCCGTACTGGGGCTGTATTCCCAGCAAGATGGCGATCCGGGCCGCTGATCTGCTGGCCGAGACCCGCCGTGTGGACGGGATGGCCGGTCATGCTGAGGTCAGCCCGGACTGGACCCCGGTGGCGACGCGTATCCGGGATGAGGCGACCACGGACTGGAACGACCAGATCGCCGTGGACAGGCTCACCGGCAAGGGAGCGCGCTTCGTCCGCGGCTGGGCGAAGCTTGGCGGCCCGGGTTTGGTAGAGGTCGACGGCACCACGTTCGAGGCCCGGCGCGGCGTCGTCATCGGTGCCGGCACCGAACCGGTGATCCCGCCGATCGAGGGCTTGGCCGACACCCCGTACTGGACGAACAGGGACGCCTTGGAGACCAAGGACCTGCCGGACTCGCTGATGGTTCTGGGCGGCGGCGCGATCGGGCTGGAGCTGGCCCAGGCGTTCGCCCGGTTCGGCTCCAGGGTCACGGTTGTCGAGGCGGCCGACCGGCTGCTGCCGTTCGAGGAGCCGGAGTCGTCGAGGCTGGCGCAGTCGGCTCTGGAAGCGGACGGCATCGGCGTCCGCACCGGCAGCAGCGCGACGATGGTGAGCCACGACGGCGCCGAGTTCGCCGTGACCCTGGACGACGGGACCGACCTCGCCACGCAGCGGCTGCTGGTGTCCGTCGGACGGAGAGCCGATCTGGGCCGGTTAGGCGTCGACACAGTCGGCCTCGACCCGTCCGCCCGCTCGATCGAGGTGGATGACCGGCTGCGCGCCGGGGAGAATCTGTGGGCCGTCGGCGACGTGACGGGGCGCGGTGCGTTCACTCACGTCGCGACGTACCAGGCGGACATCGTCGTCCGGGACATCCTGGGCCAGGACGGTCCCCCTGCGGACTACCGTGCGCTGCCGCGGGTGACGTTCACCGACCCGGAGATCGGCGCCGTGGGGACGACCGAGGCCCAGGCTCGCGAGGCCGGTGTCAACGTGCAGGTGGGGGTGGCGCAGGTGCCGTCGACGGCGCGGGGCTGGATCCACAAGGCCGGGAACGACGGCGTGATCAAGCTGGTCGCCGACGCCGACCGCGGCGTGCTGATCGGAGCTACCTCGGCCGGGCCGAACGGTGGTGAGGTGCTGGGGGCGCTCTCCGTCGCTGTCCACGGCGTGGTGCCGGTGGAGCGGCTGCGGCACATGATCTACGCGTATCCGACGTTCCACCGTGGCATCGAGGACGCCCTGCGC
>NZ_ML142854.1:327738-328029 GCF_004138495.1 Phytoactinopolyspora endophytica
CATGATCATGAACAGTAACCGTGCAAATAGCACGGTTACTGTTCATGATCATGGAATGCTTCGGTCGGTTCGGGGTCGTTATCCACAGGGACGGTGGCTATGGGGCCTAGTTATCCTAGTTATCCACAATGGCGATTGGATGCTTGTGATAGCTGCCGATAGACACCAGTATTTTATGCATGAGCAGATCGAAATCGCGTTCCCGCAAGCGCCGCGAACAGCGGCGGGACAGTTCTGACCGTCTTGACCCCGAGGTCCTCGAGACCGCGGAGGGGGAGAGGCTGTTCAAGA
>NZ_ML142854.1:328072-337316 GCF_004138495.1 Phytoactinopolyspora endophytica
GCCGAGCATGTCGAGGGCATGCTCGAGAGCCGGGATCAGATGTTGCTGGCTGAGGCCATGGCCGCGGAACAACGCGCAAGCCTGGAAATCGCCGCGGAATACCTGCACCACATGACCGATCAGCCGGAAGGCCGGTGGACAAGTCAGCTCGCTGAGATGATCGAGATCGGCGACGCCGCGGAGGCGTGGCATTGGGCCAGGCTCACAGTGGCCGCGGCGGGCCGGTGGATCACCTCTATGCCGATGCCTCTGGTCGCGCGGGCGCAGCGAGAGATCGGTGCGGCCGCGGAAGGCGCTGAAGGGCCGACCGTGCCAGAGTATCCGGGTTGGGTGGCCGGCAGGGCGGCACTGTCGACCGCGGTGGCCGACTTCATGCTGTTCGACAATCTCATGATCGAGGTGTTCCTGGTTCAAGTCGCGCCCGCATTGAACGAACGCGCTGGGGGCGGCCGGAACTGGGCCGAGACTCCGGGCAAGGTATATGAGCTGGCCGGTGCTGACGGCATCGAACTGCAGGTGCGCGACCGGTCCGATGGACATATGGAGACGGTGCGCCACCTGAGTGAAATGGTCGGGCTCAGCACGGGTGATCTTGTCTACGGCCGACTGGTAGAAGTCCCGGGCGAGCCCGCACGGATCTTCGCCGCGCCTCCGATCGTCATCGACGAAGTCGCCGCGCAGCGGCTCGGGCGTGTGGCGGGCGACGAGGAACTGCTCTCCGTCGAGCCCATCGAGGTGCGGTGTGCCACGCTCGGCGCAGCGGTACGCTCGGGCAGCCGGTACTGCCGAAAGGCAGCCGCCCCCGAAGATGAGTCAGCCTCGAAGATCCGCAAGCTTGGCGATGATCGCACGGTGCTGGGTGTGGCCGGTCGCGCCGGCACCCGGCCAACATCCGGGCACGCTGACAACGCCTGATCCGGCATGTTGACTGAGCCATCGAGAACGTCGGCGTGGTGGCTCGCTCGCCTCCTCATGTCAGACCGGACGATCCCCAGCGCCAGGGATAGACCGGCGGCAGTCGGGTAACTGGGCTTGTACCGGTCTTTGAGGAGGGGACATGGCCCAGACAGTCGGTGACTTCGTGCTCCAGCGTCTGCGGGACTGGGGCGTTGAACAGGTCTTCAGCTATCCCGGTGACGGCATCAACGGCATCCTCGCAGCGTTCGAGAGCTCCGACGACGCTCCGCTCTATGTTCAGTCGCGGCACGAAGAGATGTCGGCGTTCCAGGCCGTCGGGTATGCGAAGTTCAGCGGCGACGTCGGCGTCTGCTTGGCGACCTCCGGCCCGGGAGCTATCCACCTGCTCAACGGGCTCTATGACGCCAAGCTGGACCACGTCCCGGTAGTGGCGATCGTTGGGCAGACGGCGCGGACCGCCATCGGCGGCAGCTATCAGCAGGAGGTTGATCTCCACACGTTGTTCAAGGACGTGGCCTCCGAGTACCTCGTGGAGGTCAGCGTTCCGCAACAGCTGCCGAACGCCCTCGATCGCGCCTTCCGCACCGCTCAAGCGAGGAACGCGCCGACGGCAGTGATCATCCCGGCAGACCTGCAGGAGGCCGACTACGAGGAGCCTGAGCACGAGTTCAAGCATGTCCCCTCGAGTCCGCCGAGCTCGTCACGTTCGGTGATGACGGCACCAGAGGACGAGATCGCCGATGCGGCCGCGATCATCAACGCCGGCGAGAGGATCGCCATTCTGATCGGCCAGGGTGCCCGTAACGCTGCCGACGAGGTGAAGCAGGTCGCCGAGATCACCGGCGCGGGTGTCGCCAAGGCACTGCTCGGCAAGGACGTGATCCCCGACGACCTTCCCTATGTCACTGGAGCGGTCGGCCTGTTGGGCACCCGGTCCAGCTATGAGCTGATGCGTGACTGCGACACCCTGCTGATCGTTGGATCGAACTTCCCGTACACGCAGTTCATGCCGGAACTTGGACAAGCCCGGGCCGTCCAGATCGACCGTGACGGCAGCATGATCGGGATGCGGTACCCCACCGAGGCCAACCTCGTCGGTGAGGCGAAGGCGACCCTTCGCGCGATGGTCCCGCTGCTGCAGAAGAAGGAGACGCGCGAATGGCGGGAGAAGATCGAGAAGAACGTCGCGGACTGGTGGGCGACCATGGAGCAGCAGGCCATGCTCGACGCCCGGCCGGTGAACCCGATGCGTGTGGTGCATGAGCTCTCCTCGCGCATCCCTGACGACGCGATCGTCACGGCGGACTCCGGGTCCTCCACAAACTGGTATGCACGCAACCTGAAGATGCGGGGCCGGATGCGTGGCTCGCTTTCCGGCACGCTGGCGACCATGGGCCCGGCGGTCCCCTATGCGATAGGAGCCAAGTTCGCGTATCCGGACCGACCAGTCGTCGCGCTGGTCGGAGACGGAGCCATGCAGATGAACGGCATGGCGGAGTTGATGACCATCGCCCGCTACCAGCAGCTGTGGGAGGACCGGCGACTGGTCGTCTGCGTCTTCCACAACAACGACCTGAACCAGGTCACCTGGGAGTTGCGTGCGCTCGGCGGAACGCCGAAGTTCGAGGATTCGCAGACGCTGCCCGACGTCTCCTATGCCGAGATCGGGAAGAGCCTCGGGCTTGAAGGGATCACGGTCGACTCACCGGACCAGCTGGGCGGTGCATGGGACCAGGCGCTCGCCGCCGACCGGGCGGTGGTCCTGGATGTGATCTGTGACCCGGAGGTGCCGCCGATCCCACCGTCGGCCACGTTCGATCAGATGAAGGCCACGACCGCCGCACTGCTGAAAGGCGATCCGAACGCGTGGCGGGTGCTCGTCCAGGGCACCAAGACGAAGGCGCAGGAGGCATTCTCGGGCCGAGGCTGAACGGCCCTGGGAGACCGGCATGGGAGACGTGTCTGCCGCTCCTGGGTAGCTTCCCGATTAGGCGTACGGCACACGTGCGTCGGCGGTGGCCGGAGCAGCATCGTTTCACCACGCGGGGTGCCCTGTTGGTCCGCGTCGCCACGGAGACCGCTCAGCACGCCGGGCATGTGGACATCGTCCGCGAGGTGATCGACGGACAGGCCGGCAAGGACCATGAAGAGATCGGTGACGCGCAATGGTGGTCCGATTACGTGGCCCGCATACAAGACGCCGCGGATGCGTTCCGTGACCGGTGAGTAGAAGCCCGACGTCTCAGCTCGTGACGGGCTCCAGCGAGGCCGGCGTGGATCCGCTGGAGCCGCTGTCTCGTCATCTGGCCAAAGCGTCGTCGAGCTCCGCGAGCAGCCGCGCCTTCGGCCGGGCGCCGACGATTGTGTGCAAAACCTGGCCGTTGCGGAAGAGCAGTAGCGTGGGCAGCGATAGCACGCGGTAGGAGGCGCCGGTGGCCGGGTGCTCGTCGTTGTTGATCTTGCGAATCAGCAGCGTTCCGGCCCGCTCACGGGCTATCTGTTCGAGTGTCGGGGCCACCATGTGGCAGGGCGGGCACCATTCCGCCCAGAAGTCCACCAGGACCGGTAGATCCTGGTTCAAGACCTCCGCAGCGAACGTGTCGTCCGTGATGGTCAAGGCCTGGCCGGAGAGATCTGTCGTCGACATCAGCTGTCCTTCGAGTCGGTGTTGTCTGAACAGGTATGAGCGTCGTCCGTGGTGTGGCCGCGACTATCGATGGCGGGGCGCAGCGTTGACGGGTTCGGACGTGGTGTCATCCAGGCCCGTGGCGATACGGTCGCCCACCTCGCACGGGTTGGGCTGTCTCGCCAGCGCCTCGGTGAGTTTGCTCACCAGGTTCGAGCGCACCTCATCGAGTCTGGTCAGGCAGGCGTCGACCTCTGCCAGCTTGCGCTGGTAGGTCTCGATCGAGTCGACACAGTCATCGCCGGCCTCGTGTCCTGAGCGCAGACAGTCGACGAAGGGCCTGGTGTCGTCCAAGCTGAAACCGAAGCTCTGCAGCGTCTGAATCTCCTTGACCAGCCGGAAGTCGTCGTCGTTGTACTCCCGGTAGCCGTTCGACGCGCGCCGCGCGGTGAGTAGACCCTGCGATTCGTAGAACCGCAGGGTCCGCGTCGTCGTTCCAGCTCGCTTGGCGAGATCACCGATTCGCATGTCACTGACGATAGACCTTGACGCTCACGTCAAGGCAAGGTTCCACGTAAGCGTCGCACACAGACGTCCGCCCCGGCGGTGGATGTCGCCGGGGCTGACACATCAGACACCTGGGTGCCGGTGGAGTTAGTTCCGTTAGCCGTTCTGCAGCGATCTGAAGGAGTCGAGCCAGAACCCGGGCGCGGACATGCCGGACCCACGGGTCTGGACTGTGTAGGGGGCGAAGACGCTGTTGAGCAGCCACGGGTTCTTGTTCGGGTTCCAGTTCTGCACCATCAGCTCGTCCTGCCTGAATCCGTAGGTGGCGACGGCGAGCCGGCCGGTGTCGCGATACATCTTCATCTGGTCGTGCAGGAACGTGGACTGCTCCATGAACCAGTCGCTGCTGGTCAGGAAGTCACTCCATTGCCGCTCGCTGAACGGGTCGTCGATCGCGGCCCCGATCACCTCCCAGGCCTGGGTGTCCGGAGCGAATCCGTACGTCGAGGCGAACTCGGGCGAGATCGGATCCTGTAGGTGCTGCTTCCAGTGCCAGACCAGCGAGAACTCGGTGACGAGGAAGGTCTGGTCATCGCGCATCCGCGGCAGGATGTAGTCCAGGAACGCCTGCACGTTGTCGCCGTCGGGCACGTGCGGATGAATGTCGACTCCCTCGATCTCCGGTGTCTCGCGGACGAACGTCATCCAGCGTTCGGCCGCCGGCGTGTGCCGGTCCTCCAGGTCGAGACGGTTAAGGGCGCCCATATAGAGCGATGTCGCGCAGTTCTCGGCGCAGTGCTGGCTGCGGTAGTCGATCACGTGCCGGGCCACGGTCTCGTAGAACTCGTTGAGTCTGTGGTCGCGCTCAGCCGGGAGGCTCTCGATGAACGGCTCGTTGCCGACGGTGATGATGTCGACCTGCCCCATCACATTCGGCAGGACCTGGTCCAGCCGGTCCAGTTCGGCGGCCATCTCCGCGCTGCCGGGCTCTGGGAGTGATGCGTTGTTGTACGGGAACTTCAGGCTCAGGATGGTGTCGTATCCGCGCCCGGCAGTGTCCAGGATGGTCTCGATGGCGAAGTGCTCGGCCGGGTCGCCCTCGTCCGTGGCCGGCATCGGGAAGAATCCCCGTACCCATTGGGCTTTGGCTAGCTGTAGCTCGCGGTAGTTCACCGCGTCGAGGTTCTGGTTGAAGTTGGCGCCCAAGGCGCCGTGGGCGAGGTCGAGGGGCTTGCTCAAGCTGGTGTGGTCCTCCTCGTCGAGGGACGGATCACCGTGCGCGGCGACGAGGGGGATGGTCAAGGCGGCGATCGCCACCGTCGTGGCGGTCATCGACAGACGGCGCAACATGTGCATCACTCTCCAGCGGATCGCATCTGCATCGATGCATAGGCAAGGACGTTTGCGTTAACCCAGATCTCCTCTCAAGGTGTAATCGAGCTGTCGGGTGGTGGACTGGATGGTGGGACGGCTCTGCCTAGATGTTCTGCAGCGATCTGAAAGAGTCCAGCCAGAATCCGGGCGCGGACATGTGCGCATCTCGGAGCTGGACCGTATAACGCGCGAACACGCTGTTGAACAGCCACGGATCCTTGTCCGGCCCCATGTTCGTCGTCATGTCCTCCTGCTGCCGGAAACCATAGGTGGCGACCGCGAGCCGCCCTGTGCCGCGATACATGTTCATCTGGTCATGCAGGTAGCTGGACTGCGCCATGAACCACTCGCTGCTGGCCAGAAAGTCGTGCCATTGGCGCTCGCTGAACGGATTCTCGATCGCGGCCTTAGCGACCTCCCAGACCCTTGTGTCCGGGTCGAATCCGTATGTCGAGGCGAAATCAGCCGAGATGGTGTCGTTCAGGTGCTGCTTCCAGTGCCAGACGATGGAGAACTCGGTGACGAGGAAGGTCTGGTCGTCGCGCATCCTGGGCAGGATGTAGTCGACGAAGGCCTGCGCGTTACTCCCGTCGGCGAGGTGCGGGTGGATGTCCACACCCTCGATCTCCGGGGTTTCGCGGACGAACGTCATCCAGCGCTCGGCCGCCGGCGTCCGGGAGTCCTCCAGGTCGAGCCGGTTGTAGGCGCCCATGTAGAGCCTTGAGGTGCGGTCTGTGCGGTACGTGCGCCGGTAGTCGATCACATACTGCGCGATGGCCTCATAGAACTCGTTGAGCCTCTCATCGCGCTCTTCCGGGAGGCTTTCGAGGAACGGCTCGTTGCCGATCGTGACGATGTCGGCCTTCCCCATCACGGTGGGTAGGACCTTGTCCAGCCGGGCCAGTTCGGCGGCCATCTCCGCACTGCCGGGTTCGGGGAACGACGCCTTGTTATACGGGAACTTCAGGCTGAAGATCGTGTTGAATCCGCGGTCGGCTGTCTCGAGGATGGCTCTGATCCCGGGATGCTCCCCGGGATCACCGTGATCGGTTTCGGGCATGTGGAAGAAGCCACGAACCCACTGAGCTTGAGCCAGCCGCAGCTCGTCGTGGTTCAAGGCGCCGAGTTGTTCATTGAAGTTCGCTCCCAGGGCGCCGTGGGCGGTGTCGAGAGGTTCGGTCATGTCGTCACCGCCCCCTATGACGAGCTGCGGCGCTGTGCTCGGCGATGTGAGGAACGGTGACGACAGCGACGATGGCCGTCGACATCGGTGTCGTCGATGGACGCCGCAGCATGACGCATCACTCCAGAAGAGGTTTCGACGTAGTTTCCGCGCCTCCGTTGACGCGCCTGTGGCATTCATGTTTGCGGTAACTTAGCTTGCCGTCAAGGCCTGGATCGTCGTTCGGTGGTGGGCTGGATGGTCCGCGTCAGCGGCGCGGTGGTGCTGTGGAGCCGCGAACTACCAGCTCAGGATGGACGAACCGGCTGACGTTCGGTTCGGGGGCTGTACCGGACGCCGCCTCGATCTGCGCAAGCAGATGATCCAGGCATCGATGGCCCACTTCGCCGAGGTCCTGGCGGACTGTGGTGAGTGGAGGGTTGAGGTAGGGCGTGACGTCCAGGTCGTCGAAGCCGACGACACTCAAATCCTCCGGCACGCGGCGTCCGAGCTCGTCGGCAGCCCGGAGCGCACCGACGGCCATCTGGTCATTCGCGGCGAAGACGGCGGTCACGTCCTGGTCGGTCAGTAGCCGGCCCGCGGCCTCGTACCCGGACTCCGGCGACCAGTCACCGACGACGGGCTGGGGTACGGTGCGCTTGGCTCGCTGCAGCATCCGTTTCCACGCCGCGCGGCGTCGCTCCGCCGCGTTGGAGCTGGTCGGGCCGGCGATGTGATGGACCGTGGCATGTCCGAGGTCCAGCAGATGGCCCACGGCGACCCGTGCGCCGGCCGCCTCGTCCATCCCGAACGTCGGATGCTCGTGAGTCGACCTGCTGTCGGCGATGACCACCGGCACCTCCTCCGGGAGCTGCAAGTGGGGTGTGTCGAGCACCCGGGCCTCGATCACGATCACGCCGTCGACGGCTCGGTCGGTCAGACCGCGCACGGCCGCGCGGACGTCCTGCTCGGTCGGGCCCTCCACGACCGCGAGGTTCACCGAGTACCCCCGCGCCTGGGCGCCGGCGGCGACGGCCTCGACGATGCGGATGTTGCCCACGGTGCTGAGGTTGAACATGACGACGCCGATCGTGCCGAACCGACCAGTGGCCAGGGCCCGCGCGGCTATGTTGGCGCGATAGCCGAGCTGCTTCATCGCCGCTTCGACCTTGTTCCGGGTCTCGGCCGTCACCCGGGTGTTCCCGTTCGCGACCCGGGACACCGTCTGGCCAGAGACGCCGGCGACGCGGGCGACGTCGGCCATCGAGGCTCCCTTGGAAGCGCGTGTACCTGGTCGTCGAGTCACGCCGGGCCGTCTCCTCTCGTCGTGCCTAGGCATCGGGCACACAAGCATTCTGCCGTGCTGAGCCGGGCTGTGCGGCATCCTCCTCGTGCCGGGTACCTCAGACTTGGTGGCGAGCGCCTTCGAAGTCGCTCAGAGATGTGTCGTAGTCCTTGCCGCCGACGGGATACATCGAGGTCATCCAGTGGTGGAAGTTGTCGCCCGCGGCCCGGAGCTGCTCGTAGAGTCGTTGCAGGAGCTGTGCGCGGACGTCGGTCATTGCGGGATCGTCGTAGGAGTTCGTCAGCTCGTACGGATCGGCTTCGAGGTCGTAGAGCTCGTTCACGCTTTCCGGGTTGACCACCAGCTTGAAGCGGCGGGTGCGCAGCATCCGTTGCGGATACGGGAAATGGTGGCCGTGGAACTCCGCGGTGATGTCCGCACGCCAGTCGTCCGGTTCGTCGCCGCAGGTGAGCGGCACCAGGCTGCGACCGTCGGCGGCCGGCTCCGGTTCGACGCCGGCGAGGTCGAGGATCGTCGCGGTGTAGTCGACCAGGTTGACGAAAGCCTGCGTTGACCTGCCCTGTGGTGCGCCGGGCACTCGCAGCAGGCCGGGGATCCGGTAGATGTCGTCGTACATCGCCGGTCCCTTGTCATGCAGGCGGTGCGCACCGGTGAACTCGCCGTGGTCGGCGGTGAACGCGACCGCGGTGGAGTCCCAGAGATCCAGCCGGTGCAGGGTGTCGATCAGCCGGCCGATCTGCTCGTCGATCAGTGTGACGTAGCCCCAATAGGCGGCGATGAGCCACCGCCAGGTGTCCTCGCCCAGCGTGTCGTACGTCCAGTGCTCGGAGTAGCGACGCTGCACGGGTGGCTTGTTCTCGAACGTCTCCACCAGCGATGCCGGCAGCTCGACCAGGTCCGGAGAGTACATCTCGAGGTACTCGGGGGGTAGCAGGTACGGCAGATGCGGGCCGTAGAAGTGGGTGGCCATGTAGAACGGGCGACCGTCTTGGTGGTGGTCGCGCGCGTACTGCTCGAGCCGGCTGATCGTCTGGTCGGTGAGGAAGTGCTCGAACGTCGCCTCCGGCGGCTGGTGGATGACGCCCGCGAGCAGGTTGCCCGGTTCCCCGTTGGGGAACACGCCGCGCACCTCGTCGCTGATGACAGGGGACGGCAGCCCCTTGTGGGCAAGCCATGCGCGGTAGTCGGAGTGACCGATCGGATTGTGCCATCCGGGGTAGTGGGAGCCGTCGAATCCGAAGTCGCCGGGTCCGCGGCTTTTCCCGACGTGCCACTTGCCCTCGATCCCCACGTTGTAGCCGACATCGCGCAGTCGGGCGGAGAACGGCACGAACTCGTCCGAAAGCTCCTC
>NZ_ML142854.1:337335-339308 GCF_004138495.1 Phytoactinopolyspora endophytica
AGTAGCCCACATTCCGCTCATAGTTCGCGAGCAGTCGATGCCGGAAGGGGAGTACGCCGGTGAGCAGGCTGGCCCGGGCAGGCGTGCAGATGGCCGATGGGGTGAAGCAAGCATCGAAACGGGTTCCCGACGCGGCGAGTGCGTCGAGGTGAGGTGTGGAGACGTGTGGATTGCCGTAACACCCCAGGGTGTCGACCCGGTGCTGGTCGGTCATCAGGAACAGCATGCTGGTAGGCGAGCTCATAGAACCTCCGTCTCGTGTTATCGCAAACATATACTCATTTCAGCCTCGACGCGAAATGCGCGGATTCCGCCCTCTCGTGGGCCGTGGAGATTCAGCGGTCCCCCTCTTGACGCTTATGCAGAACAGTCGTAGGTTAGCGCAAACATAGCTATGCAGCGTTTCCTGTGAGCCTTGGGTGCCGGATCGAGCGAGAACAGGTCGGTTACCGGGTCAACGACGACAGAGGGAGTCCCCATGGGGCAGCAACGCCGAGTGCTTGGAACCCGTCCGGGCGCCATGAGCGTCGGACAGGGCATCAATCGACGCCAGTTCATCGGAGGCTCGAGTGCCGGTGTCCTAGCGGCCGTTCTCGCCGGATGCACCGGCGGTGGCGAGTCGAGCGAGGAGAGCGCGGAGGCCGGCGGGTCTGGTGGATCCGCCGGTCCCCTGCAGTGGTGGGATCAGTTCCGCCCGCTGACGGAGATGTTCGAGAACGACCTCTTCGGTCCGTACATGGAGGACCATGCGGACGTCACCATCGAGCGGCGACAGATGGACGGGCCTGATCTGGGCCAAGCGCTCCAGGTCGGCCGCAGGAGCAACCAGCTGCCGGACGTACATTCGCTGGCGGGTCTGGGGAGCTCTGCAGCGGCCTTGGTCAGCGAGGGATGGTTCCAGCCCATCGGAAGCCACGCGGACTTCGAGGGAAGCCCGGTCGGTGACCAGATCTACGACGGCATCCACCGGTTCGATGGAGAGATCTACTCCTTTGCGCCGTTCACTGCTCGCCGGCACGCTTCCGCGCCGTGGTTGAACACCGCCCTGCTGGAGGAGGCAGGAGTCGACCCGGAGGAGAGTCCTGCCACGTGGGACGAGTTCCGTGACGCGGCCCGGCGTATCCAGGACGGCACCGGCGACGGCGTGCACAGCGTATTGATACCGAGCCAGGAACCGCCCTACCTAGAGACGCTGGTCAACGAGCTCGCCATGGCTGCGGGCGCGCCAGGTCCGCCTGGCGCTCCGGGCTCGGGCGCTGGCGCTGTCGATTGGGCGACCGGCGAGTACATCTACGATTCACAGCCCTATATCGACGCCATCGAGTTCCTGCTCGCGTTGCAGTCCGATGGTGTCATCCACCCCGCGTCCGCCTCTATGGGGCCGCGCGACGCCAGGGCCCGCTGGGCCGCGGGCGAGGCCGCGATCTATCCGTGGGGGCCGTGGTTCATCGGAGGCCTGCTGGTCGAAGAACCGGAGGCCGTGGAACGGGGTGTCGGGGTGTGGCACATCCCGACCCCTGAGACCACTCGCAATTTCGTGTACAACCGGCCTGCCCCCGGAGTGTTCTGGGTGTCGAGCGAGTCGGACCAGCCCGACGTCGCTGCCGACGTCTTGCTCCAGATGACGACGCGGGAGTTCCAGGCGAGGCTGGCCGCCGCGATGGACCAGCCGCCCGCGCTGCTCGAGGTCGTGGCGGAGGCAGATGTGCACCCGACCTATGCGCGGAATGTGTCCTTCTTCGAAGAGGACGTGAAGATCGGGCCGGTGCCGGAAGCGGGCACGCCGGGTGTGTGGCGCGTGCTCGCCGAGATGCGCGATGTCCACCCCAACCTCGGTGAGATCGTCCAGGCCGTGCTGACCGGTTCGACGGACGACGTCGCCGGCGAGCTGAGGCAGTACAACGACGAGCTCAGCGCCGAGCGGGAACGCGCCCTGGAAGTGGTCCAAGGCGACGGCGTCGAGGTCGACCTCG
>NZ_ML142854.1:339348-345776 GCF_004138495.1 Phytoactinopolyspora endophytica
GTCTTCTCCAACTGGGATCCGAGCGTGGATTACGACCAGCAGGCCTACGACGAGCGCTGAACACGATGGCAACGACTCAACAGCCGAGCCGCACCACGCCGCCGGGTCCGCGTCCTCGGCGGCGGGGACGGCTACGCCGCATCCGGAAAGACTGGTGGATCTACCTTTTCCTGCTGCCCACCCTGCTCGGGTACGGCGCGTACACGGTCTATCCGTTGGTGGCCTCCTGGTGGTACGCGTTCCTGGACTGGCCGAGCTTCGCGGCCAGCGGAACATTCATCGGCGTCGAGAACTTCGAACGCCTGCTGGAGGACGATCTGTTCTGGAACGCGTTCTGGAACTCGATTGTCTTCCTCGCGGTGGCCGTGCCACTCCGGGTGGGGCTGGCGCTGGCCCTGGCGTTGGCGCTGAACCGGAAGAGGACGCCTTTCAAAGGGTTCTTCCGCACGTTGTTCTTCCTGCCCGTCGTCACAACCGGCGCGATCATCGGCATCGTCTTCACGTTGCTGCTCGATGCGGGAGGCCCGGTCAGTCTCGCCATGGTCAAGTCCGGCCTGCTCGACTCGCCGGCGAACTTCGTTGCGGACGCGGACACCTCGCTCTATGCCGGGATCGCGGTCTGGGTATGGAAGTGGCTGGGCATCACCATGATCTACTGGCTGGCCGCGCTGCAGACCATCCCGCAAGAGGTGCACGAGGCCGCCATGATCGACGGTGCGGGAGGCTGGCGCGAGTTCCGGCACGTGACGCTGCCCATGCTGGTGCCGTTCCTGGTGATCATCACGCTGATCGACACGGTGGCGGCGCTCAACGTCTTCGATCTGATGCAGACCCTCACCGGTGGAGGCCCATCGTTCTCGTCCGAGGTGATCGAGATCTTCATCTTCCGCACGGCCTTCCAGGCCACTGTTCCTGAGCTCGGTTACGCCTCGGCCGCCGCCGTGCTGTTCGGGCTGCTGACGATGGTGATCGCCGTCGTCCAGGCCCTCGGCATCCGCTGGGCCCGGCAGCAGACGGGAGGGGCGAGATGACACTGCCACGCATCGCGGCCGAACCCGGCTCCAGCCGCGGCCTGGACACGCCCGCAGTCCAGAAGCGCTCGTCGCGTTTCCTGCGCCGTCCGCGCCCGGGACAGACCGTGTCGTTCGTCGGTCTGCTGGCGCTGGCCGCCCTATGGATCTACCCGTTCATCTGGCTGATCTCGGCATCGCTGAAGTCGTCGTCGGAGATCTTCGGTAGCGGACTGAACCTGTTGCCGGAGGATCCGGTCTGGGCGAACTACAGCCGCGCCTGGACCGAGGTCGGATTCGACAGGTACTTCCTCAACTCGGTGCTCATCACCGGCGGCACGGTGCTGCTGATCGTGATCCGCAGCGCCCTGGCCGGGTACGTGCTGGGCCGGTTCGACTTCATCGGCAAGAAGCCGTTGATCGCCGTCTTCCTGATCACGTTCTTCCTGCCCGAGGGATACACGATCATCCCGATCACCCAGCTGACGGACCAGCTCGGTCTGCTCAACACCCATCTCGGAGTGATTCTGGGTCTGGGTGGGGGCGGACAGATCGCCGCGACCCTGCTCTATGCGGGCTACTTCCGGCAGCTGCCGAAGGAACTGGAGGAGTGTGCGCGCCTGGACGGGGCCGGACACTTCAGGATCTTCTTCCAGGTGATGCTCCCGCTCGCCTGGCCGATCACTGCCACGGTCACCATCCTCACCTTCCTCTTCGCCTGGAACACGTACCTGTTGCCGCTGGTGTTCACACTCAGCGATCCAGACCTGCGGACGCTGGCGGTCGGCATGACCGTCTTCGTCGGCGAATACGACACCGACTGGTCCGGCATGGCCGCGGCTGCGGTGATTTCGCTTGTACCGGTGATCGCCGTCTTCGTCGTTCTGCAGCGAAAGTTCGTGGACAGCATCGCGGGAGCGGTGAAGCAATGACCGGAACTACCAGAACGACTGGATTGGAGCCCGCTCACATGCCCGACCCTCACCATCAGGATCGTGCCGTCGGCCGTGAGGCCCTCGTGACCGTCGACACACGCCACCCGGCCGGGAAGGTCGACGACGACATCTACGGCCACTTCCTGGAGTCGGCCTTCTTCGGCAACATCGAGGGAGGTGTGTTCGATGAGGGATCGCCGCTGTCCGTGGACGAGCCCGGCCACCTGAACGGTGTCCGTGCCGACGTCCTCGAGCTGTGCCGGGAGCTGCAGCCGGGCGCGATCCGCTGGCCCGGGGGCAACTTCGCCTCGCCCTACCACTGGCAGGACGGCATCGGCCCGCGAGACGAGCGCCCGACCCGGTTGGAGCTGGCCTGGGGAGAGCTGGAGACCAACCGGTTCGGCACCGACGAGTTCCTGGCGTGGTGCGAGGCGGTGGGTGCGGATCCCTACCTGGTCCACTCCGCTCGCGACGTCGACGAGGCGGTGCGCTGGGTGGAGTACACCAACTCCGCCCGGGAGACGACACTGGCGCGGCGACGTGCCGAGAACGGGCGCGCCGAGCCATGGAAGGTTCGGTACTGGGGTGTGGGCAACGAGGTCTACGGCCGGTGGCAGATGGGCCACCGCAGCGCCGAACGGTACGCCGCGGACGCCCTTGAGCACGCCCGGTTCATGCGCGCGGTCGACCCCGACATCAAGCTGATCGGTGTTGGCTTCCACCAACGGCAGGACTGGACGGAAGAAGTGGTATCAAAGGTCGGCCAGTTTCTGGACTACCTATCGATCCACCTGTACGGGGCAAGCACCCGGCTGTGGACGGCGGACGACTACGACGATGTGGTCGCGCAGGCGCTCTACTTTGAACAGGAGCTCAACACCTACTCTCAGCTGGTGGCCGAGATCGCCACGGGTGCCGGTCTGGACCGCCCGCCGGCGCTGACCCTCGACGAGTGGACGATGCGTCACCTCGAGCCCGCGGACTGGCCGCAGCCACAACCCGGCGATGACGGCGGCATCGCGCCCCGGGAGGCACCGGAGCCGGATGGGCCTGTGGACCGGTTCCGAGTCAACCGATACAGCCCTCGGACGATCGGCGACGCGGTCTTCTGCGCCGGAGTATTCCACGCCATCCACCGGACGGCCGGTCAGCCTGCCCCGGTGTCGATGGCGAATCCGGTGAACCTGGTCAACGCCAACGGCCTGGTAGTCGCTCGTCCCAAGGGTGCCCTGCGGTCCGCGATCTACCACGTTTGGCATCTGTATCGGCATCACACCGGACGGACTGTGTTGCCCTGCGAGGTGGATGGCCCGGCGCGGTCGACGGCGGTCAGGCGAGGAGACGACAGGGACCGTACAGGCCGACATGTCTCCACACCGATGACGGTGCCGTATGTCGACGTGTGCTCCACCCGCGCCGACGACGGCTCGATCCGGCTCGCCGTCGTCAACCGGCACCGCGACGAGGCCGTGCGGTTGCGGCCGGTGTTCGACGGTGCCGCGGACAGTACCCCAGGGCGTGCGCACGTCCGGACCCTCGGGGGAGACATCCCCGACCTGTACGCGGTCAACGATCTGAACGCGCCGGACACCATCGGAGTCCGCGACCTGGGCGAGGTCGAGGCGTCCGGCGGAACGTGGGTGATCCCGCCGCACTCGGTGACGGTGCTGACGCTAGGTAGTCAGCGATGACGGCGCGACATCGACGGAGCGGTGTGACCTCGTCATGACCCGCCCTAACATCCTGTTGATCTGCACTGACCAGCAGCGGTTCGATGCCGTGGGCGCGTACGGGAATCCGGACATCGCGACACCGCACCTCGACCGGCTCGCCGGGCAGGGCACGGTGTTCGAGAACTGCTACGTGCAGAACCCGGTCTGTGGACCGTCTCGGGCGAGCCTGATGACGGGGCGGTACGTCCCGTCGCACGGACTGCACGCCAACGGCGTCGATCTCGAGCCCCACGAGCTGTTGTTCAGCCGGCTGCTGGCCGACACGGGGTACGACTGCGGGCTGGTGGGGAAGTTCCACCTGGGAGCCTGCCAAGACGGCCGCTCCGAACCGCGGCTGGACGACGGTTTCCGGGTGTTCCGGTGGGCGCACGACCCGTACCCGGGCTCGTCGGAGAACGCCTATCACCGGTGGTTGAAGGCACGCTTCCCGAAGCTGCATGAGGCGATGGTGCGTCGCGACGGCACGTATACCTGGGACACGTTGCCCACCGAGGCGCACTACAGCCATTGGATCGGCGAGGAGACCGTCGACTTTCTGCAGTCCTCTCGGGAGGAGGGCAAGCCGTTCTTCTTCGTCGCCAATTTCTTCGACCCGCATCACGGCTTCGGGGCACCCGACGAGTACCTGCGGCGTTACGATCCAGCGGCGCTGCCGCGCCCGGTCACCCGCGACGGCGAACTGGACGGCAAACCGTCGATCTTCACCGAAGCGTCCAAGGCGTCCTACGGCGGCGTCGCCCGCGGCTACGTGGACTACTCAGAGGCCGAGTTGATGGAGGTCCGGCAGGCGTATTACGCCATGGTGTCCTTGGTCGACGACGAGGTCGGAAGGATCCTCGACGCGTTGGACGAGACCGGCCAGGCCGACAACACGATCGTTGTGTTCACCAGCGACCACGGCGAGATGCTCGGGGATCATCAGCTGATGCTGAAGGGCCCGTTCATGTACGAGTGCGCGGTCCGGGTACCACTGATCGTGCGCTGGCCCGGGGTCGCCAAGCCGGGTGACCGTCGTCCGGAGCTGGTGCAGTGGATCGACCTGGCACCGACGTTCCTGCAGGCCGCCGGGGTGGACGTCCCGGAGCGAATGCAGGGCGAGAGCCTGATCCGGCTGATCCACGACGACGACGCGGCGGGCTGGCGGGATTGGGCACTGTGCCACTACCGCGACAGCGGCCATCCGGACGATCCGGCCGTGCACGTGACGATGCTGCGCCACGATCGCTGGAAGCTCGTCATCCATCACGGCGCACCGGCCAGTGCCCGGGACCGCACCGGCGAGCTGTACGAACTGTCCGCCGACCCTCGTGAGCTGACGAACCTTTGGCACGACGATGCGCACCGCGAAACCCGCGTCGAGCTGCAGGAGAAACTGATCGACGTCATGGTCGCCGTCGAAGACCGTAGCAATCCCCGGCTGGCGGCGTGGTGACGCTGCCGCATGCGCACACGACAGCACCGAACCGCCGAGAGCGCACGAGAGGGCATCCGTGACGATCGATTCCGAGTACCCCCGTCCGCTGCTGGTCCGCCCGGGCTGGCAGGACTTGTCCGGCCCATGGGGGTTCGCGGTGGACGACAGGGACAGCGGCCGGTCCCTGGGCTGGCACCACGACGCCGCTCCGTTCACGCGCGCCATCACCGTGCCGTACCCGCCGGAGAGCGAGATGTCCGGCGTGCACGACCCGGACTGTCCGACGGTGGTCTGGTATCGCCGCGCCGTGCAGCTGAACCGGATGCCGGGTCGCGGTGAACGGCTTCTGCTGCATTTCGGCGCCGTGGACTACCGGGCGCACGTCTGGTTCAACGGCGTGCACGTCGGCGAGCACGAGGGCGGGCACACGCCGTTCACGCTCGACGTGACCGACGCCGTCGTCGCCGGTGAGGAGCAGGTCGTCGTCGTACGTGCCGAGGACGAGCGCGACGATGCGACCCAGCCGCGTGGCAAGCAGGACTGGCGCGACGAGCCGCACGGGGTCTGGTACCACCGGACCACCGGTATCTGGCAGCCCGTCTGGGCGGAGGTGGTCCCGGCCCTGTATGTGCGCCGGCTGCACTGGACGCCGGATGTCGCCGGTGCCGCCGTGACCCTCGAGGCGGAGCTTTCCGGGCGGCCGGAGACCTCCGTGGACGTGCACGTCGTGCTCTCCCTGGGCGACGAGGTACTGGCGGACCAGACGTTCCGCACCGCACGCGCGGACGGTCGCTGGGAGATCGCGATCCCGGCCGCTCGGCATCAGCTGGAGCAGGCCCGGCTACTGTGGAGCCCGGAGAAGCCCACGCTGCTGGACGCCCGCGTCGAGATACTAGACGGCGGTCGCCAGGTCGACGAGGTCTCGTCCTACGTCGGCCTGCGTAGCGTCGGGATCAAGGACGGCCGGTTCCTCCTCAACGGCCAGCCGCGTTTCCTGCGGCTGGTGCTGGCCCAGAACTACTGGCCTCGTTCACACCTCGCCGCGCCGTCCGCCGACGCGTTGCGCCGCGAGGTCGAACTGGCCAAGGCGCTCGGGTTCGACGGCGTCCGGATTCACCAGAAGATCGAGGATCCGCGGTTCCTGGCCTGGTGCGACCGGCTCGGCATGCTGGTGTGGGGCGAGATGCCCAGCGCCTACGAGTACGCACCGAAGACCGTCGAGCGGCTGACCCGGGAGTGGCTGGAGGCGGTCGCGCGGGATCGCAGTCATCCGTGTGTGGTGACGTGGGTCCCGTTCAACGAGAGCTGGGGTGTCTGGCACGGGCTGGAGATCGCG
>NZ_ML142854.1:345815-351251 GCF_004138495.1 Phytoactinopolyspora endophytica
GCGGCACGCCACCACCGCCCTCTACCACCTGACGAAGGCCCTGGACGGCACCCGGCCGGTGATCTCCAACGACGGCTGGGAGCACACCGAGAGCGACATCTGGGGCCTGCACGATTACGCGCCCACGGGGGAGTCGATCCGCCGGCGCTACGCCGACCGGGACGGGATCGCTCGGATCCTCGGCGATCGGCCTCCGGCGCGGCGGACCGCGCTGCTCGGCGACCCGGTCTTCCGTGGCCAGCCGGTGATGTTGACAGAGATCGGTGGGCTCAGCCTGAAGCCGCAAGCGGACGAGGCTTGGCACGGATACGCCACGGTCGACTCGGTCGAGCAGCTGGCCGAGGAGTTCCGTGGGCTCGTGGACGCGGTGCTCGACAGCACTGAGCTGGCGGGATTCTGCTGGACCCAGCTGACTGACACCGAGCAGGAGCGCAACGGGCTACTGACCGAGGACAGGGAGCCCAAACTCCCGTTCGACGTGGTCCGGGAGATCGTGGGCCGCCCGGCCCTGTCGACACCGGCGGAGGCCATCGACGTGGCCCGGCGCGCCGCCAGAGAACCCGGCTGACGACGTCGTCACAGTGGCAGTAAGCTTCCACGCTGCCGGAGCCGGACAGCAGCATGCGGGGCGGCGTGCTGAGGATCAGGGTTTGCGGGCCAGCAGACAGGCGTGTGGCCATTTCACTCGCTCGTCGGGTTCCTGAATGAGTTTGGCCGTCAGGGTGAGCCCGGCCTGGCCGAGCAGGTCGACAATGCGATCGATCGGCAGGAAGTAGGCCTCGTAGGACACCGGGTGACCGCCGTAGGCCTGTGTCGGCCGTAGGTGCTCGTCGTCTCCGATATATGTGCCCAGCAGCAGATGACCACCTGGTGCGAGCGTGCGATGAAACTCGGAGAACACCGTCGGCAGGTGTTCCGGCGGCGTGTGAAACGTGGAGAACAGCGCGAGGACTCCGCCGAGCTCGTCGTCGCCGAGATCCAGCGCTGTCATCGTGCCCACGGTGAACCGCAGGTCCGGATACGCCTGCCGGGCCAACTCGATCATCTTCGGCGACAGGTCGATGCCGAACGCCGGCAGCCCCAGCCCGGCCAGGTGCGCCGTCACACGGCCGGGTCCGCATCCCACGTCCGCGACCGGTCCTCGTCCGGCTGACTGCACGAGCTCGGCGAACGCGACGAGCATCGCACGCCCCAGCGGATCCATCTCGGCTGGGGGCTTGATGCGCTTGACGTAGTCGGCGGCCACGGTGTCGTACGACTCCCGGATGGCGGCGAGGAAGGACGGCTGAGCCATGCCGGTGACCATAAACGACGGTACTGACAACGTATGTGGAATCGCTGGCTTGCTCGATTTACATCGAACATTGATATATATTTCGGGACGTGGCACTTCCAGACGCAGACGGCACGCTGGACATCGATGAGCTGACCACCGCGATCGAAGACTTCGCCACGATCTTCATCCGGCTCCCGTCGGTTCGGCGGTTCAGCTTCTCGACCCTGTCCGTGCTCCACACCTTGTCGCGAAACGGCCCGATGCGGCTGACCGATCTGACGGCAACAGAGCAGCTGAAGCAGCCTGCGCTCACGAGCCTGGTCGCGAAGCTGGACAGAGATGGGCTGGTGTCGCGCCGTCGTGATCCGCGCGACGCCCGTGCTGTACTGCTGTCCCTCACCGAGGAGGGCGAGCAGATCGTCCGGTCTCGTCACGCAGACCGGATGGCGAAACTGTCGCGTCTTGTGGACCGCCTGAACGATCAGGAGCGTGAAGTGCTCGCTGGCTCAGCGAGCGTGCTGACTCGTCTGATCGAGATCGCAGCGGCCGACGACGCCACAGGCGACTAGATAAGGAGACAATCGTGCCCGTTCGCGAACGTATCGATCGCCTCGGCCGGACCGGCCGCAACTATCTCAGGACGACGCTCGCCGAACATGACGAGCATCGCCTGTCCGGTTCCGTCGCAGAGCGACGTGACGGTTAGGGGGACGTTCCATGTCGACGCGATCTTTCCCTCTCGAGCCGGTACCGCTCCATGTGCCCGACGAGGTCCTCGATGACCTGCGTCGCAGGCTGACCATGACCAAGTGGCCGCTCGATGCCGGTAACGATGACGGCTACTACGGCGTGCGTCGCTCCTACCTGCAGGAACTGGTGGAATACTGGGCGGAAGATTTCGACTGGCGCGCCGCTGAGCGTGCGATCAACGCGTACGAGCACTACCGCGTCGACGTCGGCGGGGTGCCGGTCCACTTCATGCGGAAACCGGGCGTCGGGCCGAACCCGGTGCCGTTGATCCTCAGCCACGGCTGGCCTTGGACGTTCTGGCATTGGTCCAAGGTCATCGACCGGCTCGCCGATCCGGCCGCGTTCGGAGGCGATCCGGCAGACGCGTTCGACCTGATCGTTCCGTCACTGCCCGGCTTCGGATTCTCGACACCGCTGGCGAACCGGCCAGATATGAACTTCTGGAAGATCGCTGATGTCTGGCACGAGCTGATGACCGGCGTCCTCGGGTACGAGAGGTACGCGGCTGGAGGCTGCGACGTCGGTGCGCTGGTCGCCGGGCAGCTTGGGCACAAGTATGCCGACGAGCTCTACGCGATCCACATCGGGTCCGGCCTGAAGCTCACCTTCTTCAACGGCGACCGCGCCTGGGATTTCAGTGGCGGCAGGCCCATCCCGGACGGCTTGCCCGAGGAAGTTCACGCTCGGGTCGTCGCGCTGGACAAGCGCTTCGCCGTCCACCTGGCCGCACATGTCCTCGACCCGAGCACCCTCTCCTATGGGCTGGCCGACTCGCCGGTCGGCATGCTCGCCTGGATGCTGGAACGTTGGGCGAATTGGTCCGACAACGATGGAGACGTCGAAAAGGTCTTCAGCAAGGACGATCTACTCACCCACGCGATGATCTACTGGGCGGGTAACGCCATCGAGACATCGATCCGCACCTACGCCAACAACAACCGCTACCCGTGGACGCCGTCGCATGATCGCTGGCCGGTGGTCGAGGCTCCCACGGGCATCACCCTCGTCGGCTATGAGAATCCGCCAGGCGTGACGACCGACGAACAACGGGTACAGAACTTCCTCGACAGCGACCGCGCCGCTTGGTACAACCACGTCAACGTCACTGCGCACGACCACGGTGGGCATTTCATTCCGTGGGAGATCCCGGACGAGTGGGTCGAAGATCTACGGCGCACCTTCCGCGGACGGCGCTGACCTGCGGGCAACCGTGACACGCGTCGTGCCATCGTGGAAGCCCTCCGGCATGGGAAACGAAGCTCTCCAGCTCGGACGATGCTGGTGTTGTCATCTGGGGCCGGGTAGACGGGTCACTTGTCCCAGACGTTCACTGAGGGGAGGCCGCGTGCCGTCCTCGCGCGGTCCACGATCTCCTGGACGATGGCAGTCTTGCCCGCCGTGTAGGCCCGGCCGCTGAGGCCGGCGGTAGCAGCGGCTCGCTTGACCGTTTCGTAGCGCAGGCGATCGTCCGCGTGCTCCTGCAGCCAGTCACGGAAGATTCTTTGGTTGCAGGTGTCCCATTGCTCGGCGCAGAAGAAGTGCGCAATGTGTGTGCGCACATCTCCACGCTGCCTCACCAAGACCCGATGAGTGCGTGGGCCAGCAGCAATGTCACGCCAACCGAGCGCTTCCAGTGCCGGCAACTTGTCTTCGACGTCGCTGAGGCGTTCGACGCGAACGGCGAGGTCGATGATCGGCTTTGCGCACAGCCCTTCGATGGCGGTGGATCCGATGTGCTCAACCAGCCATTCGCCATCGGAAGCCTCGCGGATTCCCTTCGCCGCTTCCTCGTATTGTCTCGGCCAATCCGGGTCATGCTCCTCAATCACGGAGCACAAGTATTGCCGCCCGCCGCGCATGGTGGCCACCTCCTTGACGTCGCCGTCCTGCGACCCATGGCAAGGGAGGAAGCCAGATGAGCGACGTTCGGGTCATCACTGACACCCGCGGCCGGGGGCGGTGACAGCCGCCGACGTCAGCGGTAGGCGCGCAAGTCTCGCCGCTCGTGGTGTCGGCGTCGCCAGCCACGCCGCGCTCCGTGTCCGCGACATCTGAGCATGCCCTGCCGCACGCAGCGTGCGTCTCGCCGAACGCAGGCAATTCACGCGTGAGCATGAGTACAAACAGATATTTGTGTTACGGTGGTGTTCACCCCGCACCGTAGGAGTCTTATGGCAGCCGATTCTGCTCCCGACCTCGACCAGGCCTTGCGTGCTCTGGCGGACGGTAATCGCCGAGCGATCCTGTCGGTGGTCCGCTCCGGGCCGCGCTCGGTCGGACGGATCGCCGACGAGGTGGGCCTGTCTCAGCAGACGACGTCGCATCATCTGGGGGTTCTGCGTGCAGCCGGGCTTGCCAGTCGTACCCGCGATGGCACGCGCCACCTGTTCGCGGTGGATACTGACGGGCTGGCAGCGGTGCGGGCGTACCTGGACGAGTTCTGGCCGACCAAGCTCGCCGCGCTCAAGACCGCTATCGAATCCCAGAAGGGTGAGGGCGATGGCTGAGTACGCGACATCGATCGAGATCCAGGCGACGCCTGCAGAGGTGTTCGACTACCTGGTCACCGAGGCCGGCATGACAGCGTGGATGGGCCAGCACGCCACGCTCGATCCACGTGTCGGCGGAGAGTTCGCGGTGGACATCGCCGGCTACCCCATCCGGGGTCAGTACATGGACGTGGAGCGGCCACGTCGTGTGCTCGTCTCCTGGGGAGTGGCCGGCAGTCCGGACCTGCCACCGGGCGCCTCCACGGTGGAGTTCACCCTCACGCCGACCGCGCACGGCACCCGCGTCGATCTGGTGCATTCCGGCCTGCCGGACACTCAACTCGACGGTCACGCCGATGGATGGGCGCACTTCCTCTCGCGCCTGCGCATCGTCGTTCCAGGAGGCGACGCCGGCCAGGACACCTGGGTGCCGATCGGGGACCGCGCCAACCGGAACCAACCATTGTGAAGGAGCACGTCATGACACAGACATCCACGTCCACCGCCCTTGAGACCGTCCTGGACTACCACCAGGCATGGACCAGCGGCGACCTCGACCGTGCCATGACCCTGGTGGCCGACGACATCGTGTGCCGGGCGCCGGGAGAGGACCTCATCGGCAAGGACGCCTACCGTGCATACCTGGCCGCCTTCATACCGAATCTGACCGGCCTGACCGACGTGGCGAGCTTCGCCGACGGCGACCACGTCGCGCTGTTCTACTACCCGCGCACAGCCGCTACCAGTACGGCTCTCGCCGCGGAGTACTTCACCGTCCGAGGCAACACGATCGTGGAGAGCCTGCTGGTCTTCGATCGTCTGTCGTTCGCCCCGCCGAACGAGCAGTAACAGGGCTGCCACCGTGACGACCGACCACGCACCACTGACCGATCGCGTTCGCGCGACTCTGTCAGTCGAACC
>NZ_ML142854.1:351314-362568 GCF_004138495.1 Phytoactinopolyspora endophytica
AAGTGTCGATGTTCGGGGGCCTGTCATTCATGGTGAACGAGAAGATCGTCGTCGCTGTGCGCAGCGACGACGACCTGCTGGTCCGCGTCGATCCCGAGCGGAGCGAAGAGCTGATCGCGCTCCCCGGTGCGGGCCGGGCACAGATGGGAGCCGGCCGGACCATGGGGCCGGGATGGATCTGCGTCGCCGAGAACGCGGTCGCGACTGACGAGGCGCTGTCCTTCTGGATCGCAGTGGCGCTGGAGTACAACGATCGCGCCGGCAAGGTCACTCGGTGAGCGCGTTCGGCGGCGTTCCGCGCGAGTTGTTCACCAGGTGGCCGGGCCGTTGCGGTCGAAGAACCCGCCTGTTGGTCCGTCGGGACCGATGGAGGCCATACGGACGATGATCTCCGCGCCTTCTTCGACGGTCTGGGTCCCGCGATGGCCGTTGAGGTCGGTGGCAGTGTAGCCGGGATCGACGGCGTTGAACCGGATGGCGGGATACGCCTTGGCGTACTGCGAGGTGACCATGACCAGCGCAGTCTTAGAGGCGTTGTAGTCCAAGACCGTCACCTGGAACTCGAACCGGTCGGGATCGGTAGTCGCTGCGATCGAGCCCAGCCCGCTGCTCACGTTGACGACGACCGGGTTCTCGCTCGCCTCCAGCAGCGGCAGGAAGGTGCGGGTGACGCGCACGGGGCCGAAGACGTTCGTGTCGAACGTGGTCTGCATGTCGGCTCCGGTGACCTCGCCGACCCGGCCGAGCTTGGCAGCGCCGGCGATCCCAGCGTTGTTGACGAGGATGTCGAGGCGGCCGGACTCTGTGCGGACGTGCTCGGCGGCTGCCTTGACGGAGTCCTCGTCGGTGACGTCGAGCTGGACGAAGCGTGCGCCGAGCTCGGTGGCGGCATCGCTGCCGCGGCGGATGTCGCGGGCGCCGACGTAGACGGTGTGCCCGTCCTTGATCAGGCGACGGGCGGTCTCGAAGCCGAGGCCCTTGTTGGCTCCGGTGATCAGTGCGGTGGTCATGGGGTGTTCACTCCGGTGATCGGTGGGTCAGACGCATTCACCCTCCGTCCGTCGTGGCCGGACAGACAGTCCTCGCCGTAGCCGGTGGACTGTCGGTACCAGGCTGTACGCGCGGATGGTACGCATACTGGAGCGGTGAGCAGAACCACGAAGCTGGGCCGGGCGTTGCATGCCTGGCGCGATCGTATGGATCCTGCTGCGGCGGGAATCTCCGCCGGTGGTGCACGGCGCGCACCCGGTCTGCGTCGTGAGGAACTCGCTCAGCTCGCCAGCCTGTCGGTTGACTACATCGTCCGCCTGGAACAGGGCCGGGCCACCTCACCGTCGCCGCAGGTACTGTCTGCGCTGGCCCGGGCGCTGCGGTTGTCGACGGCGGAGCGTGATCACCTCTATCTGCTCGCCGGCCAGCCGGTGCCGGGGCCGAAACAGGTGTCCGATCACATCCCGCCGGGTGTGCGCAGGCTTCTCGACCAGCTCGACGGTGTGCCGCTGAGTGTGTACGACGCCGCCTGGAACCTGATCCTGTGGAACCCGCTGTGGGTGGCCCTTTTCGGGGAGGTCGCTTCGCTGCGTGGGCGAGAGCGAAATGTCGTATGGCGGCACTTCGCCGGACTGCCGGGCCGAGTCATCCACACTCCCGACGAGGAAGCCGCGTTCGAGGCAGCTCTGGTGTCCGATCTCCGGGCCGCGACCGTTCTTTACCCAGCCGATACCGGCGTGCGTTCGCTGGTCGAGGACCTGCGAAGCATCAGCACAGACTTCACCGCCCTGTGGGACACCGGAGCGGTAGGCGTGCACGAGATGCACACCAAGACGGTCCACCACCCTGACATCGGAACACTCGCCCTGGACTGCGACGTGCTCGCCGCACTCGGCAGCGACCTGCGCATCGTCGCGTATACCGCGGCACCGGGCAGCGAGGCTGCCGACCGGCTCAAGCTGCTCGACGTCGTCGGCACCCAGACCATGGCCGAAGCCCGCGCTGATGGATGACTCGCTGCGCAGTTGCAGCGCCAGCTGAAGGAGTTACGCCCGGAATGTCACGCATCTTGGCCGTTCGCTTGAGGTGAGTGTCCGGAAGATCACTCTTGCCCGTCCGCGCCGGTGCCAACGACCTCGTCACCGAAGGCGGCAGTAAGCGCCTTCGCGATCATGTCGGGCAGCTCGGTCTGTCCGTCGTCCTCTGCCCAGCGCACCAATGCCGTGTGCATGGCTGCCAGGCACGCGCTGGCCGCGGCATGGGCGTTGAAGGCGATGTCGTCATCGCCGGCATCGCCCCCGAGCGCGTCGACGATCGCCTGCTGAAGGGCGTAGTTGTTGTCCAGATGCTTGGCCCTTAGAGCCGGCGTCGAGATCATGAGCCGGAGGCGGGCAAGGAGGAACTGCGTGTTCTCCTCCGGATCGTTTCCGTAGCCGCGACTGACCAACGTCGCTGCTGAGTCGATGAGCGCGTCACCGATGCGGCGTACCAGGGGTTGATCCGTGGAGGTCGCGACGATCCGCTCGGCGACGAGTTGCTTGTTCTGGTCGACGAGGACGAGGTCTTCCTTCGTGGGGAAGTGCCGATACACGGTCATGGGGGACACACCCGCGGCCTCCGCGACCTCGGTCACGGTCGTGGCGTCGTATCCGCGCTCGACGAACAGGCGTACCGCGTGTGCCTGAATCATGCGCTGTGTCTCGACTCGTCGTCGTTCTCGCAATGTTGAGTTCCGGTCGGGCATGTGTTAGACACTACTGTAGTGTTAGTCACTAACACATTGGTAGCAGCTAACAATATCGGCAACCTGGAGAGGCGACATGAGTGATCTGACCGGCAAGACGGCTCTGGTGACAGGCGCATCGCGCGGCATCGGGCAGGCGATCGCGGCCCGGCTAGAGGCGAACGGGGCAATGGTCATCGTGCACTTCAGCATGGACAAGGACGGTGCCACGGCGACGGTCGACGATATCGAACGTGCCGGTGGAACCGCGTTCGCCGTCCGGGCAGAGCTGGGCGTGGACGACGACGTCGAGACGCTCTTCGCGGGAGTCGAGGCCGGCCTAGCCGGACGGCCGCTCGACATCCTCGTCAACAACGCGGCGACCCCGCCCGCCGGCCCGCTCGGAACCACGACGCGCACGGAGTTCGACCATCTCTTCGCGGTGAACGTGCGAGCGCCGTACTTCATCATCCAGCGAGCGCTGTCACTGCTACGCGACGGCGGCCGCATCGTGACGATCTCGACTGCGGCGACCCGGATGGCCAACACCACCCAGACGTCCTTCGCCATGACGAAGGGCGCGGTCGAGACGATGAGCATGACCTTGGCCAACGAGCTCGGAGTCCGAGGGATCACGGTGAACGCGGTCGCTCCCGGCGCCACCCGGACAGAGACCAACGGATCGTTCTTCGAAGCTCCGGGCCTTGTCGAACTCATCACTGCAACGACGGCGCTCGATCGGCTGGGCGAGCCCGACGACGTCGCAGATGTCGTCGCGTTTCTCGCCTCTGACGCTGCGCGCTGGGTCACCGGTCAGGTCATCGACGCAAGCGGTGGCCTGTTCCTCGGTCCACGCTTCTGACGCACGTAGCGTCGGGGATCGGACATGCCCATGCGGGACCAGCACACTGCCTCCCGCCATTGACGATGTCTCGTCGGTAGCTGCTAGCGTCACGGTCGTGGACTTCGTCAGCCGCGTTCTCGGCAGTCGGATCGAGATCGCGTATCACCAGCACGGCGACCCGGCCGGCTGGCCGGTCGTCCTGCTGCACGGCTTTCCCTACGACCCTCGCTGCTACGAGAATGTCGCCGACGAGCTGGTCGCCGACGGCGCTCGCGTGGTCGTGCCGTACGTGCGTGGGTTCGGGCCGAGCATATATCGCTCGGCAGACACACTCCGCTCGGGACAGCAGGCCGCGCTCGCTCATGACCTACACGAGCTGATCGACGCGCTCGGGCTGCACCGGCCGATCGTCGCCGGGTTCGACTGGGGCGGCCGGGCCGCCTGTGTGACCGCTATGCTCTGGCCCTCCTCGGTATCGGGGCTGGTGACCGTCGGCGGATACAACGTCCATGACATCTCCGCTATGGCCGCCACCCCGGATCCGCCGGCGATGGAGAGCCGGATGTGGTACCAGTGGTACTTCCACAGCGACCGCGGACGGGCAGGGCTCGCACGCTACCGACGCGAGCTGACCAGACAGCTCTGGACCGAATGGTCCCCCGGATGGAACATCCCCGACGGTGCGTTCGAGGCCACCGCCGCCTCGTTCGACAACCCGGACTTCGTCGACACCGTCATCCACTCCTACCGGCACCGATACGGACTGGCCGCTGGGGACCCTGTCTACGAGGACAGCGAGACGACCATCGCCCAGACACCTCCGATCAGCGTCCCCACGATCGTCATTGATCTCACCGAGGACCCTGTGCTGGAAACAAAGCCCGAAGCCGCGCATGCGGCCCGGTTCACCGACCTGGTCGACTACCGACGCATCGCCACAGGCCACAACACCCCGCAAGAAAACCCCGTGGCCTTCGCCGAAGCGATCCGGACCCTGCATCGAAACGTGTCCGACATCGCACGCGCGAGTTCGGAAAACCCGACACCTCGATAGGCTCGAATTCGGTCAAACGCCGCATCAGTAGTCATGTCAGGCCGCCTCAGGTCTGCGTCAGGTCCGTGTCAGACAGGCCGGCGACATTGATGACATGACGAATTCAGCGATTGCAGTTTCGGGACTGCGGAAGGCTTTCGGGGACAAGATCGTCCTCGATGGCATCGATCTAGATGTCCGTGCGGGCACGGTCTTCTCCCTGCTCGGCCCGAATGGGGCGGGCAAGACGACGGCCGTGAACGTGCTGACCACGTTGATGAAGGCCGACGGCGGGACCGTACGTGTCGCCGGCCACGATGTCGCGACCGAGACCAAGGCGGTGCGCGCGGCGATCGGGGTCACCGGGCAGTTCGCCGCGGTGGACGAGCTGCTGACAGGACAGGAGAACCTGCAGCTGATGGTGGACCTGAACGGGGTCCCCGCCACGGAGGGCAAACGGATCGTCGCTCAGCTGCTCGAACGGTTCGAGCTGGTGGAATCGGCGCAGACGCCCGTGTCGACCTATTCCGGGGGTATGCGCCGGAAGCTCGACCTGGCGATGACGCTCGTCGGCAGCCCACGGATCATCTTCCTGGACGAGCCTACGACGGGTCTGGACCCGCGCAGCCGCCGCACGATGTGGGAGATCATCCGTGACCTGGTGGCCGATGGCGTGACCATCTTTCTCACCACGCAGTACCTCGAGGAAGCCGACCAGCTCGCCGACCGGGTCGCCGTACTCGACCAGGGCCGTCTGGTCGCCCAGGGCACTGCCGACGAGCTCAAGCGCCAGATCCCCGGGACGCACATCAAGCTCCGGTTCACCACCGTCACCGAACTCGACACGGCCGCACGGATCTTCACCGACGTCACCCGTGACGACGAGGCACTGGCCCTGCGGGTTCCCAGCGATGCCGGCACGGATTCGCTGCGGGCGCTGCTGGACAGGCTCGACGAGTACTCACTCAGCGCCGAAGAATTCTCCGTCCACACACCCGACCTGGATGACGTCTTCCTCGCCCTCACGGGCCACACCACGGAGGCTGCACAGTGATCACCCAAAGAATGAGCACCAAGTCCCATTCGATAGTCATGTTCCGTCGCAACTTCGCACACATCACCCGGAATCCGACCTCGGTGTTCAACGCGGTCTTGATGCCGATCGTCATCTTGTTGATGTTCGTGTACATGTTCGGAGATGCTTTCGACGTCGGCGTCGACTACATCGACTACGCGACACCGGGATTGATCCTGCTGGCCGTGTGTTACGGGCTGAGCGGCGTAGCGGTGTCGGTGAGCTCCGACATGACAAAGGGCATCGTCAACCGGTTCAAGGTCATGGACGTCTCCCGCGGTGCGGTATTGACCGGTCACGTCGTCGCCAGTGTGCTCACCAACCTGATCGCCATCGCCGCGCTCATCGGGGTGGCCTTCCTGATCGGATTCAACCCGTCGGCGAGCCTCCTCGAATGGCTCGGCGTGGTCGGCATGGTCGTACTGCTCGGTTTAGCGACCGGCTGGTTCACGGTGGCGTTGGGAATGGCGGCGAAGTCTGTGGAAACGGCGGGTATGGCCGCGGTGCCGCTGGTCATGTTGCCGTTCTTCAGCAGCGCAATCGTGCCGGCGGAGATGATGGGTCAGGGACTGCGACAGTTCGCGGAGTACCAGCCGTTCACGCCGATCATCGAAACCTTGCGCGGATTGCTCAACGGCGCAGCGTCCTCGGGCGACGCGATCGCCGCCGTCGCCTGGTGCGTCGGCATAGGTCTCGTCGGGTACCTGTGGGCGAGTCTCACATTCAACAAGCGGGCGTGACCTCCCCGGGCGACGGCTTTGCGAGGCCGTGATCGGGCTGACCCGAAGCCGCGAACGACGAGCCGATGCCGGCGCCCACCAGCTGATCGACTACGAAGCACGAGGAGTTGTCATGACGACATTCGCCACGCCGGAGCCCATAGCCGCCACTGTGGAAGTCGGCGGTGCACAGGTACAGGTCACCGCTAGTGACCGGACCGACACCGTGGTGCTGGTCGAACCCATTGACAAGGCGAGCCGGAAAGACGTCAAGGTGGCCGAGAACACGAAGGTCGAGCTCGCCGACGGTCAGCTGTCGGTCAAAATGACCAAGGCCGGGGACAAGAAGGGCTCGGTCACCATCACGATCGAGCTGCCCGCCGGCTCCAGCCTGGCCGCTTACCTGTGGTCCTCGAGCGTTCAGGTTGACGGTTCAGTCGGTAACTGTGAGCTGTACATGGCGTCGGGTCGCGTGCAGGTGGATCGCATCGACGCATTGCAGGCGAGCCTTTCGACGGGTGAGATCGAGATCGGTCACATCGCCGGACGGGCCAGCATCCAAGGCGCGATGTTCAAGCTGCGGATCGGCGAGGTCAAGGGTGCGGTCGGGCTCCAGAACGCGGGCGGGCACGCCTGGATCGGCCACGCGTCGGCCGACATCGATCTCAGCAGCGGCACCTGCGACTTCGACATCGACCGCGCCGATGGCGACGTCATCGCCACGACCGGCGGAGGCGCCATTCGGATCGGCCGGATGGCCAACGGTCGGGCAAAGCTGAAGAACGGTTCGGGAGATATCGAGGTCGGCATCAGTGAGGGCACCGTTGCCTCCATCGACGTCAACAGCGAGCGAGGAGCGGTGCACAACTTCCTCTCTTCGCAAGGAGCACCAGCGTCACAGGGAGAGCCGCGAGCGACCGACGCCAAGATCGCGGTGTTCGCTCGCACCCGGCACGGCGACATCACCGTACAGCGTGCCGCAAGCTGACCATCACGACGCGAGCGTGACCTCGACCAGCTCAGACCAATCAGCCCGCGCACCTTCCTGCGTCACCTCGGCGAACCGTGCTTCGCCGAGGTGACGTCGCGCATCCTGCTCGATCCTGGCCGCATCCGGTTGGGAGCGATCCGGCAGCCCGCGTACACCGACACTGGCCGCGAGCAGCCGCGCCGCCTGTTCGTACTGGTCGAGGCGGACGGCCAGGTCCGCGATCCCGACGAGCATCAGAGCGATGACGGGTGGAGCTCCCGACTCGGACGCCGCCTGCCAGGCAGCCACGCGATGGGTGCGGGACTCGCGGATATCGTCGGCCAGGTAGCCGAGCAGGTCGTGGATCTGTGCGCGGACGTTCGGCTGCTCCGCGGCGTCGCCCATGAGGGTGGTCGCGAGGCCGAGTTGATGGCGGGCCTCCTTGGCGTCACCGCGCCGGCGCGCGAGGCCCGCCTTGGCGAGTGCCAAGGCGACGAGTGCATACGGCCAGGTGACACCTTCGGCGCACCGCTCGGCCTGGGCCATGGCGGCCGCGCTGGCGTCACGATCGCCGTTGAGCCAGTACAACGGGGCCTGTTGGGTCCGCACCTCGATGACATCCTCGACTGCGCCGAGCTCGGTGAGGACCGTGATCGCTTGTTCGTAGTAGTCGCAGGCGATGGCGAATTCGCCCCGCATGGCGAGTTGGCCGGCCAGGGTGGACAAGGCCAGATACATCCCGAACCGTTCGCCGAGCGTCCGGAACTCCGCGAGCGCCAGCTCCAGCTGGGCCTCCACGTCCCCGCCGTCTTGGCCGAGCATGGTCCGCATCTTGCCGGCCTGCCACCGAGCCATGGCGCCGACCCAGGGGTCGACGCTCTCCAGCAACGACTCGAACGCGGGCAATGCCTCGGCCGGTGCATGCAGCAGGCGTTCCAGCGGGACTGCGAATTCCAGCAGCGGGTGGTCACTCTGGGATTGCTGACTGAACCGATACCCCTTTTCGATCCACTCCGCGCCAACGTGTTGGTCCCCCTGTCCGGAGGTCACGAAGAGCACCACCATCCCGTACGCCAACGCCCGGACGTCGTCGGTCGCCTCGCCCGGGAGGTTGGCGGCCGCGATCAGCAGCTCAAGGCCTTCGCTCCGCCGCCCGCCGAGCCACCAGTACCACCCGGTGGCGGCCGCGAGCCGCATCGCCGCCTGTGCGTCACCGACCGTGATCGCCCCCCGCAGCGCGGCAATGAGGTTGTCGTGGTCGGCTTCGAGCCTGGCGAGCCATTCCAGTTGCTCGGCGCGGCGCAGATGTGGCTCCGCGGTCTCGGCCAGCTCGGTGAAGTAGGCGAGATGCGCCTGGTGGGCCAGGTCCGATTCCTCGGCCTCGGCGAGCCGATCCGCGGCGTACTCCTTGATCGTGGTGAGCATCCGATAGCGCGGGGCATCGTCGCCCGCGGTGACCAGGAGCGACTTCTCGGCCAGCGAGGTGAGCAGCTCCAACACCTGATCCTGCTCGACGGCCTGATCTTGCTCAAGGTACGGGCCGGCGCAGACGCGCTCGGCTGCCTCCAGGTTCGCCCCGCCCGAGAACACCGACAGCCGGCGCAGCACCGTCCGCTCGGCCTCGGTAAGCAGTTCCCAGCTCCAGTCGACCACCGCGCGCAATGTCTTATGTCGCGGCAATGCGGTACGACTCCCGCTGGTCAGCACGCGGAACCGGTCGTCGAGCCGGTTGGCGAGCTGCTCGATGGTCATGGTGCGCAACCGGGCAGCAGCGAGTTCGATCGCCAGTGGCATCCCGTCCAGCGCCCGGCAGATCCGCACCATCAACGCCTGTGTGTGTTCGTCGTTCCCGAGATCCTTGCGCACGGCGCTGGCGCGGTCCCGCAGCAACCGGAGGGCCGGCGAGGAAGTGAACTCGGACAGACTGGCGCCGGTTGGCAGGGCCAGCGGCTCGACCTGCCACAAAGCCTCACCGGTGATGCCGAGCGGTTCCCGGCTGGTCACCAGGATCCGCAGCCGCCGACATTCCCCGAGCACTCGTTCGGCCAACACCGCCACCGACTCGATCACATGCTCACAGTTGTCCAGGATCAGCAGCATCTCCCGATCGCGGATCGCGGCGATCAGTCCGTCCACGGGGTCCGCGCTCGGTGACGCGCCGAGCAGGGCATCTCGGAGACCGAGCCCGGCCAGCGCCGTCTGAGCCACGTCACCGTCGGCGCCGATGGGGGCGAATTCGACCAGCCAGATCCCGTCCGGCAGGTCGCCGGTCATCGTCCGTGCGGTTTCCGTGGCGAGTCTCGTCTTGCCCGAGCCACCGGGACCGGTCAAGGTAGTGAGCCGATGTTCGCCGATGAGCCGGCTGACCGCGGCAACATCTGCTTCCTTCCCGACGAAGCTGGTCAGCTCGGCACGCAGGTTGGTCTTTCGGTCCTCCTCCCGCTGCCCCAACTCACCCCGCAGCAGCGCGACGTGCAGTTCGGACAGCTCCGGTGAAGGGTCGACGCCCAGTGCGTCGGCCAATGCCTCCCGCGCGTCCTGGTACACGGTCACCGCTTCGGTACTACGACCGGCTGCGGTGAGGGCACGCATCAGCGCGGCGACAAATCGTTCCCGTGTCGGATACACGGCCACCAACTCGGTCAGCTCGGTGACCAGCTCCGCACCGCGGCCGAGGCGGATCTCCGCCTCGAACCGATCTTCCAAGGCGGCCAGGCGCAGCCTTTCCAGCCGCGTGACCGCTGCGTCGAACGCCTCACTGTCCTGCAGACCGACGTCCTGCATAGCCGCGCCGCGCCACAATCCGAGGGCTTCGCGCAGTAGCCGGGCACGCTGCGGATCGTCGCCGGCGCGGGCTTGGCCGACGAGGCGTTCGAATCGCATGGCGTCGACGGCGTCGGGTTCCACGATCAGCCGGTACCCACCCGACTTCCCCTCGACCAACCCGTCCGGCAGCACCCGCCGCAGCCGGGAAACCAATGCTTGTACGGCGTTCCCGACCTCGGAGGGCGGGTGCTCACCCCAGATCCAGTCGACCAGTTGCGTCGTCTTGACCACGCGACCGGGCTCGAGCGCGAGAGCGATCAACAGCGCGCGCAACCGGGCGCCCGGCACGTCGACCAGTGCGCCGTCATCTGCTTGGACCTCGAGTGGTCCAAGCATCCCGATCTTCACCCATGTATTTTGCACGCCGAAGGGTCCCGGCAGACCATGGGGATCCCGTTTGCCACCACCGCCTCGTCGCGCCGATGTGCGACGCGGTGACCCCGAGTTCGCGAATCGGGCGCGGTTCACGACCGCGAGCCGACGCCCACGTCGCCACTGCGGGTGCCGTCCCTCATCGGTTCCCGTTGACCATGACGTCGCCCTGTGCGCGCTCTATGTCGACCTCTAGACGCATCTGCCGTAGGCGACCGCTGCCACATTTCACGTCGGCGACGATCGGAGGTCCAGCGCGATGTCGGTGATCATGTCCTCCTGGCCGCCGACCAGACCGCGCCGGCCGGCCTCCACCAGCAGCTGCCGGGTATCCAGCTCGTAGCGACGCGCCGCCTCCTCCGCGTGGCGCAAGAAGCTGGAGTAGACGCCCGCGTAGCCGAGCGACAGCGTCTCCCGGTCGACCCGGACCGGGCGATCCTGCAACGGCCGCACCAGGTCGTCGGCGGCGTCCTGCAGCCGGAACAGGTCACAGCCATGCCGCCAGCCCAGCAGGTCCGCCACCGCCACGAACGCCTCCAGCGGGCAGTTCCCGGCCCCGGCGCCCTGTCCTGCCAATGAGGCGTCCACCCTGGCCGCGCCGTTCTCTACCGCCACCACGGAGTTGGCGACCGACAGCGACAGGTTCTCGTGCGCGTGGATGCCGACCTCGGTATCCGGCCGGAGCACGTCACGGTAGGCGCG
>NZ_ML142854.1:362603-374496 GCF_004138495.1 Phytoactinopolyspora endophytica
ACCCGCTCCCGCACGCCGTCCATCGTCAGCCGGCCACCGGAGTCGGTCACGTAGACGCAATGGGCACCGTATGACTCCATGAGCCGGGCTTGCGCGGCCAGCACCCCTGGTTCGGCCATGTGACTCATCATGAGGAAGCCGGCGACATCCATGCCGAGCTCGCGTGCCCGGGAGATGTGCTGAGCTGCGACGTCGGCCTCGGTGCAGTGCGTGGCTACCCGCACCGAGCGCACGCCGAGCGTGAACGCCTCGTTCAGATCCTCCACGGTGCCGATGCCGGGCAGCAGCAACGTGGTCAGGCGGGCGTTCGACACGGCATCGGCCGCCGCGGCGATCCACTCCGGGTCTGGGTGTGCCCCGGCCCCGTACGTCAGGCTGGTGCCGGACAAGCCGTCTCCGTGGGCCACCTCGATCGCGTCGACCCCGGCGGCGTCCAGCGCCGCGGCGATGGTCCGCACCTGACCGACGGAGTATTGGTGCCGGATCGCGTGCATGCCGTCGCGCAGGGTGACGTCTTGGACGTAAACCCGAGGAGCGGCCGGTCCTGTGCTGTTCATGCGGGCACCGCCGTTCCCGCGCCGCTGCGGGCGATCCGCTCGCCCACCTGTAGCGCTGCCGAGGTCATGATGTCGAGGTTCCCCGCGTACGCGGGCAAATAGTGCGCCGCGCCCTCGACCTCCAGGAAGACGCTCACCTGGAGTAACTCACCGGGCTCATCGGCGAGCGTCCGTAGCCCGTGGCCGGCCGGGCGGGGCACGAACTGCACCTCCTGCTTGAGCCGGTATCCGGGCACGTAGGCGGCCACCTGCCCGACCATGGCGGTCACCGCCGAGCGGATCCGCTTCTCGATCTCGGTGCCGTCCGGGGAGACCAGGCAATGAACAGTGTCGCGCATGATCAGCGGAGGGTCGGCCGGGTTGAGGATGATGATGGCCTTGGCCCGCTGTGCGCCGCCGATCCGCTCGATCGCCGCCCGGGTCGTCCGCGTGAACTCGTCGATGTTGGCCCTGGTGCCGGGTCCTGCCGAACGCGACGAGATGGCCGCGACGATCTCGGCGTAGTGCACCGCCGTGACAGCGCTGACGGCGGCCACGATCGGGATAGTCGCCTGGCCGCCGCAGGTGACCATGTTGACGTTCGGTGCGGCGTGGTGATCCTCGAGATTGACCGACGGCACGACGTACGGTCCGATCGCGGCCGGTGTCAGGTCCACGATCCGGCGGCCGAGCGGGCGCAACGCCGCGTCGTTGGCCACATGCGCGCGGGCCGACGTCGCGTCGAACACGATCTCGACGTCGTCGAAGCCCGGCATCGCTGTCAGTCCAGCCACGCCGTCGGCAGTGGTCGGTATTCCGAGCCGGCCGGCGCGGCTAAGACCGTCGCTCTCCGGATCGATGCCCACCAGAGCCGCAGGTTCCAGCGCCTCGGACAGCCGCATCATCTTGAACATCAGGTCGGTGCCGATGTTGCCCGACCCGATGATCGCCGCCTTCGTCTTCATCGGTCTCCTCCTCCCTCGGCCGCGCCGACGGCGAGGGACACTGTGCCCAGCCAGCCGAGATCGGCCTCGAAATGCGCTCCATGCTGAACCGGGACCATCGGCCCCAGCGCGCCGGTCAGGACAAGGTCCCCGGTTCTCAACGGCTCGCCCAGCCGCAACGTGACTCCGGCCAGCCAGGCGAGCGCGGCCAGAGGGTCGCCCAGGCAGTCCCGGCCGCTCCCGGCGGACACCACCTCGCCGTCCTGGCGCAGCGTCATCCGCACCTGGCGCAGGTCGGCCGCTCCCAGCGGATTCGGCCGGCCGGTCACGAACGCGCCGCTGGACGCGTTGTCGGCCACCGTGTCCACGATGCTGATGTCCCAGTTCGCGATGCGGCTGTCGACGACTTCGAGGGCGGGCACAACCGACCCGACGGCGGCACACAGGCGTGCACGGTCGTCGATCGCCGCGCGGTCGTCGAGATCGGCCGACAGGACCACGGCCACCTCCGCCTCGACCCGCGGCGCCACCAGCATGTCGCGGTCCAGCTCTCCGGAGACCCGCATGCCATCGAAAAGAACCCCGAAGTCCGGCTGGTCGACACCGAGCTGGGCCTGCACCGCCGGGTTGGTCAGCCCGATCTTCCACCCCACCCGGCGCGCACCGGCCCGTTTCCGGCGCCGGGTCAGCTCGGCCTGGACCGCGTAGGCCCGGTCCACGTCCTCGGCACCGATCAGGTCACGGACCGGTGGGCAGGGCTCGCGGGTCTGGGCCGCCCGTTCCAGCCGGTCCGCCGCGCGAGCCACCGCTTCGTCGGCCGGCGCCATTGCGCCGATCTTTTCGGAACGGCCGGTCACGACGTCACTCCCGCGGCGGCCGGCCCGGGCAGGGACCGCACCAGGTACTGCCATCCGAGGCTCACCTGGCGGGCGCTGTAGCAGCGTTCCCGCTTAGCCAGCGCTTCCTCGTCCGGCGAGGCGATCAGCCGATCGGCGCCGACGGCGGAGACCGCCAGCAGCTGTGCCCGGCACGCCTTCTCAAGCACGACGGCGCCGAAAACGGCGCGCTCGACACTGGACTCCGCCACCACCACGCCATGGTTCACCAGCAGCGCGGCATTGTGCGGGCCGATGACGCCAGCCACCTCGGCGCCCAGCTCCGAGGTACGGATCAGGTCGCCGGTCCGGTCGAAGCGTGGCACATCCGGCGGGGTGAAGAACGTCGCCTCGTGGCCGACCGGCTGGAGCGCCAGGCCGGTGGCCGCCAGAGCCACGGCCGCCTCGGGATGGCTGTGTACCACGGCGGCGACGTCGCGGCGGGCGCGCAACACCTCGATGTGGATGTGGTGCTCGAGGTGGACCGGCCCCTGTCCGGCCAGCAGTTCACCGTCCCAGGAGAGCAGTTGCACGTCGTCGGGGCCGATCTCGTCGAAGCCCAGCCCTGCCCGCTTGAGCCAGACCCCGCGCCCGTCCGGGTCACGTGCCGAGAGATGCCCCCACACCAGGTCGGAGTGGCCGTTGGCGGCCAGGACCCGGCAGCCGGTGGACACCAGCTCGCGCACGGCGCCGCCGCTCACGCCGCGTTCCCGGCGACGGTGCCGCCCAGCAGGTAGTCGCCGACGATCCGATTGAACTCGGCCGGCTGCTCGAACATCGGCCAGTGCCCAGCGCCGTTGATCATCTCGAAACGGCCGTTGGGCAGGATCTCGCTGGCCCGGCGTCCGACCTCGGCGGGAGTGGTGGGGTTCTTGTCGCTCCAGAGCACGAGGACCTCGTGCTGGATAGCGGCCAGCCGCTGTTCGGTGAGCATGTAGGCGCGGTTCTCGTCGCTCGGCTGCTCGGCCACCAGTTTGGGCATCACCGCCCGGCTCTCCGGGAGGGTGTAGATCCGGTACCGGGTCTCAACCAGCTCGTCAGTGACGGACGCGGGGTCGGCCACCAGCCACTCCAGCCGCGTCCGCACGCTCTCCAAGGTCGGTGCGTCGACGGCCTTGCGGGTGACGTCCTGCACCCGGGAGTGCACCGCCTTGCTCTCACGCTGCCGGGCGTCGTCGTCGAGCGCGATCCCGGCCCCGGTCACGTGCACGATCCGGCCGATCCGATCCGGGTGCTGAAGTGCGGTCCACAGGGCGATCCAACCACCCAGAGACTGGCCGACGATGTGTGCCCGCTCGGCGCCGATCGCGTCGAGCAGCCGCAGCAGGTGGTCGGTGAAGACCGGCGCGTGGTAGGTCACGTCGGCCGGCTTGTCGGTCCAGCCGTGGCCGAGAGCGTCGATCGCGTGCACCTGCAGGCCACGCTCGGCCAGCGGGACGACGTTGCGCACGAACGCCTCGACGTGGCCGGTCAGCCCACCGATGCAGATCACATGGGCACCGGTGTCACCTGCCTCCAGCGATCGGGTGCGCCAGCCGCCGGCGTCGTGAAAACGGACCTCGGCACCGAGTGCGTCGAGCCAGAAAGTCATCGGAGTCCTCCATCGAGAAATCGGGTCACTGTGGCGTTGACATCCGCGGGGTTTTCGTAGTGCGGCCACTGCTTGGCGTCGGACACGGTGTGGACGGTGCCGCCTGGCACTCGCGCGGCGACGGCGTCGAGCACGCTCACCGGCAGGTGACCGGCTTCACCCCGGATGAACAGCGTGGGCTCGCGGTGCTCGGACCACCACTCCGGCGTCAGCAGCCAGCCGGAGTTGTCCGCGGCCCGGACCGCACGGTGCACGGCCGAGGCACCGTCTCGCCGGTAGAGCTGGTAGCGCAGCCGGACCATCTCGTCGTCGACCGCGTCTGGATCGAACAGGAGCTGACACAGCCGCAACCGGACGTTCTCCATGCTGACCTCATCGAACGCCCGCCCACCGCGCTCGTAAGCGGCGGCCACCCGCGGATCGGCCAGCCGCTCGGCCTCCGCCTGCAGCCCGGCGGGCTCGACCAGTACCAGTCGGCGCACCAGGCCGGGCCGCCGCCGGGTCAGCCAGGCTGCCACCCAGCCGCCGAGTGACTGCCCGACGACGTCGGCCTGCCGCTCGCCGGTCTCGTCGAGAAGCCGGTCGACGACGGCCTGGGCGTGCTCGAGCAGCTCGGGCACGTCATAGCTGGACCCGGCCGGGCCGGTGCATCCGTGGCCGAGCAGGTCCACGGCCGCCACTCGCCGTCCGTCGGCCCAGGCATTGATGTTGCGGGTCCAGGTCTCCAGATGACCGCCGCGGCCGTGCAGCAACACCAGCAGCGGCCCTCGCGTCCCGGTGCTCAACACCCGGGTCCGCACACCGCCCGCGTCAACCCAGCGGACCTCGGCGCCGAGCAGGTCGGTCCACAGCGTCACGCCAGCCGCTCCCGGAGGAAGGCGACGGTCCGGCGCCAGGTCAGCGCGGCCGCTTCGGGATGGTGGTTGGGGTGTGTGTCGTCGTGGTAGGCATGGCCCGCGTCGGCGTAACGGTGCAGCTCGGCCGGGGTGGCACTGGTGGGTAGCGCCTTCTCCAGGAGATCGATCTGATCGGCCGGGATCGCTTCGTCGGCGCCGCCGAAGTGGAACTGCACCGGCGCCCGCAGCCGAGCCAGCAGTGGGATGCGTGAGCGCTCGGCGCCGGTGGGCGAGTATGCCGGAGGCAGTATCGGGATCCCGTACAGCGACACGACGGCCTTGAGATCGTCGGTCTGCGTAGCCCAGACCAGCACGCTGCCGCCACCCAGACAGAACCCGAGCGCGCCGGCCCGACGCCCGTCCGCCTCGGGGAGAGAAGCCGCGAAGTCTAGGCCGGCCTGCAGGTCTGGAACCGCGAGCTCATCCTGAGCGGCAAGGAACGCCTTGCTGCGTCGGTCTTCCGGGTCGACGTAGTTCTGCGGCGGCATCCCGCCGGTGCGGCTGAACATGTCGACGGTGAGGCTGACGAAGCCCTCGGCGGCCAGGGCGCGAGTGACTCCTTGCCGGTGCTCGGTGACGCCGAGGTTCTCGTGCGCGGTCACCACGACGGGCCATGGCCCGTGCTCGTCCGGCACCGCAAGATAGCCACGGACCAGCCGGTCACCGTTGGAGAAATGGACCCAGCCGGCCCGCACGCTGTCGAACGTCGTGAGGTTCATCGCGATGTCGCCTTCCTGTTCGGTCACATGGTCGCCGCGAGCGGCGGCGCGGTACTGCTGCTGGACGAGGCAGCCAGCGCCCGCATCACCAGCCGGCCGAGCTGGTCGAGCCGGCGCCTGGGCGCCCTGGAGAGCGGCACGACGATCGCCACTGCCCCGAACGGGCGGCCCCCGATGCTCACGGCAGCCGCGACCCCGGCCACCCCCTCGATGAACTCATCGGACTCGGTGGCGAAGCCGCGTCGTGCGGTCTCGGCGATCTCGGTCCGAAAGGTGGCGTGGTCGACGATGCTGCGTGGCGTCCGGGCGGCCAGGTGCAGCTGCGGAACGAGCTCGTCGGCCTCCGCCGGGTCGAGATGACCGAGGACGGCCTTGCCGATGCAGCCGTTGCCCAGCCCGGATCGCTTGCCGACCGGCGACGTCACCGCCAGCGGATGGGTCGCATCCCGCTTGTTGGTGATGAGCACGGTGCGGTCCATCCAGTCGACCTCCGCCACCAGCACCGTCTCACCGGTCTCCTTGGACAGCCGGGCAACCGCGTCGCGAGTCATCTGTGCCAGTGCAGCCGTGTTCGACACCAGCCCTCCGAGCTCCAGCAAGCGGCTGCCGAGTGAATAAGCGCCGTCGGCGTCCTGGCGTAGGAAGCCGCGCTCGACGAGCGACACCGCGATGCGGTGGGTGCTCGGCTTGGGAAGCCCGACGATGTCGGCGAGCTCGCGCAGTTGCAGCCGCGGATAAGCGGCGCTGAACGCGGTCAGGATGTCCAGGGCGCGGGTTACCGACCGCACCCCGCGTCGCTCGCCGTGTCCGGTCGCCGGGCGGCGGTGCCCTGCCCGGTCCGGTGAACCGATGACCGCCTGTGTGTCCTGGGTGGAAACCACAGTGTCTCCTCTCGCGGGCGCCGGCCACGGATAGCCGGCGGCCCTATCGATACGCGCGTCAGCGATAACGCTACGTTTCGCGCATCGGAATGACGATCCGAATTGTGGATCATCGGTCGCGCTGATACAGCTCGGCATGCGGCACCCCCAGCATCACCAGCAGATTGCGCAGGACCACGGGGTTGAGCCCGTCCGCCAGCAGCGTCTCGGCGTCGTGGTCGAGAACCGCCTGCCGGTGCCGGGCGCTCAGCTTGAACCGGTCGAGCACCGCGCCGGGGTCGTGGCGGTAGGCGTCCAGCAGCCCGTCCTCGTGCTCCAGGGCCCATGCCAGCTTGGTCAGCATCAGGTGGTTCATGCGCGCTCTCCCATGGCCATGACGCCGATCCCGATGGACCACTCGGGCATCGGCTGGTACCCGAGCAACCGGCCGGCCGGACCGCCCGACGCGCCCTGGGTGAGGATCCAGGTACGGATCTCCAGCGCGCCGTTTCCGGCCTGGTCGAGGATGTCGTCGTCGGACCATTCGAGGATCTCCTCGAGCCTTCCGTCACCGAGCAAGGCGAGGAAACGGCGGTCCCACTCCTCGTTGACATCGCCGAACCGAGGCAGCCCCACCCAGTGCGAGACCCCGCCGGTGCCCAGCACACCGACCCGCAGCTCGCCGGGAAACCCGGCCACCACGTCGCGGACGGCCACACCCAGGTCATGGCAACGGCGCAGGCTGGGCAGCGGCGGCGTATTGCAGTTGAGGAAGAGTGGGGTGACCGGCACGTCCAGCAGGTTCAGCTTGACCAGAGGCACCATGAAGCTGTGGTCCAGTGGCATCTCATGACTGCGCGAGACATCGAACCCCCGCTCCATCAGCCCGGCTAGAACCCCGGCGGAGAACGCCGGAGCGCCGCGAACGACGCCGGCCGGGTTGCCGAACTCGCCCCAGCCCTCGTACTCGTCGGCTAGTCCGAGGCAGAACGTCGGGTAGTGCTCCAGGCGGAAAGTCTCGTAGTGATCGGTGGCCACAACCACTAATGCGTCCAGGCGTGCCCCGCGGATCTCGGCGGCCATGCGATCCCAGGCCGCGTGCAGCTCGCCGGAGCGCTCGGGCGCGGCATCGGGATTCTTCAGGATGGCGCCGACGTGTGACGTCGCGCCGGTCCAGACAACAGAGCTCATCGGTTCGCCACCTCCACATCGTGTAGGACGGGACTGCCGATCCGGGCCACATCCACGGTCAGCAGGCGGCCGCAGCCCGGGCAGGCGTAATGCCGCAGCTCCAGCTCGGCACTGAAGCGATCGGCCATGCTCACCGTGTGCACGTCGCTTCCGACGTGGGTGGCGGCATGATCCCGCCACGGCTCGCCGGCCCGGGCGAGGCCCTGCCCGCATCGGCAGCGGACGAACCGGTCTCCGTTAGGGGTGGCCACCAGCTCCAGGCCGTCACCCAAGGGGCCGACTCGGGCGGCATCGTCGGGCACGCCGATGGTTGGGCTGGCCGCGGGCCACCGCCGGCGAGCCGTGCGCAGCTCATCGCGGCGGCGAGCCGTGGCTGCGTCGTCGATCTCGCCGTCTGCGGAGAGCACCGCCCCGTAGAGCCGGACCGCGGCTTCGGTGCTGACGGCGTCGTCGAGCAGGTCGTGACGCAATTCGGCGACGGGGCGCTCCAGCGGGTCACCCCACCCGCCGCCGGACTGGTGGATGGTGGAGAGCACGTCGCTCTGCTCGATGGGGAACATGCCCTGCCTCCCGCGCATGACCGGCCGCTCGCCGGTCACCTCACCGGTGCCGGCCGGGATACGGCCGGAGCGCAGCTGGTCCCACACGTCGCCACCGCGGACCAGCTCCCGGATGTTCTGCGTGCCGGGATGCCCGCCGAACAGGCCGATCGAGTTCGGCACCTCCCAACCGTGCCCGTTGCACATGGCCCGTAGCTCCTCGCCGCCGTGCACCAGGTAGACGGAGCCCATGCTCTGCCCGCCGCGCCGCCGCCCAGCGCCGCCGGAGTCGGTCACCAGACCGCGCCACAGGTACAGCATGGGTGTCTCCAGCTCCATCGACTCCGCATTCGACACCCGCTGCCGCTCGATGTTGTGCTGCCCCTGAGTCCACACGCCGTCCCGGTGCGCGTACGCCCCGCCGCCGGTGGCCAGGCAGTCGAGGATGACATGGGTGAACCGCTCGCCATGTGCGTTGAGCCCGGACAGCACGAACTGATCGGGGCCACCTGCCGGCAGCGCCTGTGCCTCGCCCATCAACTCGTCGGAGCAGGCCAGCAGCTTTGACAGCGCCTCGATCGCGGTCATCTCCACCAGCCAGCCCGCCTCCAACGCGCCACCGCTCACGGCCGCCGGCCGGGTGGCGTTGCAGATCCGCCCTTCCGGGCAGACCACGTCGACGGGGTGTAACAGGCCCTCGTTCCATGGCGCGTCGAACGCGAGCGTGGGCAGGAGGGCGGCGTTGATACCGGCGGTCAGGCCGGAGAACGTGCAGTTGATATAGCCGGGTGCCTGCGGGGAGGACTCCGAGTAGTCGAAGGTCAGCGTCTCGCCGGCCTTGGTAAGGGTGAGTGAGACCTCGTAGGTCTGGTCGAGCCCGCCGTCGTTGTCGAGGTACGCCGTCGACCGTACGGTCGCGTCGGGCAAGGACCGCAGCCGCTGGCGCAGCCGCCGTTCGGACAGATCGATGAGACCCGCCATGACGTGGCGGACCGTGTCCGGTCCGTAGCGCCGCGCCAGCTGGGTCATGGCGCGCACTGCGGTGTTGTTGGCGCCGATCAGCCCACGCAGGTCGAGCTTGACGGCGTCGGCTGCTCGCGTATGCGCAAGGATGAGGTTCCACATGTCGGAGCGGAGCTCGCCGTGCTCGACCAGCTTGGTGGGCGGCAGCTGCAGGCCTTCCTGGTAACACTCGGTGGCGTCATTGCAGAAGCTGCCCGGACGCGAGCCTCCGACGTCGGGCATGTGGCACATCGCGCCGCTCCAAGCGAGCAGCTCACCGTCGACGAAGATCGGTGCGACGACGCCCATGTCCTGCGCGTGGATGGAGCCCTTCCATGGATTGTTCACCACGAACATGTCGCCCGGCCGGATCCCGGGGTTCTCGGTACAGTCGGCGATCACGTGCCGGGTGATCAGCGCCATCGAGGCCGAATGCAGCAGGATGGTCCGGCCCATCGCGGCCACCGAGCCGTCCGGGAGGTAGAGGCCCACGTTGAAGTCGTTGGCGTTGACCACATGCGGCGACCCGGAGATGGCGGCGAGAGTGGCGCCCTGCTCGTCGGTGATGGCCAGCAGCCGGTGCCGGATCACCTCGAAGGTCACCGGGTCGACGTCGGTGGTCTGGGTCAGTTGCTCTGTGCTCACGCGTTCCCCCTGCAGTCGATGATCAGGTTCCGGTACGGGTCGACGTGGAGCGTCTGGCCGGGGCCGACGACCACGGTGGTGCCGGCGAACTCCAGGATCACCGGCCCGGGTACGACGCTGTGCGGACCCACCTGTTCGCCGCGGAGGACGGGTGCGGGCACCTGGCGGGTGTCGGGGAAGTACACGTCCCGCACTCCCACCTGAGCGGCGTCCCATCCGCCGTCGCCGTCTTCGGGTTCGAGGTCGGCCAGGCCGTCCACCCGGACCCGGCCCTCCACCCGGAGGGTGTGGATCTCCAGGCCGGCGGAGCGCATCGCGGTGCCCGGTCCGTAGATCCGTTCGTAGGTGGCGAGGAAGTCGTCCACCATCCCGCGCAGCATGAACTTGGTCATCGGCCCCTTCGGTAGTACCACCGGCAGTTCGTGGGTTTGGCGGCGGAACTTCAGATACAGCGACCGGGTGAACCTGGCCCGCGGATCGTTGTCGAGGTCGGCATGGCAGCGTCCCTGCAGCTCGTCCATGGTCCGCTGCAGCCGGTCGATGTCGATGTGCGCGGCCGGGTCGTCGTTGCCGGTCGGCGTACGCTGCACGTCGGTGACCTGGATCGCTCGGAATCGGTCCGAGGTGACCGTGCCGTACGCGGAGTGCACTGTGGACGTCGGCGGTATCACCAGCCTGGAGATGCCGGCGGCGGCGGTGTAGGCGGCGGCGTGGGTCGGTCCTGCGCCGCCGTAGGCGAACACGACGAAGTCACGCGGGTCGCGGCCTTGTTCAACCGTCACCTTGCGCAGCAGGTCGGCCATCTGGTTGTCGGCGACGCTGCGGATGCCCGCCGCGGCCTCCCGCACGCTCATACCGAGCGGTGCCGCCACGTGGGCCCGGATCGCCTTCTCAGCCAGGGCCGGCTCCAGCGTCATCCGTCCACCCAGGAAGTACTCGGGGTCGATGATGCCGAGCACGACGTCCGCGTCGGTGACGGTCGGCAGGTCTCCACCTCGGCCGTAACAGGCGGGGCCGGGTACCGAGCCGGCGCTTCGTGGGCCGACCACCAGCGCGCCGACCTCGTCCACCGCCGCCACCGATCCGCCACCGGCTCCGATGGCTGTCACCTTGATCCGAGGCAGCGCCAGGTGATAGCCGCCCAGTTCACTCGTCTGTTCCACCAGAGGCTCGCCATCCACGATGAGCCCGACGTCGAAGCTGGTGCCGCCCATGTCGCTGGTGATGACGTTGGGGTGGGCCAGTCGGCTGGCCAGCTCTGCCGAGGCCAGCACACCACCGGCCGGGCCGGAGGTCAGCAGGGACGCCGCCCGACGGGCAGCGTCGTCGGCGCGCATCACCCCGCCGCCGGAGTCCATGATCGACACTTCGCCCCGGAAGCCACCCTCCTGCAACCGAGCCTGCAGGCGGGCGATGTAGTCGCGGATCACCGGCCCGAGGTAGGAGTTCACCACCGTGGTGGCGGTGCGCTCGTACTCGCCGATCACCGGCGCGATCTCGTGCGAGAGGGTCAGATAGACCTCGGGCCACTCCTCGGCCACCAGATCCGCCACCGCTTGCTCGTGCTGGGGCCGGGTGAACGACCAGAGGAAGGACACCGCCAGAGCACTCACGCCGGCCGCCTTGAGCCGGCGCAGCAGCGAACGGACCTCGTCTTTGGCAAGCTCGACGACGATGTTCCCGGCCGCGTCGACGCGCTCGTGGACCTCGGCGATGAGGCGGCGCGGGACGATCGGATCCGGATTGCGGCGCCGGCTGTAGTGGCCTGTGTCCCCGTCCATGCCGATCCAGGAGCTCATGCTGCGCTGGATGAGCATCGTGTCGGCGAATCCAGCCGTGGTCAGCAGCGCGGGCGTGGCGCCCTTCCGCTCGATCAGGGCGTTGGTGGCAGCGGTCGTGCCGTGGGCGAAGTAGCCGATCTCTGCGCAGAAGTCGTCGAGAGGGAGCTCCACGGCGGCGGCGGCGAGCTTCAAGGTGTCCAACACGCCCTCGGAGCGGTCATGCGGCGTGGTCGGCGCCTTGAACAGCCGCGGCTGTGCCCCTGCCTCCAGTAGGACCAGGTCCGTGAACGTGCCGCCGATGTCGGTTCCCACCA
>NZ_ML142854.1:374518-377350 GCF_004138495.1 Phytoactinopolyspora endophytica
GCCCGGCCGGCGCGGCGTGCGGGGTAGCGCGATCCACGTCCTACTCCTTCTCTTCCGTGAGGGGTGCGGGGCGAATACCGTCAACTGTCAGGGTCGGCAGACCTTGACACAATGGGGTGATCCGCACCGCGAAACGCATTGCCAAATTGGTGGAACACCGTCAGACGACGCGAGCACGCTGGGACCGTCGTTCCACCCGGACCATGAGGGCGTTCAGGGCCAGACCCACGACGCCGATCACGGCCACGATCGCGAAGACATCGGCGTTCCGGAACCGGCTACGCGCCTCCACTACGAGGGATCCCAGACCTCCGTGGCCGCTCATCATCTCCACCACCAGGGCGATGACCAGCGCTATCGCCAAGCTGATCCGCAGGCCGGTCATGATCTGGGGCAGAGCCGCCGGCAGCCGGACCCGGAACACCGAGTCCCATGCCGACAACCGGTGCACCTTGGCCACGTCGAGCAGCGTCTGATCGGTCTGCCGGACACCGAGCATGGTGCCGAGCAGCACCGGCCAGACCGCGCCGAAGGCCACCGCGAGCAGGGTAAGACTGTCGCCGGGACCGACCACCACCATCAAGGCCGGGATCACGGTCACCGTCGGGAGCGATCGGAAGAACTCCCGCACCGGCGATGTCAGGCTGTCCACCAATTCAGAGATAGCGAACAACAGGCCGGCCGGAATGGCGACGGCCGCCGCGATGGCCAGCCCCAGCAGGGCACGCCCGGTGGTGCTTGCCGTGGCCTGCAACAACCCGTTCTCGGTGAACCCGTCGTAGCCGGCTTCCAGGACGTCGGCCGGGGGCGGCACGAAGACGGTGTTCACCCATCCAGCGTTGACCGCCAGCTGCCAGAGCCCCACCAGCGCCACCGGCAGGGCGAGCCGCTGAGCCACATGTGTCGCGTGCTTCATCCGTCGTCCTTTCGTATCCATCGCGGACGACTCATGTCCAGCGCAGACGACGTTCGCCGGCCAGTAGCACCGTGTTGAGCAGCAGACCGACGACGCCCGTCCACAGGATGTAGGCGTACATGGTCGGCAGTTGCAGGGCGTCACCGGCGAAGCGCAGTTGGTGTCCAAGGCCCTGCGGCACCGCCAGCATCTCGATGGCCACCACGAGGATCAGCGCCAGCGCCGCCGCCAGACGAACGCCGGTGATCGTCGCCGGCAGCGCGCCGGGCACGTACACGGTCACGAGCTTTCGTACAGGGTTGAGCCGCTCGATCTTCGTCATGTCCTCGAACCGGTGCCTCAGATCGCTCGTAGCGGAGGCCACGTTGAGCAGGACCGGCCAGAGGGCGGCGAACGCCCCGACGGCGATCTCGCTGCCTGGGCCGAATCCCATGAGCAGGAGCACGACGGGGATGAGGGCGACCGGTGGCACGAAGCGCAGAGTGTTGATGGTCGACCCGAGCAGCCGGTCCATCGCGGCGGACATCCCGACGGCGGTTCCGAGTAGCACGGCTACCACGGTGGCGATCGCGGTGGCCGCAGCCGTCATGCCCAACGTGTGGCCGGTGGCCCGCCACAGCTCGGATGCCTGCAGCTGATCGGTCAGCGCCGGGAAGACTTCGGCGGGTGACGGAACGCCGTCGATCAGGCCACCGGCCACGGCACCCGCCCATACAGCCGTCAGACCGGCGACTCCCACCAGGCCGAGCAGGGACGATCTGATCGCCGCTGTAAGTCCGCTCGCGGTGCGGCTCATAGCGTTCGGATCGTTTCGAACAGCTCGTAGCGGAGCGCCACGAAGTCCTTCTCGGCCCGGGTACGGCCCTGATCGCGGGGCCGCTCCAGGTCGACCCGGACCTCCCGGACCACGTGAGCCGGGCCCCGTCGCAGCACGATGACCCTGTCGGCGAGGTAGATGGCTTCGTCGAGGTCATGGGTCACGAACACCACCGTGAGGCCCAGCTCCTGCCAGACCTCGAGGAGAGCGTCCTCCAGCGCGAAGCGGGTCAGCGCGTCCAGCGCGGCGAACGGCTCGTCCATGAGAAGTACGGATGGTGTGGCCGCCAGCGCCCGGGCGATCTGCAGCCGCTGTTGCATGCCGCCGGACATCTGCGCGGGATAGAGGTTCTCCACGTCGGGGAGATGAACCCGGCGCAGGGCGTCCCTCGCCATGTCCTTGCGCCGGCGTCGAGGAACGCGGGCGGCCTCCAAGCTGAACTCCACGTTCCGGACGGCATTGCGCCACGGGAGCAGCGCCCGGCCATGATCCTGGAAGACGAAGCCCAGGTTCTCCGGTGGCCCGCTGACCGCCTCGTCGTTGACCAGGATGCTCCCGGCCTCCGGCGCGATCAGCCCGGACAACAGCTTGAGCAGAGTGGTCTTGCCGCAGCCCGACGGGCCCACGATACAGACGAACTCACCTGGCCGGACCGAGAACTCCAGATCGTCGATGACGCGCTGGCCGGTGCGGACACCTGGGTAGCCATAGCCGACGCCGGACACCTTGATCGATCCCGTGCCCTCCGGCGCAGCGCTCCGGTCGGTCACCTTGGTCTCGCCGTCCAGGTGGGTATCGGCCAGGGCAGGAGCGAGCCTGGTCCGCATGCTCATGGGGCGACCAATCCGGCCGGATCGAGGGTCGAATCGAGAAGTTCCTGGTCCGCCATCGCGTCGATCCACAGCTGGAGCTGGTCGGCCTCGATGTCTGCTCGTGAGTTCGGCAGTGGGATCCGTTCGGCCGCCTCGGCCGGAAGACCGGTGCGCTCGACGATGATCTCGGCGGCGCGTTCCGGGTTCTCGGCGGCGAACGTTGCGGCCTCCTCGAACGACGCGCGCACGCGGTCGATGACGTCCTGGTTCTGTTCCGCCCAGTCGGC
>NZ_ML142854.1:377394-378583 GCF_004138495.1 Phytoactinopolyspora endophytica
GGCAGACAGGAACGTCACCAGGACGTCATCGCCGAACTCACTGAGGTCAAGGACGACGGCATGTCCGCTGGCAGACAGTGCACCTTCCAGGGTCACCGACGTCGCCACCGCGTCGACCGTCCCGGAGTCCAGGGACGACGCCATCTGGGAGAACGGCACCTCCACCCAGTCGACGCCGCTGGTGTCCACGCCCAGCTGACTCAGCTGATGCACGGTGCTGATCTCGAACGAGCCGCCGCGGCTCGGCGTGCCGATCCGGGCGTCCGCAAGGTCTTGCGGTGACTCGATCCCGCTGTCCCGCCCGGCGACGACGAACAGCCGCGGGTTGTCCGGCCGGTTGACGGACAAGCCCACGGCGGCGGTCAAGGGCAGCCCTTGGTCGACTGCCTGCAGGAAGTCGGGTGCGGTCTGGATCCCGAGGTCGACCTCCTCGTTCGTCAGAGCGATCGGGGTGAGACCGGCGCCGGCGACGTCAGATATCTCGACGTCGAGGTCGTTCCGGTCGAAGATGCCCTCGGCCTCGGCGATCCACATCACCAGTTCCTCGGACGATCCGGTCGAGTTCATCCGGATCGGGCCGGTGTGCTCGGCGCTCCCGTCCCCGTCGCCGGACGTCTCGGAGCCGGACGAGCCTGTCGCGTTTCCGCACGCCGCTGCGAGAACTGCACAAGCGGCGAGCACGAGCGGAAGGCTTCGCCTCCGGAACCCGGAGGGTCGTGGCGTCGCGTACCAATCACTCAGCATGTCCGTCATCGCTTTCATCCGAGCCGATCGCGGCGGACTAGGGCAGTCTCGCCGCGTGCCAACGCAGAACTGCTGTGCTTGTTCCTGGGCGGTGCTCCCACGCCCTGTCGGTGCGTCGTTCAGGGAGACACCACTGTCGGCGGCGCGACAAACGAAGACAACCGGTAATCCGCTGTGCGAAACGCATTGGACAATTGCTGGCAGCCTGTTCGCAACAAGCGGTCGGGCCGGTGGATCAGCGCGCGTCCTTGTCTGCCACCACCGGAGCTCCCCAGGCGAAGGGGAGATGTTCACCTCGGATGACACGCAGCGCCGCCCAGGTCTCTTCATTTCGCGGGTAGCGCAGACCGTTGGAAATCTTGCGGACTGTGTGCGGGCTGCGCCGGACATGAGAAGAGGCCCACCGGAACCGGTGGGCCTCTGAACTGTGATGATGGGTCTTCGG
>NZ_ML142855.1:0-3308 GCF_004138495.1 Phytoactinopolyspora endophytica
CCCGGAAGCTAAGCCCTTCAGCGCCGATGGTACTGCCCCCTAGCGGGGGTGGGAGAGTAGGACACCACCGGACACACACCATCATTAAGACCCCGACAGTGTGAGCAGACTTGCTCCACCGGTCGGGGTCTTTTTGTGCGCTCTGGAGCCCGCGCTTGTCGCCAGGACGTGGTCGTGCTGGCAAGCCGGCCCTGGTGGAGCGCTATGACTTCTCGGCCCGTGTGTGCTGAGAGTCAGCCTTCCGTGCCATCTCTCTGGTCGCGGGATGGGCTCGTGTCGACGTCCACGCCATAGCGACGGTCGATGCGTTCGAGCGCGACCAGCGATTCATCGGACGACGCGACCAGCTCGGGAGCCTGTACGTGCCGGGCGGACCTCTCGACTTGGGAGGCCGATTCGAGATCGTCGTCGACTACCTTGAGATCAGCCATCTTGCGTGCGGTGACAAGAACCCTGCTCTCCAGAGAGCTGACGGTGCTGTTGTAGGCACTGACGGTGTTGTCGAGCTGACGGCCGAGTTTGTTGATGTGCCCACCCATGGTGGACAGTCGCGAGTGAAGTTCGCGGCCGAGATCCAGCACATGTTGTGCGTTCTGTGCAAGCGACTCCTGCCGCCAGGTATAAGCGATGGTGCGTAGCAGTGCGACCAACGTCGCGGGCGTTGCCAGGACCACGTTGTGCTCGAATGCGTACTCGTACAGGGTGGGCGTCTGCTCGATCGCCGCGTTGAGAAAGACCTCCGACGGGATGAACATGACGACGAACTCCGGTGCTGGCGAGAACTGCTCCCAATACTCTTTGCTGGCCAGGTCATTGATGTGGTCCTTCACGTGCCGTGCGTGCGCGGCCAGCCGGGAGTTCCGGGTCTGCTCGTCGCGGGCCTCCTGTGCTTCGAGGAACCCGCTGAACGAGACCTTGGCGTCGACCACGACGTGCTTGCCACCCGCGAGGTTGACGAGCAGATCCGGCCGGAGCCGGCCATCGGCTGTGTCGGCGCTCGCCTGCTCGGTGAAGTCGACGTGTTCCAGCATCCCTGCGACCTCGATCACCCGGCGAAGTTGGATCTCGCCCCAGCGGCCCCGCACCTGTGGGGCGCGCAACGCGGTGACGAGCTGCTTCGTCTCCAACCGGAGCTTCTCCGCGTCCTTCCCCATCGTCTCAACCTGTGTGCGCAGCGCCGCGTACGCGTCGGTCCGTTCTTTCTCCAGCCTCTGGGCGTGTTCGGTGACCTTCTCCAGCTGCTCGTTCAGCGGCTTGACGAGCGATTCCACTGCCGTCCGGCGCTGATCGAGCTCGTTCTTGGCACGTTCCTCAGAGCCTTTGAACCGCTCCGCGGCCAGCTGCAGGAACTCGTCCCGGTTCTGTCGAAGCGCCGCCGCGGAGAGGCGTTCGAACTCGTGGCCTAGGCGCTGCTGCTCTTGCCGGAGGAGGTTGAGCTTCTCTTCCGAGTCCGTCCGGGCGTGCACAAGTTGTGTCTCGAGCCGGGCCAGATCGGCGTAGGCATCTCGCAGATCATGCACGGTCTCCTCGTGCTTGGCCGCGATGGTGTCTCGCTCGGTCCGTGCCGCATCCCGCTCCGCGCGGGCTGAGTCTCTGGCGGCGGTGACGGTCGCCGTCCGTACGGCGAGCCGCAGTCGGCCCACGAGCGCACCGAGGACACCACCGAGAATGAAGGCGAACAAGGTTACGAGAATGCTGGCTCCGTCCATGCTTTGTACTCTGCCGCACACCCCCGACAAAGTTGCGTACCCTTGACCATCGTGAGCCTCACTATCGGAATCGTCGGGCTGCCCAACGTCGGCAAGTCCACGCTCTTCAACGCGCTGACCAAGAATGACATCCTGGCGGCGAACTACCCGTTCGCCACCATCGAGCCGAACGTGGGCGTCGTAGGAGTGCCCGACCCGCGCATCGAGACGTTGGCGCAGATCTTCGGCTCCGCGCGCAAACTTCCGGCGACGGTCGACTTCGTCGATATCGCGGGAATCGTCAAGGGCGCGTCCGAGGGCCAGGGGCTGGGCAACCAGTTCTTGGCGAACATCCGGGAAGCGGATGCGATCTGCCAGGTGATCAGGGTCTTCAACGACCCCGATGTCGTCCACGTCGATGGCCGGATCGACCCGAAAGACGACATCGAGACGATCAACACCGAACTGATCCTCGCTGACATGCAGACGCTGGAGAAGGCGCTGCCGCGGTTGGAACGCGAGGTGAAGGGTGCCAAGGAGAAGCAGGTCAACGTGGACGCCGCCCGGGAGGCACAGTCGGTGCTGGAGGCTGGGCAGACCGTCTTCGCCGCCGGCCTGGACCAGGAGCCTCTCCGTGAACTGCACCTGCTCACCGCGAAGCCGTTCCTGTACGTGTTCAACATGGACGACGACGAGCTGTCGAACGAGGAGCTCCGTTCAGAGTTGCAGGCGTTGGTCGCACCGGCGGAGGCGATCTTCCTCGATGCGAAGATCGAGTTCGAGCTCGTCGAGCTCGATGATGCCGAGGCCCTGGAGCTGCTGCAGTCGATCGGCCAGGACGAGTCAGGCCTCGACATGCTCGCCCGGGTCGGCTTTGACACCCTGGGGCTGCAGACCTACCTCACGGCCGGGCCCAAGGAAGCGCGTGCGTGGACGATTCGCAAGGGAGCTACGGCTCCAGAGGCCGCGGGTGTGATCCACACCGACTTCCAGCGCGGCTTCATCAAGGCGGAGATCGTCTCGTTCGACGACCTGGTGAGCGTGGGGGGAATGGTCGAGGCCAAAGCCAAGGGCCTGGTTCGCATGGAGGGCAAGGACTACGTCATGCGGGACGGCGACGTCGTCGAGTTCCGGTTCAACGTCTGAGAGCGGGAAGAAGTGAAGCCGCCGGGAAGTTTGGCGCGCTATCGGGTGGCAGCGGCCGAACACCTCGAGTGGTGCGATCGAGTTGGAATTCGGGTACTCGACGGACGGTGGGACCTCGAAGACCCACTATCTGGACTTCTGCTTGCCGCCGTGGTGGACGCGCGGAGCGCTCCGGCGACACTCGGTGCGCTGTGCAACGAGACCTGGAAGTCAGTTGACGTCACGGCGGTCTGGTGGCCGAGCTCCTACGTAGACATGATCGTCAATTTCCGTGCTATTGGCACAGCGCATATGTTGGCCTTGGAGCACAAGCACCTGGACTCACCATCGAATGCTGCCGGCTACCGACGGGATGGTGGTGGAGTCTACTGGCAGACCGAGTCGATGCTGCGAGAGATTGAGCGAGTGCGCAGGGAAGACGGGAACTATCTTCTCGGTGGGCCGTTCGACGAGACCGCAGAGGCACATCTTGTG
>NZ_ML142855.1:3318-13347 GCF_004138495.1 Phytoactinopolyspora endophytica
GCGGGCGCACGATGGACGAAGCCTTCGAACTGACGAACGCGGACGAGCCGCACAGGCACGAGATGTGGAATGTAGTGAGCTACGCCGAGCTTGCTCGCTCCCTGCGGCTCAACTACGAGGCCGACAGGCAGCCGGCGCTGGTCCCGCTATTGGGTCAGCTGTTCGCGGGTGAGAGAAAGTGAGAGTGGACGTGGTGGAGTTCCGCTTCGCCGTTTGAGGAGCAGGCGGCAGCCAGAGCCAGTGCGGTGACGATGATCGACACCACCAGCACCATCCGCTCCTGGAGACCGGATGGGGCGACGACACGTTCCAGCCGCGCTGGCTGACCCTCGCGCTGCCCGCCCTGCTCCGGGGCGCGGCCGCCTCGCCACCCTTGGAGCTCGGCATTGAGACGGATGGCTTCGCCATGGTCCTGCGGATCGGCGAGGAGGGGCCTAGCGCGTTCGTCCGCCCTGACGACATGCCCGAGACGGTCCTCACCGCCGCGCCCGATGTCGTCGTCGGGCTTGCGGCGGGTGGCCTCACCATCGACCAGGCGCTGGCCGTGGGCAAGCTTGAGGGTGACAAGGGAGTGCTTGGGGGTGTGTTCGCCGCCGAGATGGGCTGAGGTGGTGATCCTGAACCTGCGCTGGCGCGTAGCGGAGCGCCAGGATTAGGTTCGTCGCGGCGCGCAGGTGATCGCGCGTGGGCCGCAGACTGCCCTATCCGCTGTAACGCGGTGGAGTTCAGGTTTTCGCTTTAACCTCTGGCGGTCGACTGGCGGTGAGGGTCCGAGGAGCAATCCAGGGAGCCAAGCTCCGGTCCTGTCGTAAGCGGTTGACCCACTTCGATGCGCACGCTCGAGAGATTTCCATCTCAGCAGGCATGTGTGCGGCGGACGAGTGAGGCAATGTTCTACCAGCCGCCGACGACCTCCGAGGGACAGCGGCGCGTTGCGATGAACCATCCACGTCAGCGTGCGGCGGGACGCATCGCGGCCGCGGCGTCCGCCGCTACGGTTAGCGCGTTGGCGATCGGTCGGTCGAGCAGGCTTACGAGGTCGGGGCCGGAGTTCTTGAGGAACCCATGGCGGACGTTGGTAGCGATCGAGGCGAGCAGCGGCGGCTGGAACGGCAGCAGAGTGTCATCAGCCAGTAGCTGGGCGCGGTACTCAGCAAGCCTGAGCGTTCGATGCGCGACGCCGAGCTCGTCAGCAACCTCGGCGGCGGTGATCGGCTCACCGACGAGGTCGTAGGTCTTACCGACGTGAGCTTCGGGCTTGCTGGCCACGACAGCTGCCGCGGCGGCCAGGTCGTTCCGCGCAACTGCAGAGAGCGCACCGTCGCCGAAGGCGGACTCCAGACCTTCAGTGGACCATGGCAGGAGCGCACCGAAGAGCTCGGCGTAGAGTCCGTTGCGCAGGATCGTCCAGTCAAGTCCGATGGCTTTGATCATCTGTTCGGTAGCCCGATGAGCGAGTGCGAAGCCGAGATGATCACCGGCAGTGGTCACACTCGTGTAGACGATGTGACCGACGCCGTCGCGGCGCGCGGCGTCAAGAACGGCGCGGTGGCGAGCGATGACCTGGTCATCCTCGGCATACCCCGCCGAGACGAGGACGAGCGTTGATACGTTCGTCAGGTCGAGCGACCCGGGGTCGTCGAAGTCGACGCGACGCTGCCCTTGGGCAGGTATCCGAGTGCCGCCCAAGGCGGGCACTCTCCGGGCGGCCAACTCCTGGAGCGTGAGGGAGGCGAGCTGTCCGCTCGCGCCGGTCACCATGATCATTGCGGTTCAATCTCCTGCCGTGGTTCTCTTCAGTAACTACACTCAAATCATCAACCGGTCGCGGCCGGCCCACAAGGAGGCAGTTTCATGTCAGTGACACACACCGAAGTAACCGCTGGATCCGCTGACCTGGCACCGTGCGGGCAGCCGGAGCACCCCGATTGCGGAATCCGCGACGTTCTCGACCGTGTGGGCGACAAGTGGTCGGTCCTGGTGATCGTCGAGCTTGCGAACGGGGCGCGGCGCTTCCGCCAACTTCAGCGCGCCATCGATGGAATCTCCCAGCGGATGCTGACCTTGACCGTGCGCCGGCTGGAACGCGACGGGCTGGTACTTCGGACCGTCTACCCAACCGTGCCTGCGCAGGTCAACTACCGACTCACCGAGACCGGCGCAAGCCTGACCCACCTCGTCAAGGCACTGGCCGACTGGTCACACGAGCACCGAGACACCATCGCCCGTGCCCGCCAGGCCTACGACGAGCAGCACCCCGACAATGAGATCCGATGACCGTCCGCGTCAACAACGTCATGACCCGCAACATCTAGCCATGCCCCAGAACCCGCGACTCCCGTTCGTCATAGACTCAGCTCACGCATTGGCCGATGGACTCGACAACCCCTCGTTGCTTGTGACCCTTCATCGCGACATCGACAAGCTTCATGGACTCGATGGGCGCAGGCTCGGGAGCTCGAGCAAGCAGTACGCGCTCCGCTGGGCCATCTTCACCATGTTCCTACGCGGCTCTCGAGGCGTTCTTCAACGACGTTCTTCGAGAGCTTATCGGCACTCGGGCGCTGCCCCTGAACGCCGACAAGCTTCGCAACGCCGGCAATCAGCATGAGGTCCGCCTCTTCACCAACGACTGGGATGTTCGAACGCGCGCCTTGCAACCCAGCTCGACTGACGGTCGGTCCAGATGGATGATCTATGCCGGAACGCAACAGCTCAGTGCCTATCTCGCCGACATGAAGAAGTTGCGCGACTTGCTGAACCATGGACAAGACCCACGCAAAGCGACGAACGAGTCGGGTGCCCTGTGGCCGCTCGCCCGTGGCGGGCATTCGATGCGGCTGATGGGGGCCGAGGGGTTCATTCAGGCGTGCTGCGACCTCGCCGCCCAGACTGTGCTGGCATACGGCGGTGACGTGAGCAACCTCCCTGCATGGCCTGAGCCGGAGCGCTCTGGCCTCTCCGCGGAGAAGCGGCCTCGGTTGAAGCTCCTCCCATGACATTCGCTCGATGCATTGCTGCGTGGGCGCACCAACTCAGGCGAGCGCACCCAATATGAGGTTGGTTGGCGCGGTCCTACGTGTCAGGCTGGAGCGGTACTACGCCCGAGGACACGAACGACGATCCGACGTCAAGGAAGCGCTGATGGGCGCGAAGGCATCGATGAGCGCTGGCGAATACTGCCAGCGGGCGGATCATCCAATGTGCCGGTGTTCGTCTCGCCCCTCGGTCGAAAGGTGTCAGTCACGGTGCTGGTCGACTCGGGTACCGAAGACGGAGGAGAGATCGAAGCGGCCAAGAACGCCAACAAGATCGACAGCGAGCGAATCGTTCTCGTCAGTTCCGTCCTCGACCGGAAGCATGCCGACATCGAAGTACCGCAGCGTCCGTTACGCGGTGTCAGAGGTCCCGCTGCGAGAAGAAGAACGGACCGAACGGCTCATCGAGTTCGCACAGCGCGCTGCCGATCATGGCGAGGTCTCCCCTCGACGGCATGCGCGCCGTGACGAATTCGCCAGCTGCGCAGCTGACTGCAGAAGCTCGTTGAGACGACGCAGCGCGAGCCGGTGACCGTCCGCGCTGGTCTTCACTGCCTACGTGCCGAGCATCCGGCCGGCAGGTGGTGAGAACGGTGCGTCAGCGCCTCTCGGTACGGCCGTCGGAGTGCTCCGGCAGGAGGCGATCAGCGAGCGATCGTGCTGTGGCAGTGAGTGTTGCCGTGTCCATCCCGGTCCGACCCATGAACACGATCCCTTGCTGCGCGGCTAGGATGGCCCGCGCAAGCGCGATCGGATCCGATTCGGCCGGCAGATCGCCCTCATCCTGGGCGCGGACGACGCAGTCGGCGATCAGCGCGGTGGACGTCTCATAGGTGCGGTGGGCGTGGGCGAGCACTTCCGGATCGGCGTTACCGAGTTCGCAGGTGCTGTTGGCCATCAGGCAGCCACGCCGGGCGCCGGTGTCGGTCGCCTCGTCGATCGGCGCTTCGAGGAGCATGCGCAGTGCGTCGATGGCCGATGGAGCTTCGGCAAGGGCTCTGCGAAGTTGATCATGGCTGCTATCGGTGTAGCTGCGCAGTGCCCGGAGGAAGAGCTGACGCTTGTCGCCGAACGCTGCATAGAGGCTGCCCTTGCCCAGTCCGCTGACTCGCAACAGGTCTTCCAACGAGGTCGCGGCGTAGCCGGCGGACCAGAACTGCTCCCGGACGGCGTCCAGCACTTGCATCTCGTCGAACGCTCGGGGACGTGCCATGGCTCCAGAATAGACGTTCTTGACCTCATGGTCCATAACTACGTATGGTGGACCGGGCGGTCCAGAATGCCGTCGCACATCGACAAGGAAGCAGGAACAGCATGGGAAAGCTGGACGGCAAGGTAGCGATCGTCACGGGCGGGTCGCGGGGCATCGGGGCGGCATCGGCGCTGGCGCTGGCTGACGAAGGGGCCGACGTCGCGATCAGCTACTCGTCCTCAGCGGATCGTGCCAAGGCCGTGGTCGCCGACCTGGAGGCAAAGGGAGTGCGCGCGGCGGCACTCCAGGCCGATCAGGCGGATGCGACGCAGGCGGCGGGTCTGATCCACAGCGTGGCTCAGCAGTTCGGAAAACTGGACATCTTGGTCAACAACGCGGCCGTGGGCGGTGGCGGCCTGGTCGACAGCGAGACCGCCGACCAGGCCGCCATCGAGCGGCAGCTCGCCGTCAACTACACCAGCGTGGTGGCCGGGATCCGGGCGGCGTTCTCGCTGCTGCCCGATGGCGGGCGGATCGTCAACATCAGCTCGGGCGTGGGAACCCGTGCGGGTTTCCAAGGGATGGCGTACTACGCGGCCACGAAATCGGCCCTTGAGGGCTTCAGCCGGGGAGCAGCCCGCGATCTGGCGCACCGGGGCATCACGGTCAACGTCATCCAACCCGGGTTCATCGACACCGAGGGAAACCCCGTCGACGGCCCGGCCGCATCCATGTTCCTTCCGACCACGGCGATGGGGCGGTACGGCAGACCCGAGGAGATCGCCGCAGGCGTTGTCTTCCTCGCCAGTCCACAGGCCTCGTACGTCACGGGCGCCGTGCTGAGCATCGACGGCGGATACGGCGCGTAGCGCGAGGCCGTGCAGCTGGAGGCGTGCTGCTGTCGCCACTGATCGCTGTGCTGTTCACTCGGCGGAGGTGGCGACTCCACGCTGGGTTCGGTTCTGCTGTGGATGGGCACGGTCGGGATGTGCCGGGCACGACCGGTCCGGGCGCGAACACAGCGAGTGAGAGTATGGGTGCCATGACAGAGGAGCTCGAGCGCTGGTAACGTGATGTAGCGGATTTCTGGGAGGGCTTCTCGGACGACGAGCCGGACAAGTCCGTTGTTCAACTCGACGCGGTCGCGGACCGGTGCCCTGCTGATGACGGCCGTGCGGACTTCGAGCGGGCGTCGGTGCGTGACTCGGTCGGCTTGGAGCACGACGCTGATGGCTACTATCAAATGGCGGTCCAGGCGGGGCTGGAGCCGGAACGACGCGGCCAGGCGTTGATCCAATGGGCCAGTACGCTGCGCAACCTCGGTCGACCGGAGCGTGCTATCGAGCTCCTGGCTCAGGTCGATGACCCGAGTATGGGCGACGCCCCTCGCGCGTTCCTGGCCCTGTCGCTGTCCGACGCCGGGCGGGACAGGGAGGCTTTGCGGGTGGCGCTCGAAGCTCTGGCGCCACACCTGCCGCGATACCAGCGCGCAGTGAACGCCTATGCCCGGCTTCTGACCGAGCCCGACGAGTAATCCGTGCGTAGAGACTGGTAGGTCGGCTCGCTCACGCTGCGCGAAAGGAAACCAGAGCCGACGACGCACGCGGCTCATGGGAGGCACCGTCGGCGGTGGAACTTTGCACCGCCACGTGCCGTCCCAGGGGCGTGACTACAACGATCAATGCGAAGAAGAATGAAGCCGTATCCCACCACCGACCCCGTTCGGTCGCCTTGATGCCGCTGTCTGTCCTGGTCATCCTCGGTCTTGTCGCGTGCGGAGGCGACGATGCGGATACCGAGACGGCCTCCGAGAGGGCATCATCAGATCCGAGCCCGTCCCGAGGACCCGGCGGACGCCGACCCGGCGGAAGAAGAGGGCGGACCAACGGACACCGGTGACGACACCGGAGAACAGATACCCGACCTCTCCGACGCCGACATCGAGTTCCTCCAGTACCAGGTCGCGTATTCCGACCAGACCGTCGAGCTCATGGAGCTCATCCCGGACCGCACGGATCGGGACGAGCTTTTCCAGTACCGCGACCAGGTCGTCGGTTACGCCGAAGAGTTCAGCGATATGGCGCGGGAGATACTCGCCGACCATGGGGCAGAACCGGATCCGGACCAGGTCGCCGGCCTGACAGATCCGGAAGAGGTCGCCGCCTTGGAGGATCTGAGCGATCTGGAGTTCGATCTCGCCTTCGTCGACGTGATGCGTGGACACGTCGTTGCCGAGGCCGACGTCGCTGAGGAGGCGCTGGCAGACGGTCTTACCGGCGACGTCAGGGCGGTAGCGGAGGAAGTCATCACGCACGCCGATCGAGACGTCGGCATCCTCGACGGCTGGGCGGCATCGTGGCCGGTGGGCTGACATAGGCTTGCGGCGTGGCTAGGCCGACGCGTTGGGAAACGGATACGAAGGACGGGCATTCCGAGTGGTACATCGACCGGTTCCGCCGGATGGCCGCCGAAGGAGCGGACCTGGTCGGTGAGGCTCGGCTGATGGACGCGATGCTGCCACGCGCAGCTCGGGTGTTGGACGCCGGTTGCGGCACCGGACGGGTCGGTGCTGAGCTGCACGCGCGTGGCCATACCGTCGTCGGGGTCGACGCCGATCCGGCGCTGATCGAAGCGGCCAGAGCCGATCACCCCGGACCGGACTGGCAAGTGTGCGACCTGGCCGAGATCGATCTTGAAAGGATCGGACAGAGCGAGCCGTTCGACGCGGCCGTCCTTGCCGGGAACGTGATGGTGTTCGTTGCACCGGGCACGGAGACCGAAGTGCTCGAGCGGGCCGGCCGGTGTGTGCGGGCGGACGGCTTCGTCGTCACCGGCTTCCATGTCAACCGTGAACTCTCCCTCGGCGACTTCGACGAGCACGTCGCGCAGGCGGGCCTGCGCATCGAGCACCGATTCGCCACCTGGGACCTCAAGGCTTGGCACGACGACGCCGACTTCGCGGTCACCGTCCTCCGCCACGCGCCGGCCCAGCGGTAACGCGACGCTACGGGGCAGCCGCGGGCAAGGTGCGTCGGACGGCGGGCCAACGTCCGGAGACGTCTGCTAGGACGATATCGGCACGCCTGCCGGGCGCGAGGCGGCCGCGGTCGGTGAGGCCGACCGCCTCCGCCGCCCCGGCAGTGATCAGGGCGACGGCCTTCGGCAGCGACGTGAACCCGAGACGGACCAGCTCGGTACCGGCGGCGAGCAGCGCGGATGGGAGGTAGTCCGACGTCAGCGCGGTCACCAAGCCCGCCTCGACCAGGCGAGCCGCCGAAACGTTGCCGGAGTGCGAGCGACCCAGCACCACGTTCGGGGCGCCGGCCACCACGTGCAGCCCGTGGTCCCGCGCGGCCTCGGCGGCCTCGAGCGTCGTCGGGAACTCGGCGATCGAGCCATGCCGCTGGGCAAGCGCGGAGACGTCGGCACGGGTCGCCGGGTCGTGGCCGGCCAGCCTGACCCGGCCATCCGCGGCGAGCTCACCCAGCCAGCCCAGCGTGGAGTCGCGGATGTGCAGGTGATCGTCGCGCTCCGCACGTAGCCGTTCGACATGCTCCGCCGCACGCTCCGGTGTCATCGACTCCGCCTCCACGAGCCAGCGTCGCATGGTCGCCGGGTCGGCGTACTGGCCCTGACCGGGCGTGTGATCCTCGTGCGAGACGAGCGGTGCGACCGCTTGCGTCCCTTGCGTGTCCAGCCGGGTCCGTAGCTCGGACAGCCCAGTCGGGCAGCGCACGTCGAGCCGGTGCAGGATGCGATGGTCCAACCGCCGCGGACGGGCGTGCCGGATCACCTCGTGCACCGCGCCCGCGGTCGGAGACTCGATCGGGATGCCGACGGCGGAGAGCGCCTGGAAGGCCACCCCGTGGTACGCGGTCGTGATGCCTGCCGCCAGCAGCTCAGCCTCCACCGACTGGAAGGCGAACTCGACCGGTACCGATGCGCCGGGCCGCGGCCGGCAGGCACGGGACAAGCGGTCGTTGTGAGCGTCGACCAGGCCGGCGATACAGGTGAGCCCGGAGCCGTCGAGGTCCGCAGCGCTGCCGGGCGGATGCGGGCCGACCTGTTGAATCAGGCCGTCGCGGACGACGATCCGTGCGTCGTCGACGAGGCGGTCGTCCAGGACCGCCCGGACGTGACCCAGCACGTAGTTCTCCGGCGCCTCTGCAGCCGTCCAGCTCACGCTTTGCACGGACATCAGTTTCCCAGTCGTCCGGACAACCACCCGCCGGTTGAACTGGTTGTTCACCGAGCCGGCATCTGATTCCCATGGCCGGTTCGTCCTGGTGTCGAACGATGGTCACCGTCCGCTGAACGAACGATCGGAGAGGGACCGTGAAGATCGAGCTCGTCTGCCTGGACATGGCGGGGACGACGGTTCACGACGACGGCGCGGTGCTGGCGGCGTTCGGGGAGGCGCTGACCGGCATGGGGCTGGAGCCAGGCACACCGGAGTACGCCGCGGCCGAAGACTACGCACGCACGACCATGGGCCAGTCCAAGATCGAGGTCTTCCGCGCCATCGCCGATGGCGACGCCGCCCTGGCCGAGAAGGCCAATGCGATGTTCGAGCACGCCTACGCCGACGGTCTTGACCAGGTCGTCCCGGTGCCCGGCGCCGAGGCCGCGCTCAAGGAGATGCGCGAAGCCGGGATCAAGACCGCGTTCACCACCGGGTTCTCGGCCGGCACACGAGACGCCCTGATCGACGCACTCGGCTGGGCCGGCCTATGCGATCTCGCGCTGTCCCCGGCCGACGCCGGGCGCGGACGACCGTACCCGGACATGCTGCTCAGTGCCCTGATCCGGCTGGAGGTGGACGACGTCCGCGGAATCGCCGCGGTCGGGGATACCGCCAGTGATCTGCTCGCCGGCACCCGGGCCGGTGCGTCCATCGTCGCCGGGGTGCTCACCGGCGCCCACGACGCGGACGCTCTTGGTGCCGCTCCGCATACCCATCTGCTGCCTTCCGTCGCCGACGTCCCACGCGTCGTCGGCGAACACGACCGAGAGCGCCGGACGCTCTGAGCTGCGCCGGCCACGGACAAGACTGGAGAGTCCCGTGAGGATGACGAAGAACCACGCGGTCACCCTGACTGCGTTGACGCTCGGCGCGGTGCTGCTGAGCGCCTGCGGCGACGACGCCGATGACGACGCGGCGAGCACCACCAGCGACGGCTATCCGGACACCATCGTGCTCGGCGCGGTGCCCGCTGAGAACTCCACCGACCTCGCCGCCAGCTACGAACCCGTGATCGCCTTGCTGGAGGAGGAGACCGGCGCCACCGTCGAGTTCAGCCAGGCCAGCGACTACGCCGGTGTGATCGAGGGCATGATCGCGGAGAACGTGGACATCGCGTTCTTCGGCTCGTTCGCCTACGTGATCGCCACCCACAATGGTGCTCAGATCCAGCCGTTGGGCGCCGTGACCAAGGCGGAGGACGAACCGGCCGGCTACCGTTCCTACGGGCTGACCAGGTCGGACAACGACGAGGTCGATCAGCTCGCGGACTTCGCCGGCCGTGACATCTGCTTCGTCGATCCCGGATCGACCTCGGGCTTTCTCTACCCGGCAGCCGGGCTGATCGAGGCCGGAGTCATTGAGTCCGCCACCGAGGAAGCCGTGACCAGCGGGTTGAGCCCGGTCTACGCCGGCGGCCACGACGCCTCCGCGCTGGCGATCAAGAACGGCGACTGCGACGCCGGCTTCGCGTTCGACACGATGGTCGAGAAGACCATGATCGAGAGCGGCGACCTCGCCGAGGGCGAGCTGAAGCAGGTCTGGGAGTCCGAGCTCAT
>NZ_ML142855.1:13429-15891 GCF_004138495.1 Phytoactinopolyspora endophytica
ATGCGTGGGGCGTGGTGCCGGCGGACGACTCCGACTACGACGGTGTCCGTGAGGTGTGCGAGCTGACCCAGTCCGACAAGTGCGAGGGCTGAGAAGACAGCCGCTCAGCTCGGCGTCGCCCAGCGTGAGGAGCCGAACATGACCAGCACGATGGAACAGGCGAGTGGCGCGGACAGCGTGATCACGGCTCGTGGCCTCACCAAGCGTTTCGGCGACGCCGTCGCGCTCGCCGGGGTCGACCTGGAGGTCCGCAGGGGTGAGCTTGTGGTTCTGGTCGGGCTGTCCGGGTCGGGCAAGTCGACCCTGCTGCGGTGCCTCAACGGCCTGCATCCGCCGTCTTCGGGCGAGGTGGACGTACTCGGATGCAGGGTCGACGACGCGCGCCCTGCGCGGCTGCGGCGGCTGCGCTCCCGGATCGGCTTCGTGTTCCAGCAGTTCAACCTGGTCGGCAGGTTGAGCTGTCTGGAGAACGTGTTGATCGGCGCGCTCGGCCGGGTGCGCGGCCCGCGTTACGGTGTGCTCAGCTATCCGCTGTCGATGCGGCGCGAGGCGCTGGACCACCTTGACCGGGTGGGCCTGGCGGATCGGGCGTTCCAGCGCGCGGACACGCTGTCCGGAGGGCAGCAGCAGCGGGTCGCGATCGCCCGGACGTTGATGCACCGGCCCGCATTGTTGCTCGCGGACGAGCCGGTCGCCTCGTTGGATCCGGAGAACGCGGCCGTCGTCATGGACCTGCTTTTCCAGGTCAGCTTGGAGGAGCAGCTCACGGTCGTCTGCTCTCTTCATCAGGTGGATCTGGCTCTCGGCTGGGCACACCGGCTGGTGGGTCTGCGGGAGGGGAGCAAAGTGCTCGATCGCTCCGCTTCCAGCATGACCAGGGACGACGTGATGCAGGTCTACCAGCGTGTCGACCCCGCCCAGGTGCCGGAGCCGCGCACCTTCGGTACCGGCGACACCGACCGCAGCAACGGAGCCGCGGACATCGGCGGGTCTGCCGGATTGCTGGACGGCAGCGGGGCGAGATCGGCATGACCAGTGGCACCGGCACTGCTCAGGACACCGACACCGTCGGCGCGGGTGACACCGGCACCGGGCGACTGCGACCGCCGCTGACCCGGTCCCGGATCGTTCTGTGGGCGGCCGGCCTGGCGGCCCTCGCTCTCACCGCTGCTGCCGCCGTGTCGATCGAGTTCGGAATCGGTGCCTTGGTCGACGGGTTCGACGACGTGGTCAACCTCGTCGAGCGGATGCTGCCACCGCGGATGGACGACCCACCACGGATCGCTTCACTGGCGTTGGAGACGCTGCTGATCGCGGTGCTCGGGACCGTTTTCGCGACGACGATCTCGGTGCCTCTGGCCTTCCTGGCAGCCCGCAACACCGCGCCGAACACGTTCGTCTACACCCTGGCTCGAGGCATCATCACCTTCTGCCGTGCCGTCCCTGACCTGGTCTTCGCCGTGCTGTTCGTGCGCGCCATGGGTATCGGCGTGCTGCCCGGCGTGCTGGCCCTGGCACTGCACTCGGTCGGCATGCTGGGCAAGCTGTTCGCCGACGCGATCGAGCAGAGTGAGGCGGGCCCGCGGGAGGCGGTGCGCAGTACCGGCGCGGGGCCGGTGCGAGAACTGGTCAACGGGGTGCTGCCGCAGGTCGTGCCGTCGTGGATCTCGACCTTCGTCTACCGGATCGACATCAACCTGCGTACTTCGGTCGTGCTCGGCTTCGTCGGAGCGGGCGGTATCGGGTTCGCCTTGCAGGACGCCCTGCGCGGACTCGTCTACAACCGGGCGCTCGGTATCGTGCTCGTGATCATCGTGATCATCGCCGCGCTGGAGCTGGCCTCGATCGCCATCAGGAGGCTGTTGCTGCGCCCGGCGGATCGCGGCGGGGAACGCGGGCAACCATCGGTGGGGACGGGGCCACGTGTCACACCGCCCTGGACGACGGAACGGCTGTCGAAGGCCGCCTTCGCCTGCTTGCTGGCCGTGGCGATCGGCTACGCCTTCGTCTCCCTGCGGATCAACCCCCTTGATGTCTTCACGTCGCTCGGTGACGTGGTCGACGTAGCGGGCCGGCTGGTGCCGCCCGACTTCACGATGGTCGGCGACCAGCTCGGCGAAGCGGTCGTGGAGACGTTGGCGATCGGGATGGTCGCCACCGCCATCGGGGTCGTCCTGTCGTTGCCGATCGGGCTGCTCGCGGCGCGCAACGTCGCCCCGCACCGCGCCGTCTACTGGGCGGCGCGCTCCCTGGTACTCGTCGTCCGGGCCATCCCGGAGCTGATCCTGGCCGTGGTGTTCGTCGCGGCGATCGGCCTGGGTCCCATCGCCGGTGCGTGCGCCCTCGGTCTCGGCTCGATCGGCTTCCTCGGCAAGCTGGTCGCCGACGCCGCCGAGGAGATCGACCCGGGCCCGCGCGAGGCGGTGCGCTCGGTGGGCGGCGGCTGGTGGAAAGAGCTGTTC
>NZ_ML142855.1:16011-17408 GCF_004138495.1 Phytoactinopolyspora endophytica
GGTCCTCCCGCAGACCGTGCCGGCATTGGTCGGTTCGACCCTGTATCTGCTCGACGTCAACATCCGCACGTCGACGGTGCTGGGCATCGTCGGTGCCGGCGGCGTGGGCTTCCTGTTGTTCGAGGCCGTCCGGACACTCAACTTCGAGTTCGCCGGGGCGATCATTCTGATCATCTTCGTCATCGTCTATCTCATCGAAAGGCTCTCCGGGTGGATTCGATCGCACGTGATGTGAGCGGAACCTCCAGGGCGACCGGCCGGGCACCTGGCGCCGGCATGGTCGCCTCTGACGCTGCCGGTCGCGAGGTGGTCGCCGGGGCCGCCGGTCCGCAGGAAACGAGGGCTGCGGACGGACCCGCTCCAGGTGAAGCGATGGTCCAGCTCTGGAACGGCGGCACGGACGTGGTGTCGACGCCGGTGCGGTTACCGTCCTTGCAGCCGGGTGAGGTGCTTGTGAAGATCCGCTTGGCAACGGTCTGCGGCAGCGACCTGCACACCGTGGCCGGGAGGCGGCATTCGCCTGCTCCCGGAGTGCTCGGGCACGAGGCCGTCGGCGACGTGATAGCGGTGGGTGGTGGCGGTGCGTCCGACGTCGGCGGGCAGCCGGTGAGTGCGGGCGACCGGGTGGTGTGGAGCGTCGTCGTGAGCTGTGGCGAGTGCGACCGGTGCCTGGCCGGCCGCAGCGCCAAGTGCCGCGCCGTGCGCAAGATCGGGCATGAGCCGTTCGACGGGGCGTGGAGGTTGTCCGGCTGCTACGCCACTCACGTCCACCTGCCCCGAGGCGTGCATCTGGTACGCATCCCGGAGCACGTCCCGGATTCCGTTGCCGCGCCGGCGGCCTGTGCGACGGCCACCGTCGTCGCGGCGATCGATCGTGCCGGCGGCTTGACCGGGAGACGCGTGCTGATCAGCGGCGCCGGGATGCTCGGTATCACGGCTACGGCGCTGGCGGCGGCGGAAGGCGCCTCCGACGTCGTCGTCACCGACGTCCATCCGGAACGGTTGAGCCTGGCCGACGAGTTCGGAGCGCACCGCACGCTGGATGTGAGTGGTGCGGCCGAGGGCCAGGTCATGGCCGCGGGCAACGGTCGTTTCCCAGGCCAGGACAGCAGCCCGGCCGGGGGAACGGCCGCGAAGTTCGACGTCGCGCTGGACTTCTCCGGCGCGGCCGATGCCGTCGAGCAGGCGTTCGGCGCGCTCGATGTCGGCGGCGTGCTGGTCCTGGCCGGATCTGTCGCACCCGGGCGCGAGGTCCGCCTCGATCCGGAGCGCGCGGTCCGTCGTTGGCTGAGCGTTCGAGGCGTGCACAACTACGAGCCGTGCCACCTGGCGTCCGCGGTCGAGCTGCTGGCGCGGACGACAGACCGCTACCCCTGGGCACGGTTGGTCGACGAGCC
>NZ_ML142855.1:17456-19908 GCF_004138495.1 Phytoactinopolyspora endophytica
CGCTCTCGGAACTGGCCGATGTGCTGGCCGACAGCGCGGGCGGCGGGTACCGCAAGCCGCGGCTCGCGGTACGTCCTTGATGGTCACCCGGCGCTGCGCGGAACAGCGCTGGCCGGAGTCTACGCACGACGGGACGCCGCGGTGGAGCCGCGGATGGTGCCGGCGACGGTGCGTGCCTTCCTGCTGGGTACCGGGCGCTACCGGTTCGTCGGCGAGCGTGAGGCCATCGACGTCTCGGTGTCCTCGGCGGGCCCGCGGTTGACCGATGGCGGTGGGGGAAGAGGAACCGTACCGCCTGCTGGCCCAGCGTGCCGAGAACGTGCTGGGCAGGCCGTTGCCCGCGATCGAACGTCGCTGGGCCGGTGTCTACAGCCAGCTGGTACCGGATGGCGGAGGCGCCGCTCCCACCGCCGGCGCGGAGACCGACGCGGCGGACGCCTCCGGTGAGCAGGGCTTTGGGATCTATCTGCACCGCGAGGTGTTGCTGGGAGTGCACCTGGTGACCGGTCCGGGCGGCCGGGGGATGACTCTCCCGCCCGTCATCGCGGAGCGGACGTTGGAAGCGGCGGGCCTGTTGGACTCGATGTTGTCTTACGGTGCATGAGAGGGCGGGGCACTTCCGGTCTCTATGGTCAAGCGGACCGCGTCGGACCGCATCCAGCGCCGGGTGAGGCATAGCAGCCGGCCGCTTCGGGCATCGTGATTGAGGCTCTCCACCAGCCATGCGGAATCCCCGGGCGTGCAGCCCAGCTCCGCGGCCACGTGGTCGTCCGTGGTCTCCAGGCTGGCACGGGACCATGCCCGCTGGGGCTCTGCCCCGGCCATGTCTCGCAGGATGACATGCAGCGAGCCGAAATGCTGGACTGCGATGGCCAACTCGCCGATGACATCGACCGGCACCCACTCCAGGCCCCATGCGGCCGGGACCTCGTCGGTGAACGATCGGCGCTGCAGGAGATGGCACGGAGTGCTGGGCTCGTAGCCGAGCAGCCCGGCCACGTCGGCCGGCATCGGAGCGACGGCGCATGATCGCACCACCGTGCGGGGTACCGAGCCACTGTCGCGGACGGTCTGACTCCAGGACGGTGCCCGGTGCCCAGAGATGAGGTAGTCGATCCGGCGTGCGGTGAAGGTTCCCACGCCCTGGACCCTGCGGACGAGCATCCGGCGCTGCAGCTCCTGCAGCGCCGCCCGCGCGGCGGCACGGCCCACGCCGAAGCGCTCGCCGATCTCACTCTCGCCCGCGATGCGAGTCCCGGGCGGGAGGCCGTCGATCTCCGCCGCGATGAGGTCGGCGATCTCCCGGAACTTGCGCGCTGCCACAAACCCTAAAGGTACGACGTCCGACTGCTCTGAAGCACGGAACTACATCGCAGTCGCGATCGCAACCACGGAGGAGTAAGTGGCCCGTGAAGAGCGCGGGAGCCGCATCGACCGGGTGCGAGGATACCTAGGACGCCGTGCTCCGACCGTTGACGATCGCGTCGATGGTACGGGCGAGGTCGACATCGGCACTGGTCACTCCGCCGGCGGAGTGGGTGGAGAGGGTGAACGTCAGAGTGTTGTACCGGATGTCGATGTCCGGGTGGTGGTCGGCCTCCTCGGCAGCGTCGGCCACGTCGTTGACGATGCCGATGGCGGCCCGGAAGTCCCGTGCCCGCACCGTGCGGCTGATCGCCTTTGTGTCACCCGACCACTGTGGAATTCCGGCCAGCATCGCGTACAACGCATCGTCGTCGAAGACTGTCATACGAGAAATCTCCTTCCCCGAGCAGCATTGCGCACGACGTCCATAGCATCGTGCGCCCGATGCTCATGTACCGGAAAGGGTATGGGCCGCCCAGCAGTCGGTGCCACCAAGTCGTTGATCGTCGCGGGAAACCGACCGTTTTGTCCCGTCCAGGGACGTCGTCAGGTGTCGGACGAGCGACGGAAGATCTTCGAACCCAACCACACCAGGGGGTCGTACTTCCGGTCAGCGACGCGCTCTTTGACCGGGATGATGGCGTTGTCGGTGATCTTGATGCCCTCCGGACAGACCTCGGTGCAGCATTTGGTGATGTTGCACATGCCCACGCCTGCCTCGGCGCTGGCGGCCTCCCGGTGGTCGTTCGTCTCCAGCGGGTGCATCTCCAATTCGGCGTAGCGGAGGAAGAACCGCGGCCCGGCGAACGCCGTCTTGTTGTCCTCGTGGTCACGGACTACGTGGCAGACCGTCTGGCAGAGATAGCACTCGATGCACTTGCGGAACTCCTGCCCGCGCTCGACGTCCTCCTGCTGCATCCGGTACGTGCCGTCCGGCTGCCGCGGCTCGGGCGCGAACGTCGGCACCTGCTTCGCCTTCTCGTAGTTGTACGAGACGTCGGTGACCAGATCCCGGATGACCGGGAATGTGCGCAGCGGAGTGACGGTGACGGTCTCCTCCGGATCGAAGATCGACAGTCGAGTCATG
>NZ_ML142855.1:19941-24143 GCF_004138495.1 Phytoactinopolyspora endophytica
ACCGGGGTTTGCCGTTGATCTCCGCGCTACACGAGCCACACTTGCCAGCCTTGCAGTTCCACCGTACGGCCAAGTCGCCGGTCTGAGTGGCCTGCAACCGATGTAGCGCATCAAGGACCACCTCGCCCTCTTCGACGGGCACGACGTAGTCGGCCAGGTCGCCGCCCGACTCGTCACCTCGCCAGACTCTCATCTTCAGGTCGTAACCCATATGTTCACTTCTCCTCGAACAGGTCGCGCAGGTCGTCGGGCATGGAGGGCAGCGGCTCACGTTGGATCGACACTGCCTGCTCACTCTCGTCGAGCGAGCAGTGCAGATTCACTGTGGCCCAGGTGTCGTCGGTTGCCGGGAAGTCGTCCCGGGTGTGCCCGCCGCGGCTCTCGGTCCGCTCGAGCGCGGCCTTGGCGATACATTCAGAGACCAGCAGCATGTTGCTGAGGTCCAGCGCCAGGTGCCAGCCGGGGTTGTATTGGCGATGCCCCTCGACGCTGAGCTGCGCCGTCCGCTGCCGGAGCCGGTCCAGCTCCTCCAGCGCTTTCTGCATCTCATCCGCGCTGCGGATGATGCCGACGAGGTTGTGCATGACGTCCTGCAGGTCCTGCTGCACGCTGTAGGCGTTCTCGCCGCCTTCTCGCTCGAACGGTGCCAGAGCGTCTTCGGCCGCCGTGCGTATGTCGTCGTCCGAAACGGCAGCGCGCTCGGTGACGCTCGCCGCCGCCTCGGCGGCCGCCGTGCCCGCCCGGCGGCCGAAGACCAGCAGGTCGGAGAGGGAGTTGCCGCCAAGCCGGTTGGCGCCGTGCATGCCCCCGGCCACTTCGCCCGCTGCGTACAGTCCAGGCACCGCGGACTCCGCCGTGTCCGGCTCGACGGCCACCCCACCCATCACGTAGTGGCAGGTCGGCCCGACCTCCATCGCCTCGGCGGTGATGTCGACGTCGGCGAGCTCCTTGAACTGGTGGTACATCGAGGGCAGCCGCCGCTGGATGTACTCCGCGGGGTGCCGGGAGGCGATGTCCAGGAAGACACCGCCGTGCGGCGATCCACGGCCGGCCTTCACCTCGGAGTTGATGGCGCGGGCGACCTCGTCGCGGGGGAGCAGCTCCGGCGGGCGCCGGTTGTTCGTCTTATCCTTGTACCAACGGTCGGCCTCTTCCTCGGAGTCGGCCGTCTCGGCTTTGAAGAACTCCGGTATGTAGTCGAACATGAACCGCTTGCCTTCGCTGTTGCGGAGCACGCCGCCGTCGCCGCGGACCGACTCGGTGACCAGAATGCCCTTCACCGACGGCGGCCACACCATGCCGGTGGGATGGAACTGGACGAACTCCATGTTCACCAGCGATGCTCCGGCCTGCAGCGCCAACGCATGCCCGTCGCCGGTGTACTCCCACGAGTTGGACGTCACCTTGTACGACTTGCCGATCCCGCCCGTGGCGAGGACGACGGTGGGAGCCTCGAAGACGATGAACCGGCCCGACTCGCGCCAGTAGCCGAATGCACCGGCGATCCGGCCGTCACTCTGCAACAGCCGGGTGACAGTGCACTCCATGTAGACGTCGATCCCGAGCGCTACGGTCCGCTGCTGCAGCGTGCGAATGAGTTCCAGGCCGGTGCGGTCACCGACGTGAGCCAGCCGCGCGTAGCGGTGGCCGCCGAAGTCTCGCTGGGAGATCAGCCCGTCGGGTGTGCGGTCGAACAGCGCTCCCCACTCTTCCAGCTCGTGGATGCGGTCCGGAGCCTCCTGTGCGTGCAGCTGCGCCATCCGCCAGTGGTTGAGCATCTTCCCGCCGCGCATGGTGTCGCGGAAGTGCACCTGCCAGCTGTCCTCGGAGTAGACGTTGCCCATGGCGGCCGCGGCGCCGCCCTCGGCCATCACCGTGTGTGCCTTGCCGAGCAGTGACTTACAGATGACGGCCACCCGCGCCCCGGCGTCGCGAGCGGCGATGGCGGCCCGCAGACCGGCGCCGCCGGCGCCCACGACCAGCACGTCGTAGCTGTGACGTTCGATGGTGCTGGGATCGGTCATCTGGAGCCGTCTCCTTCGCTGGTGCGGGACGTGGTCGGAGAGTGGACGGGCGGCGCGACGATCGGCTCGCCTGGCGAGGCAGCGCTGTGGCGTCGCATCACACGGTCCCTAGAAGAAACGTAGGTCGTCGAACCAGCCGGCTGCCACTGCCATCACGTAAAAGTCGGTGAATGCCAGGGTGCCGAGTGTGATCCACGCATACTGCATGTGCCGTGTGTTGAGCCGGGAGACGAAGGTCCACCATCGGTAGCGGATCGGGTTGCGGGAGAAGCTCTTCAACCGTCCGCCGGTGACATGCCTGCATGAGTGGCAGGAGAGCGTGTATGCCCACAGCATGACCACGTTGACCAGCAGGACCAGGTTGCCCAGCCCCATCCCGAACCCGTCTTCGCCGTCGAACGCGAGGATCGCATCGTAGGTGTTGATCAGCGTGACGATGAGCGCGGCATAGAAGAAGTAGCGGTGCGCATTCTGCAGGATCAGCGGGAATCGGGTCTCACCGGTGTAGGACTTGTGCCGATCCGGCACCGCGCAGGCAGGTGGGGAGAGCCAGAAGCTGCGGTAGTAGGCCTTGCGGTAGTAGTAGCAGGTGAGCCTGAACAACAGCAGGAACGGCAGGCTGAACGCGGCGTACGGGAGGAGCGGATGGTCGGCGAGCACACGGCCGATGTGCGCGGACTCCGGTACACAGGCGTTCGATATGCATGGCGAGTAGAACGGTGTCAGATAATGGTGCTCGGCCACCCAGTAGTTCTCCTGCAGGAACACTCGCACGGTCGCATAGATGACCCAGGCGCTCAGACCGATGACGGTGAGCGCCGGAGCCAGCCAGTAACGGTCCTGACGGAGCGTGCGCAGGCTGATCCGGGCGCGGGAGGGTGCGTTGACGCCGCCGGGACTGGGCGCGGTCGCGGCGGCCGCGGTACCGGTCGGACGTTCTGGTTCGGAGGCTTCGGTTCCAGTCATTGTCATCAGGGTGCGTGCCGATCCGGTGCGCCGAGACCTTCGTCTTCGGCTCCAGCCCACATGCTGGGGTCGTATGGGGTGTCGGGTATCGCCTCGAGCGGGCCGTCGATGTGTGAGCGGCGGCCGGGATGTGGCTCGCCCAGTTCCTCGAGGTCTTCGGAGAGCCTGGCGACGTCACTGGTCAGGCGGCGGACACCAAGCGTGTCGCCATATGCCTGTCGCAGCCGGGAGACAGCGGACTCAAGTGTGGTGACGGCAGCCGCCACCGCGTCGCGGCACTCTGGTGCGCTTCCAGTGCCCATACGGCCTCCCTGCGAACGTCGACGGTCGCTAGTGGTTGGTGATCCTATCTCGCCGGATGTGGCCAGGGATCACGGCCGCAGCTTTGCACGGACGGGCGGTCAAAATCCAGGGCTTGGCTTCCTTCTTCTGTGACAATTCACACGTCGCAGCGCTGCTGGGATGCCCACGGATACGTGTCGGGCCGAGGCGGATCGACTCCTGAGGTGAGTGAGCCGCTGCGGGCTCGGCGCTGATTGCCATAATGCGTAACCAGCAGAGAGGAGCACCCCCGTGACAGCCGCGACGTCTTTCCTGCTCCAACGCCTGCACGCGGTCGGCCTGACCGACGTCGTCGCGGTCGAGCCGGCCACTGGAGGCCTCGCCGCGACGGCGGGGCTCGCGCGCCGCCGTGACGGCACGTCGGTGTTCGTCAAGGCGTTCGGCGAGCCGCCCTCGGACGATGCCTTCGCCGTGGAGGCCGAGGGGCTCACCGCGCTGCGCGAGGCGGGCGGCGTCGCCACGCCCGAGGTCATCCTCGCGGACCGCGACCTGCTCGTGCTGTCCGCACTGCAGCCCCGGGCTGGCACCGAGGCCTTCTGGGAGCAGTTCGCGCATGCGCTCGCCCACCTGCACACCACCACGCGGTACCCACGGTTCGGGTGGCACCGGGACAACTGGCTGGGGCGTCGTCGGCAGGTCAACACGTGGGAGGACGACGGGTTCGAGTTCTTCGCCCAGCACCGTCTACTGCGCTGGCTCGGCGAGCGTCGCGTCGAGGAGGCGCTCGACGCCACGGACCGGGCGGCGCTGAAGCGGCTGTGCGATCGGCTGCCCGAGCTGCTGCCGGTCAGGCCCGCGTGCCTGACGCACGGCGACCTGTGGGCGCTGAACGTCATGGCCACCCCCGACGGGCGGCCCGCGCTGATCGAC
>NZ_ML142855.1:24247-26810 GCF_004138495.1 Phytoactinopolyspora endophytica
CGTGTCGTACACGTGGGCCGAGGTCGACCTCGCCCACCTGTGGACGACGGAGCCGCCGCCCGAGACGCACGTCTTTTTTGACCTGTACGCCGAGCTGACCGGCCTCGACCGCGACTGGCGCGAACGCATGCCGATCCTCCAGCTACGCCAGCACCTGGCCGTGATAGCCCAGTTCGACCCCGACTGGGGCGCCGCCGACCTCGTGCGCGCCACGCTCGCCCCGTTCCGGCAGCGGCCCTGAGCTCAGCTGAGTCGAAGGCTCATTTCGATAGCAGTTCTCCGGCGTAGCCAGGCCGCGGTCGAATTTCACATCTGACGGATCTGGCGCGGCGAGGCGGCGTATGCTATGGCCTGCCTGTATTGGCGCCACGGTCTCATGGGCATGAGGTTGGTCAAGACAACGGTTGTCTCTCCGTGCCGGCTTGTTGGCGTCAGTCATTCGGTGTCCACTGCCGTGCGCAGGACGTTTTCCTGCAATCGCTGTGGTCAAACTGTTACATTTTGCGTAACTCGGCAGGATATGGATTGCAGCTCAGTAACTTCTGTCCCGGCCACTTGTGCAGGGCTGCAGCAAATGATGGTGTGTGTCAAGTGTTTTGTTGGGATCCGTATCGGAGCCCTTGACGTACTGAGGAGTCCAAGTTGACATTCAAGCGCAGAGGTGGGGCGGTCCTTGCCGTCGCAGCGGCGAGCGCACTCGTCTTGGCCGCATGTGGCAGTGACGACGACGAGGAGCCGGCCGGCGACGACGGACAGGCGGAGGAGGATCAGGGCTCGGACTCGGATTCGGACTCCGAAGCCAGCGGCGAACCTTGCAAGGAGGATCTCGGCGCCCTGGAGACCCAGGACGGCTCGATCTACTTCTCCACCGGCGAGCCGGAATGGAGCGGTTTCAATAGCGACACGCCGAGTACGTACACGACGTACAACAACACCATCAACGCCCGGATGTCGGGCAGCTTCTGGTACTACGGTATCGACGGCACCATCTGCGAGGACACCGAATGGGGCACCATCGAGGTGCTCGAGGAGGACCCGCTGACCGTCCAGTACACCATCAACGACGAGGTGCAGTGGTCCGACGGAACACCGGTGACGGCCGCGGACTACATCCTCGACTGGGCGACTCAGAGTCCGCAGATGGTCAACGACGATGACGAGCCGTTGTTCAACACGGTCAGCTCGACCAACTTCGGCGAGTACGTGCCGGACGGCCCGCAGGGAGACGCCACGGGCAAAGAGTTCACGGTCGAGTACACCGAGCCCTATGCGGACTGGAAACTGCTGGTCGGCGGCGTGTACCCGGCACACATCGTGGCCGAGCAGGCCGGCATGGACACGGAAGAGCTCAGCCAAGCCATCCTCGACGGTGACACCGAGGCGGTCGCGGACGCGGCCGAGTTCTGGAACGAAGGCTGGCTCTCGCCCAACCCCGGTGAGCTGCCCGACCCCGAGCTGGTGCCGGTGAGCGGCCCGTACCGCCTGGCGGAGGACGGCTGGTCGGCCGGCCAGTACGTCACGCTCGAGGCCTACGACGAGTATTGGGGTTCGGCGCCCGGCACTCAGGAGCTGGTCTTCCGGTTCGCCGCGGCTGACACCCACGTCCAAGCGCTGCAGAACGGTGACCTCAACGCCACCCAGCCGCAGGCCACAGTGGACACCCTGGCCCAGCTGCAGGCGCTGGAAGGTCAGATCACCACGGAGACGTACGAGACGCTGACCTGGGAACACCTGGACTTCAACTTCCAGGAGGGGAGCCCGTTCGCCGACAGTCACGAGCTGCGGGAAGCTATCGCGCAGTGCGTGCCGCGCCAGCAGATCGTGGACAACCTCATCGCGCCGATCGATCCGGAAGCGGTGGTTCTGAACGCTCGTGAGACGTTCCCGTTCCTGGAGGAGTACGACGAGGTGGTAGCGGAGTCTTATGACGGCCGCTACGACGAGGTGGACCTGGACGCGGCGCAGGCAAACGTCGACGCCTCGGGTGTGGAGACGCCGGTCGAGGTGCGGATCGGCTACTCGGCGCCCAACCCCCGCCGTACCGACCAGGTCTCGCTGATCAAGGAGAGCTGCGACCAGGCCGGGTTCGACATCGTCGACGTCGGCAGCGAGGACTTCTTCCAGCCCGGCGGTACCCAGGAGTCCGGTGACTACGAGCTGGCGCTGTTCGCGTTCGCCGGCTCCGGCCAGAAGGCCTCGGGCCAGAACATCTACGGGACGGGGCGCCCGCAGAACTACGGCCAGTACTCCAACGAAGAGGTCGACGCGGAATGGGACACGCTCGTCAGCACCACGGACGAGAGCGTCCACCTGGAGCAGACGAAGAAGATCGAGAAGCTGCTGTGGGACGACCTGTTCAGCATCCCGCTCTTCGTCCACCCGGGCGTCGTCGGGTACGACTCGACGCTGGAGAACGTCCGGCCTACGGCGACCCAGACTCAGCTGGTCTGGAACGAGGAGCAGTGGTACCGAGCCGAGTGATCCGACAACCGTGAGTCAGTGACTCATCCAGGGCCGGCCGGGTGTCTTTCCGCCACCCGGCCGGCCCTCGTCGGACCTGTAC
>NZ_ML142855.1:26849-27210 GCF_004138495.1 Phytoactinopolyspora endophytica
GCGCCCGCGTAGACGCGCCCTGGTATCCGAGTGAGGGACTGAAACGTGCTCAGATACATACTCCGGCGGCTGGGAGTCTCCTTCCTGGTCCTCCTCGGAGCAGCCACTCTGGTCTTCATCCTGACGATCAACTCCGGTGACCCGCTCGCCGACCTGCAAGAGTCCACGGCGGAGAACCGCGATGAGCTCATCGCCGCGCGTATCCAGTTCATGGGGCTCGACCTTCCGTGGTACGAGCGATACGCGAACTGGCTGCGCGGCGCCGTCGGTTGCGTGGTGCCGGGCATGGAATGCGATCTCGGGACCACCAACCAGGGGCAGGACGTCGTGGCGCTCACCGAGTCCGCGATGTCGTCGACGC
>NZ_ML142855.1:27246-32994 GCF_004138495.1 Phytoactinopolyspora endophytica
GCCTGGTGATCGGTGCCACCGTCCTGGCGATCATCGTCGGGGTGGCCGTCGGCATCATCAGCGCCGTCCGGAAGTATTCGGGCTTCGACTACGTCATCACGTTCGGCGCTTTCATCTTCTTCTCCCTGCCGGTCTTCTGGGCCGCCGTGTTGCTCAAGGAATACGGAGCCATCCGGTTCAACGACTGGATCGCGGATCCCGGGATGAGCGCGACGCAGATGATCGTCATAGCCGCCGTCGTGGGCTTGCTCCTGCAATTTGCGCTAGGCGGCACGCCTCAACGGCGCCTGATCACGGCGGGTGCGACGTTCGCCGTGGCGGTCGCCGCTCTCGCCTACTTCGATGCCGAGAACTGGTATCGCGACCCGTCCATGGGGCTGGGCATGGTGGTCTTGGTCTCGGCCGCTGCCGGCGTTCTGGTCACGTCCCTGGTGACCGGGTTCAGCGAGCGCCGCGTCCTGTACGCCGCGCTGACGACGGTGGGTGCCGGAGCGATCATCACATTGTCACTTGACGGCGTCCTCGACGACCCGAGCTATCTCCTCCTGGTGGGTCTGTTCGTGCTGACCATCCTGGTCAGCGTTGGAATCGGGCTGGCATGGGGCGGCTACATGCGGCGGCAGGCGGTGCTCGTCTCTTGGATCACCGGCGCATTCATGAGCGTGATGGTGGTGCTGGACCACGCGGTGTCGCACTGGGAGACGCTGCTCGACCTCAAGCCGCGCCCGGTCTTGACCATCGGGTCCGAATCGCCGAACTTCGAGGGCGACTTCTGGGAGTCCTTCCTGGACACCGGCACGCAGCTGCTGTTGCCGACGGTGCTGCTGACACTGATCTCGGTGGCCAGCTACAGCCGTTACACTCGCTCGTCCATGCTGGAGGTGCTGGAACAGGACTACGTCCGCACCGCGCGCGCCAAGGGCGTGTCCGAGCGTGCGGTGATCACCAAGCACGCGTTCCGCAACGCGCTCATCCCGCTGACGACGATCGTCGCCTTCGACTTCGCCAGCCTCATCTCCGGTGCCGTCGTCACCGAGCAGGTCTTCGGATGGCGGGGCATGGGACAGATGTTCATCAGCGGCCTCCGGGCCGTCGATCCGATGCCCGTGATGTCTTTCGTGTTGGTGACAGGGACCGCAGCGGTGCTGATGAATCTTGCGGCGGACATCATGTACGGCTACCTCGACCCGCGGATTAGGCGGTGATGGACGATGAGTGAGATCAACCAGATGCCTGACGCGGGTCTCATTGAGGACCGTTCGTACAGCCAAGGTCAGCTGATCCGGCGGCGGTTCTTCCGGCACCGGGCGGCTATCACGGCACTGATCATCTTCGCCGGTGTCGCGTTGCTCGCCTACACCTCGATCGGGTTCGGCCCCGTCCCAGGTTGGTGGGACAAGAACTACACCGCGACCTACCCGAAGATCGGCAACGGAGAGCCGACGCTCTCACTCACGACGTTCTCCATCGGTGAGCACCCGTTCGGCCAGGACACCATCGGCAAGGACTACTTCGCCCTGGTGATGCGCGGCATCCAGAGGTCGCTGATGATCGCCTTCGGCATCGGCCTGATCAGCACGTTCATCGGTACTTTGGTGGGAGTGCTGGCCGGTTACTACCGGGGCTGGATCGAGTCGGTGCTGATGCGGTTGACCGACTTCGTCATCGTGGTGCCGACTCTGGTGTTCGCCGCCGTGCTCGGCCAGATGGTCGGAGGCGTCCTTGGTTTGACCGTCGTACTTCCGCTTGTCTTGTGGACCGGGCTGGCACGGCTCGTCCGGGGTGAGGTTCTGTCGCTCAGAGAACGTGAATACGTCATGGCGGCCAGGGCAGCGGGCGCGAGCGACCTGCGGATCATCTTCCGGCATATCCTCCCAGGAACGGTCGGAGTCATCGTCGTGGCGATCACGCTGGCGATCGGAGCCGCTATCCTGCTCGAGTCGACGCTCAGCTTCCTGGGCTTCGGTGTGCCTCCAACTGATACATCCCTGGGGCTGCTGATCTCGGAGTACCAGAACGCCTTCACCACCAGGTCTTGGCTGTTCTGGTTCCCCGGCCTGGCCATCCTGACGATCGTGCTGTCGGTGAACTTCATCGGCGACGGGCTGCGGGACGCGTTCGACCCGCGGCAGACAAGGAGCAAGGACTGATGACGACGACGCCCAGTGGTCCCATCCCGTCCGGCCTCGGTGAGCCGGAACCGGCGGTGCTGTCGTTCGAGGACCTCGAGGTGCAGTTCGCCACCGACCTCGGCGAGATCAGAGCAGTGAACGGCATCTCGCTGGAGGTGCGGCCGGGCGAGGTGCTGGCCGTGGTCGGCGAGTCCGGCTCCGGCAAATCGGTCACCTCGATGACGGCGCTCGGGCTGCTGCCGAAGAACGCCCGGATCGGCGGCGTCGTGCGGGTGACTGAGAAGGAAGTACGCAAGCTCGACGCCCGCCGGTTACGGCAGATGCGCGGCAAAGACGTGGCCATGGTGTTCCAGGAGCCGCAGACCGCGCTCAACCCGGTGCTCACCATCGGCGACCAGCTCACCGAAGCACTTCAGCTGCACGGCGTCGCGTTCGGGAACGCTGCCAAGGAACGCGCTGCCGGCCTGCTGGCCGCGGTGGGCATCGCGGAGCCGGCGCGGCGGCTGAAGCAGTACCCGCATGAGCTCTCCGGCGGCCAGCGCCAGCGTGTGGTGATCGCCATGGCGCTGTCCTGCGACCCCAAGGTGATCATCGCCGACGAGCCGACCACCGCGCTGGACGTGACCGTCCAGGCCGACATCCTCGACCTGCTGCGCTCGGTGAAGGAGAAGCTGAACACGGGCATCCTGCTGATCACGCACAACATGGGCGTGGTCGCGGACATGGCCGACCGGGTCGCGGTGATGCTCCAAGGCGACGTGGTGGAGGTCGGCAGCGCCGAGCAGGTGCTGGTGTATCCGCAGCACGAGTACACGCGCAGGCTGCTGGACGCGGTGCCCCGGCTGGGCGTTGGGCGGTCCCAGCTGGGGGTTTCGACGGAGGCTCCGCCGATCATCACCGACGAGGTCCCCGCGCTCGAGGTGAAGAATGCCGTCGTCGAGTATCACCAGCTCGGTAAGCCGTCGTTCCGGGCGGCGGAGGACATCTCCTTCACCGTGCACCAGGGCGAGATCGTGGGCCTGGTCGGCGAATCCGGCTCGGGCAAGTCCACGATGGCCAAATGCGCGCTGGGCATTCTGCCGCCCACCAGTGGGTCCGTGGCCGTGTATGGGCAGGACTTCAAGAAGCTGAAGCGGAAAGAACGCAAAGCCCTGCACAAACGCATCGGTGTGGTCTTCCAGGACCCGGCCGCCTCGCTCAACCCGCGGCTTCCGGTCGGCGACATCATCGCTGAGCCGATGACCATCCACAAGGTGGGCAGCAAGGAGGAACGGCTGCGCAGAGTCTACGAACTGCTCGAAGCGGTGGAGCTCCCACGGAACGCGCACAACCGGTTCCCGCATGAGCTCTCCGGTGGTCAGCGCCAGCGTGTGAGCATCGCCCGGGCGCTGTCGTTGAACCCGGAGCTGCTGGTCGCCGACGAGCCGACCTCGGCCTTGGACGTGTCGGTGCAGGCCAGCGTCTTGAAGATGTTCATGACACTGCAGGCGGAGTATCGCTTCGCATGCCTGTTCGTCAGCCACGACCTTGCCGTCATCGACATGCTCGCGCACCACGTCGTCGTCATGGAGAACGGCCGTGTGGTCGAGCAAGGGCTGCGGGAACAGGTGTTGCACGAGCCCCGCGAGCAGTACACCAAACGCTTGCTGGCCGCCGCTCCCGTTCCGGACCCGGACGACCAGCGCCGACGTCGCGAGGAGCGGCACGCGCTGCTGGCGGCGTTCGGAGATAAGGTCGTCGAGATCGGCGACGTGCCCCACGTACCCGACCTCCCCGAGACGCCCGAGCAATGAGCTGAGGCGAGCGCGCACCGGGAGGTCCGGGCGGCCAGAGCCTTCCAGAGCCTCCCAGAGCACCGGAGCCGTCCTTGACGAGGAAGGATGTGAGTCTCGGGGCCAGTTAACACGTCCTCGAGTGGGGTATCTCCGTTAGGCGTACGCGTCGCATACGGAGGCGAGTTCATGAGCGGCCCGTCGCAGACCAGAACGCCACGCCACCTGTCGAGTTACCTGCCCCGCCAAGGACCGGGCGGCGTCTCGGTATGGGTCTTCTATCCGTCATTGATCATCATCGTCGCCGTCTGCATGCTGACGATGTCGTTACCGGACCGGGCCGGGGAGATCCTGACCACCGCCCAGGAGAACATCGTCGGCACCTTCGGCTGGTACTACGTGCTCCTGGTGGTCCTCTTCATGGTCTTCTCGATCTGGATGGGGGTCAGCCGGTTCGGCGACATCACGCTCGGCAAGGACGACGAGCCGCCGGAGTTCAGCATGGGCGCCTGGTTCGCCATGCTCTTCGCGGCCGGCATGGGCATCGGACTCGTCTTCTTCGGCGCGGCTGAGCCGTTGATGCACTACGACTCGCCGAGACCCGGGGAGAGCGCCGGAGCCGCGGACGACGGCGAGGGGTTCGGCGCGGAAGGGATCGGGTCTTCAGGTTCCGATCTCGCCCAGTACGCCATGTCGCAGACGTTCGTTCACTGGGGCATCCATGCATGGGGCATCTACGTCGTGGTCGGCCTGTCGCTGGCGTATGCGATCCACCGCAAGGGACGCCCGGTCTCCATCCGGTGGGCGCTGGAGCCGCTGCTGGGCGCGGAGCGGGTCAGGGGCTGGCTCGGAGACGTGATCGACGTCGCCGCCATCATCGGCACCCTGTTCGGAGTGGCCACGTCGCTCGGACTCGGTGTCGAGCAGATCGGAGCCGGGCTGACCTCGCTCGACGTCATCGACGAGGCGGACACCTCAGTGTCGGTGCTGTTGATCGCGATCATCACGTCGGTCGCGGTGGTGTCGGTGGTCTCCGGTGTCGGCAAGGGCATCAAGTGGCTGTCCAACATCAACCTCAGCTTGGCGGGACTCTTCCTGATCGCGCTGCTGTTCCTCGGACCCACCTTGTTCTTCCTGCGCGAGCTCGTCCAGTCGATGGGCGCCTACATCGAGAACTTCGTCCCGCTGACCTTCGACACCAGTGCCTACACCGGGGAGTCCGGGGAAGCCTGGCAGGGGGCGTGGACGACGTTCTACTGGGGTTGGTGGATCTCCTGGGCGCCGTTCGTCGGGGTCTTCATCGCGCGTATCTCCAAGGGTCGCACCATCCGGGAGTTCGTCGCGGGCGTGCTGATCGTGCCGACGCTTGTGACGTTCGTGTGGTTCTCCGTCTTGGGTGGCAGCTCTCTGCACCGCCACCTCTACGGTGAGGGCGGCCTGGTAGACCGTGGGTCGGATGACCCGTTCGAGCGGGTGATCCCGGAGAACGCGCTGTTCGAGCTTCTCTCGGACATGCGGTTCGGTACGATCCTGACCGGTGTGGCGATCATTCTGGTGGCGGTGTTCTTCGTGACCTCGTCGGACTCCGGTTCCCTGGTGGTGGACATGCTGGCGTCCGGCGGCGAGCAGGAGCCGCCCACGTGGAGCCGGGTGATGTTCGCCGTGCTGGAAGGGGCCGTCGCCGCCGGACTGCTGCTGGCCGGAGGGCTCGAGGCGTTGCGGACCGGGGCGATCATGACCGCGTTGCCGTTCAGCGTCGTGATGGTGGCCATGATGGTGGCGACGTACCGCTCGCTGCGCGCGGAACACAGTGTGCGGCGCGCGGCCGAGCGCCGGGAGAGCCA
>NZ_ML142855.1:33017-34950 GCF_004138495.1 Phytoactinopolyspora endophytica
GCTCGAACGGAATGTCAGTCGTCGCGTGACTGACGACCTCAGCGAGACGGCTAACGAGCGGTAGGAGCTGTCACCCGACGTCATCGGCGTGACGCGACGACGATGTCACGCGATGGCATGACAGACGTTCACTGGTGGAACGGCGTATAGCCGCGCGGCCGCTGATAGTGTGTGACAGCCCAGGTTACGGCGGTAACAATCGAACATAATCGACACGCCAGGCGGGTTCTGAGCTTGACGACTCGCACTTCTCCCGTAACGGTGGTACGGCACCTGAGGCGAAGTACGGAAGGTGAAGCCATGAGTTCCCCGTCAGACACGAAGCGGCCAAGCCGCTCACCCGATCTCTCCCAATATCAACCGAAACTCTCCGCCGGCGGAGTCACGCCCGGTGTCTTCTATCCATCGATGATCATCATCGGTCTAGCCGTGATCATCGCCGTGATCTGGCCTGACGACGTAGGCGAGGCCCTGGCCACGGTCCAAGAGAACATTGTCGGCGGCTTCGGCTGGTACTACGTCCTCGTGGTCGCCATCTTCGTGGTGTTCTCGATCTGGATGGGCGTGAGCCGGTTCGGTGACATCAAGCTTGGCAAAGACGAGGACCCGGCCGAGTTCAGCATGGTGGCATGGTTCGCGATGCTGTTCGCCGCCGGTATGGGGATCGGCCTGGTCTTCTGGGGAGCAGCGGAACCGCTGCGTCACTACGACTCGCCGAAGCCCGGGACCGACGGCGGTGGCGCCATCGGCGGTGCCGACGCGGATGTCGGCGACGTCGGCCAAGGTCTGGAGGGCATCGGCTCGGCCGGCGCCGAGCTGGCCGAGCAGTCGATGGCACAGACCTTCCTGCACTGGGGTTTCCACGCTTGGGGTATCTACGTCGTGGTCGGGCTGGCCCTGGCGTATGCGATCCACCGCAAGGGTCGTCCGGTCTCCATTCGGTGGGCGCTGGAGCCGGTGCTCGGTGCCGAACGGGTCAAGGGCTGGATCGGCGACGTCATCGACACGGTCGCGGTGGTCGGCACCGTTTTCGGCGTAGCGACGTCGCTCGGGTTCGGCGTCAATCAGATCGCGGCCGGTCTGGTGTCGATGGGCGTGATCGACGACGCGACCGACGGCGTCGCGATCACCTTGATCGTCATCATCACCGCCATTGCGACAGTGTCGGTGGTCTCCGGTGTCGGCAAGGGCATCAAGTGGCTGTCCAACGCCAACCTCGCGCTGGCCGCGGTCTTCCTCGTCGTCCTGTTGATCGTCGGCCCGTCGCTGTTCTTCCTCCGCGACTTCGTCCAGTCCCTGGGCACATACATGCGGGAAGTACTCCCGATGACGTTCGACACCAGCGCGTATACCGAGGATGACGGCCAGTCCTGGCAGGGGTCGTGGACGACGTTCTACTGGGGCTGGTGGATCTCGTGGGCGCCGTTCGTCGGGGTCTTCATCGCGCGCATCTCCAAGGGTCGCACCATCCGGGAGTTCGTTGCGGGCGTGCTGATCGTGCCGACCACGGTCACCTTCCTGTGGTTCGCCGTGCTGGGTGGCAGTTCCTTGCACCGCCAGCTCTTCGGCGAGGGCGGTCTGGTCGACAGGGTCGACGGGGAAGGCAACGCCATCACCGATGCGACCGAGCGGGTGGTAGCGGAGAACGTGCTCTTCCAGCTCGTCGACGACCTGCCGATGGGCGGCATCTTGACCGTCGTCGTGGTGATCCTGGTGGCGGTCTTCTTCATCACCTCGTCGGACTCCGGTTCCTTGGTGGTGGACATGCTCGCCTCGGGCGGCAACCCGAATCCGCCGATGTGGAGCCGGGTGCTGTTCTGTGCGCTCGAAGGGGCGGTCGCCGCGGCGCTTCTGCTGGCCGGAGGGCTCGGTGCTCTGCAAACCGGGGCGGTGATCATGGCGTTGCCGTTCAGCGTGATCATGCTCGCCATGT
>NZ_ML142855.1:34983-55776 GCF_004138495.1 Phytoactinopolyspora endophytica
GTCGACATACCGATCTCTGAAAGCCGAGTACAAGGTGCTGCAGGCCGCCGAACGCCGGGCGCGCCGGGAGCAGTTGCAGCGACACGTCAGCACTCACGTCACGGGTGATCTGACGGAGAACTTCGATGACCACTTCGGCGAGCAGGTCGATTCACGCATCGACAATGCCCTGGTGGAGATCGGCGTCGGCGGTGACGGTGACGGTGACGGTGACGGGGGTCCGTCGTCCGCGACGGTCCCCGGCGACGATAATCCGCGGCAGTCCACGCCGGAACCGGGCTGACGCCGGAGGGTTATTCGTCGCTGGAAGATTCTCCGATCAACGGTGGAGCGCTGTTCCTGCTATAGCGGGGACAGCGCTCCACCGTTCTTAAGGAGAACTCTGCACCGTTGGGCGTGGAGGACCGTTGGCGATGTGGTCGCAGCTCAGCACGGCTAAGTAGACCGGGGCTCAGCCCGCGGGCCGCGCGTGAGCGGGGAGCGTGCGGAAACCCGTATCATGGAGCGTCGATTCCCCTTCACGAAACGAGTACATCCGCATGTCCATGCGCAGACGCGACGATCTCCGTAACGTCGCTATCGTCGCCCACGTTGACCACGGCAAGACCACGCTGGTGGACGCCATGCTCTGGCAGTCCGGCGTCTTCCGCGCCAACCAGGACGTCGCCGAGCGGGTCATGGACTCCGGTGACCTGGAGCGGGAGAAGGGCATCACCATCCTCGCGAAGAACACCGCGGTGCGGTGGGGTGAGACGACGATCAACATCATCGACACACCTGGGCACGCCGACTTCGGTGGCGAGGTGGAGCGTGGCCTGTCGATGGTGGACGGCGTGGTCCTGCTGGTCGACGCCAGCGAAGGGCCGCTGCCGCAGACCCGTTTCGTCCTGCGCAAGGCGCTGGCGGCGAAGCTGCCCATCGTGCTCGTGGTGAACAAGACCGACCGCCCGGACGCGCGGATCGCGGAGGTCGTGGACGAGACATACGACCTCTTCCTTGACCTGGTCGAATCCGACGATTCCTCGTCGGCCGGCTCGCTCGACGCTCTCGACTTCCCCGTCGTCTACGCGTGCGCCGTCGACGGGAAGGCGTCGCTTGAGAGGCCCGAAGACGGAACCGCTCCGGACTCGGAGGATCTTGCTCCGCTGGTGCGGACGATTCTGGACACGATCCCCGCGCCGGAGTACACGGAGGGTGCGCCGCTGCAGGCGCATGTGACGAACTTGGACGCTTCGCCGTTCCTCGGACGGCTGGCGTTGTGCCGGGTGCGCGAAGGTGAGATCGTGAAGGGCTCGCAGGTCGCGTGGTGCCGCAAGGACGGCAGCATCGTCCCGGTCAAGATCACGGAGCTGCTGGTCACCCAGGCGCTGGACCGGGTCTCTGCGGACTCCGCCCGGCAGGGGGACATCATCGCCGTCGCCGGCATTCCGGAGATCACCATCGGTGAGACGTTGGCCGATGCCGACGATCCGCGGCCGCTGCCGTTGATCACCGTGGACGAGCCCGCGCTGTCGATGAACATCGGGGCGAACACCTCGCCGCTGTCCGGAAGGTCTGGTGGCACCAAGGTGACGGCTCGGCTGGTCAAGGACCGGCTGGACGCGGAGCTCGTCGGTAACGTGTCGTTGCGCGTGCTGCCGACCGAGCGCCCGGACACGTGGGAGGTGCAGGGCCGTGGCGAGCTCGCGCTTGCGGTCCTCGTGGAGACGATGCGCCGGGAGGGGTTCGAGCTGACCGTCGGCAAGCCGGACGTCGTGACGCGCGAGGTCGAAGGCAAGGTGCACGAGCCGGTGGAGCGCCTGACCATCGACTGCCCTGAGGAGTACCTCGGGGCCGTGACCCAGCTGCTGGCAGCGCGCCGGGGCCGGATGGAGCAGATGACGAACCACGGGTCCGGATGGATCCGGATGGAGTTCGTGGTGCCGGCGCGCGGCTTGATCGGGTTCCGGACGGACTTCCTCACCGAGACCAGGGGGACCGGCCTGGCGCACCATGTCTTCGAGCGATACGAGCCGTGGTCCGGAGAGTTGCGGACGCGCCGTACCGGTTCGCTGGTCGCGGATCGCACGGGTGTGGCGACCTCCTACGCGATGTTCAACCTGCAGGAGCGCGGGACGCTGTTCGTCGAGCCCGGCACAGACGTCTATGAGGGGATGATCGTCGGTGAGAACTCCCGCCCGGACGACATGGATGTGAATATCACCAAGGAGAAGAAGCTCACCAATGTCCGCTCATCTACGGCGGAAGAACTGGAACGGCTGATTCCTCCGCGGAAACTCTCACTCGAGCAGGCGCTGGAGTTCTGCCGGGACGACGAATGCGTAGAGGTGGCGCCGGCCGCGGTCCGCCTGCGAAAGGTCATGCTCAACGCGTCCGAGCGCGGGCGGGCGGCGTCGCGGCGGAAGCACCAGAACTGACCGGGTACTGAAGAATGCCCGAATGGACCATAGGGGCCGTATTTGTAGAGCTTCCATAATCCCGTAATGTGTGCACTTGTGGAGGTGCACATGGGGTGGGCTGCCCGTGGTGTTGTCACGGCCATCGGCGGCGTGGTGCTCATGCTCGCCGCGTGCGCGGCGGATGACACGTCCGGCGGTGGCGCGGACGCGATCACGGTGCGTGGATGCAATCCGGAGAATACCCTGGTGCCGAGCATGACCATGGAGTCCTGTGGTGGCCAGGTGGTGGACCAGCTCTTCTCGAGGCTCGTCCGCTATGACCCGGACACGGCGGAGCCGCGCTATGAGATCGCCGAGTCGATCGAGTCGGACGACAACCAGACCTGGACCATCGAGATCGCGGAGGGCTGGACCTTCCACAACGGCGAACCCATCACCGCTCAGAGCTTTGTCGACGCTTGGAACTGGGCCGCGTACGCCCCGAACGGAACGCCTAACTCCTACTTTTTCCGGGGCATCGAGGGTTACCAGGATCTGCAGCCCGCGGACGATGCCGAACCGTCCGGGCAGATCACGGCCGACATGGTGTCGAGTGAAGAAATGTCTGGATTGAACATCGTCGATGAGTTGACATTTACGGTAACTCTTTCCCAACCCGAGCCTTCATTCCCGAAGCGCGTGGGGTATGTGGCATTCGCTCCGCTGCCTGAGGAATTCTATGAGGATCCGGAGGAGTTCGGCGAGAATCCGATAGGCTCTGGTCCGTTCGAGTTCATCGAATGGGTAAGGAATTCCGAGATCAAGCTGCGGGGATATGACGAATACCAGGGTGAGACGATGCCGCAGATCGACGAGGTGACGTTCAAGATCTATCAGGACGAGGGCGCCGCCTACAGCGACCTGCAAGCGGACAACCTCGATCTGGTGCCGCAACTGCCCATCTCGGCGCTGGCCGGCGACGCGTACAGGGACGACCTTCCGGGCCGCTACGTCGAGAAGGAAGCGCTGGTGGTCAGCACGATCTCGTTCGCGCCGGAGTCGGTGGACGACTCTTTCGCCGATCCACGGCTGCGGACCGCCATCTCCATGGCGATCGACCGAGAGGCGATCACCGAGACGATATTTCACGGTAGCCGGGAGCCGGCGACCGGCTGGGTGGCGCCCGGGGTGGAGGGTTACGAACCCGGAGTGTGCGGTGATTACTGCATGTACGACCCGGAGCATGCCCGCGAGTTGTTCGACGAGGCGGGCGGGTACGACGGGACTCTGACGCTGTCCTACAACAGTGACGGTGACAACAAGTCGTGGATCGACGCCGTCTGCAACAGCATCATGAACACGCTGGATGTCGAGTGCGTCGGCACACCGGTCTCGGACTTCAGCACGTTCCGTTCGCAGATCAACGATCGGGAGATGACCGGGATGTTCCGCAACCAGTGGCAGGCGGACTACCCGAGCATCGAGAGCTTCCTGGCCGAGGTGTACGTCACCGGCGCGTCCGGGAACGACAGTGACTACAGTAACCCGGACTTCGACGAGCTGATCGAGGATGCGGGGTCATCGCAGGGAGACGACGCGATCGCGAAGTACAACGAGGCCGAGGAGCTCCTCGTGGAGGACATGCCTTCGGTGCCGCTCTGGTACAGCTCCACCATCGCCGGGTACTCGACCAAGGTGGACAACGTCAAGATCACCCCGTTCCAGACGGTAGACCTGCTCAGCGTGGTCATCAAGTAGCACGGGCGCTTCTCGAATGAGCCGGTATGTGCTGCGGCGGCTGCTGCAGGTGGCGCCCGTGTTGCTCGGCACCACGTTCCTGATCTACGCGATGATGTGGTCGCTGCCGGGCGACCCGCTCGCCGGGCGGTGCGGCGGGCAGCCGTGCCCAGAGAGTTACCTCAACCGCATGGTCGAGGCTTATAACCTGGGTGACCCGCTGGTGGTCCAGTACGCGAAATACATGGCCGGCCTGGTCACCGGGGACTTCGGGATGACCTTCGCCGGTGCGCCGGTCGCCGACGAGCTGCTGCAGCGGTTCCCGGTGACGCTGCAACTGGCCGCGATGGCGGTCGTCGTCGAGATGGTCATCGGGATATCGGCCGGAGTACTCGCCGGCCGCCGCCCCGGAGGGTTCGCCGACAACCTGGTGCTGGTCAGCACGCTCGTCGTGGTGGCGGTCCCGGTGTTCGTGCTGGCGCTGGTGGCACAGTCGATGCTCGGCGTGCGGCTCGGCTGGTTCCCGGTCACGTCCGACGGAGGGTTCGTCTCGTTGATCATTCCGGCCGTCGTGCTCGGGAGCCTGCCGCTGGCATTGGTCGCGCGGATGATGCGCTCCAGTCTGATCGAGAACATGCAGGCGGACCACGTGCGCACCGCGGTCGCCAAAGGAGCCTCCGCGCGACGGGTGGTTCTGCGGCACGGAGCTCGTAACTCGCTGGTTCCGGTGGTGACGCTGGCCGGCGCGGACTTCGGCAGTCTGTTGGCCGGCTCCGTCGTCGTGGAGCTCGTGTTCAACATCGATGGCGTCGGCGAACTGCTGATACGCAGCGTACGAGACGGCGAGATCGGTACCGTCACGTCGGTGGTGACGCTGCTGGTGCTGCTTTTCCTTCTGGTGAACCTCGCCGTGGATCTCCTCTACCCGGTGCTGGATCCGAGGATCCGCCGTGCCTAGAACGAGTCCGGGACGACGCCGGCAGGTGCCGGATATGACGTTCTCCCGCCGGGGCCGCCGATCCCGGGTGTGGGCCCGGCTATGTCGGCGACCGGTATTCTGGGCGGCATCCGCGGTCATCGTGCTGCTGGTTGTGGTGGCCCTCGCACCCGGGCTGTTCACCGAGCGTGATCCGTCCTACTGTGATCTCGCGCTCTCCAGGCGGGGCCCCGGGGACGGCGCATACTTCGGGTACAACCTGCAGGGATGCGACCTGTACGCGCGCACGGTCTACGGGGCGCGCGCCTCCGTGGTGGTCGGCATCTGCGCCACCGCCGCCGTCGTCGTGATCGGGGGCCTGGTCGGGACGTCAGCCGGGTATTTCGGCGGCTGGACCGACGCGGTACTGTCCCGCGTCACGGATGTCTTCTTTGGAGTACCGCTGCTGCTCGGAGCGCTGGTGGTGCTGGTGGCCTTCCCATCGGACGGGTCCACCCCCGGCTGGCAGACGACGGGCAAGGTGGTGCTGACGCTGGCGGCGCTGGGCTGGACGACGGTGGCACGCCTGGCGAGATCTGCCGCGATCCAGGTCAAACGCGCCGACTATGTGACGGTGGCGCGGGCGGCCGGTGGCGGGCACGGGCTGGTGCTCCGCCGGCACGTGCTGCCGAGCGTCGTCACGCCGGTGCTGGCGTGGGCGACGATGGCTGTCGGCGGGTTCATCGCGGTGGAGGCGACGCTGTCCTTCATCGGGATCGGGTTGCAGCCTCCGGTGATCTCCTGGGGGACTGAGATCAGCGAGGCACAGCCGTACATCCGCCAGTCACCGCACATGCTGCTTTTCCCGAGCACGTTCCTGTCGGTGACCGTCCTGGCCTTCGTGGTGCTCGGCGACGCCGTGCGGGACGCCCTGGACCCTCGTCCGGGGGACGTGGCGTGCTGAAGAAAAGGGGGGCTTTAAGCTTCAGCACGCCACGAGTCTGGATGCCCCGGGTGAATGTGACCGGACGGGCCTGGGGCGTGACTTCGGATGGCCCGTCCGGTCCGATACATGACAACGCTAGGTGCTGTGCCGTTGCAGTTGCGTTGCGGCGCAGGTCAGAGAGGGGATCTGAGTGCGCTGTCGATGACATTGAGGGCGGATGCGACCTCGGCGCGCCGGAGAGATCCGTAAGGTAGCCGGACCAGGCAAGCCTGCCAGAGCTCGGCGTCATCGTGCCCAGCGGCAGACCGCGCGAAACGTAGCAGCACGTCGGCGCCGGCATGGCGGAGCAACGAAGTCCGGAGCCAGCTGTGCAGGTGACTGCGGTACGAGACGACGCCGGGCGCGTCGGAGCGCGGCAACAGGGGGGCCTGATAGAGGTCGACGGCGCGTCGGTGGGCGCCTCGTTGCAGACATTCCGAGACGTCGGCTGCGTCGGTCCGCAGTTCGACGTTCAGACGGTACGGCCGCGACGGCGCGAGCAGAGCCGGCCAGGATTTGCGCAGGCGGGACAGCTCGGCGCGGACGGTGACCTCCGCGGTGTCATGCTCGTACATCAGACCGGCGAGCTGGCCGGCGGTAAGGCCGTTGGGGTTGAGCGCGAGCAGAACCAGAAGTTCGGTGTGGCGGAGACTGAGTTCGGTGGTTCGGCCGGCGACCGTGAGCTCGCCGCGTTCCCGGCCGAGTACGCGCAGATATGCCGTGTCGGCCGCACCGAGTGGCTCCGGTCGGTACAGGCGGAGCTCGCCCTCTACGGCGGCGACGGCGGAGCGGATCAGCAGTGCGGACTGAGGCGACACGACGTCGTCCTTGCCCACGATGGTGAGGACACCCACGCTCTGACAGGTATGCGGGTCGCGGATCGGCGCGGCCGTACAGCTCCACGGGTGAACCACTTTGGCGTAGTGCTCACTGCCGAAGATCTGGACCACATCGTTGACCACGAGTGCCGTGCCGACCGCGTTGGTGCCGGCGTCCGCCTCACTCCAGGCCGAGCCGCTCAGGATGTTGATGCCTTCCGCGCCGCGGATCAGGTTCGGGTCACCCTCCACCCACAGCACGCGCGCGTCGGCGTCGGTGACGGCCACCATGACTCCGGCCTCCGCCGCGTCCCGGACGAGCAGTTCGTGCACGGCCGGCATGACGTGCCGTAGGGGATGGGTCTCCCGAGCCGCTTCGAGGTCGTCATCGACGAGCACGACGGGCGGGCCCGGCGTGTCCGGGTTCACGTGGAGCTCGGCGGAGCGTCGCCACGACTCGAGGACGACGGGACGGACCTTGCTCGGCATTCCTGCTTGAGCCAGGAATGTCTCGTGCGCCTGGGCTGTGTGTCGCCACCGTTGGGCCGCGTCGATGCCCGGTGGCAGAGCAAGCGATGGACTGGAGCGCCCCCACGCTCGGTTCACCGATGCCCCCGTTTCCGTGTACCTGACGCCGCATCTACCGCTCGGATAGATCTGTCGTCGCTCAGTTTAGACGTTGAGCGCCGATTCGTGCGGGTGAGGCGCACGTGGCGCTGTCGGTGCCGCTGACTATCGTTGCAGTCATGGTCGACTCCAACTCTCAGCGGCGGCTGCTGCTGGTGCATGCGCATCCGGACGACGAGACCATCGGCACGGGCGCGACGATGGCACGATATGTGGACGAGGGCGCACACGTGACGTTGGTCACGTGCACCCAGGGTGAGCAGGGCGAGATCCTGGTACCGGAACTCGCCCACCTTGCGCCGGAGCGTGACGACGCGCTCGGTGAGCACCGGGCGAAGGAGCTGGCGGCGGCGATGGCCGAGCTCCGCGTGACCGATTATCGGTTCCTTGGTGGCGCTGGCCGCTATCGGGACTCGGGGATGGTCTGGGGCGACGAGGGACGCCGCGCGGTCGCGCCGGACAGCGTACGGCCGGACAGCTTCTGGGCCGCCGACCTGCGTGCGGCAGCGGATGAGCTGGTCGAGGTGATCCGCGAGGTCCGCCCACAGGTGATGGTCACGTATGACGAGAACGGCGGCTACGGCCACCCCGACCACATCCAGGCACACCGGGTGGCCACGTACGCACTGGCCCTTGCCGGGGTGGACAGCTATCGGCGTGATCTCGGCACGGCCTGGTCGGTGGCCAAGATGTACTGGACGGCGATGCCGCGCAGCGTGATCCAGCAGAGCATCGAACAGTACAAGGACCACCCGGACAGCCCGTTCGGGGAGGCCCAGTCCGCGGACGACTTCGGCTTCGTGGTCGACGACGCCGATGTCACGGCCGTGATCGACGGCAGCGCGTGGCTGGATCGCAAGGCAGCGGCGATGCGGGCGCACCGGAGTCAGATCGACGTCGATGGCCCGTTCTTCGCACTCTCCGACAACATGGGGCAGGAGATCTGGGGGAAAGAGCACTACCGGCTGGTGCACGGCACCCCTGGAGGAGGCGAGCCGCAGGCCGGGCAGGAGTCCGACCTCTTCGCCGGTCTCGGGTGTTGAGAACGCCTCCAGCGCTGAGCTTGCTGCTGCACGCGACGCTGCTCGGCGCGCTGGCCGCCGTGGCGGTCGTCACCGCGGTCGCCGGCGCATTCGTGCACCGCTGGGCTGGCGGCGTCGGGATATTCCTCGCCGTGGGCGCCGCGGTGAGCGTGTGCGTCCTGGCGCGCCGCGCGGCTCGTTCCAGGCTGGGAATCGCGGTGGTCGGTCTATGTTGGCTTGTGCCCGTGCTGGTGCTGGCCCAGGAGCGGCCCGCTGGGGACGTCGTCATCGCCGCCGACACGACTGGGCTCGTCTTCCTGTTCGGGGGAGCCATCGGCCTCGCTGTCACGTTGGGCATGGGGACGGGCCGGATGCGACCGATGCTGCCGGCTGCAGGCGAGAACGAGACCGAATCAAGATCAGATAACGGCGCCGTAAAAGCGGACGATCCGTCGTAGTTCGAGTAGGATTCGCTCGGCAGACTGTCGTGTCTGCCCGATGATATGGATATCTCGCGTGTTAGGTATACCCCAAGGTGACCGACAAACAAACGAATGCGAGCGACTCGCCGCCAGAAGCGGACGGCGCCGGCCGTCCGGCAGGCGCCGAGTCCTCCAATGATGCAGACCAACCGGCTGATACCAATGCGGAAGCGGGAGCTGCCGGTCCCGAGGAGACCCCACCGTCGTCCAACGGGAGAGAGGCTTCCGAGAGCGTGCCAGGGCGCAACGAGTCCGGGGATGAATCCCCGGACGGTGCGGTAGACGCGCGAAACGCGTCGGCCGCTGTGCCTGGCGCACTCGGGTCTGCCGCTGCCGGTGCTCCGTCTCAGCCGCCGACTCCGCCTCAGCAGTCCACACAGCCTGAGCAGCCCACGCCACCTCAGTCGGCGATCGCTGTCCAGAGCGCCGACCAGCCCACCGAGGAGGTACCGGCGGTTCCGGCCACGGCGCCGGGCGACGACGGAGGCTCGGACAAGCCCAGCCGGCGGGGCCGGAAGGCGGCGATCATCGTCGGCCTGGTGGTCGTCGTGCTGGGCGTGGCCTACGGCGTCACCTACCTGCTGGCTGGTGGCAAGCTCGCCCAGAACGCGACCGTCGCCGGGATCGAGGTCGGTGGCCTCACCCCTGCCGAGGCCCGTGACAGGCTCGACGCCGAGCTGCCGGCGGTGGTCGACGAGCCGATCCACCTTCACCTCGGGGAAACGGACGCGATGTACGACGTCGTCCCGTCCGAGGCCGGGATGGGGATAGACGTGCCGGCCACTGTCGCGGCGGTTCCGGGCGGTAGCGCCAACCCTGTGTCCCTCGTGAAGGCGCTGTTCGGCGGTGACGAGGTGGAACCCAGACCGGAGATCGACCCCGACCGGCTGCGCAGCTCGCTGGAGGGCATCGCCGAGCAATCCGACACCGAGCCGGTCAACGGGTCCGTCGCGTTCGAAGACGGCGAGGTGGTGACCAGTGAGCCGGTCACCGGTACCTCTTTGGACGTGGACGGCGCGATCGACGTGCTCTCGGATGCGTTCTTCGGCGGTGAGGCGCGGGAGATGCCCATCGGCGACCTGACCGTCCCGGTCGACGAGAACCAGCCCAACGTCACCGAGGCCGACCTGTCCGAAGCCGTGTCCGAATTCGCGGAGCCGGCTATGTCCGGGCCGGTCACGGTGGTCGCCGGAGACGAGAGCATCGAGCTTCCGCCGGAGATGATCGGCCAGTCGCTGAAGCTCAGCCCGAACGAGAACGGCGCCCTCCAGCCTGAGCTGGACGGCGAGAAGCTGGCCGAGCTGGCCGACGACGAGCTGGCCGAGCTCGGGCAGGAAGGCAAGGACGCCACGATCACGATCGAGAACGGCGAACCCGTCGTGGTTCCCGCCGAGGCCGGTCAGGGAATCGAGAAGAGTTCCCTGGGCGACGCCGTACTGCTGGCGCTGACCGAGGACGGAGACGGTCGTCGCGCCGAGGTCGAGATGGTCGACGTGGACCCGGAACTGACCACGGAGGGTGCGGAAGAGCTCGGCGTGAAGGAGGTCGTGGCGGAATTCACTACGACCTTTCCACCAACCAAGGAGTATCGGAACGTCAACATCGGCCGGGCCGCCGAGCTGATCGACAACACCTTCCTGGCGCCGGGTGATGAGTTCAGCCTGAACGACATCGTGGGTGAGCGTACAGAGGCCAACGGCTTCACGTCCGGCACCATCATCAACGGCGGACGGCTGGAGAGCTCGCTCGGCGGTGGGGTCTCCCAGGTGGCCACGACGGCGTTCCATGCGGCGTTCCAAGCCGGGCTGGAGGACGTCGAGCACTGGCCGCACTCGATCTACTTCTCCCGCTATCCAATCGCGCAGGAGGCCACGGTCGCGTGGGGCGCCAAGGACATGCGGTTCGCGAACGACACACCGTACGGCGTGTTGGTGGATACCGAGTTCACCCCCAGCGCGGGGCAGGACGAGGGCGTCTTGACCGTGCGAATCTGGAGCACCGAACACTACGAGGTCGAGACGTCAGTGTCGGAGCGCAGCAACTTCACCTCGCCGCAGACTATCTACGACACCGGCGCCGACTGCGAGCAGCAGGCGGGAAGCCAGGGATTCGACATCACGTCGTACCGCAAGGTGTGGACGCTGGACGGTGAGTTAGTGAAGGACGAGGCAGACCCTTGGACTTATAACCCGAACCACCAGGTGATCTGCGGCCCCGACCCGGACGACGGCGGAAGCGACGACGACTAGTCACGACGAGCGACCACCACGACCGACCACCACAACCGACGACCGGCCACCACGACTGCCGGCAGGGAAGCTCACGACGTGGGCGCCTGCCGGTAGTGGTACGTGTGGTGGTCCGCGAACCCGAGCTTGCGGTATGCCGCCTGGGCCGCTGTGTTGGCCTCTTCGACCTGCAGGTAGACGTGGCCGGCGCCCAGCGCCGCGGCCCAGGTCGCGAGCCCCGCGACGACATGGCTGCCGAGTCCGCGTCGTCGTGCCTGTGGGGTGACCTCGACCGCGGTGACACCCAGCCAGCGACGGCCGTTGGGCGCGTCCGTCACGGCGCCGCGGGCGATGGCCACCCGGCCGCCGTCCTGATCTACCGAGGCGAAGCCGACGCTGTCCGCATGGGTCAGGACGTCGACGGCGTGCGGTGGGAGCTCGGCGCCGCGGTAATGGTAGGCGGCCAGCCACGCGTCGTCGGGCCGGTCGTCGATCCGGACCGGTGGAAGATCCGGGTTGCTTCCGGATCGCACGCGGTCAAGCTCCGCTGTGAGGACCCACACATCCTCGCTCCGCGACCATCGGCGCGCGTCGAGTACGGACCCCAGACCGGCGCCCAACGGTCCAGGGACCTGGAACGTGGGCGGCAACCCGTGCTCGGAGTACCAGGCTTCGACCTCGGCGACGGCGGCGTCGATCGGCCGCCCGGGGTCGCCGAGCGGGATGCAGGAGTTGGCCCGCCTGGTGAAGCCGCCCGCTGCCCGTAGCAGCCAGTCGCCGATGCGGTGAGTCTCCGGCGCCTGCCACCCGTGCGCAGCGGCGATCTCGAGATCACGCACCTCTCGCCTGGTGACCGGACGCGCTGGGATCGCCTTGATCGCGATGACATCCGCTTCCGCGACCATGACCGGTTCGCCCTCCGGCTGGCGGGACCGGCGGAGGGTGAGTGTGCCGTCGGTCCAGGACATCAGGATGCCCAGGACATCGGTCGCCGCTTGTTCGGCGCCGTGCAGGCGGTGACGCAGGACGACACGGCGACCGACAAGTTGATCCCGCTCGTTGACGGGGGGAACGTGTCTCATAGGCTGACCTTTGTTGCATCGCAGTATGGGTGCACCGTGATACTAGGTGGTGTACGGCGCTCAACGGCGCCACGACCCGTCTGGAGGAGACCGTCGTGACATACGTCATCGCGCAGCCATGCGTGGATCTGAAGGATCTGGCCTGCGTCGAGGAATGCCCGGTTGACTGCATCTACGAGGGCGAACGGATGCTGTACATCCACCCCGACGAGTGTGTCGACTGCGGCGCGTGTGAGCCGGTCTGCCCGGTCGAAGCGATCTTCTACGAAGATGACCTTCCCGAGCAGTGGAAGGACTACTACCAGGCAAATGTCGAGTTCTTCGACGATCTCGGCTCGCCCGGTGGTGCGGCCAAACTCGGCGCGATCGACAAAGACCACACCCTGATCGCGGCACTGCCGCCGCAGGAGACGGGAGAGCACTGATCGGGCAGCGGAACGCACGGTCTTAGGAACGCGACCGTCGATGGCTGAGGACGCTGGATCGGGTGGTGCGCGGGCACTGGGCCTGCCCGCCTTTCCGTGGGACTCCCTGGTTCCGTACCGGGAGCAGGCCCGCGCTCACCCGGGCGGACTCATCGACCTGTCCGTCGGGACTCCCGTGGACCCGACTCCGCCGATCGTGCGCGAGGCGCTGGCCGGCGCGGCGGATGCACCGGGCTATCCGACGACGCAGGGAACCGCCGCCGTGCGCGAGGCGGCCGCCGGCTGGCTGAGACGGCGATTCGGCATCGGCACCGTCGACCCGGAGACGGGCGTGCTGCCGAGCATCGGCTCGAAGGAACTGGTGGCCTGGCTGCCGACGCTCCTGGGCCTGCACGACGGCGACGTCGTGGTCCATCCCGAGCTTGCGTACCCCACGTACGACATCGGCGCCCGGCTGGCCGGCGCGCGGCCGCTCGCCGCGGACTCGTCCGTCGCGCTGGGGCCGCAGCGTCCGGCGCTGGTCTGGCTGAACTCGCCGGCCAACCCTCATGGCCGGATTCTGCCGGCGGAACACCTGGCGAAGATGGTCGCCTGGGCGCGAGAGCGCGGCGCCGTCATCGCCGCGGACGAGTGTTACCTCGAGTTCTGCTGGGACGCATCGCCCGTCTCGGTGCTCGACCCCGCGGTGAACGGCGGTTCGCTGGACGGCGTGCTGGCCGTACACTCGCTGTCCAAACGGTCCAACCTGGCCGGCTATCGTGCGGGCTTCGTCGCCGGAGACCCTGCGCTGTTGAAACGCCTGCTGGAAATCCGTAGGCATGCGGGGATGATGATGCCCGCACCGGTGCAGGCCGCAATGGCGGCCGCACTCGACGACGACCAGCACGTCGATGAGCAGCGATCGCGGTATCACCGGCGGCGGGCCGTACTCCGCGAAGCGCTGGGCGCCGCCGGCTTCCGCATCGACCACTCCGAGGGCTCGCTCTACCTGTGGGCGACCCGGGACGAACCCTGCTGGGAAACGGTCGGCCGGCTCGCGGAGCGCGGAATCCTGGTCGCCCCTGGCGAGTATTACGGTCCGCCGGGACGCTCCCACGTGCGTGTCGCGCTCACCGCTACCGATGAACACATCGCTGCCGCCGCGGATCGTCTCACCGCCTAGCCGGCACCAGCTCCCTGGGGTGAGCAGAGGAGCCAAGCGAAACGGTCGGAACGTGCCGCTGGCCGCCGAGGGCAAGGTGAGCGGGATGTGCCCACCACCCACACCAGGCGCCCGGCGTCTCCGGACGCGATCAGGTGCTGGTGCCCGCCTGCGGCGACCCGTCGACGGCGGCGTACGCCGTCTCCAGGTCTCCTCCGATGCCGAGGGCGGTTTCCTCGGTGTCATCGCACATGACGACGGCGGACTGATCCGTCCCCTCGAAGACGAGGCTCCCGTCGTCCGGGAATGACCGCTCGGCGTCAGGGAACGCGGCCGCGTAGTACTCCTCTACTGCGCCGCAGAGCCAGATTCCGTCGGTGTGCTCGGCCAAGACCAGGCCGACCGCGGTGTCGCCGTCCTGGTCCCACACCGTGACCTCGCCGCCCGCCCAGGCCGCGGCGCCGTCGAGGGCGTCGTCCAGGGCCCGGTCTGTGTCTCCGCCGGGTGCTTCCAGGAGGAAGAGCAGGTCCGCGGCGCCGAACGTGTCGTGGTGGATCTCGTCCCAGCCGTCCGGACCGGCCAGAGCACGGACCTCCTCGGCTTCCTCGCCGAGCGCATACCGTTCCGGAAACAAGATCTGCGCACTGGTGGTGGGCAGATCGGCATAGGTGTCGTCGACCGAGGCCCAGTCACCGTCGAGGAACACGTCGCAGGTGAACGCCATCCCCTCCAGGTACGGGAAGGACAGGCTGCGCTCGACGAAGTGCGGGAGTGCCTCCAGATCGGCCGAGGTCCCGGCCGACTCGACCTCCAGGGCCAGCAGATCGGTGAACGACAGATGCTTCGTGATCATCATCTGGCCGTACAGCGTGGCGTCCCCCTCCAAGGCGCTGAGTGCGGCGAAGGCGGCGTCGCCGCCGTCGCTCTCGGCGAGACTCTCCAAGTCGGGAAGGCCGAACGTGGCGTCGGCCAGGGCGTGCACCATCTCGTGCGCGGTGACATAGGTGCCCATCGCGTCCATCTCTTCGGAGCCGATCACCAGCTCCTCGGTCTCCGGGCTGTAGTAGCCGGCGACGCCGTCGCCGAGAGCGTCGAGCTGAGCCTGAACCAAGTCGAGGCCTGGATCGATCGCGCCGAGTGCGGCCAGCATGCGGGACTCGACGGCGATCGCCTCCCGGTCGAGGTCCTGCTCACTCAGGTCGACCACCCGCTGCTGGACCTCGTCCATCGTGACGAACTCGATGTCGAGGTCGCCGTCAGCCGCCAGGCCGCGCTCGGACTCGACGATGTCTCTGACGGCCTCGACCTGCGTCTCGATCTCCGCGTCCGGGATGGAACCGCCGCCCTCGGACATCATGTCGAGCCCGATGCAGTCCAAGACGCTGGGATCGACCCCCATCTCGTTCTCGAGATCTGGATCGTCGAGGTCCAGTCCCTCACGCTCGAACCCTTCGAAGTCCTCGCCGAGAAGCTCGTCAAGGCCGTACTCCTCCATCAAGTCGACGAGGCCGCCCAACCCTGTCCTCGACTCGGCCCCGGCAAGCTCCTCCTCGAGGTCGTCGACTCTCTGGTCCATGACCAGATAGACGGTGCCGGACAACGCCAGTCCCACCACCGCGGTCAACGCCGTAGCGACCTTCCAGCCGCGGCTACCTGAAGATCCGCCGCCCTCTGCCGCCGCAGCGTAGCCTGGGTACCCGGGCGGACCCGGCGGCTGGCCGTGCGCCGCAGGCTGGGACTGGGATGGCTGCCCCTGCGGTCCTTGACCGGCCACCGGCCGGTGCGCGTCGGACGGCTGACCGGGCTGCGGTCCCTCTGGCGGTGGCGGAGGCGGTGGTTGGCTCATGATGTGTTCAGCCTATCGAGACGGGCACCGTCCTGAGACGGCAACTCGGACCGTCTCCGGCGATCGTCCGGTTCGCGGCACGTGCCGGCGGGGCACTATCCCGGCAAACCGACGAGTCGCGCGCTGTCGTGCCAGAGGGCTTGCGCCAGATCGTCGCGGCGGGCCAGAGCGGATGGGTCGGGCCAGGTGAGCCGTCCGCGGCGCAGCGCGGCGTAGGTCTGCCCTTCCGGCGGCATGGTCGCTCCGAGCGCCAAGTTCGCCAGTGCCTGCGCGGCGCCGGCGCGTGTGTTCAGGTTCCGGTTGAACCGCCGCAGCGGAACGCCTAGTGGCGTACCGAGCACCGCCCAGGCGGCGCGCAGAGGAGCGGCAAGGTCACGCGCCAGGCCGGTGCCGAAGACCTGGCCTGGGTCGTAGGGGATCACCGTGATGTGCCGGGACCGGATGTCGGGGTGCGCGTGCAGGGATCGTGCGGTCAGGATGCTGCACAGCTTGGATGCGGTGTAGGCGTGCTCGCCGGCTTTGCGCGGCTGAGTGTGCCGGTCGGGGTCACGATCGGGGTGTGCGAGCAGGGAGGCGTCGGCGTGGCGCGGCGTGGCCAGGCTGGCGCCGGTGGCAGGGTCGTGTGTCCCGCTCGTGGTCAGCACGACGCGTGCCTCGTCTGCCAGGGCGGGCAGGAGCAGGCGCAGCAGCAGGTAGTGCGCGAGGTGGTTGACAGCGAAGGTCGTCTCGTAGCCGTCGGGTGTGCGTCCACCGTCGTTGGGCAGAACTGTTCCGGCGTTCAGCAGCAGCGCGTCGATGCGGGTGTCGTCGAGTCGTTCGCGCACGGACCCGACGAACGCGCGTACCGAGTCCAGGCGCGTCAGGTCGAGGGGAACGGTATCGGCCGATGGCGAACGAGCACCGATGAGCATACGGGTGTCGGACGACTGGACGAGCCGCCCCGCCGCAATCGCGCCGAATCCGGAGCTGCCGCCGGTCATCACGATCGTTGTCATGCCTTGCCCCCAGGGTTGGGCGGATTCGGTCTGTCGCCGACGGCCGAACGGGCGGCCGAGTGCCGCGGTGTGTTCATGGTCCTCTTTTTCTGAGTTATGACTCAGTATATGATTTTCTGAGTTACAACACAAGAAGTAGGATGCAACCCATGGCAGAACTCGACAGCCGCGACGCGGCCGCATCGCAGTCCCGGCGCGGGCGACCACCATCGGGGGCTCGCGAGCAGATCCTTGCCACGACGTACGAACTGTTGCGCGAGAAGGGCATCGCTCGCCTCAAGACCAAGGAGATCGCCGCGCGCGCCGGCGTCTCCGAGGGCAGCATCTTCTACCATTTCCGCAACCGTGAAGGCCTGTTGTCCGCGGCATTCGAGCAGGCGATCGCGCCTCTGATCGCGCTGACCGGCCAGGGCGTCGGCGACCAGGGTCTGCGCGAGACGCTGACCGACTTCACCGCCGCGGTCGAGCAGTTCCTCGAGCGCGCGGTCGTGGTGATGTTCGCGGCGCAGTCCGACATCGACCTGCGGGCGAGTCTGGCCCAATACCTCAGGGGCGACGTGAACCGCCGGCCGGAGCGAGGTGTGCGGCTCGTCGGCGAGTACCTGGCCGGGCTGCAGGAATCCGGCGCCATCCGTACCGGCGTCGACGTCGAGACCGCCGCGTTCATGCTGGTCAGCAGCTGCCTGTTCCGGGTGAGCTATCCCTGGCTGATCGGCGAGCCGGCCGCAGTCCCCGCGCGCGATGAAGTCGTGGACACCCTCATCGCCCTGCTCGAGTCCTGATCCCAAGGCTCCCGGGTACAGGCCGCGTCCACATCATCGACCTCGACGCTCACGTCAGGTATGACCGTATGAATCATGCATCAGATGTGACAATTAACGACCGGAGGCGACGTCGATGTGCACGTGGTCCAGGTGTCGCAGCGTCGGGTTCTCCGTGTCGCCGGACGGGTGCTCGTAGGGGCGCCAGCCCTCGCTGGAGCGACGAGCGGTCCAGATCATGTCGTCGTAGATCACCGTGGCGATCCCGAGCCGCTCAGCGTGTGCCACGGCCCAATGGGCCACTGTCCACCCGAACCGGTTGACGTCCTCGTCCTCGTACGGCTGGAGCATGACGTCGATCGCCCGGCCGTCGTAATGGGCTGAGCCCTCGATGTGCCCCGATGTGATCCCACCAGGTTGGAAACCACCGAGATCCAGGTCACCGAAGAGTGCGGTCAGCTCGTCGTGCACGCCGCGGGCCCGCGGCGTGAGCCCGCCGTCGTCCATCTGCTGGGCCTGGAGCCCATCGAAGGCGTCCAGCGAGAACTGGCAGTGGAACGCGCCCTCCGAGTAGCCGCTCAGCGTCGACGCCAGAGCGCGCGCGTTCTGCTCGTGCTGCGCGTACGCGTCGGGGTATGCGCTGCGCTGCACTGCCTGTGCGGCCTCGGTGATCTCCATCTCGCGGTAACCGTCGATCTGCACCAGCGCGTCGTAGAAGGCACCGGCCGAGTAGACGGGGTCCTGGACCTGTTCTTCGGTACCCCAGCCCTGTGACGGCCGCTGTTGGAACAGCCCGAGCGAGTCGCGGTCGCCGTAGTCGAGGTTGTAGATGTCGGACTCCTGGTAAGCGGTCGCGAGCGCGATGGTGACGGCCCGGGCAGGCAGGCCGCGCTCGACTGCGATCGCGCTGATCGTAGCGGCGTGCTCCGCTTGCTGCAGGCTCAGCTCAGCCTCGTGTTCGCTGGTCGCGGCGACGCACTGTTCCCGGGTGCCGAGCAGCCCGTCCCGCCCATCGAGCTGCCAGATCAGCAGGAGCATAAGGCCGACGCCGAGTACCACCAGGATCACGACGGTACGTAGCAGGCGAGCGGCACGGCTCATCGTCGGCGCGTCGCGGCTGTAACGGTTCATGCAGCGGCCGGGGCCTCAAATACCGGTCCGAAGACCCGCCGAGCCTGCCGTGATCGGGGCAGCTGCCCCACGGACCAGACCGGGGCGGTCGGAGACATACGTGTCAGGCGGAGACGAGTGCATCAGTTCGCATGCAACGCCGAGTTGAGCCCGCCCCAGTCACCGGATCTGGCAAGCGCCTCGATCGCACCTGAGACGCTGTTCCGCCGGAAGAGCAGGCCGCTCTGTCCGGAGAGTTCGCGTGCCTTGACCACGCGGCTGTCCGGGAGACTGACCTTGGTGCCGGCGGTGATGTAGCAGCCGGCCTCCACCACGCATCCGTCGCCCAGTGAGATGCCGACACCGGAGTTCGCGCCGACCAGGCACCCCTCACCGACCGTGATCACTTCCTTGCCACCACCGGACAACGTCCCCATGATCGACGCGCCGCCGCCGACGTCGGAACCGTCGCCGACGACGACCCCGGCGGAGATCCGGCCCTCCACCATGGATGCGCCCAGCGTGCCGGCGTTGAAGTTGACGAATCCCTCATGCATGACGGTAGTCCCCGGCGCCAGATGCGCGCCGAGCCGAACCCGGTCGGCGTCGGCGATGCGGACGCCGGCCGGCACGACGTAGTCCACCATCCGGGGGAACTTGTCGATGCCGTACACGGTCACGGGCCCGCGGCGGTATAGGCGCAGCCTGATCCGCTCGAAGTCGTCGACGGGGCACGGGCCGTGGTTGGTCCAGACGACGTTGGCGAGCACGCCGAACATGCCGTCGAGGTTCTGCTCGCGTGGTGCGACGAGCCGGTGTGAGAGCAGGTGCAGCCGCAGATATGCGTCAGCGGCATCGGCCGGCGGTGCGTCCAGGTCGATCGCCGTCTGCACCAGACGTCGTTTGATGTTGCGGTCGGGGTCGTCGCCCTCGAGATTGCGCAGTTCAACGAGCGCAGCGGATCCGGCCGGTGGTTTGCCCAGTTCTGGCGACGGGTACCACACATCCAAGATCGTCCCGTCGAGAGCTGTGGTGGTCAGGCCTAATCCCCATGCGGAGCGTGCGTCGGGCATACCGCCAGCTTAAAGGGAGAGGCGGTGGTCGTTGCGCTGCGGGGTCCCGCCCCATGCCCTACCCTCCTGCTGGAGGACCTTGCATCTCGAAGGGAGACGCGTATGTTCGGAGAACCAGGTACCCGGAAGAAGCGGACCACCGCGGTGATCATGGGAGCGGCCGCCTTGCTGGCCGCTCCATTCATGGCGGGGCAGGCGAGCTCGGACGACAGTCCGGCACCGACCGGTCCGCTGGCGGACGAGATGGCCGAACTCCTGGAACTTCAACCGGGTGGCATCCAAGTATCCGACAATGCGCTGACATGGGACGACGGGGATACCGTGGTGGTGTGGCCCAACCCGGGCGAGACAGTCGCGCCGGCCGGGCTGGGGGAGAACGTCCGCAGCGACGTCGTCGAGGCGATGGGCTCGGCGACGCTGCTGGAGCAGGCGGAAGCGGAGAATGTCTCGGCCGAGCCGGGCACGGCGTCGTCGGACTTCCAAGCCGCCGGAAGCTACACCTCGTGCCCGTACAGCTACTACTGCTTCTACACCGGATCGAACTACGACGGCACCCGGTACCAGTTCTCCAGCACCTGCTCCTCGTACGCATCCAACTGGGGCTTCAACAACCAGACCACGTCATGGGTGAATCGGGCCGGTAGCGGCAAGGCCGTCTACGCGTTCGACTACAAGGGCAGTTCCCGCCTGTGGTACGAGGCACGCGGGTCGCAAGACTCGTATGTCGGATCCAGTGACAACAACCGTATGAGCTACTGGACCTGCACGTACACGTCGTAGGCAGTCCGAGTGCTTGGAGACTCGGGGGACACCAGGGTTCTGGACGGGGACAGGAACCTCTCCAGGAACCTCTACAGGAACAGCGTGTAGTCGATGACGGCCGGTGCGGCGGCGTCGAACCTCTCGACGTCGTCCATGAGCACCTGCTCGTAGCCGAGGACGCGCCCTTCGTCGGGATCGAGCAAGAGCACATGGCGGCTCGGCCAGCCACTGTGGTCGGAGTCCGCGGCGAACGCCTGCACGGTCCGCCCGGCACGGTCCGTGGTCTCTCCGAGAGCCTGAATATCCGGCGCGCCGGCGAGCAACCGAAGAGTCGCCGCACGAGCGTCGGCGCTGGGCACCTGCTCGAGGTGAAGGTCGTGGATCGCCAGGATCAGCTCGCCGCCG
>NZ_ML142855.1:55822-67475 GCF_004138495.1 Phytoactinopolyspora endophytica
CCGTCGCCTGCGGCCGCTCGACCGCGAGAACCTGACGTAGGGCGTCCGGATCGCCGGGCAGGTCGTCCGGGTACATGGTGGCCCACGCGCCCGAGGGAAGAGACTCGTCCTGGAGCACCTCGCCCTCCGGGCCGGGTCTGCCTTCCTCGTCCCACGCGCGTCGGTAGGCCTCGCTCGGGAACTGCGGTTCGCCGCCTACCTCCCGCACGGACACGCTCCCGTCGGAATGCCGGGTGAGGTCGCGCTTGACGGGGATGACAGCGGTGGTGACGCTGCTCGCCGCCTCCTGCCCGCCGGTCGCTTCGCCGCCGACCCCTTCGCCAGCGAGCCCTTCACCTTCGCCGCCTTCGCCGGCGGCGCCTTCACCTTCAACCGGCCCCTCTGACGTCCCATCGCCGGCGGGGTTGTCGGCGGTGACGGCCAGCGACCAGCGCTCCGTGCGGATTGTGATGTCCCCACGCCGCTCGTCTTCAGCGGCGTCGGTGGATGTCTCGGCCCGGCCGGCAAGCGCGCGCAGCAGGTCGGAGGCAGGTTCGCCCTCGGCCGTCTCGTGCCCGATGAGCGTGGGGGTGGCGGCCTGAGCCACACCGAGATCCGGGCGGAGGATGTCGGCCGTCACCAGAGACAGCGCGACGAGTACGCCCGCGACCGCCATCGCCAGGCCGGTTCGGACGAGCTGTAGCCGGGGCCGCTTCCACGGGGGACGCGGCCGGACCGGTCGCGTCTCTGACTCGTGCGTGTCCCGGGCGATCGTCTCGAGCAGATCACGGATGGCGCGTTCGCGATGCGGAGGAAGCTGACCGGACGGTGGCAGCTCGGCGCTGCTCAAACGAAGGGTCGCTGAAGTCATGGAACTACGTCGCCTCCCGGGTCGGATGAGCGTGCATGGCCGGCCGGGACGTCATTGGTCGGGCAGCGCCTTCCATCAAGCGGCGGAGATGTTCGTGTGCACGAGTCAGCCGGGACCGGACCGTCCTGACCGGGATCCCGAGCGCGACGGCTGCCTCGGCGGCGGTGCGTTCACCCCAGACGCACAGGGCGAGAACCTCCTGCTCGCGTTGGGGTAGACGCCGGAAAACCCGGAGAATCTCCTGCATCTGCCGTTCGGCCTCGACTCGGGCCGCGTGATTCTCGTCGGGCTGCTCTTCGATGACCGCCGGAGGGAGTTTCGCGAGCAGACTGCGGTGTCGCCGTACCGCGCGAGCGCTGTTCCGGGCCACCTGAGACGCGATGCCGAGCAGCCAGGGCACGACGGTATCCCCGTTGCCGGCGAATTGGGCCCGCTGGCGCCAGGCCTCCAGGAAGACCACGGTCGTGAGATCCTCGGCGATATCCCAGCTGCCGGTCAGGCGGAAACAGAAGGTGTAGACGGTATGAGAGTGACGGGTGAAGAGATCGCCGAACGCTGCGGGATCGCCCTTCCGGGCGCGCGACCACAGCTGTTCGTCACTGGGCCCCCGCTCGGTTGTCCCGGGCTCTACCACACTCATCAAGTCAATGGTGTACCACCCACCGCGGAAAACCAAACTGTGAACAATAAAACCGCAGGTCAGCGTTGATGTAGGGTAGCGGGCGTGAACCCGCGACTCGACCTGAACCTGGCGGCACCCGAGCTGACCGCGGCGATCTGCGACATCGCGTCGGTCAGCGGCGACGAACGTGCCCTGGCCGACGCCGTCGAGCTGGCCCTGCGTGAGTGCGAGCATCTCACCGTGGACCGCGACGGCGACTCTGTCATCGCTCGAACCGGCGATCAGGAGGCCGGCCGCGTCGTGGTGGCCGGGCATCTCGACACCGTTCCGATAGCGAGCAATGTCCCCACCAAGCGTGACGGCGACATCTTGTGGGGGCGGGGGACCGTGGACATGAAGGGCGGAGTCGCCGTCATGCTGCGCCTTGCCGCGCGGGTGACGGCGCCGATGCGGCCGGTGACCTACGTTTTCTACGACAACGAGGAGGTCGAGGCAGAGCGGAACGGCTTAGGGCGGATCAGCCGGACGAACCGGGAATGGCTCCGTGGCGACTTCGCTGTGCTCATGGAGCCGACGTCGGCGATGGTCGAGGGCGGTTGCAACGGAACCCTGCGGGCACGGGTCACGGTCCGAGGCAACGCCGCGCACAGCGCTCGCTGGTGGATGGGGAGTAACGCGATCCACGACGCGGGGGCCGTTCTGGATCGCCTCAACGCATACCAGCCGGCACAGGTGGAGGTCGACGGCCTAGTCTACCGTGAAGGCCTGAACGCGGTGGCCATCGAGGGTGGAATCGCCGGAAATGTCATCCCGGACCGGTGCGCGATCTCGATCAACTACCGGTTCGCCCCGGACAAGAACGAGGATGAGGCGTTCGCTCACGTGCGCGAGGTGTTGGACGGATTCGAGACCGAGCTGACCGACAGTGCCCCGGCCGCCCGACCCGGCCTGGACAGACCCGCGGCGAGGGAGTTCGTCGCAGCCGTCGGCGGGGAGCCGCGGGCCAAGGAGGGCTGGACTGACGTCGCGCGTTTCTCCAGCCTGGGCATTCCTGCCATCAACTACGGCCCCGGGGACCCGCAGCTCGCGCACGCCGACGACGAGCAGGTCGACGTCCGGGAGATCATCGAGTGCGAGAACCGCATGCGCACGTGGCTGGCGCATCCGTAGCGTGGTCGGTGAGGAACGTTAGCCGAGCCCGCGCTGAGGAGCCCGGGGTGGCAGGTCGCCATTGATCGCGGCGACCATGTCCAGCACCTGCCGGGTGGCCGCGACATCGTGTACCCGGAACACGCGCGCGCCCTGCCACGCGGCGACGGCGGTGGCGGCGAGTGTGCCGTGCAGACGTTCCGACACCGGCAGGTCGAGCGTCTCGCCGACGAAGTCCTTCCGGGAGAGGCTGACCAGAACCGGCCATCCGGTGTCGACGAGCTCGTCGAGGCGGCGGGTCACCTCCAGCGAATGGTAGGTGTTCTTGCCGAAGTCGTGGGTCGGGTCGACGAGTACGGCGTCGGGGCGGACTCCGGCGTCGACGGCCCGCTGCGCCAGCTCGGTCGTGCCGGCGACCACGTCGGCCATCACGTCGTCGTAGGTGACACCCCGCGGGTCGGTCCGCGGCGCGTGGCCGCCCGTGTGGCTGCAGACCAGGCCGGCACCCCAGCGTGCGGCGACGACTGCGAGGCCGGGGTCGGCGGCGGCCCACGCGTCGTTGACGAGATGCGCTCCCGCCTCGCACAGGACATCGGCGACCCCAGCACGGTACGTGTCTACGCTGATCACGATGCCGGGATGGCGGCTGCGGATCTCGGCCACGATTCCGGCGGTGCGGTCGATCTCCTCGGCTTCGCTGACCGGCGGGCCGTCGCCGGCCTTCACGCCGCCGATGTCGATGATGTCCGCTCCTTCGTCGATGACCTGCTCGACCCGGTTCCACGCTTGATTGAACTCGAAGGTAGCGCCCCTGTCGTAGAACGAGTCAGGGGTGCGGTTCACGATCGCCATCACGGCGAACGTTGCGGGGCTGAAGGTCGACGACCCAAGCCGCAAGACGGAGGCGTCACGTGGCACGATCAGCATTATGTATGTCCTCTTCGTCGTCGTCGCAGCCGCGGTGCTCTTCGCGGTGGTCGCGGTCACCTTCGGACGCGGTGACCTGATGGACGAGGAGCCGCCTGTCGTGGCTGGTCCGGAGCTGGGTGAGCAGCCGCTTCGTGCTGATGACCTCGGTAACCTGCGGTTTTCGGTCGCGGTCCGCGGCTACCGGATGGACCAGGTCGACGCGGTGATCAGCCGGCTCGGCACCGAGCTCGCCCAGCGTGACCGGCACATCGCCGAGCTCGAAGAGCAGATGGAGCAGATCTCGGCCGCCCCGCCCCGTCCACGGCCCCCGTGGACCGGGGACCGACCGTGACCCGGCGTCCGGGCGAGATGTGGGTGTGACGGCACGTCGAGGCCCGCGGACGGCTAAGCGGGAGGCGTGCATGAGGACGCTGGGCAGGTCGTTTAACGGTATGCGCAGCCTTCGAGGTGGTCGTTGACGAGGCCGGCCGCCTGCATGGTGGCATATGCGGTGGTGGGGCCGACGAATACGAATCCTCGTTGTTTCAGTGCGCGGGCGAGCGTCTTCGATTCGGTGGTCACGGCGGGAACGTCATCCAGCGTGCGTGGGGTGGGAAGCCCGTCCCGGTCCGGTGCGAACGACCAGATCAGCCGGTCCAGGGCGGCGTCGCCGTCCTGCTCGCGCAGCTGCTGTAATGCTCGTGCGTTGGTGACGGCGGCGTTGATCTTCGCTCGGTTCCGCACGATGGAGGCGTCGGCCATCAACCGGGCCACGTCGGCCTCGCCGAATCCGGCGACGACGGCGGGATCGAACCCGGCGAACGCCTGCCGGAACGCTGCCCGTTTCCGCAGGATGGTCAGCCACGACAGGCCGGACTGGAACCCTTCCAGGGTAAGGCGTTCGTATAGCGCAACGTCGCCGCGCACCGGTCTGCCCCACTCCTCGTCGTGGTAGGCGATGTAGTCCGGTGTACCGAGCGCCCACGGGCACCGGGGAGCGCCGTCGGGCCCGTCCTGTGCTTCACCGGTCATCTATGGCGCACCTCCTCCTCCGGCGGACGTCGTGTCTGCCGGTTGTGTACAGACCCGTGTCTGGGCGTGCTGAGCAGACCCATTCGAACGGCCTGGTTGCCAAGTCTTCGAACTAGTGTACGGCACACTGGGGCCATTGCCGGGGGTCTCGGTGCCAGCCGATCGACAGGCGACCGGAGGAGTCCGTACGCTCATAGCAACGGTTTTTCCACTCCAGTTGGCGGCTGACTCCACCCTTCGCAGCCGGATGCGGGATAATGTGACGGTTCGTGACGTGCACGGGTGCGGCCTTCTGGACCAGTCAGAAGGCGACGTGCATGCCTGACAGGAAGGAGTGCGCGGATGGCGGCGATGAAGCCGCGGACTGGCGACGGGCCGCTTGAGGTCACGAAGGAAGGGCGCGGGATCATCATGCGCGTCCCCCTTGAGGGCGGTGGGCGTCTCGTCGTCGAGATCTCGCTTGACGAGGCTCACGCGCTCAGCGATGCGCTGAAGGACGTCACTGGCTGACGGGCATGACGGGTCCAACGTCGGTCCTCATGCTGATGACATAGAAACTCTCATGCCCCGTCCGATGCGAAGGGAGATCGGGCGGGGCTTTAGAGTGTCCGGCAACGAGGTCGGCCTCCGCAGGCGCCGCATCCCGGCTCGGACCGGCGGTACGTCCGGCGCTCTTAATGTGCATGGATGGAGAGGTTGTGCTGGACGAGAACCGGGTGAAGCCCACCGCCGTAGTCACGGATCCCCGTGGCATCCTCGACGTCGACGCCGGGGTGCTCGTTGTGCCGGTCTGGCCCGGCGGCGTGGGCCCGGTTGAGGCTGACAGCGTCGATGACCGGGACGAACCCGGCGGGCAGGCGGTCGCCCTCGCCGTCGACGCCCTTGCCGACGACGCCGAGATCGGCCCCTGGATCGGCCCCGGCGGAGCGGAGGTCATGGACGCCCTCGGTCTCGACCTGCTCGGCGTCCTGGAACGGGAACGGGCCACCGGCAAGGCCGGGGAGATCGTGTCGATGCCGGTGCTTGCCGAGGGGCGCGGCGCCGGGAGCGTCGACGGCGATGTGGATGTGGAGCGTGTACTCCTGGTCGGTCTGGGCGACGGGTCGGTGCGGGCGCACCGCAAGGCCGGCGCCGCCCTGGCCCGGAAGGTACGCGGCGTCGACCGGCTGGCCAGTACGGTAACCGCCGTCTCCGATGACGCGTCCACACAAGCCTTCATCGAGGGCGTCATACTGGCGACGTTCGGCTTGGACGCTCACCGCAGTACACCAACGGAAGCGGCCAAGATGCCCTTGCGTACGCTAGTGCTCGCCGGTGAGACGGTTGAGCGCGAGGCCGTGGCCGGACCGGCCGTGGCGATGGCGCGTGCGGCATGGTTCGCCCGAGAGCTTGTGCACACCCCGTCGAATGTGAAGGACCCGGCCTGGCTGGCGGACCGCGCGTACGCCATCGCTCGCTCCGCACAATTGGACGTGCACGTCCGGGACGAGAAGAAGCTGGCGGCCGAAGGGTTCGGCGGCATCGTCGCGGTCGGGATGGGATCGTCGCGGCCTCCGCGACTCATCGCGCTGCGCTACGAGCCCGCTGACGCGAGCGCCGATGTCCCGCATATCGTGCTGGTGGGCAAGGGCATCACCTTCGACACCGGTGGGCTGTCGCTGAAGCCACGTGCCTCCATGGCGCAGATGAAGACCGACATGTCCGGCGCCGCGGTAGTGCTCGGCGTGCTGTCCGCCGTACGCGAGCTCGGAGTGTCGATCCGGGTCACCGGGCTGGTGGCCGCGGCGGAGAACATGCCGGGCGCATCCGCCCAGCGCCCCAGCGACGTGATCCGGCAGTACGACGGCACCACGGTGGAGGTGCTGAACACCGACGCGGAGGGACGCCTGGTTCTCGCCGACGCGATCGCCTACGCCGTCGCCGAGCTCGAGCCGAGCGCTGTGGTCGACATCGCGACGTTGACCGGGCACGCGACCCAAGGGCTGGGGCGCACCCATGCGGCCCTCTACGCTACTGACAATGCCCTGGCCGGCGCGCTGACCGAGGCCGGCGAGGCCGCGGGGGAGCGGATGTGGCGGATGCCCCTGGTCGACGAGTACCGCGAGTCGTTGGAGTCGCCGGTGGCGGACGTGGCGAACATCGACCGGATGCGACGCGGCGGCGGCTCGATCACCGCCGCCCTGTTCCTGGAACGCTTCGCCGGAGACGTGCCGTGGGCGCATCTGGACATCGCCGGCGTGGGACGCGCGGAGAAGAACAAGGCGGAGCTGGTCAAGGGCGGCACAGCCTTCGGCGTCCGGGCCCTGCTTCGATACCTTGAGTCCTACCGATGATCATCAACCGTTGAACCGGCGATGACCGGGCCAACGGCCGATGATCATGGGTGCGTGGCGGGCTCAAGTCGTACGATCACTGACTTGGACGCGGGCGTGTTGCTGACCTCCGCGGTGTGGTCCAGCGGCACCAACGGGTTGGTCTCCGGGTAGTACGCCGCCGCGCAGCCGCGGGCCGTGGGGTAGGCGACGACGCGGAATGACGGTGCCCGCCGTTCCTCGTCGGCGTACTCGCTCACCAGGTCCACCGATGCGCCGTCGTCGATCCCGAGCTCGCTCAGGTCGTCGGAGTTGACGAAGACGACGCGCCGGCCGCCGCGGACTCCGCGGTAGCGGTCGTCGAGGCCGTAGATGGTGGTGTTGAACTGGTCGTGCGAACGGATCGTCTGCAGGATCAGCCTGCCTCGGGGCACCTGGATCACCTCGAGGTCGTTCGCCGTGAACTGTGCGCGCCCGTCGACGGTGTCGAACCGGCGCTCGTCGCGCGGAGGATGTGGAAGAGCGAAGCCGCCAGGCTCGTCGACCCGCCGCTCGAAGTCGTCGAACCCAGGCACCACCCGTGAGATGCGCTCGCGGATCGAGCCGTAGCCGGCGGCGAACTCTTCCCAGGGGGTGGAGTCGTCGGCGCCGAGCACGCGCCGGGCTAGCCCGCTGATGATCGACACTTCACTGCGCAGCTGTTCCGACGCCGGCGGGAGCGTCCCCCGGGAGGCATGCACCATGCTCATCGAGTCCTCGACGGTGACGATTTGCTCGCCCCCGGCCTGGACGTCCCGCTCTGTCCGGCCGAGGCAGGGCAGGATGAGCGAACGCCGGCCGGGCACCACGTGAGAGCGGTTCAGTTTGGTCGAGACGTGCACGGTCAACGGGAGAGAACGCAAGGCGTCGGCGGTACGCTCGCTGTCCGGAGTGGCGGCGGCGAAGTTGCCGCCGACGGCCATGAACACCCGGATCCGCCCGTCGAGCATCGCCCGTATGGTGTCGACGGTGTCGTAACCGTGAGCGCGTGGAGGTTCGAAGCCGAACTCCTCGCCGAGCCGGTCCAGGAACGCGTCGGGCATCTTCTCCCAGATGCCCATCGTGCGGTCGCCCTGCACATTGCTGTGACCGCGGACCGGGCACGCACCCGCGCCGGGCCGGCCGATGTTTCCGCGCAGCAGCAGGAAGTTGACGATCTCGCGGATGGTGGCGACGGACTGCTTGTGCTGCGTCAGCCCCATGGCCCAGCACACGATGGTGCTGTCGGCGCGGACCACCTCGTCGACGAACGCGTCGATCTGGCGGGACGTCAGGCCCGTGGCAGCGGTCACCTCATCATGGTCAAGCTCTTGCCAGGCGGCGGCAGCGTCGTCGAACCCGCTGGTGAACTGGTTGATGAACGCATGGTCGAGAATGTCGCCGGTGCGCTCGTCCGCGCCCACCAGTGTGCGGTTGACCGCTTGGAAGAATGCCAGGTCGCCACCGACCCGAATCGGCAGGAAGAGGTCCGCGAGCTGGGTGCCCTTGCCGACCACGCCCCGCACCGTCTGCGGGTTCTTGAAGGTGCGCAGGCCGGTCTCTGGAAGCGGGTTGATCGCCACGATCCGGGCGCCGCGCCGCTTGGCCTCCTCCAGCGCCGTGAGCATGCGCGGGTGGTTGGTGCCGGGGTTCTGCCCGACGACGACGATCAGTTCGGCGTGGTCGGTGATGTCGGCGAGGGTGACGCTGCCCTTGCCGATGCCGATGGTCTCGCTCAGCGCGGCGCCTGACGACTCGTGACACATGTTGGAGCAGTCGGGCAGGTTGTTGGTGCCGAGCTTGCGGGCGAAGAGCTGGTAGAGGAAAGCGGCCTCGTTGCTGGTTCGGCCGGATGTGTAGAACGCCGCCTGGCCCGGCGAGTCCATGGCGGCGAGCTCATCGGCGATGACATCGAGGGCGCTGTCCCACGTGATCGGCTCGTAGTGGTCCGCATCAGTGTCGCGGAACATGGGAGTGGCCAGCCTGCCCTGCTGGCCGAGCCAGTAGTCGGATTTCGTCGCGAGCTGGCCGATGGGGTGGGTGGCGAAGAATTCCGCATCCACCCGCCGGACCGTGGTCTCCTCGGCGACCGCTTTGGCGCCGTTCTCGCAGAATTCCGCCAGGTGTGGCTTGCCGGGTTCAGGCCATGCACATCCGGGACAGTCGAACCCGCTGTGCTGGTTGAGCAGCCGTAGCGTCTTCACACCGCGGCGGACGCCGGCTTGATCGACAACATCGCGTAGCCCGTGGACGACCCCGGGGACGCCCGCTGCCTTACGTTGTGGGGGACGGACGTGAACGTCGGCGTCGTCATAGTCACGATCGGGTGCGCCCTTGGTCATGTTCCGACGTTAGGCGGTGGCATGTGGTTTTTCCACTGTTCGCGAATTGTCAGATGTGGGTGGTAGTGAACGTTTTTCGTGCGGGTTCGGTGAAAACGAGCCAAACTGGTCGTGCGTCGGCATATAGTCACGCGCACAGTGATCTTCATGGCAAGATGATCAAGGGAGCGGTGAGGTGCTGTACGAGCATACTGGACGGCGTCGCGGAGCATGCGGCGGCGCGTTCCCGGGTGCGCGTGACGAACCCAGCGTGACCGCGGCAATGTCAGAAGATCAACGTGAGTGGGCGGAGCATGTCGGTACGAGGCGAAGGGTGGGTCCATGGGGCGGATGACCACACGACAGCCGGTTCTTCGGCTGCGGGCAGGAAGGGCAGCACGTAGGCCTGACACGCTGGCCGTCGAAGAGCCGCTTCTCGTGCGTATCGGTGGTGAGGCCGTCACCCTCACCATGCGGACGCCCGGGCAGGACTTCGACCTGATCGCCGGATGGCTGGTCAGTGAAGGGTCGGTGGCGGCGGCGGGTGACATCGTGACGATGCGGATGTGTCCGGACGAGGACAACACGGTGGAGGTAGTGCTGGCGCCCGACGCCACGCCGCCTCGGCCCCGGGCGTTCTTGAGCACCAGCGCGTGTGGTGTCTGTGGAGCCGACAGCGTGGAGGCGGTCCGGACGTCCATGCGGTGGCCGGTGCGGGAGGACGACACCAGGTTCGATGTCGGTGTGCTCTCGGTGCTGCCGGACGCGCTGCGTTCTGAGCAGAAGGTGTTCGACCGGACCGGTGGGCTACATGCGGCTGGGCTGTTCACCGCGGCGGGTCAGTGCATAACCGTCCGTGAAGACGTCGGGCGGCACAACGCGGTGGACAAGGTGGTCGGTGCAGCGCTCAGGGATCGGCGGCTGCCGCTGACCGGACACGTCCTTCAGGTCAGCGGACGGGCATCGTTCGAGCTTGTGCACAAGGCCGCGGCCGCCGGCATCCCGGTCATAGCCGCCGTGTCGGCGCCGTCGAGCCTCGCCGTGGACCTCGCCGAGGAGTGCGGGCTGACGCTCCTCGGGTTCGTCCGAGGCGGCGGCATGAACATCTACACCCACCAGGATCGGGTCCGCGTGGGGCCGGTCCCGAGGCAGCGTGAGCTCACTCAGGAAGCGAGCACCGATCGGTAGACCTCGACGGTGCGGGCGGCGACACCGTCCCAGCCGAACTCGGTCGTGGCACGTACCCGCCCGGCGCTGCCGAGGTGAGCTGCGCGTTGCGGGTCGTCCACCAGCTGGGTGATCGCCTCGGTGAGCCCTGCCTCGAACGCTGTGGGCTCGTCCTCGTCGTAATGGACCAGCAGACCGGTCACTCCGTCGTTCACCACCTCGGGGATCCCGCCGACGTCGCTGGCGACGACGGCGGTCCGGCAGGCCATCGCTTCCAGGTTGACGATGCCGAGCGGCTCGTACACGGAAGGACAGCAGAACACGGTCGCGTGCGCGAGAACCTGCCGGACGTCCTCGCGGGGAAGCATCTCGCTGACCAGGAACACGCCGGTCCGTTCCGATCGCAGCCGCGCAACAAGCTCATCCGTTTCCCGTGCGAGCTCCGGTGTGTCGGCCGCGCCGGCGAGAAGGACCAGCTGGACCTCTTCGGGGAGTCTGAGAGCCGCACGGAGCAAGTGCGGGACACCCTTCTGCCGGGTGATCCGGCCGACGAAGGTCACGTAGGGCTGGGCAAGATCGACCCCCAACCGTTCCAGCACGTCGGTCTCCTCCACCGGGCGGTAGAACGTCGTGTCGATACCGTTGCGGACGACGTGAACCCGGTTTGGGTCGATGGCCGGGTAGGCGGTGAGGACGTCGTCGCGCATGCCGTCGCTGACCGCGATGACCGCGTCTGCCGATTGGTAGGCGCTGCGCTCCACCCATGACGAGAGCCGGTACCCGCCGCCGAGCTGTTCGGCCTTCCACGGCCGAAGCGGTTCGAGCGAATGCGCGGTCACCACATGCGCAACGTCGTAGAGAAGTCCACCCAGGTGACCGGCCGCATTCGCGTACCACGTATGCGAATGAACGACGTCGTGCCCGGCAAGGTTCGCGGCCATGGCGATGTCCGCGCTGAGCACCCGGAGCGCGGCCAGTTCCTTGGCGTGATCCGCCGGCGAACCACCACCGGCCGGCGACGCCGCGGCGACCCGGTCAGGATCCAGCCGGGGATCGGCCTCCTCGTATGTCCGTGCGCCGTCGCGCGGCTCACCGAGGGCGTGCACCGCCACGTCCACTCCGGCCTGTTCCCGGAGATGACGGACGAGGAAATCGACGTGAACACCGGCGCCGCCGTAGACGTACGGCGGATACTCCCGGGTGAGGACACCAACGCGCATAGCCCGCAGCGTATCGGGCGCGGCCCAGAGGTCGCGCGCCCACCAACACAACC
>NZ_ML142855.1:67754-79060 GCF_004138495.1 Phytoactinopolyspora endophytica
CAACGGCGAGATCGACCGGATCTGCGTGCTGACCCAGTACAAGTCCCATTCGCTGGACCGGCACATCTCCGTGACGTGGAGGATGAGCACGATCCTGGGTCAGTACGTCACGCCGGTGCCGGCGCAGCAGCGGCTCGGCCCTCGCTGGTACCAGGGGAGCGCGGACGCGATCCACCAGTCGGTGAACCTCATCAACGACGAGCGTCCCGAGCACGTGATCGTCTTCGGTGCCGACCACGTCTATCGGATGGATCCGCGCCAGATGCTTCAGGCCCACATCGACAGCGGCATGGACGCCACCGTCGCCGGCATCCGGGTGCCGCGGGAGGGGGCCAGCGCGTTCGGCATCATCCAGACCTCGGACGGCCACAGCATCGATGCCTTTCTCGAGAAGCCCGCGGATCCGCCTGGACTCCCGGACGACGCGGACAGCTGTTTCGCGTCGATGGGCAACTACGTGTTCACCGCCGACGCGCTCATCGAGGCGTTGAAGGCCGATGCGGAGGATCCGTCGTCGTCGCACGACATGGGCGGCAACATCGTCCCGATGATGGTCGACAAGGGTTCCGCGGCGGTGTATGACTTCGCCGGCAACGAGGTGCCGGGCAGCACCGAACGCGACCGCGGCTACTGGCGTGACGTCGGCACCCTCGACGCCTACCACGAGTCCCACATGGATCTGGTCTCGGTGGTCCCGATCTTCAACCTGTACAACGACCACTGGCCCATCCTGACGAGTCACCCGCAACTTCCCGGGGCCAAGTTCGTGGAAGGCGGCCACGCCCGGGAGTCGATCGTCGCGCCAGGATGCATCCTCTCCGGCTGCCTGGTGGATCATTCGGTGCTCTCGCCAGGCGCTTTCATCATGGAAGGCGCGGCGGTCTCCCGTTCCGTCGTTCTGGACCGGGTGTGCGTCGGCGCGCGGGCGACAGTGCGCAACGCGATCCTCGACAAAGACGTGGTGGTGAAAGACGGCGCAACCGTGGGTGTCGACAAGGAGACCGACCGGGCACGCGGCTTCACCGTCACAGCCGGCGGGGTCACCGCCGTCGGGAAAGGCACAGTCGTCGGGTGACGGGCCTCACTGTCTCTTGTAGGCGACCAGCAGCCCGTCCCCGACCGGCAACAGCGCCGAGGTGAGGCCGGGATTCTCACTGACCACACGGCCGAGCTCACGGATGGCGACGGTGTCGGGGTCGCGCTGCGCGGGGTCGGCGACGCGGTTGTGCCACAGGGCGTTGTCGAACACGACGACGCCGCCAGGGCGCAGTAGCCGGAGCGCTTCATCCAGGTACTCGACGTACTCGGACTTATCCGCATCGCAAAAGACCAGGTCGTACGCTCCATCAGTGAGGCGCGGGAGGACCTCGAGCGCCGCGCCCGGGATCAGCCGGGTGCGGTTGGACGAGATGCCGGCCTCATTGAACGCCTCGCGCGCCAGCCGTTGGTGTTCGGACTCGATGTCCACACTGGTCAGCACCCCGTCCACACGCATCCCGTTCAGGAGGTACATGCCGGAGACGCCGGTGCCGGTGCCGATCTCGACGACGCCGCGGGCGTCGACGGCGGCCGTCAGCAGCCGGAGCACGGAGCCGCCGCCGCGGCCGATCGGTGTGACCCCGACCTCGGTCGAGCGAAGCCGGGCTTGGATGATCACCGGATCATCTTCGACGTAGGCTTCCGCGTGCACCCACGAACTCGCCGTTGGCGGGTCGATGCCTTCGGTCTCGATGACGGCCTCCCATGAGCTTCAGCGTGCGTCGTGAAGTGCGCACGAATTCTCCAGGCGGAAGCCTAGTGGTTCGGTGGTCACCCGTGGAACCTCGGGCGGTATTCGTGCGTTGTGCATTCAGATACGACGCCGATTCGTCAGGAGAGGGGCCGATGGTTACCATGTTGTTACACGCCACGCCCAAGAGCCTGGCCGAGGGAGGAATGCCGGTGTCGGATTCTGAGGCTTGGACGCCGCCCAGCTGGGAAGAGATCGTCAGCCAGCACTCCACGCGGGTGTACCGGCTCGCCTACCGGCTCACAGGGAACGCCCACGATGCCGAGGACTTGACCCAGGACGTCTTCGTCCGGGTGTTCCGGTCGCTGTCCTCGTACACCCCTGGGACCTTCGAGGGCTGGTTACACCGGATCACCACGAATCTCTTTCTCGATTCTGTCCGGCGGAAACAGCGGATCCGGTTCGATGCGCTCGCCGACGACGCCGCTGAGCGTCTCCGCGGACGTGAGCCCACACCCGAGCACGCCCTCACCGACCGGATGCTGGAAGCCGACATCCAGGCTGCCCTCGATGCGATGCCGCCCGACTTCCGAGTGGCCGTCGTGCTGTGTGACATCGAGGGTCTGTCGTACGAGGAGATCGCCGCGACGTTGGGTATCAAGCTCGGCACCGTACGGAGCAGGATCCACCGCGGTCGTGCGCAGCTGCGCGCCGCCCTGGAGCACCGCGCCCCGGACGACGCCCGCGCGCTCGAGAACAGTGGAGGCACCGGCGGGCCTGCTGAACCCAGCGGCTCAGGGGAGCCAGCATGAAACATCTCGATGATCGAGTGAGTGACCTGGTCGACGACCGTCTCGATCACGACGAACGCGACCGGTTCTATGCACATCTCGCCGGCTGCGAGCAGTGTCGCGAAGCCGTCGAGATGGAACGGTACGCCAAGGGCGCACTGACGTCGTTGAGTGACGTCGAGGTGCCGCAGACGTTGACCGACAAGCTGATGCGCCTGGCCGAGCCGGCGGGTCCGCTGCCGACAGAGCACGCGTACGCCGCGCATGCGGCCAGCGTCGCGTCGTGGGGTCCGTCGCGTGTGGCCGGAACGGGCGGGGCGGCCCACACGGGCACGTCGATGACCGCAGACCACGAATATCTCCGGCCCAAGTTCATAGATCGGCACCGCCGCGGTGTTCGGATGGTCGCCGGTGGCATGGTGTCCACGGGTGCGCTACTGGTCATGCTCGCATCGCTCGGGGCGCCGGTGAACTCGGGCCGCGGAGAGGCGCCGTCGGCGGTGGTACCTCCGATGGATGAGTTCACCGTGGAGTATGCCCGTTCCACCGGGTCGATCTCATTCGCAGAGCCTGCGTCCATCCTCGCTCCGGCGTTGAATGGCTGGGAGGATGGCGCGGCCACATCGTCCGGTGCGGATGCGGAGTCGTCGAGTTCGGGGCTGGGCACCGCGGACGCCGGCCTGTGGACCGTCGAGACCGGTCTGGGGACCACTGAGGACGGCGGGTGAACGATCATCCTCCCGGCTGCGGCGTCGCGGCTTCGGGTAGCGGTTCGGTTCTGCGGGGACCTGGACCGCTCATGCACGTCGCTCTGGTGGCGATGCCCGTACTGATCGGTGCATTGGTGTTCCTGGTTCCGCCGTCGGCGTCGGCAACGCCGGACAGCCTGGCCGGAGCGGATGATTCGGAGGCGGTGGAGCTGCTGAGCCGTTCCGCCACAGCGTCGACACGGGTGTCATACCAGGGCACACAGTACGTCTCAGCGTGGTCTGCGTTGACGAAGTCCGGTGCCTCGTCCAGCGCCGTCGTCCAGGTACGGCACCGTGCCGGTGGGCACACGGAGATCGGGGTCCAGGACAGCCAAGCCGAGATCTTCACCAGCCAGGCCGGCACATCGTGGCTGGCCGAAGACGAGGGGTCCGTGGACCTGCTCGTCGGCAGCTATGACATCCAGCTGGTCGGCGAAGCCCAGGTGGCGGGCCGGCTGGCGGACGTCGTCGAGGCACGTCACCCGGACGGCTCGGTGGCCGCACGGTGGTGGCTCGACCGGCAGACGGCGTTGAGCCTCCGGCGGGAGGCCTTCATGCCAGACGGGCGCCTGCTCAGCGCCAGCGCGTTCGTCGATGTCTCGATCGTCGCCGTGCCGCCGTGCTGCATGCGGAGCAGCGTCGACGATCACGCAGAGTCGCTATGGGCTTCGGAGGAGGGCTCGTCCGAGAGCTCCGGCCAGGCCGACCGCTCCACGCTGCAATGGGATGACATCGAGCGGCTGCGTCGGGAGGGGTTCCATTGCCTGGAGAGCCTCGGTGGCAGCCTCGTGCTCTATGAGGCGCGCGAGATAGGCGACGCGATACAGCTCAGCTACTCCGACGGCGTCATGACGGCGTCCGTGTTCGAGCAGCCCGGGCACCTCGACCCGGAGCAGATGACCGGGTACACGGTGAACGAGGTCGGCGAGGGCGTGATCTATACAAGGCCGGGCCCGCCCGCGAACTTCGTCTGGTCTTCGCAGGGACGGGTGGTCACCGTCGTCGCGGACGCACCGTCTGACGTGATCGAGGATGTGCTGGATGCGCTGCCGCCGGACCCCGTGGAATACGAGGACGATGACGATGTGGTGTCGCGGATCGGTCGTGGCGCGAAGAAGGTCGGGTCGTGGCTCAACCCGTTCGGCTGACCAGAATGATCGAAAAGATGGCCTCCCGCTGGGCGATCAGGGAATGTCCCGCGGGCCCGATCGCGCCTATGATTGCTCACTGTGAGGGGCGGTTGGATCACTACCGACGGCGACGCGACGCCAGGCGGCACAGCACCAGGCCGCGCGCCGCGGGCCGACCCATGGGCGGGCGGAGAATGGACCTTCCGGGAGCCTTCGGCTGAGCGTGCGACCCACGGTCAAGGGGATCACGGCACAGCACGTTCCGAGCAGACGTGGGCGCGTCCCGGGCAGCACCCCCGGACGGTGTCCATCCTCGGCCCCGGCCACGCTTCCCCTATCTGGGCACGTCCGGATGATCAGCGAGAGAACCGCCCGCGTTTCGGGGAGACCCGGGCGCGGCGCCGCGGGCCGCTTGTCGTGTCGTTCATCGTGGCGATACTGCTCGCAGGTGTGATGGGCGGTGTTGTAGGCGCGCAGGTCGATAGGCGGACGCCCGGTTCGGCGAACACGGTCACTGTCATCGGGTCCGACCCCGCCACGGTCCAGGAGCTCCCAGAGAGCTCGCCGGGCAGCGTCGCAGACGTGGTCCTACCCAGCGTGGTCTCGATCTCGTCGGCGGACGGCGGTGGCTCCGGTTTCGTCATCTCTGAAGACGGCTACTTGTTGACCAACAACCACGTGGTCGCCGCAGGTGCGGACGTGGACGGGGGATCCATTGAGGTGGAGTTGCACGACGGCCGTCGGTTCGATGCGGAGGTAGTCGGCGGCAGCCCGAGCTATGACCTCGCCGTGCTGCAGATCGAGGCCGATGACCTGGAGCCGGTGGTACTCGGGGATTCCACTGCGGTGGATGTCGGAGACCCGGTGATCGCCATCGGCAGCCCGCTGGGTCTGAACAGCACTGTGACGAGCGGCATCATCTCGGCCCTCGATCGGCCGGTTACCGCGGGCGGCCAGGCGAACGATCAGTCGTATATCAAGGCCTTGCAGACGGACGCCGCGATCAATCCCGGTAACTCAGGCGGCCCGCTGGTCGACTTGAACGGCCACGTGATCGGGGTCAACTCGGCGATCGCCACGCTCAGCATGGGCGGGGAAGCGGGAAGCATCGGACTGGGTTTTGCCATCCCCGTCGATCAGGCCAGCCGGACGGCGGAGCAGCTCATCACCGACGGCGAAGCGGTCTATCCGATCATGGGAGCGTTGCTGGACAACTCCCACCAAGGGCCGGGGGCGCGGGTGGCCGAGGACGGTGACGAGCAGCCGGGAATCACGCCGGGCGGGCCCGCAGACGAGGCCGGAGTCCGGCCCGGAGATGTCATTGTCGAGCTCGAAGGTGAGCCCGTCCGCACCGCGGCCGAGTTGATCGTCTTGCTCCGTTCCCACCAGCCGGGTGACCGGATCACGATGACGATCGAGCGCGGAGACAGCTCTCAGGATGTTGAGGTCACCCTCGGGTCCGAAGTGGGTTGACCACGGACGTACCCTTGAGGAACGGTACAAACGGGCGAGGTGAGTGGCATCAGCATTCCAGAGATCGCGGTCATCCTGGTCATAGCCCTGCTTGTTTTCGGGCCGGACCGACTGCCGACCATGATCAAACAAGCGGCGGCCTTCGTGAAAGACCTACGAAAGATGGTGGCCAACGCCCGCCGCGACCTGTCGGACAGCGTCGGGGACCTGGGTCTTGATCAGGAAGACCTGAAGACCCTGTCTGACCTGCGGAACCCGAGGTCGTACGTCCGGCAGAAGGTGCTCGACGGAGCTGACCTGGAGTCTTTCGGCCTGGACGAGATCAAGGAAGCCGGGGACGAGCTAGAGCTCACCGACACACGCAAGCGTCGGACCACGAACGGCGCCGCACGTAACCGCAAGGCCGTCACCAGCGGTTCCAAGAGCAACACGACGACGAAGACAGCCACGGCCACTCGTGCCGGCCGCTCCACCTCGGGGAACTCCACCTCGAGCACTACCGCCGGCGTCAACGGAAGCGGGGGCAGCGGCGAGTCCGCCAGCGCTCCCGCCGTCGAGGTCAAACCCGCATCGTCGCCGACCGGCGCCCGGTTCGACCCCGACGCCACTTAATAGAGGTCGGTCACACCTACCAACGCAACCGCAGTCGGTTCATCCAGCCGGGCTGAGGTTGAGCGACATACCCGCCAGCCCACGTTCGCGGTGGGAGAGCCGGCGGGCGGCCTCCCGCATCGCCACTGACGCCGGTGCATCCGGGTCCTTGATCACGAACGGAATGCCGACGTCGCCGCTTTCGCGGAGGCCGATGTCAATGGGAACCTCGCCGAGCAGCGGAATCTCCGCTCCCAGCCGACGGCCCAGGCCATCGGCTACCTGACGCCCACCGCCGGAGCCGAAGATCTCCAGCCGATGCTCCGGCCCGCAGTGTGGGCACGGCAGGTAGGACATGTTCTCGATGACGCCGGCGACCTGCTGGTGGGTCTGGGTGGCGATGGAACCGGCCCGCTCCGCGACCTCGGCCGCGGCCAGCTGCGGCGTGGTGACGACCACGATCTCGGCGCCCGGCATGAGCTGCGCCAGGGAAATGGCGACGTCGCCGGTTCCGGGTGGCAGGTCGAGCAGGAGGACGTCCAGATCTCCCCAGTACACATCGGTGAGGAACTGCTGCAACGCTCGGTGCAGCATCGGCCCGCGCCAGGCGACCGGTGTGTCGCGGTCCGGTTTGAACATCTCGGTCGAGATGAGCTTCACGCCGTGTGCCGGTATCGGCATGATCATGTCGTCAACGACCGTGGGCCGGGATCCTTCGACGCCCAACATCCGCGGCGCCGAGTGTCCGTAGATGTCGGCATCGACCAGACCTACCCTGACGCCGTCAGCCGCCATCGTCGCGGCCAGGTTCGCCGTGACCGACGACTTCCCGACGCCTCCCTTGCCGGAGGCGACCGCGTACACCCGGGTCAACGAGTCAGGCTGGTTGAACGGGATCTCGCGCTGGGGCCGGCCGCCGCGGAGCTGTTCGGACAAGGCCTTGCGCTGCTCCTCGGACATCACATCGAGCGTCACGTCGACAGCGGTCACTCCGTCGAGGGCTTCGACGGCGGCGGTCACCTCACGTGTGATGGTGTCCCGCAACGGGCAGCCGGAGATGGTGAGGTACACCTCGACGTGCACTCGGCCGTCGGCACCGACCTCAACGGACTTCACCATGCCAAGCTCTGTGATCGGGCGCTTGATCTCTGGGTCCTTGACGCCGGCGAGCGCAGTGTTCACCTGCTCGGCTGTGGGCAACGAAGTCATGCCTCGATGCTACGTCGCGTGCGTCGTGGGATCGCAATGCTCGTACCTTCCTGTGCGATGTCGCACATCGACGCCGGGCCCGTTCATGGCCGCGCCTGGGCGATCGCGATCAGCCGGGGGATAACGTACGGGTCATGCGCTTTGTGATCTATGGTGCCGGTGCGATCGGCGGCGTTCTCGGTGCCCGGCTGTCGTCGGCCGGCTTCGACGTGACACTCATCGCCCGCGGACCACACCTGGAGACCATCCACCGAGACGGTCTCCGGGTGGAATCGCCGGACGGGAGCGAGACATTCAGGATCCACGCGGTGGCCACCCCCGGCGAGATCGAGTTCCAGGCCGGCGATGTCACCGTGCTGACGATGAAGACACAGGACACCGGTGCCGCGTTGGCGATGCTCCGCGACGCGGCCGGACCGTCGACACCGATCGTGTGCGCGCAGAACGGCGTGGAGAACGAGCGCATGGCGTTGCGGCTGTTCGAGAACGTATACGGGATCTGCGTGATGTTCCCGGCGATGCACGTTGAGCCGGGTGTCGTGCAGAGCCAGTCGTCGCCAGTGCCGGGTCTGCTTGACCTGGGCCGCTTTCCGGGGGGCGTGGACGGGACGGCCGAGCACATCGCAGCGGCATTCCGCAAAGCGACGTTCGTATCGGAACCACGTCCGGACATCATGCGATGGAAGTACCGCAAGCTGATCATGAACCTCGGAAACGCGGTCCAAGCGCTGTGCGGTACGGGCGCGGAGGCACGGCCCATCCTTGAACGAGTGCGCGCGGAGGGGGCGGCTTGCCTGCGCGCGGCCGGTATCGATGTCACCACCGAGGAAGAAGACCGGGCTCGTCGTGGGGACCTGATCCAGGTGAAGCCCGTCGGCGGGACGGTTCGTGGTGGTTCGTCGTGGCAGAGCCTGCATCGCGGCACGGGCGCGATCGAGGCTGACTATCTCAACGGCGAGATCGTGCTGCTCGGCAGGGTTCATGGGGTGCCGACACCGGCCAACGAGCTCGTACGGCAGATGGCGAACGAGCTTGCGCGCAGACGTGCTCAGCCCGGTTCTGTGCCCGTTGAGGATGTGCTCGAAAGGCTCCCCGCCTGAGCTCTAGCGCTCTGCCCTCTTGGATGGCCGACGCCAGAGCTGCACGATCAGCACCCCTGAAGAGGCGAGGACCAGCCCGCAGATCTCCCGGACACCCAGCGATTCGTCCAGGAAGACCCACGCGAGAATCGCGATCTGGATGAGCATGGTGTTGTTGATCACGCTGGACTCCGTCGCGCTGAGCGTGCGCAGGGTCAGGTTCCAGACAGTGAACGCGAACGCGGTGTTGACCACCGCAAGCCAGGCGACGATCGTCCAGCCGGTCGGGCTCAGCGGCGGAAGGCCCTGCATGGTGACGCCCGCCACCAGCAGCACGACGGCCCCGGCACCCATGCTGACGACGGTCACGGCCAACGGAGTCAGCGTGCTGCCGCGGTTGGCCGACCGGCTGAGCACGGCAGCACTGGCATTGGCGAGCAGTCCGAGCACGGCGATGCCGATGCCGAAGAGCTGATATCCGGGGAATTCGGCGGGATAGAGGAAGATCGCCGCGCCGATCAGGTAGACGGCGATTCCAGCCCATTGGGCCGGCCGCGTCCGCTCGGTGAGGAAGACGACACTCAGCAGTGCGACGACGGCGGGTGAGAAGCTGAGCAGCAGGCTTGTCGTGGTGGCGGGCAGCCGGTCCAGCGCGAGGAACTGCGCGCCTTGGGTCAGGGAGTACATCACCAACCCGAGCCCGATCAGCAGGAGCCAGTCCCAGCCGCGGAGGCAGCGTAGGGCCTCTCGGTGCTTCGGGCGGACGACGAAGGGCAGCAGGCACAGGAAAGCAAGGGTGTACCGGAGACCGGCGAAGGTCAGGGGCGGTATCGCGTCGAGTCCGACCTTGATCAGTACCCAGGAGGTGGACCAGAGAAATGTGACCAGCAACGCCAGCAGGACCGAGCGGGGGTGGGCGGACAGCCGTGTATGCGAGGAATCGGACAAAGCCTCGGCCTTTCATCAGGGAAGCGGGCACGCCAACATGGGCGTCCACGTCTCCCCTCGAGGCTTTTGTCCTAGTAAGGTGCGGGCCGGATGCCGGACGCCCTCCTTGTCGGGGCCGCCGCGACAAGGACGGCTCACCCGAGCCGCGCCGATCACGGCAACTCGTGCGGTGCGCGAAGAAGCGCGACGCAACGGGCGCTGACGGCACGTCGGCTTTCTGCGGCGCTCGGTACCAGGCCAGTCAGCGAACCTCGACTGCGGAACCCTAGCCGCCCTCCAGCAGACGTCTCTGACTTTACCGTGCGAGCGGGCGCGTCGTCGGAGTAGCATCGCCAGCCTCGTGGCACGAAGCTTGAAACGCCTCAGGCCGGTAAAGGTCGGCGTCGTCAGACGCGACATGCGTCTCACGGAGATCGTGCCCGAGCCGGAAGGGCTCGGTGGTGAGGGAGGCATCCGATGAAGGTGGGGCAATGGCTGGCGGTCCTGGCCACGGCGGCGCTGGTCGCCGCGTGTGGGGGAGACGACGACGGCAACGACGATGAGAGCGACGACGGCGCCGACAGCACCACAAACGGCGGTGAAGACTGGCCGGATGAGCTGACATTGGTGTTCACGCCGTCCAGCGAGGCCCAGCAACTGGTCGAGGACGCCGGGCCGCTGGCCGAGATGCTCGAGGAACGCATCGGCGTTGACATCGAGCCGTTCGTGGCCACCGATTATGCGGGCGTCATCGTCGCCCTCGAAGCGGGGCAGGCAGGCATCGCCGGCGGGCTCGGTCCGCAACAGATGGTGCAGGCCGAGAACCAGGCCGGTGCCGACTTGATCCTGCAGTCGGAGCGGTTCGGCGACGTCCAGTACGTTACGCAATGGTTCACCAACGACCCGGACACCTACTGCGACAACAACCCGATCGAGGTCGACGGGTTCCTGTTCTGCAACGGTGTCGAAGACGCGGAAGGCCCCGGCGACGGTCCGATCGGCGAGGAGGCCATTCCACAGGTCGCCGGCAGAGCGGTGGCGTTCGTGGATCAGGGCTCGGCCTCGGGGCACCTGGTGCCGTCGTTGCAGCTGTTCGAGGCCGGTATCGATCCGGAGAGCGGCGTCGACCCCATCTTCGCCGGAGGTCATGACAACGCGGTACTCGCCGTGTACCGGGGAGACGCTGAGGTCGGCGTCTCGTTCAACGACGCGCGCGGGGACGTCGTCGATCAGGTCGACGACATCGGCGAGGAGGTGGTGGTCTTCGCATGGTCGCCGCCGATACCGAATGACGGCTTCGCGGTCGCGTCGGACATCCCCGAGGACCTGAAGCAGGCGATCACGGACGCGCTCGTCGACATCGCCGGCACCGACGAGGGTCACCAGGTCCTGAACGAGCTCTACAACATCGACGACCTGGTACCGGTCGACTCAGCCGCGTACGACCCGATCCGGACCCTGGTGGACGAGCTGGGGCAGCTGCTCGACGAGTGACCCCGGCCATCCCGCGCCGGCATGCGGCACGGGACATGCTGGCGCGGGATCCGGAAAGCAGAGTTGGCAGGTGGCGGGGCGGACGGCCTGCCTGGTCCCCGCTTCCAGACGGACAGGACCTTGTGACGGAGGAG
>NZ_ML142855.1:79085-91766 GCF_004138495.1 Phytoactinopolyspora endophytica
ATGATTCGCTTCACGCAGGCGTCGGTGACCTATCCGGGCGGGGTGACCGCGCTCGACGACATCAGCCTCGACATTCCCGATGGGCAGTTCGTCGTGATCGTGGGGCTGTCCGGTGCCGGAAAGTCGACGTTGATCCGCACCGTCAACGGCCTGGTCCCGCTGGCCGGCGGCACCGTGCACGTCGGCGAGCGGGAGGTCGGCGGGCTGTCCAGGAGACAGCTGCGTTCGCTCCGTGCCGACGCCGGCATGATCTTCCAGCACTACAACCTGGTGAATCGTACGACGGTGCTGAACAACGTGCTGATGGGACGGCTCAACCGGGTGCCGGGCTGGCGGTCGATGCTGGGCTGGTGGGGCCGAGACGAGGTGGAGCGGGCGATGCGGGCCCTCGAGATCGTCGAGATCGTGGACAAGGCGTATGTGCGCGCGGCCAACCTCTCCGGCGGCCAGCAGCAGCGGGTGGGCATCGCCAGGGCGCTGGCGCAGGAGCCGACGGTTCTGCTCGCCGACGAGCCGGTCGCCTCGCTCGACCCGCCGACGTCGCGCACGGTCATGCGTTACCTGCAGAAGGCCAACCGTGATCTGGGCATCACGACGCTGGTCAATCTGCACTTCCTCGACCTGGCCCGGGAGTATGCCGACCGGATCATCGGCCTGCGGGCCGGGAAGCTGGTGTTCGACGGCCCCGGGTCTGCCGTCGACGAGGGCGTGTTCGAGCAGATCTACGGCCGCAGCCTCACCGCCGATGACGTGCTTGAGGCCGAGGCGACGCTGTGAGCCTGCCTGGCGAGCAACTGAGCCGTGAGCGGCCGATTCGTGAGCGACCGAGGCGTCCACGACCGAGCCTGTTCATGATCGGCGGGCTGATCGGCTTGGTCGGCTTCACCGTCGCAGCCGGTGCGGACTGGAGATACGGCATCGGGTTCTCAGTGACGGAGATCTGGGACGGGCTGACCCGGTCCAATGCTCCGATGCGCGGCCTGGCCGAGATCGACCTCGGTGCCCTGACCGGTTCCCGGGCGAGAGACGGCTTCCTCGAGACGCTGCAGATGGCTGTGATGAGCTCCATCGCCGGTGCGCTCATCGCCCTGCCGCTCGCGCTGTTCAACTCCAAGCTGGGTGCGCCGAACCGTGCCGTCTATGCCGTGGTGAAGCTGCTCAACAATGTCATCCGTGCGATTCCCGACCTGCTCTGGGCGTTGCTGTTCGTGGCGGCGGTGAGCATCGGCGCACTGCCGGGCATCCTGGCTCTGTTCTTCTTCTCGCTCGGTGTGGTCACCAAACTGACCTCGGACACGATCGACGGCATCGACCACGGCCCGGTCGAGGCCGCGCGGGCCAGCGGAGCGTCGCACCCTCAGATGCTGCGCTTCGCGGTGCTTCCGCAGATCTTGCCGGCCTACACGTCGTTCTCCATGTACTGCTTCGAGCTCAACCTCCGTGCCTCGGCGGTGCTCGGCTTCGTCGGCGCGGGCGGAATCGGCACCGTGATCGACTTCTACCGCGGCCAGGGCCAATGGGACAGGGTATGGGGCGTGGTCGCGGGTTTCCTGGTCGTCGTCATCGTGGTGGAACGGATCTCGGCGGTGCTGCGGAAGCGGCTGCTGTGAGCGGAACGGAGACGCAGCGAGTAGCTGATGAACGGTTCCGGGACGCGGTGCGGCCTGAGAAGCCGTTCAACTGGTTCCGTCTGACCGTCACTGTGGCGGTGGTCGCCGGGTTCCTGGGAGCCTCGTTGAGCGTGGACGCCAGATGGGAACGCCTCCCCGAGGTACCAGGCGAGCTGTGGAACATCTTCGGCCTGATGTTCGGCGACCTGGATCTCGCGGACCTGCCGGACGCATTGGACTCCATGTGGGAGTCGGTGGGGATCGCGTGGATCGGCACCATGATCGCGGCGGCGCTGTCCTTTCCGCTGGCGTTCCTGGCGGCGCGGAACGTCTCGGGGAGGGTCAGCGTCGTCGTCACCCGGCAGCTGCTGAACATTCCCCGCGCCATCCCGGAGATCATCTTCGCGGTGGCGCTGATACCGATCTTCGGGCTGGGACCGCTGGCCGGCACCGTGGCCATCGGCCTGAGCTCCACGGGCACCATCGGCAAGCTCTCCGCTGAGATCATCGAGGGGTGCGATCACGGTCCGATGGAGGCGGCGGACGCAGCGGGCGGATCGAAGCCGCAGCTTGTGCGCTGGGCGGTGATGCCACAGGTCATGCCCGAGATCATCGCGTTCTGGCTGTACCGGTTCGAGGTCAACATCCGGGCGTCGGCGGTGCTGGGCGTGGTCGGTGCCGGCGGCATCGGGACAATGCTGCAACAGAGCATCGAGTTCCGTCAGTGGGCTTCGGCGGGGATGGCACTCATCGTCGTCGTTCTGGTGACGATACTCATCGACATGGCCTCGGGCGCGATCCGTCGCCGGATCATCCGTGGGCCTCGGCCTGCAGCTCAGACGTAGGCGCGATCGCTTTAGAGGACGCGCAGACGACGGCGGGCGATGTAGGTCGCGACGACACCGATCGCCGTGAGGGCCAGCAGCGCACCCAACCAGGCCAGCGCGTTGTGCCTCCACAGGACATCATCCGGCGAGTTGGGCATCAGCCCGGTCACGTCCACCGTCGACGCGCTCATCGCATACCCCCAGCGGCTCGGGGACAGCCAGGACAACTGGTCGATGAAGGCGCGTCCGGTGACCTCGATCAATCCGCCGCTGAAGACGAGCTGCGCCATGATCGCGAGGACCAGCGGCGGCATAGTCTGCTCGGGGGTGGACACGAGAGACGAGACGACCAGTCCGAGTATCGCCGAGACGACGGCCGTTGCGGCGAGGGCCACGCCCAGCTCGAACCCGCCCTTCCCGATGATCACGCCGTCCTCCGGGCCGTCGCGGACCATCAGCGTCAATGCGAGCAGGATGATCGACTGGACCACCGCGAACGCGCCGAAGATGATGAGCTTCGATGCGAGGTACGCATCCGGCATCAGGCCGGCCGCGCGCTCGTGCCGGTAGATCCGGCGCTCGGCGACGATGTCGCGGACGGTCGCGGCCATGCCCATGAACGACGCGCCGACCACCAGAATGACCAGTAGCCGCATCGCCTCGGTGCTGCCGCCGTGGGCCGGGCGTCCGAGACCGGACTCGTTGGGGATCGCCAGCCCCAGGATCGCCAGCCCGACCGGCAGCGCCAGCATGAATCCGGCGAACGGCCGGTCGGCGAAGATCAGTTGGACCTGGCGTCGGCACAGCACCCACATCTGCTGCCGCATGCGTTTCTCGTCGTCGGCGGCCTTCGGGCCGACTACCTCGGGTGTCTCGCTCTTCGACCGTGTCAGCAGCCGTGCCGGGAGCATCGAACGGGTTCCCGCGGGTGGGGCCGGGTGCACTGCAGGGGGAGGCGGGTGTCCCGGAGCATGGGCAGGCCTTGCGGACGGCCCAGGCCATGCGGCCGGTGGCGGTGCGGGCTGCGGCGGCGCATGGGGCGGCGGCGGTGCCTGCGCCGGGCGTGGCCGCGGGACCTTGAGCTTCTCGAAGATGTCGGCCCAGTCTGAGGTGCCGAAATGGTCGGCGATGCCGGCCGGTGGCCCGAAATACTCGATCTGGCCCCCAGGGACCATGATCAGGACGTCGTCGCAGATGTCCACGTGGGCGAGGTCGTGTGTGGTGACAAGGACGAGCCGTCCGTCGTCGGCCAGCTCGCGCAGCGTGGTCATGATCTGGCGCACCAGTGCCGGATCGAGCCCGGAGGTAGGTTCGTCGAGAATCAGCATGGACGGGCGGGTGATCAGCTCGAAGCCGATGGCGAGGCGTCGCTGCTGCCCGCCCGACATGTTCTCGATCCGGGTTGCCCTGCTGTCAGCGAGGCCCAGCTCCGTGAGGACCTCGTCGACGCGTGTGGTCCGCTCCTCGGCCGTCGTGTCGTGGGAGAGCCGTAGCTCAGCGGTGTACTGCATGGCCCGCCGGGCGCCGAGCTGACGATGGGCGATGGTGTGCTGTGGAACCACACCGATGCGGCCGTGGATCTCCTCCTGGCTGTGATGAGTGTCGAAGCCCTGGTAGTGGACGGAACCGTGGGACGGCTCGAGCTCACCGCTGATCTGCCGAAGCAGCGTCGACTTGCCACAGCCCGACGGCCCGATAACGGCGACCAAACGGGAACCGCTCAGGTTCACGTTGACGTTCTCGGTGAGCGTGGGGCCTTTCGGCAACGTGTAGTAGAGGTTCTGCACCACCAGGCTGCCTTCGGCCGGGGCGTCAGCCAACGGCGCAAGGCCGGACGGCCCGACGATGAATCGCGTCTTGCCGAATGTGACGATGTGGCCGTCGCGGACATATATGCCGCGCTCGACGAGGACGCCCTGGGCGAAGGTCTGGTGGTGGCCGCTGAGGTCGTCGAGCCGGTAACCGTCGCTGGTCGGTGTCAGCCTGGCGTGATGGCGCGCGGTCAGCAGGTCATCGATGACGATGTCGTTGTCCGCAGCCCGGCCCACTCGGATCATCGGCGGTCGTTGCGGTCGTTGCGGTGGATGGGGAGGAGAGGACGGTGGCCCGTGCGCTGGAGAGGTGCTGGACCTTTCCACCGGTCCGCCGTCGTCGGGCCGGGGTGGGCCTGCGCCAGTCACGTGTCCTCCGGGTGCACATCGCTTTTCAGGGTCCGGCGGACCAGCATAGAGGTTCGTGGCGTTCGGCGAGCGACGCCGTGCGACGGCTCCGCGATGTCGTCCGAGTTGGTGATGCGTTGGAGCCGAGTATGGCCTGTCGTGGCCCTCCGGTGACGGCCACACAGAGCCGGTGGTAAAGGATCTACGGTCTGCGCTACGTATGTTGAGACAGATGTCTCGCATCATGGACGGGTGGCGCTAGATCCTTCGGGCTTCGCGGACACTTGGAACGAAGCCTAGCGTGACCGGCAGCCTGGAACGGCGAGGCGAGTAGTTGAGAGGGAGGATGCGGATGAGCACACTGCGAGTGGCGCTTCTCGGCTGCGGAGTGGTCGGCTCCGAGGTCGCTCGCCAGATGGTCGAGCACGCGGACGACCTCGCAGCGCGTATCGGTGCGCGGCTTGAGCTCGTCGGGGTGGCAGTCCGCAGAACGGGACGGGACCGGGCCGTACCGGGCGTCGACCCTGAGATCTTCACCACCGATGCGGCCGGGTTGGTGTCGCGTGACGACGTCGACCTGGTGATCGAGGTGATCGGCGGGATCGAGCCCGCACGGAGCCTGATCCTGACCGCCATGGAGCGGGGCAAGTCCGTGGTGACCGCGAACAAGGCGTTGCTCGCCGACGACGGTTTCGCCCTGCACACCGCTGCCGACAAGCACCGGGTCGATCTCTACTACGAGGCGGCCGTCGCCGGTGCCATACCGCTGCTCCGGCCGCTGCGTGAGTCGCTCGCCGGTGACCACGTCACCAGAGTGCTGGGCATCGTCAACGGCACCACCAACTACGTGCTCGATCAGATGGACACCAACGGCAGCGGCTTCGCCGAAGCTCTCGAAGAGGCTCAGGCGCTGGGGTACGCCGAAGCCGACCCGACGGCGGACATCGAAGGGTACGACGCTGCCGCCAAGGCCGCGATCCTGGCGGGTATCGCGTTCCACTCGCCGGTCAGCCTGGCAGACGTCCATCGAGAAGGAATCAGCGAGGTGACGGCCGCGGACGTCGCGGGCGCCAAGGCCATGGGCGCCGTGGTCAAGCTGCTCGCGATCTGTGAGCTCGCGCCCGGTGGCGAAGCCGTCGGGGTGCGGGTCCACCCGGCGATGATCCCGCGTTCGCATCCGCTGGCGGGTGTCCGCGGCGCATACAACGCGGTCTTCGTGGAAGCGGAGTCCGCTGGCCAGCTCATGTTCTACGGTCCGGGGGCCGGCGGTACGCCTACGGCCAGCGCCGTTCTCGGTGACCTGGTGACGGTGGCGCGCAACCGGGTGGGCGGTGTCACGGGCCCAGGCGGGTCTTGGTACGCCGACCGTCGGGTGCACCCGATGGGCGAGACGGTCACGCGCTACCACATCAGCCTCGACGTCGAGGATCGCCCGGGCGTGCTGGCGGCGGTCGCCACGGTGTTCGCCAGGCACGACGTGTCGATCGAGACGGTCCGGCAGCGCACCGAGGTCCCCGACGGCGCCGAGCTGGTCGTCGTCACTCATCAGGCGTCGGACGAGGCGCTCACGGCGACCGTGGACGACCTCGCGAAGCTCGACACCGTCCGGGACGTCATGTCGGTGAAGCGCGTCGAGGGCGAGTAAGCCCCGGGTCGACAGGGCCACGGGCTCGACTCTCAGTGGAGGTGGGGCGGGAGATTCTCTTCTCGCTCTCACGCGGTCGGCGGTCGGCTTAGGTGGGCTGGTTGCGTGTAGAGCCCGCCGCCCGAAGATCGCTCCGAAGAAATCTCCCGCCCCACCTTCGCCGGTCATCCGAGCGGAGGGCGGAACTGCCGGGGAGTCTCGCCGTCGAGGCGGGTGGATAGGGCTACAGGGCGCCGGATGGACGCCGGGGACAGGGGTTGAGGGGAGCGTGGATAATGGGTGCCGTGACCAGTGGAATGGTTGATGCCCCAGCCCGGACGCGTCTATGGCGCGGTGTCATCGACGAGTACCGTGATCGGCTTCCGGTGACGACGGACACCCCTGTGGTGACCCTGCGCGAGGGCGGGACGCCGCTCGTGCCGGCGCCGTGGCTGTCCGAGCAGACAGGCTGTGACGTTCATCTCAAGGTCGAGGGGGTCAACCCCACCGGTTCGTTCAAGGACCGCGGCATGACCGTGGCCATCTCTAAGGCGGCCGAGGAAGGCGCTGAGGCCGTCGTCTGTGCCTCGACGGGCAACACCAGCGCGTCGATGGCCGCGTACGCCGTTCGCGCCAAGATGCGGCCGGTGGTCCTCGTCCCAGACGGCAAGATCGCGGGACCGAAGCTTGCCCAGGCCGTTGTGCACGGCGGGGTGATCGCGTCCGTCGACGGCAACTTCGACGACTGTCTACGGCTCGCCCGCGAGCTCGCCGAGACCTACCCGGTCGCCCTGGTCAACTCGGTCAACCCGTATCGGTTGGCCGGTCAGAAGACGGCGGCCTTCGAGGTCGTGGACGACCTCGGCGATGCCCCGGACATTCATGTCCTGCCAGTCGGCAACGCGGGGAACATCTCCGCCTACTGGATGGGTTACACCGAGTACGCAGCGGACCGGATCACCACGCGCAGGCCCAGGATGTGGGGCTTCCAAGCGGCAGGCGCGGCGCCGCTGGTGCACGGTGTGCCGGTGGCCGCGCCCGACACCGTGGCTAGTGCGATCCGGATCGGCAATCCGGCCTCATGGACGCTCGCCGTCGCCGCGCGGGATGAGTCCGAAGGCCAGATCGACGCCGTCAGCGATGAGCAGATACTCGCGGCGCAGCAAGAGCTTTCGGGGCAGGAGGGCCTGTTCGTCGAGCCGGCGTCCGCTGCGGGCGTGGCCGGCCTGCTTCACTACGCGCGTAGCGGTCAGCTGGATGCGGGTCAACAGATCGTCGTGACTGTGACGGGACACGGTCTGAAGGACGTCGACACGGCCAGTTCGTTCTATGGGGAGATCCGTCCCTACCCGGTCGCCGCGGAGGCCGTAGCCGCAGCCGAGGCATTGGGGTTGGCCCGAGCGTGAGGGCACTCGCAAGCCGGCCTCTCGGGGCGTGTGACCGATGGCCGGTGTGAGCCCGGGGAAGGATCCGCGCTCTGCGCGCGTCGTCGTCCGCGCCCCTGCGACCAGCGCCAACCTCGGACCAGGCTTCGACACGTTCGGACTGGCCCTGAGCATGCACGACGTCGTCGAGGCGTCGGCGTATTTCGAAAGGGACGTGGCGAGCGAGCGAGCGCCGCTGACCTTGACCGTTGACGGTGTCGGCGCTGACGACGTACCTCGGGACGAGACCCATCTCGTCGTGCGGGCCATGCGCCGATGCTTCTCCGAGCTTGGAGCCGAACCGGCCAGTCTCGAGCTGAGCTGCCGAAACGTTCTACCGCACGGGCGTGGTCTGGGCTCGTCTTCAGCGGCGATCGTCGCCGGTGTCCTCGCCGCCCGAGGTCTTGCCGGACAGGAAACCACCTCCGGCTCGGCCATCGACGGTGTGCTTGACCTGGCCAGCAGGATCGAAGGCCACCCCGACAACGTCGCACCGTGCCTGCTGGGCGGGTTCACCATCGCATGGACCGGTGACGACGGTGTGGCGCACGCTACCCGGCTGAATCCGCATCCGGAGATCGTTCCGGTGATATGCATACCGTCGGTGGCGCTGGCCACCACCACCGCGCGGGGCCTGCTTCCGCAGGCCGTTCCACACACGGATGCGGCCCGGAACGCCGGCCGGGCGGCGTTGCTGGTCGAGGCGGTGACACGCCGGCCCGACCTGCTGGTAGAGGCGACGCAGGACCGTTTGCACCAGGCATACCGGGAGCCCGCCATGCCGGAGTCGATTGCCCTGATGTCGGCGCTGCGACAGCGCGGACTGCCCGCCGTCGTCTCCGGTGCCGGACCGTCGATTCTGGTCCTGGCCAGGGGGGATGAGGTGTCGCGGGTGCGGGAGCTGGCATCCGGCTGGGACGTGCGCGCGGTGCCGGTGGACGCCGTCGGCGCGGTGGCGAATGACACGTGAGCGATGACCGGACTACACGGGCTAAAACGCCCATGGCCTGGTCTGGGTAATTCGGGCCCTCACGTGCTACGCTCGTAACGCACCGACGCACTGCATGGTCGGTAAGCCATGGCGTAGCGGAATCTCTGCAGCGAGCCGTGGATCTGTAAACCTCTTTCAGGGCTTGCGCATGCTAGGTCCAACACGAGGTTGACCACCAGTTGCATCGTGCACAAACATGCGTCCTCGGGGAGGTTCCTCGAGGTATTTAAGGCGCACCGGTGGCTCTCGCCGGTGCTGGCCCAGGGAAGGACCCTGAGTGACAAACACCGAGATTCCCGGCGTCTCTGAGGCGCTGGACTCCGAGAACACAGCATCGACCTCCGGCGGTGCCCCGGCCAAGCGGCAGCGCAAGCGCGCCCCAGGCCTGGACGGTATGGTCCTCGCCGAGCTGCAGCAGGTTGCTAGCCAGCTCGGCATCAAGGGTTCGGGCCGGATGCGCAAGGCTCAGCTGATCGATGCGATCAAGGCGACCCAGTCCGACGGCCCGGCACCCAAGGCTGCCGCGTCGGCGAAAGACGCTGCCTCGTCTGCGGACGACGGCGCGTCCAGCGCTGGTGGGTCCGGCGCGGACACGACTTCGAAGGCGGACGAGTCCTCCAAGGCCGCGCGGCGGACGCCCCGTCGCGCCAGCCGGGCGCAAGCAGCGCCGAAACAGGACGACGGAGCTGTCGCCGCGGCTGCGAGTGAGACCGGCACTGTGTCGGAGGCCACTCGCGAGACGAAGAAAGCCGACGGCCGGGGCCGTGGCGGAAGCGATGACCGGTCGGGTGACGACCGGTCCAGTGGTGACCGGTCCGGGAACGGCCGATCCACTGGAAGCCGTGGTGGCGGTGGTCGAGGCGAAGGGGCCGAGGCGGCGCAGCCCGAGCAGTCCGCGAGCGACTCGACGGGCGAACGGGAGCGGTCGGGCGATCGTGACGGTGCCCGCGGTGATGATCGCCGTCCGGACAGCCGTCGGCAGGACAGCCGTCGCCCCGACAACCGTCGCCCGGATCGCCAGAACGACCGTCCGAGCAACCGTGGTGACGACCGTCAGAGCAATCGTGGCGATGACCGTCAGAGCAACCGTGGCGACGACCGTCAGAGCAACCGTGGCGATGACCGTCAGAGCAACCGTGGCGACGACCGCGACAATGACAATGACCGTCGGCAGGGCGGGCGCTTCGACGAAGACGACGACCAGAGCGGTCGCGGTCGGCGCAGGCGTCGTGACCGCAGCCGCGGGAACCGCGATCGGCGGCCCAGCAGCGGTGGCGGTGGTGGCGGCCGCGAGCGCGCGGAAGAGCCGCAGATCCAAGAGGACGACGTCCTGATCCCGGTAGCGGGCATCATCGACATCCTCGACAACTACGCGTTCGTGCGAACCTCCGGCTACCTGCCGGGCCCGAACGACGTGTACGTGTCGCTGGCGATGGTCCGGCGGCACGGCATGCGCAAGGGCGACGCCGTCACCGGTGTGGTCCGTCAGCCGCGTGAGGGTGAGAAGCAGCAGAAGTTCAATGCGTTGGTGCGGGTCGACACCGTGAACGGCGCCGACCCGGACACTGCCAAGCAGCGGCCGGACTTCAACAAGCTCACGCCCCTGTACCCGCAGGACCGGCTGCGCATGGAGACCGAGTCCGGCAACATGTCGACGCGGATCATCGATCTCGTCGCGCCGATCGGTAAGGGGCAGCGCGGGCTGATCGTGTCGCCGCCTAAGGCCGGTAAGACGTTGTTCATGCAGGCGGTCGCCAACGCCGTGACGGCGAACAATCCGGAAGCACACTTGATGGTGGTGCTCGTCGACGAGCGGCCGGAGGAGGTCACCGACTTCCAGCGCTCCGTCAAGGGCGAGGTCATCGCGTCGACGTTCGACCGTCCGGCCGACGACCACACGACGGTGGCGGAACTGGCGATCGAGCGGGCCAAGCGGCTCGTCGAGCTGGGGCATGACGTGGTCATCCTGCTCGACGGCATCACCCGGCTCGCTCGGGCGTACAACAACGCCGCGCCTCCCAGCGGGCGCATCCTGTCCGGTGGTGTCGACTCGGCCGCGCTGTACCCGCCGAAGAAGTTCTTCGGTGCGGCGCGGAACATCGAGAACGGCGGCTCGCTGACCATCTTGGCCACGGCGCTGATCGAGACCGGGTCCAAGATGGATGAGGTCATCTTCGAGGAGTTCAAGGGCACCGGAAACATGGAGATCCGGCTCCGGCGTGACCTAGCCGACAAGCGCCTCTACCCAGCGATCGACGTCGACGCGTCCAGCACGAGGCGCGAGGAGATCCTGGTCGGCAAGGAGGAGCTGGGCGTCATGTGGCAGCTGCGCCGGGTGCTCTCCGCTCTGGACCCGCAGCAGGCGATCGAGCTCATGCTCGACCGGCTCAAGAAGACCAAGAGCAACGCCGAGTTCCTCATGACCGTCCAGAAGACCACGCCGACCATCGGTGGGAACGGGTCGAAGGACGACGACTAGCAACCGCCGATGCCCCGAGGCTAGGGGCCTGTGGTTGCGTTGAGTGGGCCGGCCCCCACGCGCCTCCGGCCTGGTCTCGTCACGGGCGTTGGCTTGCCTAAGGCGGTCAGCGCGCGTTCGGGGTCCGGTGCTGGTGCCGTTGCGGCCGGAGTGGCGGCGGAGCCTTTCTGGCGGCGGTCATCGGAGCTGGTTTGGTGATGGTGGGGCCGGGCTGGAATACTAGAGCAGTTGGTTCCGGTTCACGTTGTGGCGTCCCGCCCCATCGACCCGGCGCTCATAGAGATCCAGGAGTGAAGTCCATGAAGAGCGACATCCACCCGCAGTACGTGGAGACGAACGTCACGTGTACCTGTGGCAACACGTTCACCACACGGAGCACGGCGTCGAGCGGCTCCATTCACGCCGATATCTGCTCTGCCTGTCACCCGTTCTACACGGGAAAGCAGAAGATTCTCGACACCGGAGGCCGGGTGGCTCGGTTCGAATCCCGGTACGGGAAGAAGTCCGGCTCCAAGTAGCTTTGTCGACGGCGGGCGCACGCGTTTTGCGTGCGCCCGCCGTCGTCGTGTTGGACGGTAGAACCCGGATGGTTCGTGTTGCTCGCCGTGGACGACAGACCGCGGAGGCAAAGTGAGATACGAGTCCCGGTCGGCTGGTCATGGTGATCCTCGCGGCCCGGGAAGCGCCGGTGGAGACGTGACCGGTAGTGACACGGCCCGAAAGAGTTCGGGACAGGCAGGGAGGAATAGGCGATGTTCGAGGGCGTCAAAGCGCTCGAGGCTGAGTATGAAGAACTCGAGCACAAGCTCGCCGACCCCGCCATACACGCGGACCAGGGCGTGGCACGGCGTCTTGGGCGACGTTACGCCGAACTGACCGCGACCGTGAAGACGTACCGCGCGTGGCAGGAGACCGGTCAGGACAGGCGTGCGGCGCTTGAGCTCGCGGCAGACGATCCGGCGTTCGCCGCCGAGGCGATCGAGCTCGGCGAGCGTGAGGAGAAGCTCGCCGACGAGCTACGGATGCTGCTACTGCCGCGGGACCCGAACGACGGCCGGGACGCCATCGTCGAGGTCATGGCCGGCGCGGGCGGCGAGGAGTCCGCACTGTTCGCCAGTGACCTGCTGCGTATGTACATGCGCTACGCCGAACGGGCCGGGTGGAGCACCGAGCTCATCGACGCCGAGGAGTCCGACCTCGGCGGTTACAAGGACGTCTCGCTCGCCGTCAAGGCGAAAGGTACGCCCGAGCCGGGCATGGCACCGTACGCCCGGTTGAAGTTCGAAGGCGGTGTCCACCGGGTGCAGCGGGTTCCGGTCACCGAGAGCCAGGGACGTATCCACACCTCGGCCGCGGGCGTGCTAGTGCTGCCGGAGGCGGACGACGAGACTGAGGTGGAGATCAACCAGAACGACCTTCGCATCGACGTCTTCCGGTCGTCCGGGCCGGGTGGTCAGAGCGTGAACACCACGGATTCCGCCGTCCGGATCACCCACCTGCCCACCGGCATCGTCGTCTCCTGCCAGAACGAGAAGAGTCAGCTGCAGAACAAGGAACAGGCGCTGCG
>NZ_ML142855.1:91833-93108 GCF_004138495.1 Phytoactinopolyspora endophytica
TGCGTGCCAGGCTGCTCGCGGCGGCCCAGGAAGAGGCCGAGAAGGAAGCCTCTGACGCCAGGCGGAGCCAGATCCGTACCGTCGACCGTTCGGAACGGATCCGCACGTACAACTTTCCGGAGAACCGCATCTCCGACCACCGCATCGGATTCAAAGCCCACAACCTCGATGCGGTGCTCGAGGGTGATCTCGGAACGGTCATCCAAGCCTTGGTCGACGCGGACACCAACGCGAAGATCGCGGTCTCCAGCGACGCCTCAGAGTCCGAGGGCGGGTAGTCCGAGACAGCTGGTCCGACGATGGCTCGTCCCGATGATGGCTGGCCCGAAGGTGATGAGAAGTCGCGCAGGTCGGCGCGAAGGGATCACCAGGCAGCGGGTTGCGCTGGCTGTGTCCCGCTCGGTGAGTCTGTGGCCCGTTGGGCTTGAGCCTGGTGATCCCTTCGCCCCAACCTGCGCGACCTGTCCGTCGGGCCGTTCGCTCATGCGCTGCCCCGCATGTGTTCTGTGGGGTGCAACATGATTGCCTTGGGCCGTGATGTCGTTGCGTGAAGAGATCCGGGCCGCCGCTGAGCGGCTGGCGGCCGCCGGTGTGCCATCCCCGCGGCATGATGCCGAGGTACTGGCCGCACACGTCCTCGGCATCGAGCGGTCTCAGCTGGCGACCCGCCTGGCCGGCGCCGGCGAAGAACCGGGACAAGACCTCGACGACGTACGGTTCGCCGCCGCCTATGCCGAGCTTGTCGAACGACGGGCGGCGCGGGAACCGCTGCAGCACATCACCGGTGTCGTGCACTTCCGGCACATCACCTTGCAGGTCGGCCCGGGTGTCTTCACGCCCCGTCCGGAGACCGAGCTCACCGCCGGCGCGGCGATCGCGGAGGCACGAGCGGTGATCGACGCCGGCCGGGTGCCGGTGGTGGTCGACATGTTCGCCGGTTCCGGTGCGATCGCGATCTCGGTGGCGCGGGAGGTGCGTCCGTGCGTCGTGCATGCGGTGGAATCCGAGGACGCCGCCGTCGAGTGGCTGCGCAAGAACGCTGCCGGGCAATCGGTGGTGGTGCATCGGGACGATGTCGGGGGCATCCTGGACCGGAGCATGTCGATGCTGGCCGGAACGGTCGACGTGGTCGTGGCCAACCCTCCGTACGTGCCGGTGGGCGCTGCGATCCGTGACCCAGAGGTCGTGGAGCATGACCCGGCGGCCGCGTTGTGGTCAGGGCCGGATGGCTTGGACGCGATGCGGACACTGGAGTCGGCCGCGGCGAGATTGCTT
>NZ_ML142855.1:93175-99685 GCF_004138495.1 Phytoactinopolyspora endophytica
CCGGGGGCGTGGTGATCGCCGAGCATGCGGACGAACAGGGGGAGTCGGCCCCTGCGGTGTTCGCCGGCACTGGCAGGTGGTCCGACGTCGCCGATCACCTCGACCTCAACGAGCGGCCGCGCTACGTCACCGCCCGGCTGGCAGCCGGGTGACCGGGTGAGCGTTGCTCCTCCACCTCTGCGTGATCCGGGTCCGGGGGCGCCCCGGATAGGCAACGGTAGGCGGGACACGGTTAAATACACGGCGTGGCCCTGCTCTATGACTGCTCAGACCCGACCAAGCGGACCCGCGGCATGGGTGTGGCCGCGCGTGCGATCAAAGCCGGACGGCTGGTCGTGCTACCTACGGATACGGTCTATGGCGTCGGCGCCGACGCGTTCTCGCCTGATGCGGTGCGCAAACTGCTCGACGCCAAAGGCCGCGGACCGGACATGCCGGTTCCGGTCCTGGTCGGTTCCGCGGACGCGTGGACCGGCGTAGCGGTCACCAACGAGGCGTCGGAGGCGCTGGCCGCCGTCTTCTGGCCGGGTGGGCTGAGCCTGCTCTGCCACGAGCAGCCGTCGTTGGATTGGAACCTCGGCGACACCGGCGGCACCGTGGTGGTGCGTATGCCGGAGCACGACGTGGCGTTAGAACTGCTGCGAAAGACCGGGCCGATGGGCGTCAGCAGCGCGAACCTGTCCGGTCAGCCGCCCGCGCGGTCGGCCCAGGATGCACGTGAGCAGCTCGGCGATGCGATCGCCGTCTATCTTGAGGCCGGGATGACCGCCGCCGACGTCCCGTCCACGATCGTCGACGTCACCGGAGAGGTACCGCGGGTGGTGCGTGCCGGCGCGATCAGCCTGGAGCAGCTCCGCGAGGTCGTTCCGGAGATCATCGGCCCTGAGCAGGCCTCGACCGAGGAAACCTCGGCTGAGGAGGCCTCGACCGAGGAGACATCGGCGGCGACCGTGGAGCCGACCGGTACAGCGGCTGAGAAGGCAGCGGACACAGGCGAGCCCGCGACGGACGACCCGGCCGATGCCGTGACCGCCGAGTCGGCGTCGGGTGCCGGTGACGCCGAGTCCCGGAGCGACGCCGAGGCCGGCGCGGATCAGGGCGCGGCGAGCGGTCCTGAGGCCGACGATGCTGAGGTCGCCGTGGCTGAGGCTGACGGTTTCGAGATCGGCTCTGAGACCGACGATGTTCATGGCCAGCAGGCTGAGGACGGAGACTCTGAGGCCGGAGACTCTGAGGCCGGAGACTCTGAGGCCGGAGACTCTGAGGCCGGAGACTCTGAGGCCGGAGACTCTGAGGCCGGAGACCCTGAGGCCGGCGGCCCTGAGGTCGACGACGCTCAGGTCGACGGATCGCGGGGAAGCACGGATGCGGGCTCGTCGCACACTGCTGACGACACCGTCGAGAAGTAGGACACCCCGGCGCATGGGACCTCTCGACCTGCGCGACGCCGCGCGCTGCCGGGTGGACCGGCCGGCGCCGGCGGGGCATGGAGCCAACGGGTGTCGCCCGACGTCCGGATCGAGGGCATGGGCGGGACGTAGAGTTGCGAGCGTGAGCAAGGCCGGCTTGGTACGAGGTACCCGTGCATCGGTGCCGCCCGTGGGATGGAAAGGTGCTGTCGCCACGTGCGCGAGTACCTGCTGACATTCTTCGTCGCGGCCTCCCTGACCTACCTGGTGGTGGCGTTATGCGGGAGGATCGCCCACTGGGTGGGCGCGATCCCCCCACCACGCGATCGTGACGTGCACAAAGGCGTCGTGCCTCGTATGGGTGGCGTGGCCATGCTGGTCGGCATGCTCGGTGCACTGCTGGTGGCCAGCTATCTGCCTCGCATGCGCGATGTGTTCGTGGAGTCCACCGACGCGCAAGCGCTGATCACCGCCGCCATCGTCATCTGCCTGGTTGGCGTGGCCGATGACATCTGGGACCTGTCGGCGTTGGCGAAGTTCGCCGGGCAGCTTCTGGCCGCGGGGCTGCTCGTCGTTCAAGGCGTGGAACTGCTGTGGGTGCCGTTGCCGAACGGTGTCTTTACGCTCGATCCCTCGCAACGTGCGTTGCTGACCGTGCTGCTGGTCGTCGGGACCGCGAACGCGGTCAACTTCATCGACGGGCTGGACGGCTTGGCCGCCGGCGTGGTCGGTATCGGCGCGGCGGCGTTCTTCTCCTACACCTACCTGCTTGCGGTCGAGCAGGGCGACACACGGATGACCACGCCGGCGTTGGTCGCGGTGGTGCTGATGGGCATGTGCGCGGGGTTTCTCCCACACAACGTCTCACCCGCGCGGATTTTCATGGGTGACTCAGGGGCGATGCTGCTCGGCCTGCTGCTCGCCGCCGGTTCCATCACGCTCACCGGCCGGTCGGCGAGCCACGAGGTGGAAGAGACCACGTTCCTGCTCGCGCTGCTGCCACTTATCCTCCCGGCCGCGGTGATCGCCTTGCCCTTCCTGGACATGCTCCTGGCCGTGGTCCGCCGGACGCGGGAAGGACGGATGTTCAACTCGCCCGACAAGAAGCATCTGCACCATCGGCTGCGCGAGGTCGGCCACTCGGACGGCCGCGTAGCGGCGATCATGTGGGCGTGGGCAGCGCTTGTGGCCGGCGGCGTCGTCGCTATCGCGCTCGTCGGTGACTGGACCATCTATGCCTTGCTCGGCGTCGCGATCGTGGTGCTGATCGCGTTCACCACCCGCCGTCCCCGTCGTCTGTTGCAGCGTCGCACACCGGCCGCCGGGTGAGTGCCGGCCACCTTGCGTCCTGCACATCGAGCGGCCTGGGCCCCACGTTGCCGGACGCGATACGAGGGGCCGTGCGGAAGATCATTTAGGCATGGAGCTGGCGCAGCACGTAGGCTGTCTGCCCGTGTCCGAACCCACAACGCCGCCGCCGGGTGTGGCGGCATTCTTGGCGCCGATGCGGCGAGTCCTCACCATCACAGGTGTGGGGCTGACGGTTCTGTTGCCAGTGGGTGCGGTCCTCGGATGGGCGCTCGGAGGCTCCGAGGTCGGCCTGGGGATCCTCCTAGGGCTCGCGATCCCGGCCGCGTTCTTCGGCGCCACTGTACTGACAGGTGTACTGGCCGCCCGGTTGGACAACACCCGCTTCGTCGGTGTCGTCGTCGGATCGTGGCTGCTCAAGATCATCGTACTGATGGTGATCATGGCATTGGTGAAAGACGCGGAGTTCTTCGATCGGATGGCGTTCTTCGTCTCGTTCGTCGTCGGCGTCGCCGGGTGGCTGGCCGCCGAAGGGATCGTGGTGCTTCGCACCCGGGTCCCTTACGTCGATGTCTCCGGACAAAAGCCTCTGACCAGCAAGGACAGTGATAATGTGGCACTGGTTGAGGATGCCGCACAAGGGGAGGCCAGGGGTGTGTGAGGCACGCCCGTGGGGGCTTGGTATGGTCGGGGCGCCGAATGAGTGAACAGGCACATACTTCCCACGGTGGGGAGGGGATTGTCTGGCACATCATTGGCACCCTGTTCGCCGGGCCACTCCTGTACGGTCTGCTCGGCTTCGGGGTGGATAGAATCGCTGACGTGTCGTTCGGCGTGCCGACCGGCATAGTCATTGGTTTTGTCCTGTCGGGCTACATCATCTATACACGGTATGGCCGGGAAGCTGCCCCGGGCCTCGATCCCAACGGAGAAGACCCTGAGCGCGCTCACGACGACGACCTACCTCGCCGCTGAGGACGACGGATTCCACGCTCCGTCGCTGGTGGACTTCTTCCCTCCGGCGATCCTCTTCGAAGACACGATCTTCGAGTTCAACCGTGTCAACCTGGTTCAGCTGATCATGACCATTGCGGTCGCGTCGTTCTTCATCATCGCCTTCCGCAATCCCAAAATCGTGCCGAGAGGGATTCAGAATCTCGGCGAGCTGGCCGTCAACTTCGTGCAGGTCCAGATCATCGACACGATCATGGGCGCCAGCGGCAGGCGTTACCTGCCATACATGGTCACGCTGTTCTTCTTTATCCTGGCGATGAATATCGCCGGGGTCATCCCGTTCTTGAACCTGGCCGGCACCAGCGTCGTGGCAATCCCGATGATGCTCGCCGTGCTGGCATGGGTGGTATTCAACGCGGCCGGAATTCGCAAGCACGGCTTCGGCAGCTACATGAAATCCAACCTGTTTCCGCCAGGTGTGCCGAAGCTGATCTATGTTCTGCTGACGCCTATCGAGTTCCTGTCCACATTCATCCTGCGGCCGATCACGCTGACCATCCGTCTGCTGGCGAACATGATGGCCGGACACCTGATGCTGGTGCTGTTCTTCTCCGGCGCCAACTACCTGCTGCTGGACGCCGATACGGTGCTGAAGCCGTTCGGGCTCGGCGCGGTGGCGATGGGTTTCTTCATCACCGCGTTCGAGATCCTCGTCGCCGTCCTGCAGGCCTATATCTTTACGCTTCTCACCGCGCTCTATATCGCGGGTGCGGAGAGTGAAAGCCACTAACGGCACAGTCGACGTCCTGGTATCCCGCCTGGACGCCAACACAAGAAAGGAAACACCGTGGAGCTTCTCGCTCAGGTTGAGGGCAACGTCAACGCCATTGGCTATGGCCTCGCCGCGATCGGTCCGGGCATTGGCCTTGGCATCCTGATCGGTAAGGCGCTGGAGGGCATGGCCCGTCAGCCCGAGGCCACCGGCGTCCTGCGTGTCAACATGTTCATCGGTATCGCCCTGGTAGAGGCACTGGCCCTGCTGGGTATCGTCGCCGGGTTCCTCTTCACGTGAGTCATGACATGGTGCATGCAGCCGAAGGTGATGTGCCGGAGGGCATAGACCTCTTCATACCGCCGTGGTACGACATCTTCTGGAGCGCGGTGATGTTCGTCGCGCTCTTCTGGATCTTCTGGAAGTTCGTACTGCCGAACATGAAGAAGGCCCTGGCGGCCCGAAGTGAAGGCATCGAACAGAAGCTGGAGCAGGCGGAGGTCGAGCGTAGCGAGGCGCAGGCGTTGCTGGCGCAGTACCGCGAGCAGCTCGCCGAAGCCCGGGCCGACGCCGCTCAGATCCGGGCCGACGCCCAGTCCGAGCGGCAGTCCATCGTGGCCGAGGCCCGCACCGAGGCCCAGGAGGCCGCCGCGGCGGTCACCGAGCGGGCGGAGGTGCAGCTGTCTGCCGAGGCGGACCGGGTGCGCAACGTGCTCTCCCGTGATGTCGGGCGGCTGGCCACGGAGCTCGCGGAGAAGATCGTCGGTGAGACGCTCGACGAGCAGAAGGTCAACGCCACTGTCGAGCGCTTCATCTCCGACCTCGAGACCGTCGCCGCGGACGGCGAGACCGTCGCCGCGGATGGACAGGAGACACGCTGATGTTGGGGTCGAGCCGGACGTCGTTCTCCGCGGCCCGCGAGGCGCTCGGCGAGCGGGAGGTGGCAGGTCAGACTGAGCTGTCGTCTGAGCTCATCGCCGCGTCCAACGTTCTCGCCGGCGCGTCGGGTCTGCGCAACGCGCTCTCCGATTCGGGCACCGAGAAGGCGTCCCGGGAAGCGTTGGCGCGGTCGGTCTTCGAGGGCAAGATCGCCTTGGTCGCGATGGAGATCGTCGCCGACGCCGCCGGGCGCCGATGGAACAGCGGCCGCGACCTCGTCGAAGCCGTCGAAGGGCTCGGCTTCGAAGCCGCGTTGATCTCGGCTGAGGCCGCCGGCAGGCTCGACACGGTCGAGGACGAGCTGTTTCGGATCGACCGCCTGGTCGCCGGCGACGAGCAACTGCGACAGGCCCTGTCCGATCGGTCCGTCGATGCCCAGAAGAAGTCCGAACTGCTGCACGGCCTGCTCGAGGGCAAGGTGGACCCGGTCACGCTGGAGCTAGTCCGGCACCTGGTGCAGTACCCGCGCGGCCGTGACCTGGGCAACGCTCTGGCAGCGCTGGTCGAGCAGTCATCGCGACGTCGGGAGCGGTTGCTGGCGAAGGTGACGGTCGCGGCGCCGATCAGTGCGGACCAGGAGACCAGGTTGGCCGCGGCGCTGGGCCGGATCTACCGTCGGGATGTGGACGTCCAGTTGGAGGTCGACGCCGAGGTACTCGGTGGCGTCAAGGTCCGCATCGGCGACGAGGTCATCGACGGCAGCGTCGCTCATCGGCTTGAAGAGATACGCCGGCGGCTGGTCAGCTAGGCGTAAAACGTAACAATCCACGGGTTTCGAGGACGAAAGAGTAGGGACCAAAGATGGCGGAGCTGACGATCCGGCCGGAAGAGATCCGGGACGCGATCGAGCGACATGTCCAGTCGTACGCGCCGGAGGCCTCTCGCGAAGAGGTCGGCCGGGTTGTGGACGCCGGCGACGGCATCGCTCACGTCGAGGGACTTCATTCGGCGATGGCCAACGAGCTGCTGGAGTTCGAGAACGGCACGCTGGGCCTGGCACTCAACCTTGAGGAACGCGAGATCGGCGTCGTGGTTCTCGGTGAGTTCAAGGGCATCGAGGAAGGACAGACGGTACGCCGCACCGGTGAGGTGCTCTCCGTGCCGGTAGGCGACGGTTTCCTGGGGCGC
>NZ_ML142855.1:99740-101403 GCF_004138495.1 Phytoactinopolyspora endophytica
ACCCGCTGGGTAACCCGTTGGACGGGCTCGGGGAGATCGAGCCCGAGCGGCGGCGGGCGCTGGAACTGCAGGCGCCATCGGTGGTCAACCGGCAGGGTGTCTCCGAGCCGCTGCAGACCGGCATCAAGGCAATCGACTCGATGACGCCGATCGGCCGCGGTCAGCGGCAGCTGATCATCGGTGACCGGCAGACCGGTAAGACGACGATCGCCATCGACACCATCCTGAACCAGCTGGGCAACTGGAAGTCGGGCGACAAGAAGAAGCAGGTGCGCTGCATCTACGTCGCCACCGGCCAGAAGGGCTCGACTATCGCCGGGGTGCGCAAGGAGCTCGAGGAAGCCGGCGCGCTGGAGTACACCACCATCGTGGCCTCCCCCGCTTCCGACGCCGCAGGATTCAAGTACCTGTCGCCGTACACCGGCTCGGCCATCGGCCAGCACTGGATGTACCAGGGCTACCACGTCCTGATCATCTTCGACGACCTCACCAAGCAGGCGGAGGCCTACCGCGCGATCTCGCTGCTGCTGCGCCGCCCGCCGGGCCGCGAGGCGTATCCAGGCGACGTGTTCTACCTGCACTCGCGGTTGCTGGAGCGGTGCGCGAAGCTCTCCGACGAGCTGGGCGCCGGCTCGATGACGGGGTTGCCGATCATCGAGACCAAGGCGAACGACGTCTCGGCGTTCATTCCCACCAACGTCATCTCCATCACCGACGGTCAGTGCTTCCTGGAGTCGGATCTGTTCCACTCCGGGATCCGGCCCGCGGTAAACGTCGGTATCTCGGTCTCCCGGGTGGGTGGTGACGCGCAGATCAAGGCGATGAAGCAGGTCTCCGGGACACTGCGTCTGGACCTGGCCCAGTACAACGAGCTGAAGGCGTTCGCCGCGTTCGCGTCCGACCTGGACCCGGCCAGCCGCGCCCAGCTGGACCGTGGGGCCCGCGTGACCGAGCTGCTGAAGCAACCTCAGGGTGCGCCGATGCCGGCCGAGCAGCAGGTCGTGTCGATCTGGGCGGCGACCAGTGGTCAGCTCGACGAGGTCCCGGTCGAGGACGTACGGCGCTTCGAGTCTGAGTTCCTCGACTACGTCGGCCGCGAGCAGTCCGCGGTTCTGGAGTCCATCCTGGCCACGGGTAAGCTCAGCGACGACGACACGTCGTTGCTGGAGCAGGCGATCGGCGCGTTCAAGCAGCAGTTCGTCACCGCGTCCGGTGAGTCTCTGGTGAAGGACGAGCCGGTGGAGGCGTTGGAAGAGGACGAGGTGGGCCAGGTCACTCTGCGCCGCCGGCGTCACTCTGCGGCGGACGTCGAGGAGGCTGCCGGCCCGGCCGGCCAGACCGGGGCGCCTTCGCCGTGACCGATATCCAGGACGACGCGATGCCGGTGAACGTCAGAGGAGGTGTGATCAGTGGGTGCACAGCTGCGTGAGCTACGGCGCCGGATCCGTTCCACCGAGTCGATGAAGAAGATCACCAAGGCTCAGGAGCTGATCGCCGCCTCGAGGATCATCAAGGCGCAGCAGCGCGCGGAGGCCGCCAAGCCGTACAGCCAGGCTTTGGTGCGAGCGCTCGAAGCGGCGGCGGCGCGGTCGAACCTCGACCACCACCTGCTTGAAGGGACCGGCACACCGGTACGTTCCGCGATGCTCGTCGTCACGTCGGA
>NZ_ML142855.1:101413-111663 GCF_004138495.1 Phytoactinopolyspora endophytica
CTTCGCAGGTGCGTACTCGGCGGGTGTGATCCGCCAAGCGGAAGCGCTGACCGGGTTGCTGCACGAGCAAGGCCAGGAAGTACGGCCGTACGTGGTGGGTAAGAAGGGCGCGAACTGGTACCGGTTCCGTGGCCGGGAGCTAGCCGGGGAGTACCTCGACTTCTCGGGCAACCCCCAGTACAGCGATGCGCGACGGATCGCGGACGACCTTCTTGACGCGATCAACACTCCGGCCGACGAGGGCGGCGTAGACGAGATCCACGTCGTCTCCACCCATTTCAAGAACATGGTCAGCCAGGAGGTGCGTGCGCGCCGGCTGTTCCCGATCGTCGTCGAGGACGTGCCGGAGCCGCTGCACCACACCGAGGCCGGGGTTCCGGGCGGAGCGGACCAAGCGGAGGAAGAACGGTCAACGACGCCAACTCCGGCGGACGAGGAGGCGCTACCGCTGTACGAGTTCGAGCCGTCGGCGGAAGAGGTTCTGGACGCGTTGTTGCCGCAGTATGCGGGTAACCTCGTATACACGACGTTGTTGGATGCGGCGGCGTCTGAATGGGCTGCCCGTCGCCGGGCCATGAAGTCGGCGACGGACAACGCTGGAGAGATGCAGGACAGTTTGACTCGGCAGGCCAACTCAGCCCGTCAGGCCGAGGTCACCCAGGAGATCAGCGAGATCGTCGGCGGAGCGGACGCGCTGGCCGCTGCAGGAAGCGAGTAAGGATATGACAGCCACTGTTGATGAGACCGCGGTCGCGACCGGTCGCGTCGTACGGGTGATCGGGCCGACCGTCGACGTCGAGTTCGGCGATGGCCACATGCCCGCGATGTACAACGCGCTCACGGTCGATGTGGAGCTGCCCGAGGAGTCGGGTGGTAACCGCATGCTGACTCTCGAGGTTGAGCAACACCTCGGCGACGGACTGGTGCGCACCATCTCGATGCAGCCCACCGACGGCCTGGTCCGCGGCGCGAAGGTCTTCGATACCGGGAACGGCATCACTGTGCCGGTAGGCGAGGGCGTCAAGGGGCACGTGTTCAACGCGCTCGGCGTGCCGCTGGACTGCGACCCGTCAGAGGTCAAGGCCGACGATCGTTGGGTCATCCACCGCAGGCCTCCGGCGTTCGACCAGCTCGAGGGCAGCACGGAGATGATGGAGACCGGCATCAAGGTGCTGGACCTGCTGACTCCGTACATTCGCGGTGGGAAGATCGGTCTCTTCGGCGGTGCGGGCGTCGGCAAGACCGTGCTGATCCAGGAGATGATCACGCGTGTCGCGCGGAACTTCGGCGGGACCTCGGTCTTCGCCGGTGTGGGCGAGCGTACCCGTGAGGGCAACGACCTCTGGGTCGAGATGGGCGAGGCGGACGTCCTGAAGGACACCGCGCTGGTCTTCGGCCAGATGGACGAGCCGCCGGGGACCCGTATGCGGGTGGCGCTGTCCGCGCTGACGATGGCGGAGTACTTCCGTGACGTGCAGAAGCAGGACGTGCTGCTGTTCATCGACAACATCTTCCGGTTCACCCAGGCCGGTTCCGAGGTCTCCACGCTTCTGGGCCGGATGCCGTCCGCGGTGGGGTACCAGCCGACGCTGGCCGACGAGATGGGCGAACTGCAGGAGCGCATCACGTCCACCCGTGGCCGGTCGATCACGTCGATGCAGGCTATCTACGTGCCGGCGGACGACATCACCGACCCGGCGCCGCACACCGCGTTCGCGCACCTGGATGCTCGTACCGTCCTCTCGCGGCCGATCTCGCAGCTGGGCATCTACCCGGCGGTGGACCCGCTGGACTCGTCCAGCCGGATCATGGACCCGGCGACCATCGGTGCGGAGCACTACCGCATCGCCAGCCAGGTCAAGGAGATCCTGCAGAAGTACAAGGATCTGCAGGACATCATCGCCATCATGGGTATCGATGAGCTTTCCGAAGAGGACAAGGTCACGGTGAACAGGGCACGGCGCCTGCAGCGGTTCCTGTCGCAGAACATGTTCGTCGCTGAAGCGTTCACCGGCCAGCCCGGTGTCTTCGTGCCGCTGTCGGAGACTCTGGAGTCGTTCGACGCGGTCTGCAAGGGCGAATACGATCACCTGCCCGAGCAGGCGTTCAGCTTCGTCGGGAACATCGAGGACGCCGAGAAGAAGGCCAACACGCTCGCCTCGTAAGAGCGGGCACGGAAGGAACACGCGTGGCGGGAGAGCTCAACGTCGAGGTGGTCGCGGCGGACCGTAAGGTGTGGTCCGGCGCGGCCTCCATCGTGGTCGCCAAGACCACCGAGGGTGAGATCGGCATCATGGCCGGCCACGAGCCTGTGCTTGGGCTGCTGGCCACGGGCGTGGTGACCGTGCGGACCAGTGAAGGCGAGGCAGTCTTGGCCGCGGTGGATCGCGGCTTCCTGTCGGTGTCGGAAGACCATGTCGCCGTGCTTGCGGAGGCGGCCCAACTTGCCGATGAAATTGATGCCGCTAGTGTGGAGTCAGAACTCGCCGCGGCAGGAGAGGACCAAGCTGCCAGCCGGTGGGCACAGGCTAGGCTGCAGGTAGCAGGAGTCAGATAGTCGGCCCACCACGCGGGCAGCGTGGCCAGAACGGACATCATCGGGGGTGATAGGTGGCGCTGATTGCATGGGTAGCGGTGGTGCTCATCGCGCTCGCGGTGTTCGTGGCCGTCGCCCTGGTCGTGCTCTACCTGCGCCGAAGTGTGCTTCAGCGCGAGGGTGGGTTCGACATGTGCATGCGGGTCGGAAGCCAGGAGGGCTGGGCCGGAGGGTGGGTTTTCGGTATCGGCCGCTACCGAGGCGAGTACGTCGAATGGTTCCGTACCTTCAGCTTCGCGCCACGCCCGAAGCGTGCGTTCCGGCGTGGTGAACTGGCGATCAGCGGCCGCCGCACACCGGATACCGAGGAGGACTTCGAGCTGCCTGCCGGCCACGTCATCCTAGGATGTGCTGTTGGCCCGACGACAGTAGAGGTCTCTATGACCGAACCGGCCTCGACCGCATTTCTCGCCTGGCTCGAGGCGGCGCCACCGGGGGGACATCTGGTCCGCTAGAGGTGTGTGACCTCTCGGCGCGGACTCCGCCAAACAGGAGAAAGCTGACAGTGGAAAGACTTCGAGTGACCGGCGGGGCCTCCCTGCGCGGATCGGTGCGGGTGAGCGGTGCCAAGAACAGTGCGCTGAAGCTCATGGCAGCAGCATTGCTGGCCGAAGGCCGCACGACCCTGCGTGACGTCCCTTCCATCACCGACGTGCAGTACATGGCCGAGCTGCTGCGCAGACTCGGCGCCGAGGTGTCTCGGGACAATGGAACGGTCACGATCGATGTCCCGGAGAAGGTCAACCACGAGGCGCCCTACGAGCTTGTCCGCAGGCTGCGGGCGTCGATCTGCGTGCTGGGTCCGCTGCTGGCGCGGTGTGGCTCTGCCGATGTCGCGTTGCCCGGCGGCGACGCGATCGGCTCGCGTGGGCTGGACATGCACATAGCGGGCCTGCGTCGGCTGGGCGCGAGCGTCGAGGTGGAACACGGCTACGTCGTCGCGCGGGCGCCGGACGGTCTCAAAGGTGCCATGATCGGGCTCGACTTTCCGAGCGTCGGCGCCACCGAGAACATCCTCATGGCGGCCGCTCTCGCGGACGGCGAGACGGTGATCGACAACGTCGCCCGGGAACCGGAGATCCTCGACATCTGCCACATGCTGATCAGCATGGGAGCGAAGATCGAGGGCGTGGGCACGTCGACCTTGCATATCGACGGAGTGACGGGACTTGAACCCGTCGACCACACGACGGTTCCGGACCGGATCGTCACGGGCAGCTGGGCAGTGGCCGCGCTGATGACGCGGGGCGACATCACGGTGACGAACGGCCGCGCGGAGCACCTCGAGCTCGTGCTGGACAAGCTGGCCGGCGCCGGTGCGGTGATCGAGCCCGCCACCGGCCAGGACGGCGTCGGCCTGAGAGTGTCGATGTCCGGCAGGCCCCGAGCGATCGACGTGGTGACGTTGCCGTACCCAGGCTTCCCCACTGACCTGCAGCCCATGGTCGTAGCGCTGAACGCGGTGTCGGACGGAACCGCGATGATCACCGAGAACGTCTACGAGGCCCGGTTCATGTTCGTGAACGAACTTGCCCGCCTCGGCGCAGACGTGCGGATCGACGGTCACCATGCGGTCATCCGGGGGCGGGAGACTCTGTCCGGCGCGCCCGTCGTCGCGACCGATATCCGCGCCGGAGCCGGCCTGGTACTGGCCGGGCTGGTGGCAGAAGGGGAGACGCTGGTGTCCGCCGTGCATCACATCGACCGTGGCTATCCAGACTTCGTCGGGCAGCTGAACCAGCTGGGCGCGGACGTCGTCCGTGAGCCCGACCCCGACCAGTTCCAGGCATGACGCTCGCCTGAGCGGAGAGTTCCCCATGGCACGCGCCGATGACACCATCGACGCAGATCTGCACGTCGCCACGCCCTCGCGGTGGACACAGTCCTGGCAGGGAACGCTGGCGCCGCTGGCACGCGTGGTTCCCGAGTGGCTGACGCCCGCCCGGGTCGGCGTCGTCGCCTACCTGATCGTCCTGCTGTGGTTCAGTGTGGCCCAGGGACTGTCTGTCGACTGGATCGGTCAGACCGCGTGGATCCTGACCGGCATCGTGGCCGTCGGCCTTGCCCCTGGCTGGCCGTGGGTGACACCGGGCCGGATGGGTCTCGCCGCCTACCTGGTCGTGTTGGTGTGGTTCAGCGCGACGCAAGGTGTGCCGATCGACCGGATCGGTCAGACCGCGTGGATCCTGGCCGGCATCCTGGGCGCGGGACTGAACAGGACCTGGCGGCAACACGTGCGTGTCTTCATGGACTGGCTGCCGTTGCTCGCCGCACTCGTGCTGTACGACCACACCCGCGGCATTGCCGACAGGCTGGGTATGCCGCTGCGGGTGGACGAGCTCGTGGACGCCGAGCGGTGGCTCTTCGCCGGAGAGCTGCCGACCCTGTGGCTGCAGGAGCGGCTTTTCGATGCCGCTCAGGTGCACTGGTGGGACGTGGGCGTGGCCATCGTGTACTGCACCCATTTCGTCGTGCCGTGGGCTGTCGCCGCCGTGCTGTACTTGTGGTCACGTCCCGTGTGGATGTCTTACATCCGGCGAGTGCTGCTGCTGTCCTATGCCGGGCTGCTCACCTACATCCTGATACCGGCGGCGCCGCCGTGGTATGCCGCCTGGACCGGGGTCATCGATCAGGAGGTGGAGCGCGGATCGGTGCGAGGCTGGTGGGAGCTCGGTCTGAGCTTCGCCGAGTTCTGGCTGGAGGATGCGCAAGCCGAGAGTAACCATGTGGCGGCGCTGCCGTCCCTGCATGCAGGTTTCTCATTGCTGGTCGTCATCACCTTGTGGCCGTTCGTGCAGAGACTCGGGCGTGGCGACGCTTTCAACATCCTGATCGACGGTGTCCGGTGGGTGTTGCTCGCCGGGCTGGTGCTGTTCCCGCTCGCGATGGCGTTCGCGCTTGTGTACAGCGGCGAGCATTACATGGTCGACGTACTCGCCGGCTGGGCCTACGTCGTGCTCGTCTGCCTGCTGGCTCGCTGGTGGGAACGTAGGCTCGAAGCGCCAGGAAACCCGACCTCAATACAGCCAGATGCGCTGAACACGCGGGAATAGCCGCGAACTGCCTTTGGCGGTATCGAAGTCCCGGTCCACCAGCAGATGTGGGAGCATTCCTTCCGTGCCTGACTCTCTTGACGACCTCACCGCGTTGCTCGACCTGGAGACGATCGAGGACAACCTTTTCCGTGGCAGGCAGCCACGCACCCGGCTGCAGCGTGTCTTCGGCGGACAGGTCGCCGGGCAGGCGCTGATGGCCGCGGCCCGGACGGTGCCGTCGGAGCGGACGGTGCATTCGCTGCATGCGTACTTCCTGCGGGCCGGCGATACGACGGTGCCGATCGTCTACGACGTCGAGCTGGTCCGCGACGGCCGGTCGTTCACTACCCGCAGGGTGGTCGCCCGTCAGCACGGCCGGCCGATCTTCTACGTCACGGCGTCGTTCCAGAAGATGGAGCAAGGGCTCGACCACCAGGATGTGATGCCAGAAGCGCCCCCGCCTGAGCAGTGCCCCCGGGTGGCCGACGTACTCGAGAGGGTGTCCGGCCAGCCGAGCACGTTCTGGGACCAGGAGTGGGCCGCGTTGGATGTGCGCTATGTCGGTGACTCGCGCCCGGGTGGACAGGTGACCTCACCCGAGCATCCGGCGCTGGCCCGGCTGTGGTTCCGCGCGGCGGGAAGGCTCCCGGACGAGCTCACGCTGCATGCATGCGTGCTCACGTATGCGAGTGACCAGACGTTACTGGGTGCCACCCTGGTTCCGCACGGCACGTATATCGGGGCATCGGATCTGCAGACCGCGTCGCTGGACCACACCATGTGGTTCCACCGGCCGTTCCGCGCAGACGAGTGGCTCCTGTACGACCAGGTCGCACCGTCCGCGTACGGTGCCCGGGGGTTGGCACTGGGCAGGGTGTTCACCCAGGACGGGATCCTGGTGGCGACCATCGCCCAGGAAGGGCTGATCCGTCCGGTCAGCCCAGCCAGGAGCTGAGCCGTTCCTCTTCCCACTCCTGCTTCGCGCTGAAGCTTGCCCGGTCCGGCGGGGCGAGCCGCACGTTGGGCTTGGGTTTGGCGTAGAAATCTCCGGCGACGGTGGCTACCCGTTGTCCCGGCAGCTCGACGAAGCAGTAGCCGTAGCCGTCGAAGGTCAACCGGTCCCCGCCGTAGAGGTCGCTGACCAGGTTGGTCGCGGCGATCTTGCCGGCCGCCTCGGCGAACACGCCCGCCTTCGGCAGCTGTGCGGTGGCTGTCCGGATGAGCGTGCAGTCTCCCACCGCATAGACGCGTTCGGCCGAGGTCGTGAACGTGTGCCGGTCCGGCTCGATCCATCCCGTTGCCCCGGCGAGCGGGCTGGACGCGACGACCGGTGGCGGCGCGGCGGCGGGAACGGCGAGCATCAGCTGCCAGTCGAGTACCGTCCCGTTCTGGAAGGTCACGGTCCGGTTCTGGCCGTCGATCGAGCTGACATGGTGCTCGGTGAGCACGCCGACACCCGACGCTGTGAGCTCGTCCGCAAGGTAGCGGCTGGCATCCGGCCCTGCCACTGGGAGCGTCAGCGGCGCTGGTGTGGAGATGACGACGTCGATCTGGTCGCGTACACCCTCGTCGCGCAGCCGCTGCTGAAGGAGCAGGGTCGCCTCGTACGGTGCAGGAGGGCAGAGGTAGGGCGTGCCCATGATGCTGACGAGCAGCCGGCCCTCGGTGAGGTCTTCGAGCGCGGTCCGTATGTCCGGCAGCGACGCGGCGTGGTACAGGTTGTATGCGCCCGCGTCGACAAGATCGGAGTGCTGAGGCCGATAGGTGGCACCGAGAGCCACCACCATGCCGTCGCCGGTGATCCTGCCCTCGCTGGTCTCCACCGCGCAGCCGGCCGGGTCGATGGCCGTGACCTCCGCCTGGACGAACCTGATGCCGCGATCCTCGAGCCGCTGCAGCGCCCGGGTGCCGTCCACCAGCGGCCGTACCCCGGCGAGATCCCACAATTTGGCGAACCCGACAAAGAAGCGATCGCTCATCGCGACGACAGTGACCTGATCGCCTCGCGGCAGGCGTCGCCGTAGTTCATGGGCGGCGGCGAGCCCACCGAAACCGCCGCCCAGCACAAGAAGATCTGCCATCTAGGTAACCTCCGCCGTGTTACCGAGCGTGTCATGTTGCCGAGCACAAGTACAGCCCAGTGCCGTCTTCCGGGGATCGGCAGCACGTGAACCGTATCAGTGGCTGAAGCTACACCCAGTTGCCGATCTTGTCATGGGGCCAGACCGGTAAGATCGGGACCGGGTCGGCTCCGAGGCCACCACCTGGTGACCAAACGCGGAAGTACCACATTATTTCCGCCCAGACCCTGAGGAAGATCACGCCTATCGATGGACAGGGCCATGACCGACGGAACGGAGAGTAGCGAATCCCGTAGATCCAAGGGACGTCTCGGCCGCATGGCGGCGGCGGTCACGGGGCGGGTCGTCGAGACGATCGACCCGGACACGGTCATCGACCATGTGGACATCGACCAACTCCTGGACCGGATCGACGCCGACAGGTTCCTCGACAAGGTGGACATCAACCGGCTCTTGGATCGGGTCGATGTGAACCGCCTGATCGACAGGGTCGGCGTGGACGCCCTTCTCGACCGGGTCGACGTGAACCAGCTGCTGGATCGGGTGGACATCGACCGGCTGATGGACCGGGTCGACATGAACCGGCTCCTGGCCCGGGTGGACGTAGACGTCGTCCTGCAGAACGTGGACCTGGAGGCGGCCGTGCGCAGGGCGGGTGTCCCCGAGATCGTGGCGGAGAGCACCGGCCGCGTGGCGGGTTCGGCGCTGGACCTGGCGAGGCGTCAGATCGTCGGGTTGGATGTGGTCGTGGACCGGATCATCAACCGCATCCTCCGGCGCGATCCGGGTGAGCAGCCGATGGGGCCGGCCGCACTCGTGGCGGAGCATGCACCATGAGCCACAGTGACGCCTGGCATGCTGTGCCGAGACTGAGGGTGACGGGCCATTACGCCGGAGTCGTCAGCCGGGCGGCAAGCGCGGCGCTGGATGTCGCGATCATCCTTGGTTCGTTCACGGCCGGTCTCGCGGGTCTCGACCTGTTGTCGAGAATGGTGTTCGGTGCGTCGCTGGCCCGGGACGAGGCGGGTGTGCTGTCCACCGTGGCGCTTGCCCTCTGGGCGTTTCTGTATGTGTACCTCAGTATGGCCATCGCCGGACGGACTCTCGGCAAGGGCATCGTCGGGCTTCGGGTGGTGGCGGCGGATGGTTCCACGCTCTCCGGTCGGCGCGCGTTGATACGGACGCTGTGCTTGCCGTTGAGTGCGCTACCCGCCGGTGCGGGGTTCGTCGGCATCATCGTCCAACGGGAGCATAGGGCGCTGCATGACCTGCTTGCCGGCACTGCGGTCGTCTATGACTGGGGCGGACGTGTCGCCGAACTGCCCGGCCCGCTGTCGGACTTCCTGGCTCGCAAGGCCGGCGCGGAATACTCATCCCGGCCGCCTGCGGACGGATAGCGGCCCGCGGGTACCGTACGGCGTCGAGCCTGCGTCATGCCGGAGCACGGGTATGCGAGAGTTCTGCCATGTCCCTGCGTGCGAAGCTGCAGTTCGGGCAGGACGTCCATGCGGTCATCAGGATCGAGCTGTTCATCGTCTCGGCTGTCAGCGCCATCCTCGCCACCCGCGGCTACCTGATCCTGATGGGCTATCCACAGATCGGCAGCGGTGGCCTGCACATCGCGCACATGCTCTGGGGCGGTCTGCTCATGCTCGTCTCGCATGTGCTTCTGCTCGGTTTCCTCGGTCCTCGCGTGAAGGGGGCGAGCGCGGTCATCGGCGGCGTGGGATTCGGGCTCTTCATCGACGAGGTCGGCAAGTTCGTGACGTCGGACAACGACTACTTCTTCCAGCCGTCCTTCGCCATCATGTATGTCGTTTTCGTCGGCTTGGTGCTTGTCATGCACAGGCTCTCCGATCGCTCGCCGCGAGACCCCGCGACCCTGTTGGCGAACGCCGCCAGCCTCGGCGCCTCGGGCCAGCTGCACGGGCTTGACGACGTCGCCCGCGCCGAGGCGCTCCAGCTGGTCGGTGCTGCACGTGCCGGAGGAGTGGACGAGCGTGCCGCCGATGCGGTGGAGGAGATGGTCGCGGCCTGTCCGGTCGACCGTCACGGCGCGCGACGGTATGCGGTGATCCGCTCGTATGTGCTGCGTTTCGTCCGCGCCGTGGTCCGAAGCCGGTCGGCGTATGTCGCCGTCGTCGTGATTCTCGTCTTTCAGATGGTCGATCCGGTCGGGGACATCGTCCGGATCGTCTTCGATCTCGGCTACGACGAGATGACGACGGCCAGTACCGTCCGGCTTGGCTGGCTTCTGCTGACGGTACCTGTGATCGTGACGGGCTTCGTGACGTGGTGGCGCACGTCCGAGGAGCGCGGCCTGCAGGTGCTCCGGTACGTGGTTCTGCTCAACATCATGATCGGTCAGGTGTTCAACTTCGCCGACCGGGAGCTCGACGCGCTGCCTGGTGTTCTGGTCAACCTGGTGTCCTTGGCCGTGGTCGACTTCCGGCTCAAGATGTTCGAGGCGCCCGCGGAGGAGCCGGCGCCCGCACGCGTACGGCGAAGGAAGACGGACGAGGCGACCGTGTAAGTGCG
>NZ_ML142855.1:111970-113349 GCF_004138495.1 Phytoactinopolyspora endophytica
ACACGGATGGCACGTTGGGAACGTGGTGACGGCTAGGAGTATCGATGGTCTCACCGCCCCCGGTCCGGCGGCGGTACCGCATCAGCATGGTTCTCCGTCGGCGAGCCGACACGGCGCCGGACTGACGGTCGACGCCGGCTACGTCGTGTTCGTCGGCTGGATGCTGCCGGCCGGTGGTGCTGATCGTGCGATCTGCATCGCTCGCCGGGCGGGCAAGCGGATCGTGCTCATGGCCCGCGTATGGGAGCTCGCCGAACGTCAGTACTTCCTCGACTCCATCGAGCCGTTGCTCGGCGCCGATGCGGTGTTCGTCGGCGACGTGGCCGGAGAGAGAAGACTGGAGCTGCTTGAAGCGGCGGATGCACTGGTCACTCCGGCTCGGTGGCCGGAGTCGCTGGTGCGCGTCTTCTTCGAGGCGGTCGCCACCGGGACGCCGATCGTGGCGCTGCGCGACGGCATCGCAGCGGACGTCATCGAAGACGGGAAGACCGGATACCTCTGCGGCGGCGACGACGAGATCGCCCGCATGCTTGTGTACACCGTCGACATCGACCACGTCAGACGAGGGACCCATCCGGCCGGTGCGCCGTCGGGAGCGCCGCCCAGAGTGCCGTGGCCATGCCACGCCGAGCCCGCGCATGGCATACCCCTGCGGCTGCCGCCGCCCGGTACCCGGTTGGGGCGGGGCCGATGGCGTCGTGCGGCCATTGGCGCCCCGTGATCTGGCAGGCGCGGCGATACACCTGAGGGGGTGTATCGCCACGCTACGCCGCGCCCATCATGAAAGGGGCCTGGCTTGCGGATCAGCGCTTGTCGTCGTCATCGGAGTCTTGCTCGATGATCGGTGGCAGATCGCCGTCGCGGTCGCGGCCGGCCGGCCGTGCCGCCTCGCCGGACGGGCCGCTTCCTGTCTCGCCCGGTGCCTGTTGCGTGCCTGAGCCTTCGGATCCGGCGTCCGCACCGGTGTCCCTGCTGGCCACCATCTCGGCGGCCTCTTCACCGAGCGAGGCTTCGATCTCCTCGCTCTCCTCCTCACGGCCCGGTGTTCGCATGTTCCACTTGGTGATCACCCAACGGAACAGGAAGTAGTAGATGACCGCGTAGCCCAACCCGATGACGATCAGCCACCCAGGTGCTTCGGCTATCCGGAAGTTGAGCAAGTAGTCCGTCGCCCCGGCCGAGAATCCGAAGCCGTCCCGGATACCCAGGGCGTTCACGAGGGCTAGCGAGGTGCCGGTCAGCACGGCGTGGATGAAGTACAGCGGGTACGCGACGAACAGGAACGAGAACTCCAGCGGCTCGGTGACACCGGTCAGGAACGACGTCAGTGCGCCGGTGAGCATGATGCCGCCGACGATCTTCTTCTGCCGCGGGCGGGC
>NZ_ML142855.1:113364-119656 GCF_004138495.1 Phytoactinopolyspora endophytica
TGCCAGATCGCCAGCGCCGCCGCAGGAAGGGCGAACATCATGATCGGGAAGAAACCGGTCATGAACGAGCCCGCGTCGGGGTCACCGGCGAAGAAGCGGCTGATGTCGCCCTGGTGGACCACTCCGTCCGGGTCCGTGTAATCGCCGACCTGGAACCAGACGATGTTGTTCGGGATGTGGTGCAGGCCGAGCGGGATGAGCAGCCGGTTCACGAACCCGTACAGTCCACCGCCCGCGACCTCGTTGTCACCGACCCACTCTCCGAAGTTGGTGAGCCCGGAGTCGAACGGCCGGTAGATGAAGCTCATCAGGACGCCGATGATGACAGCGAAGAACGACGTGATGATCGGGACGAAACGACGTCCGCCGAAGAAGGCCAGGTACGGTGGGAGCTTGATCCGGTAGTAGCGCTGCCAGAGCAGGGCCGCGGTGATCCCCATGATGATCCCGCCGAGCACGCCGAAGTCGATCAGCTCCTGTTCGAGCGCGGCCGCGATGTCACCCGGAGCTGCGCCCTCCTCGACCAGCGCCTGAGCGGCCGCTTCGTCCGGTTCGCCGAGGATGTGCGGCGACATCGCCTCGGTGACGCCTTTGAACACCAGGTAGCCGACCAGTCCGGCCAGCGCGGTCGAACCGTCGGACTTGCGGGCGAAGCCGATCGCGACGCCGATGGCGAACAGGACCGGCAGGTTGGCGAAGAGTGCGTTCCCGGCCGCGGCAAGGGCCTCGGCCACCGGCTGCAGCCACTCCAGCCCGCTGTACTGTGCCAGGCCCGACGGGAAGCCCTCGGGGACGGTTCCTTCCTCGCCCCCCAGCATGTCGTTCGAGCCGAACCGCAGCAGCAGCGCGGCGGCCGGCAGCACGGCGATAGGCAGCATCAGGCTGCGCCCGACCCGTTGGGCGTAGGTGAGCGTGGTGCCCCAGGCGCTGCCCGATGACGATGTGGTCGTGCTCTGACTGCTCATCATGCGCTCCTTCGCTTCAGACCGTCCGGCTTGCGGTGGGTCGGCCGGTGCGTCCCAGTGGTCCAGGCAGGGCTGATGCAAAAGTCTCCGCGCAGCGTGCCGCCAGCGCAAGAGGTTTGGACACACTGAGTTCGATCTTGCGGACAATCGCTGCCCGATCGCTGTCATCGCGGGCGATCCGCTGTACCCTTACGACCACGAAAGCTCGAGCCGCCGATCCTCCGGGTGGGCATCGAGCGTTATCCGCGTTCACCTCCGCGAAAGGGACAGGGATGAGCAACGCCGAGCAGATCCTCGCCGCCTTGGGCGGAGCGGACAACATCGTCGAGATCGAGCCGTGCATCACCCGGCTCCGGGCAGAGGTCGACGACCCCTCTCTGGTGAATGAGGCCGGGCTCAAGGCCGCGGGCGCGCATGGCGTGGTCAAGGCCGGAACCGCGGTGCAGGTCGTCGTCGGGCCGGAAGCCGACACCATCGCCTCCGACATCGAGGATCTGATGTGAGCCTGCCGGTCCTGGCCCCGGTGGCCGGTCGCGGGTTGCCGCTGGCGCGGGTGCCCGATCCGGCGTTCTCCGCCGCGCTGGTCGGTCCGGGGGCGGCGATCGACCCGGCCCGCGATGGCCTGGCAACCGCGGTATCGCCGGTGGATGGCACGGTTGTGAAGCTGTATCCGCACGCTTACGTGGTACGTACGCCAGCCGGTGCCGGAGTCCTCGTTCACCTGGGCATCGACACAGTACAGCTCGCCGGTGACGGGTTCGAGCTGCTGGTATCCGAGAACGCCACGGTCGTCGCCGGGGACCCGATCGTGGAGTGGGACCCGGTTCTGGTCGAGAAGGGTGGGCGGTCGTCGATCTGCCCGGTCGTCGCGCTCGACGCGGTGGCGTCGGAGTTGTCGTCGATCACGGAGGCCGGACCGATCGCCACCGGCGACGTGCTGTTCCGCTGGGAACACCGACCGGACGGGTGACCTGGCGGCAGCACAGGGATCGGACGCAGGAGCCGTCCGGAAATGTTCGCACCCCCGTCTGGTGTTACACCCAGGGACATCTGAAGACGGAGAGGAACAACGATGGCAACGGTCGAGCTGACAACGGACAACTTCAACGACGTGACCGGTGCCGACGGCATCGTGTTCGTCGACTTCTGGGCGGAGTGGTGCGGACCGTGCCGGATGTTCGCCCCGGTGTATGAGCGGGCGGCGGAGAAGCACTCCGACATCGTCTTCGGCAAGGTCGATACCGAGGCGGAGCGGGAGCTCGCCGGAGCATTCCAGATCTCGTCGATTCCGACATTGATGGCCATCCGAGACAACGTCGTGCTCTACGCGCAGCCGGGTGCATTGCCGGAAGACGCCCTGGAAGACCTGATCGCCAAGGTGCGCGACGTCGACATGGACGAAGTCGCCAAGAACCTCGCGTCCGAGCCGGACGCCCAGTAAGGCTCGCCGCTCGTTCAGATCGTCGCGCAACGCAACCGTTCCGCCCTGCTCCGCGTCTCATTGAAGACCAGGATGCGGAAGGGGACCGGCCATGCGGTTGAGCGCACGAGTGTTGCTGATAGGCACGACGATGGTGGTGCTGGCCGCGTGCGGCGACGATGATCCCGCGCCGGTCGCCACCCCGGGTACCGCCGGGGACGGCGGGAGCAGCGACAGCGGCGACGCGGTCGCCGACGAGGAGGAACCGGCCGACGACGGCAGCACGGGCGAGGCTGGAAGCGGCGACGGTCATGATGACGTGGGCGGATCCGGTACCGATGGACAGGACTCCGACGGTGATGGCCCGGGCGACGCCGACGTGGCCGGCGTGTGGGAGCTGATCGAAGGGACGGGACCGGACGGTGAGCTCACGCTCGTCGAGGGGCACCCGGTGACCCTGGCCATCGGCGACGACGTCGGCGGCACGTCAGCGTGCAACAGCTACGGGGCCGAGATGGAACGCGACGGTGCGTCCGTGCGCATCGACCTGACTCACATGACCGAGATGGCGTGTATGCCCGAGGTCATGGACCTGGAGTCCGCCTATTTCGCGGCTCTTGACGACGTCGACAACATGTCGGACGACGACGGCACGCTGGTGCTGACCGGGCCTTCCACCGAGCTGCGCTTCGACGCCGTTCCGGAGGTCCCGACCGCCGACATCGTCGGCACCGGCTGGGTGCTGGAGAGCCTGGTCGAGGGCGACACCGTGTCCAGCGTGGCCGGCGAGCCGGCGACGCTACGCCTGGAGGCGGACGGCACGTTCACCGGCTCCACCGGATGCCGGGAGATGAGCGGCAGTTACATCGAGGCCAACGGCCAGATCAGCCCGACCGACTTCGGGATGGGCGAGGGAGAGTGCCCGGAAGACCTCCGTGACCAGGACAGCCACGTGGTCAGCGTGATAGAGGGATTCCGTGCCAGGGTCGACGGTGACACTCTGACGCTGACGTCCCAGGGCGGCCAAGGTCTCATCTACCGCGCAGGCTGATGCCGGCACGTTCACACCTTCGCTGATTCGGTCTACACCGAGGCCGGCTCGACGATGACACAGAACTCGTTGCCTTCGGGGTCCGTCAGCACCGTGGTCGTGAAGCCGTCGTCGTCGAACGGCCCGCGTAGCACGGTGGCGCCCAGCGACGTCAGCCGGTCGACCTCCGGCTCCATCGCATTCACCCGGAGGTCCAGGTGCATGCGGTTCTTGACCGTCTTGGCTTCCGGGACCTGCTGAAGCAGGAGTTCCGGCCACTGTCCCCGAGGATCCCGGACCGAGACGTACGGCGGGTGGAACGGCTCACGCGTGAAGCCGAGCGCGGCCGTCCAGAAATCGGCCAACGAGTCGGCGTCGACGCAGTCGAGGACCCATACCAATCGCACGATCATTGACCTCTGTTCCGACTTCTGCAGATGTTCGACGCGCATCGCGCCGCGCACGTCTGGTGTGTGATGTAAGACTCTAGACGCTCGCCGTGTATGAATGGGTGGGTGGTGGAGCGCACAGGCAAGAGAGTCGTCATTCCCGGTGGCTCCGGATTCCTCGGCCGTGCGTTGGCCGCGTGCCTGGTCGATCGAGGCGACGACGTGGTCATCCTCTCCCGCGGCGGTTCGTCGCCGGTTCCCGGAGCCACTATGGCGGAGTGGGACGGCGTCCGGCTCGGGCCGTGGGCCGACCATCTCGACGGCGCCGACGCCGTCGTCCACCTCACAGGCAAGCGCGTCGACTGCCGACCGACGCGGCCCAACATCGACGAGCTGATCCGGTCTCGGGTCGAGCCGGTGCGTCTTGTCGGCGAGGCCGTCCGGAATGCGTCGCTGCCGCCCGCGGTGTGGGTTCAGTCCTCCACGTTGGCGATCCATGGAGAAGGTGGCGATCGGGTCATCAACGAGTCGACACCAGTGTCCGGAGTCGGGCCGGCACAGATGGTCCAGGTGGCACTTGCCTGGGAGGCCGCCTACCGGGATGCCGTGGAGCCGGTCGAGCGGGCTGTGCTGCTGCGGATCGGTGTGGCGGTCGGTGGAAGCGACGACCCCGCCACGGACCGGCTGCGCACGTTGGTCCGGCTCGGCCTCGGCGGTACAGTCGCGTCCGGTCGGCAGTGGCTGTCCTGGATCGCGCTCGATGACCTGCTGCGTGGTCTGCTGCGAGCCATCGACGAGCCGTCTATGCGCGGCATGTATCTGTTGACGTCGCCGTCGCCGGTCACAAACGCCGAGCTGATGGCCACGCTGCGGCGGTTGCTCAGCAGGCGGGTAGGGCTGCCCGCACCGGCGTGGCTGACCCGGCTCGGCGCGCCGCTGCTGGGCTCGGACCCGGAGCTGGCGCTGACCGGCCGTCGCGCTCACCCGGAGCGCCTGCTCGCTGAGGGGTTCACGTTCGACGTCACGGACCTGGAAGAGGCATTGCGTCGGGCACTCGCCGCCACATCTGAAGCTGAACCGAACAGCACTTGATGATGGTGCCTGCCACGTGGCTGAGCGCGAGCCGCAGACAATGTCTGCACTTTTAAGGAATGGCTGTGAACTGCGCAGACGCGTCATCCGTCAGTGGTTCCGTTCGTCGTCGACGCTTGGCGAGTGACGCGGTCGGCGAGCTGCGCTCGAACGTCGTCCAACTCCGCAAGCTCGCCGAGGTCCTTCGCGTCGTCCTCGGCGGCCCCGACTGGTGGACGTCCGACTTTTGCCTTGCCGGAGCCGTCTGCCGTCCATATAGAGCGAACCCATGACCCAGCTCGAGCAGAAAGCGCTGGATGTCGTCCAGGATCGCCTGTTCAAGCTCCCGCTCCTTGGCGCCGTTCTCCAGGTCGAGAAAGTCGAGCACGTACGGATCCTTGGTGGCGGCTATGGCGTCCGGCGCATCGTCGGCGTCGAGAGCTTCGGTGAAGTTGGTCAGCGCGGCTCCTTGGCGCTCATGCAGACGTAGGTTGATCTGTCCCTGCAGGTGGCGCCTCGACCACCGATGCTCCGCAGTCTTCGATGCGTACCACAGGTAGACGTCCGGTTGATTGCTGAACGCGTTGAGAAGCGTTATGTGTTGTGTCCAGCCAATTTGTGCAGCCAGTGGTTGCACTTTTCGATTTCGGGCCATAGAGCAGCGAAAAGACGCATGTAGAAGAGGTTGCGACGGGAGTAGCCTCGTGCTCCGCCAGTCGCAGTTCGCAAGTCCTGGCTGATGCGGCCGACCACGTCGTCGCCCCAGCCGTGTGCCTGTTGCTGCTGCAGGATGTCGCGGCCTATCGACCAGTACAGCATGACCAACTCGGTGTTGACTGCGCGAGCCGCGCGAGCCTGCGCTTGGCCGATGCGGTTCCTGAGGCGATCGATCAGGCTCTGGTACGCCGATGTCGCGGTCGCTCATGGTTCGGTGGTGCTCGGCGACGTGGTTGAGTATGTCCCGTGAATGATGAGCACGGCCTGTTCGCCTTCCACGACATCGTGGTGGAGCGCCGCGGCATCCGCGCGCTCGATGGGTTCTCCGCACGCATTGGTGAGGGAGGTGTGACCGGGCTGAGTGGTCCGTCGGGCTCCGGAAAGAGCACGCTGTTGCGGCTGTGCAACCGGATGGAGGTACCGACGTCTGGGCGGGTGCTCTTCCGCGGCGACGACGTCGGTGATCTCGACCCGCTGAAGCTCCGCCGCCAGGTCGGGATGGTGTTCCAAAAGCCCACGCCGTTCCCTGGGACCGTACGCGACAACCTGCTGGCCGCCCAGCCGGATGCGAGCCCTCACGATCTGGAGCAGGCGTTGCTGCGGGCGTCGTTGGACAGCTCGTGGCTTCAGCGGGACGCCACCGCGTTGTCCGGAGGCGAGGCGCAGCGCGTGTGCATGGCGCGCACGCTGGCCATGGAGC
>NZ_ML142855.1:119687-124030 GCF_004138495.1 Phytoactinopolyspora endophytica
GTCCTGTTACTGGACGAGCCGACCTCGGCGCTCGACGAGGCTGCGGCTGAGGTGTTCGAGCAGGCGGTGGGCGAGCTGGTGAACGACGGGATCACGGCGGTGTGGGTGAGCCACGACGCGGCCCAGCTGCGGCGGGTGGCCGACGTGGTGCTGCGGATCGACGACGGACGGTATGACGGCTCCGAGCGAGTCGAACGTGGTCCTCGGACGGAGGAGGTGTGAACCGTGGAGGGTGAGGTCAGCATCGCCGGATTGGCGACGTCGCTGGCGCTGGTCGGGGTCGCCGCGGCGATCTCGCTGTGGCAGCACCTGGGTCTGGAACGCCGGATCCTGTGGGCGGCGGCTCGCGCCCTCGTCCAGCTGCTCCTGGTGGGCGCGGCGTTGTCGCTGATTATCGAGGAAGGCAGACCGATCGTCTGGTCCTGGCTGTGGGTGGTCGCGATGGTCGCCTACGCGGGCGATGTCGCGCGCCGGCGTGCACCCGAGGTGCCCGGGATCATGTGGCTAGCGATCGGCGCATTCGCCAGCGCCGCTGTGATCAGCCTCGGTGTCCTGTTCGGTTTCGGGGTGCTCCCGCTGGAAGGGCGGACGCTCGTTCCCATCGCGGGAATGATGGTGGGGAACTCAATGACCGCTACCGTGCTCGTCGCTCGTCGTCTCGTCGAAGAGCTGCGGGACAAGCGAGACGAGGTCGAAGCCCGGCTGGCGCTGGGACATGCGTCGAAGCAGGCGGCGACGCCGTACCTTCGTGCCGCCCTGCGTTCGGCCGTGACTCCCCAGATCGAGACCACTAAGGCCACAGGGCTGGTCTTCCTCCCAGGGGCGATGACGGGCTTGATCCTGGCCGGAGTGTCCCCGACGGACGCTGTGCTCGTGCAGGCCGTGGTGATGTTCCTGATTCTGGGCTCGGTCACGACCACCGGCGTGGTGATGGCTCTGGGCCTGGTGCGCCGCTTGTTCACGCCGGATCACCGGCTCCGCTGGCTTCCGCGTTCGGCGGACGTGTGATGCTGCAGAGTCTTTCGGCCCTACCGCTGTGTGGGCCGGACACAAAGGATTCGAGTAACGGTACTCACGAGGAGTTCCCCTTGCCACGAACACGGCCCGAGTCCGCGTCCGACCCGACACGTGCAGGTAAGGTGCCTCATGACAGATAAGCGCCAGCTGGTTCCCATGGAGCGGGATGATGCGATCCGCCTCCTCGGGAGCGTGTCTCTGGGCCGCATTGTGTTCACCTCACAGGCGTTGCCCGCGATCCGTCCCGTGAACCATCTCGTCGACGATGGCGACGTGATCATCCGCACCCACATCGGTGCGGCCATCACCTCTGTCGTCGCGCCGACCACTCCTGGCGTCGTCGTCGCGTATGAAGCCGACCAGATCGACCCGGAGTCTCATATCGGCTGGAGCGTCGTGATCACCGGGGTCGCCACGCCTATCACCGATGCCGGCGACATCGCTCGATACGAGCGGCAGCTCGAACCGTGGATCAGCCAACCGATGGATCAGGTCGTGCGGATCGTGCCGGATCTGGTGACCGGTTACCGGCTGACCGACGGTTTGGCTCGCGACATCCACTGACCCCGGCGCTCCGGCCCGCATCCGTATGACATCTGACGGTCCTCGTCGGGTGGGACGTACCAGACGTGGCGGCTGTGCCCAGTTGGGTATATCCAATTCGTGGTGGAAGTGCCGGTGACGGGTCATTCGGCCCTACCCCGGCGTTCATTGGGAGGGTGAATGTGAGGACATGAGATACCTGGTGGTGCGCGACGTCATGACGAGGGATGTGGTTACGGTCACGGCGTCGACTCCCTTCAAGGACGTGGCGCGGCTGCTCGACGAACATAAGATCAGCGCGGTCCCGGTGGTGGATGAGCGCCGGAGGGTCGTCGGCGTGGTATCCGAGTCGGACCTGCTGCTCAAGCACGAGTACCGGGACACCAGGCTTCGCGCCGGCTGGCTCACGTCGGCCCAGGCCCGTGCCGTGCAGACGAAGGCGTGCGGCAGCGTAGCCGGGGACCTGATGACGTCACCCGCGGTGACGGTGGGTGGGTCGTCGTCCGCGGAGGAGGCGGCCAGGCGGATGGACGTGCATCGGGTCAAACGGCTCCCGGTCGTGGACGGCGAGGGCAGTCTGGTGGGGATCGTCAGCCGGTCCGACCTGGTGACCGTCTTTCTCCGTTCCGATGCGGAGATCCGCGACGAGGTCTGGCGGGAGATCTCCCAGCGTGTGCTGCTGACCGAAGCCGGAACGGTGTACGTGGACGTCCGCGACGGTGTCGTGGCTCTACGCGGCGAGCTGGAACGTAAGAGCAGCGTGGACATCGCGGAGGAGATGATCCGGCGAATCGACGGCGTCGTGGACGTCGTCAATCAGCTGAACTTTGCCCGCGACGACTCTGGGAGTCATACCGCGTGGATCACCGGCCCGACGTAGCCGACAGCCAATACCTGAGTGCGTCGTCGACGGCTCTCTGGTAACGGTTCGCGTCCCAGCGGCCAGGCACGACGTGGGGCTTGCAAAGGCAAGGAAAGCTGGACTGCTGAGAAAGTGGGCGCCAACCCCTTAACGTGTGCCGATATGCGCGCTATGTTAACGCTCACAGGTGTCTGTCGGGCCACATCCGGCCGGGCGCCACAGGTCAGGGGGTGGATTACAGCGTTGGTCACCGGCCGCGCCACCTGAAGTCACACGTCGTCGAGTCTCGTGCCAGGGGAATGGACCGGCAGCCGCATCGTCAATGGAGAGGAGTGCGGTGGACATGTCGAACAATCGCGCGAAGCCTGAGTTGTCGCGGTTCTGGGGAAAGCCGCGGCTCTCCGGAAGAGAACGGTTCTTCGGAGGGCGACGACCAACGAGACGGCAATCATGGTCCGCAAGGGCGTGGCTTCCGGCCCGTGCCCGCAGCCTGGCACGCCTCGGTGTCGTTGCCGCGGTGGTGGCCGCAGCCGGCCTGATCGCCGCGCCGTCGTCGGGCGTCGACTACTCGGCGGAGCAGGCCAGGCATGGCAAGCCGAGCATCGCAAGCGAGCAGTTCGGCACGCTTGCGGACGGCACCGAGGTGGACATCTACACCCTGCGTAACTCGCTTGGCATGGAGGTCACCGTCCTGACGTACGGCGGGATCCTGCAGTCGATCGAGGTGCCGGACCGGCGTGGCCGACTGGATAACGTCACCCTCGGGTTCGACAACCTGGATGACTACGTCGAGCTCAATGATCCCTACTTCGGCGCCATCATCGGGCGTTACGGTAACCGGATCGCCGACGGCCGGTTCACCCTGGACGGCGTCGAGTACCAGCTCGCGACCAACAACGAGCCCAATCACCTGCACGGCGGCGACGTGGGCTTCGACAAGCGCGTCTGGGAGGTGACCGACACGTTCCGTGACCGCGGGAGCGTCGGTCTCGAGCTTTCGTACACCAGCCCGGACAGCGAGGAAGGGTATCCGGGAACGCTGGACACGACCGTCACGTACACGTTGACGAATAAGAACGAGATCGTCATGGACTACGAAGCCACGACGGACGCGCCCACGGTCGTCAACCTCACCAACCACGCCTACTTCAACCTCTCGGGCGAGGGGAGCGGCAGCATCGAAGGGCACAAGCTGCATCTGGACGCCGGGCACTACACGCCCGTCGACGAGACACTGATCCCGACCGGCGAGATCGCGTCGGTCGAGGGAACGCCGTTCGACTTCCGCAGGCCGACCGAGATCGGCGCCCGGATCCGGGACGACCACGAGCAGCTGCTCTTCGGCCAGGGCTACGACCACAACTTCGTGCTCGACCGGGACGGCGGCGGGCTCGAGCTCGCCGCCGAGTTGAGCGACCGGCACAGCGGGCGGACGTTGTCGGTCTACACCACCGAGCCGGGCATCCAGTTCTACTCGGGCAACTTCCTCGACGGCACGCTGGTCGGGACCGGAGGCAAGACCTACCGGCAGGGCGATGGCCTCGCCCTGGAGACCCAGCACTTCCCGGACTCGCCGAACCAGCCGGACTTCCCGTCCACCGTTCTCCGCCCGGGGGAGACGTACGACACCACGACCATCTACCAGTTCTCGCCCGCCAAGCGTGGGCGCTAGGGCCGCTCAGTGGCCTCGTGCCGCCGAAGCCTGATGAGACAACCCTCTGGAGGTTGGGCCGGTGACCGCCGGCCCAGCCATCGGAAAGGAGCCGACGATGACGAAGCAGCAGCTGAGGGCCGGACGGTGGCGGCAGGCCGCCGGTCCGGCGCGGACCGGCGTGGCCGTGCTCGCAGCGGCCGCGCTGGTGGCCGCGTGCACAGGGGCGGACGACAACGGCGAGGAAGGTGACGATGGGGACGCCGGCAA
>NZ_ML142855.1:124101-125575 GCF_004138495.1 Phytoactinopolyspora endophytica
GGAGGCCGCGGCCTCTGACGAAGAGACCGACGATGGAGCGACGGCCGACGGCGACCAGTGGTGCTCCGACGTGAGCATCGCGGCGTTCCCCGGTGGCGGACAGGGAACGCCGTTCACCAACAACGTTCACAACGGATACATGGCCGCCGAGGCGGACCTCGGGCCGGACGTGACCTACTTCTTCTCCGAGTGGAGCGAGGAGCAGATGGTCCAGCAGTTCCGCGAGGCGATGGCGCTGCAGCCGGACGGCATGGCCGTGATGGGCCACCCGGGTGACGCGGCCATGGGTCCGCTGATCGACGAGGCGTACGAGGACGACATCCAAGTCACCGTCGTCAACGTCGAACTACCCGAGTCTCAGGAAGAGTACGGGCCGGACGGAACCGGCTACGTCGGCGCCCCGAACTACGACGCGGGGATGCGGCTGGCCGAAGAAGCGGTCGACCGGGCCGGTGCCGAATCCGGGGATGAGGCGTTCGTGTGGGGCCTGCTCTCTCAGGAAGGGCGCGGGCAGCGGACCCAAGGCATCGTCGACGGGTTCGAGGAGGCCGGGCTGGAAGTCGTCTACCAGGAGATCGACCAAGCCACCAACTCCGACGCTCCGGCGGGGACACCCACGTTCACCGGCACGATGGCCGCCAATCCCGATGTCTCGATCGTGGTGACCGACCACGGCGACCTGACCGCCACTGCGCAGACGTACATGGAGGCGGCCGGCCTGGGGCCGGACGACGTGTACTTCGCCGGCTTCGATCTCAACCCGGCTTCGGCAGAGGCCCTGGACAGCGGCTATCTCGACGTGCTCATCGACCAGCAGCCCTTCTTACAGGGTTACCTGCCGATCCTGCAGATCTGCCTGACCCAGGTATATGGCTTCTCCGGCCTGTTCGTCGACACGGCGGGCGCCTTCATCGACACGGACAACGTCGATGCGATCCGGGAACTGATCGACCAGGAGATCCGATAGCGGCGAGAGAGGCCTGAGCGTTCTGGGCTGTGGCGACGGAACCGTCGCCACAGCCCGGCGAGTAACGCGTTCCGGTTCAACGGAGGTGTTGATGGACACGACCGCACCACCGGTCATGGAGCTGCGTCGAGTGTCGAAGACGTTCGGCGAGGTCCATGCGTTAAGTGAGGTTGACTTCCACGTACGGCCAGGGGAGATCGTCGGGCTGCTCGGTGACAACGGGTCGGGCAAGTCGACGATGGTCAAGATGATGATGGGCTATCACCGCCCGGATCCGGGCGGTGAGGTGTGGTTCGACGGCGATCGGGTGCAGAACTGGTCGGTCGCGAAGGCCCGTTCACTCGGAATCGAGACGGTCTACCAGGAACGCGCTCTGGCCGACCTGCAGCCGGTCTGGCGGAACATGTTCATGGGCCGGGAGCCGGTCAACAGGTTCGGCCTCCTCGACATCCGGCGGATGCGCCGTGAGGCGTCAGCGCTGATGAAAGGGCACATGGGCTTCACCTC
>NZ_ML142855.1:125607-130413 GCF_004138495.1 Phytoactinopolyspora endophytica
GCGGTCCATCCGGACAACGTGGTGCAGACCATGTCGGGAGGCGAGAAGCAGGGCGTGGCCATCACGCGCGCATTGCACTTCGAAGCGCGACTGGTTCTGTTGGACGAGCCGACCATGGGGCTGTCGCTGTCGGAGACGCAGAAGACGCTCGACTTCGTCCGCTCCATCAAGGACGGCGGGGGGTCCGCGGTCTTCATCGACCACAACGTGTACCACGTGTACCCGGTGGTGGATCGGCTGGTCGTGCTGGATCGTGGGCGGGTCGCGGGAGAGTTCGTGCCCGCCGACGTCACGCTCGACCAGCTGACGGATCGGCTGCGTGCGGTAGCCCGAACCGGAAGCCTGGAGGACTGAGATGGCGAAGACAGGTATCCCGCCGCAGGAGCAGACCGAAGCAGAGCCGGTGCCGCGGATCAGCACTCGGCTGTTCCTCCGGCGGCACGCGCTGACCACAGGCACGATTGGCATCGCCATCGTCATGTGGACGATCTTCGTGGTGGCTGCCCCTGACGTGTTCCTCAACTCGCGCATCTACAGCTCCTTCGGAATCAGCACGCCGCTGTGGGGCATGATGGCGCTGGCGTTGACCTTCGTCGTCATCACCCGGGAGATGGACCTGTCGTTCGTCTCCGTGATGGCCCTGGGCATGGTCGGGTTCGTCCGCGTCCACGAGTACACCGGCAGTGTGCCGCTGGCCATCGTGGCCTGCCTACTGGTCGGCGGAGTCTGCGGCCTGTTCAACGGGTTCCTGGTGGCGATCCTCGGTATTCCGTCGCTGGTCATCACCCTCGGGACGATGTTCTTCTTCCGCGGCATCGAGCTGGCTCTGCTGGATGGCACCGGCGTCCCGTTGACCGACGACGACTTCAGCGGCCTGCGGGACATCCTGAACGGGCAGACGGCCGGGATCCCGAACGAGTTCGTCTGGATGGTGGTGATCGCCGTGGTGTTGTGGGTGGTGCTGAACCGTACCCGGTTCGGTGCGCACCTCTTCGTCGTGGGGGACAACGCGGACAGCGCCCGTCTGATGGGCGTCCGCGTCGTCCGGGTGAAGATGACGGCGTTCTGTACGCTCGGCGTCGTCGCCGCGTTCAGCGGCCTGGTGGCGAGTATGCAGTCGTCGTACCTGTGGCCCACGCTGGGTGACGGCTCACTGCTGCTGCCGATCGCCGCGGTGTTCCTGGGCGGCACATCGGTGTTCGGCGGCATCGGGACCGTCTTCGGCACGTTCCTCGGGGCGCTGATGGTCGGTTCGATCCAGGCCGGCGTGATCAGCGCGGGCATCGACGGCTTCTACACACAGCTCTTCTTCGGTTTGGTCATCATCGTCTCGCTGGTGATGCAGACGCTGATCAGCCACCGAATGCGACGTTGAACACGGGCCGAAGCCGGGCCCCCGGTGACGAAGTGGTCGGGGCGACGGTCAACCAGACCGGCGCGTTCACCTTTGACCCTGAAACCCCAGCGCACGCCCACGTCGTTGACGGTTCGGGTATGACGGCTGGCCACGAGTCCGGTCGGCGCCGGTCGCTGATGTGGACGATCACGCCGCAGTCACACACGTGTCACGGGTGGGCTGGCTAACTGGTCCTTGATCGCTCCAATGGTGGGACACGGGGCGCGGATCAGTTGTTGCGAGGGAGCAACGATGAGGGCATTGGTGACGGGCGGCGCGGGTTTCATCGGTAGCCACCTTGCCGAACGTGTGCTTATGCAGGGACATCAGGTCGTGGCGCTGGACGATATGTCGACCGGTGACGCCGACAACCTGGCTCATCTGAACGACCACCTGGGCTTCGAGCTCGTCAAAGGATCCATTCTCGACGCCGCGCTGGTCGACGACCTGGTCGAGGCGTCGGACGTCGCGTTCCATCTGGCGGCGGCCGTCGGGGTTCACCTGATCCTGAACCGGTCGCTCGACGGCCTGCGGACGAACGTGCACGGCACGGAGAACGTCCTGCAGAGTGCGGCACGACACGGCACGCGTACGGTGCTGGCGTCCACCAGCGAGGTCTATGGGAAGAGCACGGCTCCGATTCTGTGTGAGGACCAGGATCGGATCCTGGGGTCGCCGCTGGTCAAACGCTGGTCCTATGCGGAGGCCAAGGCGCTCGACGAGACCCTGGCGTTCCTGCTGTTCAGCGAACACGGCGCACCGATCGTGATCGCCAGACTGTTCAACGTCACCGGCCCTCGGCAGACAGGGCGCTACGGCATGGTCATGCCGCGGTTCGTCGATCTCGCCATGCGAGGCCGCCCGCTGACCGTCTACGGCGACGGCAGCCAGACACGTAGCTTCTGCCACGTGTACGACGCCGCGGATGGTCTGATCGCGTTGGCCGAACAACCGGACGCGTACGGCGGTGTGTTCAACATCGGCCGGCCGGAAGAGGTATCGATCCGGGAGCTGGCCGAGCGGGTGATCCGGCTGACCGGCTCGGCGAGCACGATCCGGTACGTCGCGTACGCGCAGGCATACGGTGACGGTTTCGAGGACACCATGCGCCGGGTTCCGGACATCTCTCGGGCACGCGAGCTCATCGGCTTCGACCCGGCGCTGTGCCTGGACGACATCATCCTCAGCATCGTCGACGAGTTCAGGCTTAGTGCGTGGGCTCGGTCGGGGGGCGGGGCCGCGCGCCCCGCTCGCCCGCGGGCGGCCCGGTCAGGAGGCGGCCGTGTTCGGTGACGACTTTCTTTCTCAACAGCGGTTGTTGGTGGTCACGCCGCATGCGGACGACGAGACCTACGGGTGCGCCGGCAGCATCGCTCGCATCAAGGCCCTGGGTGGCGAGGTCTACGTCGTGCTCGCGACTTCCGGCGACGTGGTTCATTTCAGCGCCGATGACGACGGTGGGCGCACCAAGGCGGTGGACCACGAGACCAGGCTGAGCGAGTTCGACGCCGTCATGCGGTTGTTGAAGGTGGACGCCTGGGATCTGCTCTTCGACGACGTGGGCAAGCATCTCGCACTCGACACGGTGCCCCGCAAGGAGCTGGTCCGGCTGCTGGAGACGGACGGCAGGCTGGCCATCGAGCGGGTGCGGCCGACCATGATCATGATCCCGGCGGTCAGTTACAACCAGGACCACGAGGCTCTGTATCGTGCCTGCGTCACGGCCACCCGTCCTGGGGTTCCGGCGGTGCGGCCGGTGGTGCCGTGGGTGCTCGCGTATGACAATACGTCGCTGTTCTGGCCGATCGGCCAGGCCCGGTTCCAACCGACGTGTTACATCGACATCTCCGATTTCCTCGACGTCAAGATCCGGGCCATGCGGTCTCACCTCTCGCAGGTGCGGCCGCCGATCTATCACGGGAGTCCGGAGAGCCTCGAGCTCGCCACACAGGTCCGCGGGCGGGAGATCAGTGCCTATGCCGCGGAGGGCTTCGGCCTGCTCCGCGGCGTGTTCTAGGAGTGCCGACCATGGGAGAGCTCACCGTATCGATTCACCAGCCGAACTTCATGCCGTGGCTGAAGTTGCTGGACAAGATCTTGGCAAGCGACGTGTACGTCGCCTACGACACCGTCCAGTACACCAAGTCGGAGTACCACGCCCGGCAGAGGGTGAAGACACACCACGGCCTCGCCTGGCTCTCGGTGCCGGTGGTGCACGTCAAGGGCGTCCAGCAGACCATCTCGGATGTCCGGATCGAGAACGCGCAGCCGTTCCGTCGGCGGCACCTGCGGACGCTACGCCTGGCGTACGGGGCGACGCCGTACTTCGACGAGGTCTTCGGCGTGATCGAGCGGGTTTATGCACGCGATCAGGACCGGCTCGTGGATCTCAACGTCGAGCTCATCGAGGCGCTGTGCGGCTATCTGGAGGCGTCTGTGCGCGTCGTGCGGGCGAGCACGTTGCCGCACGCCGGGGACCGGGCCGATCGGCTGGTCCGACTCGTCCGGGCTGTCGGCGGCAACGTGCACCTCACCAGCACGTACGACACCGATCAGCGGGTGGAGTGGTGGAAGCTCGCCAGCGCCGGGATCACCGTCGACGCCCAGTCTTTCGACCACCCGGTCTACGAACAGATCGGAGACGGCTTCGTCCCCGGGATCGCGGCGATCGACATGCTCTTCACCTGCGGGAGACAGACGAGCGAGATCCTGGCGCAACGCCGGAGCTTGGTTCGGGTGGACCCCATCCTCGAGGATGTCTCGTATAGATAGGTCACAGGGCGATGCGCGTGCTGCCGCTGATCTTCCTGCTCGGCGTCAATCTGGCGTTGTGGACGGCCGTCGGCGGGGTCCGGCTCGTCTCCGACCGGTGGCGAGCGTACGTCGCGCGGGATCACGGCGCTCGGAACGGGCTGGTGCCCAAGGACGTGGCAGTGCTGATTCCCGCCCACAACGAGGCGCCCGTCATCGCGAACACGATCCGATCGGCGCTGCGCCTGGTCGCTATTACGCAGATCCACGTCGTGGCCGACGGCTGCACCGACACCACGGCGAAGATCGCCCGCGCCACCGGAGCGCACGTCCTGGAGCTCGAACCGGGCCGCGGGAAGGCAGGGGGCATCGAAGCGGCACTCGAGTTCTTCGACATCCCGTCGAGGTTCGAGGTACTCCTTATCCTCGACGCCGACACCGCGCTGGACGAGCATTACCTCGAGCGCGGGCTTCCATTGCTGGATGAGCCCGAGGTGGTGGCGCTGGCGGGCTATGCGAAGTCCGGCTGGCATCCGCAGGGGCTTCGGCTGGTCGGGCGCGTCCTGCTGTCGTACCGGGCCCGGCTCTACGCGGTCATGCAGTGGCTCAAGTACGGACAGACCTGGCGATGGACCAACGTGACCTCGATCGTGCCCGGC
>NZ_ML142855.1:130427-133268 GCF_004138495.1 Phytoactinopolyspora endophytica
AGCATGTACCGGACGCGGATGCTGCCGGACATGGACCTCAATCCGCCGGGCCTGGTGATCGAGGACTTCAACATGACGTTCGAGATACACCGCAAACACTTCGGCAAGATCGCGTTCCGGCCGTGTGTATTCGCGACCACGCAGGATCCGGTGACGCTGGGCGACTACTACAGCCAGGTCTGCCGGTGGCATCTAGGGTTCTGGCAGACCCTGCGCCGGCACGGTCTGTGGCTCAGCGGATTCTCCGCTGCGTTGGTGCTGTTTCTCATCGAAGTCCTGCTTGCGGCGATCGGCGTCGTCGTCGTGCTGGGGCTGTACCTGTGCGTGCTGGTCATCACCGTCGTGACCCACGGATTCAGCGGTCTGGGCTGGCTCACCGTTCCATCCGGCTTACTGGTGGTCCAAGAGACGCTGGCCGGCCTGATCGGGCTCTTGCTGATCCTCGACTACGCCCTCACCATGGCGGCCGCGCTGGCGCTGCGTCGGCCAAGCTTGCTGCTGTACGGAGTCGTGTTCCTCGTTCTCCGGTTCGTGGATGCGGTCGCGGCGCTGCGAGCGATACCGCGGGCATGGCGCACCACCTCGAACGGGCAGTGGACCAGTCCGGCACGGCGAGTATCGTGATCAGCGGTGCCGGATGTCACCGGCGACCTCGCCGCCGTCTCCGCGGTCGTGCCGTGGTCGCGGCGGCGTTCGGAGCCGTCGTGCTGATCGGCACACTGCTGGTGGCGACGATGGCAACGCGAGACCTGGATGGCGGAGCGCATCCGCGAGAGACGCCAGCGTCCGCGTCGCGGATCGGGTACGTCCCGTATTGGGACCAGGAGCGTGCGTTCGACGTGGTCCTCCGGCATCTCGACCTGTTCGATCAGATCAGCCCGGTCTGGTACTCCCTCGACGGCTCCGGCAACGTGGTCCAAGCCGATCCCGAGCACACTGACGTGGACCCGGAGACGGTGCGATTCCTGCAGGAGAACGGGGTGCAGGTGATCCCGACAGTGACCAGCCTGCACCGGGGCGAATGGCGTCCGGACATCGTCCGCGACATGCTGCACGATGCTGGGGCGACGCGCGCTCATATCGCCGCGCTGGTCGACCTCGCGGTCACCAACTCCTACGACGGCATCGACATCGACTACGAAGATCTGTACGCCACCGACCGGGACGCGTTCACACGGTTCGTCCAACAGTTGGCGGACGCGCTGCACGCGGAGGGGAAGGTCCTCGCGGTCGCGGTGCATCCGAAGACGGACGAGCAGGGGTACGACGAACGCAACGAGGCGCAGGATTATCGGGCGATCGGCGCGGCGGCGGATCAGGTGCGGCTCATGACCTACGACTACTCGTGGGACACGTCTCCCCCGGGGCCTGTCGCTCCGGCGACGTGGGTCGAGCGGGTCGTCTCGTGGGCCGTGACGCAGATCCCCGCTGACAAGGTGGTGCTCGGGATCGTGCTGCTCGGATACGACTGGTCGGGCGGTGCCGGGGAGACCGTTGACTTCGAGCAAGTCCAGGACAGGGCTGCCCGGTACGGTGCGACGGTCGAACGGGCAGCGGACGGCTCGCCGTGGTTCACCTACGTCGATGAGTCCGGCGGGCGGCACGAGGTGTGGTACGAGGACGCCGCTAGCGCGGAATCGAAGCTGGACCTGGTCGCTGAATACGCCGTAGGTGGCGTCTTCTTCTGGAGACTGGGCGGACAGGACCCGGGGGTCTGGGAACGAGCCGAGTCGCTCGCGGGGTAGTGGTCCGAGCCCGATGGCACAACCCTCTCGCGTGAGCTCCGGCCGTCCTATAGTCTCGAAGTGTCTGTTGGGGGGCCAACATGGACAGACGTGTAGGTTTGAAGTTGATGTTGTTCGACTGCTGGCGGCTGTTGGATGGGCGCCGGCTGATCACGGTGCCGTGGCGCAGCCAGCGATTGGTCGCATTTCTCACGTTGCGTGGACCTCAGTGCCGCGGCTTGCTTGCCGGTGCGTTGTGGCCAGACGTGGACGAGTCGCATGCTCAGGCCAGCCTACGGGCGGCGCTGTCCGCGTTGAACCGGAAGGCACCCGGCGTCATCGAGACCAGCAACGGTGATATCTGGCTCGCCGACGTCGTGTGGGTGGACATCGATGAGTTCCAACGACACGCCGACCTCGTGTTCTCCGGCGAGGCCACGGTGTTGACGACGGCCCTGCACGACCCGTCGGTCGTTGGCGGCGACCTGCTTCCCGGGTGGTCTGACGGTTGGGTCGTGCTCGAGCGCGAACGACTTCAGCACGTCCGCCTGCACGTCCTCGAAGCATGGTCGCGCGCGTTGGTCGAACGCGGCGCGTACGCGCATGCGCTGGAGGTCGCGCTTCGCGCGGTCGAGATCGACCCGTTGCGGGAGAGCGCCCGCAGATCCGTCATCAACGTCCACCTCGTCGAGGGCAACCTCGCCGATGCCCTGCGGGAGTACGAACGTTTCCGGGTCATGCTCCGCGACGAACTGGGGGTCGGACCCACGAAGGGTATGACTGAGCTCGTACGCCGAGCGACCCGGGCGGATCGATTCGAGCATGTCGCCAGGTGTGCCAATCAGGTACGCGATGCCAGCGCCAACAAGCTGTAATGCCCATCGAAGCGGCGGTACAGGACCGACGAACGCGGGTGCCAGCACATGTGAGTCGCTTGACGTCCGGACGGCCCAACGGGCGACAGCAGAGGCGGTCAGCCTGTCGTCTCCGCTTCGGACGCATGCCGCATGAGGCGTGCGGCAAGTTCCCGCGCTTCCTGAGGGCTGAGGCTGAGCCAGAGATTGTCGTACTCAGGGTTCTCTCTCGGAACGTCGAGGATGATCCGGTCGACGGGCGT
>NZ_ML142855.1:133334-134036 GCF_004138495.1 Phytoactinopolyspora endophytica
CGCCGGGCAGGCGGAGCCTGCCGACCTCGACTGTCCGCCCATAGCTCGTGCACATTGTCTCGTGACCGATGCTGTTCGACATGTCGTCCTTCTTCCTCGTTCGTCCTGTCGAGATACTTACCCACCGTGGCCGCGCGTACGCATTTCGCTTGCTCGCTGGGGTGGACCTCGTATTGTGTTGGACGTCGCGAATCGGCCGGCAGTTCACTCGTATCCGTATTTCTTTCATCGCTTTGTCGGCCAGGCGCTGACGCCCCGCGGGCGACTTCGACGGCGAGTGACGGCGTGCGGTGTACGCACGGCTTTCACATCGAGTTCCCACTGGCCCACGACGCGAGGGGTGCCTCTCGACACTGCAGGTCAGAGGTGAAAGACTATGCGCGGAGCGGAGGAGGGTAAGGCTCGCACATGGACTCTGATGCCGGTCAGCTGTTGCCGAAGCTGCCGTTGGATGAACTCCTGACGGAGGTACAGACACGGCTGCAGGCGGTAGTGGCCGCGCGGGATGGTGTGCACTCGCTGCTCGAAGCTGTGGTGGCCATCGGCAGGGACCTGGAACTCGAAACCGTCCTTCGGCGGATCGTGGACTCGGCGACGAACCTCGTGGACTGCCGTTACGGTGCCCTCGGCGTTATCGGTGACGACGGCCAGCTGGCCCAATTCATTCCGGTGGGCGTCTCCGAAGAGGAGATCGCCGGGATC
>NZ_ML142855.1:134078-137943 GCF_004138495.1 Phytoactinopolyspora endophytica
CCGCACGGCCGCGGCCTGCTGGGCATGCTGATCAAAGAGCCGCAGGCGCTACGCCTCACCGAGATATCCGAGCACCCGGAGTCCTACGGCTTTCCTCCCGGCCACCCGCCGATGCAGGGCTTTCTCGGCGTTCCGATTCGTGTCCGCGACGAGGTCTTCGGCAACCTGTATCTCACGGAGAAGCACGGTGGACGTGACTTCGACGAGCAGGACGAGATCATCGTCTCCGCGCTGGCCACGGCGGCGGGGATCGCCATCGACAACGCGCGGCTCTACGATGAGACGCGCCGTCGCGAGACTTGGCTGAACGCATCCGCGGAGGTCACCCAGGCATTGCTCTCAGGTACCGAGCTGGACGAGGCGTTCCAGCTGGTAGCGAGCAGAGCCAGAGAGATGGGCGGCGCCGACGTGGCGGTCGTCGCCGTGCCGGGCGGGGCGATGGACCTGATGACGGTGCTAGCGGTCGACGGCGAGCAAGCCGAGCGACTCGCCGACATCGAGTTCTCGGCAACGGGGACGCTGGCCGGCGCGGTTCTGGACGCTGGCGAGCCACGTGCGGTGAACGAGCTGCGCAAGGGTTCCCAGCCGTCGCCGCTTGTCGACCGTCTTCCCGCCGGCCCTGGCCTGATCGTCCCCTTGGGTACGCGGCAGCACGCCCGCGGCGTCCTCATCCTGGCCAAGCGTCGCGGCGGTGCGCCCTTCTATCCGGCCACGCTGCAGATGCTGAGCGCATTCGCCGACCAGGCGGCCGTTGTCCTGGAGCTCGCGGACGCGCGCAAAGAGGCAGAGCGGCACGGCTTGGTAGACGACCGCGAGCGGATCGCACGAGACTTGCACGACGTCGTGGTCCAGCGGTTGTTCGCCAGTGCCATGACCCTGACCGCCGCGGTCAGGTTGATCGACAGGCCGGAGGTGGCCGAGCGCGTGCAGCGCACCGTGGACGACCTCGACACAACCATCCGGCAGATCCGCTCGACGATCTTCGCGCTGCAGCCGACGCGGGACGCCTCGGCGTCGACGCTGCGGAGCAGGGTGGTGGCGATCGTGGAGTCCGCCACCGAACAACTCGGCTTCGCGCCCGCGCTGCAGATGGAGGGCCTGCTCGACACCACGGTGACGGATGATGTAGGTGAGGACCTGACTGCCGTTCTCCAGGAGTCGTTGTCCAACATCGCTCGCCATGCTCAGGCGTCCCGAGCCAATGTCGACCTGGCGGTGTCCGACGGCACACTGCGGCTGCGCGTCAGCGACAACGGCGTTGGTATTCCGGAACGGGTCCGGCGTAGCGGCCTGGCCAACCTCGCCGAGCGAGCCGAGCGTCGTGATGGCTCCTTCGACGTCGTCTCGGATACGAACGGTGGGACCGTGCTGCAGTGGCAGGTTCCCGTCACCTCAACAGGCCCCTAGTAGCGGCGTTCGCTCTTCGACTCGGCCTTCAGCTGGGCGGCGAGCGCGGCAGCCTGGGTGCGGCGGCTCATGTCGAGCTTGGCGAGCAAGTTGGACACGTAGTTCTTCACGGTCTTCTCCGCCAGGAACATCCGCTCCCCGATCTGACGGTTGGTCAACCCTTCGCCGATCAGGTCGAGGATCTTCCGTTCCTGTTCGGAGAGGACGGCGAGCGGGTCGGGACGGTCGGCCTTGTGGCGCAGACGATCCAGCATGCGAGCGGTGCTTTCCGGATCGAGCAGAGACTTTCCCTCCGCCAGCGCACGTACCGCGCCCACGAGGTCGGTGCCGTGGATCTGTTTGAGCACGTATCCGGACGCTCCCGCCATCACCGCATCGAACAGCGCATCGTCGTCGGCGAACGAGGTGAGCATCAAGCAGTGCAGCTCCGGTACCCGGGAGCGCACCTCGCGGCAGACCGTGACACCGTCGCCGTCAGGTAGCCGTACGTCGAGAATGGCGACGTCCGGGCGCAGCGCGGGGATCCGGGCGATGGCCTGATCCGCGGTACCTGCCTCACCGATCACCTGAATATCCGGCTCGCTCTCCAAGACGGCCGCGACTCCCCGGCGCACCACCTCGTGGTCATCGAGGAGGAACACCTTGACGACGCGGTCGGGAATCGAACGTCCCTGGTCAGTCTTGTTGTCGGTCACAGTGTCGACCGTACCTCCGCTTGGCCTGCTGCGGACAGGCCGAAGGTCCTTGGTTGAGGGCCGACCTACCCGGCCTGTGCGTCGTCGCCTCTGCGTCGTCGTCATCGTGTGCGCTGCACGCCATCGACCTGGTCGTCCGCGTCGTGTTCGGAGGGGGAACGTGGGACATGGGCCGCTCAGGGGGTGACTTTCGGCTCTGCTGCAGAGCACCGTTCCGGGTGGATGCTGGATCCATGGGTGCGGAACCGCGTGTGGACGTCGACTCGGCCGGGCTGGAGGTGCTCAGCCGGGAGCAGTGCTTCGAGCTGCTGGAGAGTGTGCCGATCGGTCGGATCGTGTTCACCGAGGGTGCGTTGCCCGCGATTCAGCCGGTGAACTTCCTCTTGGACTCCGGCAACGTCGTGATCCGCATCGGCCCTGGCTCCAAACTCGCGGCCGCGGCACGGTCGGCGGTGGTCGCGTTCGAGGCGGACAGCTATGACGCGGAGGCGTTGACCGGCTGGTCGGTGGTCCTTATCGGCCGTGCGGAGGCCGTCGGCCGGGAAGAGCACGAGCGCATCGCCGGGCTGCGGCTGACCCCGTGGGCGTTGGGGGCCAAGCCGCACTACATCCGGATCACGCCGGAGATCGTCCGGGGCCGCCGGATCAATGGCCAGGTTCCAGCGGTCTAAGTCGCGTCCCGGCCGGCGTTCGACGGCGCGCCCCATCTTGACGCCGAGCGACTCCGCGGACTAGGTTCGACATAATTTGTTGTGAGCATATCGAAAACGGTGTGGCCGGTGCGGATCGAACAGGGCTCCACGCACGAAGCAGTGCGGCGGCACAACCTCAGCGTCGTGCTGCGCCAGCTGCATCTGGGTGGGCCGCTCTCCCGCTCCGAGCTGGCTGCCAGGACCGATCTGAACCGCAGCACCATCAAGGCGCTGGTGGACCGACTCGCCGCTCTCGGCCTGGTGGTCGAGGGGGAAGCGGATCTGCGGGGAACCCGTGGCCGGCCGTCGCCGATCGTGGGTGTGCGCACCGATCGGCTGGTCACGCTGGCCGTTGAGATCGCCGTCGACTCGGTCACGGTGGCCACCGTCGGACCGGGCGGCCTTATCCACGAACAGCGACGCGTCGATCGGATATGGCGCGCCGCAACGCCGGCTGGGCAGCACGAGCCGGCCGAGGCCACAGACATCGGAGATCGGAGCCCGGAACCCGGCGGTCCCGAGGATCTGGTACGCGTCGTCCGGGAGCTGGCCGTTGAACTCGTGCGGCCATCACAGCTGATCATCGGCGTCGGAGTGGCGATCGTGGGTATCGTCCGGCGCGACGACGGGTTCGTGCACATCGCGCCCAACCTCGGCTGGACGGACGTGCCCCTGGGGCAGATCGTCGCCCGAGAGCTCGGGGGAGGCACCCAACACCCGGTGATCGGCTCCGACGTGCCGGTCGTAGTCGCGAACGAGGCGGATCTCGGCGTGCTCGCCGAGCACGCACGGGGCGCAGCACAGGGCTTCGACGACGTCGTCTATCTCTCGGGTGAGGTGGGTATCGGCGGCGGCGTCGTCGTGGGCGGGCGACGTCTGACCGGGTCGAGTGGATACGCCGGGGAGATCGGGCACCTGCCGGTGAACCCCGACGGGCGCGCGTGCGGGTGCGGGGGACGCGGATGCTGGGAGACCGAGGCCGGGAAACGCGCGTTCCTCCGGCTGGCCGGCGTGCCGGAACCCGTGACCGCGGCAGACCCCGTCGCCGACGTGGTCGCCGCCGCGAAGGCG
>NZ_ML142855.1:138000-140950 GCF_004138495.1 Phytoactinopolyspora endophytica
ATGTCAGAGCCATGCGCGCGGCCGACGAGGTCGGGCGGTGGCTGGGCATCGGTCTGGTCGGTCTGGTGAACACGTTCAATCCCGACCGCGTCGTGCTCGGTGGCATGTACGGCCGTGCGTTCGACGTATTCGAGCCCGCGGTGACCGATGTGCTGAAGGCCCGCGCTCTGACGCCGTCCACCCTGGACCTGGTCCCGGCCGCGCTGGGACCCGAGGCGCCGTTGATCGGTGCCGGCGAACTGGCGCTCGAAGCACTGCTGGCCGATCCGGACGGTGTGCTCACGAGTTTTCTGTCCGTGCGCGACAGTGACCTGCCGGCGCACGACGAACCCAACCCCGCAACACGCACGAAAGGATAGAAACATGGCTGCTCAGCCCACCCGCGAGGATCACTTCACCTTCGGTCTGTGGACCGTCGGCTGGCCGGCACAGGATCCGTTCGGGCCGGCCACCCGGCCGCCGCTCGACCCGGTAGAATCCGTCCGCCGGCTGTCCGAGCTCGGCGCCTACGGCGTCACTTTCCACGACGACGACCTGTTCCCGTTCGGTTCGTCGGACTCCGACCGGCAGCAGCACATCGACCGGTTCAAGGCCGCGCTGCAGGAGACCGGGTTGGTGGTGCCGATGGTCACCACCAACCTGTTCAGCCACCCGGTCTTCAAGGACGGCGGTTTCACCAGCAACGACCGTTCCGTGCGCCGGTTCGCGCTGCGGAAGGTGATGCGCAACATCGATCTCGCCGCCGAGCTCGGCGCGTCCACCTATGTCATGTGGGGTGGCCGCGAGGGTTCCGAGTCGGACGCGGCGAAGGATGTCGTGGCAGCGCTGGAACGGTACCGCGAGGGTGTCGATACGCTCGCTCAGTACGTCGTCGACCAGGGTTACGGTCTGCGGTTCGCGTTGGAGCCGAAGCCGAATGAGCCGCGCGGCGACATCCTGCTGCCGACCGTCGGACACGCCCTCGCGTTCATCTCCACCCTGGAGCACGCCGACATGGTCGGCCTCAACCCCGAGGTCGGTCACGAGCAGATGGCGGGCCTGAACTTCGTCCACGGCATCGCGCAGGCGATGTGGCAGAAGAAGCTGTTCCACATCGACCTCAACGGGCAGCGGAGCATCAAGTACGACCAGGACCTCGTCTTCGGGCACGGTGACCTGCTCAACGCGTTCTTCCTCGTCGACCTGCTGGAGCACGGCCCGTTCGGCGGCGGTCCCGCCTACGACGGTCCGCGGCATTTCGACTACAAGCCACTGCGTACCGAGAACATCGACGGGGTGTGGGCCTCGGCCGCGGCGAACATGCGGACGTACCTGCTGCTGAAGGAGCGGGCCGCGGCATTCCGCGCCGATCCGGAGGTCAAGGATGCGCTGGCGGCCGCCCGGGTGCTGGAGTTGTCCGAACCGACCCTCGCGGCGGGCGAGAGCTACAACGATCTGCTGGCCGACCGTTCCGCCTTCGAGGACTACGATGCCGACGCCGCCGGTGCCCAGGGTTACAGTGTGGTCCGGCTCAACCAGCTGGCGCTGGAGCACGTCGTCGGCGCCCGCTGATCCAGCGGCTCCGAAATGATCATGTGAAGTAGGTTTGTTCCAGCATCACCGTTTCTGCAGACCTGTTATCGCACGAGAAAACCTGCTTCACATGATCATTTAATGGGCATCCGGCTGAGGGACGAAGGAGGTAAGGGATATGGCGTTGGTGGCAGGGATCGATTCGTCGACCCAGTCGTGCAAGGTGGTCCTGGTCGACGCGGACACCGGTGAGATCGTCGACACCGGACGCGCCGACCATCCGGACGGCACTGAGGTGCATCCGCAGGCATGGTGGGACGCGCTGGCCGAAGCGGGCGACGGGCTGCTGGACCGAGCCGACGCCGTGGCCGTCGGTGGTCAGCAGCACGGCATGGTCGCGCTCGACGCCGACGGCGAGGTGGTCCGCCCTGCGCTGCTGTGGAACGACACCCGGTCGGCCGGGGCGGCCCGCGACCTGACCGCCGAGCTCGGCGGCCCCCAGGCTTGGGCCGACGCCGTCGGGCTGGTGCCGGTGAACAGCTTCACCATCACCAAGCTGCGGTGGCTGGTGCAGGAGGAGCCGTCTTCCGCCGAGCGGGTCGAGCAGGTCATGCTGCCCCATGACTGGATCACCTGGTGCCTGGCCGGAAAGCCGGAACAGGCGACGACGGATCGCGGCGATGCCTCCGGAACCGGCTACTGGTCCGCCGCCACCGGGGAGTACCGCCCGGACCTGCTACGGATGGCCTTCGGCCGGGAGATCGGTGTGCCCCGGGTGGCGGGGCCGTCCGAGGTGGTCGGCAGGACTCCGTCTGGTGCCGCGGTGGCCCCAGGGACCGGCGACAATATGGGCGCCGCTCTCGGCCTGGGCATGTCCCCTGGCGACGTCGTGGTCTCCCTCGGTACCAGCGGTACGGTCTTCGCCACATCGGACAAGCCGGTGGCGGACGCGTCTGGGACCGTCGCCGGGTTCGCCGACGCCACTGGCCGTCATCTTCCGCTGGTCGCTACCTTGAACGCCGCCCGCGTCCTATCGGCCGCGGCGGCGATGCTCGGAGCTGACCTGTCCGAGCTGAACCGGCTGGCGATGGAGGCTGCCCCCGGTGCGGGAGGTCTGGTGCTGCTTCCATACTTGGACGGTGAGCGGACCCCGGTGCTGCCGGACGCCACCGGCACCCTGGCCGGGCTCACCCGCGACTCCATGACGCCGCACAATCTGGCCCGAGCGGCCGTCGAGGGGATGCTCTGCGGTCTGGCGGACGGTGTGGACGCGCTGCGCGAGCACGACGTCCCGGTGGAACGGGTGTTGCTGATCGGAGGAGCCGCTCAGTCGAAGGCGGTGCGGACTGTCGCGCCGGACGTCTTCGGTGTACCGGTGTCGGTGCCGACGCCGGGCGAGTACGTCGCGCTGGGTGCGGCTCGGCAGGCGGCATGGGCG
>NZ_ML142855.1:140980-143121 GCF_004138495.1 Phytoactinopolyspora endophytica
CCGGTGGCGCTGAGCCGCCGGCGTGGAGCGTCGGGGTGGAAGCGGTCATCGAGCCGCAGGGCTCTGCCGATGCGATCCGCGATGCTTACGCGTCTGCCCGGGCTCAGATGCATCCCGAGACCGCGCGATGAGGTCAGAGAGGTCGCGCGGGCTCGGGGGTTCGTGCGGCCTCTCTTACAGGCTGAAGAGTACGCCGAACATCAGGAACATCATCATCAGCATGCCCGCGGTGACGGTATAGCCCATGATGAGTCCGGCGACCGCGAGCCCACGGCCTTCCTCGCCGGTCTGGTCGATCTTGGACAGTGCCATGTGGCCGGTGATGATCGCAGGGATGGCGCTGATCCCGGTGACGAACCCGAAGCCGCCGCAGGCTACGGACGCGATCGCCAGATCGTTGGTCTTGCGGGCGGGCGGGATGTAGGCGGGCTGCCAGCCCGGTGCGGGTTGCATCGGCATCGGCGCCAGCGGCTGCATCCCAGGGCCCGGCATCATCGGCTGTGGAGCCGACGGCGCGACCCCTTGGGGGAGGTCGTGGATGGTGTGCTCGAGCTCGCCGTACGTCCGGGCGTTCATGACGCGCTGCACCCTGGCGCCGTGCTCGTCCCAGGTGATGCGGCCTTCGGTCATCGCAGACTTGATCACGTTGATGGCTCGTTCGCGATCAGCATCGGACGCCCGCATGGAGTGCCACGCTTGGTTGTTCATATCTCCCCCAGAGCCCGGCGAGCTGTACTTCAAGCTTAGACGCTCAACGGCTGGAAGCGGACCTGGAGACCCCTCACTGTTCCAGCATCTCCGTCAGACGGTCGAGAAAGGCGCGCTGCGCAGTAATGATCTTGTCCCGAGCTGTGTCGACCGGGAACCATTCCGCGCGGTCGATCTCGGGGAACTCGCGGAACTGGCCGGACCCGCGTGGCCATTCCATCTGGAACGTCCCAGGGACGATCAGAGCCGGGTCGAGGTCGCCTTCCGCGGCCCAGACGGTCACGGTCTTGCCGCCGGACTGCTGGACGTCGCCCAGGTCGATCATGTCGACGTCGGGGGCAGGCAGGCCGAGCTCTTCGGTGAACTCGCGCCGCGCGGCCGCCAGCGGCTCTTCATCGGCCTGATACTCACCCTTGACGACCGACCACGCCCCGGCGTCACGGCGGGCCCAGAACGGCCCGCCCATGTGGCCGAGGAGTACCTCGGTCTTCCCGGACGTGCGGCGGAACAACAGGATTCCCGCGCTGGATATGGCTGCCATGGTGCTGATTCTGCCAACAGCCGGGGACAACGGCGCGTACGGCCGCTGCTGGGCTACCCCTGGCGTGCGCCGACGGCACCTGTGCCGGTACTAGGCGGCCGGCCCAGGGGGCGGGAGGAGCCTGAGACTGTACGCCTTGGTGACTGCCGCCGTCCGGTCGTCGACCTCCAGCTTTGCGAAGATGCGGAGCAGATGCGTCTTCACGGTCGCCTCGCCGATGTGCAACTCGCGCCCGACCTGTGCGTTGGACGAGCCCCGCGCCACAGCCGCCAGTACTTCGGACTCGCGAGGCGTCAACACGGGGTCCGCGGGCGCTCGCATCCGGTCGACGAGCCGGGCCGCAACTGGGGGTGCCAACACGGTCTCGCCGCGCGCGGCCGCTCGTACCGCGTCCGCGAGCTCCGCCCGCGGTGTGTCCTTGAGCAGGTACCCGGTGGCTCCGGCCTCGACCGCGCGGATGATGTCAGCGTCGGTGTCGTATGTGGTGAGCACGAGTACCCGGACCGTGGGGCATTGCGCGAGTATCCGCGCCGTCGCCTCGGCGCCGTCCATCCGCGGCATCCGCAGGTCCATCAGGACGACGTCAGGGGAGAGCTTACGGCTCATGGCGACGGCTTCCTCGCCGTTCGATGCCTCCCCGACGACGTCGAGGTCCTCCTCTACGCTGAGCATGCCGGCCAGGCCGGTGCGGACGACGGGGTGGTCGTCCACCAACAGGATCCGAAGCGTAGCCACGGATGGCCAGGCTACCGGGAAGAGCCGCGGTCTGAGTAGGAACATCGAGGAGGGGCGACCTCTCGGTGCCGCCGCGACAGCGGACGGCGTCACGCCGCCCGCGGCCGCGGGCTCACCACGGGCCCGGTTTCCGCTTTGGGTGACCGGACGCGCCGCT
>NZ_ML142855.1:143168-143680 GCF_004138495.1 Phytoactinopolyspora endophytica
CTTGCGGGTCAGCCCGTACAACTGAGCCTCCGCCTGCATCTCGGCGGCGCGGTGCTCGTGGATGGTCTTGAAGATGGTCTCGGTGTAGGGGTTCATTGTCTTGTCTCCGCTCGCCTCGTCCGCTGATGACACCAGAGTCGTCCTAAGACCCAGGTCGGCACATCGGACGAGTGCCGCATCTTTGCCGGCCGCGCCTACCTTAGGTATCCACTGAGGTGACCTAGGCGCGCCTAAGGCACCTCAGGACGGCGAGGTCCGTCCACCGATCGGTGGACGGGGCGTTCAGACTCTCGATGCTGTCGTGAGCAGCGACGAGCCGGAAGACTCCAGGCATGACGACGACAGAGCGGTCCACCTCAGAAGCGGCGGAATGGACCACTGCGGGTGACGCCGGCCGAGCCGTGACCGGTACCGGGTATCCGGTCCGCGATGCTGTCGGGCGACCTCCAAGCTGTGGAAGTATCGGAATCGTGGGACCACAGACTGACCGTCCCGTTCCTGACGCGGCTGAC
>NZ_ML142855.1:143692-144144 GCF_004138495.1 Phytoactinopolyspora endophytica
CCAGGAGCCGCCTCCGGAGGAATGGCCGAGTTCGACGGCTGGTGGGACAAGATCCTTCCGTTCTGGAATCTTCTCTACCTCGGACTGCTCACGCTGGCAATGCTCACCACCGCGATGTCCGGTGCCCACAGCTCCGGTGAGCGGTGGGGAATCATCGCCCTGCTCGCGGTGATGGCCGTGACGTACATCGGCCTGGGCCGGCGCCTGTTCGAGGCCCCTGGCGGCCTGCCGGCGGCAGCGTACCTCTTTGTCACTTGGTCGTGCTTCTACGCGATCATTCTGGTCGCGGACCGTAACACCAGCGCCTATTTCGTCCTGTTCGCCATGTTTCCGCAGATTTGGGCGTTTCTGGCCGCCCGGCCGGCCGCGTATACGTCCGTCATCGTCATCGCCGGTGAGGCGATCACCGAGATGCAGGTCGCCGGCTGGGGATGGAGCACGGCAGCCCGGCA
>NZ_ML142855.1:144154-145900 GCF_004138495.1 Phytoactinopolyspora endophytica
GTCATGCAGGCCGGGCTGGTCCTGCTGCTCGGCTTGCTCATGGTCGGAGTCATCCGGCAGGCAGAGCGCCGGGCGGTGCTCATCGACGAGCTCGAGGCGACGCGTTCCGAGCTCGCCGAGACCGAGCGCGCCCGCGGGGTCCTGGAGGAGCGTGAACGGCTCGCGCACGAGATCCACGACACCCTTGCCCAGGGGTTTACGAGCATCCTGGCTCTGTCGCAGGCGACCGAGGCTGCGATCGAACGGCGTCCGGACGCGGCCCGGGAACGGCTGGCGTTGCTGGAACGGACCGCCCGCGAGAACCTCGCCGAGGCCAGGGCGTTGGTCCACGCTTTGGCCCCCGCCGACCTGCAGGAGGCGTCGCTCCCGGATGCGATCCGGCGGATCGCCGGCAGGTTCACCGAGGAGGCGGGGGTCGCGTCGGAGATGGAAGTCGACGCGGTGCCCGAACTTGTGCCGAGACTGCAGGTGTCCGGCGAGATCGTCCTGCTTCGCTCGGTTCAGGAAGCCCTGGCGAATGTCCGCAAGCACGCGGAGGCCACCAGCGTGCGCGTCGCGCTTTCCTTCGTCGCGGGAGAGAAAGGGATGGCATCGGTGACCGTCGTCGACGACGGCAAAGGGTTCGATCCGCGACGTGTCAACGAGGCGAACGGGTTCGGGCTGCGCGGAATGCGCGCCCGTGCGCAGGAGGTGGGCGGCGGTCTCGAGGTGGTCAGCTCGTCAGGCTGCGGTACCACGGTGCGGGTGCACGTGCCGATCTGATCTGGCGCGGATGAACACGCGCGCGACGCCTGGAGCGCTGCCGACGATGTACGCACGACGACCGCCCGCCGCATCGGTTGCTCCGAGGTAGGCATAGTCCTCCCCGGGGTGATAGCGGGCCGGGTCCGCTCCGCCCGTGCCGGGGCCGAACTCGACGGTGCTGCCGCCCACGCGGTAGCGGGCGGTGCCTGAGTCCACCCGCACCGAGCCGTCAGATTCCTCCGCCGCGCCCGTGAACGCACCGCCCTCGCGGAATGCGAGCTCCAGCGCCCATGGCAGGGCGGGCCCGTCGGTGGTGATCTCGAGCTCGACGCCGTCTTCGGTCGGCTGCACGGCGATTCGCGTGCGTAGTGCGACGGAGTCGGTCTGCCGGTCGGAAAAAGACATCGCGGCGGCGAATCGTCCCTCGTCGACAAGATTGTACGCCCCGTCGGCGCGACGGACAGCGTCCGTCAGCGGCTGGTAGTAGTGCCCCACGAGCCGCTCGGTGAGCACCACTGCGTCGTGGTCGTGCTCGAACTCCGCGGCGCGGAACGGGCCGAGCCCGAAGAAGTCGCGGGACAGGCGCACCGAGTCGAGGACCACCTCGCCCGCGAACATGCGAAGAAAGGTGGGGTTGTTCGCCAGCCCGGAGCGGATCCGCCGCTGGCGGGGGTAGTCCGAGCCGCCGTAGAGCACGAGCGTCCGTGACGGATTCGCGTCGACGACGAGCCGCGACGCTTCCCACACCTCACGGCGGGTGACGGCAGGCGGTTCGGCATCAGGCAGGTGCTCCGCCAGGCACGGGTTAAGCAGCAGCTCGGCGAGCACCGTCTGCGGGTCGGCGATCCCTTGCGCCGCCGCGCGCTCAGCCGCCCACGCGAGGTCGCTGCGTGCCCGCTCGATCGCGAAGCGCCGGTACGCCACCAGATTGGGCGCGAGCGGGAACGGCTCGCCGTGCTGGTCCTGGCGACGCGAGTGCACCGTCTCGACCGAGCCGTCGGG
>NZ_ML142855.1:145935-147438 GCF_004138495.1 Phytoactinopolyspora endophytica
GGATCATCCCGAGTGTGGCTTCGAGGTTGCGCACCACGACGTCGTGTAGGTCCGGGCGAGAGAAGACGTCTGCGATCACGGCGAGCGACGGGTTCGATACGTGCGCTGCGTAGTTCGCGCTGCGCTCCGAGTACATCCCGTCGCTCTGCTGGTCGATGCCCTCGGCGAGCCATTGCTCGGCCCGGGCGCGCACGGAGGGGACGGGGCGGCGCCGGTACAGCCTGGCGAGTGCCGCGGTGAGCTCCCATCGGTGATTAGGCGTGTGCACGCCGCCGGCGACCATCGCCGGCAACGCGGCATCGGCGATCGCTCCGAGCATCTGCTCAAGCGGCGCCAGCGACGGCGCGACGCTGCGGCGGATGAGCTCGAGGGTGTCGCACACGTCATTGATCGCGAATGCGGAGTCTGGCGGCGACTCGACGTTGTCTCCGCCGATGAACAGGCCCGAGGCCGCCTGCATGCGCTCGAGCGCCTCCGTGTACGCGACGGCATGTGAGATGAGCGCGGCATCCCCGGTGTAGCGCCTGCCGCCCGCGAGGTACGCGCCGACGAGCAGCTTGATGCGCCGCATCGACGCGCGGTACGGCCCCAGCGGCGCTGTGTCGAGGTCGGCCGGTGACGCGGCGAGCACGCCGTCGACCGCCGCGTCTGCAGCCGTGACCACCGCGCGGCGAAACGCCTCGTCTACCTCGCTCACGCGTGGTCCCTTCGCAGTCTCAGCGTCAGCACCTCGAACGGACGCAACGTGATGCCGATGCCGCCGCTTCCGTCACCCGCGACAGTCCCGGTCCAATCGGTGAGCGGTGTCTCGACGAGATCGCATTCACGCACCTCGGCGACGGCGAAATCAGCGCGCAGCGTCGCACGCGTGCGTGCTCCGCGGCTCTCGTAGACGCGCGCGATCACGTCGCCCGAACGGTCGTCGGCGAGCTTGACAGCCGAGACGACCGCGGAGGTCGACGCGCCGTCGACGCCGGCCACGGAGACTACGGGCTCCGGAGCCGCTGCGCCCGTGATCTGGCGCGGCGGGGCGGCGAGCCTCGCACCCGCACGCAGCGCCTCATCCGTGGTCGGGGCCGGCGTGAGCACAGTCGTGAAGGTGTGCCGCCCTTGGTCCGCCCCTGGGTCGGGGAACGTCGGCGCGCGCAGCAGCGACTGCCGCACGGTCGTGACGACCCGGCCGTCGACGCTGTCGCGCGTGACGTCGTGTCCGTAGACGGCGTCGTTGGCCACGCCGACGCCGAAGCCCGGCTCGCCCACGTGCACCCAACGGTGCGCGCACACCTCGTAGCGCGCGGCATCCCACGATGTGTTGGTGTGCAGCGGGCGGCGCACGTACCCGAACTGCGTCTCGTACGCCGCGTCGTGTGCGTGGATGTCGAGGGGGAACGCGAGCTTGAGCATGCGACGACGCTCGTGCCAGTCGACCTCGGTGCGGATGCGCACGGCATCGTCGACCACCGTGACGATCTGGGTGAGGTGGCTGTGGCCGAACGCGCGCTC
>NZ_ML142855.1:147466-152954 GCF_004138495.1 Phytoactinopolyspora endophytica
GCTGCCGTCTTCGCATAACGTCGCTGTGCCGTCCACGAGGTCGACGGCGTTCGCACGGTACGAGCGGTCGAGGTCCCACGCGTCCCACTTCGCCGGCGCGTCCACGTGCAGCTGCGGCAGGTTCGCCGCCTTGCCATGCGCGATGAGGTCGCGCCCCGATGCGAGGTCGACGACGTGCGCGATGAGCCCGTTCGCGGTGATCTCGACGCGCAGCGCGGCCGAGGTCAGCTCGACGCCACCGTGCGGCAGTTCGGTGATATCCACCATGTCTGTCATATCCGCAACGTCCACCGCCCCGCCGAATGCGGGGGCACCCGCCGCGGGGAACGGCGCCGCATTGATCGTGAGGCGGCGCGTTCCCGCACCCGCCAGCGCTCGCAGCGCGTCGTCGATGAGACCTTCCAACCGTTCGGTGACGCGCGCATGCGAAGCCTCGGCCTCGCGGTGCACCCACGCGATCGCGGTACCGGGCAGGATGTCGTGGAACTGGAGCAGGAGCACCTCCTGCCACAGCTCGTCCAGCTCATCGTGCGGATACGGCGCGCCCGCGCGCACGGCGGCGCTCGCCGACCAGAGCTCGGCCTCGGTGAGCAGCTGCTCGTTGCGACGGTTGCCTCGTTTCGTACGCGCCTGCGAGGTGTAGATGCCGCGATGGAATTCGAGGTACATCTCGCCTGACCACACGGGCGGCCCTGCGTATTCGCGCTCCACCGCGCCGAAGAAGGCGCTGGCCGTGTCGAACCGCACCCGCGGCGAGCCCTCGAGATCGGACTGCAGACGTGCGTCCTGCATCATCTCGCGCGTCGGCCCTCCGCCGCCGTCGCCGTATCCGAACGGCATGAGCGAGAGCGAGGCGCCGGCGTGGTCGGCGAAGTTGCGCACGCTGCGAGCGAGCTCGACGGGTCGCATATCGCCGCTGTAGGTGTTGTTGGGCGGGAAGTGCGTGAGAATCCGTGTCCCGTCGATGCCCTCCCAGAGGAACGTGTGGTGCGGCATCCGGTTGGCATCGTTCCAGCACATCTTCTGCGTGAAGAACCAGCGGATCCCTGCCTTGCGCAGCAACTGCGGCAGCGCGCCCGGATATCCGAATGAATCGGGCAGCCACCCGACGTCGCTGCGAGCTCCGAACTCCCGCTCGAAGAAGCGGGTTCCCTGCGAGAGTTGGCGCGCCAGAGACTCGCCCGACGGCATGTTCACGTCGGACTCGACCCACATGTTGCCGACAGGAACGATGCGGCCCTGGGCAACGCGCTGCTTCACCCGTGAGTACAGCTCAGGGTCCTGGCGCTTGAGCCAGGCGAAGTGCTGTGCCGACGAGCTGGTGAACACCGCGTCCGGGTCACGGTCCATCAGGTCGACCACATTCGCGAAGGTGCGTGTGACCTTGCGCACTGTCTCTCGGGTCGGCCACAGCCACGCCGAGTCGATATGCGCGTGACCTGTCGCGATGATGCGGTGTGCCGACGCAGCCGCGGGGGAGGCGAGCAGGGGTGCGAGCACGGCCCGCGCGGCCGGCGTCGATGCTGCGGGGTCGTCGGGGTCGAGCTCATCGAGCGCACGGTCAAGGCCCGCCAGCAGCGCTGCCCTGCGCGGTTCGTTCTCGCCGAGTTCGAGTGCGAGGCCGTGCAGCACGGTCACCTCTCGGACAAGACGCTCGACCTCGGTGTCGATCCGGTAGATCTCGAGCCGCCCCAGCCGGTACAACGGTGCGTCAGGTGCGTCCCTCGGGTCGCCGAACGGCGTCGGCGCGTACGCACGTGCCCCCTTGAAGTCGTCGCCTCCCGACAGGTCCGGGTTGGACGCGGCCTCGACCAGAAACGCGACCGCCTCGCCGGGCACCGCCTCGAGCGGCACGTGATGATTGCGGGGTTCGAGACCCTTCACCGCCTGCCCTGCCGGAGTACGCACCAGCCCTTCGCATTGGAACCCTGGCTTGGCGGCGTTGAACCCGAGGTCGAGCGACAGCTCGATGCGGTGCCGATCTTCAGGCGCCCAACCCGCCGGTACCCTGGCGGTGACATGGAACCAGGTGGTGCCCCATGGCCGCCCCCACTCGAAGCCGGGAGCCACCGGCGTGAACGTCTCCGGGTGAGGCAGATCGCCGAACGGAACGGGCTCGCCCGCGCCGCCCGGCTCGCCCGGCACCGTCCACGCCGCGACGTCGAGCGGCACGCTCTCGGCGATGACCGCGTCGGCCAGATGCTCCCCGAGCCAGCGGCCGGCCCTCGCCAGGATCGAAGACGCCTGTACGTGCACGCCCTCAGTCCTTGAGCCCTGCGTTGATGTTCGACGAGGTGACGTACCTCTGGAACACGAGATAGAGGAGTATCAGCGGGATCATCGACAGCACGGACGCCGACAGCAGCACGCTCCAGTTGATGTTCTCGGCGCCGACGAGCGAACGCAAGGCGATCTGCAGTGTGAACTGATCGGGGTCGCCCAGGATGATGAGCGGCAGAATGTAGTCGTTCCAGCGCCATTGGAATGACACGATCGCGAGCGTGAGCATGATGGGCCGCGCCAGCGGCACCATGATGCGCAGGAAGATGCCGTACTCGCTCGCGCCGTCGATGCGGGCGGCATCGATGAGCTCGTCCGGGACCGTCAGGTAGAACTGGCGGAACATGAACACACCCGTCGGCGTGAGTATCGACGGCATGATGACGCCCAGCAGCGAGTTGTACATGCCGAGGTCACGCACGACCATGAACATCGGGTTCAGGATGACCTCGCCCGGCAGCATCGTCATCGACAGGACGCACAGGCCGAGCACGCTGAGCCACGGGTTCTTGTACTTCGCCAGCGCGTAGCCTGTCGACGCGCACAGGAACACGGTGATGATCGTCGTCACTGCCGCTACGGTGAACGTGTTGCCGAGGTAGCGCAGGAAATCGATGCGTTCGAACGCATCCTCGTAACCACCGAGTGTCCACTCCCGCGGGAAGAACGACAGGGGGTAGCTGAACAACTCGCCGCCCGGTTTGAACGACGACAACAGGAACCAGAGCAGAGGGAACGCCATGAGCGCGGCGAGGACCCACAGCATGGTGGTGGGGAAGATGCTGCGGCGGATTTCACCGTGCCCGCGCCGCCGGTCATACTTCTTGCGCTTCTTCGGGGGCACCGTGAGCGCGTCCGTCGTCACCATGCGTTCTTCCTCTTGCTGATACGGAGCTGGATGATCGCGATGACCATGAGGATCACCAACAGGACCATCGAGGCCGCACTCGCATATCCGACGAGCGAGCGCTCGAATCCGGTCTCATAGATGTACTGGACGATCAGGCGGTTCTGCGTACCGGGCCCGCCGCCGTTGAGCGCCTGGATCATCGCGAACTCCTTCATGGCGGTCAGCGACGACAGCAGGATGACGAGCACGGAGGTCGGAGCGATGGACGGCAAAGTGATATACCAGAAGCGCTGCCGGCCGTTCGCTCCGTCGAGTTCCGCGGCCTCATAGTACGACTGCGGCACGTTGCTGATGGCCGCGATGAACAGCAGCATATTGAAGGCGGCGCCGCCCCACGCAGATGCGAGCACCGCGACGAAAAGCGACAAGTCGGCGTTGCTCGCCCACTGCACCGAGTCTCCGCCCAGCAGACGGATGATGTAGTTGACGAACCCGAAGCTCTCGCCGAACATCCACCGCCAGATGACACCGGCGACGATGGGCGAAACGAGCCATGGCACGAAGAAGATGATGCGCGCCGGCGTCTTGCCCCGCGCTCGCTTCGTGGTGAGGGCCACGGCCATGGCAAGCGCCAGACAATAACCGACAGGCACCGCGAAGGCGGCGTACAACAGCGTGCGCCCGAGCGACTGGTAGAACTCAGAGTCTCCGAACAGGTCGGTGTAGTTGGACATCCCGACGAACTCGGGTTCTCCCCAGCCGCGGTAGTCGGTGAGCGAGTACGACAGCCCGAGCACGCCAGGCCACAGGAAGAACAGGCCGAACAGTACTGCTGTGGCGACCGTGAAGATGAAGGGCGCGAGGCGGTAGCGGCTGATTCGGCGGCGCCGAACGCGGCGACCGTCCTCCCCCGCCCGATGGGCGGAGGAGGACGGACTCAAGGTGGGGAGAGTCATAGAACTATGAGCTTCCTTCGTGCGCCGCGCTCAGTCGGCCAGCTGCTCGGTTGAGACGCTGCCGATGTTCTCCACTGTCTCCTCGAGCGACTGCTCGCCGTTGAGGAACTTGATCGTCTCGTCCTGGAGGGGCTCGGAGTCGACGGACTTGCCCTGGTAGCCGTGCAGCACGCCATCGGTCGTCTGCACCGCCGAGATGTCCGGAGACGCGAGGATCTCGCCGTTGTACAGCTGGAACGCGTACTCGTCCTCGTCGTAGCTGACCTCGAGCCCGTCCAGCACGGGCAGGCAGCCCGAGATCTCGCAATACTCGCGGTAGTTCTCCTCCGAGTACAGCCACTCGATGAAGTCGAGGGTCTCCTCCTCGACGCCCGTGCCGTCGAACGCCACGATCCACGACGCGGCACCGTAGTTGGTCGCGCGCACCGGCTGCTGCGGCAACGGCACGGAGACCCACTCGAAGTCGGTGATGGTCTCCTGGAAGTCCGCGATCTGCCACACGCCCGACATGTAGCCGGCGACGCGACCCGACTTGAACGTCGCACTCGGGTCGTCCGCCGCACCCCACACCGCTTGGGGCATGACGCCGTCCTCGTGTAGCTGCTTGAAGTACTCCAGCCCGTCCGCCCCGGCCTCGTCGAGCGCCCAGCTGCCGTCGGACTGCTCGGTGACGCCATCGCTGCCGAACTCGTAGAGGAAGGAGCGCAGGCGATGTGCGGAGTTGTCCATGACGACGCCGAACTCGGCGTCTGTGGCCTCAACGACCTCATTCGACTTCTCGACGTACTCGTCCCACGTCCACTCCTCGTCGAGTGTCGTCGGATAGTCCACGCCGGCTTCGTCCCACAGCGACTGGTTGAGGAACATGCCCACGCCCGTGAGGGTCGTCGGCAGTGCCTTGACCTGGTCGTCGGCGGGGTCGGCGACCGAGAGGGTGTCGATGATACCGACATCGTTGAAGATGTCGGTCAGGTCAAGGAGGCGGTCGGTCCATGCCGGGTCGGTCGACGGCGACGCCGCCAACGCCGGTAGGTCGTTCGCCTGCGACGCGGTGCGCAGGCGTGTACGCAGGTCCTCGTTGGGTACCTCGACGACCTCCAAGCGCACGCCCGTCTCTTCGAGGTACTTCTCCGCTAGCTGGGCGTAGCCGCCGCCCTGGTTGACATCGCCCGACTGCATGAGCTCGAGCACGACTTCGCCGTCGGAACCCCCGTCGTCGCTCGAGCATGACGCGAGTACGAGCGCGCCGATCGTCACCGTAGCGGTGGCAAGCGAGCGGATCAGGTGGTGACGCTTCACTGGGTCTCCTCGCCGACGCTCAGCCATGAGCGTCTGTCTCTGTGTGGTCGGGTGGATCACCCGAGAGGCATTTGATCGTATGTCTTGACATACTCTTGTGCGA
>NZ_ML142855.1:152972-153387 GCF_004138495.1 Phytoactinopolyspora endophytica
TTCAGACCGGGGGCAAGCGCTTACCGACTCTGTATACGGCCCAGCGCCCTCGCCTTCCTCCCGGTATGCCCGATCGTTCACCCGGCACATCGTCGTCACCGAGGGCGGCGTGGACTGCGATGCGCCAGACGCAACATACAGGAGACATACCTGATGCCCAGCACGGACCGTGAGCCGGCGTTCGGCGAGGACACGAGCCAGACCGAGAGGACCAACGCGGATACGGTCGCCGTTGGCGCCGACATCGGCGGGACCAAGACGCACCTGATGGCGGTCGACTCGGTGGGTGGCCGGACGGAACGTGTGCTGCCGTCGAAGCGGTGGCGCGCCGGCTCGCTCTTCTCCGATCCGGAGAACGTCACGCGGTTGGCGCACATGATCGCCGGATTCGCTGACATTTCGGCGAGGACCGTCA
>NZ_ML142855.1:153397-156827 GCF_004138495.1 Phytoactinopolyspora endophytica
GTAGTCGGAGCCCATGGGTGCGACACCCCGCAGGCGTGTGAGGCCGCCCGTACACGGCTTACCGCGCACCTCGACGGCGCGTTTCATGTGGTCAACGATGCCGCTCTGCTCGGCCCTGCGGCCGGTCTGGACTCCAGCATTCAACTCATCGTCGGCACCGGCGCCATCGTCGTCGGGACGGACGCCGCCGGGGGGATGGTGACCGTGGGCGGCCACGGCTGGCTCTTCGGGGACTTCGGCAGCGCTCCCGCCCTGCTCCGGGAGAGCATGCGGCTGATCTCCCGCTACGACAGTGAGGGGCAGCCGCCGGATCCGCTGGCGGAGGAGTTGATGAAGTTCTACGACGTGCCGGACGTGAGTGCGCTGGCCTATGCGCTCAGCGACGCGGCGGACGCGACGGCGTGGGGCCGGCATGGCGTGCTCTTCTTCGAGCAGCTCGAACGCGGATCGCAGGTGGCGCGCCGGGTGCTCGATGATGCGGCAGATGCCCTGGTGCAAGACATTCTGGCTGCCGTGGCTCGTGGGGCCGTCGGAGACGTGGTGCTGGCAGCGGGTGGCGTGATCACCGGCCAGCCTGCGCTGGTCGATTCACTGCGGCGGCGATTGGAGGTACGGGCGCCGTTTCTGACGCTGCGTGTCCTCGACGTTCCACCTGTCTGTGGAGCGATCAACCTCGCTCTTCGGGGAGGTGGCCGGCCGCACGCCACCTAATGCACCACGTTCTGCGCAGGTACCGGCAGAGCCTCAGCTTCACCTAGGCGAACAGCTAATCAACGGCGGTGGCGGTCGCGGCGCGCTCGACCCATGTCTGAAGCTGATCGAGGTCGGTGCATTCGGCGATGCGTGCGCGTGCGTCATCGGGGACATCGACGCCGCGCGCAGCCAGCACCCGTAGTATGGCTGTCGCTTCCCCCTCTGCTTTGCCCGCGGCGAGCCCTGCAGCCTCGCCTTCAGCAAGGCCTTTGGCCCAGCCCTCCTCCTGAGCTCGGGTCCGCAGCTGCGAGGGGTAGTGGTAGGTCAGCGTCGACATGAGGTTCCTCCATATCTCACGTGCGGCCGTGTCTCCTAATCCTACTTCGGTGAACTCGGCCAAGTAGCCGGCAACGGCTGGGTCGCTGAGGTTGTCCAACGCCGCTGCGAGCGCCTGCAGAACCCCGCCGGCCTGCGGGTCATTTCGGTGGGTCAGCGCCGAGAACATAGCCAGCACCACGTCGTCTCCTGCCTGCTCGACATCGACGATAGCCGGAACGTTGTCCGGCCCGAATGCCAGCGGGCCGGTGATCTGTGTCGGCCGTGTCGCGAGGCCGACCCTGATCGGTTTTGCGAGCCCACTTCGCCGTCGAAGCATCCGGGCACACCACGAGCAATGTCACCGGCAGCCGGTACTTGGTATGGAGGTAAGCGACGTCAGTCGTGGCACTCGCTCTACGCCGGGTTCTGGTCGGAGAAGTCGCAGGCTTTCTGCTGGCTCATCAGGGCTACCGGTCGATGACCCCTACCGTGCCAACGGCTATTCGCCGAGCCGGCCGTCGGCGAGCTCGCGGACGATGTCGAGATGGCCTGCGTGGCGGGCGTACTCCTGAAGAACGTGGAAGAGAATCTGGGCCAGAGTCGGCCGCTCCTTGTCCGACTGGAAGCGGCCGCCGACTGCCGCGAGATCGGCCAGATCGGCTGAGCCGGCGATCGTACGCGTCTGTTCGCCGCCTTCGTGCAGCGCGGTGATCAGCTCGGCCGCCGTCGTTTCGGGCGGTGCGACCCAGCGATCGTGCTCGTCGGCGTCGCCCCATGGTGCATCGACCTGCTCGGCCGTGAACCCCCACCGCAGCCATCGTCGTTCCATGTGCAGAAGATGGTTCACCAGCTCCAACGGTGTCCAGCCCGACGGCAGCCGACTGTTCCGGAGCTCGTCGTCCGGCATTCCGTCGAGCTTTCGGCCGATCGCCGTTCGGTAGTAGTCCAGATAGCCGAGCAGCAGTTCCTTGGGGTCGGCGAGTGTGTGGGAGGGCTCTGCGGCGAAGTCCATGGCTGTGGTCTATCAGCTTCACCGGTTCTGCGGTAGCAGGGCGTCCTTCGACCCCGCCGGCTTGTCAGAGCCGGGTGAGCTCCGCGTCGAGCTCGCCCAGGACGTAACGGAGCGTCGGCTCGTGCTCGATGGGATCGAAGCCCCTCGGGGCACCCTCGGTGACCATGATCAAGTAGAGGTAGACGCGATACAGGCTGAGCCGGGTTCGTTCTGATCCAGTCAGCGGCCTGCCCAGGAAGCCGTTGAGGACACCGGGCGCCTGCTCGGGGTCGGTGAAGAACGCCAGCGATGTCAGCTCGGCGATCGGGTCCCCGTAGAAGGCCCGCTCGCCATCGATGATGCCCTCGACGCGGTAACCGTCACCGTCCGGTACGACGAAGACGTTGCCGTCCCACAGGTCGAAGTGGACCAGCGCCGGGGTGGTCACCTCGTCGAGAAGCTCGGCATGTTTCTCGACGAGGCCGCGGATCTTCCCTGCTGGGGCCGGCAGCTCGCGCCGGTACTCGACGGCGTCGGTCAGAATGTCGTCGATCATCGTCAGGAACGATGTGCGCCAGCTGGCCGAGTGCGTATGCCCGTCGCGTCGTGGGTAACCGAACATCGGCCCGGAGACGTGGCGAAGCCGACGGCAGATCGTACCCAGCTGGTGCCGCACACGCGCTAGGTGGACGTCGGTCATCCTCTCCTTGACGCTTTCGAGTGGCCGGCCTTCCAGCCGTCGCATCAACAGGTAGCCGAGGTAGGGCTGGGCGGCGACGATGCCCGGCAGCGGAACACCGACGTTCCCGGCTCGCCGGAAGAACTCCACCTCGGTGTGCATCAGGTCCACTTCGTAGCGCAGCAGCTTAAGGCCCGGATCAGGCGCAACCTTCAGTACTAGATCGCGGCCGTCGGACAAGGTGACCGCATAGACCGCGTTGAAGAAGCTGTCGGTGAACTGCGAGTGCGAGGTCACCTCGACGTCTTCTCCAGCGCCGTGTCTCACGAGGTCTACGATCTCTGGGGCCGTCATGCGGCGCTTCGTCAGGCTGTCCACCGCTCCAATACTGGCAGGTCCGAACCTGTGGTTCTCATATCAGCGAATGTGCCCACTGGAGCGGACGGTCACAAGGACTGTGCCAACGTCCACAGACCCCATGCGACGAGGCCAAGACCCGCCAGCCGGGCGACGCCATGCCCATCGGGAAGCATCTTCTCGACGGCGATATACGCGGCGATGCCCACCATCCAGAGAAACGACATCGAACCGCCCACGAACATCAGGCTCATGAGTGCCCAGCAGCATCCCACACACACGCCGCCGTGTCTGAGCCCGAGGACGAACGCACCTCGTGGACCGGGACGCCACCGCGTCATCAGGTGGCCGAACGGAGTGCGGCAATGCCGGAGGCAGGCGTGCTTGAGCGG
>NZ_ML142855.1:156837-158723 GCF_004138495.1 Phytoactinopolyspora endophytica
CTGGAATACGCCCGCGACGATGAGGACAGTACCTCCGGCGATCGGGGCAACGCCATCCATCCAAGACGAGAGTGCCCCGAACTCATGAAGAGTCCACTGCATGCCGGAGGCCAGGGCGGCGAATCCGGTCCAGACCGCGATATACCCCAGGAGGAGGACGGACGTCGCGACGTACGGCTGCCGGGCCTCCCGTTGCCGTCGATTGATGGTCGCGAACATCAGGACCAGCGGTGCCGCGGACGGCGCCATCATGGCGGTCATCATCGCTGCCCACATAGCGAAGAGAAGCACCAGGTCCGTGGCGCCGCCGGCCGTCCCCATCGGGGCGTCGCCGGTGCGAGCCAGATATACCCAGGCCAGCGCTGCTATGACGACGACTGACAGCAACGCGGTAGCACGGTCCCGGGTCAGGGCCGGCTCGATGACGACACTGCGTCGTGCGGTCACGGCCCCGTCCAGGTGAAGGCGCCGATGTAGCCCTGCCTGCCGCTGACGTCGAAGCTGAGGTCGGGGTCGCTATTGACGGCCTTCGTCGACCTGCCGGCTCTCCCGGACACACAGAACGGGTCGAAGCTGTTCTGAACCATGACCTCCTGGTTCTCCTGAGTCATGGGGTTGAGCAGCGGCTCGTTGACCAGTTCCACCACCCCGGGGATCGTGAAGGTCCGTCGCGCTCCCTCGGTCTCCATCTGAGTCGGCGCGAACTTCACGCCTTTGTTCTCGCTGACCAGCGTCGAGATCAGAGCCCAGAACCCACCGGCCTGGCCGGAGAGGATCGTTGTGAGCGACTCCCGCTGCGGTAGCGTAGCGGTCTCATCGATGTAGAACGTACCGGTGATGTTCCCTTCCCACGGTGCTCCGGGCGCGTGGATGATCCCGGCGAAGCCGAGGCCGCTCAGGTCGACGTCTCCATGGCTTCCGTCGCGGATGTCGAAGCCGATGACACCCTGGCAGTACCCCTGGGTAGGGGTGGCGCCGAACTTGCACGGGCAGCCATAGTCGCAGCTGCACGCCTCTAGATAGTCACCGCTCAAGGACCATTGAACGTTGTTGGACATGGATCTCGCCCTCCTCGTTGGACGTGAATGTCTGGTCATGACGCTACGGATCGGTGGCGGGCCAGAACTTCGGGTGAACTACCCATTCCGGCCGTCGAAGCTGGATGGGTGATCCTGTGCAGGCCCGGCCAGGCATGCCCAGGGCTAGCCGGTGACGGCCGGGTCGTGGCAGCATTCGTTCAGGAGAAGTGCACATGGCCGCCGCTGAACAGCTCGAGCAGGGCCGCCAGGCGTATGCGCGACATGAGTGGACCGACGCGTACAACCTGCTGGCGACCGCAGATGAGGATGCGCACCTCCAGTCGGACGACATCGAGCTGCTCGCGATGGCCGCTTACCTCACAGGGCGTGATGAAACAGCGGTTCACCTCCTCGAACGCGGACACCACGGGTATCTGGACGAGGGGAACGTCGTGCGGTCCGTGCGGTGCACGTTCTGGCTGTGCATGATTCTCGGCCAGCGCGGACAGCATGCCCGCGCCGGTGGGTGGCTCGCTCGGGGGCAGCGTCTTGCAGAGGAGAGATCGTTACGGTGCGTTGAGGAGGGGTACCTGCTGATCCCAGTCGCACTGCAAGCTCTCGGCAGGCGTGACCCGGCGACCGCATATGCGACGTTCGGGCAGGTAGCGAAGATCGCCGATGAGTTCGGTGATCCCGATCTGGTGGCCCTGGGCCGATTGGGCCGCGGCCAGGCGCTGGTGGCGATGGGCGAAGCGGAGCGGGGCGTGGCGATGCTCGACGACGCGATGGTGGCGGTCACTACCGGCGACGTCTCCACAGTTGTCGCCGGCATCGTCTATTGTGCGGTCATCATCGCCTGCCTGGAGA
>NZ_ML142855.1:158733-160195 GCF_004138495.1 Phytoactinopolyspora endophytica
CTTCGATCTGGGGCGAGCGCAGGAGTGGACGGTGGCCTTGAGCCGGTGGTGCGCCGCCCAACAGGGCCTCAAACCCTATCGCGGGCAGTGCCTGGTACACCGCTCGGAGATCATGCAACTGCGCGGAGACTGGTCGGACGCCATGGCAGAGGCACAGCGGGCCTATGAGCACTTGTCCGACCCGCCGGGCGATCCCGTGCTGGGCATGGCGCTCTACCAGCAGGCTGAGCTGCACCGGCTGCGGGGTGAGTTCGCTCGAGCCGAGAAGAGTTACCGCGATGCCAGCGCATGTGGGCATCCGGTGCATCCGGGTCTTGCTCTGCTACGGCTGGCACAGGGCCGCGGCGACGACGCCGGCGCGGCGATCCGGCGCGTAGTGCGCGAGGTGCAGCTCCCAGTGGAGCGTGCGCGGGTTCTGGCCGCCTGCGTCGAGATAGCACTCGCGACCGGTGACGTAGAGGCTGCGTGGACGGCGACAGACGAACTGGAGAAGATCGCAGCGGACTTCGACTCACCCTACTTGCGTGCTGTCGCCGGTTCCGCGCGCGGCTCAGCGCTGCTGGCCGAGGGCGAGCCGGCGGAGGCCTGCGTCAGTCTGCGTAGAGCCTGGCTGGCCTGGTGTGAGCTAGAGGCGCCGTACGAGGCAGCTCGGGTCAGGGTGCTGATGGCTCGCGCGTGCGGGCGGTTGGGAGACCATGACACGGCCGAGATGGAGCTGGACGCCGCGCGCCTGGTCTTCGAGGAACTGGGTGCGGAACCGGCATTGGCGCACGTGGCCGACCTGTCCCGGCGCATGGCGGCTCGCGGACCCTGCGGGCTGAGCCAGCGTGAGGTCGAGGTGCTCCGTCTGTTGGCGACCGGTGCGACCAGCCGGGCGATCGCCGACACGTTGGTGATCAGTGAGAAGACCGTCTCCCGGCACCTGAGCAACATGTTCACCAAGCTCGGCGTCTCGTCCCGCGCCGCAGCCACCGCGTACGCCTACGAGCACGACCTGCTGTGAGTCCGGCGCGGACGGGCTGCGGGTCCGAAGTGCCTCCGGCATGCCCCTATACAGAACTCCCCATGTGACAACTGTCCGCCGAATGGGGTGTGCGCCCGATGCGGCGACCGTCGTCGGAAGACGACCCTCGAGTCGTTCGTCTGCGGCACTGTGTGAACCGACGCCCACTATTTGCGAAGAACCGGCGCGTTCGGGTTCGCCTCGAACGCGCCGGTTCTTTCTCACCCCGTGCGGGGCAAGCGTGAGTCAGGTGCGTGTGACTGTCACGGTGACAGGGTTGCGGATGATGTCCAGAACTGGTGAGGTCTTCTGGACATACCGGCACAGCTCGTCGATCTGCTCCGGCGTGGCGTCGGCGTCGACCCTGTAGGTGACCGTGATGCTCTGATAACCGGCGCGCGTATCCTCCGAGAGACCGAGGAAACCGTGCAGGTCGAGTTCGCCTTCGAGGTCGAACTC
>NZ_ML142855.1:160205-165120 GCF_004138495.1 Phytoactinopolyspora endophytica
CCTCGATCCCCTTGGCCGCCGCGTTGTACACGAATCCGACGCCCAAACATGATGCCAAGGCATGCAGGACAGCTTCGACGGCGTTCGGGCCACGGTTGGACCCCAGTAGCACCGGCGGCTCGTCGCCCTCGAGTGTGAACGGCTCCTGCCGCGAGGTGTCTTCCTGCCCAGCACCCCAGAAACCGTTGATGGATGTCCGGCTGTGGCCACCGCCCAGCCAGGTGTTCGTGGCACGGAACCGGAACGTCGCCAGTCCTGGATCGTTCTGGATCGCGCCGACGGTCTCGACGAGCTGCGTGACATTGACGCCGTTGCGGGTCTGCTGCGTGGTGGTCGACATGGTCGTCCTCCTCTGCGTGGGTGGTAGCGGGCACAGAGCTGCCCGCCAGGTCCGGCCGGTGCCGGACCTGTTCTGTTGTGTCGAACTGCCGCGGGCGCGGGTAGCGCTGCCGCGCCGGTGCTACTCGGGTTTGGTGGCGCGCATCACCATGCTGTGCGCGCCGAACCCATCGGCGGTCTGCCGAGTCGAGGAGCTGGTGCTGGCGGCGAAATAGTCGAGTTCGCCGAGCCGCTCGACCCCGTCGAAGCCGGCCGCGCGGAACATATCCAGATAGTCAGCTTGCGTGGTGGCCCCGACGATGCACTCCGCCCACAGCTGCGGCTTGGCGCGGCACTCGGCAGATGGCAGGTCGGCGACGACGATGTCGGCCAGCTGCACCCGGCCGCCGGGACGTAGTACCCGGTGGATCTCGGTGATGGCCGCCGGTTTGTTCGGCACCAGGTTGATGACGCCGTTGCTGGTCACGACATCGACCGAGGCGTCCGGCAAGGGGATCTTCTCGGCGTTGCCATCGAGCACCTCGACGTTGTCGAGACCCGCAGAGCGAGCGATGGCCAGGCATTTCTCCCGCATGGCGGCGGTCATGTCGACGCCGATCGCGCGACCGGCCGGGCCCACCAGCAGGGTGGCGAGCAACAGATCGGTTCCGGAACCAGAACCTATGTCGACCACAACATCACCAGGACGCACCATTCCCGCGGCGAACGGGTATCCGACGCCTGCGAACGACTCCAACGCCCCGTCCGGCAGCCGGTCGAGGTACTCAGGCGGGTAGCCCACGTACTCCAGGGCTCGCCGTCCGGTGGGAAAGTGGTACTCCTGCTCCGGCTGGTCCGCTACTGCCGTGTACATCGTACGGACCGCGTCGAAGATGACATCCCTCTGGTCTGACGTGATGACGACCATGGTGGCCCCCCTTTCATGTGTGGTTTCGGCGGCTAGTCGCCGCCCGCGACGGTGAACTCCCGGAGCAATGTGTGCACCCGCTGGGACAGTTCGGGTGGGACCGGTTCTTGTGCGAGCCCCGCGATGCTGGCCTTCAAACGCGCCTCGAACTCCGCACGGGAGAAACAGCTTCGGCAAGTCCGTAGATGCCTCTCCATCTCGCTGTGCGCATGCCCTCCCAGCTCGCCATCGAGATGTGCGGCGAGCAGACGTAACGCTTCCGTGCAGCTATTGATCTCAGTCCCGGTCATCGGGCTTTTCCTCTCGCTGAGATGGTGACTGTCGCGTCCTGATGCCTGCGTCGTGAGCGTCGTCCCACAAGGTCTTCTGCAGCTGGCTCCGTGCCCGGGCGAGCCTGGAGCGGACAGTGCCGATCGGGACCCCCATGGCGACCGCTGCCTCTCGATAGCTCAGAGCCTGGACATCCACGAGCACCACGACCGTACGCAGCGTGTCCGGGAGCTGGTCGATGGCCTGCACCAGGTCTTCGCGCAGCAGCCCGTTGAGAAAGTCCTGCTCCGGATTCCCCCACCACAGAAGGATCGGCTGGTGCACATGCTCGAACAGCGAGAACGCCTCCCCGTCGGCGTCCAGAGAGTCGACGTCGCCCTGAGCGCGGCTGGACCGGTACTGCGAGATGTAGGTGTTCGTGAGGATCCGGAAGATCCAGCCGCGGAAAGCATCGCGGGTACGCAGTCCCGGCAGTGCTTCCCATGCTTTGGCGACCGTCTCCGCGACAAGGTCCTCGCCGTCGGTCCGGTCCCGGCACAGCCGGATCGCGCCGCCGTACAGGTCCGGCAGCAGCTTTGCGACCTGATCCGCGAACCAGGACTGATCCGTCCGGTTCATTTGCGCCGTCGCGACGTCTGCCATGAGAAACCTCGCCGTCTCGAGGTTGGGTCTGTTCATCCCTTACCGATGCAGACGCATCCTGGCGAGGAAAGTTCCATCCCTTCGTTCCAGTATGGCCCCCAGCCCGGGTTTGGATCGTGTCATCGCTGGCAGCGTGCGAGTTTCTGTCAGGAACGTCGTTTTGTGTAAGGAACGCCGTCCTCGTCTCTCCCACCTACGAGAGGCACGTGGAGTCGAGCAAGGGTGAGGCCATCATGGACGGTGGAATGGACGGTGGATCGGTGTGGCAGAGGGCGGCCGACGCCACCGGCGTAGATAGTGGAGGCTCGGACGGTGCCGGATGGCGCGGACGGGTGTAGGTTTCCGGCCATGCAGGAGCGTGTTGCTCCCGATCCGTCCGATGCTGACCTGGTCGCCCGCGCGCGTGCCGGTGACCGGGCATCGTTTGCTGCCATCTACGACCGGTACAGCGATCGCCTGCACGATTTCTGCTGGTCATTGCTGCGGAACCGGGACGACGCCGCCGACGCGACTCAGGACACATTCCTGCGGGCCGTCGAGCGGCTGGACCAGTTGAAGGACCCGGCGAAAGTGCGCTCCTGGCTGTACTCCATCGCACGCCACGAGGCGCTGGCGCGGCTGAAGTCGCGGAAACGCCAGGTGCCCGACGAAGGCGTGCCCGACATGCCCGATCTCGCTGCCGGGCCGGACACGGCCGCCAGTCAGAATGAACTGCGCGACCTCGTCTGGGACGCTGCCGCCGGATTGGCCGACCGGGACCGGATGCTGCTCGACCTCCATGTCCGCCAGGGCCTCGAGGGTGCGGAACTCGCTGAAGCCGCCGGGGTCCGCGCTGATCATGCCTATGTGCTGCTGAACCGGTTGCGCCACCAGGTCGAACGGTCGATGGGCGCATTGTTGGTGGCCCGGCTCGGCCGGGACGAATGTGGCGAGCTGACGGCGATCCTGGCCGGTTGGGACGGACGCTTCTCCGTCCTGGTGCGCAAGCGGGTGGCTCGGCACGTCGACAACTGCGACATCTGCGGCGAACGCCGCCGCACGGCCGCCAGCCCGATGGCCCTGCTGTCCGCGGTGCCCGTCATGCTCGCGCCGCCGGAACTGCGCGACGTCGTGCTCGCCGCTTTCACCAGACATGCCGGCGCATCGGAGGACGGCTCCGACGGCCCCTCCGGCGGCTCGCCGCGGCTACCGCGGCCGAGCCGTACCGCGATGCTGATCTCCGGCTCCGCCGCGCTGGTCGTCGCGGGCGTCGTCGCTGGGATCATGTTCTTCGGCCCCGGGGACAACGCCAATGCACCGACAGCCGCGACGACGGACGCACCCGCGACGGCGGGCACGTCGACGACGGCAACTACCCCACCGTCGGCCACGGCGTCGCCGCTGGATACCGCAACGGACCCACCGTCGCCCGATCCGGCGGACACGGGTGGGCAAGCCGTCGATGGGCCATCGGCGACGGAGGACGAAGCATCGCGGGAGGACGAAGAACAGCTGGAGGACGAGGCATCCACGACGGAAGATGAGGAGTCGACGGAGGCATTGGAGGACCCCACTCCAACTGAACCGCCACAAGTGACGGCCGGTGAACTGGTCGTGACGACCACAACCCTCGACCTCGGCGCGGATCTGGTGGACGGGGTTGTCCAGCTGCGGAACGCCGGTGGTTCGCCGCTGATGTACCAGGTGGCCTCATCGGCACCGTGGCTGGCATTCGATCACGATAGCGGTGAGCTGGCCGCCGATACGGGCCGTGATCTCCGCGTGAGCGCGGACCGGAGCGACCTGGCCGAGGGCGATCACCGCGCAACGGTTCAGGTCACCTCCGCCGACGGCACCGCGTCGATCGATGTGCTCGTCGCCGTCGAGCGACCTCCCGTCGTCGATGGGCTGAGCGTGGACCCAGGTGTGCTGGGTCTCAGCGCGTGCCCACCGGACTCGGCACTGGCCAGCGCCGACGTCACCGACGAGTCGGGCGTGGCGAGCGCCGAGATGTCCTGGCAGGGCCCGGACGGCGCTGGGACCACGGCGATGACGCTTCGATCCGGATCCTGGTACGCCCGGCTGGGTCCGTTCGAATCGCCTGGACAGGTGGTCTGGCACCTCGTCGCCGTCGATACGCGCGGAAACACGAGCACGAGCGAGCCGCGCACGCTCACGGTGAACCCCTGCCCGCAGTGAACCATCGCGGTGACGCCGGCGTACTTCCCGGCGTGTACGCAGGGAAGATGCTGGAGTTAACCGTTGAGGGAATGAAACGTCGAAAAACTCTTCGGAGAAGTTGTTAGGTATGTGGATCTCGCCGCTCTTACACATGTCCGAACTCATGACATGCATAAGGAGCACATCATGCAAGACACGACGCTCAATCGATCGAGCTACTCGGAGCGCGCCGGGTCCTTCCTCCGGAGCGCGTCATTGGCGGGATTCGCAGCGGCGGGCGCGGCCTTCGCCCTCGGCATTCCGACTGGTGTGGCGTTCGCCAGTCCCTCGCAGGACGAGCCGAACTCAGCGGTGGAGAACCTGATCGAGGCGCAACCGACGACACTTCCCGACAGCCCACCTCCGGGCCCCGACTTCGAGATCTTCCCGACCGATCCGCCCGAGCCACCTGAGCCGCCGAACTGGGGACCGGATGGCTTCGAGCAATGCCAGACGGACTGCGGCCCGGGTGGTGATGAGAACGGCGGTGATGAGAACGGCGGTGATGAGAACGGCGGTGATGAGAACGGCGGTGATGAGAACGGCGGTGATGAGAAC
>NZ_ML142855.1:165173-165481 GCF_004138495.1 Phytoactinopolyspora endophytica
CGAGAACGGCGGTGACGAGAACGGTACGGACGACGGCACTGACGACGGGATTCCCGTACCGACCAGGATCGACACCGGGGAAGGAGCGACCGACGGCTCTCAGCAGCTGTGGCTGGCTCTCGGCGGTGTGCTGTCGGCTCTCGGCCTGGGCACACTCGGGTACCGCATGACCCGGAGCCAGCGGTGATCCGTACCAACCGCCCTGTGGCGGCCGCCCACCAGCGCACACGGCTGGTGGGCGGGCTGCTCGTCGCACTCCTCGGTTTCCTGACGTGGGGGTGCGGCACAGGGGCGGAGACGTCGCAGCC
>NZ_ML142855.1:165512-173452 GCF_004138495.1 Phytoactinopolyspora endophytica
GGGCATCGAGATCGATCGCCCGCAGGTCGAGCAGCCGGCGACGGAAGACGCCGAACAGGAGAGCGCGGAAGACGCCGAACGGTCCGAGGCTGAGCCAGCGGTCGCGGAGCCTGTCGCTGTCGAAGCCTCAGCCGCCGACATCGACACGTCACTGGTGCCGGTCGGCCTCCAGCCCGACGGTGCCATGGAGCTGCCCGATCCGGGGACCGGAGCGTGGTACGACCTCGGGCCGCGGCCCGGCGAGCCGGGCCCGGCGGTACTGATCGGGCACGTGGACTCCGTCGCCGGGCCAGACGTCTTCTTCGGGCTGAGCACGCTCGGCGACGGTGACGTCGTTCACATCGACGATGCGACGGGCGTCCGTCGTGCCTTCGTCGTCACCGGCGTGGAGACCGTCCGAAAGGACGATCTCCCGTACGAGCGGATCTGGGCCGAAGTCGAAGAGCCGGTATTGCGGTTGATCACGTGTGGGGGCTCGTACGAGCGTGACAACGGCGGCTACCAGGAGAACGTGGTGGTGTACGCGGTCATGCAGGGTGAGACACCGGCTGGATGAGCGGACCTCGCACCCGGATCACGGTCAATACTGCCTGGCGACGGCGGTGTAATGCTGGGCGACGACGGTCTGGGCCGGCTTCGCATACACGCAGTAGTCGTCGTTGCCGGCGGCCTCGTCGGGTCCGTACAGGCGGGCCGGCCAGTCCCAGAGCATGAAGCCCTGCATCCAGGGCCGCTCGGCGCACTCGGCGAACATCTCCCGGTAGTACCGCTCCTGTTCGGACCCGGAAGGCGCGCCCGGAAGCGTCCAATCGTTCGGGCGGGAGGCCGAACCGGTGCGGCTGGGGCAGCCGGCCTCCATGAAGAAGAACGGCTTGCCCCAGTGCTCGACGACACGCCCGATCCGATCCAGGTGCTCGGTCCAGGTCCCGGACGGGTAATAGCCGCTGGAGCTGATGACGTCGACCGCGTCCCACCATGTCAGCCGATCCTCCTGGTACTTGTCGCAGTTGTACGTGACCAGGCCGTCGTAGACCGTGCGGACATCCGCGACCAGCGCTCGCCAATGCTGCTCCTGCCGGTCGGCCTGCACCATCTCGCATCCGACGCACAGCATCTCGCATTCCTCCTCCTGCGCGATCCGCGCGTAGTGGAGGATGAACTCGCGGTACGACTCGAACCATTCGGTCCAGCTGGGCGCGCCGGGCACATCCTCGCCGAAGAAAGAGATGAACGCACGCCAGGTACCGTCCGCGCAGTTCACCGTCGGCTTCAGGCACACCCGGAGGCCGTGTTCCCGGGCCCGGTGGATCGCCCAGCGCATCTCCGAGTCGGTGACCGTCGGCTCGTCCCGGAACGGGATCGCTGTCGTGTGAGCGTTGGCCTGCAATGCTGCGAACGCGATGGTGACCCAGTTGACACCGCCGACCTCGGCGAGCTCGCGCATCGAATGCTCCGCCTCGGGTGTCGCCCAGGTGCCGCGTACCCCGGTCCACCCCCAGGTCATTCCGCACACCGGACCGAGCGAGTCTCGGACCGCGCCCGGTTCGCGGGCCTCCTGCTGGCCGGTATCCGCGGTCATGCGGCTCTCCTTGTGTCCTCCATGGTGGTCAGGCTTCGCCGACGAGATCATTCGCGCTCCGGAGCACGCGCGGCGCGGCGAAGGCATCCGGATCGACCCCGGCGGGTGCGGTGACCCGGAACGTCACCCGCTCACCGGGCAGCATCGTCGCGAGCATGTCGTCGACGCGGGCGTCAGGGTGGACCTTGTCGGCCAGCACAGCGACGTCGCGCACCAGATTCTCGGCCGTGACATGCATCCGGTACTCGGCGTGGCCGGGCGAGCCGGCGTCGCTCACCTGTTCCACATCAGCCCGCAACCGCGGTGCCGCAAGGTAAGACTCGCGGTACTCGGCGAAGAACCACAGGGCACGCTCGTCGCCGAATGTCGCGACGATGACCTCACCGGCGCTGTCCTGCGGTGTGGCCACATCGATGGGGACCGGCACCGTCGACGTGACCCGGGCGCCGACGTCGACGGAGACCTTCGCGGCGGCCAGCTCGGTTCCGTCGTAGGAGAGCCGCCGCACGGTGACGTCGCCCGACCACGCCTCCGGGCTGTCGTTGACGGCGACCACCGCGAGCTCGTGATCGCGGGGCTGAATCGTCAGCAGCCGGTCGGCGTATGCGTGCGCCATCGCATAGAGCAGCGGCTTGGGCCGTCCGTCGCCGTCCACTGCCGCCCAGGAGGTGACGGGCCAGCAGTCGTTCAGCTGCCACACGACGCTTCCTGTGCAGCGCGGACTCCATGAGCGCAGATGCTCGATGCCGAGCTGGACCGCTGCGGCCTGGTTCAGCGACATCGCCCAGTGCCAGTCCTCCATGTCATTGGGCAGCGGCAGGTGCGGGACCAGACCTTTGGTGAGCTTGTCGTTGCCGTTGAAGGCCTTCTGGTGAATGATCATGCCTGGCGACTCCGGCGTCAGCGGATCGTCCGAGATGGCTCGACCCAGCGTCGCCCACGTGGGCGGTCCTTGCCAGCCGAACTCCGCGACGAACCTCGGACGATATGTCCTGTAGTCCAGATAATCGCGCTGGTTCCACATGTCCCACAGGTGTGACGAGCCGTGGTCGGCCTCATTGGGATAGATATCCGATGTGCCTGACCATGGGCTGGCCGGCGTGTACGCCCGGTGTGGGTCGAGTTCGGCGGCCAGCTCCGGCAGGAGCTCCGTGTAGTAGCCCAGACCCCACGTCCGGCCCTGCAGCTGCGCCTCCCAGTTCCAATCGTGGAACAGCCAGATGTTCTCGTTATTGCCGCACCACAGCATCAGGCTGGGGTGGGGGAGCAGCCGGACGATATTGTCGCGGGCCTCGGCCTCGATCTCGCCACGGAGCGGCTCCTCTTCGGCGTAAGCCGCGCAGGCGAAGAGAAAGTCCTGCCAGGTCATGATGCCGCGTTCGTCGCACAGTTCATAGAACTCGTCGGACTCGAAGATGCCGCCGCCCCAGACCCGGAGCAGGTTGATGTTGGCCTGCTCTGCCTGCGCGATTCGCTGCGCATAGCGATCGCGGCCGACACGATGGACGAACACGTCGTCCGGGATCCAGTTCGCGCCCCGCACGAACACCGGCTGGTCGTTGACGACGATGACGAACGACGTGCCGTGCTCATCGGGTGTCATGTCCAGCCGGACGGTGCGGAACCCGACGCGGCCATGCCACGCGTCCGTCACAATGCCATCGCTGTCCACCCGCACGGTGACCGGATACAGCGGCTGCTCGCCATACCCGCGCGGCCACCAGCGACGCACCTGGGGCACCTCGAGTTCGACGACGGCGGACGTCTGGCCGGGAGCGACGGCCGTGCGTGCGGTGTGTTCGCCGACCGAGACGACGATGTCGCGCTCCGCGGACTGGCCGGCCGGCTCTGGCGCATTGGTGGCGCCTGGCCGTTGCATGCTGATGGTTGTGTCCGGCTCTTCGATGTCGACGTGGACCGTGACACGGCCCGTCGTTCCATCGACCGTGGTGAGCGGACGGACGGCCGCCAGCCGTGCCGTCGACCAGGCGTGCAGCGTGACAGGACGCCAGATCCCGGCCGTCGCCAGATCCGGACCCCAATCCCAGCCGAAGTTGCAGGCCATCTTCCGGATCGCGTTGTACGGGTGGTGGTTGACGTGCGGCCGGTAGCCGAGCTCCAGGCTTTGCTGGTCGGCGTGGCGGATCGGCGACGCGAACGACACCACGAGCTCGTTCTCGCCCTCGAGCAGCACGTCGTGGACGGGGAGCCGGTAGGTACGGTGCTGGTTCGCCGCGCGGATGATCTCACGGCCGTTCAGGGTCACCGTGGCCACCGTGTCCAGGCCTTCGAAGACCAGGTCATGACGGTCGTGTCCGTCGTGGGACCAGTGGAAGGTGGTGCGGTACTCCCAGTCGCAGCGGCCGACCCAGGCCACCAGTCGTTCGTTGTCGTCCAGGTAGGGATCCGGGATCAGGCCGCCCGCGAGCAGGTCGGTGTGGACGCTCCCGGGCACGGTCGCCGGAATGTCCTGCACGTGCATGCCCGGAGGGACGGGACCGGAGGCTGCTCGCAGCGTCCACCCGTCGTGGAGCGGGCGTCGGGTCGCGGTGGCATCAGCATGGTGGGTCACTTAGTGGCTCCCGAGGTGAATCCGTTGTAGATGTAGCGCTGCAAGAAAATGAAGATGACGAGCGTCGGGACGATGACGACGATGGCACCGGCGGCGATGACCTCCCACTGCGCCCCGAAGGGCCCTTTGAATCGGAACAGCGACGTCGAGATCACCCCGAGTTCGCTGGACGGCATATAGAGAAACGGTATGTAGAACTCGTTGTAGACCGCGATCCCTTTGATGATGACGACGGTGGCGATGGCGGGCTTCAGCAGCGGCAGGATGATCCGTCGGTAAATGGTCAGCCGGTTCGCGCCGTCGATCATCGCCGCCTCGTCGAGCGATCTCGGGATCGACTTCATGAACTGCAGAAAGATGTAGATCGCGACGATGTCCGTCCCCATGAACAGCGCGATCGCGGCCCAGCGGGTGTTGAACAGTCCGAGCGCGTCGATGATCTGAAAGGTCGCCACCTGGGTGGTGACCCCCGGGACGAGCGTCGCCAGCAGGAACCCGACCAGGATCAGCTTGCGGCCCCGGAAGTCGAACCGGTCGATCGCGTACGCGGCCATCGTGCCGATCAGGATCGCCCCGGTCACGGAGACCACCAGGATGATCGTCGTGTTGACGAAGCCCTGGATCATGTTGCCGCGGGTGAACGCGGTGACGAAGTTGTCGACGTTGAACCAGTTGCCAGGCGGGTCGAGTGGCCCGGTGGTGGCGAACTCCCGGGTGTCCTTGAGCGCCGCCATGAAGACCGTGATCAGCGGCAGGATCGCGACGGCGCAGGCCAGCACGAGCGAGAGGTACTTCAGCGTACGGGCGATGTGGGTGCTCGAGCTGCCCGTCCGCGCCCTCTCGCGCACGGTCGCGGTTGTCGATGTCATACCAGGTCCACCTTGTCGTCGGCGAACAGCTTGCGCTGGATCCAGGTGAAGACGAGCACGATGATCAGCAGCACGACGGCCATCGCGGAGGCGAGCCCGACCTTGGAGAACTTGAACGCCGTGTTCACTGTCTGGATCACGAACGTCTCGCTGCCGTTCGCGCCGCCGGTCATGATGTAGGGGATCTCGAAGACGGACAGCGCTCCGGAGATGGCCAGGATGAACGACAGCCCGAGGATCTGCCGGATCCCGGGCAAGATGATGTAGCGGAATTTGTCCCAGGAGTTGGCGCCGTCGATATCGGCCGCTTCGTACAGTTCGCTCGGGATCGATTGGATGGCGCCGAGGAAGAGGACGAAGTTCAACCCCATGAATCGCCAGACGGATGTGGCCGCCAGCGAGTAGTTGACCATCGACGGATCGCCGAGCCACTGTGGCGGTTCCTGCACACCGACCAGCGCCAGCACGGCGTCCAACGTCCCGCCGGGCCGGAAGAAGTACAGGAACACCAGCCCGATGGCCACGCCGTTGAGCAGGTAGGGGAAGAAGATGACGCCCTTGAAGAAGTTCCGGAACCGGGTCTTGAAGCTCAGCACCGTGGCGAAATACAGCGCCAGCGCCATCTGTACGAACGAGCCGCCGACGTAGTACAGGCTGACGAAGAAGACCTCGAAGAGCTCGGGCCGGGTGAAGATCTGGACATAGTTGTCCAGGCCCACGAACTCCTTGACCGGGTCGCGCCCGTCCCAGGAGGTCACGCTGTACCAGACCATGTTCCCCACCGGAATGTAGGTGAACACGATCAGGAAGCCGAGCGGGATGAGCAGGAACAGCCAGGGCGTGGTCCGCCGACCCTGGGTGGTGTCTCGGCCGGGGGAGGCACCTGCGGATCCGGAGCCGCGGGCCGGAGCCTGATCGCCCCCGCCCGCCGTAACCAGGACCTGCCGGTCGTCGCCGGCGCCCGAGCCGTCGTCGTTCGGGCGCCCAGTCGTATTGACCGCCATGGATACAGCCTTTCGCCGGGTCAGCCGGCCACCTGGGCGCGGGCGTCCGACCAGCGTTGGTTCAGCTCCTCGAAGTAGGACTCCTTGTCGCCGTCAGCGGCGCCACGGGCGATATCAATCAGCTTCTGGTTGTAGAGCCAGCCGTCGAGGTCGATCTCGGCGGTGTTGTGGATGTCGGAGTACAGGCTCTCCTCGCCCTCGGGACGCGGTGCCAATTCGAAGAACTCGACGTCCAGCGGCTCGAAGTCGCTGAGCGTGTCCGGCAGCTCACCGTCGACCTGGACGGACAAACCGCCCTCGTCGGTGGCGTACCCGGACTCCTCGGTGTACCAGTCGATCCATGCCCGGGCGGCCTCCTTGTGCTCGGAGTGCTTGTTGATGCCCATCTTGTAGTCGCCACCGATGCGGACGCGGAACGTGCCGTCAGTCTGCGCCGGGAATGGCCAGTAGCCGATGTCGTCGCGAGAGGCGCCGACGTTCTCCGCGGCGTCCTGCATCTGGGTGACCGCCCATGAGCCGAGCATCATCGTCGCGATGTCGCCGGTGCCGAGGAGGTTCTTCGACTCTTCCCAGTTGGTGGTGGTGGGGTCGTCCTCGGCCAGGCCCTCGGCGACGATGTCGTACACGAACGAGTCGACCAGGTGGATGTCCTCGCCCTCGGTCCATGGCTCGTCGGAGTGAGCCATTTCGTTCTCGACCTCTGGCCCGGTAAGGACGCCCATGTTGCTCCGTATCTGGCCCAACGGCCAGCCGTCGCCGTAGTTCGTGTAGTAAGGGATGGCGTCGGTGTTCTGCTCGATGGCTCTCAGAGCCTCGATGAACTCGTCCGGAGTGGTCGGCGGCTCGGTGATGCCCGCCTCCTCCCAGACCCGCTTGTTGAACACGTACCCGTTGGCGTTGCCCGTGATGGAGATGCCGTAGACGTCGCCCTGGTAGGCCTGCTCCTCGACGAAGCGATACTTCTCCCCGAGCTCTTCGACCGTGCCGAGTGGCTCGAAGTACTCCGGCAGCTCATCCCGGGTCACGGCGGCCGGGATCATCAGGACATCGCCGTACTCCTCGGTGTTGAGCCGGATGGAGACGTCGCCCTCATATTCGGTGATCGCCTCGAAGGAGATGTCGACGTCGGGATATGTCTCCTGGAACCGGGTCTTGTAGTCCTCCAGGACGGTGTCGACGATGTCGGTGCGATGTGTCAGCACCGTGAGATCGCCGGATACTGTGCCGTCGCCGCTGCTCGTGTCGCTGTCGTCCGACGAGTCGTCACCGCCGCACGCGGCGAGGAACAGGGCCAGCGCGGCAATGCCCACGATGTGCTTCTTTGCCATCACGGTCTCCTACCGATGTGTGTGGAGTGGCTTGAGGCTCGGTGGTCAGAGGGTCTGATCGGCTCCGGGTCCGAAATGTGCTGACTGCCGGACCCGAGCGTGCCTGGGTGTTGGAGAACGTACGCCTGTGGTAGCGCTCCCGTCAACCCTATGTGTCAACGCTGACACATAGGGTTGAGGCGGCGTCTCGATAGATCTAGAGTGCTGTTGTCGTGCATATTTACCGCTCAGGACACGGCGGATGGCCTTGTGCTGGAACCTGGTGAACTATCTCTGTCCCACGATGACATACGACGACAGGCGACGAATTCCTGGTACGCTCTGCCGCGTGAGCGAGCCCAACACGCGGTCACCGGCGGCGGCCGGGGAACCCGATGGCGACGGCGGTGACCCCGCCATGCTGCCGGCTCCGGCGCGCGTGACCAGGTCCCGGGCGACGCTCGCCGATGTGGCCCGGCTTGCCGGGGTCAGCGCGAAGACCGTGTCCCGGGTGTTCTCCGGAAACGCGTACGTGGCCGATCAGACCCGTGATCGGGTCATGGCGGCCGCGAGCCGGCTCCGTTTCCGGCCGAACGATCTCGCGCGCAG
>NZ_ML142855.1:173476-174199 GCF_004138495.1 Phytoactinopolyspora endophytica
GCACGGTGGCGTCGCGAACACCGTGGGGTTCGTGATGGGTGACATCACCAACCAGTTCTACTTCCAGGTCGCCGCGGGCATGGAGCGTGAGCTGGCCAAACACGGCATCACGATGATCCTTGCCGCGACGGAGGACGACCCGGGCAGCGAGGAGCGGGTGGTGGAGACGCTGCTGAACCAGCGCGTCCGTGCGCTGGCGATCGTGCCGATCGCTGCGGACCAGTCGTACCTCGAGGGTGAGCGTCAGCTCGGTACGCCGGTGATCTGTGTCGACCGGCCCGCACGTAATCTGGTCGCCGACGCGATCGTGCTGCGCAACCGGTCCGGCACGGCCGACGCGGTCCGGGCGCTCGTCGAACACGGGCATCGCAAGATCGCGTTCGTGTGCCGCCCGCCCGACCTCTACACCCACGAGGAGCGTGTCGCGGGGTATCGAGACGCGCTCAGGGAGGCGGGTGTCGCCGATACCACGCGCTGGGAACGGCTCGGCGACGACGGCGCACCGAACGTCCAGGGTTACGTCCAGGAGTTGATGACGATGTCCGACCCGCCTACGGCCATCTTCGCCGGCAACAACCATGCCAGCGCCGACGTGATCCGGGCGCTCGGCACACGGCGGGGAGAAATCGCGTTCATCGGCTTCGACGACTTCGAGCTGGCAGACGCCTTCGGCATCAGCGTCGTGGCATACGACACGCTCGAGGTGGGACGACGGGCGGCGCT
>NZ_ML142855.1:174209-188571 GCF_004138495.1 Phytoactinopolyspora endophytica
CTGCTGGAACGTCTCGACGATCCAGCCGGACCGCCGCAGCACATCGAGGTGGACACGCACGTTGTCGCGCGCGGCTCGGGAGAGATTCCACCCGCAGCTTGACCCGGCCTTAGAGGCCCCGCCTCTAAGGCTCAGCGCTCGTCAGCGGCCCCGTACGCTGCGGCTGCAAGGCGTCGGAACACTGACGGCGCCGGGCCGGCGCTCAGTCGTCGCCTGATGATATCGACGCACTCTTCTGCGGCGTGGACGGAGGTATCGACCTCGAGGTCGTAGACACCCGGTGTGTGAACGGCTTCCTGCCAGCGCCTGACCGGCGTCGGCACCGTGCCGTCACCAGGGTCGACTCCCCACGTCGCGTGTCGTCTTTCCATGACGACGTCAATCGGGCAACGAACGCCGACGAACAGCACGGGAAGTCCGGACAGTCGGCGCGCGCAGCGCGAAAGGATTCCGAGCGGTCTGGAGTAGTGGTCGTGGTGGCCGACGTCGACGACGACATTGACGCCTATGCGACTGTGCGCGGCGACGGAGTCGTACATCGCGAGATACAGGGTGGCCACGAACGGCTCGAGATCGGGCCGTTCACCGCCCGGCCGAAGTCCGACTCCGGGCTGGAAACGCTCGGGCGTCATCCGCATGAAATGATCGACGCCGAGGTTCATCCAGACACCATCGAATGTTTCCTGGATCGCGGTGGCGATACTGGACTTGCCCGAGCGCGGCACGCCGTTAAGGATGATGATCTGCCCCGCCGGGGAGGCCTGGCAGTCGACGAACATCGCTCCGGCGTCGATCATTCAGGCTGTGGCCAGTGGATGGCTTTGGTCAACTCGGCCGTGGAGGTGCTGAGCAGGTCGCTGCCTTCAACGAGGCGGAAACCGGAGTCGGCGCGCGCGTACCATTCGATGCTCCGCGTGTCCGGATCCACGATCAGGATCTCCTTGACGCCAACTCGGAAGTAGAAGCCGAACTTCTCTCGGCTCTCGTCGCCCGGTGAGACGATCTCGACGACGATCTCCGCCGATGCATTGAACGTACGCGGCGCCTGGTCGGCGAAGTACGCTTGATCGGGAACCCGGTAGTCATCCGGCGTGCCGATGTTGCACGGCCCGCTGCCCTGAAGTCCGGCGAGGTCTGCCCGAGGGCGCAAGATGCATGCCAACTGGATTTCTACTCGCCCATGCAGGCCATGCGGCGCCGGTGCCACGTGGTACTCACCTTCCCACACCTCATCGAACAGGTCTTGGCCCAAGGCGCGGCGCCGTTCGAGCAGATCGTGGAACTCTGGCGGAAGCTCACCTACCAGCACTGTGCGCATGTCCACCATCGTAGATGCAATGCCGAAGGTCATGACACGGCACCATATCGAATACGTCAGTATGAGTCAATTTACATTCGTCGGCATGTCGTTGGCTATGAATGCGTCGTCTCGTAGGTCTCATTTCTTGTAGGAAGCACAGCACGCCTGAGACCGCGAGCAGGTCGGAACCTGCTCGCGGTCTGCGTTCCAGCCTTCAGGCCTGCGTGGGCGACCCAGTGAGGGCGCGTTCGCCCGGAGGGGGCTCCGTTTCGTCGACGTCCTCGACCTTCGCGAGCCGGCTCGGCCACCACATGAATCGGCCGATGTCGAGGCTGAGCGATGTGACGAGCACCGCTCGCACGATGAGCGTGTCGAGCAGGACGCCGAACGCGACCACGAATCCGATCTCCGCCAGGAAGACCAGCGGCATCGTGAGGAACACAGCGAACGTGCCGGCCAGTACCAAACCCGCGGACGTGATCACGCCACCGGTGGCGGCCAGGCCGATCAGCGCACCGCGTCGGGTGCCGAACTTGTACGCCTCTTCACGCACCCGGGTCATCAGGAAGATGTTGTAGTCGATGCCCAAGGCGACCAAGAAGACGAACGCGAACAGTGGGAACGAGGAGTCGGTACCCGCGAAGCCGAAGACGTTCTCGAAGACGAAACCGCTGACCCCGAGGGCAGCACCGAACGACAGAACCACCGTCCCGACCAGCACCAGGGGAGCGATCAGCGACCGGAGCAGCGCGATCAAGATCAGCAGGACCACGACGAGCACCAACGGGATGACCACGACGTTGTCGCGCGCCGATGCCTCCTGCATGTCGACGTTGATGGCGGCCGAACCGCCGACGACCGCGTCGCTGCCGTCGATGGCGTGCACGGCGGACCGGATCTCGTCGATCGCGTCGCCCGCCTCGTCACTGTAGGGCTGAAGCGAGAGCGTGCCCTCGACGTACCCCCGATCGTCGACGACGGCCGGCTCGGTGACGGAACCGATGGCCGGGTGCTCGCCCAGCACGGCGGAGACGGCGTCGATCTCGTCCGCGTTCGCGATCACGGTCACCGGGTCGCCTGCGCCGACGTCGAAATGTTCCGCGAGGACCTGCTCGGCCTGCGCGAAGTCGGGTTCGCTGGTGAAGCCTTCCTCCAAGGAGAGCCCGTCGGCGTTGAGCTGGGTGATGCCCAACGTCATCGCGCCGAGGACGATGGTCGTGGTCACCCACACCTTCCGGGGGCGGGGCTGGATCGCCTTGCCTACCCTGGCCCACAGGCCGCGAGTGGTGGGCTCGTCGCTGCCGAAGTGCGGTCGCTTGGGCCAGAAGATCCATCGTCCGAAGATCACCAGAATGGCCGGGAACAGCGTCAGCATCGCACTCATGCCGACCGCGACACCGACGGCGAGCACGGGTCCCATCCCAGCCGTCGAGTTCATCTCGGCGACGATCAGGCACAACATGCCGAGAACGACCGTGCCGGCACTTGCCATCACGGCCGGGCCTGCCCGATGCAAGGCGAAGTCCATCGCCTCGTGCCGGTCCTCGTGCCGGCGCAGCTCCTCGCGGTAACGAGCGACCAGGAGCAGCGCGTAGTCGATACTGGCCGCCAGGACGAGGACGGCGAGGATGCTCGCGCTCTGCGCGTTGACGGTCAGGTCGGCATATCTGGCCAGCAAGTAGACCACGCCTTGTGCGCAGGTCACGGCGACCCCGGCACAGAGCAGCGGAAGTATCCAGAGGATGGGGCTGCGGTAGGTCAGCAGCAGGATCACGATCACCACGGAGACCGCGGCCAGCAGCAGATTGCTGTCCAGATCACCGAACGACTCGGCCTGGTCTGCCACCATGGCGAGCGGCCCGGCGATCTCCACCTGCAGGTCACCGGCGTCGCTCGTCGCCTGGTCACGTACCTCGTCCAGCAGGTCGGGTGCCAGCTCCCAGTCGTCTTCAATGTCGATGGGCACGATGAGCTCGAGAGCCTCGCCGTCCTCCGACGGAATCGGGCCGACGATCTCACCGTCGATATTCTCGAACTCCCCGAACGCTTCGGCGTCGGCCGCCGCCTTGGCCATGTCGTCCTCGGTGACGCCGCCGTCGCGGACGTAGACGATGACGGCGGGGACGGCTTCGGTCGAAGCAAAGGTGGATTGTTCCTGGAACGCGGCTGTCGACTCGGCGCTGCCCGGCAGCCATTCGACAGTGTCATTCTCCTCGACATCGGTCAGCTGACCGGCGAGGCTTCCGCCGACAGCGGCGAGCACGAGCCAAACGGCGAGTACGAGCCATTTGCCCAGGCGTCCGGTCAGCCGACCGGTGAGCGAGCGTGTCATGTCTTCCCCCCGGATGTACGCGAGTGTTGGTCTCTATGTGAGACCAGCGAGGCTGCGAAAACTCATCGGAGTCCACGTCTTTGGCCGGCGTGTCCTCATGTCGGGCGCTCGTTGCCGCGCAGTTCGAGCGCTCAGTCGGCAGAACGATATCGCGCGGGACTGACAATGTCCTCAGGGTTTTCCCGGAGGTCAGACATGCCCAGTTAACGGCCCCTTGCGGTGCGTGGATGGTGCGGGCCGGCTCGCCTACGCGTTCGGATGTGCATGGCAGTCACGTTAGGTGCGGCGCGCGGGCCGGCGCTTCTCCATTCCTGACCGGTCTATAGTTCACCGGCGTCGGAGATCTCGACGACGGGATGGCCCGCGTCGTTGGAGGCGTCCAGTTCGATGGTTGCGCTGATTCCCCAGTCGCGGTTGTCGGCCGGGTCGTCGAAGATCTGCCGGACCTCCCAGCGGTCGGCGTGTTCGGTGATGATCAGCATCTTGGGACTGCGGGCGTCAGGGCCGATGCCGATGTCGTCGTGTTCGTCGAAGTACGGTTCGATGGCGTCGGCCCAGGCGTCGGCGTCCCAGCCGGATGCGCCGTCGAGCTCGCCGAGCTCTTCCCATTCCTCGCGAGCGGCCAGCTCCACGCGGCGGAACATCGCGTTGCGGACCGACACCATGAACGCGCGGCGGTTGGCGGTGATCGGGCGCGGTGTGTCCGCTCCGGCCGTCTCCAGCCCGCCCTCGTCGAGCTCGTCGGGATTCTGCAGTTTCTCCCACTCGTCGAGCAGACTGGAGTCGACCTGCCGGACCAGCTCTCCCAGCCACTCGATCAGGTCGGTCAGTTCCTCGGTACGGATCTCCTCCGGCACGGTCTGCCGCAGCGCGCGGAAGGCGTCGGCGAGGTAGCGCAACACCAGCCCTTCGGATCGCGCCAGCTGGTAGAAACGCACGTACTCGCCGAAGCTCATGGCCCGCTCATACAGGTCACGGGCGACGGACTTGGGCGAGAGCTCGTAGTCGGCGACCCAGGGATTCGTCTGCCGATACAGCTCGAAGGCAGCCTCCAGCAGTTCCTCGAGCGGCCTCGGGTAGGTGACGTCCTCCAGTAGCTCCATCCGCTCGTCGTACTCGATGCGTTCAGCCTTCATCTCGGCGACGGCCTCACCGCGCGCCTTGTTCTGCTGCGCCGCCAGCACCTGGCGAGGATCATCCAGCGTGGATTCGACGACGGAGAGCACATCCAGCGCATACGTCGGTGATTCCGCGTCGAGAAGCTCGAACGCGGCCAGCGCGAACGGAGAGAGTGCCTGGTTCAGTGCGAAGTCCGACTGCGGGTCGACGGTGATCCGGACGGTACGGCCGTCGGCATCGGGCTCGTCGAGCCGTTCCATGACGCCGCTCTGCAGCAGCGCCCGGTAGATCGCGATGGCCCGAAGAATGTGCCGACGCTGCGCAGGGCGGGACTCGTGGTTGTCAGTGAGCAGCTTGCGCATCGCTTCGAACGCATCGCCGGACCGTCCTGCCACACCCAGCACCATGGCGTGGCTGACGGCGAAACTGGAGGTCAGCGGTTCCGGTGGAGACTCGACGAGCCGTTCGAAGGTCTTCTCCCCCCAAGAGACGAAGCCCTCCGGCGGCTTCTTGCGGACCAGCTTCCGCTTCTTCTTCGGGTCGTCACCGGCCTTGGCGACCGCCTTCTCGTTCTCGATGACGTGCTCGGGGGCCTGCACGATCACCTCGCCCACGGTGTCGTAGCCCGCCCGGCCGGCGCGACCGGAGATCTGGTGGAACTCCCGCGCGGTGAGGTGGCGCGTCCTGGTGCCGTCGTACTTCGTCAGGCCGGAGAGCACCACGGTCCGGATCGGCACGTTGATTCCGACGCCGAGCGTGTCGGTGCCGCAGATGACCTTGAGCAGGCCGGCCTGAGTGAGCCGCTCGACCAGACGACGGTACTTCGGCAGCATGCCGGCGTGGTGGACGCCGATCCCGTGCCGCACCAGGCGGTTGAGCACCTTGCCGAACCCAGCGTGGAACCGAAACCCGCCGACCTCCTCGGCGATCCGGTCCCGCTCCGCGCGGGTGGCCACGTTGACGCTGGTCAGAGACTGCGCTCGCTCGATCGCCGCGGCCTGTGTGAAGTGCACGACGTAGACCGGGGCCCGGTGCGTCGTGAGTAGTTCGTCCAGCAGCTCATGGATCGACTCGGTCGAATAGGAGAAGGTCAATGGCACCGGACGAGTGGTGGACGCCACGACCGCGACCTCCCGGTCGGTACGCCGCCGGAGATCCTTCTCGAAGAAGCTGACATCGCCCAGTGTCGCCGACATCAACAGGAATTGCGTGTTCGGCAGCTCCAGCAGAGGGACCTGCCAGGCCCAGCCACGCTGCGGGTCGGCGTAGAAATGGAATTCGTCCATCACCACCTGGCCGACCTCGGCGTCGGCGCCGTCGCGCAGAGCGATCTGCGCCAGGATCTCCGCCGTGCAGCAGATGATCGGCGCTCTCGGGTTGACGCTGGAGTCCCCGGTCATCATGCCGACGTTGGCCGCGCCGAACGTGGCGATCAGGTCGAAGAACTTCTCCGAGACCAGGGCCTTCAGCGGAGCGGTGTAGAACGTGCGCTTACCCGCGCTGAACGCTGCGAAGTGGGCTCCCACCGCGACCAGGCTCTTGCCCGAACCGGTCGGGGTGTTCAGGATGACGTGCGAGCCGGAGACAAGCTCGATCAGCGCCTCCTGCTGGGCCGGGTAGAGGTCGAAACCGCGCGCGGACGCCCAGGAGGTGAAGACATCGTAGAGAACGTCTGGCTCGGTGTCACCGGTGAGATGGGCCAGTGTGGCCGGGGCGTCGACGGTCATGACGGGTAGATGACGGTCTCGCTGCCGCGCTCCCGCTCGTCCTTCTTCCACGCTTGGAAGTCGTCCTCGACCATGCCGGCCCGCCAGTAGCCGGAGAGCGACAGATCCGCCCGGTCGACGCCCCGCTCGGTGAGGAAGTAAGACCGCAGTCCTTTGACCAGGCTTGTCTCTCCGTGGACGAACACTTGGGCCCGGCCCGGCCGCCACGGTACGGCCTTGACGGCTTCGACCAGATGGCTCGTCTCTTCTCTGGAGACAGGTGCGTCGTCCGCGTGACCCGCGCCGTGGGCGGGTGCGTCGCGGTGCAGCCAGGTGATGGTCGCATCGGCCTTGGTGGTGAGCGGTTGCTCCTCGGCTGCGTCGGCCACTTCGAGGACGACGTGGACCGGTGCACCGTCAGGCATCACCTCGAGTGCGGAAGCGATGGCGGGGAGCGCCGCCTCGTCGCCGGCGAGCAGGTGCCAATCGACGTCCGGGTTGGGCGCGAAGGCGCCGGCCGGGCCGAAGAACCGGATCTCATCGCCCGGCTTGGCGTTCGCCGCCCAGGGAGCGGCGATCCCGGAGTCGCCGTGGGTGACGAAATCGATGGCGATCTCTCCCGCCGCGGTGTCCACGTAGCGCACCGTGTACGTCCGTTTGATCGGCCAGTGTTCGCGCGGCATCGTCGCCTGGACCTCGGTGACGTCCAACGGGTTCGGGTACTCGACCCCGGGGGCGAGGAAGAGCAGCTTGATGTAGCGGTCCGTGTACTCGTTGGTCACGAAGTCCGCGAAACCGGGGCCGCCCGCGATCACTCGCACCATGGTCGGCGTGAGCCATTCGGTGCGCAGCACCTGCAACGTGGTGATGCGGCGCGCGCGTGGCGCAGGTCGATCGTTCTTAGCCATATGCGCCAGGCTAACCCCTCGCGCTCCATCCCACCCACCGCCGACCCCGGCTACGAGTCGGAGAGGGTGAGGCGGAGGATGCGGTCGTCGCCTTCGCGTGGATCGGTCCGGCCGTCGGTGTTGTTGGTGAGCACCCAGAGCGTTCCGTCCGGTGCGACGACGGCGTCGCGCAGCCGGCCATAGTCGTCGAGGTAGTCGGTAGGTTCCCCGGCTTCGCCGCCGGGGAGAGGGATCTGCCACAGCCGCGCCCCGCGCAGGGCCGCCATGAACAACGTCTGGTCGACGTAGGCCAGCCCGCTCGGTGAGGCGTCCTCGACCGGCCACTCGTGGACCGGGTCGATGTAGTCCTCGCTGCCGCCATCGTCTGGGATGCCCTCGACTTCCGGCCAGCCGTAGTTGCCGCCGGCCTCGATCAGGTTCAACTCATCGGCGGCGCTGTCGCCGAACTCGCTGGCCCACAACCGTCCCTCGTCGTCGAAGGCGAGACCTTCGACGTTGCGGTGTCCGTACGAGTACACCGCCGAGTCGTCGAACGGGTTGTCGTCCGGGATGTCGCCATCGGGCGTGACACGCAGGATCTTGCCCGCGAGCGTGTCGAGGTCCTGCGAGTTCGAGCCATCGCCGGCGTCCCCGGTGGCGATGTAGAGCATGCCATCCGGACCGAACGCGATCCGCCCGCCGTCGTGCCGCGGGGACGCCGGGATACCGTCCAGCAGGGTCTCGAACTCGCCGAACTCACCGTCGTCGTACGTCGTGCGTAGCACCTGGTTCTCGTCGCCGGCGGTGGCGTAGACGTACAGCGTGTCCGGCGCGTTCGGATCGAAGGCGATACCCAGTAGGCCACCCTCGGCTTCGCCCTCGACGCCGGGGACCTCGCCGACCTCGGTCACGTCCCCGGACTCGGTCACATGGACGATCGTCTCCTCGTCGCGCTGCGATACCAGGGCCTCGCCGTCGGACAGGAAAGCGATGCTCCACGGGGCGTCCAGGTCGGTGACGAGTTCCTCGACGTCGGTGGGCTCCACCGGTCCGGCCGCGGGCGCGTCCGTGGGTGAGGACGGCGGCGATTCGTCGGTCGTCTCGGAGCCAGGCGATTCGTCGGGCGTCTCGTTCTCGGGCGAACCGTCGTCGGGTGACTCGGCGGGCGACTCGTCTTCGGAGGTCTCGGTGGCGGCTGGCTGTCCGGGCTCGGGCTCGTCGTCGCCGCCGCAACCGGCCACCACGAGGGCAGCGGCAACCGTCACCGAGCCGAGCAGGCGGTTAACACTCACTTTTCCTATCGTGCCACGTGTCGCATCGCTGATCACAGCTCGCGCGTCATCATCGGCGAATGGACCGCCATGATGCGGGCGGCGGTTGATGCTCGCGGGCGCATCGATAAGTTGGACTGGTGACCACTGTGCTGATTCCGTCGCTGGCGGACGACTTGCCGCTTCCCGACGGCCTCGACGTCCACGTGTGGGACAGCGGCGACGAGCTTCCCGACGCCGACGTGCTGGCCCGCGCTGAGTATTACGTCATGCCGTATACCTTTGCGCCGGACACCGGCGACATCGTGGCTCGGATGCCGCAGCTGAAGGTGATACAGACACTGACCGCGGGATACGAGCACGTCAAGCCCTACATGCGCGACGGAATCACCCTGTGCAACGCGCGCGGCGTGCACGACGCCAGCACCGCTGAGCTGGCGGTCACTCTCACCCTGGCCTCGTTGCGCGGCGTTCCCACGTTCGTGGAGGCTCGCCGGCGCGGCGAGTGGGCGTTCGGCTTCTTCGAGGCGCTGGCCGACAAGACCGTGCTGATCGTCGGTTACGGCGCGATCGGTCAGGCGATCGAGGCACGGCTGGTGCCGTTCGAGTGCGACGTGCTACGGGTAGCACGGACCGCGCGCGACGGCGTGGCCGGATTCGACTCACTGCCGGAACTGCTCGGGCGCTGCGATGTGGTGATCCTGATCTGCCCGCTGACCGACGAGACACGTGGCATGGTGGATGCGAAGTTCCTCGCCGCGATGCCCGACGGTGCGCTTCTGGTGAATGTCGCGCGGGGCGGGGTGGTGGACACCGACGCGCTGGTGGCAGAGCTGTCCAGCCGCCGCATCCGGGCTGCGCTCGACGTCACCGACCCCGAACCGCCGCCGCCCGGGCATGCGCTGTGGACCGTGCCGGGACTGCTGATGTCCCCGCACGTCGGCGGCTCGTCGTCGGCGTTCCGGCCCCGTGCGCGACGTCTGGTCCAGGCTCAGTTGGAGCGGTACAGCGTGGGCGAGCCGCTGGCGAACGTCGTCGTTGGCCCGGAGTCGAGCTAAAAGAAAGTAGCGGGGGAACGAATCGGCATCCGAGGTCCTCTATCAAGGTGAACTACTCGCTCACCAGCCTTGCCGGAGGATCTGTGCCGAACCGACGTACCAACCCCGTGGCTATCGCCGTCGCCGCTGTGCTCGGCGCTGACGCGTTGCTGCACCTGTATTGGGCAACCGGAGCAACCTGGCCGGCATCCGATGAACGAAGCTTGTCGTACGGTGTGCTCGGCTACGACGTATCGTTCGCACCACCCGTGGTGCTTCCACTGGCCGTGTTGCTGTTGACCGCTGCCGGCGTGGTACTCGCCCGGGTCCGGCTGAGCCTCAACCACCGCTGGGGCAAGCTGCTCCAGCTCGGAACGCTCGCGGTCGGCATCGGAATGGCAGCACGTGGGCTTGCAGGTATCGGCTGGATGATGGGACTCGACGTGGGCGCACCTGACGGCTCAGCTTTCCACTGGCTCAACCCGATCGTCTACACGCCGCTCTGCGTGGCGCTGGCTGTCGCCTGTCTCCACATTGCTCGGTCCAGGACGGAAGACGTGGCCCGTGTCCGATGAACGGACGGCGCGGCTCGTCCGCGCCGCGCAGAACGGTGACACCCTGGCAATGAATGACCTGCTCGACGAGCTCTGCCCGTACGTCGAGCGCATATGCGCACCGATTGCGCTCCAGCAGGGCGAGGACGCCGCGCAGGAAGCTCTGACGGCGATCTTCCGCGGCCTGCGCAGCCTCAAGGAACCGGCCGCCATATACGGATGGGCGCGCACCGTCGCCGCGCGGGAGGCTGTGCGCATCGCCAGACGTGGAGCCCGCAGTGAGCCCGCTGATCTCTCCGAGCTGCCGGCACGCGGCGACCCGCAGCTGGCCACGGACGTCCATGACGTGCTCACCCGGCTCACGCCAGAGCACCGTGCAGTGCTCGTCCTACGCGATCTTGAGGGCATGGACGAGCAGACGGCAGCTGCCCAGCTCGGCATTCAGGCTGGAACCGTCAAGTCACGATTGCATCGGGCACGAGAGAAGTTCAGGAAGGCATGGTCGGCATGAACTGGCCAACATCGGAGCTCGACACGGTGGCCCGGCTGCGGGTGCTGGCCGCGGGTGTTCGTGGAGCGCACATCACAGAGCAGGTCATCGATGCGCCATTCGACGACGTCTGGGCGATGCTCGCCGACCTCGAAGGGGATTTCGGGGAGATCGTGACGGACATGCAAGGGGTGACCGTACTTGGCCGAGACGGGGACCGGGTGACGCTACGCGCCCGCAGCCGCTTTGGCATGCGGGCCCGAATCGAAGGAACTCAGCGGCCGGGTTGGTGCTGGCTGCAAAGTCGCTTCCTGCTCATAGGCATTGCGGCCGCACCCTTGGGTGCGCAGACGCTGGTGGCCTTCACCGGAGGTGTACGCATCCCTGGTCGCGCCGCGCTCGTGCCCGTTGGAGTACGCCGAGAGGGCCGGCATAGTTTGGCGCGGCTGGCCCAGCGGGTGGACGCGGGCCATTGATGTGCCGGGTCACGTGCACGACCCACAGATCGTCTGGTGTGGCCGATCGGTGGCGGATCTGCGACCGGCCGCAGGGCGCGTCGTGGTTCCGGTCCATTGCCGGTTCTGGTCCAGGCATCCCGTTCCTCGGATCGCAGCCTCGCAGGGTGCGACGGAGGTGCCGTGCCCTCTTGACGTTCACTCTCAGGGCCGCCATATTCCTAACTGGAACAGCGCCGCCGAGACGACGAGGTCGCGGCGCATAAGGGGGCCGCATGAGATCGGCGGATACTCGCGCCGCAGGTGCATGGCGACATGTCAGGCGTGCCAGACAGCTTTCCCGGACCGGGCCGATCTTCTTCAGACGGATGGCAACGGGTCCCACAGGCCCGCGTCGAATGTCCTCAGACGTAGCGGTAGACGTAGCGGTCGGCTGACCACGAGACGCGAACGGTGAGTTTTCAGCGGCCTCGAGGTCTATACGACGAAGGAGGCCTCCGACGAGAGGAGAGGCGTGATGGCCAAAGGCGACGTCGTGCTGGTGGTCGGGACCCGCAAGGGACTCTGGCTGCTCCGCAGCGCAGACCGGCGGACCTGGAGTGTCGAGGGACCACATCTGCTGATGAAGTCGGTGGCGGCGTGCGCTATCGACACTCGTGGTGACCGGACCCGCGTACTGGCCGGTGCCAGTTATGACCATTGGGGGCCGGCTGTCTCCTGGTCCGACGACCTCGGCGCGACCTGGCACGAGGCTCCGGACGGTAGCGGCGTGCGGTTCCCGGCGGAACTCGGGGCATCGGTGGAGGCGGTCTGGCAGATCCGGCCGGACACCGCGGACCGTCCGGGTGTGGTGTGGGCAGGGACCGAGCCGTCGGCGTTGTGGCGGTCCGAGGACGGCGGCGAGACGTTCAGCCTGTGCGAAGGACTGTGGAATCACCCGCACCGGCCCACCTGGGAGCCGGGCGGAGGGGGACAGGCTATCCACACCATCCTGCCCCACCCGAGCGATCACGCCCGCGTGATGGTCGCCATGTCGACCGGCGGCGTGTACGTCAGCGAGGACGCCGGTGAGAGCTGGAACCCGTCCAACGCCGGCATCTCCGCCGACTTCCTGCCGGGCGAGGAACCCGAGTACGGCCAATGCGTGCACAAAGTCGCGCGGGACGCCGCCGATCCGGACCGGCTGTTCCTGCAGAACCATCCGGGCGTCTTCCGCTCCGACGACGGCGGTAAGAACTGGGTGTCGATCGCCGACGGCCTGCCGTCCAACTTCGGCTTCCCGGTGGTCGCTCATCCGCACCGTGCCGGAACCGCTTGGGTGGTGCCCCTGACCGCGGACATGGAGCGGATGCCTCCCGAGCGCACGCTCCAGGTGTGGCGGACCGACGACGCCGGCGCAAGCTGGAAGAAGTCAGCCGTCAGCATGCCCGGCATGTTCTACGCCTCGGTGTTGCGCGACGCCTTCTGTTCTGACGACGTGACGCCCGACGACGGCCCGGCCGGCGTCTATGTGGGCACACGGGACGGATCGGTCTTCGCCAGCGCGGATGAAGGGAGCACCTGGTCCGAGGTGCTGTCGCACCTGCCGGACGTCCTTTGCGTCCGCGCAGCCGTGGTGCCTGGTTGACTCGGTGTCCGCCTAGCCCTGGTGCCGTGGCCGGCGTTCGCGAAGATGATCTCGTAGGTGTGCGAGTGACGGTTCCGGGGCATGCAGAGCGGTAGCGGGAGCGCCTGATCGTGGGGAAGATGGGTAAATGGCTGAGATGACGCTGGAGTCCATCGGCACCCACCAACTTGACGCGGCCAGGAACTCACCGAATGGCCGCGCTTCCCGGACGCTGCACAGCGGCGCGCGGCTTCGCCAGACGTTGATCGCGCTCACAGCGGGGACACGCATGCATGAGCACCAGAGCGAGGGAGATGCCACCTTGCTCTGCCTGCGTGGCAGCGTGACGCTGAATTCGAATGACCGCAGTGTCACCGTCGCGGAGGGAATGCTCGTAGACATCCCGCCACAGCGGCACGACCTCGTCGCTGACCAGGACTCCCTGGTGATCCTGACCGTCGGCCTCGGCTGATCACCTTCCATGATCATGAACAGTAACCGTGCTATGTACACGGTTACTGTTCATGATCATGAGAGGGGCGTACCTCGTTGCTTGGCTGGCTTTCCGTGCCGGGGCCGCTCATGGTGTGGGCCGTCACAGTGAACGTGTATGGCTCGCCCGGCGTCAGGTCGGGCACGGAGACTTCGGTGGTGTCTTCGTCGACGGTCACCGAGTCCAGCGGCTCGCCGGCGCGGTACGGCGTCACGACATACCCGGTGATGGGTGTGCCACCGTCGAACTCCGGTGGTGTCCAGGACACGGTGGCCGACCCGGTGCCGGCCTGGGCAGCCACCTCTCGCGGTGGCCCGGGCGTATCGGGTAGGGCGTAGACCTCGAACTCCGAGAGTCCGTTGTTGGGGCCGGTACCGCCTTCGACCTGGAAGCGCACCGAGTCGAATGTCTTCATGTCGAACGTGACCGTCTTGGCGGAACCATTCGTAGGGACGTCGCTGACCTCGACGGAGCTGCCGTCGCTGAAGGTGAGCGTCCCGCCGTTGACGTCGTCGACACCTGCCCGGTCGTAGAGCACGATCCGGTCCGCCTGGACCGGATCCTCCCAGTCCAGCTGAATCCAGGGATTCTGTTCTCCGGCGGAGGCCCAGTCTCCGGCATCGGGACTCCCGATCACGCCGTCGACAGCTTTCTCGGCGGAGTATCCGGAGCTGTGCTCCGACGATGCGGCAGCCGTGACACCTGGCCACCGGGCCGCGTTGCCACGCAGCAGGTCGGGGTCCAGCGTGACGTCGACCTGCTGCGTCGACGTGACCTGGCCGCTGTCGGCGGCGGTCGCGGTCACGAGGACTTCGCCGCCACGGTGATTCACGGTCAAGATACCGTCCGGGTCGATGGTTGCCTTCTTCGTCGGCGAACCGTCCGGTTCGGTCACGGACCAGAAGACCTCCTTGAGGGTTGTGTCGTCGGGCGTCACCTGCCCGTCGTAACTGACCGAGCCGTACGGCTCGACTATCCGTTCTGGTCCGGAGATCTCGATATCGGCGGCGAGGACCGGCTCGTTGCCTTCGGAACCTGACTCCGACGGTGGGAGCTCGTCGACGCCCCAGTCCTTGTTCGGCTCGGGGCCCATCCACAGCTCCAGGGTGCCG
>NZ_ML142855.1:188599-195683 GCF_004138495.1 Phytoactinopolyspora endophytica
GCGAGTTGGTCGTGATGGAACCAGCTGTTGCCGAGCCGATCGTCATTGAGCTCGGCCTGCTGGATGTACATGTTGTCGGCTGAGTTGTCGTGCGTGACGATACGGAACTCGTCGCCGTCGTAGTACTCCTGGTTCAGCTCGATGGTGATCTCGTCGAAGACGGGCGACGTGATGTCGTACACGGGGCGCGGCTGACCGCCACCTGTCACCTCGAACAGCCCGATGGCCATCAGCGCGCTGACAGCGCCCATCTGGCCCTGGTCCTCGTCATGGTGCCCATACCCGTCGTCGGTCGCGATGGAGCCGTACGTCTCCTCTTTGACTTGACGCACCCAGTACTGCGACAGCCAGGGGTAACCGACATAGTTGAACAGGTGCGCGACTTGCAGGCCGGGCTGGTTGCCGTAACTGACGTGGCCCTGGCCATGGCTTCCGAAGAAACGTGCTGGCTCCGCCCGCCGGAACGCGTAGTTGAGCTTGTCGGCGTACGCTGCCTCACCGCCCATCAGATTGGCCAACCCCATCACGTCATGAGAGGTGAACCAGGTCGTCTGCCACGAGTTGGCCTGGACGAATCCACGTGATGACAGCGGATCGAAGTCCTCGAGCCAGCTGCCGTCCGCGTTGCGCGGGCGGCTGAACCCGGCCTCCTCGTCGTAGACGTTGCGCCAGTTGCGCGAGCGCTGCATGAGGTAGTCGCCGACGTCGGTCTGGTCCCAGGCTTCGATCTCGTTGAGGCCGACGTTCTCGCCTTCGCCGTCGGTGACGGTGAAACGCACGGAGTCGACCTCCCGTGGCCGGAACCGGACGACCTTGCCGGTCCCGTCGGTGGGGATGTTGCGCACAACGCGCTGGCTACCGTCGCTGAACTCGAGCAGACCGGCCTTGACGTTGCTGTCCGCATCGGCACGGTCGCTGATCGCGATCTGGCGCAGCTCGCGGGGCTCGTCCCAGGTCAGTTCGATCCATGGGTCCTGCTCTCCGGCTGATCGCCATTCGACGTCTGTCGGTGCACGCGACGGCCGGCCGTCGACGGCACGCTCCGCACTGTGCGCATCGTCGAGCTGGGAGGAGGCCGACGCGGTGGCGTACTGGGCGGTGTTGATTCCGCGCTTGTTGAGCGAGCTCGCGAGCTGCGCGAGCGCCCAGTCCTGATGTGCGTACTCGAGGGTCTGACCGGCGCTTTCGCCAGTCTCCTCGGTCGAGACGTATCCGAGGTCCAGGTACGAGCGGTTTCCGCCGGTTCCCCAGTTGAGGTAGTCCGAGGACGCCTTGTCGTACAGACCGCCCAGCGACTGGGCGTCGAGCATGGCATCGTAGGCCCGGTTGATGTTGAAGTCGCGGATGCCCTTGTTCCAGGCGCCGGTGATGAACGAGGTGATCGGTGACCCGGTCATCACCATTGAGTAGTTGCCGGTGACCGGTGCCCGGGGAAGTAGCTCGCCGTCGTCGTACATCTGCAGCTGCGACTGGACGAAACTGGAGTAGATCTCGGGGTAGGCGAGACCGAGGACCGTGTTGACGTTCCACTGGGTCAGCCACAAGGCGTCATAGTTGTACATGGCGAACTTCGGCTCGCCCTTGTGATCGGTCGGGATCTGCTTGACCTGGTTGTTGTTCCAGGTGTCGTCCATGTACGTGCCGTCGGCGTCGCTGATCACGCTGCGACCGCAGAGGACGTGGAACAGGTCCGTGTAGAACTTCACCTGCTGCTGTTCGGTTCCGCCCCGCACGTCGATCCGGCCCAGCATCTCGTTCCATGTGTCCTGAGATTCAGCCTTGACCGCGTCGAAGTCCCAGCCGGGGAGCTCCGCCTCAAGATTGCGCCGGGCGCCGTCGGTGCTGGTCAGGGAGAGCGCGACTTTCATCTGGACCTGGTCGTCCGCATCGAGGTGGTCGTAGCCGACGTATACACCCGCGTCGTCGCCGGCGACCTTGTCGACGGCGGCACCGTCGTCGACACGTTCGCCGTCCGCCCAGCCATGCAGGGAGTCGAAGGGCGTATCGAACTGGATGTTGAAGAACAGCGTCGTCTCGTGCCGGCCGGGGTAGCGCTCGCCGTGCTGGACGACGTAGCCCTCCAGCTCACGGTCGCTGACCTTGGTGACATGGGCGTTCTCCATCACGGCCTCGCCGAGGACGCCGCCGAGGTTGATGATGATCTCGCTCGGTCCGGACTGGCCGTAGGTGTAGCGATGCATGCCGACCCGATCGGTCACCGTGAGCTCGGCGTCGATGTCGTAGCGGTCAAGATGCAGCTTGTGGTAACCCGGCTCGGCGACTTCACTGGAGTCGTGCTCGACGTGGGATTGCCAGCCGGTGTCGCCGTCCAGCTTAGGAGCACTCTCACCGGACGTGGGCATGACTTGTACGCCGGACAACTGCCAGTCGTGAAGGTGGCTGAAACCTTTGACGTCGTTTTCGTTCTTTCGATAGCCCGTATCCCGCGCATGGTGCGTGCTGGTATCGGGGCGGAGCTTGACCATACCGAATGGGTTACTGGCTGATTGGAAGAAGAAGAACCGTCCGATGTCTGCTTCGACCCACGGATTCACCAGTCCCACGTAGTCGCGCTCCTGTGGAGTCGCGGCAGCGGTGCTCGACGACGTGCCGGGTGGGTGATCGGCGCCGACGAGCAGGCCGGCCGTGAGTCCGGCAGTCATCAGTACGGTCAGCGGACGGATCAGCTTCCGGAACGTTCGGGATCTCATGGACTCATGCCCCTTGTCTTTCGCGTTGCCGCTGTATTCGGACGTGGCGTGGATGAGACATCGGCTGCCGGTCGATCTTTGATCACGGGAGCGGACGGGCGACGCGCTCCCACTCGTCGAGCAGGCGGTCCGCGGAGCCGCCGACCGGTCCGATCGCGTCGTACAAGGTGGCCTCGTCCGGAAGCTCCGCCCCGGCCACCGCGTCGACCGCAAGGGCCGCGTCGTCGATCGTCGACGAGCACACGTCCAGCAGGTAACCAGGGACGGTCAAGGCCGGGTCGACACAGCCGACGACCGGTACGCCGGCGGCCACGATCAGCGGAAACACCGTGCCTGGGATCCCTATCGCAGCCTCGGCGCGGCCGGACGCCTCGATCGACGGGACGTCGCTGATCTCGTATCGGTCCCACAGCGACGGGTCCTCGCGCGGATGCATGCCGACCAGGATGTGCTTGCCCGCGGCGGCCAGCCGTTCCGCGCTTTCCAGCAGCAGCTCGGTGCCTGGGGCAGCACCGCCGGTCTCGTCCGGGTAGGTCACGCTGGTGAGCACCAGCACGGTGTCCGGCTCGGGACGGTGTTCCGGCAGTGCGTCGGTCTGTGGCGAGCCGACGATCCGCGCCCGGCGGTGGGAGCCCAGGTAGGTGGAGAACGCGCGGCTCTCGGCCGGCGATGACGACGTGACGACGCGCAGCCGGTTCCGCAGCTCGCGGGCGCGCGGGGCCTCGTCGGCGTTGAGGTAGGCGAGGGAGCTCGCCGCGACGGGCAGGCGGTCCAGCTGTGCGGCGCAGTCCGCCGGCCAGTCTTCAGCGCCGGTGACGACCAGCAGGTTCGCGGGCGGCGCGTCATCGAGCGTAGTGGTCTCGACGGGGTCGCCGGGGTCGATCTCCGACAGGTCGGGTACGAGCTGGACGAGCCGCACGCCGCGCCGTTCGGCCTCATCCAGCAGCGGCCGGACGTGGTAAGTGCCCCACGGCTCGTTCGTGGCAACGAGGACGGTCGGAGCGCCAGGCGCGGATCGATTCTCGCGTGCGGCCGTCGTTTGGGCCGTCTCGGCTATGCCTTCGGTGGATTCCGCGGCCGCTGCGATATCCGGGTCAGTCTGTATCACGCCGGCGAGCCTCGCGCCGATCAGGCCGGCGCCCCCGAGTGCTCCGGCGATCAGCGTCCGCCTCGATACCATGTCGATCTCCTCATTCCCGGCCTTCGCGCCGGACCTCTCGGCCACCGCCGTCGGCCACGCTGGCGGCGCCACACTGCGTCGTCGGAGGTCGTTCGATGGAGCCGCGTCGAATGTCCGGTTCGGCACGCTAGCCGACGATTTCAACCAGCGGATGAATGGCCGATGAAGACGCCCGGCACCTGGGTATCAGCCCGGGAACCGGTCGATTGCCGGCGGTCTGGGTCCGGATCCCGGACCTGGCGTCCGATGACGTGTGCCGCGGGTTTAGCGTTGGATCCATGACCGTGACACCGTCGACGTCGACATCTGACAGCTCCCCCCACGCGGACGGCTCCGGCAGGCCGGACATCAAGCCGCATTCGCGGACGGTCACCGACGGCCTCGAGCGCGCTGCCGCGCGCGGCATGCTGCGCGCCGTCGGCATGACCGACGACGACTGGGAGAAGCCGCAGATCGGCGTAGGTTCGTCCTGGAACGAGATCACCCCGTGCAACCTCTCGCTCGACCGGCTGGCCAAGGCTGCGAAGGATGGGGTGCATGCCGCGAAGGGCTATCCGCTGGAGTTCGGCACCATCTCCGTCTCCGACGGGATCTCCATGGGCCACGTGGGCATGCACTTCTCCCTGGTGTCCCGGGAAGTGATCGCGGACTCGGTGGAGACCGTGTTCGGCGCGGAGCGACTCGACGGGGCGGTGCTGCTGGCCGGCTGTGACAAGTCCGAGCCCGCGATGCTCATGGCGGCCGCGCGGCTCGACGTTGCCGCCGTCTTCCTGTACGCCGGTTCCATCCTGCCAGGCAAGGTCGGCGACAAGGACGTGACCATCATCGACGCGTTCGAGGCCGTCGGCGCTTGTGCCCGCGGGTTGATCACCCGCGAGGAGGTCGACGAGATCGAGCGTGCCATCTGCCCCGGCGAGGGTGCCTGTGGCGGCATGTTCACCGCGAACACGATGGCCAGTGCGGCCGAGGCGATGGGAATGTCGTTGCCGGGCAGCGCCGCGCCGCCTGCGGTCGACCGTCGCCGGGACGGGCTCGCCCGCCATTCCGGCGAGGCCGTCGTCGAGCTTCTGCGTCGCGGCATCACCACCCGGGACATCATGACGAAGGAGGCGTTCGAGAACGCCATCGCCGTGGTCATGGCTCTCGGTGGTTCCACCAACGCCGTCCTGCATCTGATGGCGATCGCGCATGAGGCCCACGTCAAGCTGGAGCTCGACGACTTCAACCGGATCGGCGCTAAGGTGCCGCACCTGGCCGACGTCAAGCCGTTCGGACGGTACGTGATGAGCGACGTCGACCACATCGGCGGCGTGCCCGTCGTCATGCGGGCGTTGCTCGACGCCGGGCTGCTGCATGGTGACTGCCTGACCGTCACCGGTCAGACGGTCGCCGAGAACCTCGCCGAGATCGCGCCGCCGGACCCGGATGGCAAGATCATCCACGCGATGACCGACCCGATCCACAAGACAGGCGGGCTCACCATCCTGCGCGGGTCCCTTGCGCCCGAGGGTGCGGTGGTGAAATCCGCGGGGTTCGACGCTGACGTCTTCGACGGCACGGCACGCGTGTTCGACGGCGAGCAGGCGGCGATGGACGCCGTGGGGCAGGGCACGCTGCAGAAGAACGACGTGGTGATCATCCGCTACGAAGGCCCCAAGGGCGGCCCCGGGATGCGTGAGATGCTCGCCGTCACCGGAGCCATCAAGGGCGCCGGGCTCGGCAAGGACGTACTGCTCATCACCGACGGCCGATTCTCCGGCGGGACGACCGGCCTGTGCATCGGGCATGTGGCGCCGGAGGCCGTGGACGGCGGTCCGATCGCGTTCGTGCGCGACGGAGATCCGATCCGGGTGGACATCGCGGGGCACAGCATCGACCTGCTCGTCGACGCGGACGAGCTGGCGCGGCGCCGGGACGGCTGGCAGCCGCCGGCCGCCAAGCACGAGCGCGGCGTGCTGGCCAAGTACGCGAAGCTGGTCGGGTCGGCCGCCAACGGCGCGGTCTGCGACTGATGGGCAAGGTTCACGACGGGATCGACGGCCGCCTGAAGGAGTTCATCGCCGCGCAGTCGATCTTTTTCGTCGCGACGGCACCATCGGGTCCGGATGGGCATGTGAACGTCTCGCCGAAGGGCATCGGTGGTTCGTTCGTGGTCCTCGACGAGCACACTGTCGCCTACCTGGACTACACGGCCAGCGGCGCCGAGACTATCGCCCATCTGCGCGAGAACGGGCGGATCACGCTGATGTTCTGCGCGTTCTCCGGTCCGCCGAACGTTGTGCGGCTGCACGGCACAGGGCGGTTCATCACGCTCTACGACGACGAATTCGCCGAGTTCGTCTCGTTGTTCCCGGAGAAGCGGGGCGCTCGCGCCGTGATCGTGGTGGACGTGCACCGGGTGTCGGATTCGTGCGGCTTCGGCGTGCCGCTCATGGAGCACGTCGGCGAGCGGGACATGTTGCCGCCGCACATGGACCGCAAGGGCATCGATGGGCAGGCGGCCTATCGCACGAGGAAGAACCGGGTCAGCCTCGACGGCCTTCCCGCGTTCGACTTCGACCCCGCCGTCGACCCGAGCGACGCCTAGCTCAGCGCGAGGACACGGCGTCGTCGACAGCGTGGACGAGTCTCCGCAGCGCGGGCACAGCGTGCCGGTTCAGGTCTGTCTCGAGGTCCCGGCTACCCACCACCGAGGCCCAGACCGCACGCCCGGCGAGGAAACCCGAGGCCCCTGCGTGGCAGGCGAGAGAGACGGCCTCCGGGAACCGCTCGGCCGGGACGCCGGAGGAGAGCACCACCCAATGCCCGTCGATCGCTTCGTCTAGATCTTTGCAGCGAAGCGAGATCTCGTCGTCGCTACCGGCGCCGTGCGTCGGGACCTCAGATTTGTAGATGTCGGCGCCGAGCGAGCCGAGCTCGCGGGCCGCTGCCACGATGCCGGCGTCGACATCGAAATCCCCACCCGTCAACGGCGCCCGCGACACCGGCTCGACGATGCTGGCTAGCCCGTGTGCGCGACATCTGGCGACGAACTCCTCGACGAGAGCTGTACGGGCGTCGGGGTCTTGGTCAGGCCGCCAGATGACGAGCAGTTTCATCGCTACCGCGCCCTGTTCACGCACGACGGCGGGGTTGACCGCCTCGTCGATCACGGAATCCGCGACGAACTCCTCGGCGCTGGGGACGAACCGGT
>NZ_ML142855.1:195718-196116 GCF_004138495.1 Phytoactinopolyspora endophytica
CTGCGGCGATCATGGCACAGCCCGGATCGACGACGGCCGCGTCGACGACGGCGTCCCAGCCGAACTGACGGTCTACCAGCACCGCGGACGCATAGGGAGTGAGCACCCGGGCCGCGGCCACCTTGAAACCGGTGACCTCGTCGTTGGGGATGTTCCGGCCGAGCCGTTCGCGCATCATGGCGCGCAGTGCCTCTCGCTGGTCGATCGCGAGCATCGCGAAGCCGCCCGAAGCGCGGCGCATGCGGTCGAGGGGCGTCGTGGTCATCTCGCAGATCCTCTCGTCAGGCGACAACAACGTCTAGCAGAAGTTGATAGAAAACTATCATCGTCTGAGCGGCTGTCACACCGGAGGTAAGGTGAGGCTTGTGCTTGACGGTCCTGACCACTCGGGTGCCGGC
>NZ_ML142855.1:196136-208703 GCF_004138495.1 Phytoactinopolyspora endophytica
GCTACGACGCCGCGCCGCAACGGCGCGAAACGATCCTCGAACAGCTGCGCCGTGCGGGGCACGTGTCCGTGTCCGGCATCAGCCAGCAGCTCAGCGTGTCGGAGATGACCGTCCGGCGGGACCTTCGGCGGCTGGCCGCAAGCGGAGAGGCCGTGCTGGTCCATGGCGGTGCGAGCCTGCCGCCGAACGCCCGCGCGCACCCGGCGTTCCTCTCTCGGGCGCTGATCAACGGTGACGCCAAGCGCCGGATCGGGCGGGCCGCCGCAGCCATGGTCTCGGGGGGTGACACCGTCGGCATCGACGCGGGCACCACGGCGCTCGAAGTGGCGACCGCCTTGCCGGACGATTTCGCTGGATGTGTGGTCACCCACTCGGTGCCGGCACTCGCCGCCATGCTCAACAGGCCCGCCGCTCGGGCCATCGCCGTCGGTGGCGAGCTGTCGCAGGAGAACCAGGCGCTGATCGGCCCGAGCGCGGCACAGTTCGTCGGCAATCTGCGGTTGAACGTGCTGATGCTGGGTGCGACCTCGATCGACGACCGCGGGCTCTACGTCCTTTCTGAGCTCGAGCTCAGCGTCAAACAGGCGATGATCGAGGCCGCTGACCACATTGTCCTGGTCTCTGACACCTCGAAGGAGGGCTCGCCGGGGGCGGTCCGCGTGTGTGGCCTGGAGCGGATCGACACGGTTGTGACCGACGGGTCGTTCGGCGAACGGCTCACCGGACGACTGCGCCAGATCGGTGCACGCGTCGTCGTCGCCTGACCTCGCTCCCGGATATCCGGACCAGTTTCGTTCGCACTCTTGACATCCATCGCGTTGTCGCAAACACTGCATGCAATGTTTGTAAACGAACAACCACATCGGTTCGCCGCCGAGCCGCTCGCGGGCCGCCAGGTGCCGCCGCTTCCGGCCAGCCCGGTCGTGGCTGTCACGTACCGCGTCTTCCGCGCATCGACGACGGACCGGGTGGCGATGTCGTTCGCGCCCATGGCCCACCGGTCGATGGCCGTCGTCACCGTCGAGCTCGCTGACGGCCGGCGCGGCATGGGGGAGTCCTGGGTGAACTACCCCTCCTGGGCGTGGCGCGAGCGCGCGGCCACGATCGACGAGGGTGTCGCCCCGCTCCTTATCGGGCGGACCTTCAAGGACCCGGCCGAGGCCTACGAGCTCTTGACGTCGACGCTCGTGCCGCTCGGCCGCCAATGGGGTGCACCCGGGCCGATCTACCAGGCCATCAGCGCCGTCGATACCGCTCTGTGGGACATCACCGCTCAGCATGCGGGCGTATCGCTCGGCGTCGCGCTCGGTGGGGTCCGGGCGATGGAGCTTCGGGTCTACGGGTCCAGCCTGGGACCGACCGATGTGGAGACGACGGCGCGACACTGCCGTGAACTCGGCCTGACCGCGGTCAAGGTGAAGCTCGGGTTCGGGTGGCAGCGGGACGAGGCGAACCTGCGCCAGGCGCGGGATGTCCTTGGCGACGAGGTCGAGATATTCGGCGACGCCAACCAGGCATGGTCTCTGCCGCAAGCCCTTCAGATGGCGCCCTTGCTGCGGGAGCTGGGCGTCGCCTGGATCGAGGAGCCGATCAGCGGTGACCGTCCGGAGGATCTCGCCGAGCTGCGCACCCGCGGAGGGCTCGCCGTGGCTACCGGGGAGAACCTGCACGGTGCCGCCGCCTTCCGGCCGTACATCGAGCCGCAATCCGTGGACATCGTTCAGCCGGACCTCTCCAAGGTCGGTGGACCCACCGAGTACCTGCGGGTGCACGAGCTCGCGCACCGGGCGGGCGCCGTCGTCAACCCTCATCTCTACAACGGTTCCGTGGCGACGGCGGCGACGATCCAGGTCGCGGCGGCCCTGCCGGGCACCCGCCTGGTCGAGTGGGATGTCCGGGCCAACCCGATGCGAGCCGCGATCGACGCGCTGCTGACTGACCACGGGACCGTGCGGGTGCCGGACGGGCCTGGACTGGGCGTCGAGATCGACCTGGAGGCGCTCGCCGACGTCGAGGAGGATCTGTGGGCTCCACGATGCTGACCGTCGGCCTCGACCAGTTCCCGCACCATCGCGCCACCGCCGTGGGAGGTGTGTGATGCGTGTCCTGCTCGGTCAGACCGGTGCGCCCACCGCGGTGGTGAACCGCAGCGTGGCCGGGTTCCTCCGAGGCGCTGGTCCACACGAGGTGATGGTCGCCCGCGGCGGCCCGGACGCGCTGGTCGCGGGCAGGTTCGAGAAGCTTGCGGACGTCGGCTTCCCGCCCGGCGTGGAGCGTGACGGCGGCTCCTGGCTCGGCGGAGGCCGTCGCGCCACCAGCCCCGCCGATGTCGACGCCATCGTCACGGAGCTGGAACGGCACTGCGTCGACGGCATCGGGCTGATCGGCGGCAATGGGACGATGGCGCTGCTCGCCGCGGTCGCCGGCCGGGCTCGGGAACGTGCCGTCGGCCTGCGCGTCGTCGGCATACCCAAGACCATCGACAACGACCTCCTCGGTGTCGACCACGCGCCCGGCTTCGCCTCGGCCGCCCGTTACCTCACCACCGTCCTGCCGGACATGGCGCGGGACCACCGGGCGATGACGTCGGTGGAGCCTGTGCGCATCGTGGAGACCATGGGCCGCGCCGCTGGCTGGCTGGCGCTCGCAGCGACGCTGCCACGCGACCCAGAACATCCGGTGCACCGGGTGTTCACGCCGGAGCAGGCGTTTGACCGGGACGGGTTCCTGCGAGACGTCCGTGCGCTCGTCGGACGACACGGGCGCGCGCTCGTCGTCGTCAGCGAGGGCTACGCGCCTGAGCTGACCGACGCGCCGGTGCACGCCACCAACCACACCACTCTGATCACCGGAGGCGTCGCCCGAGAGCTCGCCGCGATGGTCGCGTCCGAGCTGGCTCTGCCGGCCCGGGGCGAGGTCCTCGGGGTGGCGCAGCGCTGCGCTTCCGCTCTCGCCAGCGGCGTCGACGCCGTCGAGGCCGAACTCGTCGGGTACGAGGCGGCGCGCCTGCTCATCGGGTCCGGCAGTCGCGTCTGCGGCGGCGGTCCCGACGGTGCCGTCATGGTCGGCATCGAACGGGTCCCTGGCGCCGAGTACGCCGTCACCTACCCGCTCGTCCCGCTGAACGACGTGATCGGGCTTACCCGCACGGTGCCCGACCGCTGGAGAACGTCCGAGCCGCTCGACCTGCGCTCCTTCCATGACTGGCTCACACCGCTCGTGTGCCCGGTCGAGCCGGTGGCTCACACACTCACCGTTCCAACGGAGGAAAGGTAAGAGATCATGCATCCTCGCAGAAAGCTCATCGCCGGCACCGCCGTGGCGAGCGCGCTCGCGCTCGCCCTTCCTGCTTGCGGAAGCCCGTCCGACGCCACGTCCGGCGGCGCGGACTCGATCACCGTGATCATGTCCAACCATCCGTTCCAGCGGGGCGTCGAACCGCTCATCGCCGAGTTCGAGGAGGAGACCGGGATCGAGGTAAACGTCGAGACGTTCGCCGAGCAGCAGGCACGCGACAAGATCCAGCTCAACCTCCAGTCCCAGAGCGCCGCCATGGACGTCTACATGACGCTGCCGTCCCGGGAGGGTCCGCTGTTCGCCGAGTCGGGCTACTACGAGCCGCTGGATGACTACCTCGCGGATGCCTCTGAGGACTACCAGGCCGACGACTTCGGCAGCGGAGCGATCGATGGGATGAAGGTGGACGGGACCACATACGCGGTTCCGGTCAACGTCGAGGGCCCCGTGCTGTATTACCGGACCGACCTGTTCGAGGAGTGGGACCTGACGCCGCCGGCGACGGTCGACGAGCTCATCGACACCGCCGGGACGATCGCCGAACGCGACCCGGAGATCACGCCGATCACCCTCCGTGGACAGGCTCCGGCGCTACCGTTCACCTTCGGCCCGTTCGTGCATGGCAACGGTGTCGAATGGACCGACGACGACGGTGCCCCCAACTTCGACGAGCCCGGCGCGGTCGAGGCCATCGAGCAATATGCGACGCTGGCTCGCGAGTACGGCCCGCCCGGCGTGATCAACTACACCTTCACCGAGTCTTCCGCGCTGTTCGCGCAGGGGAAGGCCGCGATGATGCTCGAGTCCAGCAACGAGCTGAACAGCGTCGTCGACGAGTCCAACTCGACCGTCGGGGAACAGGTGGGTGTCGTGTCGATGCCCGCCGGGTCAGACCGGTCCTCACCCACGGTGCTGTCCTGGGGGCTGGCGATGTCGCCCCACTCGGACAAGAAGGACGACGCCTGGCGGTTCCTCGAGTGGGCGTCCAACCCGCAGACCCAGCTGGCGTTGACCGAGGCCGACATCGCCCCGCCCCGGACGTCTGTCGCCGAGGATCCCGCCTACACCGACACGCTCGACACGCCCACCTTGCAGGCCTGGCACGAGGCCGTCGTCGACCTGCAGGAGAACGGACACGTCGAGGTAGGCCCGGTCGGTTCCGACGCGCCGACGATGCGGCAGGTCATCGGCGACGCCGTGGGTGAGGTCATTCTCGGCGACATCACCGCCGAGGAGGCGGCCGCGGAGATCCAGGCCGGCCTCGAACCGCTGCTTGCCGAGGAATGAGCGGCGAGTGGGAATGCGACCAGAGGCGATGACGACGACGATGCCGACCGCAACCGAAACCCAACGCCAGGCGCGCGACGGCGGCGACGTCGCGCACCGCTGGCCGCGGCACCGGCCGTCGCAGCGACACTTCCCGGGAGCGACGCCGGTCTCGCGTGGGTTGTGGCCGCTGATGCTGCCCGCGGTGGTTGTCACCGGTCTGCTTGTGCTCATGCCGGTGGTGTACACGGTGTGGCTCTCGATCTCCGACCGCCGGCCGGACGGCTCGAACGCGGGGTTCGTCGGCGTGGCGAACTTCTCGCAGATGTTCGACGACCCGCTCTTCTGGGACTCGGTGCAGGTGACCCTGTTCCTGCTGGTCGTCTGTCTGGTGGCCGAGACGCTGCTAGGGCTGGCACTCGGCTATCTGCTCAGCATCGACGTCCCTGGGAGGCGGATCTTCCAGGGCGTGATGCTGATTCCGGCGATCACCGCCTCGGTGGCCGTCGCCCTGGTGTGGTTGCTGATCTACGATCCGACCCTGGGCCCGGCGAACCAGATTCTCGACGCCGTCGGGATCGATCCGGTGGTGTGGCTGGGAGATCCGGACATCGCTCCCTGGTCGATCGCTATCGTTGACATCTGGCAGTGGACACCGCTGATGGCGCTGATCATCGCAGCGGGGATCCGGGCGTTGCCGAACGAGCCATTCGAGGCCGCCGGGATCGACGGAGCGTCGAACTGGGCCAAGGCACGGCACATCGGGCTGCCGCTTCTCATGCCGGTGATCTCCGTGGCCGTCCTGCTGCGGACTGTCGACCTGGTGCGCTTCTTCGACACCGTCTACGTGATGACCCAGGGCGGTCCGGTCAACTCGACCAACACGCTGAACGTGTACGGCTACCGCAGCGCCTTCATCGACCAGGAGGCGAGCTACGCCGCAGCCCTGCAGCTGAGCCTGCTGCTGTTGGTCGTGATGATCGCGGGCGTGTTCACGTGGTGGCGAAGGAGGCGGACCATTGAGTACTGATACCAGGCGCGGGCCGGGGCGCGGGCGCGGGCTCGCCCCCGTATACCTCGGCTACGTCGTGGCGGCGCTGATCTTCTTCGGGCCGGTACTGTTCATGGTGTGGTCGGCGTTCCGCCGCAACGTCGACATCACCGGGTCCATCTTCGACGTGACCTCGCCGCTGACGCTGGACAACTTCACGAACCTCTTCGAGCGCTTCGCGTTCCTCTACTACATCCGCAACAGCTTCATCATCGCCGGCGGCTCGACACTTCTCGGCCTGTTGCTTGGCGTTCCCGCTGCGTATGTGATCGTCCGTCGGAGACTTGCCGCGGTGGGTTTCATGACGCTACTGGCTCGGATGGCGCCTGGGGTCATGTTCGTCCTCCCGCTCTTCGTGCTGTCGGTGAACATCGGCGCACCGTCGAACAACACGCTGAACTTCTTGCTCTTGATCGCCGCGCACCTGATCATCACGCTCCCGCTGTGCGTATGGCTGCTCATCCCGTTCTTCGAGGACATTCCAGTCAGCCTGGAGGAGGCCGCCATGCTGGATGGCTGCACGGTGGGACAGCGATTCCGGAACGTCGTGCTTCCGCTGGCGCTCCCTGGGCTGTCCGTCGCCGTGACTCTGAGCTTCATCTTCTCGTGGAACTTCTTCCTGTTCGCGCTGGCGCTGGCGAACTCCGACACGGTGCCGTTGCCGGTCATCGCGTTCAACTTCATCGGCCAGGGCGCCAGCGACTACGGCGGGTTGATGGCGGCCAGCGCCCTGATCTCGCTACCGGCGTTCCTGCTGACGATCCTCGCGCAGCGATGGCTGGTGCGCGGCCTGACCGGAGGTGCAGTGAAATGACGACGAACACCATGGCCCGGTTCGCCGGGAACGGCGTGATCACGTTCGAGACGAATGATATGGAGCCGGTGCGCCCTGGCGAGGTGCGGCTGCGGGTGGAGGTGTGCGCCTTGTGCGGCTCGGACAAGCGGCTGCTGGCCGCCGGCTCCAGGGTTGTGCCCGGCCACGAGATCGCCGGGGTCGTCGTCGAGACCGCCCGCGATGCCATGTCCGGCGGTGGTACCGGTGGTGACCGCGTCGGCGTCGGGACCCGGGGCATCGTCTACATCCCCGTGTTCTGCGGGCGTTGCGCCCAGTGCGAGCGCAGCCGGACGAACCGCTGCCTCCAGCTGGGAGAGCTCATCGGCTGGCAACGCGACGGCGGGTTCGCCGCCTACGTCGACGTCCCGGCGAGGTGCGTGATCCCGGTGCCCGACGACATCGGGCTGGACGTTGCGGTGCTGGGCCTGGACACCGTCGGCACTGCCGCGCACGGCCTGCGGATGGCCCTGGCCACGCAGCCCGACGCACCGCAGCGGCTGCTGGTTGTCGGGTGCGGCCCGCTCGGGCTGGGTGTGATCGCAGTCGCCCAGGAGTTCGGGATCCCGGAGATATACGCCACCGACCCGAATCCGGCCCGCCTGGCGACAGCCCTGGAGAGTGGGGCCAAGGAAGCTACAGACCTGCACAGTCACAACCAGTACGACGTTGCGGTGGAGGTGAGCGGCGCCGACCGGGCGCGCGAGCTCGCCCAGCAGGTCATCATGCCCGGCGGGGCCGTGCTCGTTCTCGGCGAGTCGAACGAGCCTTACACCATGCCGGCGAATCCCCGTTGGCGCCGGACGGACTGCTTCACTGTCCGCTCGTTCTACTTCCCGCTCGACGAGGTGGAGCAGAACTGGAAGGTGCTGAGGCACTGCGGTCCGTCGCTCCGTGACCGCCTCGCCCATCCGCTCGCCCTGTCCGATCTCCCGGAGGCGTTCGAGTCGTTCGCCGCGGGTGTCCACCTCAAACCGTTCATCATCACTGGAGCCGCCTCGTGAGTCGTCCCGATCTTTTCGTCCTTGCGGTCGACCAGCGGCCATGGCTCACTCAGGCGCTGTACTCCCACACCCGTATGGCCGACCCGGACCAGCGCGCAGAGATCTGCCGCGGCAAACACATGGTGCTCGACGGCCTCGTCGCCTCCATCGATTCCGGCATTGCCGTGAGCCCAGACTCTGCGGCGATACTCGTCGACCCCGAGCTGGGGCCGGGCGTTGCCGAGCGGGCGCGGGCACACGGCATCACGGTCAGCATGCCGCTGGAGAAGGCGGGACTCGATGTCTATGAGGACGAGCCCGACGACGTCGGCGCGTACCTTGCGCATCATCGCCCGGACCTGGCGAAGGTCCTGGTCCGCTACAACCCGGAGGGCGACCGGGAGGCGAACGACCTGCAGCTGCGCCGCCTCGCCAGCACGGCTCGGGCCGTCCGTGACGCCGGCTCGCGGTTCATGTTCGAGCTGCTCGTCCCGCCGACGCCGGAGCACGAGGCCGCCACGGGCGGCCGCGCGGCGTACGACGCCGAGGTTCGGCCCGGGCTGATCCTGCGCGGGATGGAGGAGGTGTCCGCGAGCGTCCCGGTGGACGTCTGGAAACTGGAACCGCTGGGTGCCGAGAGGGACTATGCGGCTGCAGCCGAGCGCGCGGCGAGCACGGGCGGGGAGTGCATCGTGCTTGGGGCGGGCGCTCCGGCCGCTGACGTGGAGACCTGGGTGGGACGAGCCGCGCGGGCCGGCTTCTCCGGCTTCGCCGTCGGGCGCAGCATCTGGTGGTCGGCCATGCGGGAACTGTTGTGCGGGACGATGGATCATGGTGTCGCTGTGGATCAGGTCGCCGAGAGGTACGTCCGGTTGGTCGTGGCATTCCGGCGAGCACGGACGCCGAGCGAGGACGTCTCGGCTGTGTGTTCGTGACGATGGAAGGTGGGGGACTTGTGAACGACGTGGTGGGCGGGCCCGTCCTGGACCGTGGGGTGCGGGTGGGGGAGCGGGTCTATCGAACCCTGAGGTACCGCATCGTGACGGGCGAGCTGGAGCCGGAAGCGCGGCTGTCGGTGCCGGCCATCGCACGCGAGCTCGGGGTCAGCCGCAGCCCGGTGCGTGATGCTGTCCTTCAGCTGGTCCGCGAGGGCCTGGCGAAGGAGACGCTGAACCGCGGCGCCATCGTCTCCAGCATCAGCCGCACTGAGCTGGTCAGCCTGTACGAGGCCAGAGAGGCACTCGAGGGTATGGCCGCACGGCTGGCGACGCCGAACTTCACCCACGACATGCGACGTCGCCTGCTGGCCAACCTGGCCGAGCACGACGAGGCGGTCGCCCGCGGTGACTTCGACCGACACATCGACGTCGACGCCGCCTTCCACCGTGAGATCCGGATGGCGGCGAAGAGCCCGGTCATCGCCCGGATGCTGGATGAGATTCAGGGTCAGATCATGATCGCTATGCGCTCGACCAGCATCAGCGGTGGCATGGACCGTGCTCTGCACGACCACAGGCAGATCTTTGAGGCTGTCGCGGCCGGCGACCCGGACGCCAGCGAGGCCGCTGCCCGCCAGCACATCGCGCGGCTCACCCAGCTCCTCAGGTTGGACGGCTGATGTTTTCTCACGGCGCGGTCACATCGGCCGCGTGTGTGTACGGAACCGCCACGACCTGGTCGGGATCCTCGTACACAACCGTCCCCGGATGGTCGGTTCGAAGCTCCACCCATGCGACGCCGTATCGGTCCAAGAGGCGGAGATACCCCTGACACATGTCGAGCAGATGCGTCGCATCGCTCTTGAACCAGGACCGCGCGCCAGGGTTCAGCTCAGGGTCGTAGCATCTCGGATCTCGGGTGCTCGGGTCCGGATACGCCGCAGTCGCCTTGGCGTTGGCCTGCTTCCACCACTCGTGATCAGCCGCGCTCAGCTTGCAAGAGCGCCCGAGGCGATTGGTCAACGCGAAGATTCCGGGAAATCGGCCGTGCCGGTTGGGCACAGCGCTCTGGAAACGGACGAAACGCGGCATGCTGGCACGGTACGACTCCGGCCATCCGGAACAGCCGTGCGCCACGCCGCTGAGTCACTCGTCGCCGCTGGCGGCTTGCGGCCGTGGGCCGGCTGAGTCGCGAAAGTGTCGAAATCCAAACCGGCCGTTCGACGTGAAGGTAAGCGTCAGTCAAACCGCTGACATTCGAATCTATATAAGGAGTGAAAGATGTCCTCGACGGTGCTGTACATGTCGATGTCCCTCGACGGATTCATCGCGGGACCCAACGAAACCCTGGACAACGGTCTCGGTGACGGTGGAGAGCGGCTGCACGAGTGGGTCTTCTCAGGTGACACCGGTCTGGCCTTGGACGAAACCGGCCCCGTGCTTGACGCCGAGGACCGCAGCGCGGATCACCCCGAGGCAGCCGTTGGGGGACACCTAAGGGTGAACCGCCAGATCGTCAACGAGTTCATGTCCACCGGGGCCGTGATCGCCGGACGCGCGACCTTCGAGCCCGCGGGCGGCTGGCGAGGCGACCATCACGATGGTGTGCCCATCTACATTCTCAGCCGCCATGCGGCGCCCGCCTGGGTGGCAGATTGGCCGGCCGTGCATTACGTGAGCGACCTCGAGGTCGCTGTGCGAGATGCCAAGCGGGCTGCCGGCGAGAAGAATGTGCTGGTGCACGGGGCGGGTATCGCGCAGCGTGCGCTCGGCGCGGGGCTTCTCGATGAGCTTGAGATCCACCTTGTGCCTGTGCTGTTCGGTGATGGCCGGCGGTTGTTCGAGCACCTCGGCGTCGGGCAGCGCGAGTTGGAGCGGGTCAGGGTTCTGGAAGGAGATGGTGGCGTCACCCACCTGCGCTACCGGGTGTGCCGATGAGGGCACAGCACCGGACGTGTCCGAGAAACGACGCTTTTCCACCGGAACCCGTGATTGGTGACAGCTGCAGAGCCTTGGGCCGTGTGGAAGCTTGCTGTCGCTGGAGCGTATGAACGCGAAAGCAGGCGTGGGCAGAGCGCGTCAAGCAGATCTTGTCCGGAGCTGCCGCCTTCACGTTTGACGGGATTGGCGGTGGGTACCCCGGCTGGACAGCGTCCCACGTTGCGAGAGGAGGCGTCATGACGGCCCCAGAGAGTCCGATCAAGGTATCGGGACACGACGTCGCGGAACAACTGCAGCCCGTGCTTGTCGATCTGATCGCCTTGACATTGAACGGCAAACAGGCGCATTGGCACGTCTTCGGCAAACAGTTCCGGCCGCTGCACGAGCAGCTGGACGTGATCGTGGCCGACGCGCGCAACTTCACTGATGAGTTCGCGGAGCGGATCGTCGCGCTCGGCACGCCGGTGGACGGCCGCGCTCAGGCAGTGGCAGAGTCCGGCTCCGGCTTCCCGGAGGGATTCCTCCCCGACGACAAGGTCATCGCCTTGGTGGTCGAGCAGCTCGATACCGTCATCGAACACGGACGTCGGACGCTCGGTCCGCTGGAGTCCATCGACCAGGTGACACAGGACCTGGTCATGGAGATGATCGGCACGATGGAGAAGCGCCGCTGGATGCTTGCCGCATACCGGAACGACGAGCGGACACACGGCTGAGACGGCCACAGACTGCAGAGAGGAAAGGGAATGGCGCGCGTCGCATTCATCGTCGATGACATCTTCGAGGATTCGGAGTTCCAAGTCCCGTACGACCGGGTAGGTGAGGCCGGCCATGAAGCCGTGATCGTCGGCGCGTCCGCCGGCAAGGAGATCACCGGCAAGAACGGGGCGAAGATCACGGTGGAGAAGGGCTCGTCCGAGGTGAGCGCAGACGACTTCGACGCGGTGGTGCTGCCGGGTGGGTACTCGCCGGACAAGGTCCGCATGGACGCCGCCGCCGTCGCGCTCGTCCGCAAGCTCCACGACGACGGCAAGCCGGTTGCCGCGATCTGCCACGCTCCGTGGATCCTTGCCGAAGCCGACGTGCTCCGGGGCAAGACCATCACGTCGTGGCCGTCACTGCGTACCGACATGGTCAACGCGGGCGCGACGTGGGTCGACGAAGAGTTGCACAAGGACGGCAACGTGATCACGTCGCGCAAGCCCGACGATCTGCCCGCCTTCTGCGACGCGGTTCTGGCGGAGTTGCGGTAGAAGCCCCCGCCGGTCACTAGACTGTCTCTACGAAATACCGGCGACGGTGCCGGCGGTCTGCCGCTTCGGGGCGTGGTGTCCGGCATCTGCCGGCTGGGTGAGCTGACCGGAGGAGCTGGTGGCCGAACGCGCGGAAGCGGTCTCGGCCGACCAGTGGGCATATCGGGAGCGGAACGCTGGCCCCGCGTCGAACGGAGAGGTGCCTGACCTCGGTGATGGCCCTCGAGCCTGGGCCTCCCGTTTCTGGTGTTCGTTCTCGTCCATCGGGCTGGCCGGCGGGATCATCGGGTTCTGTATCTCGCTGCTGCCATCGTTGATCCCGCGGCACTGGCTCGTGCAGGCTGCGTTCTCAGGCCTCACCGTGGTCCTCGGGTACGCAGGCGCGGTGCTGCTCGGATGGGTGGCAAGGCGTTCCGGGGTCCGCCCCGACTGGTCCGAACGTACTCGGCGCAGAGGCCGTATCGCTCTCGCGGTAGGCGGTGTCGTCGCCGTGGTGACACTGACGGTGCTCAGTGCGCGCTGGCAGTCTGACCTCCGCCGATTGTTCGAGATGCCCGGGGTGGAGCCGGCGTTCGCGGCAGTGCCTCTGGTGGCGGCCGTGGTCGCCACCGGGCTGATCATGCTCGGGCGCGCGGTTCGGAGTTTCGCATGTCTGGTCAGGCGTACGTTGGGCCGGTGGCTGCCGGACGTCGTGGTGCGTATGAGCGGAGCGGCGCTGCTCGCCGTCTTCCTGGTGCTGATCTTCAATGGCGTCTTTATGACCTGGTTGGTCCAGGGGATGGACCGTGTCGCCGTGGCGATCGAGGCAGATGACCCCGGTGTCGCGCAACCGGTCTGGCCGGAGCGCTCCGGGTCAACTGACTCCCTGATCCCATGGGGGTCTCTCGGCGCGGGCGGACGCGCGTTCGTGTCGGGCGGGCCGTCACCGGACACGCTGGCGGATTTCGCGACGAGACGCGGCAAAGGGTCGGCGGACCCCGATGCCCAGGTCCCCATCAGGGTCTAC
>NZ_ML142855.1:208754-212870 GCF_004138495.1 Phytoactinopolyspora endophytica
CCGGGCCGGAGAATGCCGCGGAACTTGAGGACGCCGCCGAGCTCGTCGTCGATGAGCTCGACCGCACCGGAGCGTGGGACCGGGATGTGCTGGTGGTCGCGACGCCGACCGGCAACGGCCGGATCTCCCCGGCGGCGATCGAAGCGCTGGAGCTGATGCACTCCGGCGACACGGCGACGGCGGCTCTCCAGTACACGTCCATCGGCAGCTGGCTCAGCTTCGTCGCGGACCGCAACACGGCGCCCGAAGCCGGGCAGGCGCTGTTCGAGGCCGTGTATGCGACATGGTCCGAACTCCCCGAGTCTGACCGGCCTAGGCTGCTGGTGTTCGGGGAATCGCTGGGCAGTTACGGCGGGCAGGGCGCCTTCAGCGGGTTGCAGGACATGGTCGCTCGCACCGACGGTGCGTTGTGGGTCGCCACCCCGATCTTCACCGATATCCGGCGCGAGCTCACCCTCGATCGTGACAGCGGATCGCTCGAACGGAGCCCCGTCTACGACGAGGGCCGTCAGGTGAGGTGGGACGCCGGAAACGGCGATGAGACGGATCTCTGGGCACTTGGACCGGAGTGGGAGCACCCACGCGTGGTCTATCTCCAGCACCCGTCGGACGGCGTGGTGTGGTGGACGTCCGATCTGCTCTTCCACGAGCCGGACTGGCTACGCGAGGCCAACGGTCCTGACGTACGGCCCGGGCTTCAGTGGCTCCCTGTGGTGACGTATTGGCTGACCACCTTGGATATCATGGTGGCCGCCGAGGTGCCGGCCGGCTACGGCCATGTCTACCTGCTGGAGTACGTCGACGCGTGGGCCGCGATCGCGGCGCCCGCGGGGTGGGACGACGACGCCGCCGAACTGCTGCGCGAGCTGTTGATGGAGAAGCACGGCGACCGTTGACCGGTGGGCCACGGTCGCTGGCGGCGGCGATGCCGATCGGTGATTCGTCGACGGTCCCATACGCGCGGTTCGCGGCCGGCAAGACGGAAACTTCCACCCGGTCACGGCTGCCGGCATGGTTGCGGATGCCGTACGTTCGCATCGTCGTCTCCAGGATGAACAGTGAGGGGCTTTCACCGTGAGTGCGCAGGCATTTCTCGGCGCAGACGTCGAACGGTTGCGGTCTTTTGCCCGGCTGTGCGACCAGGCCGGCGTACACGTCAACGGTGTCCGGACACGGATGCGCACGCTGCTGGACTCGGTCGAGTGGGATGGGCCGGACGCGCAGGTGTTCCGACGGTCGTGGCACGAGGTGTACATGCCGCTGTTGATGCGCGTCGTCGAGTCGCTCGCCGGCGCGGCGTACCTGGTCGACCGGAACGCCGATGAGCAGGAGAGCGCCAGCGCCGATGCCCCGGGGCCGGCCGTCGTCGTCGCCGAGCGCTCCAGGACGGTGCCGGCCGGCAGCGAGGTGTCCGATACCAGCCTGCCGCTGTTCGAGCGGCTCGTCGAGACGTACCGGAACTGGGAGCGGGAGTGGGAGCCCGCCCACCACGTGTTCGCGGTGGCGCCATGGGCAGGGGCGGCCATGACCTGGACGGACGCCATTAAGGTCTCCGCTGCTGACTGGTCTCGCCATGCCGACCAATGGACGCGGGCGAACATGGGTGGCGTCGCAGGCGGCGCCCTGAAAGGCATTGCAGTGGCCGACGTCGCCGCCACGGGTGTCCGCCTCGGCGACGCAATCTACGAGGGTGAGCGTCTCGAGGCGGCCCTGCAGAGCGGCAAGCTCGCGACGACGCTGGCCTCGGCGTCGAGCGTCGCGGCGCTGCGGTCCGCCGGTGCCCTCGGCGTCGCCGCACAAGTGGGCTGGTTCGTCGGCTCCAGGATCTACGACCGGATCGGAGACACGGACTCGATGATCTGGATGAGCGACCACATCATCGGTCCCGGAGGTGACCTCGCCGCCAGCATCTGGGACGACGATGCGTGGAGCCGCACCATCGACCGCTGGGAGCGGCTCAACGACGGGATACGTGGCTGGTTCGGGGGCGACGGCTCGAACAGTGGTGGTGGACGTTGAACGTCGAAGCGATGCTCGACGGCGCCGGGGGCGCCGAGACGGCCGATACCGGGGACCGGGTGGCGACGTTCACAGCACACGAGGTGCTGGCGCTGTTGGAGCTGCGGCCGGGTCCGGAGGCCGAGCTCAGCAGATGCGTCTTGGGGCTGCCGGATGCCGGCATCGACGAGCTCACTGACGCCGGTGCGTCCACGCTGGTAGCGCGTGGCATGTACCGGCTCGGCGGGCCGGATCAGGGCCCGGCCGGTGCGGCCACCGTCGTCGGCTATGCGGTGACCGGCGCGGAGCGGTGGGCGTCGATCGCGTTCGGCTCGGGGAATACGCGGCGCGTGGCTTTGATCGTCGACAGCCCCGCGGTGTCATTGCTGATGACGCCCCGGCCGGCAGGACTGTTCGATGTGGTCCCACTACGCGATGGCGTGACGAGCAGAGATGTGCTCGTACCCACGGTGTGGGCGTTCGTCGACGGCAGCGAGCCTGCGCCGGTGGAGGTGACCGTGTCCGACGGGCATGGCTCTCGATACGTCACGTTGACCCCCGACGGCGAGCGCTGGCGAGCAGTGTCCGACCACGTCGCGGACGGCACTCGACAGCCGGAGCAGACCCGCCCGCGCAGCCGTGACGAGATCGCCGAGCTGCTGTCTGGGATTGTCTGAGATCGTGGCGGCAGGGAGGGCACCCGCTGTTAGCCTCGCGGCGAGATCGGTGGGTGACATCACAGGCCAGCGGAGCGCGAGGGGGGTCTGCGCGCCCTTCTGCGTTGCATAGTGAGGGGGTTGGTTCGTGCTGAGGGTGACACTGCGGGGCGCTGGGGTTCCGGCGGTTGTGCTCGGAACGGGAGAGACGCTGCTGGTGGGCCGCGCACCGGCGTCGGCACTGCCGGACGACGATCCGGGTGCTCAGCTACGGTACACGGCGATGCCGCTGCCGACGGCTGCGCCGCACGTCTCGCGCGTCGTGGGTGAGATCGTCGTCGGCGACGAGGTGGTGAGGCTGCGCTGGCGGGGCTCGACCGAGGCGCAGTTGTCCAGCCTGTTCGACGCGCCCGGCGGGGCGCGCCGGGTGACGCTCACCGACGGGATGGCAGCGCTGCTCGACGAGGGCGAGAACCACGTGCTGCTGCTGCGCGGGCGCCAGACGGAGCGCGGAACCTACTCGGACCTGGTGCTGGTGCTGGAGGTCGGCGTGCCTGAGACGAGCGACGACGCGCAGACGCCACGGTTCGACGCGGACACCGATGCCGCGCCCACCGCGCCTGCCCCTCGGCTCGAGCCGCTGTCGAGGGAGTGGTTCGTCGCCCTCGCTCTCGCCGAGCCATGGCTCTCCGGCGCCGACGATTATCCGCGCCCGCCGTCCAACCGGGAGATCTACGAGCGAATCCGTGGCTGGCATGGCTACGCCTGGAACCTCGACCGGCCGCAGCGGGTGGACGACGCGATCCGGGTGGTCGCGCGGATGGCCTTCGGGCCGGCCGAGGACCCGTTCACGTCCGGAGCAGGCCGGGTGCAGAACGTCCGCTTCGCCGTCGGGCGTCGCGCCGCGGAGACGCGGTTGGTGACGGCCGAGGATCTGGCCCAGGCCGCAGCCTCCGCTGCCGACGTCGTCGCCCGGCGGGAAGCACAGCGGTGAACGGCGAATGGCGAGTGCACCAGCGTGGACATGACGGAAGGTTCCGCGCCCGAGAATGCGTGGCGACGACGGTCGTCGACGTAGCGTTCATCGCAGCACGCGCGACGCAGACCTATGAACACCGCGGACGAGGAGGAACGTCATGGTCGACAAGTCGAGCTTCATGGGAATCGACCCGGAGCAGACGCAAGAGGCGAGCCAGCAGATGGATGCCAGCGCGGATAACCTCGGCGCCATGGTGAACATGCTGGGCTCCATGCTGGACAGCGTGTACTGGACGGGCGACGATGCGACCCGGTTCATGGCTGACTGGAACGGATCGTTGCGGCCCGAGCTTGATCGGGCCACGGAGAACATCCGGGAGAACGCCGTAGAGCTGAACCGCCGCGCGCGGATGCAGGACGAAGCCAGCCGGTAGTCGATGTCGATGCTCGCGTGGCATTGACTGTGCTCGCGCGCGTTCGACGA
>NZ_ML142855.1:212914-214522 GCF_004138495.1 Phytoactinopolyspora endophytica
CGCCGGCGTGGGTTCGCCCAGAACGGGTTATCCGTTCTGGGCGACCGTCACTCGCCCCCACCCTGACCTGGCTCGGCTAGCGGCAGGCCATCGAGCTGGTTGCGGACCTCTGCGGCTTTGGCGGGGTCGTGCTCGTCGAAGATGTCCGCGGCGTGGGTCCAGTATCCGCGGGCGTCGTCGTGGGCGCCTTCCGCGGCCAGGATGGCGCCGATACCGTAGAGCGCTCTGGCCTGCTCAAACGGGTCCTCGACATCCTTTCCGGCGATATGGGCGTCCTCGTAGTGGCTGCGCGCGCGGATGTTGTCGCCTTTCTCGCGATATGCGTCGCCGAGGTTGTTGAATACCGTTACCTCGAGCCGCGGGTAGTCCATGTCCTTCTTGATCGCCAAGGCGTCATGATGATGGCGGATGGCTTCCTCGTGGTCGCCGGAGGCCGACAGGATGCAGCCGATGTTCGTCAAGGCGAAGGCCATTGTCGAGGTGTCGTTCACTGTCCGAGCGATGGCAAGGCCCTGCTGCGCGGAGTGGAGTGCGTTCTCTCGATCTCCCAGCAGGAGCTGCGCGTCGGAGAGGTTGCTCAGACTCACCGCCTGCATATGACCGTCGCCGATCTGCTCCGCTTCGGCCGCACCGAGCTGGTGATACTCGACGGCCTCGGCCAGGCGTCCGGCGCGCTGATACGCGACCCCGAGATTGGCCACCACGATCGCCGCGCCGCGGCTGTTCTCGATGGCGCGGTTGAGGTCGAGGGCGCGGTGGAGCCGGTCGATGCCTTCGGACACCCGTCCGAGGTGCACGTCCATGATGGCCTGCGCGTTGACCGCCGAGCATGCACCGTGCAGGTCGTCGACGGCGTCGAAACCGCGCTCGGCATGGTCGAGTAGCTCCGCGGCGCTGTCCCATTCATCGAGCCGGATGAGCACTTGCCCCAGATCGAGGCTGGCCCTGGCTTCGCCGACCTGATTGCCGCGTGAACGTGCGGTGTCGAGGGCCGACTGGTGCAGCAGTTGGCCCTCTCGGTGCCGTCCGATCAGAATCAGCCACCATGCGGCGCCCTCGGACAGGTGGACGGGCAGGTCCGGCTGGTTCAGGTCGGTTGCATGACTGACCAGGGTCAGGATGTTCTCGATATTGGCGTCCAGCCATGCCGTCGCCGAGCTCTCGTCGACATCCGGCAGGTGGACGTGCTCTGGAGGCCGACGATTGTGGTGGGTTCCGACCGCCAGATGCCGGACATGGTGCGCGGCCCACACCATCGCCACGTAGTGGTCGCAGAGCCGACCCGTGGCGGCGCGACGCTCGGCGGGGCGGTCGTACTCGTAAGAGCGGTCAAGGGCGTAGGTCTGGACGAGGGCATGCAAGCTATAGCGGTCTGGTCGTGGCCGGGTGACGAGATGCTGTGCGATGAGCTCGTCGAGGTTCCGCCGCGCACGGTCGGGATCGCTGTCGATGAGGGTCGCGACGGCGCCCGTGTCGAGATCCGTGCACGGATGCGTGGCGAGAAACCTCAGGGTTGCCTGCGCACTCGGCGAGAGGGCGGAGTAGGAGAGCTCGAGTGTCGCCTCGATGGCGTCGTCCAGCCGGAGGCCGCGGCGGCGCTCGAGCAAC
>NZ_ML142855.1:214575-216042 GCF_004138495.1 Phytoactinopolyspora endophytica
GAGATGATCGGCGAGCGTCCAGCCGGGCTTCGCGGCGACGCGCGTGGCCGTGAGTCCGACGGCGAGCGGAAGGCATCCGGAGGCTTCGACGAGCTGGGTGGCAGAAGAGATGTCAGCGTCGACGAGGTCGGCTCCGGCCACGTCCCGGAGCAGGTCAACGGCCTCCTCCGGGGTGAACACGTCGAGCGGCACGCGGACGCTCTTGGTGCCGTCGCTCAATGTGGTTCCGTCCAGCGCGGTGCGGCTGGTGACCAGCACGATGGTGCCAGACGTGCTGGGGATGAGCGGGATGACCTGTTCGGTTTCGGATGCGTCGTCGAGGATGATGACGTGCCGTCGGCTGCCGAGGTGCTGGTGGAACAGGGCCTGCCGTTGCACCAGCCCGCTGGGAATCTCGCGTGCGGGTACGTCGAAGAGCCGGAGAAAGGTGTCCAGCATGGCGGCTGGGTCGGCCGGCGGGTTGTCGGGGTGGTACCCGCGGAGGTCGGCGTGGAGGACGCCCTCGACACGTGCCGAGTCGAGTAGGCGCCGTGCGGTCTTGATGGCGAGCTGGGTCTTTCCGCTGCCCGGCATTCCCGCTATGAAGAAGACGTGTGACATCGTCGCGTCTTCGCACGCGTCGAGAATCGAGGCGAGTTCGTCGTCGCGAGCGACGAAATGGTCGATTCCAGCGGGGAGGTCGGTATGGGCCGTGACGACGGTCGCGGCGTCGGCTTGGCTCTGTGCGGCTCGACAGGTCTGCGCCCACCGGGCGGCTTCGGCGTCGTCGGCGCCGAGGGCCCGCACGATGTCGACGACCAGATCGACATCCAGCCGGCGACGGTCGGCGCGGAAGCAGTCGTACACGGTCGCCCGTGCGGGGCGCTGCTCACCGGCGGGAACGCCGCGGGCGCCGCGGATTGTCCCGACTCGTTTCGCGATCTCAGCGAATGACGGGTGACCAGCGGCCGAGCGCATCGACCGTAACCCCTCGCTCACGTCCGCGAGTGTCCACGGCCGGGCTCCCCGTCTGTGGGCGCGGCTTGAGCTGTCGTTTATGTCGTCCGGCATGTCCCCACGCTGATTCACGGCTCGCCGTCCCCTTGTCCACCCATGCGGTGATTGACGTCTGTGAGCATAGCGGCCGGCGTGTCTCGAGCGATCGGGTCAGACCGCTGAATCGCCTGTCGTGCGCGCGGAAGCCTCCGCTGACCAAGGGTGTGGCACGGCCGGCAGCTGAGCGAGCCGGTCTCTCACGTCGGCTGCCTCCGGAGAGCCGAGTTCTTCGAACATGGCGAGCGCGTCGTTCCAGCGCTGCTTGGCCTCGTCGAGTGCGCCCTCAGTCGCGAGAATGGCTGCGATGCCATCAAGCGCTCGCGCGTGTTCGAACGTCTCGCCGGACTTGACGCAGATCGCGTAGGCTTCGTCGTGGTGATCGCGCGCCTGGGAGGTCTTCCCCAGCTCTCGGTAGGCATAGCCGATGTTGTT
>NZ_ML142855.1:216072-217536 GCF_004138495.1 Phytoactinopolyspora endophytica
TCCCGGCTTCGACGTGACGGTCGCCGACGTCGCGGCTCACCGTGAGAGCCTCCAGATGGTGAAGGACGGCCTGTTCATGATCACCGGAGGCCGACCGGATGTTGCCGAGGTTAGTGCTGGCCAGGGCTATGGTCGGAGCGTTGTTGATCTCGCGTCCCATGACCAGTCCGCGTTGCGCCGACTGGAGTGCGTCGTCGTTGGCCCCGAGGAGAAGCTGGACGTCGGACATGTTGACCAGGCCGCTCGCCTGCATGTAGCGATCATTGATCCGCACGGCCTCCTCGAACGCCATGCGGTGATACGTCAGAGCGTCGTCGAGCCGCCCGGCTCGTCGATAACAGACGGCGAGGTTGTCCAGCGTCGTCGCTATCGCATGACCGTTCTCCGCGGCACGTCCGAGCTCAAGCGAACGATGAAACCGTTCGATACCGTCGGATATCCGCCCGAGGTGCACGGACATGATGGCCAGGGCATTGACTGCGGATGAGGCGCCGAACAGGTCGCCGGTCTCCTTCAGCGCGGTTTCGGCACGCTCCAGATGGGTGCTGGCCTCGTCCCAGTCGTTGAGCCGGACCAGGATCTGCCCGAGGTCGAGATCGGCTCGGGCCTCACCGACGTCGTCGCTGCGGGAACGCGCGGCGTCCAGCGCGAGACGATGCAAGAGCTTGGCCTCGCGATACCGGCCGAATCGGTTGAGCCACCAGGCAACTCCCTCGGAAAGGTGGACGGCGAGGTCTGGCTGGCCCAGTTCCGTTCCATGGCCGGCCAACGTGAGGATGTTCTCCACGTTGGACTCGAGCCAGGCTCTGGCGCCGTCCTCGTCGATGTCCGCCGGATCGGCCGGTACCGGAACCCGGCGTCTGCGGTTCCCGACGGTCGCGTTCGTGACCTCATGCGCCCTCCAGACCATGTCGACGTAGTGGGTGCCAAGCCTTCCCAACGCGGCGTCGCGCTCGGTGGGACGGTCGTGGTCGTAGGAGCGGTCGAGCGCGTAGGTGCGGACGAGGGCGTGCAGGGCGTAGCGACCTGGTCGTGGCCGGCTCACGAGGTGGTGTGTGAGGAGGGCGTCGAGATCGTCTTGCACGTGCCCCGCGCCGTGATCGGTGAGCGCGGCGACAGCGGCGGTGTCGAGGTCCGTGCAGGGATGCGCGGCCAGCATTCGCAGAGTGGCCTGCGCACTCGGTGGAAGGGCGGCATAGGAGAGGTCGATGGTGGCGTGTACGGCGTCGTCGAGACGGAGAGAGTCTCGACGACGGCGCAAAGGTTCGAGGTGGTCCGCGAGCGCCCAGCTCGGCTTGGTGGCGATACGGGTGGCGGTCAGGCCGACGGCCAGTGGGAGGCATCCGGAGGCTTCGACCAGTTCTGTGGCGGACGCGAGATCGGTGTCGATGAGCTCCGGCCCGGCCACGTCGCGGAGCAGCGTGACTGCCTCCTCGGATGAGAAGACGTCGAGCGGCAGCCGGA
>NZ_ML142855.1:217676-218034 GCF_004138495.1 Phytoactinopolyspora endophytica
GCTTGCCGTTGAGCCAGTCCGGTCGGAATCTCTCTGGGGGACGCGCCGAGGAGTCGAAGGAAGGTGTCGAGGACGGCTGCCGGATCGCCGGGTGGGTTGTCGGGGTGGTACCCGCGGAGGTCGGTGTGGAGGACACCGCCGATGTCGCTCTCGTCGAGGAGACGACGCGCCGCCATGATGGCGAGTTCGGTTTTGCCGCTGCCGGGCATGCCTTCGATGCAGAACACGTGTGGGGTCTTGGTGTCTTGGCTGGCGTTGATGATCGTTGTGAGTTCGTTGCCGCGGCCGACGAAGTGTTCGACCGGTGCGGGCAGGTCGGCGTGTGCGGTGACGACGGTGGCGGCGTCGGCTTGGTTCT
>NZ_ML142855.1:218053-219070 GCF_004138495.1 Phytoactinopolyspora endophytica
GGCTCGGCAGGTCTGTGCCCATCGGGTGGCTTCGGTTTCGTCGGCGCCGAGGGCGCGGGTGATGTCGACGACGAGGTCGATGTCGAGTCGGCGGCGGTCGGTGCGGAAGCAGTCGTAGACGGTGGCGCGGGCGGGGCGTTGCTCGCTGGTGGGTGCGCCGCGGGCCTCGCGGAGTTTGCCGATGCGTTTGGCGATCTCGGCGTATGACGGGTGGCCGGCTGCCGCGCGCATCGACCGCAATCCCTCGGCCACATCGCCCAACGACCACCGTTTCGTTGTCGACACGCGCGTCTGAGGTCCACTCGGACTCGCGTTCGTACGGTCCCCTTGTTCACTGAACGTCACGCGTCCCCCTCACAGTCCCGCACCCGTTCTTCGCTGGCTCAGCCTACCGGCCCAGAGACGTGGCGAAGGTCAGGAGCGAACCGGAACCACCGGAAGTTTCCGCTGGCCACAAGGCGGAATGTTCCGCGTCCAGCGCGATGACGGTGGTGTGCGGCCGCGTCTAGTTTGTGCTGTGTCGCCCGAGTCGATGGAGATTCGTGGCGGCGCCACGATGCGATGAGCAGTTGCCCCGGACGTCCGGAATTGTATGGAAACGGCGACACCACCCGACGGGTGCGCTCATCGTGGAGCTGCGTGTCTCGGCCGAGCAACGGAGCACAGCTTCAGACCGAACGGCGAGAAGAGGGGACAACTGACATGAAGAAGACACTGACCCGAGTGGCGGCGTCCATTGCGCTCGTGGGTGGCCTCGCCCTTGGTGGCGCGGGCGCGGCTTCCGCGCTTGCTCCAGGCGGAGACCTTCCGGGTGTCGGCATGGTCATCGTCACGTCGGAGCCCGAGGGGATCACATATCACCTCTACGACACCGACGGTAACTACATGGGATACACCCGGTAGGTACCCGGGACCCGTCACGGAGAACGACGAGCGACGGCCGTGGGGCGCCCCTGTGCGTGGCGTCCAGAGCCGGGCAAAACGCTCGAACACGATGCCCAGGCACGTGTGCTCGAT
>NZ_ML142855.1:219136-221300 GCF_004138495.1 Phytoactinopolyspora endophytica
CTGCACTCATCAGGGGGACGGGCCGACATCTGCCGGCCCGGCCTGTGAGTGGCGTGCGTGGGCTTCTTCCCAGGTGGTCTGGAACGAACAGGAGAAACAGTCATGAAAAGAGCGATCATGCGTGCGGCGGCGCCATTGGTGTTCGCCAGCGCCGTAGTCCTGACCGCGGGTGGTGCGGCCCATGCAGGGCCTGGCACCGACGACGGGATCTACCCGCCGCCCGCGCCTCCGATCTACATCGATCCGGATGGTCCCGGGACCGACGACGGGATCTACCCGCCGCCCGCGCCTCCGATCTACATCGATCCGGATAACCCGACAGACCCGGGCGACGGGGAAGAACTTCCGCCGCGGGACTGGGACGTGATCCCTCCGGACCCCGATGCGCCCGTCGACAAGTAGACGCCTACCCGCCACGTGACCGGCGTGGTGGCTGTGCCACCACGCCGCATTTCGAGAGAACGTAAGGAGACGACTGACGTTGAAGAAGAAACTGATGCGCGCCATCGCGCCATTCGCGCTCGCGGGTGCCATGGTGCTGGGCACCGCCGCGGCCGGAAACGCCGGTCCCGCGATGAACTGGGACTACAAGTACTCCGTGCTCTACAACAACGGGATCCGGGGCTTCCACTACCAGGCCTCCGACGGTACCTACCTGATCGGTGTCGGCTACGTGGGTGAGAGCTTCTACGGCACCGAGGAACAGCTGGCCGAAGCGATCGCAGACGGCTTCGTCCCCGAGCCGAGCCCAGGGGACAACGGCGGAAGCGATGGCTCCGGCGGCAGTGGAGGCGGCGGTGGCGGCGGTGGTGCTGGTGGAGGCGGCGGTGGCGGAGGCCCGATCGGCGGTGGCACCGGCGGAGGCGGAAACAACGGGAACGTCAATGTGGGAGAGCCCGAGACCGTCCTGGAATGACCGCGGCCGTCCATGAGCGGTAGTGAGTCGTGCGTGCTCCTCGTCCCGGGTACCCGGGACGAGGAGCACGCGTCTGTGCGCCGGGTTCCACGACATACGTTCGCGCTGCTCAACAGGGCGGAAGTTTCCACCCCCGCTGTGCTGGCGCCGGTACCGCATCGGCGCCTAGCTTCTTGCACGGCGAGGCACACGATGTGGCGTCTTGCGTGTGTGTGCTGCACCTGATCGCGAAGGTTTGGAGGAGGCAGGGATGTTCAAGGGAGCCGATGTCGATGGCCTCGACCGCATAGCTCAGAAGGTCGACCAAGCGGTCGACTTCGCCCGAACGGTCCTGATGGTTCTCCGCCTCACCATCCGGGCGCTACGGGCGATGTCCTGGACCGGATGGGCCGCGGCGTTCGCCGCGTATCTCGAAGGTGTGGTGGTCCCGTGGGTGCAGGCGACCATGCGGGCACTGCAGTCGTTCTCGGCCGTGATCAAGTTCGCTTCGTCGCAGCAGAAGGAGGTCAGCGGTGACGCGCCGCAGGTGCAGGTGCCGCCGACGTATCGGTCACCGGCACTGCCTCCGATCGGCCCTCTGAATCCGCCGATGCTTCAGCAGCCGGACGTCATCGTCGACATCAACGTGAACGACGGCGGCACCGGTGTCCAGGTGGACGTGTCGCAGCTGCCGGGCGCCATCACGGTTCAGCCGGACCGCGGCGGCGCCACCGGCGAGGGCGGTTTCCGGACGGCCCCGGACGTCGCTCCACTTCCAGCGGGCATCACTGGCTCCACCGGAACGGACAACAACGCTGGCATACCGGGAGCGAGCCCGGGAACGCCCACCCTCGTCGGCGGCGGCACCATTGGGGGAGGCTCGCGGACCCCCGGGCTCGAAGGCCCTGGAACGGGAAGCGCAGCCGGCGGCGGCGTGCGTGGCTCTGCCGAGTCGGTGGCCACGCCGACGTTCCTGCCCGGCGGAAGCGGCATCGGGGGCAGCTCAGCAGAGGGCGGCTCAGCAGGAGGCAGCGCGTCGGGTGGTGGCCCGGCCGCCGCAGGCGTCGGGAGCCTGGGAGGGCCGGGCTCCGGGAGCTTGGGAGGGCCGGGCGTCCCCGGTACAGGTGCCGATGGCTCGGGATCCGCTGGAGTGGGATCTGCTGGCGTGGGATCCGGCGGATCGGCGACGGGCGCTCTCGGTGCGGCCTCACCTGGAGGCGGGCACGCAGGGAGTTCAGACGCGGACCGAAGCTCAGAAGGAGCCTGGTC
>NZ_ML142855.1:221349-222371 GCF_004138495.1 Phytoactinopolyspora endophytica
CGGCGCTGCCGCGTCCGATGGCAAAGGAGCCGTCACGTCGACGCCGATCAGCTCCAACAGCGGCAGCCTGGACGGTGGCGCCGGGACAGGCGAACCCACGCGGCCGTTGCCGTCCATCGACGACGCGAGCGGCGGGACGAGCGGAGCGATGCTGGCGGCCCCGCTGGGCCTGGCAGGCATCGCCGGCCTGGGTGCCGCCGCCCTCGGCAGCGGCAAGGCCGCAGCGGCTGACGACGACCCTGAGAGGAGCGGTGCCGGCAACACCAAGGCCGGGACCGTGGCCGCGGCGTCCGGAGCCATCACCGGGCCTGGGCACGAGGCGACCACCGGACACACTGCCGATGCCGCGGATGACCGCTGGAGTCCGGCCGCCGCGACCGGAGACGGCAGCGGCACCAGGATGTATCTCGCTCATGATGACCCGCTCGCCGTCGGTCTCGACCCGTTCGCTCCTCCGGGCACCGGTGTCGCCGACGTTCTGGACGCGGGCGCGGCCGCCGGCACGGCGCCCGAGGCATCGGCACCAGCACCGGGAGCAGCACCGGGACCAGAAGGAACTTCGCCATGAGCCAGCCCACCACGGTCCGCTATCCGAGCTCGGTGTTGCCGGCCGCGCCGTCGTTCCGCATCGACGTGCCGGACGGGTATGTCGCGCACGCCGCGCCTCGGGCCCTGGCCGTCGTCCGGCCTGAGGAGAGGGCGACTGGTCCGGTCACGTTCACACCCAATGTGACCGTCACCGCAGACCTGGTGCCCGCGGGCGCCGACCCGAAGGCCCTGCTGCAGGCGATGGTGGCCGCTCAGGCGGGTGAGGTGGCGGTCGGCGCGGCGGCCGAGACCGACGTGCCGGGAGCGGTCAGCCAGCGGCTGGTTCGCACTGTCGACGGCGTCGACGTCATTCAGCTCGCGACGGTCTGGGTGCTCCCGATGCGCTACGCCGGAGACGTGACGTACGCCATGACCGTCGTCTCCAGCTGGGCCGACGGCGCCGGCGCAGCCGTGGGCCAGACCCTGCGCGCCAT
>NZ_ML142855.1:222404-223147 GCF_004138495.1 Phytoactinopolyspora endophytica
GAGTCGTTCCGCGTCGAGTCCGACGAGCGGAGCATCGACGCGTGACGCCCCGCCGGGCCACGGGGGTCCGGCAGGAAAGACACATCCAGGCAAGACCCGCCAGAAAGGGAGAGCACTATGGCACTTCTCGGAATGAACGTCGAGCAGGCAGACCAGCTGGCCGCGGTGATGGACACCGACGCGCAGAGCATCACCGAGATCACCCAGCGGCTGACGCAGCAGCTCGCCAACACGGAATGGCTCGGCACCGACCGCAACACGTTCGAGAACCAGTGGACCGGCGAGTTCGTGCCTGCCCTCGGCCGTGTGGTCGAGGCGCTCAACGCCAACGCGAACATCATCCGTGCCCAGGCCGAGGACCAGCGCCGCGCCTCGAGCTGAGGGCGGCCGCGATGTCGATGGCGGGGCCGTCGGCTTCCGCGGACCCGATGTGGTCAGCGGAAGGCCCCGCCATCGACGCATGTGGGCACAGGATGCGGGAGCGAGTTGGGGAGGTGCGGTTGAATGTGGCGGCTGTCGGTGCTGCCTAGCACGGAGAGCGGGTTGCACCCGGTCGACGTGGTGATCGTGGCGCAACCGAGCGCCCGCGTCGTGGACCTCGCGCAGGCGTTCGGCGCGCATCTGGGTGATGTGACCTCAGAACTGATCCTGGCCCCGCACACTGACGGTGCGCCCTGGCCCGCCGGCCAGCCGTTGACCGAGTCCGGCCTGCGTAGCGGGGACATCGTGCAGGTGGCATCGGT
>NZ_ML142855.1:223216-225318 GCF_004138495.1 Phytoactinopolyspora endophytica
TGGATGACGAAGCCGGCTCAGCGGCGGCGTCCGCGCGCCGTCGTCCGGGTGCTCGCCGGGCCTGAGGCCGGAGCCTCGATCGAGGTACATGGCGAGGCGCTGACCATCGGACGCTCCCGCGGCTGCACCGTCGTCCTGTCCGACCCGCTGGTCAGCCGGCTGCACGCCCGGGTGATGCTGACCGGCGGGCCGGTGGTGATGGATGAGGGGTCGGCGCACGGCACCAAGGCGGGCGGCAGGGAAGTCACCCGGCCGGTGAACGTCGGCTGGGGAGAGACGCTCGACGTCGGCGACACCCGGCTGCTGCTCGAGCAAGGTCACGGAGCCGACGGCGGCGGCCGTGCGGTCGCGGTGCTCCGTCCGCCCCGGTTCGGCGCCGCCCTCTCCGAGACGGAGCTCGACGTCAGCAGCCCGCCCACCAAGCCGGGAAGACAGGCGTTCCCGTGGGCCATGATGCTCATGCCGTTGATGATGGGCGGCGCGATGTTCCTGTTCACCCAGCGGGCGTACTCGCTGGTCTTCGCCTTCGGATTCCCGCTGATGATGCTCGCCAACCATTACATGCAGCAGCGGCAGAAGAGGCGAGAGCACGCCGAGGAACTCGCGGCGTGGCGGCAGGAGCTGCAGGAGGTTCTGGACGACCTCGACGCGACGGCGGCGATCCAGCGGCTGCACGCCGAGGACGACCATCCCGATCCCGACGTCGTCCGGTCCCGCGTCGCCGCCCGTGACCGCAGCCTGTGGGCCCGCACCGAGAGCGACGACGACTTCCTCACGGCACGGGTCGGCCGTGGCCCGGTGCCCGCGCTGGTCACGGCGAAGCCTCCGCGGGCCGGCGCCGGCAAGGGCACGGATCGCGACGCTCTGGCGACGATGCGGGCGGAGATCTCGGCCCGGGCTACGTTGCCGGACATGCCGGTCGCCGTTCCATTGCGAGACCACGGGCTGGTCGCCGTCGCCGGAAGCCAGGCCGACGTCGACGCGTGGGCACGCGCCGTGATCATGCGGCTGGCCGCCGCCCACTCGCCCGCCGATGTCTCGGTGGCCGCCGTGCTGGGACCGGGCCGCGCGCATATCGAGGCATGGCTGCGGTGGCTTCCGCACACGGCGCGGCGCACCGGAGGGGTGGCGCCGGTGGCGATCGGCGCGGTGGACGGGCAGACGTTGCTGGACCTCCTCTGCGCTGGAGAAGGCGGGTACGGCCACACGGTCTGCCTGGTCGACGAGGAGGCGGGGCTGCCGCGGCGTGCGGTCGAGGCGGTGGCCCGGGTCGCGCTCGAGCATCGTGTGCATCTGCTGTGGATCGGGTCGGACCCGGACCGGGTCCCCTCCTCGACGGGCGTTCTCGCCGACCTCACGGACACGACCGGCAAGGGTGTGCGGGAGCCGTCGACGCTTGCGAACGGGCAGGGGGTGGCGGTCGTCGCGCACCGGGACCGCGGCGGACTCGCGCCGCTCACCAGCGTGGACATGCTAGACCTCGCACCGGCCTGGAACACCGCGCGGCTGATGACCTCATATCGCGACGATGCGGCGGTGGCGTTGGCGGACACCGCACTGCCGGACGCGGTACGGCTGCCCGACCTCGGCTCGGACCTCAGCGACGCCGACGATGCCGATGCCGTGCTGCAGCGCTGGGCGGCGAGCCGTGGTCTGCGCGCGCAACTCGGCGCCGGCGCGGACGGGGTGGTGACCATCGACCTGCGAGACGACGGGCCGCACGGCCTGGTGGCCGGTACCACGGGCGCCGGTAAGAGCGAGCTGCTGCAGACGCTGATCTGCTCGCTGGCGCTGAACAACCCTCCGTCCAGAATCAGCTTCCTGCTCGTCGACTACAAGGGCGGCGCCGCCTTCCGGGAGTGCGCCGACCTGCCGCACACGGTCGGCTACATCACCGATCTCACCCCGGCTCTCGTGCAGCGGGCGCTGACCTCGCTGCACGCGGAGCTGACCACCAGGGAACACCAGCTCGCGGAGTACGGCGCGAAGGACCTTGTCGCCCTCGAACGCGAGCACCCGGGCGTGGCGCCGCCGAGCATGCTGATCGTCGTCGATGAGTTCGCCGCGCTGCTCGCCGAGGTTCCGGAGTTCGTCGACGGCAT
>NZ_ML142855.1:225358-225916 GCF_004138495.1 Phytoactinopolyspora endophytica
CAGCATCGCTCAGCGGGGACGGTCGCTCGGCATGCACATGCTGCTGGCGACACAGCGCCCGGCCGGGGTTGTGACGCCGCAGATTAAAGCCAATACCGACCTGCGGATCGCGCTGCGGGTGGCCTCCGTGGAGGACTCCGACGACGTGATCAGCGCACCGGATGCGGCGCGCCTGTCTCGCCGCACCCCCGGCCGGGCGTGGCTGCGCCGGACCGGGCACGGCACCCGCGAGCTGGTCCAGGTGGCCTGGGTCGGCGCACGTGAGCAGATGCGCGACGGCGCCCGGGTGGTCGATGTCGTCCCGTTCACCGCCCTGGATCTGGCGGCCGACGATGCGCGGGCCGGCGACCGGGACACGCGGGTCCATCCCAGCACCGACCTGGAGCGGCTGGTCGGCACCGCCGGCGCCGCCTTCGCCCGGTCCGGCCTGCGGCCGCCGCGCAAGCCGTGGCTCCCGCCGTTGCCCGACGAGCTGGCGCTCGGCTGCCGCGAGCCGGGACGGCTGGTCATGGGTCTCGGTGTCGAGGCCGTGGACCGGGTGGTTGCGGCGGACACCGG
>NZ_ML142855.1:225958-226247 GCF_004138495.1 Phytoactinopolyspora endophytica
CCGACGTCGGCGGCCCATCCGGTGCGGCGGAACGCGCGACGTGGGAACAGCGACCGGTCGACGGCCAGGTACTCGTCGGATTGGTGGACCGTCCTGCCGAGCAGGAGCAGGTGCCGCTGTACGCGGAGTTCGCCAAGTCCGGGCACCTCTTGGTCTATGGAACGTCCGGTGCCGGGAAGACAGAACTGTTGCGCACCGTCGCCGCGTCGGCCACGGGCGCGGCCGGAGACCACCCGCCGCTGGTGTACGGGATCGACTGCGGTGGCGGCTCGCTCGGCGTGCTGGAGGC
>NZ_ML142855.1:226276-227198 GCF_004138495.1 Phytoactinopolyspora endophytica
GTCAGTCGGGTCGGTTGTCGTCGAGCAGGCGATGGAGCGTATCCAGCGGATGGTCAGGATGCTGTACAAGACGGTGGAGGACCGCAACGCCACGCTGGCCGCGTACGGCGCGGCGGACGTCGGCGCCCTGGCCGAGCAGGGCCTCGGGATGCCCCGGGTGTACCTGCTGGTGGACAACCTCCCGTCGCTGGTGGAGACGCTGGAGAACGGTGGCGCGCTGAAGCGCGGCCATCTGGAGAAGCTGACGGCCGTGCTGCAGGAGGGCCGGCGGTGTGGCGTGCACATCGTGGCGACCTCACCACGCCGATCCGGGGTGCCGAGCGCGATGCAGGCCGCTTTCGGTCAGCGGATCGTGCTGCGCATGACGGCGGACGAGGACTACCAGATGCTGGGCGTGCCGGCGAAGGTTCTCGACACGGACACCGTGGCCGGCCGGGGCCTCCTCGGCAGGCTGGAGATCCAGGTCGCGACGGTCGGTGGCGCCGGCGGCCCGGTGCAGGCCGACCGGCTGCGAGCGCTGGCGGCCATGGTGGCCGGCCGGTACCGGGAACGCCCGGCCATTCAGGTACCGGCGATGCCGACCCTGCTGCCGCCGGCGGTGCTTCCCGCACCGGAACGAGACGCGCTGTGCATCGCGGTCGACGCCGAGTACGCGGGCGCGGTGACGGTGCCGCTGGCCGAGGCGCCGCTGCTGGTCAGCGGGCGGTCCCGTAGCGGACGCAGTGGGATTCTCGCCGGCATGGCCCGACTTGCCGCGCGGTCCAGCCGGCCACCTGTTCAGACCGTGCTGCTGGGCCCGAAGGTCGCGGCGATGGACGGGGCGCCGTTCGACCTCGTTGTCGACGAGGTGGAGAAGGCAGGCGAGTGGGCGTCGAGCGTGGAAGCGCCCCCCGACCCTCAGGACTGGCGGCTGGTCCTGGTG
>NZ_ML142855.1:227286-232668 GCF_004138495.1 Phytoactinopolyspora endophytica
GCGCACGAGTGGGAGCGCGGGTGGGACGGTGCAGGCGGAGCGAGGGCCGCCCTGGAGTCGCTGGCCGCGCTCGCCCAGCGCGCGGCGGCGATGCGGACGGCGCTGGTGGTGGCGGTGGACCCGGACGAGGCTCGCAGCAAGGGCCACATCGCGAGCGTGGTCCCGATGGTGCGCCGGTTCCGCCGGGCCATCCTGCTCTCGCCGGAGATGTCCGACGGAACGCTGGTCTCGGTCACCGTGCCGATGAACACGTTGGAGCCGCTGTCGGGCCCCGGGCGTGGCCTGCTGTGCACGCCGGGCGCCGTGCAAGTCATCCAAGCCGTCCAGGTTGTCCAGGAGGTGTCTGCTCAGGTCGGCGAGAGCACGGCGTCGGCGGCACCGTCCGGAGAGGGAGAGACACCGTGAACGCGATCAGGCGCGTCATGCAGAAGGTTCGGCTGTCACCCCGCCGCGCGTGGGAGCGCGGTTCGGTGGAGCTGGGAGTCGCGGGTGTGGCGACGGCGCTCGTGCTGGGCGGGGTCGTGGGCAACGGCGTCGCCAGTACCGCCGTGGACATGTTCGACGGCCTCACCTGGCTCACCGACAGTTCGTCCGGCCAGGTGGTGCAGGTGAACCCGGTCACCGGGAGGGCCGAGGCGCGGCTGCAGGTGACCGCGGGGGACGCGCAGCTCGGCATCGCCCAGAGCGACGGCTGGCTGATCATCGACGACGCCACCACCGGCGAGGTCATCGCGATCGACCTGGCCACCTTGACGAAGAGCGGACAGCGCAGCGGGGCGGCTGACGGGCAGACCAAGGTGCTGGTCGGAGGTGGGCAGGCGTTCGTCGTCGACCTGGAGCAGGGAACCGTGAGCGCGGTCGATCCGCTGACCCTGCAGGATCTCGGCGAGCCGTACCGGGGGGATGAGCCGTTCGCCGAGGTCGTCGTCGACGAGACCGGTCAGGTCTGGGTGCTGGACGAGGACGCCGACCTGGTCACTCTGCGCTACTCGGAGCAGGCGAGGCGGTTCATCGAGGAGTCGTCACGGCCGGTGGCCAACGCGGGTTCCGAGTCGAGGCTTGTCCCGCACGAGGAGGGGGTCACCGTCTTCGCGCCGGAGGGTCCGGTCGTCGCCCAGTTCGGCACCGATGCGGAGTTCGCGACGCCGCTGTTCGAGGTCTCGGGCCCGGTCGTGGTGGCGGCCGGGGCGCCGGCCGATTTGTCGCCTGGGTCTTTCCCGGAGTCGTCGACCGTCGCGATGGTCTCCGGCGAGGACGTCCTCGAGGTGAACGTCGCCGCGCTGGGCTGTGGTGAGCCTGGGGCGCCGGCGGTCTTCTCCGAGCGGGTATACGTGCCCTGCATTGGCGACGGGAAGGTCGTCGTTCTCGGATCCGACGGTATGCAGGCCGGACCGGACATCATCACACCGGACGGGCAGGATCCGGAACTTGTGGTGGACGACGGGAGGCTGCTGGTCTCCACACCCGACAGCGATCAGGTCGTGGTGGTCGAGCCGGACGGTTCGACGCGGGTGATCGACGTCGGAGGCGGCGATGCGGAGGTGTTCGATCCGAGCGCACCGCCGGAGGACGTGGACATGCCGCAGCTGCCGCCGTCGTTGCGGCCGCCGTCGGGTGCCGACGGCTCGGGTGGCTCGTCGATCAATGACGCCCGGGATGGACCGGACGACGCCTCCCCGGAAAGTGGACGGAACGAGCCGGGCTCCGACGGCCGGGACCGAGCTCCCGAGCGGGACGGCGGGAGCGGGACGGACGACGGCAACCGGGGATCCGGCGACCGGGACCGTGACTCCGGCGGTGGAGACGGCAGAGACGATCGCGGGGACGGCGGATCGGGAGACGACGGCGGCTGGGGCGACGGCCCGGGTGGCGACGGCCCGGGTGGCGACGGCGGCGATGAGAGCAACGGGCCCGGCACCGACGGTGGTGCGGAGAACGGGACCGACGACGGCGCCGATGAGGGTAGCGACGACGGCACGGACACGGGTAGCGACGACGGCGCCGATGAGGGCACGGACACGGGTAGCGACGACGGTACCGACGACGGCGCCGATGAGGGCACGGATGACGGCACTGACGAGGGTGCTGACGACGGCACCGGCGACGAGGAGGACGAGGAACCCCAGGTCGACCCGCCGCAGCCGGCGAGCAACGTGCAGGTGGGGGAAGCGGCCGGCGAGTATGTCGTGACCTGGGACCCGCCGGCCGAGGCGCCGGACTCGTTCCGGGTGGAGCCCGACGAGCCCAACGCCGGGCCGAGCGAGACCGTGAACGCCGACGCGTCGAGCGTGGTGGTTTCCGACCTGCGTCCCGGGACCAGCATCCGGTATCGGGTGGTGTCGGTCGGCGAGGACGGCCAGCAGACGGCATCGGAGTGGAGCTCACCGTTCGACGTCCAAGGTGAGACTCCGGACCCGGCGGCACCGGCCGGCGTGACCGCGCAGAGCTACACACCCGGAACGGTCGACGTGACCTGGAGCAACTCGAACCCGGCGGTGATACCCGACGAGTACCGGATCGTTCAGGTCGGCGGCGTGGCGGAACCGGTGCAGGTCGGCTCGGTGGGCTCGCTGCGGCTGGACTACGTCGTCGAAGGGCTGGCGGAAGGGGCGGAGGTCAGTTTCCGGGTGGACGCCGTCATCGACGACCGCACGGCAGAGTCCGACGTGACCGCGCCCGTCACGGTCATGGAGACGGAGAAGACCCCGCCGGGCGCGCCGCGGAACGTGGGTGCGTCAGCGCGGGATCGCACGGATGCTCAGACGGTGGTGGTCGATGTGTCGTGGTCGGCACCGGCCGACGACGGAGGTGCGCCGGTCACTGAGTACCGGGTCTCCGGCGGCGGGGAGAGCGTGTCCGCTGGCGGCACGAGTGCGGCGTTGACGATCAACTGTGCCGGCCAGAGCCTGTGCACCGACGGTGGCTCGGTCAATGTCAGTGTCGTCGCCGTCAACTCCGAAGGCAGCGGCGACGCCGGCACGGCGACGGCAACGGTGTCTGCCCCGCCGGCGCCCGACCCCGAGCTGCCGGGAACTCCTGAGAACGTGGGTGCGTCGGCGCGGGATCGCACGGATGCTCAGACGGTGGTGGTCGATGTGTCGTGGTCGGCGCCGGCCGACGACGGTGGTGCAGCAGTCACTGAGTACCGGGTATCCGGGGGCGGCGCGAGCACGGATTCCGGCGGGACGAGTGCGGCGTTGACGATCAACTGTGCCGGCCAGAGCCTGTGCACCGACGGCGGTTCGGTGCAGGTCGAGGTCCGCGCGGTCAACTCCGAGGGCGCCGGAGCGGCGGGGACGGCCACCGCGACGGTGGATGCGCCACCGCCGCAGATCACGCCGCCCAGCGCGCCGCAGAACGTGAGCGCGCAAGCTCGGAACCGGACCGATGCGGGAACCGTCGTGATCGACGTGTCGTGGGCGGCGCCGGCCGACGACGGCGGTGCGAGCGTGACCTACGACGTGGCCGTCAGCGGCGGTGGAGCCTCCGGCAGCAGCAACGGGGTGTCGGGCACCAGCGCGACGGTGACCCTCAGCTGCTCCGGGCAGCCGCTGTGCGCCGACGGCGGCACCGCGAGCGTCAGCGTGACCGCGAAGAACCAGGCCGGCTCGAGCGGTGCGGACGAGACGACGGCGAGTGTGGACGCGCCGCCTCCGCCGCCGCCCTCGAACGGCGACAGCGTCGTGACGTGGGTGGAGAGCAGGCAGCCGGGGGAGTATGAGTACGACGTGCCGGTGGTGGTGAGGTATGGCATCCCCGAGGGGTGGGCGTATCACGGCTCGGACTGCGAGCTGGTCTACTCGGGCCGCCTGAACGGGACCGACTCGATCCCGTGTGAGCAGGGCTCGAAGGAGCGCTACATCGGCGGTGTCCCGGGTGGCGGTGGCACCGTGACCGCCTACATCCGGACTCGAGCCAACGGGTCGTGGGTCACGTCTGCCGAGGTGCCGGGTGAGGTGTGGCCGCGGAACACCTGGGGGTACTGCGACCCCACCACGAATATCTGCACCGATCCGGTGTCGCAGCGGTGGCCCAGCGATGGGCGCGAGCACGGAACCGTGCCGGCGGTGCACTCGCAGTCGGCACGGAGCGGTGGCGGACTGGCGTCGCCACAGACGCTGGCCGGCGTCGCCGGGTTAGGGCTCGCGGGTGCCATGCGTGCCCTCCGGCTGCGCGCCTCGCCGTCGTCGCGCAGCGCGCGGAGCGACCCGTCGTCGGACGGCGGCCACTGATGAACCTCGACAACGAGAACAACGCCCATCGGCGCCGGATGAGATCGATCCTGGAGACTGAGAGATGACCGTAACGGGGCTGGACGCCCTCACCGAAGCCGACGTCGCGGCGTTCCGGACACTGCACGGCCGGGTCGTGGACACCGTCGAGTCGGCCCTGCGCGGGAAGCGGGCCGTGGTCGAGCTGGTCACGGTGGCGATGTTCGCCGGCGGCCATGTCCTGCTGGAGGATGTGCCCGGTACCGGCAAGACGACGCTGGCCCGCTCGCTGGCGGCCGCGCTCGGCGGACTGTCCCGACGGGTGCAGTTCACCCCCGACCTGCTGCCGTCCGACGTCACCGGCACCTCCGTGTATGACCCGCAGAGCGGCGAGATCCGGTTCCGGCCCGGGCCGGTGTTCAGCAACGTGGTGCTCGCCGACGAGATCAACCGGGCCGCGGCCAAGACACAGTCGGCGCTGCTCGAGGTGATGGAAGAGCACACGGTGACGGTGGACGGCGTCGGCCACACGGTCCCGGACCCGTTCGTCGTCATCGCCACCCAGAACCCGATAGACCTGGACGGCACCTACCGCCTTCCGGAGGCACAGCTGGACCGGTTCCTGGTACGCACCGCCATCGGCTATCCGGACGGCGAGCACGAGGTGGAGGTGTTGCGTCCCGGCAGCGGGGCCGGCGCGGTGGCGTCGGTCGCCACGGTCACCTCGCCGGAGCAGGTGGCAGCGCACGCCGCTGCGCTACAGCGGCTGCACGTGGCCGAGCCGATCCTGCATTACATCCGGGCGGTCGGCGCCGCCACCCGGCAGGACCCGAGGCTGCGGCTCGGCGCCAGCACCCGGAGCCTGCGTGGCCTGGTCCGCTGCATCCAGGCCTACGCGGCGGCGCAGGGCCGGCACTACGTCGTCCCGAGCGACGTGCAGCGGCTGGTCGGTCCGGTGCTGGCGCACCGGATGGTGCTGACCCGGGAGTCCCTGCTGGCAGGGGAGACAAGCGAGGGCGTGCTGGACGACGTCGTCGCCCGCGTCGACGTGCCCCGCCCGTCCCCATGATCATCAACTCCTGGCCACACCATGACGGGTCTGACCGTTGATGATCACCTTCAAGGAGAACGTGTCGATGAACACCGGGTTCCCGGCCAGGCTGACGCCGCG
>NZ_ML142855.1:232778-233109 GCF_004138495.1 Phytoactinopolyspora endophytica
GGGCGTTCTCGTCACGGCCGCGATCCTGCTGGGCGGCGGGTTGTGGGCCCGGTACCCGGGGGTGGCCGGGTTCGGCGCCGCGCTGTCGGCCATGGTCATCGCGTCGGTCGCGGGTGTCGTGCTTCCGGCACCGCTTGAGATCCGGCGGACGCTCTCCGCTGAGCGGGTCGTGCGGCTGGCCGAGTGCCAAGGGACGCTCACCGTGGTCAACCGGTCTCCCTGGCTGCCGGTCCGTCTCGACGGCCAGGACCGGGTGGGTGGCCGGACAGCACCGGTGCGGGTGCCGGCGCTCGCACCGGGCGCGTCTCGGGACGTCGAGTTCGACGTCCCC
>NZ_ML142855.1:233130-240218 GCF_004138495.1 Phytoactinopolyspora endophytica
CCGTCGCGGCGTGGTGGAACTGGGCCCGCTGACCCTGTTCCGTCGTGGGCTGGCTCGGCTGGCGGTGGCCCGCAGCTCCTTCGGGGAACGATCGACCGTGGTGGTGCTGCCTCGGATCCTGCCCGTGCTGGGGCTGCCGACCGGCATCCAGCGTAGCCACGTCGGCGCGGACGAGCGCGTCGAGCACGGTGGGACCGATCTGGTCGGGCTGCACGAGTACGTCCCCGGCGACGACCTCCGCCGGCTGCACTGGGCCTCCAGCGCCAAAGCCGGAACACTGATGATCCGCGACGACGCCGACCCGTCCCGGCCGCATCTCACCGTGTTGCTGGATGACCGTGCATCCAGCTATGCCGGCGACGGCTTCGAGGAAGCGGCCGACATCACCGCGTCCCTGGTCGCCGAGGCCGCGTCGAGGGGCCACGCCGCCCGCGTGGTCACTGTCAGCGCAGCACTGGACGTCGAGCTGGCAGCCGGAACGGAAAGCCCGGCGGGCGGTGGCGATCCAGCTGCCCGCGTGCTCGCGGATCCGGTGCTCGAACGGCTGGCCAGGCTCGACCCTGTCGACACCGACGAGATGGCCGCCGCGGCCCTCGCCCGGCACGGCTCCGACATCGTGGTCGTGGTGTCGGGTGAGCGAGCGCCGTCGGCGTCGTTGCTGGTCGACGCCGGGCGGTCCAGCTTCGGCGTGCTGGCTCTGGTCGACGCCCACAGCGACCGTGCGGTCGAGGCGGTGGCGCGCGTCGTGGTGCTTCGTGGTGCGCGCGCCGAGGACGTGCTGACGGGCTGGGACCTGGCGGTGGTCCGATGAGACACGCGTGGGCGGCGATCCTGCTGCTGACCGCGAGCCTGCCGTTGAGCCACGCGTACGACGGCTGGGTGGTGCTTCCCACGCTGCTGCTCGCTGTGGCCCTGCCGGCGGGCATGGTGGCTCTCGGCCGGTGGCTGAAGCTTCCGGCCTGGGTGGTGGCGGCCGCTGCGGGCGGGTTGTGCACGGCCACGGCCCTCGGGGTGTTACGGGAGACCCAGGGCGGCGCGCCCGCCGTCGACCTTCCGGCGTGGCGGGACTCGCCCGGAGTGTCCGTGCTGGGGCCGCTGATCGACGCCGTGCCCCGGCTCCTGACCGGACCCCGGCCCGCGGCCGCGGACGCGGAGATGCTGACGCCCGTCGCTCTCCTGGTCGCGTTGACCACGCTGGCGATCTTCCTGCTGATCGGGCGCGACGGGCGGCTCGGTGTCACTGCGCTGGTCGGCGCCGCCGTGCTGTACACCGCTGGGGCGTTGCTCACCGCGGGGGAGGCGGACCGGTACGGAGTGGTCGCCCTGGTGGTCGTTGTGCTCGCCGGCGCCGGCTGGGTGTTGTTCGACCGTTCGCATCACCGGACGCGCGCCGACCGTGCGGTGGCCCGGCGCGTGGCCGGACGTCGCGGTGCTCTCCTGGCTGGTGCCGGTGGGATGGCTGTCGTCGGATCTGTCGCGCTGGTAGCGGCGGCATTGCCGAATGAGGACTCGTTCGAGCCGCGGGAGCACATCACGCCGCCGATGCTCAACGTCGAGACGGCCAGCCCGTTACCGATGCTCGGTCTGTGGGGAGAACAGAGCGACCTCGAGTTGTTCCGGGTGCGCGGGCAGGCCCCCGAGCGGCTCGGTCTGGTGGCGCTGCCCGACTTCGACGGCGTCGGCTGGCGGGTGGATACACAGTTCCGGCCGCTGGGCGCGGTCGGCGAGCCGGACCTCCGGCCGGGTGCGTACCGGGGCGGCTATGACATGGCCGTCGAGATCATCGACCTCGAGGGAATGTGGCTCCCCGCCGCAGGCACACCGGAGGCGAGCTCGCTGAGCGACGGCTACGTGGATCTGGATACCGGTGCCATGCTCCGCCCGGACGGCGTGCACGAGGGACTGCGGTACGCGCTGCGCGGCCAGGTCGACCAGGCTCCGGCGAGCGTGCGCAGGACGGCCGGGTTGGCGGCCGCCGTGCCCGATCGGTACCTGGCGGTGCCCGGCCTGCCGGCACCCTTCGCCGAATACGCGGCGAGCGCCACGGAGTATGCCGAGTCCCGGTTCGACCAGGCGGTGGCGCTGGAGACACTGGTCCGCACGGGCCGGACGCTGGATCCGCTGGCGCCGGTGGGCTCGTCGTACGCGCGGTTGCAGGACTTTCTCTTCGGCGACGAGGGTGACCCGGGCGCACAGAGCGGCACCGGCGAGCAGTTCGCGGCGGCGTTCGTCGTGCTGGCACGTTCACTCGGCCTTCCCAGCCGGCTGGTGGTGGGGTTCGACGTGCCGACGCCCGACGGCGACGGTGTCTCCACGGTCTACGGGCGGCATGCCACGGCCTGGCCCGAGGTATATCTGTCCCAGGTGGGATGGCTGGCATTCGATCCCACGCCGTCGGACCGCGACGCCGGTGACGGCGACCGGGAGGCGATCACCGGCCCGGAGGAGGAACCCGACGACGGGGAGCCGGAATCCGGGCGGGAGGACGACGCGACGCCGCAACCCACACCGGAGCCGTCTGCCGCCGGCGAGAACTCGGACGGCGCGGATGAGACGTCTTCAGGGCTCGGCGTGGCCACCGTGGTCGCGGGCTCTGGTGGGGTACTGGCCGCCGCCGCGATGGCGATCGTCGTGCTGAGAACGCTGCGCCGGGCGCGGCACCGGCGAGCCGGAGCCATGGGAGCGTGGAACGAGGTGCTGGACTCGCTGTGGCTGGCGGGGCACCGTCCGGCGGCGAGCCTGACGGCGCCGGACATCGCGTCGGACCTGGTCCGCCTCGCCGGTGGTCGAGAGGGTCCGGTCCAGGGCTCGGTGGGCGGCGAGCAGGCACCGAACGACGGCGACACCGACCCCGATGACCACGGCGCACGTGTCGGTGCCGCCGCCGTGTCGCTGGCTTCGCTGGCCGATCGTGCGGCGTTCGGCCCCGCGCCGTCGGCGCAGCGGACCCCTCGCAGCCCGGGCGGCTCAGCGCCTGGCGCCGGCGGCGGGCGGCCATGGGCTCTGGCGGTGACGGTGACCAGAGCGACCCGCCGACACTGTGGGATACGGCGTCGGCTCCTGTGGTGGCTCGACCCGCGCGTCTTGCGCAGGTAGACGTCGCACGGGTGGGTGCGACCGGGAGCGGACCTGGCAGTCGTGCGTGGCCTGGTGGATCAGCGGGTGACGCATTGACGCTCGGAGGCGCCGAAGCGATCGGGTTCGTTCGCCAGGATCCCCACCACCTGGTAGCAGACCTCGTCGAGCCGGGAGTCGACCCCGGGTACGGTGACGTTCTCCATCCCCTGGTCGACCTGGGCGACCGCGTCCGGCGCCGCGGCGTCGTCTGTCACGTCCACCACGATGAAGATGCTGTTGCCGTCGGTCGGGTCGGTCCAGCTGACCCGGATGCTGGTGCCATCGTCACGGAGCTGGACGTCGCCCGGTGCGATCTCCGCGTCGCTGAGATCTGGGTCCAGCGGGTCGGCGGCCGGATCGATGTCCGGGTCGTCCGGAATGAGGTCACCGCCGTCGCTCGACGACGCAGGCCGTTCTGGGCTGTCCGCCTCGTCGTTCGAGCCCAGAACGGCGATCAGCGCGCCGCCCAAAGTCCCGAGCAGCAGCGCGCCGCCGAGAAAGGCCGCCATCACCATCCAGCGGCCGGGGCGGGTGCCTGGTTCTCTCTGGTCCGTCGAAGGCTCGTCGTCGGCGTCTTGAGCAGGCTCGGCAGGGCGGAGCCCCGTGGCATCGAGATCGGGCGTATCGAGATCGGGCGCATGCAGGCCTGGTGCATGCAGGCCTGGTGCGTCGAGGTCTGCGCCGGAGGCCGGTGAACGCGCGGCCGCACGCACCGAACCACCCGCGAGCGCGGCGACCCCTGGATCGGAGATGTGGGCCAGCGCGGACGGAGCCACCGGGCCGGGAGCTGCGGGTTGGGGCGGAGGCAGGGACGGCACGACGCTGCCCGGTCCCCATAGGTCGTCGTCGGCGGGATCGGAATCGCCGCCGTCCGATCCGGGCGCCCACGAGCGGTGCTCGGTCCGCACTCCGGACAGTGCGGCCCGGACGGTCGCGGCGTCGGCGAACCTGTCCTCCCGGCGGGCGCTCAGGCAGCGTTCGACGATGCGAATCAGCTCCGTCGGGGCGTCCGACCGATGCAGCTCACGGATCTGCCCGGTACGCACCCGGCGCAGATAGGCCAGAGCCGTGTCCTCGTCCGGATCATCGACGGCGAACGGCGGCCGGCCGTCGAGCAGGGTGAACAGCGTGGAACCGAGGGACCAGAGGTCGTCCGCCACCGTCGGGCTTTCACCGTCGAGGACCTGTGGCGATGCGTGCCGATAGCTGAACCGTTCCAGCGACGCCGTGTGGCCGGCGTCGGCCATCCGCGCGATCCCGAAGTCGGTGAGCACGTACGAGGTCGGCAGGACCAGGATGTTCTGCGGCTTGATGTCACGATGCAGCACGCCGTGGCCGTGTGCGAAGTCGAGCGCGTCGGCCACGACCGTGCCGGCGGCGGCCACCTCGTCGGCGGAGAGCGGTCCGTGTGCGGCGAGACGGTCGTGCAGGGATCCGAGGTCGAAGAAGTCCATGACGATGCACGCGTGCCCGTCCGCACTGGTGCCTGTGTCAAGGACGGTGATGATGTGCGGGTGCTGCCGTCCCAGCCGGACAGTGATGTCGAGCTCTCGGGCGAATCGATCCCGGGTCGCCGGGTCGTCGATGGTGACCGCCTTGATGGCGACATCACGGTCGAGACCACCCTGGCGGGCGCGGTACACGATGCTGTCCCCGCCGCGGGCCACTTCGGTGAAGCCGTGATAGCCGTCGAGGTGGAAGCCCCCGGGCGTGGTCCCGGTGCCGGGATCGCCGGTGCTGGACTGGCTGTGGGGTGCCCACATCTCACTGGCGGTACCGCCGTCGTCGTGGCGGCTCGTGCCGGCCATGCTTTCCCCTTCCGCACCCCTGCCCTCGCCATATAGTGCCATGCGGGTCTCGTCCAGACGTCTCGGTCACCACGGAATGGGACAGCGAAGATCCCGCCGGGCAACTGGACATGGGCCAAGCGAAGACGACTCGACGTGTGTCAAGCGCAGATGACCGGTCGTGAGCCATGCACCAAGGTTTCTGGTCACAACGGGTGTCAAGTGAGCGGGCTCGTGGGTAGCATGTGGCCCACCAAGATCGTCAATGGAGTTGACGCATGGAGAACGACGTCGAACCCGCCCTCTCGACCGGCCCACTCTTGCTGATCGCCGCTGCCGCGGTCGCCGTTCTCCTCTTCCTGATCATGAAGGTCAGGCTGCACGCCTTCCTCTCGCTGATCGTGATCAGCCTGCTCACCGCGCTCGCCACCCGCATCCCGCTGGCCGACGTCGTGCCGACGATGGTGGACGGGATCGGTGGGACCCTCGGCAGCGTCGCCCTGCTGGTGGCTCTCGGAGCGATCCTGGGGCGTCTGCTGGAGATCAGCGGAGGTGCCCAGGTGCTGGCGGACGCGCTGGTCGGCCGGTCCCAAGGCAACCGGGCCGCGCTGGCGATCGGCGTGGCGGCGTTGCTGTTCGGCTTCCCGATCTTCTTCGACGCGGGCTTGGTCGTATTCCTGCCGATCCTGTTCACGGTCGCTCGCCGGATGGGCGGGTCGCTGCTGACCTACGGGCTTCCCGTCGCCGGGGCGTTCGCGGTCATGCACGCCTTCGTGCCGCCACACCCCGGTCCGGTCGCCGCCGCCGGGCTGATCGAGGCCGACATCGGCCTGGTCCTGCTGTTCGGTCTGCTGATCGGTGTGCCTACCTGGTTCATCGGCGGCTACCTGTTCGGCATCTACATGGGGGGACGCATCAATGTCCCCGTGCCCCAGGTGTTGGCCCGTCAGGAAGAGGTGGAGCGGGAGACCGAGGAGCGGCCCCCGCCGCGATTCCTCTCCGTCCTCCTCGTCCTCCTGCTGCCTTTGGTCCTCATCTTTGGTGAGACCGGTCTGAACACGCTCGTGGAGCAGGACGTCGTCAGCGGCGACAACGACCTCGTCCAGGCAATCCGGATGATCGGCCAGACGCCCGTCGCCCTGCTGATCGCGGTACTGGTGGCGCTCGTGGTCTGTGGGATTGCGCAGGGCCGCTCGTCCGAGGACATCGAGAAGATCACGGATGGTGCGTTCGGTCCGGTGGCCTCGATCATCCTGATCACCGGAGCCGGTGGCATGTTCGGTGCCGTCTTGCAGGCCAGCGGCATCGGGCAGGCGCTCGCGGACACGCTCGACGACACGGGCATGCCGGTTATCGTCGCGGCGTTCGTCGTGGCCACCGCACTCCGTGTCAGCCAGGGATCTGCCACGGTCGCCCTGATCACGACGTCCAGTCTGATGGCGTCCGTGATCCAGGACGGTGACTACAGTGACGCTTACAGGGCGCTGACCGTGATCGCCATCGCCGGCGGAGCCACTGTGCTGAGCCACGTGAACGACTCCGGGTTCTGGCTGGTGGGACGCTTCTTCGGGATGGACGTGCGGACCACGCTGAAGACGTGGACGGTGATGGTGACGCTGCTCGGCTGCATCGGTGCCCTGCTGGCGTTCACTATCAGCGCGTTCGTCTGACCGGTCGGCGAACGAACGTATTGCGACCACGAAGATTGGGTAACGTGAGTTGCGTCACATCGAAACGTGCGTGACGGTTTCGCACTGGATGTGTCCCAGGGGTGGCGGACCGCTCGCGGACGGGCGGGGTCGGGCGGACCGCGCTACTCACGACCACGAGGGGAGTGCGAATGGCGGAGAGAACGGACAAGTCGGCCGGCGACGGGGGTACGGCAACGGAAGACGCTTCGCGCGGCGACGGTCCACTGGTCACCGAGCAGGGCCGGACGACGATCGCGGACAGTGTGGTCGCGAAGATCGCCGGTATCGCGACTAGCGAGGTCGCCGGTGTCTATCAGCTGGGCGGAGGCGCCGCGAGGATGGTCGGAGCCCTGCGGGAGCGGATTCCGGGCTCGACCAAGAACGTCCAGCAGGGTGTCTCGGTGGAGGTCGGCGAGCACCAGGCTGCCGTGGATCTGGACATCGTGGCCGACTACGGGGTGTCTATAGTGGACCTCGCGGCCGGTATCCGGCG
>NZ_ML142855.1:240246-241395 GCF_004138495.1 Phytoactinopolyspora endophytica
CCACGATCGAGCGCATGACGGGGCTCGATGTCACCGAGGTGAACATCCTCGTCAACGACGTCCACCTCGACGGGGAGGATGAGGAAGAGCCACAGACAAGCCGGGTCGAATGAGCGGAAAGGATCCTGTCGATCGAGGCGGCGCGGCAGCGCCGGGCGACGTCGGGCCCGATCCCATCGAGCGGATGGCGGCCGTTGTCCTCGCGGTCGACGGTGTGGCGGAGCTGGACGGCGGGCGTTTCGGCGAGGTAGCCAGCTACCTGCCCGGCCGACGGGTTTCCGGCGTCCGGATCCGTGACGACGGCACCGCGGAGGTGCACGTCGTCCTCGAGTGGGGCGCCGTCGCTCTCGACGTCGCGGACGCCGTACGTCGCGCCGCATTGCCGACCGCCGTTCGGCCGGTGGACGTGGTGATCGCGGACGTCGCCGCGCGCGGTGACGACCCGCAGACCAGCGGGGAGGACAGAACGTGAATATCGTGACCATCGGACTCTTCACCGGTCTGCTGCTCGGCGTGGCGGCGGCTACCGGAGGCCTGGACGGATTCCTGATCACGCTGGCGCTCGGCGCGGCCGGCGCCCTGATCGCCGGTCAATTCTCCGGTGCCCTCGACCTGCGTGCCGCGTTCCGGGCCCGGGAGCGGGACTGACGTGGTCCTGAGCGACATGGACGCCCGCGAGCACGCCTCCTCGGACGCGTCCACCCGCGGCGGGCTGCGGATCGACGACCGGGTGATCCGCCGCGTCGCCGAGCAGGCGGCGGCGGAGATCACCGGGCGTTCCGGTCGTTCGTCCGGGTTGGACGTATTGGCGCAACGGCCGCTGCCGCGCGCGTCGGTCGAGGTGATCGGCCGACGTGTCCGGGCAGAGGTGAATGTCTCGGCATCGGGAGATGGCAGCGTGCCGGTGGCGGCGCAGCGCGTGCGAGACCGGGTGGCGGAACGGATCGGCGAGCTGACCGGCATGACGGCGGACATCGTCGACGTTCACGTGACGGTGGTCGAGGACGCGCCGGCGCCCGGGGAGGCAGACTCGGTGCTGAGACCGGCGCGGGAGCCGACGCGCCCTGGCCACGTGCGAAAGTTCGGCCTTGTCTTGGCGGTCATCGTCATCGGTCTCGGTGCCGTCGGCATCTATGACTTGGTCGCCGG
>NZ_ML142855.1:241436-245216 GCF_004138495.1 Phytoactinopolyspora endophytica
CGCCGACCGGGGCATGCTGAGCGTCGAGGCGCTGGAGTGGCTGGACGGGCTTCAGCCGGCGATGTGGATGATTCCTGCAGGTATCGTGGTGGCTCTGCTCGGGGTCTGGATGGTCGTCGCGGCTGTGCTGCGCAGCCCGCGGCGGACGCTTCCGCTGCGCGCCGACACCCGGGTGCAGGCAGCGAGAGGCGCCGTCGAGGTGTTGACCAAGGACACCGCCGTGCAGCATCCCGGGGTGGTCAAGGCAGAGGCAACCGCGCGCCGGAAGTCCGTCGTCGTGCGGGTCTGGACGGATGGCGATCCTGCCGTGGCCGATGAGATCCGTGGCTGGGTCGACGAACGGTTGCGCAGGCTCGCCGATGCGCACGATGTGCGGATCGTGGTCCGAACGGTGGCGGCAAAACCATGAGCTGGGCAGCGGCTGCGGCGGAGCGGATCGCCGTCCTGGTGGTCGGCCTTGTGCTGGTCGCCCTCGGTGCGGCGGCCGCAGCATGGCAGCAGGGATGGCTGCCGGATGTCGCTGATCGGCTGGACGTCCAGACCGCCGTGGAGTGGACCGGGGAGAGCTGGTGGCCGTGGGCTGTCGGCGGTGCGGGCGTCGTCCTCGTGATTCTCGGTCTGCTGTGGGTGGCCGCGCATGCGCGTCTGCGTACGGTGGGACGGATGCGGCTGGACGGTTCCGGCCGGAGCGGGCGGCTCACCGTCGACGGCTCGGCGCTGATGTCCCCCGTCGTACTGGACCTGGAGGCGACGCCGGGGGTGCGGGACGCGTCCGGCCGGGTGCTGAGCGAGCGCAAGGAGTCCGTGATCGAGTTGCGCGTCAAGGTCGACCCGGGTGCGGATCTGGACGAGGTCGCCGACGCCACGGAACGCGCGTCGGTCCAGCTGGGCAGGCTGCTGCGGGCGGATCCGGCGAGTGACGCCGGGGTGACGTTCCGTGCCGTGCTGACCGGCGGCGGATCGAGGTCGAAGATGAGTAGGGTCCGGTGAGCTCCGGCCGGAAGCACTGCATCCCGGACCGTGCCCAGTCCCGTATCCCGTATCCGGTAGCCGTATCCGGTACACCTACGCTGCTATCCGGGATGCGGACGGTTAGTCCGTATGTTGAGAAGTTATCCGAGTCGCTTGACGTGGTCACGGCCCATGCGTGATGGTACTTGCGTGCGATTCGGCATTCTCGTAGTACTTCATTAGCGCGTTCGGGCGACACCGCCCAACGCGCTACCCCTCGTGAGCCTTCGGGCCGAGGGGTTTTTTGTTGCTAGGAGAGTTTCGAGAACCCGGACATCCGGTCGAGGAACCGACGGAACGAAGAAGAAGAGGCCGACCATGGTGCAAGGACACAGCGACGACGCGGAGACGATGACAGGTGCCGCGAGCCTGATCCGCTCGCTTGAGCGAGCTGGTGTCGACACCGTATTCGGTATCCCGGGCGGAGCGATTCTCCCCGCCTACGACCCGATGTTCGACTCGCAGCAGATCCGGCACATCCTGGTCCGCCATGAGCAGGGCGCCGGCCACGCCGCCGAGGGATACGCTCTGGCCACCGGTCGCGTCGGCGTCTGTATGGCGACCTCTGGCCCGGGTGCGACGAACCTGGTCACGCCGATCGCCGACGCGCACATGGACTCCGTGCCCATGGTCGCCGTGACCGGTCAGGTGGCCAGCGCCGCCATCGGCACCGATGCCTTCCAGGAAGCGGACATCCGCGGCATCACGATGCCGATCACCAAGCACAACTACCTGGTGACCGATCCGGCGGAGATCCCGCGCGTCGTCGCCGAGGCGTTCCACATCGCCTCCACCGGCCGTCCCGGTCCCGTCCTGGTCGACGTCGCCAAGGACGCGATGCAGGCCCAGACCACGTTCGCATGGCCGGACACCCTGGATATGCCCGGCTATCACCCGACCACCAAGCCGCACGGCAAGCAGATCCGGGAGGCGGCCCGGCTGATCACATCGGCGAAGCGTCCCGTTCTCTACGTCGGAGGTGGCGTGCTCCGAGCGCAGGCGTGGCCGGAGCTGCGTCAGCTGGCCGAGCTGTCCGGCCTGCCGGTCGTGACGACCTTGACCGCCCGGGGCGCGTTCCCGGACAGCCACCCACAGCACCTGGGCATGCCCGGCATGCACGGGACTGTCGCCGCGGTCACGTCGCTGCAGAAGTCCGACCTGATCGTCGCTCTCGGGGCGCGCTTCGACGACCGGGTGACCGGCAAGCTGTCGTCGTTCGCGCCGGGAGCAACGATCATCCACGCCGACATCGACCCGGCGGAGATCTCGAAGAACCGGGTCGCCGACGTGCCGATCGTCGGCGACTGCAAGGAGGTCCTCTCGGAGCTGATCGTCGCCATCCAAGCCGAGCACGCAGCAGACCGGCAGGGTGACTATGCCGGCTGGTGGACCCAGCTCAACCAGTGGCTGGACCGCTACCCGCTGGGTTACGCCACCTCCGACGGTGGTGAGCTGGCACCGCAGTACGTCATCGAGCGGCTGGGCCGGATCGTCGGTCCGGACGCCGTCTACGTCGGTGGTGTCGGACAGCATCAGATGTGGGCGTCGCAGTTTATCTCCTACGAACACCCCGGCACGTGGCTGAACTCCGGTGGTCTCGGAACGATGGGATTCGCGGTCCCGGCCGCGATGGGAGCCCAGGTCGGTAAGCCCGACTCGACCGTCTGGGCGATCGACGGCGACGGCTGTTTCCAGATGACCAACCAGGAGCTGGCCACCTGCGCCATCGAGGGGATCCCGATCAAGGTGGCGGTGATCAACAACGCCAGCCTCGGCATGGTCCGGCAGTGGCAGACGCTGTTCTACAACGAGCGCTACTCCAACACGGACCTGCACAGCCAGCGCATCCCCGACTTCGCCAAGCTTGCCGAGGCCTATGGCTGCGTCGGGCTGCGCTGCGACAAGGCGGACGACGTCGACGCGACCATCGAGAAGGCGATGAGCGTCGACGACCGTCCCGTCGTCGTCGACTTCGGGGTGCACCGCGACGCGATGGTGTGGCCGATGGTCGCCGCCGGAACCAGCAACGATGAGATTCAGATCGCCAAGGGAATGGCGCCCGACTGGGACCGTGAAGACTAACGGCGATCCGCGGTGTCCGGGCGCGCCCACCCGTACCCGGCGTCGCGGATCGTCGTCCGACCGGCCAGTGACCTAGTGAGGAAGAGAATGAGTAAACACACGTTGTCGGTGCTGGTGGAGAACAAGCCGGGAGTCCTGGCGAGGATCGCGGCGCTGTTCTCCCGGCGAGGGTTCAACATCGACTCGCTGTCCGTCGGACCGACCGAGTATCCGTCCGTGTCGCGGATGACCGTCGTCGTTGACGTCGAGGACTCGCCGCTGGAGCAGGTGACCAAGCAGCTGAACAAGCTGGTCAATGTCATCAAGATCGTGGAGCTGGAGCCGACCGCATCGGTACAGCGGGAGCTGCTTCTGCTGAAGGTGCGTACCGACAACGAGACGCGACCGCATATCCTGCAGACTGTCGAGCTGTTCCGGGCCAAGGTGATCGACGTGGCCACAGACGCGGTGACCATCGAGGCGACTGGATCGACCGACAAGCTGGAAGCGCTGCTCCGAGTGCTTGAGCCCTACGGGATCCGTGAGCTCGTGCAATCCGGGGTGGTCGCCGTCGGCCGTGGCGCGAGATCCATCACCGACCGCACGCTGCGCCCGCTCGAGCGCCTCGACCGCACCGCCTGACCCCAGCCCACAAAAGCACTGTCCGACTGAGTGAATGGAGAAGCCCGAAGTGGCTGAGATGTTCTA
>NZ_ML142855.1:245250-248282 GCF_004138495.1 Phytoactinopolyspora endophytica
AATGACGCCGACCTGTCCGTGATCCAGGGCCGGGTCGTCGCCGTCATCGGCTACGGCAGCCAGGGTCACGCGCACGCGCTGAGCCTGCGTGACTCCGGCGTCGACGTCCGCGTCGGCCTCAAAGAGGGCTCCAAGAGCCGTGCCAAGGCTGAGGAAGAAGGGCTGCGAGTCGTGACCCCGGCGGTGGCCGCGGCCGAGGCCGACCTCATCATGATCCTCGCCCCGGACCACGTCCAGCGGCATATCTACACCGAGGACGTCGAGCCGAACCTGCAGGACGGTGACGCCCTGTTCTTCGGCCACGGCTTCAACATCCGGTTCGGCTATGTCAAGCCTCCGGCTGGTGTCGACGTCGCCATGGTCGCGCCCAAGGGCCCTGGCCACCTGGTGCGCCGCGAGTACGTCGACGGCCGGGGTGTGCCGGTTCTGGTCGCGGTCGAGCAGGACGCCACCGGCGGTGCCTGGCCGCTCGCGCTCGCCTACGCCAAGGGCATTGGCGGCCTGCGTGCGGGCGGGATCAAGACCACCTTCACGGAGGAGACCGAGACCGACCTGTTCGGCGAGCAGACCGTACTCTGCGGCGGCATGTCGCGCCTGGTCCAGAGCGGTTTCGAGGTCATGACCGAGGCCGGCTACCAGCCCGAGATCGCCTACTTCGAGGTGCTGCACGAGCTCAAGCTCATCGTCGACCTCATGTACGAGGGCGGCATCGCTAAGCAGCGCTGGTCGGTCTCGGACACGGCCGAGTACGGTGACTACACCACCGGGCCGAAGATCGTCGACGAGTCGGTGAAGCAGCGGATGCAAGACGCGCTCGCCGCGATTCAGGACGGATCGTGGGCGGCTGGGTTCATTGCGGATCAGGACGCCGGGGCGCCGGAGTTCAAGCGGCTGCGCGCCGAAGGCGAGGCGCACCCGATCGAGGACACCGGCAAGAAGCTGCGCACGCTGATGCCATGGATCAACTCCGGCGACGACGACTACACCGAGGGCACCGCCACCCGCTGACTCGACGCTCCCATGATCATGAACACTAAGCGTGCTATATACACGGTTAGTGTTCATGATCATGGACGAGGTTGAGCGGGCAAAAACATAGCCCCGGCAGCATGCACCTGAGGTGCAGAAGGCCAACCGGGGCGTTCCCCGCCATCCTAGCAGATGGGGCACGGTGAGGCTCAGCGGCACAGGCTGAGCCAAGCGGTCATTGTCACCGCGGACGCCTAGCATGGCCGAATGAATGTGAACATCCAGGCGCGAACTGACCTGATATGGCCAGAAGTCATGCCTATACACGAGCATGGCCCCGGCAGCATGCGCCTGAAAGGTGCAGAAGGCCAACCGGGGCTTTCAGGATGCAGGTTAGCAGAGTTTCGTGTCGTCCTGCCCGCGCCTGCACGGACAGTGTTGATCGACTCGACGACGTTGCGATACTGGCTCAGTGAAGAGCGCCTCGGCCCGTACGACCGGGCGGCCCGTGGCGATCAGGCCGTGAGCCTGGGATTGTACGAATGGAACCTGGCAATTTCAGGGGCCTTCTTCGAGTCTCTACACATCCTGGAAGTGGCCCTACGTAATGCCTTCCACTATCAGCTAACGGAGCTGCACCGGCAGAGCGGCTTCTCGGGAAACTGGTACGACCACCCCGAGTATCTGCTTACCTCCAAGAGGTGTGACGACATCGAGCGGGCGCGTCGCCGTTTGCGCAGCGCCGACAAGCCCGCAACCGGTGGGCGCATCGTGGCGGAGCTGTCGTTCGGTTTCTGGCGTTTCCTGACGGTTGGGCGCTATACAGATCAGCTCTGGCGGCCGGCGCTGCGCCGAGCGTTCCAGACCACGCGCCCGCTGGCGCGTCCAGAGATTGCCGACAGGCTCACCCGGCTGCACGACCTGCGTAATCGCATCGCCCATCATGAGCCGATCCACTCTCGTGATCTCGCGCGGGACTGGCAAGACATCCTCTACATTGCTGAAGCGCTCAGCCCTGATGTTCGAAACTGGCTCGTACGGACCACGCGAGTACCGGCGATCCTGGCTGGGCGGCCGCATCGCATCGGCAGCAGAACCGACGAGCTTCGTTGAGTGGGTGTCAGGGGGTAGATTCGGAAACATCATGGTGACCGTGATGCGGAGTCCGTCGCCGGCGCTGCGGCCGTTCGTCGAGCTCGTCTGGTACATGGACGAGCCGCTGGCGGCTGGGCTTGAGCGGGGGATTCCCAACGGCGGTATGCAGATCGTGGTGAACCTCGGCGACGACGTCATCCACTGGTACGACGGTGACGCGACGCAGAACGTGCAGACCACCCACGGCAGCGGCCTGTGCGGCGCGATCGCCCGGCCGATCGGCATGGACGTGGCTGACCAGCGGCACTGCGTCGGCGTCGCGTTCCGCCCGGGCGGGGCCGCGCCGTTCTTCCATCCGCCGTCGGACGTCCTGGTCGAGCCGGTGATCGGCCTGGATTCGCTCTGGGGGCGAGACGGCGCAGTCTTGCGTGAACGCCTGTTGAACCAGCCGACACCCGACGACACGCTGCGCACGCTGGAGACCGCCCTGCTGGCCCGGGTCGTCCGTCTCGATGTGCTCCCGGACGGCGCGCTCGAGCGTTCGTTCGATCGACGGGTGCGACCGATCGATCCGATGGTGGGGGCGGCAGTCGACGGCTTGTCTCGTGGCGGCGCTGTGGCGGAGGTTGCCGATCGGATCGGCATGACACCGTCGACCTTCAACCGCCGGTTTCGGGCCACCGTCGGGCTGAACCCGAAGCCGTTCGCTCGTATACGGCGGTTGCAGCGGGTGTTGACCAAGATCACCGCCGACGTGCCCGGCACCGGGGCGATGGCGGTCGACTGGGCGATGGTGGCGGCGGAGTACGGATACTTCGACCAAGCCCATCTGGTGAACGAGTTCCGTTCACTCACTGGAGTGACGCCGACGGCGTACCGGCCGCGTTCGGTCGACGCGCACAACCACGTCCCGATGACCCGATGACCCAATGACACGGTGACGTGTTGACCCGGTGACCCGGGAATCT
>NZ_ML142855.1:248323-249650 GCF_004138495.1 Phytoactinopolyspora endophytica
TCGGGAAGCGGAGGATGACGGAAATCTCCAATCCCCGAGGCCTCGATCGCGCGACGATGGGGGCATGACTGATATTGCCATTGTCCCGAAGCTGGTGGTCGCGGGCGCGGACCGCGCTATCGAGTTCTACCAGAAGGCCCTGAACGCGGAGATCATCGCCCGATACACCGCGCCCGACGGCTCGGTCGTCTACTCCGAGCTACGCGTCGGCGATGCGGTGATCAGTATCAAGGACGAGGACGGCACCGATCGGGCCGCGTCGACCCTCGGAGGCTCACCGGTGATCCTGACGCTCGAGGTCGATGATGCCGATGCCGTGGAGAGCCGGATGCTCGACGCCGGCGCGTCGACGATCTTCCCGGTCGACGACCGCGACTACGGATACCGACAGGGCAGGGTCGAGGACCCATTCCGGTATCAGTGGATCATCTCCCAGCGCACCGAAGACCTGAACACGGCTGAGGTGCAACAGCGCCTCGACACCGTCATAGGAGAGTCGTAGCGGGCGCCGGCATGTGCAGGCGTGACCGGCGGTGGCTCGCGAGGCGCCGCCGGAGGCTCACATGGCGGAATGCTTCCGACGGCCCGGACTCGCTACATGCCGAGTAAGCTGCGCAGCTCGCGCGCCTTGCGGCGGGACACCTCGACTCTGGTGTGTCGGTGGTCGTCCATGACCAGCACGAGCGCACCCTTGAAGTCGGGAATCAGCTCCCGCACATGGTCCAAGTTCACCAGATGCGAGCGATGTGCACGGAAGAAGTGCCCGGCGAGGCGGTGCTCGAGGTCGTTGAGCGAGAAACTGACCAGGACCCGTTCCGCGGCCAGCTGCAGGTAGGAGTATCCCCGTGCCGCCGTCGCGTAGATGACTGCGGAATCGTCGATCAGCACCGTCCGATCGCCCTGCTGTACCGGGATGCGACCGAGCGGCTCCGGTGGGCGGCGGGACGAGCGTTCCGGCGACGGATCGGTGTCATCGTCTGAGCCACCCGATAACGCCCGTTGGAGTGCCCGGCCGAGCCGGTCCTCGTCGAACGGCTTGACCAGGTAGTCGGCGGCTTCCAAGTCGAACGCCTCGACGGCGTAGTCCGGATAAGCGGTGGTGAAGATGACCCGCGGCGACTTCGCGGACCCGCGCAATACGGACGCGACTTCGAGGCCTGTCCCACCGGGCATCCGGACGTCGAGAAGCACGATGTCGTAGTCCAGCGAGCCCAGCAGCGTGAGCGCCTCCTCCCCGTTGGTCGCCTCGCCGACCACCTGGACATGGTCGAACTGGCTCAGCAGGTAACGAAGCTCGGCGCGCGCCGGAGCCTCGTCGTCGACGATC
>NZ_ML142855.1:249675-254083 GCF_004138495.1 Phytoactinopolyspora endophytica
AACGGGCTCGCATGCGACCACCGACCATCACCCTAAGGGGATCCGCAGGTCGACGACCGTGCCGTCGCCCTGCTGGGACTGGATGTCCAGACGATAGCGATCTCCGTACAGGGCTGCCAACCGCTCGGAGATGTTCGGCAGCCCGATGCCGCCCTGCGCTGCGCACACACCCGAGGTGATCTCCTCCAGCCTGTCCGGTCCGATGCCGATCCCATCGTCGGTGACCTTGATCGTTGTCGTCCTGGTCAGCGGGTCGACGCGTGCTTTCAGCGTGACCGTGCCGCCGTCGACTTTGTCCGCCAGACCATGCTTGACCGCGTTCTCGACCAGCGGCTGGATGATCAGCACGGGAACGTGCGCGGTCAGTACCTGCGGGTCGACGTCGTAGCGAACCCGGAGCCGCTCGCCGTACCGTGCCTGCTCCAGCGACAGATACGTGCGCACGAAGAAGTACTCCTGGCTGAACTCGGCGAGATGGCCGTCTTGCCGGACCGCGTACCGGAAGAAGTCGGACAGTCGCACCAGTAGCTGACGGGCTTCCTCAGGATCGGTGCGTGCCTTTGAGGTGATCGTGTTCAACGTGTTGAACAAGAAATGCGGGTTGATCTGGGCGCGTAGCGCATCCAGCTTGGCGTCGACGGCGAGTTTGCGTTCCCGATCGAACTCGGCGAGCTCCAGGTGTAGCGACAGGATGCCGGCGATGCCCTCGACCAGGCCGCGGTTCGGCGGATCCTCATCCAGCCGGTACACCTTGAGAATCCCGACGACGCGCTTGCCGTTGGTCAGCGGGGCGACGACGGCGCTGTGCAGCGGGCAGTCCGGGTACGGGCAGCCCAGTTTCTCCCGCCGTCGCACGACGGCGATCTTGCCGCTGGCCAGTGCCCGCGCCGACGACTCCGTCTGTGGCGCATCCCCGACCGTGTGGTGGTCCGATCCTGGGCCGACGAAGGCGAGCACCTGGTCCCGGTCGGCGATCGCGACCGAGTCGCCGCCCAGCAGCGGGTGCAGCAGTTCCGCCGTGCGCCGGGCCGCCTCAGCGGTCAGCCCGGAGCGCAACGGGATGGACCGGCCCACGGCCGCGAACGTGCGCCCATGCCCGTGGCGCCCCTGCCCGGGCACGCCGGAGGATGCGGTGCGCGCTGGACGGGTGCTGCGCAGCCCTCGCAGCGCCGACGGGTACCCGATCATCAGCGTCAGCGTCAGCCCGATTCCCAACAGCAGCGTGGGACCCACCCCGAGCGGCGGGTCGACGACCACCTGCGTGACCAGGTAGACGGTGCCCCACGTCAGCGTGGTCGCGGCGGCGAGTGGCAGGCTGCCGTTGTTCATCCTCGCTCCCGTGGCCGGGTGGCACCAGCGGTCGTCCCGGCGATCGTCAGCCGGGCGAGCCGCTCGGCCCGGCGGTCTGCTGCCGTGCCATGCAGCCGCAGCCACAGCTGATCAAGGTCCGTCGGCGTACGCGTGCGCAGCGAGACGAGGATCGTCACGCCGGCGGCCAGCGGTGCGGCGATGACGGTCGGCGTGAGCATCATTTCGCTCAGGCCGCGTCCTCCGACGACAGTGCCCGTCCCGAACAACAGCATCGCGGCGACGGCGCCGGTGACCATGCCGGCCACCGCCCCCGGTGCGGTCGTCCGCCGCCACCAGATGGCGAGCACGAACACCGGTGTCAGTGCCGAGCCGGCGAGTGCGAACGCCCAGGTCACCATGGTCGCCACAACAGACGGGAAGAGTGCGGTCATCGAGTCGGGCCGCAAGCCCAACGCCAGCACCGCGGACAGCAGGGCCACCACGAGTACTGCCGAGCGGCCGGCCCAGACCGCCTGGCGCTGGGACGCCCGTGGATTGATGTGACGCTCGTACACATCGTGCCCCCACGACGCGGCGGCGGCCAGGAGCAGCCCTGCGATGGTGGACAGCACGGCGATCAGCGCTCCCGTGGCGATGAAGCCGAGCCCGGCTTCATCACCGTGGAGACGGCCGAGTACGAGAAGTGCGTGCTCCGGGATGCGCAGCACACCGTCGATGGTGAGTTCGTCCAGCCAGGGCTCGTTGTCGGCGGCCTGGCTGATCAGTGTGCGGGCCGCGGTGCCGAGCAGGACGGCTAGCGTGTAGAACACGCCGGCCAGGCCCAGCACCCACACGGTCGTCATGCGCGCCGCAGTGCCCGTCGGGCTGGTGAAATAGCGGTTCATGATGTGCGGGAGCCCGGCCGTACCCATGACCAGGGTCATGATCAGGGCGAATTGGCCGAGGTGACCGTAACGGCCACCTGGCTCGCCGAAGATGATCGGCTGGTCCTCCTCCAGCCGGTTGGCCTCGGTGGTCAGGTGCCAGCCGCCGCCGTCGTGCTCCGGGTTGGCGAGCGGCTCGCGGCTCAGCTCGGCCACCGCGTCCGGATAGTTGAAGCCGGAGCCGAGGATGACGATGGCCAGCCACACGAAGGCGGACAGCAGCAGCAAGAACTGCACCGCCTGGGTCCACGTCGTCCCGCGCATCCCGCCCAGCGTGACGAGCACCGTGATCAGCGTCGTGGACAGCAGGACGCCGGTCGCATACGGAGACAGCCCGGCGATGCCACGATCCACCAGCAGCTCCCAGGTGATGCCGCTGCCGACGGCCTGGGGTACCAGGTAGGAGAGGATGATGAGCTGGACGACGACCACGGCGACGATGCGTACGTGTTCGGACCGGAGGCGCCGCGCCAGGAAGTCGGGAATCGAGAACTCCCCGAAACGGCGCAGCGGAGCGGCGATGAACAGCAGCACGGGTATGAAGCCCGCGGCAAACCCGGTGGCGTACCAGACGCCGTCCAGGCCGGAGACGTAGACGGCCGCCGCGACGCCGAGGAATGACGCTGCTGAGAAGTAGTCGCCGCAGATGGCACACGCGTTGGTCACTACTCCGACGCGCTGGCCGGCCAGGTAGAAGTCCAGCGTGGAGGCGCGGCGTGGCCGGATGACCAGCGTCAGGGCCAGTACCGCCAGGAGCAGCGCGCCGAGGACGGCCACGCTGACGCTGTTCATGTCGCCCTGCCGTTCGGGGAATCGTCGTCGGTGTCGACGCGATCGGCTCCCGCCACGAGCCCGTCTCCGCCGGCGAGCCCGTCTCCGCCGGAGAGACTGTGCGGTCTGTCGCCGGCGGCGAGACTGTCCTCGCTGGGGAGCCCGTGCCGGCCGTCTCCGTCGAAGGGCTCCGCGTCGTCGCTGATGATGCCGGGCTGGCTGTGTCCGAGCATCCGGTTCTCGACGGCGTTGGACAGCCGGGCCGCGGCGAACGAGATGACGAAGAAGAAGACATAGAGCCCGACCGCCGCCATCGCGAAGTTCGGACTGATCCCTCCTACGAGCCTTCCCCGCGACCACCAGTCGAGCGCCACAGTGAGCAGAGGGACCAGCAGGACGACACCGAGGAACACGGCGAAATGCCAGATGGCCACCCGTCGCAGCGTGCGCATGCTGGCATCGACTTCAGCAGGCGTGTCGTACTCGTCCAGGGAGTCGAGTGCCCACCCGCCCGGGGCGGCATGCGGGGTGGGTGGGCGCGAGCTGTTCTGCCCCGTCAGAAGACCTTTCCAGCGAACCACGCCGGCGCTCTTGCGGGAGATCAGGTGGAGTGACGCAGCCGTGCCGCGATGCGGAGCAGTATGACAGCACCGCCCCCGGCCAGGACCAGTCCGATGCCGGGCAGGAGCTTTCCCCAGCTGTCGGTCGTGGCACTCAGCTGCATCAGCCGGGCGAGTTGCCAGGCCACGATCGCCGCGACCGCGAGGCCGGGCAGCGCGGCGTGCACGAGCGCGACCCGGCGATGTGGAATCAGCGCGCCCGCGATGGCGACGACACCCGCGCAGAGCGTCCACAGCCCGGCACCGGCTGTGCCGGAGAGGCTGCCTGCCGGGGTGGACACCCATGGTAGGACGGAACCGAAGGCGACGAGCAAGCCCCCGACCAGCATGGCCGCGCTGCCGGCGTGGATGATCTGCCCTGCGCGGCGGCTCGCGGCCGCCGTCGTGGGCCGGCGAGTGGTGGATAGTGCCTGACGTGCGGTGGTCATCGCGGGCCTCCCGGGCGTCGACGTCGTCGCCCTCAGTCGAGACAGCCATTGGCGGCTTTTCTGGAGTCTAGGCAGGCGGTGGCAGCGGGCGGCAGGGCCAGCCTGCTGAACGGTCGACGGCGGTCGCCGAGCGGACGGCACACGTCCGCGAGCGGTCCCTGGCTCCGAGGATCGCCGCACGGGTAGCCATCTCAACCGTTGGGGCGGTCGTGGCTACCACCCGTCCAGGTGGGTCTTGCATGTCGCGCGAGCAGGCAGTTCCTTGGTCGACACCACTTGTGTGTGTCATCTCGCATGCCACCTGCGTGACAGCTGTGTGGCACCTGCGGCTGCATGCACGCCGTCCGGGGCAGCC
>NZ_ML142855.1:254124-256155 GCF_004138495.1 Phytoactinopolyspora endophytica
GTGGACGGTGCAGACCCTTCGACTCCGGCGCCGTAGCAAGAAGGGAGTTCGCTGATGTCCCCACCGGACCAGACGAAACAGGGCGGTCCTCCGCTCTCTGAAGATTGGCGCCGCCAGTACTGGCGGCGGAACCTGCGGCTGATGGCCGTGCTCCTTGTCATCTGGTTCGTGGTCTCGTTCGGCTGCGGGATCCTCTTCGTCGAGCAGCTCAACGAGATCACGTTCTTCGACTTCCCGCTCGGGTTCTGGTTCGCCCAGCAGGGTTCCATCTACACGTTCGTCATCTTGATCCTCGTCTACGCGTTGCGGATGGACCGATTGGACAAGGAGTTCGGCGTCGACGAGAACGGTGACGACGACGGTGCGGAAGCCGGAAGGGGAGCGGAGCAGTGACCGATATCCAGGCCTGGACCACTGTCTTCATCGTCCTCTCCTTCGGTACGTACATCTTCATCGCCTGGCGCAGCCGGGTGAAGGAGACGGAGGGCTTCTACGTCGCCGGGCACGGCGTCCCGACCGTCGCCAACGGTGCGGCGATCGCCGCGGACTGGATGTCCGCCGCGTCGTTCATCTCGATGGCGGGGCTGATCGCGTTCCTCGGGTCGGACGGGTCGATCTACCTGATGGGGTGGACCGGCGGCTACGTGCTGCTTGCGGTCCTGCTGGCGCCATACCTTCGCAAATGGGGCAAGTACACGGTGCCGGAGTTCGTCGGCGACCGGTATTCGGAGCTGGCACGGACGATCGCTGCCGGGGCGGCCATCATCATCTCGTTCACCTACGTGGTGGGGCAGATGGCCGGTGGCGGCATCGTGTTCAGCCGGTTCCTCGACATCGACATCAACGGCGGCATCGTGATCGCCGCGGCCATCATCTTCCTCTACGCGGTGCTCGGCGGGATGAAGGGCATCACGTGGACCCAGGTGGCGCAGTACACAGTGCTGATCACCGCGTACCTGATCCCGGCGGTGGCGGTGGCCCAGAGGATGACGGGGGTGCCGATCCCGCAGATCTCGTTCGGCGAGATCCTGGCCGAGCTGAACTCGCTCGGCACCGAGCTGGGCCTGAACGAGTACACCCAGGCGTTCACCGAGCGGCCGCAGGTCGACATCTTCCTGGTGACGATGGCACTGATGGTCGGCACGGCCGGGCTGCCGCACGTGATCATCCGCTTCTACACGACCAAGACGGTCCGCGGGTCGCGCTACTCCGCATTCTGGGCGCTGTTCTTCATCGCCCTGCTGTACACGACGGCTCCCGCGGTGGGCGCGTTCACCAAGTTCAACCTGCTGGAAGGGGTCCAGGGCACCTCGGTGTCCGAACTGCCGGACTGGGTGGAGAACTGGATGTCGACCGGGCTGGTGTCGATCGGTGAAGACGTCGAGACCATCCAGTCGGTCGGCAACAACCCCGCTTCCGGTGCCGACCTCATCGTCAACAACGACATCCTGGTGCTGGCGTCACCGGAGATCGCCGGGCTGCCGGCGCCGATCGTCGGGCTGGTGGCCGCCGGCGGCATGGCCGCGGCGATGTCGACGGCCGCCGGGCTGCTGCTGGTGATCTCGTCGTCGGTGTCGCACGACCTCTATTTCCGGCGGATCCGGAAGGAGGCCGACGACCGTGAGCGGCTGCTGGTCGGCCGGATCGCGATGGCGGGCGCGGTCGTCGTCGCGGTGATCGCGGGCATGAACCCGCCCGCGTTCGTCGCCCAGGTGGTCGCGTTCGCGTTCGGCATGGCGGCGTCGAGCTTCTTCCCGGCGCTGGTGCTAGGCATCTTCTGGAAGCGGTGCAACGCGGTCGGCGCCGCCGCGGGGATGATCACCGGGCTCGTGTTCACCATCAGCTACATGGTGTACACGCTGGAGGTCTTCGGGACATCCGCGAATGACCACATCCTCGATATCAGCCCGGAGGGCATCGGGACCATCGGTGCGCTGGTCAACTTCGCCGTGGCGATCGTCGTGTCGAAGCTGACTCCGCCGCCGTCGGCGGAGCTGTCCGAGATGGTGGAGCGGATCCGCTACCCGGCGC
>NZ_ML142855.1:256247-256538 GCF_004138495.1 Phytoactinopolyspora endophytica
CGCGTGCCGCCGGCTGGGTCTGCGGCGACTGCCCGGCCCACGACGACGGAGGAGGGCCGCTAGCGTGACGTCAGGGCTGAGCGAGCGCGTCGACCTCGGCGGGGGAGAGGGCATGGTCGATCACCATGACCGCGGCCCCAATGATGCCGGCGCGCTCGCCGGTCCGGGATCCCACGATCCGCACATGTTGCGTGGCCAGCGGTAGCGACCGCTGGTACGTAAGGCCGTCTTCCAGCGGTAGCGACCGCTGGAAGACGGCCTCACGTACGCCCGCGATCAGGTGCTCTCCCG
>NZ_ML142855.1:256604-271568 GCF_004138495.1 Phytoactinopolyspora endophytica
CGCGAAGAAGATGTCAGGGATACCGGCCGCCATCGCTGAGGCGCCGACCGTCGAGTTCGCGGGCAGGCGCGAGGCGGCGGTGTCGCAGCGTATCGGGCACGAGTTGCCGCACCATCCTTGCCGCCATTGCCGCACAACCGGGAGGGCCAGCGTGCCAAGTGACGCATCCGATGGTCGAAGGCCAGTGGCGATCGTCGGAACCGGGTTCATGGGACGGGTCCACGCCCGTGCCGCGCAGGTGGCCGGAGGTCGCATCGTCGGAGTGGTCGGGTCCAGCCTCGAACGGGCGCGCGCCGCACGCGCCGAGTTCCGGGCGGAGGATGCGTTCGCGACGTTGGAGGACCTCGTCGCCGCCGTAGACGTCGGCGTGGTGCACGTCTGTACCCCCAATCACCTGCACGCCGAGGTGACACACGCGGCTCTGGCCGCAGGCAAGCACGTGGTCTGCGAGAAACCGCTGAGCACCGACGTGGAGACGGCGAGCGCGATGGCCAGAGCTGCGGACGCCGCCGCGCGCATCGGCACAGTGCCGTTCGTCTACCGATTCCATCCGATGGTCCGTGAGGCCCGTGAGCGTGTCCGGCGAGGCGAGATCGGGAGCGTCGTCCTCGCTCATGGCAGCTATCTTCAGGACTGGCTGTTGCTGCCGAGTGATGACAACTGGCGTGTCGACCCAGCGCTGGGCGGGCCGATGCGGGCGTTCGGCGACATCGGCTCACACTGGTGCGACCTCCTCGAGTTCGTGACGGGCGACCGCATCGCCCGTGTGTCCGCGCAGACCAGCACGGTCCACCAGAGCCGGGGCGACATGAGTGTGCAGGTCGGCACCGAAGACGCCGTCGTCATGCAGTTCACGACGGACGCCGGGGCCGCCGGATCCGCGGTGATCAGCCAGGTCTCGGCAGGACGGAAGAACCGCCTGCTGCTGGAGGTGTCCGGAACCGAGGGGACGTTCAGCTTCGACCAGGAGAACCCGGAACTGCTCTGGTACGGCGGCCGGGAACGCAGCAGTGTCCTGGTCCGGGACCCAGACACGCTCACCCCGGCGGCCGCACGTTATGCGCGGGTCCCGGCCGGCCATGCTCAGGGGTACCAGGACTGTTTCGATCATTTCGTCGCGGACACGTACGCCGCACTCGACGGCGACACACCCGACGGCCTGCCCACGTTCGACGACGGCGTACGGGCCACGCGGATCGCCGACGCCGTCCAGGAGTCGGCGGCGAAGCAGGCATGGGTCGAGATCGTACAGTGAACACGAAGAAGATCTATGGCGTCCTGCGGAGCGAGCGCTCTGACCCGCTGTCCGCAGGACGCTGCAAGTCGGGCTACGAAGGTTTGACGAGGGAGCGAACATGAGCCGACCGATCACGTTGTTCACCGGGCAATGGGCCGACCTGCCGTTCGATGAGGTCGCCAGGCTGGCGTCGGAATGGGGATACGACGGCCTGGAGATCGCCTGCTGGGGCGACCATCTGGATGTATGGCGTGCCGTCGAGGACGACGCGTACGTCCAGTCTCGGCTGGACATCCTGGACAAACACGGCCTGAAGGTGTGGGCCATCTCCAACCACCTGAAGGGGCAGGCGGTCTGCGACGACCCGATTGACATCCGGCACCGTGGCATTCTGCCGGACCGGATCTGGGGCGATGGGGAACCGGAAGGCGTCCGCCGGCGTGCGGCGGAAGAGATGAAGCACACCGCGCGGGCGGCAGCCAAGCTCGGAGTGGATACCGTGATCGGCTTCACCGGATCGGCGATCTGGAAGTACGTCGCGATGTTCCCACCCGTGCCGCAGGACGTGGTCGACGCCGGCTACCAGGATTTCGCGGACCGATGGAACCCGATTCTCGATGTGTTCGACGAGGTAGGCGTACGGTTCGCGCATGAGGTGCATCCGTCGGAGATCGCCTACGACTACTGGACGACGGTGCGTACGCTGGAGGCGATCGGGCACCGGGAGGCTTTCGGCCTGAACTGGGACCCGAGCCACATGGTCTGGCAGGACATCGACCCGGTGAGCTTCCTCTGGGACTTCCGGGATCGGATCTACCACGTCGACTGCAAGGACACGAAGCGGCAGGTCGGCAACGGCCGGAACGGCCGGCTCGGCTCCCACCTGGCCTGGGCGGACCCGAGGCGTGGCTGGGACTTCGTCTCCACCGGTCACGGCGATGTGCCGTGGGAGGCCGCATTCCGGATGCTCAACACGATCGGCTATGACGGACCGATCTCGATCGAGTGGGAGGACGCGGGGATGGATCGGCTCCGTGGCGCGGCCGAGGCGGTGCAGTACATCCGCACACAGCTATTCGACCCGCCGTCGGAGGCGTTCGACGCCGCCTTCGCGACGGACTAGGGCGCACGTCGTCGGCGTCACCGGGCACGCTGACCTCTGCGTTCACCGGAGGCGGCTATCGACGATCGGAAAGAGAACGCACGCGAAGACCATGGAGGAGAACCCCGCATGAGCAAGCCCTTAGCCGTTCAGCTGTACTCGGCCCGTGACCAGATCGCCGAGGATCGGGACGGCGTGCTGCGACGTCTCGCCGCGATCGGCTTCGGGGCGGTGGAGCCTTTCGAGCCTCTGAAGGATCCCGCCGGGTTCCGCAAGATCTCCGACGACCTCGGCCTGGTCGTCTGCGCCGTACACGCCGTGGACCTGGTGCGCGGCGCCGAGCCGGCGGAGGTGTTCGACGCGATCAATACTCTCGGCACCGACCAGGCGATCGTCCCCGGCGGTATCCCAAAGGAGGAGTTCACCAGCGCCGACGGGGTGAAGCGCGTGGCGGATCTGCTCAACGGCCTTGCGGAGAAGGCCCAGGCCCACGGGCTTCAGCTCGGCTACCACAACCACGAGCACGAGCTGGAGTCGACGGTCGATGGTCGGCACGCGCTCGACGCGTTGGCCGATCTGCTCGCGCCTGAGGTGTTCCTGGAGGTGGACACCTACTGGGCGGCGGTCGGTGGCGCTGACGTCCCGGCGCTGCTACGGCGGCACTCGGACCGGGTGCGGCTGTTGCACGTCAAGGACGGTCCGGGTGTGCGCAGCGGGCACAACGTCGCGGTCGGGACAGGATCGATCCCGGTTCCCGAGTATCTCGCCGCAGCGCCGGACGCCTGGCGGGTAGTGGAATTCGACAGCTGTGCCACCGACGTGCTCGACGCCCTGGAGGCGAGTTACCGATACGTGGCGGCGTTGGACGGTCTGGGATGACAGGCGCGGGTAGATGACAGGTTCGGGCAGAGGAGCACGGAGAAGATGAACAGTGGACCGGTGGGCGTCGCGATCGTCGGCGCTGGAGTGATCAGTAAGCAGTACCTCGCCAACCTGGCACAGTGCGACGATGTCCGCGTGGTCGGGGTGGCCGACCTGGACGTGGATCGGGCGAAAGCGGTAGCCGGCGAGCATGGTGTGCCGCACGCGGGGGACATGCGCACGATCGTCGCCCGTGACGATGTGGAGATCGTCGTCAACCTGACCATTCCTGCGGCGCACGGTGAGGTCGCGCGCGCCGCGCTGGCGGCTGGCAAGCATGTCTTCGGCGAGAAGCCGCTTGTCGTGGACGTCGAGGAAGGCGAGAAGCTGCTGGCGGAGGCCGCCGAGCAGGGCTTGCGCATCGGCTGTGCTCCGGACACCGTGCTCGGTTCCGGCATCCAGTCGGCGATCCGTGCGATCGACAAGGGCGTGATCGGGACGCCGGTGGCCGCGACCGCCGCGTTGCTCTCGCATGGACCCGAGGGCTGGCACCCGAGTCCGGAGTTCCTGTACCAGCGCGGCGCCGGACCGTTGTTCGACATAGGCCCGTACTACCTGAGCACGTTGGTGGCCCTGTTCGGGGCGGCGAGCAGGGTGGCGGCGACAAGCCGGCAGGGCCGTGCAGAGCGGGTGATCGGTTCTGGGCCGAAGGCGGGCACACGATTCGCCGTCGAGGTGCCGACCCATGTGAACGCCCTGGTGGACTTCCCGGATGGACCGAGCGCGTCGTCGACGTTCAGCTTCGACTCGTCGGTGCACCGGAACATGATCGAGGTCGCCGGCACCGAGGGAACCCTCAGTGTGCCGGATCCCAACCAGTTCCGCGGGTCGCTGACGGTTCTCGCCACGGGGCAGCAGGACTGGCAGGAGCTGCCGATCGAGGGCACTAGTCTGGGGCGCGGGATCGGCGTCGTCGACATGGCACGGTCGATCCGTGCCGGTGTGCCGCATCGGGCTTCCGGCGAGCTGGCGCTGCACGTGCTGGAGATGATGACGGCGATCAGTACCTCCGCGGAGACCGGTGAGTTCGTGACGATTCGCTCCCGCGTCGACCGGCCGGAGCCGTTGGCGGTGGACTGGGACCCGGCGCAGTCGACGCTCGCCTGAGGGGTTACCCGCGCTGGCGACTCAGCTCGACCAGCCGGCTCATGAGCTCCAGCTGCTCGTCCACCTCGGCATCTCCCTGCCAGAAGACCTCGGTCACGCCGATCTGCTCCAACCGGGACAGCGCCTCGGCGGCCTGCTCGGGCGAGCCGTCAGGGGCAGCGCCGCCCTCCGCCGGCTTGGCGGCCGGGTTGGCGTTCACTCGCATGACGACGGGCAGGACGGACGGGTCGTGTCCGGTGTCGCGGGCGGCCTCGTGGAAGGCCCGGACCGTCGACTCGATGGCGTCCCAACCGAACCAGATCGGATTCAGACCGAGGCCCATCCGTGCGGTGCGCCGGATCGACGAGGGAGACGACGCGCCGACCACGATCGGCGGCCCGCCGGCCTGTACCGGCTTGGGGTTGATCTGCGACGGTGCGATCTTGTAGTGGGCACCTTCATAGCTGACTGGGTCTGGTCCCCAGACGGCACGCAGGGCCTCGATGAACTCCCCGAACCCAGCACCTTGCCGGCTCTTGTCCACGCCGGCGGCTTCGAACTCCTCGTCCAGCCACCCTTGGCCCAGACCGGCGACGATCCGGCCACCGCTGAGCTTGTCGAGTGTCGCCAGACTGCGCCCCAGCGCGACGGGATTGTGCAGCGGCGCGACCATGACGCTGGTGCCGAGCCGGATCTGGCTGGTACGCGCGGCGGCGAAAGCCAGCGCCTCGAGCGGTGAGTAGACCGTGTTGTAGATCTCCGGCATGCGGAAGGTGTTCCCGCCCATGCTCACCTCGCCGACGGGGCTGAGTTGCCTTTCGAACGACCAGAGGGAGTCGAGACCTATCCGCTCGGCCTCCTCGGTGACGCGGGAGATGGCGTCGGCGCTCGCGTGTGCGCCTGCTGTCGGAAGGGCCATGCCGAGTTTCATCGTCAAACTCCTCGGGTCGGTGTCGCACTGTGACGAAGGGATCGTCCGGCATGACACTACCCCTGGCGGCACGGACGCTGCAGCTGACGGGTAGCACTGTGGATCGGGTTTTAACACAACTGGCGATAAGATTTTAGATGTCCTTGGAGTGAACGTCATCTGTCGGTTCGTCCCGCGCCAGGGATCTCATAGACCCAGGTGAAAGCGTTATGTTTGAGAATGACGGGGAACGGAGCTGGCCACGGCTCGGGTGGTGTCAGGACCGTCGTCGGGGTTAGTTAGGCACGCTGGGTCTTGTACTTAACGTGATCATCAGTAATATTAACGCTACTTATGAGATGTCGTCTCCCGCGCCGTGGGATGAGAGAAGGAGTGGCGATGGCTGACTGGCCCATTCGGACCGGCAATCGTGACATGGATGGCTCGGCCGTATCTCGAGCGCTGACCCGTCGGCGTTTCCTGTGGCTCGGCGGAGCGGTCACCGGAGCCGTCGCATCCGGTGTCGGGCTGGGAGCGGCGGCCGGCACCGCCGCCACGACGTCCGGCCGCAGGCTGCCACCCTCGGATCCGTTCGATCTGGACGCTCCCACCGATGCTCTGTTCGTCAACCGGGAGCTGCACGACCAGCGCACGATCATGCAGTCGTTTGCGGTGGACAGCGTCGGTGGCGACGTCTACGTCGTCCAGATCACCCAGGCCGGTACGCCACTCCCCGGCGACGAGCCCGGCGATGAGGAGTACGCCCGCCGTGCCGCGCGTGGCGATCTGACGATGACGCGCCTCGATCTCGACGGCAACAGGCTCGGGCACATGTACCTCAAGCGATTCGGGCACGGTGTGGCGATCGGCGTGGAGAGAGTCGGTTCCTCTGTACACCTCTGGACCGAGGTCGACGCCGTCACCGAGGGGAGTAGTGGTTGGGGCACCCGCCTGCTGCGGTTCCCGTTCTCCGACGGCGCGGTGATCGATGCCGACCGTACGCCGGATCTGCAGCGGCGGGAGCTGTTGCCCGGCGTCGACCGCACCACCTGCAACGTGGATTCGGCCCACAACACTCTCGTCATGCGCTACCGGCGGGACGGAGGGTTCCGATACGGGCTGTTCGACCTGAACCACGTACGGCAGCAGCGCCCCAGTTACACGCCCATCGCCGACGTGGCCCAACCTGACGTGCTTGTGGGGACCACCTTCCAGGGTTACGCCAGCTTCGGTCGCTATCTCTATCTGCTGGACGGGCAGATCTACAGTGACTCCAACCCGCCGGAGGGGAAGGGCAACACGCACCTGACCCGGGTCGACTGGCAGACCGGAGAGGTGGAGCAGCGGATCCACGTCACCGACTATCACGAGCTGCACCGCCGCGAGCCGGAAGGCATGGGTGTCTGGCTCGCGCAGCCGGGCCGTCCGGACAGCGCGCGGCTGGGCTTCGCGTTCGGCACCAGTGTCTCCGCCGATCCCGCCGACGACCGGCTGTGCAGCATCCTCTACAAGAGCCTTGCATGATCCAGGCGTGAACCGCCGGTAGGCCTGACCAGCGGGATCACGGGCGGCGTCGCGGCGAGCGGGACGACGGGCGGCGTCGCGGCGAGTGGAGCCCCGGCGACACTGCGTCGAGCGGATATCACCGCGGGTCGTGATCACGGATGGAGGTTGCCGAGTACGTAGTTCTGGATGGCGATGACGGCGGCTCCGCGGGCCCACTCGAAGAAGTCGAACGCCTGAATGTCGAGGTTGACGCGGCTCGCCCGCGGGTCGCGGTCCTCGTGCAGGCGTTCGATCATGGCGTCGTAGCCGACGTGAGCCAGCCGGACGCCGTCGCCGGCCAGGATGACCTTGTTCGGCATGGTGAGGTTGGCGACCAGCGCGATCAGCCGGCCCAGCGCACGCCCTCCGTCGTCGACGATCCGCCGTGCCGCGGGGTGTCCTGTCGCGGCGAGGTCCAGGCATTCGTCGTAGGTGACGTCGCGCCCAAGTGCCACCGAGATCGACGAGCGGATCCCGGGAATCGACAACATCGAGTAAGAGCAGCCGTGGTGTCCCATCGGGCACAGCGGCCCGGCCGAGTCGAGGGGAAAGTGGCCGATCAGGCCGATGCCGGCGTCCGGGCTGGCGACCAGCTTGTCATGGACGACGAGCCCGTAACCGACGCCCATGCCCACGGTGATCACGGCGAACCGCTCGTACTGGCGTCCCGCCCCGAACCAATGCTCGGCTTCGGTGACGGCGATGACGTCGTTCTCGACGACGACGGGTAGCCCGGTCGCCTCGGTCAACATCGTGGCCAGCGGCACGTCGGTCCAATCCAGGTACGGCGCCCTGGCGACGGTGAGGTTGTCGGTGGAGGAACCGCCGAGGCTGACGCCCAGAGCTGAGATGCCGTCCACGCGGTCGCCGAGCTTGCCGATGAGCCCGCTCATTGTGGCCACGACCTCGGCTGGCTCGCGGCGGTCGAGCGGTGCGCGCTCACTGGCGATCACCTCCGCTCGGAGTGTGGTCAGCACAGCGTGCGCCTCGTCGCCGGTCAGCTTGATGCCGAGGAAGAACCGCGAGGTGGGGACCACGTCGAGTAGCACGGCCGGCCTGCCGATGCGGTTCTCGGGCTGGATGCCGACCTCGGACAGGACTCCGATGTCGAGCAGCGGCTTGGACAGCCGGGTCAGGCTTCCGGCGGAGAGGGACAGCCGCCGCGCCAGCTCGGCGCGGGACAGCGGACCGTGGTAGAGAACCTCCAATGCCACCGAGCGCGCGGGTTCGGTCAGGCCATTCCACAGTGGCGACGCGACGTGCATGGACGTGCCTCCAGGGAGTGTGGAGCCCAGTCTAGCGGGCCAGTTTTATTCTGCAACGACAAATATAGCCGGGATATCTAGCGCGCGGCTGGCTAGATGGCGGCTTCTGGTGACATCCATGTTCCCTATTGACATCTATAACTTCTGCTACGAAACTAACTCCCCAAGCGACCCCGACTCTGTACTCGCCGGAGCTGCACATGCCAAACCTGTCCCCTGAGAACCTCGTCCACTGCCGAGCGGCGGGGGTGAGCCTGCTGGTCGAGTGCCCGGACCGTCGATTGCCGCAGGTACTCTACTGGGGCCGAGACCTTGGGGAGCTCGACGAGCGGGACCTGGCCGCGGTGGCGTTGAGCCAGCGGTCGCAGACGGTGACGAACGACGTCGATCAGGACGTCCCTCTGGCCGTCCTGCCCGAGCCGGCCGGCGGCTGGATGGGCGTTCCCGGTCTGTCCGGGCACCGTGACGGACGCGGCTTCTCCGCGCTGTTCACCGTGGAGTCGGTGACCGGCTCGCAGCCGGACGCGTCGGCCACCGGTTCCGTGCCGGCCACCAGCACTGAGCCGGCGGCGTCGCTCGGTGCCGGACAGCAGGTGACGGTCACCGCGACCGACGCCGCGGCCGGGCTCCACCTGACGCTCGAGCTCGGGGTGACGGGTGCCGGCCTGGTCAGGCAGCGTGCGACGGTCCGCAACACAGGGGAGTCCAACTACACCGTCGACGGTGTGACCCTCGCCCTGCCGGTCCCGCCCAGCGCCACTGAGCTGCTTGACATGACTGGTCGGCATCTGCGCGAACGCAGCCCGCAGCGCTCCCCGTTCAGCATCGGCACGCACCTGCGGGAGAACCGTCGCGGCCGCACCGGGCTGGAAGCCACCCTGCTGCTCGCCGCCGGCGAGGAAGGGTTCGGCTTCCGAAACGGCGAGGTCTGGGCGATGCACGTTGGATGGAGCGGCAACCACCGGGTGCTCGCCGAGCGGAACGCTCGTGGCGAGTCCGTCCTGGCCGGCGGCGAGCTGCTGCTCCCCGGCGAGGTCCGGCTGGAGGCCGGCGCGGAGTACACGACGCCGTGGGTCTACGGGGCGTACGGGCATGGCCTCGACGAGGTGTCGCACCGCTTCCACCAGCATCTGCGCGGACTCGACGGCCGGGCGACGACGCCGCGACCGGTCACCATGAACACGTGGGAGGCGGTCTACTTCGACCATGACCTCGACCGGCTCAAGCACCTCGCGGATCTCGCCGCCGAGGCGGGCGCGGAGCGGTACGTCCTGGACGACGGCTGGTTCCGTGGCCGCCGCGACGACCATGCCGGTCTCGGCGACTGGTATGTCGACGAGACCGTGTGGCCGGATGGGCTGCACCCACTCATCGACCACGTCGACGAACTCGACATGCAGTTCGGGCTGTGGGTGGAGCCGGAGATGGTCAACCCGGACTCGGACGTCGCCCGGGCACACCCGGACTGGATCCTGGCCACCGGCGACCGGATGCCTCCGGAGGCCCGCCACCAGCAGGTGCTCAACCTGGGCAACCCGCACGCGTACGCCTACATCCTCGAGCGGCTCGACGCGGTCCTGACCGAGTACCGCATCGGATACCTCAAATGGGACCACAACCGCGACCTGGTCGACGCCGGGCATGCTCCGCTCGGTGCGGCCGGCGTGCACCGGCAGACCCTCGCCGCGTACCGGCTGATCGACGAGCTGCGCCGTCGGCACCCTGGCCTGGAGATCGAGTCCTGCTCGTCCGGCGGCGGCCGGATCGACCTGGGCATCCTGGAGCGCACCGACCGGGTCTGGACGTCGGACTGCATCGACGCACTCGAGCGGCAGCAGATCCAGCGCTGGACCGGTCTGCTGGTGCCGCCGGAGCTGCTCGGGTCGCACGTGGGCGCCACGACGTCGCACACGACGGGGCGCAGCCACACCCTCGGCTTCCGCGCCGGCACGGCGCTGTTCGGCCACTTCGGCATCGAATGGGATCTCACCTCGGCGTCTGCGGAGGAACGCGCCGAACTTGCCCGCTGGATCTCGCTCTACAAGGAGGTTCGTGAGCTGCTGCACACCGGCGACGTGGTTCGCACGGACCATGCCGACCCGGCGATGCTGATCCACGGGGTGGTGTCCGCTGACCGATCGCGAGCGATCTACGCGATGGTGCAGACGGCGACCAGCGTGCAGGCGCCGGCCGGGCAGGTGCGGCTGCCGGGCCTCGACCCGCGGGAGCGCTACCGGCTCGCGCCGCTTCCCCCGGGTGACACGTTGGAAGGGCCCGCGCGGTCCACGCTCCCGTGGTGGACCGACGGCGTGGTCCTCCCCGGGCAGGTGATCTCCGGCGTCGGTGTCCAGGCGCCGACGCTCTACCCCGAGCGGCTGGTCCTCATCGAGGCCGTCCGCATCGACTCCTAGCACCCCAGGTCCAGGTGAGGAGATGATCCGAGATGAGTTCACAGGTCAGTGCCCAGTCCGCGATCAAGACCGGCGCGAGGAGGTCGCGCCGGCTCGGTGACCTCTGGGTCGCCCTGGCGTTCCTGCTCCCGTCGGCGGTCGGATTCGTCGTGTTCTACCTGTGGCCGACGATCCGGGGCTTCTACCTCAGCCTGACCGACTACTCGCTGCTCGGGGACGCGCAGTTCCTCGGCTTCGACAACTTCCAACGACTGTTCAACGACCCGCTGTTCTGGAACTCGCTGCGGGTCACGCTGCTCTACGTCGTCATCAACATCGGCCTGCAGACGGTCGTCGCGCTGGCTCTGGCCGTCCTGTTGCATCGGCTGACGCAGTCGGTCACCATCCGCGGCCTCGTGCTGCTGCCCTACCTGGTGGCGAATGTCGTGGTAGCTCTGGTGTGGTTCTGGATGCTCGACTACCAGCTCGGCATCGTCAACCAGCTGATCGATTGGATCGGGCTGGGGCGGATCCCGTTCTTCGGCAGTGAGACCTGGGCCATCCCCACCATCGCCATGATCAACGTCTGGCGGCACATGGGGTACACGGCGTTGCTGATCTTCGCCGGTCTGCAGATGATCCCGAAGTACGTCTATGAGGCGTCCGCGCTCGACGGTGCCTCCGAGTGGCGGACGTTCTGGCGGGTGACCCTTCCGCTGCTGCGCCCGATCATGGCGCTGGTGCTGGTCCTCAGCGTCATCGGCTCGTTCCAGATCTTCGACACGATCGCGGTGACGACGGCCGGCGGACCGGTCGACTCCACCCGTGTCATCTACTTCTACATCTTCGAGCTCGCGTTCGAGCGGTTCGACTTCGGCTATGCCGCGGCGATCTCGGTGGTCCTGTTCCTCATCCTTGGCGGCGTCGCCATGGCTCAGCTGAAGATGCTGCGCGCTGGCGATTCCGACCTGTCCTGATCGGAGGTGAAGAAGGCATGAGTGTCCTGACCCGAACCCAGCGTCCCGAGCTGTCCCAGGATCGCGCCGCGTCACCCCGTCCCCCGATCAACTGGGGCCGGGTGGTGGCGTGGACCTCGCTCGTCGTCCTGCTGATCGTCACCCTCTTCCCGTTCTACTGGATGCTGCGTACGTCGCTGTCGAACAACCGATCGCTGGCCTCCGAGGCTGGCTCCCTGCTGCCCGCTGACTTCACGCTCGGCGCGTTCCAGCGTGTCCTCGGCATGGCGTCCACCGAGGAGGCGCTGGCCGAGGGTGGCTCCGGAGCGAACGTCAACTTCTGGCTCTACCTGCGCAACTCCATCATCGTCGCCACCGTGGTCACCGTCGGCCAGCTGTTCTTCTGCGCAATGGCGGCCTATGCATTCGCCCGGCTGCGCTGGCCGGGACGGAACAAGGTCTTCTTCCTCTTTCTGACCGCGCTTATGGTGCCGCCGATCTTCACCACGCTGCCCAACTTCATCCTGATCCGCGACCTCGGCCTGCTGAACACGTTCGCCGGGATCGTGCTGCCGACGTTGTTCATGACGCCGTTTGCCGTGTTCTTCCTGCGCCAGTTCTTCCTCGGGCTGAGCCGGGAGATCGAGGAGGCGGCGATGATCGACGGCGCCGGCCACCTGAGGATCTTCTTCCGGCTGACCATCCCGATGGCCTCGGCGCCGATCGCGACGCTGGCCATCCTCACTTACATCAACGCCTGGAACGACTACATGTGGCCGCTGCTGGTCGGCCAGGAAGAGAACGTGCGCGTGCTGACCGTCGCGCTCGGGGTCTTCCGTTCGCAGACACCGCAAGGCAGCCCGGACTGGGCCGGCCTGATGGCCGCGACGCTCATCGCGGCACTTCCGATCATGATCCTTTTCGCCGTGCTCGGCCGCAGGGTAATCAACTCCATCGGCTTCAGCGGCATCAAGTAAGGCACTCACGCAGGGCACTCACCCAAGCACTCCGGCCTCAGACACGCACGCAGGGCACTCACTTAACGCACTGACCCAACGCACTCACCCACGGCACGCTCACCCAATGAAGGGATGGGGTTCCCATGAGAAAGGCACTACGACGCTCCACCGGGATGATCGCGATTCCGGTTCTGCTGGCCGCATGTGGCGGCGACGACGGCGGTAGCGGAGGTGACGGCGACAGCGCGGCAGGTGGAACGATCACCTACTGGTTGTGGGACGCCAACCAGCTACCGGCCTATGAGGCCTGCGCCGACGCGTTTCACGAGGCAAATCCGGACGTCCGCGTCAATATCGAGCAGTTCGGCTGGGACGACTACTGGAACAAGATCACCACCGGCTTCGTCGGCGGGACGGCGCCGGATGTCTTCACCGACCACCTGTCCCGCTACCCGCAGTTCGCGGGGCAGAACCAGCTGCTGGCGATCGACGAGTTCGTGGAGCGCGACGGTCTCGACCTGTCGATCTACCACGAAGGGCTGGCCGACCTCTGGATCAGCCAGGAGGGGGAGCGCTACGGGCTGCCGAAGGACTGGGACACCGTGGCCGTCTTCTACAACGAGGAGTTGCTCGACGACGCCGGGCTGACCCCGGAGGACATGGCCGACCTCGATTGGAACCCCGACGACGGGGGCAGCTACGAAGAGGTCATCGCGCGGCTCACCGTCGACGCCAACGGTGTCCGCGGCGACGAGCCCGGCTTCGACCCGGACAACGTAGAGGTGTACGGGCTCGGCCTGAATGGAGCGGGCGAGGGCTTCGGGCAGACCGAGTGGAGCATGTACGCCTTCAGCAACGGGTGGACGCACACGGACGAGAACCCGTGGGGGTCTCAGTTCAACTACGACGACCCGGCGTTCGTCGAGATGGTCGACTGGTGGCGCGGTCTGATCGAGAAGGGCTACATGCCTAGCTTCGAGCAGGCGACGGCCGGCGTGAGCATGATGGAGTCCTACGGCGCCGGCACCTACGCCATGGTGACCGAGGGCAGCTGGAATACCGGCGCGTACATGGGGCTCAGCGATGTGCAGACCGGCCTGGCACCGACCCCGGTCGGCCCCTCTGGTGAACGTACGAGCATGTTCAACGGGCTCGCCGACTCGATCTGGGCCGGCACCGACAACCCGGAGGGAGCCTGGGCCTGGGTGAGCTTCCTGGCGTCGGCGGAATGCCAGAACATCGTGGCCGAGCACGCCGTCGTCTTCCCGGCGATCCAGGAGTCGACGGAGTTGGCACAGACGGCGTTCGAGGAGTCCGGCGTCGACGTGTCATCCTTCACGGTCCACGTCGAGGAGGGCACGACGTACCTAGCGCCGATCACCGACAACTGGGCCGAGGTCACGGCCATCATGGGATCCACCATGGACTCGATCATGTCGTTCTCCTCTGACACAGACGCGCTGACCGGCGCCAACGCCGAGGTCAACGCCCTCTTCGAGTAGGAGGCCCGGCCGCTGGGATCGCACAGCTCGTGTGGCTCCGCGGCAGCGTCACCGGCGCTCTACGTGGCGGTCCTCGAAGGGAGATTCGCGGGGAGCAGGGCGAAGGGATCACCAGGCGGTGGGTTGCGTTGAGCGTGTCTTGCTCGGTCAATCTATGGCCCGGCTGGGCTTTAGCCTGGTGAGCCCTTTGCCCCGCTCCCCGCGCCTGCTACGTTCAGGCAGTGACGAGCCGGCCGTCGCTGATCGTGTAGCCGTGCTCGAACAGCAGCGGTGGGTAGTCGGTCGTGAAGCCGTTGACTCCCAGCGCTGCCGCGTCGTACAGCTGTTCGGGGGTGTTCACGAGCCAGACGTTGTAATAGAGCCCGCGTTCCTGGGCGTGCGTCACCAGTGCTTGATCAGTCCCCGGCCAGCCGAACAGGACCCGGCGGGCGCCGAGTTCCTGTGCCTCGGCGACCGTCTCCGTCGACCCGGTCTGGTTGATCAGCCCGACGACGCACCCCGGCAGGCGTGCCGCCAGCACGGAGATGGTCTTCGGGTCGAAGCAGGTGGGGGAGACCCGGTCAGCGTCGTCGGGGCGGCGCTGCAGCACGTCGACCAGGTTGTCGACCACGTCCGGGTCCTTGATCTCCACCTGAAGCCGGGCGTCCGTGCCCGCGAGCACCTCGTCGAACGACGGGATCTGCTGGCCACCGCCGGCGTCCAGGGCGCGTAGTTCGTCAAAGGTCATGTCGCTGACCGCGCCGCTGCCGTCGGTGGTGCGGTCCACGGTCGCATCGTGGATGACCACGAGCGCACCGTCCTTCGACAGCCGGAGGTCGAGCTCCAGCTCATTGGCGCCCTGCTCGACGGCGAGCCGGAACGACTCCATGGTGTTCTCAGGCGACACGCTCATGGCGCCGCGGTGGCCGCAGTTGATGAAATCCATGCACTCTCCAAGCTCGTGTGTGCGCCCGTGATCATCAACGCCTCAGACCGCCCGGCGTCGGGCTGAGGCGTTGATGATCACGGGATCGGGAGATGACTACGCGCCGAAGTAGCGCTCGTAGTTCTCGGCGATGTCCTCGGCGCCCTGCCGCAGCTCAGCGGCCACC
>NZ_ML142855.1:271632-278670 GCF_004138495.1 Phytoactinopolyspora endophytica
CTGAAGACAGTCTGGACGTCCTCGTTGCCGTTGCTGTAGATCCGCTGCACGCCGTCGATGATCAGGTCTGTCCCGTTCGGGAGGTAGGACCGGATCGCGTCGCTCTCCCGGGCCTCGGGCAGCTGCTCGACCGCGACGCTGAAGTTCGGGTCCTCCTCCAGCGTCGCCGCCAGCTCGGGCTCGTCGACGGCGCCGTGGACGATCGGCAGGTATCCGGTGGCGACCGTCCACCTCGCCGAGTTCTCCGGCCGGCCGAGGAACTTCAGCAGCTCGAACGAAGCGTCCTTGCGCTCTTGAGCCGCACCCTTGAGGATGGAGAACCCATTGCCGCCGGTCGGAACGCCCTGGTCCACCTCCCTCGGGAGGAACGCCGTGCCGACCTCGAACTCGGCGCTCTCGTAGACGCCGCCCAGGGCACCGGTCGAGGAGGTCATGGTGGCGACCACGCCGGCACCGAAGTCGGTGCCCGCGCTCTGCGCCATGTACGCCAAGTCGTCCTCGAAGATGAAGCGCTGATGCCATTCCCCGGCCTCCACCGCGCCGCCGCTGTCGATCGTCACCTCCAGCCCTTCGGAGAGCGTCCCGCCGAACTGCCAGGTCGCGGCCATGAAGTACCAGTCGTCGGCCCCGTTGAAGGCGTACGTCTTCAACGGCTGGCCCTCTACGGTCAGCTGCGACAGCTCAGCGCCCCACTCGCGCAGCTCGGTCCACGTCTCCGGGCCGCGGTCGGGCAGGCCGGCCTCGGCGAACAGGTCCTTGTTGTAGTAGAACAGGGGCGTGCTTCGGCCGAACGAGAGCCAGTAGAGGTCGTCGCCCACCAGTCCTTCGTCGTACAGCACGTCGACGTAGTTGTCCCGGTTGATCTCGTCGTCGAGGTAGTCGGTCAGTGGCTCCAGCACGTCGTTGAGGAGGTAGCGGCCCCAGAACGTGTCGGCCAGCATGACGACGTCGGGGATCTCACCGGCCTGCAGAGCGGCCGTCAGCTTCGACGACGACTCGTGGTAGTCGCCCTGGAACTGGACCTCGGCGTAGATGTCTTCCTGCGAGTCGTTGAACTCCTTGACGAGCTCGTCCAGCGTCTCGCCGCCGACGCCGCCCACGGCGCTCCACATGACGATGTTGATGTCACGTCCGCTGTAGGCGTCGGGCGGGTTGATGTCGACCTGCCCCATGCCGCCGCCCTCGTCGTCGTCATCGTTGACCCCGCCCGCGCAGGAGCTAAGAATCGGGATGCCGACGCCGGCCGCCGTCGCCATGCCGAGGAAGTCACGCCTGCTCGGCTGGTAGAGCGCGCCTCGCCGCCGCGCCCTGTCGCGTGCTACGGCCTGCTGTGCTCGGGTGCGATACCGCATCGTTCAGCACGTCCTTTCGTTGGAGAAGTTGGAGAAGGTTGAGGGAGTGAGTCGTCGTGGTGGGCCGGGTGGTCAGCCTTTGACCGCCCCGCCGGTCAGGCCCCGTGCGATCTGGCGCTGGGCGAAGAGGAAGAGGATCAGCATCGGGAGCGCCACCATGACCGTGCCGGCCATGATCGCGCCCCAGTTCGAGTAGCCTTCGGTGGTCCTGAGGTAGAGCAGACCGATGGGCAGGGTCCGCATCTCGACCGTGTTCGTGACGATCAGCGGCCAGATGAAGTCGTTCCACATGTCGACGACGGCAATGATGCCGACGGTGACCAGCATCGGCTTGCACATCGGCAGGACGACCTGCCACATGATGCGCATATGCCCGGCGCCGTCGACCCGGGCGGCTTCGACGATGTCACCCGGCAGCGTGAGCATGTACTGCCTCAGCAGGAACATGCCGAAGATCGAGCCTGCGCTGGGGATGATCAAGCCGAGATAGGTGTTGACCCAGCCGAGGTTCGACACGGTGATGTAGTTGACGATCAGGGTGACGTTGTTCGGCACCATCAGGGCCCCGAGCATCACCAGGAAGATGAGGTTCTTGAACGGGAACCGGAGGAAGACGAACGCGTATGCCGTGAGCGTGGCGTTAACCAGCTTGATGAGGGCGCCGCTTGCGGTGACGATCAGTGAGTTGGTGAAGAAGTTCGCGAAAGGCGCGGCGTTCCACGCCTCGGAGAAGTTCTCCAGGTGCGCGCTGCTGGGCAGCCAGTTCGGTGGGAAGCTGTAGATCTCGCTGGGCTCTTTCAGCGCTGAGGAGAACAGCCAGTAGAGCGGGCCGACGAACAGCAAGGCCACGAACCCGAGCGCGACGTAGAGCAGGACGCGCTGCATCATCGGGGCATCGTTGGCTCCGCGGCTCTTCTGACGCCGGCCGGCCGCCGCCTCGCCGCTCACCTTCTCGGTCACGCTCATCGTCTCTGGTCGCGCTCGACTTCTCTCTCGCTGCGCGGACGGCGCTCGTTCCTCGCGCCGGCCACTCCGCTCGCTCGGTGTCTCGCCGCTCATCGGTAGTGCACCCTCCGCTGGACGAACTTGGTCTGCAGCCCGGTGACGATGAGCAGGATGACGAAGAGGATCATGGCTCCGGCGGCACCACGGCCGGCGTCGGACGCCTGGAAGCCCTGCTCGTAGATGTACCAGGACAATGTCGTCGTGGCGTTGCCCGGACCGCCGCCGGTCATCACGGCGATCATGTCGTACGCCTGGAACGTCCCGATGATGGTGATCACCATGACGAAGAACGTCACGGGGGACAGCAGCGGCAGCGTGATCCGGCGGAAGATCGTCCATGAGCCGGCACCGTCGAGCTTGGCCGCTTCGTAGAGGTCCTCCGGCATGCTCTGCAACCCGGCGAGGTAGACGATGGCGATGAACCCGACGCCCTTCCACAGGTAGACGATGATCAGGCTGATCAGCGCCCAGTCGCTGTCGGTGACCCAACGGGGCGACGCGACGCCGAACGGGTCCAGGACGACGCGGGAGAGGCCGTAGTTCGGGTCGAAGACGAACAGCCAGAGGGTGGCCACGGCCGCGCCGCTGACGATGTGCGGCGCGAACGCCGCCGTGCGTACCACTCCGCGGCCCTTGATCTTCTGGTTGAACAGCACGGCCAGCGCCAGCCCGAGCACGACGCTGCCGATCACCACCGTGCCGGTGAAGAACAGCGTGTTGAGCATGACCTGCTGGAAGCTGGAGCTGGTGAGCAGGTGCTCGTAGTTGTCGAGCCCCACCCAGCGGGGCGCGCCGGAGAGCATGTTCCATCGGGTCAGGCTCAGGTAGGCGTTGTAGATCACCGGCCAGTACTCGAAGGTGCCGATGAGCAGCAGGTTCGGTGAGAGAAGGAACAGGAAGAGCAGGTGCTCCTTGCGATGACGGCGCCAGCTGCGTCGCCGTCGACCGGCCAGGTCGGGCCGTGCGCCGGGTCCGGCCGCAGAGCCCGAGCCGGACGTGGCCCCCGTGCCCGAAGACGGTGGGGCGGCCGCCGGTGCGGTGCGAGATGCCACCGAGATGCCTCCCGAGGTGTGTGGATGAGCGTCCGCTGCGGTGCCTGTGCGAAGGACCGTAACAGATTTAACACAAAGAACGATAGACTTAACTTCAAATAGGAGATGAACGGCGTTCATCGATCAGATGCCGTCGTCGGCGACAGTGCGTCAGCTTGGGACGCGGCATGCCCGACGACGGTCTCGCAGAAGTCCCATGATCATCGAGGAAAACTGGGGTGTCCACACGCTGGATCCTCGATGATCATGGGCCAGGACGGCACATCAACGTGGCGGGGCGACGACGACGGTGGTCTGCTCCCGCAGATCCGCGACGAGCCGGTCGTCCACGCCCTCGTTGATGACGAGGCGATGGAATTCCGAGGTCGGCGCCAGTCGGTGCAAGGCTGTGCGCTCGAGCTTGGTCGGATCCATCAGGAGCACGCGGCGCTGGCCGGCCTGCATCATCGCGCGCTTGATCGTCACGATGTCGGGCTCCTGGTGGTAGGTTGTCGACGCCGTCATCGCCGAGGTGCTCAGGAAGACGATGTCCACCGTCAGCGCGGCGACGGCCTCGATGGCACTCATGCCGAGGAACGCGTCGTGTGTGGTGTTGTAGTCCCCGCCGACTCCGATCAGATGGATGTCTTGCATGCTGCGCAGGACCTGCATGGCCGGCAGGTAGTTCGTCACCACCGTCAGCGGTCCCAGTCCGAGGTCTCCGAGCTTGCGTGCGAGGAAGAGGTTGGTGGTGGAGGTGTCGATCATGATCGACATCCCAGGCTCGATGAGCCCGAGCGCTGCGTTCGCCAGCGCTTCCTTCTCTGCTGTCTGCACCCGGAGCCGGTACTCGGAGCTACTCTCGAAGACCGTGGAGGGCTGTGCCGACACCCCGCCGTGGAACTTGCGGACGACACCTTGGCGCGCGAGTTCGTCCAGGTCACGGTGGACTGTCATGAGGCTGGCGCCGGTCAGTTCGGTCAGTTCGGTCACTGTCGCCACGCCGTTGGCGACGACGTGCGCGACGATGGCCTGCTGTCTCGACTCACGTGCCTGGGTCCGCCGCGATGGCGGGCCGTTCCGGCCGGCGGAGGATGTCATGGCATTAGGGTGCCATCTCAAGTTGACGGATGACCGGTCACGACGCCGGATTTGCTTGGCACTGAGGTCGGAGGGTCCCGGGACAGAGAGACGCTCGGCGTTGCATCTCGTGGCAAGCTATGGGAGATTCACCGTCTGTTGGTGTAGGTTTAACAGTCAGTTGTGTTATACGAACCATCTCGAATTGTTAAATGACCGTCACCGATCTGTAGGAGGGTGAGTGGAGGCGACCGACACGGATGCCGTCTGGGTGGGGATCGACCTGGGGACCCAGAGCGTCCGGACCGTGATCGCCGACGACCGGGGCCGGGTGCTCGGTCTGGGCTCGGCGCCGCTGGACAGCAGACGTGTGGGCACGGCGGTACGGCAGCACGAGCAGGACCCGCACCAGTGGTGGGACGCGGCCGGGGTGGCATCTCGGCAGGCGTTCGCGGAGCTCCGCAAAGGCACATTCACCTGGCGGACCGGCGGCTCGGGCATCGGTGCGCGCCGAACCGAGAAGGTCGGCGGCGTCGCCATCTGCAGCACGTCGGGCACTGTCCTGCTGGCTGATGACCGGGGCGCTCCGCTGACCCCGGCGCTGATGTACGACGACGCCCGCGCCGCCGACGAGCTCACCAGGATCCATGACCGGGCCGACGTGCCGGGGAGTTCGGCCATCCAGCTCTCCTGGGCGCTACCGAAGATCGGGTGGCTGCTGCGGCACCACACCATCACCGGACGCTCCACCATCCACGCCGCGCACAGCGCCGACACCATCGCCGCCTCACTGGTCGGCCACCGTGTCAGCACCGACACCAGTCATGCGCTGAAGTCCGGGTACGACGTCGTCGGTGACCGCTGGAACAGCACGCTCACCGATGCCGCCGGGATCGACATATCGATGCTGCCGGACGTCGTGCGTCCCGGCACGGTGCTGGGCGCAGTCACGCCTTCCGCGGCCGCACACACGGGTATTCCGCACGGCACGCCGGTCGTCGCCGGGATGACGGACGGGTGCGCCGCTCAGATCGCCGCCGGTGCGCTCGCCCCGGGGGCGTGGAACTCCGTGCTCGGCACCACCCTCGTCCTCAAAGGTGTCACCGAGAAGCTGGTCGACGATCCCGACGGCGCCGTCTACAGCCATCGTCATCCAGACGGTGGATGGCTGCCGGGCGGCGCGTCGAACGTCGGGGCCGGCATGGTCGCCGAGGAATTCGGTGAGCATGACCTGGATGCACTCGCGTCGGCGGCGCGTGCTCACGAACCGGCCGGCGCGGTGATCTACCCGCTGACCGCTCACGGTGAGCGGTTCCCGTTCGTCCGTCCGGACGCGGAGCGGTTCGAGGTCGGCAATCTCCGGGGGCCAGCCGATCGCTACGCTGCGATCCTGCAGGGGGTGGCATTCGTCGAACGGCTGTGCTTCGAGCGACTGGCCGCCATCGGCGCGGACATCTCGGGCCAGATCAGCGTCACCGGCGGTGCGACGCGCAGCGACTACTGGAACCAGCTGCGTGCCGACGTGCTCGGCCGCCGGCTCGTGCTGCCGGCCACCGCCGAGCCGTCGTTCGGGATGGCGGTCCTGGCGTCCGCGCGGCAGGACAGCGTCGCCGCCCGTGCGGCGCGGATGGTCTCCCGGCGTGGCGTCGTCGAGCCTCGGCCCGACGGAGGCGAACGTCTGGCCTCGGGCTATGAGCGTTTCATCGCTGAGCTCGCCGCGCGCGGATACATCTCGGAGACGTTCACCACGGGCGGGAAAGTACACGCCACGACGATTCGGGGCACCGACGAATGAGCATGCACACACCGACCACCGCGACAGCCGATGGGACATCCGCCACGACATCGAGCGAGACATCGAACGGGTCATCCACTGTGGTCACACTCGCCCGGCACGGGCGCACTCCATGGCACAAGGGCAACCGCTACACCGGGTCCAGTGATGTGCCGATCGACGAGATAGGACGGAACCAGGCCGAGTCGCTGGCGGCGTGGGCCCGGGACGCGAAACCGGACCTGCTGTATGCGTCGACAATGCTCCGTGCCCGGCAGACCGCTGCGCCGGTAGCGGAGGCGCTGGGCCTGCAGGTCCAAACCGATGAGCGGATGTGCGAGCTCGACTTCGGCGAGATGGAAGGTCGCACCCTGGCCGAGCTGCGCGAGGAGAACCCGCGTGCCGTGGAGCTTTTCGAACAGGACGCCGCCGCCCATCACCTGCCCGGCGGTGAGCACCCGGAGGCCGCGGCCGACCGGGCGACGGCCGCACTGTCCGACATCGTCGCCCGGCACCAGGGCCGGGACATCCTCCTGGTCTGCCACAACACGTTGATCAGGCTCGTGGTCTGCCGTTACCTGGGCATCCCGCTCGGTGCGTACCGCACAATCCTGCGGGGCATCGACCCCGTCGCCACGACGCGCTTCTCCTTCCGTCCGGACGGCACGGTGATGCTCGACTACTACAACCGGCCCACCCATGGTTGATGAGCAGCTCGGCGTGCGGAGCGCGCGGACGGACCGGCAGACCCGGATAGCGGAGCACGTGCTCCGCGAGGGCTCCGTGTCGGCCAGCC
>NZ_ML142855.1:278708-281880 GCF_004138495.1 Phytoactinopolyspora endophytica
GCTCTTCGGCGTCAGCCTGATGACCGTCCACCGCGATCTCGACGAGCTGGAACGGCAGGGCGTGGTGCGCAAGTTCCGCGGTGGTGTCAGCGCTCAGCCGTCGAGCGTGTTCGAGAGCAACGTGGAATACCGCCTGCGTACCGCCAAGGCTGAGAAGGCGGCCGTGGCCCGGTACGCCAGGACCATGATCGAGCCTGGCATGGCGGTGCTGCTGGACGACTCCACCACCACGCTCGGGGTGGCGCATCTGCTGCCCGACCTGGCGCCGCTCACCGTCATCACGAACTTTCTCGAGGTGATCAAGACGGTCAGCCGGATGCCCGACATCCGGCTGATCTCGCTGGGCGGCGAGTACTACCCGACGCATGACTCGTTCCTCGGCGTGCCGTGCATGGAGGCGATCGAGTCGCTGCGTGCGGATGTGCTCTTCACGTCCACGTCGGCTGTGTCGGCCACTCACGCGTTCCATCAGGAGCAGGAGATCGTGCTGGTCAAAAGGGCGATGATGCGCTCGGCCGGACGCAAGGTGCTGCTGATCGACCATGGCAAGCTGGGCGGCACCGCGCTGCACCAGCTGGCGCCGCTGACCGACTTCGACGACGTGGTCGTGGACGGGGGTGCACCCGAGGACATTCTCCGCACGTTGCGTGACCGGAGGGTCAACGTCCACGTCGCGGACGCGTGACCGGCACCGGCTTATTCGACGAGGAGACGTTCATGGAGGAACAGTTCACCTATGTAGGCGTCGACGTCGGGACCTCGCTGACCAAGGCTGTGGGGTACGACGCGGGCGGCGCCGAACTCTGCGTGCATAGCGTCCCGACCGAGCTGAGCTACCCGGGTGACGGACGCGTCGAGCAGGACGCCGACGGTGTGGTCGCCTCCGTGGTGCAGGTGGTGCGCGCCGTCGTCGCTGAGCTGCCGCAGGCGCCTGAGCTGATTGCGCTGACCGGTCAGGGCGACGGGTGCTGGCTGCACGACGGCGCCGGAGCCCCGGTGCGTCCGGCGGCTTCCTGGCTGGATGCGAGGGCGTCGGACGTGGTGCGCCGATGGGATGCCGACGGGACGGCGGATAAGATCCTCGCCCGTAACTCAGGCATGGTGTTCCCCGGCGCGTCCGCGGCGATCCTGGCAGCCCTGGACCGGGACGAGCCGGCGACGCTCGATGCGGCGACGACGGCCACCCACTGCGTGGGCCTCGTGTTCCACCGGCTGACCGGCGAGCGGGCCATCGACGTGTCGGATGCGTCGTTCCCGTTCCTGGACCCGCTCCGTCGTGACTACGACGACGAGATCCTGCGGGCATGCGGGTTGGAGCACCGGCGTGACCTGTTGCCACCGGTGGTCGGTCCGGCCGGTCCTGCGGCGCCGCTGACTGCCGACGCCGCCGAGGCGCTCGGCCTGCCGGGAACGGCGGAATCCCGGACGACGGTGAGCGCCGGCCCCTACGACCTGCTCGCGGCCGCCCGGGGCAGCGGCGTCGTCGACCCCGGAGACGGGTTGCTGATCATCGGCACCACGCTCGCCTGCCAGGTGGTCACCGACGATCCGGCGCCCATTCCGCACCGGGCCGGGCTGCTACTCGGCATGTGGCGGGAGGGCCGGTGGATGCGGGCGATGCCGGCGATGGTCGGGACGGCCTCGATGGACTGGCTGCTGCGAACTGTCGGCGCGTCGTTCGACGAGCTCGGCGACCTGGTCGGCGAGTCGCCGCCCGGGGCGCGCGGCGTGCGGGTGCTGCCGTACTGGTCCGAGTCGGGGGAGCGGGCGCCGTTCGTCGAAGGGTCGGCGCGCGGCCGATTCGATGGGCTACACCTGGGAACCAGCCGGGCCGACCTGGTCCGCGGACTCTGCGAGGCACTGGCGTTCGCGGCCCGGCACTGCTTCGAAGCGGCCGGACTGACCGGGCGGCTGGCCGTCTGCGGCGGCGGCACCCAGAGCGATGCGTGGACGCAGCTCTTCGCCGACGTCCTCGGCCGCCCGCTGGAGGTGGTCGACGTGCCGCAGGCCGGCGCGTACGGCGCGGTGATCTCGGCGCTGGAGGCACGCGGCGAGACACCCGGTTGGCCGATTCCGCGACACACTGTCGAGCCTGCGGCGGCGAGCCGCGAACTCTACGACGACGCGTACGACGACTACCTGCGCCGGGTCGACCGTGCCCGCGAGGAGTGGAAGACCCCATGAGGAGAACGAGATGACCGAGCAGCACCGGATACTGCTGGCAGGCGACCACTTCGTCATCAATGACCTGCTCGAGGAGCGACTGCGGCGGGCCGTCGCCGGTCTGGACGGACAGGGCGGGCAGGGCGTGCCGGCGCTCGATATCCGCCGGTTGACGTTGTCCTGGCCGCTGGTGCCGTTCGGCCGCGTGGGTGAGGTGGACGAGGCGGCCGACGTGGAGGACGAGCTGGTCGAGCTGGTGGGTGACGTCGACGTGGTGGTGACTCAGATGGCTCCGCTCACCAAGCGCGTCCTGGATGCCGCGCCCTCGTTGAAGCTCATCGTGTGCACCCGTGGGGGTCCGGTGAACGTCAACGTCGACGCCGCCACCGAGCGTGGCGTGCTGGTCTGCAACACGCCGGGACGCAACGCGGTGGCTGCGGCCGAGCACGCGGTGACACTCATGTTGAGCACGTTTCGATCCATCCCGCGCATCCACGGCGGCGTCACCGCCGGGGAGTGGCGCAGCGACCTCTACGCCTACGACGAGTGCGGTTTCGAGCTGGGCGGATCGACCGTCGGCCTGGTCGGCTACGGGGCGATCGGGAGGCGGGTGGCGCGGATACTGCGGGCGTTCGATGCGCAGGTGCTCGTCAACGACCCGTTCGTGGACGCCGGTGACCTCGAACCCGGAGCTCGGCTGGTAGACCTCCCGACGTTGCTGGGCAGCAGCGACGTGGTCAGCTTGCACGCCCGGCTCACGCCGGAAACGGCGAACTTGATCGGCAAGGAGAGCATCGCGGCGATGCGGCCAGGCAGCTATCTGGTGAACTCGGCGCGCGGTGGCCTGCTGGATTACGACGCGCTGGCCGCTGCGCTGGAGAGCGGCCAGCTTGCCGGGGCCGGACTCGACGTGTTCCCGGTGGAGCCGCTTCCGGCCGGATGGCCGCTGCTGTCGTCGGAGAAGGTAGTGATGACGCCGCATCTAGCCGGTGCGACCAAGCAGACCGCT
>NZ_ML142855.1:281954-289658 GCF_004138495.1 Phytoactinopolyspora endophytica
GCGGCCGAGCTGGGCGCCGATGCTGTGTCGGCGTTCCTGGCGGGGGCGGTTCCGCTGGGCGTGGTGAATCCTGAAGTGGCCGATGCTGGGTAAGAGGTATATGTCGTGTCTGAAAAGTCACGGCGACCTTCGGGCGTAGCGGCCGGCGCGATACGTCCGACCTGACCGAACAGCAGAGAGCCGGAACAGGCCGGATCAGCCCGCTGGACCGAAAGGGTAGGCTTCCGGAAGGTGAACAACAGGTGAATAGAGAGTAAATGAACATTGACGAGGAGATGACCACAGTGAAGGCGCCCTGGCGACGGCTGAAGTCGTCGTGGCGCTCACGCCGCTCACCAGAGCTGTCGAAGGCCCTGACGGGACAGGTGCACGCCGCGCGCGACGGCGCCGTCCTGGCACGGGACATGGTGGAGAAGAAGATCACGCCGGCGCAGGCGAGGGAGAGGATCGCGGAGATCGAGCACGGCGGCGATGAGATGCGCGGCCAACTGGTCGACCGCCTGTCCAAGACGCTGGTGGCGCCGCTCGACCGGGAGGACCTGTTCCGGCTGTCCCGTTCTGTCGACGACGTGCTGGACACGATCCGGGACTTCGTGCGGGAAGCGGATCTGTACCAGATCGAGAAGCGCAAGACCTACCGCCCCTTGGTGGACGCGGTCGTCGTCGCGATCGAGTCGCTCGAAGAGGCGGTCGCGGCGGTGTGGAGCAAACCGCAGCGGGTGCCGCTGAAGGCTCTCGACGCGAAGAAGGCCGCCCGGTCGGTCAATCGGGCGTACCAGGACGAGTTCGCGAAGATCGTCGACGGCGAGATGTCGCCACAGGCGCTCAAGCACCGCGAGCTGATCAAGCGCCTGGACTGGGTCGGGATCCGGATCAACGAGGCGGCGGACGTGCTCACCGACGGCGCGCTGAAGCGCGGCTACTGACACGCACGCCTCCCATGATCATCAACGGTTGGACCGGTCATGGTGCGGCCAACGGTTGATGATCATGGGGTGAAAGGGAAGGTGAGGCGTGGCGCCAGAAGTGCTGGTGGCCATCGCGATCGCGTTCGCGGTCGTGACCGGGTCCAACGACGGCGGCGCACTCATCGCACCCGGCTTGCGGGTCCCGGCGCTCTCTGTTCCCGTCAGTCTGGGGATACTGACCCTGGCCGTGGTCGCCTTCCCGCTGCTGATCAGCACCGTGGTCGCGGACACCATGCTGAACTCGATCGTCACCGCCGATGCGGACGGCACCACGGCGCTGGCGATCGGATTCATCGCGAGCGTCGCCGTGGCGGCTGTGCTGACCTGGATGAGCCTGCCTACATCGCTGACGCTCGCCGTGATCGGCGGCATTGCGGGAAGCGGCCTGGGTATGGGCCTCACGGTCGGCTGGGGCTCGGTGCTGCGGGTGCTGGCCATCGGCATGGCGGCGCCGGTGGTCGGCGCATTGCTGGCCCTGCTGGGGGCATGGGCATGGCGGTCGTTCCGGAACGCCACCTACCTGTCGACGGTGCGCTGGACCCACATGACCGCGTTCGGCGCGCAATGCATCGCCTACGGCGCCAACGACGGGCAGAAGATGCTGGTGCTGTTCTTGGCGGCCGGCGTCGTCGCGAGCGATGGGCCCGCCGAGGGGACCACGCTGGACTGGTGGGCGTATCCGGTGATTGCAGTGGCGTTTGCGGTGGGTACAGCGCTGGGTCTGCCGAGGGCGGCACGCAGCGTCGGCAACGGGATCCTGAGCACCCGCGCCACCCATGCCGTCACTGCGGAGTTCGCCGCGGCCACAGCGGTGCTGGGCAGTGCCGCCGTCGGCGCGCCGGTCAGTATGACGCAGTCCGTGGCGGGCGGACTGCTCGGCGCCGGCGTGCATGAGAGTTACCTCCGGGTGCGCTGGCGAGTCGTCCGCAATCTCGCCACCGCATGGGTGATCACGCTCCCGGCCAGCTTCGGCGCGGCCGCCCTGGCCGGCGTCGTCGTCGGAGCGCTTACCGGATGACCGCCGGGATGGCACTATGGGTGACATCGACACGCTCACCGCAACGACGCTGTGAGGAGAACCGACGATGGCGTACTACCGGCATGTGGGCGACGTGCCCCCGAAACGTCACACCCAGCACCGCCGCCCGGACGGCGGCCTGTACTACGAGGAGCTGATGGGCGAGGAGGGCTTCTCCAGCGACTCGTCCCTGCTGTATCACCGCAATATCCCGTCGGCGATCGCCGACGCGCAGCAGTGGGAGCTGCCTGACCTGTCCACCACCGCCAACCATCCGCTGACGCCGAGGCATCTCAAGCTGCACGACCTGTTCCCGGAGACCGGTGAGATGGCCTGGAAGTCCATCGACGTCGTCACGGGCCGGCGGCTCGTGCTGGGCAACGCCGATGTCCGGATCTCGTACGTCGTCGCCGGCGAGGCGTCTCCCCTGTACCGGAACGCGATCGGCGACGAATGCGTCTATGTCGAGGCCGGCTCCGGAACCGTGGAGACGGTGTTCGGGGTGCTCCCGTTCCGGCAGGGTGATCACGTGCTGCTCCCGCGGGCGACGACACACCGCTGGCTCCCGGCCGGCGACGAGCCGGTACGCGCCTACGTGATCGAGGCGAACTCGCACATCACCCCGCCGAAGCGCTATCTGTCGCGGTTCGGCCAGTTGCTCGAGCACTCGCCGTACTGCGAGCGTGACCTGCATGGTCCTGCCGAGCCGCTGCTCGCCGACGGGCAGGACGTGGACGTGTTCGTCAAGCATCGCGGCCCGCAGGGCATCGCCGGAACTCGGTTCGTCTACCCGGAGCACCCATTCGACGTGGTGGGCTGGGACGGCTGCCTGTATCCGTATACGTTCAACATCGCCGACTTCGAGCCGATCACGGGGCGGGTGCACCAGCCGCCGCCGGTTCACCAGGCGTTCGAGGGCTACAACTTCGTCGTCTGCAACTTCGTGCCGCGGAAAGTGGACTATCATCCGCTGTCCATTCCAGTGCCGTACTACCACTCCAACGTCGACTCCGACGAGGTCATGTTCTACTGCGGTGGGAACTATGAGGCCCGGAAGGGCTCTGGGATCGGTCAGGGCTCCATTTCGCTGCACCCGGGTGGCTGGGCACACGGCCCGCAGCCGGGTGCGTACGAGAACAGCATCGGCATGGAGCGCTCCGACGAGCTGGTTGTCATGGTCGACACCTTCCGGCCATTGGAGCTCGGTGAGGCCGGCCTGGAATGCGATGACGGCGTGTACGCGTGGAGCTGGACCCCGCGCCCCTGAACCGGCGTGCATATGAACCGTCGTGCCTGCGAACCGGCGTGCCTGCGAACCGTCGTGGGTGCGAACCGTCGCGCACGGCGGTGTGCGGCCGTCCTCGCGACCGTCGACCCTGACACGGTGGGCAGGGAAAACCCCGACGTCAGGGAGGCGATTGTCGGGGAATCGACCTATCGTCGAAGGCTGTCGCCGACGATATGATGACGGTATGAGTGCAGCTGGCGCGGCGGGACCGCCTTATCACCCGCATACCCGTCCCGCCCACTTGCGCTGTAGCGACTCGGAACGGGAAGCAGTCGCGGCGATGGTGCAAGGCGCCAGTGAGGACGGGCGGCTGGACATCACCGAGCTCGACGAGCGCTTGGGCGCGGTGTACGCGGCCAAGACCCACGGCGATCTGGCGCAGGTCATCGTGGACATCGTCCCGCCGCCGGCGAGTCCGATGCCGCCGCCGCGGCCCATGATGGCGCCGCAACCCATGCCCGTGGTGCCCGTGATGCCGGTCTATCCCGTCCAGTGGAGGCCCGGCGTCAGCGATCGGACGATCTTGCCGGCGTTCCTGCTCTGCCTCCTTCTGGGCGTCTTCGGCGCGCACCGGTTCTACGTCGGCAAGGCTGGCTCGGGCGTCGGGATGATCGTGGCGTGCCTGCTCAGCTTCGGCGTCGTGGCCGGTGTCTGGGCGCTCATCGACCTCATCGTCCTCGTCACGCGTTCGTTCCGGGACCAGTACGGCAACATCCTGCGTAATTGGTCCTGACCGATGCGGATGTGCTTCCACGGAGTCAACGCAGGCATCAAAACCGCCCGCGCTCGGGTCGCCCCGGCCGTCGCTGTCGCGGTGCTGCTCGTGGCCGGCTGCACTGACTCGGATTCGGACACGGACCCGGGCGCGGACTCGGGTACAGCCACAGGGCCGGGCGAAGGCCAGGACGCCGAGGGCGAGACCAATCCTCCGTCGTCGCCGGGTACGCCAAACCCGGACAGCCCCGGGTCATCCGCACCGTCGTCGCCGGATACGTCGAGCTCGGACGGGCCCGAGCCTGACGCGACGGAGCAGACCGAGCCGCATCCGGTGTCGCTGCCCGCGATGATGGAGCAGGAGTTCGACGGGCGGGACCTGGAGGTCGGCGATGTGATCGAGGACGTCGGGGCGTACACGCGGTATGAGGTCACCTACCGCAGCGGCGACCTGACGATCTCCGGCATTATGAACGTGCCCGCCGGTGACGGTCCCTTCCCGGTGCTCATCCTGGCGCACGGCTACATCGATCCGGAGATCTACACCACTGGGCGCGGCTTGGCCCGCGAACAGGACTACCTGGCCAGACAGGGCTACGTCGTGCTGCACACCGACTACCGCAACTACGCCGGCTCGGATGACGACCCGGAGAACGAGGTGCGGCTGCGGCTCGGATACACCGAGGACGTCATCAACGCCGTGCTGGCCGTCCGGGAATCGTCATTGCCGTACGTGGACGGCGATCGGGTCGGGTTGCTGGGCCGATCGATGGGCGGGGGAATCGCGCTCAACACTCTGGTCGTGGAGCCCGGCCTGGTAGATGCCGCCGTCATCTATGCGTCGGTCAGTTCCGACACGGTCGACAACTTCGACCGGTGGACACGGGGCAATCCCGACGCCGCGGAGCTCACCGAGGAGATCATCGACGCTTACGGGTCACCGGAGGACAACTCGCAATTCTGGCGGGATGTCTCCCCGGTGACCTTCTTCGACCAGGTCGCCGATCCGGTCCTCATGCACCACGGGACCGACGACGACACGTGCCCGATCGAGTGGGCGCATACGACTGCTGACGCACTCGATGACGCCGGCGCCGACGTGACGCTCGAGGTCTACGAGGGCGAGCAGCATGCCTTCGAACCGCAGTGGCAAGACTCGATCGAGCTGACCGCCGAGTTCTTCGACGAACACCTCTGACCCGGTCCACCCGGTCCACCAGGTCCGCCGGCGACCGCGGGTCTGACCAGTCCTCGGCTCAGAAGCCGCGGACCCGGGTGATCCTGATCCGCACGGGTGCGTTGTAGGTGCCGCTGAACGCCTCAAGGCTGCCGGTCACCTTGATCATGTCGTCGCGGTACTTCGCCAGGTACTGCGGCGACTCGTCCGGCCGGGGAAGGTCGTCGTCGGCGCGCTCGGCAAGTCCCTTCAATATCACCACGTCGCCGCCGGAGGCGGCGCTGTTGAAGTGCAAGGACACCTCCGGGCGGGCCGCTATGTGCGCCAACCTGTTGGCTTTGTGGTCGCTGTATACGACGACCTCGTCGTCACCGGTCCACACGAACCACACGGGATTCGGTTGTGGGGCGCCGTCGCGACCGACCGTCGTGAGCCAGACGACCTGCTCGTCCTTGAGGCGTTCGCGCACTCTCCGGCCGAATGGGGACTCTGGGTTGGGTAGTACGTCAGCAATAGTCATGCTGAGAGAACCGCCCGACGTCGACGTGTCATCCCTGCAGCGTGGGCTGCCGGCGTCAGGACGATTCGGCGAGGTGCGCTGCGATTCGCTGAGTAAACCGCCTGGCGGCGGCTGGGTCTAGGTCTGCGCCCGGTAAGGATCGTTGCCGATGCAAGGCCGCGGTGATCAAGACATGGTCAGGGCCTTCGGTGTGGTCGAGGGCCCATTGGCCGCCGTCGATCTTGGACACGAGGGTGTGCTCGGCCGCGTATCGCCACGCGCGGCAGGCATTGAGCACTGCGTACTCGTTGGAGGCGTGCTCAGCGGCCCAGTAAAGCTCCGCCAGAAGCTGCGCACGGACGAGTTCTTCGGCGACCGGCGCGAATACCTCGGCGGCTGCGGGACCTGGCCCGAGGCCGATCCCCGCCGTCCGGCACACGGCGAAGTGCAGAATCAAGTCGGGGTCGCCGTCGTGATCACGGCCATCGACGATCTTGGTATCTTCAGGCGCGGTTGTCACGTGGAGCTCGAATGCGGGCTGTGCTGTCGGGTGTTGTGTGATCGGGAGGGTGACGACGCTGAGCTCCAGCCCGTGAGCCGGGCAGGGAAGGCATTCCTGCGCCAGTCGCTCGCCTGCGGCCGACTGCTGCGTTGCTGTCAGCGGACCCTTGGAGACGACGAGGATGTCCACGTCACTGCGACGTGGGTCGTATCCTCCGAGCGCAGCTGAGCCATGCAGGTAGACGCCTACCAACTCTGGCCCCAAGACCGTGCTCATCACTGAAGCGACGTCGCCGACATAGCGCTGCGACAGCGCGTCCAGAGCCTCAACGTTTGTCATATGTCCACCATCCCCATTGTGTCCTGCAGCCCGAGCGCTCCAGACCACATTCTGCAGGACGTTGCGATGGATCGCGTCCGGAAAGATGTGGAACTTGTGTTCGAATGTGGGGTAACGTTGTGGCATGTCGATAGCGATGCAGGCGTCCCTGTTCGACAGTCCGGCGGCGGATCCCGTGCTCGGCGAGCTCGGACGACGTGTGGAACGGACCGAGCTCACAGCCGGGGCCTGGGTCGACGTCCGGCCGGGCTGGCTGGGTGGCGCCGATGAGCTGTTCACTCGCCTGGTCGACGTGGTGCCGTGGCGCGCCGAGCGGCGGCAAATGTATGAGCGTGTGGTCGATGTGCCTCGCCTGGTGTGCTGGTACGGGGAACAAGACCGGCTGCCGGATCCAGCGCTTGAGGAGGCGAAGGCGGCACTGAGCCGGCACTATCGAGACGAACTCGGGGAGCCGTTTCTGACCGCCGGCCTCTGCTTCTACCGGGACGGCCGGGACAGCGTCGCCTGGCACGGCGACACCATCGGCCGTAGCAAGCACGAAGACACGATGGTGGCCATCCTCTCCCTCGGCGAGCCAAGATCGCTGTTGCTGCGTCCGCGCAGCGGCGGCGAGTCGCTGCGATACCAACTTGGCCACGGGGACCTGCTGGTCATGGGAGGGTCATGTCAACGCACCTGGGAGCACGCGATCCCGAAGACCGCCCGGCCGGTGGGGCCGCGCATCAGCGTCCAGTTCCGTCCCCGTGATGTTGCCTGATCCGACCTCCGTGTGATGTGGGTGTGGGAACCCGGGAGGTGGGAAGAGGTCTGCCGGCATCCAGTTACGTCAGGCGTGTCGGGCCGGACGAACCGAGCTCCGCGTGATGTGGGTGTGGGAACCCGGGAGGTGGGAAGAGGTCTGCCGGCATCCAGTTACGTCAGGCGTGTCTGCTCGGTTGGTCTGTGGCCCGGTTGGGCTTGAGCCGGCATACCTCTTCCCACCTCCCGGGTTCTCCTGTTCCGTATCCGTCTAGCGCGCGGCGTATCTGGGCGAAAGCACGTCGGTGACCAGCTCGGCCAGGAGCTCGATGCCGTTCGTGGACAGGATCGACTCCAGGTGGAACTGCACCGACGCGAAGCCGGGGCCGCGCAGTGCATGCACCTCGCCGGTCTCGGTGTCGGTCGCGACTTCGACGCTGGCGGGGACATTCAACATCGCG
>NZ_ML142855.1:289703-294617 GCF_004138495.1 Phytoactinopolyspora endophytica
CCGCCTCGGAGCGGGCGCCGACATCGGCCCCGGTGCTCGGATCGTCGTCGTTGGGTACCTCGTCGCGGCCGGGTGTGACTGACGGAGCGTGCGGGTCGAACGTGTGTCGAGCGGTGTAAGTGTTGTAGAAGCCGACCCGTGTGCGACGGCCGAAGAGGTCGACCTCGCGCTGCGTGCCCTGGTAGGGCTGAGCCAGCGGCACGACTGGAAAGCGCAACAGGTCCGTGAGGATCTGGTGGCTGAGGCACACCGCCAGCAGCGGCCGCTGCTCGGCCAGCCGCCGGGTCACCAGGGACCGCAGCCGCCTGATGCGCGGGTCGCTCGTGTCACGGGGGTCACCAGGCCCGGGCCCGGCGATCAACAGGTCGTGTGGGATCGTGTCGCCGACCTCGCTCCAGCGTCGTACGTCTGCCGTCATGCCGAGCCGGCGGAGCAGGTGGGCGAGCATGGCCGTCCACGCGTCCTCGGCATCCACGATCAGTGCTGAGGTGCCGGCCAGTGTTGGCTGATCGGCCAGTGTTGGCTGATCGGACAGCGTTGGCTGATCGGGCAGGGTGCCGGGTTCGGTCTGGTTCTGTGCTCGTAGCCAGAAGGGGGCCAGGGTGGCGTTGCGTAGCGCGAGTGCCTCAGCGACGCCGGGGTAATCGGCGAGGCGTCCCGGAGAAACGTTCGAACCGTCTGGGTCGCCGTTCGCCTCGTGGTCGTTCGAGCGAGGCCGATGCAGGCCGAGAGCGGCCAGTACCCCTGCTGCCTTGGCGTGGGTCTCGGCCACCTCGTTGGTGGAGATCGAATGCCGCACCAGGGTCGCGCCGACGGGCACCCGGACCCGCCCGTCCGGGTCGAGGTACGCGGTCCGGATCAGGATGGGTGCGTCCAGCACATGCTGCCCGGCGTCGTCCTGACCGATCAGCGCGGCTACGCCCGCATAGTATCCGCGTCCGGACTGCTCATACGTCGTGATGATCCGGGCCGCGTTCTCGATGGGGGAGCCGGTGACCGTCGGCGCGAACATAGTTTCGCGCAGCACATCCCGCACATCGAGCCCGGTTCGCCCCTCGAGCAGGTACTCGGTATGCACCAGGTGGCCCATCTCCTTGAGGAACGGCCCGAGCACCCGCCCGCCCTCGTGGCAGACCTGGCTCATCATCTTCAGTTCCTCGTCGACCACCATGAACAGTTCCTCGGTCTCCTTCGGATCGGCGAGGAACCGGAGCAGTCCGTCGCCGGTCGGTCCGCCCTCCGGCGAGCGGTACGTGCCGCTGATCGGGTTCATCACGACGGTGCCGTCCGCGACGCTGACGTGCCGTTCCGGCGTGGCGCCTACCATCGTCACGTCTCCCGCGTGGATGGCGAACGTCCAGTAGGCGTTGGGCTCTGACAGCAGCAGCCGGCGGAACAGCCTCAGTGCCGCATGCGGTACGGAGCCGCTGAGCTGAGCCTGGTAGTCGCGCCGGATCACAAAGTTGGCGCCCTCGCCCCGGCCGATCTCGTCGCGGATGACGGCACCGACGATGTCCGCGTACGCGTCGTCGTCGATGTCGAACCCGTGGCCGGTCACGTCGACCGGAGCGTCGGGGATGGCGTCGAGTACCTCGTCGAAGGTCAGGGTCGTGTGCTCGGTGACGACGAGACACCGCAGCGGGGCGCCGTCGTCGTGACAGGCGAAGCCGCGTTCCGCGATCTGCCGGTAGGGCACCAGCGCGAGTACCTGGGGGACAGCCACGTGCGGAGGCGACTCGGCGGGCGGACGTTCGCTTCCCGATCGCGCAGAAGGTTCGGCCGGAGTGCGCGGGGGCGGCATCGGAACCGGTAGATCTGCCAAGCGGTCGACGTCGACGACATCGCCGAGCAGCAGTTCGACGCCGGTGCCGTCGGCTCGTCGCAGAACGGCGAACGGAGGCGGTGTCTCCTGTCCTAGCAGGCTGGAGAGCTGATGTGTCACGGTCTTTCCCTTCGGGGCTGGTGAGCCTCGCCCAAGGGAAGCCGGGAAATGAGGGTCGCGGCCGCCTGCGGACGAGGCGGTCGCTACGTGGATGTACGCGTCGGGAGCGGCGCCGCCTAGCCGGCGCGCCACCAGGAACCGAGAACGGATGCGTACATGGGCCGTTACTCTAGCCCGCCGGCCGCGTTCTGTCACGGCGCGGTGGCGCCCGCGGCCCGGTTCAGCAGCCGCCTCATGGAGGAGTTCGCCGTGTCGTTGGCATCGTGACATGTTGTCGGCATGCTGGAGTCATCTCTGGTGAGCACGTTAGTCAGCAGGTAGGTCATCACGCTGGTCAGCACCGACTGCCGGGAGGTCCCGTGTCTCGTTCACCGATGCTCCGACTCCGTGCCTGGTTCGCCCTCGTCGTCGCCGCTCTGGTCATCGGCGCCATCACGCTGGCGTCCGACCCGCAGGCCACGGCAACCGCACCCCGAATCCCCACCAAAGCCACCGCCCAAGCCGAGTTGAACGCGCTCACCGTCGCCCCGGAAGGTTCGACGAGCGGCTATTCCAGGGACAAGTTCCCGCATTGGGACACGGTCTCCGGGAGCTGCAATGCGCGTGAGCAGGTACTGAAACGAGACGGCATCGACGTGGCGGTCAACGGCGACTGCTATCCCACGTCGGGTCGCTGGTACAGCCCGTACGACGGTGTGACAGTGCATTCGCCCTCCGATGTCGACATCGACCACGTGGTGCCGCTTGCCGAAGCGTGGCGTTCCGGCGCAAGCAGCTGGTCCGATGCGAAGCGCAGGGAGTTCGCCAACGACCTGTACTGGCCGCAGCTGCGTGCGGCGTCGTCGGCGTCCAACCGTGCAAAGGGAGACCGCGACCCGGCGTCGTGGAAGCCCCGCTCTGCTTACCATTGCACGTACGCGAAGATGTGGATCCGCACCAAGTACCAGTGGGAGCTGACCGTCCAGTCCGCCGAGAAGACGGAACTTCAGCGGATGGTCAACACCTGTTAGAGAACGACACATACGAGAGCCCAGCCCTGGTTGATCAGAGGTCAATGCCGTGTCCCATCTCCGATCGACGTTCAATGCCACGCCGGACGGCGTGATGACCAACGAGGTCGGCGTGGTCACCGGCGAGCTGGAGCTCCGCACGTCCTGCGGCGACGACGGCACGCTCTCCTTGGCGGTGCGCTACGCGGGCGCCGACGAGTGGTACACGATCCAGGGGCACGACTACCGGCTGCATGACGTACGTGACCACGAGGTCGTGCACCGGCTGCTGGTCAACGTGCTCGCCCGCCCCACAGTTTAGGGGCATCCACCATGATCATCGAGTATGTGGCGTGTGATGCCCGATGATTAACCGTGGGTGATAGACTGGCTCCCATCTTGTCGCCAAACAGGAAAGGGAGCCAGCCATGGCAACCACGGTAGAGCAGATCCGCACCGGGCGAGAATACCTGCGGGTGTCAGTCCGCTCACAGTGCTCGATCGATGAGCAGGCACAGGTGAATCGTGCCGATGCGGCCACGATGGGCGTCACGCTCGGCAAGGCGTACGTCGATAACGGATTTAGTGCGTCGTCATACCGCACCCGCGAGCGTGAGGATTACGGCGAGCTGATCGCTGATCTCGAAAGCGGCCAATTCAGCGAAGACGCGCTATTCATTTGGGAAACCAGCCGCGGGAGTCGCGAAGTCGAGGAGTGGGGAAAGCTGCTGCGCCTGCTGGCCAAGCATGGCAAGTACATCCGCGTCAGCAATCAGCACCGCTACTACGACCCGAGCAATCATCACGACCGACGCTGGATGTACGACGAGGCGATCCGCGCCGAAGCGGTATCCGATCAGATCCGCGACGGCGTGCTGCGCTCGATCGACGGCCGATTAGGGGAGGGAAAAGGATTGGGAGCATCGCCATACGGATACGAATCCGTCCACGAGAGCGTTAGCGGCCGTCGTCGCGTCGTTCGCCGCAACATCGTCAAGGACGAGGCCGACCGGATCAAAGAGTTGTTCGAGCACCTGGACACGGACGGCGCTAACGGGTCGTTCGGCGAGCTGGCGAGGCAATGGGACGGCAAGGTCTACACCCGCACGGGCAAGCCGTTCACCGCGCAGGCGCTCCGCAACGTGGCGTTGAACCCGGCATATGCCGGGTTCATCCGGCACCCGAAGTCCGGCGAGTTGATCGAGTCGACGCAGTGGGAACCCATCGTGGACTATGACGTGTGGCTGCGGGTGCAGAACCGTCTGTCTGACCCGTCACGTCGGACGCGACGGCCGGGACCGGCCCGGTACCCGTTCGCAGGCGTCTTCCTGTGCGACGTGTGCGGATCGGGGCTCACGGTCGGCTACGCCCGACACGACGGCGAGCAGGGACCTGCCTACTACCGGTGCCGGGAGCGCGGATGTGTGTCCGGCGTCGACCAGCAGGAGCTAGACGACCTCGTCGACCGCGTCGTGGTCGCGTACCTGTCACGCCCGGATGTGGTCGATGAGCTGACCCGTACGACCGGCGGCGACGAGGCCGCGCTACGCGAGATCCGCACCGAGATGACCCGGTTGGAGAACGACCTTCGGGAGCTGGGCGACGCGGTGGCCAGGGGTCGCACGTCGATGCACTTCGCGATGTCCGCCGAGGAGGGTCTGAACCGGCAGCTCAAGGCAGCCCAGGAGCGCGAGCGCGAACTGTCGACACCGTCGCCGCTGCGATCCATGGTGACGTCCGGCAACCTGGCCCAGTGGTGGAAGGACGCCGACGTCCGACCCAAGCGTGAGGCCGCCCGTGTGCTGCTGTCCGAGGCGTATCTCGGCGAGGTCCGGATCGGACGTAAACGAGCCCGCAACCGTGCGGAGACGCTGGGTCAGCGCCTGCGTGGACGGTGGGCACAGCTCGCCTGACCGACCCCGGAAACGGCCCTGAACACATCCCGTGTCAGGGCCGTTTTTCTGTGGACGACCCGTGCAGCCG
>NZ_ML142855.1:294641-294995 GCF_004138495.1 Phytoactinopolyspora endophytica
GGCCGTATTCACTGGTACGGACCACCAAAAAGTCACCGTGATCGCGATGACGATTTTTGACGACCTGGGCAGATGGCGATCTTGTATACCCCCCAATAACGGGGCGGTCTGGTCGACACCTGAATTAAAGTACATCTAGCAATCCACAGCCTTTTGACCAGCAGTGATGTGCTGCATAACGTGTAAACCGTCACTGCGCAGTGACTGCCGACCACATGAGAAGTCGAGAGGCAGTCACGATGACGAAGAAGAGAAATGTAGATCCGGACGTGGCTCGCTGGCGGGCCAAGCTCATGCGGGCTCATCAGCTCGGCGACCCCGACGCGATCGCGGAGGCGAAGCATCGCCTGGAGA
>NZ_ML142855.1:295069-295586 GCF_004138495.1 Phytoactinopolyspora endophytica
AATGTCGAGGGCAAGATCCGGCAATTCGTGGAGTCCGCTCCCGTGCTGACGCCGGAAGACGCCCGACGCATCGTGAACCTGCTCGGGCCGATCACCCCGTCCAAAAAATGACGAACCCGGCCGTCGCATCGCCACACAACGGCCGGGTTCCAACGTCATCCCGTACGACGACACGAGAAAGCCTAGCAGATGACGCTTATTCAATCAGGCATCGTTCTGAGATACGCCGAAAGCACCGATATCGATCCGATCGCCCTATTGACGTTGGTGGCGATGGCGTCGTTTTGCAAGAAACCCGCCGACGACGAGACACCATCATGTTTCGCTTCCGTCCCCACAATCGCCACCCGTTCCCATCTCGGCGTGACGACGGTCAAGGAGGCGCTCAAGCGGCTAGTCGAACTCGGTGTTGTGTCTCACGATGGCAAGCGCGGTAAGACAAACGAGTACCGAATGGACATCCTGACATGGTCGGCAGACGACCACAACGCGCGCGCGTGTGCGCGTTGTGGTCGGG
>NZ_ML142855.1:295625-302739 GCF_004138495.1 Phytoactinopolyspora endophytica
CGCGTTGTGGCCGGGATACGACTATGTAGCAAGTGCGGGGACCAGTCGGCTGCCGACGCGAACCAGTCCGGAGCCGACTACAAGAACCAGTCGGGAGCCGACTACAAGAACCAGTCGGGAGCCGACCACAATCACAATGAGTTCAAGGAGCGTCAGCGACGAGAACAAAGACACACACGCGAGCGCGCCGCCGAGTCTCCGCCTAGCGGCTCCGACGTCGGCGACGCTCGCGGTGTGAAGAACAAAGACGGCGAGGCTGGCGCCTCGCATGATCAAGATGACGATCCCGCGCAGACGGCTCCAGGTGACGTTGACGCGATCAAGGCCGAGCTGAAGGAACTGGCCATGTTCGTGTCGATGGCGTTGCGGATGTCCGCCGCCGAATCACGGAAATGGATCGGCGACAGGTTCGAATCCGCACCTAAGAAAGTCCGCGACCGTCGCGGCTATATCCGGGCGTGTGTGAAACAGGTGAATCCTGACTTCACGATCCCGGACGAGGGTTGGCAGTTCTTTTGTACGAAATGCCAAGCCGTAGGCACATTCGAATGTGGCGAGAAATACCACGAACGTTGGAGCAGGGAAACGACATTCAAGCTATGGGGAGAGGAATGATAAATGTCTGATCGACATGAACAACGGCGTGAAGAGGTACGCCGCGAGAACCGGACCAATAGATACGTTGGGGTCACCCGCGTACCGGAGGACGAGATCGACCGGGACCTATTCGAGTCCACGCCTCAAGACCATGAGCGGCTGGCCAAGCGCGCGATGGCCGAATTCCGATCTCGGAAGCTGGTCTCCAACGTGGTGCTTTCATATGACGAGTGGTTCGAGTTGCCATACGGGGCGGATGCCGCCATTGCCCACGCCGTCCTTGCTCTGGCCGGGGAGGTCCGTCGTGTCGGGGACATCCTCGAACGACAGGGGTCCGACACGAGCGGGGACACATCTGCACAAGGGGCCACGTCGTTGACGGGGACCTCGTTCTCGACGGGGCCCACGCCGACAGGGACACCTCGACCGACACGGGGCCAACCATGGACAGACCCGGATATCGACATGACCCGGTCACCGTCGAGCAACGGGGACCGATCGTGAACCGGGCGGTACTTCACCGGGCGGTGCCCTGCGAGGGATGTGGCGAGTACCTCGACGTGCCCGTCAACCGCCACGTCGTCGTCGACCCACGCTGTCGGTCGTGTCGACGATCGGAACCGGGCATGATCGAGGTGGAGTGTGATGGGTGCGGCAGGGTGCTGGTGGTCCCCAGCCACCGTCGTAAGCGACGACAGCTGTGTGCCTCGTGTCGAGAAGCAATGCAGCAAGCACGTTGAGCGTCGCTGTGTGCCTCCGTGACGGCCTCAGACACCCTGTCTGGTGTCACCCACCAGACCAGCACCTATCGACGCTCAACGAGCCACACAACGCCGCGTGATGCCCCCACGGGCGACACCCCCGGGGGGTACCCCCGCTACGGCGCAGGTCAGAGCGCCGTACGACCCCCGCCCCTGGCATTTTTACTCGACCGAAACTTTTCCGGCGATCAGATCAAAATTCAGGACGATTTACGGATCAAAGGAGCATGACATGCAAGGATTCGACCATTACTCCCAGCAAGACCCGGCTTACCTTGAGGCCGTCGAGACGTTCATCACGCACGCCGCGACACTATTCGACCGTGTGTTCGAGCGTGCGGACGGGCCGCAGCGGCTCCAGCAATACATCGACGGCCAGATCGCCTTCCGTCTACGCGAAGGCATGCTGGAACTGCACCTGCTGATGCCGGACGTGGTTGTGCCCGATGATCCTGGGGAGTTAACGTGAAGGCGCACGGTAAGTCGCGCCGGTTTGATCGCCCGGCCACGCCAATGATGGGTGACGGTTTCCGTGATCCCGCCGTATCGCGGTTGTGGCCGGTAGTGCCCCGCGATTCCACGGCATATCCATCGTGTGATCACGGAGATTCATCATGAGCACGTACACGCCAACGTCGATCGAAGAGCGTGAGGAACGGATCGCCGAATGTCGGGCCGAGATCCAGAACATCGCCGCCGAATACGACGGTCAGAAGTTCGACGAACACGCCCGCGATCGGTGGAACGACCTCAACACCGAGATCGAGGAACATCAGGACGCCATCCGCGAAATGCGGACCCGCAAGGAACGCCTGCGCGCATTGGCGGGCAATCCGGCCAACCTCGAACAGGGAAGCCGTGGCGACTTCGGACAGCCTGGAAATCTGGTCACCGGGGAATTGAGCCCTTTTTCTTCTTCGGATGAGTCCCTGCCGTCGCTGATGCCGACACGGGACGAACTCCAGCGTCTACACGCCGCCGTGCGGGTCGGAACGAATGCCCGTCTGGAATCGCGGGCGACGGTCACCACATCCGAGAGCGGTGCCGACAATCTGGCTACGGAACTGCCGACCCGGCCTCGTCGGGAACGACGGATCGCGGTAGCGGCCGGACTGGGGCGTGAGAATGTCGCTGGCGTCACCTCCGTCGAATTCCCGGTATTCGGATCGGGTGATGCCGATATTCCGGGCTCGGAGACGGCGACCAAGCAGGAGTACGACAACGTCAGCGCGGATTCGGCGACGCCATCGGTGATCGCGATTTGGACCCGGACGACCCGTCAGAACCTTCTGACGATGCGGAATTTCGAGGGCAAGCTGCGTAGTGTCCTGGCCGCGAAGGTGGCGCGTCGGGAAGACGAACTGCTGGTCGACACGGTTCTCGCCAATGACGACATTCAGCTTCTCAATCAGTCCGTCAGCGCCGACGCCGTCCTTGAGGCGGCGGCCATGGTGGCTGACTCTGATGTTGCCTCGAATCCCAACCTGGTCGCCATCAACCCATCGGACGCCCCGACATTGCTCGGTGCCGATGTGGGTTCCGGTGGTACGGCCAGCCCGCCGTTCGCGGAATTCCTGCCGACCATTCATGGCATGTCGGTCTACATCACCAACCACGTCGATGAAGGCGAAGCCATCGTCGGCGCGTGGAATATGGCGTCGCATCTCGTGGTCGGCATTTCGCCGACATTCCTGGTGGATTCGCTATCCAGGGTCACGACCAATGAGATCACGCTCCTGCTGGAGGAAGCGGTCGCGTTGGCGATCGATGAACCCGATGGGTTCGTTCACGTCGCCTCGACGTAGCCTGTGCGGCGTCAGGTTCGCCATAGACGGACGAACGGCGATCCTGGCGCCCACAACAAAGCCCCCCTGTCGGTGTCAGCCCACAACCCCCGCCGAGGCGAATGTGGTACGCGGCGGCTGACAGGGGTCATACGTGGCGTCAACGGGTCGATCTCTGAATGGGTCAGGCAACCCGCAAGGGCCGGTCATGATGGCCTCTTCCATGGGCCTAGTCGGCACCTGCGCCACACGACGAAGGCCCCGCACCGTTTCATTCCTTTCCGGTGCGGGGCCTTCGACAAAAGGCGGCGCCCCGATCTTCGAGGGGATTAGAAGACCGGGGCGCCTTTGTGTCCTCAAGCGCCGGAGGGTGGGTGGGTGCGTCCCGGCGCGAGGACGTCTATGGGGTCATCGGAACAGCTCCGCAACCCACGCGGCCACGTCCGGCCCGATCGTCGTCATGCCTGCCGAGGTCCCCTCGATCGCGACAACCACGGCGATCAGGGCGACGACGGCGGCGCCAACGGCGATAAGTGTGTTGCGGGTCATTTCATGTCCCCTTCAATAGCTAGACAGTCGGCACAGTCGATCTCGTCGTCGGTCCACTCGATCTCCAGGGCCGGGATGGTCGAAGATCCGCACCATGGGACGACTGTCGAGTGATAGGACCCGTGGACGACGCCGTCGAAACGAAGATTCATCTTGCCGTCACCGTCCCCAGGACGACGACGGCAGCGATAGCGGCCAACGTGACCCACCAGTAGACGAGGGCACGTCGGCGCTGATGCGGCAGCATCAGGCATCGCCGCAGTCGAGGATGTTGACGGCCTTGCTGATCGCGTGCGCGATCGATCCGTCCTGACCAAAGGCGGCCAGGCAGACGACCAGATTCTCCACGGTGCCCGGGGCGAACTGCATGACCGTCTCGTCACTACCGGACAGGAGCACGATCTCGACGACCGGGTCCTTGGTGCCGTACTGCTTGACGGCGATCTCACAGCCGGTCGTGGCGTCCTTCATGATCGTCGAGACTTCGACGCTGTGGACCCGCCACTCGGGATGATGCGCTCGATCGCACCAGATCGGGCATGACGTCGGCCACACGTTGTCGGCGGTGGGGGTGGATGTCGCTACGCTGGCGACCATGGGATTCACCTCTCCGTTAGGTGGGTTCCTAGGACCCTCGTCGGACTTACCTTCCGGCGGGGGTCCGCCTGTTTGGTCCACACCCTACTGCGCTAATCAGTGCCGATCCAGGGGTGTACCACTATGAACCGTATGGGGATGAACAAGAACCTGTATGTGGGTGATCGCGACGTTGATCTGTTTCACTGGGCCGAGGCGTACGCCCACGAGACCCGCCGCGGCGTCAACGCCGTCGTGTTCATGGGCCTGGAACTACTGCGCGCCCAGGTCGAGGGCGACCAGGTCAAAAGTGACCAGGCCGACGACGACCAGTCGTGATCGAAACGGGGACCGTCACCGGTTTGATCATGACGCCGACCAGCACAAACGCTAGACTCGCTTAATGCCCCTGGACGGCCCAAAACGACCACACAAGGCCGCTGACGACGGCTCGCTTAGGGTCTCATCGGCGGACATCGGTGCAGGTCAGGGGTTAAATGTCACAGTTAAGCAACGGGCATGACGCGCTGGATCCTCGATGATCATGGGCGGGAGGTCTGGCGCCCGACTGGGGTGTGGAGACCGGTTCTCCTTGTGAGTGAGTTCTCACTCATTTACACTGGCGCTCATGATGACCGAACCGCAGGACGGAACGGGAGCGCGGCGTACTCGGGCGGCGCGGATGTCGCCTGAGGATCGGCGGGCGGCCATCATCGCCGCCACGGTCCCGCTCGTTCGCACGTATGGATTCGACGTCAGTACGCACCAGATCGCGGAGGCGGCGGACATCGCCGAGGGCACCATCTTTCGCGTCTTTGACACCAAGGAGGACCTGCTCAAGCAAGCGGTCCAGGCAGCGCTCCATCCCGGCGACATGGAGCAGCGCCTGCTGGTCATCGACCTCTCGTCGCCATTGGACGAACGGCTGCAATGGGCCGCGGAACTGTTGCAGCAACGGATGGCCCGCATGATCGAGCTGGCCTCGGTTGTCGGACGCGCGAACTTCCCGCCGGCGGATCGAGAGGAGATGGAGAAGCAGCACGAGCATCTGCACGAGCTGCTCGTCAAGCTCTTCGAGCCGGACCGTGACAAGCTGCGCGTGGATCCGGCCCATGCCGCACGCCTGCTGCGGATCGTCGCCTTCGGTGGCTCCCATCCACGGCTGTCCGACGGACCGCTGATGACACCGGCCGAGGTCGTCGACCTGTTGCTCAACGGGATCAGAATCCGCGACGACAGACCTGCGAGTGACGACCCGTCGCCATGACCCGTGGCCGTGACCCGTGGCGGTGCCGGTCAGCACCGTCACCGTCCGTCTAGGCATGGCACGTCAACGGCACAACATCCACTGGAGTCTCTTTCATGCTCATCCGTCTGTTGCGGACGTACGTGCGTCCGTATCGAACCTGGCTCGCGGCTGTGGTGGTACTGCAGCTGCTCGGCACGTTGGCCGCGCTGTACCTGCCGAGCCTGAACGCCGACATCATCGATCACGGGATCGCGGTAGGCGATACGGACTACATCGTCTCCACCGGCGGGTGGATGTTGCTGGTCACGTTGGTGCAGGTCGTGACGGTCATCCTCGCGGTCTATTACGGAGCGCGGGCGTCCATGGCGCTCGGCCGGGACGTTCGTCGTGCGGTGTTCCACCGGGTGGGCATGTTCTCCGCCCGAGAGGTCGGGCAGTTCGGCGCGCCGTCGTTGATCACCCGCAGCACGAATGATGTCCAGCAGGTGCAGATGCTGGTGATGATGACCACGACCATGGTGGTGATGGCACCGATCATGGGCGTCGGCGGCGTGATCATGGCTCTACGGCAGGACGTGGAACTGTCCTGGCTGATGGCGGTGAGCGTTCCGGTGCTGCTGGTCGGCGTGCTGTTGATCGCGCGGCGCATGGTGCCGCAGTTCCGGGCGATGCAGGAGCGCGTGGACTCGGTGAACCGCGTACTGCGAGAGCAGATCACCGGCATCCGGGTGGTGCGGGCGTTCGTGCGTGAGCCGTACGAGGTCGACCGGTTCGCCGGAGCCAACCGGGCACTGACGGACACGGCGCTGCGCGCGGGCCGGCTGATGGCGCTGATGTTTCCGTTCGTGATGCTCGTGCTGAACGCGTCGAGCGTGGCTGTGTTGTGGTTCGGCGGGCTGCGGGTGGACAGCGGGGAGATGCAGGTGGGCGCGCTGACCGCGTTCCTGACCTATCTGATGCAGATCCTGATGTCGGTGATGATGGCGATGTTCATGGTCATCATGGTTCCGCGCGCGGCGGTGTCCGCGGAGCGGATCAGCGAGGTGCTGGCCACCGAGTCGTCGGTGGTGTCCGCCGCGGAGCCGGTGACGGAGCTTGCGGAACGGATCACGTTGGAGCTGGACGAGGCGAGTTTCTCGTTTCCTGGGGCAGAAGAGCCGGTGCTGCGGGGCGTGCGCTTGCTGGCCGAGCCCGGCGAGACGATCGCGGTGGTGGGCAGCACGGGCGCGGGCAAGTCCACGCTGGTCAGTCTGGTGCCGCGGTTGATCGACGCGACGTCGGGAACCGTGCGTGTGGGTGGGGTGGATGTGCGCGATGTCGATCCCACGGTGTTGCGCGAACGCATCGGATTGGTGCCACAGAAGGCGTATCTGTTCTCCGGAACGGTGGCGAGCAATCTGCGCTACGGCAAGCCGGACGCCACGGATGAGGAGCTGTGGCGGGCTTTGGAAGTGGCGCAGGCGCTCGACTTCGTGGAGGCGATGCCGGAAGGGCTGGACGCGCCGATCGCGCAGGGCGGGACGAACGTCTCCGGTGGGCAGCGGCAGCGGTTGGCGATCGCGCGGGCGCTGGTGCGGCAGCCGGATGTGTACCTGTTC
>NZ_ML142855.1:302770-308934 GCF_004138495.1 Phytoactinopolyspora endophytica
TCGTTCTCGGCGTTGGACGTGAGCACTGATGCGCGGTTGCGGGCGGCATTGCTGCCGTACACCGCACAGGCAGTGGTGCTGATCGTGGCGCAGCGGGTGTCCACGATCGCCGGCGCTGATCAGATCGTGGTGCTGGAGGACGGAGCGGTGGTGGGGCACGGCCGGCATGAGGAGTTGCTGAACAGCTGTCCCACGTACACCGAGATCGTTGAATCCCAGCTCACCGCAGAGGAGGCCGCGTGAGCACGACGAAAACCGACACCGCGGGCACGCCGGCCGGCGGGGCAGCGTCGACAGGTGGATCGGCCGCCGGACGCGGACCGGGTGGCCCGGGCGGATTCGGTGGCATGGGCGCGCCGCCGCAGAAACCGATGAGCTTCGGCCCGTCGGCCAACCGGTTGCTGAAGCGGCTGCGGCCGGAGCGGCGTGGCGTGTTCCTCGTGCTCGCACTGGGCGTGGTCAGCGTGGCGTTGAACGTGACCGGCCCCCGGCTGCTCGGGCACGGGACGGATCTGATCTTCTCCGGCGTCGTCGGCAGGAACCTCGAAGACGGCCAGACCCAGCAGGAAGCGATCGACGGGCTGCGCGCGCAGGGCGAAGGCACGGTTGCGGACATGCTCACCGGCATGGATGTGACACCGGGCGCTGGGATCGACTTCGACGCGCTGAAGTGGGTGCTGCTGGGCGTCCTCGCGCTCTACCTCGGGGCGTCGCTGTTCGCTTGGCTCCAGGCGTATCTGCTGAACGAGATCGTGCAGCGCACCATGTACCGGCTGCGGGCGGATGTGGAGGCGAAGCTGAACCGATTGCCTCTGCGGCATTTCGACGCAAGCCCGCGCGGTGACGTGCTCAGCCGGGTCACCAACGACATCGACAACATCTCGCAGACCATGACGCAGACCATGAGCCAGATGCTGACCTCCGTGCTCAGCATCGTCGGCGTGCTGGTGATGATGGTGGTGATCTCGCCGCTGCTGGCGATCATCGCCTTGGTGACCGTGCCGTTGTCGATCGTGGTGACGACGGTGATCGCCAAGCGGTCACAGAAGCAGTTCATTGCCCAGTGGGGACACACCGGCGGGCTCAATGCCCAGGTGGAGGAGGCCTACACCGGGCACGCGCTGGTCAAGGTGTTCGGCCGCCAGGACGAGGTGGAGCAGGCGTTCAACGAGAAGAACGAGGAACTGTTCGGGGCCGGCTTCAAGGCCCAGTTCATCTCCGGCATCATCCGCCCGGTGATGATGTTCATCGGCAGCCTGAACTATGTGGCGATCGCCGTCGTCGGTGGACTGCGGGTCGCCTCCGGCTCGATGAGCCTGGGCGAGGTACAGGCCTTCATCCAGTATTCGCAGCAGTTCACCCAGCCGTTGAGCCAGCTGGCGGCGATGGCGAACCTGTTGCAGTCCGGGGTGGCCTCGGCTGAGCGGGTCTTCGAGCTGCTCGACGAGCCTGAACAAGAGTCCGATGTCGAGGAACCGGAGGCGATCACCCAGTCGCGTGGACGGGTGGCGTTCGAGAACGTCTCGTTCAGCTATGACCCGGAGGAGCCGTTGATCGAGGATCTGTCATTGGTGGCCGAACCGGGCACGACGGTCGCGATCGTGGGCCCGACGGGTGCGGGCAAGACGACGTTGGTGAACCTGGTCATGCGGTTCTATGAGTTACAGGCCGGGCGGATCACGTTGGACGGGGTGGATATCACCGCGTTGACCCGTGCGGATCTTCGCTCGCGGATCGGGATGGTGTTGCAGGATTCGTGGCTGTTCGGCGGCACGATCCGGGAGAACATCGCCTACGGTGATCCGGACGCGTCGGAGGAGCGGATCCGCGCCGCGGCGACGACCGCATATGTGGACCGGTTCGTGCACTCGCTGCCGGACGGCTATGACACCGTCATCGACGAGGAGGGCGACAACGTCAGCGCGGGGGAGAAGCAGCTGATCACGATCGCACGAGCGTTCCTCGCCGACCGCGAGATCTTGATCCTGGACGAGGCGACCAGCTCGGTGGACACCCGCACCGAGTTGTTGGTGCAGCAGGCGATGGCGGCGTTGCGGACCAACCGGACCAGTTTCGTCATCGCGCATCGGCTGTCCACCATCCGCGACGCGGACATCATCCTGGTCATGCAGGACGGACGCATCGTCGAAAGTGGCACCCACACCGAGCTTCTGGCCGCCCAGGGCCACTACTTCGACCTCTACAACAGCCAGTTCACCGCGCCCGCGGTCGAGGAGGCACAAGCGTGAGCGGTTTGTCACGCATGTGCCATGGCCGTGCGGCGGTAGTGATCGATCGTCGGCGGTGCCTGGAGACATGTGAACCCGTAGCCAGATCGGACGGTGCGACCGGCTGGCTGACAGACTGGGTGGCTGCGGCGTTGGTCCGCGCAGAGCGCATGGGAGGTACGGCCGTGTCGAAGAAGGACGGCGACGCGAGCACAGGCGGCGTGAGCGGGCGCGATGGGGACGCGCGTGACGTGAGCACAGGCGGCAACGGTGCTGTCGGGGTGGCGCCGAAGCCCCGGCGGATGAAGAAGAAGGTCTATGAGAAGGAGCTGGTCCGCCTCCAGGGCGAGCTGGTGAAGCTCCAGGAGTGGGTCCGCGTCGAAGGTGCCCGCGTCGTCGTCGTCTTCGAGGGGCGCGACGCGGCCGGCAAGGGCGGCGTCATCAAGCGGGTCAGGGAGTATCTCAACCCGCGGATCGCACGGGTGGTCGCTCTGCCTGCGCCGTCGGATCGCGAGCGCACTAAGTGGTACTTCCAGCGATATGTCGAGCACCTGCCGGCCGCCGGAGAGATCGTGCTGTTCGACCGGAGCTGGTACAACCGCGCCGGCGTGGAGCGAGTCATGAACTTCTGCACGCGGGAGGAGTACATCCGGTTCTACCGCGAATGCCCGATCTTCGAGCGGCTGCTGGTCGACGACGGGATCCTGCTGCGTAAGTACTGGTTCTCGGTGAGCGACGAGGAGCAGGAACGCCGTTTCCGGTCCCGTCTCGAGGACCCGATGCGCCGGTGGAAGCTGTCGCCGATGGACGTGGAATCGATCAACCGCTGGGAAGACTACTCACGGGCGAAGGACGACATGATGATGCACACGGACATCCCGGAGGCGCCGTGGAACGTCGTCGAGAGCGACGACAAGCGCAGCGCACGCATCAACATGATCGCGCACCTGCTGTCCACCCTTCCGTACACGGAGGTGGCGCAGTCCTCGATCGAGCTGCCTCCGCGTCCAGCCGCCGAGGGCTATGAGCGTCCGCCCCGGGACATGCAGGCGTACGTGCCGGATCACGCCTCCACGCTGGGCTGAGAACCTTCCGGGCAACTGCCGGTCTCGGCTCGATGTATGTGTCGTGGCGGAAGGTGAGCTCTGACGAACGATGCCGCGGTGGAGAGGCCATCGCGTTCCTTGCTGCTGAGGTTCGGATCCCGCCCCCGGTACGCGACAGCCTTGTCGAGCATGCGGCCAGGATCGCCCCGGGCCGAGGCGAGAAAGGCCACCATCAGCCGGGTGACGGCAGCCGGTGTGCTGGTGCTGGTCGCATCGGTATTGAGGACGCTGGTCCCGACGTTGGCGGGATCGATCGTGCCGGTTGCCGCCTGCGCGAGGATAAGGGCGGTAAGCGCGACGTCCAGATCCGCAGGCCCATGCGTCGCGTTGCGCCAGTCGATGAGAACGGGACCGTGCGCCGCCAGGATCACGTTCTCTGGATGAAGATCAAGGTGGAGGATACAGCCCTCGGCCAGCGGTGGAAGCGCGTGCAACCTGTTATGGAGACCGGCAAGGATCGCGGCGGCGTCGTTGATGGAGATGTCGCCGTTGAGCAGGCCTCTCAACATGGTGGAACCATCGAGCCGCTCCATCTCGAGATCGGCTCCGTCCACTCGAAAGACCTCAGGGACGGCGAGTCCATGCTCCCGGGCATGCTCCATGAACGCGGCCTCGGGAGCGGCGCTCGAACCATCGCGGTAGCGTCGCAGCACGCGTCCGGGAGCGATGGCGTAGACGTCGGCGTCGCGCCCAGATGCCAGGAGCGGTGGCATGACGCTAGCGTATGTGAAAACGGCGCCGCCCCGGCCCGGCCCTGAGGACGAGAGGACAGCTTCTTGCCGCACTATGCAGACTTCATCCCGAGTTCGGGTGTCTTGCCGCCACGCTCGGTGTACGTGTCGGACGCACCGTCGCTCTCGTTGAACGGGGAGTGGCGGTTCCACCTGGTGCCCACGGTGGCACGGGGGACCGCTGGATTCTGGGAACCCGGTTTCGACGACTCGGCGTGGAAGAACCTGCCCGTGCCCTCGCATTGGCAGCTGCACGGATACGGTGCCCCGGCGTACACGAACGTCGTCTACCCGTTCCCGATCGACCCGCCGACGCCCCCGGAGGAGAACCCGACCGGTGAGTACCGCTACGTCTTCACCACCCCGGACACGTGGGAGGCGGATGACGGAGCCTCGGCGACGAGTGCGGGAGCGCGCCGGTTCGTGCTCCGCTTCGACGGCGTCGATTCGTTCTTCACCGCGTGGCTGAACGGCGTCGAGCTCGGATTTTCGACGGGTAGCCGGTTGCCGACGGAGTTCGACGTCACGTCGACGCTGCGCGTCGGCGGGGAGAACGTGCTGGCGGTGCGGGTGCATCAGTGGTCCGCCGCGAGCTACCTGGAGGACCAGGACATGTGGTGGCTGTCCGGGATCTTCCGTGACGTCACCCTGAGCGCCCGTCCTGTCGGCGCGGTCGAGGATGTTAGCGTTCACGCCGACTTCGACCACGTCTCGGGTGAGGGGCGGCTGCGCGTCGAGGCCGTCGCCGGTGTACTGGACCATGTCGATGACGTCGTGGACGGTACGGCCGTTGACCCCCATTCCGTTGATCCCCACTCCGCAGGCCCCCTGACCTCAGGACGCACGGTCCCGGTGCACACGACGCCGGTGGAGGGTGCCCGCGTCGTCGTACCTGAGCTCGGTATCGATGCTCCGGCCGGTGAGGAGGTCGTCGTCGACGGTGTCGAGCCGTGGACCGCGGAGTCGCCGCGGCTGTACGACGCCGAGCTGGTCACACCCGCCGAGCGGATCCGCCTGCGCATAGGGTTCCGCCGCGTCGTCATCGAGGACGGCGTGCTCAAGGTCAACGGGCACCGGGTGCTGTTCCGCGGGGTCAACCGGCACGAGTTCCACCCCGACCGCGGCCGCGCGCTCACCGAGCAGGACATGCTCGACGACGTCCTGCTGATGAAGCGGCACAACATCAATGCGGTGCGCACCAGCCACTATCCGCCGCACCCGCGCTTCCTCGACCTGTGCGACGAGTACGGCCTGTACGTGATCGACGAGTGCGACATCGAGACCCACGGCTTCTGCTTCGACGGATGGCAGGACAACCCCTCCGACGACGCCCGCTGGCGCGACGCCTATCTGGACCGGATGCGCCGCATGGTCGAGCGTGACAAGAACCACCCGAGCATTGTCATGTGGTCACTGGGCAACGAATCGCACGCGGGCGAGAACCTGATGGCGATGTACGCGTGGGCGAAGGAGCAGGACCCCTCCCGTCCGGTGCACTACGAACGCGACTTCACTGCCGCCTGCTCGGATGTCTACAGCCGGATGTATACGAGTCACGCCGAGGTCGACGAGATCGGCCGGCGGGAGGAGAAGCCACTCGACGACGACGCGCTGGATGACGCACGTCGCGCCAAGCCGTTCATCCTGTGCGAGTACGCACACGCCATGGGCAACGGACCCGGAGGCCTCGCCGAGTACCAGGAGCTGTTCGAGAAGTACGAGCGGTGCCAGGGCGGGTTCGTCTGGGAGTGGATCGACCATGGGATCCGTACCCATGACCAGTCCGGCCAGGAGTTCTTCGGCTACGGCGGCGATTTCGGCGAGGAACTGCACGATGGCAACTTCATCGCGGACGGGCTCGTCTTCCCGGATCGCACGCCGTCGCCCGGCCTGATCGAGTTCAAGAAGGTCATCGAGCCGCTGCGAATCGAGATCGAGACTCCCGGCGCGGCCGGGAACGGCGTTCGGGTGCAGGTGCGGAACCTGCAGGACTTCGAGGACACGTCGGCGTTCGCGTTCTCGTGGATCCTGGAAGAGGACGGTATCGAGGTCGCGTCGGGTGGCCTCGACGTGCCGATCCTGGACGCGGGCGGTTCGGC
>NZ_ML142855.1:308958-315570 GCF_004138495.1 Phytoactinopolyspora endophytica
TGTCGTGGTCGCCGCGCCGGCGACGACCGGCGAAAGCTGGCTGACCGTGCGTGCGGTGCTCGCCGACGACGCGCCGTGGGCGCCGGCCGGGCATGAGATCGCTTGGGGCCAGGGGCCGGCCAACCCACGCTGGAGCGCCGATGACGCACGCGCCGGGCAGGCGGTGACCGCGTCCCCGGACCCGGACGGCGTGGGCGGCATGCGGGACGCTGTGGATCCTGGCGCGTCCGTGCCGATCGGCGGCCGGGTAGATGACTCCGTCGTCCGAGTCGGTGCCGGTGAGTTCGATCCGCACACGGGGCGTCTTGTCCGCCTGGGCGGGATCGACGTCGACGGGCCGCTGCTGGACGTGTGGCGTGCACCGACCGACAACGACGACGGTCAGCCGCACACCCCCGCGAAGGAGTGGCGCCGCTACGGCCTCGACCGGATGCGCCACCGCACCGACGCGGTCGTCGTCGGGAACAACACCGTCGGGAACAGCGTCGGCGAGAACAGCGTCGTCGGGAACAGCGTCGTCGGAAACAGCCAGGTACCCGGCGAGGACGACACCACGCTCACCACCCTTACCGCCCTCACGGCGCTCACTGTGCGCACCAGGGTGGCCCCGGCCGCGGTTCCGTTCGGCCTGCTGACGACATATCGCTGGACGGCCGTCGACGACGGCGCGCTACGCCTGGATGTGGACGTCGAGCCGGATGGAACCTGGCCGGACATTCCACTGCCGCGGCTGGGGGTGCGGCTGGCTCTTCCCTCGCAATTCGGCCAGGCCACCTGGTTCGGCGGCGGCCCCGGAGAGGCGTATCCGGACACCCGGCAGGCCGTGCGGGTCGGGCGCTACACGTCGACGGTCGACGAGATGCAGACGCCGTATGTGTACCCACAGGAGAACGGCCACCGCATCGACGTCCGCTGGGCCGAGCTGACCGCGCAGGATCTCCCGTCCGCACCGGCGGCGCTGCGCATCGAAGGCTCACCCATGTTCGGGCTGACCGTCCGGCGTTGGACGAGTCACGATCTCGATGCGGCCAAGCATCCGCACGAGCTGGCGGCGCGTGATCGCGTCTACGTCAACCTCGACCTGGTCCAGCACGGCATCGGGTCGGGCTCCTGCGGGCCGGGCGTGCTGCCGCAGCACGTGCTGCGACCTGAGTCCGCGCACTTTGCCGTCACATTCAGGCAGGTCGCCGGCTTGTCGTAAATGTCTTGCACAGCCGGATCGCGCTGGACGTAGCTGGCCGGTTAACCCCGTAGCTACGTCCTGCAGGCTGTGGCTCGGATCGCTCACCTTGCAGGACGCAAGATTCGAGGGCGAGGTGTGCGGCGACCCGAGTGCGAGGTAGGTTGGGGTTTGTACCGATCGGCCGGGGTGCCCGAAGGGGCTGAGAACACACCCGCCGAACCTGATCCGGGTTATGCCGGCGCAGGGAGCCGAAACGGTTGTGCGGATGGCCAGCATCTTTCCGCCGCCGCCTCGTTCCCTCCCGGCTGGGGAGGAGCATGATGGCCGCGACACCACAGTCCGGCGACTCCGCTGCGCTGGATGCCGAGTCGATGGCGTCGTCGGCTTGGAACGCGCCGCAGCCAGGCGCGTCTGTTCTGACCCAGGCGGTGACGCCGGCCGGGGTGTGGGCGGCGTTCGAGGCGATGCGACAACAGGGCCCTCTGGTGCAGAACATCACCAACTATGTGGCCATGGACCTCTCGGCCAACGTGCTGCTCGCTGCGGGCGCGTCGCCGGCCATGGTGCACGCTCGGGAGGAGGCCGCGGAGTTTGCGCGGATCGCGGGTGCCGTCGTCGTGAACATCGGGACCCTGTCCCCGTCGTGGGTGGAGTCGATGCTCGACGTGGCGCGGGTCGCCGGTGAGCGCGGGTTGCCGTGGGTGCTCGACCCGGTGGCGGTCGGGGCGACGTCGTACCGGACCAAGGTGGCCGCCGAGCTGCTCACCTTGGCCCCTACCATCGTGCGAGGCAACGCCAGTGAGATCCTCGCGCTCGCCGGCGCGGCCGGTCGTGGCAAAGGTGTGGACACGACGGACACGTCGTCGGACGCCGTTGAGGCGGCCGCCGACCTGGCCAGGCAGACCGGCGGTGTGGTCGCAGTGACCGGCGAGGTCGACATCGTGACCGATGGGGCGCGCTCGGCGCACATCGCGGGCGGCGATCCGATGATGGCCAAGGTCACGGCGATGGGCTGTGCGGCGAGCTCGGTCGTCGCGGCGTTCGCGGCCGTCGTCGATGATCCACTGGTCGCCACCTCGGCGGCGCTCGCGGTCTTCGGGTTGGCAGGGCAGCGAGCCGCGGCGGACGCGCCGGGTCCCGGCACCTTGCGGTGGCGGATGCTCGACGAGTTGTACGCCCTGGACGAGGCCAGAGTGGTCGCGGGAGCGCGGATCTCATGATCGTGGGAGGCCAGCGGGCTGGAGGTGAGCCCTCGCCGAGCGGAGACGAAGGGCTGCGGGGACGAGGCGCCCTCGATGTCCGGCTCTACGTGGTCACTGATCCGTCGCTCGTGCCGGCGGACCGGCTGGTCGAGACCTGCGTGGCAGCCGTCAAAGGGGGCGCTACGCTCGTCCAGCTCCGGGACAAGCAGGCAACCGACGACGAGCTGCTGAAGCAGGCGCTCGAGCTGCGCGACGCATTGCGGCCCCTGGGTGTCCCGCTGGTGGTCAACGACCGCGTCGAGGTGGCGCGGCAAGCGGGGGTCGGCGTTCACGTGGGCGTCAGCGATACGCCGCCGACGACGGTACGCCGCGCGCTGGGTGCGGACGCGGTCGTCGGCTGGTCGGTGGAGAGACTCGAGCAGCTCGCTGCCGGCGAAGCAGAGCGGGCCGCCGGCGAAAGTGCGGCGTGTTCGTATGTGGCGGCGAGCCCGGTATGGCGGACACCCACCAAGTCGGACACGGCGGCGGCACTGGGTCCGCCCGGGGTCGCGGCGCTGCGCCGGCGGACCCACCTGCCACTGGTGGGCATCGGCGGGATCAACACGCCGGAACGGGCAGCGGATGTGATTGCAGCCGGCGCCGACGGTGTCGCCGTCGTCTCCGGGGTGTTCAGCGTCGGCGATCCGGAAGCCGCTGCGGCGGAACTGCGGGCGGCGGTCGACGATGCCTTGCGGGCTCGCGCTGACGAGTGTCGAGAAGACTATGAGGAGTGACGACAACATGGTGCCGACGGTTCTATCCGTGGCTGGCTCTGACCCGTCCGGCGGGGCCGGTATCCAGGCTGACCTGAAGACCTTCTCCGCGCTCGGCGCCTACGGCACGGCCGCCCTGACGGCACTGACAGCGCAGAACACCCGTGGCGTGAGCGGCGTCATGCCGGTCTCGGGAGAGTTCGTCACGCAGCAGCTCGCCGCCCTTTTCGAAGACCTCGATGTGCGGGCGGTGAAGACCGGGATGCTCGGCGACCCCGACGTCGTAGAAGCTGTCGCCGATGCGGTGACCCGATACTCAGTGCGCAACCTCGTCGTCGATCCGGTCATGGTGGCGACGTCGGGGGACCGCCTGGTCTCCGACGAGACCGTCACGGCGATCCGCGAGCGGCTGCTTCCGCTCGCCACCGTGATCACTCCGAACCTACCGGAGACGGCGACGCTGCTGGGCTGGGCGGAGGTCAGCGAGGAACGGATGGCAGAGGCCGGTGAGCTGCTGCGGGAACGGGGTACCGCGGCGGCGGTGGTGAAGGGCGGGCACGGCAGCGGCCCAGATGCGGTGGATGTGCTGGTGGACGTCGATGGCGTGCACGAGTTGCGAGCACCGCGGGTCGCCACGAAGAACACGCACGGCACCGGATGCACGTTCTCGTCGGCGATCGCCGTCGGTCTCGCACAGGGCAAGCCGCTGCTCGACGCGGTGACGGATGCGAAGCGCTACCTGACCGATGCGCTGCGCGCTGCCGACACCTTGAGCGTCGGCAGCGGGTACGGACCGGTCCATCACTTCCATGCGCTTTGGGACTGAGAGGTCGACCTCGCAGCCTCGTCGCTGTGGGACTGGGCCTCGTCGTCGGGGAGAGCGGCGATCACACGCACGGCAACAGACCGTCGGCGATCGCGAGAAGAGAACCACGAGGAAGAGAACACGGCAACACCGAGAAGGAGTGGTGAGGAATGGGATTCTCCGCTGACGCTTGGGAGCGGGCGAAACCGTGGTACGACGCGATTCTCGAGCATCCCTTCGTCCGTGGACTCGGCGACGGCACGCTGGATCGTGAGGTGTTCCTGCGTTACATCGTCGACGATGCCCACTACCTGGCGCGGTACTCGCGTGCCCTGGCGACGACGGCCGCGCGGTGGCCCGAGCCCGAGGGTGCGGCGTCGATCGCCAGGTTCGCCGCCGGGGCCGTGGATGCGGAGCGGATGCTGCACGCGTCGCTGCTGAGCGAGGCCGGCGTCGATGTCGATAAGCTGAAGTCCGAGCCCACGCCGACCTGCCTGGCCTATGTCCACACATTGCTGGCGGACGCATCGGTGAAGCCGGCGCCGGTAGCACTGGCCGGGCTGCTGCCCTGCTTCCGTATCTACGCGGAGGTGGGCCGGCATCTGGCCGATGTGCTCGTCGAGAATCCCGGCCACCCGTACGCGGCATGGCTCTCCGCTTATGGCGACCCGGCGTTCGCCGAGGACACCAGACGGGCGGAAGAGCTCGTCGACCAGCAAGCGCCCGACGACGGACCGGAGCTCGACCAGATGCACGAGGCGTATGCACAGGCTTCGAGGTTCGAGTGGATGTTCTGGGACGCTTCGTACCGTGGCGAGTCATGGCCCACACCGTGAGCCCGGGAGCCTCGCAAGGGCGGCGTCGATGGTCGCGTATTGTGGTCGCCGCTTCCGAGTAGGACACATAGACGTTACAATCGTCAGCCATCGGGCCCAGTGTCGCGCTCGCCCAGATGATCACGTAGAGCTCGCACGACACTAGAAGAGGGTGTAAACCACGTGAGCAAGCCCGTCGTACTGATCGCCGAAGAACTCTCGCCAGCCACTGTCGAAGCGCTTGGCCCGGATTTCGAGATTCGCCGCGCCAACGGTGCTGACCGGGCCGAGTTGCTGCCGGCCATCGCCGATGTCGACGCGATTCTCGTCCGTAGCGCGACGAAGGTGGACGCCGAAGCCATCGAAGCCGCGAAGAACCTCAAGGTCATCGCCCGCGCCGGTGTGGGCCTGGACAACGTCGACGTGAAGGCGGCCACCCAGGCCGGCGTCATGGTCGTCAACGCACCTACCTCCAACATCACCAGCGCCGCTGAGTTGGCGGTCGGCTTGCTGCTCGCCACGTCGCGCAACATCGCGCCGGCGAACCAGGCGCTCAAGGGTGGAGAGTGGAAGCGCAGCAAGTATTCCGGCGTCGAGCTGCTGGAGAAGACGGTCGGCATCGTGGGCCTGGGGCGCATCGGTGCTCTCGTCGCCAATCGCCTGGCCGCGTTCGGCACGCGGCTGATCGCTTATGACCCCTACGTGTCTGCAGCTCGTGGTGCCCAGATGGGCGTGGAGATGGTCTCGCTGGACGAGTTGCTCGCCAACAGCGATTTCATTACCGTCCACCTGCCCAAGACTCCTGAGACCGCTGGGCTGATCGGCGACGAGGCGCTGCACAAGGTCAAGCCGTCCGTCCGGGTCATCAACGCCGCACGGGGCGGGATCGTCGACGAGCACGCGCTGGCGGTCGCACTCAAGGAAGGGCGTGTGGCGGGAGCGGGAATCGACGTGTTCGCCTCCGAGCCTTGCACGGAGTCGCCGCTGTTCGACTTCGAGTCGGTCGTCGTCACGCCGCATCTGGGTGCCTCCACCGAAGAGGCGCAGGAGAAGGCGGGAGTTTCGGTCGCGAAGTCGGTGCGCTTGGCGCTCGCCGGTGAGCTGGTGCCGGACGCGGTCAACGTCAAGGGCGGCGCCATCGCCGAGGAGGTGCGCCCGGGCATCCCGCTGGCCGAGAAGCTCGGCCGGATCTTCACCGGGCTGGCCGGCGGTGTGGCGAGCCAGCTCGACGTCATCGTCCGTGGTGAGATCGCTGCTCAGGATGTGAAGGTCCTGGAGCTGGCGGCGCTGAAGGGCGTGTTCATGGACGTGGTGGAAGACCAGGTCTCCTACGTCAACGCGCCGGTGATCGCCGCGGACCGCGGTGTCGAGGTGCAGCTCAAGACGGACGAGGAGTCGCCGGACTACCGCAATGTGGTGACCGTGCGGGGGACGCTTCCCGACGGTCGCAAGGTCTCGGTCTCGGGCACTCTGTCCGGCCCGAAGCACGTGGAGAAGATCGTCGAGGTCCTCGGGTTCGACATCGAAGCGTTCCCGGCCGAGCACATGGCGTTCTTCCGTTACGTCGATCGTCCGGGCGTTGTGGGCACTGTCGGCCGAGTCCTCGGCGAAGCGGATGTCAACATCGCGGGTATGCAGGTCAGCAGGGACACCAAGGGCGGACACGCCCTCGTTGCGATGACGGTGGACCAGGCGATCCCAGCGCCTGCTCTGGACAACATCGTTGAGGCGATCGGCGCCGAGTGGGGCCGTACCGTCGACCTCGGCGAGTGAGCCCTGGTTTCATCGGCTCGTGGCCATCGATCACGGTGGCGTGAACGCGATGTTGGCCCGCACCCAATCGAATGGGTGCGGG
>NZ_ML142855.1:315608-316147 GCF_004138495.1 Phytoactinopolyspora endophytica
CGCGTTCGGGCGCTAGCCGGACGTATAGGTTCCGCTGACTCAGCGACCGGCCTCGCCGCCATTGTCGCGACGGTCGATCGCCTCCTGCAGCGCTTGCTGCGCCTGTTGCGTTTCCTGTTCGTCGGTCATAATCCCAACTTTCGACATGCCTCGGTCTGCTTTTCCGTGTCGATGGACTCGACCACCACCATGGTGGGTCTCACCTGTCACACCGGGCAGTGGCTCGTGGCACGTGCCCGACGGGTGGACTGATCAACTTCAGAGCGACGCCCGGATTGCGGGGCTCCACAGTGTCCTCGTCACGGGACGGCCAGCGGGTACGTCAAACTCCGCGACGAGGAGCCAGCCTTTAACGGGCCTCGTCGCGGCAGCTAAGAATGCGTACCGACCACTGCATGACACATAGCACCGTACGCCCGTCAACGCCGGGCTGTCTCGTTGGATGACCTAGTATCTCAAATATAGAGATAACTGATCAGTCCGGATGGTGATCTGCTTGTACCGGCATGCGGACGCCGCGATACCGTATCGGGCATGGC
>NZ_ML142855.1:316196-326185 GCF_004138495.1 Phytoactinopolyspora endophytica
CATTAACCTCGCTGTCATTCCGGGAGACGGCATAGGGCCGGAGGTTGTCGCCGAGGGCCTCAAAGTACTGGATGCCGCCCTCGCCGACGCCAAGGTGTCCACGACTGAGTACGACCTGGGTGCTCGTCGCTGGCACGCCACCGGAGAGACCCTGCCGGACTCGGTCCAGGAGGAGCTCCGCGGACACGACGCCATTCTGCTCGGTGCCATCGGTGACCCGAGTGTGCCCAGCGGCGTCCTCGAGCGTGGCCTCCTGCTCAAGCTGCGGTTCGCATTCGACCATTACGTCAACCTGCGGCCGTCGCGGATCGTGCCGGGCGTGCAGACGCCGCTCGCCGATCCAGGCGAGGTCGACTTCGTCGTGGTGCGAGAAGGGACCGAAGGCCCGTACGTCGGCAATGGCGGCGCGCTTCGAGTCGGCACACCACACGAGATCGCCAACGAGGTCAGCGTCAACACGGCGTTCGGTGTGGAGCGGGTGGTACGCGACGCGTTCCGCCGCGCACAAGCACGGCCACGCCGCAAGCTGACCTACATCCACAAGCACAACGTCCTCGTTCACGCCGGCCACCTTTGGCGCCGCACCGTCGAGCAGGTCGGTCAGGAATACCCCGACGTCTCGGTCGACTACTTGCACATAGACGCGGCGACGATCTTCATGGTGACCGACCCGTCGCGCTTCGACATCATCGTGACAGACAACCTGTTCGGGGACATCATCACCGACCTCGCCGCCGCCATCTCCGGCGGGATCGGCCTCGCTGCCAGCGGGAACGTCAACCCCGACCACACGGCCCCGTCAATGTTCGAGCCGGTTCACGGTTCCGCTCCGGACATCGTCGGCCAGGGCATCGCCGACCCCACGGCCACGGTGTCGTCGGTGGGACTGCTGCTGGAACACTTGGGGCACGTGGATGCGGCACGCAGGGTCAACGAGGCCGTCGTCGCGGACCTCGCCGGCCGCGGTGAGTCCAAGCGCCGGACTACCGAGATCGGCGACGCTCTGGCGGCGCGGACGTCGTCGTAGGCGGGTAGTGCGGGCGGGCGGCTCGCATAGGTGCTGGTGAACCCTGGATGAACCCAGATGAAGATCACGTGCGCGGCAGCGTGTGATCGGCTGACAGATGCGACGATGTGAGTCGTGAGCACGCCACGCTACGGCAGTGACGAAGGGTTCTTGGCCGTTGCCCACCGGGGCGGCGCAGGCCTGGCGCCAGAGAATACGTTGGCGGCGTTCGGGCGGTCCTACGCGCTCGGCTACCGCTATCTCGAGACCGACGTCCGGGTGACCTCCGATGGTGTGTGCCTGGCATTCCACGACGCGAAGCTGGATCGGGTCACCGACGGACACGGGCTGGTGGGGCGTCATACCTGGGACGATGTCCGCCGGCTGACGGTGCGGGGTGGAAGCGAGCCCGTCGCGCGTCTCGATGATGTGCTCCAAGCCTTTCCGGACGCGCGCTTCGTCATCGATGTGAAGGACGAAGCGGCGATCGAATCCCTTGCCGCTGTACTTCGGAGAACGAGTGCCGCCGGGCGGGTGTGTGTCGCCGGTGCATGGGACGGGTGGCTCGCCCAGCTCCGCGACGCGGTCGGCCCGGAACTGTCGTGCGCGTTGGGCTGGCGGGCGCTTGTGTCCTGGCTGACTTGTGCGCGTCTTCGAATCGCACCACCTCGGCGGCTGGTGACGGGAACGTTCGCACACGTCCCGATGCGCCTGGGCCGGGTGCCCGTCTTCATCGATCGTCTCGTCGCAGGGGCGCATCATCTCGGCCTCCGGCTCGTCGTGTGGACGGTCGACGATCCTGATGTGATGCGCCGTCTGATCCTGGCCGGCGTCGACGGAATCATCACGGACCGGCCGGACCTCTTGCGCGAGGTGATGATCGCAGAATGTGTCTGGCAGGCTCCGATGGCCGTGGACCTTCCCGCTGCCGATGCAGCTCCGTAACGGAGTGCCATGGGCGCCGCGTCGCTGTCGGGCGCGGTACCGCTGACCCAATTCTGACGGCTCTCGGTTGACAGCTCTCAGTAGACGGCGCTCGGGCACGAACGCTCGTGGGATGACAGCCGTGCGATGACGCTGAGATGGTTCCTGTTTCGTTAAGTCCCGGGGTGGTGTGCTGGCGCCTTCTTGGACGTCCTACTATCTTTGGACCATCGGCAGCGTTCGGCGTCGCCGTGCGTCGAACCACCATCGTTTCTTCGAAAGGGTCACGTCATGACAGCGATAGCGCCGGCACTGGAGTTCTCGACGACCTACTCGTCGAGCCCGGTACCGGCTGAGCGGCGGGCGGAGATCCTGGCGAACCCAGGTTTTGGGACCTCGTTCACCGATCACATGGTCACGGCAACATGGACACCGGACGCCGGATGGCACAACGCCGGGGCCCGCCCTTACGCTCCTCTGTCACTCGACCCAGCGACCGCTGCGTTGCACTACGCTCAGTCGATCTTCGAAGGGCTCAAGGCATACCGCCACGACGACGGCTCGATCTGGGCGTTCCGCCCGGAGGCCAACGGTGCGCGGTTCCAGCGCAGTGCCCACCGCATGGCTCTGCCGGACCTGCCTGTCGAATCGTTCGTCGAATCGCTCGACCTGCTGGTGCGCACAGACGCCGAGTGGGTGCCATCCGGGGGAGAGACGAGCCTCTACCTGCGGCCTTTCATGTTCGCCTCCGAAGTGTTCCTGGGAGTGCGTCCGTCGAAGCACGTGACATACAGCGTCATCGCCTCGCCCGCCGGCGCATATTTTTCGTCCGGTGTGAAGCCGGTCAGCATCTGGCTCTCGTCCGAGTACACCCGAGCGGCTCCCGGTGGCACGGGTGCGGCCAAGTGCGCCGGCAACTATGCGGCCAGCTTGATCGCTCAACAAGAGGCTCTAGCCAATGGTTGTGACCAGGTGTGCTTCCTCGACGCATTGGAGCGCAAGTGGGTTGAAGAGCTCGGCGGCATGAACCTCTACTTTGTCCGGGCCGACGGGTCCATCACCACGCCGTCGTTGACAGGGACCATCCTCGAGGGCATCACCCGAGACTCGGTTCTGGCGCTCGCAGCCGATCTTCATCACAAGGTCGAGGAACGGCCGGTGTCGATCGACGAGTGGCGCGAGGGTGTCGCCTCGGGTGAGATTACTGAGGTGTTCGCTTGCGGCACGGCCGCCGTCGTCACGCCTCTCGGTCGGTTGGCCTGGAGTGACGGCGAGCTCCTCATGGACGACGAGCCGGGTCCGGTGACGCAGGAGATCCGCGCCGCCCTACTCGATATCCAGTACGGCCGTGCCCAGGATCGACATGGCTGGATGCACCGCATCGTCTAGGCGATCCGTTCCTCAAAGTCGTGCGGTGGTGCGGCGGCTGGATTGCCATAGAGCTGGGTAGCGAGAGCATTGGACTGAACGCGCGGCCGCGGCGATAGCCTCGTGCTCTATGAGAGACACCTCCAGTGTGCAGGGCACTCCTGGTGCGTCGGCCCGGCAGGTAAGAACGTTGCTCGCCCGGGCGTACCAGTCTGATCCGTTGATGGCATGGATCTTCCCGGACGAGGAAAGCAGGCTGAATGCGGTTGCCGCATGGTTGGGCTTGTTCGTCGAGAGCTATTGGGAGAGCGACCGCGTCGACGTGCTCGGGGAGGAGACCATCGACGCTGTCGCCATCTGGCGGATCTCGGATGCATCCCGGCCCATATCGCCCGCCTCGTCCAGTCCGCCTGCCTCGCCCGGTCCGCCTGCCTCGTCTAACTCTCCGGCCGCGCCCGCCATCCCCGGTCCGTTGCCCACAATCTCGGGTCTCCTGTCTGCACTGGTCGGCGACGAGCGGGCATCGGCGATCGGGCAAGCGCTGGCGGGCGTCAGAGAGTTGGCCCCCACCGAGCCGTACGTATATCTGCATTTCTTGGCCGTCGAACCGGAACGGCAGCGTCAGGGGCTTGGGCGAAGCGTGCTGGAACCGGGCGTGCGCCATGCCGACAGCGTTGGACTCGGGGTCCATCTCGAGACGACCAACGCCGACAACCACCCGTTCTATCGCCGACTGGGTTTTGAGATCAGTGGTCATCGTCAACTCTCGGTAGAAGGACCCACGCTCTGGACGATGTGGCGGGAGCCGTCGACTGCATCGAGCACGTAGCGTGTCGGTGAGGCGCCGACTGAAGGAATCGATGCCGACAACTTCTGAATCACCCGCCAATGCGCCACGGCATTGTGGCGGTGCCCTACTCCGTCCTGCGATTCTGCAGAATGCTCAGGCGCTAGCGCCAGGGTGCGAGGGAGCCGCCGGGGATATCGCACTGGTGGCCGTGACCAGTACGACTCTCATGGCTTCAACAGGCGTTCAAGCTCCAGCTCATGACGTAGCGGGATACCGTCGACCTCCAGTGGTATCGAGGGCTTGAGCTCGGCCCGCGACCGTGTCACGGCTCCCCGATGAACAGCTACGAGGTCGAAGCCTCGGCGCTGGTAGAAGCGCAGGGCATGGGTGTTGTCGTTCGTGGTGATCAACCAAAGGCGGCGTGCTCCGGCCTGGTGGGCGGCTTCCTCCACGGTCCGCAGGAGCGCGGTTCCGACGCCGTGCCCGACGACGATCGCATCGAGCGTGACGACCTCCCAGCCGTCATCGCCTACGTGATACGTGAGCAGGCCAGCCGTTTCCTCACCGATCTCGGCCACATAGCCAGGCAGATCGGCGGCGTCGTACAAGGTGCCGTGCCCGGCGACCTGGGTGTCCCCCCAGGAGCCACCAAGGATGGCCCGCACTGTGTCCTGGTCATCTGGGGCGACGGGACGGATCGTGACGAGTGGGCTCGCTGGGGTCATGGCCCGCCATTCTAGGAAATCGCGGCTGCGACTGGGACATGTGCATGTGATTCGGCGCACACGCTGCGCAGGTGGCTAGCACGTCGGCAGGCGCATGTAGTGCGTGCGGGTCCGTGAAGGCGGGTCAGCTAGGGCAGATCGCGCGCCGCATGCCGGTTCAGCGCAGGTTGTCGAACAGTTCCGGTTGGCGCCGTTGCCAGAATTCGACGGCTTGCACAACGCGCGTGATCTCCGTGTCGATGATCTTCTCTTCCCGCGGTGACCCTGGCTCCCACCGGGCTTTGCCATATGTGTCGTTGACGACGAACAGCAAGAGGGCAGGTCCGAGCTGGCGGATGAGCTCATCCCGCCACAGCTCACCGACGCCGCGCCGACGCAGCTCGGCGACGTAGGCGTTCACGACCGTGTCGAAGTCGTCGAGCTCGGCGATCGTGAAGACCAGCTTGACGACGTCATGGATAGCCGCTCCGCGCGACGCGAGTGCCCAGTCGAGCAGAATGGGCTCTCCGTTCGTAAGGTCGAAAAGGATGTTGTCCAGGTGCAAGTCCCGGTGGAGCAGGGTCGGCGCGACATCTGTTAGCTGCCGGCGAGCGTACGACGCCACCATGGGCCCGTCGTCGACAATGTCGCGGGCAACGCCGTTCAGGCGAGCCTCGAAGCGCGTCAGGACAAGGTCCCGACGCTCTGCGTACCATGCGTCGTCCCTGGAGGTCGGCGGCATGGTGAGGAGCCACTCGGCGTTCGCGAGCTCGGGGCGATTCCACCATGTCGCATGAAGCGCGGCCAGGGACTGTGCCAACAGCACGGCGGGCTTGGTCGTGAGCCGGGTCAGGCAGTCGCCCTGTTCCACATCGTGCAGGTCTTCGAGCACTAGCACCGCGCGTTCGAGAGCGTCGTCGATAGCGGCGAAATGGCAGGCCGGGACCTTCGGCCCGGTGTCTGGCGCGAACGTCTGAAAGAAGCGGACCTCCCGTGTGCCGGCGACACTCGACGTATCCCACAGCTTGACGACCACCGACCATTCGCCACCATGCACGCGGTAGAGCTCACTGGCCAGCCCGAACTCGGCTCCGATCCGTGCCACTGTGAGCCCAGGCAGTTCCGCCGGTACCTGGCCTGCCAAGATCCCGCGGAGCCAGCCGGCGGTGAGGTCGGCCGCAGATGCTGGCACGCGTACATCATTCATCCGGTTATTCTCCACGGCAGACGCCTCGTCCGTTGCTCGGACCGTGTCGCCGGCCGGCAGTTGGCTGGCGGCAGCATTGGACTGACTCACGTCGGCGGACACACTGCGTGTGACGCGAAGGGTGTCCACAATGTAGACACCCTCGCTGGAATCCTCGGCCGGTATGTGGCATGCTTCAAGGCGATGTCTTTCTGGATGATCATTATCTAGGCGCGCCGGCACCGAGCAAGACCGCCAGGCGCGCAGACCCTTCGCATCCGCGAAGGGTCTTTTGCGTTCCAGGGACATGGTGGTTCCACGCTCGGGCGTCGATGTGGCGATGGATACTGAGGACACCACAACGAGGATCGGGGAAGAACGTGACCAGCACAGAGGAGCAGGGCCAAACCGTCGACGTCGAGCGGTTCCACGTCTACGACACAACCCTTCGCGACGGCGCTCAGCAGGAAGGGCTGTCCCTGTCCGTCCAGGACAAGCTGGCCATTTCCCGGCACCTCGACGAGCTTGGCGTGGGCTTCATCGAGGGTGGCTGGCCCGGTGCTGTGCCCAAGGACACCGAGTTCTTCCGGCGTGCGCGTACCGATTTGAAGCTGGAGAACGCCACGCTCGCGGCATTCGGCGCTACCCGGAAGGCTCATGGCAATGCCGCCGACGACGAGCTGGTGCGCGCCCTCGTCGACGCTGAGACCCCGGTCGTGACCTTGGTGGCGAAGAGCCATGTCGGCCACGTGGAGCGCGCACTGCGCACGACGCCCGCGGAGAACCTGGAGATGATCCGGGACACGGTCTCGTTCCTGGTGGGCGAGGGCCGTCGGGTCTTCGTCGATGCCGAGCACTTCTTCGACGGGTACCGCCTCACGCCGGAGTATTCGCTGGAGATGGTCCGCACGGCGGTCGACGCGGGCGCCGACGTGGTGGTTCTGTGCGACACCAACGGCGGCATGCTTCCCGACGACGTGCGTGAGATCGTCGGCGCGGTCACGGACGCCACGGGAGCCCGGCTCGGAATCCACGCCCACAATGACACAGGGTGCGCCGTCGCGAACTCCCTCTCCGCGATCGACGCCGGCGCCACGCACATGCAAGGCACGATCAATGGCACAGGTGAGCGTACCGGCAACGCCGACCTGCTGACCGTCGTCGCCAACCTCGAGCTCAAGCGGCAACGCCAGGTGCTTCCGCACGGCGCCGTGCGGGAGTCGACGCGGATCGCCCATGCGGTCTCCGAGCTGACCAATATCGTGCCGTACTCGCGTCAGCCATACGTCGGGTCCAGCGCGTTTGCGCACAAGGCTGGGCTGCACGCCAGCGCCATCAAGGTGGATCCCGATCTCTACCAGCACACCGATCCCGCGCTGGTCGGCAACGACATGCGAATGCTCGTCTCCGACATGGCCGGCCGGGCGAGCGTCGAGCTCAAGGGTCGCGAGCTGGGCTTCGACCTCTCGGACAGTCGAGAGCTAGTCGGCCGGATCACCCAGCGGGTGAAGGAGATGGAGGCCACCGGCTACACGTTCGAGGCGGCTGACGCGTCGTTCGAGCTGCTGCTGCGCGAGGAAGTGGAAGGCGAGCGGACGAGCTTCTTCGAGGTTGAAGCGTGGCGTGTCATCACCGAGTCCCATCCGGGAAACGACGCGTCCAGCGAGGCGACCGTCAAACTCCGAGCGGGTGGGGAGCGCGCCGTCGTCACCGGTGAAGGAAATGGACCGGTCAACGCACTGGACCATGCGCTGCGCGCGGCCATCGGCACGCTGTATCCGGAGATCGCCAAGATCGAGCTGATCGACTTCCGTGTCCGCATCCTCGATGCCTCGCACGGAACCGACGCCGTCACTCGAGTGCTGGTGGAGATGACCGACGGGGAGTCCTCCTGGGAGACCGTGGGTATCGGCGCCAACATCATCGAGGCATCATGGGAAGCCCTCGTGGACGGCGTGACCTACGGGCTGCTTCGCCAGGACGCAGAACGCGTTTCGTGAGGTAGTCGACCGTGTCTCGTGGGCGCGCACCTCGCGTCTCACAAAGTGGCACAGGCAGGCAGTCCCCGGCCAGGGCCGCGATGAGTCATCGGCGCTGGCGGCGCTCGAGGAGTTCGCCATTGGCCTGGCACGAGACCGGCGAACTCGTTGTCCTGCGCCGGTTTTGCTAACCCGAGCTCGTTGTGCGCGGCGGCGGACGAGCCTGCTCGGCGAGCGTGTCGAGGCGACCGGCGATGGCGGCGCGCAGAGCGAGTAGTCCGTCTCCCTAAGCCCACAACCTGCAGATGAGCGGCAACCATCAGGACATCAAGAACACGATGTCGACGTTCGGCGTCACGATCAACGACTAGCGCCACGCTGGGAGTGGAGTCTGACGTCGACAAGCTCGGTTAAAGTGTGAAATATGGAGGTCGCTGGCACGCTCGCCGAGCTTCTCGGGACGAAGCTGCCGATCATCCAGGCGCCGATGGCCGGTGCGCAGGGCGCCTCGCTTGCCGCCGCGGTCTCGAACGCGGGCGGCTTGGGGTCGCTGCCATGCGCGATGCTCACACCACCAGGGGTCCGTGCAGAGCTGGAGGCGGTCAAGCGACAGGCGAGCGGGCCGGTCAACGTGAACTTCTTCTGCCACACGATGCCCGTGCCGGATCTTGATCGTGAGGCGCGATGGCGGGCGGTCCTGTCGTCCTACTACGACGAGCTGGGCCTCGATCCGGAGCAGGTCACCCCCGGATCCGTCCGCGTGCCGTTCGACCACGCCGCCGCCGATGTCGTCGGTGAGATGCAGCCAGAGGTCGTGAGCTTCCACTTCGGCCTGCCCCAGGCCGATCTGCTGGCACGGGTCAAGGCGACGGGCGCGCGTGTCCTGGCCTCTGCGACGACGGTCGACGAGGCTCGTTGGCTCGAAGAGCGCGGTGTCGACGCGGTGATCGCGCAGGGGCTCGAAGCAGGCGGTCATCGAGGGATGTTCCTGTCGAGCGACCTCACCACTCAGATCGGGACCATGGCGCTCGTGCCGCTGATCAGCCGTGCGGTCGATGTCCCCGTGATCGCCGCCGGAGGGATCGCGGACGCGAGGGGCGTCGCCGCGGCGATGGCGCTCGGTGCCTCGGGCGTCCAGGTCGGCACGGCATATCTGCGCTGTCCCGAGTCGACGATCAGCGACGTGCACCGAAACGCGCTGGCGGGCGAGGACGCTCGGCACACGGCGGTCACGAACGTCCTGAGCGGCAGACCGGCACGCGGGATCGTGAACCGCGTCATCCGCGAGCTCGGCGCGATCCGTGCCGACGCGCCGGACTTCCCGCTGGCGACGCAAGCCATCACGCCGCTGCGTGCGGCGGCCGAGCGGAACGGTAGCGGGGACTTCTCACCGCTGTGGGCCGGTCAGAACGCGGCAGGCTCCGCCGAGATGCCGGCCGCGGAGTTGACCTGCGAGCTCGCCTCGGCGTTCTAGGCGGCTTGTGCTGTCGTCGAAGCGCGGACCGCAGTTCAGGGAGTTGGGGGTGGAGTTTCACCTCGTGAGCCCAACGGTGGAGCGTTGCCCCAACGGTGGAAGGTTATCCGAATGACGCTGGACGGTTGTACCGGCTATAGCAGGTCAACTGATCCGGTGATGTGTGTAGAACCTTCCAGGGATCGCTGTACGCAGTAAGCTTTTGTGGCCGACCGGCGTGCGGCGGCTGACTTCGCGTTGTGGATCACAACGAAGGGCGGAACAGCGGCGTCGTGAAGTTGGTTGGAGCAGGCGTGCATGGTGAATATAAGGTGCCGGGCGGGAAACTGGTTGTCGCTGATCTCGTGGTGGACGACGGCGTCATCGACAGGGCGACCATCAGCGGTGACTTCTTTCTCGAACCCGATGACGCGCTCGAGCGCATCAACGCGGCACTGATCGGGGCATCGGTCGGGGAGCCTGCGGTGCAGCTCGCCGCCCGGGTACAGGCGGCGCTGGACGGTGCCGTCACGCTGGGTTTCTCGGCCGGCGCCGTGGCTGCCGCTGTGCGACGTGCGG
>NZ_ML142855.1:326220-335533 GCF_004138495.1 Phytoactinopolyspora endophytica
CGACGACTTGGACCGATCACGACTGGCATTTCCTGCGTGGCGAGCCCTACGAGCCCCCGATGCAGATGGCACTGGAGGAGATACTGGCCGAACAGGTCGGCGCGGGGGAGCGGCCGCCGACGTTGCGGGTGTGGGAGTGGGCGTCGAACGCGGTCATCATCGGCAGCTTCCAATCGGTGCGGAATGAGGTCGACCTCGACGGGGCGGCTAAGCACGACGTCACGGTGGTCCGGCGGATCAGCGGCGGCGGCGCGATGTTCGTCGAGCCCGGCAACACGATCACGTACTCGCTGTACGTGCCGGAGTCGCTGGTGTCTGGGCTGTCGTTCGTTGACTCCTATGCATTCCTGGACGAGTGGGTCGTGGGCGCACTGAACGAGCTCGGCATCGAGGCGACGTACCAGCCGATCAACGACATCACCTCCCCGGCTGGAAAGATCGCCGGCGCGGCACAGAAGCGGCTGGCCGGCGGCGTTGTGCTACACCACACCACCATGGCCTACGACATCGACGCTGCGAAGATGCTCGAGGTGCTTCGGATCGGCCGTGAGAAGCTCTCGGACAAGGGCACGAAGAGCGCGATCAAGCGGGTGGATCCGCTGCGCAGCCAGACCGGCCTGGCACGGGCCGATGTCATCGACCGCATGGTCGGCACGTTCCGGTCCCGGTATGGCCTTGAGGACAGCTCGCTGGACGAGCGGACGCTCGAGCTGGCCCGCGAGCGTGTCACCGCCAAGTTCGGCACGGAGGACTGGCTGCACCGCGTTCCATGAGAGGCGCCAACCGATCACAGGACCAAAGGCGCACTGAGGGCACGTATGTCATGCAACTGCGCGAACTCAAGATGGCCCAGCTGCTGCCGCTCACTGTCACGGATACTCTCGGCTACGTCTGCGGGTGAGCTGATTTTGCCGATGGCTTGTTTGATCGCCACCTCCCAGATCACGGCTTGTGAGCAAAGAGGGCGAGATGCCCGTCCCGGATGAACAGCGTCACAGCAACGACTTCCCCATGACCGTGCAGGTCGTCTCGTATCGCGTGACCTCACCATCGGGACCTTCGCTGTCCCACGACTCTCGCTTCCGGCCGTGACCGACGTAACCGAGTCGCTCGTATAGTGCACGTGCGCGAGGGTTGGTCTCCTCGACGCTCAACTCCGCGCGGTGCAGCCCTCTCGCCAGAATGCGCTGCTCGGCTGCGCGAATCAGGATGGTTCCGATACCGCATGACTGCAGCGCAGGGTGTACCACCAGTTGCCACAGCGTCCCCGCACCCGGGTTCACCTGATAGTCGACCCCGCCGATAGCCACCGGCACATCGGACGGAGGACACGCGGCCAGATAATCCACCTCACCTCGTCGGGCGCGTTCCAACTCCTTGGCGACCTGTTTAAGGTGCAGATCTGTACCAGCCCACGAACACCACTTCAGATCCTCGATGGTCAGGTCACGCACCGACATCTTTGCGACGATCTCGGCCATCCCACAGCACCTCCCACCACGCCACCCTGCGCGTCATCCCGAAACACCGCAAACAGATTTCTGAGGCCCTGGGCTCGAGCACACAGGCAGGCCGGCATGCCGGTCGCAGACTGGCTGCGGCTGCACGTCCCTAGAAGAAAGCGCCCTCGCGCTGGATTCCGTTCGGTGGTGGTTCCCCGCGGAAGTCGTGAGCCCGGCAGCTCGCCCGGATTAGGTGAGTCGGCCGGGCGTTGCGCTATCGATCGCCTGGTCACAGTTCAGCAATGATCAGCTGGGCAACTCGGCGTGGTCCCACAGCGCGGACACTGGCAAGAGTTGGATTCTGTCGCCCAGGGAGTACGTGTGCTGACCCAGATAGAGGACGATGCCGGCGGCAAACCTGTCACCGATCTTGTCCCGCAGCCAGCGTAGGTGACGGTCCGCGTCCTGCCTGGGCGAAGCTGACGCTTTGACTTCGATGGCGACTACCATGCCGTCTGGTCCTTCACACAGGAAGTCGATCTCTCGCCCGTCGCGATCGCGCAGGTGATAGATGTCGAAAGCATCGCCGGTGCGTGCCTGGGCTTTCATGAGCTCGGTGTAGACCAGTGTCTCGACCAAACCACCGAGCGCGGCGTGACCTGGACGACGAAGGGACTCCTCGGTCACTCGCAGTAGGTGCGCCGCGAGGCCGGTGTCTGTCATGAACACTTTGGCGGTCTTGGTGATTCGAGACGTCAAGTTGGTTGACCACGCCGGCACCGTTGCGGTGAGGAACACCATCTCCAGATACGACAGGTATGTGCGCACGCTATGGATCGACGTCCCAAGCCCGTGGGCGAGATCGTCGAGTACGAGCAGACCGCCTGATCGAGCAGCAACCAACCCCAGCAGGCGCACCAAGGCGCGTACGTCACGCAACTGCGCGAACTCACGAACGTCACGCGAGGTCACAGTCCGCACGTAGGCGTTGAACCAGCTTCGTCGCAGACGCGCCGAGGTGATCGGCATAATCTCCGGGTAGCTGCCCTGACAGATCAGCCTCAGGTAATCGTCCCGCGACCAGGATGACCGTGGCCCCAGCAGGTCGTCGACCTCGCCGAACACGTGGTCGAGAAAGTTCGAGCGGATGTTGCCAGTTCGTTCCGCCATGCTCAGCGGCCACAGATCGACGAACACCGCGCCCAGCCAACGACTCAGACAGCTTCGGAACGCTGAGAAACCGTGTGGAGCCGGACAGGATGAACTGTCCAGGCTTACGCGATGTGTCGACGACCTGCTTCACAGCGCGTACCAGGCGGTCGCCCCCAAGCTGTACTTCGTCGATGATCAGCGGTCGTTCGCCGATGTTGACGAACGACTCCGGGTCGTTCTCCGCCGTCTCCAGGGTGGGCGATGAATCCAAGGTTCGATACTCGCCTCCATGGGCGCGTTTGTAGAGCTCCAGCAGGGTGGTCTTACCCGCCTGGCGAGGACCGTTGACGATGGCGATACGGAAGGATCTAACCAGCTCAGCGAGCTGCTCTGACGCCGAACGTGGAACTAGATCATCCTGCCATGTCATGATCGTGTCAGATCTGCCGAGGACTTAACTTCAGATCTGCCGAGGCTCTAACTTCAAATCTGCCGACTTTGCTTTTAGATCTGCCGCGCCTCCTGCTTCTTGATCTGCCGCGCATTTTCAGTCGCGTCGACAGCGCTGACGTGCTGTCCCAACCCCTGAGGACGCGCACGGTGCAACTTCAGGCTTTCAGGACGGCGACGTCATATTGATGGATCTTGCCGTCGCGGGTCACAAGGGTGGGCGGCATTCATGCAGCCTCCGTATGTTTACGCAGAAGTCGCTCACACTCGGCGATGAGTCGCGCCCGTAGAGGGGTGGTGCGCTCGGCGAACGTCTTCTGCGCGGCGGCGTACTGCGCCTTGCCGTCGCGGGTCTCGATCGGGATCGGCTCGTAACCCAGACTGCGCAGGTCGTATGGCGAAGCCCGCATGTCCAGCTCGCGGATCTCCCGTGCCAGGTTGAACGCCTCTAGGGTCAATTCGCTCGGGACCAGCGGCGCGAGCTTGTAGGCCCATTTGTAGAGATCCATATTTCCGTGCAGGCATCCCGGCTGCTCCAGCTGCGGCTGCTGCTCACGGGTGGGTTGCATTGCGTTCCGCGGGCGGGCGTCGTCGGTGAAGAACCTGAACGCGTCGAAATGCGAGCACCGGATCTGGTGGGACTCGACCACGTCGTCGGTTCCGTCGTGGCCGAGCCTTAGTGGCCAGCTCTCGTGGCGGGGCTGGCCCGGCTTGGTGCGGTAGACCATCGCCCATTCATGCAGCCCGAAGCATCCGGTGAAGGCGGGCCGGGATGCGGTGGCCTTCAGCAGATCACGCACCCACGAGATGGTCGACGCGCGTCGCTGTATGAACTCCGGGTCCACGGCGACCGACGTCGATTCTGCTGGCATCCGTCGGTATCCACGCCAGCCGACGTGCGGCGGATCGCCCAGGAGAGCGACGCCGATGCCTGGATGCCAGCGTCGCAGATGGGAGGGCCGGAAGCTGTAGTACGTGAAGAGGAAGTCTTCCACGGGGTGCTGGTGCCCGGCGTCCTGGCGAGCGAGATGCCCAGCGACGACGTCGTCCACGCGCTGTTCGTGGACGGCCATGTGCTGACGCCACTCCTGCTCGTCCATGTACTCCACGTCCACCAGCGTAAGAGACCAAGTTTCACTAGCATGGATCCGTGGACCTCCCGGGTCGTGGTGGCGACGAGCGGACGGGCGCCGAAGAGGGCGGTGAGGAGCCGCTGGTGCGTTCGGTGCTGGCCGTCCTCGGGCTTGTTGTCGTCGTCTGGATGGCCAAGGCGGTCATCGTCGTGGTGACGTTCGTCGGCTCGGGGCTGCTCGGATACGCGGTGGCTGAGACGGTCGGCGTGATGGTCGCGGTGACGGCTGGTGCGGTGCTCGTCCTAGCGGCGTGCTACGCCGTGGTCACGAGGACGCCCGAGACCGCGACCGCCAGACACGAAATCTGCGGGCAGTCGATGATCTGGATCAGCTGTAGCTGGGTGATTGTCATGGGATGGTTGCTGGGGGAGCGGATATCGGGCACCGCGGCTGTGATCGGCCTGCTGACGGCGGTGTTCGTCGTCGCGCTGGTAGGGCTCGTCGTCGCCTCTCAGCTTGAAGGTGACCTGGTGACGACGTTGCGGCGCCGCACTGCGCAGAAGTGACGCGAGCACACACTCGCGGTGGACCGGTTCGGCGTCGCGGGTCCCGGCGAGATAACCTCCGTGCGTGCGTATTGCAAGGTTCACTACAGGTGACGATCCCCGTTTCGGTGCGGTCGGTGAAGATGAGGACGGCCAGACGGTGCTAGCCGTTCTGGAGGGCGATCCGCTCTACAAGCCGGTGCAGCTGACCGGCGAGAAGCTGGCCCTCGAAGACGTGCGACTACTGGCGCCGGTGATTCCGCGGAGCAAAGTGATCGGGGTCGGCCGGAACTATGTCGAGCACGCGTCCGAGCTGGGCAACGACGTCCCGGAGGAACCGCTGCTGTTCCTCAAACCCAACACGTCGGTGATCGGCCCTGACGATCCGATCGTGCTGCCGAAACACTCGGACGAGGTTCACCATGAGGCGGAGCTGGCCGTCATCATCGGGCGCATCGCCAAGGATCTGCCGGCCGAGCGTGTCACCGAGGTCGTGCTCGGCTACACGTGTTCCAACGATGTGACGGCACGGGATCTGCAACGCAAGGACAACCAGTGGGCTCGGGCCAAGGGGTTCGACTCATCCTGTCCGCTCGGGCCGTGGATCGAGACGGACCTGGACCCGGGGGATCTCGCAGTTCGCTGCCTGGTCAACGGTGAGCAGCGGCAGGACGGCCGGACGTCGCAGATGGTGTTCGACGTCGCCGCGCTTGTGTCGTACATCAGCCATGCGTTCACGCTGCTTCCCGGCGACGTGATCCTCACTGGAACACCCGCCGGCGTCGGGCCGATCGAGGTCGGTGACCACGTCGTCGTCTCCATCGAGAACATCGGTGTGCTGGCCAACCAGGTCGTGGCCGACGAGTGAGCTCGTCTGTGCGTGGTTGAGTCGGTGTCCGCGTAGCATCGTGTGAGTTGTGAGCTATCGAAACATGAGGGTGATTCCTGTGACAGACGGCGTCGATTCGTCCGATGCCTTTGTGCTCGGTGATGTGGCCGCCAAGGACGTGCGCGTCCGTTTCTGCCCGTCGCCGACCGGCAACCCGCACGTCGGGTTGGTTCGTTCCGCGCTCTATAACTGGGCTTTCGCGCGGCACTTCGGGGGGACGTTCGTCTTCCGGATCGAGGACACCGATGCGGAACGGGACACGGAGGAGTCGTACGAGGCGCTGCTGGCCACTTTGCGGTGGCTCGGACTCGACTGGGACGAGGGACCGGAGGCGGGAGGCGAGTACGGCCCCTACCGTCAGTCGGAGCGGCGGGAGATCTATGCCGACGTCGCGACGAAGCTGCGTGAGGCGGGCAAGGCGTACCGCTGCTACTGCTCCGCAGCTGAACTGGAGGAACGACGCGATGCGGCGCGAGCCGCCGGCAAGCCCAGCGGCTACGACGGGAAATGCCGAGACCTGACTGACGAGCAGGTCGCCGCGTATGAGGCGGAGGGTCGCGAGGCTGTGCTGCGGATGCGCACGCCCGACGAGACGGTCACCTTCACCGACCTGGTCCGTGGTGAGATCAGTGTCGACGAGCACAACCTCTTCGACTATGTCCTGGTACGGGCCAACGGTCATCCGTTGTACACGCTGGTGAACCCGGTCGACGACGCGCTGATGGGCATCACGCACGTATTACGTGGCGAGGACCTGCTGTCCTCCACTCCGCGGCAGCTGGTGCTGCACGAGGCGCTGCGCGAGCTCGGGATCGCCTCAGGTCCGATCCCGCGGTTCGGGCACCTGCCGCTGGTGACCGGGGAAGGCGGCAAGAAGCTGTCCAAGCGTGCGCCTGAGTCGTCCCTGCAGCTCTATCTCGACCGGGGCTTCCTCCGCGAGGGCCTGTTGAACTACCTGGCGCTGCTCGGCTGGTCGATCGGCGAGGATCAGGAGGTCTTCTCCATCGATGAGATGGCCGAGGCGTTCGATATCACCCGGGTCAACGCGGCGGCGGCACGCTTCGATCTGAAGAAGGCCGAGGCGATCAACGGAATCTGGGTGCGCAACCTCGACGTGAACGACTTGTCGGAGCGGATGGTGCCGATTCTGCAGGAGTCCGGGCTGCTTGCCCATCCGCCCACGCCTGAGTCGGTCGAGTTGCTCCGCGCCGCCACGCCACTGGTGCAGGAGCGGATGGGCGTCCTCGACGAGTCCGTCGGCATGCTGGCGTTCTTGTTCGTCGACGACGACGCATTCACCCTCGACGAGGGCGACGTGGCCAAGGTGCTCAAGCCGGACGCCAAGCCGGTCCTGGAGGCCGCCCAGTCCGCGCTGGAGGCCCTGGACGAGTGGACGACTGAGACGATCGAAGAGGCGCTGCGGGTGGCGCTGGTGGACGGCCTGGAGCTCAAACCGCGGCTGGCCTTCGGGCCGGTGCGGGTTGCGGTGACGGGACGACGCGTGTCGCCGCCGTTGTTCGAGTCCCTGGAGCTGCTGGGACGAGAGAAGACATTGGCGCGGATTGAGGCGGCGTTGCCTCGAACAGAGGCGTCGACTCAGACGTGATCTAGGTCGCGTCGTGCCGGTTTGGAAGCTGCGTCCTTGAACGGCTATTCTTACCGGGCGATCGGGCGGCGATCCCGTCCGATTCTCTGGGGTATGGTGTAATTGGCAGCACGAGTGATTCTGGTTCACTTAGTCTAGGTTCGAGTCCTGGTACCCCAGCTTCATCTTTGAGCAGGTCAGCGTATATCTCGATCATCAGCTAAGATTTTCCGTGCCACATTTGTGCCACATCTGACGCCACCCGAGGGACCGACATCGACAACGATGGCCAGGCGTGAACGCCTTTGCCGTAACACTCGTCCAGTGGGCGATCACCGGCATTTTCCAGCCCAGCTGATCCGCAATAGCCGTCCTAGCCCTGGTCCCCAAGGTCGAGCTTAGGCCGAAGCGCGGGTTGCTGGGGCTCGCGGGCTCTGCGTCGAGCGTGTCGGTGTCGGGTTACACCTTCGGTGGCGGCATCGGCTGGCTCGACGCGTCCGCCCCGGACATCGCCGCCGCGATCCTCGGCACCGCGGTCGAGGCTGACGCGCCGTTGATCATGATGGAGATCCGGCACGTCGTCGGAGCGCCGCTCCGCCGCGAGAGAGCGGTCACCGCACCGCCGGGCGGATTCATCTACCACGCCGTCGGCGCCCTGGGGCGCTCTACACGTGAGGCGATCGACGCCGGGTATGCACGGGCGCGAGACATCTGGGTGTCCGCCGACACGGGAGTCACACCCGGCTCCTGGATCGAAGGCGCGCCGTCCGTCGCCAGCGCACTCACTCCCGGCGAGCGTGCCACGGTGATTGCCGACACGGTCGATCCCGGGCGGTAGATCAGCCGATCACGTCTTCTCGGCTGAGGGCGTGATCGCTCAGGTGAAGGAGACCGGGCGCACCTTTTCGCGTCCTCGTGACCAGACCTCCGCCAGGCGAAACATCGGTTGCGTGCTACCGAGCTTGGTCAGTTCCGGCCGTCTTCTTGCGCCGCCGTGGTTCCGCTGACCGCGGCGGCGCCTGACGCATGTGGTCTCGCGCGCGGGTCAGGATGTCGGCCAGTGTCTCGATGTCGGAGCGGGACAGCGCGGCGAACAGCAGGTCGTGGAGGATAGCCACGTGACCCGGGAAGACCCCCGTGAGCACGGCACGTCCTTCCTCGGTGATGGTGACGGTGATGCTGCGCTCGTCATCGGAGGACGGCGTCCGGGTCACGAGGCCCCGCTTCTCCAGCGTCTGGGCCTGGTAGGTCAGCCCACTGCGGCTGTAGACGACGCCGTCGGCCAGTTCGGTCATCCGCCGACTGCCTGCCGGGGAGTCGCCGAGAGTGGCCAGGACTGGAACTGCACATAACTGAGATCGCCGGCCTCGCGCAACTGCTGCTCGACGGCGTGCTTCAGCAGGCTGCACGCCTCGATGAGGGCGAAGTATGCACCGAGCTGCGTGGCATCCAGAGAAGGAGGCGAGGAGGTCATGAGCCGAGCCTATCAGTGCTTCTAACTCGAAGCATTTGCTTCTAGTTCGAATCAGTGTTACTGTAATCTCAGTTGCTTCGAGTTCGAAGCACATCATCGAAGGGGAAGAAATCATGAAGGCAGTACGGTTCCATGAAACGGGCGGCCCAGAGGTTCTGCGCTACGAAGACGTCGACCAGCCGGTCCCCGGCGCGGGTGAGGTGCGCATCCAGGTCGCCGGGTCGGCGTACAACCCGGCCGACGGCGGCATTCGCGGCGGCTTCCTGCCGATCCCGATCACGCCGCCGCACGTTCCGGGATACGACGTCTCCGGCACGATCGACGCACTCGGCGAGGGGGTGGAAAGCCTCACCGTGGGCGAGAACGTCGTCGGGCTCATCCCCATGAACGCCGACGGCTCAGCAGCGCAGTACGTCGTCGCCCCGGCGAACGTACTGGTGAAGGCGCCCACTCGCATCCCGTTGACGGACGCTGCCGGGTTGCCGTCGGTCGGGCTCACCGCCTCGCAGGCACTCTTCGAGGCGGGCGAGCTGAAGTCCGGCCAGCGGTTGCTGATCAACGGTGCCGGCGGCCCCGTGGGTGGGTACGCGGTGCAGCTGGCCAAGCGCGCAGGCGCGTACGTCATCGCCACCGCGAGCCCGAGCAGCAGCGAGAGCGTTAAGGCGGCCGGTGCCGACGAGATCGTCGACCACACGGCCACCTC
>NZ_ML142855.1:335607-336880 GCF_004138495.1 Phytoactinopolyspora endophytica
TACTCGACGCAGTGACCGAGCCCGTGGATGTGCTGCTCAATCTGGCCCCGATCACCCCCGACAGGTTCACAGCCCTGGTCACGCGGGTCCGTGACGGCGGCGTGGTCGTCTCCACGACCCCGACCGTGACGACGCCCGGCGACGAGGAGCGGAACGTGCGCGCGGCCACGATCTTCGTCCACCCCGACGAAGACGTGCTTTCGAACCTCGTCGCCCTCATCGACCGCGGTGACCTCCACGTCGAGATCGCCCAGCGCGTGCCGCTGAGCGAGCTGCCCGCGATCCACCAGCAGGCCGCCGCGGGAGAGATTCACGGCAAAGTCGTGGCCGTCCCGCCCGCCGCCTGACGATCCCGCCTCCGCTCGCCAACTCCTCAAGGATGACCATGACACTGAACCTCGATCCCGAGGTCGCCGCGGCCCTCGCCCCTATGGGCGAGGCCATGGCGGCGACCACCCCACCGGCGGTCGACGACATCACCGGACGCCGAGCCATGTGGGAGCCGATCCTCGCTGCCGCAAGCGCCGCCCTGCCGACCCCGGCCGACGTGACCATCACCGACCATCAGGTACCGACCGGCGACGGTGCTCACATCACGGTCCGCTGGTATGCGAAGGATGGCGCAGCCGCCGGACCCGCCGCGGTCTTCTTCCACGGCGGTGGCTACATCTTCGGCCACATCGACCAGTTCGACGGCCCCGTCGCCCGCTACGTGTCCGAGAGCGGCGTGCCGTTCCTGTCGGTCGAATACCGTCGCGCGCCCGAGTACCCGCATCCGACACCCGTCGAGGACGGCTACGCAGCGTTGAGCTGGCTGATCGACCGAGCGCCCGAGCTCGGCGTCGACCCGGGACGGATCGCTGTGATGGGCGACAAGTGCCGGCGGCGGGCTCGCCGCCGCCCTGACGATCCTCGCCCGCGAACGCGAGGGCCCCGCGATCGCACGGCAGATCCTGCTCATGCCGATGCTCGACGACCGCACCCTTAGCCCTGAGCCGCAGATCGAGCCGTACCTGATCTGGACCTACGACGACAGTCGCACCGCCTGGCCGGCGCTCCTCGGAGACGCGGCGGGCGGGAACGATGTACCTGCGACGGCGGCCCCGGCAAGACTCGAAGACGCCAGCGACCTGCCGCCGGCGTACATCGAGGTGGGTCAACTTGATGTGTTCCGCGACGAGGACACCGCCTACGCGACCAAGCTCAGCCGCGCCGGAGTCGATGTCGAGTTCCACCTTCGCCCCGGCGTTCCGCACGAGTTCGACTCCATCGC
>NZ_ML142855.1:336908-338050 GCF_004138495.1 Phytoactinopolyspora endophytica
ACGGACGTGTCACGCCGCGCGATCGCCGACCGCGTCCGGGTGCTGAGGTCACTCTGACCGTGCGGAACGCGTTCGTTCAAGTCGCTGCGAACGCGTTCCGCACGTTGGGTGCACCCACACATCGAGCCCCGACAACGAGCTGATCCCTCTGACCTGCAACGAGATCCAGCACCTGATCAACGCCCTCACCCGGCTCCGCACCGACCGGCGGCACTGTCTGCACTGGTCAACCTGGCGCCGCAGACATCCGCACAGAGCCCGCCAATGCCACTACCAGCGCAGAATTGCCGGGCCAGAGATGAAGATCACGATCTACGGCTGGAGTACAAGGCGAGGTTGACCCATTCGTCGCTGCCGTCTTCGAAGAGGCGCCGCTTCCATACGGGCAGTACCCGCTTGATGGTCTCCACCACGTCCGCGCAACAGGCGAACGCTTCGGCGCGATGGCCGGCGGAGACAGCGACGGCCAAGGCGATGTCACCGACCGGCAGGGTTCCGATCCGGTGGCTGGCCGCCAGCGCCCGGATGCCGCGATGCGCTGCCCCTACCCGAGCGAGGATCCCGTCGAGGATGACATCTGCACTCGGATGCGCATCATAGTGGAGCGACGTCACGGCTCGCCCGCCGTCATGGGTTCGGACGACGCCTGTGAAGCTCACGTCTGCCCCGCAGATGGCGTCCTCGACCGCCTGGAGGTGTGGGCGAATCGAGAGTGGCATCTCGGTGAGCCTGCTCGCAGTCGAGTCCGCGGGGATGTCTCGTCGGTGGCGTCAGGTGATCTTCACCGGTCAGTTTGGCGGGCTGGCGGAACTCGGGTAGAGTTCCGAACGGCGACATTGAGTGACGCCGGAATGCAAGCAAGGCCCCGTTGTGTAGTGGCCTAGCACGCCGCCCTCTCAAGGCGGTAGCGCGGGTTCGAATCCCGTCGGGGCTACGCCTGGTAGATCGCCCTTCACCTGCGGATACGCGGGTGAAGGGCGGTCTTATTGTGTCCGGCCACGACCGGCAGAAACCGGTTCCCTGCGACGGTTTGTGCCCAAATCGTGCCCTAGTTCAGTCGCCTATGGAGCGACCGAGCGCCCGGTCGACTTGGTTCGGTCGTGAGCGGTGGCGCTGGCGGGAATCTATGAACTGTGGCGCGA
>NZ_ML142855.1:338126-338880 GCF_004138495.1 Phytoactinopolyspora endophytica
GCAACCTCGGAGTGGCTCTCCACGTACTCGGTGATTACGACGTCACCGACCGACGACGTCGGCCACCTTCACGACCGGATGCCCATGGTGCTGCGGCCAGCGCAGTTCGACGAGTGGCTCGACCCGCACAACACCGATACCGACCAAGCGCACACAATGATGGCGCCACCGGCGACAGGAAGCCTTGAGGGCTATACCGTGTCAAAGGCCGTCGGCAACGTCAAAACAACGCGCCCGAACTGATCGAGCCCATCCAGCTCTGAAATCCGCGCTTGCAAACTTGTCTCACGCGGCAGAACAGGCGCGTTGCGCCATCTTGGGCCGATTAAGGACAGTCAGACCAGGTTGAGAGCCCGACATCGGCGGTTATCGCGACAATAACGAAGATCCCTGGCAGGAGACGGCCGGGCGGCGACCGAGACCTGCCGAGGTTCGGGGTTGGTTGACGTGCGGGACGGGGCGACGCTCCCGCCAGCGATCGCCACGGTGTCCCTGCCTGCGCCGCACGGACCCCAGTACAACGCCGGATCCCACCTCGACAACGGTCGAACTCGAGGCATGGCTCCGCGTAACTCGTCCTGGGTTGTCACAGCTTGCGGCTACGGTACAGGGGTAGTCCTCGTGTACGAGAAGACCGTCTTCACGCGCGGTGATGCCGGCGTTAAGAGGCTCTTCACAATCGAGGGTGTAGTTGGGGTCGGAAGCCGCCAGTCTCGAGTAGTGATCTGGCGATGTAGTTCGTCAGGTTGCGGAA
>NZ_ML142856.1:0-8519 GCF_004138495.1 Phytoactinopolyspora endophytica
CCCGCGTCAACGACCACACCAACGGCTTCAACATCAACCGCTGCACCACAAACCGGGGAACCGCCAGCACCCGCGACGTGAAACGCCCGGGACGCAAGCCTGGGCCTACCAGCATCGTCACTCCGACCTCCCACTGTCCGGCAGCCATCATAAATCGAACAGTCGTTCCCCAAACGCCCGGTACCTACTGAGCCTGCTCGAACAAGGCGGTGAGGCCGACAACGTACTGGTCGAGCGACACATCGCCCACCAGGTTCCGTTGCAGGATGAACCCGACCATCAACCCGTAGAAGATACGGCCGACGTTCTGTGGGTCGACATCGCCGGGGATACGACCGGCCGCCTTCCAGCGCACGGCCACCCCGGCCCAGCGTTCCCGGATCCCCCGGCCGATCTCTTTCACCGGCGTGCCAATGCTGGACTCGCGCTGCGCCTCCGACCAGACGTGCACGGCGATCCGGCTGACGTCGACCGCCCGGTTGCTGATGTTCCCGAACGCCGTCCCCAGCACGATTCGGAACGCCTCGTTCGGGGCCGGTACGGGGTCGATGCGCGCCAGCCTGTCGAAGGCCGCATCGACGCCCTGCCAAATGCTCTCCGCGGTGGTGGTCACCAGATCCAGCTTGCTCGGGAAGTACCGGTACACCGCCCCCGCAGAGAGCCCTGACTCGGCGAAGATGTCCTGCATGGACGTCGCATGGAAGCCTTCGCGCGCGAAGCAACGCCACGCGGCTTCCAGGATCTGCTGGCGACGCGCGCTCGCGTACGCTTCGGAGACGCGTGGCATGCGATAGCCCGGTCCGTTTACACGTAGCCGCGCAGCCGCACCGCACGGGCGACGCGCTCCAGCGCGATCGAGTAGGACGCCAAACGGTAGGTGCACTCATGCGACTCCGAGTACTCGGCGACATCGTTGAATGCGCGGTCAAGCCGGTCCCGCAGTTCGGTGTTGAAGCGGTCCTCCTTCCACTGGAACTGCTGGATGTTCTGGGTCCACTCGAAGTAGGAGCCGGTGACGCCACCGCCGTTGGCGAGGATGTCCGGGATGACCCGGACGCCCCGGTCGGCCAGGATCTCATCGGCTGCCGGGCTGACCGGATGGTTGGCTCCTTCGACGACCAGGGACGCGCGGATGTCCGCCGCATTGGCCCCGGTGATGCATCCACCGAGAGCAGCCGGCACGAGGATGTCACAGTCGAGAGTCAGCACCTCGTCGTTGGACAGCTTGGTATGTGGGGTGTCCGAATCGACGACGGAGCCACCGGCCGCCACGGTCTCGATCAGGCGGGAGACGTCCAGGCCGTTATCGTTGAAGACACCACCCCCGATGTCACTGACTGCGACCACCCGCGCACCGAGCGCTTCCAGGTCGCGGGCGGCCCAGGTACCCACATTCCCAAAGCCCTGAACTACCACCCGACGGCCGGCCAGGTCCCAACCCCACCGACGTGCGGCCGCTTCCAGCACGTAGACGAGGCCGCGCCCGGTAGCCGCTTCACGCCCCGGCGCACCGCCCAGGTCAATCGGCTTACCGGTGACGGCGGCGGGACTGTAACCGTGGCGGCCGCTATAGGCGTCCATGAACCACGCCATCACTTGCGCGTTGGTGTTCACGTCCGGGGCCGGGATATCCCGATACACGCCGAGGACGTGGCTCAACGACAGCGCGAACTTCCGGGTCAGCGTCTGAAGTTCACGCTCCGACAGGTGGCGCGGGTCGACCTGCAGCCCTCCCTTCGCTCCGCCGAACGGCAGGTCCAGCAGAGCGGTCTTCCATGTCATCAGCGATGCCAGCGCCCGCACCTCATCCAGGTCGGCCTCCGGGTGGTACCGCAGGCCACCCTTGTAAGGACCCCGGGCGCCGTTGTGCTGAACGCGATAGCCCTGGGCCACCAGCAAGCTACCGTCGTCGCGGCGCAGCGGCACCTGAACGGTCACCTCGCGGTAGCTCGATCCGAGCACCTGCGCAACATCGTCTTCAAGACCGACAGCACGGGCGGCGTTGTCGACGTACAGGCGAACCGCCGCATCCGGGGTCAGCCCATCGGTGGGGGCGGTGGTTTCGACAGTCACAAGGGACCTCCAGATAACTCCAACAGTGGACACACGAACCTCCAGCTGCTCGAAGGGCCTGCCGTGTGCGGGAGGCGGTGAGTAAAACGAATATTCGTTCTTCTTCGACACCCTACCAGCAGTCCAACGGACCGCCAAGCACATCCTTGACCGAACAACTCCCCTCACACTCTCACTCTTCACTGCGACCGACGGCGGCTGGTCACGGAGGCCGGCGACCGGCCGCTTGAGGCATGCGGGGAGAAGGAGCCCGAGGGCTTTCCTCCACGCCTACCGGCGAGTAACAATGGAAGGGATCGCCAGCCGCCAACGACGACGAGGAGGCGGACGATGACGACGCAGAGCGCGCGACGCGCCGACGGGCGGACCACCCAGAACGCCCGGAACGTCGACGAACGCGAGGCCCGCAAGGTCGCCGAAGCAGCGCGCGATACCGAGTGGCGGCTGCCCTCGTTTGCCAAGGAGCTCTATCTCGGCCGGTTCCGGCTGGATCTCATCCATCCTCCGCCGACGCCATCGGCCGACGAAGAGGCACGTGCCGGTGCCTTCCTCGAACAACTGCGCGCCGTGTGTACGACGGAGGTGGACGGCGAGGTCATCGAGAGAGAGGCGCGGATCCCGGACGAGTCCATCAAGGCGCTCGCACGGATCGGTGCCTTCGGTATGAAGATCCCGGAGGCCTATGGCGGCCTCGGACTCAGCCATACCGCGTACAACCGCGCGCTCATGCTGGCGACCAGCGCCCATCCATCGCTCGGTGCTCTTCTCTCCGCTCACCAGTCGATCGGGGTCCCCGAACCGGTGAAGCTCTTCGGCACCGAGGAACAGAAGCAGGCATATCTTCCGCGCTGTGCTCACGGCGCGATCAGCGCTTTCCTCCTCACCGAGCCTGACGTCGGTTCCGACCCAGCCCGCCTCAGCACCAGCGCCACACCGGTCGACGGCGGTAATGCGTACGAACTGGACGGTGTGAAGCTGTGGACCACCAACGGAGTCGTCGCGGAGCTGCTCGTCGTAATGGCGCGGGTTCCCGAACATGACGGTTCGCCGGGCGGGGTGACCGCGTTCGTCGTCGAGGCCGACACGCCAGGCATCACGGTCGAGCACCGGAACGCGTTCATGGGGCTGCGCGGAATCGAGAACGGCGTGACCCGCTTCGAACGGGTCACAGTGCCGGCGGCGAATCGGCTCGGGCGCGAGGGCGAAGGTCTCAAGATCGCCTTGACCACACTCAATACTGGGCGGCTCTCGCTCCCCGCCACCAGCACGGCGGGCGCCAAGTGGTGCTTGAAGATCGCCCGAGAGTGGGCCGGCCAGCGTGTCCAGTGGGGCAAACCCATCGGCCGGCACGCGGCCGTTGCGCACAAGCTCGCCTACATGGCAGCCACCGTCTTCGCCGAGGAGGCCGTGCTCGAGCTCTCATCCCGGCTGGCCGACCAGGGACGTCGCGACATCCGGATCGAAGCGGCGCTCGCCAAGCTCTGGTGCAGCGAGACCGCCTGGCGCATCGCCGACGACCTGGTCCAGATCCGAGGTGGCCGCGGCTACGAGACCGCTGACTCGCTGCGCGCGCGGGGTGAGCGAGCGGTCCCGGCTGAGCAGGCCTTACGCGACCTGCGGATCAACCGCATCTTCGAAGGCTCGACAGAGATCATGCACTTGTTGATCGCTCGTGAGGCGGTCGACGCGCATCTCCAGGCCGCCGGGGACGTGATCGATCCCGATGTTGCGCTCCCCGGCAAGGCCAAGGCGGCCGCCCGCGCCACAGGTTTCTACGCGAAGTGGCTGCCCCAGCTGGTCGCCGGTCGCGGCCAGCAGCCCCGGGCCTACAACGAGTTCGGCCGGCTCGCACCCCACCTGCGCTACGTCGAGCGCGCGTCCCGGCGTCTCGCCCGGCAGACGTTCTACGGCATGGCTCGCTGGCAGGGACGGCTGGAGAAGAAGCAGGGGTTCCTGGCCCGGATCGTCGACATCGGGGCGGAGCTCTTCGCCATCGCCGCGGCCTGCACGCAGGCCCACGCACGCGACGACGAGGCGGTCGAACTCGCCGACCTCTTCGCCCGGCAATCCCGGCTCCGCGTGGAACGTCTCTTCGATGCGCTCTGGAACAACACCGACTCCGCCGACGAGTCCCTCTCCAAGTCCCTGCTCGAGGGTCGCTACACCTGGCTGGAGAACGGCATCGTCGATGGCAGCGAAGGAACCGGTCCGTGGATCGCCGAACCCGCACCCACCTCCAAGGAGAACGTCGCCCGGCGCATGCTCCCCTCCACTCGCCCATAACCCCGCAGTGGACCCCGCCCTCGCCCAGCCACGCACGGCCGCACCCACCACCCGCAGGTGTGACGAGGAACCAATCCCCAACCGACGCGCGACGCCTACGGAGCGGAACGAGGAGGAGAGATCTTCTTCGACCGATCTTCGGGCGGCGGCAGAGCTACGCAACCAGCTCACTCAAGCCGCCCGCCGACCGCGTGAGAGCGAGAAGAAATCTCTCCTCCTCGCTCGCACCACCCTGAGCCGCGCGTCGGTTGGAGTTTCGGTCCCAGTCACACCTCAAGCGACCGGTGCGACCTTGCGCAGCTGGTCGATGAACGGCCGGAACCACTGCGGATGGTCCGGCCATGCCCGACCCGTGACGAGGTTCCCGTCAACGACGTCGGCGCCGTCGACGTACGTCCCACCGGCCGTCGTGACGTCCACTGCCAGTGCCGGGTACGCAGACGACGTTCTGCCCTGAAGCACTCCGGCGCCGCCGAGGATCAGCGGACCGTGGCACAATGCCGCGACCGGAGCGTCGGCGTCGAAGAAGTGCCGGACGATCCGTTGAACATCGGGATCGTTGCGGAGGTACTCGGGAGCACGGCCGCCGGGAATCACCAGGGCCACGTAGTCGGCCGGGTTCACGTCGGCGAACGCGACGTCGGCGGGCCAGCAGTGCCCGGGCTTCTCGGTGTACGTGTCGAACCCGTCCACGAAGTCATGCACGACGAACTGCAGCTTCTTCACGGCGGGGGCGGCGATGTCCACCTCGTAGCCCTCTTCCAGAAGCCGCTGGTAAGGATAGAAGACCTCGAGGTCTTCGGCAGCGTCTCCAGTGACGATCAATACCTTGGGCATGGTCGGCCTCCAAGCGCGGACGGGCACGATGTAAGGGCGCGCCCGACGTGCGTGGGGCGTCAACTCGCCGGGCGCTTCCCTACCTCCACAGTGCACCCGACAGGTTCGGCCGGCAACCGCTGTTATCGCTATCTGAACGTCGCGGCCAATTGCCCGGCGCCCAGCCGGACCGCTGCCTCCATGGCCCTGCGCCGGCTCCCGAGCTCGGCACTCGACACCGACGCCGACACCGCTCCCCGCACCCGGCCGACCGTGTCACAGACCGGGACCGCCATACACGCCAGCCGAGGCATGAACTCGTCGACCTCCACCGCAAGCCGGTCCCGACGGACCCGGTCGAGCTCGAGGTCGAGCTCGGTGACGCTCGTGGCCGAACGCCGGGTCAGCGCGGGCAGGCCCACCTCGTCGATCAGCGAATGCCTGGCCTCGGCGTCCATCGCCGCAAGCATGACCTTGCCGAATGCCGTAACGTGCGGGACCTGATGCAGCCCGACGTCGAGCTGGGCGACCCGCGGGCGGTTCGGTGAGTCGGCCACATCGGCGATGGCCACCTCACGATCGCGGAAGAGCGCCAGGTAGACGGGCGCGTCCGCGGCTCGGTGGATGTCCATCAACACCCGGCTGGTCGTCGGCGTGACGCGGAGCTGGCGGCGTAAACCCGCATCGAGCGCGCGAACCTTGTACCCGAGCACGTAGCGTCGATCGTCGGCGAGATGAACGACGTAGCCGGCGTGTACCAGGGTGGACAACAGGTGATACGTCGTGGCGAGTGCGATGTCCAGTCGCTGTGCGATTTGGCGGGCGGTCAACCCGTCTGGGACCTCGCCGATGGCTTCGAGCACTTGCAGCGCACGGTGCGCTGACTGGATCAGTCCCGTAGGGCGCCCCTTGGGCTCCGCACTCGCGCCACGCTGCACGGCACTACTGTGCCCCCTTCAGCGGGTCCTCACAAGCCCTGGATGCCGGCGCTACCTCCGTCGCGCCCGGGCGATGGCACGGTCTGCTTCGCGCTTGGCTTCCTTCTCTGCGAGCGCATGCCGCTTGTCATGAGTCTTCTTGCCTCGGGCGAGGGCGATCTCCACCTTGGCGTAGCCGTCTTTGAAGTACAACGAGAGCGGAACCAAAGTGAAGCCACGCTCTCGCGTCTTGCCGATCAGCCGGCTGATCTCGTCCTTGTTCAGCAGAAGCTTGCGTGAGCGACGTGGATCGTGGTTTGTCCAGGTGCCCTGGTCATACTCCGCGATGTGCACGTTGCGTAGCCAGACCTCGCCGTCGCGTACCTCGGCATAGCCGTCGCCGATCGTCGCTTTCCCGGCACGCAGCGACTTCACCTCGGTGCCGGTCAGCACAAGCCCAGCCTCGTACGTCGTGTCGATGTGGTAGTCATACCGCGCCCTGCGGTTCTGCGCCACCAGGGTGCGCCCTTGCTCACGTGCCATATCTACAGGATCTCATCCCGCGCGGTGCCACGACGAATCATTAATCCGGCGTCGGCCGATCGGTTGCGGCTGGCCATCGACGCTCGGCCCGCCCAGACCTCGGTTGTTCTGCCCGCCGCCGTCACAGGCCATGTTGTCCGTGACCTCACAGGTAGCTCATGGGGTCCTGCAGCGCTCCGTTCACGTAGAGCATGAAGTGCAGGTGGCAACCGGTCGAGTATCCCGTCGTGCCCGAGTAGCCGATGACCTGTCCCGCGGAGACCGTGGATCCACTACTCACCGCGTACCGCGACAGATGGCTGTACGTCGTGATCTTGTCGCCGTGGTTGACCGCGACCTGGTTACCGTACGCGCCGCGGGCACTCGCCCATTCGACCGTCCCGGATGCCGCGGCCCGAATGGGGGTTCCGCACGCCGCCCGGAAGTCCGTGCCGTCGTGCAGCTTGTACACGCCCGTCACCGGGTGGGTGCGCATGCCGTACGGAGACGTCACATAGGGACTCGCCACCGGAAACTGCAGCCCGCTCGGCGAGGTATCGCCGCCACCGTCGTCGTCGCTGTCCGAGTCGCCACTGTCATCGTCGTCGGGCCCCCCGCCGTCGTCCGAAGGCGGGTCGTTGTCCTCGTTCTCGTTCTCACGCTCGCGTTCCCGCTCACGCTCTCGTTCCCTCTCGCGTTCCCGTTCACGTTCACGTTCGAGTTCCTCCTCGCGCTCGCGCTGGAGACGGTCGATGTCGCCCTGGATGCTGTCCCGCTCGCTCGTCAGCTCTTCATACTGCCGAGCGTTATCTTCCTTAGCCGCCTCAGCCGCCGCATGCGCATCTTCTCGCGCCGCGACCAGCGCTTCGACGTCGTCCTTGGCCGCCGCGGCGCTGTCCGCCGCATCCTTGGCGGCTGCTTGGGCTTCCCTCGCCTGCGCCTCAAGACGCTCGGTCTCCTCAAGCCGCTCCGCCGCCTGCTCACGCAGGATCTCGGCCTCAGCCTCCAGATCCTCCAGAACCACACGCTCGTTGGCCAGCTCCGCACGGTTGTCCTGGAGCCCGCTGAGAACGCTTGTCTCGGCGTTCATCACCGACCGAGCCGCCTCCATGTTGCTGAGCAGCTCATGCGGATCACTCGCCTGAAGTGCGGCGGTGAGGGTTGCAAACTCCATTCCCGTGCCACGCTGGTATGCGCGGGACGCCACCTGACTGATGTCGGCCCGCTGATCATCGATCTGACCATTCACGCCGTCAATACGAGTCAGCTGGTCTTCGACCTTCCGCTCGGCCTCCGCCAGCTCTTCCGCAGCCTGCGCATCCGCCGCCCGTGCAGCCGCGAGCTCGCCCTGAGCGGTCTCCAACTCTTGGTTGGCAGTGTCAAGTGCAGCCTCGGCGCTGGCCAGCTTCTCTTCGGCAGCCGGAAGCTGGGCTACCGCGTCCTCGTACGCTTGGGTCGCGTCGTTGAGCTCGTCCGTGGAGTGGGCGAGCTCCTCCTCGGCGTCGGCCAGCTCACGCTCGTTCTCCTCAAGCTGCTCCTCATTGTCGCGGATCTCATCCTCGAGATCGCTTGCCCAGGCAGGGTTCAACACGGTCAGCGTCACGGCCAAGGCCGCCACTGTCCCCGCTGCCCTTCGGTACCACGAGGCCCCGTTAGTCACATCACTCACACTTGACTCCTCCGTACCAACCATTCACGACCGTAACACCAATCACAGCCGCGCGGAAGCCCGGGGCACAAACGGACACTGTCTCGATGTGATGATAGAGGCGACTTATCCGTCAATCAGCACGCGTAAACGGCGAACAGATCTCGAATTCCTGCTTGACACATGCATTCATACGAGACATATAGGCGTTTAATACGACACTTCCCTGGTCGCGACGCCATTCCAATGGGACGGCGACC
>NZ_ML142856.1:8529-10610 GCF_004138495.1 Phytoactinopolyspora endophytica
ACGCACGGCGACGAGCAGCGCTCGCTCCGCGGACGCAGCGGATGAACGGCTCCGCAGATGGCTGACGCCGCGGATGACAACGCACGCGGACGTCAACGACCAGCCTGGGAATGTGGAGCCCCGCGCGCGGCTGACATGACGGAATCAGGCGGCCCAGCAGCGGCCGCCCGTTCCGTTCAGATCTAGACGCGCAGGTAGCGACGGAGCGTGACGAAGGATGCCAACGCAGAGATGAACACACCTGTGATGAGGAGCCACGGCACGATTCCCCACACGTCGCTTCGATCCACCCAGGCGGTGAAAGTGAAGTTCGGCGCAAGCAAGCGCCCGACGGCGACCTCCTGCACCGTGAACACAGCCGCGGCGCCGAGGACAGAGCCCAGCAACCCGGCAATCGCCGCCTCCAAGATGAATGGCAGCTGGATATAGAAGTTCGACGCTCCGACCAGCCGCATGATCCCCGTCTCGCGGCGGCGGTTGAACGCTGCCAGACGGATCGTATTGGCGATCAGCAGAGTGGCGGCGACCACTTGGATCGCAGCGACGACGACGGCGCCGTTCTGGAACCAGTCCAGGACCCTGAACAGTGGCCCCAGCACTTCTCGCTGATCATGGACATTCTGCACCCCTGGCAGCCCGGCAACCGCGGAGACGACGCCCTCATACTCGTCCGGATCGACGAGAGCCACCCGGAAAGACTCTTGCAGCTGATCCGGAGTGATGACATCCACGACGGGGTCATCCATGTCCTCAGCGAAACGCTCGTACGCCTCCTCCTGTGACTCGTGGAAGACCTCCTCGACCTCAGGATGGTTCTCCAGCTCGGCCAGGAGCGCGTCGCGCTGGCTGTCCGTCACCGTACCCTCGGAACAGTTGCCTTCCGCCGTGTAGGCATTGCACATGAAGACCGAGATCTCGACCCTGTCATACCAGTAGCCCCGCATAGCGTCCGACTGCGCTCGAATCAGCAGACCGGTGCCGAACAGGGCGATCGAGATCGAGACGGTGATGATGACGGCCATGGTCATCGTCAGGTTCCGCCGAAGGCCGGTGACGATCTCAGATAAGACGTACTGGAAGCGCATTGCTCTCTTCTAGGGGTGGAGGGATGGACTGGGCCAGTTCTTAGCGGCGCACGGCCGACGGCTGCGACGTCACACGGACCATCACCGTGCCGGCCGAGGTACGCCGTGCCACTACCGCGTGTACCCGTAGACGCCGCGGGACTGGTCACGCACCAGGCGGCCGTGCTCGAGCTGGACCACTCTCTTACGCATCTGGTCGACGATCGACTGATCATGGGTCGCCATGACGACCGTCGTCCCGGTGCGGTTGATTCGATCGAGTAGCTTCATGATTCCAACGCTGGTCGCGGGGTCGAGGTTCCCAGTGGGCTCGTCGGCCAGCAGGATCAGCGGCCGGTTGACGAACGCCCGCGCGACGGCGACGCGCTGCTGCTCACCCCCGGAAAGCTGGTCCGGCATCCTATCCTGCTTGCCATCCAGACCGACGAGGTCCAGCACAGCCGGCACGTCCCGCGAGATCTGGCGCCGCGACTTGCCGATGACCTGAAGCGCGAACGCGACATTCTCGAAGACGGTCTTGTTCGGAAGCAGCCGGAAGTCCTGGAAGACAGTTCCGATACGACGGCGCAGGTGAGGAACCTTCCAGTTGGACAGCCGATGGAGGTCCTTGCCGGCCACCCTGATCCGGCCGTCCGACGGCTTGTCCTCTTTCAGGACCAGCCGCAAGAAGGTCGACTTGCCGGAGCCCGAAGGCCCGACGAGGAATACGAACTCCCCTCGTTCGACCTCCATGGTCAAGCTCTCCAACGCAGGCCCTGACTGCGTGGGATAAACCTTTGTGACGTTGTCGAATCGGATCACTATGCCTCGCCGACGTGTTGAAAACTTCCACCTCGAGAACCGGCTGTCCACGAGGCGCCGCACCCGAGTGTACGTGCTCTTCCTGAGAACGGCACTGTGACGCATAAACGACGTGTCGGACGCCTCTCACGTGGAGAGACGCCCGACACATTGCGCCATACCGACCTATTCGCTCTCAGACACCGGGCCGTCCCG
>NZ_ML142856.1:10669-11030 GCF_004138495.1 Phytoactinopolyspora endophytica
GGGGTCCGGGACGGCCCGGCACGTCGCTGTTCATGTCAGCCGGTGCCGGACGTCACGCCCACGAACGAGTCAGATCATCAACTGCCCGCGACGCCGGCCGACCGCCAGCAGCCCACCGCCGAGAGCCAAAGCCGCACCTCCGGCGACGAGCCACGCCGTAGTGGCGGAGCCGGTGTCCGGCAGGCCCTCGTCGTCATCGTCGTCCTCATCCTCGGGGTCCTCCGGGTCTTCAGGGTCCTCGGGATCTTCAGGATCCTCCGGGTCCTCCGGGTCCTCCGGGTCCTCGGGATCTTCAGGATCCTCCGGGTCCTCCGGGTCCTCCGGGTCCTCGGGATCTTCAGGATCCTCGGGATCCTCCGGG
>NZ_ML142856.1:11067-21640 GCF_004138495.1 Phytoactinopolyspora endophytica
CCTCCGGGTCTTCAGGGTCCTCGGGATCCTCGGGATCCTCGGGGTCCTCCGGGTCTTCAGGGTCCTCGGGATCCTCCGGGTCTTCAGGATCCTCCGGGTCTTCAGGGTCCTCGGGATCCTCCGGGTCTTCAGGATCCTCCGGGTCCTCCGGGTCCTCCGGGTCCTCCGGGTCCTCGGGATCTTCAGGATCCTCCGGGTCCTCCGGCTCTTCCCCGCAGACGAACCAGTTGCTGATCTCCGGGAACTTCTCCTTGTCCTTGCCCCACGTCGTCGGCGCGAACTCGTCGGACGACTCACCGTTCAGCGGCGGCGCAGTCATGTCCGGGACCGGTTCGCCGTAGTAGATGCGGTAGGCAGGGCCGCCCTTGACCATCGTGCCGGTGATCACCAGGTCGTCATCGAGCTTTTCGATGTTGAGGTACTTGCCGTCCTCAGAGATAGTGCCCTTGATGACGCCCTCTTCCTCGGCGCCGTCACCGTTCTCGTCCTCGACCCTGATCAGCAACTCGCCGTCGAGGTCAGCTTCCTCACAGGTCTTGGGGTGATTCTTTTCGTCGTAGTAGTCCTCGTAGCCGTCTTCGCCCTCTTTTTCGACGGTGGTCACGGCCGTTGCGGGTGCAAACGCGCCAAACGCGAGCACCGTGCCTCCGGCTAGCAGGCCGGCAAACCCGGCCGAAATGATGGAACGCCCCTTCGCAGGGCGCACTGATCTCACGGAACTAGGCATGCGAACACAACCTGGCCTCTCATGTACTGCAGCGTCTCTACAGGCCCCCCGAAGGCCTGGGCCGCATGCGTCACGCGACCACGCGGAACAATACACAAGGCCGAACCGCCCGACTAGACCCGGCTCGTACCGATTTGCCGCGGTGGGCGGATTTCAGTGCGCAACCCCAGTTCGCGTCGCCCCCGACCTCGGCTTGGTGTCGCCGAGGTGGGGAGGGAGAATTCTTCGACTGATCTTCGGCCGGCGGCGACTCACGCAACCAGCCCGCCTCAGCTGCCCGCCGGCCGCGTGAGAAAGAGAAGAACTTCTCCCTCTCCACGGCTACACCAGCCCAATCCCTAGGCCGCAGCCGTCTGCTGCTGCTTCCTCCAGCGGATGCCGGCCTCGATGAAGCGGTCGATATCGCCGTCCAGCACAGCCTGCGGGTTGCCGACCTCTTCCTCGGTCCGCAGGTCCTTGACCATCTGGTACGGGTGCAGGACGTAAGAGCGCATCTGGTCGCCCCAGGATGCCTTGACATCGCCGGCCAGCTCCTTCTTATGCGCTTGCTCCTCTTCCCGCTGCAGGAGCAGCAGCCGGGACTGAAGGACACGCATCGCGGCGGCACGGTTCTGGATCTGCGACTTCTCGTTCTGCATCGACACCACGATCCCTGTGGGCAAGTGCGTGATGCGCACGGCGGAGTCGGTCGTGTTGACACTCTGTCCGCCTGGGCCGGACGAACGGAATACGTCCACCCGGATGTCATTCTCCGGCACATCGATGTGGTCGGTCTGCTCGATCAGCGGAACCACCTCGACGGCGGCGAAGGAGGTCTGACGGCGCCCCTGGTTGTCGAACGGCGAGATCCGCACCAGGCGGTGCGTGCCCGCCTCGACGGACAGCTTCCCGTACGCGAACGGCACCTTGACCTCGAAGGTGGCGGACTTCAGGCCGGCTTCTTCGGCGTACGAGGTGTCCAGCACCTCGGCCTTGTAGCCGTTCCGCTCGGCCCACCGCATATACATCCGCATCAGCATCTCGGCGAAGTCCGCCGCGTCCACCCCTCCGGCCCCGGAACGGATGGTGACGACGGCCTCCCGCTCGTCGTACTCACCCGAGAGCAAGGTGCGGATCTCCAGATCCGAGATCAGTTCGTGGAGCGCGTGGATCTCGCGGTCCACCTCGGCCATCGCATCGGCATCGCTCTCATCGCGGCCGAGTTCCAGCATCACGGGCAGATCGTCGACGCGTCGGCGCAGCTCATCCACCTTGCGCAGCTCAGCCTGAGCGTAGGAGAGCCTACTGGTGACTTTCTGGGCGCGGTCCACGTCATCCCAAAGGTCCGGCGCGGAAGCCTGGTCTTCGAGCTCGGCAACCTGCTCCCGCAGCTTGTCCGGCTCGAGAACCTGCTCCACACCATCCAAGGTCTGGGAGAGTTCGGCGATCTCTGCTTCGATGTCACGTTCTGCCACGTCCACCAAGGGTACGCGCTCCATGGCCGATGATGCCGTGTGCCGATGCGCCAAGAACTCAACACATCGAAACTGCATGTATGACTTTATTTGTGACAAATTGCCTGTCGAGTGGTCTAGTCCTTCTTACCAGCAAAAATGGGGGTTGATCCCACGGCGATTTAACGGCATGATCAACGCCCTGACGAGCGGCCGACGTGGGGGCGCCGGGCTGTCGCAGCCTGTCATTTGTTCGACACATGGTGTGGGTAGGGCCAGTCATGGATGCTGTCGAAATCATCGTCGGCGACGTGCGCGACCTCGTGCGACGTGAGGGAATCGACCCTGTCGCGGAACGCAAGGCGGTCCGCCGCATCGTCGACGACGTCGTCGTCGCGTATCAAGAGCGCAGCCTGTCCAGACCGCTGCCGCCCCTTGATGACGTCGAGAAGGCGACGCGCGCCGTCGTCGACATCGTCGCAGGCTATGGGCCTCTGCAGGCCTACCTCGATGATCCGGAGGTCGAGGAGATCTGGGTGAATGAGCCGGGGAGGGTCTTCGTCGCCCGCCGCGGGCGCAGCGAGCTCACCACAGTGATCCTCACGGCCGACGAGGTCCGGAGCATGGTCGAACGGATGCTCAAGAGCTCAGGCAGAAGGGTCGACTTCTCCAACCCGTTCGTCGACGCCATGCTCCCGGACGGAAGCCGGCTGCACGTGGTCATTCCGGAAGTCACCCGGCACTGGTGCGTGAACATCCGCAAACACGTGCTGCCTGCGAGCAGCCTCGACGACTTGGTGCGATTCGGGACGCTGACCAGCGGTGCCGCCCAGTTCCTCGACGCATGCGTGGTGTCCGGGCTCAACGTCCTGGTCTCCGGCGGAACGCAAGCCGGAAAGACGACCGTCTTGAACTGCCTTCTGGCGGCGATACCGGCACGGGAACGGGTCATCACATGCGAGGAGGTGCTCGAGTTACGCGTGCCGCTGCCGGACGTCGTCAGCATGCAGACCCGGCAGGCGAGCCTGGAAGGCACCGGCGAGATCAGCCTTCGAAGGCTGGTCAAAGAAGCGCTGCGGATGCGACCGGACCGCCTCGTCGTCGGGGAGGTCCGGCAGGAGGAGTCGTTCGACCTGCTGATGGCGCTCAATAGTGGAAAGCCCGGAGCCTGCACATTGCACGCCAACAGCGCCCGAGAGGCCGTCGTCAAGCTGTCACTGCTACCTCTGCTCGCCGGCACCAACATCGGCAGCGAGTTCATCGTCCCGACCGTCGCCGGTTGCGTTGACCTCGTCGTCCACGTCGAGCTCGATCACGACGGGCAACGACGGGTCCGCGAGATCGTCGCCGTGCCCGGAAGGGTTGAGGACGAGGTCATCGAGCTCGAGCCGATCTTTGTGCGACGGGGCGACCGGTTGGTTCGCGCCGACGGGCACCCACCACACGCCGAGCGGTTCTCCCGGGCAGGTTTCGACGTCACGAAACTGCTGGACCGCCAGGCGGGGAAGGCGAACTGATGGGTGCGCTCCTCGGTCTCACCTTCGGCGTGGGCGTGGTGATGATCTGGCAAGGATGGAACGGCCCCGACCATGCGTCCACTCGTCAGTCGAAGCCGGGCGTGTTGTCCCGGCTCGACGAGCTGATCGCCGAGGCCGGGCTGGAGGCCGTGACCGCCAGGCAACTGCTCATGTCCTGCGCCGGGCTGGGCGCCGTCACCGGGCTGACGTTCCTCGCTGTCTCCCGGACGTTGCCCATCGCCATCGCGTTCGCCGTCTTCGGCGGATACACGCCGGTCGCACTCGTCAAGATGCGCGCACGCGCACGCCAGCGAGAGCTCCGTGACTTGTGGCCGGACGCGGTGGACAACCTCGCATCCGCGGTGCGGGCCGGTTTGTCCCTTCCGGAGGCGCTGACCCAGCTGAGCACCCGCGGCCCGGAACCTCTGCGCCTGACCTTCAGGCGCTTCGGAGAGGACTACCGCGCCACGGGCCGGTTCGCTGAATGCCTCGACGCTCTGAAACGACGCCTTGCCGACCCGACCGGGGACCGCATCGTCGAGTCGCTGCGGATCGCCCGCGACGTCGGCGGCTCGGACCTCGGCCGCCTACTGCGAACACTCTCCTCGTTCCTTCGCGAGGACGCACGCACCCGGTCCGAGCTGGAGGCACGTCAATCCTGGGTGGTCAATGCCGCCCGGCTGGCGGTCGCGGCACCCTGGGTTCTTCTCGCACTCCTGTCGCTCCGTTCCGTTTCGGTGGAGGCGTTCAACGCCCCGTCCGGCTGGCTGGTGCTGGCCGGAGGTGCCGGGCTGTGCGGTGTCGCCTATCGGTTGATGATGCGGGTGGGCCGGCTACCGCGCGACGAGCGGGTTCTGCGATGAGCCCGAGCTGGACATCCGGTGCGCTCATCGGGGCTGCCGTCGGATGCGGACTGCTGATGGTGTGGTCGCGGCTGCCGTATCGGAATCGGCCGACGCTGGATGACAGGCTGGCGCCGTACGTCGGTGCGCCGTCGGACGAGCGGATCCAGCGGATCCTCGCTGAACAGGTCTTCACACCATTCCCGACGCTTGAACGAATCGCCCGCCCCTACCTGGTGCGCGGGGCCGAGTCCCTCGAACGCGTCCTCGGCGGTGGGGCATCGATACGCAAGCGGCTGGACCAGGCCGGCCGGGGCCAGAGCCTGCACGAGTTCCGCATCCAGCAGCTGCTGTGGGGTGCCGCGGCCGGCGCGGCCGCCGTCGCCCTGAGCCTGCTGATGCTCACCCGTGGCTACACGGGATCGCCGGTGCTCCTGCTCATCTTCTGCGCTGCCGCGGCGGTCGGCGGCGTGGTGCTGTGTGACCACCGGCTGTCCGCTGCCGTCCGGGACCGGGAACGGAGGATGCTGGCCGAGTTTCCCACCATCGCCGACCTTCTCGCATTGTCGGTGGCGGCGGGCGAGGGACCGGTCGGTGCGTTGGAACGCGTGGCGCGATCCAGTCGCGGCGAGCTCACCCGGGAACTTCATCGTGCTCTGGCGGATGCCCGGATGGGCGTGAGCCTGGTGGACGCACTCGACCGCATCGCGGAACGCACCAGCCTGACGCCGCTGGCTCGGTTCGTCGATGGCATCGCAGTCGCCGTCGAGCGTGGAACTCCGCTGGCGGATGTCCTGCGCGCCCAGGCTTCCGACGTCCGGGAGCTCCGGAAGAGACAGCTCATGGAGATCGGGAGCCGGAAGGAGATCGTCATGCTCATGCCCATTGTCTTCCTCGTGTTGCCGGTCACGATCGCTTTCGCGCTTTTCCCGGGCCTCATCCAGATCGGGACGGTCGTGCCGTGACCGCGCTCCGACGACGTCCACACAGGTCCCCCACCGGAAAGGAACACATGTCCATGCCACCTCGATCTGCTATGCGGTCCCTATTCGCGCGCACACTCAGACTGATCCGTCAGGAAAGAGGTGACGTACCTGGATGGGTGCTCGTCACCATAATGTCAGCGGGGATCGTGGCGGTCCTCTGGCCCTTTGCCGAGAGCTATCTCCAGCAGATCCTTCAGGCCGCGCTTGACCTGGTCGCACCGTAAATCATGGCGCCACGACCCGCACGGGATCGCCCCACCCGCGAGCGCGGAGCCGCCGTCGTGGAGTTCACACTGATCTCGGTCCTGCTGACCATCCTGTTCCTGGCCATTCTTCAGGTGGGATTCGTCATCCACGTCCGAAACACGCTCGTCGCCAGCGCGGCGGAAGGTGCCCGCTATGCCGCCAACGCGAACCGAGGCCTGGCCGACGGTGCCGCCAGGACCGAGGCGTTGATCGCCGAGTCGTTGTCGCCCAGCCTCGCGGGCGAGGTGAGCTCCCGCCTGGTCGACTTCGACGGCGCCGCGACCGTAGAGGTCAATGTCACGACGACGCTCCCGCTCGCCGGGTTGCTCGGTGTCGACCGCGGGCTGAGCGTCTCCGGTCACGCCGTCGCCGAGCCAGGGTGAGGCGCGTGTCCGGTCCACCGCGTCTCATCCGCCGGTTTCGCGACGAGCGCGGTGGAGCGATCGTCGAGTTCCATCTCCTCGGCCTCCTGTTGCTGGTGCCCGTGGTCTACGTGCTGCTGGCGACGCTTGAGGTACAGCGATCGTCGTACGGTGTCACGCAGGCGGTACGCGAGGCGGGCCGGCTGTACGTGACGACGGGCGACGAGGCGGCAGCACGGACCGCGGCGTCGGTGGCGCTGCGCGACCAGGGTCTCGGGCTAGGTGACGTCTCCCTCACGTTCTCGTGTACCGCGAACCCATGCTTCCAGCCGGGAGCCGAGATCACCGTGACTGCCAGCACCGACGTGGCGGTGCCGTTCGTGCCGGACCTCCTGGCCGGCACAGTCAACGCGCACATCCCGGTCTCGGCCACCCACACCGCCGTCGTCGACCGTTACCGGGAGCTGCCATGAGCCGGATCGGTACGCACAACGTCCTGCCGAACGACGGTCATGACGCGCGCGCTGCGGGACGCTACGTGTCCCACTCGGGACGGCGCGAGTCGGGGCAGATCACGGTGATGATCATTGGGTTCGCGATCATTCTCGGGCTGGTGGTCGCGGTCGTCGCCAACGCCTCGAACGTCTTCTTGCAGCGACGTTCGTTGGTGGCCTGGGCCGACGGCGCGGTGACCGCGGCTGCTCAGCAGGTCGCACACCACAGCTTGTACAGCGGCGATCCCCTCTCATCGCTGCCGTTGTCCGAGGCGGCGGCTCAGGAGGCCGTCGCCGGCTACGTCACACGCAACGATCTGGCGGGCCAGTTCGATGATCTCTGGGTGGCGAATGTGTCGGTAGAGCCGGGTGGAAGAGTCACGGTCGAGCTCGGCGCCTCCGTTCCGCTCATGATCGCCGGCGATGTCACCTCCGGCGCGACGTCGTTCACGGTCACCGCCCGGTCCACCGCCGTCGTCCCGCTCGAATGAGCCGGCCCGCCTCGGCCTCGCCGCTGGGGCTGGAAGGGAGACCTTTGTCACCTATGGCCGTCCGACTCGGGCGAGCCGCCTGCGTGGAGGTTGATCATCCGGTAGAACTACAGACATGAACCAGACGGCCGTTGACTCGCACGAGAACTGGCTCGACCCGGACGACCTCGCATTCGCCCGGAATCGGCTGCCGATCCTGTACGTCAACGCCGTCCCGGTACGTGTCGACGACACAGGTGTGGTCACCTCCATCGGCCTGCTCTTGCGCTCGACACCGAGCGGCGAGATCCACCGAGAACTGGTGGCCGGCCGGGTACTGCACCATGAGCGGATCCGCGACGCATTACTCAGGCACATCGAGAAGGATCTGGGCTCGCTCGCACTGCCACGCATCCCGATGTCGCCGCTGCCGTTCACCATCGCGGAGTACTTCCCCACCCCTGGCGTGACGCCGTTCCACGACCCCCGGCAGCACGCCGTCGCCTTGGCGTTCGTCGTCCCCGTGACGGGAGACTGCGATCCACGGCAGGACGCACTCGACCTTGCCTGGCTGTCCCCAGAGGAGGCCGCCGCGGACCTCGTTCAGCACGAAACTCGCGGCGGTCACGGCGTTCTCCTCCGTCAGGCACTCGCCCACCTCGGTTTCACACCGGCGACCTGAGCATCCGCGGCCCGGGAACCAGCGCCGCGTCTCATACAAGATGCGGTCGCCCGAAGTCGGGCAGCCGACTGCCGACCCCAAGCAGTTCCTCGGCGGCCGCCCGGACCCGAGCAGCCGCGCGCCCGTCACCGAACGGGTTGCCCGCCGAGGCCATCCGAGTGTCGACCGTGAGCCGGCCGGTCACCACCACGTCCGCCGGGTGCGCACCGTCGTCGAGGAGTGTCCGCCGTTCGGCCTCCGTCGGCGCCAGGTGAAGGGATGCGATCTGCGAGATCAGCCGGCCAGTGCTGCCGCTCGTGGAACGTTCCTCGGGGCGGGAGCCTCGCACGCCCGCATCCACGTGGATCACAGGGAGCCCGCCGTGAAACCCTGCCAGGGCGACGGCGAAAGCCAGCGCAGAGTCGCCGACGACGAGCACCGCGTCGATTCCGCGGGCCACCAGGTAAGCGGCACTCCGCTCCAGCGACGCTGTGTGTCCCGCATGGGTTCGGATCACCATGTCTGACAGCGACGTGCCGAAACCCGCGGCGTCGAGATCGAGGTCGGGCGCGATGTGAAAGAGTCGCTGCACCTCGTCGAACACGTCACCGCCTGTCAACGGTGCGCCGACCACGGGCCGAATCCAGTGGCATCTCCTCAGCTCCAGCACCACCGGCGCCAGCGCGATGGCTTCCGCGCACGAGCCGTACGTAACCAGGACCGCATGCTCGTTCTTCACCGCTGTCTCCCTTCGCCGTTCCCGAGTGTCCGGCAGCGTGCGGCTCATGGCCCCACGTCGTGCAGGACGTTGTGCAGGTCGTGCGACTGGGTGGCCGGCGGCCCGCGGCGTTGTCGAGTCATGCCCTCACATACGGTGAGAGCGTCGGCACGCTGCGGATCGCACGCCTGGGTTGTATGCCGTACATCACATTTCGGGGCGGCCCGCGCGACGCGGCGGCGGGCATGGAGGGTCACCTGCTGAGCGCCCCCGACCGCGTGAGAAGCCGAGGGCGCAGCTGCAAGCCTGTAACCCCACCCCTCTGGAGGTCACAGAGATCGGCAGTACGACCAGGGTCGGTCCACGGCCGGTTGACAGCCGGGTACGGTGCGCGGAGCTTCCACGATGGAGCTCGGCCGAACCATCGACCCGGCACGATTCAGCACTATGCCGGACGCGTCCGCTCGCGTCCTGCTGGAGACGCGCCGTGGCGGAGGTTAAGCGGATAACACGTACAAAAAATGTGGAAACTACTTACACCGCCCATAGCCGCGGATCGATCCCGGGCCGGCAGGGCGCCGCTCGCCCGGCTCCCCGCGATCTCATCGATGCGGAAACTACCTACAAAGTGTGCGGGTTCTACCTAGTCGCACTGGCGCCTACTCCAAGCAGCACTTCCTCACAGTAGGTAAGCAGAAGCCACACAGAGTAAGCAGGCCTCCATAGAAAAGTCCAGCGTTCACCACCTTTCGGCGAGCACAAAGGCGGCTGAACGTGTCTAATGGAGATGAGTCCATTTTGTCCGTATATGGGCGAGGGGGGACCGCCAGCCCACACGCTTGTGTGGGCTGGCGGCACACATCGGGGGGAACCGACATGAGCCAGCTGCGCTCGCATGCTGTCGATCACGACATCCGCGTCACCGTGCTGGTGCCGGCGCACAATGAGGAAGACCGCATCGGGGCGGCCTTGCACTCCTTGGCGCAGCAGACGCGTCGTCCGGACCGCGTGATCGTGGTCGCCGACAACTGCGCCGACGACACGACGAGGGTCGCCGAGAATCTGGGCGCCGAAGTCGTTGGGACAGTGGCGAACACGGACAAGAAGGCGGGCGCGCTCAACCAGGTACTCGACGTGCTCCTGCCGCAGCTACGCGGGACCGACGTGATCCTGGTGATGGACGCCGACTCCGTCGTCGCGCCTCGGTTCCTGGAGGTGGCCAGTGCGACGCTCACCGGCGACGATCGGATCGGCGCTGTCGGCGGGATATTCCTCGGCGAACCCGGCGGTGGGATTCTTGCCGCACTCCAGCGGAACGAGTACGCCCGCTACCAGCGCCAAATCGCCCGCCGCGGCGACGACGCGCTCGTGCTGACCGGCACAGCAACCCTGCACCGTGTCGACGTCCTGGCACATCTGCTCGAACACCGCGGTCAGGTCTACGACACGTCGGCCTTGACTGAGGACAACGAGATCACTCTCGCCATCAAGAGCATGGGGCTGCGCTGCGTCTCGCCGCCCGAGTGCATCGTCGTCACCGAGGTCATGCCGACCTGGCGCGACCTGTGGATGCAGCGGCTGCGCTGGCAGCGCGGCGCCCTGGAGAACCTGCGCAGCTACGGACTCACCCGCGTGACCAGGCCGTATGCCGTGCAGCAGGCGGGGATGGCGTTCGGGGTACTGGCGATGTGGGTCTACCTCGCCTACACCGCGCACATCGTCGCCACCGGGCAGTTCGGAGTCCATCCCATCTGGACGTCACTGGGACTGATCTTCGTCGCGGAACGCGTCGTGACCGTCTGGCACCGCGGGCTGAGAGCCCGCCTTCTGGCCACGCCGCTGATCATCGAATGGGTCTACGACGTATTCCTGCAAGGTGTACTGATCCGGTCCGCCGCCGACGTCGTTCTCCGCCGACCGGCCACATGGCATCACGCCCAGACGACGACGTCTGCGGCGTCATAGGGCGAGGCGTTCGACGACGGCCGGCGAAGGGCCGGCGCGTCGAGTAGGTCGACCACCGGGTCCGCATCGTCGGACCCACAACACCGTGCAGCACGAAGCTGCACGCACATCACTGGGGGACATCCATGTACCAAGGCAATCCATTGAACTCG
>NZ_ML142856.1:21774-27250 GCF_004138495.1 Phytoactinopolyspora endophytica
AGCACGCGCGAGCGGTGCGCGCCGAACGCCGGCGCGCACCTCACATACTACGGCGCCAGGTCTATCCGGGGGGTTATAGACCTGGCGCCGTGACATGCGCGGGCGTCATCCTCCGTGGGCCGCCGGGGCACCGGCAATGTCCAGTACCTCATGGCGTGGGAACGGGTTCACGCATTTCTGGCGGCGCCGCCTGCACGCTGACTTCGACGGCCTGGCGCGTGCCCCACGACGATCGCCTGAGCGTCACCAGAGACCAGAACCTGAGCGGAAGCATGACGAACAAGTTCATATACCCGTACAGCGGCGCCGTCACGAACGACACCATCCGTGACCATCCAGACTGGCCGTCCCTGCGCACGTCGAAGTACCGCACCGCCCGTGCCGTCGCCATCAGACCGACGAACACCAGATACTCGCCGATGATCACGTGCCCGGTGATGAGCGGATGCACTCCCACCATGTAGACCAGGACCGTGGAGAACACGATCCATTGGGCCACCTCCAGCAGTGTCAGCCACCACGCCGCCCGCGACGGCCGCAGGTGGGACAGCACCCACGCCGACTCACGGAAGAACGACCGTCCCCAGCGGGCTTGCTGCCGGACGAAATGCCCCAGCCTGTCCGGCACGGCGGTGTGCGCGATCGCCGTCTCGATGAACACCACCCGGCCCTGTGTGAGGCAATAGTTCGTCAAACGCCGGTCGTCCCCGGTGACGGCCGGACGTCCCAGGAACCGCTGCGTCAGGAAGTCGTCCAGGTGCCGCAGCACGACGTCCGCGCGGTAGAACGCCAAGATCCCGCAGACGCACAACACGCTGCCCGCGTGCGAGTACGCCGCACGCTCCCCGAGAAACGCATTCGCATACCGGACATCCTGTAGCCGCGTCAGCAGGTTGGTGTCGTAGTTCAGCGGCAGCACCAGTCCGGTGGCGGCAGTCACCTTCCGCGATCGGAACGCTTGCATACCCTCGTCGACCGCATTCGGCTCCAGCACACTGTCGGAGTCCACGCACACGAACACGTCGACCTCGCCCGCCATGGCCCGAAACCCCACGGCCAGACCCTCGCGCTTGCCGAGATTCACCGGCTGCCGTACGACCGTGATCCGCGAATCCAACGTGGCGTAGCAGACGGCCACGTCATGCGCGGCGAGACCGTCCGAGTGATCGTCTACGATCACGATCCGCTCGGGAGGGAACGTCTGCGAGAGCAGCGAATCCAGACAGCGACGCAGCAACTCGGGGTCCTCGTTGTAGATCGTGACCACGACCCCTACGCGCATCCTGGGGTTGGACCGTGGCCGACGCCGGGGCGGCACCAACGAGGCGAACAGCTTGCCACCGAGGATCGTGAACACCGCCACCCCGTACACGCCGGCGAGGCCATCGGCCGCGGACCTGACGAGTACCAGTGTCGCCGTGATAAAGAACAGGATCAGTGCGGTCAACGTCATCCGTTTCGTGCGGGTCGACGCGAGCCTGGACCCGGCCGTCGCCCCGGTGCGGTACCTTCCGCGCATCACGCGACCGCTACGACGCCTTCGCTTCTTCGACCTCATGTGCCACCGTGGCGAACTCCGCCAGCCTCCGGCCGACCCCGAGCAGCTCCTCGATGGCGGCACGAGTCCGCGCCGCCGCTCGTCCGTCTCCGAACGGGCTCACCGGGTCGAGCGCCGGCCCACCGTCTCCAGGCCGATGGTCGAGAAGCGTCTGCACAGCGTGGACGATCGTGCCAGTTTGAGACCCCACGAGCTTCGCCGCGCCCGCGTCCACGGCCTCGGGCCGCTCAGTCGTGTCCCTCGTGACCAACACCGGCACCCCGAAGCTCGGGGCTTCTTCCTGGATCCCGCCCGAGTCGGTCAGTACGACGGCGGATCGGCTCAGCAGGTAGGAGAACGGGCCATACGACATGGGTTCCAGTACCCGCACGTTCGCCATCCCGGCGAACGACGGAAGCAGCCGCGCACGGACCGTCGGGCCGGCATGCATCGACAGCACGACCAACAGCTCCGGCCTGGCCTGTGCGATCGCGGCCACGGCCCGCACGATCGCCGCCAATCCCGCGTCCCACGCCTCCCGGTCACGTGCCGTCACCAGCAGGATCGGCCGCCCGAACGCCATCGCGTCCTCCACCATGGCGTCACCGGTGGACTGCTGCTCGGAAGCGGCATAGGTCAGCGCATCGATCACCGTGTTGCCGGTGACGGTCACGTCGGCCGGGTACACCCCTTCTTCGAGAAGGTTCGCCCGGCTCATCCACGTCGGGGCCAGATGAAGTGAGGCGAGCTGACTGATCAGCCGCCGGTTGACCTCCTCGGGGAACGGTGAATAGAAGCATCCCGTTCGCAGCCCCGCCTCCACATGGACGACGGGCAGCTGCGCGTAGAAGCCCGCCAGCGCGGCGGCCATCGCCGTCGTCGTATCCCCCTGAACGATCACGGCGTCGATCTCCTGGGAGGAAAGGAGATCCGAGTACGCACCCAGTGCCCGCGCAGTCACCTGCGTCAACGACTGCCCCGGCTCGATGATGTCGAGGTCGACGTCGGATGTGATTCCGAACAGCTGGTTGACCTGATCGAGCACCTGCCGGTCCTGGCCGGAGACAGCTACCACCGGCTGCAGCCATGGGCTTTTACGCAACTCCCGCACGACCGGTGCCAGCTTGATCGCCTCGGGACGCGTGCCGTAGGCGACAAGAACCGTATGCTTCCCCTGGTTCACTGGTTCCCCTCTCGTAGACCCCACTCAGGTGGCCCGGCTGCGGCGGCTCGATGCCGACATGTCCGATGCCGTCATGGAGGAAAGAGCGGCGATACCGCCCGAAACGCACGGCGTTCGGCTCGTGATCTGGTTCACATGCGGCGATGCGGTCTTACGACGCGGGCTCCCCAGGGGCGGACTCGTCGTCCAGGTGGTCGTCGTTCGTTGAGGTGACCAGGCTGGCCAGCTCAGACCTAGACCTCACACCGATCTTCCGGTACATCCTGCTCAAATGTGCTTCAACGGTACGAACAGATACGAAGAGGTCAGCAGCGATCTCCCGGTTACGCTTCCCGGCGGCCACCAGGTCCGCCACCCGCCGCTCGGCGGGCGTCAGCCCTTCGACGTGCGCGTCCCAGGTGTCCCCGCGGCCCGACGAGTACCGTCCCGACGCCCGCAGCTCCTGCTCCGCGAGATCCACCAGCGCCACTGCGGCGCATTCCTGTGCAAGTACCTTCGCCCGACGGAGCCATCCGGCGGCTTCCAACCGTTGCCTGAGCCGGCGCAGCCTCTCGCCGAGACACAGTGTCGTCTTCGCCAGCTCCACCGGAGACAGAGCCTCGGTGACCGTCTCCAGCGCCACCTTGAACAGGCCGATCGACTCATCGCCCTCGGCTACCAGTGCTCGGCACCGGGCCAAGGCATGCTGTGCCCAGACCGTCGGCGTCTTCATCACCCGCTCTTCGAACTCCGTCAGGGCAATCTCGGCACGGCGGAGGTCACCCGCGCGCACGCACGCCTCGATGTAGTCCGGCTCGACCGGGAGGAGCGACGGGTCGACGTGCTCCAGTGCGAAACGCCGCGCACGTTCGAGGGTGGCGATCGCCTCGTCGAATCGGCCTTGGGCCAGCAGCAGGCCGCCGGCTTCGAACTGCAACAGGGCGGTTGTCCAGCCGTCACTGTGCCGCCGCGCCCGCTCCACCGCGTCGCGATGGCACGCCCAGGCCAGCTCTTCCTCGCCGAGCAGCGCATACGTCCTGACCATGGACGCCGGGAGGATGGCCCGCCAGATGCCTCCGGCGCCCAGCCGCCGCCCTTCGTTGCCGGCGTCCCGCGCCGTCACCAGGTGCCCGGCCTTGGCCTCGAGCACCGTCAGCGCAGCGTGCGCCGCGCTCATCAGCAACGGTGACTCACGCAGGCGCACGTCCCGGATGATCCCGCGAAGCAACCGGCGGGCCGTGTCGAAACGCTCGGCCCGCAGCAACACCGTGGCGCGGTAGATACGCTGCTCCGCCTCAGCGAAGATGTCCTCCGGCCCGGCGGTGTCGTCGAGTAGGTCAAGCGCACGGCTGAGGTCTCCGCTGATCGACGCGAGCCAGGCGGAAGCCCGTCGGTACATGAGGTGCGTAGCGTCATCGAAATGGCCCGCGTACCGCTCCGCTACGGTGAGGAACCGGTCGGCTTCGGCCTGTTCCATCCGCGCGGCATAAGCGAACACAGCGAACAGGTTCATGCGGGCCGCACGGTTCGGGTCGACGTCGGCCAGTTCCTCAACGTGCCGCGTGATCAGACCGGCCGCCACGTCCCCGTCGAGCATGTTGCGCGCCCGAGCCTCGAGCAGCGCGAGGTCCGCGCGTTGCTGAACGGACGTGTCCAGCCGGAACCGCTCTTGGGCGACGCCGATGACCTCCTGGAAGCTACCGGCGAACAGGGCGAGCCGGCCCGCCAGCAGCAGCCGCTCCACACGCTCAGAGTCGCGGGCGGTCAGGCGCACCGCCTCCCGCGCGAACGCGAGCGCGCGGTCCAGCTCTCCCCGGGCCAGCGCATGATCGGCGGCGCGCCGCAGCTCGGCCGCCCGCTCGTCGTCCTCGTCATGGCGCAGCTGGGCCAGGTGCCACAGCTGCTGCTCGGAGTCCCTGCCGTCGTAGGCGGCGGCCAGCGCCTCGTGCGCACGGGAGCGCTCGGCGAGCGACGCGGCATGCCAGACCACCGACGGCACCACCGGCCGCTGCAGGCCGAACTCGCCGTCGATCTCGGTCAGATGCTCGTTCATCAGCCACGCGAGCAGCCCTTCGCCGTGTTCACGCAGCGCATTCAGCACCGGAGCGAGCTTGCGGTCCTCGTTAGCCGCCACCACCAGCAACGCGTGCCGCTGCGCCGCCTCCAGTCTCCCGAGCTCCTCCCGCAGCGGCGCCTCCAGAACCGGCGACCGGGGCAGGTGACGCTCGAGCGGCATCTGGCCGGTGCGTTGCTCGGCGGGTATCCGGCTCACCACGTCCAGCAGCGCACCCGGGTTACCGCCCACCCGGCCGGCGATCGCGGCCGCGACCCGCGGCGACATCTGCGACCCACCGGCACGCTGAACCAGCCGCACCGCTTCGGACGGGGACAGCTCGTCGAGGCCGACCGTCGCCAGGCCGTTGAACGGTGCCACATCACCGGAGCGGTCTGCCGCCAGGATCATCGCCAACGGCACCGACCGCAGCCGGCGAGCGACGAACCCGAGCACCTCCTGGGATCGTGCATCCAGCAGGTGCGCGTCGTCCACGGACAGCAGCACCGGAGAGCTCACGCGACCGATCAAGGCCTGCAGCCGTCTCGCCACGTCGTAAGCGTTCGCCTCCTCCGTCAGGCTGTCGAGCAGGTCCTCAGCCTTCGGCTCCAGCTCCTGCTGCTCGCCCGGGTCCAGCGATCCGACCAAGGCGGACAGCACGAGGTGCAGCCCTGAGTACGCCCACTGACGCTCGGTCTCGGCCCCCACCATCTGTGTGACCGCG
>NZ_ML142856.1:27260-27659 GCF_004138495.1 Phytoactinopolyspora endophytica
GCGCGTCGGCACGGTCCCGGACCGGGCATGACTCGCTGCGTTCCGGAGCAGCTCACTCTTACCGATGCCGGCCGGACCGACGACCACGATCGCTCCGCCGATGCCCGACGCCAGCGACGTCACCAACCCGCGCAGCCGATCCCGCTCGAGGTCGTGACCGATGAGCTCGCGCCGATCGCCGTCCAGCTCTTCCGATGTCCCACTCTGCATGCAAAGCCCCTCTACATCCGCGGCCACGCCCCCGCGGCCACCGTCAGCGCTTCTGCCCCTCTTGACACCCACCACGACGGGGTCCGTCGTCGTGGGTGACGCAGGGCAGGGGGTGAGACATGGGGTGATATGTGGGGTGATGCGTGCGAAGATGACCTAGGAGCCGAGCGCGGATGGGGGTCCGTGCAC
>NZ_ML142856.1:27675-32478 GCF_004138495.1 Phytoactinopolyspora endophytica
TGGGCGGCTCATCATGTGTGGGACCGCTGGAGGGGTGGCATCGTGAGGGTCAGCGCGGCTGGAAGCGGACGAACCTCCCGCCAGGTCCTCGTGCGCCCGCGCCTGCTTCAACGCATCGTCGGGAATGATTCCGCGGTTGTCACCGTCGTGCAGGGACACGCCGGCACCGGCAAGTCCGTCCTGTTGGACACCGCCGCGCATCGGTCGAACGCCACCGGGGTGGTGCGCGTCTCGTCCGACGACGAACTGGCGGCGCACATCAGCCGGATCTCGGACGGGGCCGATGCGGCGCCGGGCCTGCTCGTGATCGATGGTGTCGCCGACCCGTCCGGGGAGCCGGTGACCAGGGCCGTCGGGCTGAGCCTGAGCCGGAAGACGCGAACCCGGGTGCTGATCGCCAGCCGCGACCCGCTCGCGGCAGTGACGTCCGGCATGGTCCTCGATGGCGAGGTTCGCATCATCTCCACGCAAGATCTGCTGTTCACACTCGACGAGGCCACGAGTCTGGCTCTGAAGTACAAGAGCGACATCAGCTCGGACGATGTCGCCGAGCTGCACCGTGCGACAGAGGGCTGGCCGGCCATGCTCGACGCGGCGCTGCGCTCGGGCCGGCTCAGCGGATCGTTCACCGAACGGGAGCTGCAGGAGCTGTTCGAGCGGTTCGTGCGGGAAGAACTGCTCAGCGCCGTTCCCACTGACGATCTCGCCATGCTCACCGACGCGTCCGCCGTGCCCCGGTTCGACACCACGGTGCTGGCGACCCTGCTGACGGACCGGTTCGGCCCCGACCTGGACCCGATCGCCGTGATCGACCGGTGGGCCGCGCACGGACGGATCATCCACGACGTGCTCGACTCGCATTGGCGGATCCCACAGCCGATCCGGGAGAGTCTCCTCGCCGACCTGGAGGCCAAGCATCCTGGGCGTCGCGCCGAGCTGACCACCGCGGCCGTGCGGGTACTCGTCGCCGAGGGCCGCACCACGGTGGCGCTTCCGTACCTGGTCGAGGCATCCCTCGACCAGGTGGTGGCAGATGTTCTGAGCGAGAAATGGATCAGCGACGTGGTGCCGAACGGACGGTTCTCCGACACGGGCACCGCTGTGGCATCGGTGAACGACCAGGTGTTGTCCACTGACCCGAGCCTGCTGCTGATCTCTGCCGTCTCGGCTCTAGGGCACCCTGCGGATATTCCGACGTTCGCGCTGCGGCTGTCACAGGCCGATGCGGTCATCGACCGTGCCGCATTCAACGGTCCCCTGGTGACGTTCCATTCACTGAGCATGATGCTCGGGCGTATCCGGGATGACATCGAGCACGCCCACGCCCACGAGGGCTCGGGGCGGGAGTTTCTCGACGCCGCCGATGCCGGCCAGCGACATGAGCACGCGAACCGCATCGCCTACTTCACTATGCAGACCGGCCTGAACAGGCTGGCTGTCGGCCGGATCGACGAAGCCGACGCCGCCCTGAGCTCGGCTCTGTCGAGCGCCAAGAACAACCGGGCGGACTGGTACGCCGCCAACTGCGAGGCGGCGCTGGCGTACACCGCGTTTCTCCGCGGTCAGCTGGAGATGGCGCAGCGAACGGCCCAGGCCTCCTGTGTCCGGGCTCGCGGCATTGGGCACGCCGACGCCGTGTACACCGACCACGCGCACATCGCCCACGCGCTGGTGGAGCTCGAGTATGGCCGCACCTGGACCGTGCCGGCCATCCTGCGCAGGGCCTATGACACGCTCCTCGCGGACGCCGAGCCGCCGGCTGCCCGGCTGGCGGTGGCACACTCCGTTTTCGGCATGCTGACCGATGATCCGTCCGCGGCCGAGCAAGCGCTGCTCCTGTGCAGATCGAGCTATGCCACCAACCGGCTTCCCTTCAATCGTTTCCTCGCCGCCATCGCCCGGGCCCATGCCCGCCTCACCCAAGACGATCCGAAGGCCGCGCTCGCCGAGCTTGAGCACGCCGAGGCTCCGGCCGAGCACGAGGCTCTACTCGCGCTCACCCGGGCGCGTGCGCACCTCGCCATGGACGAACCCCTGGTTGCACAGCGGGAGCTCGCCGCATACGACGGGGATGAGAGCCTGCCTCTGACCGTCCGGGCAGACGTGCAGGCTCTGCAGACCGAGGGCGCTCTACAACGTGGCGACGATGCGCAGCGGCCGTTCCACCGCCTGCTCGCATTGCTGGAGTTCACCGGGGCGCGCCGGCCGATCCTGCTACTGCCTGGACTCTGCGACGCCGTCGTCACGGGCCGGCTCAGCGCGTCGGCGACCAGTTCGTTGGCGAACCTGCACGTGGAGCTGTCAGTCCTCCGGCGAGCCAACCATGAGGGGCCGCCGCGTCTCACGGAACGAGAGGCAGAGGTGCTGTCCGCGCTGGCCGGAGCGGAGACGCTCGCCAACATCGCCAAGGCCATGTACGTGTCAGGCAACACGCTCAAGACGGTCGCCCGCGGCCTCTATCGCAAGCTGGGCGCGGCCGACCGGCACCAAGCCGTCGGCGTCGCCCGAGCGCTGGGGCTTCAGGATTCGCGAGGAGCGACATAGTGAACGGCCACGCGGCCCGAGGCCACCGGTCGTCGCGACACGCGCTCGCCCGACCCCGCCTGACCCAACGGATAGCAGGGAAGGACGCCGCGCCGATCACGGTGCTGCAGGGCCCGCCCGGTCTTGGCAAGTCCGTACTGCTAGACCAGGTGGGCGCCCTGTCGAAGCGGGAGAGGCTTGCGCGGATCGCCTCCCACGACGAACTGGCCGCGCACAATGATCGGCTTTCCCAAGACTCCCAGGCGACGCCGGATCTGGTGCTCATCGACGGCATCGACGGCGCCGATGAGACGTTGGACATGGCCATCCGTTCCAGCCTCGACTGCGGCGCACGCGTGGCCGTGGCGACCCGCGGTCCGCTGGCGACGGTCACCGCCGCCATGGTGCTGGACGGGACCGCTCACATCGTTCCGCCAGAGGAACTGCTCTTCACCTCCGCCGAGATGAAGAGCCTGGCCCACAAGTACAAGGTGGACATCTCCGACGAGGACACGGCCGAGCTACACCGCGCGGCCGACGGCTGGCCGGCGTTGGTGGATGCCGTCCTTCGCTCACGGCGGCAGGACGCGCCGTTGACAGATCGCCGGTTGCGGGAGGTCGTCGACCGGTTCGTGCGCGACGACGTACTCGCCGCCATGCCGGGCACCGAGCTCCCGATGCTCATGTGCGCGGCGTCCATCCCCCGGTTCGACGCGACGGTGCTCGCCCTCCTGTTAGCTGATCTCGATGCTGACGTCGACGCGGTTCAGGCGATCGATCGATGGACTGCGTGCGGTTGGATCATCCACGACGACCTCGACGGCCACTGGCGCATCCCGCAGCCGATGCGGCAGAGCCTGCTCGCAGACCTGGACGTCAAGCATCCGGGACGCCGGGCCGAGCTGACCACCAAGGCTGTGCAGATGCTCGTCGCCGCAGGCCGAACCACCGACGCACTGCCCTACCTGGCCGAAGCGTCGCTCGACGATGTCGTCGCCCGCGTGCTCAGGGACAGGTGGGGCGACGATGTGGCTGCTCAAGGCCGATTCTCGGACACGCATTCCGTGGTGGCCTCGGTGACCGATGAGATGCTGGCCAGCGACCCGAGTCTGCTGCTGATATCCGCCACGTCCGCGCTTCGCGGTCCCACCGACATCGACACCTTTGCGCTCCGGCTCTCCCAAGCCAACTCCGTCGTCGACCGCGATTCGCTTAACGGTCCACTGATGACCTTCCATTCACTCAGCATGATGCTCGCCCGGATGAACGGCGACATCCACCGCGCCAATGCCCTGGAGAGATCGGGGCAGGCATACATCGACTCGGCAACCGACGAGCAGCGCCACGAACAGGTCAACCGCATCGCCTACTTCAAGCATCAGATCGGCACCTCCAGATTGGCGGAGGGTCGCTTGCAGGAAGCCGATGCCACCTTCCGCTCGGCGCGGTCGATGGCCCGGAACAACCGCGCGGACTGGTACGTCGCTGTGACCGAGTCGAAACTGGCCTACGTGTCGTTCCTCCGGGGTGACCTTTCTGCCTGCCGTCAGCAGATCGAATCCACGCGTCTCTACGCCGATTCACGTTCCGACGAGCTGCTCATCCAGCACGTGAATCTGGTACTCGGCTTTCTCGAGCTCGAGCACGGCCGCACATGGAACGTGCCGGGCATGCTGAACCATGCGTACGGCATGCTCCACCACGATGCGGAACCACCAGCCTCCCGGTTGGCGATGGCCTGGGCTGTTCTCGGTCTGATGTCCGCCGACCCGGGAGCTGCCGAGCAGGCTCTGCTTCTGTGCGGCTCGGACTATGCAACGAATAAGCTCCCCTTCAACGGCTTCCTGGCCGTCATCGCCCGCGCGCATGCCCGCCTGGTCCAAGGCGATCCGAAGGCTGTGCTGAACGAGCTGGACGACGTTGCCGCGCCTGAAGGGCATGCCGCGCTTCTGGCGATCACGCGAGAGCGCGCGTGCCTGGCCTTGAACGATCCCCCGGCCGCTGCACGTGAACTGGCGCCGTACAACGAGATGGACGTCCCCCTCCCGGTGACGGTGCGAGCCGACTGGCTGGCGCTTACGGCGGAGTGTGCCCTGCGGCAGGACCTCGACGCGCGGCCGGCATACAGCCGCCTCGTCGCCGTTCTGGAGCGAACGGGTGCCCGGCGGCCGATCCTGCTCCTGCCGGAGCTGCGCGAGGCGGTGGCGAGCGGACGACTCAGCGAGCCGCCGTCGAGTCCTCTGGCCAGCCTCGACGTTGAGGTCACGGCCTTGATGAAGG
>NZ_ML142856.1:32524-33018 GCF_004138495.1 Phytoactinopolyspora endophytica
AACAGGGACGGAGCGCCTCAGCTCTCGGAACGTGAGGCGGAGGTGCTGGCAGCTCTTGCAAACACCACCACCCTGGCCGACATCGCGAAGGGCATGTACGTGTCGAGTAACACCCTTAAGACCGTCACGCGCGGGCTCTATCGCAAGCTGGGCGCATCCGACCGACACCAAGCCGTCAGCATTGCTCAAGCCCTCGCCCTCCTCTAGCGCCCCGCTTGGGGCGTCAGGGGCGGAGGACGGCGAGGCCACGGATCAGGTGCCGCTGCACCAGCAGGAAACCCAGCACAACCGGGACGGACACCAGCACCGACGCGGCCATCAGCTCGTTCCACAGCACGCTCGACTGTGATGCGAAGGTGCGCAGCCCGACCGCCAGCGTCCGGGTGCCGGCGTCGGTCAGGACCGACGCGAACAGCACCTCGCCCCACCCGATGACGAAGGCGAACGCGGCCACGGCGACGATCGCCGGCCGGGCGAGCGGCACGACCACCCGG
>NZ_ML142856.1:33107-45319 GCF_004138495.1 Phytoactinopolyspora endophytica
AGGACCGAGACGGTTCCCAGCCCGTCGATCATGGCCGCCTCCTCGATCTCGCGGGGTATGCCGGCGAAGTACCCGGCGAGCATCCAGATGGAGAACGGGAGAGAGAAGGTCAGGAACGTGATCACCAGCCCGGCGTACGACCCGACCAGCTGGACGCCGAGCCAGCTGTGCATCTGGGTGAACAACAGGAACAGCGGCACCAGGAAGAGCATGCCGGGCACCATCTGAGTGGACAGCACGGCCAGCCGGAACGCGTTCCGGCCGACGAAGGCGAACCTGGCCAGCGCATAAGCCGCCAGCGCCGCCACCAGCACCGACAGCGCGGCGGAGAGCGCCGAGACCAGCAGGCTGTTCACCAGGTAACGCGCCAGCGGCATCGTGGTCCATGCGTCCAGGTAAGGACCCCCCGTCACTGTGCGTGGAATCCAGCTGAAGGCACCCTGGACGTCGGCGAGCGGCTTCACCGACGACGAGACGACGACGTACAGCGGCAGAACGGTGAACAGGGTCAAGAACGTCAGGCCGGCACGGCGGAACCATCGGAAGCCCACACCCTCGTGCATGCCGCCCGACATCGCACGCCGTCGTGTGCCGCGACCCGTGCGGGCACTGCCCCAGCTCGGGCTGCGCCCCGGATCCCGCCCGCGCTCATTCATCGCGGCCTCGGGGCACGAAAGCCCTGACGTACCAAACCGACACGGCCAGCAGGAAGGCCAGGACCAGCACGTTCATCGCGGAGCCCAGCCCCATGTTGAAGTTCACGAACGAGTGCTCGTAGATCAGGTTCGACAGCAACGTCGCCGACTCCGGCGGCTGCGGGCCGAACAACACGTACGGGATGGCGAACTCGTTGAACGACCACAGGCCCATGATCAGGATCACGACGGCGTTCACCGGCCGGATCGTCGGCAGTGTGATACTGCGGAACTGCCGCCACCGCGACGTGCCGTCCAGCGCCCCGGCCTCGTGCAGCTCGTGCGGCACGTTCTGCAGCGCCGCGAACAGCATCAGGAACGCGAACGGCCACAGCCGCCACACGGCGACGACCACGATCGCCCAGAACGCGTTCCCGCCGATCAGCCAGAACGGCCGCTCGTCGAACAGCCCCAGCTGATCCACCAGGACGTGGTTGAGCGCGCCGTCGTCCCGGCTGAAGATGAACGACCAGCCGATGACCGCAACGAACGTGGGCACGGCGAACGGGACCAGGAACAGCATCCGGAAGGCACCGCGAGCTCGGACGTCGGTGTTCAGCAGATACGCGGCCAGCATCCCGAGCGCCCAGGACAGGAAGACGACGAGCACCGCGAACACAAGAGTTCGCAGGAAGGTCGCCCACAGTGCCGAACCGATCGCGCCGCTCGGATCCAGCCCATTGCGGTAGTTCTCCCACCACACGACGGGTGCGCCGGTCCAGTCCCGGATGCTCAGCTGAGTCAGCCTTGTGAGGCTGGTCCACAGCCCCACAAGGATCGGTCCAACATGGACGACCATCTCCAGCACGACCGCCGGCAGGATCAACGCATACGGAACCAGCCGCCGCCTCCTCTGGCTGCTCGGCCTTGTCGCCGCCCGCTCCCTGTTCGTTCCTCTCCCGAATACGGAGCCGCCGTTGGTCATGCCGAACGCTCACCCAAAGGTGGGGAGGGAGAATTTCTTCGACCGATCTTCGGGCGGCGGCAGACACACGCGACCAGCCCACCCGAGCCACTCCGCCGACCGCGTGAGACGGAGAAGAAATTCTCCCTCCCCCCCGACGCCTCAGCCCGACGGCAATGGCTCACCCGGCGGCCTCCATCTGCCTGTCTGCTTCTTCGAGCGCCGACCGGATGTCCTCGTCGGTGACCGTGCCAGTCGCCGCCTGCGCGAAGAGCTCCTTCACCGCGCCGCCGACCAGGGTCTCCATCTGACCGACCTCCGGCACCTGGGGGAACGGCTCGGCATGGTCACGCAGGTTGACACTGAGCGTCTGGATCGCGTGATCGTCGAACGCCTCGTGCTCGTATGCCTCCTCGATGACGGGCAGCGTCCCGTAGGTCCGGTTCAGCTCGACCTGCGCGTCGACGTCGGTCAGGAAGCCGACCAGTTGTAGCGCCTCGTCGACGTGCTCGGAGCCGTCCATGACGGCGATGTTGGTGCCGGCCACCATCGACCCGATATCGCTGCCGCCCTCGGGCAGCTCGGCGGGGCTCGGGATCCGCGCGACACCGTAGTCGTCGAAGTCCAGCGAGGCCAGGGTCCGGCGCGTCGAGGCCTGCCCGAACACCATGGCCGCCGTGCCCTGCGCCAGTTGGTCGGCGGCTTCGGTCATGGTGAACTCGGCGTTGCTGGGCGACACGACCTGGTCGGTGACCATCAGGTCGAGGTAACGGCGGACGGCTGCGACCTGCTCGTCGCTGTCGAACTGCGGGTTGCCCGACTCGTCGAATAACGATCCGCCGTGCTGTCGACCCAGGATGAACGCGAAGTGCGAGCCGACCCCGCCGTTTCCTGCCAGGATGGAAAGTCCCCACTGGTCAGTATCGCCGTCACCGTCGGTGTCCTGCGTGAGCTGCTGCCCGATGTCGACCATCTCCTCCCAGGTCGACGGGGGCTCGTCGATGCCGGCCTCGGCGAAGAGCTCGGTGTTGTAGTACAGCCCGTACGCCTGCCCATACAGCGGGATGGTCGCGGGCGGCATTCCCTCGGCCCCGGTGGCCGCCAGGCTGGTCTCGATGAACTTGCCGGCGCCGCCGATGGCCTCCAGTGCCTCGTCGTCGAACTCGAGGAACTCCCCGGTCGCTTGCAGCGACGCCGACCAGGTATTGCCGGTGTTGAGTACATCGGGGCCCTGGCCGCTGCTCACGGCGGTGAGGATCCGGTTCCACAGGTCCGCCCACGGAACGACCTCGAGATCTACCTCGACGCCGGTCTCCTCGGTGAACGTCTCCAACAACGGCTCTAGTACGGCCTCGTCGTCGGTGATCGACGACGACATGCTCACCGCCCAATAGGTGATCCGCGCTCCTTCGGACCCGGCATTCTCATCGTCTCCGTCGGCGTCACCGCAGCCGACGAGCCCGGCACTGAGCGCCACCGATAACGAAATCGCCAGAATTCGGCCAATACGCACGAATACCCCTCACCCCACACCCAAGCTGCGCGAGCCATTAAACCACGGACTTCCGTGTGTCCGGCCGCGTGCTCGCCTAGCGGACATTCCGCGTTCAACGTCGCGCGCCACCTCGCTAGACCGACCAATGGAGACGGAATGTCCGCTTCCCGTACCACGTACGTGGCCTGCCCAGGCCGGAAATGTGGTTATCCGCGACGCGCTGGCAATTCCCACATCGGCACCGTCTAGACCGTGATCAGTAGGGTGGAAATAGACGATCCCTCGGTTCTACTCAACCGAGCGAGAAACGGTGATGAGAATGCGTTCGTCACGCTTTACCAAAGTGCGGCACCAGTCGCACGCCGAGTAGCACATCGCATAGTGCGAGATATTCACGTCGCCGACGACCTCGTCCAGGAAGCTTTCTATCTCGTCCTCAAGGCGGTGCGTTCCGGACACGGACCAACCGACTCGTTCGGAGGATACGTCGTGTCGACCGTGAAGAGGCTCGCGTACCGGCACTCGGCGACTCAGGGCCGGATGGTCTGCATCGATGACTTCACGGCCTGGGACAACTACGTGTCCGCCACTCCGGTGGGAGGCACCCAGGCGGATCTCGTCAACGCCGCCTGGGCCAGTCTCCCGCCTCGCTGGCGGCACATTCTCTGGCTCATCGACGTCGACCGCTACTCGCCGGCTGAGCTGGCACCGGCGATGTCCATGACCGCGAACGCCGTCTCCAGCCTGGCCACCCGGGCACGGCGTGCGTTGCGCTCGGCCTACATGGCTCAGCAGAGCGAGACCTGACAACCGCTCACTCGTTGACGGTGCCGAGGGCGGCCGCCAGTTCCGTACGTGACCGAACGCCAAGCTTGCGGAAGATTCTGCTCAGATGAGTCTCGACGGTCCGGACCGAGACAAAGAGTGTGGCGGCTATCTCGCGGTTGCGCCTGCCCTCGACCACGAGGGCCGCGATACGCTGCTCTGCCTCGGTCAGGTCATCGATGTCGACCGTCTCCACCGTCGTGCGCCGACCCGTGGCACGCAGCTCCGCCTCGGTGCGGACGACCAGCGCGGCCGCCCCGCACTCCTCGGCCATCACCATCGCGCGGTGCAGCCAGGACGCTGCCTCGATCCGCCGGCCCATGCGGCGCAACCGCTCCCCGTAGCAGAGCGCCGTCCTCGCCATCTCTACCGGCGACACGTCGGCGGTGACGCGGACAGCGTCGTCGAACAACGCAAGCGACGCCTCCCCCTCGCTGAGCAACGCACGGCAGCGTGCAAGGGTATGCCGCGCCCAAGCGGTCGGAGCCTTCAGCGTCCGCTGCTCGAATTCCGCGAGCGCGCTCGCACCACTGCGGATCTCCCCGCTGCGCGCGCACGCCTCGATGTAGTCGGGCTCCGCCCCCAGAATCGATGGGTCAGCGTATTCCAAGGCGTAACGTCGGGCATGGTCCAGGACCGACATCGCCGCATCCAGCTGGCCCCGGACCAATAGCAGCGCGCCGGACTCCGCCTGTGCCAACGCCGTCGCCCACCAGTCACCGTGGCGGCGGGACCGATCGACCGACCGGTCCCGGCTCCGCCACGCCGGCTCGTCGTCACCCATCAGTCCGTGGACCCGGACCATATACGCCGGCACCACCGCCCGCCAGGCACCACCGATCCCGGTCTCCTCCCACGCCGCTGCCGCGTCTCGCGCAGCGACGAGCCGACCAGCCTTGGCCTCGAGGATCGTCAACACCGCCAGGCTGCTGCCCCGCAGTAGCGGCGACTCGCCGATCCGCCCGTCGAGAGTGATCGCCTGCAGCAGCCGACGCGCTGCGTCAAACCGCTCGAGACGGACCAGGGTCATGGCGTGGGCGACATGCGCGTCCGCCTCGGTAAGGACATCATCACCGAGGGCGCCGACGACGAGAAGCGCGGCCGCGCCGCCGGGATCTCCGTTGATCGAAGCGAGCCACGCCGCAATCCTCCCGTGCACGGCACGCGTGCCCTCATCGAAATGCTCCTCGTACATCTCCGCCAACGAGAGGAAGCGAGCCGCCTCGGCCGGCTCCATCCGGCAGGCGAACCCGAACGCGGCGAACAGGTTGAGACGTGCCGCGCGGTTGGGGTCGGCGTCGGCCACCTCCTGCACGTGCCGCGTGATGACCCCGGCCGCCACGTCGCCGTCCAGCAGGCTTCGCGCCCGCACCTCCAGCAGCGCGAGGTCTGCGCGCTGCTGGACCGTCGTGTCCACCCGGAAACGCTCTCTCGCGATCTGGATCGCATCCTCGACGCGGCCATCGAACAGGGCCAGACCACCCGCGTATACGAGCCGGTCGACGCGCTCTGCATCGTTGGGCGTCAGCCGGACCGACTCGCGGGCATAGGCGGTCGCGCGTTCAAGCTCGCCGTGCCCGAGGCACTCGCCGGATGCGTGCCGCAGTTCGGCGGCGATCTCGGCGTCCTCGTCGTACCTAGACTGCGCGAGGTGCCAGAGCTGCTGGCCGCGGTCCTTGGCGTCGTAGGCGGAGGCCAGAGCCGCGTGGGCCTCTTGCCGTTCCCGGTGCGAGGCGAGATGCCACGCCATAGAGGCAGCCGCCGGACGGCGGAAGGCGAATTGACCGTCGAACTCAGTCAGATGCTCGTCCAGCAACCACTCGGTGACCGTCCCGTCATATGCCCTCAGCGCGTGCAACACCGGGGTCAGCCGCCCGTCCTCGCTCGCGGCCGCCACGGTCAGAGCCATCCGCCGCGCGTCATCCAGCTCGCTGACCTCCCAGCACTGGGCCTCCAGAACGGACGACCGGGGCAGGTAGCGGTCAAGCTGCATCCGGCCGGCCAGCTGAGCGTCGGGAATGCGGCCCACGACGTCGAGCAGCAGCCGCGGGTTGCCGCCGGCGCGCGCCGCGATCTGTTCAGCCACCCGACGCGGCCTGCCCGGTCCGGCCGCTCTGCGTACCAGTCGAACCGCGTCGGAGAAGGGCAGCTCGTCCAGCTCCATGGTCGGCAACGCATGGAACGGCCCGGCGCCACCGGACAGGCGTGTCGACAGCATCATGGCGGCAGGCACCGAACCAAGCCTGCGCGAGACGAAGCCCAGCACCTCCTGGGAGAGCCCGTCCAACAGGTGTGCGTCGTCGATCACGACAAGCAGCGGCGACGCCATCTCCGCGAGGAACGCCTGCGTCCTGGTGGCGACATCGTACGGGACAACGCCGTCTCGAACGTCAGCGAGCAGTTCGCGTCCGCGGGCCGCTATGTCGGTCTGGCCGGATGAATCGAGCGCGCCGGTCATGCCGGAGAGCACGAGGTGCACGCCGGAGTAGGGCCACTCCCGCTCCGCTTCGGCTGCCACCACATGGGCCAGGGCGATCTCGCTGCGCTCGCCCTCACCGCTCCCTCGGATGGTTACTGCCATCTCGCGCAGCAGTGCGCTCTTTCCGATCCCCGCGGGCCCGGCTATCACCATCGCGCCGCCGGCGCCCGACTTCAACCGCTCGACCACCTCGCCGGCTCGGCGTACCTCCGCCGTCCGTCCGACCAGCCCGCCCCAGTCCCCATCGTCCACGTCTTTCTCTCCGCCCCTTGTATCCCACCCCGTGCTCAGTGACTGAGCCGGTCTTCTCCGCTCCACCCGAGCGTTGACGTCCTGCAGAGCGAGGCCCCGGTCAGCACGCTGTGCAGGGCCAGCGCGCCACTCCAAACGCTTCGGTCAGGTGGCCTCCGACAATGTCGCGCCCAATGGCCTGTTCCGGTCGAACCCAGGCAGCACGAGGAAGCCCGCGCTCGCCGTGGTCGTGACGAAGCGCATCATCTGGTCCTGCTCATCGAGCCGCTGCTGCGTAGCGACGAAGGTGCGCAGGTCGCGCTGGAAGCACGTGAACACCAGACCCACCTCGTCGCCCTCCGCGTACGAGTACCCACGGCGAAGCATCAGCGCGCTACCCGTCGGCCCCGGATGTGCGGCGCGCGCGTGCGAACCAATTGGCGTGACGTACCGGCCGTCAGCCGTCCTGGCCGTCAGGTTGACCTCCGACATCCGCTCGCCTCCGGACAGCGGGGCCCCATCCACCCGCTTCCGGCCGACCACGGCCTCTTGCTCATCGACACTGAGCCCAGCGAACGCCTCGATATCCGTCCGGAGCCGTCTGATCACCGCGATCGTGCCTCCCGCGGTACGACGTCCGTTCCGCAGCCACACGTTCTCGCCCAGTTCCTCTTCGCCCCGAGGGACGGCAATGCCGTCGTGGAAGCCGAACGGGTTACGGACGACGCCGTCGGCGTCCGGCCCTCGAAAGCCGAACTGGCGCCACCGCTCCGCGGCTCCAGGCACCGTCCGAAGCAACGTGCTCACTGCGGACGGCAGCACTGCGGGGTCGCTCGCGCTCGCGATCAGCAGCAGGTCGCCACCAGTCCGCTCCGGCGCCAGCTCAGTATCGCCGACGAACTCGGGCAACGGCTCGGCCCCCGGTAACCCGGCGTCCACACCGGCCACGATGCGGGGTCCGACGCCGACGGTGACAGTCAGGTCTCCGGTGTCATGCAGGTCATCGTCGAGGAATTCCAGCAATGTCTCACCAAGAGGCGGCAGGAAGGAGAGGACCGCGGGATCCGGGACGTCGGCGACAAGCGTGAGCGAGAACGGCTGCGGGGTAGCGGGCGTCGCGATGCCCGCCTGGTGCCGGCCGGTGGCAGCGACGGGTGCGTTCTTCGCTTCCGTCGTCGGACTGGCGACATCGGCCTCGCTCCTGTCGGTCTCATCATCGAGGGCGACCCGGCCGACGACCGCCCCGGCGCCGACGCCGCCGGCACCGATCGCCAATGCACCGAGCAGGCTCCGCCGGGATGGACGAGCGCCCACCTCAGACACCCTCCCCTACGTACGCGTCCGTCACGGTCACCGAATACGTCACCGTCACCACGTCACCGACCTCCAGGTCACCGGCCCAAGCCAGCACTCCGCCGTTGAACGCCGTCACGCCGCTCGACACCTCGAGGTCGTCATTCCATCTGGCTCCGTCGAGGTCATCCGACACGTCATCTGTGTACGACGCGTCGGCGACCGATTCATCCCCCGTGTGCGTGATTGTCACGGTATAGCGGACCACGTCGCCTGGCACCACGTGGATGCCGGGCTGCGGACGCGACACCTTCGACACCGTGTACGACGAGCCCGCGGCGCAACATGCCTCCATCACCGCCAGTGGGCCGATGACCAAGCTGGCCAGTGCCGCCACAAACACAGGGATATGGCCCCACATCGTGCTCTCCCTCGGTTCCTCCGCCATGTCGTTCTGGTTGACGACGCAACGCGCCAGAACGCACGCACTCGAGTTGTGCCATTCCTCACACGTCCGCCGCGTGCGATGCCGGGCCGGCGGCAGCTCATCTGTCTACGTGCGTACAACTCCTCGAAGGCATCAGGAGCCCCATGTTCATCAGCGACGAGGCCGACGATTGGTAATCACGGGAGCAGTGACGGCGCTGCTCGGTTTCGGCCTCGGCGGCTGTGCAGGCAGCGCAGCGACGTCGGAGTCTGGGCAGGCCGGCGGGGTACGCAGTCTCACCTCCCAGGAGTCAGAGGCCCTGGCCATCTCCCGGTTCACCAACTACGACGACGGTGTGCGGCAGGTCGACGCGACCATCCCTGACGGGCCGGACACCTGGCGGGTGCACGGTTGGTTCGACTACCGGGAAGGACGGGGCTATGCGACGCTCTGGGCAGACGGTGCCGCGACAGCCGCCGCGCTGCTCTTGTGGTCCGATCAATACCTGCTCAGTCACGACGGCAGCGGCGTCAGCGCCGGGGAACTGCCGCCGCTACCCGTCCCAGGCTCGCCCTCGCTCCTAGCAGACGAGGATCCGGCATGGGTTCCCACCACGTATGCTGCCGACGAGTTCACCCCACACGTCGCGCTGCGGATCATCGCCAGCCTCGGCGCCGACCGGCCGGACAATCCGCTGCTCCTTCAGCAGTCCGACGCCCTCCGGTTGGGAACGGAGAAGCTCGACGGTGTCGAGCTCGACGTCTTCGCCGGTCCGCGCCCTGCTGACTCGGCCACCGACATGGCGGCAAGCCCGAACACCGAGAGCGCGACCATCCGGTACTGGCTCGACCCGCAGGGTCACATGCACCGGGTCGAGATGCGCCTCGGCAACGCCTGGGGCTCCGTCGACCTCGCCGACGCGGCGACCGACCCCGAGATCCCCGATCCCACGCATTGAGTTTGGCCGGATGCGTCGCACACTCATCCAACCCCGCATCCCGTCGCGGCCGTCTGCCCCCGACCCGATGTCCACCCGCTCTCACACATCCCGGCCAGATCCCTGAACGGCGCAGCGTGGCCGTTCGCCACCTCTGCTTTCCGTACCACATGCTGCGTCCCGTACCGGATGCTGCTTTCTGTACCGCGAAGCGTCCGGTTCACGGTTCTTCACGACACAAAATGCAGCATCCGGTACAGAATGCAGCACCACGGCTAGACATCCCATCCGGCCGGAAGGATGATCGAGGTCGGCGCCGGTGATGGCCAGTCCTCCGCCGCCGGTTCCACCGGACTGTGCCCGGGCACGTCCTTCCACCAGCGAATGGGCGCCGACCGCACGGGATTGTCGACGAGGAGTTTCGAGAACCGCTTGGCCAGTTCCTCGCGGCCGCGGAAGGCGAGCCGCCACTGGAACCGGGCAAGATCCAGGCCGAGCCGGCGGCGCAGGTACCACTCGCGTTCGTTCTGCTTGGTCACGACCGTCGAGGCATCGGGGCGGTTGTCGTACTTCAACGCGCCGTCCGCCTCGTACGCCGCCCAGTGATGAGGCCACAGACCATCAACGCGGTACTCGGGATGACCGTCACCCACCCACGCGTTCAGCACCGGCATGGGCAGGCCGAACTGGATCACGGTGAACCGGCCGAGGGTCTCGATCGGGGTCTCGGCCAGCGGGTCGACATGTCGGGCGACCCACCTCGCGCGGTCGATGTCCGGCCATCCGCGCATGTGCTCGATCGGGTCGTTCAGGTCGATACGCAGCCGCGCCACCGCGTCCGCCGACACCAGCGCATGATGAATCGGACCCGTGCGTGCCATGTCAGCGACGACCCAGCCCGGACTCATCACACCGACCTCGCCCACGTGCGTCATATGCCACCCGGGAAGCTCAGCGATCCGGACGTCTTGCGAGCACCTGGCCGACCTGCGATTATCCTCCTGCCTCGGCCGGACGGCGTTTGGCACGTCTGGTGGACGCCCGATGACAGGCAGTTCCCACGTGACGGCGCCTGACCAACCGGTGAGATAAACGTCAGGTCCACGTGACAAGCCGAACGCACGCGCTTCGAGGCGGTGGCGCTCTTTCATACCGGCGGCCTTGTATACCTGGGTCTGCACGTAGCGCCCGGGGCCGATCCGAGTCAGCAAGCCAGCCTCGGCCAGCCGGGCGATGCGGTTGCGGGTGACGCCTGCCGCCTGCGCTCGCGCTACGACGATCACACTCCCGTCACGTCGCAATAGTTCAGCGACGTCGGCTGGCATGGTTCGCAAGCTACGTGGCACGCGCACCAGCCTGACCCAGCGCTGCCTCATCGGAAGGCGCCATCGTCCGGCTGTGGAAAACTCGCCGGTTTCCGAGCCTCGGGTGAAGGGTGTGGATAACGGCACCCAGGCCGAGCTGTCCTTGTCACTTTCTGTACCGGATGCTGTCATCCGTACCGCTTAAACGACCGATTCGGCCCCTATCACGACACAGAATGCAGCATCCGGTACAGAAAGCAGCATGGGGCTAACTCGCCGTGCCGGTTCGGTCGGCGAGCAGGTCCTCGGCCGGCACGTTCGGATCCGTGAACGACGGCAACTCCACTTCGTCCAGCAACCGTTCCGGCGGTTCGTCGACGTCGCCCATCGTGGGCTGCGGTGCCGGCGGGGCCACGTCGAGGAAGCTGACGCCGGCCGGCGGTGACACGTCGGGCAGCTCATCCGCCGCGGATGCCGGCTGCGCGGGCGCGGAGTCAGCCGCCTCGCCAGCGGTATCGCAGTCTCCGATGTCGTACCAGGTCGCAGCCTCGCCGGCGCCACCAGCACCTCGGTCCTCACCGTCATCGGCGCCGTCTCCCGCGGGGAGCGTGCTCTCCAACCCGGCTCCGTCGACGCAGGTCGCCCGCGTCGGCGCACGGTTCGCGGCGACGTTGGCGATATCGACGCCGTTGCCGCCGAAGACGCCGTCGCGGACCACGTTGGCCAGAGCTTCGAGATCCTCGATGTTCCGCAGCAGCAGCCCGGCGACGGGGTTACCCTCGACCCGGTTGGCCCAGAACAGGTTCTCCTGGCCGCCGGCGGTGCCGATTCCGATGCCGAAGCCGTTCTCCGCGTGCGCCGGGGAATCGGGCTCACGGTTGTCGCTGATGACGTTCCCGACCACGGTGTTGCCCTGCTGTGGGACGAACGCCTCCTGGTAGTCGGAGTTCAGCGTCATGCCGATCCGGTTTCCCGAGAACCTGTTCCCGGTGATGACGACCGAGTCGGACGCGTTGGAGTTCTCGAAGCCGATGGCGTTGCGCTCGGCGACGTTGCCCTCCACCAGAATCTGGCAAGAGCGGCACTGGCCGACGTAGATGCCCGCGTCGGCCGAACCCGAAGCGTACGAGTCCCGGATCACGCCGTTCTGGGCGTTGAAGGCGTAGATGCCGTACAGCCCGTTGTTGTAGGCCGTGACGTGGTCGACGCTGAACCGCTGAACCGGCGGGAACTCCTCCGGGTCGAACGGCTCGTAGCCGTCGTCTTCCTGTGCGACCGGTCCGTCTCCGTCGTGCAGACCGGTGACCAGCACGCCGTAGAAGGTGTGTGACGTGACGGTGAGGTTCTCCACCCGGACGCCGGCAGCCGTGGCCACGACACCGTACGGGCGGCGTCCCTCGCCGTCGATCACCGTCTCATTGCGGTCGGCTCCGCGGACGGTGACATCGGGACGGTCGACGATCACCGACTCGGGGTACGTCCCAGGCCCGATGAGCACCATCCCGCCAGGATCGGACTGCGCCACCGCCTCGTTGATCGTGTCCGCATCCTCCGGGACGCGCACCACGGCCGCCTCACCACCGGACACTTCAGACGGCTCCTCATCGTCTCCAGCACATCCC
>NZ_ML142856.1:45396-47793 GCF_004138495.1 Phytoactinopolyspora endophytica
GAGCGTCAACGCCGCCACCGCCACGCTCGCCACGCCTGCCGCTCGCCACCGCACAGCGCGCATCCGCGCCCGGCCACGAGCGCGAGCACTCACCCCACGACGACGAACCACTCGTCATCCACCTCCACCATGCTGAACGGGGTGCTCACACCGTCGAGTTCGGCCGAGCCCTGCGACCCATCGACGGTCACTACCGGCGCGGTTTCCTCATCGAGGGCGGCTTTGACCTCCGCCGAGTTCTCCAGGATCATCGGCGCGAGTACGTCTTCGCACACAGAGGCAGCACCCGAGTCCTCGGACGCCGGCCGCTCCGCGACAGCACTCACCGCACAGAGCGCCACCACATCCTCCGCGGCCACCGCGTCCGCGAACTCCTCCACGACACGCGCCGCATCCGCCTCCGAATCGCCCCCGGAACACGCGCCCAGAGTCGGCACCAGCAACAACGCACCACCGATCGCTGCCCCTGTCAGCACACGACCACAGCTCATATCCATGTCCTCTCTCAGTCGTTCTCGTTCTTGCTTGGCTTCGCCGCGTGACAAAGGCGATGACGAAAGCTCCCGGCCCGAACCCCACCCAATCCACAAGGCGCAGCGGAAAGCTCCCGGCCGACGCACGGCGGAACGCAAAGGTGGGGAGGACACATTCTTCGACTGATCTTCGGTCGGCGGCAGCTACACGCGACCAGCTCGTTCAAGCCGGCCGCCGACCGCGTGAGAAGGAGAAGAACGTGCCCTCCCCACCGGCCCCTTACCGCACCGCCAAGGCCGGGAGCTCCCCTTCCCCGCCACACCCCACGCCGGAAGCCGGGCGGCGGGTCTACCCCACCGCCCGGCTCCACGGGTGGAACGTGTCACCTCCTTGTCGTTACTCCACGCCGATCCCCGTACCCGGAGTGTTCCGGCGACGGGCGACGATCAGGAGCACACCGGTCCCGAGCAACAGCAGCGCGATCCCTGCGTACAGAGCGATCTGCGCACCGGTGTCCGGCAGGTCCGGGTCGTCCGGCGGCGACTGCGGCGACTCTGGGTTCTCCGGAGTCTCCGGCTCCTGCGGCGTCCCCGGCGTCTCCGGTGTGTCGCAGTCGTCGTCCGCTGCCGTGTTCGTCAGACCGGTGACGGTCGCGGTGTTGAGGAACCCGCTTCCGTCCGCGTCGCCGTCGACAGGCTCGCACTCGTATGCGCTCGGGTGCTCGTCCACGGACGACGGCACGGTGACCTTCGCTCCCACCCGATACGTGTGGCTCTTGCCCACGCCGATCGGCTGGTCGGTGATGATCACCAGGTCGCTGGAGCCGTCCCAGCTCTCGTTGACCTCGAGGCTCGCCGGACTCGTCTCGACGACGGCCGTCTCGGTGATGACGATGCCTTCACCGAAGCGGAACTCGTCCTCCAAGGTGTAGACGTCCTTGACGGCGCCGACGTTGGTCACCACCACGTCGTAGGTGATGGTGTACTTCCCGTCCTCGTCGTCGCGGACCATCACCACCGTCTTGGAGATGTCGACCTCCGGCGTGATCGGCTTGCACGCGTCGTCCTCGTCGTCGAGGTCGTTGTGCACGACGATCGCACCGTTGAGCAGGCCGCCACGGTCCCCGTCGCCCGGGTTCTCCAGGCACTCCAGGTCCGTCTCGGCCGGCGGGTTGTCGCCGTCGAGCTCGAACGCCACGTCCACCTGGTAGGTGTGCGAGCCGTCCGCACCGATAGCCACGTCGGCGGTGACCAGGTTCTCCTCGGACCGCTTCTCGGCCCCAAGGCCGGTCCACGCGTCTTCGACCTCCACGTCGCCGGGAACCCTGTTGGTCACCTCAGAGGAGACCACGGTGATCCCGTCGCCGTAGCGGAGCTGGTCGTAGAGGTCGTACTCGCCGGAGGCGGCACCCTCATTGGTCACGACCACCTCGTAGCTGATCGTACCGGTGCCGTCGTCGTCGGTGGTGACGTCGCCGGCCGTCTTGGTGATCTCGATCGAGGGCAGCGGGGCGCACGCGTCGTCCAGCTGTTCCTCGTCGCCGACCGTGAGCGTCGAGACGTTGTTCAGAGCCTCCTCGTTCTCGTTGACGTCCTCGCCGTCGGTGCACTCCGTCTGATCCAGGCCACCTTCGAGGTCGCCGAAGCTGAGCGGAACGTCTACCAGCACGGACACGGTGTAGACGTGGGCCGTGTACTCCGGATCGGCCGGGTCCAGGATCTTCTGGCCCGTCGCGATCCGGGTGTCGGACGCACCATCGAACCCGGGGTTGACCTCGAGGTTCGACGGATCAGCGGTGACCGGGTCCACCGAGACAACCGAGACGTTCGGGGAGAACTTGAACTCATCGTCCAGGTTGTAGGTGGCCTCCCCATCGCTGGTGTTGGAGACCGTGATCTCGTACGCCACAGCCCACTGGCCGTC
>NZ_ML142856.1:47845-49908 GCF_004138495.1 Phytoactinopolyspora endophytica
GGCCGCCTCGGCCGACTTGAGCTCCTTCACGTGGACCGGAGTACCCACCGGCACACAGTCCGTGTCGTTGTCCTCGCCACCCGGGAAGGTCACGGTGGCCCCGTTGTTCAGGCCACCCTCCTCCGGGCCGTTCTCAGACGGGACGCACTCGCCGGCTTCCGGCACGGAGCCGTCGTCGGTGAGCAGTCCCGACGTGTCGACGCGGACGGTCACGGTGTACACGTGGGCCGCGTACTCCGCATCGTCGTTCGCCACCATGGGCACGCCCCTGGCGATGAACGGCTGGTCCGCACCGTCGAAGTCACCGAGAAGCTCGACGCCCTCCGGTCCTCCGGTGACGCCGACCTCGACCACCTCGATACCGTCACCGAAGTAGAACGTGTCGCGCACGTCGTACGTCGTGGCCACGGGGACCTCGTTGGTGACCGTCACGTCGTAGGTGACATCGAACAGACCGGTCTCGCCCTCCACGGGCTCGACGGCCCCGACCACCGACTTGTCGATCTCCACCTTCGGTGTTTCCGCGTCCCACTCGTCCTCGTCGTCGACCGGAACGCCGCTGAACTCGCCGTTCGCGTCGACTCGGACCTCGTCGGCGTGGACCTCGCCCGCATTGAGCGCGGTCAGTGTCGCCACACAGTCGATGACCGCGTCCGGGTCCTCGCTGACCGGAGCCCACGTGGACACCGGTGCCTCGCCGTCGTCGCTGACGGTGTTCGCCCAGGTGACGACGAGCCGGTCACCGACGATGGCGCCTTCGCCGGACGAGCCGTCCGGGAACGAGCACACCAGGTCGGTGAGCTCCGCGTCACCCTGCGTGACCAGGTCGGAGATCACCACGTCGACCAAGGGCTCGGTGCCCGTGTTCTCCGAAGTGAACTCGATCTGTGCGGTCTCGCCCGGGACCAGGACGACGGTGCCAGGGCCGATGGGCGCGCCGCCCTCGACGTCGGGCTGGCCGCCCTCCTTGATGATCTCCACGTCCGGCTCGAAGGTCTCGGAGACGAACGGGTCCTCGTCCTCGACCTCCTCCTCGGTGGGCTCGTGGGTCTCCGGGTTGACGATCGTGCCCTCGGCGCCCGCGTTGTTCTCGTGCGTCTCGTCGGCCTCGAGCGTCAGCTCGCCCTCGCAGTAGAACGTGTCGTCCGGCTCGAACACCGTTGTCGCGATGCCGTCCTCGACGTTCGACGACGCCTCCCAGGTGACGGTCCACGTGCCGTCGGCGAACTCGCCGGCGGTGGCGTCGGTCTCGCCCGGGAAGAGGCAGGTGACGTTCTCCAGCGGCGGGCCTTCCACCGTGGTGTCGGTCACGGTCACGCTGTACAGCGGGGCCGTACCGGTGTTGGTCACCACCCAGCGCACGGGCTGCGGGCCGGTGTCCGATCCATCCTGCTCGATCGGGTACGTGACCGCGTTGTCCGCGTCGTCGGCGTCAACCTCGGGGTCCAGCGCCTCCTTCGACTCATCAGACCCGTCGGCCGGGTCGTCGGCGTTCCCGTCGTACTTGATGACGCTGATCTCACCGGAGTACGAGTTGTACTCGTCCTCGTCCTCGACCTCCTCGCCGGTACCGACGACGGTGGCGTCGACGGTGACGTCGTTCTGGTGAACATCGTCGGCGTCGCCCTCGACGACCAGTGTGGCCGCACACGGGAACGGAACGCCCGGCTCCCAGATCTCCGCGGCCGGATCACCGAAGCTGTTCTCCCAGGTGACCGACCAGATCTGACCCTCGAGAACGCCGTCCGCCTCGGACCCGTCCGGGAAGGTGCAGGACATGTCCGTGATCTGACCGCCCGAGATCGTCTCGTCGGTGACGACGACGTTCTGCAGGTCCCGGTTACCGTCGTTGGTGACCTCGAACTCGATCGTGCGCTCTTCACCCGGCGCGTACGCGGCACCATCCTCGATGGTGTCGGCGTCGTTGCCGTGCTCATCGCCCTTCTCGATGTCCACGCTCGGGTCGTCCGCCTCCGCGTGGTACGGGTCGTCGTCGGTGACCTCGATGTCGCTGGGGACGGGGTTGTCGTCGTCATCCAGCTTCGGCTGGTCGGTGAACGGGT
>NZ_ML142856.1:49961-56123 GCF_004138495.1 Phytoactinopolyspora endophytica
CGTCCGGATCGTAGTCCGGGTTCTCCTCCGGCTCCACCACCACCGCGTCGACCGTGACCTCGTCACCGTGCGTGGCGGCGTCCTCATCCGCGCCGTCGAGCGTCAGCTCTCCGGTGCAGTAGAACGTCGTCCCCGGCTCCCACGGGCCGTTCCAGCTGGTCCCCGAGCTCGGGGCATCTGGATCGACGGCGGAGAAGTCACACGTGAGGTTCTCCACGTCGGAGCCGTACAGCGTCTCGTCGGAGATCTCGATCTGCGACAGCCAGGTCTTACCGGTGTTGGTCACAGCCAGCGTGACCGGTTGCGGCCCGGTCGAGGAGCCGTCCTCGGTCGGGTAGGCGACAGCCTCGTCCTCGCTGTTGGCGTCCCGCTCAGGCTCGCTGGTCAGCGGCTTGTTCGGGATGCCGTCGTCGTCCGTCTCCAGCGAGTAGTCGCCCCGGTCGTCGTACTTGATGACCTGAACGTCGCCGGTGAAGGAGTGGTAGTCGTCCCGGTCCTCCACCGGATCGCCGGTGCCCAGCACCTCGGCCGACACCTCGGCTGCGTCCGCGTGCGGAGCATCCGTGCCGTCCATGGTGAGCGTGGCCGTGCAGTCGAACGACACGCCCACGTCCCACGTGGCCGGCGGGTCACCGAACGACGGCTCCCAGCGGACCTCCCACATGCCCTCGGCATCGTCGAAGGTTCCGTCGGTCGCAGCGTCCTCACCGGGGAACGTGCACTGCAGCTCCTCGATGGTTCCGCCGGTGATCGTCCGGTCGGTCACCACGACGTTGGTCAGCTTCCGGCCGCCGTTGTTGGCCACCTCGAACTGCAACTCGCGGGTCTCGCCCGGCTCGTAACCGGTGGCGTCATCCGGAGTGCTCGCCTCGTACTCCTCGTCACCCTTGATGATCTCCACCGACGGCTTCGAGAACCCGAAGTCGGTGGTGTGATCGTTCTGGCCCCAGTCCCCGGTAGTGACCGGCGCCTCGGCGAAGTTGTCTTCGTTCGGTTCGCCGTTGGAGTCGTTGACCTCGGGGCCGGCCGCGTTGTCCTGACCCGTCAGGTGCGGGGTCGGACCGTAGCCGTCGAGAACTCCGCCTTCCTCGAAGTCAGCGGGGTTGTCCACCGCGACCACATACGACGTGTCCGGCTCCAGCTCGTGGTCGATCGAGTCGAAGTAGTACTCGCCTTTCTCATTCGTCACGACGGTGGCGACCACGTTGCCGTCCTCGTCGTACAGGTTGACGGTCACGCCGACGATGGGTTCCTCCCCCGGGTCCTGGACGCCGTCACCGTCGTCGTCGAACCAGAGGTAGTTGCCGATCTGCAGCGGGGCGTCCTCAGACATCACCGAGATGTCCATGAGGCCGTGACCCTTGAAGAACGCAGAGCTCTCCGGTTGCTGAAGAACTGCCTCACGCGGGTTGTGGCCAGCCGGATCTGTTTCCCTTTGCCCAGTCTCGTGGCTCAACCAGACCAGACCCTGCGTGCTGGAAGGTCCAAGACCGCCGCCAAAGACGCTGTGCACGTTCGTCACCAGCCACTCCCGACCGGGAATGGAGAGTAGCGCTCCCTGCGTCGATTCGGGGTGACCAATCCCTGTGTGGTGAGCCGGGTAATCCGGATCGGCAGTGATAAAGCCGTCGCCGCTATACCACTCGTTGAGCGGAACGTTCGCTTGCTGTGGTGCCTGGTTTGGTGGAGGTTCACACCCGGCACCGCCCTCCCAGACGTAGGCGCCATCGACCAGGCACGCCCGGTTGACGTCGCCCGCACGTGGTGCTCCGTTGTAGAGGGCGCCGCCGTTCCCGCCGTCCCACCGCGGAGCCTGGTGCGGCATCTGAATGGCCGCACGGTCGGCGAAGCCAAAGATCATGTCCCCGTTCGACGCGAAGTCGATGTCCGACAGGATCGGCTGTGGGTGTGTCATCATCGCACTGCCGGGGGCGTCAGGGTTGACCCAGTCCACGAGCCAGTGGGATGGGTCGTCGGTCCACGGCTGCCAGTACGTGGGCGGGCAGGGAACGCCCCCATCACAGAACTGCGCGCCGCCGCTGACGCTTCCTCGCTCATCGTCGAGCGTCTCCGAGACCACCAGTTCGGCAGCACCGAAGTCCAGGTCCTCCTCGTCAACCTCCCACACGTACGCGCTGGGAGACGCGGACGGCCGACCAGCACCATCCGGCTGTCCGGCATTCCTCTGCTGCGAGTCCACACCTCCGACGTAGAGCTTGCCGTCCTTGACCGCAAGACCCCACGGCCGCCAGTCGTCCTCTGGGACGCCATTGGGCGCCTGGATCAACACGGTCTCCGTGATGTCACCCGTGGCGGGATCGATGACGACGAGTTCCTTCGTGTTGAGGTTCACCGCATACAGAGCGGAGCCGTCTTCGGACAGATCCAGGTCACCCAAGGCCTGCTTGCCGGCATTGAGGGCGACGTCCGGGTCGTGGTTCCACGCCGGGTCACCAGGTCCGGCGGCGTGGTCAGCGTCCCCAGCGTTCGGAACCACCGTCAACAGCTCGACGTTGCCCGAGCCGTCCATCTTGTAGATCCCGCCGGTGCCGCCGCCAGCGTCCGGAAACTTCACGCCACGACGTAGCACGGCCGAGGCATAGGCCTCGTCCGGGTTCTTCGCCGCGATCCCCCAGATCGCACCCGTCTGGCCCTGCTTCGAGTCGACATTCGCGCCGGGCGCGTTGGGAATGAACGTGCCCTGGGCACTGTCGTAGCCGAACCCGAAGATGGAGTCCTCATTCGAGGTGTCGGTCGGCTGGCCCTCCCAGATGTACGAGTGGTTCTTCCCGGAGACCATGCGCGGATCGTCGCCGGTGTAGTCGAAGGGGTTCCACACACCCATGACGACTTCGGCGTCGGCGCCGTCGCTCACGTCCACGAAGTCGACGTGACTGGAGAGCGCGTTGGCCCCGGTGGCGTCCGGGTCGACGATGGCCGGGTAGAGGTAGTCGAGCTCCTCTGGGATCGACGCCTCCACCCGGTACTGCCCACCCGTGAGGTCGGCGCTGGCCGGGAACGTCGCCACACCATTGGCGTCGGTCTCCCCGGGGACTATGTTGCCCTCGGCGTCGACCAGCTCGACCGTGATGCCTTCGACGCCCGGCTCGTTCACCTCCTCGCCGCCGAACGTCGCATCCCACAGGCCGTTGGCGTTGTAATCGCGGACGACGCGCACGGTCACGGTGCCGTCCGACTCATCCGCCTGGGCCGTACTCATCGACAGGGCGGGCACGACGAGCGTCGACAGAAGCACTGCCGCCGACACCGCCGCCGACACCGCGGTTCGACAACCACCCGGAGGTCTCCCGCGCGGAGCGCCGGATCCCCTCCTCATTGGCCTAGTCACGTTCCTGGTCTCCTTACACATTGGAAAATGCCTGTACTGCTGACTCCCGGCCTCGGCCGGAACACCCCCCAAAGCCCACCGGAAACACCCAGCTGACCAGCGCATATACGCCAATACAGCCGAACCGGATGCAATCCGGCGGCTACTGGCACTGAGTGAAGAAGGAGACGACCTCGCACGAGGGAGAAGGTGTGATGTGTGTCACATATCGCGTGGTCGGGAACTCATCTCGAACGATGAGGCAGACGCCGACAATGCCCGCCAGAGAAGCGGCGAGCGTGACAACCCACGACGTCAAGAACGACGTTCTAGGGCGGCGCGACCCTGGCTGGCCGCCGTCGCCCCGAGAAGTAGCGGCCCGCCGCTAATCCGCCGGCACCTCGCCGGACGGAGCATCAGCTGCCGCGACAACGCTGGCAAGCTGCGCGCGGGAACGGACGGCCAGCTTGCGATAGATCCGTCCGAGGTGAGCCTCGATCGTCCGGACGGACACGTGGAGCTTCTCGGCGATCTCCCGGTTACGTTCTCCACCGGCGACGAGGCTCGCCACACGCAGCTCGGCCTCAGTAAGCTGCGCGATCTCCCGACCTCGTGTTGCGTCATCGCCGACCGCGGTCCCTCCTGACCCGAGCACAGCCTCGGCGCTCGCGGCCAGGGCGCTCGCCCCGCACTCGTTCGCCCGGACGATCGCCCGGCGCAGCCATTCAGCCGCCTCGATACGCCGCCCGAGCTGTCGCAACCGCTCCCCGTAGCAGAGCTGCGTCCGCGTCAGCTCGACCGGAGACACCTTATCCGCGCAGGTCTCCATAGCCACCTCGAACAGCTTCAGCGACTCCTCGTCTTCGGCCACTAGAGCACGGCATCGGGCCAGGGTGTGCTTGGCCCACGAGCCCGGAACCCGCGCCACGCGGGTCTCGAACACCGCGAGGACCGAACGTGCCCGCTCGAGCTCGCCGCGTCGCACGCACACCTCGATGAAGTCAGGCTCCACCGCAAGGATCGACGGGTCGTCGTACTCGAGGGCGTAGCCGTGCGCCCGCTCCAGGGCCGACATCGCCTCATCGAGCCGGTTGAGATGCAGGTACAGCGCCCCGGCCTCGGACTGCAGCAGCGCGGATGACCACCAGTCTCCGAGCCTGTGCGCCAGCCTCCGTCCCCAGTCCCGGCATTCGAGCGCGGCGGTGCTGTCGCCGGTCAAGGCGTGCGCCCTGATCATGTAGAGCATGACCTTCCCCCGGTGGGGCCACGTCTCGCCGAGCATGCGCTGCCAGCCGGCAGCAGCCTCCGCGGCTGCCGTCAGCCTGCCCGCTCGTATCTCCAGCACGGCGGTGACCGAGTACGCGTACCCGGCAAGCAACGGCGAGTCACCGAAGCGGCGCTGATCGGTGATCACCCGCAGCAGTTGGCGAGCCTCGTCGAACCTCTCCAGACGGGTCAGCACCATGGCGTGGCGCGTACAACGGTCCGCGTCCGCCAGGACATCGGATGCTCGGGAATCCGCCTCGATCAACTCCACTGCTCGTTCACGGTCACCGGCGAGCGCCGCCACCCACGCCGCGATCCGACGGAACTTGCCCAGCGTCGCCTCCGACAGGTGCGGCAGCACACTCTCGACGCGTGCGAGATACGCCCGTGCGGGCGCCAGCTCGATCCGGTCCGCGAAGCCCGTCGCCGCCACAAGCCAGAACTTGGCGGCCCGGTCGGGGTCTGCCTCGGCGAACTGGGCCGCTTGGCCGTCGACGAGGTCCGTCGGCGGCTGCCCATCGGCCACGAGCCGGGCACGAGCCTCCAGTAACGCCAGCTCAGCGTTCTGCTCGACCGACGCGTCCACTCGCAGACGCTCCAGCGCGATCTGGACCGCCTCACTGCAACGGCCCGCGAAGACGGCGAGCTCCCCCGCGAGCAGGAGGCGTTGGAAACGCTCATCGGTGGTCGACGTCAGCCGCACGGCCTCCCTGGCATAGGCGACCGAGCGGTCCGGCTCACCTCGATCCAGTATCTCGACAGCGGCACGCTGCAGCTGTCCCGCCAGACCGTCGTCGGGCTCGAGCTGGGCCTGAGCATGATGCCAGAGCGCTCCATCCGGATCATGCCCTTCGTAAGCCTGTGCCAAGAGGCGATGGGCGCGGATGCGGTCAGCGAGTGCGGCCGCACGCCAGACGACCGAGTCGACGGCGGGCGTCCGCAGCTTGTACGTCCCGCCCGACACGTCCACGTGGCCTTGCAGGAGCCACTCCACAACGTCTTCGCTCTCCGCGGCGAGCGCCGTCAGCATCGGCCCGATCTTGCGATCTTCGCTGATCACTGCCACGAGGAGGGCGAACCGTTGGCCGCGGCTCAGACCATCGAAATCAGGCAGCAACAGGTCCTTGAGGACCGGAGAGGCAGGCAGGTACCGGTCGAGCGACGACTGGCCGCGGCGCTGCGCGGGCCGGAGCTGCTTAGCGACGTCCAACAACACGTACGGATTGCCGCCCACGCGCAGGCCGAGCGTCTCGGCGACGCTACCGGCCATGTCCTCGTAGGTCGCCTGAAGGAGATCGACGACGTCGCCGGCCCCGAGCTCGCCCAGCCGCAGTACCCCCAGTCCATCCAGGACCGGTATCGGATGGACTGACGAGTCACCGGCGAACAGCAGCGCGATCGGAAACGGCCGCACGCGTCGAGCGACAAACCCCAGCACTTCCTGGGACTGCAGATCGAGGAGGTGCGCGTCGTCGATCGCCAGCAGCACCGGCGACTCGACCACCCCCATCACGGACTGCAGGTGCATGGCGACGTCGTACGGCCGGGAATCGTCGTCCACCTTCTCC
>NZ_ML142856.1:56153-56757 GCF_004138495.1 Phytoactinopolyspora endophytica
CGGCCGCCCGCAGCTCGTACTTGTCGCGCACCTCTCCCGACGTGGCGCCGACCGCGGCGGACATCACCAGGTGGAGTCCCGAATAGGGCCAGTCCCGTTCCGCCTCGGTGGCGGCGACCATGGCTACCGCCGCATACGGCTCATCCGCGAAGTATGCGTGCGCCTCTGTTGTGATCGCTCTCAACAGGGCGCTCTTGCCGATACCGGCAGGGCCGGCGATGACCATTGATCCACCTTGGCCGCGAGCGAGCGCTCCGACCACCATGCGAAGCGCTTCCCTCTCGCGCGTCCGGCCTACAAACCCCCCACGAACAGAATTCTCCACTCGGCTGTCCCCTCGAACATCGACGTCCAGCCCCACCTGGACGTACTGAAGCTGCCCCGGTCGACCGCTCCCACCGATGCTTGCCGGAAGGAGCGGACACCCACCACGACGGCGCCATGATCAAGTTATGACGGGCCTTGATCGGCAATCTCAGGAAAAGCGCAAAAGTTCACCCGACCGTGATCATTCGTCGGACCACTGCCACCCACATCTCGGTCATGCCCACATCAACGTCGGCGTCGACGTCTGGAACTATGCCCCGGTGCATGAACACACCTT
>NZ_ML142856.1:56769-57986 GCF_004138495.1 Phytoactinopolyspora endophytica
TAGCGGCACATCTCGAGGCGGCCAGGGCGCTGGTGTCCTCCCGGCAACACGCCCTCGTGGCCCCGCCCGCCATCCGTTTGATATTCCGCTATTGGCCGCACCCCGACGCCGTAGAGCCAGGTCCACACGCATCGAGTGCGGTAGCGTCACTGCTCGGGCTCTCACCCGAGCTAGCACCACCTGCCACCTGGCCGGAGGCATCCGCAGGGATGCCTACTCAGCGCGGGCGCTGGCACCGTCCTTACGTTGACGGTGTGGAGACGGTCGGCTCACCTCCACTCGTGTCAGACACGAGCAACAGCTCACTGTCAGAAAACTCGTGGTCACGCGGTGCGTCGGCGGCCTGGCTCCACTTGATCGGACGTGTGTAACTCCACCCGTCGTTCCCAATGACGATCTCTGGCAACAGCGAGTCCTGCAGGTGCTTCTCTGGAATCGGAAACGCCACGACTCTGCCGTTGAGGTTATGCCTCGGACCAATACGGCCAGGCGGACAGGCGACCATCACCGGTCTTTGCGGATCTAGGCGAAGTGACATCTCCATGGCCGGCTGAAAGTCGGTGTCGGCCGAGATCAACAAGGACATGTCGCCATAGCCAGTGGCTGCGTCCGCCGTCATGGCCGCCCCCAGTGCAACATCCGTCAGCTTCTCTTCATGTGTCTGGTACTTCTGAGGAGGGTCGCATTCGCAGGAGTACCTCGCTCGGCAGTGCCGGCAGCGAGCGGTCTTCTTCTTGAAGTGGCCGCGGATGACCTCAACCTCCGGCCGGTAGGACGTAAGCGCGGCGAGGTAGGTTTCCTGCGACACAGCCACCTCTGGCTCACCCCTGAGGATGGCCGTGAAGTACTTGACCTTGACGACTGTGTCATGCCGGCGCATCCGTCTGACCAGCTCAACGACGTCCAGCCAGGAGTAGTTGTCTCCGTACCGGCTTGTCAGACCGTGGTAGAGATTCAAGGCATCGACGTGGGCCACGATGTCCACAGCCAGGGCCCTCCGGGACGGTTTGCGTGACGACCGCCGCCGCGCTAGCGTGGTTGACACGACGTTGGTTACGGCCAACAAGGCGGCCCCCACGGGGGCCGCACTTTTTTGTGTCGACAGGTGGTGTCCCCCACGCGAGGCGGACGCCACCTTTGCCGTTTCATGCCCATACGACATGATCACGACAGTACACGATATAAAAACTGCAAACTAATGCTATCGCTGGCTATAC
>NZ_ML142856.1:58024-61978 GCF_004138495.1 Phytoactinopolyspora endophytica
CTATGGCGCTCTACAGAGCGTTACCGCCAACGTTCTGATCATCGGAGCGCCGAAAGGCGGCATGCATCATGGTCGCTCAGACACCGGAATGCATGCTCTTCTCTTCGTTTCTGCCCCCCAGCCGTTTAAGACTGCAGCCAGCCTCACGACCGCGGCCGAGCTGAAAGACGGGCGATAGCGAGGGCGGACAAAGCTGGAGATCGCCCGCATGGTCCGAAGTAGGCGACGTCATCCTCGCCGCTGTCAGCGTCAGCCGACGTTGCGAGGGAGTTTTCTCCACCCGATCTCAACGAACGACATTGCGGTTGCTGGGACGACCACAATGTATGTTCTTTACCGGGCTCAGACACTTCCTCGACGAGCCGTATCTCTCACCAGCCGCTGTCGTCCGGATCTGAGTCTCCGTCACCCCAGTCGCCGCCACCGTCTCGGTCGTCACTGGCCCAACTGTCGTCGTCCGGACCGCCAACGCCGCCGTCGCTGCCACCGCCTCGGTCCTCGCTGGACCAACCGTCATTGTCCGGACCGCCACCGCCACCGCCACCGCCGCCGGTTCCCCCGTCGTCGCCCCCGCTTCCACCATTGCCGTCAGCACTCGACTCGTCCTGATCCCGCTCGGCGGGGCCTTGCCCGTCATTCCCGGAGGCATCGTCGCCGCCGCCCGAGCCGCCGCCACCCGAGCCGCCGCCACCCGCCTGTTCCGACGAGCCTCGACGGTCACGGCTCGTGCCGCCATTTCCGCCGGAGTCATCATCGCCGCTCGAACCTGCGTCGTTGTTCGAGGAGTCTTGTGCCGGTGTCGACCCTTCAGCGGAGGCGTCACGCCTCGGGATGCTTCGCGGCCTGTTGAACGTCTTCTTCGCCTCTCCGTCGAGGACCTCGTCCATGAACTGCTTCCAGATCGGACCCGGAATACAACCGCCGCAGGCCTGAGGGATCGCCTCCCCGTTGAAGCTCATGCCGTCCAGGCTGCGGAGTCGCCCACCGTTGTTCTTGTCGCCGTCAACGTCTGCCACGGCCACGGCGGTGGCCAGCTGGGGCACGTATCCCACGAACCACACGGCGATGGACCCATTGGTGGTGCCGGTCTTTCCGGCCGCGCGGCGACCGTCGTCCAGCCGCATCCGGCCGCCGGTAGCGCCCGAATTGTGGATCACGCCTTCGAGCACTGAGTTGATCGTGTCCGCGACATTCTTGTCCAGTACGCGCTGGCAGTCCGGCTCGGTGCGATCGACGATGACATCGCCGGCGCGATCCTGCACCTTCACAACAGCCCTCGGCTCGCAGTGCACGCCCCGGTTGGCGAACGTCGCATAGGCCTGCGCCATGCCGAGCGGCGATACCTCGTTGGCGCCGAGAACCGAGGCTGGAAAGGTCCTGTAGTCGTCGCCGTCAGCACGACCGGCCCCCATCGTTTGCGCGAGCGTCGCCGGTTCGCACAAGCCCGTCTCCACGGCAAGCTGGGCATAGAACGTGTTGACCGACCGCTCCGTCGCCGTTCTGACGTCGATGCTGCCGTGCCCGCCGTCGTAGTTCTTCGGTCTCCAGGTCTCGGTGCTGCGTATGCGCCCGTCGCAGTCCGAGTACCGGCTGATCGGCACCGAGACCTGCGCGGGCGAGCTGATGGTCGACCCCAGGCCGATCCCTTGTCTCACCGCAGCGGCCAGCACAAAGGCCTTGGCGGCGGAGCCGGGCTGCATTCCGACGCTGCCGCCCATGTCCCGGTCGACGGCGTAGTTGATGTTGCTGATTCCCCTTCCTTCGACGCCGTACCCGCGGGAGTTGGCTAGTGCCTGGACATGACCCGTGCCAGGCTCTACGGCCGCAAGCGAAGCGATCGCCCTGTCGGTGGCGGCGACACGATCAGAGACGGCTTCCTCAGCATCACGCTGAGTGGTGCGGCGGAGCGTAGTCTCGATCGTCAGGCCGCCGCGCATCAGGGCGTGCTCCCGTTCCTCCGGTGTGCTCCCAAGCTCTTCGATCGTTCGGATCTCGTTCACGACGTAGTCGCAGAAGAAGCCGGCATAGGAGTCGACGCATCCGTTGGACACAGCTCGCGGTTCCAGGCCGAGATCAGACCCCCGGGCCTCAGCGACCGTCAACTCGCTGACCATTCCCGTCTCAGCCATCCGACTGAGCACGACGTTGCGCCGGGCCAGAGCCGCATCAGGGTTCTGGTTCGGGTCGTATCGGTTCGGGCTCTGGACGATGCCGGCGAGCAGCGCTGCCTGCGGCAGTGTCAGTTCATCGGCGCCGACGGAGAAGTACGTGCGCGCCGCAGCCTCCACGCCGTACGCACGGGAGCCGAAGAAGGCAATGTTGAGGTAGCGCTCGAGGATCTCCTCCTTCGTGTACTCCTGCTCCAGCGATATCGCCATACGCAGCTCATCGAGCTTGCGCCGGTAGCCGTCGACTCCATCGCTGGCCAGGACCGTCGCCCGCTCCTGAGAACTTTTGGCCTGCGAAAGCCGTACCAGCTTCACGTACTGCTGTGTCAGGGTAGAGCCGCCGGCCTGCGTCTCCCCGGCCTCGACATTGCGTATGAACGCGCGAAGGGTCCCCTGAAAGTCGATCGGCCCGCGTTCGAAGAACCGATCATCCTCGATGGCCAGAATGGCATCGATCACCACGTCGGTGATCTCATCCAGCTCCACGTAGTCACGGTTCTCGTCGAAGAACGTCGCCAGGACCCTCCCGTCGGCGTCGAGGACGCGTGACGTCTCAGACAGCGTGCCGGGCTCGAAGTCGATGGTCATGTCTTGGAACCACTCCGAGCCGACGCGAGCGCCGAGCCCGAGCGCTCCCACGATGGGCAGCACGAGTCCCGCCATCAGCACACCGCAGAGTGCACTGACGCCGATGGTCACGAAGACTCGTCGGAGTCCTACCAGGATGGGAACGGGACTGAACGCCATGACACCGGGCTGAGCTCCAATAGATTGACGACACGGGCTGTGCGGCCGGCGGCGTCAGCTTGCACCGCGGCACACATCGGGATGATGCGCAGCGGGCAGCGTTTATGTCGCGGCCGGCGCAGATGTGACGCAGATCACTGCCCCGCCACGAGCGCTGTCCCTCGGCAAGACTTTCTCAACGCCCCGGCCGCGCTATCCGCCGTAGTGCCCCTATGCCGTTGCGCAGGGCGCACGTACGCTTTGGGCATGGTGACAAGGGACCGACCCACGCCTGTTCGCAACCGACTGCGCCAGCTCGGCCTTGCGGTTCCAATCGCCACGTTGTTGATCAGCTGCGGCGAGACCATCAGCGTGAGCCAGGAGCCCACGTGCACCTATTGGGACGAAGCGACCGTTGAGGTCGCCGAAGGTTCGGGCGAGGCAACTGCGGAAGAGGCCCTGGCCGCCGTTGACCGTGCCGAGCTGCCGCGCGGCGAACCCACCATGGACGAGGACTCCGAAGAAGTCGACGGTCGGGTCGAGTGGCGATTCCTCGACGATGGCGCAGAACGAGGAGCCGCAGTCGCCACCCTGAGCCCATGGGGTCTGTGGACCATTGAGTCGGTGACTCGCTGCCTCGGATAGCCGAAGGCTAACCGGTACACGGCCAAGACCCTCCGCGCGCGGGACGTAACTTACGTCGGAGGTAAGTTACCTCGAATGTAAGTTAGGTCGCCGCCCGGCCCTATGCCGGAGGACACGCGCACCAGTTATCAGCGCACATGTCTCCCCGCACTCCGGACGGACGAGACCGGAGAACGGGGAGACACGGTTCGGCATCCCTGGCATACCTGGAATCGCCGGGACTTAAGAAGCGTCCCAGGGTTTGCCGGTTCCGGGACCTTCCCGGAACTGGCGTCGTGCCCCCACCCCCGAAAGGATGGGGGCACGACGCCCGGGCTACTAGAACAGCTCGTCGATGCCGACGGTCTGCTCCGCTGCGCCTCCTTCCCTACGACGACGCGTCGCCGACGCGAGCATCGCGCCACCGAGGAGCAGC
>NZ_ML142856.1:62048-62426 GCF_004138495.1 Phytoactinopolyspora endophytica
GCCACGAGCACCCAGATCGGCATACCCGAGCCGGTATCCGGCAGCGGCGGCTGCGGGCTTGGTGGCTGCGCACCCGGAGGCTGGTCACCCGGAGGCTGCTCGCCCGGAGGCTGCTCAGCCGGGGGCTCTGCCGACGGCGTGTGGTGATCGGTCTTGCAGTCGGCGTTGCCGTCCTCTGCCTCCACACACACCGCACGCTCGTCGTCACTGGTGACGACGTTGCGCATGGTCGCGTCCGGCTCGTCGCCCACCGTCACCGAATAGGTCACGGTCACGACCTCTTCGACCTCGAGATCACCGGTCCACGTCAGCGTGGAACCGTCCCGGCTGACCTCACCGGAAGAGGCCTTCGCATCGTCATTCCAGCTCGCGACGTTG
>NZ_ML142856.1:62471-63158 GCF_004138495.1 Phytoactinopolyspora endophytica
GACATCACCCTCCTCGACCGTCGACCCGCTTTCCGGGTCCGAGGTCTTGGAGAAGACGTACGCGGCGTTGAAGTGCTCCGTGGTGCAGTCCGGGTTCTCATCCGGCGCCGGCACACACACGCCACGCTCGTCGTCCGTGGTGACCACGTTCAACAGGCTCGCGCCCATCTCGTCGCCCACGGTCACCGAGTAGGTCAGTGTCACAACCTGATCGATGTCGAGGTCACCGTTCCAGGTGAGCGTCGTCCCGTCCAGGGACGCCTCACCGGACGACGCCTCGGCGTCGTCGTTCCAGTCGGCTTCATCGAGCACGTCCGAAAGGTCGTCCTCGATCGACGCGCCTTCAACCGGTGCGGTCCCGACATGTTCGATCAGGACCGTGTAGGTGACTTCCTCACCAGCCTCGACCAACGAGCCAGGCTCCGGGTCCGAGGTCTTGGAGAAGGTGTACGCACCGTTGATGTGCTCGGTGGTGCACGCTTCGTCCTGGTCCTCGGCCGGAATGCACTGCTCCTCGTTCGGCGTCGTGACGACGTTCTTCAGGAACCGGTCGCCCTCGGCATCGACTGTCACCGAGTAGGTCACCGTCGCTTCCTCGCCCACATCAAGCGGACCAGACCACGACAGCACAGGCTCCTCGTACGACGTCTCACCAGACGACGCCTCCACGTCGTCGTTGTAGGTCGC
>NZ_ML142856.1:63220-69262 GCF_004138495.1 Phytoactinopolyspora endophytica
GACCTGAGTCATGTCGTCCTCGAACTCCGCGTCCGTCGGCGCCTTGCCGACGTGCTTGACGTTCACCGTGTAGGTGACGACATCACCAGGCTCCACCTCGGAACCGGACTCCGGGTCCGAAACCTTGCTCACCACGAAGTCACCAAGGAGATGGTTCGTCTCGCAGTCCGGGTTCTCGTCCGGCGCCGGCACACACTGTGAAATGGGATCGTCACTGGTGACGACGTTGGCCAGTTCGAAGTCGCCGGTGTCTTTCACCGTGACCGAGTAGGTCAACGTGACCACATCGCCGACGTCCAGATCGCCGTTCCAGAACAGGTTCGGTTCCTCGTACGTCACCTCACCCTGAGACGCCTCCGCGTCATCGTTCCACTCGGCGTCGTCCAGAGCCGCGCTCAGATCATCCTCGATCCGCGCGTTCTCGACGGCACCCTCACCCTTCTGGTTGATCTCGACCTGGTAGGTGACGACGTCACCGACCCGTACTGTCGAACCCGGTGTCGGGTCCGCGGTCTTGGAGTACTCGTAGTACCCCACCGGGTGCTCGGTCCGGCACTGGTTGTCCTCATCCGGATCGGGGCATCCCGGCGACCAGACGTCGTTCTCGAGGAAGGCGTAGCCCTCTTCTCCTTCACCTTCAGCGAGGTCCGCGACGTCCTTGACGGTCACCGAGTACGTGATGGTCGCGACCTCGCCGACCGGGACATCACCCTCCCAGTAGATGACACCGTCCTCCAACGTCGCCTCGCCGATATCGGCGTCGAGGTCGTCGTTGTAGGTCGCGTCATCGAAGACGCCGGCCATAGTGTCCCGGAAGACCGCGCCTGCTGGCACATCGCCTTCCTGCGTGACCTCGACCGTGTACGTGACCGTGTCACCCGGCTTCACCGTGGAACCGGACTCTGGGTCCGACGTCTTCTCCACGGAGTAGTCGGTGACGATCAACGGCGCCGACGTGCGCATCACCAGTTCGGTGTGCTCGGCCCGAGCTTGCGCCCGGTTCACGTAGACGTCCTGCGGCTCCGCTCCGTCCGTGGTGATGACCACCTGGAAGGAGAACGTTCCGCCGGATTCCAGCTCGCCGCCGATGACCCGGATAGCGGTCGGGTTCTCTGGACGATCCGTGGTCCACCCGACGGTGTTGTCCGTCGGATCGCCGGCAGCACCATTCGACTCGTCGGCCGGGTCGTCGTTCAGCGTTTCCGGGTCGGCGTCGGTGTAGTACACCGTCCCGCCGTCCGGCGTTACCACCTCGTCCAGGGAGTACGTGCCCGAGAACGACGTGCCACGCTGGTCGCCGTTGTACGGAAGGATATCGATCGTATCCGTGAACGCCTGCGAGATCGGGTCCTCCGACTCGATCCGAACCGTCCACGAACCAGTACCGACACCATCACCCTCACGGTTCGGGATGTACTCCACATCCGCGGTTTTGAGGATGATCGTGTAGCCGTTGGTCGTGGTCGTCACCGACTCGCTGACCTCAGGTGAATCCTCACCGGCCAGGCTTGAGTAGGCCGTGTTCGTCAGTGTCGTGCCCGGCTCGATACTCGAGTCCGCCACCGCCTGGTAGGCCAGCTCATGCTCGACGTTCGTCTCCACACCGTCCAGCGTCCAGGTCAACACCTGCCGACCTTGTCCGTCGGTCGTGACCGCCGGCTCCGGGTCAGCCGACCCAGGCTCGTACGTCATCCCCACCGGCAACGTGTCGACGATCTGGTAGTCATCGACCGTAGGCGGAACAAGGCCCGCGCCGGTAGCCGAGTACGTCAGGGTGAAGTCGGCCGGTACCCCTGGCGTCACGGTCGGCTGGGCCGCGGACTTCTCGATGTACGGATCAGCGAGGACGACCCGTACGAAGTCGCGCCGCCCGCTGGTGTGAGGGTACTGGGAGCCAGGGGGTGCCGGGGCCCATTGCTGCGAGTCCCATGGCTCGCCGATACCTACCGTCTGCCCGTTGCGCAAGGCCGATCCGAACATCCAGACGTCCTGACCCACCGGCGCGTCATCGTTGACTTGCGTGTACCAGTTGAGCTGGATGCCATTGACGCCTTCGTCGTCGGGAAGCGAGTGCGGGTAGCGGATCCGAACCGCGCTCACCGTCCCCACGTCACCCGGAGCGTCCGTCGACCAGCCACCACCGGTGAAACAGTCGAATGCGTTCGGGTCACCTACGCCGCCGGTGTAATACTCGATCGGCGGGGGATTGTCCAAGGGCTGGCCGCTATCCTCCGGATAGCCTGGATTGCCCGCTCGGATCAGACCGCGAATCTGCGCGAACGGCGCGTCGGGCGGTGGCTCCACGGCTGTGGAGTACGTGGGGTCGAAAACGAGGCAGTTGCCGTACGGACTGTCCGGGTCCACCTGGTCAGAGTCGAAGACGACGTTGGTCCATTGCATGAGCGTGGTGCCGGCAGGGACCCGATAGGTGTTGTCGTTGGCCGTTCCACCGGAATTGGTGTATGGCCGCCAGTACCCCGCCCTGAACCCGCCGGGCAATGTGTACACCTTGTTGGAGGCGTTGTTGCCGGCGAGATCGTCGTACTCCTGCCCGGTAGGCGCCTCATACCTCGGCGCACTCGACGAGAGACTGATCGACCCGGCGCTCTGCGTGGTCACCCGGAACCAGACGGAGCCGCTGGCCACGTAGTCCCAGTTGGGTGGCAGTGCGTTGCCAGTGGAGTCCAGCTCCGGCACGTTGACGAGGTCATAGTTGATCCCGCTGAGCGTGAGGTCGAATTCGCCGGGCGACCCCTGAACCGGGGTCAGCGTGCAACTGTCGATGAACGACGTGCTCCGCGGATGTTCCGGGGCGTGCGACCACGGATGCCCGTCGGCATTCGCCATGTCGAACTCCGTACAGCCCTGAACGCCCCAGTTGTCCTCCTGGCCCACGTTCGACGGGTGGAATCCGACGTCCACGGTCTGCGGCACGTTGGCCCGGTCCGTTGCCCCGACGGTCAGCCGGTACGTGACCGTGTCGGGTCCTGGATCGGAGCCTTTGCCCAACCGCACGGACCACTGCAGATCGACATCCACATAGTGGGGGTCGTAGGGGTCGTCCCACTGCTCCCACTGGCTGACCCCCTGCCACTGGATGTCCATCACGAACGGGTTCTCGATCAGGATGGGCGGCAGCTCGACGTTCTCGCCACTCGGCGACGTGCCGTCCAGCACGATCTCATCGCCGGTCACACCGTTCGCTACAACCGGTGTCTGCACGATGAGCGCGGTGCCCATCTTGACAGTGCCGAAGTTACAGGTGAGCTCCGTGCCGTCGTCGGAGATGCTCGATGCCGGGTCCACATCATCGGTCAGACACAAGTCCGGAATCTCGTCGAAGAACGCCTTGTCCACCGTGAACGTCGCCACGACGTTGTCCACCGGGTCATTGCTCGGCGGCTCCTCGTCGTCATTGACATTGACGCGCCACTCGGCAACCACGGGGTTGCCCCGGGAGATCGTGGCGGGCGGGTTGACCCACTGTCCATCTATCTCGTACACCGGGGTCGACGCGGCCGAGACGTCCGCCGAGCTCGCCTCTCGCTCGTCGGACTCTTCTGCGTCCGGGCCATCGCGGGAGTTCTCGCCAGACTTGTCGTCTCCTGACGACTCTTCGTCGGCCGCTCCGTCACCAGATGGCTCGTCCTCGGACGCTTCGTCGCTCGACGGCTCGTCCTCCTCAGAGGCGTCATCGCCCGAAGTCTGGTCGTCCTCGGAGGCTTTCTCGTCCTTGGAGTCCTCGTCGCCCTTGGTGTTCTCAGGCGCGTCGGTCTCGGACGCGTCATTCTCGTCGTCGGTGCCTTCCTCAGCCGGCTGCTCCTCGTCGACGTTCAGCAACTCGGATGCGTCCGCGTCGGCGGCGGCGCTGCCTTCACTCGACTGGGTGCTGGACAATGCCGCGTCCTCACCGGTGGAGAGCTCTGAGGCACCCGCCGGCGTAGCCGCGATCAGCAGTCCGCCAAACAGCGCGAAGATGAGCATGAAGGCCGTGGGCCGTTTCATGTCTCTAGTGACCCTGCGTGGCCATGGGATCGAAGCACGCTTCCAGAAGCCGCGAGGCTTCCCACGCGCACTTCTGTACTTCCCCCTCGTCGGACTTCTCATGTTCCTTGTTCTCCCTTACCTCGGCAACACCCCTGGACCTCGCAAAAGGTCCAGCACACGCCCCCCGTGGCATCTCGCGTTCTCACGAGTACTGCCTTTGCGATGCACAGCGCAGCACTACTGCGACGCCGAAACATCGGATGCATGAGCACATAGAGCTGAGGATCAGCACGAACGACATATGTGATGTGCGTCACATATGCATGTCGTGCCAAGATGGCCCGCGCGTGTGACACCAAAGAAGCACTCCACCCTCAATGAGCGCCGAATAGGTCGACGTCAGGCAGCAAACTGTCGCTTTTAGGGTGATTCACGTAGTCACGTACGTAGTTTCACTTCACCAATGTGGTGATTCCCCCCTCGCGCCACTTACCGCTTATTCGGCATGTTCTTCACTATGGGGACAAGGGTGGATGAGAAGGAACTGCTGGTATTACTCAATCGAGCACGCGCCGGTGACGAGGAAGCGTTCGCCGCGCTCTACAACAGCGTCCGGCCGATGGCGCGGCACACGGCTCAGTGCCTCGTCCGTGACGCGTACGCCGCCGACGACCTGGTTCAGGAAGCGTTCTACCAAGTACTGCGCGCGGTCCGTTCCGGGCGCGGGCCCACGGAGTCGTTCGCCAGTTACGTCCAGTCGACCGTCAGGCGGCTCGCCTACCGCTACTTCGCCGCACAGAACCGGACCATCATCACCGACGACGAGGCTCTCTGGGAACGAGGCATGGCGCCCACTCCCACGTACTACTCCGGTCTGGCCGCCGACGCATGGGCCCGGCTGCCACCCCGATGGCGCAGCATCCTGTGGCTCATCGAGGTCGACCGCTATACGCCGGCGGAGCTCGCGCCGAGGATGTCGATGACCCCGAACGCGGTCTCCAGCCTGCTCAACCGCGCGCGACAGGCGCTGCGCACCACATACCAGACGCTACAGCAGTCCGACCTGTACGCATTGGGTCAGAACCGGCCCGCGCCGACCGCCATTCCAGCCAGCTCGGACCTCGACCGGACGCCGAGCTTACGGTAGATCTTCACCAGGTGACCTTCAACGGTCCGCACTGACAGATACAGCTCGGATGCGACCTCACGGTTCCGCCGTCCGGCGGCCACCAGACCGGCGATCCGCTGCTCGGTGTCCGTGAGGTCACCGAATCCGCCGCGTCCCGTCAGGTCCGCCTGATCCACGCCGGCTCGCACTCCCCCCGAGCCGAGCTCCGCCTCCGCGCGCGCCGCGAGTCCGAAGGCTCCGCTTTCGCGCGCCAGCAGCATTGCGCGCTGCAGCCACTCCATCGCTTCGGCGCGCCGGCCCAGCCTGCGCAACCGCTCCCCGAAGCACAGCTGTGTGCGCGCTAACTCAACCAAGGAGACCACGTCCATCTCCGTCTCCGCAGCCGCCGTGAACAACTCCACCGACTCGTCGCCGTCGGCCACCATAGCCCGGCATCGCGCCAGCGTGTGCCGTCCCCACGCCGTCGACACGCGCCCGACGCGGGCCTCGAACGTCGCCAGCGCCGACCGCGCCCGTTCCATCTCGCCGAGCCGTACGCACACCTCGATGAAGTCCGGCTCGGCAGCGAGCAGCGACGGGTCGTCATACGCCAACGCGTAGCCCTGAGCACGCTCCAGCGACGCGACGGCCTCCTCAAGCCTGTTGAGATGCAGGAACATCGCGCCGCTCTCCGACTGCACCAGCGCAGTCGCCCACCAGTCGCCGAACCGGCGGGCCCTGTCGATCGCCTCGACACGCGACTGCTCAGCCGCCTCGACCTCACCCATCAGTGCATACGCCCTGATCATGAAGGCCGGCACATCGCCACGGCGGGCGCGCGACGCTCCGAGGACGCGGCGCCACGCACCAGCGGAGTCTCGTGCCGCCAGCAGCCGGCCGGACCGCACCTCCACCGCCGTCGCCACCGCGTGTGCATAACCGACCGT
>NZ_ML142856.1:69330-70317 GCF_004138495.1 Phytoactinopolyspora endophytica
TCGGCGAGCTTCCGAAACGACGCTGCTCGGTGATCACCCGCAACAGGTCACGCGCCTCGGAGAACATCTCCAGGCGGGTCAGCACCATCGCATGCCGGATGCATTGCTCCGCATCACTGAGCACATCCGCCGACACCGAGTCCGTCTCGATCAACGCCCTGGCCCGTTCGGCCTCACCGACCAGTGCCGCCACCCAGGCTGCCGTGCGCCGGTAGATGCCCCATGTCTGCTCGGACAGCGCGTCCGAGTTCTTCTCCACCAGTGCCAGGTACCTGCGGGCCTCGCCCGGCTCGAACCGATCCGCGAATCCTGCAGCTGCCACCAGCCAGAACTGAGCAGCCGCGTCGACATTCGAATCGGCGAGCAGGTTCGCCTGGCTGTCCACCAGCTCGGCCGGCACCTGCCGGTCTCCCAGGATCCGTGCCCGTGCCTCCAGCAAAGCCAGCTTCGTGCTGTGCTCCGTCGACATCTCCATGTGCACACGCTCGCGGGCGATGGCGATCGCCTCGTCGCACCGGCCGGCCAGCATGGCGAAGGTGCCGCTCTGCAGTAGCCTGTCCCGTCGCAGATGGGAATCCGAGGTCAACCGGTACGCCTCCCGCGCGAACTCGACCGCGCGGTCGAACTCGCCGCGGGTCAGCATCTCGCTCGCCGTCCGCTGCAGGTCGGCAGCAAGGCCGTCGTCGTACTCCAGCTCCGCCAGCGCACGATGCCACATCACCTGGCCCGGGTCGCGCTCCTGGTACGCCTCGGCCAGCAGCTCGTGTGCCCGGACATGCTCCTGCATACCCGTGGCGTGCCAGATCACCGAACCGAGCGCGGGTTCACGAAGGCGGAACATCCCGTCGGACACCTCGAGGTGCTCGTCGACCAGCCAGTCCCTGACCGCCGCCGACGTGCCGGAGAGCACCGTGAGCAACGGCGCCAGCCGGCCGTCGACACTGACCGCCGCCACGAGCAGCGCGAAACGCCGTTCGTCGTCGACAT
>NZ_ML142856.1:70333-71707 GCF_004138495.1 Phytoactinopolyspora endophytica
CTCAGGAAGCACCAGGCCACGAACGACCGGCGACGGCGGCAGGAAGCGGTCCAGCACCACCTGGCCGGTCCGCTGCTCCGGACGCAGCCGGCCGGCCACGTCCAGCAACGCCCTGGGGTTTCCTCCCGTCCGCTCATGTAAGACCACGGCCACGTTCTCCGCCATGTCGTCATGTGCCGAGAGCATCATGTCGATCGCGTCACCCGTCGCCAGCCCACCGAGCCGGAGGGCGGGAAGACCGTCGAGCAACGGGACCGAACGCCCATCCTGCAGGTCAGCCGCGAGCACGAGCGCGATCGGCACCGAGCGCAGCCGACGAGCGACGAATCCCAATGCTTCCTGTGACGATGCGTCGAGCGTGTGCGCGTCGTCCACCACGACCAGCACCGGCACGTCCACCGAGCGCACCAGCGCCAGCAGACGCATGGCCGCGTCGTACGAGCTGGCCGCCGAGTCGAGATCGGAAAGAAAGCTCGACGCCTGTGGCTCGAACGTCCGACGGCTCTCGGGGGACAGCGATCCGTACAGCCCGGACAGGATCAGATGCAGGCCCGCGTACGGCCACCCGCGCTCCGCCTCAACCGCCGTGACCTGGGAGACGACCGGCCGTCCGGGACCATCGCCGACGCCATGTGCCTGCGCCACGTGCTCCTGCAGCAGTGCGGTCTTCCCGATACCCGGAGGACCGGATAGCACCATCGACGCACCCTGCCCGTGCACGAGACCATCGACGATCACACGCAGCGCGTCAAGCTCCCGTTCCCGGCCGAGAACGTTTCCAGATATAGACATTCCCTTCATGAGCGACCCCTCACCCACCACCATTCCGGGTACGAACCCCCCGAACCCGGACTCTACGAGGGTACCGGTTTCCGCAACTCACACAAGAGTCGCGATATGACGACGCCTTGCACCGGCGGACGACACCCGAGTCTAGGGGCACGTCCAGGGCTAGTTTGAGTAGTCCCGGGAGCGAAGCGACGCCGGGCGGCGACGCCGTCGTTCCAGGCGAGCGACGCCACTCACCTCCGACGGATGGTCGACGATTGGTCTTCCATCGAAGCACCGCATACGACGTGACACTTCACTGGAGTGAACTTCAACTCGCTGAACTACATTCGATTGAAGTTAGGGCGGCCTACCATTCATCCCGGGCTGGGCCGGCAGACCGGTTACCCGGGTTGCTGCCTGTGCTGATGCTGAAATCCGTACCGGATGCTGCATTCTGTGTCGCGATGAGGCCCGAGTCGCGGCCATGGCGGTACGGAAAGTAGCATCCGGTACCGATTGCAGCGTCGACGACGACGCCCTGGTCTCCGGTGAATGACACCGGAGACCAGGGCGACATAGAACCGGTCCAGACGACCGGGAGAT
>NZ_ML142856.1:71775-72302 GCF_004138495.1 Phytoactinopolyspora endophytica
CGACGCGTGGTCGCGGCGAGCATGAACCCGCCGATCACCATCACGAGTCCGGCGACGAGCGTCCACTGACCAAGGCCTGCACCGGTGTCGGGCAGGTCCTGCTCCGGCGTGTGGTGCTCCGTCGCGCAGTCCGGGTTCCCGTCTTCCGCCGGCACGCACACTGCGCGCTCGTCGTCGCTGGTCACCACGTTGCGCATGGTGGCGTCCGGCTCGTCGCCGACCGTCACCGAGTAGGTGATGGTCACGACGTCGCCGACGTCGAGGTCACCCGTCCAGGTCAGGTCGGAATCGTCCCGGCTGACCTCGCCCGACGACGCTCTCGCGTCGTCGTTCCAGGCCGCGACGTCGCTGACGCCCGAGAGGTCGTCGACGATGCTCGCGTCCTCCACTGGCGCCGGACCGACCTGCTCGACGGTCACGGTGTAGGTGACGACGTCGCCCTCCTCGACCTCCGAGCCCGGCTCCGGGTCCGAGGTCTTGGAGTAGGTGTAGTCACCCTTGTAGTGATCCGTCATGCACTCGGCGTT
>NZ_ML142856.1:72364-73243 GCF_004138495.1 Phytoactinopolyspora endophytica
CTCCGCCGGAACGCAGACCCCACGCTCGTCGTCGGTGGTGACGACGTTCAACAGCTCTCGGTCACCGTCATCGATGACGGTCACCGAGTACGTCAGCGTCACCACCTGGTCGACGTCCAGGTCGCCGTTCCAGGTCAACGTCGACCCGCTGAACGACGCCTCGCCGTCCGACGCCTCGATGTCGTCGTTCCACGTGGCATCGTCGAGCACCGCCGACAGGTCGTCCTCGATGCGGGCGTCCTCGACCGCCGCGGTCCCGACGTGCTCGATCATCACGGCGTAGGTGACGACGTCGTCCGCCTGAACCGTCGCCCCGGGCTCCGGGTCCGAGGTCTTGGAGTAGACGTACGCACCGTTGTAATGCTTGGTGCGGCACGCCTCGTCCTGGCCCTCTGCCGGCAGGCACACACCGTCCGTGGTCACGACGTTCTCCAGGAACCGGTCGCCCTCCGCGGTCACGGTCACCGAGTAGGTCACCGTCACCTCGTCGCCCTGCTCAAGGTCGCCATTCCAGGTGAGTGTCGGCTCGTCGTACGAGGTCTCCCCCGCCGACGCCTCGGCGTCGTCGTTGTACGACGCGTCGTCCAGCACTGCAGACAGGTCGTCATCGAACGACGCCGCGATCGACGCCTTGCCGATGTGGCGGACGTTCACCGTGTAGGTGATCGTGTCACCGACCTCGACCGCCGAGCCCGTTTCCGGATCCGAGGTCTTGACCACCTCGTAGTCACCCATCTCGTGGATGGTCTCGCAGTCCGGGTTCTCGTCCGGCGCCGGCACGCACCGCGACCGGTCCGGGTCATCGTTGGTGACGACGTTGGCGAGCTCGAAGTCGCCCTCGTCGTTCACGGTCACCGAATAGGTGAGCGTGACGACGTC
>NZ_ML142856.1:73296-77153 GCF_004138495.1 Phytoactinopolyspora endophytica
TTCTCTAGATCGCCGGTCCAGGTCAGGTTCGGCTCGTCGTATGACACCTCACCCTGAGACGCCTCCGCGTCATCGTTCCACTCGGCGTCGTCGAGAACCGCCGACAGATCATCTTCGATCCGTGCGTTCTCGATGGCGCCCTCGCCGCGCTGGACGATCTCCACGTTGTACGTGACCACGTCGCCGGTCTGAACAGTCGAGCCTGGTGCCGGGTCCGAGGTCTTGGAGTAGTCGTACCAGCCGACGATAATAGGCGGCGGCTCGCATGGGTTCTCCTCTCCCTCAACCGATGCAGGGCATCCGGGCGACCACACCGAGTTGTCGATGATGGTGTCGCCGTCCGCCTCGAGGCCCTCGATGTCCTTGACGGTCACCGAGTAGGTGATGGTCGCGACCTCACCGACCGGGATCTCGCCCTCCCAGGACAGGACCCCGTCCTCGACGGTCGCCTCGCCGATGTCGGCGTCGACGTCGTCGTTGTAGACCGCGTCGTCCAGCACGTCGGCCAGGTCATCCCTGAACACCGCACCAGCCGGCACGTCACCTTCCTGCGTGACCTCGACCATGTACGTGACCACGTCACCCGGCGCCACAGTCGATCCTGGTTCCGGATCCGAGGTCTTCTCCACCGAGTAATCGGTGACGATCAGCACGGCCGAGGTGCGCATTACCAGCTCGGTGTGCTCGGCCCGAGCCTGCGCCCGGTTCACGAACACGTCCTGCGCCTGCGCGCCCTCCGTGGTGATGACCACCTGGAAGGAGAACGTGTCACCGGATTCCAGCTCGCCACCGATCACGCGGATGGCGGTCGGGTTGTCCGGCCGGTCCGTGGTCCACCCGACGGTGTTCCCGTCCGGGTCACCACGCGTGCCGTTGGATTCATCGTCCGGGTCATCAGACAGCGTCTCCGGGTCGGCATCGGTGTAGTACACCGTCCCGCCTTCCGGAGTGACCACCTCGTCCAGCGTGTACGTGCCGGAGTACGAGGTCCCGCGCCCGTCCCCGTTGTACGGCAGGATGTCGATGGTGTCAGTGAACGACTGCGAGATCGGGTCGTTCGACTCGATCTCCACCGTCCACGAACCCTGGCCCACACCATCACCGTCGATGTTCGGGATGTACTCCACATCCGACGTCTTCAGGATCATTGTGTAGCCGTTGGCGGTGGTCGTCACCGTCTCGTCGACCTCGGCCGAGTCCTCACCGGCCAGGCTTGAGTAGGCCGTGTTCGTCAGTGTCGTGCCCGGCTCGATGCTCGAGTCCGCCACCGCCTGGTAGGTCAGCTCATGATCGACGTTCGTCTCCACACCGTCCAGTGTCCAGGTCAACACCTGACGACCCTGAGCATCCGTGGTCACCACCGGCTCGGGATCAGCCGACTCCGGCTCGTAGGTCATGCCCACCGGCAACGTGTCAACGATCTCGTATCCGTCCACCGTGTCGGGGATCAACCCGGATCCGGTCGCCGAGTATGTCAGCGTGAAGTCGGCCGGCACGCCCGGTGTTACCGTCGCCTCGGCTGCTTCTTTCTCGATGTGCGGGTCGGCGAGCACGATCCGCACGATGTCTCGGCGTCCGTTGGTGTGCTCGTAGCGAGAGCCAGGCGTCGGGGTGATGACGCCGCCGCGTCCCGGGCCGACCCAGTTCCCGTTGCGCAACGCCGAGCCGAACGTCCACACATCCTGACCCGCCGGCACGTCGTCGTTGATCTTCACCCGAGCCTGGAGCTGGAAGCCGGCCCAGTCTTCGTCGGCGTACAGCGAGTGGTCGTAGACGATTCGGATCGCCGTGACGTCTGCTGGGTCCGCCGGGGCATCCGTGGACCAGCCTCCGACGCCGCAGTCGAACGTATCCGGGTCACCGACGCCGCCCGTGTAGTACTGGATCGCAGGCGGGTTGTCGAGCGTGTAGGGTCCGCCTGGATTTTCCTGACCAGCGGCGGGATAGCCACGTACCTGCGAGGCGAAGCGGTCGCGGTCGGGATCGGGGACGAAGTCCTGGTACGTCACGTACGCCGTATCAAGCACGACGCAGTTGCCCCATTGGCTGTCAGGGTCCGCGTTGATGGCTCCACCGGTGTTGTTGGCGACCGCCGTCAACGTGGTGCCAGCCGGAACCCGATAGGAGTCGTCCCAGTGTGTTCCGCCCGAGCCGGTGTAGGCGCGAACCCACGCCGCGGCCCAACCACCAGGCAACGTGTACGCCTTGTTGGTCCGGTTGTTGCCGGGCAGGTCGTCGTACTCCTGCCCGGTGGGCGCCTCATACGTCGGCGCTTCCGACGTGAGGCGGATCGAACCAGCCTCACTGGTGTGCACCCGGAACCACACCGTGCCGCTGGCCACATAATCCCAGTTGGGCGGCAACAGATTGCCTTGCGAGTCCAGCTCGGGCACATCGGCGAGGTCGTAGTTGATCCCCTCGAGAGTGAGATCGAAAACACCTGGTTGACCGTCGACCGGACTCAGCTTGCACTTCTCGACGAAGTTCGTGTGTCGATCGTTCTCAGGGACCGAGGAGAACGGATGCCCTTCGGCGCCGTTGCCTGCGCCGAAGTCGTAGCTGGTGCAGCCTTCCTTGCCGTGGTTGTCGGGCTGCCCTCGGTCGCTCGGGTGGAAGCCGACCTCCACGCGCTGCGGCTGGTTGTTCACGTCCGTCGCCGCGACGTTCAGCCGGTAGGTGATCGCGTCAGTCGGGCCTGGGTCGGAGCCCTTACCCAACCGCACGGACCACTCGAGATCGACATCGACATAGGTGGGGTCGAAGATGTCGTCCCACTGCTCGTAGTTGGTGACCCCATTCCACTGGATGTCCATGAGGAACGGGTTGACGATCTCGATCGGGTCGAGCTCCACGGTCTCGTCGCCGGGGGACGTGCCGTCCAGCACGATCTCCTCCCCGGTGTTACCGTTCGCCACGACCGGCGTCTGTACCACGAGCGCCGTACCCATGTCGACGGTGCCGAAGTTACAGGTGAGCTCCATGCCGTCGTCGGAGATGCTCGACGCCGGGTCCACACCATCGGTCAGACACAGGTCCGGAATCTCATCGAAGAACGCCTTGTCCACCGTGAACGTCGCCACGACGTTATCCACCGGGTCATTACTCGGCGGCTCCTCATCGTCGTTGACGTTCACTCGCCACTCGGCCACCACTGGGGTGCCCCGGGTGATCGTGGCCGGCGGGTCAATCCATTGACCGGTGATCTCGTACACCGGCGTCGACGCCGCCCTGAGATCAGCGCTGGGTTCGGCGTCCTTGGTGTCGTCCGCGGAGTCCTGAGCACCGTTCTTCTCAGCGGGACCGTCACGCGACTGCTCCGTAGACGCCGCGTCCTCGGACGCCTTGTCTTCCGATGGCTCCTCGGCAGCGTCCTTCTCCGAGGCAGGCTCGTCCCCCGTGTCCTCCTCAGAGACGGCGTCGTCCTGGGCCTCCGGGTCGGACGCATCCAGCTCAGATGTCTCAGTCTCTGGGGCTGCCTCGCCCTCGGCCTGCTCCTCGGACGCCTCAAGCTCCGAATCAGCCGACTCGTTCACCTCGGCATCGTCCGGCTCCGCCGTGGCAGACACAGTCGACTCGACCGTCTCTGGCGTCTGTGATGCCCACGCGGGCGCAGCGCTCATCAGCAAGGTGCTGATGAGCGCCATCACGAGAGTGAACGCCGATGTTCTCCGCCATGGAACCGCCAAGGCACGTGACCTGCGGCTCTCCGGCGTCCCTACCCTGCCGTACATTCATTTCCCCATTCATGTCGGCTATGACGTTGTCTTCAAGAACCTCGGCCGACGAGGTTCCACGCCCCCCGAGAGCTCCCCGGTGTCCACGTGCCGCCCAGTGCACCGACCCCGCCGGCGCGACAG
>NZ_ML142856.1:77211-77535 GCF_004138495.1 Phytoactinopolyspora endophytica
TTCAGCCAGGGATGCTGGAAGTAGGGAGCAGCCTGAACCGGAATCAGCACGCGCGACTTTTGTGATGTACATCACAACGACGACTCCCATGACTACTGGTTAGGTGGAGTGCGACCTGTCGTCATTTCGCAGCATTCGCGGGTACACGTACGTAGTCCGCCCGGCAAACATGTGGTTTCCCACGATGCGCCTGGTCCGTTCGTCCGTAGAAGGTCACGCCCATGAGGGAAGGGACGGACGACGACCTGGTGACGCTACTCGATCAAGCCCGCACCGGTGACGAGGCGGCCTTCACGGCGCTCTATCGCACATTCGCGCCGATGG
>NZ_ML142856.1:77595-78055 GCF_004138495.1 Phytoactinopolyspora endophytica
ACACGGCCCAACACATCGTGTCCGACGCGCACACCGCGGACGACCTCACCCACGAGGCCTTCTACCTCGTCCTTCGAGCGCTGCGCTCCGGCCACGGTCCCCGGTACTCGTTCGCCCGCTATCTACAGGCGACGGTCCGGCGCCTGGCATACCGGTACGTCGCCGGATGGAGGCGGACGATCATCGCCGGCGACACCGAGGAATGGGAGAGATACCTGCTGCCCATGCCGTCACCCGCTCCCCAGAACGACCTCGTGGCAGCCGCGTGGGCGACCCTTCCTCCTCGGTGGCGGCGCATCCTGTGGCTCATCGAGGTGGAGCGCTACACGCCGGCCGAACTGGCGGCGCAAATGTCGATGACACCGTCCGCCGTCTCCAGCCTGGCCGTCCGCGCCAGGCGCGGGCTGCATGCCGCGTACCTCGCCATGCAACGCACGGACCTACGGCTCGCGCCAGCTCA
>NZ_ML142856.1:78099-81335 GCF_004138495.1 Phytoactinopolyspora endophytica
CGTAAGCGGTTTCCATCAATCCCGGCTCGACTCGTCTGTGCCGTCGGACGACGCGTGGGCGGCCACGGCCATGCCGGCCAGCTCCGCCCGCGACCGCACACCCAGCTTCCGGTAGATCTTGCCCAGGTGCGTCTCTACGGTGCGTACGGAGACGAACAGCTCAGCGGCGATCTCGCGGTTCCGCCGCCCCGCCACGACCAGCGCGACCAGGCGTCGCTCGCTCTCTGTCAGCGGATCCAGCGCGCGCCGCTGGCGCGGGATCGCAAGCACACCACGCGCAACCGATCCCAGCTCCTCTTGCGCTCGGGTGGCCAGGCCCGTCGCGCCCGACTCCGTTGCCAGCACGATGGCGCGATGCAGCCATTCCACTGCCTCCGGATGGCGGCCCAGCTCGCCGAGCCGCTCACCGCAGCACAGCTGGGTGCGAGCGAGCTCCACCGGCGACGCCGAATCGGAGCAGGTCTGCGCGGCCACCGCGAACAACTCCACGGACTCCTCGCCCTCGGCCACCAAGGCGCGGCAACGGGCGACGGTGTGTCGGGCCCACGAGGTGGGGACGCGGGATGCGCGGGCCTCATAGGCCGCCAAGGCGGCCCGGGCACGCTCGAGGTCGCCACGCTGTACACATGCCTCGATGAAGTCCGGCTCGGTCGCCAACACCGACGGATCGTCGCAGGCGAGCGCGTAGTGCCGCGCTCGCTCCAGCGCGGACATCGCCTCGTCGAGCTGGTTGAGCCGCAGGTACATCGCCCCGGACTCGGACTGCACCAAGGCCCTGGTCCACCAGTCACCACGGTCCCGTGCCAGCGTCTGCGCCGCCTCTTGGCATTGCAGTGCGGCTTCGACGTCCCCCATGAGCGCGTGCGCACGGATCATGTACGCCGGGATCCTGCCTTGGTGCGGAGGATGCGGCCCGACGACCCGCCGCCACGACTCCGCCGCCTTCTTGGCCGCAGCCAGCCGGCCCGCACGGATCTCCAGCACCCCCGCCACTGACCAGGCATTGCCCACGACGGCCGACGAGTCGCCGAAGCGTCGCTGCTCGGTGATGATCTGTAGCAGCCGGCGGGCCTCGTCGAACCTTTCCGCGCGGGTCAGCACCATGGCGTGCCGGAGACATCGGTCCGCCTCGGCGAAGACGCCCGACGCGGGTCCGTCCGCCTCGATCAACATCGCAGCTCGATCGAACTCACCGGACAGTGCCGCGATCCAGGCCGTGATCCTCCGGTAGCTACCCACTGTGTCCGGACAGAGCAGCGGCAGATGCCGTTCGACGCGGGTCAGGTAGTCCACGGCGTCGTCCAGTTCGAGCCGGTCCGCGAAGCCGGCCGCGCCGACCAGCCAGAACTGTGCCGCACGATCCGGATCGGTGTCCATCAACGCATCGGCGTGAACCTCGATCAGGTCCGTTGGCACATGTCCGTCATCGATGAGGTGAGCTCGCACCTCCAGCAGTGCAAGCTCCGCGCCCTGTTCACCGGAGACGTCGGCTCGGTTGCGTTCCCGGGCGATGCGCATCGCCTCGTCGGCCCGTCCGGCGAACGCTGCCAGCTTCCCGGTCGACAGCGAACGTTCCACGCGCTTTCGGGAGCCCGCGGTCAACCGTACGGATTCACGGGCGAACAGGTAGGACCGCGCGAGCTCGCCGCGTTGCCGGAGCTCACGCGACGCTTGCTCCAACTCCGCTGCCAGGTCCTCATCGGGCTCGTCCTGGGCACCGGCCCGATGCCATGACACGCGCTCGGCGTCCAGTCCGTCGTAGGCCTCGGCGAGCCGCTCATGTACCCGACGGCGCTCGTCGAGGTTCGACGCCCGCCAGGCGATCCAGCCGACCGCCGGCCTTCGCCACCGATACGAGCCGTCGGACGCCTCCAAGTGCCGGCTGAGCAGCCACTGTCCGACGTCACCGGCCTCATCGGCAGATGCGGTCAGCACGGGCCCGATCCGATCGTCCTCGCTGGCCGCGGCCACCAGCAACGCGAACCGCTGGCCGTCGTTCAGCTCATCGAGCTCAGCCAGGACCATATCCCGTACCGCCGTAGACGTCGGGAGGTAACGATCCAATGTGATCTGGCCACGGCGTTGCTCCGGCGACAGCCGATCCGCTACATCCAGCAGGGTCCGTGGGTTACCTCCGGCCCGGGAACCGAGCTCCTCGGCCACCGTCCCCGCCATGTCCGGGTATGCGCCTTGCAGGAGATCCACGACATCTTCAGACGCGAGCTCACGCAGCCGCAGGGTCGGAAGGCCGTCCAGGACGGGTGCCGAACCGGCGCTCCACTCACCGACCACGACCAATGTGAGCGATAACGCTCCCAGCCGACGTGCGATGATGCCCAGCGCCTCGTGGGAGCGGGCATCCAGGAACTGGGCGTCGTCGACCGCGGCCAGCACTGGCTGTTCCATCGCACCGATCAAGGGCAGCAGCTCCATCGCGACCTCACGTGGCCCGGACGCCTCATCGAGCCGGCCGAACAGTTCGGCCACCAATGTCTCCACGCCCGGCTGATCACCCGGCGACAACGCTCCGACCATCCCGGACACCACGAGGTGCAGCCCGGAATACGGCCAGTCACGTTCCGACTCGGCGGCCGTGACCATCGACACGGCGATCCGGGCGGCGTCGTAACGCGGACTCTGCGCCTCCGCCGCGATCGCACGCGCCAAGGCCGTCTTGCCGACGCCGGACGAGCCCGTGATGACCATCGAGCCACCACGGCCTGCAAGCAGCGCATCGACGAGGTCACAGCCCATCCGCAGCTCGTCCGTCCGACCCACCAGAGTGCTGCCTCGAACACCGTCCACCATCAAATAGGCTCCCCTCGCCCCTGACCCGCCGGTCCCACCCCGGACGTACTGAAACTGCCGTGACAGCAGCCTGCGCCGTCCGATATTCCGAAGCGGACAGCTCACACCACAGTGCCAGCGGCGATCACTGTACGACAGAGCCCGAACGGGGGATCTTGATGATCAAAGGAACTTCACACAACTGTGACCAGGGACATCGCAGGAAGGTGTGACGCTCCGCTCACTTCTAGGGGTCGAGAGCGGAGCGTCACTTTCCCTGGAGAAGGATGCAGCCGCTACCGCTAACGGTGACACCCTCACTGTGAAGGAGGCCCCGGAGGGGCCGATCAGCACGCGCGATCTCATCAATCATGGAAAGTGCCGGTCAGACACGGCTCGCCGTTCACGGTGGACGCTCCGCTCCCTTATAGGGGGGCGGGGAACGGAGC
>NZ_ML142856.1:81373-105267 GCF_004138495.1 Phytoactinopolyspora endophytica
GTGAGAATACGTCGACACCGCGACCATCACCCTCGATATGTAAGAGACGCCGGAGCAGGGAAACAGCACGCGCCCTCCGAGATTTTCTCAACTTCCCCGCCGAAGCCTTCCCCTTCTTCCCTTGCGTCCTGCGAACCGAGCCCCATCGGCCACGCTCCGCAGGACGCTAGGAGGCCGCGCAGAATGGGGCGCCGGTCAAGCGAGCTGGGGTATCCGGGATGCGGGCGCTCGCGAGTCAGGCGACCCCCATCCTGCGCGACCTCTCACGTGGGCGTCAGGCCGGGGAGGTGTGCAGCAGCGATCGGATGACGCGCACTCCGACCGACAACCGCGCCAGGTCGAAGGACTCACCCTCGATGATCTCCCCGAGCGTCCTGCGAGCGCGGGTGACCACCGCCTCTTCCTCGTCGGACCAGGTCTGCACCCGCTCCTCCGGCTCGGCATCCTCGTCGGTGTGCTGCAACAACTGAGCGGTGAGCGACGCATGCACGGCGTGCAAGTCGTCCCGCAGCGCGGCTCGTGCCATCGTCTGCCAGCGGTCGCTTCGTGGCAGTGCGATGATCCGCTCCAGCAGCCGGCCCAAGCCCAGATGCTCGCCCAGGGCGAAGTGCACCCGTGCCACCTCGATCAGGTCCGTCCCGGTCGCCAGCGAGTTCTCCACCATCCCAAGCCCGGAGTAGGCCGGCGGCAACACGGCCACCCGCATCGCGAGATCGTCCGGGACGCCGGCCTTGAGTAGATCGTCGCGGCGGGCCGAGTACAGGTCCAGCTCCCTGCCGGCCACCACGTGGGGAAGCGCCTCGAGTAGACGCCCGATCGGCGCCTCGAAGAACCCGATCTGCCAGGCGATGTCGATCGGGGGGCGACGGTTGACCACGAGCCAGCGGGTGACCCGCTCGGTGATGGTTCGCCCGGCCAGCCTCATCCGGGTCTGCACGTCGGAGGAGACCACGTTGTCCAACGCGGAGACCGCCGCGTAGAGCTCAGGTATCTGGAAGACCGTCCCAGCCACCGTGTGGGCTCGCGCAAGATCCTCGAGCGAACCGCCGGTCTCCATCGCCAGCCGGAAGGCGAACGTCGTGCCCGCCTGGTTGACCAGTTCGTTCACGAGCGTGTTGGTGATGATTTCCCGGCGCAGCGGGTGCGCGTCGATCCGATCCGGGTAGTGCTCGCGCAGCGCGCTGGGGAAGTACGCATGCAGCAGGGCGCTCAGGTGGGGATCGTCCGGCAGGTTCGTCTCCAGCAGCTCCGTGTACATCGTGTTCTTCGTGTACGCGAGCAGGACCGCCATCTCCGGCGACGTCAAGCCGCGGCCGGTGTTCATCCGCTCGTTCATCTGCCGGTCGGTGGGCAACGCTTCGATCCCACGGTCGAGCAGACCGTCGTTCTCCAGCTTGCTCATATAGGCACGATGGACGTGTGCCAGGTTGGGCGCATTGCGTACCGCCATCGCGAGCGCCAGATTCTGGCCGTAGTTGGTGGCCAGCACCAGCTCCGCGACTTCGTCGGTCATCTCGGTCAGCAACGCATTGCGCTGCTTCTCGGTCATATCCCCGGCGCGCACGACGCCATCCAGCAGGATCTTGATGTTCACTTCGTGGTCCGACGCGTCCACACCGGCCGAGTTGTCGATCGCGTCGGTGTTCATGAAGTGCGGCCGCTCTTCGGTGGACCGCAGCGCGTACTCGATCCGCCCACGCTGGGTGAAGCCCAGGTTGCCGCCCTCACCGATGCACGCGCAGCGCAGTTGTGTGGCGTCGATCCGGATCGCGTCGTTCGCCTTGTCGCCCACCTCGGCGTGCGTCTCCGTGCTGGCCTTCACATACGTGCCGATCCCACCGTTCCACAGCAGGTCGACCGGTGCCGCCAAGATGGCCCGCATCAGCTCTGCCGGCGTCATGGTGGACACTGATCCATCGATATCGAGCCGCTCTGCCATCTGTGGGGTGATCGGGATGCTCTTCGCGGTGCGCGGGTAGATGCCGCCGCCCTCGCTGATGAGCTCCGCCGAGTAATCGGTCCACATCGACCGCGGAAGCTCGAACAGCCGGCGCCGTTCGGCGTAGGAGGTGGCCGCGTCCGGGTGTGGGTCCAGGAAGATGTGCCGGTGGTCGAACGCCGCCACCAGCCGGATGTGCTCCGAGAGCAGCATCCCGTTCCCGAAGACATCGCCCGACATGTCGCCGATGCCGGCCACGGTGAAGTCCTCGTTCTGACAGTCCCGGCCCATCTCCCGGAAGTAGCGCTTGACCGACTCCCAGGCGCCCCGCGCGGTGATGCCCATCACCTTGTGGTCATAACCGGCGGATCCGCCTGACGCGAAGGCATCGCCGAGCCAGAAGCTGTAATCCTTCGACACATCGTTGGCGATGTCAGAGAACGCCGCGGTGCCCTTGTCGGCCGCTACCACCAGGTACGGGTCGTCTCCATCGTGCCGGACGACGCGCGACGGCGGCAGCACCGTGCCGTCGTCGGCGCGGTTATCGGTGATGTCGAGCATCCCGCGGACGAATGTCTTGTAACACTCGATGCCCTCGGCCAGCCAGGCTTCCCGATCCACGGATGGGTCGGGGAGCCGCTTACCGACGAAGCCGCCCTTGGCGCCCACCGGCACGATCACCGAGTTCTTCACCGCCTGCGCCTTGACCAAGCCGAGGATCTCGGTCCGGAAGTCCTCCCGCCGGTCCGACCAGCGCAGACCGCCACGGGCGACGGCGCCGTACCGGAGGTGGACCCCTTCGATCCGCGGCGAATACACCCAGATCTCGAACCGCGGACGTGGCTGTGGCAGCTCCGGGATCTCAGAGGAGTCGAGCTTGAAACTGATGGCGGTCGTCGGCTCGGCCCCGGATGCCTCATCCTGTGCCCGGAAGAAGCTCGTGCGCAAGGTGGCCTGGATGAGCCGGAGGAACGAACGCAGGATCCGGTCCTGGTCGAGGCTGGCCACCCCGTCCAGTGCCGAATCGATGCGTTCGGTGACCTTCTTGACGGCCTCGTCGCGCGCCTCCGGCCCGCCCGTCCGGTCCGGGTCGAATCGCACCTCGAACAGCTCCACGAGCATCCGGGAGATGTCGACATGCGCAGATAGGCACTCCTCCAGATACGTCTGGCTGAACGTGGAGCCCGCCTGCCGGAGGTACTTCGCATAAGCACGCAGGACCGACGACTCACGCCAGGACAGGCCGGCGAGCGCCACCAGCGCGTTGAAGCCGTCGCTCTCGGCGTCGCCCCTCCAGACGGCGACGAAGGCATCCTGGAACAGACTCTTCAGCCGGTCCCCGTCGCCACCGTGCAGGCTGGAGAACCGGAGCCCGAAGTCGTAGATGTACACCGGGGCTTCCGCTTCACGGCGGACGATCTCGTACGGACGCTCGTCGACGACCTCGACGCCCATCCGGGACAGCAGCGGCAACACCCGAGTCAGCGAGATCGGTGTGCCCGTGCGGTAGATCTTCAGCCGACGGTCCGTCGTCGCCGCGCCCACCGGCCGGTAGAGGTTGAGGCTCAGGCCGTCAGCCTCCGGCAGCTGCTCGAGCTTGCGGACGTCGGCTGCCGCCGTGCGCGCGGGAAAGTCCTCTTTGTAGCCCTCCGGAAAGCCGTCCTTGTACCGTCTGAGCAGGCGCGCGGCCGATTCTTCCCCCAGCTGCTCGGCGAGGGCGTCGGAGAAGTCGTCGGTCCACGCCCGGGTCGCCGCGAACAGCTGCTTCTCCAGCTCATCCGCATCGACCTCGGGCAGCGGCCGATCCGGCACCCGCCGGACCACGAAGTGCAGCCTGGCCAGCATCGACTCGCCGAGTCTCGCCGTGAAGTCGATCGATCCGCCACCGGTGGCCGCGAGCAGCAGACGCTGGATCCGCTCCCGCACATCAGTGTTGTAGCGGTCGCGCGGCAGGTAGACCAGGAACGACAAGTACCGGCCGTAGTCATCACGACGGACGAACATCCTGAGCTGACGGCGCTCCTGGAGGTTCACCACGGCCAGCGCGATCGGCAACAGCTGGTCGACGGGCGTCTGGAACAGCTCGTCGCGTGGATAGGTCTCCAGCACCTGGAGCAGGTCCTTGCCGGAGTGGCTTCCCGGCGCGAACCCACTGCGCTCCAGCACCTCATTTACCCGACGACGCAACACCGGTATGCGCTGGACGCTCTCGATGTACGCCGCCGACGTCAGCAGTCCGAGGAATCGCCGTTCGCCGATGACCTCGCCGGCGTCGTCGAAGATCTTGACGCCGATGTAGTCCAGGTACGTATCACGATGCACGGTCGACTTGGAGTTGGCCTTGGTCAGCACCAGCAGCCGTTTCTCGCGGGCCTTCGCTCTGACCTCGGGCGGGAGCTTCGCGAATGAGCCGGAGAGATCCTGATCGGCCCGGAGAATACCGAGCCCGGAACCGGTGACGGCACGCAACGACTCGTCGCCATCGACCTCCTCCAGCATGTACTCGCGGTATCCCAGGAACGTGAAATGGTCGTCAGCCAACCACCTCAGCAGCTCGCGCGCCTCGTCGACGTCGTCGTCAGACACCGGCAGCGACGTCCTGTCGAACGACTCCGCGATCTCGAGGGCACGCTGACGCATCCGGGGCCAGTCATCGACGGCGTCCCGCACGTCACGGAGCGCGTGCCGGAGGAGTTCCTCGATGCGCTGCTGTTCGTCCGGATCATCTCGCCGGTCGATCTCCAGGTGCATCCACGACTCGACCACCGCATCCGGAATCTCGCCCAGCCGGGGGTCGTTGTCGTCGATGTCCACGATCTCCAGCAGAGCCCCGGTCACGTCCCGGCGGACGATGATCTGCGGATGGACGATCAGCCTGATCAGGTTGTCGTTGGCGTGCAGCGCCATGGTCACCGAGTCGACGAGGAACGGCATGTCGTCGGTGACGACCTCGACGACGGTATGCCCCGTGGACCAGCCATGCTCGTCGACCGTCGGCGTGAAGACGTTCACTACGGATGTGCCCTGCGGCCGCTGCTCGGCGGCGCGGCGGTGCGAGGCTGCGGCACCGAAGATGTCGACCGGGTCCCGGTCGACGAGGTCTTCCGAGGAGATATGCCGGTAGTAACGGCGGAGCAGCCAATCGTCGGCACGCCGATCATGACGGTCGCGCTCGGCTACTGCTGCGGCCTTGGCGAGTAGATCCGACTTGGCTTCTTCCAGCCTGTTGCGCATCGTTGGTCGACCCCCGGGTACACATCACGCGCCGTGGACCTCGTTGTCCCGCGGCTCTTCCAACCCTAATGCCGACGGGGTCCCCCTGCCGTGCCGATCCTCAATGATCATGTGAAGTAGGTTTTCTCGCGCCGTACCATGTCTGCAGACCTGTTGACGCAAGAGAAACCTACTTCACATGATCATTGAGGGCCGACGTTCCGAGCGAACGGCGGGGCATGCCGGGATCGTCGCGCGCATGCGTCAGGATGGGATCTCATGGAACTGCACAGCGAACTCCGCTTCGACGCCGACCCCTATGCCGTGTTCGGCATGCTGACCGATGAGGCCTTCATCGCCAAGAAGGCCATCGCCGCCAAGGCGCTGCGACATCAGTCGTCAGTCAGCTGGGACGGTGACCGTGTCACCGTCGAGCTGGTTCGCATCATGCCCCCGGATGTGCCGGACTTCGTCCGGAGGTTCGTCGGTGAGACCATCGACATCAAGCAGACGGATGTATGGGAGCCTGCAGCTCCCGACGGCTCGCGCACGGGAACCATCACGCTGGAGATGGTAGGAATGCCGGTGACGTGTGGAGGAACCATGCGCCTGGCGGCGGCGGGCGCAAGCACGACACTCACCATCAGTGGCACCATCAAGGCCGCGGTCCCGCTCTTCGGAGGCAAGATCGAAGAAGCGGTACATCAGGGCCTCACCGAGGCCGCCAAGATCGAGGAACAGGTCGGTCGGGCCTGGCTGGCGGGAGAGCGCTGACGCACACCCCCGTTTCCACGATCGCCTAGCGGCCGGGGATTCCACCGTCCACGGCGCGTAACGGAACACTGCGCTCCTGTGGGCTCGGCCTCCGGGCACCTTGCCGCGGTGCGGGCGTGGCCGGCGCACTTGGCATGGCGTCCCCAGGTGGCGTCGTCCCCGCAGCGTCGGTGTTGTCCCGCTCGACGAGGGCCTGCGCCAGATCGGCCGGGCCGGCGACCATCATGGCCAGTGCCCGGCCCAGATCGTCCCGGTCCAGGGGTTCCTCTGCCGTACGCCGTAGCCGGTCGGACAAGTCGATCACCTTGTCCGCCGAGCCCAGTGCGGACCGTGCCGCCGTGAGGTGCCCACGCTGCAGCGGCCGACCGGCGATCATCTGCGCGAGCGCATCGGCGGTGTCGCTCCAGTCAGACTCCGGGACCTGCTCCCCGACCAGGCCTGCGACGCCCGAGATGACACGGTCGGCGGCCGCGACGAGCTTCTCAGCGGTCTCGCTGTCGCTGTCCAGTGCCGCAAGACGAAGCGCGACGGCGGTGACCAGAGCACTGTCGGCCGGACTCCGCCGGGGCTGCGAAAGGAGCCTGACGGCTCGTGCAACGTACGGCCGGGTCGGCAGCCGATCATCCATCACTAAGACACCTCAAGTTCGTCAGTCGGTACTGGGCCTTCTCAACCCATGTGCGGGTATTCGTGTCCACGCGGAGGAACGAACGTCTCCTTAATAGCACGTGTGCTGGTCCATCGCAGGAGATTCTGAACTGAGCCCGCTTTATCATTCGTTCCGCTGGCCCTACTTCCCCCGAATGGCTGTTGCCCCACGATCGATCCAGTTGGCTTGTCGTTGACATAGAAGTTGCCTGCTGCAAACCTTAAGGCATCCGTCGCGGCCGCGATAGCTGCCCGGTCCTGCGCAATGACCGCTCCGGTCAGTGCGTACGACGCCACTCCCTCCATCTGCGTCAGAACTCGATCATAGTCAGAGTCATCGTAGACATGGACGCCGAGAATGGGACCGAAATACTCCGTCGTGAAGATCTCGTTCTCCGGATCGGAGCTCTCCAACACGGTGGGCTGGACGAACCAGCCTTCCGAGTCGTCCAGGCCGCCACCCACCGCCACCTGCACGGACGACTCCGTCTTCGCCCGCTCGATAGCCGCCGTGTGCTTGGCGAACGCGCGCTCGTCGATGACCGCACCCATGAAGTTCGAGAAGTCGGTGACGGGCCCCATCGGCAATGACTCCGTCAGCGACAGGAAGTCGTCCCGCATCCTGCTCCACACGCTCCGCGGGATGTAGGCGCGAGACGCGGCCGAGCACTTCTGTCCCTGGTACTCGTAAGCGCCTCTGACCAGCGCGGTACGGAGCACCTCGGGGTCGGCGCTGGGGTGCGCCACGACGAAATCCTTACCTCCGGTCTCACCGACGATCCGCGGGTAGCTGCGGTAGCCGGAGATGTTCTCCCCCACCGTCCGCCACAGCGTCTGGAACGTGCGGGTGGAGCCGGTGAAATGGATTCCGGCCAGATCTGGATCGGTCAGGGCCTCCTCCGAGACCGCCAAGCCGTCGCCGGTCAGCATGTTGATCACACCGGGAGGCAGACCGGCGTCCTCCAGCACACGCATGGTGATCTCGGCGGCCAGTTGCTGGGTGGGGCTGGGCTTCCAGATGACGGTGTTGCCCATCAGCGCCGGCGCCGTCGGCAGATTGCCGGCTATAGCGGTGAAGTTGAACGGTGTGATCGCGTAGACGAAGCCTTCCAGTGGCCGGTGGTCGATCCGGTTCCACACACCCCGAGCCTGGGCTACCGGCTGCTCTTCGAGGATCTGGCGGCCGAACGCGACGTTGAACCGCCAGAAGTCGACCAGCTCACAGACGGCGTCGATCTCGGCCTGCTGGATGGTCTTCGACTGACCGAGCATGGTCGCGGCGTTCAGCCAGTTTCGATAAGGCCCGGATGCCAGGTCAGCGGCCTTCAGGAAGATCGCCGCGCGATCATCGTACGAGAGTGCACGCCATCCGGGCGCGGCCTCGCGTGCCGCCGTGATCGCGGCACGCGCGTCCTCCGCGGTCGCGTTCCCCATGGTGCCCAGCGTGTGGTGCCGCGCATGCGGCTGTACGACATCGATCTCGTCGCCGCCGCCGAGCTTGCGGTCACCGCCGATGGCGCAGGGCAGTTCAGTCCGCTCAGAAGCCAGCTCGTTGAGCGCCACCTGGAGGTCATCGCGCTCGGGAGAACCCGGGGCATAGGTGAGGACCGGTTCGTTGGCGGGCGGGGGTACCTTCGTCACCGCGTCGAAGCCGCCGCCCGGGGCGAACATGGCACACATAGCGCACCATCCCGTTCATCGTCGAGCTACAGTGTCCTCGGCCAGTATCCACCCTCACGGCGGCGTCAAGCGATCCTGGGTGACAACTCGCGTCAGGCGGCGGCCTCGGACCTGCCCGTCAATGACTCCGCCGACGTGCGGATCGACGTCTCCAGCACACGCAGACGACGGGTCGTATCCATGACGTTCCCGCCGATCTCGAACAGGTCATCCGGCCCTGGTCCGAGAATCGTGACCTTGGTGCCCTCAGCGCGTAGCTTCTCCGCCTCCCGCAGGCAGCGCCTGGTGACCCGGATCCGCCATTTCCGCTCTACCCGCGACAACAGAGCGCGCGGCCGGTCACTGGAGAACGAGACCGTTGGCGCCACAACGAAGACCTCGTCCAGTCCCAGGCCGGCAAGCAGGTCCACTGACGTGGCCGAGCACGTGCCCCCGTCGATGTAGCGCCGTCCATCGATGACGACAGGTGCGAACCAACCGGGGATGGCGCACGAAGCCATCACCGCCTCCGGAAGCGCCGCCGCGGGTGCGTCCTGGCGCCCGAACGCGACCCGCCGGCCGGACTGATAGTCCATAGCGACGACCCACAGACCGTCGTGCGGCGACCACTGTCCCTCCGGGGTGACCATCTCGACCAGCTCTCCCACGCCGCGCAGGTCGCCGCGGCCCTCGGGCAGAAACGCCGACAGCACCGCCGTCGGCGGCATCTTCCGCAAGCGCTTGATGTTGCGCGTCACCATCCCGGGCGAGCCGACACCCAGCCGCGGCCGCACCGGGCGAGGACCGCCGGTCGCGTGGTCGTAATCCCACAGGTATCCGGCCAGCGGCCCGTCGACCGGCTGACCGAGTTGATGACTGTACAGCTGCCGCACGCTGACGCCGGCACCGAGCAATGCGGCCGTCACGGCGCCGGCCGAGGTCCCCATAATGTGGTCGACCGTGCGCATGTCGGTTCCGATGCTCTGCTCGATGGCCGTCAGGGCTCCGACCGTCCATGCCGCACCCAACAAGCCGCCCCCGCCGAGGACCAGTCCTCTACGGGGGCTTGCACCCACGTTGCGCAGAGGTTTCATGAGTTAATTGTGCACGACGACCGTGTGCCGCGCACGGATCACAATTTCCGCCACGGCTCCCATGATCATTGAGGGACTGTCGTCATGACATCCGACATCTTCGATGATCAAGGGCGACGGAGACGCGCGAGGCTCCGACGGCGGCCAGGCGCCGAGGTGTCCAACCCGGCCAGCCTCCGGCTCAGATCCAGGATCGCTAGGCGGGCCGGCGAACGCGGGGCGATCTCGGCCAGCGTCCGGCCGGATACGAGCGCGCCGTCCAGGGCGGCTGGGTCGTCAGGGACGTACGCCGCCGGCCGTACCCCCGCGTACCGCTCCATCGCCACACCGATCTGTTTCTCCGGCCCTGCACCCGCCACCGACCGACGCACCCTGTTGACGACGACGTTCAGCGCGGAGATGTCGGGCACGAGCTCCCGCAGGTCGCCGAGGCCACGCACCAGCCGGCCAAGGCCGACGGGGTCTGACGAGCCCACCGCCAGCACCACGTCCGCGGTCTGAATAGTCGAGAGGGTCGCCCCGTTACGCCGCGGAACCTCCGTGTCGAACATCATGGCCTCGTCTTCCTCCAGACAGAACCCGCAGTCGACGACGGTGGCCTCGGCTACCGAGCGGGTCAGCGCCCACACCGCGTCCAGGGCAGCCGGACGAAGCTCGGTCCACCGCGCCGGCCGGGCGATCCCGGTGAGAACGTGCAGTTGGGGGGTGATTCTCCGCGCGTACCGTGCCAGCGCTATCGCATCGAGCCGGCCCTGGTTCGCCACCCTGGCGGCGCCGGCCAGCCCAGGCGCGTCGTCGAGCAAACCCAGTACCTCGGCGACAGAGGCACCGTACGTGTCGGCGTCGACCAACATGGTGGACGTGCCGAGCGTCGCCAGTTCCATGGCGACGTTGGTGGCCAGCGTCGTACGGCCCGGTGCTCCGTACGGGCCCCACACCGCGATGACCTGTCCGCCCTGCCCGCCTCGTTCCACGAAATCCAGCGGGTCGACAGCGTCGTCGGCCGGCCGCGCCGCACCTGAAGAACCGGGCGCGTCCCCGAACCCGCCTGCGGCAGCGATCGTGCGTGCCGGCAGCTCGGACGCGTGGGCGCCACCTTCGACCGTGGCGATCGCGTCGAGCACCGCGGCCGCCAGCTCCGCGGGGTCGGCGTCGACCGGCACGTGGTGGCGGATCCCGAGTGCGGACAATCGTTCCCGGTCCGCTACCGCGTCACCGGGCGGCTGCACCCCGACGACGCCGACCTTCGCGCGACGGATGACGTCCAATGCGTCGCGGTCGAGACGGCGCAGGTCGCCCGAGACCAGCGCCACCTGCCCCAGCCCGGCACCAGCCGCCCCGAGGAGATCGGCCAGGTCGACGCACCGTCGTGCCACCGTGAACCGCCCCGGTGCCGACCTCAACGCCTGGATCAGGTGCGTGTCCCAACCCGCGCTCGTCACTGCGGTGAGCACCTGAACTTTGTCGGCCGCTTCCATCCTCGATCTCACCCTTCTCGTTCGCGCTGCTCCTGGGCGCTCTCTGCGTTATGGGCGCTGAGACAGGTAGATCCGACCGTCGCGACTAGCCGCGATCAGCTCGCCCACAAGCTCGTCGATGTCGCCCTCCGAGTCGTCATCGCCGCCGCCATGGCCGCGCGCCGCGAGCGTGACGGTCGCATTGCTGCCATTCACCCCCAGGGCGCCACCGGTATCCGCCTCGGTGACGGTCATGCCGCCGGCCAGCCGCACCGCGTCGCCGTCGGACAAGGGCGTCACCCACACGTCGACGGCATCACCGGACGAAAGCCCTGCAGGAAGCTCGGCCGTGGGGACCGAGACCGTGACGAGCCGCAGCGCATCAGAACCCGAGGCGACCTCGTCAGCGCCGACCACCGCAGACTTCGGAAGCAACTCACCGGCTCGGACCTCTCGCGAGACGACATCCCCCTCATCGACCTCTCCGGTGTAATAGCGATCATGGTCACCCTCCAGCGCCACCTGTCGCGTCTGCACCATGTCACCGGTCAGGGGCTGGCCCGGCGCCAGATCCTGAGCCGCGGCGAGCACCGGAACGGTGTCCCCCGCCGCGGAGACAACGCGCACCCCGACCACTGTCGACACGAGCACCAGCAGCACGCCGACGATGAGCTGCGGATTACGCCACCTCGCCTGACGCACCCGGCTCGCGGCAGGCGCGTCCAGCTCGACCGCCCCCTCACTGAGTGTGTCGACGCCATTGTTGATCATCATCCGCGACAGCGTAGCGACGTCGAGCCCGCTATGAGAGCGAAACCGGAGAAATTTTGATCAAGAGGCCACGCGAATCCGGACGCCGGTGGGGTAAGCCAGGCGACACCCCTGCTCGTGGGGCCCTTCACGTCCGACGGAGCAGCGCCAGCGCACTGAACGCGACGGCGGTTCTGGCCGGCACACCCCGCGTTCCGGCCTCGCCCGGTAGGCCGGAGGCCACGTCGAAGAAGTCCGCTCCAACCCTGTCGATCACGCCGGTCAGCAAGGAGCCGTCGAGCAAGGTAGCGACGACAGGCGATCGATCCTGCGAGACCGCACTTATCGCCTGCCCGAGCAGCGGCTCGACCACCGGCGGGTTCGGCCCGTGCAGCGCGGCCCGCATCCCGGCACCGGAGACGGCGAGGACCGCCGCGCGAGGAATGAGCAACTCGCCGCCCGACTCATCGCCGATCAGCATCCACGACGGCACGACGGACGCGAGCCTGCCCCGCACCACGCCGGCTCCCTGGACGCGGACCTCGATGTTCCGGCCACATTCGTAGCGCAACCGGTCCACCAGGTAGATCTCCTTGCGGACTGAGCGGGTGCGGACCGCGATCTCGTCGTCGAAGTCGAGCCGCTCATACTCGTCCAGCTGAGCCTCGATGTCGGAGAAGAGACGTTCCCAGCGCATCAGATGACCGTAGCCCGCCGCCGACCTGCGTCATGAGCCAACCCACAGAATGCGATCGGATCGGCGGGTGGCACGAGATCGGAATCTGTCTGGGCGTGAACTCTTGACGACGCCTGAGCACACGGGTATGCATAGATCATCATCAGTTATCAGAGGCAAACCATCGAGAAAGAGTAGGTTTGAAGGTGAGCCATGCCAAAATCGCCCGCCCTTGGCCTGTTTCCACCCAACCGGCAATAAAGGATGCGAGAGCGCTGAAACCGCTCCGTGCGGCTTCCGCTGCTGTCGGCGTCTGCGCGCTCGTCACAGGTCTGTGGTGGGGGACGGCCAGTCCTGTGGCCGCCGCGGCGGACGGCTCGGCCGGATTCGACGAGCTCGTCGCGGCCGCCGCGGCACTGGCAGCCTGGGTCCTGGTCGGGTGGATCTTTCTGATCGTCCTCGCCACGGTACTGACCACCGTCCCCGGCCGCCTTGGAACATTCGCCCTACGATGCGCGGATCGGGTCACCCCGGTAGCGGCACAGCATCTGGCCAAGGCCGCACTCGGGCTGGTCACCGTCGCCGTCCCCCTGAGCACCGGTGCGGCGGCGCACGCCGGCCCAGGGTGGGTCGCCACTGCCAGCCCGCACACCGCCTCATCCAGCTGCGATGAGAGCGTCGGAGGCGGCGGGCTGCCCGAGATCGGGCGGCCGCCGGTGGCTGTGCCCAAGCTCAGGGAACCGCGGGCACTCGGCTCCGATACGCAGGATGAACGCACAGCCGACACGCCACCCGCATCCGCCGATCCGGACGGCGCCGAGGGCGGCGACGGGACCTCGGATCACGGCACCGGTGAGACGAGCGGATCGTCGGACGGGAGCAGCCCGGATCCACCCTCGTCGGTCACGGTCGCGCACGGGGACACTCTGTGGAACATCGCGGCTGATCACCTCGGCCCGGACGCGACTCCGGCCGAGGTCGCCGAGGAGTGGCCCCGCTGGTTCCAGGCCAACCGCGATGTGATCGGGCCCGACCCTGACACCATTCGGCCCGGCGTTCCGCTCCAGGCGCCGAAGCGATCCTGACCCTGCACAGCGGCATCGATCATGAGGTGAACACCGTGGCGACGTATCTGTCCGCAGGAACGGGAAACGCACGACCGCTCCCGGTCCCACCGACCGAGCCCCCGTTCGACGACGAGCTCGGAGTCATCGCTACGCCGGCCCCGCGGTCACGGCGGCGGGACAGGTACCGGCCGGCCCAGGGCACCTTGGCTCTGTCGGTCGCCGTGTCGAACCGGATGTCGCCGACGTCGCACCAGAGTGCACCGCTCCATCTCGCCGAAGACGCGACCCGGGGATCGACACAGCAGTCGGAGCTACCCGATCCACGACGGTGGTGTGCCCGCCTTGCCCAGGCTGCCGTCGAGTCGATTCAGGGCAGACGTCCCCTTCAGCAGCTGCTCCGCTGGACCACAGAGGAGGTCTACGACTGGCTTGCCGGCCAGGCCGCGGCCCGGCGTGACGTGCCGCCAGGTCCCCGGCCCTCGATACGGTCCGTCCGCGTCTGCGAAGTCAACACTCACGTCTTCGAGGCTGCGGCCGTGCTGCAGATGGGGGAACGGACGCGTGCCCTGGCGCTACGGTGTGAAGCGCGACGGGGCCGCTGGGTGTGCACCGTTTTCGACCTGATCTGATCGTTGACCAACCGTACGGCAGCTCACCATCCGCCTTGAGCCCCGACGGTCGCTCCGGTCAGGACGATCCCCAGACGCTGGCGAACGCGTCCGCGTATCCAGCCTGCCCGGCAGCATTCGGGTGGAAAGAGTCCCGCACGAAGTCGCTGATGATGTCCCAATACGGCTCAAACTCGGGGTCGTCGGGGTCGTCGGACGCTGCCTCGGTCGCCTGTTCACCCGCGGAGGTGTTGTCCACTCCCGAGGAACGGCCCAGCTTGAGCCCGTTGAGCCAGTCGTCCGGCCCGTTGGCACACGCCTCGTGACCGTCGAAGACCTGTTCAAGCTGTGTCCCAGCCGATCGGACACCGGCAGCGCTCGCCGCTTCCTCGGTCACCTCGTTCAGCGCGCTGCCGAGCCTGCGGATCATCTGCCGCTCCGGCGACGACAGCAGCGGCGTCAGCGCGCTGCAGCTGCTGCGCACATCCGGGTCGGGCACCAGGAACGGGTATCCCCCGACGATCAGCTCGTCGCCGGGAGCCGCGCTCTGCACGGCCAGGTAAAGCTCCGTCAGCGGATTCGCGAGCGCATTGATCTCCGCCATGATCGCGTCCTCACGGTTGGTGCAGCTGACAAACGGCACGAAACAGTTCGCCAGCTCGTTCGCGAATCCGACGTCGTTGCCTCCGACCGTCACCGTGATCAGCCTGCCGCCCGCACCGCTGACAGCTTCGAGCTCATCGACCTGGTCGTAGACATCGTCGATGACCGCGCCCGAACAGGCCAGCAGCGTTCGCTCGGATGCCGGGACGTCGTCGGCGAAGATGAGCCACACCCATGCCTGCTGAGTCCGATCGCAGTCGTCCTCGTAAGCCTCAGTGCCCAGACCGGACGAGTACGAGTCGCCAAGCGCCACCACACCTGTCGGCGCCTCCCGCGACACTTCCGCTACCGGCTGCTGGTCCGCGCCGTCGTGCGCCCCGGAAGACGCAACCGCTGAACCTGCCGGAAGCAACATAACGGCCGCCGCGCCAAGCGCGACGGCCTTCATTACCCACGAACGATGTGCACGGCTCATTAACCCGACTGCCACGGTGGATCCCTCCGCCCTCAAGCCTTCCAGTCACGTTGCCATGACTCGAACGTAACGGAAGGTCTTGACTGACGGAACAAACTCGAGTGAAACAGTTCTCATCCAGCCACGGTCGGCGTCAATGACCAGTACCCCGACCGGCCGGATCACCACATCGAACAGACCAGCTGAACCGCCCGGAAGGGCTGGGGAAGCTCTTCGAGCGATCTTCGGCCGGCGGCAGGCCCACGCAACCCGCGGTCCTAGCCGTACGCCGACCGGCTGGATCGCCCATCGAACAGACCAGCTGAACGCCCAGAACGGCTGGGGAAGCTCTTCGACCGATCTTCGGCCGGCGGCAGGCCCACGCAACCCGCGGTCCTAGCCGTCCGCCGGCCGCGTGAGAGCGAGAAGAATTCCCCAGCCCACCCAAGGCGACCACAGCCCCAGCCACCCTAGGCGACCCCTGAAGCTACTCCATCGCGGCGCGCTGCTTCGGATCGCCGTGGCAGCGCTTGAACTTCTTGCCAGACCCGCACGGGCACAGGGCGTTACGTGCCACGCCCTCGAACTCGGCATCGCCGTCCTCGGTCTGGGCGGCATGCGCACCGCGGGCTCCACCGGCACCAGACGCGACAGCAGTACCGCCCCCGGTCCGCTCGACTCGCTGCTGCACCTCAGCGTCCCCATCGACCGTGGGCGCACTGTACTGAAGCTGCGCCGGACGACGAGCCGGAGTGAGGCCCTCCGCCTCCACAACGGGAGCAGCCTCTCCGGCACCATCCCCCTCGGCCGTCTCCTTCTGCTTGACCTGGACCTCGAGGTTGAACACCAGCCGGACGGACTCTTCCTTGATCCCGTCCATCATGGCGGTGAACAAGTCGAACCCCTCGCGCTGGTACTCGACGAGCGGCTGCTTCTGGGCGAATGCCCGCAGGCCGATGCCTTCGCGCAGGTAGTCCATCTCGTACAGATGCTCGCGCCATTTGCGGTCGATGACCGTCAGCAGGACGCGCCGTTCCAGCTCGCGCATCACCTGGCTGCCGAGGGTCTCCTCGCGCTCCGCGTAGGCGTTGCGTGCGTCGGCGACGAGTTTCTCGACGAGGAAACCGGACGAGAGCCGTTCCCGGGCCCCGACCTCCTCGATCAGCTCATCCACATCGAGCGACACCGGGTACAACGTCTTCAGCGCGGTCCACAGCTCGTCGAGGTCCCAGGTCTCCGGGAAGCCCTCCCGGGTGGCCCCGCGGACGTAGCCCGTGACGGAGTCGTCGATCATGCTCAGGACCTGGTCGTGCAGGTCCTCGCCGCCGAGAACCCGCCGGCGCTCGTCGTAGATCAGGGTCCGCTGAGTGTTCAGCACATCGTCGTACTTCAGCACGTCCTTGCGCGCTTCGAAACTCTGCGCCTCACGTTGCGCCTGGGCACCCTTGACCGCGTTGCTCACCCGCTTGTGCTCGATGGGCACATCGTCGGGCTGGTTGAGCGTCCGCAGAATCATCTCGACCCACTCGGCCTTGAACAGCCGCATCAGGTCGTCCTGCAGCGACAGGTAGAAGCGCGACTCTCCCGGGTCGCCCTGCCGCCCGGACCGGCCGCGCAGCTGGTTGTCGATCCGGCGAGACTCATGGCGCTCGGTGCCCAGCACGTAGAGGCCGCCGAGCTCGCGGACCTCATCCCGCTCCGCGGCCACCTGCGCCTCGTACTTCTCAAGCGCAGCAGGTTCCGCGGCCGCGTACTCTTCCGGGTTCTCCACCGGATCGAGGCCGCGCTGTTTCAGTTCCGCGGCCGCCATGAACTCGTGGTTGCCGCCGAGCATGATGTCGGTTCCGCGACCCGCCATGTTGGTGGCGACGGTCACCGCACCGCGGCGGCCCGCCTGCGCGATGATGGCCGCTTCCCGGTCGTGTTGCTTCGCGTTGAGAACCTCGTGCGGGACGCCACGCTTGCGCAGCAGCTGAGACAGCCGCTCCGACTTCTCCACGCTGGTTGTACCGACAAGCACGGGCTGGCCGTTCTTGTGCCGATCCACCAGGTCCTCCGCCACGGCGACATACTTCGCGTCCTCGGTACGGTAGATCTGGTCGTCCTGATCCATCCGTGCCAGCGGTCGGTTGGGCGGAATCGGCACCACGCCGAGGCTGTAGATCTTGTCGAACTCGCTGGCTTCCGTCATGGCCGTACCGGTCATACCGGCCAGCTTGTCGTAGAGGCGGAAATAGTTCTGCAGCGTCACCGAGGCCAGCGTCTGGTTCTCCTGCTTGATCTCCACCCCTTCCTTCGCCTCGATCGCCTGGTGCATGCCCTCGTTGTAGCGGCGACCGCCCAGGACGCGACCAGTGTGCTCGTCGACGATGAGGACGCTGCCGTCCACCACGACGTATTCCTTGTCCCGCCGGTACAGTTCCTTCGCCTTGATCGAGTTGTTGAGGTACTGGATGAGCGGGGTGTTGGCGCTCTCGTAGAGGTTCTCGATACCGAGCCAGTCCTCCACCCGCTCGATACCGGGCTCGAGGATCCCGACGGTGCGCTTCTTCTCGTCCACCTCGTAGTCGGTTTCACGACGCAGCCGCTGCGCGAGTTTGGAGAACTCGCCGTACCACTTGGTGGGCTGATCGGCCGGACCGGAGATGATCAGGGGCGTGCGGGCCTCGTCGATCAGGATGGAGTCGACCTCGTCGACGATGGCGAAGTTATGCCCCCGCTGAACCATGTCCTCGACGCGCTGCGCCATGTTGTCGCGGAGGTAGTCGAAGCCGACCTCGTTGTTCGTGCCGTACGTGATGTCGGCCGCGTAAGCGGCGCGTCGCTGGGTGGAATTCAGGCCGTTGACGATGGTGCCGACCTCGAGACCGAGGAAGCGGTGGATGCGTCCCATCCACTCCGCGTCCCGTCGGACCAGATAGTCGTTGACGGTGACGACGTGGACACCCTTCCCGCTCAGCGCGTTGAGGTACGACGGCAGGGTGGCGACCAGGGTCTTACCCTCACCGGTCTTCATCTCGGCGATGTTCCCGAGATGCATCGCCGCGCCACCCATGATCTGGACGTCGAAATGACGCTGTCCCAGCGTCCGCTTCGCCGTCTCACGTACGGTGGCGAACGCCTCCGGCAGGAGGTCGTCGAGCGTCTCGCCCTCCTCCAACCGCTTCCGGAACTCGTCGGTCATGCCGCGCAGTTCGTCGTCGGACAGAGCGGTGAAGTCCTCTTCGATGCTGTTGACCTGTTTGACGATCCCCTCGAGGCGCTTGAGGATCTTGCCCTCCCCAGCGCGGAGGATCTTGTCGAGCAATACGGGCACGCGGGTCAACTCCTAGCCAACGTTTATCTGCAAGACGGCATGAGCCACTGGGGCTTCGACATTCCATGGTACGTCGCAACCGCGGAAGGTTAACGACTCGGCGACGCAGACAGTGCCCGCGTCCGAACCCCTCACCTCGCGCAGCGGACTTCTGACGCATTATCGATTGCCGTATACCTACCGCACCTGGGCAGGATACCCCTTATGGAACCGTTCGAGCTCCGCGGTGACCGCGTGCTGTTGTCCGCTCCGACCGCCGACGACGTGGATCGGATCGCCGAACTCTGCCAGGACGCCCAAGTCCAGGAGTGGACGAGACTGCCTTCGCCGTACACACGAGGCCATGCCGCGGACTTCATCAACCTGGCCTACCAGGGCTGGGCACAGGGCACAGAGCTGAGCTGGGCGCTGCGCGAGTCGCACGACGGCACAGTCCTAGGCATGATCGGCCTGAACCTCGATGGCCACGGCTCGGGGGAGATCGGGTTCTGGATGGGCCCGAAGGGCCGCGGCCGCGGTCTGGTCACAACCGCGGTCCGGCTTGTCATCGAGCGCGCGTTCGCACCGGAAGGGCTCGGCCTGCAGCGAATGGTCTGGCAGGCGTACGTAGGCAACTGGGCGTCACGCCGGGTGGTGTGGCGGCTGGGGTTCACCTTCGAAGGCACTCTCCGGTCGCATCTGGTCCAACGTGGCCGGCGACGAGACGCCTGGGTGGCGACCCTGCTCCCCGGCGATCCGTCACAGCCGACGACACCGTGGCTGGACATACCCACGATCTACGGCACCCGCGTGATGCTCCGGCCGTTCGACGAGTCCGACGCCGACGCCGTGCGGGAGGCGTGTACCGATCCCATCACCAGGCGCTGGCTGACACTACCGGAGGCCTACACCCTCGCCGATGCGCGTGGGTTCATCCGCGGGATCTCCGAGTCCGCCGCATCCGGCACGGGCATCACATGGGCGGCAGCGCACCCCGCCGGCGGGCCGGCACTCGGTTGCTTCTCGCTGGCCCTCGAGGGGCCACATCGCGACCAGGGATCGATCGGATATTGGGTCCATCCCACAGCGCGCGGCGTCGGCGTCGCCACGGAGGCGGTCAGGCTGATGATCCGCCATGCCTTCGTCGCCACCGACGACGGCGGGCTCGGACTGCGGCGTCTACGGGTGACGCATGCCGAGGGCAACGACGCCTCGCGCAGAGTCATCGAGCGCATCGGATTCCGCCGCAGCGGCGTTGAGCGTTCCGCCGTCCGGCTTCCCGACGGCACGTTCGACGACCATCACTGGTACGACCTGCTTCCGGACGACCTCGCCTGACCCGGAGCTTCGGAATTCCTGGGAGGGGTCTGGAGGCTCAAGCCCAGCCGGGCCACGGACCAACCGGAACTGGCCCACCGGCGTAACCCGCCGCCTCCAGACCCCCTTCCAGGAATTCCGGAGCGGTCAACCGCCACGGACCAACCGGAATTGCCCTACCGGCGCAACCCGCCGCCTCCAGACCCCCTCCCAGGAATTCCGGAGCGGTCAACCGATCTGCCGGAGAACGTTGTCCAGCTCAGGAGCGAGGTCCCCCGGGCCGACGACAGCGACACTGTCCAGCCCGAGCCAATGTGCCATACCCACAAGCTCGGCCGCGAGCTCCTCCGCGGTCTCCGCGGGAGCGTCGGGCTCGCCCCAGGCGGCCTGAACCAGCAGCACTCTGCCGTCCCGGTCGGACTTGAGGTCGACGCGGGCGACGAGGCGGTCTCCGAGCAGGAACGGCAGCACGTAATAGCCGTGCACCCTCTTGTCCCGGGGGACGTAGATCTCCAACCGGTAGCGGACCCCGAACAGGGCCTGTGTCCGGGCCCGTTCCCAGATCAGAGAGTCGAACGGGCTGAGCAGTGCACGGGCCCGTACCCGGCGCGGCACCCGTGCATCCCGGTACAGATAAGCGCTCCGGTTCCATCCGTCTACGCTGACCGGCAACAACTCCCCGCTGTCCACCAGCTCGGACACGGCCTGACGCGCGCCCGCGGCCGGCAGCCGGAAGTAGTCACGCAGACACTGTTCGGTGCCTACACCATGCGAGCGAGCCGCGATCCGGACCAACTCGCGATACGTCTCCTCCACCGATGGAGTCGGCGCAGCGAGCACGTCCGCAGGCACCACCCGCTCAGGGATGTCGTAGAGACGAGCGAACGAACTGTTCCGAGCTGCGGATGTGACCTCGCCCGCCCAGAACAAATACTCGAGGGCCGCCTTCACATCCGACCAGTTCCAGCCCCAATGATCCGTACGACGAGGCGCGTCATGCTCAATCTCGCCGGCCGTGACCGGCCCCAGCCGCTTGACCTCGTCGAGCACCCAGCTGACGAACTCCGGCTGTTCCCGCGCGAGGCGACGCATGCCGCCCCACGCGGCCTCGTCCGCCTTGGCCATCCGGTGCCTCAGATATGGCTGCATCTGCACCGGAACCAACGACGCTTCATGCGCCCAGTACTCGAACAGCAGCCGCGGCGCTTTCGCCGACGCTCGGTCCAGCAGCTCCCGCGGGTACGCACCGAGCCGGCTGAAGACGGGCAGATACTGCGAGCGTGAGAGCACGTTGACCGAGTCGATCTGGATGATGCCTACCCGGTCGAACACACGACGGAGCGCCCGTCGATCCGGCCGTGCGGGACGCGCATCCGCGAACCCTTGTGCCGCCAGCGCGACCCGCCGGGCCGCGGAGCGCGACAGCGTCTCACGATTCCCCATGTCGGGGACGCTACCAACCGCCTCCGACAACCTCGCCGTGTCTTCCGTGACCGTCCTCACCGACGGCTGGGCAAGCCCGTACTATCTGCGAACGGTTGGGCGACGCAACCCCGAGACCAGGGCCAAGACCGGGAAGGGCCGGGGAAGTTCGTCGAGCGATCTTCAGTCGGCGGCCGCTCCACGCAACCAGCACGGAGAGCCATCCGCCGACTGCGTGAGAGCGAGATGAATTCCCCGGCCCACCCAGGCGACCACAATGTGTCGACGCCGTAGCGCCGTGGCATTACACGTCCAGACGGATCACGCCATAGTCGTAGCCCTGCCTGCGGTACACCACACATGGCATTTTCGAATCGGAGTCGACGAACAGGTAGAAGTCGTGACCGACGAGCTCCATCTCGTAAAGAGCCTGGTCACGCGTCATCGGAGTGGCCTTGTGCGTCTTCTCCCGAACCACCATCGGCCCGTTTCGTTCGACATAGACGTCAGGATCCTCCGCCTCAGCCACCAACGGGGCGCTGGGCCGCATCTCGGATTTCGGCGCCGGTGTGCTCAACGGCGCGGCCGGCTGCTCGGGCACAGGGGCTTCCATGCCAGCGCTGCTTCCCCCGTTGAGAGGGGCTGTCGCCGCGGCCACGGACATCGGAGTCCTGTTGCCGTGGTGAACTCGGCGACGATCCGCCGCCTTGCGCATCCTGCCGACCAGCTTGTCCAGTGCGAGGTCCAGCGCCGCTCGCTTGTCGGACGCGGCGGCCTCGGCCCGGATCACGGGGCCCTTGGAGTGCACGGTCAACTCGACACGCTCCGACTCGTCGGCTCGCCTCGGATTGCGCTCCGTGGCCACCTCGACCTCTACCCGTATGACCTTGTGGTCGAACTTCGACAGCTTGGAGAGCTTCTCGGCTACGTGGTCGCGGAAACGCTCCGGCACGTCTGTACGACGGCCCTTGACGACAATATCCACTCGTAACCTCCCGGTTTGGGTTAGACGGTCGAGACCACACCCGAACACCAGGGGAAGCACCCCCGGCGCTCCAGCTGCACGCGGTACCGAACGGACCGCGGTGCTACAGAGCGGACAACGGGTGCCATGCACAAACGTTAGCTGCTTGTCGCTCGTAGTACACGTTGATCTCGCATGTTCGTAAACTTCTTACCTTCTTCACAGCCGCGTCTCCGGCGGCCGTCCAGTTCACACCCGCGGTCTCTGTGCAGGTGCGGGGGCCTGTCAGGCCCGCACTATGTTCAGTTGTGCTGCGCCCCGCCGCACTGTGCCCGGTCGTGCCGCACGTGTCACGGAGTGCCGGCGACGGCAACGACGGCGGCGCCGCATGGTCGCAACCCGGTCTCGCTGAGTGCACGAGCCGCTTCACGCAACGTCGCGCCACTCGTGACCACGTCATCGACCAGTACGGGACATCGGGCCCGCAGCAGCCTCGTGGCGCTGCGACGGACCGTCATAGAGCCGCGCAGGTTCGCCGCGCGTGCCACTCTGCCGAGATGCGCCTGATCATCGACGGTGCGTACGTGTCGCAGGGCGGGAACCACGGTCGCGCTGTCGCCGGCCCGCCGCAGAGTCGAAGCCGCGCGACGGGCGATGCGCAGCACAGGGTCGTGTCCCCGGCCCCGGACGGTAGAGCGACGCGACGGTATCGGAACCAGCGCCGCCGGACGACGGCCACAATGCGGGCAGCCGCCGTCGGCCGCGGACAAAGCCGTGACAGCGACGGCCAAGGCATCACCGAGCGGTCTGCTCAGCGCCAGCCGACCGTGCTCCTTGTGGTCGACGATGACAGATCCAGCCACCCCGGCGTAGGCGGCGGCACCGGCCACCCGGAGATCGGCCGAACCCGGAAGGTCATACACCGGAGCCGATGGGCCGACGAGCTCGTCGCGGCAGCCGTTGCAGAGCAGGCCGGCTACCTCCCCGCACCCGGCGCAGGCGCTGCCGAGTACCAAGTCTTCGCCGGCGACGACGAACTCCGTCAGCCGTTGATGTATCCGCATACCCGTGCTCCACCTGGTACGCCGGTGCCTACCTGGCTGGCAGGCTTCCGGTACCTTCCACCCTACGCCCGGCCCGGCCCGCAGCGAACCCCAATCGTGACCTTTGACAGCCCTGGCCTACGCGAGGTCACTGCCCGGCGGCGCACCGAAGCACCACCTAAGAGAATGCCGGCGCCGAGCCCTCGTCGACGTCGACCCAGCGATTACGTGACTCGTGCACCAGCAGCAGGTCCTCCTCGGTTGCCACGACGATGCCTTCGGCCGCGTCCGCGGCCACCGACGTCGCGCCCGGAACCGGCCCTCGGCTGGAGTTCTCTGAACCGGACGTGTTCACCAGGTAGACCTCCGGCTCGACGGGCACGTCATCGTCGGTGTCCTGTTCGTCACCCGAGAGCAGTGCCACGTGCTCCGCGTCGCTCCAGTCCACGTCGATGGCCTCGCCTTCCGGCCCGATCCGCCGGAGCCGCTCCACCGACACCCGCTCGCGGTTCTCGCTGTCATGGACGATGACGCCGAGATAGGCGACTCCGTCCGCGACGAGGGCCATCTTGGTGCCGTCCGGTGAGATCGCGGCGTTGGCGACGTCTTTGTCCTCCAGCTCCTCCGACCTGACCTCGAGCTCCGTGCCGTCCGGACGCATGGCCACGAGCTCCCCACCGGTCTCGGGCCGATTCACCGCCCAGATCACATCATTGCGATCCCACGATGGCGAGGTCAGCTCGACACCGTCGTAGATCGGCTCTGGCGGCTCGTCTCCAGTCACCGTTCCGACCTGCAGCTGGTAGCCGTAGCCGCCGACCGCGACCACGCTTTCCCCGTCGGAACGCGTCGCGAGGTCGACGACGTCGTCAACCTCGCCGAACGCACCCGGCACCGCGCTCAGGCCACCG
>NZ_ML142856.1:105363-106357 GCF_004138495.1 Phytoactinopolyspora endophytica
CTGCCGCAGGACGACCGCTCCGTCGTCGACCGCGAGCAGAGCACTGTCCACGCGGGGTTTGTCCGGGTCGTAGCGCTCATCCCGAGTGGCGTCGACCGTCGGCTCCTCCTCCTGGTTGAGAAGCGGAACCCCGTCGGAGTTCATCGCGATTCTTCCCACCTCAGGCAGGGTGGAGAGGGTACACGCCAGTTGCACCGCCATCAGCTCCCGTTGCGGCAGCTCGGCGCTCTGGGCGTTCGCCGACAGGTCCACCGTGGCAAGCCCCGCCTCCACCGGAACGCTGGAGACACCGAGTGCCACACCTTCCGGGAAGGCGGTTTGCACGGCCGGGTCCAACCATACGGATGGGCCGTCCAGCATCATCTGGGTGAGCAGGGTAGCGGCCTGACCGGTGGTCGGCACGTAGACCGGGTCGAGCACGAACATGTCGAGGTCAGGCGTGAAGAAGCACAGGTTGTGCGGCTCGAACTCACGCGCGAAGTCATCCTCGGAGATGATCGTCCCCTCGGGCGGATCCGCGATCCGCCATTCCCCGTCGACCTGCGTCATCTGGAGGTCGAATTCGCGGGTCGTCCCGGGGTCCGCGAGCTCGAAGGAACCGTCCTCCTGCACCTCGCCGGTCACCGTGATGGTCACCCGGATGATGTCGTTGTCCAGTTCCTCGATACTCGGCCGGGTACCGCGGTGGACCGTGATCCCGGCCATCGGCTCCCATGAACCCTGCGAATCCGGCGTGAGGAACATCGTCGCGGTCTCGTAGCCAGGCTGGTAGGCAGACATCGCGTCGAGATACCCGTCGACGATGCGCGCCGGAGCGTCGCCCGGCCGCGGCTGCGCCGCCGCGTACAGGATGTTCCGCGGCGGATCCTGGTTGCTGACCGGGTTGCCCCCGACCACCGGGCCGGACGTGGGCACGTCCGAACACGCCGCGAGCAGCAACCCGGCCAGCGCCAGGACGAGCGGGATCGCGCGCAGTCTCGTTCCCTCAACCACC
>NZ_ML142856.1:106416-109179 GCF_004138495.1 Phytoactinopolyspora endophytica
ACCTCCGCAGCATCGACGGCGCCCTGGTCCTGCTCGGTGGACTGGCCGGACTCCGGCTCGGTGGACTCCGGCTCGGTGGACTCCGGCTTGGTGGACTCCTCGGACTCCGCGGCGCGCGCGTCGCCGCCCGCCCGGGTCACCATGCGGTAGGGGGATCCCACGTCCAACTGTCCTGTCGCCGCTGTGCCGACGTCCGATGGGACCAGCGCCAGCGGCGACGTCGTGATGTCCTCTCCGACCCGTCGTGGCAACGTCAACCGGAACTGCGATCCTTCCCCGGGCTCGCCCCAAGCCTGCAACCAGCCGCCATGCAGCCGAGCGTCCTCCAGCGAGATGGACAGGCCCAGGCCGGTGCCGCCGGTGGTCCGGGCACGGGCCCGATCCGCGCGCCAGAAGCGGTGGAAGACCAGCGACGATTCGCCCGGCTTCAGGCCCACCCCGTAGTCGCGAACCGTGACTGCCACCGCGTTGTCGTCAATGGCCACCCGGACGATGACATCATTGCCTTCGCCGTGCTCCACCGCGTTCACCACCAGGTTCCGCAGCACACGCTCGATACGACGTGAGTCGATCTCGGCGACACACGGATAGCTCGGCACATCGACGACGATCCGGCTCCCCTTTCGCTCGGCCAACGGCTCCGCGGCATCGACCACGCCATGGACGAGGTCACGGATGTCGTGGCCCTCCTCGCTCAGCACTGCCGCACCCGCGTCGAATCTGCTGATCTCCAACAGGTCGTTGAGCAGCGCCTCGAACCGGTCCAGCTGCGCCTGCAGCAGCTCCGCCGAACGCTGCACCACAGGATCGAAGTCCTCCCTGGACTCGTGCAACACGTCTGCGGCCATCCGTACCGTCGTCAGCGGCGTGCGGAGCTCGTGCGAGACATCGGAGACGAACTGCTGCTGCATCCGCGACAGCTCCTCCAGTTGCCCGATCTGGTGCTGCAGGCTCGCCGCCATCTGGTTGAAGCTGGCCGCCAGCCTGGCCAGGTCATCCCGGCCACGCACGATCATCCGCTCAGAGAGGTTGCCCGCGGAGAACCGTTCGGCGATCCGCGCCGCCAGTCTCACCGGCGTGACCACCTGGCGGGTGACCAGCCAGGCCAGGGCGCCCAGCAGCAGGACCAGCAACAACCCCGCGGTCACCAGGGCCGTGCGCACCAGGTCGATGGCGGCCTGCTGCTCCGTCAGGGGGAACAGGTAATAGAGCTCGTACTGGTCACCGGTCGGTGCCGTGACCTGTCCTCCCACGGCAAGTGCCGGTATCCGGTCAGTGCCCGCGTCGCCGTCCGGAATGGCGGTATAGGTGTGGAAGATCCGTTCTTCGCCACGCACATGCTCACGCAGCGTCTCGGGGACGATTCCAGGCACCCAGTCGAGGGAGATCCCCGGCGATGCCAGGCGTACCGCGTTGTCCTCGGAGCCGAGCATGACGACCTCGTAGAGCGCGTCCGACCCGGGCTGGTTACCGCGGTTGGTCAGGCTCTGGGTGATGTCCGACAACAGCGGACTCCACGAGCCCGTCGCGCTGTCCGCGGCGGCATCGAGATTACGCTGGGCATAGTCGACCCCGGCCGAGGCGTCGGCGACGGCCGAATCGGCCTTGGTCTCCAGCAACCCGTCGCTGATCTGTCGCATCAGAGTGGTTCCGAGCAGGATCACCACGACCAGTGACAGTGCCAGCGTGGCTGTGAGTACTCGGACCTGGATGGAACGCTGCCACGCTCCGCGCACCGCATGCCATGGACGCGTGAGCGCCTTGGCCATCTCCCTACCCTGTTCCTGCCCGGTAACCGACGCCGCGCACCGTCACCACGATCTCGGGCCGTTCGGGATCGGTCTCGATCTTCGACCTCAGCCGCTGAACATGGACGTTGACCAGCCGGGTGTCGGTGGCGTGACGATACCCCCACACCTTCTCGAGCAGCTCCTCCCTGGTGAACACCTGCCACGGCCGGCGCGCGAGGCAGGCCAGCAGGTCGAACTCCAGCGGGGTCAACGAGACCGTCACGCCGTTCCGCTTGACCGCGTGGCCGGCCACGTCGATGGTCACGTCTCCGACCTGCAGCGTCTCGGGCTTGGGTTCCTCGGTGCGCCGCAACCGGGCGCGCACCCTGGCCACCAGCTCCTTGGGCTTGAACGGCTTGACGACATAGTCATCAGCGCCCGATTCCAATCCCACGACCACGTCGACGGTGTCGGTCTTGGCGGTGAGCATGACGATCGGGATGCCGGACTCCGCGCGGATCTCCTTGCATATGTCGATGCCGTCCCGGCCGGGAAGCATGACATCGAGGAGGACGAGGTCGGGCCGGAACTCCCAGAAAGTGGGCATGACATCGTCGCCGTTGGTGACGATGGCGTGCTCATATCCCTCCCCGCGCAGCACAATTCCGAGCATCTCCGCCAACGCGGTGTCGTCATCGACGATGAGCACACGTCCCTTCATAGTCCATATGGTGACACTCCCAGCGCCCAACTGCTAATAGGCATGGCCCGAAATGCCATGATGGCCACTGCCGAGGGGTAAATATTCGCCCCAGGTAGAGGGAGAAGAGGAGCGATGTCGGGAACCGACAGCCCCCATGGGTGGGGGCCACCGGACGGAGGTCAGAACGGCGATCATCCCGGCAGCCAGCCGGATCCTGATCGTCAGCGCGGCTGGGAACAGCCCGCCGGCCAGCCAGATCCCGGTGGTCAGCGCGGCTGGGAACAACCCGGCGGCCAGCAGCCATCCGCACCCGGATATTCACCGCCGGCC
>NZ_ML142856.1:109208-115059 GCF_004138495.1 Phytoactinopolyspora endophytica
CGGACCGGTTCAGCCAGGCGGCTGGACCACGCCTCCCGGGTGGTCATGGCGGCCGCCGGACGCGAAACCAGGAGTGGTGCCGCTGCGCCCGCTCGGCGTGGGCGAGATCCTCGACGGCGCCGTCACCACGATCAGGCGCAACCCGCGGGTGATGCTCGGTCTGTCCGCGGCGGTGGCGATCATCACCCAGCTGATCGGGATGGCCGTCACCTGGGTGATCCTGGACGACGTCGCCACGCTCGAGGAGATCAACGGGAACCAGGTCACTACGGACGAGGTCCTGGAGGTCCTCGCCAGCACCCTGGGTGGCCTCGGTGTCCTGCTCTTCGTCACCTGGATCGGAACCGTCTTCCTCACTGGGATGCTGACGGTCGTGGTCGGCCGGGCCGTCATCGGCCAGCACCTCACACTTGCCGAGACCTGGCAGCATGCCAAGCCCCGGCTTCTTCGCCTGTTCGGCCTGACGCTCCTCTACACACTGATCTGGAGCGGTGCCCTCTGGGTGGTGGTCGCCCTCACGGTCTTCCTGGCCGGTGACAGCCCGGACGCGGCGCTGGCCATGCTCTTCCTCGGCGGCCTGGTGGCGGTACTGCTCAGCATCTGGCTCTACGTGCGTTACTCCCTCGCCACGCCGGCCCTGATGCTCGAGACGGACAGCACCGGCAACGGTCCGCCCGTGCCGATCGGCATCCGCGAGTCACTGCGCCGCTCCCGGCAGTTGGTCAGCCGATCCTGGTGGCGCGTGTTCGGCATCCTCATCCTGGTCTTCCTCATCATCGTGCTCATCACCCAGGTCGTCAGCATCCCGTTCAGCATTCCGGCGCTCCTTGGCGAGGGCGATATGTTCACCGTCGGCGGCATGTCGTTCGCCGCGCTGGTGCTGAGTACGCTCGGGTCGGTCATCAGCGCCACGATCACCGCGCCGTTCAACGCCGGAGCCACCGCCCTGCTCTACGTAGACCAGCGCATCCGGCGCGAGGCGCTCGACATCGACCTGGCGCGAGCGGCCGACGTCGAGCTGCCAGGCCGCCCCGGAGCCGGACCCGGTCCTGGACCTGGGCCCGAGCCGGGGCCGGCACCCGGACCTGGAGCCGGACCCGAGGGGATGCCACCGGGCCCGCGATGATCGGTCACGTCAGCGCCCTCATCGAACTCGACCGCGAGGAGGCACGGGAGCTTGCCCGCGAGGAGCTCTCACAGCCTGGCTACAATCGTGACGTCTCGCTGCCCGCGCGGATCCTGGAATGGATACTCGAGCAGTTCAACCGCCTGGTCAGCGGCGCCGCGGACGCGATCCCCGGCGGGTTGGGCACGGTCATCCTGCTGGCCGCGGTGGTGGCCGTCGCCATCCTCGTGGTGCTCCGCACCGGACCGCTTGCCCGGCGCAAGGCCGGAGGAACCGCCACTGTCTTCTCCGAGACGCGTCGCACGTCGGCGGAGCACCGGGCCGCGGCGGACGACGCCGCGCGCATTCAGGACTGGACAACCGCGGTGTTGGAGCGGTTCCGCGCGGTGGCGGTTGTCTTGGAGGAACGCGGCGTCGTCGAGCCACGCTCCGACTGGACCGCGGACGAGCTGGCCCGCCACGCCGGAGAACGCCTCCCGGACGCCGCGTCCCGGCTCCGGGCCGGAGCTCGGCTCTTCGACCACGTTCACTACGGAGGGCACACCGCCACCTCTGATGATGACGCAGCCATGCGCGAGCTCGACGATGAAGCCCGGCACGCCCGCCCGCAGACCGCAACGGCATCGGGCCCCAGCCTGGCGGTCCCGCGATGACGGCATCCGTCGCCGTGCGGCCGATGGATCCGACGGCGCGGCAACGGTGGCAGCGATGGCGATTCCCGCTCGGTGCGACGGCCGTGCTCATCCTCTTCGCGGTCGTTCTGACGCTCCTGCAGGATCAGACCAGTCGCGGGTACCTCGACTCGGCCGGCGTCAACGCCAGCGGAGCTCGGGCGCTCGTCCGTCTCCTCGAAGACCAGGGCATTCAGGTGACGGACGCCCGTACCACCGACGACGCGGTCGATAGCACCGGAGGCGGGGACACGCTGCTCATCACGGAGCCGGACCGGCTCCTGCCGGAGCAGATCGATCGTCTGCGAGACACCGGCGCCGACATCGTCCTCGTCGAATCCAGCCAGATCGGTGACTTCATCGACAATGCCTCCGTCGCCGGGCGCACCACCGAGCAACTGGCGGATCCGCGGTGTGACCTACCCGCCGCGACCCGCGCAGGCGAGGCCAGGCTCGGCGGAATCCAGTACCACGGTCCCGACGACGCGTCGCTGTGCTATCCGGCCGGCGGCGCCGCTACCCTCCTCGTCGTCGACAGCGACGGCGACGGCGACGGCGACGGCGACGGCGACGGCGACGGCGACGGCCGAACCGTGGCACTCGGGGCCAGCCAGCCGCTCACCAACCGCTACCTCGATCAGGACGGCAACGCTGCGCTGGCGATGGGCCTGTTGGGGGAGAACGATCGGCTGACCTGGTACCGCCCGAGTCACGAGACTCCTCCGGGCGCTGAGCAGAGCTTCGCCGAGCTGATGCCCGGCTGGGTCACCCCCGTGCTGTGGCAGCTGGTCATCATGGTCGGGGCTGTGGCCTGGTGGCGCGCACGGAGGCTGGGCCCGGTCGTCGCCGAACCGCTTCCCGTCGTGGTGCGCGCGGCCGAGGCCACTGAAGGACGCGCCCGCCTGTACCGTCGGGGGCAGTCTCGGGGACACGCCGCCGGCATGCTGCGCGACGCCGCCGTCCGCAGGCTGCGTCGGCGGCTCGGCCTGCCCGCCGTAGCGTCGATCGCTGCTGTCGTCGACGCGGCCGCCGTCCGATCGGCCCTGGATGCCGGCGCCGTCGCCGAGCTTCTTGACGGCCCTGCCCCCGTTGACGACGCCGATCTGGTCCGGCTTGCGGACTCGCTCGACGCACTTGAAAAGGAGGTCCACACGTCGTGACCGAAGCACCCAGCGCCCCACCCCACCCGCCAGACCCCGCCGAGCAGGCCCGGACGTCGCTCAGCGCCCTCCGGGAGGAGGTGGGCAAGGCCGTCGTCGGTCAGGATTCGGTCGTCAGCGGCCTGGTCATCGCGCTGCTTTGTCGCGGGCACGTGCTGCTCGAGGGGGTACCCGGCGTGGCGAAGACGCTGCTCGTCCGGGCGATAGCGGCGGCATTGGATGTGGAGACGAAGCGGGTCCAGTTCACCCCCGACCTCATGCCGGGCGACATCACCGGTTCGCTGGTGTACGACGCGAGGACCGCGGAGTTCTCTTTCTCGGCCGGGCCTGTCTTCACCAATCTGCTGCTGGCCGACGAGATCAACCGCACACCGCCCAAGACCCAGTCGGCGTTGCTGGAGGCGATGGAGGAGCGCCAGGTGTCCGTCGATGGGAGGCCCCGAGCGCTCCCCGACCCGTTCGTCGTCGCCGCGACGCAGAACCCGATCGAGTACGAGGGCACGTATCCGCTGCCGGAGGCGCAGCTGGACCGCTTCTTGCTGAAGCTGACGGTGTCCCTGCCGGGTCGCGACGACGAGGTGTCCATCCTGCGGCGGCATGCCGAAGGGTTCGACCCACGAGATCTCGCCGCCGCCGGGCTCCGGACGGTCGCGTCCCCGTCAGATCTGGAGGCCGGGCGCGCGGCCGTGAGATCGGTGCGGGTCGCGCCGGAGGTCCTCGGGTACATCGTCGACGTCTGTCAGGCCACGCGTAGCTCGCCATCGGTGCAGCTCGGTGTCTCGCCGCGTGGCGCTACCGCGCTGATGAACACGTCGAGGGCCTGGGCGTGGCTCTCTGGACGGGACTACGTCACACCCGACGACGTCAAGGCGCTCGCCGGCCCGACGCTGCGGCACCGGATGACGTTGCGGCCCGAGGCCGAGATGGAAGGCGTCGGCACCGATTCGGTGCTGGAGTCCATCCTCGCTACGGTCGCGGTTCCGCGATGACGTCTCACACCCTCACAGCCGGGTCTGACCAGATGATCATGTTCCCTTTGAGGCCCCTATCAGGGCTCAAAAGGGAACATGATCTTGATCCCAGCCTCGAGTACGCTGCGCGGGCGCGCAAGAAGGGGGCACCGAACTGATGGTGGTGTCCGGACGCTTGGCGTTGCTGGCCCTGCTGGCCACCGTCGTCGTCGGTGTGACCGCACCGTCGTCGGCGGGTGTCCTGCTGGCGACCGGAGTGCTGCTGGTACTCGCAGTCTCGGATGCGGCGCTGGCAGGCGCAGTGCGGCCGCTGGGCTTCGCGCGCGGCGGCGACACCACGGTCCGGCTGGGTGAGCAGGCCACCCTCACCCTCACGGTGCAGAACGACGGCCGGCGCCGGGTACGCGGGGTCCTGCGCGACGCGTGGCCGCCGTCCGCAGGGGTGGCGACGGACCGGTTCGAGGTGGACGTCCCGCCCGGCGAGCGGCGGACGCTGTCCGTCCGGCTACGACCCACGCGGCGGGGGGACCGCACTGCCGAGCGCGTGGTCGTGCGGTCCATGGGCCCGCTCGGCCTGGCCGGGCGTCAGGGAGCACACCAGGTCGACTGGTCCGTGCGAGTTCTGCCGCCCTTCCACGCCCGCCGGCATCTGCCGTCCCGGCTGTCCCGCCTGCGAGACCTGGACGGCCGGTCCGCCGTACTCATCCGAGGCGCCGGCACCGAGTTCGACTCGCTGCGCGAGTACGTCGTCGGCGACGACACCCGCTCGATCGACTGGCGCGCCACCGCGCGGCGGGGTGACGTCGTTGTCCGCACCTGGCGACCGGAACGCGACCGGCACATCCTGATCGTTCTCGACACCGGCCGGACCTCCGCCGGCAGGGTGGGCGGCTTGGCCGACCACTCGCAACCGAGCGCGGGGAACGCGGTCGACACCGCGGGCTCGGTCGCCCATGCCGCTGGATCGGTCGCTCCTGCCGCCGGCTCGGTCGCGCATTCCCCCGGTTCAGTCGCCTCGCCGGTGCACGCTCCTCGCATCGATGCCGCCATGGACGCGGCGCTGCTTCTGGGGGCCCTTGCGGCACGCGCGGGTGACCGGGTGGACCTGCTGGCCTACGACCGCAGAGTGCGAGCTTCCGTCGAGCGGCCGACCGCGACCGAAGTGCTGCCCAGGATGGTCAACGCCCTGGCCACGGTCGAGCCGGAGCTGTTGGAGACCGACTACCGTGGCCTCGCGGCCGAGGTCCGCTCCCGGGCCGGTCAGCACGCGTTCGTCACCATCATCACCAGCATCGACTCCGGCACCGTGGAACACGGCCTGCTGCCCGTGGTCGCTGCGCTGACCGGGCGGCACACCGTGCTGGTCGCATCCGTCGCGGATCCACGGATCGAAGAGATGGCGCGAGCCAGGGGCGATGCGGCGACGGTCTATGCGGCCGCCGCGGCCGAGCACGACCGGCGCGGGCGCGACGAGGTGACAGAGCTGCTTCAGCGCCGCGGTGCGCACGTCGTCGACGCCACACCAGACGACCTCCCGCCGGCAGTCGCCGACGCCTACCTCGATCTCAAGGCCGCAGGGCGCCTCTGACAGATGTGGTTGCGTTTGATGGGTGGTCGAAATTCCTTCTCTCTCTCACGCGGCCGGCGGACGGCTTTCCGTGCTGGTTGCGTCAGTCTGCCGCCGCCCGAAGATCGGTCGAAGAAATTTCGACCACCGATCCCGGCCCTTCTGTTGGGAGGGGCTTGCTTTACGCGGAGGTCGGAAGGGCATCGCCGCGGACCGTCTCGTCCAGGTCCCCCACCTCGCCGGCGGCGACGGCTCGCCGGCCGAACACCCAGATATAGCTGAGGAACGCCACTTCGGCGGCGACACCGATGGCGATACGGCCCCAGGTGGGCAGGCCGGACGGAGTGACGAACCCC
>NZ_ML142856.1:115175-126055 GCF_004138495.1 Phytoactinopolyspora endophytica
GCGTGATCAGCCCGAAGAACACGTCGAGCCGCCCCGCTGCCGCCATCAGCCCGGCCGAGACGGCGACGTTCATGACGTTCATCCAGAGGATGTAGATCACGGGCAGCCCGAGGAAGACACCGAGAATGAGCGCCCCGGCGGCCACCCACGCGTTGTTGATCCAGACCTGCGTCGCGAACGAGCCCGCCGGGTTGGCCGAGTAGTAGTCCTCGAAATCGTGCTCGACCAGCTGCCGGATCTCCTCGGGCGCGCCGATGGTCGCCTGCACGTCGGGGTTGGCCGCCACCCATCCGGCGATGACCGCGCCCACGACCAGGGACACCAGCGCGGCGCTGACCCACCAGTATCGGTTCAGGTACACGGCCGCAGGGAACCGGACTGTCAGGAACCGCACGACGTCGTTCCAGCCCGGGTCGCGCGACCCGGCGACGGCGGCGCGGGCACGAGCAACCAGGCCGGACAGCTTGCCCAGCAGGACGGGATCGGGGGCGGCCGACCGGACCATCGCCAGATGGGTGGAGACGGTCCTGTACAGCTGGACAAGCTCGTCGGCTTCTGGACCCGACAGCCGGCCACGTCGTCGCACCAGGTCGGACAGGCGATCCCACTCGTCCTGGTGCGCGGCGATAAACGCGTCGACGTCCACGCGACCCCCTTCTGTCTCAGGCGCGCCGTGCTCCAGCTCGAGAGTACGGGGCAGCCGGTGCGGCAAATCGCGCAGGTGGTGCGGCAGACTGGGCGGTATGAGCGACGTCGTGACCGGAGAGGCCGTCCCGCTGGAACTGCGGCTGGCCAAGTTCCCGTCCCGCACGATCGCGATCGTGATCGATCTCGCTGTGTACCTCGTGTGCGGGTTGGGCCTGTTCGGGCTCATCAGCGCGGTCATACCCGGCGTCGACACGGCCATGGCCACCGCGCTGGGACTGGTCGCCGTCATCCTGCTCCTGGTCGCGCTTCCGACCACCATCGAGACATTGAGCCGCGGCAGGTCACTCGGCAAGCTCGCGCTCGGGCTGCGCGTGGTGCGCGACGACGGCGGTCCGATCCGTACCCGGCACGCCCTGGTCCGTGCGTTGAGCGGAGTCTTCGCCGACTTCGTCATCACTTCGGGCGTCGGGGCAGTCTTCTGCTCGCTCCTCAACGAGCGCGGCAAACGTATCGGCGACGTGCTGGCGGGCACCGTCGTCGTCCGCGAGCGCATTCCGGCGCCGCCGGGCATACCGGCGGTGCCGGATGAGCTGGCGAACTGGGCCACGGGCCTGGAGCTGTCCCGGCTGCCGAACGATCTCGCGCTGTCGGCACGGAGTTACCTGAGCCGGTGGCGACAGCTCTCACCTGCTGTCCGGGAGCCGCTGGGAGCCCGGCTGGCCGACCAGGTCGCGGCCGTGGTCAGCCCGCCGCCGCCACCCGGCGTACCGGCATGGGCATACCTCGCCGCCGTCCTCAATGAGCGAGGCCGCAGGGAGAGCGTCCGTCTGTCCGCGCAGCAGCAGGGGGCGACGGGGTTCCAGCAGTCCAGCCCGGACCAGCAAGGCCCCCGTACTCGGGAAGGCGACGGCTGGGCGGGCCCGGGACGAGAGCCATCGGGCTGGGCACAGCCCGGGTCGCCGGACGGGCGGGTGAGCGACGAACCGCCCGGGCCTGACGTGGCGGGGCCCGATCGCCGGGATGAGGATGCACCCACGCAGTGTCCTCGCGGAGACGGCCGCGACGACACTGCGTCGGATCAGCAGCGGACTACCGGCGGTTTCGCGCCACCTGCGTGACCGAGGTCGATGTCGACGTCGGCCTGTGCACACCCCACGAGGAAGGCCCTAGAGCCGCACCCGGGCCGCGAGCGGCAGATTCCGGGCTTCTAGGGCACTAACTGAGGTTCGGAGTGATGGTGAAGGCGACACCGCTGCCGGTGATCGCCGCCGACCGTTCGGAGTCCGGAACGAAGGCGGCCTGCCCCTGCCCCAGCTCCATCGGCTCCGCCTGGCTGCTCTCGACGATGTTCGCGCCGGTCCGCAGCTCCGCATGGCCGTCGACGACGAGCACCACGCGTGGGCCGTAGCCGCTCGGGTGGATCTCCTCGTCGCCGAGCTCGAGACGGCATATCCGGAACTCGTCGAGATCCCGGACCGGGTAGACGTTCTCCCGCGGGCCGCATTCGCGCGGAAGCACCCGCTGGGCACCCTGAGCCTCATAGCGCAGGATCCGCTCCACCTCGGCTGTGTCGATGTGTTTGGGCGTCAGACCTGCCCGTAACGTGTTGTCCGAGCTCGCCTGCGGCTCCACGGCGACGCCGGACAGGTAGGCATGCGGCACCCCTGCGCCTACGAATGCGGCGTCGCCGGGGCGCAGCGGCACCCGGATCATCAACGACGCGAGGAGAATCCCGCGGTCGCCCGGGTACGTGTCGGCGAGCCGGGCCACGATCCGCAGCGCCTCCCGGTCCTGCCGGGCCCGCGCCACCTCGATCAAGGCGCTGACCAGACGTTGCGCCTCGGCCTCGGGCAGATTCAGCCAGGTCGTCACCAGCTCGCGTAGCCCGTCGTCGCGCTTGAGCATCGCGGCCGCGTCGTCGAACTCGGCACGCTCGATCTCCTCGAACAGCCACACCAGCTCGCGCGGGTCCCGGAAGCCCATCAGCGCCTCGAACTCGGTGAGCGCGACCACCATCTCCGGCTTGTGGTTGCGGTCACGGTAGGAGCGCTTCGGCGAGTCCAGCGCGACGCCCGCCGCGTCTTCGGCAGCGTATCCCTGCTGGGCCTGTTCGATGGTCGGGTGCACCTGGATGGACAGCGGCCGCTCGATGGCGAGGATCTTCAGCAAGTACGGCAGCACGCCGCCGAACCGTTCGGTCACCTTGGTGCCGAGCGTGCTGTCCGGGTCGTCCGCGATGTAGCGGTCAAGCGTCCGCCCGTCCGCGGCGACCGTCGACGGCGAGCCCGGGTGGGCACCGACCCAAAGCTCAGCCTGCGGCTGCCCCGTGGGCTCCTGACCGAGCAGTTCCGGGATCACCGTCGGCGATCCCCACGCGTACGAACGCACCGGGTTTTGGAGAAGTACAGCCACGGAAGAACCCTAACGTAACGGACTTCGAAATACCTAGTCCAATACCGCAACCTCCTTTGCATGCTGCGCGGCCCGGGCGCACAGCACGTAAAGTTCGCAGGGTGAGCGATCCGTACGGTGACCTGGAACTCGTCGAGCTGTATGACATCGACAATCCTGGCGGGGCGGACCATGCCTGGTATCGCGCCCTGGCCGATGAGGTCGGCGCGCGGTCGATCATCGACCTGGGGTGCGGCACCGGCTTGCTGACGCGCTCGCTGGTTCAGCCGGGCAGGAGTGTGATCGGCGTCGACCCGAGCAGAACCATGCTGGGCTACGCGCGCCGGCAGCCGGGCGCCGACTCGGTGACCTGGATCGAGGGCGACGCATCCGCGCTGGCATCGACCGGAACCACTGACCTCGCCATCTGTACCGGCAATGCGATCATGCACGTCAGCCCGGAGGAACTGCCCGCGACACTCACGTCACTCGTCCAGGCGATCCGCCCCGGCGGGACGTTCAGCTTCGAGTCGCGCAACCCCGGGTACCGCGAGTGGGAGCGTTGGACTGCCGAGGCCACCTATGGTGAGCGCGACACCCCGGCCGGGTACTTGCGGGAATGGCTCGAGGTCAGCAGCGCCGACAACGGCCGTGTGGTCTTCGACGCGCACAACGTGTTCCCCGGCGGGGAGGATCGCATCTACACCAGTACCCTCTACTTCCGCACCGCCGAGGAGTTCCGTCAGGAGCTGGACGCGGCGGGCTTCGCTGATGTCGCGTGGTACGGCGACTGGCACGGCTCACCGGAAGATGACGACTCCAGAGTCATCGTCTTCCGGGCCACCCGTTGAAGCGGATCCTCCCTGCCATCGCGGCCGTAGCCCGGCGCGTCAATGTCCCACGTGCTACCGCCCGCCTCGTGCAGACCTTCGAATGCCGGACAATGTCCGGAACAGGTGATCGGCACCGACGTCTTCGGTGAGAGGCACCATCCGGGTGCCGGCCGACGAGGAGGCCAGCCATGAAGTACATGATCATGCTCTACGCGTCGCAGCGCGAGTACGACCTGATGACAGGCAAGCCCACCGACCAGCCCGCCTGGTCCCAGGAGGATGTGGCGGCCATGTACAAGTTCATGGAGTCGTGGAACCAGGAGCTGGTGGAGACCGGTGAGTTCGTCGACGCACGCGGCCTGACCGCTCCTGTGCACACCCGCAGGATCCACGGCGTCAAGGACGGGGTCCCAATCGTCACCGACGGGCCGTACGCGGAGACCGAGGAGGTCCTGGCCGGCTACACGATCGTCGAGTGTGAGAGCCTCGACCGAGCCACCGAGATCGCCGCCCGGATCACCAAGAGCCCGCATCCCGGCGGCGAGCCGACCGGCACGGAGTACATCGAAGTACGGCCCATCGTCGAGGGCTTCGACGACTTCGACGTGCAGTGAGGCCATGAGCGAGCCCTCTGTCGAGGACCTGCTGCGCGATCTGGCTCCGCAGGTCCTCGGCGCGCTCGTGCGCCGTTACGGGCATTTCGACACCGCCGAGGACGCCGTCCAGGAAGCACTCCTCGCCGCCGCAACACAATGGCCGGACACGGGCGTGCCCGACCGGCCGAAAGCGTGGCTGATCACCGTCGCCTCGCGACGGCTGACCGATCTGCTCCGCAGCGAACAGGCGCGTCGGCTCCGCGAGGACTCCGTCGCACAGTGGACCCTGCCCGGCAACTGGCTGGCCCCACCGGCGGATCAGCCGCCGTCCGAGTCCGACGACACGCTCATCCTGCTGTTCATGTGCTGCCATCCGACCCTGTCTCCTCCGTCGCAGATCGCGCTGACGCTGCGCGCCGTCGGCGGCCTGACCACAGCGGAGATCGCCCGCGCATTCCTCGTGCCGGAGGCGACCATGACGCGGCGCATCACCAGGGTGAAGCAAGGCATCAAGGACAGCGGCATCCCGTTCGGTCTCCCTCGCCCGGCGGATCGTGTGGAACGGCTCGCGGCGGTGCTGCACGCGCTCTACCTGATCTTCACCGAGGGCTACGCCGCGACGTCCGGCCCCGTCCTGACGCGCGCCGATCTCTGTACCGAAGCCATCCGGCTGACTCGGATGCTCCATCAGATGCTTCCCGACGACGGCGAGGTCGCCGGTCTGTTGGCGCTCATGCTGCTCACCGATGCCAGGCGGGCGGCTCGGACCGGACCGGCCGGCGAGCTGATCCCGATGACAGAACAGGACCGGCGCCTCTGGAATGCCGATGACATCGCCGAAGGCGTGGCCCTCATCAGCCGGACGCTCCCGCGCGGCGAACCCGGCCCATATCAGTTGCAGGCGGCGATCGCCGCAGTGCACGACGAGGCTGCCACCGCCGACGAGACCGACTGGCCGCAGATTCTGGCCCTCTACGAGGTCCTCATGCAGATGTCGGACAACCCGGTCGTGGCCTTAAACCACACCGTCGCGGTGGCCATGGTGCGGGGTGCGGGCGCGGGGCTCGACCTGCTGGAGGAGCTCCGGTCGGACAAGCGGATCGCCGACGACCACCGGTTCCATTCCGTCCGCGCGCACCTGTTGGAGATGCTGGGTGACGACGCCGCGGCGCGGGAGGGCTACCTGGAGGCCGCCCGCCGGACCACCAGCCCACCTAAACAGCGTTACCTGCACAGCCGCGCCGCCCGACTAGCGCCGTGACCTCGCTCCCCCGGTGTGAGCGACCTCTTACATGGGCGAAACCTCTGCCGTGCAGCGACGAAATGAACGATTCCTAGCGTCTTTCTCGTCAGCAGGACCCGCCCAGTCGCCTGGTTCCGTGGCCGGTCCCAAAGAGTGCAGGGAGAAGCTGGCGTGCGAAACTCGACTCGACGTTCGGTGGCCCCACGTCGAAGGTCGATCTTTGCCGATCGGCTCGTGAACAGTGTCCCGGCCGGACAGCAACCTCAGGTCCTGGAAGACATGCGGCGCGCGATCCTGGCCGGAGACGAGCCGCCGGGCACGCTCGTCCCGATCGACGACGTGGCAAGTTTCTTCGGGGTCAGTCAGATTCCCGTTCGCGAAGCCCTGAAGATCCTGCTCGGCGAGGGGCTCGTCGAGCATGTGCCGCATGTGGGCTACAGCGTCGCCAAACTGACTTTCGCCGAGTTCCGCGAACTGTACGAGGTCCGGCAGGCGCTGGAGTCGTCGGCGCTGCGCGTCGCGATCCTGCACGCAGGCTCTGCGGACGACGAGGTCGTGCGTGCGGCGCACGGGGCCCTAGGCCAGATGATCGCCAGCGGCGACACGCGCGGCTACCACGGAGAGTCCCGGCGGTTTCACGTATCGCTGATCGCGCCTGCGCGGATGCAGCGGCTGGCCCACATGTACGAGTCGGCGTGGAACATGACGGAGCCGGTACAGCCCATGTCCCGGGTCGACTCCGATGGCCGCGCGGTCTTCCACGAGGACCACGACCGCATGCTCGCCGCATTCGCGGCGCGGAACTCCGAAGCGCTCGTGGAGGAGTCGCGCCGCCACTTCGAGCACCTCAAGTGGGCGATCACAGGATTCCGCGACGACCCGGACGTATTCCGCCAGGATTCCTGAGCGCCTCTTTCGAACAGCTCTGATGGCGCGCAATCCTATATCTTTCCCGTCACGCGCCCTTAATTCCTCTCCGACGGAAGACGAAACAGCGTCCTCTTAGCGTCGCAGGTCATATCGACGTCCCATTGAACCGCGACCGAGGAGGGCTCATGTCCCAGATCGAACCCCGAGTCGGGCAGACCGGCGTACGCTCCCCGCAGGACTCCCGTTTCGACACCGACGCGGTCGATCCCGACGTGGTCGAAGCCGCTGGTCACCCGCCCGGCCGCGGGGTCGGCAAGCGCACGTATGACCCCAGGCTGACCAACGAGGATCTTGCGCCTCTCCGGGACCAGCGCTGGGGAACATACAACATCTTCGCCTTCTGGATGTCCGACGTGCACAGCGTCGGAGGCTACGTCACGGCTGGCAGCCTGTTCGCGCTAGGCCTCACCAGCTGGCAGGTCTTCGTCAGCCTCGTTCTCGGCATCGTGATCGTCCAGTTCTTCTGTAACCTGGTGGCCAAGCCCAGCCAGGTCGCGGGCGTACCGTACCCTGTCATCAGCCGAGTTTCGTTTGGCGTGCTCGGAGCCAACATCCCGGCCATCATTCGAGGGCTCATCGCGGTGGCGTGGTACGGCGTTCAGACGTTCCTCGCCGCCGGGGCCCTCAACATCGTCTTTCTGAAGCTGTGGCCGGGTCTCGCGGACTTCGCCGACGTCGACCGCTACGGGTTCCTAGGCCTGTCGCTGCTCGGGTATGTGAGCTTCGCGATTCTCTGGGTCGCGCAGGCGCTCGTGTTCTGGCGGGGCATGGAGTCCATTCGCAAGTTCATCGATTTCTGTGGCCCTTCCGTATACGTGGTCATGCTCATGCTGTGCGGATACATGCTGCTACGGGCAGACTTCGACATCAGCCTGACGCTGGCTGATGCCGACCTATCGGGCTGGGCGGTCTTCAGCACGATGTTGTCGGCCATCGCGCTCGTGGTGTCGTATTTCTCCGGACCCATGTTGAACTTCGGCGACTTCTCCCGCTACGGCCGCAGCTACGACGCGGTGAAGAAGGGCAATCTCTGGGGGCTGCCGGTCAACTTCGTCGTGTTCTCGTTGCTCGTCGTGCTCACAGCGTCGGCCACCGTGCCGGCCTTCGGCGAACTCCTCATCGATCCGGTGCACACGGTCGAGGCTATAGACACCTATACGGCCATCCTGCTCGGTGGCCTGACCTTCGTGATCGCAACGGTTGGCATCAACATCGTCGCCAACTTCATCTCTCCGGCCTTCGACTTCTCCAACGTCAGCCCGCAACGGATCAGCTGGCGCATGGGCGGGATGATCGCTGCGCTCGGGTCGGTGCTGCTGACCCCCTGGAACTGGTACAACGATCCAGAAGCGATCTTCTGGACCTTGGGGCTGCTTGGCGCCCTGATCGGACCGCTGTTCGGCATCCTCATCGCCGACTACTACATCGTCCGCAAGCAGCATCTCGTCATCGACGACATGTTCACCCTGGAAGAGGACGGCGCGTACTACTACCGCAAGGGTTACAACCCGGTCGCGATCACCAGCGTGACGATCGCCGGCACCCTGGCGATCACGTCCGTGGTCATCCCGAAGCTGACCGACGTGGCTACCTGGCTGCCGGACTATAGCTGGTTCCTCGGCTGCGGGGCAGGTTTCGCGCTCTACACCCTCCTTGCGCGGCGGTCAGGACCGAACTTCGGCGCCGCCCTGCCATCGGTGGATGAGCCCCCGTTCGAGAAGGTCAGCGATCCGGCATGAGCGAAGGCTCCGTCCGGATCCTGGTCGTCAACCCGAACACGACGGCGTCGATGACCGCGCTGATCGGCGAGCACGCCCGGACTGCCGCCGGCCCGGGCGTGCTCGTCGACGCCGTGAATCCCGACACGGGACCGGTCTCCGTTGAGAGCCACGTCGACGAGGCGATGGCGGTTCCGGGCGTGCTACGGGAGATATCCGCGGGCGAACACGCAGGCTACGACGGCTACGTGATCGCCTGCTTCGGCGACCCGGGGCTGCTGGCTGCGCGAGAGTTGGCACGGGGGCCGGTGGTCGGCATCGCCGAGACCGCGATGCGTGCCGCCGGCTACCTGGGTCGTTCGTTCAGCGTCGTCACGACTCTGTCGCGCACAATCGGGCATGCCTGGGACATCGCCCGACGGTACGGCCTGGCGGACCTGTGCACGGGCGTCCATGCCTGCGAGATCCCCGTCGTCGAGCTCGAGACCGACCCCGAGGTGCGGCATACCATCACCGAGACATGCCGGGCAGCCCTGCGCGACGACGGGTCGGACGTCATCGTGCTCGGCTGCGCGGGTATGGCCGACCTGCGAGACGACATCTCCATGCGCCTCGGTGTGCCCGTCGTCGACGGGGTGACCACCGCGACCGTCACCGTGGAGTCGCTCGTGCGCCTCGGCCTTCGGACCAGCAAGCGCGGGGAGCTGGCGACGCCGCCGGTCAAAGATCACGCCGGGCTGCCGTCCACCGCGTCCTGGTGATCGTCAGAACTGGCCGGTTGTCACGCCGCCGTTCCCGGACGGCGGCGTGCTCACCTCGATCTTCGGCCGGTCTTCGGCGTTGGTGAGCTTCGGTCAGTGTTCGGTCAGTGTCTGCGACCGAGGCCCAGCGCCAGGTATGCGGCCGCATAACGCCCGATGGCCAGCAAGGTGGCGAACCGCACGATCTGCGACCCCTCCACCGCGAGCACCGGATAGACGCGCACGGCCGCCTGCTCCGCTGCTTCCTCGAGCCGTCGTCGAGCGGCGGCCGCCATCGGTGGCTCCGTGCCGTCGTCGAGAATCAGCAACGCGGGCCGCAGCTCGGGCGACCCGTCTTCGAACGGATCGGCGAAGAGGTCCGCTTCGGGCGCCGCCGACAACAACGGAACCAGCTGAGTGTCGTCACCGGCGACCGCCGGACGCCCACTGGCCTCACGCAGGCTCTCCGCCACCCGCCGTGCCGCGCGCGCCGCCAGCACCGACCCACCCCAGACCAAGGGCGTGCTGTCGGCAAGCGCCAGGGCCAGGTTCTTGCCCGGGTTCACGTCGGCCTCGACGGTCGGCGCGCAGTCCTTGGCCACCTGGTCGAGGGCCTCGGCAACGGGCTCCGCCTCCACCTCCGGCCCCAGCCCGAGTAGATGCAGCGCGCACAGTACCGGTACCGCGAGTGCAGTGGTGTCCGTGCTGCCGGCGGGGAGGAACATCGTCTCCCGTCCCGCGGCCGCCGTATGCAGCTCCGATTCCTCGGGCGCGGCGACCAGTAACGAGCAGCCACGACGACGAGCCTCGGCGGCCGCTGCCACCTCTTCTTCGCGACCGCCGTCCGGACACACGATGATCACCAGGTCGAGCGGGCCGGCCCAGGCCGGAAGGCCGCCATGGGGCCACGCGACGAAAGGCATCGGACAGATCGGCTCCAGCACCGCGCGGAAGAGCCGTCCATGCGGACCGCTGGCGACGATCGCCCGGGGCCGGTCCATCGGGTCCAACTGCGCCAGCACCCCGGCCGCCGCGGTATGCGCGCGGCGCACCTGAGCGCCCCACCCGGCGATCTCCCGGAGCGCATCGTCGATCGCGCTCAGCGCCTGCGGGTCGTCAAGCGAAGCGTCGGCGAACATCGTCGATCAGAGCTTCCGTGCGTGGTCGACCAACAACACCGGGATGTCATCCCGGACCGGATACGCGAGGCGGCAGCTCTCGCAGACCAGCTCGGCCGCCGTGTCGCGTTCCTCAAGGGTGCCATGACACGCGGGACACACAATCACTTCCCGCAGCGCCGGATCGAGCCTCATCTACTCTCCTCCTCCAGCCGCCTCGCGCACCAGCCCGAGGACGTCGTCACGCACGCGTTCCATGGTGATCCGGTCGGCACCCTCGACGTTCAGCCTGAGCAACGGCTCGGTGTTCGACGGACGCAGATTGAACCACCACATCGGACTACCAGTGTGCTCGACGGTCAAGCCATCCAGGTAGTCAATCGCGAATTCCGGTCTCCCGGCAAAGGTGGACTCCACCGCCTCCAACGTGCGGGGGACATCCTCGACGCGGCTGTTCAGCTCACCGGAGAGCACGTAACGCTCATATGGCGCGAGCAACGACGAGAGCTCCTCATCCACCGAGCCCAGAGCAGCCAGCGTGTGCAGTGCAGCCAGCATGCCCGAGTCCGCACGCCAGAAATCCCGGAAGTAGAAGTGCGCCGAGTGTTCTCCGCCGAAGACCGCATCGGTCTCCGCCATGAGCTTCTTGATCAGCGAGTGCCC
>NZ_ML142856.1:126094-132460 GCF_004138495.1 Phytoactinopolyspora endophytica
GGCGCCCGCACCGGCGTGCCGCCGTTCTCGGTCACGATCTCCGCCACAGCATGCGACGTGATCAGGTTGTGCACGACGGCCGCGCCGGGGGCACGCCGAAGCTCACGGACCGCGATCAGCGCGGTCAGCGTCGATGGAGACACGATCTCTCCGTGCTCGTCCACGACGAAGCACCTGTCCGCGTCACCGTCGAACGCGAGCCCGATGTCGGCGCCGTGCTCCAGGACGGCATGCTGGAGGTCAGCCAGGTTAGCCGGCTCGATCGGGTTGGCCTCGTGGTTCGGGAACGTGCCGTCCAGCTCGAAGTAGAGCGGAATCACGGTCAGGCCGGGAAAGTCCAGCACCGCCGGGACGGTATGGCCGGCCATGCCGTTACCGGCGTCGACGACGACAGTGAGCGGCCGGATCTCGGACAGGTCCACCAGCTGGTACAGGTACGACGCGTAATCGCTGAGCATGTCCCGGCGTTCGATTCGGCCGGGCGCCGCGGCCTGGCTGTGCAAACTACGCTCCGCCGGTGTCTGCAACCGCGCCACCCAGGTGTCCCGCCGCGGACCGCCGTCGGACAGAGCCTGCTGCGCCACCTCCCGAATCCGGGAGAGGCCGGTGTCCCGCCCGACCGGAGCCGCACCGGAGCGGCAGAACTTGATGCCGTTGTACTCGGCAGGGTTGTGGCTCGCCGTGAACATCGCGCCGGGAAGACTCAAGGCCCCACTGGCGTAGTACAGCTGGTCAGTGGAGGCAAGCCCGATGTTCACGACGTCCAAACCGCGAGCCGTGACTCCGTCGGAGAACGCCGCAACCAGGCTGAACGACGTCGGGCGCATGTCATGCCCCACGACCATAGCGTTGGCGTCATCGCCCAACACGTCTGCCGCGGCGGCACCGAAGGCGCGCGCGACATCCACGTCCCACTCATCCGGAACGAGCCCACGGACGTCATAAGCCTTGACGATCGCACCGAGATCACGCACGCCGCGACTCTACCGCCAGACCGCGACCATCCCCGACGATGGGCTCCGCACGCGATGGCCGACATCGTGCGTACCCGGCGGACGCCGCGGTACCAGATCGCCCGCAGACGCACCGGCGCTGCTCCGGATCAGTCGATGATGCGGTTGAGGAAGGCCGTCAGCTGCGCGAGTTCGTCCGGGCTGAACCGCTCGACCATGTAGTCGCGCACGCCGCGTTGATGGGTGTCAGCGGCGTCGGCCAGCCGCCGTTGTCCCTCCTCAGCGAGGGCTGCATAGAAACCGCGCCCGTCCTTCTCGGCGGGGACCCGGCGCACGAGGCCCTCACTGATCATCCGATCCACCAGCCGCGTCAGACCGCTGGGAGAGAGCATGACCTTGTCGGCAAGCTGCGACATGCGCAGGCGTTGACCTTCGGCCTCGGCCAGACGGGCCAGCACCTCATACCAAGCAAGGGGCAATCGATGCAGCTCAGTCAGGTCTGCCTCCAGCAGACGAGCCACGTGGGCGTGCGCGCGATCGAACGCCCGCCACGCCTCGAGCTGTTCGGGGCTGACGCGCTCATCTGGGCCGGGCATAAGATCCATCGCTAAATGATCATAGAGGGCATGATTACAAGATCAACAGGGCCTGAGTCCTGCTGTAACAGTAATGAGAGCTGGCGCAGAACGCGTAGGGCCAAAGGTCCATATGGCACGCCTCCCCGATGGTCCGCCACTCGCTCGAATCGAGACCTGCATCACTCCTACCCGCCGACGGATGTGATCATGTCCAACCTGACTCAGCACTCAAGATCCGAGACGCCTGGCCCGGTTCCTCCGCTTCGGTCCGTCCATCCGGCGCTCGCGTGGCCGGACTACCGGTCGGCAAGCTCCGCCGGCCGGGCGATGACGTCCACCATGGCCCCGCTACGGAACGTCGTGATGGGCAGCGCCACGTCGATGGCCTCTGCGAACATCCAGCGTTGCAAGGCTTGGGCGTCGACGACCGGCTCCCCGGCGATGGTGACCATGAGATCGCCGGCACGCAGTCCGGCCTCTTCGGCTGGGCTACCCGGCTCCACGTGAACGATCCGCACGCCCTTGGTGCGACCGATCCGGTCCGCGAGTTTCGGCGGGACCGGCGCCGGCGAGGTGGCGACGCCAAGGAAGGCACGCCGGACCTTCCCCTCCTTCATCAACGTGGAGACGATCCGGTTGCTGTTCGCGTTCATCGGCACGGCCAGGCCGAGCCCCACCCCCGCGACCGCTGTGTTGATGCCGACCACTCGGGCAGTGGAGTCTGCCAGCGCACCCCCGGAGTTGCCCGGGTTCAGCGCGGCGTCGGTCTGGATGACGTCTTCGATGATCCGCACGGTCCGCCCGCTCTGCGCCGGCATGGACCTACCGAGTGCACTGACGACGCCGGCCGTCACCGACCCGGAGAATCCCAGCGGGCTCCCGACGGCCACCACCAGCTGTCCCACGGTCAGATCGTCCGCCCGTCCCAACTCCGCCGGAACGGGCGTCGAACCGTCCGCCCGGACGACGGCCAGGTCGGACAGCCGGTCTCTGCCGATGACGGAGAAGCCCACCTCCGTGCCGTCGGCGAACGATGCGGTGCCGTGCGTTGCCGAGCCGATCACATGTGCGTTGGTCAGGATGAAACCGTCGTTGGTGAAGACCACCCCGGAACCGGTACCGCTACCCCTGCGGCCGCCACGTTCCATCGTCACCGCGAGGCTCGCGACCGAGGGCAGAATTCGCTGCGCCACACCGCTGACCACACGCGAGTACGCGTCCAGGGCCTCCTGGCCCGTCTCATCCGGAGCCATGACCTACCTCCCCAGCGTCCGAAATGAACGGATAACGCTGGACAGGTGGCCGTCACTCCCGTGTACGCCCACAGCGCAATCAGGACGGACGTGAACCTTCCGAATGGTGCGACATCGTGGCCGCACAGATATTCCGGACGTCGCCCCTTGAGTTCATCACGACCACGAGACCGTCGTCCCGGGTGGGTCACCGCGCATACGAGAGCGTCTGCTCCTCGGTGAACTCGTACAGACCCGAGAGACCGCCCTCGCGGCCGAGCCCCGCGTCGCCGAATCCGCCGAACGGAACCTCGGGGGTGTTCGGGGCGCCGTTGTTGATGCCGATGATCCCGATCTCGAGACGCGTGGCGAGTTGCGCGGCGTGCTCGGCGTCGCCGGACATCACGTATCCGCCGAGCCCGCTGCGCCAGCCGTTGATCTCGGACACGATGTCGTCTTCCGAGGAGTACGGACGGACGGCGCAGACAGGTCCGAACACTTCCTCGTCCCACAGCCTCGTCTCGGTGAGCGCCTCGACGAGCGTCGGCGCCACGAAGAATCCGCGGTCGGTCGTCAGCGGCGCGCGCGACACTCGACATCCAGCGGCCTCGGCCTCGGCCACCAGCTGCTCCAGCCGCTCCACGTGGGCCGCGCGCAGCATCGGACCGACGTCCGTCGCTGAGTCGGACGGCGCACCGCACCTGAGCGACACGATCCGCGACTTGAGGGAGTCGACGAATGTGGCGTAAACGGACTCATGGATGAACACGTTGTTGGCGGCGATGCACGACGCGCCGTTGTTGCGGAACTTGGCCACGAGAAGCGCGTCAAGCGCGGTCTCAAGGTCGGCACGCTCGGTGACGACGAACGGTCCTTTGCCACCAAGCTCCATCGTCACCCGAGTCATCGACCGCATCGCACGTGCCGCCACGGACGCACCGACCCGTGTCGAGCCTGTGAACGTCACAGCGGCTACCAGATCCGAGTCCACCAGGGCGGTGGTGAGCTTCTCACCGTCCCCCACAACCACGTTGACCGCGCCTGCCGGCAGATGCCGCTCGCAGATCTCGGTGAACGCCAGGCTGGTCAACGGTGTCAGCTCCGACGCCTTCTGCACGACGGTGCACCCCGCCGCGAGCGCCGGTGCCACCTTGCGTGCCGGAATCGACAGGGGAAAGTTCCACGGGCTCACAGCGGCCACGACCCCGACCGGGCGACGGGTCACCACGAAACGTCGATGAGGTCTCACCAGGCCTTCGTCGCGCGGCATGGTGGCCGCGTCGGCAAACCATTCGAAATACTGCGCCGAGAAGCCGACTTCGGCCGTCGCCTCGCTCAACCGCTTTCCGGACTCCGCGCTGATCACAGCGGCGAACGCCTCGGTATTGCCGCGCAGGTCGGCGGCGATCGCACGCAGTGCGCCCGCGCGCTCACGGTCGGGCGTCGCGCTCCAGCCGGGCAGCGCTTCGTGTGCGGCTTGTGCCGCGTCGCCGGCCGTTGCCGAATCGACCCAGCCGACCGTCGCCAATCTCTCGCCGGTCGATGGGTCAGGCAGCTCATGTGGGTCACCTTCGACCCGCACGCCGGCGATACGCGCGCCGTGGGCCAAAGCGTCGGGAGCCGGCAGGAAGGTCCGGGTCTCATTGGTCATAGTTCGTTCGCTCCTCACAGTGAACACGGAACCGGATAACGGTGGCAGGATCGAGCTCGATCCCCAGACCAGGCGCATCCGAGAGGGCCAATGCACCGTCGGCCCAGGCCAGTGGCGCGGCCAGCAGATCAGTGCGCAAAGGGTTAGGCCGGACGTCCGCCTCGACCCAGTCCACGTTGTCGTAGGCCGCTGCAAGATGGGCACTGGCGGCGACCCCGACGGCGCTGGAGTAGCAGTGTGGCGCCATGCGCAGACCGGACGCGGCCGCGTACTCGGCGACGGCACGGCCGATCGTGAAGCCACCCGACTTGGCGAGGTCGGGCTGGACGAGGGCGACGGCGGCCGAGTCGATACACGCCTTGAACGCGTCGAGACCATAGATGTTCTCACCCGTGGCGAGCGGCAGCACGCTGTCTGTCGCGAGCTTCCGCAAGTCCTCGATCCGGTCCCCCGCCACAGGCTCTTCGATCCAGCGCACACCGTGCCGGACGAGCCTGGGCATCGCTTCCATCGCCGAGGCCACGTCCCACGCCTGGTTAGCATCGGCGAACAGTTCCACGGCGTCACCGATGTGAGCTCGTGTGATCGACAGCGTGCGCTCATCGCGATCGGCGCCGAAGCCCAGCTTCGTCTTCACCGCGCTGTAGCCGTGGTCCATCGCCGTCTCGCAGAGCCGCTCGACGTCCGTAGGGCCGATACCACTCGCATAGGCAGGCACCTTGGGCGCAGTGGCCGTTCCGCCGAGCAAGCGGTAGATCGGTTCACCGGCGACCTTGCCCGCGAGGTCCCACAACGCGATGTCGACGCCGCTGATGGCCTGCCAGATCGGCCCGACGGCGCCTGCCTGGCGACCCAGCGGTAGCAGTTGAGCGATGAGCCGTTCACGTACCGCTGCCGGGTCTGAGGCGTCCATTCCGAGCAGCATCGGGGCGACGCCGTCACAGAATGTCGCCAGCCGCTCGGCGTGCGCCCACGACGGATAGTTGATCCAGCTCTCCCCTAGCCCGCGCACTCCGCCCGCGTCGATCTCGACAAGACACACGCGCCGGTCCTTGAGGTGCCCGAACGACATGTCCACCACGCCGTCGATCGGGGCGGACAGGATCGTGACTCGCAGTCGCTCGATCGGGAGGACACCGTCCGGACTCACCGGGCGCCACCGAGAGCGGCGTACGCGCGGATCAACGCGCCGCTGTCGCGTTCCCCGAGGCCCTGACTGAGCCCCGTCTCATTGATGTCGACGATGGCCTCCGCGAGCGGCGCGGGCGATCCCGACGCCACCGCGAGCTGGAGCGCCAGGCGATTGTCCTTGGCGAGGAGCTCCAGCGCAAAGGCCGGATCGTCGTCGCCACGCACCATCTTGGGCGCGTTCTCCTTGAACAGGTTGGAGACGGTCGCGGCACCGGAATCGGCGACCGCGTCGACAAAGACCTGGCCGTCCACACCATTGCGCTCGCACAGAGTCAGGGCCTCGGCGGTGATCGCGTTGATCGCTCCGAACATCAGGTTGTTGGCGATCTTGACAACCGATCCGGCACCTGTCTCGCCCACCCGGGCGACTGTCGCCGCGATGGTCGCCATGAGGTCAGGCCGCACTGCGTCGACGGCCTGCTCGGACCCGCCACACACGAGCGTCCATGATCCGCAGGTGGCCGGGCGGCCGAGAACCGGTGCGTCGATATAGGTGACGCCGTGCTCGGCCAGCTCCCGCGCGGTTGCGCGGGAGGTATCCGGGTCGATGGTCGACAGATCGACGACGATCGCTCCCGCCGGCGCTTTGACCAGCACCTCTGCCGCCAATGCGCGGACGTGCTCAGGTTTCGGCACGGAGACGAGCACAAGCTCGGCATCAGCGACGACGGAGCCACCGTCGTCGCTGATGCGAACGCCGGCGGCGGCCGCTGCCGTGCGTGCCGTAGGCGACGGGTCGAAGCCCCGTACCGCGTATCCTG
>NZ_ML142856.1:132510-134200 GCF_004138495.1 Phytoactinopolyspora endophytica
ACCGCCCTGGCCGCGCAGCGGCTTCCCATCGTGCCGAGCCCGAGGACTCCGATCTGCTTGGTCATCCCTGTTCCTTCCATTCGGCGTACGCATCCAGGTAGATATCGGTGTCGACGAACTGGTTCGGCTCGACGAACTCGTCGATCCCGCCGAGCTCGACGAAGATCTGTTCCACGTCGCCGATGCTGGCCTCGAGATCGCCGGAGGAGTACTTCTGCGCCCACGTGTCGTTGGCGTACAGCTTCGCGAACTCGAACTGGCGCAGCGTGTCCTCGAGCTCCTGGTTGTCGGCGTAGGCGGCGTCGTGCACCGTCGTCATCGCGGCGCTGGTGTCGTCCAGCAGCTGGTCGTTGATGTCGAGCCATGCCGTCGTGAGCTGGACGAGGGTCCCGCGCTCGGCTTCGTAGAAGTCGTCGTTGGCCACCCAGCCACCGATGATCGACGATTCCGGGTAGTAGTCCTGAGCAGAGCTGATCAGCTCGGCCTCGGGCATCTCGTCCTTCACGGTCTCGTCGAACGGCACCCACAGCACGACGGCCGGGACCTGCCCGGAGACGAACGCCGTGACGGCCGACGGCATGTCGGCGTTGGCGACCCTGACCTCATCCGGGTCCACACCTTCCTGCTCCAGCGCGTTGTGGAGATACACGTGTGCTGTCGTGCCGGTGGCGGTGATGACCTGCTCGCCGGCGAGATCCTCGACGGACCGGATCCCCGACCCCGGCGCGGCCCACAGCTGCGCCGTGTCGAACTCCACGTCATTGGCGAGGAAGACCTTCCCAGTCCCCTGTGCTGGGAAGTTCGACAGCACCGCCCCCATGATCGCGACGTCGACCGAGCCACCGGACAGGGCTTGGCTGAGCGCCGTACCGGTGTCGAACTCCACCGGTTCCAGCTTCAGCCCATGTTCTTCGAATGTCTCCTCCTCTATGCCGAGCCACATGTGCGAGTCGACGGCGACGGTGTGCAGGTATCCCACCTTGACGACGGTCAGACCGTCGTCGCTCGTCGTCGGACTGCTGCTCTCCAACGCGCACGACGGCAACAGGACGGCACAGGCGACGGCGGCCACCGCCGCGATCACCGAGCGCATGTTCCACATCCTCGACATCATCATCGGGTGCCCTCCATCGACTCGGAGCGCAGAAGTTCCTCCAGGTGACGCCGCAGTTCCACGAACTGCGGCGACAGCCGCGTCTCGGCCGACCGAGGCGCCGGTATGCCGACGTCGACGACCTCACGCACACACGTCGGGCGCGCGCTGAGCACCACCACCCGGTTGGACAGGAAGATCGCCTCCTCGACGCTGTGCGTGATGAATAACGCGGTGCGGCGCTCGGTCAGCTGGGTTTCATGCAGCAACTCCTGCATCCGCTCACGTGTCTGCGCGTCGAGCGCGGCGAACGGCTCGTCCAACAGCAGGACGCGGGGATCGGTGGCATAGGCCCGGGCGATGGCGACGCGTTGCCGCATTCCGCCCGACAGCTCCTTCGGATACGCCGATGCGAAACGCTCGAGGCCCATGAGCTCGAGATACCGGCGCACCACCTTCTTCCGGTCCGCTTTGGGGCGCCTGTTGACCCGTAGCGTCAGTCCGTATTCGATGTTCTTCGCCACGGTGAGCCACGGGAAGATCGCGTACTGCTGGAACACGACGCCCCGAGACGGGTGCGGGCCGTCGACAACGGCG
>NZ_ML142856.1:134228-135195 GCF_004138495.1 Phytoactinopolyspora endophytica
CGAACCGTCGTCCGGCACGGTGAACCCGGCCGCCATGTTGAGCAGGGTCGTCTTGCCGCAGCCGGACGGGCCGATGACGGACACGAACTCTCCGGGCTCGACGATGAACGAGCAGTTGTCGAGTACCTGAAGGTGGTCGCCCCCGCGTGTGTAGTGCTTGCCGATCCCGTCGAAGACGATCCGGTCGGATGTGGTCGCGTGGTTCGCCTCTGCGGTGAGGGTCATCGCGTCTTCTCCTGCCAGGTAGTGAGCCGGGACTGGACGATCTTGAGGACGAGGTCCATGAAAAGCGCGGCGAAGCCGATCATGGCGATGCCGACGAACATGTCGGGGATCCGGTAGAACGTCGCCGCATCCTGGACCGCGGCACCCAGGCCGCGCTGCGCGGCGACGAGCTCGGCGGCGACGACCGTGGCCCACGAGACGCCGAGTGCCACACGCACCGCCGTGAACAGGTGCGGAATCGATGCCGGAACAACGGTGCGGGCGAACACCTCCCAGGGGTTGGCGCCGAGTACCCGGGCCGCCCGGACCAGCAGCGGGTCGATGCTCGAGATGCCTTCGAACAGCACGATCACCGCCGCGAAGAACGAGGCGTAGACAAGAATGGAGATCCGGGCGTCCTCACCGATGCCGATATAGACGATCGCCAGCGGCACGAGTGCGATCGGCGGCAATGCGCGGAAGAAGTTCACGAGCGGTTCGGCCATCGCGCGCAGCGTGGAGTACCAGGCGAGCACAAAGCCGACGGGGAGCGCGAGCACCGATCCCGTGAGGACGCCGATGGTCACCCGGGTCATACTCACCCGGACGTCGAACAGCAGATCCTGCTCGGTGAACAGTACTCTCCCGGCGGACAGCACCTCGTCGGGACGTGGAATGCCCCGGCCGGAGACGATCCCCGAGACTGCGACGAGATACCAGGCCCCGACCGCGATGACGGCGCCGAGAATGCCGAGGGCGATCC
>NZ_ML142856.1:135210-145150 GCF_004138495.1 Phytoactinopolyspora endophytica
CGCTCACGGACTCGGTCGCCGACCGGCTGCGTCGGTGGGCGGAACGAGCGACGGTGGTCGTTGTCATCAGACGCCCTTTCGATCGACGTTGTGACCGGGACGTTACGACGCATTGCATGTAATTTCAAGGATCTTGAACGTACTGATCTCCAGAAACCACAGACGATGGGGTAGATTACATGTAACTTAAGTGGAGGTTCGATGACAACAGAGACGAGTGGCCGCGAGCAAGGACTCGCCGAACGGGCATATCTCAACCTGCGCACGGCGATCCTCGAGCATGAGCTCGCACCTGGGACCAGGCTGTCGGTCCCCAATGTCGCGGAGCGGCTGGGAGTCAGCCGGAGCCCGGCCCGTGAAGCGATCGCCCGCATCACATACGAAGGGCTCGCCCACTTCGAGCCGAACAAGGGCGCGGTCGTCGCCGACCTGAACGCCGAGTCACTCGTCGAGATCTACGAAGTCCGAGAAGCCCTCGAGGGTCTGGCATGCAGGCTCGCCAGCCAGCGGATGAACCGGGACGACGTCGCCGGGCTCCGTGAGCTTCTGTCACAGCACACCGCGGCCGCAGAGGCGGGCGAGGTCGAACTCCACTATGAACTGGACATGCGCTTCCACGCTCGGATCCGCGAGCTGGCCGGCAACACCCGGCTCACCACCCAGCTCGAGCTCCTTCAGCAGCAGATCCGGCTGGCGATGTACACGACGCATCGATCGCCCGGCGGTATGCCGCTCGCACTGACCGAGCACCGCCGGATCATCGACGCTCTCGAATCCGGCGATCCTGTGCTGGCCGAGGCCGCCGGACGCTCGCACATCGCCCGACTGCTGCGTGACCTGTCCTCCGCGGACAGAGCAGGCTAGCGTCCTGCACGCCCCGCAGGGCGCCACACACAGAGGGTCAGCCCACGTCGAGGGTGAAGAGATCCTCTTCGGTCTCCCGGCGGACGATCGCCCGCGTCTCTCCGGCCCGCACGGCGACGACAGGCGGCCTTGGCACATGGTTGTACGTGTTGGCCATGCTCCGCGTATATGCACCGGTTCCCGGGACGGCGATGAGGTCACCCGGTTCGATGTCCGCCGGCAAGAACTCATCCCGCACCACGATGTCGCCGCTTTCGCAGTGCTTGCCGACGACGCGGGCCAGCACCGGCTCCGCATCGGAGCGGCGCGAGGCCAGCGTGCAGGAATAGTCGGCGTCGTAAAGGGCGGTGCGGATGTTGTCGCTCATGCCGCCGTCGACGGAGACGTACCGGCGCACCGCACCACCGTCGAGCTCGACCGCCTTGACCGTCCCCACCTCGTACAGCGTGAACATGCTGGGCCCTGCGATGGCGCGCCCCGGCTCGATGCTGACCCGCGGGACGTTCAGGCCGTAGCCGGCGCACTCGTGCTTGACGATCGCCGCCATCCCGGCGGCCAGCTCCTCGGCAGGCTGTGGGTCGTCCTGGCTCGTGTAGGCGATGCCGAACCCGCCGCCGAGATCCAGCTCGGCCAGCTCGACGCCATGCTCGTCCCGGATCTCGGCATGCAGTCCCAGTACGCGGCGAGCCGCCACCTCGAACCCGGACGTGTCGTAGATCTGTGACCCGATGTGTGAGTGCAGCCCGATCAGCTCAAGCGAAGGCTCGGCGAGAATCCGCCGCACAGCCTGTGCGGCCGCGCCGCCCGCGATGGAGAACCCGAACTTCTGGTCTTCATGCGCGGTGGCGATGTACTCATGCGTGTGTGCCTCGACACCGACCGTCGTGCGCACCATCACCGGCGCACGGACTCCGCGCTCCGCGGCGATGGACGCGAGTCTGGAGATCTCGTCGAAGGAGTCGACGATGATCCGGCCCACACCGGCGTCGACGGCGCGCGACAGCTCCGAGACGGACTTGTTGTTTCCATGCAGCCCGATACGTTCCGCCGGGAAGCCCGCACGGAGTGCGACCGCCAGCTCGCCGCCCGAGCAGACGTCCAGGTTCAGCCCTTCCTCTGCCACCCAGCGCGCCACCTCGATGCACAAGAATGCCTTGCCGGCATAGAAGACGTCCGCGCCGCCGTCGATGCCGGCGAATGCACCGCCGAAGGCGTCCCGGAACGCCCTTGCTCGTGATCGGAAGTCGATCTCGTCCAACACATACAACGGCGTGCCATGTTCGGCCGCCAGCGCGAGGACGTCGATGCCGGCCACTCGCAGCACACCGTCCTCACCGCGCGCCACGGTCGCCGACCACAGCCCCGGGTACAGGGCGTTGACGTCCTCCGGCACCTGCAGCCACGAGGGATGCCGGCGTTGTCCCGCCTCGGCGTGCAGGGCGCCGGCCTCGTGTGTGTGCATCACATCCGCTCCGGAGCCGAGACGCCGAGCATCGCCAGGCCATTGGCCAGGACCACCCGGGTGGCCTCGACCAGCCACAGCCGGGAACGATGGACGTCGCTGGTCTCCTCGTCTCCCATCGGCAGTACCCGGCACACGTCGTAGAACTTATGGAAGGTCGACGCCGTGTCCTCCAGATATCGGGCGACACGGTGAGGCTCCCGCTGCTCGGCCGCCGAGGCGACGACGCGCGGGAACTCGCCCAGGGCGGCGAGCAGAAGAGACTCCCGCTCGTGGTCCAGCAGCTCCGGCCGCAGCTCGCCGCGGTCCACACCCAGCTCTTCGGCGTTACGCAGGATCGAGGAGAGCCGCGCATGCGCGTACTGCACGTAGAACACCGGGTTCTCCGACGTTTGTTTGGTGATCTGCGCGACGTCCAGCGTGAGCGGTGAGTCCGCCGGATAGCGGCAGAGCGAGTAGCGCAGCGCGTCGACGCCCGCCGCGTCGACCACCTCTCCGAGCGTCAGCATCGTGCCCGCACGTTTCGACAGACGCAGTTCCTCGCCCTCGCGCATGATCTTGACCAGTTGGCCGATGGGGATCTCGATGTTGTAGTCGGGGTCGTCGCCGGCGCACGCCGCCATCGCCTTGAGCCGGCCCACATAGCCGTGATGGTCGGCTCCGAGCAGGTAGAGGCAGATGTCGAAGCCGCGCTCACGCTTGTCGACGTAGTACGCGGTGTCCGAGGCGAAGTAGGTGTAGGAGCCGTCCTGTTTGATCAGGACTCTGTCCTTGTCGTCGCCGAAATCCGTGGTGCGCATCCACAGCGCGCCATCGGACTCGAAGATGTGGCCCTTCTCGCGCAGCACGTCGAGGCCATGTTCCACCTGGCCGGAGTCGTGCAGCGTGCGTTCAGAGAACCACACGTCGAAATTCGTGCGGAAATCGCCGAGCTGGCGCTGCTGTTCGGCGAGCTGCAGCTTGTAGCCCTCTTCGCGGAAGATGACCAGCTGCTCGTCGTCTGGGAGGGTGACGATGTCCGGGCGAGCCGACAGGATCGCCTGCGCCAGGTCGGTGATGTACTCACCGTGATAGCCGTCGTCCGGGACATCCTTGCCGTGTGCGCGAGCCATGATCGACGCGCCGAAATGGTCCATCTGCACGCCGCGGTCATTGATGTAGAACTCGCGGCTGACCTCCGCTCCCGCGGCCTCCAGGACCCTCGCGATGGCATCGCCGACGGCAGCCCAGCGGACGTGGCCGAGGTGCAGCGGACCGGTGGGGTTTGCCGAGATGAACTCCACGTCGATTCGGACACCGGCGAGCACGTCGCCGTGCCCGTAGGCCTGCCCGGCCTGCACGATACTCCTGGCCAGCTCACCGTGGGCGGCGGCGGACACGGTGATGTTCAGGAAGCCCGGGCCGGCCACGTCGACGCCTTCGACCCCTGGCACCTGGCGCAACCGGTCCGCGAGCAGTTCTGCCAGCGCGCGCGGGTTGGTTCCAGCCTTCTTCGCCAGCTGCATCGCCGCGTTGGTCGCATAGTCTCCGTGCTCGCGGTTACGCGGACGCTCGATCGTGATGTCGTCTGGCACACCGCCAGGCAGGGCTACGTCACCGGCGTCTGTCGCGGCCGCGAGGACCTCGCGCACCGCCTGCGAAAGCTGTTCAGGGGTCACCCCGCAAGCGTAGCCACTACCGCGGGCGGGTTGTCGCCCCCGTTGGCCACCTGGTCCATCACCTGAGACAGGACCTCGTCCAGCGACAGATTCAGGGCGTCGGCGACCGCCGCCACCGTGAAGAACGCCGGGGTCGGAATCCTCCCGCGCTCGATCTTCCGCAGCGTCTCGGCGGATATGCCGGCTTCCGAGGCGACGTCGACGATGCTCCGGTCACCGCGGGCCGCGCGCAGCGCTTCCCCCAGCCGCTCACCACGGTCACGCTCGGAGACGCTCAACGGCACACGCACCATGAGCTCGATTCTAGTCTCGCTGGGAGCAACCGACGACGCTCGCCCGTCTGGCCGAGGCGCCGGACGGTGCTCAGCAGCTGGAGCCTTCCTCCGCCGACTTAGGCGAGTCGGATTCCTCGGAGCCGGGTTCACCGGATCCGCTGTCTGTGCCACCGGTCTCGTCGCCGACTGCGTTACCGGCCTCGTCGTCACCGGGCTCGGTGCCGTCTCCGTCCGTCGAACCGTCATCGGTCGCCGAGTCATCGGTCGCCGAATCGTCGGACGTCGAATCGTCCGTGGAGCTGTCCTCGTCGGCGTCCTGGTCTGCCTCAGAACCGTCGTCCCCAGCCGGCGTCTCGCTGGGATCGTCGCTGGGTCCCGTGGACGTTTCGCCGGCGGGCTCATCGAGCGTCTCCGCCACCGTCGCGTGAATGGCGTCATAGTCGGGATTCGCCGCTTCGCCGCCGTGTTCGGCGAAGAAGTCGTCGTCGATGTTGATGCTCTCGAGCTCGGCCCCCTGGATGTCCATGGTGAGCTCGATGATCGGCGGGAACAGGTCAGCGGGAATGTCGGTCTTGACCATGTTCTTCGTCGCGGAGGCCAGGCTCTGGTATTGGGTGAGCAGCTTCCTGGGCTCTGCCTCGTCGATGATGGCCTCGATGACGCACTGCTGCCGTTCCATCCGCCGGTAGTTGCTGCTGCCGCATCGAGATCGCGAGTACATCAGCGCCTCGCTCCCGTCCAGGTGCTGCTCGCCTTCCTCGATGAACGTCGCTCGTGACAGGCAGTAGCCGTCAGGTTCGCCGTAATGGATCGGCACAGGCTCAGACACGTCGATGGTGATCCCGCCGAGAGCGTCCACGAGGGCGGAGAACCCGTCGAGGTTGACCATCATGTAGTAGTCGATGTCGATCCCGAGCGCGCCCTCGATGGCCCACTTGTTGGCGTCCGAGCTGGAGACTTCGAGGTCCGGATAGAGCGCGGGCACGTTGTTGTAGACCGAGTACAGCATGGAGTTCGCGTTCTCCGGTTCGCCCGTGCTCTGGTCGATGTATCCGTAGGGATAGACCTCGTTGAGCGGGCTGTCCTCGGGGAAGGGCATCTGGCTGAGGTTGCGTGGCAGGGAGACCAGCGTGGTGTCCCCCGTCGTCGTGTCGATGCTGGCCACGATCTGGGTGTCGGCACGCACGCCGTTGTCCTCCTCATCCCGCCCGAGCCCGACGTCGGCGCCGAGCAGGAGGAAGTTCAGCCGCGGCTTGTTCGCCCACGGATCCTTCTTGTCGATGTCGTCCGGTGTGGTCTGGCTCGGCTCGTCGTCGTCCGCCGCGATCGAGGAGATGAGATCCCGCTGAGTGAAGGCGTTGCGGGCGGCGATCGACATCGGCGCGACGACGCACGACGCGGCCAGCACCACGACCATGGCACCTGCGAGGCGCTTGGGAACGCCGAGACCGTCCGGCTCGAGCGAGCGGTGCGATACGAGGGCGACCAGGAGCCAGAGCGCGGCCAGTGCCACCAGGCCGACACCGATGTAGAGCAGCTTCTCCCGGTCACCGCCGTACGCTGCCAGTTCGTTCCACGGAACCAGCACCACGACGGCGACCGCCGCGCAGAGCAGGAGTCCCAGAAAGAAGAGCAGCGCCATGCCCGTTCGACGCCGTCCCGCGGCGAGCAGACCGAGGCCGGGGAACAGGCTACCGAGGAACGCCAGGCCGAGGAAACGACCGTAGCGGTCGTTCCGCCGACGCCGACGTCGATCGTGCCGGGAACGCGAGGTACCGGTGCCGGCTCGCTTCGCACGGGAAGCGTGAGTGCGTCCCTGCGGCCTGCTACTCTGCCCGCCCTTTCGGTCTCGCGCCATCGGGTCAGCATCTCACCCGTACGGTCGCGAGCCCGGAAGGGCATGGCATCGACAGGCGTGAACCCGACCGGTATAGTTATTGGATGCCGCCTATCGGGCGACTCTCCGCACACCGATAAGACCTAGGACACACCGATGGTTGAACTGAAGACACCGGGCGAGATCGAAGCCATCGCCGCGTCTGGACGAGTGGTCGCAGCCGTGCACGCTGCCGTCCGGACTCACGCCACGATCGGGGTGTCCCTGCTCGAGCTCGACGACGTCGCTCGCGACGTGATGCAGAGCGCAGCTGCGTCGTCGTCGTTCCTCGGCTACAAGCCCAGCTTCGCGTCGTCTCCGTACCCAGCGGTGCTCAACACCTCCGTCAACGACGTCATGCTTCATGGCCTCCCGACCCGGTACCGGTTGCGGGACGGCGACCTGCTGGGCGTGGACTTCGGCGCGCACATCGACGGCTGGCACGCTGATGGGGCAGTGAGCTTCATCGTCGGGACACCGGACCCAGCCGACGAGAAGCTGGTGGAGACCACTGAACGGATGCTCGAAGCGGGCATCGCCGCCGCCCGCCCCGGGGCCAAAATGGGCGACATCGGGTACGCGATGTCCCTGGTCGGACGCGGAGCGGGCTACGGCGTGCAGAACGACTTCGGCGGCCACGGAGTGGGCCGGGCCATGCACGAGGAACCGTTCGTGCCGAATGAGGGACGGCCAGGTCGCGGCTGGCCGCTCAAACCCGGTCTGGTGATCGCCATCGAGCCGAGCCTGATGGCCGGTGGGGGCGACGACTACTACATCGACGACGACGGGTGGTCCGTGCGCACCGGAGACGGCAGCCGTGGCGCGCACGTCGAACACACCGTGGCCATCACCGAAGACGGTCCCAGGATCCTCACGGCCGGCTGATTGGGGATCCGCCCCGAAATCCTGGTAACCTTACTGCGGTTCCCGGCCCTCGTAGCTCAGGGGATAGAGCGTCTGCCTCCGGAGCAGAAAGTCGCAGGTTCGAATCCTGCCGAGGGCGCAAATCGGAAAATGGCTGGTCATAGTCTTGTGGCCAGCCATCCTTTGCGTTGTGCGACCACTTTACGACCATGATTCACTTCGTCGCACTGAGGATCTTGGCGGCGCTGGCGGAGGCGACGCCGCGTCCCATGTAGACGTTCTGCGTCATGCTGGGTTCTTCGTGGCCGAGGTGGTCGGCGATCTCGCGTGCTGTGAGTCCGGGGTTAGCGGTGACCGCGATCGTCGGCTCGACGCGCCAGCATCACACGGCGATCGCTGATCCGGTCGAACGCGCCGTGGAGATCGGCAAAAAGCTGAACGGGTTACCTAACGTGGCGAAAGACTTACGAGAGCTCCGGCAAGAGACTGTTCTTGAACTTCGCACTGCCGGATGGTCGTACGGGCAGATAGGCGAAGCGCTCGGGCTTCACCGCCACCGCGTGCAGCAGATTGCCGAAGGTCGCACAGGCAAGTCGAAACGTCCGGCCGCCGGGGATGCATCTAAGTGAAGCCATCGGCCGGCGTTCGTTTTGTTCGTTTCATGGCTTACAGTTGGTAGTAAGGATTGGAGGTTGCCGTGACTATTGCGCCTGAGCGGACGGTGATGCCGCCCGAGGAGCCGGAGCCGTTGGACAGACTGGTTGAGCTGTTCGAGGGTTCGCCGGGTTCTGATGTGGCGGTACTGGCGACGCCATCGGGGAAGCGCGTGCCGATACCGGCGGAGCTGGTCGAGTTGCTGCGCGACATTGTGGTGGCGATGGCGAACGGGCAGGCAGTCACGGTGGCTCCGCACAACCAGACGTTGACGACGCAGGAGGCGGCTGACCTGCTTGGGGTCAGTCGCCCGACCGTGGTGCGGCTGTTGGAGAACGGTGAGATCCCCTACTCCCAGCCAGGCCGGCACCGTCGTGTGCTGCTGCGCGACCTGCTGGATTATCAGGAGCGACGGCGTCATGAGCGCCGAGTGGCGTTGGATGAGTTGACCGAGATCTCCGAAGACGCCGGTGCGTACGAGGCCACCGCGATACCGCGGCGCACCCGGTGATGTGTCATGGCCAATCGAGTCTTGCTGGACACCTGTGTGCTGTATCCGGCGTATCTGCGGGACACGCTCCTGCGGTTGGCCGAGGTTGAGCTGTTCTCTCCGGCCTGGTCCGCAGCCATCTTCGAGGAGCTGCGACGGAACCTGATTGAGGCCGGGCTCGGTGATGCTGCCGTGGACCGGATGCTGACCCGGATGAACGAGACGTTCGAGGACGCTGACGTGATCGGGTACGAGCATCTGGTCGAGTCAATGACGTGTGACCAGAAGGACCGTCACGTGTTGGCAGCGGCCGTGCATGGGCGTGCGGACGCGTTGGTGACGTTGAACGTGCGGGACTTCCCACCTGAGTCGGTCAACCCGCATCAGGTGACCGTGCACAGTCCAGACGATCTCCTGCTTGACCTGTTCGACCTCGCTCCTGGTGTCGTGCTACGCACGCTGCATCGGCAAGCGGCCAGCCACAAGCGCGAGCCTAAGACGGTGGCTGGGCTGCTGAACGCGCTCAGCCGTGGTGGAGCGCCTCGATTCGCCGACGAAATCCGGCGACACCTAGCCTGAACGGTCCAGCATCGTGCCCACGCGATCACAAGGAAAGCCGGGGTGGGCGACGCACGGGCGCGCGAGCGATGACAGGAGATGCCACGTCGAGCATGCCGTTGATCTCTCGCGCGTCCTGAACGGCGCGTTGAGCGTGACGACGGTCGGCACGCAGCGCCCAGTCGTCGTCTCGACTGGGTTGGTGCCCGAGAGCGGATAAGCCCGTGACGCTGTGGCGGTCGCGGTAGGCGGCGACTGCTATGACGCATCGCATCCACTGTTCTCGCTGCTGCGCGGTTTGGGGCGGGTATCCAAGCTCGCGGAGCCACGGTGCTCGGTCGGCAATGGCCTGCTCGGCGAGGGCGGTAGCGCGTTGTTCGATAAGTGTGGCTCGTTCGTCGAGGGCTCGGCGCTTATCGGCGTCGTTGACGTGGGCGGCGGCGGGTATGAGTCCGACGATCATGCGGTGCGGCGTCCGGGCGCGGCCGGTGGCAGTGGCGTGATCGATGACCTTTTCCAGCCGGTGACCAAGCACTGCCTCCGAGGCCTTGATCCGCTGGGCCACGATCAACACCATCCCGCAGGATCGCCCGCGGAGTGCCCGCCACCCGGCAGCAACGACGCACCTTCACCACCGCAAGTTGATCTTCTCAAACACGCTCTCAGTCCGGAACGCGAGGACTACCTGCGGACACAGATCGCGTACAGATTAGGTTTTCGCGCCGCGCCCGTCTGTACGTGTGAGATCGACTCACGAGAGGATGGCATGATGCGGAAATTGATCTTCGGCATGAACGTGACCCTGGACGGCTACATCGCCGCGACCGGCGACGACCTCGGCTGGAGTGGGGGTGAGGGACCGGACTCGTCGCCGAGCGACGAGCTGTTCCAGTGGTGGTCCGACCGGGTGGGGGCGACCGGTTTAGCGCTGTATGGACGCAAACTGTGGGAGACGATGAGTTCCCATTGGCCGACCGCCGACCAGCAGCCCGGCGCCACGCCGGCGGAGATCGAGTACGCCGGCCGCTGGCGGGACATGCCGAAGGTGGTGTTCTCCTCGACGATCAGCACGGTCGACTGGAACACTCGTCTGGTCACCGGCGACGCGGTCACCGAGATCACCAGCCTCAAGGCCGACGACGGCGGCCCGATGGACATCGGCGGCGCCACACTCGCCGCAGTGGCCATGCGGGCTGGGCTGATCGACGAGTACGTGCTGGTCACCGTGCCGGTCTTGGT
>NZ_ML142856.1:145222-152587 GCF_004138495.1 Phytoactinopolyspora endophytica
CGTTCTTCACCGCGCTGGACAGCTGGGTGAACCTGGCCCTGGTGGAGGCGCGGACGTTTCCCGGCGGCGTGGTGCTGACCCGATACGAGACGAGGCGATGAGCACGGGCCAGATGATCGGCTCGTGAGACCAGGGTCGAAATCCTTCCTGGTGCTCACCGTGACCCTCGGCTATGAGGGAGCCTTCCCCCGGCCCTTCCTTGCGTTCCGAGTGAGCTGTTGACCGACTCGCTGGAGATGAGGACGACGGCGTCGTTGATCGTGACGACGTTCTTCGGGCATAAGGAAGCCCCGCCGGCAACGCCGGCGGGGCGGTGGTGTTCGCGTTGTCGCGTTGGTGTTCAGCTGGTCGGGGTGCTCATTCCGCGGTGACTTCGGTGACGCCGGCCCGTGCGCTGGACTCGTCGACGATGGGGACATGTGTGATCACAGCGTCGCGGGCAAGCCCAGCCATGGTTTGTCGGTGGCGTCGAATCCGGTGAGCTCGGCAATCTTCCCGTCGACGATGTGCAGGACCGCGATGGCAAATAGCCGGTACGCCGGGTCGTCGAGGGTGCGGAGGTACAGCACGGCGGCAGGCATGCGGTTGACCGTCGTGGCGATACAGCGCCAGTCGTCGTAACCGCGCTGGAAGAGCCCACCGGAGACCCAGCTATCCACGGCGTCCTTGGCCGTCATGATCAAGGTGCCCGACTCGGGCAGCATCGCGAAGCGCAGGTCGTCGCGCAGCAGGGACATCAGCCCGTCGAGGTCGTTGCGCTCATGGGCGTCGATGTACGACTTCACCACGCCGCGCTCGTCATTCGACAGCTCGTGGGTGGCGGGGCTTCGCCAGTCGAGACGGCGGTCGGGCAGTTGCTCGCGCATCGTCACGCGCGCCCTCTGCAGTGCGCTGGTCACCGATGCGACGGTCAGCTCGAGGGCGTCGGCGGCCTTCGACGCCGGCCAGCCGAGGACGTCGCGCAGGATGAACACCGCCCGCTGCCGCGGTGGCAGGTGCTGGACGGCGACGATGAACGCCAGCTCGATCGTCTCCCGCGCCACCACCGATTCCTGCGGGTCCTCGGGGAGCATCCGGTCGGGGTACGGCTGCAGGTACAGCGCCTCGGAGCCGGAGTCCGACAGCTCGGACGGTACGGGTGTGCGTTTATTGCGCTTCTCCAAGAAGTCGAGGCAGACGTTCGTCGCGATCCGGTACAGCCAGGTCCGCAGCGCAGCGTGACCCTTGAACGACTCCCGCTTGTTCCACGCTCGCAGGAACGTCTCCTGCGTCATGTCCTGGGCGTCGTCGTAGTTCGCGAGCATCCGGTAGCAGTGCACCTGCAGCTCACGCCGGTGGCGCTCCGTGATGAGCGCGAACCGCGCCGTATCGCCTGAGCGGACCGCCGCGATGAACGTGGCCTCGTCGGCGCCCAGCGGTCTAACGTCGGTCATGGTCATCAATCCTTCCACCGGTGCGAGGGGGCTACCAGAACTGACGACGTGGCGGAGGATTTCTGATCGGTGAAGCCCGCTGACAGTGGGCCGTTCGTCAGGACCGGATGGCCTGGCCTACCAACCGCTGAACAAACACCGAAGATCAACAAGTGGAGCCAAAACTCGTTCCAACAACACGCGTCGACGCGCCCAGGGCGGGGCCAGAACTCACCCGAAATTGGGGCCAGAACTCACCCGAGAAATCGGGCAAGGGGGCGAAGAGCTTCAAGGTTGGTGACCGACGGGTGCTCAATGCGCGTGAGGACGTCGAGGCACTCATCGCCGAAGCACGCCTCGCGGGGCGGTCTTCGTAATCATCTAGTCCGCAAGACCGCCAGCAGCGATCAACCGCATCGCACCAGATCAGCCAGCCAAACCAACGATAACCAGCGCGGACTTCGTGCACATGATCGAAAGTCGCAGGTTCGAATCCTGCCGAGGGCGCACAAAACATGGGCAACATTGCCGAGCGGTCAGCTGGTACTCGAAGCCGAGTACCAGCTCTGACTGTCCGGGTATGGCGTCTCGACTTTCGCTAGTTGGTCCCGATGCACGCCTGCGACATCTTCGGCTGCTACGGAGACATGCTTGGCGGGGTCCATAGTCGCTACGGTCGGGCTCGCACGGTCGCCTCCGCGGGTCTGAGCGTGAAATCGAGCGGGTGGTCTTTCAGGGTGGCGAGCGCTCGGCCTACGGCGCCGATGCTCACGCTGTCTGCCCCCAAGGTGGATGCGACGATCGTCGGCACCGGGGGGTGGATGTAGGCCCCGAGGCGCTCGGTGGCGCGCTCGACCACAGGGTTCAGCGCGGGGGCTATGGCGCCGCCGACGATGATCCGTTCGACGTCGAGCAGCGCGGTGATGACGGCGCACACGCGGGCGAGCCGGTCGGCCAGCTTGTCCAGGATGGTGTCGGCGACGCGGTCCCCCAACTCGGCGGCGTCGAAGACATCGGCCGCGTCGAGAGCGTCCGGGGCGGTCCGGGCAAGCGGTGAGCCGGCGGAGACGTCTCCGGCGTCGACTGCCTGCCGTACGAGCTCCCGGGCCACGTACCCGAGGCCGTCTGTCGAGCCGACTCCTTCCACGATGTCGAGCAGCCGCATCTCGCCCGCGCCTCCGAAACGGCCCTTCAACAGATTCCCGTCGACGATGAGTCCGGCCCCGAAGCGCTCGCCTGACAACAGCGTGGCGAACGAGGAAAGTCCCACGCCCGCGCCAACGGCTCCCTCGGCGACAGCGGCTAGGTTTGCATCGTTCTCCACGACCACGGTCTGGGCGCTACGTGCGAACGCGTCGACGAACCCGGGGTTCATTCGCGGCCAGAAATGGCGCTCGTCGGCGAGCGGCGAGAGGCCCTGAGTGTCTGTCGGCGCCGGAACGCCGATGACGGCCGCGAGCACGGAGCTTTCCATGGCGCCGGCTTTACGGAGAGCATCGTCCACTGCTGCCTGCACGTCGGCGAGACGTGCTTCGGGGTCGTGCCCGTCACTGCGCAGAGGCCGCGCGATGCGGGCGACCGTTTTCCCGCGCAGGTCGGCTACGGAGGCTGTGACGCGGTGGTGCCCGGCGTCGACACCCACCAAGTGCGCTGCCCGGGCATTGAAGATGTAACGGCGAGCCGGACGTCCCTTCTGGTACTGCCCTGCAGTGCGCGCATCCTCCAGCTCGGTGATCCACCGGCGTGCGACGAGCTCGTCGCAGAGGCCTAGGACAGTCGAGCGGGTCAGACCCGTAGTGGCCATGACTTCACTCGCCGTGAACGGCGCGGTGTCCCAGACCGAGCGCAGCACGGCGGCCGCGTTGGCCTGGCGGACGAGCTGCGACGAGTTGGCCGGTTCAGGCGAGTCGGTCATTGCGGTTGGATGCACCTCTTGACTCTAACGAACGTTTCCATCATGATACAGAGATTAAATCTAAGCCCTAAATATAGTGCCCGATGAAAACCCCGGTGGTGCGACGACAAGGAGACGATGACGTGCCTTCTACCTCCACTTCAGCGCCGAACGGGCTGACGAGGCGATCGTTCCTCCGCGGAGCCAGCCTCGTCGGTGCCGGACTGATCGCGGGAGCGTGTGGATCGGACACCGGTGCCACCCAGATCACGTTCCACCAGTCGAAGCCCGAGGTCATCGGGTACTTCGGCGAGCTCGTTCAGCGGTTTTCCGAGTCGCGGCCGGACGTTCGAATCCGCCACGACTCGACGTCCAACCTCTCTGCCGGCTTCGTCCGGAGCTCTCCGCCCGACCTCGGTTGTCTCAACTTCAACTTCGAAGTTGCTCGCTTCGTCGACCGTGGCGCGCTGAGCGACCTCGGCGACATGCCGGAAACCGACCGGATCAACCCGGATCTGGGCCCACTCGTCGATCTCACGGCGTCCTACCCGGGCCGCACCAGCGTGATCCCGTACTCGCTCATGACGGCGGCGGTGCTGTACAACCGGGCGATGTTCGATGAGCACGGGATCCAGGCGCCCACTACCTGGCCGGAGCTCATCGACGTCTGTGAAGCGCTCACCGAGGCCGGCGTCACGCCCATTTACAGCACCTTCTCCGAGCCGTGGACCGTGGGGCAGGGCCTGTTCGACTACACCGCGGGCGGCATGATCGATGTCGCGGCGTTCTTCCAGGCACTCGAGGAGCAGGGCTCGGACACCGGCCCGGACTCGCCGGTCTCCTTCCAGAAGCAGTTCCGCGAGCCCGTCGAGCGGATGCTCACCCTCGCCCAGTACTCCAACTCCGACGCCGCGAGTCGCGGTTACGGCGACGGTAACCTCGCGTTCGCCAACGGTGAGGCGGCTATGTACCTGCAGGGCCCCTGGGCATTGACGGAGATTGCCAAGACCAACGCCGACATCGACGTCGGTGCGTTCCCGCTGCCGGTGACGGAGAACCCGGCCGATCGCAAGGTCCGTGTCAACATCGACCTCGCCCTGTGGATCCCCGAGATGTCGCCGAACCAGGATGCCGCTCGGGAGCTGTTCTCCTTCCTCATGCAGCCTGAGATCATCGACACCTACAACGCGGACAACCTGGGCTTCGGCGTCACGACCGACGCACCGGAAGTCACGCATCCCACGCTCGTCGAGGTCCAGCCCTACTACGACCGTGCGGAGTTCTACCTGGGGCCGTCGCAGCTCCTCCCGCAGTCGATCCCGATCCACAACTACGCGCAGGCGCTCGTCACCGGGGCCGATCCCGATTCCGTCCTGCGCACCATCGACGCGGACTGGGCGCGTCTGGCCTTCCGTTCCTGAACTCTCCCGCAGGATCTCGACACGAATCGAGGAGTGTCATGGCAATCCCTGCCGCTACCCTGGCCGCGAACCGAACCGGCGCGGCCTCGAGAACTTCTCAACCAGGACACCGTCCCACCGGGCGCCGCCGCGTCGACCTGACCTACTACGTCTTCCTCGTTCCTTCACTCGTGCTGTTCACGCTTGCGATCACCGTCCCGGCAGTCATGGGCGTCATATATAGCTTCACCGACTCCATCGGCTTCGGCGATACCCGGTTCATCGGGCTGACCAACTACATCGCCCTCTTCTCGGACCCGGCGATCTTCGACGCATACCTGTTCACGATCGGGTTTGCCCTGGTCACAGTACTGGTTGTGAACGTGATCGCGTTCCTGTTCGCGATCGGTCTGACATCTATGATCCGCGCGAAGGTCGCGCTACGGACGGTGTTCGTCCTGCCCATGGTCGTCTCCGGAATCATCATCGCCTACGTCTTCAACTATCTGTTCTCAAACTCGCTGCCTCAGTTCGCTTCCGCTGTCGGTCTCGGTCCGCTCGAAGAGAGCATTCTCGCGAATCCCGATCTCGCCTGGACTGCGATCGTCGTCGTCACTGCCTGGCAGGCGATCCCGTCCACGATGCTGATCTACATCGCGGGCATCGTCTCCATCCCGGGGGAGGTCTACGAGGCGGCCTCGCTCGACGGCGCGTCGGCGTGGCGCCGGCTGCGTGCCGTCACCCTGCCGCTCCTGTACGGCTATGTGCTGATCAACATCGTCATCGGGTTCAAGAATTTCCTCAATGCCTACGACATCATCGTCGGACTCACCGACGGCGGGCCGGGCACAGCCACGCGCAGCGTGGCCATGACCATCTTCTCCGGCTTCACCGGCGGCGACTACGCCTACCAGATGGCCAACGCGACCGTCTTCTTCCTCATCGCCCTCGCCCTCGCCCTGGTCCAGCTGCGGCTGACACGCGGAAAGGTGGCCGTCCGATGACCGCACCCGCAACGCCCCACGCATCGACGACAGCCCGCCCAGGGAAGGGCCGGGTCAACATGCCGGTCACCCTCGCGCTCGTGGTATGCGCCATCGCCGTGCTGGTCCCCCTGTACGTGACCGTCTCGATGGCCCTAAAGACCACGTCCCAGTCCGTAGACGGCAACGCCTTCTCCCTGCCGGCACCGTTCACTCTCGACGGGCTCGTGGAGGCGTGGCGGCTGACGAACTTCCCCCGAGGCTTCGCCGTCTCGCTCTTCGTCACCGCCATCGCGGTCGTCGGCACGATCGTCCTGAGTTCAGTCGCATCGTACGCGATCTCGCGGAACTGGGACCGCCGGTTCTTCCGCTGGTCCTTCTTCTACCTGCTCGGCGCGATGTTCCTGCCGTTCCCCGTCCTCGCGCTCTCCCAGGTGAAGCTGACCGGGATGGCAGGGCTGGACAACCCGCTCGGCGTCGCGATCCTGCACACCATGTTCCAGCTCTCGTTCAGCACTCTGCTCTACACCGCGTTCCTGCGCTCCATCCCCGACGAGATCGAGGAGAGCGCCCGCATCGACGGTGCGACGACGTGGCAGGTCTTCTGGCGACTTGTGTTCCCGCTCCTGGCGCCGATGAGCGCGACCGTCGGGATCTTCGCCTTCCTCGCCTCATGGAACGACTTCATGATGCCGTCTCTCATCACCTCAGACCCCGCCCAGCAGACGTTACCGGTGCTCCAGAGCATCTTCCAGACCCAGTTCAGCAACAACTACAACATCGCCTTCGCCTCATACCTCATGGCCATGGCACCGGCGATCGTCGTCTACCTGTTCACACAACGCTGGGTCATGGCAGGAGTGACCCAGGGCGCCGTCAAGTAACCGACCGACACCACTGAGAAGTACAAACCCCGACAAGGAGCTCCGTAACACCTCATGACCGACGTACTCGAAACCGCGCTCATCCCAGGCCGTGCGACCAACGGCGCCAGCTGGTGGCGCCAGGCAACCGTCTACCAGATCTACCCCCGCGCCTTCGCCGACTCCAACGGCGACGGCATCGGTGACCTGCCCGGCATCACCCATCGGGTGCCCTACCTGCGCAGCCTCGGCATCGACGCGATCTGGCTGAGCCCGTTCTACCCGTCCGCGCTCGCCGACGGCGGATACGACGTCGACGACTACCGTGACGTGGACCCGCGGCTCGGCACCCTCGACGACTTCGACCAGCTCGTCGAAGCGCTGCACACGGTTGATATCCGGCTCATCATCGATCTCGTCCCGAACCACACCTCAGACCGGCACGACTGGTTCCGAGAAGCTCTCGCGTCCCCAAAGGGCTCACCCGCGCGCGATCGGTACATCTTCCGCGACGGACGCGGCCCGGACGGGTCCGAGCCGCCGGCGGACTGGACATCGGCGTTCGGCGGGCCGGCATGGGAGCCGGTCGGGGACGGCCAGTGGTACCTGCACTACTTCGCCAAAGAACAGCCCGACCTCAACTGGAAGAATCCCGAGGTGCGCGACGACTTCCTCCGCACATTGCGGTTCTGGTCGGAACGCGGCGTCGACGGCTTCCGCGTGGACGTCGCTCACGGCCTCGCAAAGGACCTCGGCGACGAGCTCCCCAGCCAGGCCGAACTCGACGCGCTGCCGAAGGACGGCACTCACCCG
>NZ_ML142856.1:152638-156309 GCF_004138495.1 Phytoactinopolyspora endophytica
CCGCGACGAGGTCCACGAGATCTACGCCGAGTGGCGGACGGTGTTCAACGCATACGACCCGCCCCGTATCGCGGTCGCCGAGGCATGGGTCCCCGCGCATCGCCGGGCCCGCTACGCAAGCGCTCACGGCCTGGGGCAGGCGTTCAACTTCGATCTCCTCGAGGCCGACTTCGACGCCCTCCGGTTCCGCGAGATCATCACGCTCAACCTCGAGCTCGCTGCCGACTCAGGCTCGTCCACCACATGGGTGTTCTCCAACCACGACGTCGTCCGGCATGCCACCCGCTACGGCCTGCCGCCTCGTGGCGACAACCCCACGAAGCAGGGCCGCGAATGGTTGCTGACCTACGGTGCCGAGCCAAAGCTCGATCGCGGGCTCGGGCTGCGCCGGGCGCGCGCCGCGACAATGCTCGTGCTCGCCCTCCCCGGATCCACCTACCTGTACCAGGGGGAGGAACTCGGACTGCATGAAGTAGCCGACATCCCCGACGACACACGCCAGGACCCCACGTTCTTCCGCAGCGACGGCGCCGACGTCGGCCGCGACGGGTGCCGGGTGCCGCTGCCTTGGACACGGCAGGGGGCATCGTTCGGCTTCGGCGACGGCGACGCACATCTGCCGCAACCATGCTGGTTCGCCGACCACGCCGTCGAAGTCCAGGACGGCGACCCGGACTCCACTCTCACGCTGTATCGCACCGCCCTCGCACTGCGCCGCGAACTGCAGACCGAGGAAACCATGACCTGGATCGAGACAGACAGTGAGGACGTCCTCGCCTTCCGCCGACCTGGCGGCTGGGTCTGCGTCACAAACTTCGGCGACAGCCCCGTCTCCCTGCCCGATGGCGAAATACTCCTCACCAGCACACCGCTCAACAACGGCCAGCTGCCCGGCGCGGCCTCAGCATGGCTGCACCCATGATCGCCACGGAAGTCCATCCCGGCGGCGACGCGCTCGACCGGCTCGAGGAAGCGCTGAGCCGTGCTGAACAGCTGTCGCAGGACGAATAGCAGCGGGTACATACTCGTGACGTGATCAAGGGCCGGGGAGATCGCCAAAGCCAAGGCGACTCCCCGGCCGCTCTCATGCTGCACGGGCGGGCGATTCCCGTTGACTCATGTCCACACCAGCCGGCGGGTGTCGTGGTCCACGACGACAATCAAGTACTTGTGGCCTTTCTTGTAGCTGATCTCGTCGATGCCGATCCTGCGTAGCCCGGCCAGGCGGTCACAGCTCGCGTCGACATCGGCCCAGACCCGGGTGATGATCGACCCCGACCGTGCGCCATGCGATCCGCATCAGCTCGGTGACCGTGGACTTCGAGGACTGGGTCGCCAACCACGCGACGGTCTCATCGAAGGTGTAGGTGTGTCCGGCGTCGTGACGCGGCCACGGCACCGCCGCGACGACCACCCCATGCTCGCGGCAGGCCACCCGTGGCGCGTCGGCCTCCAGCACCGCACGCACCATGCCCAGGTCCAGCGCCCGCCACCGACGCCGGCCCTCGCCCGTGTCGTAACCCGGACTACGACGAGCACAGACACCGCACCGGCCGCGTGCCCGGCTCGTCGGCCGTACATGAGCGACCAACACCTCCGCGTCCTCATCGAACACGACCCGCTCGATCACCGTCTTCTCGACACCCAACAGACCACGCCATAGGCTGACCTAGAAGCTCAACGTGCGGGCGAAGCAAGCCGAACTCGAGCAGTTACAACGCGACGCCGAACGAGACCGACCCCAAGACACCTCATTGCTCGAAGCGCTACCAAGCATCGCGCTAAATCTGACCGAAGCGCCCGAGCCACTGCAACGCGATCTGTACGACGCCTTCGCCCTAAAGATTCATTATGATCACACGCGGAAACACGTCACGATCCACGCCACCATTCGCGCGGAGACCGTCCCTGAAGCTGCCGCAGCCGCGGTCCAGCTCGAAACCCGTCCCAATGGCTCCCAGAGCAAGCCAGTAAAGGCGGCATCTGTCACAGCCGCACCAACCGGCGCCTCCGTTGCCCTTGTTTTGGGTGCCCTGCCGAGGGCGCAAATCGGAAAATGGCTGGCCAGAGTCTCGTGGCCAGTCATCGTTGGGCGGGCGGTGCGCGAAGCGCCGACCCACGTGACGGTGGGCGGCCGGTTGGGCTGGAGCCGGTCGGCGGTCTCGGGCGCGACGCCGCTGAGCAGATAGACCAGCCGTGGCCGGACCGTGCTCTGGCGTTGGGCGATGAGGACCACCCGGTCATGGCCCACCATGATTTGCCCGCGGATGGCCATCAGCGTGGAAACCGGTTCGCCGTCACGTCGCATGCCTTGGTACGCCATCGACGTCCGCCGCCCGTAGCAACGCGGCTAGAAGAGCAATGACACCAACGGCCCAGCGCACGACACCAGCTGCCACCCGTCATCCGCTCCTTGCGGAGATCCTGTTGGCCTTATGGGCACCTTGACCAGCCGGCGCCGTCAAGCAATATCCCTGCGGCGAGAAGCCCGCCGTGTCAACGACACGAGAGTGAATATCCAGGTACGGCCAACACCAAGCCGCCTTGAGAGAGCGGCGTTACTGCCAGCGTGAAATAATCAATGACCTGCACTAATGTTTCGACACGCTCGGCTCCTACGGCAATTTGGGCGCGTATTCGGCACAACTACTCGTAGACGACCAGCGACAACCCGCGGGCGCCGGAGTCCAGCCACGCTTCGTCTACCACCCATCTTGTGGCACCCTGACGCCGCACACAACGGTAACCGCCGTGATCGACCACCTCTCACGACCGCCACCGTGCAGATTCCAATGTCTCTTGACATGCGCGGGCCCGTCGCCGGATGGTGTATTCGACAGCCATACGATGGCGCTGGGAGTCGGCACCTCATTGAGCCAACCGCTCAGCCGCTCTCCGGTGATCCGTTCGATCACTTGGCCCGTAGCGCACTCCCATCGGCGGAATCTGTCTCGTCGCGTGTCCGTGGATCACGCCGTTGTCATCGGGTGTCTCCGCGGATTGCCCGGTCGGCGAGATACGCGGCACCCGTCGTGCCCGGCTGATCCAGCTCGGCGCGGACGAAGAGCGGCGGCTCGGGGCGGCCCATCGGATCCGGCTCCGCGAAGCTCGCCCGCAGCCACGGGGCGAAGTCGTCGAAGTTGTCGCTCACCCCGCCGCCGAACACGATGATGTTGGGCGCGTAGGAGCGGCTCAGGTTGCAGATCCCGCGCGCGAGCATGCGGGCGTACGCGTCCCAGTCGATGCCGTCGTCCGTCGTCCAGTACCGCGGGATACTTTCGCCGCTGCACAGTTCCTCCCAGCAGCCGACCTGGCCGCAGTAGCACCGCTCCCCCTCGGTGGACACCAGCACATGCCCCGCCTCGGGATGGAAGGCACCCGCGCCGCGCAGCGCCCCGAAGCGCCGGGACACGACGGCCACGCCGATGCCGGTCCCGAGCATGACCAGGCACATCACCTCCGCCGACCGTCCGGCGCCGAGGGCGAATTCTCCGAACGCGGCGCCCATCGCGTCGTTGTCCACGACGACCGGGATCCCCATCTTCGACTCGAGCTCGTCGGCCCAGTCGGATCCCGACCAGTCGGGCAGCGTGTACGGATTGTGCACGAGTCGGGTGCGCACGTCGATTGGGCCCGTGATGGCGATCCCGACGGCGCGCGGTGCCGCGTCG
>NZ_ML142856.1:156358-160625 GCF_004138495.1 Phytoactinopolyspora endophytica
GCGACGCTGTCGATCAGCCCGCGCATCACGTCGGCCGGGCGCTCGCCCTCGCGAAGCGCCGAACGCCGAGCCTCGGTGCGCACCTCGCGCTCCCCGTGGAACAGGGACACGCGCACGTTCGTGCCGCCGAGGTCCACGCCAACGACACTCATTTTCCTGCTCCTGCGGTGAGTCCGCTGACGATGTGCTTCTGCGCGAAGATCGCGAAGATGACGACGGGGGCCATCGCGATAAGCGACGCCGCCGCGAGTTGGTCCCACTGGATGGACGCGTAGCCCTTGTACGCGGCGATCGCGATCGGCACGGTCGGGTTGTTGAGCGTGAGCGAGAGCGCGATCGTCACCTCGTTCCAGACCGTGATGGCGATCAGCACGGCGGTCGTCGCGATGCCGGGGCGCACGACGGGCAGGTATACCCGCAGCAGCGTCTGCATCCGGGACGCCCCGTCGATGCTCGCTGCCTCGGCCACCTCGGCTGGCACGTCCTCGAAGAACCGCAGTAGCAGCCACATCGCCAACGGCACCATGAACACCTGGTACGCCAGCGCCAGACCGAACGACGTGTCGTAGAGCCCCACGTTCTGCAGTAGTACGTACATCGGGATCGCGATGAGGAAGTCGGGCAGCAGGTAGGCCAGCAGCAGCCAGAGCACGATCCCCGTCCTGGGGCGCAGCTCGAACCTGACGAATGCGTACGCGGCGGGGACCGTGACCACGAGCGAGATGATCACTGTGAGCACGACGACGATCATGCTCATCACGAGGGATCCGACGAAGTCGCTGTTGCTCCACACGGCCGCGAAGGCGTCGAACGAGGGCACGTAGAGGAACTCCGGCTCGCCTCCGGTCGCGGTGTTCTGCGTTGCGAGGGTGATTGTCCAGTAGAAGGGGAATAGGGTCGCGACGACCGTGCACGCGATGAACACGCTGCGGATCATGCGCCCGGTGGGGCTAGGCCGCATGGTGCACCGCTTTCCGCACGAGTGAGACAACGACCAGGGCGATCACGATCAGTAGGGTGTACGTGATCATCATGGTCATGCTCTCGCTCATCCTGAACTCCCGGAATCCCGTCCGGTACGCGAGCATCTGGGCGAAATCGGTGGACCTGGCGGGGCCGCCGTTCGTGGTACCGAACGCGAGGGCGAACACCTTGAGGCACTCCACGGCGCGGATGGCCGCGACCGTGCCGATCATCGGGAGCATCATCGGTACCGTCAGGAAGCGGAACCGGCTGATCGCGCTGGCGCCGTCGACGCTCGCGGCCTCGAACGGTTCCCTCGGCAGTGCCGCCAGTCCCGCGCTCAGGATGATGAACACGAATCCGGTCTGCCACCACGTGTCGATGCCGGCCAGCGCGGGCAGCGCCGTCGTCGCGGACCCGAGCAGGTCGATGCCTGACAGCCCGACCTTGCCGAGCAGGAACGGGATGACACCCAGCGTGGGGTCGAGCATGACCTTCCACACGAGCGCGACGACCATTCCCGACACCATCAGGGGCAGGATGAACAGGGTGCGCAGCCATCCGAGCCCGCGCGTCATCGACTGCACCGCCACCGCGATGAGCATCCCGAGGACGATCTCGAACGCGACGGCCAAGATCGTGAACAGCCCCGTGCGAGACAGAGACGCCCAGAACTCGCCGTCGCCCAGCAGGTCGACGTAGTTGGCGAGCCCGACGAAGGCGAGCCGCGATCCCCAGTCCCAGTCGAACAGGCTCAGTGAGAGTGAGTACACGATCGGCACGATCGAGCTGAGACCGAGTATGACGATCATGGGCACGACGTACCAGAAGGATCCGCCTCCGGTGGGCCCGGACTGCGGCGGGGGACCCCGCCGCGCGCCGCGCCCGCCTCGCCGCGTCCCCTCCTCGGTCCTTAGCAGCTGCCTCGTGGTCATTGGAGCGTCGCCCTCATCAGGTCGTTCGCCTCCGTTAGGACGGTCTCGGGGTCCTCGCCCTGCGCGATCGCGAGGACCGCGTCCACGATGACGAACACCCCCGGCTTCCACCCAGTGCGCAGCACCGCAGTCGTTCGCGCCGTCGATGCCACTTCGGCGGTCACGCGGACGAACTCCGGGTTCAGCGCCGCCAGGTACTCCTCGCTCTCCGATGAGGACTGGCGAGGAGCGCCTCCGGTCTGAATTCCGAGGGTCCCCGTCAGCTCTTTGGTCGTGGCCCACTGGAGGAACAGCCAGCTCGCGCCCTTGTTTCCGGCGTTTTTGGCGATCGACAAGCCCCACGACCACACGCCCGTGCTTCCCTCGACGTCGCCCGTGGGCAGCGGCGCGTACCCGACGTCCCCGGCGATCGCGGACGACTCGGGATCCTCAAATCCAGGCCCGAAGACGCTCGCGTCGATGAAGAACGCGGCTTTGCCCTGCGCGAACAGGCTGGTCGCGTCGGGCCAGTCGAGGTTGAACCTGTTGCTCGGCCCCGCGGCGACCAGCGCGGCGTAGTCGCTGAGGCCGTTCACGATCGAGGGGTCGGTCAGCCGAGGCTCGTCCCAGCTGCCGTCGAACCAGACGTTGTATGGCGCCTCGATCTCGCGATCCAGGGCCCACTGGTTCAGGACCATCGCGGTGATGGTGTCGCGGAGCCCGTCCGAGCGCACGCCGCGGACGACCGAGCCGAAGACGTCGCCGCCCCCCTTGGTGGTGATCTGCTGCGCAGCGGCGATCAGGCCGTCCATCGTCTTCGGCACCTCGCCGCCGAGGTACTCGTCAACGAGCTTCTCGTTGTAGAAGAGGATGTACGACTCGGTGGCGATCGGGACGCTGTACACCTGTGCGTCCGAGTCTCCCGCCGGGAACCGGACCGGGTCGACGAGCCCCGAGGGGAAGTCGTCGAAGTCGTACTCGTCGCTCGTGAGCGACGGATTGTCCAGGTAGGGCGTGAGCGGCTCGACGAGCCCGGCGTCGTACTGCGTGGCCGCGAAGTCGTCCATCTGCAGCATGTACACGCCCGGCGCCTCGCCGGAGCGCACTGCCTGCTCGACCTTCGCCGTGTACAGGTCCTCGGAGTAGGTGTTCAGCTCGACGTCGATGCCGGTGAGCTCTTCGAACTCGCCGAGGTGCTCCTTGACGCCGTCCGTCCACGGGTGCTCGTTGAGCATCACCGAGATCGACTCGCCCTCGAATCGCTTCCAGTCGAACTCGCCGGAGGTCTCCTGCGCCTCCTCGCCGCCGGTACCGCCGCCCATGCCCGCGCCGCAGCCCGTGACGACAAGGGCAAGGCCGGCGAGGGCCGCGGTGCTGCGTGTGGTGCGCGCTGTCGTGCTCGTGTGAGGTGTCATCCTTGCTCACTCCTTACTGTGCCGTGCTGGATTCGGGGTCCCGGATCAGTCACGGTCGACGACCGATTCGGCCGGCAGGTCGAGGACGGCCGCGGCGACGCGCGCGCCGATCATGGCTGTGGGCAGGTTGATGTTGCCGCGCGTGGTGGTCGGCATCAGGGATGCGTCCGCGACATGCAGCCCGGAGACGCCGTGGACCTGGCCGCCCCCTCCGACGACCGCGGATGCGTCCGAGGCGCGGCCCATCTTGCAGGTACCCGCGGGGTGGCAGTAGCTCACGATCCGGTCTAGGGGATCCCTGCCGTCGGTCACCTCGTCGCCGAGGATCTCGGCGAGCTCGCCGAAGGCGGCCATCGTCCGCAGCAGGTCGAGCGCCTCCGACAGGACCAGACGATCGTGGTCCGCGGGATCCGTGCCGTACCGGTGGTCGACGACCGGCGTGACGACGTCCAGGTCGCGCGATAGCGTGACCTCTCCCTCCGAGACCGCCCTCATCGCCCCGCCGTACAGCGAGATCGGCGGGAGTCCCGGGTGCCCGCTGTTCTCACCGGCGACCATGAAGACGTGGATGTCGTACGGACCGTCGTCGCACACCGACGAGCGGGCGCGGCCGACGGTCTGCTCGTCGGGATGGTGCGTCAGCGCGCGCAGCTCGTTGACGAGGCCGGGCCTGCCGACGTAATTGAGCGCCACGCACGCGTGGTCGAGCAGGTGCTTGCCGACGCCCGGCAGGTCGACGACCGGCTCGATGCCGAGCGCGCAGAGCTCGTCCTTCGGCCCGACACCGGATCGGAGCAGGACCGCGGGCGAGTGGTAGGCGCCCGCGGCGAGCACGACGCGGTTCGCCCGGACGAGAACGTGGTCCTCCCCCGCCTCGAGACACGCGCCGACGACGGCGCCGTCCTCGATCAGGAGACGCTCGGCCCTCACACCTCCCGCCACGGTGACGTTCGGGAGCGATCGGACCTCGTCGAG